>CAVZYY010000002.1:0-1423097 GCA_963779595.1 uncultured Chitinophagaceae bacterium | reverse complement strand
AAAGTGGCGGGAGTAATGCCTTTTTTATAGTAGTTGCTGATCTCCAGCTTTGCGTATTTCCCCGAAGGCCGTTCTTATTATTAATACCCGACCCGGTAATGCGGTTATAAGATTGTTTGCACCGTCATAATTATACCAGCCTTTTCCAGATCCTGTTGGGACCGCATACACAGGTGCCGCATCAGTCCTAAACGTGGAGTCTTCCGAGACAGCTAGTTATTGCATCAAAAGTGCCTATTTGCACGAAAGCACCGCCATTTCCCGGACCGCTTGTTCCGGCATTTGTAAGTATGGTAGTACCCTTGAAAGCAATATCCCATTTAGTTGTGGCAGAATCAGAAGAAGGTACCAGGCTTCCGTTTTCTAAACTGAAAAAACTAAACTTATTGGATCCATATGGCTGTCCAGTGGGCGCTAATCCAATAATTGTATCTGCCATTAAATTTTGTACGGTAGTTATTTTTCCTTCAGTAAATACTTTAAATGTACCATCGTTTGTTTTATCTACCGGTGTGGTTACATCATCCTTTTTACAGGCTGTTAATACCAACATGCTTACTGCAAAAATTCCTGTGATTGTTCTTTTCATCTTTTTTTGATTTGAGATAGTGAATATTTATTGTTTTGTTTTTTTATTTAAACTGTACGAAACGGTTGCAAAAAATGTCCTGCCTGCAGCATTGGGCATGTTGTTGGGATCCACATGATCGAGGATATTCTCGATGCCTGCCTGTATGCGAAAACAGTTTTTTACATTGATTCCCGGCACTGCTGTTAAGCTGAACAAAGCCGTTTGCAAATTCATCCTGCCTGTTGTAAATACCATTCCCATCCCTGTCGGATACTACCCATTTGCTGCGGTAAGTTGCCCTGATATTTGCAAACCATTTTTGTTGGGGTGCTTCGTAAATCAGTTTGAGCGTAGCCATATGCGGGCTCCTGTTGGGCAACCCGATATAGTCCTTTTTTTAAGCAGGATGCTGTAATTATTTTCATCCTTTGTGTAATAAAAATTTCCGGCTTTTACTTTTTTCAATTCGTCCTTATCAGCCGTTTGAAGGAACTGGTACCCCGTATTCAGGGTAAGGCCCGGCACGATAATGTATTTAATATTGGTCTCGATACCTTGTGTGAATACACGTTGGATATTTACATAACTGAATATTTGTGTATTGTCTACCCGGGTTGCAACCAGCCTTGCTTCGATCAGGTCTTTAATATCATTCCTGAAAATGTTCAGCTGCCATTGTATTTTTTTTAGAGGATAGATAGTAAAGCCGGCATTAAAGCCATTGGAATATTCCGGCTTTAAGGTCTGAAGTTTATAATAATCATCTTCATATTGGCTGATCACACCGGCATTTTCCATTACCTGTATGGTATGTTGTGCTTCCAAGGCTCCAAAAACAGAATAGCTGCCGGCACTGGTATTGGTAAAGTTTAAATAAAGCTGCCTGAAATCGGGAGCCTTAAAGCCTTTTCCATAAGAAGCCTGGAAATTTATCCTGTCATTGATGATTAATTTACCGGCAATTTTGGGGCTCAATGCAGATGCATATAATTTATTGACATCATACCTGAAGCCACCTATTAATGTAAGTTTTTTGAACGGGATCCATTCTGTTTGTACAAAGCCATATTTTACTTCATTTTCCTTGCGGCTTTTCCGGTCATCATACCTCGACGAGTTTACAAATTCTTTCAGGTACCCGATACCTGATACCAGCGAGAGTGTTTTGGAAAAAGAAAAATCAGTTTGATTTTCGGCCCTGTAGAATTGTTGTAAAAAATAATCATCATATCCCTGGCTGCTGGTTGTATTCAATTTTTGAGATCCTTCAAATCTTGAAGCATACAGGTGTATCGATGATTTAAGTTTTTGGGAGAAGGTATGCGTAACCGTTGGTGCAATGTTCAGGTCTTTGTTTATTTCACTTCCGTTGGAATAAGTTACCAGCCCGTTGTTGGACACAGCCAGCTCATTTTTGATATACTCATAATTGTACCTCGCAGATACATTGATATCGGTTTTATGACTTGCCCGGTAATTTAATTGTATCTGCGGGGTGGTCCGGCTAACAGGCAGTTTAGAACGTTCAGCGCTGGAAGGGCGGATACTGTACCCATCTGTATTATATTGATTGATAAAACCGCTTATCCCCAATTTCCCGATCCGGGTTGCTGCGGTTATGTTTGCGTCAAATGTATGGTAAGTACCATATCGCATAGACGCATTTAAAGAAGGGGTGAATGCTTTATTTGTAATGATATTGATCACACCCGCCAGGGCTTCGGATCCGTATAAACTGGAAGAGGGCCCTTTAACGATCTCAATTTTTTTAATATTACCTGCAGTTAACCTGTTAAGATCCAGTACACCTGAAGTTCTTCCTACCAATGGCTCTCCGTCAATCAGGATCAATGTATAATCAGGATTCAGGCCCTGCATCTGCACGCCTGTGCCAAACCCACTGGTTAAAAATAGCCCGTCTGCTCCTGCAAAATATCGTTTAAGCGCATGGAGGCAGCCTGCTGTATGGTTTTCTGCGAAATGATAATTACCGGAACCGCAATATTTCCAAGCATGCGTTCATTCCTTGTGGCTGTAACAACAACCTCGCTTAATTCTTTACTGAAAACAGTATCCGGTAATTGTTTATGCTGTGCATATATTATACAACCCGAAAATATAAAACAAACGAAAAGCACTGATTTTTTCAAAGCATCCTGTTAATATGCCGCAAAGTTGTTTTAACAAAAAAGGATAATTATCATAGAATTGTCATCATGTGCAAATGCCATTAGTAAATCAAATGTTTTACATTACCATGACGAAAGCCCCTTATTTTAAATGATGAATGTTAAATGAAAAGCCCATTCAACATTTAGCATTCAAAATTCAACATAATCGTTAGCGAAGGAGGAGCTCACAAGGCTTAATGCCTGTGTGTTTTTTAAATGCAGTGCTGAAATGAGAGATGGAAGAATAACCAAACAACAAAGATACTTCAGTTACACTGAGGCCTTTTTCATACAGGAGATATTTTGCATGTTCCATGCGCTGGCTTTGATAAAAATCAAAGATGGTTGTACCAAATATCTCTTTAAAGCCTTTCTTTAAATAACATTCATTGATGGCAACTTTGCGGCTGAGCGCCTTGATGGTAATTGGTTCGCCGATATGCAGCAATAATATTTCCCTTGCTTTGATGATCTTTTCCCGGTCAGCTTCATTTGCCAGGAATTTACAGGTAAAACCGGTTTCTTCTTTTTCCCCCAGCATACAATCCATGCTGTATAACAACAGGATCTGGGTTTGGGCATTGATGAAAATATTTTCCAGCGTATCTGTATATGTATGATTGAGCAAGGCTTCTATTGCCATCCTTGTCTTGCCACACAAAGGAAGTATTTTTGAAAAAGATGAATCGTGCGTAAATGAAAGTACGTTATCAGAAAGTGATACAGGTGTTTTATGTGCCTTTCCAAATTGCTGTAGATAAGCGGGGGAAAAGCTAAACTCAGGACATCAACACTATCCACTTTTTCAATACAGTTTCTGGAAGCATTGAACTTACAGTAATCACATTCAGTTTGTTTTTGCCTGCAATAAACATTGCCACTCACACAAAACTTCAACTCCAGATAATTTTGACTGGCATTATTTTTTTCATAATGGTATATCAACATGCCTGTATCATCCATATTCCATTGCGGCTGTTTTCGATAGCGTTTTATGGAATATTGAACAGATCCCGGCACAGTTCTTACCTGTTCCTGCAGTACCTCCATCTCTTCATGCAGAAATGGTTGTTTATGTGCCAATGTCAATATGTCAAATGCCTGATTCATTGAAAAATTTCGATGCAAAGATACAAAACCCTGTCCACAAACAGATCAATGTTGGAACCTTAATTTTTAGCGGCAATCCTTAAAATTCCATCATTTTATTGAGTATCCAAAAGTTAAAAAATTGTTTACAAAATAGGGCCAAAATAAACCGGTTTTATTGCTTTAAAACCCTTGTTTTTCCTTAACTTTGCACGAATGTGAATTTTAATTCATTTTAAAGAGATTTAGCGTATTTATGAGCATAGAAACAGCAGCATTAGCCTCCCTTGCCAACAATGGTTATGGCGCCGACAGTATCCAGGTTTTAGAAGGTTTAGAAGCAGTACGGAAACGTCCTGCGATGTATATTGGTGATATCGGTGTAAAAGGTTTGCATCACCTTGTTTATGAAGTGGTAGATAACTCAATTGATGAGGCACTTGGCAGGTTATTGTAAAAATATTACCGTTACCATTAATGAAGATAATTCCATCACCGTTCAGGATGATGGCCGTGGTATACCTACCGGCATGCATACAAAAGAAAACAGGAGTGCCCTGGAAGTGGTTATGACCGTGTTACATGCCGGTGGTAAATTTGATAAAGATTCCTATAAAGTTTCCGGTGGTTTGCATGGTGTGGGTGTAAGTTGTGTAAATGCATTGAGCAGTAAACTGCATGTAACCGTAAACCGTGATGGAAAAACTTTGAGCAGGAATATGCAAGAGGCATTCCACAATACCCGGTAAGGGAAATTGGCAAGAGTGATACAACCGGCACCACTGTTCAGTTCTGGCCTGATGACAGCATTTTTACAACGATCGTTTATAACAGGGAAATTTTGGAAGGCACGTTTAAGGGAACTGTCTTTTTTAAACAGGAAGATAACGATCATATTAAACGACCTGAGTGAAAAAGATGAAGATGGGAATACCTATACAAAAACTTTTTACAGTGAAGGTGGTATTGTTGAATTTGTGGAAATGCTCGATAAAAATGCCAACCGGCATCCTCTGATTCCCTACAGTAATTTATTGCGACGGGCATGATGCGAACAGCAATGTTGCGGTGGAAGTTGCGATGATGTATAACACCGGTTACCAGGAACACATTTTCAGTTATGTAAATAATATCAATACCATTGAAGGCGGTACACATGTGGCCGGCTTCCGCCGTTCTATTACCCGGGTATTTAAAAGCTATGGTGAAAAGAAGGGATGTTTGAAAAAGCTAAAGTAGAAATTGAAGGAGATGATTTCCGGGAAGGTATTAAGTCAGCCATCATTTCTGTAAAAGTTCCTGAACCACAATTTGAAGGACAGACAAAAACCAAGCTTGGCAACAATGAAGTAATGGGTGTGGTGGATACTACGCTTAAGCCGGGTTTTGGAGGCTTACCTTGAAGAAAATCCGAAAGATGCAAAAACCATCATTCAAAAAGTAATATTAGCTGCACAGGCAAGGGCTGCCGCAAAAAAGGCCCGTGAAATGGTACAGCGTAAAAGTGTATTGACTGGTGGTGGTTTGCCAGGTAAACTGGCTGATTGCGTGATAAAGATCCTGCAAGATGTGAATTGTTCCTGGTGGAAGGAGATTCGGCAGGTGGTACTGCCAAGCAGGGCCGTGACAGGAGTTTCCAGGCTATTCTTCCATTGCGTGGTAAAATATTGAATGTTGAAAAAGCAATGGAACATAAGATCTATGATAATGAAGAGATCAGAAATATGTTCACTGCATTGGGTGTAAAAATTGGAACGCCGGAAGATCCAAAAGCACTGGATATTTCAAAACTTCGTTATCATAAGCTCATCATCATGACCGATGCTGATGTGGATGGCAGCCATATTGCTACACTGATTCTTACCTTTATTTTCCGGTATATGAAGGAATTGGTGGAACAGGGATATGTTTACATTGCACAACCACCATTTACCTCGTTAAAAAAGGAAAAGAACAGGATTATGCATGGACTGATGAAGAACGTAAAGCATTGATCGAAAATTATACGGCAGGGAAAAGATGAAAGTGTGAATATGCAACGATATAAAGGTTTGGGTGAAATGAATGCCGAACAGCTATGGGAAACAACGATGAATCCTGTAACACGCACGTTGAAACAGGTAACTATCGAAAGTGCTGCTGAAGCTGACAGGGTATTTAGTATGCTGATGGGAGATGAAGTTCCGCCAAGAAGGGAATTTATTGAAACCCATGCGAAATATGCGAAGATAGATGTGTAAGTGATGGCTTTGAAAGGGTTGGACTTGTCTAAAAGATTTGGAAATAACACTGAATTTCATATAAAAAACTACATTTGTAGACTGAAGCTCAATATGCTTAAACCCATATTTACTAACTATAAATTCTAATCAAATGTCAAAAATGTTAACAGCTTATTGCATGAAAACAAAAGAAAAAAATGTTCCCATGCAGAATGCAGTAATAACTAAAACTTCCCGTGGCGGATATATGGCCCAGGGTGATGATGGTAAAGGTAATAAAATGACTACTATGCTTGCGAAGCAAGGGCTTTGGAAGCTGTGAAAGATGGTGTAGCTAAAAAGAGCTGGTAAGTTCAACACATTAATTAGTTAGGGCCGCCCGCCAATCAGAGGGGTGGCTTTTTTTATGCGCTTACCTTAGCTTTAAGGGTAACAGAACCCAACATACGTGTAAGAAACCGGTGCAGCTCCTTCATATTTTTTACATCTTCCACTACCAGGATTCCATTTTTACCAACCTGTTTTAACTTGCCTTTATTGGTGCCTGTTTGAAAAAATTGTAAAATGCCATTGAAGGTTTCACTTTGAAAATAAGGCGAATCAGGATTGCTTACAAAAAAGCATTTCAGTGTTTCATTTTTTAAGAACATTTTTTCAAACCCAAGTTCAACAGCGATTTTCCTGCAACGGACGGTTGTGAACAGATCTTCCACCGGTGCAGGTATTGGCCCAAAACGGTCATATCATTTCTTCATGAAAATCCTGCAGGTCTTTTTCCGTTTCACAATTATCCAGTCTGTGAATATAAGCTCAGCCTTTCCGTGATGCTTTCTACATAACTATCCGGGTATCAAAATTTCCAGGTCGGTATCAATGGTACAATCCTTTACAAAATCATCCTGCTGCTGGATCTCTTCTTTGAATAATTCTTTAAACTCTTTTCGTTTCAATTCTCTGATGGCTTCATCCAGGATCTTCTGGTACATCTCAAATCCTATCTCCGCAATAAAACCACTTTGCTCACCACCCAGCATATTTCCTGCACCACGTATATCAAGGTCACGCATTGCGATCTGGAAACCGCTTCCCAGGTCACTGTATTGTTCCAGTGTGCTCAATCGTTTCCTGCTGTCAGCAGGCAATGTACTCATTGGCGGCGCCAGTAAATAACAAAATGCTTTCTTATTGCTTCGGCCAACCCGGCCCCGCAACTGGTGCAGGTCGCTTAAGCCAAACTGGTGCGCATTGTTTACAATGATCGTATTTACATTCGGAATATCCACGCCGCTTTCCACGATATTGGTACAAACCAGCACATCATATTTTTTATCCATGAAATCAAGAATGGTATCTTCCAGCTGATCGCCTTCCATTTGCCCATGTGCATAGGCAATACTGATATCCGGACAAAGCCCCTGTATCAACCCCTTCATTTCTGCAAGGCCATTTACCCGGTTATGAATAAAGAATACCTGCCCGCCCCTTTCTGTTTCATAATAAATCGATATCGCGGATGGCATCCTCGTTAAATACCATGTACTTCTGTTTGTATCGGCTGGCGGTTGGGAGGAGGCGTATTGATGATGCTCAGGTCCCTTGCACCCATCAAGCTAAATTGCAATGTTCTCGGTATTGGCGTTGCCGTTAGCGTGAGTGAATCAACGGTTGTTCGTAGTTGTTTTAATTTTTCTTTTGCGGCTACACCAAATTTTTGTTCTTCATCAATGATCATCACGCCAAGGTCTTTAAACTTTACATCCTTGCCCAGCAAGGCATGTGTGCCGATGATGATATCGATCTTTCCTTCCTCCAGTTTTTTAAGGGTTTCTTTTTTTTCTTTGGATGATTTGAAACGGTTGATATAATCTACCGTTACCGGAAAATCTTTTAAGCCTGTCTCCAAATGTTTTATAATGCTGGTAAGCAAGAATGGTTGTAGGAACCAATACGGCAGCCTGTTTGCCATCGCAGCATGTTTTAAATGCGGCCCGTATCGCAATTTCTGTTTTGCCAAAGCCAACATCACCGCAAACCAGCCTGTCCATCGGTGAAGGTTTTTCCATATCCCTTTTTACATCTTCGGTTGCCTTGCTCTGGTCGGGTGTATCTTCATAAATAAAAGTTGCTTCCAGTTCTGTCTGCATATAATTATCCGGGCGATGTGCAAAGCCTTGCAGGCTTTTTCGTTGCGCATATAGTTTTATCAGGTCGGTGGCAATATCCTTTACCTGTTTTTTTGTTTTTTCTTTTAACTTGTTCCATACATCGCTGCCCAGCTTATTCATTTTTGGAACGGTGCCTTCTTTACCACTGTACTTACTTATCTTATGCAGTGAAGAAATATTTACATACAGCAGGTCACTATCCTTATACTGTATCCTTACCGCTTCCTGCATCTTCCCATTGGCTTCAATTTTTTGCAAACCGCTGTATACACCCACTCCATGATCAATATGTGTTACATAATCTCCGGGCTGCAATTCTCGCAGTGTTTTTAAGGGTAAGCGCTTTGTTCTTGCTAAATGCCTGTTTTACTTTGTATTTATGATAACGCTGGAATATCTGGTGATCTGTATAACAAACCAGTTTAAGATCATCATCTATAAATCCTTCATGAATAGAAACGGGGATCGGGGTAAACTGTATTTCTGCTTTCAGATCAGTAAAAATAATGTGCAGTCTTTCCAGTTGTTTTGGGTTTTCTGCAAATATAAAAATATTGTATTTTTTTGCTCATATTCCTTCAGATTTTTTATCAGCAGATCAAACTGCCGGTTGAATGCGGGTTGTTCTTTCGTTGAAAATTGAATACTGTTTGCAGAAGACCTGGTATTCGGAGAATTTCGGTTTGTTCCCGATTTCAATAATATGCCTTTGTGAAATTTGTTCTTCAATGTCCGCTGCTTTTACAAAATCAGCTCAAACTTACTTCAGCCTTCCTGTTAATATCATCTTCATCGTCGGTTGCTGGTTGCCGTTTGTCGGTCGTCCTGACGATCTCCAAAAATATTTCCAGGTCTTCTTCCTGTTGTTCGATTTTTTCTTTGATGAAATTCCAGTCTTCTGTCCATACAACGGTATTTTCCGGAAGAAATTCCGAGCAATGAAACTTTCTCACCGGTTTCAAATTGGGTTTCTACATTTGGGATGATATTTACCTGCAATAATTTTCTTTCACTCAACTGGTTTTCGGGATCAAAGATCCGGATGCTGTCTACTTCATTGCCAAATAATTCTATGCGGTATGGTTTTTCATTTCCGAATGAATAAATATCAAGTATGCCGCCACGTATTGCAAACTGGCCGGGCTCATATACAAAATCTGTTCTTTCAAAACCATAGCTGAACAAATCTTTCCAGCATACCGTTCACATCAAGTGTTTCCGCCTGTTTGATGGAATGATATTTTCTGAAAGTGTTTTGGAAAATACTACTTTTTCAAACAATGCTTCGGGGTAAGTGATAATAACTTTCCTGTTTCCGCCGGCAGCAATTTTAGTAAGCGCTTCGGTTCGCAGCATTACATGGCTGCTGTTGAGCAGCCGGTAATTTTTTTTATTTTTAAAAGAAGAAGGAAAATAAAAAATATCCAATGCATTGGTGATATTCTCCAACGTGTTGTGAAAATAAGCAGCTTCTTCCGCATCCCGTAAAATAACGAGGTGATTTGTTCGTGCCGTGGCCGGGTGATTAAAAACGGCTGCAAGGATGAATTGGGAAGCGCTTCCATGAAGGCCGGATAAGTGTAGATGCTGGGGTTGGGACAAAATGATCCTGTCCGCAATTTTAAAACAGCGGGGATCATTTGCATAAAAATTCAACAACACTTCCAGGTTCATTCGCTCAATATTATTGCAAAGATAAAGCAGAACTATGCGGTGTATGTTTCTCAGGCGATCTAAAATATTTTAATAACATTTCATTTTTTGTTTCCCTAAATTTATTTTGGTTACTGCGTATAATTTGTAACTTACTTTAAATAATCTTTATGGCCTTACAACCCTGGCGTACAGGCAAAGTTATCAGGATAGAAGATGAAACAAGTGATACAAAACGTTTCTGGATAGAAGTGCCGGAATTGGACATCTTTTGATTTTATTCCCGGGCAGTTTGTAACACTTGACCTTCCGATTCATGAAAAGCCCAATAAAAGATGGCGCAGTTATTCGATCGCTTCCTGGCCGGATGGTACCAATGTTTTTGAGCTGGTCATTGTACTGGATAAACTGGGAGCGGGCACGCCTTATCTTTTTAACGAGGTAAATGTTGGATCTGAACTAACCTTCCGTGGACCGCAGGGTGTTTTTATTTTAAAAGAACCCTTGGAAAAAGATATTTTCATGATCTGCACCGGTACCGGCATTGCTCCATTCAGGAGCATGCTTCATCATATTAAGAATAAAAACATTCCACATGAAAATATCTACCTCGTTTTTGGTTGCCGCACAAAAGATACATTATTATATTATGAGGAAATGAAAAAACTGGCAGAAGAGCTGCCTGGCTTTCATTATATCCCTACATTTTCCAGGGAACAATGGGAAGGCAATACGGGCTATGTACATCCCATTTATGAATCATTGTGCATGGAAAGAAAACCAGCTAATTTTCTTTATGCGGCTGGAAAGGCATGATCGATGAAGCGAAGAAAAGAATCACAGAGATGGGGTATGACAGGAAAGCTATTCACCAGGAAATATATGGATAATTTTGAAATTGATAAACGATAATTGGCGTTGTACGCGGTATCTTGTTGCTATTTTTTCAGTAACTTGTCAATGTAATTCTTATAAAAACCAACAATATATGGGTGCATCTTCCATGATTGTTTTGATTATTGCGGCACTGGTGTTTTCTTCAATCGCTATCCTTGTTGCAAAACTTGTGACTAAAGCCACTACCAATCCACAAAAAGGTGAGCCTTATGAATGTGGTATCCCTACCACCGGTAAAACCTGGATCCAGTTGAATGTGGGGTATTATTTATTTGCACTGATATTTTTGATTTTTGATGTAGAACTTGTATTTCTTTTTCCCTGGGCGGTAGTGGCAAAATAAGTGGGATGGGTGGCATTTGTTGAAATCGTTATTTTCTTTTTCATATTGTTCATGGGTTTTTATATGCGCATAAAAAAGGGGCGTTGAAGTGGATGTAAAGCAACCAGTGGATACGAGATGAGTATTGATAGTTCAATAGAATATTATGAAGTATTTTGAATGAGTCAATCAAAACAGACTGATCCAGAAGGGATTTTCCCGGGCCAGATACATGAAACACCCGGTGGCGGCATTGTATTGAGCAAACTGGATGATGTGATCAACTGGGCACGTTCCAATTCTCTATGGCCACTCACGTTTGCTACCAGTTGCTGTGGTATTGAAATGATGGCGGTGGCTTCTGCCAAATATGATTTTTCCAGATTTGGATTTGAAGTAGCCCGTGCTTCACCAAGGCAGGCCGATGTGATCATCATTGCAGGAACCATCGTAAATAAAATGGCACCTGTTTTAAAAAGATTGTACGATCAGATGGCCGATCCAAAATATGTGATCGCCATGGGTGCCTGTGCCATCAGCGGCGGGCCATTCTTTTATAATACCTATTCAGTTGTAAAAGGAGCCGATCATATGATACCGGTTGATGTATATATTGCCGGCTGCCCGCCAAGGCCGGAAGCATTGTTGCATGCATTGATCAGCCTACAGGAAAAAATAAAAGCGGGGATGACCAGGGAACAGATAAAGACTGGAATAATGAATAATTATGAATGACACGAAGAATTAAAAACCAAAATTACTGAACTGCTTCCTGCTGCCACTTTTGAAGAAGCTGGTGAATGGCTTAATATGAATATTGAACCAGCAGATTGGTTACCGCTTGCTGAACAACTTCGCATGACGACGATCTTATTTTTCGATTATCTTTTTTGCGTGACCTGTATCGACTGGAAGACACATCTTACCATGGTGTATCATCTTAGTTCTACAACATTCACCGCAATACATTGTTGTGAAATGTAAACTTGACAGGAATAATCCGGAAATAGAAACGGTCAGTCATATCTGGAAAACCGCAGAATTTCATGAACGGGAAGTATATGAAATGTTTGGAGTGAATTTTTTGAATCATCCTGACCTGAGGTTATTGATATTGCCGGATGGATGGGAAGGAAGAAACCCGATGCGGAAAGATTTTGAAGACCCGGTAATATGATAAAATTGTAATTAAATAATATGGACAAGGAACAAGGAATGTTGAATTTGAAGTATATCATTCGGTCATCATTCGAAATTCTTGTTTTGTGAAATTGAATGATTGAAGAAATAGGAACAACAACAGACGGCGACCTGATCATTAATGTAGGACCACAGCATCCTGCAACACATGGTGTATTGCACCTGGTGATCACATTGAATGGCGAAACCATTAAAAAAGTGGAACCACATCTCGGTTATATTCATCGCTCTATTGAAAAAATGTGTGAGAGCCTTACTTACCGGCAATTCATTTATGTTACCAGCCGGATGGATTATCTTTCTTCTCATATCAATAATCATGGTTGTGCCTTGTGCGTAGAAAAAGGATTGCAGATAGAAGTGCCCGCAAGGGCACAGAGTGATCCGGGTGTTGATGGATGAACTGACAAGGATTGCTTCGCATGAATTGTGGTGGGGAGCCATGGCCATGGATCTCGGCGCATTCACGCCTTTCTTTCATGCCTTCCGGGAAAGAGAAACGATCAATGATATCATGGAAGAAACCTGTGGCGCAAGGCTAACGATGAATTATATGGTACCGGGTGGAGTGATGCAGGATATTCATCCTAATTTTCAAAAAAGGGTAAAAGATTTTATCAGCTTCTTCAAATCAAAAGTGAATGAATATGATGAATTGGTTACCGGTAATATCATTTTTCAAAACAGGATGAAAGGCGTTGGTGTATTATCAAAAGAAGATGCGATTTCTTTTGGCTGTACAGGCCCAACGGCAAGAGGAAGTGGAGTGAATTGCGATATCAGAAAATTATATCCTTACGAAGTATATGATAAAGTGCAATTTGATGAAATAATTGGAAACAGGCGGTGATTCATTTGCAAGGTATATGGTGCGGATAAGGGAAATGAAGCAATCTATCAGTATCATTGAACAATTGATCGATAATATCCCCGAAGGTGATTTCCAGGCAAAAACAAAAGCAGTTTTGAAATTACCGAAAGGAGAATTTTATTCAAGAGTGGAAACAGCAAGGGGAGAATTTGGTGTGTATATTGTGAGTGAAGGAGGAACCACACCTTACCGGATTAAATTCCGCTCACCGGGATTTTCAAATCTTTCTGCACTGGATCATATGGCAAGAGGAAGTAAGATTAGGAGATCTGGTGGCGATGATGGGAACACTTGGACCTGGTGATACCGGATATTGACAGATAATTTATTTTGAATTTTAAATGTTGAATTTTAAATGAAGAACAAAATTTTGTGAACATTCAACATTTAAAATTTAAATATTCAAAATTAAAATAACATGTGGAGTCTTTCTAACATAACAAACAGTATTGATACCTGGTTGAATGAAACATTCAATCCAACCTGGGCATTGGTCATTGAAATGATCATTGTGGGCATCTGCGTGATCAGTTTGTTTGCTATATTGGGATTGGTGCTGGTGTTGATGGAAAGAAAAGTTTCCGCATGGATGCAGATCCGGCTTGGGCCCAAACCGGGTGGGTCCAAAAGGAATGTTGCAATCACTGGCCGATACATTAAAATTGTTGGTGAAAGAAGGAATGACACCGGATGGCGCCGATAAATTTTTATTCAACCTTGCGCCTTTTATTGCCATGATCGTCGCCATGCTGTTGATGGCGCCTATTGCTTTTGCAAAAGATTTTCAGATTGTGGGATCTGAATATTGGCGTATTGTATGTTTCTGCTGTTTCTTCCATTTCGGTGATCAGTATTTTAATGGCAGGCTGGGCAAGTAATAATAAATATTCACTGATGGGTGCCATGCGCAGTGGTGCACAGATCGTGAGTTATGAATTATCTGCCGGTCTTGTCCATCCTTTCCATTGTTGTGCTTACAGGAAGTTTAAGTTTGAATGATATCATTCAATCGCAGGCAAATGGCTGGTGGATATTCAAAGGACATATTCCTGTGATCATTGCTTTTGTTATTTTTATTATTGCAGTAACGGCTGAAACCAACCGGGCACCTTTTGATCTTGCAGAAGCAGAATCAGAATTAACAGCAGGTTTTCACACAGAATATTCAGGAATGAAATTCGCCTTGTTCTTCTTGGCTGAATATGTAAATGTATTTATTGTATGTGCCATCGGTGCCACTTTGTTTTTGGGTGGATGGATGCCTTTTCATATTGGCAACTGGGAGGGATTTAATCATGTGATGGATTATATTCCTTCCAGTCATCTGGTTCTTTGGAAAAACATTTTTTCTAATATTCGTGATCATGTGGTTCCGGTGGACATTCCCACGGTTACGGATCGATCAGTTGCTGAACCTGGAATGGAAATATTTATTACCGATCAGTATGTTCAATTTATTATTGGTAACATTGATGGCGATATTGGGATGGCATTTTTAATAAATTCAAAGTTCATGAATTAGAATTATGAAGTAAATCAAACTTTAAACAGCTTTGAATGTTTTTAGTTAAATATATAAAAGAAGTTTTCAATGCGGTGAAATCGTTGCTTATCGGCATGAGGCGGACAGGTTATTATTTTACACATCATAAAGAGATCATTACACAGCAATATCCTGATAACAGGGAAACATTGAATTTGCCTGAACGATTCAAGGGAGAAGTGGTGATGCCGCATGATGAAAATAATGAACATGCCTGTACCGGTTGTACGGCCTGTGAACTGGCTTGTCCCAATGCAACGATTAAGATCATTACCAAATTTGATATTAGCACCCGAAGGAAAAAAGAAAAAAGCGCTTGACAAATTTGTTTATCATCTTGAACTGTGCACCATGTGTAATCTATGTATCGTAGCCTGCCCGACAGATGCGATCAAGATGGCGCAAACATTTGAGCACAGTGTGTTTGACAGGAGCTGAATTAACAAAAATACTTAAATAAGCCCGGATCAAAAATCAGGGAAGGGTATAGAATAATGAACGGATCAACTATCATATTTTATTTGCTGGCTGCATTTACATTGGTAAGTGCTGTACTTGCTGTTACGTACAAGACAGATATTCCGTGCTGCTATCTATCTATTGTTTTCTTTGATCGGCATTGCAGGATTATATTTCTGGATGCAATATGAATTTATTGCTGCGGTGCAGATCGTGGTGTATGTTGGTGGCATTACGGTATTGATCATCTTTTCCATTTTTCTTAACACAACAGGCAGGAGAACAATTACCCAAACAAAAACTGGGCAGACAGATATTTTCTGCACTGGCAGCCTTTTGCGGTTTTGCATTGACCATGCTGCAGGTATACCAGCATACATTTACTGAAACAACTCATCCGGCCATTGAAGCCAACTGTAGCAAATATTGGCAACCAAATGCTGGGTGTTGATGACAGTGGATATGCATTGCCTTTTGAAGTAGTAAGTATATTATTACTGGCAGCAATGATCGGTTGTATTGTGATTGCCATTGAACAGAACAGTCAAAACACAGAAACAGTAATAACATGATGGAACCCGGATTATATCATTTATTATTTATCAGTGCTGCACTGTTCTTCATTGGCGTGTATGGTTTCTTTACAAGAAGAAACCTGATCACCATGCTGATGAGCATAGAATTGATATTGAATAGTGTGAACCTCAATTTTATTGCATTCAATAAATATCTGTGGCCAAACAAGCTGGACGGATTGTTCTTTACCATTTTTATTATTGCCATTGCAGCAGCAGAAGCAGCGGTTGCCATTGCGATCATTATTAATTTATACAGGAGCCATCAATCGATTGATGTGGAAAATGCAGAAGAAATGAAATTTTAAATTATAAATTTTGAAGTTGAATTAAGAGTTATTATTCAATGATCATTAAAATTTAACATTCAACATAATGCCTAATGCAACATACATAGCGCTGATCCCTTTACTGCCACTGGCAGGGTTTGTACTGTTGGGGTTATTTGGAAGAAAATATTTTAAGAACAGTTCCGGTATTATTGGAACAACTTTATTATTGGTATCAACGCTATTGTCATTCTATACTGCCTATGGATATTTTTTTGAATATGGAAAAGTGAATGGTGTTTATCAAAAACTCATTCCTTTACAATATACCTGGCTTGAATTCTCACCAGGACTTTCCATTGACATGGGTATCATCCTCGATCCCATTTCTGTGATGATGCTGGTAGTTGTAACTTTTGTTTCCCTGATGGTGCATATTTACAGCCTTGGCTTATATGAAAGGTGAAGAAAGATTTCCAACTTATTATGCTTTTCTTGGGCTTGTTTACTTTTTCCATGCTGGGGCTGGTGATCTCTTCCAATATTTTCCAGATGTATATTTTCTGGGAACTGGTGGTGTTTCCTCTTTCTTGCTGATCGGTTTTTATTATGACAAGCCCAGTGCAGTGGCTGCATGCAAAAAAGCATTTATTGTTACCCGTTTTGCAGATCTTGGTTTTTTGATCGGGATATTGATTCTTTCATTTTATGCAGGAACACTGGATTTTAATACACTTATCACAACGGCTTACTTCCCCGGCATCAACTGAATTACAAGACTGCAGTCACTGCATCTTTTCTGGGAGTTTCTGCTTTAACCTGGGGATTGGTATTGGTATTTATTGGCGGTGCCGGCAAGAGTGCTATGTTCCCGCTTGCATATCTGGTTGCCCGATGCAATGGAAGGCCCTACGCCTGTTTCTGCATTGATACATGCTGCAACGATGGTGGTGGCCGGTGTTTTTTTAGTAGCAAGATTATTTCCGGTATTTGCAATGTCGGCTCCAGCAGCGTTGAGCCTTGTTGGTTATGTAGGAGCTTTCTCTGCATTGATTGCTGCCGTTATTGCCTGCACACAAACAGATATTAAAAGAGTGCTGGCATATTCCACCATGTCGCAGATCGGTTATATGATGTTTGCATTGGGTGTTTCAGAATATGGAGGAGAAGAAGGGTTGGGTTATACTGCTTCCATGTTTCATCTATTTACACATGCCATGTTCAAAGCATTGTTGTTCCTGGGTGCCGGTGCAGTGATTCATTTTATTCATAGCAATGAAATGAAAGATATGGGCGGGTTGAGAAAATATTTGCCCGTTACACATATTACTTTTTTAATTGCCTGCCTGGCTATTGCAGGTATTCCGCCGTTTGCAGGATTCTTCAGTAAGGAAGAAATTTTACTGGCAGCATATCATCATAATACAACTATTTACTGGATCGCATTGATCACTTCGGGTTACTGCTTTTTATATGTTCCGTTTATATTTCAATATTTTCTGGAACAAAGCAGCATCATACCTCACGGGGAACATCACGGTGAAGGTGGATTTGCAATGATGATGCCATTGGTCTTATTAGCGGTTGGTGCTGCAGCTGCAGGATTTATTCCTTTTGGAAATTTTGTTAGTACTGATGGAAGCCGCATTGGAAACAGAATTTCATTTGCAATTTTCCATTGCTCCGGTTGCATTGGGATTAGTCGGGAATTTTTACTGCAATGTGGTTGTATAAAAAGCAAAATGAACAGGCCGGATAAAATTGCTGCTTCATTAAGCGGATTATACAAAGCAGCTTATCATAAATTTTATATTGATGAGATTGTATCTGTTCATCACAAAAAAAATATTTTCAATTTGATCGGAAAGCCTGCAGCATGGTTTGATAAGAATATAGTGGATGGATTGGTGAATGCAACAGGAAATACAACAATGTTTATTTCGGAAAAGATAAAAGGATTTCAATCGGGTAAAGTGCAGCAATATGCCATTTATTTTTTAGCAGGAGTGATCGGCCTGGCATGTGCTGTTTATTTATATATGGAAAAAATAAGTTTAATGATTAGAATTGAACGATTGTAATTCTTAATTCAAAACTTAAACTATTAATGAATTTAATATTATTGATATTATTGCCATTACTCACTGCAGTGCTAATACTGCTTGATGCGCAATGCACAGCAGGTAAAATGGAGTTGCATTGGCAGGTGCTATCGTTCAATTTGCGCTGGCTTTTGTTTTGTTATTTGCATTTCAGCAATGAAAGAATTGCAGGCAATACTGCGCAAATGTTATTTCGAATTGCAGTACAATTGGTTCCCTGCATGGAATATTAGTTTTCATTTAGGTGTTGATGGTATTTCCGTTGCCATGATATTATTCACCGCTTTTGTTGTGATTGCCGGCGTACTTGGTTTCCTGGAATGTAACAAAGATGACAAAGGAATTTTATTTCCTGCTCATCCTACTAAGCCTTGGTGCGTATGGATTTTTTATTTCGCTTGATCTGTTCATTCTTTTCTTCTTTCTTGAAATTGCAGTGATTCCAAAATATTTACTGATCGGTATCTGGGGAAGCGGAAAAAAAGAATATACCGCCAATAAGCTTGCGTTGATGCTGATGGGCGGTTCTGCATTGGTGTTGGTTGGATTACTGGGAGTATATTTTGCAGGCACTGAAAAAAGTTTTGACCTGTTGACATTATCACAACTGCATATTCCGATCGCAGACACAAATGATTTGTTTCCCATTATTGTTTGTTGGCTTTGGTGTATTTGGCGCATTGTTTCCTTTTCATACCTGGGTACCCGATGGCCACTCTTCTGCACCAACTGCAGGTTCTATGTTCCTGGCAGGCATTTCCATGAAGCTCGGTGGCTATGGTTGTTTACGTGTGGCCACTTATCTTATGCCGGAAGGAGCAAAGGAATATTCCAACATCATCATTGTACTTTCAACCATTGCCATTTTATATGGAGCATTTGCTACCATGATGCAGAAGGATCTGAAATATATCAATGCCTATTCTTCCGTGAGCCATTGCGGGTTTGTGTTACTGGGTATCGGCATGCTTACAAAAACAGCCATGACCGGTGCTGTGATGCAAATGGTATCTCATGGATTGATGACGGCTCTTTTCTTTGCTGTGATCGGCATGATCTACGAACGCACGCATACAAGGCAGGTAAATGAAATGGGCGGATTGTTGAAAGTAATGCCATTTATCACTACTGTTTTATTTATTGTCGGATTGTGTTCACTGGGATTGCCTGGGCTTAGTGGATTTGTTGCAGAGATGACGGTATTCATGGGTCCTGGGAACATCCTGATATGTTTCACCGGGTTGCAACTATTGCTGCCTGTATGTCCATTGTGGTAACAGCTGTTTATATTTTAAGGGCAGTTGGGCAAACAGCCATGGGGCCATTGAAAGAAGGATATGAAACATTGACTGATGCAACATGGAATGAAAAACTGGCAGCCATGATTTTGATTAGCAGGGATCGTTGCAATTGGGATTGGCGCCTTTCTGGTTGAATGAACTGGTCAGTCCCGGCAGCAGAAATAATCATGAAAAAATAATCGGTACCCAAAATAAACGAATATATGAATGAATGAATTTTTTATATTAATGAAATCGTGAATTGCTGGTAACCGTGCATCATCTTCCTGTTGTTGTTTATTAAAATAGGCAAGGGGATGAAGAATGAAAGCCTGTTACCACTGATACAATTTTTATTACTGGTAATTTTATTGCAGGATTTTTTTTCAATGAAGAAGGGCAGTTTATTTGGTGGTATGTTCTAATACCAATGCACTGATCGCATTTCAGAAAAATATTTTAAATCTGGGTGTATACCTTATTTCTTTATTATTTGCAGACTGGTTTAAGAAAAGTGAACATATGCCTGAATTTTTTATGCTGATGTTTCTGCATTGCTGGGAATGTTCTTCATGATCTCTAGCGGTAACCTGCTGATGTTCTTTCCTGTCGCTTGGAGCTTGCAACCATTCCTGTTGCAGCCATGGCCAATTTTGATCTTGAGAAAAAAATTTCTTCGGAAGCAGCCATGAAAATGATCTTGTCATCTGCTTTTTCTTCCGGTATTTTATTGTTTGGTATTTCACTTGTCTATGGCGCAACCGGCACCATCAGTTTTGCAGAATTGCCAGCCATGCTGGATGGAAGCCCTTTGCAGATACTGGCATTTGTATTTTTATTTACCGCTTTTGCATTTAAATTATCCATTGTTCCTTTTCATTTATGGACGGCAGATGTGTATGAAGGATCACCGATTGCTGTCACTTCTTTTTTATCCGTCATTTCAAAAGGGTCTGTTGCATTTATATTCATGGCTACCTTGTATAAAGTGTTTGCAGCCCATGCATGAAGTATGGTATAATATGGTGATGTTATTATCCATTGCCACCATGATCATTGGTAACCTGTTTGCATTGCGGCAACAAAATATCAAACGATTCCTTGCTTTTTCTTCCATTGCACAGGTGGTTTTATTCTGGTTGGGCATCAGCAGCAATTCAACAGCGGGAACATCTTCTGTTGTTTATTTTATTTTGATCTATACCTTTTCTAACCTTGCTGCTTTTGGTGTAGCTGCTGCTATTCGAATCACAAACAGGTAAAGAAAATATCGATGATTATAAAGGCTTGTATCAAACCAATCCATTTTTGAGCTGGGTATTGGCGCTGGCATTATTTTCACTGGCAGGTATTCCGCCAACAGCGGGTTTCTTTGGTAAATTGTTTTTGATAACTGCCGGTGCATCAAAAGGAAATTATGTGTTCATTACTATTGCAGCACTGAATATGATCGTTTCTTTGTATTATTATCTTAAGAGTTGTAAGGGCAATGTTCATGGATAAAAATGAACAACCCATTGAAAAAATAAATATCAGCCTTCAACTAAATTTGGCATTGATCATTTGTGCAGCAGGTATTGTGTTGGTTGGATTGTTAAGCTGGATATATGATTATATAGAAAAACTAAATTAATAATTTTTAAAAATGGCCATCAATAAAAATCATGAATTTGAAGAACTGGATGGTGTTAAATGCGGCATCGTGGAAAAGAATGTATCAGCAGAAAGGGTTGAATTCTTAAAAAAATTACTGGAGTATAATAATTATACTGTTGTTGTAGTTCCTTCTCCGCCGCCTAAAGCTGCTGCTGCAGCTGTTCCTAAAGCCAGGGGAAGCCGATCCTGCAGTGCCTGCCGAAGTTGCTCCGGCGCCGGAACCTATTGTCAACACTCCTGAAACATTTACAGTTGGAGTAACAGATTATACTTTCAATCCAATCAATGCTATTTTTGGAAGATTACTTAAAACGCCCGACGGGCATGTGGTTACACTGGCTTACTGGCAACAGAAAGAAGCAGTGAGTAATGATGAAGTACCGTATTTTGGGAATAAGGCAGGTTGATGACAAAAAGAATAAAAACAGCTCAATGGTTAACAACTGTCAGTCTGAGCTTGTCGAAGACGGTCTTAGTAAATATTATTTTACTTTTTTTGGAGCGGAATGATTTCTAGAAAATGTTTTTAATTTCCCCCATTCCTCATTAATAAAAGCTTCTTTCTTTTTCCCGCTCCATCCTTTTATTTGTTTTTCTAAAGCAATTGCCTGCTGAATATCGTGAAATTGTTGGCTAAAAACTAGTTCCACAGGTCTTCGTTTAAAAGTGTAGGATGTAATTGAATAATTACCATTGTGTTCAGCAAAACGTTTCTCTAAATTATTTGTAACTCCGGTGTAATAACTTTCGTCATTGCATTTGAGGATATATACAAAATAATCTTTCATCCAATGTTATTGTCTTAAACCCGACTTCGACAAGCTCAGCCTGACAGCACAATTCGATTGCAACATTCTCTTTCTAATTAACTTATTTTCTCCAACACCAATTTTTTTACATCTGCCAATGCAATCCTTTCCTGTCCATAGCATCCCTGTAACGGATGGTAACAGTATTGTCTTCTTTGGTCTGATGATCGATCGTTACACAAAACGGCGTACCAATCGCATCCATGCGGCGGTAACGTTTACCAATCGCATCTTTCTCTTCGTAAAAACACATAAAGCTGCTTTTGCATTCATTCATCAGTTCTTTTGCTATTTCAGGCAAGCCATCTTTTTTAATAAAGGAAGAATGGCCAGTTTGGTGGGAGCAATCTTTGCAGGGATTCGTAATACCACGCGGCTGTCTTCTGTGCCATCTTCCTTTGTCCATTTTTCTTCTGCATAAGCCAGGCTGATGATGGTAAGGAACAGCCTGTCGAGTCCAACAGAAGTTTCCACAACATAGGGAATGTAGTTGCCGTAAGGCTTTCCATCTTCTTTCAGGTCATTATCAAAATACTGCATTTTCTTTTTGCTGTATGTGGCATGTTGCGTCAGGTCAAAATCAGTTCGGCTGTGAATACCTTCCAGTTCTTTCCAGCCAAAGGGAAATTCAAATTCTATATCCAGCGCAGCATCTGCATAATGTGCAAGTTTCACATGATCATGAAAGCGCAATTTTTCTGCAGGAATGCCAATGCTTTCATGCCATTTCTTTCTTTCTTCTTTCCAGTAATTATACCATTCCATTCTGTGTGCCGGGGCGGACAAAGAACTGCATTTCCATTTGCTCAAATTCCCTCATCCGGAAAATAAATTGCCTTGCAACGATCTCATTCCTGAATGCCTTACCGGTTTGTGCAATACCAAAAGGTATCTTCATCCTGCCTGTTTTCTGCACATTTAAAAAGTTTACAAAAATACCCTGCGCAGTTTCCGGGCGCAGGTAAACAATATTATCGCCTTCTCTCTGAAGCTACTGCGCCAATTCTGTAGTGAACATCAGATTGAACTGCCGCACATCTGTCCAGTTGCAGGTTTTGCTGACGGCACATTTTATTTTATTATCTTCGATCAGTTTTTTTAATCCTGCATAATCATCTTTTGCCAGTAATGCATCCATGGCATTAAGCAATGCTTCCGCTTCGGGCTGTTTTGCCTGCTGCTTTTAATTCATCTGCATATCCTTCTATCAAATGATCAACCCGGTATCTTTTGTTACTGTCTTTATTATCGATCATCGGGTCGCTGAAATTATCCACGTGCCCGCTGGCCTTCCATCGTGGGATGCATAAAAATGGCCGCATCAATGCCCACGATATTGTCATGCAGCTGGGTCATGCTTTTCCACCAATAGTCACGGATGTTCTTTTTTAGCTGCGCGCCGTTCTGGCCATAATCATATACAGCGCCAATCCATCATATATTTCAGAGGATTGAAAAATATAACCGTATTCCTTACAATGGGAGATCAGTCTCCTGGAAATTATTTATCTTCGTTTGCCATGGGCGCAAAGATAACAGATTCCTTTTTTTTATGTATGAAGCTTTTGGCTGGTTTTTTTGGAATTGTTGCTGTTATACAATTATATTGTAAGGCAGTTTTGAATACGATGAATAATAAAGAAGAAATACTAAAGTTTATAAAGGCTAAGGTCAGGTCAGGCTATCCTAGGGGAGAGCTGAAAAATGAATTAATGGAAAAGGGATATTCTTCCGAAGAAATTAAAGAGCTTCTATATGAGATATCAAGGCCTTCCCATATTAAAAATATTGGCGTTGAAAATAGTTTCAACAACTCGAACTCAATAATGGTTCTTGCGGGCATGTCATTGGTTATCCTTGGAATAGCTATTGTTTCTGCTAAATTTTGGTATACAACTATGGGATATATTTCTATAATAGTTGGAGTATTACTACTCCTGCCGAAGTTATTGAAGCTGGTGGGCAATGAATTCAAAAGAAAATAATGGTCATTAAAATTCTATAAAACAAAACCACCAGCTTTTACACTGGTGGTATATATTGTTTGTGCTTACCGACCCAAAAATCGCGTGGTTTAGAAAAATCATTAACTGCATCCCATACTATTTCCGCAATTCAAACATTTATAGCAGGTGCCGCTGCGCATAGTTATATGCCCACAGGTATTACAGGCAGGCGCATCGCTTTGCATGATTTATTTGCCGCAGCTTACTGCATCCAGCCGTTAGCTGCAGGTTTTGCTGCATATGTAGCCCTGTGTGCCTTTGGACAGGTTGTACTTTCGGCTGCTGGTGATGATGTTCCCAATCACCCTTACTTCGCTTAACTCATGTTCCCTGTTCACCAATGGTTGGTGTTGTTTCATCCCATGCTTCATTGCCCAGATTTTCTACTTCTGGTTTATCCAAGTACATGAACCAGGTCATTCCTGCCAAAATATTCATAGGCCAGTGAACGGAACATAAAATCAATGATAGAAGTAGTGCTTTTGATATTCGGATGATCCACCATGCCGGATGGCTCAAACCGGGTGAATACAAATTTCTCTACAAACTCTTCCAATGGAACACCATATTGCAAACCAATAGAAATAGCGATGGCAAAACAATTGAGCATACTGCGCATGGTTGCGCCTTCCTTGGCCATGTCAATGAATATTTCACCAACGGTACCATCATTATATTCACCTGTACGGAGGAACAAGTGCCTGGCCGTTGATCTTTGCTTTTTGTGTAAAGCCCCTGCGCTTGGCCGGTAATGCCCTGCGTTCAACGATCTTTGCCAGCTGGCGCTTTGAGGATAGTATCAGCACTGCTTTGCACCCGCTTGTTCACTTCATCCAGTAATTCTTCGACGGTTAGTTTACCCATATCAACCATGTTGGACTGGCCGTTGCTGGTCTCTGCCACTTCCTGTACGGCTTCTGCAACTTCTTCTGTTTTTTTCTTTTTATCAGATTTATTGCTCAGTGGCTGGATAATTTTGAACCATCACGGTAAAGCGCATTTGCTTTTAATCCAAGCTCCCAGCTCAGGCGATATGCAATCCGCGATTTCTTCCACGTTGCTTCATTTGGCAGGTTGATGGTTTTGTGATAGCACCGCTGAGGAAAGGCTGTGCTGCACCCATCATACGGATATGGCCATGTGCATGAATATAGCGCTCGCCTTTTTGCCCGCATTTATTGGCACAATCAAAAACCGGCAAATGTTCGTCTTTTAAATAAGGAGCGCCTTCAACGGTCATGGTGCCGCAGATATATATATTGGCTGCTTCAATCTCTTCATCGGTAAATCCCAATGCTTCCAGTAAGCTCCATCCAAAATCATTGTATTGGCTCGGCTTAAATCCTAGTCGTTGCAAGGCAGGCTTCTCCAAATGTATATACATTAAATACAAAACCAATTTCAAATGCACTGCCAAGGCTGCATTCAACTTTTCTATTTCTTCCGGTAATAAACCTTTCTGCCAGCAAGGATTGTTGTATTGATAAAAGGTGCACCTTCTAATGTTGCATGTCCCTTTGCATAATTCACTATCTCTTCCATTTCTTTTTCACTGTATTTTAAATTGCGTAATGCCTGCGGCACACTTTGGTTGATGATCTTGAAATATCCGCCACCACTTAATTTTTTAAATTTCACCAATGCAAAATCAGGTTCTACGCCGGTAGTATCGCAATCCATTACCAGGCCGATGGTTCCGGTTGGCGCTATCACGGTTGTTTGTGCATTGCGGTAACCATATTTTTCGCCCAATTGTACTGCATCATCCCATGCTTTGGTAGCGGCTGTCAATAAATAATCAGGACAATATTTTGCATTGATCCCCTGTGGTTTTATTTCAATGCCTTCATACGCATCCATGTGCATCATATGCAGCAGCACGGTGATTACGCATTACGCGAAGCATATGGGTTTTATTTTCTTCATATTTGCAAAAGCCCCCAGGAAGCCGGCCATCTCTGCAGAAGTTTTATAAGAGACCCCTGTCATGATCGCGGTGATAGCACCGGCAATTCCTCTTGCTTCTTCACTGTCGTAAGGAATGCCACTTACCATTAACATGCTGCCCAGGTTTGCATATCCAAGTCCCAGTGTTCTGTAATCATAAGAAAGCTGTGCCACTTCTTTTGATGGGAACTGTGCCATCAATACAGATATTTCCAGTACCGCTGTCCACAGGCGGCAGGTATATTCAAAACCTGTCACATCAAAACTATTATCATCTTCATTAAAAAACCGGCGAAGGTTTACAGAGGCCAGGTTGCAGGCAGTATTGTCAAGAAACATATATTCACTGCATGGATTGGATGCCCTGATCGGCCCACCTTCCGGGCAGGTATGCCATTCATTGATAGTAGTATCGTATTGTGTTCCCGGGATCAGCACAACGCCATGCTGCATAATTGATCTGTTCCCAAAGTTCTTTGGCCTTTACTTTTTTCATCATTCGGCCATCGCTTCTTCCTTTCAGTTCCCAATCTCCATCCTCATCCAATACTTTAAAAAATGCATTCGGGATCCGTACAGAATTATTGCTGTTCTGCCCGCTTACGGTTCGGTATGCTTCACCTTCATAATCACTTGGATAACCGGCAGCGATCAATGCAGCAACTTTATCTTCTTCTTCTACTTTCCAGTTTACAAATTTTTCAATTTCAGGATGATCAAGATCCAGGCAAACCATTTTAGCCGCACGGCGTGTTGTGCCGCCACTTTTAATTGCACCTGCTGCCCGGTCACCAATTTTAAGAAAGCTCATCAGCCCGCTGGAGGTACCGCCACCGCTTAATTTTTCACCTTCACCGCGGATACTGCTGAAATTTGTTCCAACGCCGCTTCCATATTTAAATATCCTTGCTTCTCTTACCCAAAGGTCCATGATACCACCTTCATTTACCAGGTCATCCTCTACGCTTAAAATAAAACAGGCATGTGGCTGAGGGCGTTCGTAAGCCGATGTGGATTTTTTTAATTGGCCGTCTTTTGCATCTACATAATAATGTCCCTGTGGTTTCCCGGTAATGCCATATACTTCATGCAGGCCGGTATTGAACCATTGCGGACTGTTGGGTACGCAAGCCTGGTTTAAAATTGAGTATACCAGTTCATCATAAAATACCTGCGCATCATTTGCCGTGGCAAAATAATTATATCGTTCTCCCCATACCCTCCAGCAATGTGCCATGCGGTGAGCAACCTGTTTTGCAGTTGTTTCTCTTCCGATGCTTCCATCTGCCTGCGGAACACCTGCTTTTCGGAAATATTTTTGTGCAAGAATATCCGTAGCGATCTGGCTCCATTGTTTCGGTACCTCTACATTATCCATCTGGAAAACAATTTCACCGGTTGGATTTTTGATTACCGAAGTTCGGTAATCGTATTCAAACATATCATAAGGGCTCACGCCATCTTTTGTGAACTGCCGGCTGAAGGAGAGCGCAGTAACAGGTTGCTTTTTTGTTGCCATATTAAATAATTATTATTTTGTTGGTTAGGGTTAATTAAAATCCCGAAGGAGAACGAAAATATCTTATGTGAATCAACATTCATATTTCTTTATATCCCCAAGCTGTGGACAAAATATGTGTATATTTTGGCGACTCAACTGCACATTGCTTTTGCTGAGTTTTGCACTTTTTGTGGAAAGAAAATATTTTTTACAGCCGAAAATATGTTGTAATAACTTAATCTAATTTTTAGCCGTAAAATTACCATACAGTAATGGATCAGGTTTGTTGATTTGCAGTGGTTTATCTATGTATGCATATCTTTAAAAAAATATTTTTCCAGATGAGGGTTGTTGTCCAGAGAGTATCAAAAGCAAGTGTTACGATCAATGAGATCATTAAAGCATCAATTCAAGAGGGGCTTCTTGTATTTGTAGGGATAGAAGATGCAGATAATATGAATGACATTGAATGGCTGAGTAATAAGATCATTAACCTCCGGATCTTTGATGATAAGAATAAAGTTCCGAATCTTTCTGTACAGGATATCAATGGAGATATATTGCTGATAAGCCAGTTTACATTGCATGCTTCTACAAAAAAGGGTAACCGTCCTAGTTATATCAAGGCGAGTAAGCCAAATATTGCAATACCGCTATATGAAATGTTTATCCGGCAGTTGCAAAAAGATCTTAACAGGAATATTTATACAGGGGAATTTGGCGCAGATATGAAAGTAGCATTGTTGAATGACGGGCCGGTAACGATCTGGATTGATAGTAAGAGCCGGGAATAATACTTGAAAATAGGAGAAAAACAACACGAATTTTTTAGCCACGAATTTCACGAATTGCCCGAATTTGAGATTGATGAATAATTCGTATCCATGGCGAAAATAATATTACCTGGGGAATCCTATAAATTGATAGGACTATGCATGGAAGTGCATAAAGAATTAGGAATGGGATTTAAGGAAGCTATTTATAAAGATGCCCTTGAATTTGAATTGTCAAGGAATGATATTCATTATACAAGAGAGAAAAGATTTGAAATAAAGTACAAAGGATATATTTTACCTCATTCGTATGCAGCAGATTTTGTGGTTTATGATAAAATAATACTGGAGATAAAAGCTACATCAACAATCGTAAATGATTTCGTTAGTCAAACAATCAATTATTTAAAAGCTTCCGGGTTACAGCTGGGTATTATTGCCAATTTCGGCCAAAGCTCTTTCGTTTCTCAAAGAATCATATTTTAGTTCCCAGGCCAATTAGCAAGTTCGTGTGATTCGTGCAATTAGTGTTCTAAATTCGTGTTTAAAAAAATAATTCGTGTCATGACAATACAACAAGCCCAAACCGATGTCGACCAATGGATCAAAACCATCGGTGTAAAATATTTCAGTGAACTTACCAACCTCGGAATACTAATGGAGGAAGTAGGAGAGCTAAGCAGGCTTATGGTTAGAAAATATGGCGAACAGTCATTCAAAGAAACAGATAAAGGAAAAGAATTGAGCGATGAAATGGCTGATGTCTTATGGGTATTGATCTGCCTGGCCAACCAGACAGGCGTTAATTTGACGGATGCGTTAGAGAAGAACTTTGCAAAAAAATCATTGAGGGATGGCGATCGCCATCAGCAGAATGAAAAATTAAAATAGCTATCCGGGCGACATTGTACGTTGCCACAATACCGGGTTCAGATAAATTGCAATAAATTGCTGCCTGATTAAAACTTCCTTATGCAGATCAAAATAATACTGTTTGCTGCCGTCATCTTTTTTATCAATACTTCACTGGCCCAGCAAAATAATGGGTTGATCAGTGGCCCATGGGCAGGAAACATAGAATTGCGCAATGCAGTCATTTGGGCAGAGGTGACACCAGATGTTAAATCAGTGGCTGTTAAATTCTACCCGGGCCGGGATACCAAGCTTGCAAAAACGATTTTATATAAAGGAGTTTTGGGAAATGAATTTAATCCTGTGAAAATTGAATTGAACGGGCTTCATATAAATACCAGTTATACTTATACGTTAGTTATCAACGGCAAGCCGGTAACCACTCCTTTTGAAACAATATTCAGCACAAAAGATCTTTGGCAATACCGCAAGCCCGTTCCGGATTTTAGTTTCCTGGCAGGCAGTTGTGCCTATTTCAATGAGCCGCTTTATGACAGGCCGGGCAAGCCCTATGGAAGCGATTCATCCATTTTTGAAACAATGGCAAAAACCCCGGCGGCATTTCATATCTGGATGGGCGATAACTGGTATACGAGAGAAGTAGATTACAGCAGTGCATGGGGGCTTAATTACCGGGCATCAAGAGACCGGGGTCAAAAAATATTACAGGAATTTATGGCTAAAATGCCACAGTATGCCATCTGGGATGATCATGATTATGGGCCAAACGACGCTGGCAAGAGCTTTATATTAAAAGAGGAAAGCAGGAATATTTTTAAAAATTATACACTTAACCCAAGCTATGGTGAAGAAGGTAAAGGCATTTATACAAAACTCAGTTATGGAGATGTTGATATTTTCCTTACAGATGACCGGTATTTCAGGAGTGAAGCTGAGATACCGGATAGCATTGATGGAAAATCATCAGCAGCCAAAACATTCTTTGGGCCAATGCAGATGGAATGGCTGAAAAATGCACTCCTGTTTAGCAATGCTCCATTCAAGATCATTGTAACCGGAAGCCAGGTCTTAAACCCCTTAAACAAATATGAATGCCTGCAGCACTACAGTTATGAATACAATGAGCTGATGGATTTTTTATTTGTTCAAAAGATCAATGGCATTGTTTTTTTCAGCGGCGACCGGCATCATAGTGAAGTAATAAAAGTTCCAAGAAACAATTTATACGCGCTGTATGATGTAACTATTTCTCCTTATACATCGGGCATAAGTAAAGCGGGTGGTATCGAATCAAATAATCCATATCGTATCAGCAATACATTGGTAGAAGCGCAGAATTTTGGGAGGATATCCTTCAGCGGGAAAAAAAATGAACGAATGATGAAAGTAGAATTTTTAAGCACAAAAGGGGAAAAGCTTGGAGAGTGGTCTGTGAATGAAACTGAATTAAAGAGTCCCGTTAAATAGGCTGCCAAGCTGCTTTAATTATCTTTGCTTCATGACATCAGCATACTTCACCTATAATAAACCAAAAGTTATCCAGGCCCTGCGGTATCATTTCATAAGCCGCAAAGAGATCAAAATAATGATGATCCTGGTAAATGTGTATGCTATTTTATCTGCAGGATTTTTCTTTTTTAAAAAAATATCACCGGTTGCTTTTTTGCTGAGTTCTTCACTTTGGTTCATCATGATGATACTATTCTGGTTCCTGTTACCCACGATCATTTATAAGAAATCGGCTACTTTTAAAGATTCATTCAGGGTAATATTAAGTAATGGGGAATTTGAAATTGAGAATAACAGGGGAAGCCGGGGCTGGCAATGGACGGAATTCAGTACCTGGATCGAAAGCCCTCATTTCTTCCACTTATACTTTAACAGCACTTCATTTTTTATTATACCTAAAGAAGCATTTGAAGGGGATGATGTGCATGAAGCGAGGAAGATACTTGCAGCAAAAATCAAAAAGTAGGGAAGTGCACTGCAACCCTTAAACGTTACAGCTTCTTTTCCATGACCCGGTGCGGGAGATTCACTTCAATAAATTCATCCCCCCAGGCCTTGTAGCCGAATTTTTCATAGAAACCAATGGCAGTAACCCGGGCATGCATGATCATTTTCCGGTAACCCTTATCCCTGGCAATATTTTCGGCAAAGGACATAATGGAAGCCCCGATACCCTTACCCTGCAGATTGTTATTTACAGCCATCTGTCTTAAGCGAAGGGTATTGCTGTCAATAGGTACAAGCATACAGCAGCCAAGCATATCATCATCATCAAAAGCAGCAATTAAAATGTCTTCCTTCTCTTTTTCAAGCTCTTCCTGCGAAAAGGTCAGTCCTAAAGGTTGACGCAAAATGAGCTGCCTAAGCTGTATCATTTGCTTATATTCAGGAGTGCCATGATCGATTTGCTTTAAACCCATTAAGTTCTTTTTAAAATTAAGGGATACAAGGGGCGCGGAAGAGCTTACAATATACATAATTTTCAGTTTTGATTTAGCTGCTTTGAAAAATTTCAAACAGATGTGGGATTTACTGTGATTTGTATAATATCCGGCCGTATTTAGTATTTCTTTGTAATTAGATCAAAAAGTATATTTTTGCAGCTGTATTAACTAAATTTTACTACCATGTCAGACATTGCAACAAGAGTTAAAAAAATCATTGTTGACAAATTAGGTGTTGACGAGGCCGAGGTTACACCCGAAGCTTCTTTCACAAATGATTTAGGTGCCGATAGCTTGGACACCGTTGAATTAATCATGGAATTTGAAAAAGAATTTAATATTTCTATTCCGGATGAGCAGGCCGAAACCATTACCACAGTTGGCCAGGCTGTATCTTACTTGGAAGAAAACGCCAAGTAATATCTTTTTAATTATCACAGGCAAATTGTATGGATTTAAAGAGAGTAGTAGTTACCGGGTTGGGTGCCCTTACTCCATTGGGTAAAACTGTTGATGAATATTGGCAGGGTTTGGCTAATGGTATAAGTGGCTGCGATTTCATCAAACAATTCGACGTTACGAAATTTAAAACCAGGTTTGCCTGTGAGGTTAAAGACTTTGAACCGACCGTTTACCTCGACAGGAAGGAATCCCGTAAAATGGACCGTTACTGCCAGTTTGCATTGATCGCAAGCGATGAAGCAGTTAAAGATGCGGGCATTTCGAAAGAGAATGTCAACCCGGACAGGGTTGGAGTTATTTTTGCGAGTGGCATCGGTGGCCTGATCACCTTCCAGGAAGAAGTGATCAATTTTGCTTCAGGAGATGGAACACCCCGTTTCAATCCATTCTTTATTCCAAAAATGATCCTTGATATTGCTGCAGGACAGATCTCTATGCGTCACGGATTTCGCGGCCCCAATTATGCGGTGGTCAGTGCCTGTGCTTCTTCTACCAATGCGATCATCGATGCCTTTGATAATATCCGCCTGGATAAAGCAGATATAATTATTACAGGAGGAAGTGAAGCAGTTATCAGTGCAGCAGGCGTAGGTGGATTCAACGCCATGAAAGCCCTCAGCGAAAGAAATGATTCTCCTCAAACAGCCAGTCGCCCATTTGATAAAGACCGGGATGGTTTTGTGATGGGTGAGGGTTCCGGGGTATTGATCCTCGAAAGCCTTGAACATGCATTGGCCCGTGGCGCAAAGATCTATTGTGAGATTGCAGGGGGCGGAGCAACCGCAGATGCATATCATATAACTGCACCTCACCCCGAAGGCCTGGGCGCAAAAAATGTAATGCATGTTGCATTGAAAGATGCCGGCATGAAACCGGAAGATATTGGTTATATTAATGTACACGGAACTTCCACACCACTGGGTGATATTGCAGAAACAAAAGCGATCCTAAATGTATTTGGAAGTCATGCGTACGATCTCAATATTAGTTCTACAAAAAGCATGACAGGGCATTGCCTCGGGGCAGCGGGCGCGTTGGAAGCACTGGCCTGTATCATGGCAGTTACAAAAGATATTATTCCACCCACGATCAATCACTTTACAGATGATCCGGAACTCGATCCTAAACTCAATTTTACATTTAACAAAGCCCAGCACAAAGTGGTGAATGCTGCACTCAGCAATACCTTTGGTTTCGGCGGGCACAATGCATCCGTTATTGTAAAAAAATATATTGCCTGACCTCTTTAACCAGCCCAACCCTTAAAGCATTCGGTTTGTTATTTGTTTAATACAAATGACCTAATTTCGGTTAAAACATATTTAATTTTATTTTGAATTTTTTAGTAACCTTTTTCGAGAACGATAAAAAAAAGAAAGAGTTTAAAAAACAACTCAATAATGTGCTTGGTTTTACACCGGGTGATGTTTCCTTATACAAAACGGCATTGAGCCATCGGTCAGTACGGGAAGGCGCAGACGAAAATAATGAACGCCTGGAATTCCTTGGCGATGCGGTCTTAAGTTCCATCATTGCACATTATCTTTTCAGGAAATATCCTTACAAAGGCGAGGGATTTTTGACTGAGATGCGCAGTAAAATGGTGAACAGGCAAAAACTGAATGAGATCGCACTCAAAATGGGGCTGAAAAAAATTACTTTCTATAACAAGTTTGATAATGCTTTAAAGATCTCCCAGATATTTGGTAATACCCTTGAAGCGATCATCGGGGCTGTATTTCTTGATAAAGGATATAAGAAAACCCAGCGCTGGGTTGAAGAGTATATCATATTCCCACACTTATTTACAGATGACCTTGAGGGTGTTGAAATAAACATAAAAAATAAATTATACGGCTGGGCCAATAAGAACGGGAAGGCACTCGAATTTGAAACACTTGATGAAAAATTTGAGAACGGGCGAAGGCTTTTTACGATCGGCGCTACAGTAGACGGAGAGTTAGTGGCACAGGCGAAGGGTTATAATAAAAAAGATGCCAGCCAGATTGCAGCGCAATTGGCAGTAGAAAAGTTAGGGCTTTAATACAAATTCATAGTTCTTAGTTTATAGTTTGCAGACCCATTTTATTATTAGTGCTGTCTTACAACCACGAACTAAAAACTATGAACTAAAAACAATGAACTATGAAGTTCGGAATATTAGGAAGCGGCAGTTGGGGCACCGCGTTGGCAAAGATCTTAACCGATAACGGGCAAACAATATATTGGTGGAACCGCAGCGACTCAGCCATTGAGCATTTTAAGACCCGCCATCACAACCCGCAATATCTGACTTCTGCTCATTTTGATATTGAAAAATTAAAACTCACAACACAGGCTGCTGAAGTGATAAAGAAGGCTGATGTGATCCTGATCGCTGTGCCATCTGCTTTTGCCGCAGAAGTGTTATCCCCGCTGGACAAAAATATCTTTGAAGGGAAAAAGATCATTTCTGCGATCAAAGGAATTTTACCCGAGCAAAACCTTTTGCTCAATGATTATCTCAGGGATAATTTTGATGTAGCACTTGAAAATTATTTTGCGGTACTCGGCCCATGTCATGCCGAAGAAATAGCAGCAGAAAAATTATCCTATCTCACTTTTACCGGGATTGATGAAAAAATCACGCACGAGATCTCCCAGTATTTTAAAACATCTTATTTGAACACCGTTCAAAACAAGGATATCTATGGTGTTCAGTATGCAGCCGTTTTAAAGAATATTTATGCTGTGGGTGCCGGTATTGCACACGGGCTTGATTACGGCGATAATTTTTTAAGCGTATTGATTGCCAACAGTGCCGATGAGATGGCAGGATTTTTAAGGAAAGCAGGTATCATCAATGCCGAAGTGGGTTATATTGAACACAAAAAATCAACGGAGGGGATTCAAAATCACAATAATTATGCGGCTTCAGTTTACCTCGGCGACCTGTTGGTTACCTGTTATTCTCTTTTTAGCCGCAACCGTACTTTTGGAAATATGATCGGCAAAGGCTATTCCGTCAAAGCAGCCCAGTTGGAAATGAGCATGGTAGCCGAAGGTTATAATGCCAGTAAGTGTATGCATATCATCAACCAGGAAATTAAAGCTGAAATGCCTATAGCGGATGCCATTCATAAAATTTTATGGGAAAACCTCCCCGCAGAAGCTGAATTTAACCAAATTGAAACAGTGCTGGTCTAGATTTGTTGTAATTTTAATATAGAAATAAAACAATGCCTTTCTCATTTTCAAATATTCCGGGTTCAGCCATTTTGATCATGGTCATTTACTTAACGATCGCCCAGGCAGTTAAGCACTTCAGGAAACAACTGCGTTGATCAAAAGAACAGGCCGGCAGCAATTCCATCTGCAAATAATTTCCCTTCTTTCGTTAATACAAGATTTTCCTTTTCAAGGAACAGTTTCTTTGTAGCAATATATTGGTTGCTTTCTTCCAGTAATTTTTTTGAGAAACTTCTCCCGTATTTGGAACGTATGAATTCTAAACTGGTTCCTTCCATGGTTCTTAAAGAGGTCATGATATATTCATTCAATTGCTGTGTTGCCGTAAGTTCTTCTGCTTCGGATGGAAGTATATTTTTTTCAATAGATTGAATGTACGATGCATTGTTGGAGATATTCCAGCGTCTTGTATTATTCCCGTCAAAGGAATGGGCAGAAGGCCCAAAGCCATAATACACTTTGCCCTGCCAGTAACTGCTGTTGTGTTTACTCCGCATGCCGGGCTTTGCAAAATTGCTTATTTCATAATGCTCATACCCCTGTGATCCCATCAGGTCCATTAACAGTAAAAATTGTTCAGCCTGCTTTGCTTCATCCACGCCCAACGATCTTTTTTGACCGATCATTTTATGGAGCGCTGTTCTTGGCTCTACTGTCAACGCATAGCAGGACACATGCGGCGCGTTTTTTTCAAAGATGATCTCGAGGTTATTTTTAAGATCGCCTGTACCAGATAAGGGTGAGCCAAAGATCAGGTCAACAGAAAAATTGGTGATACCAGCTGACAGAATTTCGTCTATGCTTTTTAGTGATTGGGCTGCATTGTGTGCCCGGTTCATCCAGCGAAGCTCTTCCTCTTTGAAAGATTGTACGCCCAGGCTGATCCTGTTGATACCGTTTTTCATCCATTGTTCCAGGACCAGGGGATCAATGTCATCAGGATTTGCTTCGAGGGTTATCTCGGCGTTTTTTGAAATAGTAAATTTTTTTTCCAGGGCATTAAAGATCTTCTTTAATTCATCCCCGTTCAATAAACTCGGTGTCCCACCGCCGAAATAAAGGCTGTCTATTTCATCCCCGGGGGCGCTATTTTCGGTAAGGCCGATCTCTTTGCCAATGGCTTCCAGTAGGGGAAGCTTTTGGGTGAGCGAGGTGGAAAAATGAAAGTTGCAATAGGTACATGCCTGCCTGCAAAATGGAATATGAATATAAATACCCGCCAAAGATTGTAGATTTACGGTTAGAATGCCTGATTAACTGCATGAAAATTGCCTGTACACATTTGAAACAAACTTTTTTGACAATTTTTATTTGTTGCAGCATTTTTATGCAAGTGGCTGCACAAACGGGGTCAAAAAATGATTATGTACTAAGGATCAATTTCACAGACAAAGATAGTTTGTTTAACCCCGGGGTTTTAAAACTTCAAACTACATTCAGCAACCAGCCTGTTTTAATCACTTATATTGATAAATTACCGGTTTTACTTGCGTCCAAAGGATACCCCGTGGCCTCGGTTGACAGTAGCTGGACGGAGGGCTCGGTCAGCTTTGTCAATGTATACCTTGGCACAAAATATAATTGGGTACAGCTTTCGCCCGTCAATATTGAAAAAAAAGTGTTGGATGAAGCAGGATTCCGCGATAAGAATTTCCTGGATAAACCCATTAATTTATCACAGTTGCAGCTACTGCAGGAACGCATCTTAAACCATTATGAAAAAGAAGGTTATCCTTTCGCGTCTGTTTATTTAGACAGTGTGCAGATCATCAATGACAGGATAAGCGCCTCATTAAAAGCCGACAAGGGATTGCTATATCACGTGGATAGTATCAGGATCTATGGCAATGCAAAGATCAGTAAAAGCTTTTTACAACATTACCTGTACATTTCCCCGGGAAGTAATTACAATAAAGAAAAATTACAACAGGTAGATAAAAGAATGCTTGAATTGCCCTATATAACAACTGTTCAGCTATCAGACCTTACGATGCTTGGAACCGGATCGGTACTGAATCTTTACCTGCAACAAAAGAAAAGCAGCCAGGTTAACTTTTTAATTGGATTTTTACCCGCGGCCAATAACACGGGTAAATTGCAGCTTACAGGCGACGTTAATCTTGATCTGAAAAATTTGCTGGGGAGCGGAGAAGGCATTTTATTGAAATGGCAGCAACTGCAGCCAAAGTCTCCCAGGCTTAACCTCGGGTATAACCAGCCATATATATTTAATTCTCCATTTGGATTCGATCTTTTGTTTGACCTGTTTAAGAAGGATTCAAACTTTTTGCAGGTAAATGCCCAGCTTGGGTTGCAGTATGTATTGTCTGCAAATAAAACAGGTAAGATCTTTGTTCAGTGGCAAAATACAAGTTTACTATCGGGCGCCGTAGATACCAATTTTATCAAGGCACAAAAAAAATTACCGGTAAATATTGATGTAAATGCGGTGAACGTAGGGTTGAATTACGAATGGATAAGAACCAATTACCGCTACAATCCAAAGTCCGGCAATGAAATAAATATAATAACCATTGTTGGTGTAAAAAAAGTAAAACAAAACACGGATATCATTAATATCAAAGACCCGTCTTTTAATTATGCATCTTTATACGACTCTATAAAACCCAGGAGCTACCAGTTAAGATTAAGGCTTTCCGGGGCTCATTATTTCCCGGTTGGAAGATCAGCGGTCCTTAAAGCCGCTTTGAACAGTGGTCTTTATGCAAGCCCCGGCATTTTTAGAAATGAGCTTTTCCAGATCGGGGGGTATAAATTATTGCGTGGTTTTGATGAAGAAAGCATCTATGCCACAAGGTATGGAGTGGCTACTGCAGAGTACCGTTATATTTTTGACCTGAACTCTTATTTATTTTTCTTTGTAGATGCCGGGATCACAAAAAATAAATACCAGTCGGTAAATGTCAATAACCAGTTCATCGGTACCGGCCTTGGGCTTGTTTATGAAACAAAGCTCGGGCTATTGAACCTGAGTTATGCCATTGGAAAAAGGGATGATGTGAAATTCACCCTGAAGGGATCATCCAAAATTCATATTGGATATATCAATTACTTTTAAAATAGTTTGAGGATAGGGAGTATTTTTACAGGAGAAACAATTAATGCTATTGAAACAGGCCCGTTTTTTTTTGCTGTTGGTTTTTTTATCGTCACTATCTGCAGGTGCGCAGCAACCCGATTCTGTCATTCAGCAAATGGATTCGGTTTTACAGCAACCCGATTCTGTCATACAGGCTATGGATAGTGCCTATATTTCTTTGCCAGTGCCGGTAAAGAAATCGCCTGTTTTGGAAAATGTACTAAAAGAGAATATTTTTTTAAACAGCACTGCTCCTCCCGTGCCAGTTTTCCAGCAGCCCCGCAAATATATCCAGAAGGAAATGCTTTTTTATATACTGGCATTCATTTTATTATTACTTGGTATCCTCCGGTTTAGTTTCTCCCGTTATTTCAACAACCTCGTGAGGGTTTTTTTTAATACCTCCCTGAGGCAAAATCAACTTACCGATCAGTTGTTACAGGCCAAACTCCCGTCAATGCTTTTTAACCTGTTCTTCGTGATCATAAGCGGATGGTATCTTTATTTACTCCTAAATTATTATGGCGCAGCAACCTATGATAACTGGAATGCATTGCTTGTCTGCATTTCAAGTGTACTGATCATTTACCTCGTAAAATTTTGCAGTTTAAAATTTGCAGGCTGGCTTACCGGCTACAGCCAGGAAGCAGAAACCTACATCTTCATCGTTTTTTTGATCAATAAGATCATTGCGATCTGCCTTGTTCCCATCGTTATTATTATGGCCCTTTCCGGGATCGGGTTGGTAAAAATAACCGTCATCATATCATTCATTATGATCACCGTTATGATGCTGCTCCGGTTTTTCAGGTCATACGGGCTGCTCCAGGCAAGGCTCAAAGTGAGCGGACTACATTTTTTTTTATATATAGTTGGTATAGAGCTCCTTCCACTTTTACTTATTTATAAGGCTGCCGTACTAATTATGAGTAAAAACCTGTAATTTTGCATCATTATTTGGATATGTAAGTATGATAAAAAACGATCTAAAAAAAGCAGGCGCTGGCAATAAATCAGTTAAAAAAGTACTTATTACCCAACCAAAACCGGAAGGTGTAAAATCGCCGTACTTTGATTTAGCCAGTAAATATGGCTTAAGCCTTGATTTTTACCCATTTATAGTGGTTGAGGGCATACCTGCAAAAGATTTCCGCAAACAAAAGATTGATATTGCTTCCTACACGGCCGTGATCTTTACGAGCCGCAATGCCATTGATCATTTCTTCCGCATTTGTGATGAGATGAAAATAACCGTTTCACAGGATACCAAGTATTTCTGCATCACCGAAGCAGTTGCTTTATATCTTCAAAAATTCATTTTATACCGCAAAAGGAAGGTTTTTTACGGAGCAGATGGGGCGAATAAAAGCTTATTTGATGTGATCAATAAGCATAAGGACAATGAAAAATTTTTATACCCCTGTTCCGAATCTTTCGATAGCGAGATCACCAATTGGCTGAAAAATCATAATTGTGGCTATGCAACACCGGTTCTTTATAAGATCATCAGCAATGATGTGAGAGACGTGATCGCCCGTAATTATGATGTAATTTGCTTTTTTACTCCCGGTGGTGTAAGAAGCCTCATGGAAAATTTCCCGGGATTCAAACAAAACGGAACCAGGATCGGCGTATTTGGGGTTAACACTTTTAAGGCTGCAGAGGAAGCAGGCCTTACCCTGGACATCAAAGCACCACAGCCCCAGGCACCCAGTATGATCAGTGCGCTGGAAAAATTTCTTTCAGAATCATCGAGGAAATAATATTTGATCAAAACTTTCCTTTCTTTTCTACTTCCCTTCTTTCTTTATTAAAAGCTCATTTGTTTAATTTTAGGCAATGGAACACCCCTTCACCAATGAATTGATCAATGAAACAAGCCCTTACCTGCTGCAGCATGCACACAATCCTGTTCAATGGCATGCCTGGGGCCCTTCAGCCCTTGCGAAAGCAAAGCAATCAGACAGGCCCATATTGGTCAGTATCGGGTATGCCGCCTGCCATTGGTGCCATGTAATGGAGAAAGAAAGTTTTGAAAATGAGGAAGTGGCAGCATACATGAACGAACATTTCATCAATATTAAAATTGACCGGGAAGAGCGGCCGGACCTTGACCATATTTACATGGACGCAGTGCAGGCGATCTCGGGGAGTGGGGGGTGGCCATTGAATGTTTTTTTGAACACCGACAGCAAGCCATTTTATGGCGGAACCTATTTCCCTCCGCAAAAAGCGTTTAACCGTCCCTCCTGGAAAGATATCTTATTTTATATTGCAGATGCATGGAAAAACAGGAGGGATGAAATAGAACAGCAGGCAGATACGTTGCTGGATCATATCAATTCATCAGGAAATTTTAACAGGGATAATGCCCTTGTTTCGGGAACAACCGGGGATAAGGATTTTACTACAGCGCAATGCAGGCTGATCAATGAAAATATTTTACGATCGGCCGATAAGGTATATGGCGGATTTGGTGCTGCACCCAAATTCCCGCAAACTTTTACAATACAATACCTGTTAACCTTTGCGCATCATTTTAAAGATGAAGCTTCGCTTGAACATGCAGAATTCTCATTGCAGAAAATGTTACGTGGAGGCATATACGATCACCTGGCAGGAGGCATGGCAAGGTATAGTACCGATGCACAGTGGCTGGCGCCACATTTTGAAAAAATGCTTTACGACAATGCTTTACTGGTAAATGTTTTGTGCGATGCATGGCAGATCACTCAAAAAGAAATATATAAAAGATCCATTGAGCACATCCTGCAATTTTTGATGAATGAAATGCAGCACCCGGAAGGCGGTTTTTTTGCAGCCATTGATGCCGACAGCGAAGGGGTAGAAGGGAAATTTTATGTATGGGATAAAAAAGAAATTGAAGCCATTGCGGGAAAGGATGCAACGCTGTTTTGTGAATGGTATGGTGTAACTGAAAATGGCAACTGGGAAGGTAAAAATATTTTACACATCAGCAAAGATGAAACTGCTTTTGCTGCTGAACATTCAACCGGTTTAAAACAGTTACGGGAGATCATAGATGCTGTAGGCAAAAAATTATTAAAAGCAAGGTCAAAAAGAGTAAGGCCCATCACCGATGATAAAATATTACTTGGCTGGAATGCATTGTTACTAACGGCAATTTGTAAGGCGGCTGCAGCATTGGGGGATGAAAAATATAAAATCCTGGCAGTTTCACTTTTTGATTTTATAAAAGAAAAATTCAGTAAGAACGGGGAGATCGTTTTTCACAGTTATAAAAACAACGAGGCCAGGCACCCCGCTTACCTCGATGACTATGCGTATTTGATCCAGGCCTGTATCTTATTACAGGAACTTACTTCCGGCCAGGCCTATTTGCTGGAGGCCAAAAAGATCACTGAATATGTGATCGGCAACTTTCAAAACCCTGAAAGTGGTTTTTTTTATTATACACATCAGAAACAAACTGATGTGATTACACGAAAAGTTGAGATATATGATAGTGCCATCCCCTCCGGGAATAGCATCATGGCAGAAAATTTACTTTACCTGTCTGTGGTATTTGAAAAAGATGAATGGAAAGAAATGGCTTATAAAATGATCAACAGTATGGCAACCATCATTGAGAAATACCCGTCTTCTTTTGGTATCTGGGCTACGATGATTTTAAAACAAGCCATGGGTACCGATGAAATTGTAATAACGGGAAAGGGCCGGGATAAGCTGCTGGCAGAGGTTTTGAGCATTTATTGGCCGAATAAAATACTACAGGGTTCTACTGGGCTGGATAATGGGGATAACTTTCCGTTGTTAAGGCATAAAGACCACCCCGAAAACGCGCTGCTGTACCTCTGTAAAAACTACCATTGCCTGCGCCCCGTAAGCACTATCAGCGAATTAAAGGCATTGATAAAAAATGACCCTTAATTAACATGAAAGTTCACAATATTTAAATAATTTAGTCGTTTAAGATTGTTCAGGACAAAATTTGTGTAAAATTTTATTATAACGAATATTCCCAAAATGATAATAAATCAAAATAATCATTACATTTGCCCATTACCCTCAAAGTATAAAAAAATGAACAATCGGTTGTTTTACGTGATAGCCGTAATTGCTATCGCCACTTCTTCGAGCAGTTGTAAGTTGCTTGGGAAAAACAAAGGCAAGTCATTGCCAAATGACGGCCAGCTTCATGGCGTTGCCCCAGGCTCAAGGTGGACCCTGCCAAAACCTCCGGGAATGGTATATGTGCCACCGGGAACCTTTCATATGGGTCCAAGTGACGAAGACATGAACTATGCTTATACCGCCCGTAACAAACAGGTGTCTATAAGTGGTTTCTGGATGGATGCCACTGAAATTACCAACAACGAATATCGCCAGTTTACAAACTGGGTAAGAGATTCAATTGCTGCCAAACTGATGGGGTATGTAAAACAGGGGCAGGACGGTAATGAATATGTTGACTGGAAAAAAGCCAGCACTATTAAATGGGGTGATAAAGCAACCATTGAAAAGATCGATGCGATCATTGTAACACCGGATAACCGCATATTTGGTAAAAAAGAACTGGATGCCAATAAAATTGTATATCAATCTGAGATATTCGATTATAAAGCCGCATCCCAAAACAGGGATGTAACGATTCCACGTTCTGCTTTCATATTAAAGCAAAAGATCCCTGTATATCCTGATTCGCTTTGCTGGGTAAGAGACTTTGCATATTCCTACAATGAGCCAATGGCTAAAAAATATTATAACCACCCTGCCTTCGGAAATTATCCTGTAGTGGGAGTTTCCTGGAAACAGGCAACTGCTTTCTGCGAGTGGCGCACTCATTATTTAAATTCATACTTAGAAGGTAAGAAAAGGTCTCCTGAATCTGATTTCAGGTTACCAAACGAAGCACAATGGGAATATGCTGCAAGAGGCGGACGTTCACAGTCGCCTTACCCATGGGGTGGTCCTTACCTGAGAAATAAAAAAGGTTGCCTCCTGGCAAACTTTAAACCGGGTCGTGGTAATTATCCTGAAGATGGAGGATTTTATACTGTTAGAGCAGATGCTTACTGGCCAAATGATTTTGGATTATATAATATGGCAGGTAATGTTGCAGAATGGACCTCTTCATTATATTATGAAGGCGGTTACAATTTCCAACATGATATGAACCCGGATATTCGCTGGAATGCTAAAGATTCTGATCCTCCACGGATGAAGCGTAAAGTATTACGCGGTGGTAGCTGGAAAGATGTAGGTCATTTTCTGCAGACAAGTACACGTAGTTACGAATACCAGGATACAGCAAAATCTTATATTGGATTTCGTTGTGTGATCGATTTGCCACCAGCACCAAAAAGAGGAAAAAAATAGATTACATTTTCTAAAATTATTTATTACTTTGATGACCCGTTCTTAATCTTTTTTAAGAACGGGTTATTATTCTAAATATTTTCAAACAAAAAACAATCCCACTTAAGAACCTTAAAATTTAAAAAAACATGTCAGTAAAAATTCCTTCGAACGTAAGCAAATGGATGGACGTTGCAGTTTCTATTGGTGCAGCGGCAGTAATTTTTGGAGCTTTACAGAAGATCCTTCACACGCCGATTGCCGATCTATGGTTAAAAATTGGTCTGTACACGGAGAGCGATCATATTCTTAATATATGGGGTTTTATATTTGATCTATCCGCCGGTTAAAGAGGAGTTTGAAGCGAATGCGCATAAAGCGGTGCCGGTTGGTAACCCTGCATTAAATAATATGGACAAGATGCTACAGGATGCTGATATTACTCCTGCCAATTTAAAAAGGCTGGGTGAAGGTTTTCAAAAACTGGGTACCAGCGTTGCAGGGATCTCTGACGTGAGTGATGTGGTAAAATCAACCAGCGATTTCAGCGCTAAGACGAAAGAAGCAACAACTGCTATCGGAACCATGGCCACTGCCTTTAACAGCAGCGCCACCACTATGGCTTCATTTAATAATGCATCTGAAAGTGCAAAAGGCTTTCATGAGCAGGTACAGGTTCTTACAAAAAACCTCGGTTCATTAAATACCATTTATGAACTGGAATTGAAGGAAAGTAATAACCACCTGAAAGCATTGAATAGCTTCTACGGTAAAATGGCTGAAGCAAGCCAGGCGATGATGAGCCAGCGTAGATGATGCAAACAGGGCTAAAGAGCAGATCGGCACATTGGCGAACAACCTCGGTAAATTAAATGCTGTATATGGTAACATGCTTACCGCTATGCAGGGAAGATAATACCTTACTAAATTTCGAATCAAACAACATTCAGTAAAAACTATTAAAACCAATCAGTTATGGCTTTACCTAAAGAGCCCCGGCAGAAGATGATCAACCTGATGTACCTGGTGCTTACCGCACTGCTTGCATTGAATGTATCATCTGAGATTTTGAATGCATTTAAAGTGGTTGACGCGAGTTTGGTTACTTCAAATACGAACATTACCACAGCAAACGGAACATTATATAAGTCTTTGCAGGCAAATCTGACGGATCCCGTTACCAGCCGACACAGGCAAAGCCATGGCAACCGATCAGGCAAATGAGGCTAAAAAGCTTTCTGATGCACATGGATGTTTACATCAACAAATTAAAGTTGATCTGAAAAAAGAAGCCGGATTCCAAAATGGTGGATGGCAAAGAAGAATTTAAAGAAGATAATCTTGAAGCAGCCACCCGGTTATTCGGTGAAGGGGAAGGTGGAAAAAAACAAGGCGCGGAATTAGAAAAAAGATTAATTGAATACAGGAGAGCAATGCTTGCAATTTCACCCGGAAATTAAAGCTGAATTTGATAAAACTTTTCCGGTAGATGTTACCCCCATAGTTGGGCAGGATGGAAAGAAAAAGGCATTTACAGAAGCATTCTTTCACATGACTCCAACTGTGGCTGGTCTTACCTTGTTGAGCAAATTTCAAAACAATGTAAAAAATGCAGAGAACCTGGTGGTAACTTTTTGTCATGACCAGATCGGAGCTGTTAAAGTTGTATATGACCAATTTGCTGCGTTGGTTGGACAAAGTTCCAATTATGTAATGCCTGGTGAAGAAGTCAAATTACTGCAGGTGTTGGCGCGTACAGTAAAGCAGCACAGCCGCAGATCAGTATCAATGGCTCATCAATTCCAATTGATGCTGATGGAAGGGCTGTTTATAAGTTCCAGGCAAGTGGCGGCGGCGCCCAGCATGTACCGGTTAATGTTACTTATACAAAACCCGATGGAACAAAAGAAGCAAAGACTTTTGATGTTAAATATACCGTTGGAACTCCAGGTGGTGCAGCAGTAATGCTTGATAAGATGAACGTATTTTATATTGGTGTTCATAATCCTGTAACCATTGGTTCTGCTACAGGTTGGGATAAAACAACCGTTACATATGACTGGTGGCACTATTTCAGCGGCACTGGAAGCAAAGGACAGTAACGTGTAAGTGCGATCGGCAAAGCCAGCATTACGGTAACTGCTGATAGGAAAGCAAGTACATTTGACTTCAGGGTCAAAAGAATTCCTGATCCGATATTAAAAGTTGGACCGCGTGGTGGTAAGGATGCCATCCGTTGTAATTTAAAACCCAGCAGTTTTGCCGTGCAGAACTGGAGAATTTTGATTTCGACGCACATTTACTGTGGTTAGTGCAACTGTTTATTTCTCCGGGGCAATTTCCGAATGTTGCACAAACTTCTATACATCAGTGGAAGCAATTTAGCGCCATTGGCGACGTTTATGCTAGATGTGGTCCAGGTTCATAGTAACTTTTGATAATGTAAAAGTAGTGGTCCTGATGGTCCAAGCGTACATAGAAGTCCGCCAATTTTGCTCTATTATTAAATAATTTATCACTATGAAAAAGATTTTTTAAAGTATTTTGTTGTTTGTTGGTCTTATTGGGCGGCTTTGCTGATACAGCCGTTGCTCAGAAAAAAAAGCGGACAGCCAAGTAAAGAACATAGCTAAGAAAACTACGAAAACAAAGACCAAGGCAAAAATAGAACCTACCGTTGCAACTGCAGACACATTGCAGCAGTAGTTGCCGCACCGGCACCTGCCAAGTGATAGTCTGCCCATCAAAGCTGTGAAGAAATCACTGAGGCCTAATGATGCCATTGAAACGAATCTGTATTAAAGACAGGCAACCCTTGCTTATGAGCATATTCGTGAAGATGATGCGGTATACCGTGAAAAATTATGGAGAGAGATCGATATCCGGGAAAAGATAAATCTTCCTTTCCGCTATTCGGCAGATGAAGACAATGGTAACCAGCGCTTCATTTCTATCCTTTTTAAAGCGATCCAGGATGGTCCGGCAGTGGTGGCGTTACCGTTTTTGCTAGCATTGATGACAGGTTCACTACACCGATGACAATAGCAGATGTTGCTAAAATTGTTGGTGGAGATGCAATTGATGTTCCGATTTATGATTCATTCGGTAATCTCTATTGGATCTATAAAACAATGACGCCGGAAATTAACCTCGATTCATTTTACAAATTCAGAATTAAAGAAGAAGTGATCTTTGATAAAGAAAGTTCACGCCTTTTTCTGGAGAATACTTGGAATTGCCCCTGTTAAAAATGTGTATCACCTCACATGGGATGTCGCTTTGGGTGAAACAGAATTATTCTGGGTTTACTATCCTGATATGAGACCAATCTTTCGCAAGGTATGAAGTATACAATGGTAAAAACTTTGGTGCCAGCATGAGTTGGGAGGAATTATTTGAAAGCCGTATGTTCTATGGCCGGATCGTAAAAAGCACTATTGACAATCCATATGATCTCCAGATCAAGAATTATCCGGGATTATCTGAAAATGGAGATACTGCAATTGCTTGAAAGCGAAAATATCAAAGAAAAGATATTTAATTATGAGCAGAACCTGTGGAGTTATTAATATAAACTAACTACTTATTTAAAGCCCTTTCATTTTTGAAGGGGCTTTTTTATTTTTAATGAATGATATAGGGCACGTCATTGCGAGCCACTTAAGGCATTTATATTATCAGTAACCTGTGTGGCGAAGCAATCTGGTTTATTAGTAGCCTGCTGTTTAATTTAGCCAGCTTGCTTCGCCACGAAAATGTACTCAAACTAAACATACTTAGTGGTGGCTCGCAATGGCGTTTCTTAGCTGCATCCGCTTAAACGCCTGATCAGGATCTTAACGCTCTCTTTGCGTTATCTCATCACCCCGATGCAATGCCTTATAAACAATGCCGGCTTTTGATTTCCCGACCAGGTTTTCCAGTTCTGCAAGCGGAAGCTCTTTTATTTTCTTAACTGACTTAAAGGTTTTCAGCAACGCATCAGCCGTTTGTTTACCAATACCGGAAATATTTTCCAATTCATTTTGTATCGCTGCCTTACTTCTTTTATTTCTATGAAAGCTGATGCCGAAGCGGTGTACCTCATCCCTGATACGCCTGATCAGCTTCAGGCTCTCACTATTCCAGGGTAGTTGTAGTGAAGCCGTATCCCCGGAAAAGAAAAGCTCTTCCTCGTTTTTCGCCAACCCTACTAACGTTGTTTTTCCATCCAGTCCGATGGTCCTGATACTTTCCAGCGCAGCGCTTAACTGGCCCTTTCCCCCGTCAATAATGATCAATTGCGGGATCGGGGCATTTTCCTCGAGGATACGCTTATATCTCCTGTAAACCACTTCCTGCATGGAAGCAAAATCATTAATGCCTTCCACCGTTTTTATATTGTAATGCCTGTAATCGGCCTTGCTTGGCTGCCCATCTTTGAAACAAACCATCGCAGATACCGGGTTGGTTCCATGCAGGTTTGAATTATCAAAGCATTCAATGTGAACCGGGAGCGCTGGCAGTTGAAGGTCAGCTTGCAATTGAAGCAATGCAGCATGTTTCTCAGCATCCGTTTTGTTTTCCAGTTTTAATATTTTCCTGGCATGAAGCTCCTCTTTAAAATGATCAACATTTTTTTCAGAGAGCTCGAGCAGTTTTTTTTTGTCACCGGACCTTGGAACAGTAACGAGTACACCTTCTTCAGGATATTCAATCTCGAAGGGAACGATGATCTCTTTAGCTTCGCTGTTAAAGGTCTGGCGCAATTGTGCGATTGAAAATACCAATACCTCATCTTTTGTTTCTTCCAGCTTTTTTTGCAGGGTGATCGTTTTTGTCTGGATGATACTTCCGTTACTTACGGCCAAAAAATTTACAAATGCATGATCGCCTTCTTCAATAATGGAAAATACATCTACGGTTCCGGTATTTGTATTTACCACTGTGGACCTGGCCTGGTATTGCTGGAGGTGTTGGATCTTATGTTGGAAAACAGCTGCTTTTTCAAACTCCATCTGCTCCACGTGCATTTTTACCAGTCGCCTGAATTCCTGCATGATGGGTGACAGGTTGCCCTTTAACAGATATTTTAAGCGTTCGATGCCCGCCATATAATCTTCTACTGACTGCAATCCTTCGCAGGGGCCCTTGCAATTTCCAAGATGATATTCAAGGCAGACCTTGAATTTCTTTTTAGCAATATTATTTTTGGAAAGATTTAATTTACAGGTGCGTAAAGGAATAAACTGTTTGATGAATTCCAGCAGCTCCCTCACTTTTGCCACAGATGTATAGGGCCCGAAATATTGCGATCCGTCTTTTATTTTTTTTCGGGTAAAGAAAACCCTCGGAAAGGGCTCGTTCTTTATCACGAGGTATGGATAAGATTTGTCATCCTTAAGGTTAATATTAAAAAGGGGCTGGTATTCTTTTATCAGCGAGTTTTCAAGTAAAAAAGCATCCTGCTCGCTGTTTACGATCGTGAATTCAATACGCTGTATGCGTTGTACGAGCTCTGCGGTTTTATAGTTGGTAAAGGTTTTGGAAAAATAACTGCTCACCCTTTTGCGCAGTTGTTTTGCTTTACCCACATAAATGAGCTCATTGGCAGCATTATAATATTTATAAATGCCTGGAAATACAGGGATCGATCCCGCGATGCTTGAAAATTCCTGTTGTGTCATTGTTCTTTAAAAATCCCATTTAATGTTCACTTCTCTTTCAACAAATGAATTGCCGGAAGCGTCTTCTGCAATGGTTACCATTTTGCACCATTTATTCGATTGCCAGGTTAATTGGAGTGTTTTTTTAGGGGATATTTTTTTTACCATATAAATTCTTTTTACCGAATTGGTATTTGGATCTATATACACATCCCAATGCTGCAAAGCAAACGAATCGGGTAAGTTTTTAACAGGGTCATACGTTAATGTGATGGCATCCAGGGTTTGATCCATGAATTTTTTTTCGGTAAATAACGTCAGCATGTTGGCTGTATCTATTACCGGCGTTAAAAAATCTGCGATTGCTTCATTGAGCGTTTCTATTTTTACCCATGTAGAATCCGGGCGGGGGCCGCTTACGATCTTTAATGGGTTAATGCCTTTATTTATAATTTCATATACCTGGCCCTTTATATAATTGGTAACCGGGAAAAAAACCGGGGAGCCCTGGTCCAGCACACTATCTAAATTTACAGCGACCGGTTTTGTATCTATTTTTTTTTGCTGCCCGCAGGAAACCAATAAAAATAATAAAATGGGTAGAAAATATAATATCCTCATATGTCAAAATTAGCCGTAAACTATATGACCGCAAAAAGGAGTTTTATAGTTTAACAGTTATAAAATAAAAAACGCAACAGTTGCTGTTGCGTAAATGATTTATGCACGAAAGCCCTTTAAAAATTCCTGGTAATACCCATTTTCAACCCAAGATTATATAATTTCTCGTCGAAGGAATAATTGTTTTTGTACGTAGAAAATAGCTGGTACCTGACCTGTGGCCCCGCATTCAAAGTAATGCCATTTTTAATACGGTACGTAAAGAATGTTTCTATGGCAGCATTCATATTCCACTTGCGTAAAAATGAAGCATCATATACATAGTTTTTCAGGTCCGAAGAAATGAGATAGCCATTACCGCCCGCAATGAATGTAGGTTGAATGGTTGCACCGGCATGCCATTGCAGCCTGTTCTTTCCTGCCAGTTTTATATCAGCGCCCAATGGCATAGAAAGCTGGTAGGTATTACTGTTAAGATTTTTATTGGCATTCTCATAAGGCGTATTTGCAAAACTGCTGGATCTTTGAACAAGTTCAGGTTCACCGGTATTTGGATCTGCCAAAAGTAAGGTTGTTGCAGTTGTATGGTTTAATTGATAAGCGTGGATCTTATAGTTGGTATAATTCAACTGAAGACCGGCTTTTAAACGGATTGTTTTTGAAAAGCTGTACAATAAACTATACCCTGCTTCGAGGTTGAGAGAAGGGTATTGATTCAGGGATGAATTTACATCGGCATTGCGGCTGCTTCCACCAGGATTATTTGCTAAAAAGGAGGCCGGTAGCACCGCATTATTTTCCATTGTCTTGTTCAAATTCCGATATCCAACGGATGGGGTTGCATAAAACTGGTATGCAAGCCTTCCTCTCCATTTTTCTTTGGGCTTATTGTGAAAAGCGTAATCTTCGATCCATTCTTTATCGATGGAGCTTATATTATTTTTTGCGATGGGACTCTTCTTAACAGGAGGTTTATTAATTTCTGAAACGGCAATGCTACTTGCTTTTTCAATGCCGGTCAGTGATGTAGTAACAGGTATGTCTGTTGTCGCAATTTCTTTATTCGTATGATCATATGCCTGGTTTACGCCTGGTATTCCTGCAGGATCAGTAATGGCTTCACCGGGTATTTCAAAGGGGACGATATTTTCAGGGGAGATGGTCAAAACTTCCCGGTTTTGACTGCGTGTATTGCTAACAGTAGCATTAGGGCGGCCTGGGCCACCAGTTTTATTATTTACCGCAGAACCGCGCTGTTTCCGGATTTGATTCGTTTGGGCACGTTGGGTAGCAGTGGCTGATCGCAGATCAATAAGGCGGTCGCCGGGGCTTACCGTTTCAACAGTTCCGGGCAATAATGGATCTGCAGATACTTTTAATTCCTGGTTATTTAATGAAGCCGGTAATTGGGAAGCAAGCATAATATCTGCCGGTTTGCGTGAGCCTGCTATCTCATTTTTATGCGATACACCAATATAGATCATAGAGGAAACCAGCAAAAGGCATACAGCAAGCGAAGGCCATTTTTTGCCAGGGTGTAAATTGTTGTACAAGCTATTCCAAACCCTTTTTGAAGGGTACATCCTGAAATCATCGGTGGTATCCTTCAAGAACTGCTCAAAATTATTATCCGTATAGAATTTCTTTTCCATCTTTCACAAAAAGCTTTTTAGTTAGTGGTAGTCTGAATAAACGGGTTAAACATTTTTTTACATCATAGTGGCGATATTGCCGTTCCAAAAGAGATCTTCGCTTTTGGCTTCTGAATTATTTTCTTTTTTATCAATACATCTTCCAACATGGCTTTAGCCCTGGTATACTGGCTGCGGCTGGTACTTTCCTCAATTTCAAGCATCCTGGCGATTTCCTTGTGCGAATAGCCTTCGATTGCGTAGAGGTTCAACACCGTTCTGTACCCCAATGGTAATATCCTTATACATTCTACCACCTGTTTTGCCTGCATGATCGATGGTATCATATCCTCTTTAATGTGGATACTGGTTGCATGAATAATATCGACACTGTCAGCAAATTTTTTATTCTTCTTAAGGATATTAATGCATGTATGAACGATAATGCGCCTGATCCAGCCTTCCAATGCCCCTTCATTCCTGTATTGATGTAGTTGCGTAAACACTTTAATAAAACCATCCTGCAACATGTCTTCCGCATCTTCCCTGTTTTTGGCAAAGCGGTAACATACCCCTAACATACGGGGACTAAATCTATTATATAACGCTTCCTGTGCGGCAGCATTATTTTTTATACTTCCGGCAAGCATTTGCTCTTCGGTCATAATTGATGGATTTTGTACCGTATAAATATAGACAAATTTGTTTTAACTGAAGCTGCATCCCTTTAAAAAAGGATTGAACTTTAACAATCAGCCGGTTGCGGATAAATAGAAGCGGGCTTTGGCTTGTCCCGGCCTGAAAATGGCACAAAAGGGTCATTTTTTCCGGATAAAACTGTCAGCGGGGTAATTTGCGGTTAAACTATCTCTGAGGGCTTTTGCCCAGTTTTCAAGGACCTGCTTTTGGCTGTCGGTCAATGTAGAGGATCTGTGTATCAGGGTATAAGATTTTAAGGGCATTTTACCTTCCCGGACCTCCTGTACAATTTCTTCCAGCTTTCTATATTTTCTGCGAAGGCTGTAATTCCCAAATTCTGAAAAATTCAATTCTTTTTTGCCATCCTTAATGTGGCCATCCAGCCAGAGCGAGAGGGGCTGAATATTGGAGTACCATGGATATTCCGTGTGGTTGCTATGGCAATCATAACAACTTTTTTTTAAGACCTGTTGCACATCCCCGGTACAGCATGAGTCCTTGAAATATCCTTCACATCCATGCTGCCGGAAATATTCCTGGCAGGTTTTGGATAAAGTTGAAATAATACCAGGCAGGTCAGTATGATCAAAAAGAATATTTTTAAGAAGCGCTTCATGATATTAGAATTAGGTAGAATAAGTGCAATCCCCTACGGAGCGTCTTTGCGAGCCACAGTTAAAATTTTAGTTTAATAATAATTCTGCGTGGCGAAGCAATCTGGCTGAATAGAAACAGGCGTTATTTATAGGCTAGATTGCTTCGGCACTTGATATCATTGTTCTTGAAAATTATTATAGGTACCTCGCAATGACGTCCTGATTGGCTTCGCCGTTCTTTGAGACCATACTCCCTAACCTGATATTAAAATATTACCGGTCATTTCCGAAGGGATGTCAAGTTGCATCATTGTTAAGATAGAAGGAGCTATATCAGCCAGCTTCCCGGGTTGAACATTTCCCCTCCATTCATTATCAATGATGAATAACGGAACCAGGTTTAACGTATGTGCCGTATTGGGAGTGCCGTCTTCATTTATTTCATAATCGGCATTGCCATGATCGGCGGTTAAAAAAATAGTATAATCATTTTTCAACGCGGCAGTCACCACTTTCTCTACGCATTTATCTACGGTTTCAACGGCTTTTATAACCGCATCCCAAACCCCTGTATGACCCACCATATCTGCATTTGCAAAATTGAGGCAAATAAAATCAGCTGTTTCCCTGAATTGATCTCCGGCAACATCGCATCTGTTACTTCATATGCACTCATCTCAGGCTTCAGATCATAGGTGGCAACTTTGGGAGAAGGGATCATGATTCTTTTTTCTCCTTAAAAGGCTTTTCCCTGCCGCCGCTGAAAAAGAAACTAACATGCGGGTATTTTTCAGTTTCGGCAATGCGTATCTGTGTTTTCCATTCTGCAGATAATATTTCGCCGAACGTATTTTTCAGATCATCATTTTCAAAAATTACGTGAACATTTTGAAAGGTTGATCATATTGTGTCATGGTGGTATAATGCAGATCCAGCTTTGCATCCCAAGTTCCGGTATATCATTTTGTGTAGTACCTCAGTGATTTCCCTGCAACGGTCTGTCGGAAATTAAAACAAATAACGGCATCTCCATTTTCAATGCTTGTTTTGGGAAGCGTACTATTGATGATGGGTTTAATGAATTCATCTGTTACATCTTCTTCGTAGGATTGTTTTAATAGCAACGCATTAGATCATCTGTTTTGTTTCCTATTGCCATGCACCATCGCATCATAAGCGATCTTTATTCTTTCCCAGCGTTTATCCCTGTCCATTGCATAATATCTCCCGGTGATGGTCGCGATATTTCCAACCGTATGCTGCATGTGGTGCCTGCAGGATCGTTAAGTAATCGAAGCCGGCTTTTGGGTCCGTATCCCTGCCATCGGTAAAAGCATGTACCAGCACATTTTTTAATCCTTGCATCAGAACAGGTAGATAAAATGGCTTTCAAATGATTGATATGCGAATGCACACCTCCGTCACTCACAAGACCGGCAAGGTGAAGGGGTTTATGATTATTTTTTGCATAGTGGATCGCATTTAGCAACTTTTCATTTTGTTGGAATTCATCTGGTCCTGATGGCTACATTGATTCGCTGCAATTCCTGGTAAACAATCCGGCCTGCACCGAGGTTTAAGTGCCCAACTTCGCTGTTGCCCATCTGGCCCGGCGGGCAGTCCTACTTCTTCCCCGCAGGTGACCAGGGTTGTATTTGGAATATTTGCCATATAATGAACTTACAAAGGGAACATTGGCATGTTGAATGGCATCGCTTCTTTTTATTTTTCCCAGCCCCAGCCATCCATTATTATTAGTATTATTTTCTTACTTTCCATTTTGTAAAACTAAATATTTGCAGCTAAACATGTAGATATTGTCTTAACTTAAGGAATAAATAATTGTAAAACCCTGCAATTTTGTTTTGGTTGGCACGTTTTTAGCTAATTAGTACCCGAAAAACATTAACATTATGAAACATATTTTTACGCTATTAATTATTGCTGATCCTGTGCTCTTTCGCACTTGCAGGAAGCATTGACGATGTTGTTAATGCGTTAAAGGTTGGTAATGCAGACACAGATCGCAAAATATTTTGATAACACGGTGGAAATAACACTTCCCGACAAAAGCAACAGTTACAGTAAAAGCCAGGGAGAAATGGTATTGAAAGATTTTTTTGCCAATGCTCCCGTTAAAAGTTTTGATGTATTGCATAAGGGAGAAAATGCAGGTTCTCAATATTGCATTGGGACCTTGGTTACGAAAAACGGGTCTTATCGCACCACCGTTTTTATGAAGCAAAAAGGTGACAGGCAGACTTGCAGGAAATAAGATTTGAAAACAGGTAACTTTTAAATATAACATACTATCATAAAGCTCCCGCCAGGGAGTTTTTTTTTGCCGGGTATTCTATTCAATGCTTAGCTTTGTTTTCATGAATAATGTGCAACTGGATAAACTGATAAAAAATGCATTGGCAGAAGATATTGGCGATGGGGATCATTCCACTCTGTGCTGCATTCGCCAGGGATGCGACCGGCAAAGCCGTTCTTAAAATAAAAGAGGATGGCATTTTTGCCGGTGTTGATGTTGCGGAAAAGATCTTTCGTTTTATGCAGCCAGGACATTGTTTTTAAAAAAATGAAGCAGGATGGAGAGCCGATGGTCTATGGGGAAATTGCTTTTGAAGTGATGGGCAGATGTGCATACCATTTTGCAATGTGAAAGGCTGGTGCTTAATTGTATGCAGCGCATGAGTGGTATTGCAACGCTTACAAAAAAGTATACAGAAAAACTCCAGGATTATAAAACAAAATTGCTGGATACCCGTAAGACCACGCCTAATTTCCGGTTGCTGGAAAAAGAAGCGGTGAGGATCGGCGGTGGGGTAAATCACCGGTTTGGATTGTATGATATGATCATGCTAAAAGATAATCATATTGATTATTGCGGCGGTATTGAAAAAGCGGTCAATAAGGCTTATAGCTATGTTCAGCAAATAAGCCCGGCTTAAAAATAGAAGTGGAAACCCGTAATATTGAAGATGTAAGAAGGTTGTGGCCATTGGAAAAGTTGACCGGATCATGCTTGATAATTTTACACCGGAATAGATCCGGGAAGCATTGGAGATCATTGGTGACCGTTATGAAACAGAAGCCAGTGGCGGGATCAATTATGATAACCTTGAATCATATGCCGCAACCGGCGTGGATTATATTTCCAGCGGGGCAATCATTCACCAGGCAATAAGCCTTGACCTGAGTTTAAAAGCGGTGATCATTTAGAAACTAAAAAATATTAAATGTAAAATCTAAAATGTAAAAAGAAGGCGTTGCCTGATGAAGATTTCGGGTTCCAAACATCGCTGACTTTTACATTTTACATTCAATATTTTACATTAATAGAAAAACTATGTCAAAAAATAAAATTCCTGTTTCCGGTATTGTTTATTCTACCGACCCTGGTTTTAAACTGGAATATGAAACGGCACAATCTTCCGCCACTTTAGAACCGGCACAGCAAAAACTTAAACTAAGACTCGAAACAAAACACCGGGCGGGAAAGGCGGTTACATTATTGGAAGGGTTCTCAGGAACAAATGCTGACAAGGAATCCATTGGGAAAAAATTAAAAGCATTTTGCGGTACCGGCGGGTCTGTAAAAGATGGAGAGATCCTGGTTCAGGGTGACCACCGTGAAAAAATATGCAATGGCTTACCAGGAACGGGTACAAAAACGTTCAAAAATTATAATTCATTCTTGGTTCTATCGTTGTATGTAACACTTAAAGCACCGCTTGGACATTTCTTTACCTGTTCAATAATGGCCAGGCTGCCTGATTTATCCAATTGGATTCAGGGTTTCCTGCGGGGATCAAAAACTTCGTGTAATCCCCGGAAGCATATCCCGGAATGAATGCATAATTTTGGCTGCCATAATACCTGTATATCATTGTTTTTATAGTAATGATGGTCTATAGGCATAAAATTCAGTTAATGAACCGTAAATTTACTGAAACAAAAAATAATTTTATTATATTCAACAAAAGTTTAAGCATGATCTCTAAAATATCAGGTGGAGTTAAGATAAGCGTTGAAACTTTCTACCAGTCTGAATACAGCAACCCGATCAACGGGGAGTTTATGTTTGCCTATAAGATCACGATAGAAAACAACAATGACTTTTCTGTAAAATTATTGCGCAGGCATTGGCATATTTATGACAGCAATGGCAGTATCCGCGAAGTGGAGGGAGAAGGCGTGGTTGGTATTCAACCTGTGATAGCTCCCGCAACTTCCTATCAATATATCAGTGGATGCAACCTCCGTTCTGAAATGGGTAAAATGCAGGGAACTTATTTACTTGAAAACCTTAACAACAAGAAGACCTTTAATGTCACCATTCCGGCATTTGAAATGCTGGCTCCTTTTAAGATGAATTGACCCTTGTTATATGAAATAAATAGCGTACCTTTCAAATACAAGCATTTGGTATTTGTCGTTTTTCATACAAGATTTTTTTCCCGAACCTGATACATTTATTGCTTTAAAAATGAGGTGAGATCATATCCCACCTGTAAAATCACAATATGGCTAAAATAACCTTCAATAATAGTAATAACCAGTTTTATCAAAGCCTGAAAGCCAGTGTTGACGCCTATTTCATCGATAAGCATATTAAAAGGACAGGTGACTGGAGATTGTTTTTAAAGAGTATTGTTTTGTTAAGTTCAGCGATCGGTATTTATCTTGCTTTAATGCTGGTAAACATGAGCGCTTTACCGGCAATTTTCCTCGCAGGCCTCCTTGGGTTCATATTTGCAAGTATCGGTTTTAGTGTAATGCACGATGCAAATCATGGCAGTTATAGTCCCAATCAAAAGTTAAATGATGCCCTCGGGCTTGTTTCTGCAAACGGGCTGGGGGCAAGTGCCTATTTCTGGAAGCAAAAACACAATATCATACACCACACTTATACCAATGTAGACGGGATAGATGATGATATTGCAAAAAGCCCCATTATCCGCCAATGCGAATCTCAAAAATGGGTTCCTGCACATAAAGTTCAGCATTTATACCTTCCATTTATTTATGCACTTTCTTCTATATTCTGGATATTTTTCATGGACTTTACCAAGTATTTCAGCAGGAGGATATATACCACCGAAGCCTGGAAATTGTCTGCCAAAAACCATATAATTTTTTGGGTAACTAAAATTCATTATGCCATTTTTTTTATTGTTATTCCAATCATGGTTTGGGGTTGGGCAGGATGGCTCGCAGGGTTTTTTGTAGCCAATGCAGTGATGGGGATCACGCTGTCATTTGTATTCCAACTGGCACACGTAGTTGAAAATACCGAATTTGAACACATCCCACTGGACGAAACCAAGCACCTCGAAACGGCATGGGCAGAGCACCAGATTAAAACCACCGCTAATTTTGCAATGGGTAATAAATGGATCTCCTGGTTTGTCGGTGGACTCAATTACCAGATAGAACATCATCTTTTCCCGCGTGTAAGCCATGTGCACTACCCGGAGATCAGTAAGATCGTTCAGGAAAAATGTAAAGAATATAATCTTCCATACAACCAGTATCCAACCATGTCAGAAGCACTGGCTTCTCATTTCAGGGTAATGCGGCATCTCGGCAAAAGGCCTGTCGCAAGTTCATTACAGGAAGCACAGGCGGCATGATCAGGGCTTATATTTAGCCTGTTGAAAGATCGTTTCCGCATCTAAGCTCATTAGCTTTTCCAGTTTCGTTTCCGGCAGAACCTGCATATATTTTTTTACGATCTGCCATCCTGCAAATGAGCCAATGTTGCCGGGAGATGCATCCCCCAGCTCCTGCGTTTTTGGCCCTTCACCGATATAATTCTTGATAACGTTATTATCCGTCTTTTGCAGAAGATTGTTTTGTATAAACAGATCCCATATCTGCGCCTCATTCGTATAACAGTCTTTCAATTGTTTTTCGGTATAGCCGATCAGTTTATATTCTTCCGTGGCGGGTAATAATTTGGCCAGCATATAAAGCCTTTTCCCTTTTTCAACCATTTGAATCACCAGGCTTTTATCATCCTGTTTTTCAGGGTACATATCTGATACTATATTTTTCATACAGTTCACCGCAATATAGCCGGGTTCAAAACGGTCTGTTACATATGCCGGGTAGGTTTCCTGTACCCAACCCATTTTGTATAATGAGAAATTTTTACCAAGATGCTGATGGAGGCCGATAAATATCGCATCCTCATCTAAAATATCGCCATATCCATCCAGCGGGCCTATATAAGTAATGAGCTGATGCGGAGCTTTGTAGGTGGGGAAATAATATTGCAGGTACTGGAGGCCGTTTTTTATTTCTGTTTCAAAAGCTGAAAAATTTTCAAATATTTTTTCTGCACTGTCATAAACAGGCCGGTAATAATTAATAAATTCCTTCAGGTAAGCAGCGGTTGTATCAGGGGGCCATTTTGGATCAAACTTCAGGATCGTATATAAAAAATTCTCCCCAAAAGAAGGATAGTTCGCAATAAGCTGGTCAAGATTGGTTGCCAGGTGATTTGTATCAAGATTGAATAATTCCTTTTCAAACCTGCGGGTTTTCAGGTCAACTTTAATGGCAGATACATTGGGTTTTTTTTGATGGTCTTTGCAGGAAAAAAACAAACTGATTACCAATAAACTTATTATCAAACGCATAATTGATTCATTTAACTTTACAAAAGAAAAGCTTTTATTGATAACAATAAAGTTAATTCAAGGCAGCAATGAGCATGAAAATATTTTTAGCGCAACAGAATTATCATATTGGGAATTTTGAAAGCAATACGGGCAAAATAATAGAGGCGGTGAAGCAGGCAAAAAAAGAAGGGGGAGATCTCGTCGTTTTTAGTGAACTATGGGTTTGCGGCTATCCACCAAGGGATTTTCTGTATTTCAGGGATTTTATTGATAAATGTTACGAGGCCATCAATGAGATAAAAAAAGCGGCAGATGGTATTGCAGTGCTGGTTGGGGCGCCTCACCGCAATGATGTGGTTGAAGGGAAGGATCTCTTCAATGCGGCCTGGTTCCTTGCAGACGGTGAAATAAAACAGGTCATTCATAAAACCTGCCTGCCTACTTATGATGTATTTGATGAGGACCGTTATTTTGAGCCTGCCTATGAATGGAATATCATAGCGTTCAAAGGGAAAAAGATCGCAGTTACTATTTGTGAAGATATCTGGAACCTCGGCAATAATCCTTTATACCGGTATTGCCCGATGGACATGCTAATGCATCAAAAGCCGGACCTGATGATCAACCTGTCTGCTTCTCCTTTTGATTATACACATGATGAGGACAGGAAGGCAACAGTTAAAGCCAATGTATTGAAATATCATTTGCCGATGTTTTATTGCAATGGGGTGGGCAGCCAGACAGAAATTGTTTTTGATGGAACTTCCCTGGTATTTGATAAAGATGCAAATCTTTTTGGCCGCCTCGCAAGTTTTGAAGAAGACCTGCAATCATTTATTTTAAATGATGACGGAACTATTGATGGAACAATGATCGAGCCTGCATCGAAGATCCCCGATGATGACCTGAATCCTGTTGAGCTGGTTGAATCGCTGAACATTGAACATATTCACGAGGCACTCGTTATGGGTATCCGGGACTATTTTTCCAAAATGAATTTTACAAAAGCGATCCTTGGAAGCAGTGGTGGAATTGACAGTGCTGTTACGCTTGCCCTTGCATGCGCAGCACTTGGAAATGAGAATGTGCTTGCCATATTGATGCCTTCGCAATTTTCCACTACGCATTCTGTGAGTGATGCGGAGCTATTAAGCAAGCGCCTCGGAACATCCTCTCATATCATCCCGGTAAAAAATATCTATGACAGTTTTTTAAAAGAACTGAAACCTGTTTTCAATGATCTGCCTTTTAGCATTGCTGAAGAAAATCTTCAAAGCCGTACCCGGGGAAATTTATTAATGGCCATTGCCAATAAGTTTGGATATATTTTACTCAATACATCTAATAAGAGTGAGCTTGCAACAGGTTATGGAACCTTGTATGGCGATATGGCCGGGGGGCTTGGCGTATTGGGCGATTGTTATAAATTGCAGGTATATGAACTGGCGAAATATATAAACAGGCAGAAAGAGATCATTCCAGTAAATATCATTTCGAAGGCGCCCAGTGCAGAATTGAGGCCGGATCAAAAAGACAGCGACAGTCTCCTGAATATGATCTCCTCGATAAAATATTATACCAGTATATTGAGAATGAAGGGGCCGGATGAAATTAAAACGCAGGGATTTGATGCTGCATTGGTTGACAGGGTATTGAAAATGGTAAATGTAAACGAATATAAGCGTAACCAGTTTTGCCCCATCATCCGCATTTCTCCAAAAGCATTTGGCGTGGGCAGGAGGATGCCGATCGTAGGAAAATATATTTCTTAACAGGAATGTTTATTCTTAGATCTTTTCAACAATCACTGCAGTTCCGTAAGCCAGTACCTCGTTGATGCCTGCCATTACTTCGTTGGCATCATAACGCATATTGATAATAGCATTTGCACCTCTTTCGTTGGCGTGTTGCAGCATGTATTGATACGCTTCTTCCCTTGTCTTTTCACATAGCTCTACATATATAGAGATCTTGCCCCCAAATAAGGATTGCAGGCCTCCGCCAATATTGCCCAATAAACTCCTGCTTCTCACCGTAATGCCACGCACGAGCCCTAAATGTTTTACGATGCGGTAACCTTCCAGTGTATTAGAAGTAGTAATTAATTGCTGGTCTATCATTAATGAAATATTTTACGTTAAAGTTACTGTCATTTTAACAAAGATTTGCTCCCTTCAATTAACGGCAATATTTTTGATTTGCTCAATGTTCGTAATTTGCAGCCTTGAGATTTACAGGGTTGAACATAAAATAAAATACACATATCTATGCTACAAACTGCAGAAGACATCCGTCTGCTGAATGAAAAAATCAATCATGCCTCCGGTTTTGTTACAAGGATAAATGATGAATTAAGTAAAGTGATTGTGGGCCAGCAAGCAATGATTGAAAGATTGCTGATCGGTTTGTTAAGCAATGGCCATGTGTTGCTGGAAGGTGTGCCCGGGCTTGCAAAGACCTTATCTATTAAATCACTGGCGCAGGCTGTCCATGCACAATTCAGCCGCATACAGTTTACGCCTGATCTGCTGCCTGCGGATGTAGTGGGCACTATGATCTATAACCAGTCAAAGAATGAATTCTTGGTTCGTAAGGGACCCATCTTTGCCAATTTTATTTTGGCAGATGAGATAAACCGGGCCCCTGCAAAAGTGCAAAGTGCCTTACTGGAAGCCATGCAGGAACGCCAGGTAACCATTGGCGATACCAGCTATAAATTGGAGAGCCTTTGTGCTGGCAACGCAAAATCCCATAGAACAGGAAGGTACTTATCCTTTGCCGGAAGCCCAGGTAGACAGGTTTATGCTGAAAGTGGTGGTTGATTACCTTCCAAGTCAGAAGAACAAATGATCATCAGGCAAAATACCATTGGTTTGTCAGGCCAGTGATAAACCCTGTTGCTTCTACCAGCGAAATTTTAACTGCAAAAGAACTGGTAAGGCAGGTTTACCTGGATGAAAAAGTAGAGAATTATATTTTAGATATTGTATTTGCAACCCGTTTTCCTGATAAATATAATCTTGCGAAATTAAAGCCACTGATCGGTTTTGGAGGTTCCCCAAGGGCAAGTATAAATCTTGCCCTGGCAGCAAAAGCTTATGCATTTTTAAATAAAAGAGGATATGTCATTCCCGAAGATGTAAGAAATATCTGTAAAGATGTATTGCGGCACAGGATCGGCTTAACTTATGAAGCAGAAGCAGAAAATGTAAATGTAGAACAGATCATTGATGAGATATTGAAAACCGTTAATGTACCATAAGCGTATCAACATGCATTTGAATAATATTGATGAAATTAATATGATAGTTATTGTTTAACAGGAAAAAAAATACAGTCCCCGAATCGCCTGAGCCTGCCCGTGGGGGTAGCTGGTCGGGCATGTCTACGACAGAAATGTTAAAAAAAGTAAGGAACTGGAAATTAAAAGCAAGAAGATCACTACGCATCTGTTTACGGGTGAATATCATTCGGCTTTTAAAGGAAAGGGAATGAGCTTCAGGGAAGTGAGGGAATATTCTGCAGGGTGATGATGTACGGTTCATCGACTGGAATGTAAGTGCCAGGTTCTCCCATCCTTTTACAAAAGTTTTTGAAGAAGAAAGGGAACTGACGGTGATGCTTTTGATCGATACCAGCGCCAGTAATTTATTTGGAACAGTTGGTAAAAGGAAAAAGGACCTGATCACGGAAATGGGTGCAGTACTCACTTTCAGCGCTATTAATAACAATGATAAGGTTGGAGTGATCTTTTTCAGCGATAAGATCGAAAAATATATTCCACCTAAAAAAGGCAGGCAGCATGCTTTATATATCGTGCAGAGAGTTGCTTACCGTGGAACCAAATAGCAAACGGGACCAATCTGGATGAGGCCATCAAATTTTTCAACAATACAACCCGTCAAAAGAGCATTGCTTTTTTACTGAGTGATTTTTTAGCCACCGGGTATGACAATGACCTGAAAGTGATCGGCAACAAGCATGATGTGATCGGTTTAAAAGTATATGATAAGATGGATATGCAATTGCCCGATGCCGGTCTGCTGCAGGTGCAGGATGCAGAAACAGGCAAGATAAAATGGGTTGACAGCAGTAATGAACTGGTCAGTATAATTACCAGCAGCATTTTTTGCAGCAAAGTGAAATATGTAAAAATTATTTTAGTAAAGCAGGGGCAGATCTGTTGCATGTACGTACCGATGAAGATTATGTAAAAATTTTGCAACAGTTTTTTATTAAAAAGAAAATAATTATTTACCTCCTTAAATGCCGGATGATCATTAAAAAGTATATATATCATTTTCTACTCCTCGTTATTTTTTGTTTGGCAAATATTTTTTTAACCGCGCAAAATGTAGGGATACGAACAGACAGGAACCAGGTGCTGATCGGGGAAAGGATAGAATATGAATTGCTTATTACCCTTCCGTCAAATGGATATGCCATAGACATTGAAATACCCGATACCGTTCCACATTTTGACCTGGTGCAGAAAGGTGGTTTTGACACGGTACCGGCTAATGGCAGTTTTTCCGTGCACCAGAAGATCATTTTCACAAGCTTTGATTCCGGCGCATGGTATATCCCTTCTTTCCCAGTAACGCTGGAGATAAATAATACTTACAAAAAATACATGACTGATTCCGTTTTGATTTTTGTTGGTTATTCCCCTGCGGATAGCACTAACCAGCTACGGGATATCAAACCGATCATGGAAGTGGATATAACAGATTATTACTGGTATTATGTGGCTGCCATTGTCCTCGCTGTTCTGATCATCCTCGTATTATTATACTGGTACTTCAGGAACAGGAAGAAGAAACCCTTGCCTGTACTGCATTCCAGGCTTTCGCCTTATGAGGAGGCGATGAAGGGCATGGAAGCACTTTCACAATATGACCTCGCTGATAAGGCGGCGGTCAAACAGTATCATACGGAATTGGGGCTGGTATTAATAAGGTATTACAGTCGTATCACTGATAAGAATCTCCTGAATAAAACGACGGGAGATTTTTTGGTGGAGCTTCGTGAAAAACAATTTGATAGCACCCTTATTGGTTCACTTGCAGGCGCCTTAAGAATTGGAGACGCTGTAAAATTTGCAAAATATATTCCGCCTGTTTCTGAAAGTAAAAATGCAGCAGCGGTCGTAAAACAGGCGATCGAATTCATTGAAAAAAATCAAACCGGTAAAAACCCAATAATATTTATTTTGATATTCGACTATTTCAATAATATAAGTTTTGCGCAACCATGGATATTCTGGTTGTTCGCTTTGTTCCCGGTACTTATTGGCTGGTATGTCTATAAGAATAACAGCAGCAGGTCTTCGGTCCGGGTTTCTGACGTACAGGCAGAGGGGCTGGGGTCCTGGAAAACAAGTTTCAGGCACCTGCCATTTATGTTAAGGCTGCTTTGTTTTGCATCGATCATTACGGCACTTGCAAAGCCACAAACGCAAAACCAGGACCAGCACGCAGAAGGAGAAGGAATAGATATTGTTTTGTGTATTGATGTAAGCGGCAGTATGACCGCACAGGATTTTACACCAAACCGGCTGGAAGCTGCAAAAAATGTCGCGATCGATTTTGTGAACAAGAGATTGACAGACAGGATCGGTGTGGTGATCTTTTCGGGTGAAAGCTTTACCCAATGCCCGCTTACGACAGATCACAACGTAGTGATCGCCGCGATAGAAAATATTCACAATGGATTGCTGGAGGATGGCACCGCGATCGGCTCCGGCCTCGCTACAAGTGTTGACAGGATCCGAAACAGCAGTTCAAAAAGCAAAAGTGTTTTACTATTAACGGATGGCGAAAATAACGGCGGGCTGATAGATCCTAAAACGGCTAAAGAAATTGCCAAAGCATTCGGGGTAAAAGTATATACAATTGGCATGGGTACTGAAGGATATGCGCCTCAACCTGAAAATACAGATCTGGGCGTTGTTATTCAGAGTCATAAAATATCCATTGATGAAAACTTATTAAGGGAGATTGCGTTTGAAACCGGTGGGAAATATTTCAGGGCAAAGATAATGAAAGCCTCAAATCGGTTTATAAAGAAATAGACAGACTCGAAAAATCGAAGATCGAAATTGTTAAGACCATCCGTTATCATGAAAAATTTTGCCCTTTGTGTTATTGGCGATCTTTTTTTTGCTGCTTGAAATGATCCTAAATTATACATTCTTTAAAAAATTCCCTTAAGGGTTACCGCGAAGACACTAAGGCGCAGCTTATTCATATTAAACGCTGCGTCTCCGCGCCCTTGCGGTTACTTTATAATCTTGCATTATCTTGCAACCATGAAGGCAACTGTTTATAAATCCACCGGAAGCTGGTACATCGTCAAAAATGAAGCAGGGCAGTTTTTCAATGCACGCATAAAAGGAAAATTTAAAATTGATAATATTACTTCCACCAATCCGATCGCTGTTGGTGATGTTGTTGAAATAGAAAATGAAGAGGATACAGAAAGCACGGTGATCAAAGAGATCTATGAGCGGAGAAATTATATCAACCGGTGTCCCCGCATAATAAGAACCAGCATCATATCATTGCTTCCAACCTGGATCAGTCGCTATTATTTGCCACTTTAAAAGATCCAAAAACATCCCTGGGCTTTATCGACCGGTTTTTAATTATTTCAGAAGCATATCATGTTCCTGCGATCATTGTGTTTAATAAATCTGGACCTGTTTAGAAAAAAAGAGCTGAAAAATTTGAAGTAGGTAAAAGAAATCTATGAAGCCATTGGTTATAAAGTAATGGGGATGAGCATTGAAAAAAATAAAGGGGTAGAAGAAGTAAAAGAACTTTTAAAAGATAAAATCACATTGCTTAGCGGCCATTCCGGCGTAGGTAAATCATCTTTTATCAATTATATTTTTCCTGATCTGAAATTAAAAACCCAGGATGTAAGTGGCTGGAGTGGAAAGGGATTGCATACCACCACTTTTGCAGAAATGTTTGATTGTTCCTTTGGGGGAAAGATTATTGATACACCCGGCATCAGGGAATTGGGTCTGGTTGATATTTCAAAACAGGAGCTTGCCCATTACTTTCCCGAAATGAGGGCAGTGATCAATGATTGCCAGTTTAATAATTGCATGCACATCGAGGAACCCGGCTGTGCAGTAAAAGAAGGCGTAAATAACGGGAGATCCATGCAGAACGCTATATCAGTTACCTGAATATCCTGATACTATAAATGTAAAAAGCTATTGATTTTTTTCAATAGCTTTTTGGAGAAGAATTATTTGATGTCTTTAAAACGCCTGCGCTCCAGAAATGAGCCACTTCCAGCACAGCTTTATTATCGTTTTTCTTACTATTGATTTTTGCGGAAAAATACTAACACCATTAAAGATATTGTAATGCAACGTAAGGAACTGGTCCTTGTATTTAAAATCCCAGTCCAGCGTGTCGCTGTCATCTACCTGGTTTAGAAATTTCACCTGTAATTGTTCAGCAAGGGTGTTGGCAATGGCATAGAATTTTGAAATGCCGCAATTGTCATCGATCACGGCTTCGGTTGCTGCCGTGATGTGTTTTTAAATGGTAAGCACATAGATATAGGGTTTTTAATTGGGTTTAGGGTAAACTACTGTTTCTACAATTATATCGATTAATACTTTTTCTCCACCTTTATATTTCGTCTTATTTGAATCTTTCAGGATCTCCTCCTGGGATTTTTTCCTGCGCCAATTTCTGCCGTTGCGGGCATCCATATTTCTCTTTTTTACGGAAAATAAAACATCCACTCAACATAGAAACAACAAAAGCAGCAAGTATAATTTTTTTCATATTTTGAAGGTAATACTTGTTTTCAAGAAAAATAATAAAGCCATTCAATTTCACAAATCTTTAAACCACTCACTGTACTTCAAATAATTTTCTGCGATCCTGTTGATCTCGCCGCTGATCAGTTCCTGGCTGATGTCTTTTACTTTTTTTGCCGGAACTCCCGCATAAATAGCTCCCGGTTCCACCATGGTATTTTCAAATACCACTGCTCCTGCTGCAATGATGCTGTTGCTCCCGATTCTGGCATTGTCCATCACGATCGCGCCCATCCCAACCAGCACGTTGTCAGCTATAACGCATCCATGTACGATTGCATTGTGCCCGATGCTAACATTATTTCCAATAATCGCCTTTGTCTTTTCAAAAGTGCAGTGTATTACGGCCCCATCCTGCACATTTACCTTGTTGCCAAGGCGGACGCTGTTTACATCGCCCCGTATTACGGCATTGAACCATACACTGCAGTCATCACCCATTATCACATCCCCCACGATCGTGGCATTTGGAGCAATAAAACAATTGTTGCCCATTTGTGGGCTTATACCATTTACCGGGAAGATTATAGGCATGTAGTTATTTTAAATGTTGAATGTTGAATGTTGAATGTATGTTGGATTTAATTCAACATTCAACATTTAAAATACAAAATAATATTGTACTTATCTTGCAATGAAATTAGAGGTTTTAGTGCATTTTTAATTTAACATTCAGCATTTAACATTTATAATAAGCATTGACCAACCGGCAACTTTTTTTAAATCATGTAGGACAAACATCCGCTGCACCGCTTTGCCTGAATATTGTAAAAGCTTCCGGGAGTAAAATGTGGGATGCAGACGGAAAAGAATACATTGACCTGATCGCGGGCATCAGTGTTTGCAATATCGGCCACTGCCATCCGGCTGTTATTGAGGCCATAAAAAAACAGGTTGATGATTACCTGCATATCATGGTATATGGTGAGCTGGTGGAAAATCCCCAGGTGGCTTATGCAAAAATGCTCATAGATCATTTGCCTGCTACGCTGAATTCCGTTTTTTATACTGCCAGTGGAAGCGAAGCTACAGAAGGCGCCATGAAACTTGCCAAGCGATACAGCGGCAGATCACAGATCATTTCCTTTAAAAATTCATACCATGGCAGCACCCAGGGTGCCCTGAGCATCATGGGCAGTGAATACTGGCGGCAGGCATTCCGCCCTTTATTGCCGGATATACTGCAACTGGATTTTAATTCCTTTGAAGATCTCGAAAATATTACGGAACACACTGCATGTGTAATGGCAGAAACGATCCAGGCTGAAACTGGTGTAAATATTCCACGGAATCATTGGTTAAAGGCCCTGCGTAAACGCTGCACAGAAACCGGCACATTGCTGGTGCTTGATGAAATACAATGTGGCTTTGGACGCAACGGAACGCTTTGGGCATTTGAACAGTTTGATATTGTTCCGGATATCCTGTTATTGGGCAAAGCGCTTGGAGGCGGCATGCCATTGGGTGCATTTGTTGCGGATAAAAAAATAATGGATGCTTTTACCAACAATCCTGTACTGGGGCATATCAATACATTTGGCGGCCACCCGGTAAGCTGCGCCGCCGGACTTGCAGCCTTGAAAGCTTTGCTGGAAGAAAATATGATCGATGCTGTATCTCAAAAGGAAAAATTGTTCAGGTCACTACTTCAGCATCCGCTCATAAAAAATATCAACAGTTCCGGTTTGATGATGGCGATAGAATTTGACAGCTTTGAAACCAATAAAAAAATAATTGATAGGCTGATAGAAGAAGGCGTATTTACTGATTGGTTCCTATTCGCTCCCCAGGCATTGCGCATTGCACCTCCATTGAATATTCCGGATGAAGACATTGAGATTGCCTGTGATAAAATATTGCAGGTGCTGAAAGAAATGTAACACTATTGATTCATCAGTTCCTGGAACCTATCCACGAATTGCCCTACATGATATCCATCCATCAGGCCATGATGCGCATGAATGGCAACTGGCATCGTTTTCCTGCCATTCACTTCGGTCATTTTACCAAATGAGATCTTTGGAATGCTGTCATTGAATGAAAATTTCCTTGCGTGGGATAAGGACGTGAAATTAAGCCAGGGGATGGAAGAGAAATGAATGACGTTCTCCCCGGATACTGCGGGTATAAGCCCTTTGCTGCTTTGCACTTTATCGATCTCAACCTGCGCTTCTTTTATGAATTCCTCGAACGAATCTTTAAAATCCATGTATGCAAAACCGAAAGTTCCATCGGGCCTGTTAATGGTGGGAGAGGCATGGATCCTGTCATAGATAAAAACATCATCTCCCGAGATCCTGTACCTGAAGGGTTCCGTTTTATTGGCAGCTGCCAATGACTGGTACAGGTAGTATAAGAAAAAAGAATGGCCATTTTCTTTAGCCCTTTGATAGGCAATGCCGCATTCAATATTTAAACAAACACCAAAAAATGGTTCTTCAAATTGTTTGAAGAAATTAAATTGATCCCGTCTTGCCCAGCCCGCTACATTCAATACCTGTTTCATGAAAGCAAGTAAGGTAAAATTTCTGTAATTTTTAAAATTGTCCTGAAATTGGCATGCTCAATACTGTGCTCGATCTTTTCATGTGCCCAGGTGGTATGATAAGGAATATGGTATCCATGCCCACCGATGGCCAATACAGGCAATACGTCTGACTTTAAAGAATTGCCCAGCATCAGGAATTCTGAAGGCTTTATGTCAAGGTGTTTTACAAGTTTTAAATAATCAGCCTCCTGTTTATCAGACATGATCTCGATATGATGGAAAAAATGTTCCAGCCCAGACTTCTTAAGTTTGCGTTCCTGGTCAAGCAGGTCGCCCTTTGTTGCAACAACCAGCCGGTATTTTCCCTGTAAGGTTTGCAATACTTCTTTTACACCATCCAATAGTTCGATCGGTTTTTCCAACAATTCTTTTCCAAATTCAATGGCTTTTTCTAAAATGGCCTTATTCAGTTTTCCATCTGAGATCCGTAAAGCCGTTTCGATCATAGAAAGCATAAACCCTTTTACGCCGTATCCATAAAGAGCGAGGTTATCCATTTCTGTTTTGAAGAGTTCTTTAGCGACTGTATGATGCGGTAAATAGTCTTCCAGCAAGGCACAGAATTTATTTTCTATTTCCTGGAAATAAGGTTCATTTATCCAAAGGGTGTCATCTGCATCAAATGCAATTACTTTAATATCCATTTTTTTAGTTTTCAGTTCAGTGAGTGTACAAAATTAATCAGGATGATAGATACGCTCCGCATTTTTATATATGGTAGCCTTTTCCAAAGACATGGGCTTTAATTGCTGGCGGACAAACATTTCCATTTGATCGTCGTAATGTTTATTGCCGGGTTTATTAGAGGATCCATAACTGTGAATGCTCTCTATTTGCGGGCCCGAGGGGGTGAATTTAATGAGTTCAATATAGCTTTCTCCCTGTTTGCCTTTTACCATGCCGTTTTTATATGGATCGCTTTCCATACTGGCTATCACATCCGGTAACCCAGGCAAAGGGATGGCTTTGTTGCCCCTCACCAGTTTTTGATAATCCCCCAGGCTTATACCCGTTTTCCCGAAATGTTTGAGCAAATGATCTTTTGCATAAGTTAAAACCTCCACTGTTTTTTCCCGGGTCAGGTTCCTGTATTCCGATTTGCCTTCAGCCAGTTTTCCGCCAACATAGTAATAGATAATGCCAAACAAAGCAGCCCCTTTGCTTTCCGCATTTGCTTTTTTATCCCAGCTTTTAAGCGTGGTTATCATTTCAGCGATGGGAGGATACTTATTTTCATCCAGTAAGAATAAGGTATCTGCATTTGTTCCCGGATAGTGCAGATGTTCCGGCAACTGGCGGTCAAATTTGATCCTTTTAAAATCTTCATAGCTGATCTTACTTAATGGATCTATGAGTTCTTTAAAGCGAATGCTCCTGTTATTTTCCCATGTTTCGTAACCCATCGTGGTATCAAAATCATTTGCGGTTAAGTTATTTTCTTTTGAAGATGCATTGAAAGGAGAGTGGTTGCTGTTAAACAGGTAACCCGAAGTAGGATTGATATAATGCGGCAGGTCTTCGATCGGGTGATATTTTTCCCACTTGGTTTTGGAAGTATTTCCTGGCAAAGTTGTTTGCCATTTATAATCTGGATCCCTGAGCGGGATCTTTCCATTGCTCAGGTAAAAAATGGTGTCAAACCTGTCTGCGTACATCACATTATAACCAGGTAAAGCCTCCATCTTAAGTGCTTTATAAAAACTGCTGAAATTGGTAGCTTTATTCATCCGGTACCATTGCTCCATGGCCCTGATATCAAATAAGGGGGCCGTCCTGATGGCAAAGCTGCCTTTAGCCGTAATGATCGCGGGGCCATATTTACTCCAGTATACTTTTCGTTTTGCGCTTACCGTTACTCCCAGGATCTTTACATGTAGCCTTACAGTTTTCTCTTCCAGTTTTATCCATTCATTATCAAATTTATATTCCAGTTTGTTTGCTGGGTTGATCTGCAACTGGTACACATCTAATTTATCTGGATAATTCACGGTATGTGCCCATCCAAGGTTCTCATTGCATCCCAATAAAATACTGGGAGCACCTGCAAATAGAGCGCCTGTAATATTCCATCCTTCCCTGCTGGATAGATGTGCCTCATACCAGCTGACCGGGCCTTCCAGTGGCTGGTGGGCATTTATATTCAGGTATGTATTTCCATCCAGTGTTTTATGTGAATTAAATGCATAGGCATTGCTGCCGGCAGCGGAGAAAGATTCAAGTGCCGGAACAGTCCCACCATAAATTTGGCCAAGTGCCCTGTCCGCCCCGGAAGAAATGGCTAACTGCAACATAGAATAAGCAAGCATATCCTGTGGGGTTAGGGGTAGCAGCTTTTTTACCAGGACTTCCCCGGGATGCGTTTTCGCATAGGCGTTAAAGCCCTGGCAATATCCTTCTAAAACCCTTTTGAAATCCGTGGCGATATCTGTTTCATATTTTTCTTTTACCGTTTGTTGGCAACGGAGCAACAGCGCGATATAATCTATTTTGGCGCCGGCTTTTCCTTTGTATAATCCCAGCATGGATCTGCCGGAAAGAAAACCAAGCTGGATGGTCTTAAAATCATCTTCTGCATGGGCATAAGCCAGGCCATATGCAACTTCCGCATCTGTATTTGCAAAAATATGAGGTACCCCAAAGCTATCTCTTACGATATCAATGGAAGCAGGGTCGATCAACGATTGTGAAAAACTACTGTTTAGCAGAAACAGGAACCCGAAATAAAAAACCATTTTTTTCATTCTACCTGTCTTTAACAATGATGATTAAAGGTATGTAGTAAAATTGAGCCCTGTAATGTGAGAAGTTGCCATTAAGAGCCGCGCCGCTTGACAAAATTTTATTTGCATAAATGAAAATCAATTACTTACTTTGTACTTCAAAGTGCTTTTTATGGATGAACAACAGCAATCTTTAGAGACCCTGCAGGATATTAAGCGGATGATGGAACGCAGCAGCCGGTTTATCAGCCTGAGTGGCCTGAGTGGTATCAGCGCGGGGATCTGCGCTTTGATAGGTGCCTGGTTGTCTTATGATTATGTTTTTGGTTATAAGGAACATATTATAGATCAAAAGGTTGCAATGGTACAGGCGATATCAAACGATTACAGCATTATTTTCAACAGCAGGTTGTTCTGGATCGCTGCCGGTACTTTTTGTGCGGCCCTGGTCAGTGCGTTTTTTTTTACATGGATCAAAAGTAAAAAGGAAGCCATTCCCATCTGGGGTAAAACTGCGAGGCGGTTAATGGTCAATGTTAGTATTCCTTTGTTGGTAGGAGGGGTCTTCCTGCTTAAATTGATACAATTCGGCGGTTTTGGCTTAATTGCCCCGGGTTGCCTGATCTTTTATGGACTGGCTTTAATAAATGCAAGTAAGTATACCCTGGTTGAAATAAGGTACCTGGGTTATTTACAGATCCTGTTGGGCCTGGTAAACTTATGGTACATTGGGTATGGCCTGTATTTTTGGGCGACGGGATTTGGTGTACTGCATATTGTATATGGGCTGTATATGTGGCAAAAATATGAACGGAGTGAAGTATGAGTAACACAATAAAGCTGGTATATGAATAACCCGATTGATCATTTAAATAAAGTCTTTGATAGCCGTGTGCGGTTGGGGATAATGAGCGCATTGATGGTAAATGATTCAGTTAATTTTAATGAATTGAAAGAACTCCTGAACATAACAGATGGCAACCTGGCCAGCCATTTAAAATCGCTGGAAGAGAATGCTTTTATAAAAGTGGACAAAGGTTTTGTCGGGCGCAAAACCAATACAACCTATACCATTACAAAAGCGGGAGAGAAGGCTTTCAAATCCCATATTGCAGCATTGGAGAAAATGATAAGATCTATAGGGTAATTTTTTTTGAACTTATACTTTGAAATACAAAGTACTTTTAAATGAATGATCAACGGTTATCGACAGGTATAAATTAAAACCTTAAAATATGTATGGAGTTATAAAAAAAATGCGTTCAAAAATACTGGTGTACCTGACACACCAGATGGCCTTGCCCATGCTGCAACTGATCCGTAAACCCGAGGTTTTTCCGTACGCGCTTGAAAACCTTCAACAACTCCCGGCTGGTACGCTTGGCAGGGAGTTGTTTGATTTTCTTGATAAAAGAAAGCTGCCTTTACTGCCTTATTATGCAAGGCATGATATCAAACATATCCTGCTGGGCTATGACACTACAGATGACGGGGAAGTATGCCTGCAATGTTTTATGCTGGGGAACGGGCACCTGTCTTTCCCGGTAGCAGCTACCGTATTATATGGATTCATTACGATGCCGGAGCACTGGAAAAAATTCAGAAAGGCCTATACAAGGGGGAAGAATGCAGCCCCGATATCCGGTTGGGAATGGTTCGGCATTATACCTGAGCCGGTAGTTGCTCTTAAAGAAAAGATCAACCAGTCATTTTAAATTAATTAATTATGAAACGGGTATTCTTTCTGAATTATGTGGTGTTAATCGTTTTAATTACCGTCTTACTGTTATTAATGTACGCTGTTACACAACAGGTATACCGTACCGGCATGGATGATCCCCAGGTGCAAATGGCCCGGGATATTGCAGTGAAATTAAAAGTGGGTAAAAGAATGGAAGAAGTACTGCCGGCAGATACCATCGACCTTGCACGAAGCCTTGCTCCCTTCGTGGTTTTATATGATACAGCGGGTATGCCTTTGCGTAGCTCAGGTATCCTTGATGGAACAATGCCCCGCATCCCTGTGGGTTTATTTCAACAGGTAAGTCTATATGGCGAACACAGGGTTACCTGGCAACCGAGGCCAGGGGTAAGAATGGCCATGGTAATTGCAAGTGTGGGCGCATCTCCCGTACAATTTGTTGCTGCGGGCCGCTCCATGCGTGAAACAGAGCAAAGAACAACCAACATGTCAGCCACGATCTTCATTGCATGGGTGACCTGTATCAGTATACTAATCCTTGCGGCTTTCATAGAGATGACCTGGATGAAAACCGACGAAAAATAAATAGTTAAATAAATTTTATGAACAGACTTACCAGATCATTCAGTTTTGCCTGGCAGGGATTGAAGTATTGTTTTACCCGGGAGCCCAACTTCCGCATACACATTTTTATTTCTGTAGTTGCAGTTTTGCTGGCAATTTTTCTCAATGTCTCAGCTATTGAATGGATGGTTATTGCACTTTGCATTGCAATGGTACTCTCTTTGGAAATAATCAATACAGCCATTGAAAATATCTGCAACATTGTTTATAAAGAACAGCATTCCGGGATAAAAACGATCAAGGACCTTGCTGCAGGAGCCGTCCTCCTGGGCGCTTTGCTGGCTGCTGTTTGCGGGACGATTATCTTTCTTCCTAAAATAATTACTTACCTAAAACCGATCACAGAATCATGAGACAAGCTTTTTCATTTAACAGGCTCCTTGGAGCGACCGTTGTTTTTGTTGTAATGCTTATTATCAGCAGGGTCATTTATTCGGGTACTCTGACGCATGTTTTTTTAATATGGAACATATTTCTTGCATGGATACCTTATATCCTCAGTTGTTATTTTATAAGTTATTTAAAAAAACAACATTGGAAACAGGCATTTATATTCTTTAGCTGGTTGCTGTTTTTCCCAAATGCGCTGTACATCATTACAGATCTAATACACCTGCAGGATAGCAGCAGTGCGCCGGTATGGTTCGACGCCATTCTTTTATTCACTTCTTCACTGATCGGTTTACTCATGGCTTTTATGTCATTGCACCATGCTGAAAAATACCTGCAAAGAATATTCAGTCAAAAGATCATTCATTTTATGATTCCTGGTATCATCGTTCTTGGTTCTTTCGGAGTTTATTTGGGAAGATTTCAACGCTGGAACAGCTGGGACATCATTCACAACCCCCTGGCACTGGGTGCCGATATCATGGAATGTTTCATTTCCCCGGAAATGCATATACGCACCTGGGGTATTACGATGATCCTTTCTGTATTGTTTTACCTGATATATGGATTTTCAAAGATCCTTCCGCACAGTTTTCAGCAAAATAAAAATGCCGCACAATAGTTGTACGGCATTTTATATGATTAAATTCATTTTTTAAAAATCCAGCCCAAGCGCCAGGTACAATACCGGCTTTCCTTTAAAGAATCCATTCATCGGCCATCCCGCGTCAAACTTGATAAAATAACCAAGCAGTGTACTTCTTGCGCCAAATCCATAACCTCCTGCAAATGGTCCCAATCCCCCGGCTTTAACCTTAACAGTAACCGGTCCGGGAATTGGCGGATCACTACCAGGGACAGGATCATTATATGATACTTCAGGGCGTTTTATTGCTTTATAGCCACCGTTCCAGGCAGTTCCTAGATCTATAAACTGTACCAGCTGAAAATTGCGAAGGAATGCATTATTGACTGTTCTGTCTAAGAAAGTAGATAAAACAGGTAACCTGAATTCGCTGTTTATCACCACTGCATTATTTCCATTGGCCACATTTTGAATAAAGCCACGCATGTTCACCGCCAGGCTTTGAAATGCATAATCCTGGTCATTGGCAGGGGGATTAAATTCATTGAAATACCTTTGTTTTGTACTCCCGGGTTTTACATTCGGACCGAACATCAGCCATCCATCCACCCCTCCCAAATAATAAATAAATTTTTGGTTACCCCAGCTGAAATCTCCCGCAGCCCTTCCTGCCCAGATAAAATTTCGATAGATCGGATAATAATACCTAGCATCAAAACCAAGATTGAATGTATTCGGGCCAGTGGAAAACCGTACTTTACTAACCTGCCTGTTCCAGTCCGCGAATATCTTATACCGTAAGCCGTTCCAGATATTCATAGCAGGATTAAGACTGTTGTCATAAACATATTCAAGGTGGGTCACAGAATAAAGCCTTGCAAAATCCTCAGCACCTACGGAAGGAAAATCAATGGATGATATTACCTGGTTGTCTGAGCGTATGCCAGTAGAAAGGCGGATGCTTTTAGCATTGTCAAACGGATATGCGATATTGGCCTGGTATAGATTGGTAAATATCTTTGCCTGGTAAGGAGTAGGAAAGCCTGCCTCATCAGTTAAACTGTAGCTTTGCACATTCCTGTAATAAGTAGCTCCCCAGTCGATCCTTCGTTTTATAATTCTGGTAACTCAGGAACCATTCGTTGTCTTTTAAATTGGTGCTTATCTTATAGCCACCCGTGATCTTTATATCTTCCATTAGGTCAGAAGTGCCCAATCTGATCAGGCCATTGAGTGGTGTTCCGACTGTTAAGCATTATAGGGCCGGAGCCACCTGTATAAGCCTGGTAACGGTTTATCAATACCGAATTGTAAAACCAACTGATCCAAAATCTGCAGAAAATTTCAGTGGTTTATACCTGTATAATTTAGCAGTTGTAATATGGATTCTGTTTCAGCAGGTATGGACAGGAATAACCGTGCCAGGCGCATTTCCGCTGCTGTCCTTCGGTTCATTTCCAAATTCTGTTTGAAAAATATCGTCCTGTTTTTTAGTACTGTCTGCCGGGAATGGCTGGTTGGCTTGGGTACCTGTTACCGTTAGCCTGCTCTCCCGCATCAGTTTTTTCGTGTACTCTGTTGGTTGCGCAGTTACATTTCGGCGGCTCAACGTATTTTCATCGATCTTTAATTTATACAAGATCTTTTCATCACTTTGCCTGGTTACTTCACTTACCTGGTTATTATCACCTGCAATCCTTGTTTCAGCCAGCGAACTTTGGTAATTTGTTAATGGGAAAGTATAAGCCGAATCTTCTGAAACGGAAACCACTGCGATAGAATCCACATCCGTTTTTTTATATACTCTTAAGGTGCTGTCCACTTCTTTTGCGGAAGGGTTTCTTAAAATTTCATCTGCCAATTAATACCAATGTATCAAGGCCGGCTTTTTTAGTGGTAAAAAATCCTGCATAACGGTTACCAATACCATTTTCATCACTTACAAAAGTAAAATGGTTGTTATTGTACTGGCATAGGGAAACGGGCATTACCATATTTTAAGTTTGGTAAGCTGGGTATCTGGTTCAGCTCCGGTTTGTCGCCAAAATCGGTTATCAAAAAAACATTATACCGGTTATTGCTTGGTAAAACAGTATCAGCAGCTTTTGCATCAGCTGCAGGCCGGTTGCTTGCAAAAATGATCCCTGTTTTATTGGGAAATGCTACAAATGAAGCATCCAGGTCATCATACACATCATTGGTGATCTGTTGTACTTTTTCATTTTCAATGTTCATACGTGTAAATATCCGTATGCCCATTTTTTACAGCAGATAATAATAAGGTTCTGCTGTCGAGCATATATTTCATATCCTGTACCTGGTCGAAATTTATCGGTCAGGTCGATCTTATATTGTTTGATACTCGTGATCACATCATATACAAATAACTTTAATTTTCCTTCTTCTGAATATATTACGGTAATCCTTGTTCCTTTTGGATCCCATGCCATCATCGGGTAATTGGGATTGATTTCATTCTCATAACGTGCGGACACCATATTTCAATAAGGTTTTGTATTCATAATCTTCATTCAACATTACACTTACAATTCCTTTTTTATATTGCGTTACCACATAGGAATTATTGCGTTTGTTGGGATTTACATTAAAACGGTAATAATTCAGCCGTTTGTTGATGTCAAAACTTTCTATATAATTTCCTTTGGGATAAGGCTTTCCTGCGGGAGATATCTTTGTAATATTTCTCTTCCTGGTATTCCATGAACTCAGCCAGCACGTTCTTTAAATTTCTTCTTAGTAGATCTGCAGGCATGCCTTGTTCAGATTTTTGTATACCCTTGCGAGGTAAAGAAAATAAGTAACATTTTCTTTTTTATATTTTTCTTCAATATAGATACCAGAAAGCATGACCGGCCAGCAAAGGCTTTTCAAAAGCAAACTGGTAAAATTTAGTATAATTGCCGCTCAGCATTTCACTTTTCAATTCATCATCCAGCTCGGTGCTCCAGTTTTCCCCGAGGTAAGCAACATAGCCATCTGTAAGCCATTTGGGAAGATCGAGCAATGTCTGGTTGCCGGCAAATTCACCAATATCATCGCCAAATAATACATTTTCTGTAATAACATCTGCAATTCCCTGCCGGATCTGCTTTCTCAAATTGTGCATGATCGCCATTAAAATAAACCACCATTTTATTGTTTACCAGTTTGGTAGCGCCACCTGTATCTTGCCAGTCGATCCCAAGCCCGATATTCGTTTGCTGCATATCGGCAAACTCATTATACAAAACGATATTGGCCCTGCGCTGTAAACTGTATTCTGCAGCTGCTTCCAGTTCCGGTAATTCTTTTTCTGCACTTTGTGCTACATATTTTGCCAGCTCCTGGCCATTTTGGTTAAAATAAACATTGAAATTTCTGTTTGATAAAATTGCCATTTGAATTTTTTATACTGCACCCTGTTCTTGCCAAACTCTACCGCATTTACCTGGGCATAGTTACAATAAGAACTGAAAATACAAAAATAGTATGAAATGAAAAATATTCTGCTGAACTTTGCCATACTTAATGATTGATATTGAATATTAAAATTACTTTATTCAAGCTAATCATTAAAAACATATTTAAAATCTGCTATATGTTAAAAATAAAATCTTTGAATTTCAGTCCTGTACAGGAAAATACCTATTTACTTTACAATGAATTTAACGAATGTATTATCATTGATCCCGGCTGTTATTTCGATGAAGAAAAAGATGAACTGGACGATTTTATTGAACAAGATGGATTTAAAGCCGGAAATGCTGCTTAATACCCATTGCCACCTGATCATGTATTTGGAAATAAATTTATTGCAGAAACATACGAACTTACCCTTCATATTCACGAAAAGGAAAAACAGGTGCTGGCATTTGCCCCACGTCAGGGCTTGATGTATAATATGCCTTTTGATAATTATAAGGGAGAATTTATATTTATTAAAGGAAGAGGCACTACAATTAGGCTTGGAGAAGATGAATTGAAAGTATTATTGAAGCGCCGGGGCATTCCCCGGAAGCATGTAGTTTTTATTGCGAAAAGCAAAATTTTTTATCAGTGGGGATGTATTGTTTTACAGCAGTATTGGCAGGACAGATCTGCCGGGCGGAGATCATGAAACCTTATTAAGAAGTATTAGTGAAAAACTATTTGTGTTGCCCGATGAAACCAGTGGTTTATAGCGGGCATGGGCCGATAACGACTATTGGCGAAGAAAAAAAAGTAAAATCCATTTCTTGCAATGAAAATTCCACGATTCATCATATCAAAATTCATCATTGATCTTTCTTCTCCTTACATAATTCAATCAATACGCCATTTGTATTTTTGGGATGTAGAAAGCAAACCAGTTTATTATCAGCGCCATCTTTTGGGTTTCATTCAGTAATATAAATCCTTCGTCTTTCAGCCGTTCCATCTCGGCCTCAATATCAGCCACTTCAAAAGCAATATGATGAATGCCTTCTCCCTTTTTTTCAATAAATTTTGCAATCACGCCATCAGGGCGATATACTTTCCAGTAATTCGATCTTGGTTTCTCCCTGTTTTAAAAAAAGCAGTATTTACCTGTTCAGTTTCAACCGTTTCTGTTTTATAGCACTGACTATTTACAGTTTTTCAAATAACGGAACAGAAATGCACAGATCTTTCACAGCAATCCCAATGTGTTCTATTTTTAGCATAGTTGTATGTATAATTTAATGCGGTATCTGTTACGAAATTTAGGTAAATAGTTAAATAATCAGTCCTGTTCAGAATGAAGCTAAAATAGAACCTTTTATAGTAATTTTGCAGTATAAGATTTAATAAAAGCACTTATAGAAAGATATATGTTGAAATTGCCGATTTATCTGATAATAATGCTACCACGCCAATGGATCCCCGGGTGCTGGAAGCCATGACACCTTATTTTTTGGAACATTTTGGAAATGCCGCCAGCCGTAACCATCCTTTTGGCTGGGAAGCGGAAGAAGCAGTGGATTATGCCCGTGAACAGGTGGCAAAATTGATTGGTGCTGATCCTAAAGAAATCATTTTTACTTCAGGCGCCACTGAAGGCGGATAACCTTGCTATTAAAGGGGTTTTTGAAATGTATGCCAGTAAAGGCAATCATATTATTACCGCTACTACCGAACATAAAGCAGTATTGGATACCTGTAAACATATTGAAAAATTAGGTGGTGAAGTAACTTACCTGCAGGTAAAAGCGGAAGGACTGATCGACCTGAAGGAACTGGAAGCTGCTATTAAGCCAACTACTATTTTGATTGCTATCATGTATGCCAATAATGAAATTGGTACCATACATGCCGATTAAAGAAATCAGTGCTATTGCAAAGAAACATGGGGTATTGTTTTTTACAGATGCCACACAGGCTGTTGGTAAAATACCGGTGGATGTAAATAAAGATGGTATTGACCTGATGGCTTTTACTGCACATAAAATGTATGGGCCAAAAGGTGTTGGTGCTTTATATGTTCGCAGAAAAAATCCAAGGGTAAAAGTTACCGCCCAAATGGATGGCGGCGGCCACGAAAGAGGCATGCGCAGTGGTACGTTGAATGTTCCGGGTATCGTTGGCTTTGGTAAAGCCTGTGAATTTTGTATGCTGGATATGGAAGCTGATACAAAACGCATCAGTAAACTGAGAGATAAACTGGAAACATGCATTATTGAAATTGGAAGAAGCATATGTGAACGGAAGCACGGAACATCGTCTGCCGCATGTTACCAATATTTCTTTTAAACATGTAGAAGGAGAAGGATTGTTGATGGGCTTTAATAAAAATATTGCATTAAGTTCAGGTTCTGCCTGTACTTCTGCTTCACTGGAACCATCTTATGTATTAAAAGCACTTGGGCTTGGGTGACGATCTGGCACACAGTTCGCTTCGTTTTGGATTGGGAAGGTTTACTACTGAAGAACAGATTGATTATACCATAAAGGCGATCAGTGAAACAGTTTTGAAATTAAGGGAAATGAGCCCGCTGTGGGAAATGTATAAAGAAGGGATAGATTTGAGTACGATTGAGTGGGCAGCGCATTAATTTGGTAATTACTGATTTGGAAATTTGAAGATGAATTTCCAGTTAGTAAGAATTGCGATCATCTTCAAATTGATTAATTTTCAAATTTTAAAATTAATAATTATGGCATACTCAGAAAAAGTAATCGATCACTATCAAAATCCCAAAAATGTTGGTACACTTGATAAAGTCAAGCAAGAATGTAGGAACCGGCCTGGTTGGTGCACCTGAATGCGGAGATGTTATGCGCCTGCAGATAGAAGTAGATGATGCAACAGGTATGATCACCGATGCAAAATTTAAAACTTTTGGTTGCGGTTCTGCCATTGCTTCTTCTTCCCTGGCTACAGAATGGCTGAAAGGCAAAAGTGTGACGAAGCATTGAAGATTGATAATATGGATATTGTGGAAGAACTGAACCTTCCACCGGTAAAGATCCATTGCTCTGTATTGGCAGAAGATGCTATTAAAGCAGCTATCAATGACTACCGTGTAAAAAACGGTATGGAGCAGATCAAGTTTGAAGAAAGCGTGGTCATTAAAACGAGCTGCCAGCTTTAAGCTATTAGCTATTAGCCAATCCCAATAATTTATGATGTGCTAATGTTCTGCTAATAGCTAATGGCTAACAGCTAATAGCTAAATTATGACAGCAACAGATAATAGCATATACATAAGCGATAAAGCAAAAGCGAAAGTGCATCAACTGATGGAAGATGCCGGTGTTGGAAATGATGCATCTTATTTTCTTCGTGTAGGCGTTGTGGGGGGTGGATGCAGCGGGCTTAGTTATAAAATGGATTTTGATAACGAAGTAAAACCAATGGACCAGGTGTTTGAAGACAAAGGCATGAAAATCGTGACCGATCTGAAAAGTTTTTTATACCTCGTGAATACAGAACTTGAATTTAGTGATGGGCTGAATGGCAAAGGGTTTTATTTTAATAATCCCAATGCCAGCAGGAGCTGTGGATGTGGTGAAAGCTTTGCAGTATAGAAAGACATAAGTTCTTAGTTATTGCGAATCGTACAATTTTCTTATTATTTATTTTAAATTTCTTATTTCTTATTCTGAGTAATATAACAAGCCCGCTGAATTTCAGCGGGCTTGTTATTAAGAGGGTATGATTAAATTTTCGGTTACTATTGCCCGGTATCTTCCTTAATGGCTGGAGGAGTGGATTCAATTTCTTCCATTACAGGTGCTGCCGGCGGCGAAGGTAGCGGTGGCAGCTGTCCGTATTTTTTTTCATATGATTTCCGGTCCGCATTCCAGGTAGACAATTTTATTTTTTGTGATACCCCATTCTTTTTTACATAGACCATTCCATTTCCATTGATGGTTTCTACGGTGATCTCATATCCATTATTGGTCACAATTGCGGGTGAGATATACGAAGCCTCTTTAATAGCAGGCGGGGCTGGAGGAACAGGGGGAGGTGGTGGCGGTGGTGGAGCTACTGCGACGAATTCAACAGGAGGTGCCGGCGGCGCTGGCGGAGCAGGATGTTTTTTATTTTGTGCAATGGCACAGGTTCCCGCCATAGTAATATATACGGCAAGTACTAAGATCTTTTTTTCCATAATCTGGTTGTTTTTCCCCTTAGATGTATATCCGGGGAAAATCCATAACGTTTTTAAAAAAATCGGGGGGAATTATTTTTTAAGGTAATCAGCAAAGCTTTCCTGTTGTATCGCTTTTCCTTTTTTGATATCACTTTCTGTAATATTTCCCTCCTGTTCAATATTGATCTTCCCTACATTATCAAAAATAAAAAAACGGTCCTGCAGTACGAATCCAAAACCATTATTAAAGGAAAAATAGGCCCAGTGTGCTGTTTCAGGCTTCAGGATATCTTTGCTCCATTCAAAGGGATTTTGCGTAAAGCCTGTTTGTGCGATCAATGTGGCCGGTAAATCGATCTGTGAACCTATGTTGTTTATTTCAATTCCATTTTTTAAAAGAGCGCCCCCAAGCCATAACATAGGGATCTTAAAATTGTCTATTTTTTTTCCTGTAGAAGGTAAGTGATGGCCATGATCTGCTATGATCACGAGGATAGTGTTGTTCCACCAGGCCTGTTGTTTGGATTGCTGAACGAAATCATAAATAACAGAATCTGAATAATGAAGTGAATTTAAAAAACGGGATTCATCATCCTTACCATTGATCACTGTGTTTACAGGAGTTTCAAAAGGCTCATGGCTGCTGAGGGTGAGCCAGGTTGCAAAAAAGGTTTGGTCTTTTTAGAAAGATCCTGCAGTAATTTATTCTTTACCACATGGTCGTGTGCACCCCATTTCGAGTTTTGATCCTTGCTGGCAAAATCATCTTTGCTGATAAAGTCCTGGAATCCGCTGCCAAGTAAATACGCTTTCATATTGGCAAACTCGAGCTTGCCCCCATAATAAAAAGAACTATTGTATCCTTTATCAGAATAAAGCTTTGGCAGCCTCGGTAATTTGTTCGCTTTTTGAGGCAATACTATAATAGAAGTAGTAGGTTGGGCCGGGTAACCGCTTAATACGGCAACAATGCCCTTATCGGTCCTGTCTCCGGTGGCGTAAATATCTGAGAAATATATCCCTTCCTTTTTAAGTTCATTAAATCCCGGTGTGACGGCATGCCCGTCTTTGATAACATGAGTGGCTTTATCAGTAAAACTTTCCCAGACAACCAGGATGATATTCGGATCTGGCTTTAATGAAAGGTCAGTCATTTTTTCTGTTGCACCACGTGCTGTCAACAAACTATCTTTTATCTGTCTTGCATCATTGTTGTCAAGCCATGCAAAAGGATTTTCTGTTGATCCTGATCTGTTTGACAAAGAATGTAAAAAATTCCAGGTTACATTAATGGCAGCAAGGTTTGAAAAATTATCCTTTGAAAAATAAACACTGCTTTGATTTAATGGAGCCAATTGAAAACCTCCTCTTAAAGGGATGATCAATAAACCTGTAAAAACCAGTACCAGCATCAGCTGGGGGAATTTATGCTTTTTAACTTTTAAGAGGCCGCTCTTATTTTTTATAAAACGGCGGAATAATTTATAGCTCAAAAAATAACTGAGACCAAAAAAAATGATGATCCAGATGATGGGAAGGTTACTTACGGATGCCCAGGCTTCTTTGGGAAATGCCAGGTATTTTAACGGGGCCGTATCTAACCGGATCCCCCATGCTTTATATGCAGGCAGGTCACAAAAAATAATAAGGAGCACCGGCAATAAAATAATTCCCGAATAAATAATGTATAACCTGGACCTTGAAAAGGGCTCGAGGAAAAGGGACAGCATTAAAAAAATGCAGACTGGGAGGGCAATATAACTTGCCATAGATGCATCCATCCGCAATCCATACAGAAAAGTTTTAGCCAGGTCAGATAATGTGGAATGAAAGGTTTCAGATAAATTATAGACAAGAAATATCAGCCTGGAAACCTCGAAGACCAGTATCCACATTAACCAATACCCGAAAACGAACCGTATTTTAGCAAGCATAATTTTTCTTTAACCAGCAGGATCAAAACTATACAATATCTTTTACCCTGCACAAATGTTGTTGCTTAAAAGAATAAATTCTTCCACAAAAAAAGCTACTCTTAAAGCAGCCTTTTTTATAAAAAATGTTTTTTATTATGGTTGTGCAAAACTATTTCTTGGACCGCCTGATGCAAACACTGCCTGCATTCTTGTTTTTTGTCCGGCACTGAACATAAACATACAAGCGTCGTTGGTATAATCCATATAGTTCATCGTCATCTCAACCGGGGTTCCTGAGCAGGTGCTGCGATGTGGGTAAGTTGGGCAACCATAATTCGCAGTATTGTGTTGGGGCGTATCGCCTACGAGGTCAGAGCCACAATTTGCATCGCCCCATATATGGCGAAGATTCAGCCAATGTCCAACTTCATGGGTAGCGGTCCTTCCTTTATGATAGGGCGCAGATACAGTACCTGTATTTCCAAATGCATTATCATCTACCACAACACCATCGGTAGATGAACTTCCGCCCGGAAATTGCGCATATCCCAAAATGCCGCCACTTAGATTACAGCACCAGAGGTTTAATTTTGTTGTTGGACTTGTAGGAGCTATTCCGCCCTGGGAGGTTTTTTTCATGGCATCATTGGTACCCCAGCTTTTTTTAGTGGTGGATTTCCTGATAACCTGGTCCAAAACAAATCGCACATTTGTATTTCCCGACCGGACTCCCTGAAAAATAGCTGGTGTTGAATTGTAATCAGCATTCAATGCCTGGAAATCCTGGTTAAGCACCGTGATCTGTGAAGCAATTTGTGCACTGGAAATATTTTGTGCGCTGGTTCTGTATAACACATTTACAACAACATGTATTTCTATGACACCATTTACTAACCTGTATGCTGAGGGGTCCTGCGCAAAACGGGTTGTAAAATTTTCTATATCATCCATTCGCGCAGCTAATGTGGGATCATCTTTGAGTTGTTGATCCAATACTTCCTGCGCAGCACAGCGCCGCCCCGTTAGAGAGCTTTCTTCACCGGATGTATCAATATTAGTTTCTGTAAGGGAAGTTTTTGTACAGCCAATGCCAATGATGAAATAGCCGGCTATTAACACGAGTGTTTTTTTCATAAATCATTTGAATTTTAAAGGTTTTGAATATAGAATAAACATTAAGTTAGTTTTTTTTTGTAGATCATAAAATAAATTTCACCCTGATAAACAAAATGTTGATATCTATAGCTAATTATTTGACATCGTATTTTAGAAAAAAATAATACGGAGGCGTGTTTTTTAAAACAGGAGGCCATCGGTAAACGCCGTTCTCGTAAAATATAAAACTGTTTTTCGATACTGGAGGTATGGCTGCAGCATTGTAAAAGGATTGTTTGTTTTCTTTTACAGGAATATTAATACCGGAAACAGTATACAGGCGGCTTGTATTAGAAGAGCCATAATACAGGTTGCTAAAAAAAATACTGTCAACAGCTGGTACATAAAATGCAATCCTCTTGTTGGGATAGTTATTTTTTTCAGGGTTTTCCTGCATGACTATCCCATTCATCATAATGGATTTTTTGTTGTGATAGAAAAGATTCCTGCCTGGGTAGATCACATAGTTTACATGTGTTGCATTGTATTGTGAGAGGTACAATTTATAATGTCCTTTTGATGGAAGAAAGTAATTGATCGTGCCGGTACTATTCTCTTTGTATATAAAATTTGTTTTGATGAATGTATAATCTGCACTTTCCACACTTACAATGGCTGTTTTCCCGGTGCTGTTCTTTCCTTTGCTGGAATCCGTTTGATAAATAATTTTTAATGGGCCCGGTGCAGCACAGTAAAAAGATAGCGGGTAAACAAAATTGCCGAAACCGGTTTCATCCATGGTACTGATACGGATGCTGTCTGCACTATATTTTGCAGCGGCTCCTAAAAAAGCATCTGTTACCGGGTAATCGGGAACAGCAAATGGCAGATATTTTTTCCTGACAAATTCAAACCCTGAATGTATTATGGAAGATGCATTTTCAGCAATGCCTCTAAAGGTTGTGCCTTCACTGTAATTCCATTTTCCACGTTCAGCATCACTGGTAATTTGTTTCAGCATATCGTTCAACTGGGTATTGTGAAATATTTTTGTATGGTACAATTGCCAGGTATAGGTCAGTATTTCTTCCGCTTTATCAGTTTTCAAAGAAGGATCGGTTGCCATAGCTGCGAGGCTTTTTAATTCAGCAAACAACTCGTACAATTTGCACAGGTAAATGGTATACCCTTTTAATTCTTCAATTCTTTTTTTAATGGCAGTGGTGAGGCCGGCTGTATTTTCTGCATCCAGGAGGTATTTAATAAAACGGCCAAGTTCATCTTCGTAAAAGACCGGCTTGTCATAATTTGTGTATAAATGAACATCACTGAAATACCATTCTTTTAGTAATTTCTTTATGGGAGCCGCTGCATTGCCAAAATTATCCCGGCAGAAACCATTCAGTACTTTTTCAATAGATGAATAAGGATCGCAAAGGAATTTCAAAATAAAATATTGTTGTATGCCAGATGCAAACTTCGACAAAGAGGTTTCAAAACTCATACCCTGTATCTTCAGCCTTTGCAGGAAGCGGAGTTTATGGTGATATTGATACAGGTTGAAAAATGGCTTGTCATAAGCCCACACACCTATATTCAGGTAGTCATATTGACTGATATTCTTTGTCTTCTTTGCCCAACGCAGCATCAATTCTGAGGAAGTGCTTACAGATTGAAAAGCTGTTGGTACAACCATAACATGCACGTTGGGTTCAATGCGCAATGAAGGCGTGTCTGCCCGCTCTGTATAAGCAAGGGTGCTTACGCCTGCACGGGCATCAACCTCTTTTATTTTCCGGGCAGTTTCATTAATGATGCTGAATGACTGATCAGATACGGATCTAAAGGCCGTTTCACAGGCAGGCGTATGGCAGTAATTTAATCCATCACCCGGATCAGCGGTTGCATATTTTTTCAGGGGTAAAAATCCGGGAAATGTTTTTTGTTCTTTTTTAAATTCACTTACGATCCAGTCTGAAAATAATGCAACCCCTCTTTTATTGGTGGGGTCCAGTTTTGAGCCAGTACTATATTGCCGCTTACCATTGAAAGGAGCGACCAGCGTACTGTCCTTTTCAATTTCTTTTTGATGGACAATATTGAATAGCTCGCCAATATGTCCATCAATGCGGAGATAATCGCTTCCCATGCGGTTCCGCTGATACCATTGCTGCCAGTCTTTTTCACTCTGTTTATTTTCATCGAGGCCCTTTACAGCATAAATACCGCCACTTGCATAAAACATGCGCAGCGGGAAATGCGGTTTATAGATTTTTTTAGTAAGGGTTTTTTTGAATATTGATCTAAGCGCAGGAATGATGGTCCATTCACCCCCCGGTAAATAAAAACGAAATCCAAGCTGTTCCAGCCAGCTATACATCGCATAGGATATACCGGTAGTATAACGTGCTTTGAAACGAAGGAAACTTTTTCCATCACTTTCAACGATACCCGTCTCGTTGCTGCTGTATGTTGAACTGCTATCGATCAATAAAAAAATACCCTTTGTTGCCCCGGGCTTATTTGGCACAGGGGAAAATTGTTTGCCGGTGGCGCGGTAGAGCAGGCCTGCAAGGTCTTCCGCGAGTAATTTTGTATCGAAACGCCCATAATATTGCTGTCGCATTGAAACGGGCATTTCCAGGACGGTATAATATATTGGGGTCATGGGCTCCTGCGCAGAAGCAGCCTCGAGAAAAAAAAGGATCGGTATACAGCACAGGATTTTTTTCATTGATCATTTTTATCGGCAACCCGGATCCGTCACAAACTTAACCAATGCCGGGGATACATATAAAAATCCCCCGCCATCAGCGGGGGATCCAGTTGGTTTTGGTAAACAACTTAATTTGAACAGGTGATTGCTTGTCAGGGCAATAAGCGCACTTGAGCTTATTGTTCAAATTCCTATAGTGTGTAAGTTTTGGGAAACGCCTGCATAGCAGTACGCTACTATGACATTCATATGACAGATTCCGCTGCTTGGCCTCAAAAAAAACTAATTTGTACCGGTAATGGCCTCCTCTATTCGCTTGTTAAATAGTAAATTGCATCAATTTCAGGTCATATGTTGAGCATTTGTAAAAAGGAATTGAACCAGTTTTTCAGCAATCTTACGGGCTATATTGCCATTATTTTGTTTCTTTTAATAAATGGCATTTTCCTCTTTATGCTGCAGGATAGCAGCATTTTTGAATACGGTTTTGCCAACCTCGATAAGTTTTTTGAATTGGCGCCCTGGGTATTGTTGTTTTTAATTCCGGCTATAACCATGCGTTCCCTGTCAGAAGAATTTAAGACAGGCACATTTGAAATATTGCAAACAAAGCCACTTACGGCCTGGCAAATAGCAGGAGGAAAATATCTTTCAATACTGCTGATCATTCTTTTTGTGATCCTTCCAACATTCATTTATATCATTACCGTTAAATCGTTGAGCGCTTCAGGCAGCATCGACAGCGGTGGCATAGCAGGAAGTTACCTCGGGCTGTTCCTGCTGAGTGCCGTTTTTGCGGCCATCAGCCTTTGTTGCAGCGGGCTTACCAATAATGCGGTAGTGGCCTTTCTCCTGAGTGCATTTGCCTGTTTGATCCTGTATTTTGGATTTAATGCCATTAGTAAACTTCCATTCCTTCAGGGAACAGGAGATTATTATGTAGAGATGCTGGGGATAGATTTTCATTACAGGAGCATCAGCCGGGGCGTGCTGGATAGCCGGGACCTGGTTTATTTTATCAGTATTATTTTCCTTTCTTTATTAATAACCGTAAAAACCCTGCATAAAAAATAGTGAGATTGTTAAAACAAATATTCAATAACAGGGTTTGGGTAGTACTGGTTATTTTAATTGGCATAAATTGGGTTGCATCCTCATGGCATACCCGCATTGACCTTACCAATGAAAAAAGATTCACTCTTAGCGCCGCCACGAAAAAACTATTAAAAAATATAGATGAACCGATTGTTATTGATGTATTCCTGAAAGGTGATTATCCAAGTGGTTTTAGAAAACTGGCTTCATCAACAGAAGACCTGTTGAGAGAGTTTAAAGAAATAGCCGGCAATAAACTGCAATACCATTTTATATCACCTGCAGCGGAAGTAGAAGGAACCTCGGTGAGTTATGGGGATACGCTTTCTGCAATGGAATTATTCCCGATCAATCTTACTTCCCAGGTAAAAGAAGGGCAGCAGCAGCAATTCGTATATCCAGTTGCCCTGGTTCATTACCAGGACCGGTCATTGCCTGTAAAAATTTACCAGGGCAAGACACCCCTGATCAGTTTCCAGGAACTTAACAGTGCAGAGGCATTGCTGGAATATAGAATGGCTGATGCGATCTCGAAGATCACACAAAAAGAAAAACCTGTCGTAGGGTATGCTACCGGTAACGGTGAGCCTATACCGGGAGAATACAAATTGTATGATCTGTTTGAAAATGTATTAAGACAAGATTACCGGGTATTTACACTGGATATAAATACCCAGCCTGTCGTACCCGCAGAATTTAAAGCGTTGATCATTGTGAAGCCCTCCCTGCCATTTACAGATGAAGCGAAACTGAAACTTGATCAATATGTAATGAACGGGGGCAAAATACTGATGTTCGCTGACAGGCTGAATGCAGAAATGGACAGCCTCCAGGTAAAAAATGAATTGGTGGCGTATGATCGTGAATTAAGGTTGAATGATATGTTCTTTAAATATGGGGCCCGGGTGAATGCCGACCTCGTCATGGACCTGCAATGTGATTATCTCCCCTTTGATGTAAATGGGAATGGGCAGTTTGAATTATTACCATGGAATTATTTTCCCGTGCTGGAACCGGGTCCCGGTCATCCCATTACAAAGAACCTCGGTTTTGTTGCCGGCAGGTTCGTGAACTCGATAGATACCGTAGAGGCGGAGGGAATTAAAAAAACGGTCCTCCTCAGTTCATCCGCAAATGCAAGGATCATTGCGACACCCGCGATCATAAGCACAAAGGAAAATGTAACCGCACCGGAAGATACAAAGTACCAGAAGCAACATATACCCGTAGCTGTTTTACTCGAGGGTAAATTCCAGTCCCTGTATGCCAACAGGCTATTGCAAAGCATGAATGATTCGCTGGAGAAATACGGCGCACAATTTTTGCCGCAGTGTATCAATGATAATAAAATAATCGTAGTGGCAGATGGTGATATCGTACTTAATTCCGTCATGAAAGGTAACCAGCCGATCCCAATGGGTATGAATCCTTATACATATGGCTCACAACGGGAATTTCCATTTGCCAATAAAGATTTTTTGCAGAATTGCCTGGATTACCTGATCAATGAGAATGGTTTGAGCGAAGCAAAGGCAAAGGATTATACGGTGCGGCTATTGGACACAAAAAAAGTAAACAACGAAAAAGGTTTCTGGCAACTAATAAATATTGCCGTGCCTGTTTTTGCGGTTGTTTTGTTTGGGCTGACCTTTCAATGGCAGCGCCGGAGAAAATACAGTGTTTAACACAACTATAAAAAATTAAATGGATACTAAATCACTAATATATATTGTTTTCAGCGCCGTTATTTTAATTGCATTGGTAATTGATCTCGGCTTGCTCAGTAAAAAAAATTCCATCGTTACCCTTAAGATGGCATTGATACAAACGATCTTCTGGGTATTGCTTTCCACGGCTTTCTGTGCCTTTATCTGGTATGAGAATGAAGGAGGTAATGGTAAAGCAGATGCGATCAGGTATATATCGGCTTACCTGCTGGAGTGGTCACTTTCCATTGACAATATCTTTGTCTTCATCATTATTTTTAACTTTTTTAAGGTGCATGAGAATAATTATTCCCGGGTATTATTGCTGGGGATCATGATGGCAATTATTTTCAGGATCATTTTTATATCTATTGGCAGTGAGCTCGTTTCCCGGTTCGATTGGATCATGTATATATTCGGCGCATTCCTCCTGTTTACCGGCATCAAGTTATTTACCGTCAAAGAAGGCCATGAGTTTAACCCGGAAGATAACTGGGCATTTAAGTTTATGAATAAATTTTTTCGTACGACTCATAAAGAATCGTATGGTAAATTTTTTATGAAGATCGAACGTAAAACGCACCTGACCAGGCTTTCGATGGTAGTCATCATGTTGGGCCTGATCAATATTGTTTTTGCCATTGATTCGATCCCGGCCGTATTTTCGATTATCCCTGATCCAAATGATAAGTTGCTGATCTATTCATCCAACATTTTTGCTGTACTGGGCCTCCGGAGCCTGTTCTTTTTATTGCAGGGAGCCGCCAATAAATTCAGTTACCTGCAACATGGTATTGCCATCGTATTACTATTCATCGGGGCAAAGATGTTGGTGGAAAAATGGCTGCATATACCGGTCTGGGCTTCACTCATGGTTATTGTTGTTTGTATTGGAGGATCTATATTGTATTCAGTTTTTAAAAACCAGGAAACTTCAGATGAAGTTTTGAAAAAAGAAGATATTTAGAATGCATTCATTCAGCTTTTCTGATATCGCGGGTATTTTGCAAACGAAGCCACTGCAACAAAGCAGTGATCCTGTAATAGAATCACTGCTTACAGACAGCCGGAAAATATTATTCCCTGAACAGTCCCTTTTTTTTGCACTCAGCAGCCCACAGAAAAATGCAAATGATTTCATCCCTTCATTGTATGAGAAAAATGTAAGATGCTTCATAACCGATCGTTTTTTTGATCCAGGCTGGTTAGCGAAATTCCCTGAAGCAAATGTTGTACAGGTTGATAACGTGCTGTCTGCTCTACAAACCATTGCCTCCAGGCACCGCCACCAGTTTGACTATCCTGTGATCGGTATCACAGGGAGTAACGGAAAAACGATCGTAAAGGAATGGCTTTACCAGTTGCTGAATGATAAGTACAATATTGTAAGAAGCCCCAAGAGTTATAATTCCCAGGTAGGTGTGCCGCTGAGTACCTGGCAAATGAGCACAGCGCATACGCTGGGTATTTTTGAAGCAGGTATTTCACAGCCCGGTGAAATGGCGAGGCTGCAAAAAATAATTGACCCCGAAATAGGTGTTATTCCTTTTATCGGGGAAGCGCATGCCGCAGGCTTTCAAAACCTGGAACAAAAAATAAATGAAAAGCTGCAATTGTTCATTCAAAGCAGGCTGCTTATTTATGGGGCTGATAATGACATATTGGATACTGCTATTAAAGGGTTTAAAAAGACGGTCAACAATAACCTCCAGCTTTTTACCTGGAGTAAAAAATTACCCGCAAACCTCTTTATCAGTCAGGTGGACAAACAGCCCGATGGCAGTATCCTTCATTGCAGCTACCAGCAAAATGAATTTACTTTTTTCATTCCTTTCACGGATGATGCCTCAGTGCACAATGCCATAACCTGTTGTTGCGTGTTACTCGCCATGAATGAAAATTTGTCAACGGTATCTGTAAACATGAATGGATTGCGCCCGGTTGAAATGCGGCTTGAGCTAAAGCAAGGCATCAATAATTGCTCGATCATCAATGACAGTTACAGCGCAGACCTGAATTCCTTTGGCATTGCACTTGATTTTTTAGCCCAGCAACAACAGCATCAAAAGAAGACGGTTATATTAAGTGACCTGTTGCAATCCGGTTTAGCGGAAGATGTATTGTATAAGAAAATTGCCAGCATCCTGGTTCAAAAAAACCTTTACCGTTTTATTGGGATCGGACCGCAATTATCTGCCAATGAAAAAGCCTTTGATAAGATCCGGGATAAAATTTTTTTTATATCCACGGAAGCATTTTTACAGGACCTGCCTTCCATGCATTTCCAGGACGAAACGATCCTGCTGAAAGGCGCCCGCATCTTTCAATTCGAAAAAATAAGCAGGGCCCTGGAACAGAAGATCCATGAAACGGTATTGGAAATTAACCTCGATGCATTGCGGAATAATTTGAAGCATTACCGGCAACAGCTTAAAAAGGAAGTAAAGCTAATGGCTATGGTAAAGGCTTTCAGTTATGGAAGCGGGAGTTACGAAATAGCAAACCTGTTGCAACATGTGGGTACCGATTACCTCGCAGTGGCTTATGCCGATGAAGGCGTGGAACTCCGTAAGGCTGGAATTCGTCTACCCATTATGGTTATGAATACAGCCATGGAAGGATTTGATAACCTGGTGCAATACCAGCTGGAGGCGGAGTTGTATTCTTTTGGTATCCTGGAATCATTTCAACTTTACCTGAAGCAACGTTCTTTAAATAATTACCCGGTTCATTTAAAATTAGACACCGGTATGCACCGGCTTGGTTTTACAGAGCCGGACATGGAAGCGCTCTGCAGTTTCCTGGGAAAGGATATTCATTTTAAAATACAATCTGTTTTTTCACACCTCGTGGGAAGTGATGATAAGGCTCATGATGCATTCACAAACACGCAGGTCGCATCACTGCTGAAAATGGCTGGAAAAATTGAACAGGCCCTTGGTTACCCTTTCTTAAAACATATTGCCAATACTTCGGCCATTCACCGCCATCCAACTGCACAACTTGATATGGTGCGCCTGGGTATTGGTTTGTATGGAGTAGATGAGCATCAGCCATTACAAAATGTGACAACCCTGATAACCACTATTTCCCAGGTGAAAAATATCGGTAAGGGGGAAACGGTGGGTTATAGCAGGAGGGGAGTGGTTAACAGGGATTCAGTGATTGCGACGGTACGGATCGGTTATGCCGACGGTTATCCAAGGATCCTTGGCAATGGAGCCGGAAAAATGTTGGTAAACGGGCAGTTTGCCCCCGTTATCGGCAATGTTTGCATGGATATGACCATGCTGGATATTACAGGAATACCCGCCAGTGAAGGAGATGAGGTCATTGTTTTCGGAGAAGAGCCCAACGTATCCAATGTTGCCAAATGGGCCGGTACGATTCCTTATGAGATACTTACCAATATATCCCAGCGGGTAAAGCGCATATATTTTGAAGAATAATTGGGTTTTCTTTAAATGCGGCGTTCATATATCTCATCTCTAAAAACTTATCTTTGCTGCCGTTCATTAAAAACAGGTCGCCCTTAAATGGGGTAGGAAACTAACAAAACATTCATATTCAGCGGTTAAAATATTACGGGCCGGGTTAACGGCTTAAAACATTTATTGAAGGATGAAAGCAAAACATTTGATCATTATCATTTTACTCGTTGTGATAGCGGACCAGGCTCTAAAATTCTATATTAAGCTTAGTTATCCTTTAAACAGCTCTCAGCATGTGTTTGGCAATTGGTTCCAGTTATATTTTGTAGAAAATCCCGGGATGGCCTATGGCTGGAAATTTGGCGGAAACTGGGGAAAGATGGCACTGACCGTATTCAGGCTGGGAGCGGTTGTATTTGGCACATGGTACCTTGGAAAGATCATCAGGCAGGGTTACCATAAAGGATTTATTATTTGTGCAGGTTTGGTATATGCCGGCGCATTGGGTAACCTCATCGATTCCTGTTTTTATGGGCTGATCTTCGATAAAGGAATGATTTTTGAGCCACTGGTAAACGATTATACGGGATATAGCGGGCTGGCAAAACTTTCAAATAATGGCTATGCTTCTTTTCTGCATGGAAATGTAGTAGATATGTTGTACTTCCCGGTGATCAAAGGACATTTTCCGTCATGGGTACCCTTCTGGGGTGGAAATGATTTTGAATTTTTCCGTCCCATTTTTAACCTGGCAGACGCTTCGATCAGTACCGGTGTGATCTCGATCCTGGTTTTTCAAAAGCGCTTCTTCAGGCAGCGAAATGTTACAACAAAACATCCTACTGTGGAAACCGGGGCATTGGTGGATGATGCAACACAGGTATCATAAATAAATTTATCTTTATCCTGAATTTTAAAAACAGTTTCATGAAATTTTTAAGCAGCATTTTAATTTTAGTACTTTCTGTTCTTTTTATCAGCTCCTGCCAAAAGGAATTAAGCTTTGATACAGATGGGATCTCGACAGGATCTTTAAAATCTGATTCTACTTTTGAATGCCTCCCAAGTACGGTCAATGGGGTATATAAAGTGGATTCTATATTGGGGGATGAAAATTATATGGACCTCCAGGTGGATGTTGTTACCACGGGTGCATATATCATTGAAACTGATACTGTAAATGGTTATTCATTTAAAGGGGTAGGTACTTTTGGTGCTGCTGGTATTAATGCCGTCCGTTTATATGGAACGGGAAAACCGGTCCTGCAGGGTATCAATACATTTATCGTAAAATATGACAGCAGTTTTTGTTTTGTAGATGTGGAGGTATTTGCCGGAACTGTTACGAATGCAGATTATACATTTGGCGGCGCAGGTGGAACCTGCACGGGAGCTCCTGTGTTTACGGGAACTTATATGGAAGGCCTGGCCATGTCTGCTTCAAATACGGTAACACTTGATGTGACCGTAATCAGCATCGGGGCTTATGATATTTCAACAACCACGGTGAATGGAGTAACTTTTGAAGGCACCGGTAATTTTACCAGTACCACAGCTCCTCAAACTGTTCAATTAACTGCAACCGGAACCCCGTTGGTGCAGGGCCCGTTTACGTTTCCTGTTAGTGGCAATGGAAGCAGTTGCTCTTTCTCTGTAACTTTTGACGCCCCTGCACCGCCAGCTGTGTTTACCCTGGGTGGAAACCCCGGTAGCTGCACGGGTGTTTCTCTTGGAGGTACATACCAGCAGGGAGGCGCAATGGGTGCGTCCAATACTGCAACGGTTTCTGTTACTGTAACAACACCGGGCACTTATACACTTAATGCAACAGCGAATGGAGTGACATTTTCCGCTTCAGGTTTATTTACAACTGCGACAACCCAGAATGTTCAGTTAACTGCAATAGGAACTGCAACCGCTGCCGGTGCATTTGATTTTATAGTGAACGGTGCAACCGGAACCTGTACATTCCCGGTAACATTTACTGCTGCCGCGACAGATTTTATCCAGTGTAAAATTGACGGCGGGGCGCTTACGACTTTTAACGTTGGCGCTGATGCCACTTATGAGTCTGCCCCCTTACCAACTTTAAGTGTACGTGGTGCTTCAACAGCAAGCCAGGATCCTTCAATAGACCTTGGTATTGTTGATGGGTCTGGAACTGCTATTACTACAAATTCATATGGTGTAAACCAGTTGATCGATGGAATTCTTTTGAGTGCATCTTATTTTGATGCTGCAGGTACTGAATTTTTTGCAGGCACCGATGCGGGAAACCAAACGCAGACCCCGGGATTTACAATAGTAATCACAAATATTACGGCGACAAGAGTAATAGGTACTTTTTCAGGGCGTTTAAAAGAAAATGGTGGTGCAGGACCTGCATTTAAGGATATAACTGAAGGAGCATTTGATCTTCCGCTGCCATAACAAAGGATACTAATAAAAAACGCCCCGGGTTAATTAGCCGGGGCGTTTTTTTTATTGGTTTATTTTACCAACCATTCCGGCGGGTATCACCCATTCGTCAAATTCTTTATCAGTTACGTATCCTAATTTTACTGCCATTTCTTTTAATGTGGTTCCTTCCTTGTGTGCTTTTTGTGCGATCTCCGCTGCTTTATAGTAACCGATCTTTGTATTCAGCGCCGTAACCAGCATCAGTGAATTGTCTACATGTTTTTGAATATTCGCTTCTATCGGCTCAATCCCAACGGCACATTTATCATTAAAGGATACACAGCCATCACCGATCAGCCTGGCGCTGTGTAGGAAATTATAGATCATCACCGGCTTAAAAACATTCAGTTCAAAATGGCCATTACTGCCGCCGATACCGATGGTTACATCATTTCCCATTACCTGTGCCGCGATCATGGTGAGCGCTTCGCATTGCGTAGGATTTACTTTACCAGGCATGATGGAGGATCCGGGCTCATTATCGGGAATAAATATTTCTCCAATACCGCTGCGCGGGCCCGAAGAAAGCATACGGATATCATTGGCGATCTTCATTAAGCTTACGGCGACTGTTTTTAATGCGCCATGTGCTTCCACGATCGCATCGTGCGCTGCCAGCGACTCAAATTTATTTTCCGCAGTTATAAAAGGCAGGCCCGTCAGTGAGGCAATATGCCTGGCAACATTTTCAGAATATCCTTCGGGTGTATTGATGCCTGTTCCAACCGCCGTTCCGCCCAATGCCAGTTCGCTTAAATGAGCCAATGTATTTTTGATCGCCTTTAATCCATGAGTCTAACTGTGATACATAGCCGCTGAATTCCTGGCCTACGGTTAATGGAGTAGCATCCATAAAATGGGTCCGGCCGATCTTTACCACATTCATAAATTGCTTTGCTCTTTGCGGCAAGCGTGTCCCTCAGTTTTTCAATACCGGGAATGGTCACTTCCATCAAGATCTTATAGGCGGCAATATGCATCGCCGTGGGAAAAGTATCATTGCTTGATTGTGATTTATTGACATCGTCATTGGGGTGCAGGATCTTTTCCTTGTCATCCAGTTTGCCTCCATTCAGCACATGCCCGCGGTAAGCGATCACTTCATTCACATTCATATTGCTTTGTGTGCCGCTGCCTGTCTGCCAAACCACCAGTGGAAACGCATTGTCCAGTTTGCCTTCCAGGATCTCTTCACAAACCTTTCCGATCAGGTCCGCTTTTTCTTTGGGAAGAATACCCGCTTCAAGATTGGTAATGGCAGCCGCTTTTTTCAGGTAAGCAAATGCCCGGATGATCTCTTTAGGCATTTTATTGATGTCTTCTGCAATTTTAAAATTATCTATGCTGCGCTGGGTTTGTGCACCATAGTAGGCATCTGCAGGCACTTTTACTTCGCCCATGGTATCTTTTTCAATTCTGTACTGCATGGTAGGAACAATGTTTAATAATGAAATGCAAATATAAAAGATTTAAAAAAGGGGTCGAAGCATTTTATTGGTACCATATGTGCATTCATTAAAGAATGCATAGCATTACAAAACTGGCCCTGGCTTTTTTGATATTTCCTGCCTTGTTTCTTTCCTGTGCGGATGGTCAAAAACAAGATCAGCCGGTGATATCTATAGATAGTGCGGCAGTTGTCAAAAATACCGCTGTATTGGGCAGGCCACAGGCGGCAACAGAGATCAATACTAAAAATACAACCCCGGGGGAACTCATAAAATTTGCTAAAACACTCATTGGAGTTCCTTATAACTATACAGGCACAGATCCTTCAGTTGGATTTGACTGCTCAGGATTCATCACGTATGTTTTTGATCATTTCAATATTAAAGTGCCAAGATCATCTGTTGATTTTACTCATGTGGGAAAGGAAGTGTCACTTGCTGATGCCAGGCAGGGAGACCTCGTCCTGTTTACAGGAACTGACAGTACCGTTAGAATTGTGGGTCATATGGGAATCGTCACTGAAAATAACGACAGCCTGAAATTCATTCATGCCACATCCGGAAAAATATTCGGGGTAACGGTTACTCCATTAAACCGTTATTATAAAGGAAGATTTATGAAAGTCACCAGGATCTTTAATTCCCTTTAAAAACGGGTTTTCTTTTTTCTAAAAAAGCGGCAGCGCCTTCTTTGGCATCGGCTGTGTTGAATAAAGACCCAAAAGCATCAATTTCTTTTTGCAGGCCCTGGTCATCACCGATGGCTGCCATATTGGTAAGTGCTATGATATTTTTTATAGCTATCGGGGCCTTGCTTATAATTACCTGGAGGATCTCGTTCGTTTTAGTCAACAGGTTTTCTGAAGTCGTTACATGATTAACGAGGCCCAACTCCTTTGCTTCATTGGCATCAATGATATTTCCCGTCAGCATCATTTCCATGGCCTTGCCTTTACCAACGAGATAGGTTAAACGCTGCGTGCCACCATAGCCGGGGATAAGGCCAAGATTCACTTCTGGCTGGCCGAATTTTGCATTTTCACTGGCTAACCTGAAATGACAGGCCATTGCCAGCTCGCAGCCACCGCCTAATGCAAAGCCGTTCACTGCTGCCAGAATGGGCTTGGGGCTGTTCTCGATCTTGCTGAATACGAGGTCCTGTCCTTTTTTTGCCAGGGCTGTTCCACCGTCACCGTTTAATTCTTTGAACTCGCTGATATCTGCGCCCGCTACAAAAGCCTTTGGACCGCTTCCAGTGATGATGGCGGCCTTTATTTCATTGTTATTGTATATCTCATTGATCGCGTGGCCAAGTTCTTCGACCACCGTCTTATTTAAGGCATTCAGTTTATCCGGGCGATTAATGGTAACCGTTAAAATATTATTTTCGAGTGAAGCAATGATCGTTGTATAATTCATATCTATATTTTGACGGGATGATAAATGATTTTAGAAATTCCTGTTCTCTTTTACCCATGATTTAATATAATCTGCAATTTCCGAGGTCGTGGTGCCGGGGGCAAACAACTTGCCAACACCTGAGTCATTCAGGGTTTTCATATCTTCTTCGGGAATGATCCCCCCACCGGTGAGTAACACATCATCCATTTTTTTTTCTTTCATTAAAGCGATGATCTTTGGAAAGACCGTCATATGCGCACCGCTGAGAATGCTGATCCCGATCGCATCCACATCCTCCTGCAAGGCAGCATTAACCACCATTTCAGGCGTTTGCCGCAGGCCGGTATAGATCACTTCCATGCCAGCATCCCGCAGGGCGGTTGCAATTACTTTGGCGCCGCGGTCATGGCCATCCAGCCCCACTTTTGCAACCAACACTCTTATAGGTCTTTGCTTATTCATTGATCAAAAATATTCAATGCTTTTTTAATTCTCGCTATTGTTTCTTCTTTTCCTATTAAGGCTGCGATTTCAAAGACCGGCGGCCCGAATTTTCCCCCTACCAACATGATGCGCATCGGCAATTGCAACTCTCCGGGTTTTATATTTTTAGATACAGCTAAATTTTTGAATTCAGTTTCAATCATTTCCAGTTTCCAATCTTTGATCTCCTGTAAATTATCACAGAACCCTTCGAAAAAAAACTTTTTTGCTTCATTCCATTTCGGTTTTACAGCAGCTACATCAAGTGTTTCGGGAGCTTTGAAAAAATAACCAGCCTGCTCATAAAAATCGGTGACTAAGGTACAACGGTCTTTAACCAGTTCCAGTACAGTTGTGAAATAAGCTTCATTCGTTATAATTATATCTTTCGATTCAAAAAGCGCTTTAACGAGAAATGAGAAACGAGAAACGGGTAATTTTTTTATCCATTCGTGGTTGTACCATTTGGCTTTTTCGAAATCAAATTTTGCACCGCTTTTATGTACCCGGTCAATAGAGAATCTTTCTATCAATTCTTCCAGAGAAAAGATCTCCTGGTCCGTACCATCATTCCATCCCAATACAGCCAACAGGTTAATGAAGGCTTCCGGTAAAAACCCTTTTTCCTTAAATCCCTCCGTGAGTTCTTTTGTTTTGGGATCTGTCCAGTTCATGGCAAATACAGGAAACCCGAATTTGGCTCCATCCCGTTTACTCAGTTTGCCGCTTGGCCCCAATATCAATGGCAGGTGAGCCCATTGGGGCATTTTATCCAGGCCAAAAAGGTATTTCCATAATAATACATGAACGGGGGCACTGCTTAGCCATTCTTCCCCGCGAAATGCATGCGTTATTTTCATTAAGAAATCATCTACTACAACCGCTAAATGATATGTAGGCATTCCATCAGCTTTCAATATGACCTTATCATCTACCAGGTCCGATTCAAAGCTCACTTCTCCATGTATCATGTCATTGAAGCTGATTTTTTCGCCGGCCGGCATTATAATCCTGACAACATGCCTGGTGCCTTCATTCAATAATTTTTCAACTTCACCTGAAGGCAATGTTAATGAGTTCTTCATCTGCATGCGGATAGTGCCGTCATATTGAGGGGAAGGGTTTTCTGCCGTTTTATGGTCATTCCGCATTTTTTCCAGCTCTTCCGGGGTATCAAAGGCATAATAAGCATACCCGTCTTTTATTAACTGCCTGGCATAATTCAGGTACAAGGCTTTTCTTTCACTTTGGCGGTAGGGGCCATAATTGCCACCATGCGCCGGGCTTTCATCGGGAACCAGGCCACACCATTCCAGGCAATCGAAAATATACTGCTCGGCACCTTCCACAAAACGGGTCTGATCTGTATCTTCTATCCTCACAATAAAGTCACCTCCCTGCTTTTTTGCAAATAAATAGTTAAATAGTACGGTGCGTACCCCTCCCAGGTGCAGACCACCTGTCGGGCTGGGAGCGAAGCGTACCCTGGTTTTATCATTCATTGTGCAAAGGTAAGTATCGCGTATGAAGTGCCGGAAGCGTTTTATTCAAGTAATAAAAACATTGATATTTCGTTTTTTAGGCCGTAAATGCCCCTTTTTTAAAAAAATTATACAGCCGGATTAAACTTTTAACGCCTTCTTGTATCTATCTATCATAATTAACCAAAATTTTAAATAAAAAATTTATGAAAAAGAATCTTCGTTTGTTAATAGCGGCTGTTATAGCAATTTCAGTCTGCTTTACGAGTTGTAAAAAAACCGATACAACAAATAACAATAATGATGATCTTATTACCCATTCTGATGACCAGGCCCGTGTAGCTGAAGAAACAGATGAGGTTGCCAATGATGCCAATGCTGTAATAGACGGATATAATGAATTTAGCGGCAGGCCGCCATTGGGCACTGTAAACAACATTGTTTGTCATGGTACCGTTGTTTTGGATTCTACTGACTTGCTGAGAAGGCTGACCATCACCTATAATGGGGTCAATTGTTTCGGGAACAGGATACGTGTTGGAGTTGTAGTGCTCACTATGCCTCTTGGAACCCGTTGGAGAGATGTCGGGGCAGTTTTAACGGTAGATGTGCGGAATCTAAGAATAACGAGGGTAAGGGATAACAGGAGCATTACCATCAACGGTATTAATACTTATACCAATGTAAATGGCGGGCTTTTACGCGATCTTTCAACCCTTGGGACGATTATTCATGAAATTGCCAGCCCGGGTATTACGGTAAGCTTCGATAATGGTTCACAAAGATCCTGGCAGATTGGGAGGAGAAGGGTGTTTACTTATGATAACGGAATTGTAATTACAACCACGGGTACTCATACAGATGGAGCTACAACCGGGATATCTGAATGGGGTGTTAACCGTTTTGGAAATTCATTTGTTACTGCGATCACTGCACCGATGGTTATTCGCCAGGATTGTGATTTCAGGCTTGTGAGTGGACAGGTTACCCATGAAAGGTTATTGGCTAATGTAGTTGCTACTTTTGGACTTGATGCGACAGGAGTTGCAACATCATGCCCGGGTGCAGGAACATATTATTTTAAGATAGTGTGGACAGGTGCGAATGGGATTGTTAGAACATATATTTTACCGTATTGATCTTATCCAATGATTGTTTGTAAAAAGAGGTTGTCCATCGGGCAGCCTCTTTTTAGTATTTATCAGGCATGCAATAACGATAGATACAATATAGACAGTGTATGATTTATATCCAGTAAATTGCTATATGTATTATTTAATTAAATCACCGTGGTGGCTTAAAAAATTGTATACAGGATGCACCTGGTCCATTACCGGCAATGAGCCGGCCATTTACCTGAGTTTTGATGACGGGCCTCACCCGGACATTACCCCGTTTGTGCTGGATGAACTTAAAAAATATGATGCCAAAGCTACTTTTTTTTGCATTGGGAAAAACGTTGTTGCTTACCCGCAGGTTTACCAAAGGATCATTGAAGAGGGCCATGCTATTGGCAATCATGGTTACAATCATTTAAATGGATGGCGTACCGCCGATAAGATCTACCTCGAAGATATTGCGCTGGCAAAAAAGTACATTGACAGTGATCTATACCGGCCGCCCTATGGAAAAATAAGATCCTTCCAGCTGAAACAGCTTGGGTTGGCGAGGTTCAATTTAAAAACGGTTATGTGGAGTGTATTGAGCGGGGATTTTGATTCAACAATATCTAAAGAAGAATGTCTTGAGAATGTAATATTGAATACCGAAACAGGATCTGTGATCGTATTTCATGACAGTGAAAAAGCGTTTGAACGAATGCGTTATGCACTGCCGGCTGCATTGAAATATTATAGTGAAAAGGGATATAAATTTGATAAGATCACTGCGGGTATCCTTTAAAAAAGTTGGGCCGGGGTAGAAACCCTGGCCCGTTTTTAATCCGTACCCTATGAAAACTGCACCGAATTTACACTCTTGTTTTTAATTCTGCAACATTTTTTTTCGAACGGTCAATGTTGCGTCAAAAACGAAATTTTTATTGTAGTAATTTTACTGGTTAAAAAAATGAAAGGTAGTGATCATTGATACACATTGCCACTTGTATTCAGCAGAATTTGATGCTGACAGGGATGAAATGATAAAAACAGCCATCGCTGGTAAAGTACAGGCTTTCTATTTGCCTGCTATAGACAGTGGTACGACAGATGCAATGCTTGCACTTGAAAATGATTACCCCGGTCAATGTTTTGCCATGATGGGCCTGCATCCCTGTTCTGTAAAAGAAGATTACCCCGGAGAGCTGGATAAAGTATCAGAATGGCTTGGTAAAAGAAAATTTGCAGCCATTGGGGAATCAGGGCTTGATCTTTACTGGGATAAGACATTTGTAAAGGAACAATATATCGTTCTTGAGAAACAGGTTGAGCTTGCATTGCAATATAAGCTGCCGATCGTTTTGCATACAAGGAATGCAACCCAGGAAACGATTGATGTGATCAAAAACTACGTGCCGGATGGCCTTCGGGGTATATTTCATTGTTTTGGCGGAACAATGCAAGAAGCGTTGCAGATCATAGAAGCGGGTTTTTACCTCGGGATAGGCGGGGTGGTGACCTATAAAAATGCGGGCCTGGCAGAACTTGTAAAGGAAGTTGACCTGGAGCATATCGTGCTGGAAACCGATGCGCCCTATTTGGCACCGGCCCCTTTCAGAGGAAAGAGAAATGAGAGTAGTTATTTGAAATATATTGTGGAGAAGATTGCGGAGGTGAAAAATATAGATGTAGAAGAAGTAGCAGCAGTTACAACTTCGAATGCAAGGAAAATATTTGGGTAAAAGAAATAACCCACCGGAAAGGTGGGCATTTTGTTTTAGCGGAGAGTGAGGGATTCGAACCCTCGATACAGTTTCCCGTATACACACTTTCTCCCGATGTTATCGGGACTCCTTCAACCACCCGGACAATTCCAGTTGTTAATAAGCTTTTGGATATAAATCCGGCTTTTAGTTTTTTTGATTTCTTTTTCTCTTAAAATGGCTTGTGATCTTGTAGAACAGCCCTCAAAATATTTTAATTTTAAGGGCCTTTTGGAAGCTGTATACTTGCTCATGCCGTCAGCATGTTTTGACATTCTTTTGTCTAAATCATCACACTGTCCAATGTAAAATGAATTGTCCTTCAGGCTTTGAAGAATATAAACAAAGAACATATGCAATTATTCAGCGGAGAGTGAGGGATTCGAACCCTCGATACAGTTTCCCGTATACACACTTTCCAGGCGTGCTCCTTCAACCACTCGGACAACTCTCCAGTTGATTTTATTCGGGTGGCAAATGTACGTTCTTATCATGTGATATTAAAATCAATCTAAAACCTTTTCCATCTGCATGCTACGTGAGCCTTTGATCAGTATCTGTGCATTTTCAAACCGTTGTTCACGGTACCAGTTTTGGGCTTCTGCTACATTATTGAAATGAAGAAAATGATCCGGCAGGTCCTTAAAGTCTTTGCCAACGAGTGCAATATGATGCCAGTTGTTTTTGCGGATCAATCCCACCAGTTTTTCATGTTCAGCGAGACTTTCTGCACCCAGTTCCATCATGCCACCCAATATCAATACTTTTTTTGATCCGGGCATATTGGCAAAATTCTCTATAGCCGCTTTCATACTGCTGGGGTTTGCATTATACGCGTCTAAGATGATCTTATTGCTGTTTTTTTCGATCAATTGAGAACGGCTGTTGGAAGGAGAATAGCTTTCCAATGCATCCCTGATCATAGCATCATCTACCTTAAATGTTTTGCCAACAGCAATGGCCGCCAAAATATTCGGTAAATTATATTCACCCACCAGTTGTGTTTTGATGAGGCCTATTGCAGCTCCTTTTGTAACTTCCAGTTCCAGTAATTGGCTATGGCCATTTATCTGGCCTGCATAATCCACCTCATCATCAGCCGTTCCATATTTAATGATATGAGGGATACCTGTACTCATTTTTCTCAGGTAGTCATAATCCCAGAAAACCAGGGCGCTTCCATGATTCTTTCTTAAATGATCAAAAAGTTCTCCCTTTGCTTTTTTCACGCCTTCTTCGCTGCCAAATCCTTCAAGGTGCGCTTTGCCGCAATTGGTAATGATACCGTGCGTAGGCATGGCATATTCGCAGTAACTTTCAATTTCCTTTAGATGATTTGCGCCCATTTCGATCACGGCAAATGCGGCATCTTTTTTAATTTTTAATATGGTAAGCGGTATGCCAATATGATTGTTGAGATTGCCGGTGGTAGTATATGTCTTGTATGCAGCAGATAAAACAGCATGTATCAATTCTTTGGTTGTAGTCTTGCCATTGCTGCCGGTGATCGCAATAAAGGGGATATTAAATTGCTCCCGGTGTTTTTTAGCCAGTTGCTGCAATGCCTGCAGGCTGTCATCCACTTTAATGATCCTGTCACTGTTTATGCCGGTCTCTTCATCAACAATGCAATATGATGCACCTATATCAATGGCCTGTTGCGTGTAATCATTGCCGTTAAAATTCGGGCCTTTTAATGCAAAGAAGAGATCTCCTTTTTTAAGTTTTCTTGTATCTGTTTCTACAGAGGGGTTCTGCAGATACAATTTATACAGTCCTTCGATATCCATATAAGCAAAAATAAGAAGTTGTGCATTCAGGATTATATAAAAAAACCTCCCGATGAAGACCGGGAGGTTTTAAATTACTTTATATTAAATTATTTTTTTTTCTTGCGTGCGTTTTGTTTTCGCTTTCCAAAGATATTACCCTCTTTAAACCCAGGACCTTCCGGAGGTCCTAAATATGTTTGGGCGCAACTGAAACCAATCGTGCTTGCACCCTGGTCTTCCTGCATGTAACGGCGTGTACCTGGTGATAACCAATAAGGCCTGTCATTCCAGCTTCCACCTTTTACTACCCTTGATTTATCACTTATCAGTGAACTGATACCATAGCCATAATATACCTGGCTGGCAGAATCACCATCTAAATAATTAATAACATTATTGTGTTGATAGTTTGTACGGTTCTTAACTTCCTCATCAGAGATATCTGTTTTCTTCAAACGGCCCATACTGTCTCTTTCATATTCACCACCGCTGTTCTTATAATATTTCTGGAATTTATTACCACGGAAGTAGTTGAAATCCTGTCCATCGGTTGGTGTCATAGGCCTGTAAACGTCACCCACCCACTCACTCACATTACCACTCATATTGTATAAGCCGAATGCATTTGGATAAAACGATTTTACAGGACCAGGTATAGCAGCACGGTCATTCAAACCACCGGCAATACCCATATTATCACCACTACCACGTTTAAAGTTTGCCAGGAATTTACCCTGCCAGCTTCCGCGACGGTTATCTCGTAAGCCATTTGGATTTTTGCTCCATGCATAGATCTGCTGGTTGGAACGCAATTCCTCACCACTTTCCCTTTTCTTTTTTACGGGGAGTAGGGTTTTGATCAAGCAATCCATAAGCTGCATATTCCCATTCTGCTTCTGTTGGCAGGCGATAACCCATATTCAGGATACCATCTTCCATCTTTACAGTACTACGTGGTTTGCCATTTACATCTTTCAGCCCGGATTTTTTAGGCTTAGCCCTGCCCTGGATCAGGTCCGGGTTCATTAAATAAGTTTCGGTATTAAAGGAACCATCAGCGCCACCACCTTTCATTTCTCTTTTTGCAGCATCTTTTTTCAGGTATCCTTTTTTCATTAAGATTAAGTTCGTTCACACGATCCGTTCTCCAGATACAAAAATCATGAGCCTGCTGCCAGGTAACTCCAACTACAGGATAGTAGTTATAGGAAGGATACCGGAAATAGTATTCAACATATGGTTCATTGTATGCAAGCTCTTCTCTCCATACAAGTGTATCCGGGAGCGCCTTGTTAAGTATAGCGGTATCATTGCTGAATGTATTTTCCAGCCAGTATAGATATTCCCTGTAATGAACATTGGCAACTTCAGATTCATCAATGAAAAAGGAAGGTACAGTAACACTGCGTGGAATATTATTCCAGTCACCCATTACATCCTCTTCTTTTGCACCCATTACAAAAGAACCACCCTGCACAAATACAAGGCCGGGTCCTGCTTTTGGGTACTTAACTTTGGCAACATGGAAATTCCCCATGTTCTTGTCATCATATTTCCAACCTGTTACATCAGATTTTCCGCTTTTCTTACCTGCTCCGCAGGAACTCAATAAAATGATCGCGGTTAATACGGGTAGCAGATCTTTACCTGAAAATGTTTTTTGCATGTGCATTCGTTTTGCAAATTGTTTAACGAAAGGATTTCTTTAATATTGTACTGGGGTTACCTATAACTGCGAATATAAATACTTTACAGCACATGGAAATAATTTTAAGCATTTTTTGATAAAATTTAATGATTGGTTCCGGAATCATTTTTTGAATAAAAATGACCCCCACTCAAACAATTAAGAACAAAATATTTTTACCCGGATCCCTACATTAGAATTTGAAATCCTATATTGCGCAATAATTCATAGAACAGGTCGTTTTGGTGCTACCCGATGTTAAGTGGATTAAGATAGAATGCTGCAGAAGCTCCATTTGCCCAAAAGACCATTTTAAAAATATTTTAACAAGAATTTATAATTTAGTTGGTGATTTAAAGAAATCAGTTATTTTTACAACCAAATAAAACTTTAAACAAACGCTTATAGAGGTAAGTCTACCTAACCAAGACAATACAAACGCATGAAACAAGCAACTTTGAAACTAACTGCCTTAGTTATGTTACTGGGAGGTGCAATCACTGTAACCCAAGCCCAAAATTCAGGAACCATTAATGTAGTCACTACTGCTGTACCATTTCTTCGTATTTCCCCTGACGCCCGTAGCGCTGGTATGGGTGATGTTGGTATCGCAACACCAGGAGATGCTTATTCTGCATTCTGGAATATCGCAAAAACACCTTTTGCAGCCAATAAATTAAGTATTGGTGCAACATACACTCCATGGTTGAGTGATCTGAAATTAAATGATGTATACCTGCTGAACCTTGCAGGCTATTATCAATTAGATGATCTGCAGGCTATATCAGTTGGATTCAGGTATTTCAGCTTGGGAAATATACAGTTTACGGATAACGCCGGAAATAATTTACAATCTTTCCGCCCAAGGGAATTCGGTGTTGACGCTGGCTATTCAAGGAAATTATCCAAGAAAGTTGGATTGGGTGTTGCCATACGCTACATCAGTTCTGACCTTGCCGGTGGAAATGTAAATGGTGTAACTTATAAAAAAGGAACATCAGTAGCAGGTGACCTGCATTTTTTCTACAAAGGAACCAAAGAGAGCGGAACCGGGTTTGACTGGGGAGCAACTTTGAGCAACCTGGGTGCCAAGATCTCTTACACAAGCGATGCAACTCAAAAAGATTATATTCCTGCTAACCTTGGTATTGGTGGTGCATACAATAAAGCTTTTGATGCTGACAACAAGATCACTTTTGCAGTTGACTTTAATAAATTACTGGTACCAACTCCACCGGCAACAGGCGATTCAGCCGGCCTGGCTGAATACCGTTCTAAAGGTGTTGTGAGCAGCTGGTTCAGTTCATTTGGTGATGCAGAAGATGGAGGAGAATTTAAAGAAATCACCGCAGCCCTTGGTGCAGAATATTGGTACAAGAACCAATTCGCTTTAAGAGCAGGTTATTTTTACGAAAATAAAGTAAAAGGTAACCGCAGGTATTTCACTTTGGGTGCTGGTTTAAAATACAACACCTTTGGTTTGAATTTCTCTTATTTATTACCGAATGGTTCTGGTGTAAACCGCAACCCGCTTTCAAATACTGTGCGTTTCAGTTTAGTATTTGATATGGACAAAAAATAAATTTTACAGAAAATATTAAAAGGCGTTTCTTTAACAGGGAACGCTTTTTTTATTGAATCATTCCGAAGCGGGTGTCTTCACCCTCCGCAAATGATAAATGAGATTTAAATAACTTCTGAATTTATTATAAAAGATGTCATATAGAATTGGGTCAGGAATAGATTTTCACCAGCTTGCTGAAGGAAAAGAACTTTGGATAGGTGGTGTGAACATCCCTCATTATAAAGGAGCCGTAGGCCATAGCGATGCAGATGTACTATTACATGCTATTTGCGATGCGCTGCTTGGAGCTTTATGCCTCGGGGATATCGGGGTACATTTTCCTGATACAGACGCAGCATATAAAAACATCGATAGCAAAATATTACTTGTACAAACTTACCGGTTAATCCAGGAACGCGGATACCAGGTCGTGAATATTGACAGTACGCTTTGTCTCGAAGTCCCGAAGATCTCACCATACATTCCTGCGATGCAGCAGGCGATCGCTGAAATATTATTTGTTGACAAAACAGCTATTTCTATTAAAGCAACCACCACAGAAAAAATGGGCTTTGCCGGCAGGGAAGAAGGGCTTGTTGCTTATGCGACTGTTTTATTAAAAAAGGCATAAAATTAACAATGGATACGCTAAAAATTCGGATGGTAAATACTTCACAGAACCCTCTTCCTTCCTATGCTACAGAAGGGTCATCCGGGATGGATCTCAGGGCTTCTTTAGATTCGCCGGTATCATTGAAACCGTTGGAAAGACAATTGATCCCAACAGGTCTGTTCATTGAATTACCCCGAATGTATGAAGCACAGGTAAGGCCCCGCAGCGGGCTTGCTTACAAACAGGGGATCACCTGCCTGAATACTCCAGGAACCATCGACAGCGATTACAGGGGCGAGATAAAAGTGTTGCTGATAAACCTCAGCAATGAAGAACAGCAAATAAATAACAATGACCGCATAGCACAGATGGTGATTGCGAAAGTGGATAAGGCGGAATTAATCTTGGTACAGCAATTGACTGTTACAGAAAGAGGAAGCGGTGGCTTTGGTCATACAGGGCTTCAATAATCACTCATTTATTTAAGAATACAATGAAGCATTTAGTTTTTATCGGGATCGTTTTTCTGAATGTATTATTTATTAGTTGCCGTACCACCAGGCACATAAACAAAGTAATTGCTCCGAAAGATACTACCAATATTTTAAGCAATAGATCTGCAGAAGATTCGATCAGGCTTGTAAACGCAAGCCTTGAAACATTCAGGTCTCATCATATTGATTTTAAAACTTTTTCTGCCAAAATAAAAGTAGAAGTAACCGGCACTAAGGGCAAACAGCCTGATATTACTGCTGTTGTGCGGATCATAAAAGACAGCGCGATATGGATGTCTTTGTCTGCAACATTTTTAAACATCGAGGTCTACCGGGTACTTATTACAAAAGACAGTGTGATACTACTAAATAAACAGGCAAAAGAAGTCCAATACCGCTCACTGGATTATTTACAGGAGGTGACAGAAATCCCCTTTGATTATAAAACGGTTCAGAATTTGCTTGTCGGGAACCCGGTTTTTTATAATGACAGTATCAATTCATGGAGGCAATATGAAAATTTTATTTTGATTTCTTCCGTGGGAAAATATTTTAAGAACCTCCTCACACTGTCATTGGATAATAAATTATTATTGCATAGTAAAATGGATGATGTGGACCTGGCCAGGAACAGGACAGCTGATATTACGTATGATGAATATGAAATTAAAAATGGTATTTATTTTTCTACCAATCGCCGCATCAGTGCTTCTGAAAAAAATAAGATCGATATCAGGCTTAATTTCAAACAGTATGAGTTTAACAAAGAATTATCAGTTTCGTTTTCCATCCCCAAAAATTATAAACGCAAATAAGCGTTATTTGTTCACAAGAGCTCAAAATGCATTCAATATTTCATCCTGGATTGTTTATTAATATCCTCTAAATTCAGTACATGATTAAATTCATTTTCACCGGTTTATTATTTACTGTTTCGGCATTAACTGTGGTAGCCCAGCCCCAGACCAGGGAAGAGCTGGAAAGACAACGGCAGGAATTGAAGAAAGAAATTGAACAAACCGAAAAACTGCTTAATAACAACAAGGCACAGACGAAAGAGAGCCTGCTCGGGTTGACACTCATCACAAAAAAAGTAAACCTGCAGGACCGGGTGATCGATAATATAAACAGGGACCTTCATATGCTGGACAATAATATGTTCACCATTCAAAAAGATATCAGGAAATATGACCGCCTGTTGGATACGTTGAAACAGGAATATGCGAAAAGCATGGTGTATGCCTATAAGAACCGGAGCAACTATGATTTTCTAAATTTTATTTTTTCTTCCTCAAATTTCAATGATGCTATCAAAAGGATCACTTATCTAAAAAGCTATCGAACCTACCGCGAAATGCAGGGCGAGAATATTTTACGTACGCAGGATCTCCGGAAACACAGGATACAGGATCTGAGCGGCACCAAGCAAAAGAAAAATGCTACCCTGCAGGTACAGAGTAAAGAAATGCAGGCCCTGGAAGCACAGAAAAAAGAGAAGGACCGGATCGTGGCAGAATTAAAAAAGCAAGGGAAGCAGCTCAACAACCAGATCGCTGCCAAGAAAAAGCAAATGCAGAAAGTGAGCAATGCGATCGCTGCAGCCATCAAAAGAGCACAGGAAGAAGCGAGGAAAGCAGCCGTTGCAAAAGCTGCAGAGGATGAGCGTAGGAGAAAAGAACTGGAGAAAGCAAACGCAAAAAATAACGCGCCTGAAAATAATCCGGGCGGCAATACAAAATTATTACCAAAGACTACAAAAACAGCGCCCGCAAAAACCGGCACCAGTGTTTTGTTGAACGCAGAAAATATTGCATTGAACGCAAGCTTCGAGAAGAACCGGGGTTCATTGCCATGGCCACTGGACAGGGGGGAGATATTGATGCATTACGGGAAAAATGTATTACCCAGCGGTACAGAAATCGTTGTAACATCTGTAACCATTTCTTCAGATATCGGTACGCCCGTAAAAGCCGTTTTTGATGGAACGGTTACAACGATCCAAACTATAGAAGATATGCAGGTGGTCATTATCCAGCATGGAAGATATTTCACTACTTATAGTAACCTGTCGGGCATAACGGTACAAAATGGGCAAGAAGTTAAAACAGGTCAGGTGATGGGAAAAGTTGCAGCGAATTTTGACGGGATTGGTGCGATTGATTTTTATATGAGCAATGAGAGCAATAATTTCAACCCTGAATCATGGCTGCGCCGGCGCTAATTGCAACACGCGTAAATAAAGCTTCTCATATTGCGGAACGATGTTTTGAATGTCAAATTTCTTGGCCTGTGCCAATGCATTTGTCTTGAACTGCAAATGCATCTTTTCATTTTCAAGGATCTTTAAAGCATTTGCCGCCATTTCTTCCACATTACCCACATTGCTCATGTAGCCGCAATACCCATTGATATTTATTTCGGGCAAGCCGCCGGCGTTGGTGGATATCACAGGCACTTCTGCAGCCATCGCTTCAAGTGCTGCAAGGCCAAAGCTTTCGTTTCACTTGGCAAAAGAAAAAGGTCGGCAATGGGGAGGATATCTTCCATTTGTTCCTGCTTTCCCAGAAATTTTATTTCACCACAATCCTCACAATCCACGGGTAAATGGCTTCTATTTCCGGACGCTCAGGGCCATCGCCGATCAACAATAACTTCGCTGGTATTTTTTTACTGAGGATCAGGAATATTTTTACAACATCCATCAACCCTTTTTACTTTCCTGAAATTGGACGCATGCACAATGATCTTTTCATCGTTTGGCGCGATCAGTTTTTTAAAAGCATCAACGGGTTTTTTATTGAAACGTCTTACATCTACAAAATTGTGGATGACCTCAATGGCTTTATTGATAGTGAAATTCCTGTAGGTTTCCTCTTTCAGGTTGTTTGAAACCGCCGTAAGCATGTCGCTTTCCTCCATTGAAAAAGTAACTACCGGGCTATAGGTTTTATCGCTGCCCACCAAAGTGATATCAGTGCCATGTAATGTAGTTATAACAGGGATCGTCTTACCTTGTTTTCGCAAGTATCTGTTTTGCCATATAGGCAGCAGATGCATGGGGGATTGCATAATGTACATGCAGCAGGTCGATATTATTATTATTAACTACATCCACCATCGTACTGGCCAATGCTGTTTCATAAGGAGGGTAATCAAACAGAGGATAAGTAGGAACCCTTACTTCGTGGTAAAAAATATTGGCATGAAAGCCACTCAGCCTTACGGGTTGCTGGTAAGTGATGAAATGAATATTATGCCCTTTTTCGGCAAGTGCTTTTCCCAGTTCCGTTGCAATACCCCGCTTCCGCCAAATGTAGGATAACAAACGATCGCTATATTCATAAAATATTATTGTTGACTTTAAGTTTATACGAACTGTAATTTACCAATTAAATAAACATACATTTTATTATTAAAGGCGGTATTAACATGAATTGAGTAAGTTTGTTTTTTTAATCAATAAGTAATGAAATATGTTATAAATCGGCTGATGGCTTTGTTTTTCGGTGCTTACATCGGCAACTGGTCAAAACCACGATTCCATCATTATAAAAAGATTGCAGATGAAATAATGATACACGGCAAAGCCTATGACAACCTTCGGTACCTATGCAAACAGATCGGCCCGAGGCTTAGCGGTTCTGCAAATGCACAAAAGTCAGTATTGGCAACAGCGCAAATGCTAAAAGAGGCAGGTGCAGATACTGTTTATTTACAACCCTGCATGGTTCCGCATTGGGTAAGGGGCGAAAAAGAGACGGGTTTTTTTGAGCTTCGGGAGGAAACAAAATATAACCTGAATATTTGCGCCCTAGGAAACTCAGTAGGCACAGGGAAAAAAGGGGTTGCCGGTTCCGTGATTGAAATTAAAATTTTGACGAACTGGATCGCCTCGGGGCGGCTGGTATAAAAGGTAAAGATTGTTTTCTATAATTTCCCTATGGATCCAACGTATATAGAACATTCATTGCTTATGGCGAAAGCTGGTATCGCACGCCGGATCGGGGCTTCACAGGCAGCAAAGTATGGAGCGGTTGGGGTTATGGTGAGTTCACTGGCAAGTAACATTGATGACTATCCGCATACAGGAGCATTAATACAATGATTCGTTTCCAAAGATACCGGCAGTTGCGATCAGTACGAAGGATGCTGAATGGCTGAGCACCGAATTAAAAACAGCCCGCAGTTAAAGCCTATTTCAAAACCACCTGTGAAATGCTGCCGGATGTTCCTTCTTTTAATGTGATAGGAGAGATAAGGGGCAGTGTCTTTCCTGACGAGATCATAGTGGCGGCGGCCATTTGGATAGCTGGGATCTGGGGGAAGGTGCCCAGGATGATGGAGCCGGCTGTGTACAAAGTATTGAAGATCATACGGGCATTGAAAGCTCAGCAGGATCAAACCAAAGCGTACGATCAGGGCTGTTATGTTTATGAATGAAGAAAATGGCAGGCGTGGCGCACAGGCTTATTTGAGGAGCCAAACAAAAAAAGGAAAAGCATATTTTTGCCATTGAAAGTGATGCAGGTGGTTTTACACCGCGGGGCTTCGCCTTGAAATGAAAGTTCCCTTCAACTTAAAGTGAAACAATGGAAAAACCTGTTTTATGACTACGGGTATATGAAATTATCCAGCGGCGGCAGCGGATCAGATATAGACCCGTTGAAAGAAACAGGAACTGCTTTGGCGGGCTTAGTCCCGACAGCCAGCGTTATTTCGATCTTCATCATGCTGCTACTGATACTTTTGAAACAGTGAGTAAAAGAGAGCTCCATTTGGGTACAGTAAACATGGCTGCCCTTGTATGGCTGGTAAGTGAATATGGATTTAGTTTTATTGTATACTTAAAACGATATTATGCAGGTAAATTAGAATGTAAATAACCCCGCTCCAAAAGAAAAGCGGATTTAAAAAATTCGTGCGCTGGTTTCTATTGATTGTATTGCTTATTGCCTGTGTAATGATCTGGTGGAATTATTTTTATGTTTTTGGAGAAGGTGTAAAATCGGGAGAACTGAATTATGTTGTTAAAAAAGGAAATATTTTTAAAACCTATGAAGGTAAATTGATACAATCCGGATTCAGATCCAAAGCAGCAGGGACCGTTCAATCTTATGAATTTGAATTTTCTGTAACGAATGACAGTATTGCAACATATTAATGAATAACAGCGGTAAATATTTTGATCTGCATTATAATGAATACAAGACACCGCGGTCGCATGGCGTGGATACAGTGTCTATGTTGTTGATAAGATAATCGGGATGAAAGAAGTGGAGCATTGATCTACGTTCCCGCATACAATAAAAAAATGGCCGGTGTTTATGCAGTTCCGGTTTTTTGGTTTTCCAGCCGGAAACTGTTGTTTGTTATGATACTTTCATTCACCGCCGTTATATTCACTGCAATACAAAGTTTTGTATTGGAACTACAATGCTGAAGCAAGCTTTCCAACAATTGGTTATTCCGATAAGGAGTTTCAATAAATATCTTTGTACTGTTATTTTTTGCGGAAGCGATTTCCAGCTCTTTTATCTTTTTTATTCTTTCGATGGTTATCAATTGGAAGGTATCCAACGAATTCAAACTGCTGGCCATTCATACCGCTTGCCATCAATGCCAGTAAAATAGAACTTGGACCAACCAGTGGCTTTGATGGAACAATTCATTTCCTGTGCAACTTCGATCAATAGCTGGCCCGGATCAGCAATGCCCGGGCAGCCCGCCTCACTGATCACTGCAATATTCTTTCCTTCCCTGATCTTTTCTTTGAAATTATTCACGTGTTCTTCTTCTGCTTTATGAATTGCAAACCATTCATAATCATCAATGACTAATTTCTTTGTCCACCGTTTTTAAAAAACGCCTGGCCGTTCGTTCATTCTCCGCAAATATACACTGCATTTTTTTACTGCTTCTAAAACGTAAGGGGGAATTGTTTCAAATGCATCTTCTGCAAGAAAACAAGGAATCAAGTATACAGTTGTCATCAGCTGGATAATTACATGGCTTTTTTTGGCATGATACAAACTGAGTGTGGCCGCAATGACCGCATAGCTTGGAGCAAATATCCATCCTAAGACCGGTATCAGATGCATCATGTAAAATACCATTCCATTACCGATGGCAAGTCCTTTATGACGGCCAATAAAATCAATGCTTTGCTGCGCACTTAATTTATTTCTTTCACTGCTGTAATCCAGCATTGAAAACCCAAGATAATAACACTCTACCATTAAGGCTACCAGTGGAGCGATCCATCCGACAAGGGAATAAAAGATAGAATTAATATGGTGACTCACATAAACTGTCTGCCACAACATATTCCTGAACGCTATTCTTATTGCCCGTACGATATCTTTTATTAGTTGTTTAAAGCTGAAAGGGAATTCTTTATTCTTCAATGATGCTTTCCGTCTTTTCACTCAGGTATGCAAAAACAGGCGAGCCTATGATCAGAAAAATATATTTGAACAGGGAAAAATAAAATAACAAAAGCACCAACCTTAATATGATCTGGCCAACGATAAAGAAAAAACTTAACCAGCCGTCATGCATTTTATCCAGCCAGTTTTTTACCCCCGTCTTCAACAGGATAAATTCAATAGCACTGTTGCTGGAGATCCAAAACAAATAAATGCCTGCAATGAAAAGGATGCTGTAGATCAAACCCGGAATCAATATCCATTTCCAAAGCCTGTGCTTTACAATAAACCGATGCGCATGGGAATAAGATTGTATGGATATAATGATTTCTTTAAGCATGGTTCTGATTGGTCAAAGCAACCGCTGATGATCAGCCGGTCCGGGATAAAGATATAAAAACATTCACAACTACATATCCTGCATCCGTATCTCCTGCCATTTCCTAATTTTGCTTTTCAAGCTTTATAATGAAAAAATTACCAGTCGACTTTTATAAACGGAAAGATGTGGTTCAGATCGCACAGGAATTGTTGGGTAAAATGGTGGTTGCCAATATTGATGGTGAAGTAACCAGCGGGCGTATCGTGGAAACAGAAGCCTATGTGGCCCTCATTGATAAAGCCTCCCATTCTTTCGGTGGCAGGCGTACTGCCCGCAATGAACATATGTATGCAACTGCGGCTACAGCCTACATTTATATTTGTTATGGCATGCACCAGATGCTGAATGTGGTAACAAATGAAAAAGAGATACCTGATGCGGTGCTTGTCAGGGCCATCGAGCCCATCGAAGGCATAGATATCATGTTGCGAAGAACCGGTAAGAAACAATTTGATCATACACTTACCAGAGGCCCTGGTAATGTTGGAAAGGCATTGGGTATCTCAAAAAAGCATTCAGGGCTTTTATTGCTCGGGGAAGAGATCTTTATTTATGAAGATGATAAAAGCCATATAAAGGAAGCTGGGATTGGAATCAGTAAAAGGATCGGTGTGGAAAGCGCGGGTATAGATGGCTTACTTCCTTACCGCTTTTATATAAAAGGAAATAAATTCGTAAGCGGGAGGCCCGTAAAATAGCTCTATTAACTAAAGCTCTCTTTAAAACTTAGGACAAGGAATACCCTGGTTTCGTGCTTGCGCTTAATATAAATAACAGAAAATTCTGATCCGCCACGGTTGCCGGTAGCTGCTTTTAAATTGGTGATATTGATATCATAACTGGCCCCGATCCTCAAGCCGCCAAATTCAAGACCGACATAAGGAATAATAGCATCGTTTAAACGCATCCATGATCCGATATAAACATTGCGTGGGGTTTTCCTTATCCGGCATTAGCATTAGCCGCAATTGCAGCACCAACCATTGTTTCACTGGCTTTATTCTGCATCTGGTGAATGACAGAAGCATTTACCGTCAACTACATCGGAAACCGGAAAAGAACCACCTGCATGAACCGTTATACGGCCACTTAGATACCAGTTCTTATCTTTAAAACTTACTTTTGGCCGGTTGATATGGTACATCGATGCTCCTAAATAAAAATTATTTTCTCCATTGGTAGAACCTGAATATAACAATCCCGCATTCATATCAATATAACTCTGGTTCTTGCCATTTGTCAAAATATTCCTCGAGTCACCCTGGGTAAAACCATTTTGCGTAAGCATGATCCTCAAAAGTAGTTTGGTAATGTCAAGCACCATGCTTGAATAAGTTCCCTGGAAACCTGCACCGATGGTACTATATCCATTCTCATCCAGTGCTTTATGGATAAGACATGGAAACAGAACCATAATTAAGCTTAAGGACACTGTTGGCACTGGCATCAGTTACACCTGAAATACCGACGCCAAACACATCATTTTCGGGGATCTTGCTTTTTAAAATAGGAAAATCTACAGAAGCACTGGTAGTTACATATGCTTTTGGAATAGAAGGCCATTGATCACGGTGATTGGCAGCCAAGCCTCCATTGTACCATTAAATTTTCCGGTAAACGCCGGGTTAAGGGTTAAGGGTGATGCAAAAAATTGGGAAAAATGCGGATCCTGTGCTTTATACAAGTTCCGGCTAGCAACAGGGCAAAAATAAAAACTAATAATTTTCTCATTGTTCATTGATTGTTCAGAACATTAAAGATAAGGAATTACGCTAAAATGCTGCATTGAAAATACCGCGGTTTAACAGTCTAAATCAACATATTTATATATATAATTGAGACTGATTTACCCTGCATTTTTGCCCCAAAAGCAAGGTCGCCGGCGTCCCCAAGGCCCGGTACAATATAGCCTTTGGCGGTTATTTCATCATCAATATCGCCACACCAGATGGTGGCTTTCGGTTCGGCCCTCAATACGATATTCAATACCTACGGTGCAGGCAATGGCACAAACTATATGAGTTCTTTGATATTTCCTTCTTCCTTTAAAAACTGAATTGATTTTACCAGTGAAGAACCGGTGGCGATCATTGGGTCACTGATGATGACGATCCTGTCTTCGATTTCCGGGCAACTCATATATTCCATGCTGATTTCAAAACTCCCATCGGGATTGTGTTTTCGGTATGCACTGAAAAAGCATTGTCCGCCTTGTCAAAATAATTCAGCAAACCATTGTGCATGGCAAGGCCGGCACGTAATATGGTTGCCAGTACCGGTTGTTGCTGTCAACACTTTACAGGTAGCGTGCCCAGGGGTGTGGTGATCTCTTTTTCCTCAGGTTTCCATTTTTTTGCTGATCTCGTAACCGATCACTTCAGCGATACGTTCCAGGTTACGCCTGAAACGCATCGGTCCTGCTGCACATCCGTATCCCTTAATTCGCTTACCCAGTTGCTTACCAAAGAATGTGATGCGCTGAGATTTATTACCATAATTGTTTTGATTTTGTTTGAACCGGCCCTCGTAATACTGGTCATCATCGTCCCTGCCATTGCGGGGCTCCCTTGTACCACATCGCTTCACGCAACGAAAACAAATTTTAAATACATTAACAAACAAAACTAAAATAAAATCCTCGGGCAATGCGTATTTTTAATAACATGTTTTTGCAAATGAGCCGTATTGTATACTTTCAAATTCCAGGATGAAAAAAATATTGACAATATTGTTACTTACTGCTGTTATTGTAACAGCCTGTAACAACAGGCAAAAATACGAGATCAAAAGCGCTGATAAATATGAAAAAACAAAGGCTTCGCTGGAGGAAGTAGAGAAAAAAAACCCCTCCCGTTTTTTAGCGGTGAATGGTTATAATAAAAGCAACTTAGTTGGCCAAACTGTTGTGCAAGGAACAGTATTACAACAATGCAAAGCTGGTGAAGCTTTAAGGATATCGATATTAAATTGTCTTTTTACAGCAAAACAGGCGCATTGCTGGAGGAAGATCATGAAGTGGTTTATGAAACGATTGCATCCAGGGGAAGTGCAGGTTTTAAATCAAAATATTTTGCACCAAAAGGAACGGATAGTGTAGCTATGAAAGTTGTATCGCGCAAAATTATTAGAAATTGATAATTTGTCAATTATCAATTATCAAACTTGAAATTCATCTCCATCAAACAATCCCTTATCACTCAGTTTCAGGTGTGGTATTACCAGCAGGGCCATAAAAGATAAGGTCATAAATGGGGCAGCTTAATGAACTTCCCATCTCTTCTTTCACCATTCTGTCTATGGCTGTATATGCATTTGCCACTTCATAGCCATCGTGGTTGCTCATTAAACCCGCAACCGGCAGGGCCAGGATATTTTCTTTTCCATCACTAACTGCGCTTACGCCACCCCGTTCTTTAATAACCAGGTTAACAGCTCTGCATATGCTTTCATCATCCACTCCAACCGCAACAATATTATGACTGTCGTGTGCAACGGATGAAGCGATAGCTCCTTTTTTTATTCCGAAATTTTTTATAAATGCTTTTGCAACAGGTGCCTGTTGATACCGGTTGACCACCACGATTTTTAAAATATCATTTTCAACATCACTGACAATTATCATTTATAACTTTGGGTACAGCAGGAAATTTATTTGTGATCAGTTGCCCATCCAATGCTTCTATCACATCATTCTTTTTCTCCATTGTATGGAATAATAAAATCGCTGAAGTTTTTTCCTTGCAGTTAAATTCATTGATAATTCCGGATGGTGTAGTTTTGATCAGTGAACCCTTTTTCTGCAACCAGCTCCCCATCAATATATGTTTGCAATACTTTAAAATTTACCAGGTCCTCTACAACAATAAAATCTGCAGCATCACCTGCCTTCAACAGGCCAACATTCATTTTATAATGTTCAACCGGATTGATACATGCAGCCTGTAATACTTTAAAAACATCAATTCCCTTTGCCAACCGCCCTTGCGCATAGTTGATTGATATGCCCATCTACCAGGCTATCGGGATGTTTGTCATCACTGCAAAACATCATGTTGGCTGAATGCTCATGCATGAGTGGTATCAATGCTTCAAAATTTTTTGCGGCACTTCCTTCACGGATCAGGATCTTCATTCCATATTTCAATTTATCCAGCGCTTCTTCCGCTGTAAAACATTCATGATCTGTACTGATACCCGCATCAATATATTTTTTTGCCATTGCTCCCCTTAATCCCGGGGCATGGCCGTCAACCGGTTTATTATATTTTTTTGCAGCAGCAATCTTTTTCATCACTTCTTCATCCCCGTTCAATACGCCCGGGAAATTCATCATTTCACTCAAATATTTTATTTCATCAGCTTAAGCAATGCTTCTACATCATTCGCATTCAATGCAGCCCCGGCAGTTTCAAAAATAGTTGCAGGCACACAGCTCGGGGCGCCAAAATTAAATTTAAAAGGAACCGTTTTTCCATTGTCGATCATGAACTCCACACCTTTCATACCACATACGTTGGCTATCTCATGCGGGTCGCTGATCGTGCCAACAGTTCCATGAACAACAGCCAGTCTTGCAAATTCGGAAGGCACCAGCATGGAGCTTTCTATATGCACATGGCTGTCAATAAAGCCCGGTAGTAAATAAGGTTTCCCGCTGATCAGGTCGCCAGATTGCGTTAGTTTTTTTATTTTTTTTCCTTCTATTTCAACGGTTCCGGAATAGATCTGCCGGGAGTCAATATCAACGATATTTCCTTCTATGATAAATGTATCCATCTTTTAATATTATATGCAATGTTAGTTTATTTATGAAAAGATAAAAAGCAATTTTTCTCCTATCTTGCATGCCCCGGAACCCGGTGAACAGCATCTAAGAATCAAATATTTAAAAAGAAAAATAAGAAAAAATGAAAACGATCAAATGTTTAATGATTGCTGCAATTGCTTTAAGCGGCATGCAGGTAAATGCTCAATCTGTGGATGATATCATAGATAAGAATACTGCTGCAATGGGTGGTAAAGAAAAACTGGCCTCTTTGAAAACAGTAAAGATGACCGGTAGTATGAGTGTACAGGGTACTGATGTTGCAATGACGATCACCAAGTCACAGCTAACGGGTGCTCGTATGGACCTTGAAATAATGGGCACATCCAATTACCAGGTCGCAAATGACAAAAAGGGTTCTAAATACATGCCCATCATGAGAATGGAATCACCCCAGGAAATGGAGGCTGATGAGTATAAATCTTTTGCTACACAAATGGATATTCAAGGCCCTTTATTCAATTACAAGGAGAAGGGGAATGCAGTGGAATTATTGGGTAAGGATACACTGGATGGGATAGAAACATATAAATTGAAAGTAACCTATGCAAATGGAAAGACCACAAATTTTTTTATTGATACTAAAACCGACCGGGTTATAAAAACAACTTCTAAGACAATAGCGCAGGGGCAGGAAATTGATGTACAAACCAAATTGAGTGACTACAAGCAAAATGCAGATGGATATTGGTTTGCATATACGGTCACCACTATGCAGGGTATTATTAGTTTCGAGAGTATTGAAACGAATGTAAAAGTAGATGAAGCGATCTTTACAAATTGATCATTCCTTTATAAGGAAATGCCCTTCGCAAGAAGGGCATTTTTTTTAGCTCATTTTTGAATATTTGTAAAAGTCAATCATCTAAGAGGTCGGGCCGCCTTTCCTGTGTTCTTTGCACAGCTTGCTCATGGCGCCATTCATCGATCAGTTTATGGTTGCCGCTCATTAAAATATCGGGCACTTTCCAGCCCCGGAATATTTCGGGCCTTGTATAAACAGGAGGTGCCAGCAGGTTATCCTGGAAAGAATCTGTTAACGCGGAACTTTCATCATTCAGCACTCCCGGTAATAAGCGGCCAATCGCATCCGTGAGTACGGCAGCAGCAAGTTCACCCCCGCTGAGCACATAATCTCCAATGGAGATCTCCATCGTTACAAAATGATCCCTGAATCTTTGATCAATTCCTTTATAATGCCCGCAGATCATTAAAAGATTCTTTTTAAGGGAAAGGCTATTGGCCATTGGCTGGTTAAATGTTTTTCCGTCCGGCGTTAAAAAAATGATCTCATCGTAAACCGTATCTTTTTGGAGTTGCTCGATGGCATTTACCAATGGCTCAATCATCATTACCATCCCTGCTCCTCCTCCAAATGCATAATCATCCACCTGGGCTCTTGGGTAAGTGGTATGGTCTCTTAGGTTGATCACGTTAACTTCGAGAAGGCCTTTATCTTTTGCCCGTTTCATAATAGAATGCGCAAAGGGGCTGGCTAACAGCTCAGGAACAACGGATATGATATCTATGCGCATAATTATTTTAGTTTTTTCACGTGTGATATTATTGTATTCTTAACGCGTTGTGCTTAATCTCCCGAAGTAAACTCATCCAAATCCCTTTTTTGTTTCTTCGTAGGCCTGCCCAGCTTGCTCATACGCTTGCCGGTATGGAAAGCAGCTGCCTGGAATTTCAGCCTTTCAATTTCTTCAGCAGGTGTAATATCAATATAATAATTAATAGCTTCTGAGTATTGCACCCTGTTAAACAATAAAGCGGCCACTTTGATCACCCATTTCTTTGCTTCTGTTCTTACTTCATATTCATCATCTACTGATACGGTTTTAGATGCCTTGGCTGCAGTACCATTGTATTTTATTTTTCCCCTGTCACACGCATCAGCAGCCTGGCTTCTTGTTTTAAAGAGCCTGATCGCCCAAAGGTATTTATCCAGCCGTAGTTTTTCTTTTTGCATTTTTAATGTTGAATAGAACCGTAAAATTATATTTCTTTTTACAGCAATGGTAACGCAGGCAGGCAGTATTTCAGTATTTTTAATTTTTAAACAAATCTATGCATATGAAATGGAGGTTAATATTTGTTTTGATCGTTATTTGTGGCAATTTTCAAGTTGCACATGCGCAACATAAGGATTTAAACTGGACAGCAGATGGGCTTGCTTATACAAAAGTTAAAGATGGCAACATAGTAAAAGTAGATCCTAAAACAGAAGGAGAAACCATTCTCATAAAAAAGGAGCAGTTAACAGCTCCGGGTGCTTCTGCAGCATTATACCCTGCATCATACGAATACAGCAGCGATAACAGCAAAGTACTTTTATTTACAAATACGGCAAAGGTCTGGCGCTATAATACCCGCGGTGATTACTGGGTACTCAATCTTGCCAATAACCAGCTGAGCCAATTGGGTAAAAGACTTCCTGCGCAGTCACTTATGTTTGCAAAATTCTCTCCGGACGGTAAAAATGTGGCTTATATCAGTGAACATAATTTGTTTACAGAAGATGTCAATACAGGAACGATCCGTAAACTAACGAACGACGGCAGCCGAAAATTAATAAACGGGACTTTTGATTGGGTCTATGAAGAAGAATTCTTCTGCCGGGACGGTTTTCGCTGGAGGACAGACAGGTAAGCAAATCGCGTTTTGGCAGGTAGACGCTACCAAAACAAGGGATTTTTATATGGTGAATAATACGGATTCCGTTTATTCCAAAGTGATACCTGTAGAGTATCCCAAAGTGGGAGAGGCTCCATCACCAGTAAGGATAGGTGTAGTTACCCTTTCAAACGGGTTTATCCGCTGGATGAAGATCGATGGAGAGCCCAGCAACATTACCTGCCCCGTATGGAGTGGAGCGGGCAAAATGAACTGGTAGTGCAACAGCTCGACAGGAAGCAACAGGAAAGTAAATTGATCTATTGTAATACGGCTGATGGGAATACAAGGACATTCTGGGCTGAGAATGATGATGCCTGGGTAGACCTGAATACGGAGAATCCCGCTGGCTGGAATTGGGTAAATAAGGGACAGGATTTTTTATGGGTAAGTGAGAAAGATGGCTGGCGGCATATTTATAAGATCAGCCGCGATGGGAAAACGGTTACACTATTAACAAAAGGAAATTATGATATCGGGGAGATAAAAGGCGTGGATGAAAAAAACAATTACCTCTACTTTTCTGCATCACCATCTAATGCTACCCAGCTATACCTATACAGGACAAGGATCAATAATCCAGGGAAGGAACTCAGGGAAGAAGCTGAATTATTAAATAGTTCAAAACTAAAGGGGACACATAAATACTCAATTTCCCCCGGGGCTAAAATAGCTGTACATAATTTCAGCAATCATAACACACCGGGCGTAGGAGAATGGATAAGCCTGCCTGATTGCAAGCCCTTGAATAGCGCAAAGAGTATTGCCAGTAAGATCAGAACAGATGCTGCCAATGTCGAATACATACAGGTCATTACGGAAGATAATATTGTACTGGATGCATGGATATATAAACCTGATAATTTTGATCCTTCCAAAAAATATCCCGTGGTATTTAATGTATACGGGGAGCCCGGTAACTCAACGGTAAATGATACATATGGCAGTCACCGCAATTTTTTATATAATGGAGATATGAGCGCCGATGGATATGTACAGGTGGCCGTTGATAATCGGGGCACACCAACATTAAAAGGAGCAGCATGGCGCAGGGCTATTTATCGCAAGGTTGGCGTGGTTAATATCAGGGACATGGCGATGGGGGCAAAGAAGATCCTTGAATTTCCTTATATGGACAAGGAAAGGGTAGCGGTATGGGGATGGAGTGGCGGCGGAACATCTACCCTTCATTTAATGTTTCAATACCCCGACATTTTCCAGACCGGTATTGCCATTGCAGCTGTTAGCAATCCTTTGTTCTATGATAATATTTATACGGAAAGGTATATGGGTTCCCCCCGGGAAAACATGGAAGATTTTATTAAAGGCTCAGCCATTACCTATGCAAAGAACCTGAAGGGCAATCTCCTGCTGGTACACGGTACAGGAGATGATAATGTGCATTACAGTAATGCAGAGGTGCTGATCAATGAGTTAGTGAAATATAACAAACAGTTCCAGTTCATGCCGTATCCAAACCGTACGCACAATATTAATGAAGGCCCTGGTACGTCTCAGCATCTATCTACATTGTACACAAATTATTTAAGAAAGAATTGCCCCCCGGGAGGAAAATAAGGAATGATCTGATTACCAGGTATAAAAAAGTGCGTTTCATAATGGAAACGCACTTTACTTATACAACAATATATTTACGGAGCTTCAGCTGTTGCCTTCATCCTGACTGTAATTTTTGCCGGGTATTCATCCAACGCTTTTTCCAAACAATCCATTGCTTTATTAATTGCATCCACATTCAACACATATGCCAGGCGTACTTCAGTTTTACCAAGACCCGCGGTACTGTAAAAACCGCTGGCAGGGGCAAGCATAACTGTGGCCCCCTCATAACTAAAAGATTCCAGCAGCCATTGGCAGAATTTATCACAATCATCTATAGGTAACCTTGCCATAGCATAAAATGCACCTCCTGGATTCGGGCAAAAAACCCCTTCGATATCATTTAACCTTTTTACAATAGTATCCCTGCGAAGCTTATATTCCGCCTTCGTTGTATCAAAATAGTTATCCGGGAGATCCACGGCAGCTTCACCCAATACCTGCGCATAAAATGGAGGGCTTAACCTTGCCTGGGCGAATTTCATGGCGGCATTCAATACTTCTTTATTCTTTGTGATCAATGCCCCGATACGTCCGCCGCAGGCGCTGTAGCGTTTGCTGATGGTATCCATTAACACTACATGTTGTTCAGCACCTTTTAAATGCATGGCACTGGTGTGCGTGCCCTCATAACAAAACTCACGGTAAGCCTCATCCGCAAACAGGAACAGGTCATGTTTCAAAACGATCTGCTTCAGGGTTTCCATTTCAGAGGCACTGTATAAATACCCGGTAGGGTTATTGGGGTTACAAACAATGATCGCTTTTGTTTTTGGGGTGATGGCTTTTTCGAAATCCTCGATCGGTGGCAATGCAAAGCCGTTTTCGATCCTGCTGCGTATAGGCACTACATTTACATCAGCCTGTATCGCAAAACCGTTATAATTGGCATAAAAAGGTTCCGGAACGATCACTTCATCTCCTGCATCCAGGCAGGCCATGAATCCAAAAAGAATGGCTTCGCTTCCCCCGGTCGTAATAATGATATCATTATGCGTAATATCGATCCCGTTCTTTGCGTAATACTTCACCAGTTTTTTCCGGTAGCTTTCAATGCCTGCGCTATGGCTATACTCAAGAACGCGTATATCACAGTTCTTTACCGCATCCAGGCATTGCCTCGGTGTTTCAATATCCGGCTGTCCAATATTGAGGTGATAGACCTTGATGCCTTTTTTCTTTGCAGCTTCGGCGTATGGAACGAGCTTGCGGATTGGTGATGCAGGCATATCATGCCCGCGCTTGCTAATTTCTAACATACTGTAAAGATAAATATTTAGTAACTATTAGTTATTAGTTCCCAGTTCTTAGTTCTTTTAAAATCTGTATAATGAAAGAATTCAAAATTATAGAAGGTCAAACTATTAACTACGAACTAAGAACTTGTACTTAACTGCTATTCTTCCTCGTAAAAATCTACATTGTGCTGCTTTAAGAAAGCCTTGATCGTATCTGCATGGATACACTGCCCGAGATGTAAAAAAGAATAATCGGATATTTTCTTGATCCCGTTATTGATCATGATCTCTTTATCTACCAGGTCAAAGCCGAGGTGCAGGTGTTTGGTAGAAAACTGCATTCCGTAAACCGTTCCCTTTTCATCAAATAGCGGCCCCCCGCTTTGGCCACGCAGCCCGGGAGTACTCAATTCTATACCATATACCTGGTTTTGTTCCGCTAAAAACCGGGTAACCATTCCTTCAATGGGGAAGCGGGGTGAATGGCTGATCCCTTCCTTCGTCCATTCTATATCATCTGTGGCCGCATTGTAGGTGAAATTATTGAATTCAGGAAAAGGGAATCCCAGCCTGCATAAATATTTACCCTGCTTAATTTTAGTAGTATCCTTTAAAAATTTTGCACAATCACTGTAGCGCAGCGTGTTGTAATCATTGAATTTTATGATTGCCAGGTCAAGTGTTGGATGTAAATGAAGCGTGAACCCGCTCATGGTATCAATACAATCTACAAAATTATTTTTCACCTGTACAGCTGTATCAGGATTGTATTTATATTTTAATTCAAGCCCTTTAACATGCGCTTTTTGTTTACCATCAATTGGGATCAGCTGCCGTTCCTTTTTAAAATTATTGTAATGAACATTGACATTTTCTGCGGAGGCGATCATTTCTGCAACATGTTTACAGGTGATCGCATAGCCTTTGTCATTGACGAAGAATATGGTCGATGAGCCCGGAATTAATTGTTTACCCCCGTATACGCGAATGATCGTATTGATCGGCCTTGTAAAATTTGAAACTCTTTCAATCGCTGATATAAACATGTTTATTTTTTTAGTTTTTTAATTTGGATGCAGCTTCCTGGTCCACATACCAGGCAAGTGTTCCCGCGACAGGTTTTACGAGTTGTGCCGGGTATTTTTGGGAATCCTGCCCCGGTGAAAAAATGGTTTTCATAATAGGAGCCTTTCCGTGGCCCGTTACGAGGAATAAAATATTCTTTGCCTCATTGATCAGGCCGGGAGTGAAACTGATCCTGTACTTACGCGTCTCTTTAATAAAAACTTCCTTGATATGTTCACCGCTGTCATTTAATATTTCGGTATATGGAAATAATGAAGCGGTGTGCCCGTCATCTCCAAGGCCAAGTAAGATAAGGTCAAACCGGGGCGGATTTTTTTTAAAAAATGTTTTTACAGTTTCCTCATAACTGCTGGCGGCTTTTGCAGGTTCCAGGTTTACCGGTATCGGGAAAATATTTTCAGTAGGAATTGGAACATGGTTTAATAATGCAACAGATGCCATATGAGCGTTATTATTTACATCTGATAAAGGAACACATCTTTCATCTCCCCAAAAAACAAAAATATTTTTCCATTCCAGTAATATTGACCAGGGCTTTTGTGCAAGCAGTTCATACAATTTGCGGGGGGTATTGCCCCCTGAAAGGGCAATGGTAAATTGCCCATTTGTTGCAATACAATTTTTTGAAAGCTCAGCAATATGAAGAGCTGCGGCTTCGAAAAGAGTTCCGGGATTGTCAAAGATCCTTATATTATTCATTTTCTCTTTTTTCGAAAGGCATGATGATCCAGTTTTTTCCATCTTTAGCGATCAATGCTTCAGCAGCTTCCGGCCCCGGAGTTCCTGAAGTATAGTTTGGAAAATTTGCAGAAGGATTGGTTTCCCAGTTATTGAGTATTGGCATGAGTGTTTCCCAGGCTGCCTCTACCTGGTCTGCACGCATAAACAGTGTTGCATCACCTTCAATGACATCCAATAACAAAGTTTCGTAAGCTTCCGGGGTACCGGTAGTATATGTATCACTGTAATTAAAAAGCATATCCACCGGGTTAAGCTGCATCTGAAGGCCTGGCCTTTTTGCCTGAAAGCGAATGCGTATACCCATATCCGGTTGAAGGTTTAGTACCATCCTGTTGGGCTGCCAATTATCTGTTGCTTCATCCGGGAAAGACTGGTGTGGTACCGGTTTGAATTGTATGGTGATCACGGAGATCGATTCACTCATACGTTTCCCGCTGCGTACATAAAATGGCACATTGTTCCACCTCCAGTTATCTATAAAGAATTTTACTGCAGCATAAGTTTCCCTGTTGCTGTCTTTGGCCACATCGTTTTCCTGCCTGTAAGCTTTTACTTTTTTCCCTTCCACCCATCCTTCATCATACTGCCCGCGTACAGCATAACTGGCCACATCTTCCTTTTTTATTTTTCTCAGCGCATGCAGCACATCTACTTTCCTGTTTCTTACTTCGTCTGCATTAAAAGACACCGGTGGTTCCATAGCTATCAGGCAAAGCAACTGCAGGAGGTGGTTCTGGATCATATCACGCAACGCGCCATTCAATTCATAATAATTGCCACGACCCTCCACACCCATTTTTTCAGATACAGTGATCTGTACATGATCGATATAGTTGCGGTTCCAGATGGGTTCAAACAGGGCGTTGGCAAAGCGGAAAGCGAGAATATTCTGTACGGTTTCCTTACCCAGGTAATGATCTATGCGGTACAACTGGTTCTCTTCAAAAATGTTCAGCAAAAGCGCATTGAATTTCCGGGCGCTTTCAAGGTTGGTGCCAAAGGGTTTTTCTATCACCAGTCTTGCAAATTTCCTGTCGGTGGCGAGGCCTGCCTCGCCAATTTTAGCTGCAATGCCTTCAAAGAATTGAGGGGGCACGGCCATATAATAAATTTTATTCACGGGGCAGTTTGCCTTTTTTTCAAATGCAGCTATTTGTTTTTTTAAGGTGGAATAGACAACTGCATGGGTAAAATCGGCTTTTTTATATTCGATCCCTTTCGCAAATAGATCCCAGGATGCTTTTTTGGATTTTCCTTTTCTTGAAAATTGATCTACCCCTTCTTTTAATTTTTTTATGAACGCGGCATTACTCATTTCCTGGCGTCCCAGGCATATGATCAGGAATTCCCTGTTAAGCCAGTCGTCCAGGTAAAGATTGTATAAAGCTGGTACCAGTTTACGCCAGGTAAGGTCTCCCGTGCCGCCGAAGATCGTAATGATCGTAGGATTTGTTTTTGCGCCTGTTGCCATTTTAATGTATGATTTGATTCCAGTTTGTATGAAAGATACCGGGCATGTCTAACCGCTCATAAGTATGAGCCCCAAAAAAATCTCTTTGGGCCTGTATCAGGTTGGCAGGTAACCATGCACTGTGATAGCTGTCGTAATAACTGTTGCAGGCAGAAAATGCCGGCACCGGTATGGCAGCATTGATCGCGGGCTTCAAAATACCTTTGAGGGAATAGGTTTCCTTGTCCAGCTGTTGGGCAAAATGATCGTTCAGCATTAAATTCTTCAATGCGGGATCCTTTGAGAATGCAAGGGTAATGTCCTCAAGCATGGCAGACCTGATGATACAACCTCCCCTCCATATCGAAGCCACGGCAGCAATGTCAATTTCATATTTATAGATCCCGGAGGCCTTTTGTAACATTGCAAGGCCCTGGGCATATGTAATGATGAAGCAGGCATGCAATGCATCTTCCAACTGGTTAATGAAATCCTTTTTATTGGTAGTAATGCTTTTTGAGAACGCTTTTTTATTGATACCCGCAACAATCCTTTCTGCTTTCATGGAAGAAATGATCCGTTGTGATACTGCAGCGTCGATGGAAGGAATGGGAGCCTGGATGGTCATGGCATCCTGCGACATCCATGCACCGGTCCCTTTCTGGTGAGCGGTGTCGGTTATCCTGTCTATCAGTCTTTCTTCGGGCTGTTCTGCCTCCTGTAAAAACACAGCGGCCGTGATCTCCATTAAAAATGACTGTAGTTTTCCTTTGTTCCATCCGTTGTACACTTCCTGCAGGTCATCATTGGAAAGCCCGGCATATATTTTCAGTAAGTGATAGCTTTCAGCGATAAGCTGCATTAACGCATATTCAATACCGTTATGTACCATTTTCACATAATGACCGGCGGCACCGTTACCCATAAATGCCACGCAAGCCTGATCCTGTACCCTTGCGGCCACGGACTGAAGCATGGGTTCCAGCCGGCTATAAGCTTCTTTTGAGCCCCCGGGCATGATACTCGGGCCAAAGCGTGCACCGGATTCTCCGCCGGAAATGCCGGCGCCTATAAAATGGATACCGGTTTCCTTCAGCCATTTGATACGTTTTTCTGTATCTATAAAATGGGAATTACCCAGGTCTACCAACAGGTCATTTTTTAATAAATAAGGCTGCAGGTCTTTGATGACAAAATCAACAATGGGTCCCGCAGGAACCAGGAGGATGATGATCCTGGGTTGACGCAGGGACTCAATGAATTCCTGCAGCTTATGAAATGCATAAATATTCCTGTTGCCGGCTTCCTTATTCAAAACCTCTACCTGGATAGGATCTTTATCATAACCGGCTACTGAAAATCCATGGTCACTCATATTCAATACAAGATTCTGACCCATTGTGCCAAGCCCTATCATTCCATATTCATACCCGGATTTCTCCATAAAAATTCTCAATTGATTGATAATACTGCCTGAAACAGGAAATAAATTTAGTTATAAACCGAATAGTAACCGGTGGATATTTTTGACATTAAAAAACCTCCCGTTCTGCGGGAGGTTTTATTTATATACTAACTGATATTATTTTTGATCTTTCAGCACAACTGTAGATTTAGAGGCAGTTGATTTTACTTTTCTTGTTTTTTTACCGGTAGTGTTTTTAGTAGCTTTTGTTGTTTTTACTTCAGTGGCAGCAGCAGGAGTTGCAATTGAAGTTGCAGCTGTCGCTTTAACATTGCTTTCAGCCGCAGTTGGATTTAATTTTGCATAGTCTTCCGGGGTTAAAACTTCCCCTTTGATCGTAATGCTTTTAACCTCAGTAACACCGGCGAATTTAACAGTAAGGTGTTTTTCAAATGCATTCAGGTTTTTAGCATTGTAGGTAGCTTTAATAACACCGGTTTTACCAGGGGCAATTGGCTCTTTCGTGTAATCACCGATGGTGCAACCGCATGTTGGATTGGCCTGTTCGATGATCAGGGGCTCAGTACCTACATTGGTAACAGTAAAAACGGCGGTAGAAGGAACATCCTGCTTGATCTTGCCCAGGTTGATCGTTTCTTCTTTAAATTTTGCTACCTCATCTGCTTTCTTTTGTGTTTGTGCAAATAAACCACTTGTTAATGTCAAAGCTGCGAGGGAAAATAATAATTTCTTCATGTTGTTTTGTTTGTTTTTATTAGTTTTTTAAATCGTTTAACCCGGAATTTACCGGTGCGCTGGAAGCAGGTGTTTTCCAAACTTCCCCTTTTATAGTTATCTGCTTTGTCAATGTTTCATTATAGGTAATGGTAACAAGCTTTGTAAAGGGCCCTTCGGCGGCCGCATTATAACCCACGGTTATCTTGCTGTTTTCACCTGCGGGGATATCCTTATCCTTATCCCAAACCGGCGTAGTGCAGCCGCAGCTTGCCTGTACGTTTCCAATTCTTAACGCTGTTTTGCCGGTATTGGTAACTTCAAATATATGAGTAACGGGTTTTCCTTGTGGAATTTTCCCGAAATCATAGACCTCCTCTTTAAGTAAAAGGGTCTGTTCAGCCGGAGGAGTTGCAACAGTGGTAGCCTGGGTAGCGACAGCTTGGGTAGCAACAGCTTTTAACTGCTTCGCTTCAGGTTTTGCCTCAGTAGCTACTGGTTCAGGCTTCAGTTCATGGTTATGCCCTTCATGCTGTGCATACATTATCAATGACATACAACTGAAAGAGGCCAAAAATAATAGTTTTTTCATGTAAGTGGTTTTTACAACGGTTTCAAAGATACAAAAACGTTTAATTTAAGATGCAAATTGTTCCACCGTTGACACATCATTAACAATCAGTCGTTGAAATCATTTTTTAGGGGAAGGAAATTCTTCTTCTGTTGACACATTATTAACAAACAGCCGTTAAAATCATATTTTTGTCAGATATACTTACATATATGGATACTTTGAATACAAATGAAGCAGCGATCCAGGAGAAATTAAGTTACGACCATTTCAGGAACGAAGTATTGAAGGACTACCGCATCTGCTGTGAAAGCAGGGAGGCAAGCCTGCTCGGAAGAAAGGAAGTACTTACCGGGAAAGCAAAATTTGGCATTTTCGGGGATGGAAAGGAAGTCGCGCAGGTAGCGATGGCCAAATTTTTTAAACCGGGTGATTTCCGGGCTGGTTATTACAGGGACCAGACCTTCATGTTTGCCAGTGGCCTGGCAACAGTGGAGCAATTTTTTTCACAATTATATGCCGATCCTGATGTTAAGAACGACCCATTCAGTGCCGGGAGGCAAATGAATGCACATTTTGCGACTAAAATGGTTGATGAGCAGGGGGATTGGCTGAGCCTCGCAAATTTAAAGAATGTATCCAGTGATATTGCCCCTACGGCCGGGCAGATGCCAAGAGCCCTAGGACTTGCTTTTGCATCCACCATATTCCGGAATGTAGCAGGTTTAGAGGATCTGAAGCACCTCAGTGATCATGGGAATGAAGTTTGTTTTTGCACCATTGGCGATGCTTCTACCAGCGAGGGCCATTTTTGGGAAACGATGAATGCTGCGGGGGTTTTACAGGTTCCCCTGGCAGTTTTTGTATGGGATGACGGGTATGGTATTTCCGTTCCCAAAAAATATCAAACCACGAAAGGTTCTATTTCTGAAGCTTTGAGCGGTTTGCAAAAAAAGGAAGATACCAACGGGATAGATATTTATAAACTGAAAGGATGGGATTACGCGGGCATGTGTGAAGTATTGGAACATGCCATTCAAAAGATCCGGGAAACACATACACCGGCCCTGTTCCATGTAGAAGAGATCACGCAGCCCCAGGGGCATTCAACCTCCGGTAGCCATGAACGTTATAAAGAAACAGATAGGCTTTCATGGGAAAAAGAGTGGGATTGCACCAGGCAGATGAAGGAATGGATCCTTGAAAATGCACTGGCTGAAGAAGCGGAGTTGAAACTGATAGAAGAGCATGCGGTCAATTTTGTAAAAGAAAGTAAACAGCATGCCTGGGAAAAATACCTTCGCCCGCTTAAAGAATTGGTGGGTGCTGCGGTAAAATGTATGAGCCAGGCAGCTCATTTAAATCCGGCTATTGTAAGATCCGTGAATGATTTGACAGCATTGAAGGAACCTATGCGCAGGGATATCCTGAAGGCATTGGCAACAGCCATTGACCTGCTTGATAAAAAGGATACCCATGCGATCGCCATGAAGCATTTTTACAGGGAACTACACAACCAAAGTGAAAAATTGTATGATTCTTTTTTATATAACGAGGGCCCCAAATCCGCATTGAAAGTGCCCGTGATACCGGTGTATTATGAAAATGATGCCGTCCCGGTGAATGGGTATGAAGTGCTCAACCATTATTTCGACCAGTTATTTGCAACTAATAAAAAAGTAACTGCGTTTGGAGAGGACCTTGGTTATATTGGCGATGTGAACCAGGGATTCAGCGGGCTGCAGGAGAAGTTTGGAAAACAACGCATATTCGATACCGGTATCCGTGAGCTCACCATTATGGGACAGGGCATTGGCATGGCACTCCGGGGCCTCAGGCCCATTGCCGAGATCCAGTACCTGGATTATTTATTATATGGATTGCAGCCCCTGAGTGATGATGTGGCAACAACACATTTTCGTACTGCCGGCCAGCAAAGCGTTCCACTGATCGTCCGCACCCGGGGCCACCGGCTGGAAGGGATCTGGCATAGCGGGTCACCAATGGGGATGATCATAAACGCTCTTCGGGGTATGTATGTATGCGTACCAAGAAATATGACCCAGGCCGTTGGGATGTACAATACCTTGTTGCAAAGCAATGATCCCGGCCTGATCATAGAATGCCTGAATGGTTACCGGTTAAAAGAAAAATTGCCTTCAAATCTCCTGGCATATACGGTACCGTTAGGTATCCCGGAAATTGTAAGGGAAGGAGATGATATCACCATCGTAAGCTATGGGTCAACGTTGCGTATTGTACAGGAAGCAGCGGAAACACTTGCGGAAAAAGGCATTCAGTGCGAGTTGGTAGATGTGCAGACCCTACTGCCTTTTGATATCAATCATGCGATCGTGACTTCACTGAAGAAAACAAGCAGGATCCTTTTTGTAGATGAAGATGTACCAGGTGGTGCAGCAGCATATATGTTTAGTAAAGTGATGGAGGAACAGCAGGGTTACCGGCACCTTGATGTGGCTCCGAGGACACTTACGGCCAAGGCCCATCGCCCGGGTTACGGAAGTGATGGCGACTATTTTGCCAAACCAAATACAGAAGATGTGATACATGTGGTAAAGGAAATGATGGCAGAATAAATCGTAAATCATTTATAATGCAAACCAGTTTCCTGCATATCATCGAAATACTCGGTACCTTTTCTTTTGCAGTATCGGGGGCATTCTTTGCCATGGAAAAAAAACTGGATCCGTTCGGCGTATTGATACTATCTTTTGTTACAGCCATTGGCGGCGGTACGCTCCGGGATGTCATGATCGGGAACTTACCGGTAGGATGGCTGCGGGATGAAGTTTCCACCATCGTAATATTTTCTGCTGCGTTTGGAACCATGTTATTTGGAAAATATCTTCAAAAACTAACGACCACCTTATTCATTTTTGATGCTCTCGGGCTTGGATTATTTACCATTGTTGGCATTGAAAAGGCTATTGAGCTTCATTTCAGTGTTGGTGTTTGTATTGCCATTGGAACGATCACTGCAAGTTTCGGTGGTGTGATCAGGGATGTATTGCTGAATAATGTACCATTGCTTTTTCATAAAGAAATTTATGCAATGGCCAGTATTGCAGGTGGCCTTGCTTATTTCGCAATGACGAAAACTATTCTTAACGATGACGTCGCCAAAATAATCTGCATTTTGCTGATATTTTTTATCCGCATTATCGCAGTACGGTATAAAATAATGCTTCCTTTGTTCTATACTAAAATAAACCGGTAACCATGCAGCTTACGATCTACCAGGTTGACGCCTTTACCAAAACAGTTTTTGGAGGAAACCCCGCTGCTGTAATTCCACTGGATAAATGGCTTGATACTGCATTGATGCAGGAAATAGCGATCGAAAACAACCTTTCCGAGACCGTTTTTTTTGTTCCGGCAACAACTCCAGGGATAGATTTTGATATCCGTTGGTTTACGCCTGCAGCAGAGATCAATTTATGTGGCCATGCAACATTGGCAAGTGCATATGTTTTGTTTGAATACCTGGATTTTAACAGGCCGGAAATACGCTTCAGTTGTAAAAGCGGGTTGTTGAAGATCACGAAAAAAGGAAATCTCATCAGCATGGATTTTCCAAGCTGGAAACCGGTACGTTTTAATGAATACAGCCCGCAGCTTTCAGAAATCCTGGGGAACGTAAAAATAATGGGGGTATATAAACAGCGGGATCTTCTCGTGGAACTGGAAAATGAGGAAGCAGTAAGGGATTGCAACCCTGATTTTTCAGCAATGAAAAGGTATGTTGATAAGTTGATCATCACGGCACGGGGTAGCAGCACCCGGCCAGGAGCCCCGGCTGAACCCGTTGATTTTGTATCCCGTTTTTTTGCACCGGGAGTTGGCATTGATGAAGACCCGGTAACCGGATCTGCCCATTCACAGCTAATCCCGTTCTGGAGTGAAAAATTAAATAAGACCAGGCTTCATGCATTACAACTTTCAAAGCGGGGCGGCGAATTGTGGTGTGAGCAAATTGACCAGGACCGTGTGATGATGAGCGGATTTTGTGTTTTTTACATGAAGGGCGAAATAGAGTTATAAAAGAAAATAATGGAACTCAAAAATGTGGTCATTGGTTTAGTGTTGATATTTATGTGCTGCTTTCATACAAGTGCGCAACGGGTTATGCATGCTGATTCGGTAGCTGTATTTTCATTACTGGAAAAAGCAGAAAATGCTTTCAGCATGTCGGAATACGCGAATGCATTGCAATATTGTGACAAGGCAAAAGCGATCAGTGTAGAAAAAAAATATTTACGGGGAGAAGCTTATTCCTTGATTAAAACAGCGGACATATTTATTGAAAAAGGAGATTATGATGCTGCAAAACATATTCCGGCAGCCATTTTTAAAGTTGGCAGCCAAATGAAAGATTCCCTGGTGATGGCGATCAGCTTGTTACATTCAGGGCAACTCAATTTGTACAGCGATAAGTTAGATGATGCCCTGGTTTATTTTGACAAGGCGCTGAAGATGAAATTAAATAAGGTGAATTCTCCTTATGCCGGACTGGTATGGAATGACATGGCTTATACATATGGCCAGAAAGGGGAGTTACAAAAGGACGCTGATTGCCTGATGACGGCTCTCAGGAAATATGAAGTAATAGGCAACCAGCCGGGAATGGCAATGGTCCTGTCCAATCTCTCCTCATTATTTAATCAATTGGGTGAAAAAGAAAAGGCGATCAGCTATGCAAAAAGAGCCATCGATATCCGTGAAAAAATGAATGACTATTTCTATCTCTCTGTTTCCTGTTGCAACCTGAGCCAGCTATCCATTGGAATAAACGCCGGGGAAGTGGCAAAATACCAGGAGTTATGCATTAAGTATGCCTTGCTCTCAAAAAATGTAAAGAGGATGGCGCACTCGTACGTTTCATCCAGCATAATAGCCATCAGCCAGCGAAAATTCAAAGAGAGCTATGAGAATGAATTAAAAGCGATTGACCTGCTGGAAAAGAATAATATCCAGGAAGGATTATTGGCGAGCAGGTATATTATGGCCGGGACAAGTTCAGCAGAGATGCGCACTGACTCTGCTGCATCCGTTATGTACTATCAGAAAGGGATTGACCTGGCAAGAAAACTGAACGATAAATTTACCCTCAGGGACGCATACCTGCACCGGGCCATATTTTATAAAGAAAGAAAAGACTTTTACAATGCCTATGAGAATATAAAGAAATTCAATATTTATAAAGACAGCATCGTAGCAGAAAACACAAGATCTGATATCGCGGAAATTGAAACCAAATATGAAACCGAAAAAAAGGACCAGCAGATATTTCAATTGAATGCTGTCCAAAAGATAAGGCAACTTGAAATTGAAAAACAAAAAGCGGTGATCTCGGGAAACATGCTGGAAGCGAAAACAAAAGAGAATGAAATAATGCTGCTTTCAAAATCCCGCAAGTTGCAGGAAGTCATGATACGGCAGCAACGGGAGGAACTGGAAAAACAATTGCTGCTGGCAAAAAATAATGAGCAGCAGCTTAAGCTTTCAGAGCAGGCCAAACAACTTCAGCACAAAGAAATACAAAGCCAGAAACAAATGCGGAATATTATGATCGTTGCCATTGGAGTATCGGTGATATTAGGCTTTGTTTTATTTAATCGTTTCCAGTTAAAGAAAAAATTACAACAGCAAAAAGAATTACTTGCCGTCAGGAACAGTATCGCAAAAGACCTTCATGATGATATCGGTTCAACGCTTACAAGTATAAAGATACTTTCGGAAGTGTCGAAAAATAATCTTGAGAAGGATCGGGAAAAAGCATCCGTTTTCTTACAAAAGATCACGGATCAGTCATCGGCCATGGAACAGGGAATGAGTGATATTGTCTGGGCTATAAAACCAGATAATGACAAACTGGAGAATATGGTGATACGAATGCGGGAGTATATCAGCCATACCCTCGAATCCAAAAATATTGAAACGGTTTTTAAAGTGGACGAATCAGTGCTTTTAAAAAGCATTGGTATGCAGCAACGCAGGGATTTCTTCCTGATCTTTAAAGAAGCCATTAATAATGCCGCCAAATATTCAAATGCCGCCACGGTGAATATTGAGCTGAAGGGCCTCCAGGGAAATGTATTGTTAACTGTTTCGGATGATGGATCTGGATTTGACACATCCAGGCAAACTTCATCCAATGGCCTGAAAAATATCAGGACAAGGGCGGAGGCGCTGAACGGGCATGTCGATATTATTTCTGTTCCGGGAAAAGGAACTACCATAAGCTTTAGCATGCCGGCTACATGATGATGTAGTGAACTACGGCGTTTAATCATTTTATTTTGTTTCAGATGCCAATCAGGATTTTATTATACGACGATAACGAAGCTTTAAGGATCAGTATGCAGGCATTGATCCAGGAAGAACCCGGTTTTGAATTACTTGCAGCGATGCCGAATGCTGAAACAGCCGCCACTGACATTGAAGAGCTGAAACCGGATGTTGTATTGATGGATATTGACATGCCAACCGTTAATGGTGTACAGGCAGTGCGCAATATCCGCAAGACCAATGGTAATTTGCCGATCATCATGTTGACCATTTTTGATGATAATGAAAATATTTTCAATGCCATTTGTGCCGGGGCTTCGGGTTATATTTTAAAGCGTTATGCCAGTGAAGAGATCTCAAATGCCATCCGGAATGTAATGTCCGGTGGAGCTCCTATGACCGGATCTGTAGCAAGGAAAGTATTACAGATGGTTCCACAGGCAAAAACAGAGGAGCAGGAAAAGAGCAATCTTTCAAAAAGGGAGATAGAAATACTTCAATACCTCGTAACGGGGTATAGCTATAAAATGATCGCCGCGGAACTCAGGATGAGTATTGACGGGATCCGTTTCCATATCAAAAAAATATACGACAAGCTTCATGTGCATTCTGCCACTGAAGCCGTTTCCAAAGCATTAAAAGATAAACTGATCAGCTTCCTGTTTTAGGTTGTTCAGAAGCTGCCGATGGCTACATCATCATGTAGTGGTTTTAAAACATAGTTGAGAATACTTTTATGTTATAAACACACAGCATGAAAAAAATAAGTGTAAGTATACTCGCAACCTTGCTTGTATTGACCAGCCAGGCACAACGTTTCAAAAAAAAGACTACCACTATAGCCCCCAGGATACCGGCATCCGCGTACCCGGTTTTAAGATCACCTGACCTGACGGTCCGTTGTTCCGGTATTTCTGCCTTTACAGAATCCATTGCAGTAGGCGGATTTGGTAAAAGAGAATATTATACCTACATCAATGTGACGATAACAATTACCAACAGCGGACAGATGGGTTCACAACCCATCACATTGCAGGGATTTGCCGCGCCCAACCCATTGGACAGAACCAGTATGGCGGCTCCACCTGCCCGTTACTATGACAGCAAGATCAGTATTGGCGACTGGAGGACCTGCAGGTCGGTAGAAGTGGGAGCCATTGCAGGAGGTAGCACTTTCAGCAGGGAATTTACATATCAATTTGAGCTTGCGCCTGCACTAACCGGCAGGGGAAGAACTTTCTTTTTCTGTGTGCTGGCTGATTATAATAAAACAACCAATGAAACGAATGAGAATAATAACCTCTCGGTTCCAATAGCAGTTACCAATCCAAATTATTAAGAACCAAATCATAAAACCTCACATAAAATAATTAAAAATGAAAAAAATAATTTTTTCCATGTTGCTGTTGCTTTTTTCAATGAATATCATTGCACAAAAGCTCAAAACTCCTTCCGGGAAGCCTGGTAAAATGCCGCTGCCGGCTCCTGCATTACGCGTTCTAAAACCCGATCTTAAATTTATCAGCGTAAGGGTTATTTCTGTGGTTGAGGTTCCGGCCAGGCACCTGTTTGAAACAACCTTATCCATTACTTTAAAGAACCAGGGAGCCATTGCAACTCCAACGGGTTTTTACCTGGACCTCCGGAGTACATATGGTACAACATCGGGTGGAACCGGTTACTCAATGATCGGGGCAAATGCGTCTATTCGTCCTATGGCTGCTGGTGAAACAAGAACGGTTGAATATGTATTTGCAAAAGACATTACGGCCATGGGAAGAGCGAGGCTGCAATGCATCATCCGCTTAGATCCCACGCGTGGCATTGCAGAATCCAACGAAGAAAATAATGCATCACCTTTTTTTTATATCAACCCGCCAGGACTTTAAGCCGGGCGCCCTGCTACATGATGATGTAGTTTCTGTAACTAATTGCAGGTATTAGATTTGTTTCATTAAACCAACCGATCATGAACCGTAAAAAATCACTATTTTATTTTCTTCCATTTTCATTCGCGATCATAATTGCTTCATGCCAGGGCCAGGCAAAAAATGAAAGCATGGACCAGCCAAAGAAAGACAGCATTCCTGTTGAAAAGGTTGATAATACATTCAACAATGGAAAAAGGCCTGATATGTCGAAAATGGCTACCGGCAAAGGATCCCTGTCATTTAAATTAAATGGCCAGCTATATCAAACTGATCCGGGACATACCAAATGCTGGAGTACGGCAAGTGTTCCGCTGGCCATGATGATGGCGAAAGGGGATGGATTAAGTATTTCCTGGCAGATGGGATATACAGAAGGACAGAATTCATACAAGCTTGATGGGGATAAAAAAGGAACGGTGAATTTCACCATTGGCGGAAAAACGTATTGGACAAGAAGTGTAAAAGGCGATAATTACCTGGATATTAAGATCACGGAAGTCAAAGACAAGTATTCCTTAAAAATGCTTTCGGGAACATTCGAGGGGGTTTTGGAAGACAAGGACCGCAATAAGGTACAGATAACAGAAGGAAGGTTTGTCACAGAAGATATAGGCAGGCAGTAACTACATTGATATGTAGTGTATGCTTCAGTGATACATGATACTTTTAAACAACAAAATCATTTTTAAATTAAATCTCCCCATAATGAAAAATATTTTCACACTGATGATGGCCATTGTCTTGATGGCTTGTTCAAATAATGGAAATAATGCTGCAGGAAGCCCGGGTAGTGATTCATCCGGCAGCAATCCTAAAGAACAGTCAGCAACCGGTTCTTCGGGTGGTGATTGTGCAAGCAATATTTTATTCACCGAAGGAACTGTTATGCTTACCAGTAGTTACGACGGGCAGGGCAAAGAAACCTCAAAGCAATCATCTCTTGTAAAAAAAGTGTACAAACAGGGCGGCATGAGCTTTTCCGAAATGGAGATAAAAACTACTGATGCAAAAGGGGGAGACGAGAAAACAATGAATGCGGTTTACAAATGTGATGGCAAGCAATTCTATGTGGATCTCAGCAGCTTCTTATCAGAGAATAAACAGGATATGCAGATAGAGACTTCCGGACTGCTTTTTCCTTACAAGCCCACAGTAGGTGAGGCATTGCCAGATGCCAATTACAGTATGAACCTGACAAGCGCTGGCAAAACCACCAAAATTACCAGCCATATCAAAGAACGCAAAGTGGAAGTAAAAGAAAGTGTGACAACACCCGCAGGTACATTTGATTGTTACAGGATCTCATCAGTTGTTGAAGCAGAAGTTGATATACCCGGCCTGGATGAACAGACCAAGCAAGCCATGGAAAAAGTGAAACAGCAAATGGGGAAAACCAAAATGATCTTCTGGTATTCGCCGGAAGCCACGATCATCAAAATGGAATTATATATGGGCGAAAAATTAATGAGCAGGAGTGAAGTAACAGGCATTAAAAAATAATAATTCGGATGAAAATAATTGGATTTGACCAGAATTGATTTTAACGCTTATTAAATCAGGATATCATCAAAATTAATTTTATGAAAAGAAAAATTCCCAGGTTGTGTTTTTTGTTGCTTTCATTTTTTGTGATACAGCAGAAAATAGCAGCCCAGCCGTTCAATCTCACTGAATCTGTGCAGCCCGTCGAATTGAATTTTACGGAGTATATAAAAAAAGGAGAAGATAAACCCAATGGAAGGATCAGCCTGAATAAATTGTCGCAGGACCAGGATACGATGTATTATTTCATTAAAGGACTAAGCCTGTATTCACCCACTTATTTTAGCCTTAATACAAAGGATCCGGCCGCAGACATCAAAGTAAATCTGTGCAAAGCGAATTGGCACACTGCCCTTAAAACCGGTGACATAAAAGGAAAGGGATTGTGGAAAGAGAATTTTAAAACGGAGGGTGATTTTGGTATCATGGTGATCGCTCATAAAAAACCGGTGAGGTATGTGCTGCTTGTATGGACCGGCAAGGAAATGAAACTGGATATGCCATCCGTTTTCAAAGGCGCCAATGAGGCATCAATAGCCGGGGGCGGTTTTTTTAAGAGGAATTTGACCATTATTATCATCGGGGCTGTTGCATTGCTTGTGATATTATTCCTGTTGGTAAAACTTAAAAACAAAAGATCATGAAGAAAATAATTTTATTTATAGCATTAGTGTTTTTATCAGTATCATTCAACGCGCAAACTCCCATGCGCCCGCCTGCTCCCGAACAAAATGACCCGACGGTCCAGGCCAATGAAGACGCCCAGGAAGGGCAGGAGAATCACGATCAGGATGAAGCGGATGACCAACAGGCCATTGACGATGCTATGGGCAACCTGCAGGAATACATGGATTGGCTGGAAGACCGGCGCAACGAATGGAACACGATACAGAATTTTGATCCCAATGAGTGTTCCCCTGATTTTTCCGCAAGCACGGCAGCCATGATGCCATCAACCTGCGTAGGAAACCAGGCCTGTAGTGAATGTTATGAAAGAGCGGTTGGCGAATTGAATTTTATACGGGCACAATTGGGCAGGCTGAGTTGTATTTATAGCAACACAAAAAATTTCAATGAAAGCGCCCTTGCTTTCGGTGACAATATGAGCGGCATACATGCGGTAACCGGTGCGGCCTGGCAGAGCGCGAGGGGGGAAGTAGTAGGCCAGTTCAATAGCTTCAAACGCACTTACGACAATAAGTACAGGGATATGATGGGCTCTTTGCAACGGGCATTGCAAAGTATTGGTACCTGTGAAATGCAATATGGTCTGCCTGACTGGTACCAGCGTTTCGGCTTCATCTATTTCGAATTCATGAAGGATAAGTATAAGAGGGTGGATTAAGCTGTTAGCTGTTAGCTGTTAGCTGTTAGCTGTTAGCTGTTAGCTGTTAGCTGTTAGCTGTTAGCTGTTAGCTGTTAGCTGTTAGCTGTTAGCTGTTAGCTGAAAATAAAACCTGTAAAGTTACTTCATTAGATCTCATCATTAAAAAACATACGATGAAAAATATTCAATTCCTCATCTTAATAGCAAGTTCCTTCTTTTGCACAATCGCTTCAGCGCAATCAAAGCTGCCATCAAAAGAAGCCGTACCAAGGCCGCAGGCAAATCAAAAAATTTCGCCCCAGGGAATAAAATCACTGGATGCTGCCATTAAAAGAGATAAGGCAGCAGGTAAAATGCAGCAAAAAGGCTGGCAGCTTATTTTTAATAGCAGTGCAGATGATGACACTGCACTTATCAGGAAAGATTACCAGGGGCTTATCAAACAAAGCGGTAAGCCATACACGCTGGGATTTGGCACATCAAGGATCCCGCTTCCAAATACGAATGTGGCTACGAATAAGGTTGGCCATGTTGGAATAAAGAATGCAACTGCCGTACAAACAAATGGAAATATAAATGCAACGCTTCCTGTTAGTAACAGATTATTGACGGAGCATAGCATCACGGAAGTAAATCCTTCAAAAGCACCAGCTGGTGCCGAGATCATTATCAGTGGTCATAAATTTGGTAATGATCCTGCAGGCGTGGAAGTAAAGATCAATGGAAAATCGGCCATTGTAAGGGGGATCTCAGATGAACAGATCCAGGTTATTGTTCCTGTTAAGGCAGGCAGTGGACCTGTTTCTGTTAAAGTGAATAATCAAACAGCCATTGCACTTTATTTTACGTACGACTGGAAAGCAACAGTAAGTGTTTTTGCCGGGCGGTTCAACAACCATAGCGATGTAGATGGTTCAGGAGGAACTGCCAGGTTTGATCATCCCGGGGCCTTATATATTGACCGGTATGACAATATGTATGTAAGTGGCAGAACAGGGATCCGTATGATCAATAAATTTGGAGAGGTTTCTACCATAACCGGTGATCCTTCTGCAGAGGTCAGGGCATTGTTCAGCAAACCGATCACTTCAATAAGAGATGCCCGTGGAAATAAATATGAGCTGTCCCGTTACACTGGAACAACCTCAACCCATACAACCGGTAGTACCTATATTAATAAGATCACCACTTCCGGAAGAACAACTATCCTTGCCGGCAACCGGCCTGGCAAGGTTGGTGGTTCTGATGGATATGGTGATGCTGCTGTATTTGGAGATCTCCAGGCTATTGCGATCGACCGTGCCGGTAATTTATACGTAACAGAAGCAGATGGAATGGAATTAATGAATCACGGAGACAGGGTGAGGATGATCACCGCAGAAGGCAGGGTAACTACCCTGGCAGGCGGTGGAACGGCCGGCATTGGCAAAAGGGGTTATGTAGATGGAGTTGGTGTGAATGCTTTGTTTACGACACCCATAGGAATTGTTGTTGATTCGAAAGGAGATATTTTTGTTGCTGATAGCGGCAACGCGGTTATACGAAAGATCACAATGGAATAAAATAATTATGTTGAATTTTAAATGTTGAATGTTGAATGAAAAAGATCAGCATTCAACATTTAAAATTAATTTAAATCATCGGATTCTCTATCCAGTATCCAGTATCCAGTATCAAGCATCCAGCATCTATTTCAAATTATGATACACTTTCTGCACGTCATCATCCTGCTCCAAATGATCAACCAATTTTAATACATCATTGGATTGATCCTCATTCAATTCCACCGTTGTTGGCAGGCATCCATGTCAGTTCGGCGCTGATCACTTCAATCTTTTTTTCTTCAAGCGCCTTGCTCATATTGCCATATTCATTGAAAGCGGTACGGATAATAATATTGCCTTCTGCATCTTCTCCGATCTCTTCCAGGCCATAATCGATCAGTTCAAGTTCCAGGTCATCGATATTTAAGCCATCACTTTTTATTTTAAATTCACCCATGTGGGTAAACCCAAATGCCACACTGCCAGTGGTACCCAAGAGCACCATGTCCTTTTGTAAAATGCATGCGTACATTGGCAACGGTCCGGGTAGAGTTATCTGTGGCAGTTTCCACCAGCACAGCAACACCATGAGGCGCATATCCTTCGTACATGATCTCTTCATAGTTGCTGGTGTCCTTGCCCATGGCCCTTTTAATAGCAGCTTCCACACGGTCTTTGGGCATGCCAACAGCCCTTGCATTGAGGTAGCATCTTCTTAATGCGGGGTTATTATCCGGGTCAGGTCCGCTGGCTTTTACCGCAATGGCTATTTCCTTACCAATACGGGTAAAATTCTTGGCCATTTTATCCCAGCGGGCAAACATGGCACTTTTTCTTACTTCAAATATTCTTCCCATGAAAGTTATGTTTAGTGAATCGGGATGCAAATTTAAGGAAATGATTTTTTATATAAGGAGATGGATAGAAACGCGGATGGCACAGATCAAGCCGATTTGCACCGATAAGAATAGTCTTTGATCCAGGCGCTTTTAAAAAGTGGAATAAGATCCATGACTATCAGTTTAATCCGTGCCATCCGTGTATCTATAATCCGCGTATCATATCTTCGCTGTATGGAAGAAAAATTTTCATACCAGCAACTACATACCTTCTCAAAAAATATATTTTCAAGATTGGTTGTAACGAGAGAGATGCTGAAACGGCTGCAACAGTATTGCTCAGTGCCGATCTGCGTGGTGTAGACAGCCACGGTGTTGCCCGCCTCGGAGGTTATGTCCGTCTTTGGGAAATAAAAAGGGTAAATGCCTGTGCGGGCGCAATAATCATTCATGAAACGCCTTGTACCGCTGTTGTTGATGGTAATGAAGGGTTAGGATTGGTAATAGCCCCCTTCGCCATGAAGATCGCTATTGAAAAAGCAACACTGTCGGCACCGGTTGGGTGAGTGTGCAAAACAGCAATCATTTTGGAATAGCAGGTTATCACGCCATGATGGCCTTACCGCATGATATGATCGGTATTGCCATGACAAACGCTTCACCCCTCGTAGCCCCCACTTTTTCCAAAGAAAGGCTCCTTGGCACAAACCCGCTTGCCGTAGCTATACCGGCCGGGACTGAACCGCCTTTTGTTGCAGATTTTGCTACTACCACCGCTGCAAATGGCAAGCTGGAAATATTACAACGCAAGAATCAACCGGCACCTAACGGTTGGGTTCAAACGAAGGATGGAGCGCCCAGTAATAACGCACATGAACTGAAAGAAGGCGGCGCTCTATTGCCACTTGGCGGCGACCGGGAACATGGAAGCCATAAAGGATATATGCTGGGAAGTATCGTGGATATCTTTTCAGGCGTATTAAGCGGCGCCAATTTCGGGCCCTGGGTACCGCCATTTCCAGCCTACCTGCCAATGCCAGAATCGATGCCAGGCAAAGGGATTGGCCATTTCTTCGGGGCTATCCGCATTGATGCATTCCGCAAGGCTGCCGATTTTAAATCGGATATGGATACCTGGATACAGCGTTTCAGGAATGCTGAACCTGTAAATGGTTTTGAAAAAGTGTTGATACCCGGTGATCCTGAGAGGGAAATGGAGCAGGAAAGGATGGAGCATGGTATTCCCTTATTGAGGGAGGTGGTGGATGGACTTGAAAAACTGGGTAAAAAATATTCCATAGAATTAAAATGATCCAAAGCAGCATTTGTTTTTTTTAAACACTCTATTTAAAAAACAACGCTCTATGAGATTGCTGAATTTGCTGCTGCTGGTATGTTTTTTCAGTTCCTGCTGGACAAAAGAATCACCCATTGTTCAACCCGACCATAAAGTATGGGGAAATAAACCGGTTTATGGTGTTGATAGCGTGGCTAAGAAGATAACATATTCAAATACTCCTGAAACGGTTGCAATCCCAGGCAATATTTATGTAAAAGACAATTATATTTTCCAGGTTGAAATTGGAAGGGGTATTCATATAATAGATAAAACGACCCCATCCCTGGCACACCGGATCGGTTTTATAACCATTAACGGATCATCCCAGGTCTCCATAAAAAATAATTATTTATATAGTAATAGTTATGATGACCTCGTGGTCATCGATATCTCCAACCTGAATGATCTCCATGAAGTTAAAAGAGTGGCCGGCGCTTTTCCCGAAGGAAGATATGATTATTATTATAGTGAACCGGTTGAGTCAGGATACTATGAATGCGCCCGGTACGACAGCCTTGTGGTAAGCTGGCGCAAAGATTCTGTGTGGTCATACGGTTGTTATAAAAATTAGCGTATAAAAAATGAGTATGAAATTATTTTATAAGATCATTCCTGCAATGCTGCTTTCCCTCGTTGTTTTTTCCTGCACAAAAGAAGGAAAAGCAGGGGATGCAAATTTGAATGCTTCTGAAACCGGCCAGGCAGGTTCACTTTCAAGATTTACGATCGTAGGTGATTTCTTATATGCAGTCGACAATCATTTCTTATATTCTTATGACATCACTGACATGGCTGATCCGGTAATGACGCATTCATCCCCAATGAATTTTGATATTGAAACCATCTATCCATTTAAAAACTGGCTCTTCATCGGCACAAGAACAGGATTGTACATTTACTCAATTGATAATCCATCGAGTCCTGTGAAAATAGGTGAGGCAAGCCACGCCCGAAGCTGTGACCCTGTTGTGGCAAATGATGGCTATGCTTTTGCAACATTAAAAGGCAGTACCTTTTGCGGGCCGGCAGAAAGTGGTTTGTATGTGCATGATATCAGCAATATTTTCAATCCGGTTCTTGTAAAAACGGTCCCGATCGGCAGCCCTGAGGGACTGGGACTGCAGGGCGATATATTATACATATGCTGCAATTCCGACGGATTAAAGCTGTACGATATCTCACAACCCACTAACCCGGTTTTAGTGAAAACGGTTACCGGGGAATATTTCAAAGATGTAATTCCATATGGCGATCTATTGATCTGTTACGTTAGTAGCGGTATTGTCCTATATGATATTTCAGATCCCCGGGACCCAACCCTGCTGAAACTCATTACGAACTGAGTAGTGACTGAAATTTATCCCCGATCTTGGAAAACTGGATATTTTCCTTCAAATTCCGCTATAAGCCCGCCTGGTCACATTCTGAACAACAGTTCTGCCATGAATCTTACTTGTATTTGATAATAAACAGCATTTATTTTAATTTTTTTTTCTCTTAAACAAACTAAAATCCTTTTTTGACCGTTTATAGTATGGTTTTTCATAGGATATTGGATTAATACGGGCCGCGATTTCTATCATGGCCCCTTTTTTTTGCCTAAAATCCCCGGTTTAAGAGAATTTCCCTTGAAAATTGACCATTGAGGATTGAATATTGAGTGTTCTTTGAAACTATCAATATCCAATGTTCAATATTAAATAAGCAATGATCGGGCTTCAGCATATTCCGGCCTACATAAAAAAAGCTCCTAAACAGGAGCTTTTTCGATTATTAGGAAGTTTAAGATTAGATGATCAGCATGGAATCGCCATAGCTAAAAAAGCGGTATTTGTCCTTGATCGCTTTTTTATAGGCTTCCATCATCAGGTCATAACCGGCAAAAGCACAGGCCATGATCAGGAGGCTGGTCTTGGGAAGGTGGAAATTGGTTACCAGTGCATCCGCGATATTAAAATTATATGGAGGATGTATAAAATGATTGGTCCATCCTTCTGAAGGCTTTAATAATTTTTGGGCGGTATAGGAAGACTCCATGGCCCTCATCGTAGTTGTTCCAATGGCACAAATCCTGTGGTTGCCCTCTTTGGCTTTATTAACGATGCCGCACGCAACTTCGTCAATTTTGTAATATTCAGCGTCCATTTTATGTTTGCTCAGGTCTTCCACTTCAATCGGGCGGAATGTACCCAGGCCTGTATGGAGGGTGACTTCAGCAAAACGTACGCCCTGTATCTCGAGGCGTTTTATGAGTTCTTTACTGAAATGCAATCCCGCAGTAGGCGCTGCTACAGCTCCTTCATGCTTTGCATATACTGTTTGGTAGCGTTCTTTATCTTCTTCTTCCGGCTTGCGTTTTATATATTTCGGTAAGGGTGTTTCTCCCATGATCTCAAGCATCTGCCTGAATTCTTCATCGGTGCCATCCCATAAAAAACGAATGGTGCGGCCGCGGCTGGTGGTATTATCGATCACTTCGGCTACCAGCTCATCACTGTCGCCAAAATATAATTTATTACCAACACGTATCTTACGGGCGGGGTCTACAATAACATCCCAGAGTTTGTTCGGTTTATTCAATTCCCTCAGCAGGAAAACTTCGATCTTGGCGCCTGTCTTTTCTTTGCGGCCATACATCCTTGCCGGAAAAACCTTGGTATTATTTACAACAAACACATCCTTATCGTCAAAATACTCCATGATATCGCGGAAATGCTTATTCTCGATATCCCCCGTTTTACGGTTGATCACCATCATGCGGCTCTCTTCTCTTTTTTTGGTGGGGTGCTGGGCGATTAAATTTAAGGGCAGGTCAAATCGGAATTGAGATAATTTCATGTAATAAATTATAGATTTTAGTTATTTATCACATGCCTTGTACTGTAAAAATCTGTTACAGAGATATTAACCTCGCCAAAGCGGCAAGGGCTTATCATGTTACGGCATGATTTAAAAGTGGGCAAAGATAAATTAAATTATAGGAATTTCTAATCATTTTTAAAAAACGGGTTTTAGCCATTTGTTATAATTTATCCAAAAAAAATACGTTGTCCCTTATTAATTGTGCCGTTCTATGCATCTTTATATAAGAACCGGCAGTCTTAAAACAGCATATGTGTAATAAATATCTCAGTACAACCCTTTGTTTTTTCTTCTTGTTTGTAAGTATTTTGACTGCACAACAAAAGAAGAATGAAAAATACCCAAGCCTTTTATGGGAGATCAGCGGTAACGGGCTCACAAAACCATCATATCTCTTCGGTACCATGCACGTAAGCAATAAAATGGTTTTTCACCTGAGTGATTCTTTTTACAATGCCATAAAAAATACAGATGCTGTCGCGCTGGAACTCAATCCTGACCTGTGGCAGAGCCAAATGGTAAGACTGGATAAACTAAAAGAAAATTATTCAGCGTTTGTGAAATCATCGGGCAATGATTACCTGACTGAAAATTCTTTCCGGATAGAAAATTACATGGATGAATTAAAAGTAGCCCTGCAATCGGAACCTGCCATTGTAAATAATTTGCTTTATAGGTCATATAAAGCGAAAGAAGATTTTGAGGAAGATACTTTCCTGGATCTGTATATTTTTCAAACCGGGCGGAAACTTGGGAAAAAGGCGGCTGGTGTGGAGAATTATTATGAAGCTGAGAAACTGGTATTGGAAGCTTATGCGGATATGGCCAGGGAAAAAAAGAAAAAGATCATTGACCTCGATGGTATATCGATGAATGAAATGGTGGAAAAAGTGCAAAATGCTTACCGCCGTGGAGACCTCGATCTCATGGATTCACTGGATATGATCATGGAGCGGTCAGATGCATTCAGGGAAAAGTTTTTGTATAAGCGAAACGAGATACAGGCTAACTCCATTGATAGCATTATCCGCCATACGTCCCTTTTTGCAGGGGTGGGAGCAGCACATTTGCCCGGGAACAGGGGAGTGATCGAACTGCTTCGCAGGAAAGGTTACAAACTTCGTCCTGTGAAAATGGCCGACAGGAACGGCCAGCAAAAGGACCTCGTGGATGATATGAAGGTGCCGGTACTATTCCAGACAAAATATGCCGAGGATCGTTTTTACAGTGTAGATGTACCGGGTGACCTGTATAAACTCAGGCAGGATTACCAGAACCTGGACAGGAGGCAATATGCAGATATGAGCAATGGCTCCTATTATATGGTCACGCGGGTAAAGACGCATGCCGCTTTTTTGGATCAACGCGAAGCGGAGGTTTTAAAAAAAGTGGACAGTGTTTTATATGAAAATATTCCCGGCAAAATTTTATCCCGGAAATTGATCACCAAAAATGGCTACCAGGGTTATGATATTGCCAGCAGGACAAGAAGGGGTGACAGGCAGCGTTACCAGATAATTGTCACGCCTTTCGAGATCATTATCTTTAAAATGAGTGGAAAGGAAAATTACGTGGAGGGTGCGGAAGCATCAAGGTTCTTTTCTTCCATCAGCTTCAGGGAAAATGTTTTTAAGGAAGCGAGGTTTGAACCTGCACAGGGTGGATTTAGTATAAACCTGCCCCAGCAGCCAACCGGTTTTTTAAATGAGGACAATGACCGCTGGGAATATGAGGCCACGGATAAAACTACCGGTAATGCATACCTTATTTTCAAAAAAAGTATTTACAATTATAATTTTATTGATGAAGATAGTTTTGATCTAAGCCTGGTAGAAACCTCTTTTCACAACCCGGACCTGTTTGAGAAGCAGTTGAGCAGGAAGCTGATAACCTGGAAAGGGTTCCCGGGACTTGAAGTGTCCGAAAAATTAAAGAACGGGTCCATCATCAATGCACGTTACATCATTAATGGGCCACATTATTATGTGTTGGCGCAAAGAACGAATAACACAGATGCCACGGCCGGCAATGCATACCTGAACTCTTTCGACCTTACACCTTACAGGTATTCGCAGTCGAAATTATATACCGATACTTTTTTGCGGGCTTCGGTGATCTCTCCTGTAATTCCCGAGATCGATGAAGAATTCCGAAAACTGATCGAGCAGGCTTCCGATGATGCATCGAATGGTAATAATTATTCCGGGTATATCAGCTATTGGCCAAAACCCAAGAACGGGATCTTTAAAAGCGATTCCACTGGTGAAATGATAACGGTCAGGGTGCAGGAATACCCGCTTTATTATTACATCAGGGACTCGGTTAAATTCTGGCGGAACGAGATCAATGATTTCCTGAAAAAAGGAGATATGGTACTGGCTGGCGATCTGCAGCATATCCATGGAAATGATTATGCAGGGTTGCGGTTCTCTTTACGGGATACAGGATCCAGCCGTAGTATTGAGCACCTCATGCTGGTAAAGAATAATTTTCTTTATAATATCACGGGGATGGGTGATACCCTGCATTCAAACGGGGCATTTATTAGCGCGTTCTTCAATAGTTTTAAGGCATCACAAACATCGCCATACAGGAATTTATATCAAAGCCGTTTGAAAGATTTTTTTATTGACCTGTTCAGCAAGGACAGTGCCGTGCAAAATAAAGCACGACAGTCTTTATCCAATGTTTATTACGGACCGGGAGGTATTCCCCTTATCGTACAATCGATCCAGTCACTCAATATTGCTGATAAGAATTATTTTGATACAAAATCCAGGTTGATCGGGGAGTTGGGGTTCATCAAAGATTCCACTTCTGATATGCTGGTAGCGCACCTCAAAAAGATATATGAACAAACAGCCGACACCGCATTATTCCGAAATGAAGTTGTAAAATCCCTGGCAAGATTAAAAACAAAACCGGCTTATCTTTTATTGAAAGAAATATTTGTGCAGGATCCTCCGATTTTTGAGAATAATTATGATTACAATACCGTGTTTGATAATCTCAGGGATTCATTGCAGCTGGGTGCAACTTTATTCCCCGAGCTGCTCACCCTGTTTTCACTAGATGACTACAAAGAAAAGATCATTGACCTCCTGGTGAGCCTGGTGGATAGTGGATATGTAAATCCCGGGACTTATAAAAATTATTTCCCCAATATTTATATTGATGCCAGGGTGGCTTTGAAAAAACAACAGGCAAGGGATGAAAAACAAATGCGTACCCAGAGTAAAAAACGGGATGACGATGATGATGACAACCGGGTAAGCCTTTCGGTTTATAACAATGAAGCGGAGAACCTTGAAAATTATTCCATCCTCCTGGCGCCTTATTATGAAAAGAATAAAAATGTACAGCGTTTCTTTTCCGGCCTGTTAAGATCCAGGGACGAAAATGTCCGGTTAAATACTGCGGTCATTATGATCCGGAACAATCAATATGTTCCTGACAGCATACTACTTTCATTGGCAGCGAATGATCAATTCAGGGCTGCATTATTGAACAAACTTGAAAAGGCAGGCCATGCAGATAAATTTCCAAAACAATATAAAACACAGCATTTCCTGGCGCGCAGTTTACTGGTTGAACAAAACGAGTACAACAAGATCGATTCAATTGTTTTTTTATTGAAGCAACCGGCTGCCATCATTGGTAAAAAGGGGTTCGTTTATTTTTATAAATACCGTCTAAAAAAAGCAGATCCATGGAAAATAGGCCTGTCGGGGCTTCAGCCCCTGAACGAACAGGAAGTGAGTAGTGATGACCGGCTTGCTGCTTTAACAGATACAAGGCTGAAAGACGCCGAGCCGATCGATGAACAATTGAACAGCCAGTTAAAAAAGATCCTGTTTGGTTTTCATAAAAGCGGCAAGCATTTCTTCGATGATAGAGAAAGCTATAGCAATTACAGATCTATACCCGACTTCGAAAATTAAGCCAGTAGTTTCTTCCCTGGTATCGCTGCAATGAGTTTCTGCGTGTATTCGTTAACGGGATTATAATAAATTTCATCTGCTGTTCCCTGTTCTACAATTTTCCCAAGATTCATCACCAGGATCCTGTCACTTATATAATGTACAACGGATAGATCATGCGAGATAAAAACAGCCGTGAAATTAAAAGTTGATTTGAGCTCATTGATGAGGTTCAGCACCTGTGCCTGTACGCTTACATCAAGGGCAGAAACACTTTCATCAAAAAGCAGGAAATCAGGTTCCAGCGCCAAAGCCCTTGCGATACAGATCCGCTGGCGCTGGCCGCCGCTGAACTGGTGTGGATACCGTTTTAAATGATCCGGGCTTAGCTGCACCTGTTCGAGCAATAAGACCGCCCTTTCTTTTCTTTCGGAATAACTGTTGTACATATGATGCACTTTCAGGGGCTCCATGATCGCTTCGCCGATAGAGAGCCGCGGATTTAGTGAGCCATAAGGATCCTGGAATACGATCTGCAGGTTTTTGCGGGCCCTTCTCAATTCGTGGGCAGGTATATGGCTGATATCCCTTCCTTCCAGCACGATCTTGCCCGAGGTTGGTTTTATCAACCGGAGGATCGAGCGCCCCAGCGTGGTTTTACCGCAGCCGCTTTCGCCAACAAGCCCGATCGTTTCATTTTTCATCACTTCAAAGCTTACATCATCTACTGCTTTCAGATAGGAAGTTGTGCTTCCAAATAGGTTCCTGGATGCAGGAAAATAAACTTTTAAATGTTGTACTGACAGAACCGGGCGCGGGCCAGCGATCCCGTCATCGATCATTTTTTTTACGGGCTGATCCGGAGGGGTTGTACTTTCTTCCCCGCCAATAAAATCGTTGATCACAGCCAGTCTTTTGCCTTTCGTGTTTGCAGCGGGCCGGCATGCCAGCAGTGCTTTGGTGTACGCATGTTGGGGATGATTCAATATTTCGACTGCCTTGCCCTGTTCAACAATGGCTCCTTTATACATTACGATGATATCATCCGCTACATCTGCTACCAGCCCAAGATCGTGGGTAATAAGCAGGACCGCCATATTGTTTTGCAGCTGCAGTTTTTTTAACAGATCTAAAATATTTTTTTGAACCCTTACGTCAAGCGCTGTCGTGGGTTCATCGGCAATTAAAAGGTCAGGGCCACAGCTGATGGCCATGGCGATCATCACTCTTTGTTTTTGCCCGCCGCTTAATTGGTGTGGATAACGGTTCAGCATAGTTGCAGGCTCCGGAAGGCCTACCTGTTCAAACAGGCCGATCGTTTTTTCCCGGGCTGCTTTCTTCGTTATTCCCTGGTGTGCCATAAGGGCTTCAATGACCTGGGAGCCACAGGTAAACACAGGATTCAGGGAGGTCATAGGCTCCTGGAATATCATTGCGATCTTATCGCCTCTTAGTTTCGGGATCTCTTTACCCGGAAGAGCAACAAGGTCTTTTGGATCATCGCCAGTTGGGCTAAACAAAATTTCGCCTTTGATAACCGCCTGCTTCGGCAATAACTTCAATATGGATAATGCGGTAACAGATTTACCGGAACCGCTTTCTCCTACAATGGCTGTTAAGTTTCCCCGCGCTGCATTAAAAGAAATATTTTGTACGGCAGGTATGATGGACCCATCCTGTACAAAACTGATCTGGAGATTTTTTATTTCAAGAAGCGCCGGCATATAATGGGCTAAAATTTCAGGTGCCTTACGGTAAGACCATCATTGATCAGTTGTTTCAATGAATCAATACCGATCTTTAAATGGCGTTCCACGAATTGCGCAGTGACGGCTACATCACTGGCTTCTGTTTTCACTCCTTCGGGTACCATCGGTGAATCACTGACCAGCAATAATGCGCCCGTTGGGATTTTATTGTAAAAGCCCACCGTGAAAATAGTAGCTGTTTCCATGTCAATAGCATAGGCCCTGATCTTTTGGAGGTATTCTTTAAAAACTTCGTCATGTTCCCATACCCTTCGGTTTGTAGTATAACATACCCCCGTCCAATAATCAAATTCATGATCCCTGATGGTTGTAGAAATGGCTTTTTGAAGCGCAAATGCAGGCAGGGCAGGCACTTCGGGAGGAAAATAATCATTGCTCGTGCCTTCACCCCGGATAGCGGCAATGGGAAGGATGAGGTCCCCGATCTTATTTCTTTTTTTCAGGCCGCCGCATTTCCCTAAAAATAATACGGCTTTCGGTTTAATGGCCGTAAGCAGGTCCATAACTGTTGCTGCTCCAGGGCTTCCCATCCCAAAATTGATAATGCTGATATTATCAGACGTCGCACATTGCATGGAACGGTCGATGCCAACGATACTTACCTTGTTCCATTCTGCAAACATTTTTACATAATTGGAAAAATTGGTGAGCAGGATATACTCCCCAAAGTTTGATAATTTTTCCCCGGTATACCTCGGTAGCCAGTTCTCAACGATTTCATCTTTTGTTTTCATCTGCTTCTTTTATTTGATAAAAGTACAAAATTTTAAAAGGCCTGCATTTTTTCACCCGGAATGAAGCCAAATGAGTGCTTTGATTTTACATTTTTATTGTGTTATTTCAGCTTCAAACAATTATAATTATGAAAAAGTATTATTGTATCCCTGTCATTGCATTATTGTTTTTTTCATCCTGTAAAAAAACAAACCTTCAAACTGAAGCAAAAGCGGATCCGGGTAAATTCACTTCAGCACAGATCGATGCGTATATAAAGGAACAATTCAACTCGAAGGGAAAATTTGAGTGGCAGTTGGCAAGTGATAAAATGATATGGAGTGCACTGGAGGAAAGTGATAATATTCTTTCAGTTGGTTATAAGCCTGCATCAGAAATTAACATTGAATTAAGGTTGCAGGATATTGATATCAATAAACCTGAATGGTTAAACGCTAAAAATGAAGTTTTGCAGATGATATTGGGGGAAGAACAGAAATGTGATAAGGATGCAAAGCTCAGCGATATGATCCAATGGGAAGAAAATGTATTGCCGGTGATAGATATAAGGGTTGAAAATCTTTCAACCATCCAGAAATTGAGGGCCAGTAAATTGATCAGGTATGCAGAGCCCATGGGCTATGAACCAAAGAGATTGTGAACAGGCCAGCGAGCAGCAGCGGTTGTGGCAGCAATATAGCAGAACCTTTGGTAGATAACGTTGACTATACGACCATAGCTCCGGGAACAAAGCAATCCTGGAACTATGCATACCATAAGATACCCCATGCATGGGCAAAATCAACCGGTGCGGGAACCAAGGTATTTATCATTGATACAGGATGTGAATTCGACCAGGAAAACCTCGGAAGCGCTTTTAACCAGGGACAATCCTCGGGAAGAACTACGGAAAAGATCGTAACACTCCCAAGAGCTACTTTTTTTGGTATACCTACCGGTCCCGTAGAAACGCCGGATGACGGTTGTGGGCATGGCACTTCAATGGCGGGAGCATGTGCAGCACCAAGAGGCATTGACGGCGCTGCCTGTGGCGTGGCATATAATTGTAACCTCGTTGTATGCAGGGCCGCGGAGGATGTATTTATGGATGCAAGCCGTGAAGTAAAAGGCGCGTCAGATGCGTTTACCAATGCCGGCAACAGGGCAGATGTAAAGATCATCAGTATCAGCATGGGAAGGATCACCAGCAGTTCCCAGATGCAGGATGCGATCATGTTTGCTTACGGAAAAGGCAAATTGATCTTCTGCGCAGCCGGCACTTCCTTTGGCTGGGCCGCAGGCTGGTTTGGTGTTATCTTCCCTGCTACATTAAGCCAGGTAAATGCGGTGACCGGTGTAAGGGATAACCTTTTCAAACCACCTGCACTACCTGCCATAGCGGAAGCCAGACAGACTTTACCATTGTAATGGAAAAAGCAGCGAATGAAAGACACCCGCTCACACTGGCAATGACGGGAAATGCTCCTTCTACTGTTGGCGGATCGTCTGTATCAACCGCCACGGCAGCGGGTATTGCGGCATTGGTCTGGAGCCGTTTCCCAACTTTTACCAGGGACCAGGTGCTGCTTAAACTACAGCAGACCAGTGCGAATTATCCAACAAAAAGTTCCTCGTTGGGATGGGGGAATTTGAATGCGGATGCGGCGACGAACTAAGGGGATGCAAATTCAGGAATTTTAATATGGTTAAAAGGTTGATGAGGTTGACTAAGTTGATGAAGGTGTCGACTTAGTCAACCTTTTAACTTTATCATCTTTATCAACCAGCCGGCATTTTGGAAAAACAACGGGGTCTTGTTATTTTCACCATTCACTAATGAACATTCTCCTTAATGATCAAGATCAACTACCCCGATAAAAAACCCACCATAAAAAAAGAAGGGGAAAAAGAAATGATCTTCTGCATGATCCGGAAGCGGTGGGTGGTACTTACCCCGGAAGAATGGGTGCGGCAGAATTTTTTATTATTTCTTACCGAAGTATTGCAATACCCGGCATCATTGATCGCAGTAGAAAAGCAACTTGTTTTGTGGGAAGTTAAAAAGCGGTTTGATATCGTAGTGTACAACAAGGAAACACAACCCTTCATGATTGTGGAATGCAAAGAAATGAACGTGCCTCTTTCAGAGAATGTGATCAGCCAGGTGAACAGGTATAACACGAAAATGCAGGCGGGCTACTTGTTCATCACCAACGGCAGTGAATGTGTGGGTTTTGAAAAAGAAAAGCATTCATTTAAAATGACCGATCGCTTCCCTGTCTTCCAATGACGCCGGATCTTACAGTGAGCTCATAAATTATAAAAGCCACGATCGTATCGTGGCTTTTATAATTATATAAAAAACTATTATGGAAATATACCCAACTCTGCATAGCTGGTAGCCACTTTATTGATCGCATTTACATAAGCCGCCGTACGCATATCAGGAATAGCTGGATTGTTGTTGCCAGATATCCATGATCTCCCTTGTAGCAGTGATCATTGTTTCTTCCAGGCCGCTGTGTACCAGGTCCTGCTCTTCCGGGCCGTGCATGATGAACTTGCGTTCTTTTTCACTATACATTTTTACCGGTAAGTTCTTCTATCTGTGCCAAGGATATGGGTGTTCAGGTTTTCGGTAAAACGTTTTTCCATACGGCCATAACGGACATGGCTAAGGTTTTTCAGCCACTCAAAATAACTTACTGTTACACCACCTGCATTCAGGTACATATCAGGAACGCACAAAATCCTTTTTGTATAAATATCTCATCCGCTTCAGGTGTGCAGGGGCCATTGGCCGCTTCACCGATGATCTTTGCTTTTACCCTTGGCGCATTTTCTCCATTGATCACATTTTCCAATGCCGCAGGAATCAGATATCACATTCCAGTTCCAGTGCATCCAGGTATTGAGCAAGGTTGGTTGCACCGGGAAAATTTAAGATAGAGCCGGTTTTTTTCCTGTATTTGATAACTTCTTCTTCATTCAACCCGTCGGGATTATAAATAGCACCTTCATATTCAGCAATGCCAATAACGATTGCGCCATGTTCCCGGAAGAATTTTGCAGCATGGTAACCCACATTTCCTATTCCCTGTACCACCACCGTTTTATTCTTTGATGCCCATTTCCAGGCCCAGTTTTTTCATTACATCCGGCATGTTGCACACTTCCCGGATACCAAAGAAAACACCCAGGCCGGTAGCTTCTGTACGGCCGCGTACACCGCCCTGTGTTACCGGTTTGCCGGTTACACAACCTGCCGCATCAATCTCACCCGGCTTCAACGAGGCATAGGTATCCACGATCCATGCCATTTCCCTTTCGCCGGTTCCATAATCCGGTGCCGGCACATCGATGCCGGGGCCGATAAAATTTTTCTTTACCAACTCGCATGTATAACGGCGGGTGATCTTTTCAAGTTCATATACACTGTATATTTGCGGGGATTGATTTTAATACCGCCTTTTCCACCGCCGAAAGGAACATTCACGATGGCGCATTTATAGGTCATTAATGCGGCAAGTGCCATTACTTCATCCTGGTTCACTTCATCACTGAAACGGATACCGCCTTTACAGGGCGATTTGTGATGGCTGTGCTGTACACGGTATGCTTCCATTACTTCAATGGTTCCATCATCCCTCTTTATCGGGAAACGCATTTGATAAACACTGTTGCAGGCCTTGATCTGTTCAAGAATTCCAAGGTCCAACTGGGTGAACCTGGCGGCTTTGTCAAAGCTTCTTTCTACACTTTGAAAAAAGCTATACGGCTGTTGTGAAGACATATTGTTGGTTTTTTAATTTATAAAAAGGGATCTGATCCCCGCAAGCAATTATTTGTTTTTGTTCCCGGCATTAACTTTTAACCGCTAAGAAACAAAGCCGCTAAAAATATTTTTTGTGTCTTCGTATTTGCGGTTTTTTTGCTTCCCGCAATGACGTTCTCCATTACATTATTCAGCGTGTTTATTTTTTTCGATCCTGCTCATTTTCCGGTCAAGCCGTATCATATAAAGAAACAAGCCAATTAAAATAATTAAGCAAACAGCCACCACCACATATATTTTTCCATTGCTGCGCATCAGATCAGCCATCTCCGGTTTATCCTGCGCAAAACAGCTCATTGAACAAAACAAGCTCATCAGCAACAAACCGCAACGCGAAACAAGCAACAAGAAACGATTATTCATGTACCAATGCTTTATCTTTTATTAAATCTAACCTTATTTTCAAAGTAGCGATCCATACGCCGAGCAAGGTCCAGCCAATGACCGCAGGGTAAAAAACCATCCTCAGCCTGCTGTCAATATCATTGAAATTCAAAGCGGGGTTCCCTGTTCACTTCCCGGTGCACCTGGATGCAGGCTTCCTACCAGCCGTGGGATGATCCAGATACTTGGAAACAGCATTGCAAAAGCAAAAATATTATACACTGCACTTACCCTCGCCCTTTTATCCATATCTGTAAAGGAGCCCCGAAGCACAAAGTAAGCACCATATATTAATAAAGCGATTGCTGCACCAATTAATTTAGGTTCTTTTAAAATACTGCCCAGGCTCTGCCCCTGGTCAGTAACCCAGGTATAATTTGCCCATACCGTACCCGTTGCATAACCTAATATGCCAAATAAGGAACCAACAGCAGCAAAGTTTTTCGCAAAAATATCATCCCGGTAATTTCCTTTGCCAAGATATCTGATACTGTTAACAAAGCTTACAATAAAAAGGATCATCATACCAAACCACATACAAACATGGAAGTAAAGATTCCGGATCGTTTCATTTAAAATAAACAGGTGGGGAACATCAAGCAGCAGGCCACCGGCAATGGTATAAACCAACAAAATAAAAGATAATATTTTCCACCAGCTTTTACGCAATACCGCAGATTTTTATTTAGGGCGCAAAGTTATGGGAATCTTGACATGGATTTAAAATAATTGTTCTTTAAAAGGCTAATCCTTCCACAGGTATGGAAATAAAATGACCGCAAGGGCAATTACCAATATATCCAGCAACCCGGTTAACCCCGCCAATTGTAATACGGCGCCCTCCCGGAATACTTCTGAAAACGCCGCTTTACTCAGCCGCATCAATAAAAGCAATTGAGGCAAAATAACCGGAAATCCAAGAATTGCAATAAGCGCTGCATTTTGTTGTGCTTTTGCGGCAATGGCGCTCATCAATGTAAAAACCATACTGATGCTGGTACCACCCAGCAATACGATGCCGACAAAGCGGGCAACACCCGTAACCGGGTTGTCCAGGAAAATAAAAAATAATAATAAACTTACCAGGCTCATCATCAGCATGAGGATGATGTTAAAAATGAGTTTGGCAATAATGAACTCTACGGGTGAAGTGATGGAATAAAAATATAACATACGCCCCCGGCTTTCCTGGAGGAAGCTCTTTGCAACGGTATTCACGCATACAAACAACTGGATCACCCAAAAAAGGCTATTCCATACATTGGCATCAGGACTTTCCGGCAGCGACAGGAATAGCACAAAAATGGTGGATGCGATATAAAGCAGGATGCCATAAAATGTATGTTGCTGCCTTAGTTCAAGCAGTATATCTTTTTTTAATAAGGCAAATACCCTGTTGTTCATTCGTGCAAATTACAACATTACAAAAAAACGTATCATTTAAATAAATCAATTAAGAATGAACTAATTAGCTTTTTGCTGGTAATTTATTTTACCGGGAAAAGCAGTCAGATCGTCTATTAATATTTTTTTAGATAAAAATTATCTGTTATATTCAACCCTTCATTTCATAATCAAATCAACTAAAAACAATTTTCTATGAGAAAACTTCTCCTAGTTTTTTTGGGATTTCTATTTTCTATTACCATCCAGGCGCAGGAAAGAAATTTCTGGTCTTTACAAACCGGGTCAGGTAAAATTGTTACTGACAAAGCTGTTGCAAGACAGTCCTTTCCCAGGGAGTTTAAATTATTTAATTTGAACATTGCCCCTTTAAGACAGGATTTATTATCTGTTGCTGACAATGCTTCAGCGCATTCAACCATTATTTCCTTGCCAAATGCTGATGGTGGATTTGAACAATTTGAAGTGTTTGAAGCTTCCAATTTTGAACCTGCTTTACAGGCACAGTTTCCCGGAGATCAGGGCTTATTCCGGTAAAGGTATTACCGATCAATATGCAACGTTGAAATTGAGTATTTCTCCTCAAGGCATACAAACAATTGTTTTCAGGACCGAACAGCGAAAATGAATTCATTGAAGCATATTCACAGGACCATACTGTTTATGCGGTATTCAAATCGCAAAGAAAGCCCGGGCAGTTGCCATGGACATGTTCTACAGTAGATCAAAGAATGGCTTCTGATATAAGTGCACAGGTTTCTAATTCAAACATCACTGCAAGGTCAGGAGGAAACTTAAAGACCATGCGTTTGGCCCAATCCGTTACTGCAGAATATTCTAACTATTTCGGCGCAACGAGTGCTTCACAGGTAGCCCTGGTGCTGGCCGGTATCAATGCAACGCTTACCCGTTGTAATGGCGTTTATGAAAAAGATCTTGCACTGCATTTGAATCTTATTGCAAATACAACTGCTGTTATTTACTATAATGCATCAACAGATCCTTATGCCAACGGATCCACCGGTTCCGGCGGGGCATGGAATGCACAATTGCAATCTACTTTAACCTCTGTTATCGGCGAAGCAAATTATGATATTGGGCATTTGTTCGGCGCATCCGGCGGTGGTGGAAATGCAGGCTGTATTGGTTGCATTTGTGTAAATGGATCAAAAGGAAGTGGATTCACTTCTCCTGCTGACGGCATTCCGCAGGGAGATAATTTCGATATAGATTATGTAGTACATGAGGTTGGCCATCAAATGGGAGCCAACCATACTTTTTCAATGGGCAACGAAGGTACTGGCGTGAATAAAGAACTAGGTTCAGGTATTACCATCATGGGTTATGCAGGTATTACCAGCCAGGATGTTGCCCCACATTCAATTGCTGTGTATCACCAGGCTTCTATTGCACAGATACAGGCCAACCTGTTAACAAAAACCTGCCCGGTAACCACGACCTATCGTAATGCAACACCGGTTGTTGCAGCGGTTAGCAATTATACTATTCCAAAGAGTACACCGTTTGCGCTCACCGGGTCTGCTACTGATGCCAATGCCAGTGATGTATTGACCTATTGCTGGGAACAAAATGATAACGCGTCTTCATCACAAACAGGTTCAAGCAGTGTTGCAAGTGCAACCAAAACAAGCGGTCCAAACTGGATATCGTTCATGCCTACAACATCTCCAACAAGGTATTTCCCAAAATTATCAACCATTCTTGCGGGAGGACTTATAAGCGGTCCTTTAAGGGTGGTGATGCCGGTGCTAACACAGAAGCATTGAGTTCAGTTGCAAGAACATTGAATTTCAGGTTAACGGTCAGGGATAATGCTCCTTACAGCTCTACTGCCCCGGTTTCAGTTGGGCAAACTCAATTTACAGATATGGTAGTAACTGTAAGCGCTGCTTCAGGGCCGTTTGCAGTGAGCGTTCCAAATACCGCTGTATCATATGCTGGCGGTTCAACTCAAACAATTACATGGGCTGTAGCAAGTACAACAGCTTCACCGGTTAGTTGCGCCAATGTAAAAATATCTTTATCAACAGATGGCGGACAAACATTCCCGACTGTATTGTCAGCAAGCACAGCCAATGATGGCTCGGAAGCATTGGTCATTCCAAATACTCCCACAACAACTGCAAGAATAAAAGTAGAAGCAGTTGGAAATATATTCTTTGATATCTCTAATACAAACTTTACGATCACTGCAGGCTCATCCTGCGGTGCACCAACAGGTTTGGCTTCATCTTCCATTACAACTTCCGGGGCAACTGTCAGCTGGACTGCAGTAAGCGGTGCCGTTAGTTATGACGTAGATTATAAATTAACAACAACCGGGACCTGGACCAATGCGGTAACAGCAACCACTTCAACATCAAGAGCAATAAGCGGCCTTACTGCTTCAACGCTGTATGACTGGAGAGTTAGAACAAATTGTGCAAGTGCATCAAGCTCGTATTCAGCTGCACAATTCACAACTGCTGCTGCTCCTGTTTGTAATGCACCAACAGGGTTGGCTTCATCTTCCATAACAACTTCCGGCGCAACAGTCAGCTGGACCGCTGTTAGCGGCGCGATCAGTTATGATGTTGATTATAAATTAACCAGCAGCGGAACATGGATCAATGCTGCAACGGCAACTGCATCCACATCTGTTGCAATAAGTGGTTTAGCCGCTTCATCAGCATATGACTGGAGGGTTAGAACAAATTGTTCATTCGGCTCAAGTGGTTATGCGGCTGCCCAATTTACTACTGCTGCTGTTCCTGTATGTAACGCACCATCAGGTTTGGCTTCTTCTTCAATTACATCATCCGGGGCAACTGTCAGCTGGAATCCAGTAAGCGGTGCCGTTAGTTATGATGTGGATTATAAATTAACAACAACCGGAACCTGGACCAATGCTGCAACAGCAACTGCTTCAACTTCTGTTGCAATAAGCGGCTTAGCTGCTTCAACGATATATGACTGGAGGGTGAGAACAAATTGTTCATTCGGGTCAAGTGGTTATACTGCTGCTCAATTCACAACAAGTGCAGTATTTGTTTGTAATGCGCCATCCGGGTTGGCTTCATCTTCCATCACAACTTCCGGGGCAACTGTGAGCTGGGGTGCAGTAAGCGGCGCCGTTAGTTATGATGTGGATTATAAATTAACCACAACCGGAACCTGGACCAATGCTGCAACAGCAACAGCTTCTACATCAGTAGCAATAAGCGGATTGACTTCATCTACCCTTTATGACTGGAGAGTGAGAACAAACTGTTCAGGTGGAAGCAGCAGTTATTCTGCAGCTCAGTTTACAACTGCTACTGCATCTACCTGCGCAACAGCATTTGAACCAAATGAAACACTTGCTGCCGGAGCTGCCATCACTTCAGGTGTTACTAATTCTGCAGCGATCAGTTCAACGACTGATATTGATTATTATAAAATAACAACCAGTGCTGTTAGCAATATAGTTTACAACCTTGTTGGCCCTTCAGGCGTGGACTATGATCTATATATTTACAACAGTGCAGGTACACAGATCGGTGCAAGTGAAAGCGGCACTGCTACAGAAACAGTTACTTTGAACAGCCAGGCGGCAGCCACTTATTACATTAAAGTAATTGGTTACCAGGGAGCCAACAGTGCAACCTGTTATACGATCAAAGCAACTGCTACTGCTGTTACAGGTTGCCAGAGCAGTTATGATGTTTCTACAAATGGGACCACTACTGGCGCTGCAACAATTCCTTTCAATACAAATATTACAGGATTGATCAGCCCTACCGCAGATATAGACAATTATAAGTTTGTCATTACAACCGGCGGAACCATTACTGTAACGTTGGGAACATTGCCAGGTGACTATGACCTTAAATTGTTGAACGGCGCCGGTACACAGGTTGGTATTTCTCAAAACGGAAGTACCAGTAGCGAAACCATCAATTATACAGCGGCAGCAGGTACTTATTATGCACAGGTTTACGGATACAATGGTGCAAACAGTGCTACCGTTTGTTACACATTAAAGGTTCAACTTGGAACAGCAACCAAACAGGAAGCAGGGTTTGTGAAAAATGACCTTTTAAACATTTATCCAAATCCTGTAACAAATATTTTGAGGGTCAGTTTGCCGGGTATCGCTTTAAAACAAAGCATGATACAGGTAACTGATGCAAAAGGAGTGATCGTAATGGAACAGAAATTTGTAAATGCCGTTCAGTCAATGGATGTTTCCAAATTGGCTAAAGGGGTTTATATGCTGCGGGTTAATAACGCGGGAAATGTGATCACTACTAAGTTCGTGAAACAATAGAATAGAATTCAACGATTCAGTTGAAGACATAAAAAAATCCCGGTTGCCAGGCAGCCGGGATTTTTTATGTCTTTTATATCTTTGCGCCTTCGCGGTTATATCCTGCTAAAACTGGAAATAAATAAATGAACTGCTGCTCTCCTGGCTCCATATCAACAGCAATAATAATACGGACCAAATGAATCCCAATAGCCACCACGGCATTTTCTCAGCAACAATCAATACACGCGTATTGCGCATCATCCAGTGAAAGGCTACCATGCAAACAACGATGACCGATATCTTAATGATGCTTAAAGTAGTTAACAATACGGCTCCGTTTTTTACAGGGGAAAACATAGAAGTGAGCATTCGCCATGCGGCCGTAAAATCAGGCGCACGAAAAAATACCCAGGTTACATTAATGAGAAAAAAAGTAAGCATTGCCAATAAAAAATTGCTGAATGTTTTATTCTTTACTATTGTTGCGCCAGGCCCGTCCCTGAACATTTCAACGGGCGCTGCGATGGGGGTCACTACCTTACGGGCATCCTGTATCAGTTTCTCAATCCATAGGTAAAAGCCATGCAATGCTCCCCATACCACAAAGGTCCAGTTAGCACCGTGCCAAAGGCCCCCAAGCAGCATCGTTATCATTAAATTTATGTATGTCCGGAATTTCCCATGCCTGTTTCCTCCCAACGGGATGTATAAATAATCACGTAGCCAGGAAGACAAGGTGATATGCCATCTTCTCCAGAAATCGGAAAACCCAATGGCTGCATAAGGATAAACAAAATTCTCCGGGAGTATAAAACCCAAACAGGATGCGACACCTATCGCACAGGTGGAATAACCGGCGAAATCAAAAAATATCTGCCCGGAAAATGCCAGTACACCCATCCAGGCATCCAATGTGCTTAATGCCAGGCTTGAACCAAAGACCCGGTTTGCCGATTCGGATAACATGCTGTCCGCCAAAACAACTTTCATAAATAATCCCAGTGAAATTAATAACAAACCCTGCATCAATTGCCTTTGAGTGGCCTGGCGGGGTGTTTCAAATTGTGGGACTAACTGTGGCGGGCGAACGATAGGGCCTGCAACTAGGTGTGGAAAGAAAGTAACAAACAACGAAAAATCCAGCATCGACTTTACGGGTTCACTTTTCCTTTTATACATATCGATCGTATAGCAAAGCGTGGTGAATGTATAAAATGAAATACCCGCAGGAAGAATAATATTTGGTTTGGCAGGATGGTAATTGATTCCAATTGCATTTACGAGCTGTGTAAAATTTTCCAATAAAAATCCTCCATACTTAAAAAAACATAACATGCCGAGGTTGCCGATCAGACTTATAACAAGCAATAGTTTTCGTTTGTGTTTGTTTTCCTGGTTATATAAGGCTCTTCCCACAAAAAAATCAACGACCGTAGACAACCATAAAAGCAGGATGAATGGCGGATTCCACGCTGCATAAAAAATATAACTGGCGATCAGCAGGTTTACTTTTTTTATTTTCCAGGAAAAAGGAAGGTTATGCAATATGAGCATAACAACAAAAAAAGCGATGAAAGTGTAAGAGTTAAAAACCATAGATCATGCAGTTAATGGTTGAATAAAAATTATTGTTCTGAGATCTTTGAAAACTTCCATCCCTTTTCCTGTAGGATCTGGATAAAGTTCTTTGTAAACAGGACTGCATCCGGCTGGCTTAAATGAGAAAATTCAGGGCAAACAAAATGAGCAATGGCCGGGTAATCTGAAAAATGAATACCGGCGCAGTTGGTAACAGCCAGCAACCTGTTCCAGAATTGTTCTCTTGGGAAGCGTTTGGTTTCTCCCATTAAGTAGGGGCCACTGGATGGGGTACGGACAAATATGACCTGGCCGCCCCTCGACTTTATTTTATCAATGCAATTTTTTACCGAAGCCAATATGGAATCAATTTGCCCCGGTTTAGGTGCCGGGTTTCTGTCCATCTTCCTGAAAAAATCCCAAATACCCCTGACCTGGTTTTGTTGATTGGTATCTGTGAGAAACCGCCCGGTCATATAATCCTGCCTACTGGGTTTGGATCTTCCAAAATCGGGCGGGAAAATGGGAAATTCAAATACACCTGGGCGGTTGTGGATCCGAAGCTTGGCCAATAGCGCATTCAATGAAAGCCTGTCTTTATCTAAAAATACCAGTTTCGATTCCAATCCTTTATTTAATTGAAAACTTGCTTTTTGAGCGGGTGTTTCATCTTTGTAGTATTTTATATTTTCTTCACGCGTTGATAAATTATTTGGAGAGGTTGAAAAGAATAATCCTTCGGTAACATCAATGACCAGTTTTCCTTTGAATTTTTTGTCATTTGCAAGATTGTCCAATACCGGTAATGGGGAACTACCGACGCTGGCAAGTTGTATGGCATGGTCGCCGGTAATATTTTCCCAGGTGTCAATATCCAGGTCAAATTTGATCCTTGAGGAACCGATAAATACGGTTGCCTGATCAGCAGGCTCATAAACCATTTTTCGTTTATCAGCCCAGAGTGGTGGTTCATCATCATAAGAAGTATCAAATCCCTTATTGCGGACAAAAAATTCCCAACTTAAGACAAACGATATTACAAGTATGAATGTAAGGATGCCAGCTTTTACCAATGATGGAGCTTTCATTATCGAGAAAATTTGAGCGAAAAAAAATTATATTTCTTAAAGATAATTTTTAGATCCCATAATTTATAATGAAATAAAGTAACCTAAAGTATTAAAAAAGTATTTGAATATTTACGGTGGGCGGGTTAGGATTTTTAAAATTTTACATAGCGATTTACCAAGGACTCATCGAGCTTTTTCAGCCTTGCTTTTTTTGCCTGTTTGCGTAAGACGAATTCGAAGATGCTCATCCATCCCGGAAGATTACTTTCACTGATCTCGAACAGCCATGCCAGTGCCAGCTTATCTTTTGGGAAGCCATTTGACCTGCAAAGCCCGTCAGCAGCCAATCCATAACCAATTTGCAATGATTGCTCAAATCCTTTGCTGGCAGGCCTCAACTCTACCCTGAATTTACAAGGCTTACTACTCCGGTTGCGAAAAAGATGATTAACATTCGGAGCCGCGGTAGCAGATTCCCCGGGTTTTAATGTAACCAGTTGCTTGCCCAGCTTTACCTGAACCTCACCTTCAAGGCAATCAAATTTTTCGCTGTATGTTTTATGATAGTGCAAACCTACTCCACCACCTTCCGCTAATTCTACTTCCACCAACGTATATGCGCCATTGGTCTCATCACTTGTCTTTAAAAATATAACACTGTCTTTTTGTATGGGGTTATGAATTTTCCTTTCCATATGCAGACTTTTAAAAGAATCGATCAGTCTTTAAGCTGGGCACAAAGCCTGCACCTCGGCTCATAAATGTCTTTTTCTCCCAGCAATACCTGGCCGCCGCCGGCTACTTTGCGATAACTGATGTTGGCAATATTGCCACATTTCATACAGATCGCGTGCAACTTAGTGATGTAATCGGCAATAGATAAAAGATTGGGCATCTGGCCAAAGGGCTTACCCTGGTAGTCCATATCCAGGCCGGCCACGATCACCCTGATCCCTTTTAATGCCAGTTGTTCACAGACCCCGGCAATCCCATCATCAAAGAACTGGGCCTCATCAATACCAACAACATCTACATCCTGCGCCAGTATTAAAATAGACTGGGAGCTGTCCACCGGTGTGGAAATGATCGCGTTGGTATCGTGGCTCACAATTTTTGTTTCATCATAACGGGTATCAATAGCCGGTTTAAAGATCTCTACTTTAAGGTTTGCGATCTTTACCCGTTTCAGCCTGCGTATCAATTCCTCTGTTTTGCCGCTAAACATACTGCCACAAATGACTTCTATCCACCCGCGGCGGCCTTCCTTAAAATTCGGTTCAATAAACATTAAATAATTTTTTTAAAAATGTGTTTGTAACTTTAATCCCGGAACGTGCAAAGATTATGGATTCTGTTCACAGGACAAAACAAAATTAGGGCACATAAATTTTATTTTTAAGCAAAACAAGATATATGGAACGGGTGGAAACACTCTGTAACAGGCTGCGGGAACAACTTTTGCAAAATGCATCGGCAGATGAGCTTTTACTGACGGTTCAAATGCTTCAATCAGAACTGATGCATGTAAAAGCAAGCCAGCAGCAGCAAAGCAGCTCCTCAGCAGTGGCTATCAATATGCCCGGTTCATTTGAAAAGATGGATAATCAGCCTGTTGATGAAACAGCAGAAGAAAAAACGGTATCGGTGTTACAGATCGACGAGGCTGAAGTAGAAGCAGAGCTGGAAGAGATCAAAAGAAATGCGGAAGCCAGGAAAAAGATCAGCGTTCAGAATAAACCACCGATGGTATTTGACCCGGTAGAAGATACCCCCACCCTTATCCACCAGAAGCTTACAGATAAGAAATCCAAAAAGGAACTGCATGAATCCATTGGCCCCGACAATAAATCCTCTTTAAATGAGAAGTTGAAACAAACACAGACCGAGTTAAGTGATGCCCTGCAGGACATTCCCATCAAGGACCTTAAAAAAGCGATCGGAATAAACGACCGTTTTTTATACATCAATGAACTTTTCCGGGGGGATGAAGTAATGTATGAAAGAAGTATAAAAACGATCAATGGATTTGCCATTTACCCGGAAGCTGAATACTGGATCAAACGGGAACTGAAATTAAAACTGGGCTGGGATGATAAAACACCCATCGTACAACAGTTTGATCAGTTGGTAAGAAGACGTTTTTCCGTTACATAAGAAAGGATCCTTTCCGTGGCTCCCCGCATGCTGTATACATAATCTTTTGCCGCCATACTGCTTTGCAGCATCAGGGGGGTATTGTTGAAGAGCTTATCCAGCAAGGTTTCCAGTTCCAATGCATGAGTTATGCTAAAAGCTCCACCACATTCCACGAGGTCTTTCGCTTCTGCAAATTTTTCATACACAGGCCCGAAAATGACCGGCTTACCATATACAGCGGCTTCCAGTACATTATGAATGCCATCATTCCCAAAGCCACCACCTACATAGGTAATGTCAGCATATTGATAGAGCTTTGAAAGCATCCCGATATTGTCAATGATCAGCACATGTACGTTTTCCGGTAAGATATTTCCGGCTTCAAGGCTGGAATAGAAAACAGCTTCTTTGAATTCTTTTTTTACATCCTCGAGGCTTTCGGGGTCTATTTCATGAGGGGCAATAATAAATTTTATTTCCGGGTGCAATCTTACATAATGTATTAGCTCAACCTCGTCTTCTTCCCAGGTACTGCCTGCAACCAGCAACCTTTTATTATTGATAAATGCTGTTATGTATTTTACAGGCTCTTTTTTTTCTGCGATCTCAATCACCCTGTCAAAACGGGTGTCGCCGGCTGTTTCAACATTTTCTTTTATCCCGATACCCGCAAGCAGCGCTTTGGAAGTTTCAGTTTGAACAAATAATTGCCGGAAGCAGCGCAGCATTTCTTTCCAGAAACCGCCATACCATTTAAAAAAAGGTTGTGAGTTCCTGAAAATACCGGATACGAGGATGACCGGTATTTCCCTTTTCTTCAGTTCCGTTAAATAATAATACCAATATTCATATTTGATCCAGATGACCAGGGTGGGATTGATCTGTTCAATTAATTTTTTTGCATTTGAACTGCTATCGGCCGGGAGGTAGATCACAGCATCGGCGCCGGCATAATTTTTCCTGATCTCATATCCGCTTGGAGAAAAAAAACTTAAAATGATCTTATGGGCAGGGAATTGCTTTTTGATGGCTTCGAGGACTGGCCGTCCCTGCTCGAATTCCCCCAGGCTTGCACAGTGCATCCAGACGGTCTTTTCTTTAAAAGAAACAGCAGGAAAGATTTTCCGCCCACGGAGCCATTGTTTTGCCTTATTATTCCATAAAGAAGCAATGCGGATGGACAACGAAAATAAAAACAGGAAAAGATTGTACAATAGCAGGCTCAAGCGGTTGTTTTGTTTTCAAAAATACAGTGTAATCATGGTTAAATCAATTCATTGGGCATATATGGTATTTCGAAGTTCAAAATCTTATCTTTGCGCCGCTAAAATGATAGATTTATGAGGCCTTTACAAATGGTGGATACCAAGACACAGTATCATAAGATCAAAAAGGAAGTAGATGACGCGTTGCTTGCTGTTATGGAAAGCTCGCAATTCATTGGTGGCAAAGCAGTAAGCGGTTTTGCTGAAAACCTGGCAATATATCATGGGTGCAAACATGTAATTCCCTGTGCAAATGGTACCGATGCCCTGCAGATAGCCATGATGGCGCTTGGCCTTCAGCCGGGGGATGAAGTGATCACCCCTTCATTTACCTATATTGCCACGGTAGAAGTGGCTGCCCTGCTTCAGATAAAACCCATTTTTGTAGAAGTTGACAAAAGGACATTCTGTATAGACCCTGCAGTCATTGAAAAAGCTATCAGCCCCAAAACCAAGGCTATTATCCCCGTTCATTTGTATGGACACGCTGCCAATATGGAAGCCATTATGCAAATTGCTGAAAAACATAGTTTGTTTGTCATTGAAGACAATGCCCAGGGGATCGGCAATGATTATACTTTCAGCAACGGCAGTACCAGGAAGACGGGTACCATCGGCCATATCGGCTGTACTTCATTTTATCCTTCCAAAAACTTAGGAGCATATGGTGATGGCGGGGCCATGTTCACGAATGATGATGCCCTTGCAGAAAAATTAAAAATGATCGCCTCTCACGGGCAAAGCAAAAAATATTATCATGATATTGTAGGATGTAATTCGAGGCTGGATGCCATGCAGGCTGCCATTTTGGATATTAAGCTGAAGCATCTCGATGAATATATTGCAGCGAGGCGGAAAGCCGCTGATTATTATGATGCAGCTTTTGCAGGGAATAAAAAGATCGAAATTCCTTATCGTGAAGCAAATAATAAACATGTATTTCACCAATATACATTGATATTGCATGAAACGGACCGGGACGAATTAAATAATTTCCTTGCCGCTAAGGGAATTCCCAATATGATCTATTACCCGGTACCGGCACACCGGCAAAAAATGTTTGATGCATTTGGCGGGAGCGATTATATTTTACCGGTAACGGATTGGCTTACGGAAAGAGTTATATCATTGCCTATACATACTGAACTTGATGAAGAACAACAGCAATTCATTGTTTCACAGGTATTGGAATTTGTAAACAGATAGATATTATAGACATTTATGAAAATTGCAGTTATTGGAACAGGATATGTTGGATTGGTAACAGGAACCTGTTTTGCAGAAACAGGCAATACCGTAACCTGTGTAGACATTGATCAGGCTAAGGTTGATAAACTGGCATCCGGCCAGATGACTATTTATGAACCGGGGCTGGAAAAATTATTCCTGCGAAACCAGAAAGAAGGAAGACTTTTTTTTACTACTTCGCTGGAAGAAGCCGTAGAAAATGCCCAGATCATTTTTCTGGCATTGCCAACGCCTCCCGGCGAAGATGGAAGTGCCGACCTGCAATATATTTTCGGCTGTTGCCGATGAATTGGGAAAGATCATAAAGAGATTATAAAGTGATCGTTGATAAAAGCACTGTACCTGTTGGCACAGCTGAAAAAGTGAAGGATGCTATTGCAAAAAATGCAACGGTGGAATTTGATGTAGTAAGCAATCCTGAGTTTTTACGGGAAGGAGTAGCCGTAGATGATTTTATGAAACCCGACAGGGTCGTGATCGGCACTACTTCTCGAAAGAGCAATTAAGCTGATGAATGATCTTTATGCTCCGTTTGTGCGCCAGGGTAACCCCATCATTTTTATGGATGAAAAATCTGCCGAGCTGACCAAGTATGCAGCCAATTCTTTTCTGGCTACTAAGATCACTTTCATGAATGAGATCGCACAACTCTGCGAAATACTGGGAGCTGATGTGGATATGGTGCGCAGTGGGATAGGCAGCGATGAACGGATTGGGAAACGATTTTTATTTCCCGGTATCGGCTATGGGGGCAGTTGTTTCCCAAAGGATGTGCAGGCACTGGCGAGATCTTCTACTGAAGTAAATTATGATTTTAAGATACTGGATGCCGTGATGGAAGTGAATGAAAAACAAAAACTTCACCTGGTCCGAAAATAAAAGATATTTTAATAACGATCTCAAGGGAAAGAATTTTGCTTTGTGGGGACTGGCATTTAAACCCAATACAGATGATATCAGGGAAGCCCCGGCCTTGTATATGATCGATGCATTACTGGCTGAAGGAGCAGTAGTTACCGCTTTGATCCTGAAGCAATGAATAATGTAAAACAGCTGCTGGGTGACAAGATCGTTTTTGCAGAAAATCAGTATGATGGCATTGAAAGACGCAGATGCATTGATCATTGCTACAGAGTGGAGTGAATTCCGGACACCTGATTTTGATAAAATAGCTTCATCGCTGAAAAATAAAGCTATTTTCGATGGGAGAAATCTTTTTGACCTTGAACAAATGGAAGAATTTGGGATTTCATTATGAGAGCATGGGCAGGAAGAATTGTAATAAATAAAAACTAAGTTCTGTAAATCATACATCATTAAATCATATCATCATAAATCACGCATGATGTCTAACAAACGGGTATTAATTACAGGAGCAGCAGGTTTTTTAGGGTCTCACTTTGCGACCGGTTTATCAAAGAAGGATATCATGTATCGGGATGGATAATCTGATTACCGGCGATCTGAAAAATATTGAGCATCTTTTTAAACTAAAGGAGTTTGAATTTTATCATCATGATGTTTCAAAATTCATTCATGTCCCGGCAAGCTGGATTATATTTTGCATTTTGCTTCACCTGCCAGCCCGATCGATTATTTAAAAATTCCTATTCAAACATTAAAGGTGGTTCGTTGGGTACACATAATTGCCTTGGTCTTGCGCTTGCAAAAAATGCAAGGATACTGGTGGCAAGTACCAGTGAAGTATATGGCGATCCGCTGGTTCATCCGCAAAATGAAGAATATTGGGGCAATGTAAACCCGGTGGGCCACGTGGAGTATATGATGAAGCCAAGCGTTTCCAGGAAGCCATTACAATGGCTTATCATACTTTTCATCAGGTTGAAACCAGGATCGTACGGATATTCAATACCTATGGCCCACGGATGCGGTTTAATGATGGAAGGGCTTTCCTGCATTTATTGGCCAGGCGTTACGGGGCGAAGACCTTACGGTTTTTGGAGATGGCAGCCAGACAAGAAGTTTTTGTTATGTAGATGACCTGGTCGAAGGCATTTACCGGTTACTGATGAGTGATTATGCATATGCCGGTGAATATTGGAAACCCGGATGAAATATCGTTGAAGGATTTTGCGGAAGAGATCATCAAACTTACCGGGACAAAGCAAAAGATTGTTTATAAACCGTTGCCGACAGATGATCCAAAACAACGCCAGCCGGATATTACAAAGGCCAAAGAAATTTTGGACTGGGAACCAACAGTAAGCAGGGCAGAAGGATTGAAAATAACGTATGAATATTTTAAAAGCTCCAAAGGAAGAATTGTATAAATTGCCGAAAGAATTTGATAAGCCAGAATAAATAATTGATTTATTTATAGAATCAGATGCGATATTAAATAAACATATTGTAATAATGATGTACCAGGATTTATTAGATAAGAAAAAAACATTAGCAGTTATTGGTTTGGGTTATGTTGGGTTGCCCATTGCACTTGGAATTTGCCAAAAAAATAAAAGTGATTGGATTTGATATCAATGCAGAAAGGGTTGAAATGATGCGCAACAGGATTGATCCAAGCCAGGAACTGGAATCAGCAGCATTTGAAGATTGTGATATTGAATTTACCAATGACCTGGATGTTTTGAAGCAAGGCCAATTTTTTTATTGTTGCCGTTCCAACCCCGGTTGATGAACACAATGTACCTGATCTCGTTCCTGTGCAAAGAGCAAGTGAAACGATCGGGAAAGTGATAAAGAAAGGAGATTATGTGGTTTTTGAAAGCACGGTTTATCCCGGTTGTACAGAAGAAGATTGTGTGCCGATCATTGAAAAATTATCTGGCTTAAAAATGGTAGACGATTTTAAGATCGGGTTATTCACCGGAAAGGATCAACCCGGGTGATAAAGAACATACCATCAGCACGATTATAAAAGTGTAAGTGGTTGCGATGCGAGAAAGCCTTGAAACGTCATTGCCAAAGTGTATGAGCTGGTAGTAAAGGCCGGTGTACACAAAGCATCTTCCATAAAAGTTGCAGAAGCCGCAAAGATCATTGAGAATACACAACGTGATCTGAATATTGCCTTGATGAATGAACTTTCCATCATTTTTGATAAGATGAATATCAATACCTTTGAAGTGCTGGAAGCTGCAGGCACCAAATGGAATTTTCTTAAATTTCAGCCGGGCCTTGTAGGCGGGCATTGTATTGGTGTGGATCCTTATTATCTTACTTATAAATCAAAAAAACTGGTTATGACAGCCAGGTGATTCTTGCCGGCAGAGTGATCAATGATGGCATGGCTGGTTATGTGGCAAAAAAAGTATTGCAGCATATCATTCAAAATAATGGCAATGTAAAAGAATGCAAAAGTACTGGTGATGGGCGCCACTTTTAAAGAAAATGTAAGTGATATCCGCAACAGTAAAGTTGCAGATGTGGTAAAAGAATTAAAATCTTTTTCATTGAATGTAGATGTTACAGATCCTCATGCCGACAGTGATGAGCTGAAACATGAATATGGATTTGAGCTTGTACACTGAACTTGGCAATGATTATGATGCGGTGATCGTAACGGTGCCGCATAATGAATATAAAAAATTGGACGATGCTTATTTTGCAGCCATCACAAAACCAACAGCACTGGTCGCAGATCTGAAAGGAATTTATCAGTGGAAAGATACAGCAGCAGGAACTACTGGAGTCTTGTAAATGCCTGAATGATCAGTACATCAGATTGAAATAAAGCATGTAATAATAAGTATAATAGATGAATACATTTTCATACAAAAGATATCAGCCAACGATAATTTTTTGATAACAGGAGGTGCCGGTTTTATCGGCAGCCATATTGCGGAATATTTATTAAAGCATGGTGCAAAAAAAGTACGGGTGCTCGATAATCTGGTAAATGGGTTTCAAATCAAATCTTGATATACTTGCAACAATACCCTGCTTTTGAATTTATTGAAGGTGATATCAGGAATGCTGAAACCTGTCAGCAGGCCTGTGAAGGAATCGATTATGTAAGCCACCAGGCAGCATTGGGTTCTGTACCACGTTCAATTAAAGAACCGGTTTATTTTAATGAAGTAAATGTAGGCGGTTTTGTAAATATCTGAAAGCTGCTGTTGATAATAAGGTAAAGCAATTTGTGTATGCTTCCTCTTCTTCTGTATATGGCGATGAACCAACCTTGCCAAAACAGGAAGACAGGATCGGCAATTGTTTATCTCCTTATGCAGCTACAAAAAAAACAAATGAATTATATGCACAGGTTTTTGCAGATGTGTATGGAATAAAATTAATGGGCTTTCGTTATTTTAATATTTTTGGCCCAAGGCAGGATCCTGATGGTGCCTATGCTGCCGTGATCCCTTTGTTTGTAAAAGGGATCATGAATAGAACACCGGTGTATATAAATGGGGATGGCGAACAAACAAGGGATTTTACTTTTGTTGACAATGCGGTGCAGGTAAATATAAAAGGAATGCTTACGGAAAATGAAGAAGCATTGAACAAAGTATATAATGTGGCAGTGGGTGAAAATTTTTCTGTGAATTATTTATACAATGCCTGTAAGGATATACCTGAAAAGTGATTGGGAAGCAACCTACCGGGAGCCCAGGGCGGGCGATATCAGGAATTCACTGGCTGATATTTCGCTTGGCAAAAATTTACTTGGTTATGAGCCCGTCAAAAAATTTGAAGATGGATTAACAGAAACGATTGAATTTTTTAAAAAATGTATACTGCAAAACCGTAATGGATAATGTAATCAAAGCATTTAATCAATTATATTAACTATCAATTACAATGCCATTTATTAAAACTGATTTTCCCGGTCTTATTGATTTTTGAACCAGCTGTATTTGAAGACAGCCGGGGTTATTTTTTTGAAAGCTATAATGAAAAGACATGTCTTGCCGAAGGGTATCGATATTAAATTTGTACAGGATAACCAGGCAAAATCTTCTTATGGTGTCATTCGGGGGCTGCATTATCAACTTGATCCCTTATGCGCAAACAAAATTCATAAGGGTGCTGAGTGGTTCCATATTGGATGTTGTAGTTGATATCAGGAAAGGCTCACCAACTTTTGGGAGATCATTTGGCTATTGAGCTTTCCGGCAGAAAATAAAAAGCAATTATTGGTACCGCAGGGCTTTGCACATGGGTATTCCGTATTGAGTGAAACTGCGGAAGTTTTTTATAAATGTGATGCATTTTATAATAAGGAATCAGAGGCGGGCATTGCATTCAATGATCCGACATTAAATATTGACTGGAAAATTCCTGCTGGACAAGCAGATCATTTCAGCCAAGGATATCAACCAGCCTTTATTTGAAGATTGTAAAAATAATTTTCGATTCATTCTTCCATAACTGACCAGATATTGAACGATAAAAAAACCATCCTTGTTACAGGCGCCAATGGCCAGTTGGGTAAGGAGTTCTGGACTCTTGCTGATGAATATCCTGCATATAAATTTTTATTTGAATCAAAAGACGTGTTGTCGATAAGTGGTAACACCAGTAGCGGAGCATCATCTGTTGAAGAATATTTTGATAGTACCCATATTGATTATTGTATTAACTGCGCTGCATATACTGCTGTTGATAAGGCAGAAAATGAAAAAGAAATTGCATTCCAGGATAACGGAATTGCTGTTGGTAATCTTGCTGCTGTTTGTAAAACACACAATGCTCAGCTCATTCATTTTTCCAGCGATTATGTTTTTCGTGGTACGTCAACAAAGCCTTATAAAGAAACTGATATACCTGATCCTATAAATGTTTATGGTGAATCTAAACTGCGTGGTGAAATAGAAGCAGTCAAAAATAACAAAGGAGCAATCATAATCAGGACCTCATGGGTGTATGGTGTTCATGGAAAAAACTTTGTACAAACTATGCTACAATTAATGCGTGAAAGGGATAGTATAAAAGTGGTAAGTGATCAATTCGGAAGTCCAACCTATGCCGCTGACCTGGCTGAAGCCGTGATGATAATATTACAGCAATTGCCCACCCCGCCTGAAAATAAAGATCCTGTTTCGACTATATTTAATTATTGTAATGCAGGGGTTACTAATTGGTATGAATTTGCTTTGGCCATTAAAGAAATATCCAATAGCCGGTGTAATGTGAATCCCATCCCTTCAACCCAATATTTAACAGCTGCAAAACGCCCACAATATTCTGTCCTGGATACGACAAAAATTCAACAAACATTCGGCCTTGTAATTCCTGCGTGGAGAGATAGTTTGAAAAAATGTATAGCGTTGCTGAAATGATAGTTGTTAGCTGTAAGCTATTAGCTGTTAGTTGTGCCTTGTATTTAAAAAAACTTCCTGTTTTGCGTGACCTTAATGCTAAAAGCTTATAGCTAATGGCTTGCAGCTAACAGCTTGCTACTTATTAATAAAAAGTTTCTTTGAATAAGTAAACTGCTCATTCATTATCTGCAACACATAGATTCCTGTAGCTAACACCGGCAATTCAAATGTATATGTAGCAATATTATTTTTAGCGGAAACGCCCTTTATCAATTGCCCGTTTGCGCCGTAAAGCTTCAACTGCGTTTGGTCTTGTTCTTTATTAAAGACCACGCGGATACAATTACACTGGTTGTCATAATAAGCAGATACAATTTCAGGATTGTCTAATTGAACAGGCACTATCTCGGAGAAGCTGCTGTGCCCATCCAGGTCAACCTGCCTTAACCTGTAATAATTCATACCTGTTAACGGATGTTCATCGATCAATGAATAGTTATGAGGCAGGGCAGTAGTGCCATTGCCATCAACAATTCCGATTGAACTAAAATAATTTCCACCATTACTTCTTTCTATATCAAAATGATCATTATTGTATTCAGCCGTTGTTTGCCAATTGAGCAGCACTTCCCTGTTACGCAAAACGGCTGTAAAACTTAATAATGTAACGGGAACCGGGCAGGTGGCTGTTATACCCGCGTCTATGTTGAGGATGCTTGCGCCCGAGGGGATGTTGAAATCATTACTTCTGCCATCCAGGTCTGCTTTGCTGTTATTGTCGGCCCCAATGCCTCCGACATTCTGGGCGGTGAAATCATATCCTGCAGGTTTATTAAATATCACGTAATAATCGTTGCCGGGAAGAATGTTCGTGAAAGAATAAAAGCCGTTGGCATCTGTGGCTGTTGATGCAACATTAAAGTCTGCACTATTATATAACCTGACATTTATTCCGCTAACCCCCGGCTCCCCGGAATCCTGGATACCATCTGAATTTAGATCAAACCACATAAAATCTCCAACAATAGAAACTGGCGGACAAATATTTACCACCAGGTTTCCAATAGCTGTATTTGTGCATCCGGTAACCATATCTGTTACCTGCAAAACATATTGTGTACTTCCTGTGTCAGTAATTGTTATTCCTGGGGTGAGGGAATTTATATCGCTGAGTGTTCCATTATCGGGGCTCCATAAATAAGTATAAACTCCTGCGGGGCTTATCAACGGATTGAACATAGCATTCGTATCTCCGACACATGCTGTAACAACTGGTATGGTTATCTGCGCAGCAGGTAAAGCATGTACACCCACTACTACATTAGCGGAAGATCTGCAACCATTTACATCCGTTGCAAGGAGAGTATAGCTGGCGGTAACTGCCCCTACGCAAGCCAGTGGGTTGGCAATATTAGCATTAGATAAACCTGTTATTGGTGTCCATTGATATTGTACACCGGCAACAGGTGTTGTGCCGATTTGCACACAGCTGTTCTGGCAAGCGGTGGGTGTATTCATCGGGGGCAGCAATGAATCAACCACTCTTACGATCACAGTATCGCTTAGAATACACGAAACTGTGTTGACTGTTTTGGTAAGTATATATATAAATACACCGCCGGTGACTCCGGTAAATACAGGGTTTGGTATTGAAGGATCACTGAGGTTGTCAACAGGACTCCAGCTGTAAGAAATTGTGGGTCCTGTTACATTTGTTGTACTTCCGATTGTGGTGGTTTGGTTCTTACAAATTATTTTGTCGGGTCCTGCTACAGGCACGGTGGACAAAGGAATTAAGGAAATCGTATCCCGGTACCTGCAGCCATCTGCATTCGTAACAAGTAAGGTAAAAAATGTGGTAGTATTAGGTGGCGGATTCAGTGTATTGGGATTGGCGATTGTTGAATTGGTAACCAGTTGTTGAGGTTGCCAGCTGTACGAAAGCATGTTGGCTGGTGCAGCGTTGCCCAATGCTACAGGCCCATTTGCCGGACAAAAATTTATGTCAGGCATGCTAAAAAATGCATTCCTAACTGTTACGGTTACCTCATCTGAAGCAACAAAGGCACATGAACCGGGGAAGCTGGCAATTACGGTATACGTTGTATTAACCGCCGGGCTGGCTAACGGTTGCGCAATTCCGGCATTGTCAAGGCCGGTAGTTGGGGACCACTGGTAAGTAACACCTCCCAAAGCAGGAGAACCTATCCTGACTGAATCGCCTTTACATACAAATTTATCGGAAGCATCCGGAATGGATGGGTTAAGGTTAATGCTTGTATTTACCGTGTCTGTTGTTACACATCCGGCAGAAGTTGTAGCCGTTACTATAAAGCTAAGATCTGTGGCAATGAATACGTCCGGCTCTGCCGAAAATTGGTTGGTACCATTTTGCCATGGGGCTGACTGGGGTTCCCATAAATAACTGGTATTGGGCTGTGCAGGTGTACCTAGTTGAACTACACCGTTACTGCAGATTACCCAATCCGGCCCCGCATCCACCTGTAGATTTTGTACAGCTACTACAACTGTATCATGTAATTCACAACCATTTCCATCAGATACCAATACAGGAAATTCTGTTTGTACCGCTACACTGGCTGTGGGATTGCTTATCAAATTACTTGACAATCCACTGCCAGTCCATTGATAAGTATAACCTGCAACAGGGGGCAATCCAATGGTAATGGGTTCATTTACACATGCAACCGTATCAGGAGCAGGAAACACCGGTTTTGAAAAAACCGGATCATTCACCAATTGTTGTCCAATACAATGGATAGAAGTATCATTCACGTCGGTAGCTATTACGGTATATATTCTTGGAACATTATCAGTCAGGTGCACAACATTTCCTGTATAATTCGACAGGCCAACCTGTGGAGTCCATGTATAAATAGCGTTAGCAATACTGCTAGAACCAATTAAGGTAACATTTCCTCCATTGACACTATAGCTTGGGCATGTATATAAAGCCTCAATATCTATAAAAACCTGGCAGTTGGAACAGAATGGGGGCACGGTTATCTCGTCGTAACAGCTTCCGTCATTATATGTTACGGTAAGGCCATAAATTGTCGGGGTGCCAACAGATGCGCTTACATGCACCTGGGGCAAATTGGTAGCGCCGGTAAAATCTCCCGATCCTGAAATTTTGGTCCACGCGTACGTTTCATTGATGTCAGGCGTACGGTCTGGCATGCCAATAATCCTCGGGCCACAACCATCTAATCCTGCTCTTGCCTCTATCGTTGATACTATAGTTTGATCCGGGAAAGAACAGCCATCTTTGTGCGCAGTAAGATTAATGATCGCCGGGTTAGGTACTGGCATAATGATATTGCCGGCATAATAACCAGTGGTGGAAAAAGTATTCCTGGTAAGATAGCTTCCGGGACTCCAGGTATAATTGAAGCCAGCTTCCGCGGGTGTGCCTAATGATACACTATCTTTTAAACAGAAAACTTTGTCGGGTCCTGCAATATTTGCTGTTACCGGTGGTGCAACCGGTGTTACCCTTACTGTATCTTTTGTAACACAGTCACCACCCCCTGTTTTGGGAACAGTAAGTGTTAGGGAATAATCTCTGGGGATTCCCGGGTTGGCAAAAGGTTGTGCAATATTTGTGCTGGATAGGTCAGTGCCCGGTTGCCAATCATATAATATACCCGGTACGCCTGCTATTGGTGGCCCACCGATCTTTACTGCTATACCCCCACAAGCGCTTTTATCAGGCCCAGCATCAGCACGGTATGTAAGCACTACTGCCTGGCCAATTTGCCGGCAACCCAAGGCGTCTGTTACGATCAACGTGTAGATGGAGCTGGCATTGGGGCTTACGAGTGGATTAGGTACTCCGGCAGCACCCATATCCCAAATATATGAGGCATAAGGAGGATTACCCCCGGTAACAGTGGGCGACCCCCCAATATTGATGGCTGAACTGGGGCAGGTGTTAAAGGGTCCCCCTGCATCAACAGTGGGTGCTGTTAAAGTATTTGCCAGGACAGATGCTGTATCACTTGTGTGGATCAAAGTTGTTCCGCATTCGTGCAATGTAAATGACAACCTCCTGTAATATTGGGAGATAGCTCCAATGACGGGCCTGTAATCTTTAAGAATAGCCGATGGAATATTATTCCATGGACCCGTTGGTGAAATAGCCACTTGCCATTGATAAGTTGCTTTTATTGGTGTTTGTTGACTTTGTATACCATTAAGATAGATCCCGGGTAAACTGTCGCCCGGCACAGTTATTTCCCCACCCTCTATTAGTTCGGCCAAACCAAATTTACAAACTGTTTGCGTTTGAGGTGAAAGGGTATCGTTTGTTAAATCATAACTCGTCGGACAGAAAGACAATCTTGTTAGAAAAATGTCAGTATTACCCTTGTATAAAATGTTGTTGGTAACGGGATAATTTGCCGAAGTAGTTCTTCCACAGAAATAAACCTGGTTGTTATCTGCTTCCAGGCCAGCGGCAAGGTCGCTGCCGCTGCCGCCAATATAGCCGGCAAAAACTTTGGTTCCATTTGGTTCTAATGCAACCAGGATGTTATCGGTACCTCCGGAAATTACACTCAGATCAGTTACCGGGTAACTGGCAATATCTGTAACTCCTAACAGGTAAAATTTACTATTAGAAACCCTCAAAGGTAAAAGGGAATTCATTTTACCTAAAAATGCAGAGAAAACAATGTCCCCGGATGAGTTGAGATGTGTAAAGAACGCGGTACCTCCATTATAGAATTGACTGCCATCGGTTACCGGATAACCTGGGGAACGGGTTACACCTGAATAATAAAGGTCCCCCCCGAATACCTGGAAAGACGTTGGAATTGGATTATTTAATCCGATTGGAAATTTTTTGGAATAAGCAAAACTTCCATTAGGATTTAGTTTATGAATCAACAGATAAACAGCAGACAGCTGACTGCCTGTGGCGGCGAGGGAGTTTCCTGACAGGTATACTTCACCATTGGAGATCAACATGTCAGAAATAAGGTCCTGGTCTTCTGTAGTCAGGTAAGTAGAAAAACCTATGCTTCCATTCGTATTTAACCGCGTATAGAATCCATTAATAGGATCATTGATCTGGCCTGAAACCGTGGTTCCGTTAGTTACAGGATAATTTGATGAATATGTATAACCACATAGGTGAAAAATGCCATTTAAAACGATGGGCCTATTGATAATTTCTGTTCCAACACCGCCAAGATAACGGGCATAATCAATATTAAAATTGGTGCTGTTTAACTTTATTATAAAACAATTCTCTGCAGCATCAATAATCGGCCCCCCGATCGTCACCGGAATGTCCAACGAATAAGTAGACCCGGTAAAATAAATAAAACCATTTTCAACAGCCAGGAATCTTGCAAATTCTCTATTGCTGCCTCCGAGGAATTTTGATAAGATGATGGCTCCGGTATTTATGTTCAGTTTTGTTATGAACCCGTCACTTGCACCTCCATTGTAAATGCTGCCATTCGTAACCGGGAATCCGGGGGACTCTGTAGTACCCGCAACATATACATCGTTGCCATCTGTTACTATTTCAGTAACCGGGTAATCGTTGCCGGTATCCCCTAAGTAGGTTGAAAAAGCTATATTCCCTGTACTTGTAAATTTTGTAACAACGACGTCCAGCTTGCCCATGAATACTGAGCCATTCGTGACAGGATAGTTAATAGAGTCCGTATAAGCCAACAGATATACTTCACCATTTAATACCTGCATTGAAGTAAATTTTTCATGCCCAAGACCGCCAATATATGTGGAGTATATTACAGTACCATTGCTGCTAAATTTGGTAACCGTCAAATCCAACCCACCTCCGTATGTGCTACCGTTTGTTACCGGGAAATTAGACGATGTGGTTGTGCCAACTATATAGGTTTCCCCGTTGATTACCTGCATTTTTGAAACAATGTCGCCACCAGATCCACCTTCGTATTTCGAAAAATCTATATAGGCCTGGGAGTGTAGTTTATCTACAGTTAGTAATAAGGCAACCGGAATTGCTAAATACATGATGTTGAAATAACCCCTTTTCATTATTCATTTTATTAATAAATACGAAAAATTCATCGGTAAGGCTGTAAACAGGTACAAAATCCTTTAGAGGTAGGTCTTTAGTGGTATTGGGAGAACAGGAAAAATGTGTTCTATAGCCGGAAGCTGCTAAAAACAGTATAGTAAGTTACTAAAAAATGTGAAAAACAGGAAGTTGTTTTTATCTTATTTTATAAAACATACTGTCACAATTTAGCCGGGCTAACAGTCATGTTTAATACCAGGACATAATTTTATGCTTCTTTATTCCGGATATACACCAGCTTAATGCCTGCCTTATCTGTTTCTTTTTTATCGATCTCGAATTGAGGTAATGACTTTATGAGTGGGGTGAGTTTTAAAAATCCATAATTTCTTGGATCAAAGTCGGGCTGTTTTTTTAATAATAAATTTCCTACATCTCCTAAAAATGCCCAGCCATTTTCATCCGCAAGGTCATTGATGGTTGCCTTGATGAGCTTGATCGTTTCCCTGCTGACTTTATCTACAGAGGCCTTTGTTTTTTCCTTAATAACCCTGGTAGTAGTTACTGTCGTGTTTATTTCTTCAACCATGGGAATGATCTCCATGTAAATGAATTTATCACAGGCAACAATAAAGGGATTAGGCGTTTTCTTCTGCCCGATGCCAAATACTTTCATCCCGGCTTCCCGTAGCCTTGTTGCCAGCCTTGTAAAATCACTGTCGCTTGAAACAATACAGAATCCATCTACTTTCCCGGAATATAAAATATCCATAGCATCAATGATCAGGGCAGAGTCGCTTGAATTTTTGCCACTTGTATAGCTATATTGCTGGATAGGGGTGATCGCGTTTTCCAGCAGCACATTCTTCCATCCTGTTATAGTGGGTTTGGTCCAGTCGCCATAGATCCTTTTAAAAGTGGGTGTGCCATATTTGGCAATTTCTTCCATCACCCCTTTTACATTGCTGTAGGGAACATTGTCTGCATCTATCAGTACAGCAAGTCGTATTTCTTTCTGAGGATCCATTACACAATGTAATTATTTATTGTGGAAATTGGAATGTGTCCATAAATGAAGAAATCATTAATGCCTATCTTGCCATCTCATGAAATTGTTTTCTACTAATAGCCGCATTATAATCACCTGCAGCAACCGCTTATCTCCTTACCTGCAACAGGAGGTCATGGAGATGGGTTTTACCATCGCGCGGGTATTCAAAACTGGTGTTGAACTATCAGGGAATTTGCAGGATTGTATAAAGTTGAATTTAAACCTGCGTTGCGCCAGCCAGGTACTTTACTCCTTAAAAGAATTCAGGGCCTTTGATGCGAATGATATTTATAAAACATTATTGGAAGTTGAATGGGAAAAACTGATCCCTGCAGACGGGTATTTTTCCATCAGCAGCAATGTAAGCAATGAAACGATCACGAATAACCTATACGCCAATGTTAAAGTAAAGGATGCCATTGCAGACAGGTTCCGGGAAAAGACAGGCAGCAGGCCTGATTCCGGCTCCGAACTGAATGGAGTTGTCATTCATTTATACTGGAAGGATGACCTCGCAGAAATATTCCTCGATAGCAGCGGTGAAACATTGTCCAAGCATGGCTATAGAAAAATTCCCGGGAAGGCACCCATGCTGGAATCATTGGCGGCAGCTACCTTACTGGCCGGCAGGTGGGACCGCAGGTCAGCGTTCATTAACCCAATGTGTGGTTCGGGCACGGTTGCCATAGAAGCCGCGATGCTTGCAACAAACCGCAGACCCGGCCTTTACAGGAGTAATTATTCGTTCATGCATATTTGTGAGTATGAAGAATTATTTTATAGTACGGCTTATTCAGACCTGGAAAAACAGGTTAGAGATATTCCGGGTTTAAAGATCATAGCCACGGATATTAGTGAAGACGCAGTGAATATTTCTAAAATAAATGCGGGAATTGCGGGAGTAGAAGCATTGATAGAATTTGCCGCCTGTGATTTTGAAGAGACACCCATACCGGAAAATGAAGCGGGCGTCATTTATTTCAATCCCGAATATGGTGACAGGCTGGGAGAGGAGGAAGCCCTGCAGCAAACCTACAGCAGCATTGGTGATTTCCTGAAAAAGAAATGCAAGGGTCATACCGGATATATTTTTACCGGTAACCTCGAACTCGCTAAAAAGATCGGCCTCAAGCCAAAACGAAGGATAGAATTTTATACCAGCAAGATAGACTGCCGGTTGTTGGAATATGAACTCTATGCCGGTACCAGGGAAGCCAAATAAACCTGTTTTTGCGCACAATCTTCCTCAGAGTGAGTAATTATATCCCGCCATGTTTAATTATATATAATCGCAAGTGCAGCAACACATTGATTTGTAAGAGGGCATAGTCTTTGAAAATAAGAGGGTAGTATTAATCAATAAAATATATTATATGATACACACAAAATTCTTTTCGTTAAGACTGATGGGCACAGCCATTATTTTATGGGCTGCGATAACGGTCGGTTGCAAGAATAATGATACAAATGATGAAACAACCCCCGCTGCAGATACGTCTTCAGCGATAAGCAGTGACAAACCAGTAACTGCGGATACATCCATGACCGGAATGCCAAGCGCTACCCCTATAGATACTTCCGCAATGACCGGTTCAACCATTGCTGATCAAAAAATGAATGCAGGGATGGGAAAACCAAATCCTGCCAAAAAAGGTATGAAAGGGAAAGTTACCATTGCACCGGCTCCTAAGCTGACCGGCACCATGGAAGCAGACAAATCAGGTGTTTATTCAAATGTTGAAGTATATCCTTCATTCCCCGGTGGAAGTGATGGATTACAAAAATATTTTGATGAGAATCTTAAATATCCTGATAGAGCCACCAATGATGGTGTTGAAGGGACTGTGCAGGTAATGTTTACCGTGGATGAAAATGGTAAATTAACAGAGCCGCATGTAATGGGCAATAATATCGGGTATGGACTTGATGAAGAAGCATTGCGTGCTGTAAAAAACATGCCTGCCTGGAAACCCGGTAAACTGAGGGGGCAAAATGTAAAAACAAAATATACCTTGCCTGTAACTTTTCAATTGTATTAAGTTTTTAAATGCAGGTATAAAACTAAAAGGGAAGCCAACCGGCTTCCCTTTTTTATAAAGTGAATATTTACTGCTAAGCCATTTTCCTTTTCAAATTCTCATCAATAGCATCCAGGAATTCTTCTGTATACAGGTAATGTTTACCGTGAGTTACCTTATTCCCGTGAATACAAACAGCAAGGTCCTTCGTCATTTTACCCGATTCAACGGTTTCTATACAGACAGCTTCCAATGCATTGCAGAAATTTATCAGGGGCTGGTTGTTGTCTAATTTCCCCCGGAAGGCCAATCCCCTGGTCCATGCAAAGATGGATGCGATGGGGTTGGTGCTGGTTGGTTTGCCAGCCTGGTGGTCGCGGTAGTGCCTGGTTACGGTACCGTGTGCAGCTTCTGCTTCCATCGTATTTCCGTCAGGGGTAACGAGCACAGATGTCATTAACCCGAGACTCCCAAAACCCTGTGCAACCGTGTCGCTCTGTACATCGCCATCATAATTCTTACATGCCCATACAAAATTACCGTTCCATTTCAATGCGCTGGCAACCATGTCATCGATCAAACGGTGTTCATATACGATACCTGCTGCTTCGTAGGAAGCTTTGAATTCCTGCTGGTATACTTCTTCGAAAATATCTTTAAAGCGGCCGTCATATTTTTTCAGGATCGTATTTTTTGTTGAAAGGTACAGGGGCCATTTCTTACTGAGTGCCATATTAAAACAACTGCGGGCGAATCCATAGATGCTTTCATCGGTATTATACATGGTAAGGGCCACGCCATCACCTTTAAAGTTGTACACTTCAAAAACCTGTGCTTCTTTTCCACCCTCGGGTGTGAAGGTCATGGTGAGTTTCCCTTTTCCTTTTATAACGGTGTCTGTTGCACGATATTGATCACCAAAGGCATGCCGGCCAATAATGATAGGCGCCGTCCAGTTTGTGACGAGCCTTGGTACGTTTTGCATAACAATGGGTTCCCTGAAAACAGTGCCATCTAAAATATTCCGGATGGTTCCGTTCGGACTCTTCCACATTTGTTTAAGCTTAAATTCTTCTACCCTTGCTTCATCGGGCGTAATGGTAGCACATTTGATACCCACGCCGCATGCTTTGATCGCGTTGGCAGCATCAATGGTTACCTGGTCATTTGTTTCATCCCTGTATTCCATTCCAAGGTCATAATACTGGATGGGAACATCTATATAAGGCAGGATCAGTTTGTCTTTGATGAATTTCCAGATGATCCTTGTCATCTCATCCCCGTCCAGTTCTACAACGGGATTGGCTACTTTGATTTTACTCATTGGTTCGTGTTTTAGTGCTGCGAATTTACGGGAAATGGGGGATACACAATAGAAGATGTAAAATACCCCGGGGTGGCAATACCATAACCCGTGCTTGAACAGCCCCACCCATATAAATTAATAATAACCGGTATATTTTTTCATTATATTTATTACCCAAATTTTTTATCAATTAAAAAAACAGTTATGACAACACAGGAAGTCGCCAACCGGTTTATGGAGCTGGCAAAACAATACCAATATGACAAGATACAGGATGAACTGTACGCACCCGACTGTGAAAGCATTGAGCCGGCAAAAGCAGCTGCTATGGGAATGGCCAATGCAAAAGGGCTGGAGGCTATTAAAGAGAAAGGCAAAAGATTCAATGAAACAGTTGAAGAAATGCATGGTGGATTTACAGGTGAGCCTACCGTTATGGGCAATCACTTTTCGGTACCGATGGGAATGGATGTAACCATGAAAGGTGCCGGCAGAATGAACATGGAAGAAATAGCTGTTTACGAAGTAACCGATGGCAAGATAAGTAAAGAACAGTTTTTCTATTAATTGTAGCAATACACACTCAAGAAACAAATAAAACGGGCAACATAACTTATTAAAGTTTGTTGCCCGTCTTTTTATCCCGCTTATAAATTCTTTATGATCTCATCTGCAAACTCGCTTGTTTTAAGTAAGGTCGCCTCCTTCATGAGATTATAAAAATCGATCGTTACGGTTTTGTTCCGGATCGTTTTTCCTACCGAATTTGTAATAAGTTCTGCGGCATCTCTCCAGCCCATATATTCCAGCATCATTACACCACTAAGGATAACAGAGGATGGGTTCATGGTATTGGTATTTGCAAACCGGGGAGCCGTGCCATGCGTGGCTTCAAATACGGCATGCCCCGTGAGGTAATTGATATTTGCACCGGGTGCAATGCCAATGCCTCCAACCTGCGCCGCCAGCGCATCGCTGATATAATCCCCGTTCAGGTTAAGTGTTGCGATCACCGAATAATCCTGCGGTGCCAGCAAAGCCTGCTGTAAAAAGTTATCTGCAATAGCATCCTTAATGATCACCTTGCCGCCAACGGCGCTTATTTTCATTTCTTCATTGGCAACAGCCTCGCCGCTTTCCTTTTTTGTTTTTTCCCATTGCTGCCAGGTATATACGTTTCCTGCAAATTCCCTTTCCGCCAGTTCATAACCCCAGTTCTTAAACGCACCTTCTGTATATTTCATGATATTGCCCTTATGCACGATCGTTACCGAAGGCAGTTTATTTTCTATCGCGTGTTGTATGGCAGAACGGATCAGCCTTTCACTGCCATCCCTGCTCACGGGCTTTACACCCAGTGAAGTTGTTTCAGGAAAACGAAATGCTTTCACACCCAGGTCATCCACTAAAAATTTCAATAATTTTTTGGCTTCAGGAGTGCCGGTCATGAATTCGATGCCCGCATAAATATCTTCCGTATTCTCCCGGAAGATCACCATGTTCACTTTTTCCGGCTGCCACATGGGGGAAGGGACTCCTTCAAAATATTTTACGGGGCGAAGGCATACATAAAGATCCAGTTCCTGCCTCAATGCAACGTTCAAACTACGGATACCACCACCCACCGGTGTTGTAAGTGGTCCCTTTATCGATAAGCAAATATTCTTTAAAAGCATCCATGGTTGCTTCGGGCATCCACTCACCGGTCTTTTTAAAAGCTTCTTCACCCGCCAACACTTTCATCCATTCAATTTTTTTCTCACCGCCATAAGCTTTTTGTATAGCCGCATCAAATACGCGAACACTTGCTTTCCAGATATCCGGGCCAATGCCATCGCCTTCAATGAACGGGATCGTTGGATTGTTGGGAACCTGCAGCAATCCATTGCTGCCCATAGAGATTTTTTCTGCCATAATTTATTTTTTGTAGCCAGGCTGTTGTAACAATAATAAGCTGCATGGGCGTCGCACACTTGCACATAGGATCGCTAAGCAGCTTTTGTGCTGCAAAATTACGACAACCTGATCTTAATAACAGGAGTTTTGCTACCTGGCTAAAATTATAAAACCCGGATAATTTCTTCCGTTATCCTCCACCCTGAAGTGCCCATATAGCCATATCTTACTCTATATTCCCTTAGGACTGGATCATACACATTATTGCATTGGGATGAACCCGTCCATTGTGGGGTATATCCGGGGTTTGTGGAAGGAAGTGCAGTATTAAACTGAGTATAGGGTCCACCCGCTGCACCCGGCCATGCTGTTATAGTTATATTATTGGCAGGGTCGAGGGTAAAAAGTGCAATATAACTCGCACCACCAAGGTCTCCAAGTTCCGCCTGCACTGAGTTCGGGGAAATAACATTTAAGGTTTTATTAAGATTGATAATACTCCGGGGAAGGGCTGGATGATAAATATATCCGTTGGAAATACAATTAAAAATTGTAGCACCACAGGCTTGTATATTTGCAAGCGTATTTGAACCGGGAATTATGTTAAATGCAATATCATCACTCTGAGTGCTGCTATCTGTATCAGTTGCTCTTAAAATGACTTCTGAATTAGGAGAGCACATAGGCACACTAAAAGCATAGTTTCCAAGGTTGTTAATGGGATATATCGAATACTCATTTCCTCTTGTCATAAAAATATAACCATTATTCACCGGATTATTATTGCAATCAGTAACTGTGCCTGAAAGATTTGCAATTGTTTCGTCTGTAATGTTATTGACTGTAATATCTCCAAGTGATACATTAATATTGCTTGTTGAAAAACTTTGCGAATACAATAATCCTCCTGCACAATTACCCTCTGCATAAACGTTCATTATTAAAGATTCGTTATCCGGCACAAAGCCCCCTACATATCCTTCAGCATCGGTATAGCCATAAGCACAAAAAGCAGGGTTACCGGCAAGAGAGATCTTCACCAAAACAAATGGCAGTGGTTGACGGGAGGCAGGATCTAAAACCAAGAGTGTGCAATCAAAATTTACATAACTATTAGGTACATCGCAATTCCAAAAGGAAAAATGGCTTACCTCACCCACATAGCTATTACCGATTTTTGTAGCAGTTCCTTCTTCTTTCCATAAGCCATTGTTCTCATCAAAATACCATAAAGGAATAGAGGAGGGAGCATTCGATGAAATAGTTGCGGGCACCGGTGATGTGATCGTAGCCTTTTTCCCATCAGCTATTTGCAATAACTGTCCAGCCGCCCCTGTGAGTTCAACGGCCATCATGCCGTAGCTTATTAAGCCTTTCATGAAACCTTCTGAATTAATTCCCCTCAGGTCGCCGGGCATGATCTTATGTATTTCATCAGAAGTAGGATCAATATATTGAGCCGCAACATTTACCGTTCCGCTATAAGAAGCACCCGTTACAGCATCCTTCACTGCACCGGCAGGCAAGGAAATATTTAACCCATTGCTTAAGGAGACAGCTCCACCTGGACCCGCATCAATCGTTCCTGCAATTGTTTTTGGCAACAATTTTATCCTGAAAAAAGCAGCTTTGCCTTCTTTGGCGATATAGGTTTTGATCCCTGAAAAATAGCCCGCACGCGTTACTGTTACCACCGCTGCGGTTTTTACCACTTCCACGTTCTTTACTTCAAAGAAACCATATTTGTCAGTAGTAGTATTTACTGTGCCGATCTTTACGGAAGCTCCCAAAACGGCGTCATTGTTTTCATCAGTAACAAAACCCGAAACCGATGAAATGACTTTTGTTAACAGGTCGGGCGGGGTTGTGTTTGGATCAATATTATGATCAATATTTTTTTTACAGGAAAAGAAAAAAAGCAGCAATGCCATAAATAACAGCCTGCACAGAAGCGTAGCGATTTTTCCAGGTAGAATTAAGTTCATATCAAAACTTTTAATGAAACAGCAATATCAAAGGAAGATACTTAAATAAATCAAATAGCTGCATTAAAAGAAAAGGCCACTGAAACCCAGTGACCTTTTACTATTTATTGCATGTCAAAAATTTAAAAATTCCTTCTTACCCTGAAACTACAGGTTACAGCATAAGTGGCCGGCGGCGCTGTACCGGTTAGAGTAGCAGTAAAGTTTCCGGCTATGAATCCTCCAACAGCACCATATTCAGTGATGTTTATTACATTGGTCGGCGGGTTAACACTTACCCCCTGGTTCATAGTGGAAGCATTGAACTCAATTAAATTCTGGATACTGCCTACCGCGATCCCGGTATTGTCCATTGCAAGATTTACATAAGTGGTTGAATTGTTATTTCCTGATATATAGGAAAGGCCCGTAGTTCCGTTCCCGGAATGGTAAAGGCTGTCTCCCGGGGCGGACAAAGTAACGAATGTTGTGCCACCATCCAGTGAATATGTAATGTACTCTGCGGTAGTTATACCGCAGGCCTGTAAATTGCCGATCGCATTTGCCCCCGGAACAAGGGTAGAAGTCAAAGGAGCGCTTTGTTGCAACGCTGCAAGATCTTCAGCAATAAAAGTAACAGATGATGTGGCGGAGCACAACAGCGTATTAAATTCAAATGAACCGGTATTGCTTAACGCATGCCTGTAATACAGGTTATTACTGTGCATGATAATGTATCCATCCGTGACAGGAAGGCCATTGCAATCTGTAACGGTACCGGTTACAGTAGCAGTAAAGTTGACCGGGTTTACAGTAATGGATCCCAGGGAAACATTTACATTAGTTGTTGTAAAATTCTGTGAATAAAGCGCATTGCCGCAATTATAATTGCTGAACACTTCCAGCAATAGCTGGGCATCACCGGGTATTGCACCGGCTACATAACCGGAAGAATCTGTATATCCCCAGGCAGCATTGAAAGGGCTGCCAACAACGGAGATCTTTACCGATACAAAAGGTATCGGCTCACCGTCCGCATTTACAATGGTGCAGTTGAACTGCACATAATTGGCGGGCACATCACAATTCCAAAATGAGAAATGGGTTACTTCGCCTGTATAGGTATTTCCTGTTTTTGTTGCAGAGCCTTCCTGTTTCCACAATCCTTTTGTTTCATCAAATGACCATAAAGGAATAGAAGATGGTGCACTTGATAAAATGGCAGCCGGCACAGGCATGGTAAGCGTGGCAGTTTTCCCCGATGCTATCTGCAGCAATTCTCCTCCTGAACCGGTCAGTTCAACAGCAGCCATGCCATAAGTGGTAAGCCCTTTCAGTGAACCTGCATCATCAAGGCCACGAAGGTCTCCCGGCATTTCCTGGCCCAGGTCATTTGCCGTAGGATCTATCCAGTAAGAAGATACATTGATGGTTCCTGTATATGCCGCATTTGAAGATGCGATCACGACAGCATTGGCCGGCAACGCAACTTTTAAGCCGTTGATAAGCGTAACATCTCCGCCCGAAGCGCTACTGATGGTTCCGGTATTTGTTTTAGGAATTAATTTTATCCGGAAGAAAGCCGACTTACCGGTTGCTGCGATGTATGTTTTAATGCCTTTGAAATAACCAGGCTTTTCAACTGTTACTACAGCAGCATTTTTTACAACTTCAACATTCTTTATTTCAAAAAAGCCGTATTCATCTGTAGTTGCATTCATGATGCCAACTTTTACAGACGCTCCCTGCATGGCTGCATCATTCTCATCTGTAACGAAGCCAGACACTGAGGAAACTACTTTAGAGGTCAGGTCGGGTACAATGGGATTCACAGGATTTGGAGTATCGTTCAAACCTTTCTGGCAGGAAAGAAAGAATAATACAACGAACATTGCGGTCAATGGTTGGTACCAATTCTTTTTTAGGATAGACATTGTTATAAATTTTTAGTGGATATTTTTTGATCCCCTATATGAGGGTATGAATGTTGATGTTGCTGCCTGTAAATAAATAAATTTTTACAGGCTGGTATTAAAAGCTTAATAGTAATTAATACTGCAATTCAGCCAGCCCCCATCAATAGATACGGCTTCATATTTTTTATAGAAATTAATAGCTGGTTCATTCCAATCGAGCACCTGCCATGCCATGCCACTGTATTTTTTATCTTTACATTCTTCTATCAGCCTGTCAAACAATAATTTGCCGGCACCCTTTCCCCTTAATTTTTCTGTTACCAGGAGGTCTTCGAGGTAAAGACGCTGGCCTTTCCAGGTGCTATACCGGATATAATACAAGGCAAAGCCCTCCACTTTACCATCTATTTCGGCCACATAAGCCCACCAAACCGGGGCGGTCCCAAAACCGCTTTCAACAAAATGATCAAAGCGAACAGTAACTTCTTCCGGGGCCCTTTCATATAATGCCAGTTCATGGATAAGTTCCATCATTCGTTCACAATCCTGTTTTATCGCAGGGCGAATAATTATATTCATCAAAAATTGATTTTAGTTTTTATCAGTGGTTAGTTCTTTCAAAACTAAATAACATCACACAGTTTTAAATATTTTAATTTTGTTTCAAATCGGATCGACATGAAAAAACTTTTGGTACAATATGCTGCTTATAATGTTTGGGCGAACCAACGCCTGACTGGTTGTATACAAAACCTGTCTGATGAACAGCTGCACCGGGAAATAAACAGCAGTTTCAAAAGTATTTTTGCCACGTTGATCCATCTCTGGGATGTGGAATCAGTTTGGTGGCAGCGCTTAAAATTACAGGAGCAGGTTGAATGGCCAGGCCTGAAGTTCAAGGGCTCAGTCCTTGAACTTATCAATAACCTCGTGCTGCAATCAAAGCAATGGAAAGAGTGGGTAGATCTAGCTACAGAAGCTGCGCTGGAGCATGAATTCATTTATAAAAATTCAAAAAAAGACCAGTTCAAACAGCCTGTCTATGAAGTGCTGCAGCATTTATTCAATCACCAGACCTTTCACCGCGGACAATTGAGCACGATGTTGCGGCAGGTAGGTGTGGAAACACTGCCGAATACGGACCTGATCTCATTTATAAGGAAGAAGTAAATAGAAAGTTGAAGAGGTTGATGGGGTTGATTAAGTTGATAATGGTTGGGAGAAGGTAAACTTTATCAACCCGGTTAACCATATCAACCTGTTAACCTAATTATGATCTATCATCGTTAAAGTAACTCCGTAAGATCCATCTGCAAAATATCCTGCAGGTGAACCAGGCTGGTATTCGCTATGAAAGAACCGGCGGTAAACGAGTCCAATACCTAACGCATATTTTTCGGTACCAATATTAACCTCGCTATAAGAGGCGGGGTCTAACGGATCGCCGATCACTTCGTCCCGTTGATTTACGGTCAATGTGTTTTCAAGGCTGAATGTTCCCACAGTTGCAGGTGACCCAACATTTTCATATGTATAGTCCCAATCATCGAGGTACTTGAGTTCGGAATTTAAAGAATATGTATCTATATAGCTATTACCCTTCCAGGTAGTGCCGTCTTTTACCGGCAGTTTCAGTTTTACATATCTCAGGTTGTTTTCTATGAACTCCAGGCTGGTGTTTGCATTTACGGTCATAAAGGTAGCATCCGGAACCCATGGGTTGGCGGCTGTCTTGCGGATATATCTTATGATCCTGGATGCCGGCCGGCCAAGGTTATCGGTAATATCTGCATCATTCTCAAATTTCACTTCATAGCTGATCGTGGTATCCCTTGTTCCAAAACTTAAATAGATCAGAGAATCCAGCTGGTATGTAATATATTTTCCAACGGTGAGCGGGGAGTAATCCTGCAAGGTTGTGCTGCTGAAAGTTTCAGTCGACTTTTTACAGCTATTGAATAATAACAGGATGACAATAGCAAACAGAGGTATATATTTTTTCATATAAATCAGATAGATTATGCTTTTTAAAGACCCTGATCCCTCTAAAAAGGCTGCTCAGCCTGTTTAAAGCAATGATATTGGCATAGTACGTTGAATAATTCCACCGCCGATCACATCATCTCCTTCGTAAAAAACAGCACTTTGCCCGGGGGCCACGCCTTTTACATCTTCATAGAAACGAACATTTATGCCATTTTCGTATGTATAAGGTTGCTTAAAGCACCTTTATCTTTATACCTGATCTTGGTAACGGCTTCCATTCCATCGGTAATGCCCTCATATTTCATCCAGTTCAGTTGCCTGACCTGCATTTCACGTCCTGTTCAGATCATCTTCGTCTCCCAACACAACGGTATTGGTTTCGGGTATTATCTCGGTAACAAATGCGGGTTTGCCCAGGGCAATATCCAGGCCCTTTACGTTGGCCGACCGTATAAAAAGGATAGCCTTTATGTTTTCCCAATATCTTCCCGGCTTGGATCAACAAAATTTCCCCCGTTCACTTTTTCTTCCAGTCCTTCCACTTTGCGTTTTAAGAAACCGCGGTAATCATTATCAGGAACAAAACAGATTTCATAGCTCTCATTTTTTTTTGCCAGTTCGGGGTAGCCAAAATCATGGGCCATCTGGCGGATTGCTGTTTTGCGATAGGTGCCCAGCGGCAATAAGGTGCGGCTCAGCAGGTCCTGCTGCAATCCCCACAGTGCATAGCTTTGGTCTTTGGTTTCATCAATTCCTTTGCGGATAAAATATCTTCCATTGTCGTGCTGGTGAATCTGGCATAATGACCTGTGCAATAAAATCGCAATTCAAGTGCATCGGCCCTTTTCAGCAATGCCCGCCATTTGATATGCGTATTGCACATCACGCAGGGGTTTGGTGTACGGCCGGCTATGTATTCTTCCACAAAATTTTCGATCACAAAATCGCCAAATTCTTCCCTGATATCTAAAATAAAATGCGGAAATCCATGCTGCACTGCTGCCTGGCGGGCATCATTAAAACTATCGAGGTTACAGCAGCCTGTTTCTTTTTTGCCGGTGTGCCCACACTGGTTGCATAATCCCATGTTTTCATGGTAATTCCCACCACTTCATAGCCTTCTTTATGAAGCATCAGGGCAGCCACGGTACTATCTATACCGCCGCTCATTGCCATCAATACTTTTCCTTTTTTACTCATATCGAAATTCTTCGATGCAAAGATACAAATTTGGGCTGATTGCTGAAAAGTTGAAGTAAACGGATCAACTTTTCAACCAGTCAACTTATTAACTTCATGGCTATTCATCCTTAACTTGCATCCCATGCAACAATACCTACAACTGCTCGATCATATTATTAAAAACGGTACCGATAAAAGCGACCGTACGGGCACCGGCACAAGAGTGTTTTTGGTTACCAGATGCGTTTTGATCTGAATGAAGGGTTTCCCCTGGTCACCACCAAAAAAACGCATTTAAAAAGTATCATTTATGAATTGCTTTGGTTCTTAAAAGGAGATACCAATATTGCTTATTTAAAAGAACACAATGTAAAGATCTGGGATGAATGGGCCGATGAGGATGGCGAGCCTTGGCCCCGTGTATGGTAAACAATGGAGGAGCTGGGAAGGAGCAGATGGTATAGAAGTTGACCAGGTAACCGATCTTATCAAACAATTAAAAACAAATCCTGATAGCCGCCGGCTGATTATCAGTGCATGGAATGTGGCCGATCTTCCCAAGATGAAATTGATGCCCTGCCATTGTTTGTTCCAATTTTATACATCACCTGTAAACGAAAATGGAAAAAGAAAATTAAGCTGCCAGTTATACCAGCGTTCGGCGGATGTGTTCCTGGGCGTTCCTTTCAATATTGCCTCTTATGCTTTATTAACGATGATGATCGCACAGGTTTGTGATATGGACCTCGGGGAATTTGTTCATTCATTCGGAGATGTGCATTTATACAGCAATCATTTTGAACAGGCGAAGCTGCAATTGACAAGAACGCCTTTTCCGTTGCCACAGATGAAAATAAATCCTGCTGTAAAAGATATTTTTGATTTTAAGTTTGAGGATTTTGAATTGTTGAATTATCAGTCACACCCGGGAATAAAAGCACAGGTTGCGGTGTGAATAAGAAATAAGAAATTAGTAATAAGGAATAAGGAATAAGGAAGTGAATGTACTTGTATAATGAGCAAATAATCCATTTGTAAGGGTGAAATCACATGGCTTTTAATGTTCATTTTCTTTATTTTAATGTTCTTATTTATATTAATGGAACCGAAAAAGTATGATCTGGAAGACCGGTTGATTAAGTTTGCATGCATGTGTCTGGATATTTGTGATTTGCTGCCAAATACAAAATCAGCGCAAAATCTTGAATACCAATTGTCAAAAAGTGCAACAGCGAGCGCATTAATTTATGGAGAAGCCCAAGCAGCAGAATCTCACGCAGATTTTATTCATAAAATAAAATTAGTTTTAAAAGAGATCAGGGAAACAAGGATTAACCTCAGGTTAATTAATGAAAAACCAATCGTGAAAAGTGAAAAAGTAATAACCGTTTTAAAAGAATGTAATGAGTTAATGGCCATTTTTCTCAAAAGTGTTACAACAGCTAAAAATAATAACAGGTTAAAACAACTTCGATAATAATATAAGAACTTTACATCAGTAAGCTCTTTACCTTTCTTATTACTTATTTTATGTTTCTTATTTTTTATTTATGATCATCTCGTTACTCGTCGCAGCCTCCACCAACAACGCCATCGGTAAAAACAACCAGTTGCTCTGGCATTTGCCTAATGACATGAAGTATTTCAAAAACCTTACCTGGGGAATGACGGTTATAATGGGGCGTAAGACCTTTGAAGCAGTGAATAAACCATTGCCGGGGCGGGTCAATATCGTGATAACCCGCCAGGAGGGCTGGAAGGCAGAAAATGTATGGGTTGCCAAAGACCTGGAGGATGCATTAAGGCAGGCAGCAACAACCAACTGTAAAGAAATTTTTATCATTGGTGGTGGTGAAATATATAAACAAAGTATTGAGAAGGCAGATAAAATTTATATGACACGTGTGCACGCTGAACTATCAGGAGATACTTCTTTTCCGGTGATCGATGAAACAAAATGGGAGCTGAAAGAAAATATAGATTTTGCTGCTGATGAAAAACATAAGTACGCGTACTCATTCCAAACCTGGGTAAAAAAATAATATAGTTTCTTAGCCCTTATTTTACATTCTTATTCCTTAATCATTGTATTCTTCATTTCAATTAGCAAAAAAATACCTTCAATACTACCTCACTGCATCTAATGGCAAGGGTCATGGTATTCACTCACCCTTTGTTTTTGATTTTATAAAATTTGTACTCAACGATCAAAAGGAATATTCCTGTTATGCAGATATTGAATCTAAACGGAAAAAATTATTAAATGATGATACGGTCGTTGAAGTGGAAGATTTTGGTGCGGGTTCATCTGTTATCAGGACAAATAAAAGGATCGTCAGTAAAATGGCTTCTTCTTCTTTGAAACCAAAGAAATATGCCCAATTGTTGCATCGTATCGTGCAATATTACAAGCCACAAAATAGCATTGAACTCGGAACTTCATTTGGCATTACCACATCTTATCTTGCATGTGCCAATGAAAACGGGATGGTATATACGTTGGAGGGTGCAGCGGCCATTGCAGGTATTGCAACAAAAAGTTTTGCAGATCTATCTTTAAGAAATATAGAATTGATCCAGGGGGATTTTGAGGAGACCATGCCTGCGCTATTAGCTGTATTGCCCAAAATTGATCTTGCTTTTATTGATGGTAATCACCGCAAAGTCCCAACCTTAAAATATTTCCGGCAGCTCTTGGATCATTCAACGCCTTTAACGATCCTTATTTTTGATGATATTCACTGGAGCGCAGAAATGGAAGAAGCCTGGGAACAGATCAAACAGGAAACTGCCGTTACACTTACCATCGACCTGTTCTTTATCGGCCTTGTTTTTATTAACCCGGATTTTAAAGTAAAGCAGCACTTCAAGATCAGATTTTAATTTTCCCTAACTTCGAAGCAATTATTTAGTATGACCATTGGCCTGTTAAAAGAACACCCTCCTGAAACAAGAGTTGCATTATTACCCGAACATATATCCATATTAAAAAAATGGAATGTAACCGTGCTTGTTGAGCAGGGAGCGGGTGATAAAGCTTTTGCTACGGATGAACAATATACGGAGGCGGGAGCGGCGATAACCTCACGCGACGAACTCCTGCAAAAAGCTATCCTCGTGCTTACCATCAATTCATTGAATTCAGAAGATCTCAGCCATTGTAAGGCAAAAGTTTTATTCGGTTTATTTCAGCCTTTGTACAATCCTGCTTTGATGAAAGACTGGTCAGAAAAGGGGTTTAGCATTTTCAGTATTGATATGCTGCCACGCACTACCCGGGGGCAAAGCATGGATGTGCTAAGCAGCCAGGCAAATATCGCGGGTTACAAAGCCGTGTTATATGCGGCAAATTTATTCCCGAAATATTTTCCCATGTTTATGACGGCTGCAGGAACAGTTCCACCGGCAAAGGTCCTGATACTTGGTGCAGGGGTGGCGGGTTTACAAGCCGTCGCAACTGCCAGGAGGTTAGGAGCTGTAGTTGAGGTTTTTGATACCAGGCCTGCGGTAAAAGAGGAAGTGATGAGCCTGGGCGCAAAGTTTGTTGAGGTGGAAGGCGCCGCGGATGCTGCTCACGCTGGCGGGTACGCGGTGGAGCAGACAGAAGAATTCATGCAGCGCCAAAAAGCGAAAATTGCTGAAAGCGTCGCAAAAGCGGATATTATAATAACCACTGCACAGATCCCGGGGAAGAAAGCACCTGTTTTGGTTACGGGGCAAATGATCACCGCCATGAAGAACGGTTCCGTGATCATTGATATTGCCGCTGCTACCGGCGGTAATTCCGCCCTTACAAAAAACAATGAAACGGTCGTTTATAATGGGGTAAGCATTGTTGGAAATTCTAACCTTGCTGCTGCCATGCCAAGTGATGCCAGTAAATTATTCGGCAAGAATATCCTGAATTTTTTACAGCTCATTATTGATAAAGAAGGAAACCTTAACCTGAATTTTGATGATGATCTTGTAAAAGGTACCTGTATTGCACATGGCAGAAAAATAACCAATGAGCGTGTACGAAATATGATCGGTTAAACATATCAAATTTGATTACTAAAGATTCATTTAATAAATATGGAAAATATACTACAATGGATTTCTGTTAACCAACAGATCATTTACATCGTGGTCTTGATGATCTTCGTGGGTATAGAAGTGATCGGGAGGGTGCCAAGCGTTTTGCATACCCCGTTGATGAGTGGAGCCAATGCCATCCACGGCGTGGTTATCATCGGCGCGATCATCGTTATGGGCAAGGCCGAACCTGATAATTACGGGGCACTGATCCTTGGCTTCCTTGCAGTGATCCTTGGTACGCTGAACGTGGTGGGTGGTTTTGTAGTGACGGACAGGATGCTGGAGATGTTTAAGTCGAAGAAGAAATAAGAACAGGAATTTATAAACACGAACCTGCCTGCCGGCAGGCAGGTTGCACGAATAGAAATTTTTTATGGGCGAACATATACTTACCATTTGCTACCTCGCGGCTTCTGTCACTTTTATACTTGGCCTGAAGATGTTGTCAAACCCGGTTACTGCAAGGAAAGGGAATCTTGTTGCAGCTGCTGGTATGGCCGTTGCCATTTTTGCAACTATTTTTTTATATCAGGATAGTGAGACGGGGTATCGCCTGCAAAATTATGCCTGGATCTTTGGGGGCTTGCTGATCGGGTCGCTAGTAGGCACTATGGCTGCAAAAAAGGTAAAGATGACCGCCATGCCTGAAATGGTAAGTCTTTTTAACGGCATGGGCGGCGCATGTGCCATGCTGATCTCATTGATCGAATTCAATCACCTGCAGAGGGAATATGCGGGGTTGGATTCCACTTTTTTTGGGGATGTGGTCCCGGCAGGCCATTACCTGGCCATTGTTGCTGGGCTGATCATCGGTAGTGTATCCTTTGCCGGTAGTATGGTCGCTTATTTAAAGTTAAGCGGTAAACAAAAAGATATCAGCTTCAAAGGCCAGCATATTTTCAACATGATTTTATTGTTGTTGGTAATAGCAGCAGCAGTATTTACTTATAATGCTCCTGTAGCAAATGCGCATTTATATTTTTATGGAACGCTTGCCCTTGCCTTGGTATATGGGCTGTTCTTTGTATTGCCGATCGGTGGCGCAGACATGCCTGTTGTGATCTCGCTCCTGAATTCATTTACCGGGGTGGCAGCAGCAAGCGGGGGATTCCTGTATGATAATAAAGTGATGCTGACCGGCGGTATCCTTGTGGGTGCGGCAGGCACATTGCTGACCATGTTGATGTGTAAGGCGATGAACCGGAGCCTGCTGAATGTGATCATCGGGTCTTTTGGAGGCAATGCAGCAGCAGCGGGCGCTGCGAGTGACCAGGGCCATTATAAAGAGATCTTATTAAGTGATGCAGCTATGATCATGAGCTATGCAAACAAGGTGATGATCGTTCCCGGTTACGGATTGGCGGTAGCACAGGCACAGCATACCTGCCATGAGCTTGAAAAAATGCTGAATGATAAAGGCGTGGAAGTAAAATATGCCATACATCCCGTTGCAGGCCGCATGCCTGGACATATGAATGTATTGCTGGCGGAAGCCGACGTGAATTATGAGAAGTTGCTGGAGATGGATGAGGCCAATAATGAATTCAAAACCTGTGACGTGGTCCTGATCCTGGGAGCCAATGACGTGGTGAATCCTGCAGCAAAAAAAGATCCGGCTTCTCCCATTTATGGTATGCCCATCCTGGAAGTAGAACTGGCAAAGACCGTGATCGTCAACAAACGAAGCATGAAACCCGGGTATGCGGGAATAGAAAATGACCTGTTCTTCCAGCCAAAAACGTCTATGCTTTTTGGAGATGCAAAAAAGGTCTTGCAGGACCTGATCAATGAGATTAAATCAATTTAATTCTTCAGGACAATAACCCGGTAGCCTGTTAAAAAAACATTGCCACAGATTAAAAAATCCAGCTGTTAATTTTTTCCGAGGAAATTCTTTATAAGATCAAAATATTTTACCTTTTCCTCAACCTGTGGATTATGCCCGCTTTTCTCGAACATTACAAATTGTGCCTGCGGACAATATTCTTTGTATTTAACCTGCATCCATGGTACCGCAACCCTGTCATACCTGCCTGCTACAATAAGTACAGGCATCTTCAGTCCTTTCAATTGTTTCCTGAAATCAAAATTGCCAATATCACTGCCTACAATAAAATCACCGTCCTTGCCAACCATCTGGTAGTATAATTTTGGATTGAAAGAATTTGGATAAGCCTTACCTCCACCACCACCTGCGAATTTACCGGGATCGTATGCATATAAAAAACCATATGGAACCTTGCCATAAATTGCCTGGTGAATATCATCGCTTGAAACAGCACCTTCTTCTCTTACTTTCATTAACGTATCCCATACTTCGGGGTAATTTGTTTTAATCTCATGATTGCAGTTATCATCATTTTCCTGCCACATCAAAAAACTATGAAAGCCATTGGCAATGATCAGGTGACTTAAATTTTGGCCATACTTTACTGCATATCCCTGTGCTACCAGGCTACCATAGGAATGGCCCAACAAATTTATTTTGTTAAGATTCATGGCCTTTCTCAATCCCTCAATGTCTTCTATATCCCTTTCCAATGAATATGCTTTCAGGTCCTTTGCAGTATCAGATTTACCCCTTCCGAATGCATCATAATATATCAACTGAATATTGGAATTCAGGGTAAGGGAGTCAAACTCACGGTATGCCTTGTGGGCTCCTCCCGGCCCTCCCGGAATGATGATCATCGGCTCACCTTTGCCAACAGTTACCGTATAAAGCTGGGCGCCATTCACTGTATAATATTTCCCGCCCGTCCAGCTATCGGGAAAGGGTTGGGCATGGATTGAACCTGCAAACATTAGAACGAAAAAGAGGAAAAATATTTTTTTCATATAATCATAATTAATTTTGGACTGATCAAATATAACAACTTGTCTCAACAACTACCCGCGGCACTGCTTTCTTCTTTACAAATGGTCAAAGGCTTTGATGAAAAGGCCTTTGTGCAGGTGCATGAATCGGGCGAACAAATAACTTCAATAAGATTGAACCCGCAAAAAATGGATAATTGTCAATTGTCAATTATCAATTATCCATTACAAAAGATTCCATGGAGCTCTAATGGTTATTACCTTGAGACCCGGCCTTCATTCACTATTGATCCATTATTTCATGCAGGCGCCTATTATGTGCAGGAAGCAAGCAGCATGTTCCTCGAAGAGGCCATCAGGCAATCGGTGGATCTTTCACAACCTTTGCGTGTACTGGATCTGTGTGCTGCACCTGGCGGAAAATCTACTTTGATACAGGCGGTCATAACAGGAGATAGCCTGCTGGTAAGCAACGAGGTCATTAAATCAAGGGCAAATATCCTGGCGGAAAATATTTCAAAATGGGGCGCTTCAAATGTGGTTGTCACCAACAATGATCCGAAAGATTTTCAACGGCTGCCTGGATATTTTGATATGATCGTAATAGATGCTCCCTGTAGCGGCAGTGGCTTATTCCGTAAAGATCCCACAGCGATCCATGAGTGGAGCCTGAATCATGTTGGTGGATGCAGCCAGCGACAGCAAAAGATACTGTCGGATATTTTACCTGGTTTAAAGCCCGGGGGCATCCTGGTCTATTCTACCTGTTCCTATTCTGAAAGCGAAGACGAGGAAATATGCGACTGGCTTTTATCAGATATTCCGGATTCGCTATCCAGTATATCACTTCAACTTAAAAACGAATGGAATATTATAGAAAGCATATCCCCAAAAAAAAGCGCTTATGGTTACCGGTTCTATCCCGACAAATTAAAAGGGGAAGGATTTTTTATTGCTGTATTTAAAAAAGATGAAACGAATTCACAAACCGGGGAAATAAGATCCGGCAATAACCGGGCTTTGCAAAAACCAGTACTGTTGAATAAAACAGCCCTGGAACTAATAAGCCCGATGATCATTGATGCCCACAAATTTTCATTCATTGGTAATGGCAGGGAGAGATCCTTGCAATCCCTTCGCCAATGCTGAATGATGTATTATTATTGCAATCAGCCCTGTACATAAAAAAAGCAGGGATAAAAATCGGAACAATGATCCGCCATGAATTGGTTCCGGGCCATGAATTTGCATTAAGCACGATCATTTCCGGGCTTATTCCTTCCATAGAAACAGACTTACAAACAGCACTGCAATATCTTCGCCGCCATGACGTTAAAATAGAAACAACATTGAAAGGATGGGCGCTGATCAAATACAAAAGTTTATCACTTGGATGGATAAAGATATTACCAGGCCGGATCAATAACTACTATCCAAAAGACTGGCGTATTCTTAACAAGTAAGGAGCCTGTTAACCAACTTATTTCTGCATCTTTGCACCTATAAATTTTTTCCCATGAAAAATTTAATTGTAATATTATTTTTTATTCCATTGTTTGGGAATGCACAGAAGACACATACTGTTGCTGCAAAGGAAACGCTCTATTCCCTCGGGCGTCAATACAATATACATCCCAGGGAACTGGCGGCCTACAATAATATACCGCTTGAAACAGGTTTAACGATCGGCCAGGTTTTAAAGATACCCGCAAACGCAGGCATTCCACCTGTATCAACTTCACCTGCTCCCGTAAAGACCATAGCCACCACAAAACCAAGCCAGGCAACGCCGGGAGTTGGGTCGGTTCCTGTGTATCATAAAGTGGAAAAGAAAGAAACCCTGTATCATATTAGTAAACTGTATAATAAAGTAACTATTGAAGATATCAAGAAATGGAATAATCTTTCAGGAGATGGACTGACTGAAGGAACGAATTTAATTGTAGGATACCAGGCGGTGAAAAAGACCCAGGCAGTTAGTGAAAATGTACCGGCTAAAAATAGAAACAGTTGATGTCGCGGTAAAACCTGTTGTTACAGAAACCAAACCACCCGTTACGCAACCTGTTGCAATTGTAAAAACAACGCCCGTAAAAACGAAGACCAATAAAATAACCGGGAAGAATTTTGAAGGGGGGTTTTTTAAGACTAATTTATTTCCCAGACGGAAAGCAAAAAAGATCCTGTGGAAGAATCCGGTATGGCAGGTACTTTTAAAAGTACAAGTGGCTGGGAAGATGGAAAATATTATTGCCTATACAATAAGGCACCTGCAGGTACCATTGTTAAGATCACCCATAAAGGCTCGCAAAGATTGTCTATGCAAAAGTGCTTGACCTGGTCCCGGACCTAAAACAAAATGCTGGCATATTGGTCCGATTGAGCAATGCTGCAGCCGACGAACTGGGAGTAGGTGCAGATAAATTTGATGCTGTAATAAATTTTTAAAAAATAAAGTATGAAGAAAATTTCGCTGTTTTCGGTATTTGCATGTTGTCTTTTTATATCTATCGCACAGACGAAGGCGGGACCCCAAATGCCACCAAAGCAACCAGCGGGCAAGCACGGATTTTATCGTTGAAAAGAATAATCCTGCTACGAAAGTAAAGGACCAGGCAAAAACAGGAACCTGCTGGGCATTCTCTACTACATCTCTTGTAGAAAGCCAGCTGATAAAAAACAAGCTGGGTATGTTTGATCTCAGTGAAATGTTTACCGTTAGAAATATGTACTCGAGAAAGCCAGGAATTATATTCTTCGCCAGGGACATACGCAATTCGGCGAAGGCGGCCTTGGTCATGATGTGATCCGGGCGATCTCATTATATGGTGCTATACCGGAAAAAGTTTACAGTGGCCTGAACCTGACGAGACAATATTGGACCATGTTCACATTGAGCCAGGATTGAAAAAATTCCTGATAGATCCTGAAATCCCGCGTCGCCCCATACATCTGGTTGCATAGCCGGTTATACAAAGTTCTTCGATAACAATCTTGGCACTGCCCCAACAAATTTTAAATTTAACGGACAACGATATACGCCATGACTTTTGCAAAAGATGCTATGAAATTCAAAGCAAACGATTATGTGAATATTACTTCATTCACGCACCATCCATATTACCACCGTTTATTCTTGAAGTTCCTGATAATTTCAGCAATGGCACATACTACAATATGCCGTTGGATGAAATGATCAGCCTTGTTAAGAATGCGCTGAACAGCGGCTATTCGGTGATGTGGGATGCAGACGTAAGTAACCTTGGCTTTATGGCCAAGAAAGGCCTGGCATTGAATTTCGGCCAGTCAGGCAGATCATCGAAGATTCTGTAATGGCAGATGCTACGGAGGAAAGATGGGAATGCAGTTACACGTCAACATATTATTCGAAACACTTGTAACAGAGGACGATCATCTGATGCATATCACCGGAATCGAAAAAACAAAAAAAGGAAAAGAATTTTTTATTGTTAAAAATTCCTGGGGAGGATCGGCCCTTATAAAGGATATGTGAATGTATCAGAAAGTTATTTTGCTATGAATACCGTCAGCCTTGTGATTCCGAAGGCGCTTTGACAGAGCTTTGCTCGATAAACTAAAGATCAATAGTGTAATTCCAGCTAACAGCTTATAGCTAATAGCTGTTAGCTGTAATTATTTTACTAAACGAACCTGTAGCCCCGTAAAAATTCTCTGACTTCCATTCTTTTTTTTCCTTCCAATTGCAATTCGGTGATATCCAGGTAACCATTGCTGCAAGCAAATCAAGAAATGTTCTCTGGTCAGATGTAAAATTACCAGGAGTTTACTAGCGGCTCTGTTGATATTTTTTCGGCCAAGTAAATTTTTAGTTTTTTGTTTTCAAACGTTGTAAAAGCTGTGGGAGATGGAGATAATCCCCGGATTAAGTTATAAACTTCTGCCACCGTTGTTGTTCCAGTTGATGTTGCAGGTTTCAGTGAATATTTTGGGAGCGTGACGTAATGTATGATCTATGATGTATGATGTTTGATTTTGGGGAATTTCAGTTAAGCTGCCATCCACAATTCCCCGGACGGTTTTTAATAATAGCTTCAGCACCGATTATCTTTCATTTTATCATGCAATTCGCCGGCTGTTTCATGTTCACCAATGGGAATCTTTTCCGAAGAAAATATTACCTGTATCAATTTCATGTTTCAGTTTAAATGTTGTAACGCCGGTATGTTTTTCTCCATTGATGATCGCCCAGTTGATGGGAGCAGCGCCACGTATTGCGGCAACAATGAGCCATGCAGATTGATCGTTCCCATCGGCGGCATGTTCCAGACTACTTCAGGCAACATCCTGAAAGCCACTACTATCTGCAGGTCGGCATTTAATGATCTTAATTGTTCTAAAAATTCAGGATCTTTTAATTTTTCGGTTGTAAGAATGATGCAAGCCCTTTTCAACAGCATATTTTTTTACAGCACTTTGCTGTATCTGCATGCCGCGGCCAGCGGGTTTATCAGGCGCTGTGATCACAGCCACAATATTGCAACCCGCCTGTACCAAGTTTATCCAGTGATGCAACGGCAAATTCCGGCGTGCCCATGAAAATGATCCGCAACGCTTTCTTCCCGATTGCGCCAAAGGAAACGCAGTCGTAACGTGATATGCTGCTTTTCTTTTCTTTTCGATCATGTTTTATGGTCTTAAGCGGCTAGTAATGTTTTTTACGGTAGTCAAAATCTTCATACAATAAATATTTTTTGCGGATCTCTTTAAATTCAGTTAATCCAGGTTCCCAGCTTTTTCTGATCTCTGTTTCTGGTGTTCCCGTTTTTTATTTGCTGCATCAACAGTCATTGCCGGCAAGCTTGTTAAAGAAATTATTTTTCAGAAAGAAACTGTCTTTACCCGGGAATAATTTGTAGGCATCCAGCAAATATTTTAATTGGATCTTTCCATCGAGTTTTTTTAATACTTCTTCATTGCTGCCAGATAAATTCCATCCATAACATTTCTGGTAAAAACATTTGCTGCTTTTTGCGCCTTCATTTGGTTTGGGGGTAAATGAATATAAATTCTTTGGCAATGCCGGATGGCCAAATATCTGAAATGGTTTATCTGTTCCTCTTCCTTCACTTAATACAGTCCTTCAAAAAAACAGGTAGAAGGATAAGATAAATCGCTTTGCATCTCTTTTAAGTTCGGCGAAGGATTTACCGGCAAAATATATTTTGTATTGTGGTCATAATTTTTGCATTTGATCACCTGTACATGAAAAGGCGTGTCCGCTGTTGGATCCGTAGTTACATTGTATGCATTGATCGCATTGGCTTTGTGCGACAGCCATTTTTCGCCTGCCAGCATCAATGCATATTCGCCGATCGTCATTCCATACACGATAGGAACAGGCTGCATACCAATAAAACTTTTGAATTTCATATCCAGTACCGGCCCATCCACATAAAATCCATTTGGATTCGGCCGGTCGAGTATCAGCAATGGCTTGTGATTTTCAAGTGCAGCCTCCAGGAAATATTGCAGCGAAGAAATATAAGTATAAAAACGAACGCCCACATCCTGGATATCAAAAACCAATACATCCACATCCTTTAAATCTTCTGGAGTTGGTTTTTTATGATCGCCATAAAGCTGATGACAGGGATACCCGTTTTTTTATCTTCTGCATTATTTACATGTTCACCTGCATCTGGCATTCCCCCGAAACCATGTTCCGGCCCAAATATCTTTACCATCCTGTATACCTCTTTTCAATAAGTGTATCCACAAGGTGAGTATTTTTTACCATGCTCGTCTGGTTGGCAAATACCGCTACAGATTTTCCTTTAAGCATCGGCAGGTATACCTCCATCCGGTCGGCGCCGGTAATAAATATTGGCGGTTGGCTGCAGCCTTAATTGTTTGTGCAGCAGGATGAACAGGTAAATAAAATCAGGGAAATAAGTGGAATAAAAATCTGTTTCATTTTTCAAAATTGATGTAAAGTTTTTTAATTCGGCGGATGTAAAATTTAATTTTTAATTTGCAAATCGATTTATGGCCTACTTTTATGCTTCATTTTTTTTCTTTTAGCCTAAAAAGTATCGCGAACATGAAACAGGTTGACTGACAGCAACAATGTTGATGAGCATTCATCAGCTGGTATAATTAATTAAAAACAAACAATTATGAAACAAGTTAAAAAAGGTGATGTAGTAAAAGTACATTACACAGGTAAATTAACATCGGGTGAACAATTTGATTCTTCCGAAGGCAGCGAACCATTGGAATTTACCGTTGGTGCAGGCCAGATGATCAAAGGATTTGATGCAGCTTTGCCGGGAATGGCGATCGGTGAGAAAAAAACGATCAATATTTCCGCAGAAGATGGGTATGGTGAAAGAAGTGAAGAAGCGATCATTCCTTTTCCAAAGGAAAATGTACCGGAAGATATGAAACTGGAACCGGGTATGACTCTTACGTTAAGCAACCAGCAGGGCCAGCCCGTACCCGTAGTAGTTACAGAAATTAAAGATGATGTTGTGTTGCTGGATGCCAATCATTTTTTGGCAGGCCAGGAACTGGTATTTGATATTGAATTGGTAGAGATAGTTTAGGAGTTAAAAAGTTGACAGGTTGATAAGGTTGATGCAGGAAGGTACACTATCAACTTTATCAACCTGTTAACTATTTCAACTTCTTCCTACTTCCGGTTATACCACCAGCCCAGCCAAAGTCCCACCAGGCCCCATCCAACAAGGCTATCTATCAGCTCTGCTTTTAATACATACCCATTGGTACCCATCCAGATATGGCCTATATACCAAACGAATAAAAAGCTTACGATGCCAAAACTAAGGGCAGTAAAAAAACCATTAAAAAAAGTTTTATTCGAAGATCCCCCGATAATGATACAACAAAGAAATATGCAAATATAAATGGTAAGAAATCCTTTTAGCATCTGCTTAACCATGTCAGTTTCATACGTTTTATGATAGCTAACAATGGCCCATGGCTTGCCCTCCATTTTTTTGCCCAGCTCTTCCATGGCCTGGTGCGAGGATTTGGGAGGTACGGTAGGTAACATATATTGGCCCTCTGTGGTCAAAGTGCTGCTGATCGTATTCAGCAGGCTGTCCTGTGCAGGTGTATATCTAAAGGCCTTGTCATGAATCCCGAGCATTGTCCAGGAAAGTGATTGCCAGCCAAAAAGAAGAATAGCCCCTACAAGGGAGCCAATAATGAGTTTTTTCATTGGAGAAAGTTTTAAGGTTTCAGAAAAATAGGGCTTTTGGATGAAAAATGCAAGTGAATGGCCATTGGCACATCAAAAGAGTGAGTTACCAGCCATTTTTGCCTGCACAATAGTATGTTTGCACTTTAATTTTTTGATATGATCAATATAAATGGAAATACGATCGCCGAACGGTTTATGCGGTATGTACAGGTAGATACGCAAAGCGACCCTGAAAGCAATACATTTCCCACCACGGAAAAACAAAAGGATCTCAGTAAGATCCTGTTTGAAGAGCTGAAACAAATGGGATTATCAGGCGTAGAAATGGATGAAACGGGTTATGTATATGCAGCCATTCTTTCAAACAGTGATAAAAAAAATATACCCGCCATTTGTTTTTGTTCACATGTAGATACAGCGCCCGATTGCAGCGGGACCAATGTTAAACCGCTGCTTCACAAAAATTATGGGGGCAAAGATATTGTCCTTCCTGATGATAGTGCCCAGGTGCTGAAATTAAAAGATTGCCCATACCTGGAAACGCAGCTTGGAAATGATATCATTACCGCCAGCGGTCAAACGCTGTTAGGCGCTGATGACAAGAGTGGTGTAGCAGTGATCATGCAGGCGGCGCAGTACTTTATGGAAAACCCGGCCATAAAACACGGGGAGATCAAAATTGTTTTTACACCGGATGAGGAAGTTGGCAAGGGTACTGCAAAGATCGATATGAAAAAACTTGGAGCACAATTCGGATATACCCTGGATGGCGGGGAGGCAGGCAGCCTTGAAGATGAAACTTTCAGTGCCGATGGCGCAACCATTATCCTACATGGCGTAATAGCGCATCCTGGTTATGCAAAGGATAAACTGGTGAATGCCATAAAAATTGCGGGCGAAGTACTGGATGCCCTGCCTAAACAGGAATGGAGTCCCGAAACAACAGACGGCAGGCAGGGATTTGTACATCCAGTAGCAGTGAATGGCATTGCTGAAAAAGCAACAGTCAGCTTCATAGTAAGGGATTTTATAACTGGAAAATTAACGGATCATCATAGCAGGCTGAAGAAAATTGCTGAAGCCGTAGTTGCAAAATATCCCGGTGCTGCAATGGAATATATTGCAAAGGAGCAATACCGGAATATGAAAGAAGTGCTGGATAAACATCCACAGGTAGCGGCTTATGCGGCAGAGGCCATTAAGCGTTCAGGCCTCACCGTTAAAACAGAAAGTATCCGGGGAGGAACAGACGGAAGCAGGCTGAGTTATATGGGATTGCCCTGCCCGAATATCTTTACAGGCATGCAGAATATCCACAGCAAACTGGAGTGGATCGGCGTGAAGGATATGGTAAAGGCTTCAGAAACGATCGTACATTTGGGGATGATCTGGGAAGAGAAAAGCTGATAACTTAGTTCCTGGTTCGTAGTTCATAGTTGGGTGTTCAGCTCAGGAACTACGAACTATGAACAAAGAACCCGGCAACTGCGAACTAAAAATTCATACCTTCATTCAAATTTATAAGACAATGGATTTATTAAAAGAATACTGGTGGGTCATCTTAGTGGCATTTGCGCTCCTCGGATGTTTTGTTACCATCAACCAGGGATTTATTGGCGTGGTTACCATGTTTGGAAAATACCGCCGCATCCTGCGCCCGGGGCTTAATTTCAAAATTCCTTTCCTGGAGCAGATATTTAAAAAAGTAAGTATCCAGAACCGGTCAGTAGAACTGGAATTCCAGGCAGTAACGATTGACCAGGCGAATGTTTATTTTAAATCCATGCTGCTGTATTCTGTACAAAACGAGCAGGAAGAAACGATCAAGAAAGTTGCTTTTAAATTTATCAGTGATAAAGACCTGATGCAGGCATTGATACGCACGGTGGAAGGAAGTATCCGGGCTTTTGTGTCTACAAAAAAACAGGCGGAGGTGTTGAATGTACGCCGGGACATTGTTGAAAATGTAAAAGAACAGGTTGATGTGGCACTGGAAGGCTGGGGTTATCATTTGCAGGACCTGCAGATCAATGATATTACTTTTGACGAAGCCATTATCACAAGTATGAGCAAAGTGGTGGCTAGTAATAATTTAAAAGCTGCTGCAGAAAATGAAGGACAGGCGTTGTTGATCACCAAAACAAAAGCTGCAGAAGCAGAAGGGAATGCTATAAAAATTGCGGCAGAAGCTGAACGGCAGGCTGCGCAGTTACGTGGACAGGGTGTGGCGTTGTTCCGGGAAGAAGTTGCTAAAGGTATGAGCCAGGCTGCACAGAAATGAAGCAGGCTAATCTTGATACCAATGTTATTTTGTTCAGTATGTGGGTAGAAGCCATTAAGAACTTTGCGGAATACGGAAAAGGCAATGTGATCTTCCTCGATGGCAGCAGTGATGGCATGGAGAAAACATGAAACAGATCATGGCCATGCAGCAACTGAACGACAAGAAATAATTTATGATCATATTTTTTCTAAAGTGTCGTATCATTGCGGCACTTTTTTATTTATACATTAACAATTCATTAGGCAGCATTGCTGAATTAGTTTCGTTGTATTGCAGATGGTATCGCGGAAATGCGAATGGCATCAGGTAATCCATATTAAAAACAGTCATTAATTTTTTACACATGTTTGATATCTTATTACAGGTTGATACGTTAAGCAACGCCGCAACTACTATTAAAGTAGAAACAGTCTGGGGTTTGTTAGGCAAGGGCGGTCCGCTGATGATACCGTTGGGGATATTGTTTGCCATGGTGGTTTTCTTTTTCATTGAGCGCCTGATCGTGATCCGTAAAGCTGGCCGCATTGATGAGAATTTCATGAGCATCATCCGGGATCACATTACTACAGGCAACGTGACTGCTGCAAGGAGCCTTGCAAAAAATACAGACAACCCAATGGCAAGGGTGATCGACAAAGGCATCCAGCGTATCGGCAAACCCATTGATGCCATTGAAAGAAGCATGGAGAACGTGGGCAAGCTGGAAATGTATAAAATGGAAAAGAACCTCAGTATCTTTCTGTGATCGCCAGGATCGCACCGCTGTTTGGATTTGTGGGCACGATTGTTGGGTTGGTTATTTTGTTGAAAGAATTTGCAACGATCGCCAATCCATCCATCAGCCAGATCGCAGATGCCATGTATATTAAATTAATTACTTCGGCCAGCGGTCTGATCATTGGGATGTTGGCATACTTGGGATACAGTTACCTCGATACGCAGATCAACCGGACTGCAAACAGGATGGAAGCGGCCAGCAGTGAGTTTATTGATATTTTACAGGAACCGACAAAATAATTATGAATTATGAATTTAGAATTGAGAATGCCTCCCCATTTTAAATAAACTGATTCATAACTCCTAATTCATAATTCAACATTCATCAAATGAGTTTAAGAAAAACAAAATTAAGAGCAGAACATTCTGAAGTGGATACCGGCCCGCTGAATGATATCCTGTTCATACTCCTGATGTTTTTTTTAATGATATCCACGCTGGCCAATCCGAATGTGATCAAGATGAGTGTGCCTAAAGCCAAAAGCGATACAAAACAAAAGCAAAGCGTAGTGGTAAGTGTTGATAAGGATAAAAATATTTATGTTGGCTCTAAAAAAATAAATTCAGATTCCCTGGAATCTGTACTCAGGAAATACATTGCCGAAGGTGACAGCATTAAGCCAGCTGTTGTTATCAATGCGGATTCCGTAGCACAATGGGGGGAGATCGTGCGGGTAATGAAGGTAGCCCGTAAATTAGGAGCGACTACTTCAGCGACCGTTACCGGGAACGAGTAGCAATGACCATTCTATCTTTCCCAAACATGTCTCTTTGAATGATCGCTTCATAACCGTTACTGTTGAACAGTTTACGGACAGCGCCTGCAAAATCCTCATGGGTTTCCACAAATATTTTTCCATGCTCTTTTAAATGATCCTTTCCAAACAAGGCAATTTTTTCATAAAATATCAGTGGCTCTTCCGATCCCACAAATAAAGCTGTGTGTGGTTCATGATCAGTAACATGCGCACTAAGTTTTTCCCGCTCATGGAATGGTATATAGGGAGGATTGCTTACGATGATATCATAACTGTCAAGTGCTTTCCATTTTTTTTCTTCGAGGAAATTGACGGTTAAAAATGCTATGTCTGTAAGTTGTTTTGCTGAATTTTCTTTTGCGATATCCAGCGCATCTTCACTCACATCAATGGCTGTTACTGCACTCGAGGGTAGATTTTTCTTAACAGCAATGGCGATACAACCGCTACCCGTTCCAATGTCAAGTATGGCTGCCGCGGGCCTGTCCTTTAAAGACCCGATCACCGATACTACCAGCTCCTCTGTTTCAGGCCTTGGTATCAACACCGCGGGCGTGACTTTTAATTTCATTTTATAAAACCATGCTTCTCCAAGTACATATTGTACCGGCTCATTCAATTCCAATGCCTCAAGGCTATCTTTTAAAAGCTGTGTTGTGTTTTCATCCAGCATATGGCCGGGATCTTTGATCAAAGCAGCCCGGGTGATCCCCGCTATAGATTCAAAGATCATCGAATTGATATTGGCCGCCTCATCATCACTATAGATCTTCTTCAGTGCTGTTAAGAAGTTCCTGTATAGTTCATTGACTGTCATCATCGCAAACATAGTTTATTTTTGTATCCTTAATTTTACGGGATTGACAATGCATGAAACATATATGCGGCGCTGTTTGCAACTGGCCGGTCTCGGTGCCGGAGATGTTTCGCCGAACCCGATGGTTGGCGCTGTATTGCTGCACAAGGGACGGGTGATCGGTGAAGGTTATCATTTGCAATATGGTGGCCCGCACGCTGAAGTAAATTGCATTAATAGTGTGAAGGATGAAGACAAACAGCTTATAAAAGAAAGCACGCTCTATGTTTCATTGGAGCCTTGTACGCATATTGGTAAAACTCCGCCATGTTGCGACCTTATCATAAAGCACGAGGTACGTGAAGTTGTCATTGCCTGTTCGGATCCTTTTGAAAAAGTGAACGGTACAGGCATTGAAAAATTAAAACAGGCAGGGATAGAGGTTGTATTCGGGGTGTTGGAAAAAGAAGCCATGGATCTAAACAAACGTTTTTTTACTTTTCATAAAAAGCAGCGGCCTTATATCATTCTGAAATGGGCGCAGAGCAGTGATCTGAAGATCGCCGCTGAAGGTCATAGCCCTGTAAAGATCAGCAATGAAATCAGCAACAGGCTCGTGCACAAATGGCGCAGTGAAGAAGCGGCCATCATGGTTGGAACAAATACCGCTTTATACGATGACCCTTCCCTTACGAACAGGCTATGGACGGGAAAGGATCCGGTAAGGGTTGTTATTGACAGGCATCTAAAGATCAGCACCCAGCTAAACCTGATGGATAACAGTGTTCCAACGATCATCCTGAATTGTATAAAGCAGGAAGAAGATGGAAATAATCTATTTTATAAATACGGTGAAGATGAAAATGTGCTGGCCGTGGCGGTGAATATATTGCGGCAACGGAATATTAATTCTTTGATCGTTGAAGGAGGTTCAATACTGCTGCAATCTTTTATAGATGCAGGCCTTTGGGATGAGGCCAGGGTTATTACAAACACGAACCTGCATATTAATGAGGGAATTGCCGCACCAGTCTTAAAAGATCATTCAATGTTCAAAAAATGGGCGCTCCAATCAGACGAAATCAGCTTTTTCAAACATTCCGTTATCTAGTACTCAGTATCTAGTATCTAGTATCGAGTATCTAGTATCGAGTATCTAGTATCGAGCATCTAGTATCGAGCATCTAGTATCGAGCATCTAGTATCAAGTATCCAGTACCTTGCAGTATGGATCATTATTTTACCATTGACCGGCCTTCATCAGCAGAATTTAAAGACAGGGGAAGCAAATTTATTGCCCATGCCTGGCCAATTGACGATGCCGGATCCTTCAAAAAATACCTGCAATCCCTTAAAAAAGAACATCCAAAAGCGGTTCAGCATTGCTTTGCATACAGGTTGGGTATTGCGGGCGATAATTTCCGGGTTAGTGATGACGGAGAACCATCAGGTTCAGCCGGAAAACAGATACTGGGGCAGATAGACAGTAAAAAGCTGACTGATACCGCAATCATTGTAACCAGGTATTTCGGGGGAACTTTATTGGGTGTTCCGGGATTAATTCATGCCTACAAGACAGTTTCAGCCCTTGTTTTGCAGACCATACCGGTCGTTCAAAAACAAATACAGGTCCTTTACGCACTACAATTTGATTATACAAGGTTAAACGAGGTAATGCAGGTCATTAAACAATATAACTGCAGCATTATTGAGCAGGAAATTCAATTATTTTCATCGATCAGGCTTTCTATCCCTCAAAACAGGCTTGATGAGGTGTTATATAAATTAAAAGAGCTGCGTAACGTAGAATTAATGAGCTTATTGTAGGACTCAAATAAAAATCCACACTTTTTATCAGATTGTTAACATTTTTTTTTACTTTTAGCACCCACTTACACTACTTATTTGAAATTGTTATGAGAAAACTTATACTAACATTTGTTTTACTGACCGTATTAATTGCAACAAAAGCACAGCAGCTTCATTTTACCAGCCAGTATTTGCAGCATAATGCCATGTACAACCCTGCAGCGGCAGGAATTTCCAACAAAAATATCATAGGGGTCTCTTACAGGAGCATGTGGTCTTCTTTTCCCGGAAATCCCAGGACATTTATGGTATATGGGGATGCGGAATTGAAAAAACTGCATGCCGGCATCGGTGCCTATATATATAGGGATGAAACAGGGCCTACCAGCCGTACCGGTATCCAGCTTGCTTATTCCTATCATATTAAGGCAAAGAATGAAAAAAGCCGCTTTGCTATTGGGTTGGAATTGAGGGCATTACAGTTCGCGATAGATAAGAACAAGCTTTCAGAATCCCTTGGGAATGACCCTATTTTAGGAAGTGCAGACAATAAATTCGGTATAGACGCTGGAGCGGGCTTATATTGGACAAACTATAAATTAAGTGTGGGAGCAGCTGTGAGCCAGTTGATCCAATCCAAGCTGGAACTGGCAAGTGTTCCTAATTCAAAGGAAGGCGGAAAATTATACCGTCATTATAATTTCACGGCAAATTATAAATTACAGACAGGAGATGATATTTATTTAATACCAAATGCTATGGCAAGGGTAATAGAACATTCTCCCAGTGAATTTGATTTTGGACTTAAAGTGGATTTCCAGGATAAGATATGGTGGGGTTTGAACTGGAGAGTACACCAATTCTGGAGCCTCCAGGCCGGTTTAAAAGTTTTACAAAGGCTTAGAATGACATATTCCTATGACTATTATGTTTCACCGATCAGTGTATTTACTGCAGGTTCGGGAGCACATGAGATCGGCCTTCAATTCGACCTGAAAAAAAAGTAATTCGTAATCCTACATGAATACCACAAGTGGAAGTTTTTTAACTTATCATAAAATTGTTTTTTCTTTTAATCATAATTTAAGCATCACCTGATATGAGAAAATTTTACTGGATGGTTTTGACCTTTTTCCTGGCACTGGCCTTTCAAACAAAAGCGCAAACCAGTTTTTCGTTTGCTTGTGCAAGGGATACAGTCATCGACGGATGCACGCCTGGCTGCATCACCCTCAAATCTATGATACCGGATATCCGGTCATCTACGAACGGGTATGTTATAAATCCATTAAGCGGTGCGCCTGGTGGATGTTATGTGCCATACGTAGATCCCAATATACCGGGGAATCCAACATCGATCGTTTTGGATGACCGTTATTCAGATGCGATCGCATTGCCTTTTGCATTTCCATTTTGGGGGACTAATTTTTCTTCCCTCGTGGCAAGTGGAAATGGTTATTTATCTTTTGATGCAAGCCTGGCCACTTTGTTCAGCCATTGGAGCCAGACCCCGGGAAATATTCCGAATACAGGATACGACAGGGCCCTGATCATGGGTGTTTTTCATGATATAGACCCGAGTATAACGACATCGCCTAACCGCCGTATCAAATATGATATTCTTGGCGCGGCCCCGCATAGAAAATTTGTACTTAGCTTTTATAAAATTCCATTATTCAGTGGTGCATGCAACGCTTTAATAGAGAATACCCACCAGATCGTTTTGTATGAAGGATTGGGTATTATAGAAGTTTTTGTGACGAGTGTGCAGCCATGTCCTGGTTGGAACCAGGGGCGCAAGATGATCGGGATACAGAATTTTAACCGCGACCTCGCTCTTATGGCTCCCGGAAGAACATCTACAGGCCCGGCCTGGGGTTCGATCAATATGAATGAAAGCTGGCGCTTTGTGCCTGCTGTAGGCCCTACACTTTACCGCTCGGTTGCCTTATACGATCTTGCAGGTACTTTGATCTCGACAGGCGATACCACAAGCATTGGCAACAATACCTTCGAGGTAAGTTTCCCAAATGTGTGCCCGACAGGAACAACTACTTATGTCATCAGGTCTACTTATGAAAGCATGACCAGCCCTGGAACTTTTGAGATAGGGTCGGATACCGTAAGGGTGGTGGCTGCAAATCCTTTATCTGCAACTTCAGCAACCGTTCCGGCAAGCTGCGCCAGTGCAGGGCTTGGATCTGTTACCTTAACAGTAACCGGTGCACCAGGACCTTATGAATATTCACTGGATGGCGTTACCTGGCAGGCTTCAAATGTGTTCAACCTTCCTCCCGGCACATATACGATCCAGTTCCGTATAATTGGCAATACATGTGTTGCAAACTTACTCATAACGATTGATGCAGATCCCAATTTTGTTGCTGCAACATATGCCATAACAAATGTTTTATGCAACGCAGGAGCAACCGGTAGTATTGATATAACCGCATCAGGAGGTTCGGGCACCTTTGAGTATTCTATTGACGGCGGCACTACTTACCAGCCCACAGGATTATTCAGCAATCTTCCGGCAGGAACTTATAATGTCCGTGTCCGGGATGCTTTAACCTGTATACGGGATACTGTGATAAATATAACAGAACCAACGGCATTGTCTGCTACATCGGGTACAACAAACGCAACCTGTTCTGCTACACCGAACGGGGTAATAACTGTAACGGCTGCTGGAGGAACGATCCCTTATACGTACAGTACTGACGGAACAACTTTCCAATCATCTAATATCTTTACCGTAAATGACGGTGTATATACTGTTACAACCCAGGATGCAAATGGATGTACGACCTCTTCCACCGAAACGGTAGCTCTGACGAATGATCTTACAGTGGATATCGTTCCAACCACTACATCACTTTGCCTGGGAGCATCATCTGTTCTGAATACAACCACTAACCTCACCGGTGTTGGTTACAGCTGGACAGGTGCCGGGCTGGATGATTACACGATCGCTAGCCCCACTGCCACGCCAACAATAGGTGGTACTACTACTTATACATTAAATGCTACCCTGGGAGGATGTACACAGACCCGCAGCGTAGATGTATTTGCAGATGCACTGGTAGTGGTTACTGCAGGAGACGACAAGTCGATCATATTGGGTGAGCAGGTCCAGTTTAATGCCAGCATTACAGGAGCCACGTCTTTCCTGTGGACATCCACGCCGGTGGACGCAACCCTGAGCTCAACAATAATTCTTAATCCTGTTGCATCACCGGTTGTTACCACAACCTACAGGTTAGCAGGAACAAATGCTGCAGGTTGCACAGGGTTTGATGAATTTACAGTAACCGTAATTCCTTATTGTATAAAAGTTGCCAATGCGTTTACGCCTAATGGTGATGGTATCAATGACCTTTGGAAAGTGTATGAAAGCTACGAATGCCTGAAAAATGTAACAGTACATGTATTTAACAGGTATGGCAGCAAAATATATGAATCCAAGGATTACAGGAACACCTGGGATGGCCGTTACCAGGGTAAGTCGGTCCCTGATGCTACTTATTATGCGGTGATTGATTTCACATTGGTTTCCGGTAAAATATTTACCGTGAAAACTGACCTGACCATTTTAAGATAATTCGGTTAAATATATTTTAAAGCCTCCCCGGAAAAGGGAGGCTTTTTTTATTTTTGCATTTATTTTAAACCGCCTTTATGAATATTGAAACGATCCGCGATCATGCATTGCAGCTGGATAATGTAACGGAAGGATTCCCTTTTGGGGATGGGGTGATCGTTTTCAAAGTAAATGATAAGATTTTCCTGTTGCTTCCCCTGGATGCGCATCCACTGCAATTCAATGTAAAATGTGAGCCTGAAAAGGCGATCGAATTAAGAGAAACCTATCCCGAGGCAGTACTGCCGGGTTACCATATGAATAAAAAACACTGGAATACGGTTATTATCAATGGAACGATCTCACCCAAACTTATCATGGAGATGATCAATGATTCTTATGCGCTGGTTGGGAAAGGCAAACTAAATCAGAAAAGCAGGAAGAAATAAAATCCTTATTTCCTTTCATACTTCCAGTGCCTGCGCTTTCCCTCGGCGATCCATTCCAGTGCAGTTGCAAGCCGCTTGTTTTTTGTTTCATCCGTTTTTGCTTCCGTGATCCATTCGAGGTATTCTTTTTTGTGGGAATAGGAAAAATCATCAAATGCCTTTTGTGCTTTTTTATTCTTCCCCAGTGCTTTCATAACAAAATCGGGGATCTCCAATGCAGCTCTTTCTATAGACTTTGGTTTTGCCGGGAGTTTGACGCCAAGCTCATTGAGTTTCATGGCTTCTTTGATCCAGGAGACCATTTTTTTGTCGGATGGAAGGTCTTTTAAAGAAGTTAATCTTCCCAGGTGCCCCATGGATGTTTCTGACCTAGCGTTTTCAATCAGTTGCGGATCCTTCATCAGTGCAGCTTTCCAGAAACCAAAGACGCAATGTTGTTTAAAGGCAGCCATGCTGCACATCATTTCATTTTTATAATCAAAATGCGGGAAGCTCCATTTCATCTTTTCTTCCGCTTCAGGGCAGGTTTTATGTACGAGTTCACGGATATGATTTAAAATGGGTTTTGCAAAATCTGCAGCTTTCGCGATATAAGCATCAATTGCCTTTTCTTTCTTTGCCATATAGGTATGATTATAATTACATAGCCAACCGACAGAAAATTTATTAAAGTTTTTTGAAACTGTCACTCACCACCAATTCTTTACTTCCTGCTGTATATTTATAAAACCTTCCCCGCTTTTTACGCCCAGTTTTCCTGCCAGTAACCATATTTACCAACAAAGGACAGGGTGCATATTTTGGATTACCAAATCCATCCTGCAATACTTTTAAAATGCTCATAACAAACATCAAGGCCGATAAAATCTGCCAATTGCAATGGCCCCATCGGGTGCGCCATACCAAGTTTCATTACCGTATCTATTTCTTCCACGCCGGCAACCCCTTCATACAAACTATAAATAGCTTCATTGATCATCGGCATTAAAATGCGGTTGGCAATAAAGCCAGGATAATCATTTACAGCACAGGGAATCTTACCAAGTTTTTTGCTGAGTTCAACAATGAGTATCGGTTACTTCCTGTGTTGTTGCATATCCATTGATGATCTCTACCAGTTTCATTACCGGAACAGGATTCATAAAATGCATACCTATCACCAAGTCCGGCCTTTTGGTGACCGCTGCAATTTTTGTGATGGAAATGGAAGAAGTATTGGTTGCCAGGATACAATCTGCAGGCGCTACAAGTATCCATCTGCTTAAATATTTCCAGTTTCAGTTCAATATTTTCTGTGGCTGCTTCTACAACCAGGTCGGCATTCTTTACACCTTCAGCCATATCGGATACAATGGAAATTTATGTAAGTGTTTCTTTTTTCTGTTCTTCTGTGATGGAGCCTTTTGCAATTTGCCTGTCAAGGTTTTTTCCGATGGTATCCAATGCCCTTTGCAATTGGGATGGATTCACATCAACCATTTTCACTTTAAAACCTGCTTGGGCAAATACATGGGCAATGCCGTTTCCCATGGTACCGGCGCCGATAACTGAATTTTTTAATTCATTTTTGATAATGTTGTTTCAAATTCGCATGTTGAATCCTGAATATTTTCCACATCATTCAATTTAAAAGCAATTTATTTAAACGCATTCATCCCGTCACATCCATTCCTGTTATCAGCAAATGAATATCATGTGTTCCTTCGTAAGTGATCACACTTTCAAGGTTCATCATGTGGCGCATAACGGGGTATTCGCCGGTAATGCCCATGCCGCCCAGCATCTGGCGCGCATCCCTGCAGATATTGGCGGCCACTTCGCAGGCATTTCGTTTTGCCATGCTTACCTGTTGCGGCGTTACTTTTCCTTCGTTCATTAAAACACCCAGGCGCCAGTTCAATAATTGGCCTTGGTGATTTCTGTTACCATTTCGGCCAGCTTTTTTTGCTGCAATTGAAAACCGCCAATGGGCTTTCCAAACTGGATCCTTTCTTTACTATAATTCAAGGCAATATCATAACAATCCATCGCAGCGCCAATGGCTCCCCAGGCAATACCATAACGCGCTTTGGTTAAACAACCCAGTGGCCCTTTTAATCCTTTTACATTGGGTAAAATATTTTCTTTTGGAACTTTTACATTGTCAAAAACCAGTTCACCGGTTGCGCTTGCACGCAAGCTCCATTTGCCATGCGTGGTAGGTGTAGTAAATCCTTCCATACCTCTTTCCACGATCAGACCACGTATGTCACCTGCTTCATCCTTTGCCCATACTACTGCCACCTGTGAAAAAGGCGCATTGCTGATCCACATTTTTGCACCATTTAAGATCACATGGTCACCGGCATCTTTAATATTGGTGAGCATGCTGCTGGGATCGCTGCCATGATTGGGTTCTGTCAGTCCAAAACATCCCAGCCATTCGCCGCTTGCCAGTTTGGGTAAATATTTATTGCGCTGTTCTTCACTTCCATATTGATAGATGGGGAACATCACCAAACTGCCCTGCACAGACGCAGTTGATCGAACACCGCTATCGCCACGTTCCAGTTCCTGCATCATCAACCCGTAGCTGATATAATCCAGTCCGCCCCCGCCATATTGTTCGGGAACGGTTGGGCCAAAGCAACCCAGGTCACCCATTTGTTTTACGATCTGCTGGGGAAATTCTGCCCGTTGCGCATAATCTTCAATGATAGGAGAAATCTCTTTTTTTACATAATTGCGCACACTTTCCCGAACCAGCTTATGTTCTTCTGTCAACAATTCATCTACATTAAAATAATCAGGAGATTGAAAGTTGTCTGTTTTTGCAGCCATAAAAAGTTTATAGTTTTAGTACGTTATTACATTTTACCGCAGAGACGCTAAGTCGCTAAGGTGAAATTACCCTTGTGTCTTTGCGCCTTCGCGTGTATATACAAAGCGCCAGCAAGGCGGTTTTATCCAGTCCCGTGTATCCCTTTATTCATCCGCCGGCAAAGATAATACCTCGGGCAGACAGAAATTTTTGTTTTTTTTACTTTTTATGCAACATCGGGGAAAAAGCCTTGTCTCTAACTATTAAAACATTTTTTTTGGAACTGACTGTAATGCCAAAGCGGGATGAACTGGTAGAGCGCTGCAAGCGGGGTGATACACTTGGGTTATAAGGAATTATACCAGCGTTATTCAAAAGCCATGTTCAATACCTGCCTGCGGATTTTGAATAATGTAGCAGAAGCTGAAGATGTATTGCAGGAAAGTTTTATTGAAGCTTTCAAAAACCTGGAAGGTTTTGAATACCGGACGAGTTTTGGGGGCTGGCTAAAACAGATCTGTATCAACCGCTCGATTAACCAGCTGAAAAAAAGAAGGATCGACTGGGTGGATATTGAAAAGATCGCAGGTTATGATAATGCCGAAGAATTGCCAGTTGACGAAACAGAAATAACACTAAAAGTAGAATGCTGTTAAAAAAGCGATCATGAAATTGCCCGATGGGTACCGCACTGTATTGAATCTGTATCTGCTGGAAGGATATGATCATGAAGAGATAGCCGAGATATTGAATGTTGCCGAATCAACAACACGTACCCAATACATGCGGGCAAAACAAAAATTATTGCAACTATTAAAAGAAGGATCATGAGTAACCGATTAGAAAATTTTATCTGAAATAACCGGGAGGATTTTGATGAGTGAATTGCCATCCGGGAAAGTATGGGAAAATATGGAAGCATCATTTTCCGGAAAGAAAAAAACGAAGATTCATCCATCTGCCCGTTTTTTAAATGGAGTATGGCGGCCGCAGCTGTACTGATCATCGCGTCGGGATTATTTATTTACAGCTTAATAAAAAAGAGACACATTGAGCCGGTTACCGCCAAAACAGAAACGGATATTAATAAACTGGCACCCGAATATGCACCGCAGATGAACCAGTTTGCCAAAATGATCGACATAAAGCAGGAAGAATTAAAAGCACTTGGCAAAAGAACAGCCCGAACTCTATCAAAAATTCACAAAAGATATTAACCAATTGGACAGTTCATACAATATCCTTGAAAAGCCAACTCAGCGTTACGCCAAACCGGGAAATGCTGCTGGAAGCCATGATTCAAAACCTGCAGCTGCAGCTGAATGTATTGAATCAGCAATTAAACATCATTCAACAAATTAAACAATCAAAAAAGTATAGCCATGAAAAAATTTATCAGACCATTTAGCCTCGTACTTCCTTTTATTTCATTCTTGCCAGTCTATACTGTATGGCACAGGACGATAATGATAATGACAATAACAACAAGGAAAAAAAATATGAATTTGTAAAAAAGAAAGCGGTCAACAAATCTTACAATGTTTCTTCTGCCGATAAACTCAATATCCAGAATTCATTTGGATCGGTGGAAGTGACTACATGGGATAAGAATGAAATAAAAGTAGATGTGAATATTGAAGTATCGGCCAATACAGATGCCCTGGCGCAAAAAATACTGGACAGGATATCTGTCAATGATGCGCAGAAAGGAAAAGAGATCTCATTTAAAACAAAAATGAAAGACATCAATACTTCAAAAGGGGAGAAAAGTACCATGACGATCAATTATACCATCTCGATGCCAGCATCCAATCCTTTGAAGATCAAAAATGAATTTGGCACAACTACATTACCGGATTTTAAAGGAGAGGTTGATCTTACAAGTAAATTTGGAAAGCTGAATACAGGAAATCTATCGAATGTTAAAAATATTTCACGTGGAATTCGGTACAGCGAAACTGGGAAATATTCCGGGGGGAAACCTGGACATCAAATATTCCGGTGCGTCAATTGCCCGCTTATCAGGAAATATAAAAATGAATCTTGAATTCAGCAGCAAAGTGGTTTTGAACCTTGATAATAACCTGGCCAGCCTTGATCTCAATACGTCCTATTCAACACTGAACCTGAAACCGATGGGTGATCTTCCTGCCACTTATGCGATCTCTACGAGCTTTGGCTCATTTAAGAACAAGACCGCGATAAAATTCACCAGTGATGAAGATAAGGATGATAGCCGTGGGCCCAAATTCGATAATCAATACGATGGTAAATCAGGGAATGGCAATGTTCCAGTAAAGGTAAAGAGTAGTTTTAGTTCGATCATATTGGGAGAAGCAACAGAAGAGGAATTAAAAGGAAAAGATAAGGACAAGGATAAACAAAAGAAAAAGCAAAAAACTGTTACGATATAATAAATACATTTTTTATTTGATAAAAGGCCCGTAGATGTTACGGGCCTTTTGTATTTTTAAACAAATTTTAAATGATGAAACAACCGGTAAAATATTTATTGATCTTAACGATCTGCTCTTGTGTATTTGTACAGTCAGCAATTGCGCAGGAGAAAATCAAAGCCGCCGATCCAAAAGAAAGTAAGCAGACGGAAAAGACCCCGGCAGAAAAGATCGAACGGTACTGGTTCGTCCTTCTTAAAACCGGGCCGAAACAGGATCTTGATTCGACTACAAGGACAAAATTGTTTGCAGGCCATATGGATAATATCAATAAGCTTTATTATGATGGGATATTAAAGGTTGCAGGCCCATTCGGCAAGAATGACCTGGCCTGGAGAGGCCTTTTTATCTTTGATTGCAAATCAAAAGAAGAAGCAGAAAAAATGGTATCAACTGATCCCGCGGTTGCAGCAGGAATATTTGCATATGATATCGTTCCCTGGTATGGTGAGCCAACCGGCAGTTTTGTACACGGAAAACCAACAAAGCCTTTAGATAACTAATATAAAAATCAGTAGTTGTAACATGGCAAACTCTTCATACCTGGCCCTGGGCGATAGTTATACAATTGGGGAGCAGGTGCCTCTTGCTGAATCATTTCCTTATCAAACAGTGCAATTGATACGCAAAACAGCGATCAGTGATGAAGCATCAGCTGATCTGCCGCCCCATGTTTTTTCAGCGCCGGAGATCATTGCAAAAACCGGCTGGACAACGGATGAGCTGATTGAAGCCATTGGCCACACCATATTTTTACCCCGGTATGATATTGTAAGTTTATTGATTGGTGTCAACAATCAATACAGGGAGAGACCGGTTGATGAGTTTAAAAAAGAATTTGAAGTGCTGTTACAGATGGCCATACAGTTTGCCGGCGGGATAGAAAAGAATGTATATGTTTTAAGTATTCCTGATTGGGGAGTAACGCCATTTGCGGCAGGCAGGGACAGGCAAAAAATTGCAACAGAAATTGATGTTTATAATGATGTTTGTAGAACAACAGCATTGACACTTAAAACACACTTCATAAATATTACCGATGCTCAAAGGACCGATAGCAATGATGCTGAATTTGTAGCACCTGATGGGTTACACCCTTCCGGTAAGGAATACAATAAATGGGCAACTCGATTATCTCAATTAATATTGAGCAATTTAGCGAATGAACAACTTTAGAATTTAGTAGTATTTGATTTTGTTCTCTGTGTCTTCGTGGCTCTGTGTTTCAATATTCTTACCATATACTGCATATTATTAAAAACACAAAGCCACGGAGGCACAGAGCCACGAAGATGCCTTGATAGTATTTCGTTCATATAAAATGGAATTTTTTTATTCAGGTAGCAATAAAGACATTTCTGCCTGGTATTGCAATGCGATCTCCCTGGCTTCCGTTGCAAAATTTTCATTTTTTCCTGCATAAATAATTGCCCTGGATGCATTTACCAGGAGACCGCAATCTTTATTCATCCCAAATGCTGAAACTTCTTTTAAGCTTCCGCCCTGGAAACCGACGCCGGGTACCAGTAGAAAATGATCCGGAATTATTTTTCGGATATTTGCCAATTCATTTGCCTGTGTGGCCCCGGTAACAAACATCAGGTTATTCGTATTGCCCCATTGACTCACGGTTCTTAACACCCTCTCATATAAAAATTCATCATCGCTGTTGTTGCCGTTTTCACCAGCAACCTTAAGCATTTCAAAATCGGCTGCTCCTTTATTGCTCGTTAATCCCAGCACGATCGTCCATTTATTTTCATATTCCAAAAAGGGCCTGATGCTGTCTTCTCCCATATAGGGTGCTACAGTAATGGCATCAAAATTCAAGGTTTCAAAAAATGCCTTTGCATATTGCGAAGAAGTATTGCCGATATCACCGCGTTTGGCATCTGCAATTTTAAAATGTTCCAGCGGTATATAATTCACCGTCCTTTCCATTGCTTCCCAGCCTTTAACACCCATGGCTTCATAAAATGCGGTATTGATCTTATAGCCGACGCAAAGGTCTTTGGTAGCATCTATGATCTGTTTATTGAACTCAAAAACAGGGTCAGCGCTGCTTTGAAGATGTTTCGGGATCTTGTTGATTCTGTATCTAATCCTACCAGCAAGTAAGATCTTTTCCTTTTTATTTCTTCAATGATAATATTACGATGCATTGTTGGTTTTTACAATTGACAATTGATAATTGACAATTTTTGATTCAGGATTGATCCATTCTTTTCTCCATCTCTCCAGCAATAGCATTAGAATCTTTATCGCCTCTTTCCTTCAAATGTGATATGATGCTTTTCCTGGTTTCCTCGTTATGATTCTGGCTTAATTTAAAAACATTATCAATACTGATCACTTCTATCTCAAATCCAACAATGGCCTTTATCAACCTCGCTACATATTCTTCCGGCAGTTTATCAAAGGAAGCGGCAGTCTCAATGCCTTCATATTTGTTTGTGATGGCATGGATAGCTTTGTAGGTCCCTGCTTCATCGGTAAATTTTATTTTTCCTTTTGCATGAACGGTGATATAATTCCAGGTACTGGCTACATCGGGTTTGGTATACCAGCTTGCACTTACGAAGGTATGCGGGCCATTGAAAACGACCAATACATTTTCATTTTTTTCAAATGATTTATGATGGTCCGAATTTTTCATGAGGTGACCGGTAAAAAATATTTTGCCATCTTCTTTGATAATAATTTCCAGCGGGAGATGTGAAGCAACCGGGTACTCCTCTCCAAAACCTGTTATCACCGCGAAAGAATTTTCCTTCATGAAACGCGATCACTTTTTCCTGATCTTCTTCTGTGAAATAAGGGAGTTTGTACATGTTTACGCGTTGAGGTTTTCAAGAATCATTTTTTCAATTTCTTCAGTCTGCCATTTATTTTCAATATCCGGGAGCGCCATGATCTTTTGCATGATCGCCTCCTGCCTGATTCCATTCTTAAGTGCATCGCTATATCTGATATGCGGACTGAATGTTACCTGGGCATAAGCAGGGATCCATTTGTCAGGATATTTTTTACTGAAATTTGCTTCAATTTTTTTCTGCAATAAAAATTTAGGATCAGCCACCTTATCCCTCATCTCCACAAAATTATTTAGTGCCAGGTCTGCAATAGCATCTGCATCCGGTTTGCGGAGCTGTTGATATTCAGTTAAAATTTTCTTCCAGTCTTCAGCATTTTTTCTATAAGCCCATTTAATACAGAACAATCTTCAAAGCCACAGTTCATGCCTTGTCCAAAAAAGGGAACGATCGCATGTGCAGCATCACCAATCAAAGCAAATTTATCTTCCCGTATCCATGGAAAACATTTTACTGTGATCAAAGAAGAAGTGGGATTGTTGAAAAAATCTGCTTCCAGTGTAGGCATCAGCCTTGAAGCATCTGCAAATGTTTTATCAAAGAATGATCTCAGTTTTTCATTTGTGTCAAGTGATTTAAAAGAAGGTTCTCCTTCAAAAGGAAAAAATAATGTGCAGGTAAAACTGCCATCCATATTTGGCAAAGCGATCAGCATATAATTTCCACGTGGCCAGATATGCAATGCATTTTTTTCCAACAGAAATTTCCTGTCTTTGCCCGCAGGGATATTTAATTCCTTGTATCCAAAATCAATATAAAATTGTTCATATTGAAAACGATCGTGTTGCAACTGGTGGGTGAGCCTTGCTGCGGAATAAGCACCGTCACTTCCGAAAATGAGGTCAGCTGTGAAATTTGCGGTGGCACTTTCATCGCATCGTATTTATAAAATGAATTTCATTGTTTTTCCAATCGATGCTGTTACATTTTTGTTAAAGAATGATCTCTACATTATTTTCTTCTGCAAGGTCCATCAGTTTTCAATTCAGTTCGCCCCTGGAAACGGAATTGATAAACTGGCCTTCTTTTCCATATGGCTGGTAAGGGTGTTGTCCATCTGCATTGTGCATTTGACGGCCATGCATCGGGATCGCTATCTTCCTGATCTCATCCATGATCCCAACTTCTTCCAATGCTTTTATGCCACGGTCGCTGAGTGCAAGGTTGATGGAACGGCCGGCACTGATCGCTTCGTTTCGCATATCGGTCTCGGCGTCTCATAAATCTTAACCTTGTATCCTCTTTTTGATAAATAAATAGAAAGCAAAGAACCTACTAGACCCGCACCAATGATTGTAATTTTTTTTTGCATTTGTCTTATTAATAATGGATATTAAGATATACAGCAGCCGTTTTATTTCAACATACCTGAAATGATCTCTCCAAATTTGTAAATATCTTCAAAGCTGTTGTATAAAGGTACCGGGTGCCACGCGGATAACGTTTGGTTCCCTCCAGTCTGCGATCACACCTGTCTTGTTTCAATGCATCGAAGATTTCTTTCCTTCTTCAAGCATCAGCATAGATACCTGGCAGCCCTCGTTCATTTTCATTTCTCGGTGTAGATCATTTCCATGACTATTTTCGATGCAGATGTTTTATTTATTTCCTCCAGATAAATAATAAATAACTGCTTAACGCTTTTCCTTTTGAAACTAGGTTCTCCATTCCTGCTTCGTTAAAAATTTCCAGCGACGCTTTGTGTGCTGCCATGCTCAATACGGGCGCATTGCTCAGCTGCCAGCCTTCTGCAGTTGGAATGGGATCGAAATCCTTTTCCATTTTGAAGCGGGTTGCTTTTTCGTGTCCCCACCATCCGGCCAGCCTGCAGCATTTTCTTATCTGTAATATGACGTTGATGAATAAATGCACCTGCAACGCCACCCGGACCGCTGTTCAAATATTTATAACTGCACCAGCATGCAAAGTCTACATTCCAGTCGTGCAATTGCAATTCAACATTTCCGGCAGCATGTGCCAGGTCGAAGCCACAATAATGCCCCGCCTTCATGTGCCGCTTTTGCATGGCCTTCATATCAAATACCTGGCCGCTATAATAATTTACGCCACCGAATAATAACAAGCGCTGTTTCATTTCCATGTTTTTTGATCGTCTGTAAGAATATCTTCTGTTCGTATTGTATGTTCGCCAGTCCTTGGTTCGACTTCTATGATCACTTCATCCGGATCGAAGCCATGCAATTCTGCCTGCGATTGAAATGCATATTGATCAGAAGGAAATGCTTTTGCTTCACAGATTATCTTAAAACGTTCTTTGGTTGGCCTGTAAAAACTGGTCATCAGTAAATGCAGGTTCACAGTTAGTTGATTCATCACTACGATCTCTTCAGGCAATGCACCTACAATTCCTGAAAGCAGGGCAGGAAACATTTCATGATAACTGAGCCAGGGATTTCTTGCATGAAAATGCCCTTCCACGCCATAGTTTGCCCAGTCTTCCAGTTCATTTAGAACATAATCCTGCGTTGTTTTGGGTTGAAGGCCCAGTGAATTGCCTGTAAAATAAATCGTTTCTTTTCCATTGATCATTGGGATATAAAATTTTTCCCTGAAAGGTTTTAATGGATCCTTTTCGTCCAATTGTTTTGCGTAATCTCAGTGTATTCCTGTATTCATAAATCCATCCAACTTTAATATCCATAGATCCTGTAATTTAATATAGTTGCAATTACTTTTAATTCAATTGCAATAGGCGTTGGCAGGCTTTTTACTTCTACAGTTGTTCTGCACGCATTCACATCCTTAAAATATTCGCCATATATTTTATTATAAACGGGAAAATCTTTTTTCATGTTTGTTAGGAAAACAGTGACATCGATGATCTTATCCCAACTGCTTCCACTTGCTTCCAGTACTGCTTTTACATTTGCAAATACTGAATGGCATTCTGCTTCAATATCATACTTTATAATATTTCCTTTATCATCCAATTCCAAACCCGGAATAGAATTATCTTTCGCACTTCCTGCACCAATACCTGAAAGAAATAATAAATCTCCCACTCTTCGTGCGTGAGGATATGCGCCTAAGGGTTTCGCCGCATGTTTCTGTTTTGATAATATCTTTCATAACCTATATGTGATTAAAAAAACTTTGTGTCTTAGTGCCTTTGCGGTTTAAAAAACGATACAAACATTCTTCGCTTCTGTAAAAAACCGCAACGCTTCCCATCCGCCTTCCCTTCCAACGCCACTGTTTTTCACGCCGCCAAAAGCTGTACGCAGATCCCTGTGCAAGCCAGCAATTTATCCAAACGATGCCGCTTTCAATTTTTGCGGCCACAATATTTGCTTTTGAAATATCCTGTGTCCAGATTGTGGCACGCCAGCCCATATTCAGTTGCATTGGCGAATTCAAGCGCTTCTTCCAATGTATTAAATGATTGCAGTGTAACGACAGGCCCAAAGATTTCTTCCTTATTTGTTTTGCAGTTTCGGGCCAAGTCCTTCAATCACTGTTGGCTCAATAAAATAGCCATTTGCACATCTTCCTTCCACCTTAACTGCATTGCCACCACAAAAAATTTTACCGCCTTCCTGTTTAGCGATCTCGATACAATTCATTACCTTATCAAAATGCAGCTTGCTTACAATGCGATCCTTGTTTTGATTCTTCATCCAGCGGATCGCCAACGGTTAATTTTTTTGTTCTCTCAACAAATTCCTTTTTAAATTTTTCATACACGGATGACTCAATTAATGATCCTGCTGCCACATAAACATATCTGCCCCTGGTTGCTGAAAGAAGAGCGGATAGTTGTCTGCATCATTTTTTCCCAATCGCAATCTGCAAAAATGATATTGGGATTTTTACCTCCCAGTTCAAGTGATAATTTTTTAAACATAGGTGCTGCAACCGATGCAATATGTTCACCGGCCCGGGTACTTCCTGTAAAAGAAATAGCTTTTATTTCCGGATGTTTTACGATCGCTTCCCCACAATGAGGGCCGGTGCCATGAACAATATTCAATACCCCATCGGGCAGCCCGGCTTCTTTACATATCTTTCCTAAAAGAAAAGCAGTGACAGGTGTTACTTCCGATGGTTTGGCAATGACACAATTTCCTGCAGCCAGTGCCGGGGCTATTTTCCAGGTAAATAAATACAAGGGCAGATTCCAGGGCGAGATACAGCCAACAACACCTATCGGTTGCCGTAATGTATAATTGATCGCCTTATCTTCCATGCTATGGCTTTCTGCTGCAAAATGCATGATGCCTGTCGCAAAAAAACGAAAATTCGAAGAAGCCCGCGGAATATCCACCTGCTTGCTTAACCACAAGGGTTTGCCATTGTCATTTGTTTCTGCCAGTGCCAGTTCATCGAGGTTTTCATCAATGAATTCGGCGATCCTGTTTAAGATCTTAAATCTTTTTTCAGCCGGTGTAACAGACCATGCAGGAAATGCTTTTTTTGCAGCATGTACCGCCACATCAATATCTTTTTCGTTGCTGTCGGGGATCTGTCCATAAATTTCACCTGTGGCAGGATTGATATTATCAATGAATTTTCCGCTGAGCGGGCCAATAAAATTTCCACCGATAAAATTTTCCAGGTGATAAGGAATATCCAATTGCATGGGCTAAAGGTAAAGTGAAAAGGGAAAAGTGAAAAATTAAAACTGGGATCGCAGTATTCTACCCTGATATCCTGGTATCATAATATCCTGTATTTTCTTAACTTACAATTCTAAATCTTTGTTATGGCAATTGCATCCCGCTTTCAATTTAAAAAAATGGATCGATGAAAACCGTGAACCTTTTGAAACCTCCTGTAGGCAATCAATGTGTATATAAAGACGCTGAAAACTTTATCGTGATGGTTGTGGGCGGGCCCAATGCCCGTAAAGATTATCATTACAATGAAAGTGAAGAATTGTATTACCAGGTAGAAGGAAATATTGTTTTAAAGATCATTGATAATGGTGAACACAGTGATATTCCTATCAATGAAGGTGATATGTTTTTGTTGCCGCCTAAAACGCCGCATTCACCGCAACGTGGGCCAAATACTGTTGGACTTGTGATTGAAAAAGTGAGGGAAACAGAAGAAGATGGCTTTTTATGGTATTGTGAAAATTGCGGGAATAAATTATATGAAGAGCATTTACACGTTTCAGATATTGTAAAACAACTGCCTCCGGTGATGGAAGGATTTTATTCAGATGAGTAATAAACGCACCTGCAGATAAATGTGGGGCGGTAATGGCTCCACCGGTGAAGAAAGGATAAAAAAACAGATTCTTGATACTGGATACTCGTTGATTGGTTATCTTGATCCTACATCTACTTCATCCAGGTAATCAAGTATCCAGTAATCAAGCATCAAGAAACATCTTCAATGAAAATAGACATTCACACTCACATCATGCCCGATAAAATGCCCAACTGGGTACAAAAATTCGGCTATGGAGAATTCATTCATCTCGAACACCGCAATTGCAAAGCCTGCATGATGAAGGGCGATAAGCTTTTCAGGGAAGTAGATGAGAATTGTTTTGATGCCGACATGCGGTTGAAAGAAATGGATGAGACGGATGTGAACATGCAGGTGCTTTCCACCATTCCCGTTTTGTTTAATTATTGGGCAAAGCCGAAAGATGGCTTGGAAACTTCCCGGTTTTTTAATGACCATATTGCCGATACCGTTGCAAAAGATCCTAAAAGTTTTATTGGTATTGGCACGGTTCCATTGCAGGATATCGATCTGGCCATTGAAGAAATGGAACGCTGTGTAAATGAATTAAAAATGCCGGGGCTTGAGATCGGAAGTAATATCAACGGAATGAACTTAAGTGATCGAAAATTTTTTCCTTTTTATGAAGGAGCGGAAAAACTGGGCTGTGCCTTGTTTGTACATCCCTGGGAAATGATGGGAGAACAGCAGATGCAAAAATACTGGCTGCCCTGGCTTGTAGGCATGCCGGCAGAAACTTCCCGGGCCATCTGTTCCATGATATTCGGTGGCGTGTTTGAAAAATTTCCGAAACTGAAAGTTGCTTTTGCACATGGCGGAGGTTCCTTTCCCATAACGATCGGCAGGATCGAACATGGCTTTAATGTAAGGCCCGACCTGGTTGCCATTGATAATGCTAGTCAACCCAAGAGATTATATCGGTAAATTCTGGATAGATAGCCTGGTGCATGATGAAAAAGCCATGCAATTCATTCTTGATGTGATGGGAGAAGATAAGATCTGCCTGGGGAGTGATTATCCCTTTCCGCTAGGTGAACATCATCCCGGCCTTATGATAGAGAAAATGGGATTGCAAATTGAATTAAAACAAAAATTACTCTTCAAAAACGCAGTTGACTGGCTGGGAATCAAACTCTAATTCGTGTAATTCGTGCTAAAAATTCGTGTTTATATAAATTCATGTTATTAGTTAAACAGATCCGGGTAATCCGTAATAACACCATCCACTCCCATATTTTTTAATGTCTCTATTGTAGCCTTATCATTTACGGTCCATGGGATGACTTTTCTGCTGTGTGAATGCCAGCCATCCAACAGCTCTTTTGTTACCAGCGAATAATGCGGGCTGAGTATGGAGGGCATAAATTCCATACTCTTTATTTTCCCGGGTATCGTTTCACCCTCTCCTTCTTCAATTAACAATGCTGTCTGAATGGCGGGGTAATGCTCATGCAGGTATTTTAATGTCCTGGTATCAAAGGACTGAATGATGACCTGCTCTTCCAGGTGTTTTTCCTTGATCACCTGCATCAAAAGTTCTACAAATTCTGCAGGCCCCGGATGGTACAATCCGTCCGTTGCAGGCATACACTTGGTCTCAATATTGTAAAAAGGAAAGGGCCTCCTGGCCAGCATCATATAATTCTTAATGCTGTCTAATACATCTGACAACAAGGGTTTCACCGCTTTCATTTTTTGTTGCCGGGGGAACCGTGGATGTGTTTTCATTCCTACGTCAAAGGTTTTTACCTGCTCATAGTCCATCTGGTAAATATTAAAACTGCGTTCGTCTTTTTCTTCAATAAATGTCCCATCCGGTTTTGTGCTGATCTCGTGATTGAAAAAAGGCTCATGCGAGAGAATGATCTTTTTATCCTTTGTAATAACCACATCCATTTCCAGGGTTGTTACGCCCATACCAACAGCACGGATCATTGCAGGTATCGTATTTTCGGGCATCAACCCACGGCAGCCGCGATGGCCCTGTTTGTCAAATGTTGCCGGGCCTGCTGTTGCTGTTGGCGTGTTATTATTTGAGCCGCTCATTTTTTTGCTTGAATTGCATGACGCTAAGAAGAATATGCATAGAATGATGGAGGAAATTTTCATAAGCTAATTTAATCAATAATTTATTTACAAGGCTTATTTCACGCAAAGACGCAAAGATTGCAAAGGCGTGTTAACCCTTGAGATCTTTGCGTCTCCTGGCGGCTTGGCGTGAAATCTTTATTCCAGTATTTCCTGTATCTCTGTTGCGGCCATATTCGCATTCCGCATGGCGATCCCACGGGCAGCATTACCCGCAAATTCAGCAAAAGCATTTTTGCTTATCTCATCATCACCAACCATAACAGGTACACCGATATCACCGCCTTCACGGATACTTTGTACGAGTGGTATTTGTCCCAGGAATGGAATATCAAATTCTTCGGCTAAATTTTTCCCGCCATCTTTTCCAAAAATGTAATATTTATTGTCCGGCAATTCCTCCGGAGTAAAATAACTCATGTTTTCAACAAGCCGATCACGGGCACTTTCAGCTGTGCCTGGCCAAACATGGCAATCCCTTTTTTTGCATCAGCCAAGGCAACCAGCTGGGGAGTGGTGACCACGATCACACCGGTGACCGGAACAGTTTGCACGATCGTCAAATGAATATCGCCGGTTCCCGGCGGCATATCAATGACCAGGTAATCCAGTTCACCCCAATCCACATCGCTCACAAACTGCCGGATGGCACTGCTCACCATCGGGCCACGCCAAACCACGGCCTGTTTTTCATCTACCAGCAAACCAATGCTCATCATTTTGATGCCGAATTTTTCAATCGGAACGATCATTCCTTTTCCATCCATTATCCTTCATCATTGGCCTTTCGCCCCGGATACCAAACATGATATGCTGGCTGGGGCCATAAATATCTGCATCCATCAATCCAACTTTTGCACCACCTTCTGCCAATGCCAGTGCAAGGTTTGCAGCCACCGTACTTTTTCCTACGCCACCTTTGCCACTCACCACCGCAATAATATTTTTTACACCGCTAAAATAGTTTTTGCATCCTTCCGGTTCTGTGGTATTGCTGGTAAAATTTACCGTTACTTCCGCTTCTTTATTCACCAATATTTTTACGGCATTGATACAGGCATTTTTGATCATATCCTTCAGCGGGCAGGCAGGTGTGGTAAGGACCACTGTAAAAGAAACATTATTGCCTTCGATCAACAATATCCTTTACCATATTCAGTGTCACAAGGTCCTTCCAAGGTCGGGTTCCTGCACATTGCTCAGCGCTTTTAATATTTCTTCGTTCGTCATCGTTCAATTATTTGTTAAAAAACATATTTGAACTGCAAAATTAACCATTGAAGCCCTTACTTTGTTTATCATTTACAGAAATGTTGTTATTTTTGAGACCAGCAGTTGTTCATCTCTCATCAGCGTTGTGTCACTCACTTGTACGGCATACCATTGAGCGGCGATTTAAAACCAATACCACTGCCAGAAAGTTGATACATGAATAAAAAATTTTACGATATTCCTTTTATGGGTTGGTTTAAGTGTTATTTCTTTTGCTGCAATGCACAATTTGAAACCTTTAAAGATTCCGTTGTTCAATTGTATGGCGTAGTAATGACTGCCGACAGCCTGAAAGGCATCCCTGCCGTAAGTGTTGTTGTAAAAGGACAGAACCGGGGCACCATCACCAATGACAGCGGTGTTTTCAGCATTGTAGTTTTAAAAGGAGACCAGGTGGAATTTACCAGTATCGGGTATAAACCAAAATTGCAGAAATTCCCAGGAATCTGGAAGGAAACCAACATAGCATCATACAATTGATGGTAAATGATACCGTTTATCTTCCTGCAACGATCATCAAACCAAGGCTAAGCCGCGAACAATTTGAGCGGGATTTTGTAAATACAAAAGTGCCCGATGATGACATTGCCATTGCACGCAGTAATAACGATATTGCCACAAGGCGTGTTCTGATGGCTACTTTACCTGCCGATGGCAGGGAAGCTTCCAACATGTATATGAAGCAAAGGGCCAATAAATTATATTATTCCGGCCAGGTGGCCCCACAGAATATTTTCAATCCATTTGCCTGGGCCGAATTCATTAAAGCCTGGAAACGGGGGGATTATAAAAAGAAGTCATAATTAGCAATTATCAATTGTCAATTGTCAATTGACAATTCTCTCCCTACATTTGTGTATGCGCATTTTTTTAATTGGCTTTATGGGAAGCGGTAAGTCTTACTGGGGTAAGCTGTGGGCTGCTGCCAATAACCTCGCATTTTATGACCTCGATGAAGTAATCGAAGAAGAAGAACAAAAATCGGTGTTGGACATATTTGAAAAAAAAGGGGAAGATTATTTCAGGGTCAAAGAATCAACCAACCTCAGAACAATGTCGGCGCTGGATAATTGCATCATTGCCTGCGGTGGTGGCACTGCCTGTTTTTATGACAATATGGATTGGATGAATGAAAACGGATTTACCATTTACCTGTCAGCGACTCCTAACCAGCTTTTGGAAACGATCATGCTGGAAAAAGACAAACGCCCATTGCTAAAAAAAATAAATGAGGCCGAGTTGCTTTTTTTCATCAGCCAGAAATTGGATGAACGCATCCCGTTCTACAGGCAGGCAAAGCTAACCCTGCACGTTGAAGATCTTAATGAACAAAGCCTCAAAGAGATCGCTTCATCAACCCCATAACAAAACGTATGCATAGAGGGTTTTTAAAAACGGCTGCAATACTGGGAGCATTGTCTGTAATACTGGGTGCCTTTGCCGCCCATTCGTTAAAAGATCTCATCAGCGACCGTGCCATTGCAACGTTTGAAACAGGGGTACGGTACCAGTTTTACCATGTATTCGCACTCATCGCGGCAGCTGTCTTATATAAAGATATCCCCTTTAAAACAACCTTATGGGCAGGCCGGTTTTTTGTAGCCGGCATTATTTTATTTAGCGGTTCCCTGTATGCGCTGGCCTTTTTGCAGGCCGCGGTAAAGCCCGGTTATAATGCAATAGGAGCAATAACCCCTTTCGGCGGGCTTGCATTTATTACAGGATGGATATTACTGTTGATTGCATGTTTCAAAAAAAATTAATTCCTCGTCCTCCTGTATAATCTTATGGTAGTTCCGTTATGATTTTCAATTGAAAATTCAACCCCAATATCTTCCATTCTTTTTTTCATGTTTTTCAGGCCATTTCCAAAAGGGCGTGTTTTTTCGAAATCAATGCCTTTTCCATTATCGTTGATGAGCAGGCACAGGCCCTGCTGCTCCTTCAGCAATGTTATTTTTACCAGGCTTGCATTTGAATGTTTGACAATATTGTTCAGCGCCTCTTTAACAACGAGGAAGATATTTCTCCGGATCTGCCCGCTCACTTCAATATCGGGTAACCTGTCCGGTATAAAAATATTGCAGGTAATACCGGTGTTTTCAAAATATTCAAGGGCATAACTCCTGATATAAGCAACCATGTTTCCAAGGGAATCATTGCTACTGGTCATACTCCATATGATCGCATTCATTTTAATGAGCAGTTCATCAGCCGATGCAGAAATTTTTTCAATTTCAGGGATCTTGTGATCTCCCATTTTATTTTTTGCCAGCTCACTATATAGCCTGATCGTGGTCATACCTGCACCGAGGTCATCATGCATATCCGCACTGATACGGTTCCTTTCTGCCTGCTGTGCATGGATGACAGCGATCTGTGTTTCAAAATGTTGCTTTTCTGCAAGCAGCTTCATGGCTTCCCCCTCTTTAACCCTCCCGATCAATTCCTGCCTGTTCTTATAAGCTAATCCCAATATGAAGAAAAAAACAGATACAACTACCCCAACTTCAAAATAGAAAATAGCAGTATTGAAAATGCTGGTTGACTTGACATTTAAAAGAATAAATATGAGCGAGATCCCCGAGAACTGGATCTGTACGGCATTGCCGATTGCCAGGTAATTCATGAGCCTGTCCCTGTTAGCCATCCCGATGAATATATAAATAAGCCCAATCGCCATTGCGATTATTTTCATGGTATTTTCCAGCAGGTACTCATATTCAAAATGATCGGTTAAATAATGAACGAGGCTATAGATGACCATTAATATGGATAAGAGCCAGATCTCTGTTTTGAAAAGCCTGTCAAGCCCCGGGTGATTGATCTTTGTATCGAGGAACTTCCGGGTAAACTGGATATAGAAAATAGTACCCGCAATGAGGAGGAAGAGGTCGAGATAACTTAATAAGAATCCATTCAGCCAGCGGGGGTCATTATTGAGATAAGAATACAGGAAGACGATCAGGAACATGCAAAGCGAGTAAAGGCAATTATAAAAGAATTCCATTCTCCCGGTAATGAAATAATTGACCAGGGTGAACAGGATCATGATCAATAAAATACCGCTGAATATAAAGCCAACCGTTGTTTTATCGTGGATGGTATTGGCCAGTTCCAACTTAAAGCTGGATAAATATTGTGGATTTATGATCCGGGAAGCGATCCGGTTATATTCTGTCCTGCTGAACTCCAGCTTCAACAGGTATGTAATTTTTTTTCCTGCCGGGAGGGTTAGAAAAATGAATCCACTCCTGTGTTTCAGGGGTATCTTTTCGAGCCCGCCATTCATTGATTTTAAATACAGGCTGGTTTCCCTGTAATGCATACCCGGGTAAAAATAAAAAGGGATGGGCCCCGGTGATATATTTTCAAGCACAAACTGTAAATAAACAGGTTTTAATACGAGATGGGGTGGTATGCCTTTTTTGAATGAAAGTGTTTCGAGGGGAACAAATTGTTGTGAGAATATATTTTTTACAGGTACATTTAAAACACTATCAATAAAAACAAGCGTATGCTTTTCGAGGTCGAAACTATGATCAATGGTATCTAATCTTACTACGAGGCTGTCAGGAAATGATTGCCCAAAGACATTCATATTCAGCAGGAAGACCAGGGGTAGTAATATTTTTTTTTCAAAACAGCCACTTTATTTTCAAACCTACATAAATTCGTTGAAATAGCATGGTAAATGAACGAGTAGTGTTTTGACAGTTTTGGTTTTATATATCTTTGTTACTGATGGCCAAAGCAAAAACAAAAACTCCGCGATCCGGAAGATCCTGAAGCAGGAAAAAGAAGAAAAGGTAGAAGTAAAGCAACTACTTAAAGATGAACGCACCCATAAAATAGCCGGCAGTATTTTCCTGCTGCTGGCATTTCTTTTCTTTATCGCTTTTACCTCTTATTTATTTACCTGGGATGAAGACCAGGATAAAGTATTCAGCAGGGCTACCGTTTGTTATTGGCACCGATGCTAAAGTTGCAAACCTGATGGGCACGTTCGGCGCCTTTATTTCCCATTTTTTTATTTATCATGGCTTTGGCGTCGCCTCTTATTTATTTGCACTTTCTTTTTTGTGCTGGGGGTTAATTTATTTTTTGGGAAAAAGGTTTTTTCCATTGCCCGAAATATTAAATACCTGATTGTCGGTTTGCCATTGATAAGTGTTACAGCTTCGGTGATTATGAATGGAAATCCGTTTCCATGGGGCGGGGCAGTAGGAGATATGATGCAGTGACTGGATGTATAGGGTCATTGGGCAGATAGGTACGGTTGGTATTATTGGCGGTGCTGTTTTATGCATATGTTATCTGGCGCTTTAATCCGGTATTTCAGTTGCCTGGAAAGAAAGATAGCGGTTGAAGAAAATAGCAACTGTTGCTGAAGAAGATATGTCAACTGACATTGAACGGCCGGATGAAACTGATCCGTGCAGAAGCTGAAAAGGAAATACTATGAAAGGAGATGGCAGCGATGCTTAATATTCCTGACCAGAAGTAATCCGGCACTGAATCATGATCTGCAATTGTTGAAAAAGAGAAGACCAGATAAAGGAAGAACCGGTAAACAGGAGTTGAAAGAAATTCCTGTATGCCGGTAGAAGAAGTATCATAGCCCGAAACAGACTGGTTGCCCAGGCAATAAGCCATTGCAATGCAGGTTCGCCTGGAATTGGAAATAAAAACGGTCTGAAAAAACCGATGGAAGAGGAACAGCAACCTGCTGCAGCAAAAGTACCAGCAACTAAACCCCTATGATCCCATCCTGGATCTGCGGGATTATAAATATCCAATCCTTGATCTGCTGGAAACATCATGGCAGCGAAAAAATTGTACAGGATCCTGACGAACTGGAAACCAATAAAAACCAGATCATCAATACGCTTAAGAATTATGATATTGAGATTCAGAAGATTTCTGCAACTGTTGGCCCTACTGTTACCTTGTATGAAATTGTTCCTGCAGCCGGTGTGCGTATTTCAAGAATTAAAAACCTGGAAGATGATATTGCCCTGAGCCTTGCTGCGCTTGGGCATCCGCATCATTGCGCCCATACCCGGTAAAGGAACCATCGGTATTGAAGTGCCCAATGTGAAGAAGACGATTGTGAGCATGAAAACATTGCTGGCTTCTGAAAAATTTCAGAACAATAATTTTTCATCTTCCGATTGCCATTGGTAAAAAAATTGATAACGAAAATTTTATTGTTGACCTTGCCAGCATGCCGCACTTGTTGATGGCAGGTGCTACCGGGCAGGGTAAATCAGTTGGATTGAATGCCATCCTTGTTTCACTTGTTGTATAAAAAACATCCATCGCAATTAAAATTTGTATTGGTTGATCCTAAAAAAGTGGAACTGAGTATTTACAAAACGATTGAAAACATTTCCTGGCAAAACTGCCCGGCGAAGAAGATGCGATTATTACCGATACCAAAAAAGTAATTCATACACTCAATGCATTGTGTATTGAAATGGATAACCGGTACGATCTGTTGAAAGAAGCCGGCTGCCGTAATATCAGGGAATACAATGAAAAATTTGTTGCCCGGAAATTGAACCCTGAAAAAGGGCACCAGTTCTTGCCATTCATCGTGTTGGTGGTGGATGAATTTGCCGACCTGATCATGACGGCGGGTAAAGAAGTGGAAATGCCGATTGCCCGGCTGGCGCAGCTGGCAAGGGCCGTTGGTATTCACCTGATCATTGCCACACAACGGCCTTCGGTAAATATTATTACCGGTACCATCAAAGCAAACTTCCCTGCACGGATTGCTTTTAAAGTGAGCAGTAAGATCGACAGCCGCACCATTCTCGATACCGGCGGTGCAGAACAATTGATCGGTAAAGGCGATATGCTGATCAGTTATAATGGGGAGATCGTTCGCCTTCAATGTGCATTTGTGATACGCCCGAAGTAGATAAGATAGTTGATTTTATCGGAGACCAGCGGGCTATCCGCAGGCATTTCTGTTACCGGAATATGTTGATGAAAAAGAAATGGAAGGAAAGGATTTTGATCTGAATGATAAAGATCCTTTGTTTGAAGATGCTGCCAGACTGATCGTAGGCAGCCAGAGCGGAAGCACTTCCTTATTGCAACGAAGAATGAAACTTGGATATAACCGGGCAGGCAGGTTGATGGATCAACTGGAAGCAGCGGGTGTTGTGGGCCCAAACCAGGGAAGTAAGACCAGGGATGTACTGATAAAAACAGATGCCGATCTGCAGCAATATTTGAATGAGATGATTTAGTATACGTCATTGCGAAGAGCAAACGTATTGTTCTAATGAGTTGATATTGCTGCGATGAAGCAATCTTATCAAAAATGAGCCAGATTGCTTCGTTCCTCGCAATGACGAACAAAGAGCTGAAGTACAAAAGTGCGACGCCACTGATGTTGAAACTGGCACAGGTGCTGGCTACATAATTTCCCCATAATTTTTAATTGAATCTTCTTTGAACTAATTTAGCGCCAATGTCTAAATATTTAATTGTTGGCCTTGGAAATCCGGGCGATGAATATGCCAATACAAGGCATAATATTGGTTTTGATGTGGTCAATGCCTTTGTATTGAAACATGGCGGCATGTTTAAAGTGGACAGGCTGGCCTATGTGGCGGAAGTAAAATGGAAAGGGAAGATGTTTACCTGTATTTGCCCAACCACTTTTATGAACCTAAGCGGCCGGGCTTTTAAATACTGGATGGAAAAAGAAAAAGTTCCATTGGACCATACGCTTACGGTTGTGGATGAGATTGCCATGCCGCTGGATAAGTTGCGTTTACGTGCAAGTGGTAGTGATGCCGGCCATAATGGGTTAAAGGATATTCAGAATATTCTTGGAACAGATGCCTATCCGAAGTTGCGGTTTGGCATTGGAAATCAATTTCCCAAAGGAATGCAATCAGATTTTGTTTTGGGCAAATGGAAAAAGGAAGAGATGCCGCTGGTAGCTTTAAAATTGAAAAAGCAGTAGAAATTATTGAAAGCTTTGCTGCTATTGGGCTTGGAAGGACAATGAGCATTGTAAATAATCTTATTTATGTACCCGAATAATAATTAAACTATATTGTTTTTTTAATGTGTTTTTGTTTATTTTCGTCGTTGAAACTCTAAACCCGTTACAAAATCAGCGTTTACTATGAAGATAATATGTATTGGTAGAAATTATGCGGATCATGCGAAGGAACTGGGTAATGATATACCAGATGAACCGGTCATTTTCATGAAACCGAAAAGCGCTTTATTGCAGGCGCATACACCCTTTTATTATCCTGAATTTACGAATGAACTGCATTATGAATGTGAACTGGTTTTACGTGTTTGTAAGAATGGTAAATATATACAGGAAAGGCATGCCGGCAATTATTACAATGGTATTACGGTAGGGATCGATTTTACGGCCAGGGATATACAGGACGAATGCAAGAAAAAAGGGTTGCCATGGGAAAAGGCGAAAGCATTTGATAATTCCGCTGCAGTTGGGAAATTCATGGATATCACTCCTGATTTTAATAAAAAGAACATAAACTTCTCATTCAATAAGAATAATGAACCGGTACAGCAGGGCAATTCCGGCGACATGATCTTTAGTTTTGACAACCTCGTGGCCCATATTTCAAATTACTTTTCTTTGAATATCGGCGATCTTGTTTTTACCGGAACACCTGCCGGGGTGGGGGAATGTGTAGTTGGCGATGAACTGGAAGCTTTCCTGGAGGGCAAGAGCCTTCTTAAGTTCGATGTGAAATAATTTTTTTATTTTTTTTCAGGCATATCCCTTTTCTATGATACGAAAAGGGATTTTTTTTGGTGCCATTCATCATTATATAATTGCACAGCTTTGCTGATAGCATTACTTTTAAAAAAAACTTTATGATGAAAAATTACTTATTGCCAATCCTGCTTTTATTTTCTGTGAATACTTTATCGGCTCAAAATTTAACCACATTGCCAGACGGGGGGAATAAAAAGGCATCTGTGAGTGAACAGATCGGGCTCACGGATGTAACCATTCACTATGACAGGCCGGCTGTAAAGGGAAGAGAAGGAAAAATATGGGGCGGGCTTGTAGCATACGGATTTACGGACCTGGGATTTGGTACTACCAAAACCGCACCATGGCGTGCCGGCGCCAATGAAAATACTACCATCAGCTTCAGTACTGATGCAATGGTAGAGGGCAAGCCGATCGCTGCTGGTACATACGCATTATTCATGGCGATGAGCCCAAATGAAGCAACGGTGATCTTCAGCAAAAATTCAACTTCCTGGGGTTCTTTTTTTTATGATCCAAAAGAAGATGCATTAAGGGTAAGTGTAAAAACAATACCGACTACGGAAAGTGTAGAGCGCTTGAAATTTGAATTCTCGGATCAAAAAGAAAACAGTGCGGTCATTTCACTGGCCTGGGAAAAATTAAGGATACCGTTTACCGTTTCTGTGGATTACATAAAAAATCAACTCGAAACTTACAGAAAAGAACTTCGTTCAAATAAAGGGTTTGATAAAGACAGCTGGGTTGAAGCGGTTAATTTCAGTGTGCAAAATAATGTCAACCTTGAAGAAGCATTGCAATGGAGTGACTATTCCATTAACGGGCCATTTATCGGTCAAAAAACTTTCAGGACATTGAGCGCAAGGGCTGCTTTATTGGAAAAGCTTAACAGGGGTCCCGAAGCCGCTCAATTGATGAAGGAAGCCATGCCACTTGCAAACATGCAGGAATTGCACGGTTACGGAAGGCAGTTATTGAGGAATAAAAAACCTGCCGAAGCATTGGAAGCATTTAAACTGAACGCTCAAAAAAATCCCAATGTTTTTACAACCAATATGGGATTGGCGAGAGGATACTCCGCAAATGGCGATTTTAAAAATGCGTCAAAATACGCAAAGATCGCATTGACACAGGCGCCTGATAAAGCGAATAAGGATGCCATCGGGGGTTATATAAAAATGCTGGACGAAAAGAAGGATATTAATCAATAGAAAACCTTGTGAAGAGATGACATCTTGGTTGAAAAAGATGTCATCTCTTTATGGTTTATAAAAATCTATCAGGGAACCAAAATACATCCCATTCCATCCTTCCACAATATTGTCATAATCTTCATCGGGGATGTTGGTATGTCTTAATTCTGCAGAAGCACCGTTCTTATGAGGGTGCAAAATGATGGTTACAATGGATGCTTCGGCCTGGTCTCCAAAATACCATTCCTGTACGATCTTTTTGCCAGCCACAAATTCAATATTCTTACCGGAAATACTTCCTTCCCATAGAGAGAATTCGGTACCCGGAACCGCTTCCATTACCGCCGGGTCACCTGACCAAAGCTGGATGGTTGCCGCATTTGTGAGGGCATTATACACGTCTTCCGGCTCAGCATCGATCGTATAATATTTTTTAAAATCTTTCATGAAGTAAATTTAAAGGGCGAACAGAATTAACATTTACGCAAAAAGGAATCCTGTAAATTTGAATACATTTATGGTTTGATTTCTATGATCATCCCACACAATAACAGCAATATCTTATAAAATGCGTACACTAAAATTAAGACCAATTTTTATCATTGCCCTGCTGCAATTTGCATTTGGTATAGTGGCTATTGCCCAGTACAAAGAATTTAAACTCGGCGCCAAAGGTGATACGATCAATGCGATCAAAAAGGATGGCACAAAAGCAGGCAAATGGGTGATCCATGTGGATGAGATCAGGGGAGAACCCGGGTATGAAGAAGAAGGCGAATACAAAAAAGGCGAGAAGGATGGGTTTTGGAGAAGGTATAACCTCCATGGAGACCTGATCGGGGTGGAACATTACATACTCGGCGGTAAGGATGGCTTACAACAATATTATAATTATCTCGGGGACCTTGAAAGGGAAGAAATGTGGAAAGGATACAACCCCGATGCGCCTTATGATACGATTGCAGTATATGGTACCGGCAGCAATGAGATCGTGGATTATAAGATCGTGAAAGCAGAGCCCTATAGTGTAAAAGACGGGGAGTGGAAATTCTACGAGCCTGGCTCAGGAAGGTTACTAAGAACGGAAAAATGGGAAAGGAATAACCTCGTCAATCCCGCAGGTAGAAAAGTAGCCGCCGCTTACCAAAAGCCAAAAAAAGTAGAAAAAACAGCCGAAATGCTGGAATGGGAAAGAAAGAACAGTGGAAAAAAAGGAGCTGTCAGGGATGGAAGGACTGGACTGTAAGGTCTTTCCTGTAGCTAATCTTCCAGGTCTTCTTTCAATTCATCCGAGATCTTTACAAGGATCTTATCGATGCGTCGCCCGTCCATATCTATGATCTCAAATTGAAAATCCCTCCATTCAAAAGTTTCTCCCGTCCCGGGGATGTGCTCCAGTTGGTGCAGGGCAAATCCTGCCAGGGTATCGAATTCTTGTTCGCCTTCATTCATCCAGTCAGCCTTTTCAAAATAACTTAAAAAATCATAAAAAGGGATCTGCCCATCCACTAAAAAGCTGCCATCAGCCCGTTTAATAATTTCATATTCTTCCTGGCCCGTTTGCGGCACATCTCCGAGGATCGCTTCTAAAATATCATTCAACGTGATCATTCCTTCCAGTGTTCCATATTCATTTACAATAAAGCATGAGTGGATCCTGGTACCTCTGAATTTTTCCAGTAATTGGTAGGCCTTATTATTTTCCGGGACAAAAAGCGCCGGTTTAAGGAGTTTTTCGATGGGGGTATCATCAGGAGATTTCAACATATCCTTTACATATACCAGCCCTTTAATATTATCAACGGTTCCATCGCATACCGGGAAAGTGGAATATACAATTTCATCAAATTTATTGATCACATCAGCTACTTTGTCATTGATATCAACCCATACGATATCAGTACGATGTGTCATCAGGGAAGTTATGCTGCGGTCACTTAAATGAAATACCCTTTCAATGATGTCTTTTTCACCTTCTTCAATGGTGCCATGCTCACTTCCTTCGGTGATCATAGCTTTTATCTCTTCTTCTGTAACAGAGCTGTCAGTTGCTTTTTTTATATTAAATAACTTAAAGATCAGGTTGGTGATCCCGGATAAAAGCCATACGAAGGGATGCATGATAGTAGATAAGATATTCATGGGCCTTGCAACAAGGCGGGATATCCTTTCGGCCCTTATCAATCCAAATTTTTTAGGGATGAGCTCGCCAAAAATGATCGATAAAAAGGTGACTATGATCACTACGAGTGTAGTTGAGATTGAACCTGCATATGGTTTCAGTGAATCAATTTGCTCGATCCACGGCTTGATATCCTTTCCGAATTTTTCGCCCGAATACACACCGGTCAAAATGGAGATCAATGTTATTCCGATCTGTGCGGTGCTCAGGAATTTCTCGGGGTTCTCTGCCAGTTTAAGCGCTGTTTTTGCTTTTTCATCTCCCTTATTGGCCAATCCCTCAAGCCTTCCCTTGCGTGCACTTACCAGCGCTATTTCACTCATTACAAATAATCCATTCACGAAGATCAATAACAATAATATAAATATTTCCATAATATCTTTAAGCGGGACCGCCCTTTTATAGTAAGCGATTGTGTGCAAATATACTGAGATGCAGTTTAGGGCATTTTATAACACTTACTTTATTTTTATAATAACATAAGGGGATAATGTTCCCTCCCTCGTTTTTTGATTTAAAAACTTAAGGGAAAGCGTTGAAACGTGGAATTCCTTTCCGCTAAAAAGGCTGTCGTAACTTATTCTGTTTCTACGAAGTTCTTCCAGGCCAGTTTCCCCGGTAATGATCCAGTCCCCGGTTTTTATCATGCCGGTAGAATCCCGGTGCGGTATATTGCCCTGCGCATAAAAATGCAGGCTTCTCGATTCCGGGTACCGGTAAATAGATACCCGGTTAACAGGAACTTTTTGTGTATGAAGCCAGCGGCCCGCCGTGTTGCCCATTTGATACCTGAGCAATGAGGGGTAAAAGGAACTGTTGAGGAACAGGTTAATGCCCATGATCGTAAAAAGGGAGATCGTTCCTAAAATAAAAACAGACCTCCTGTTATAGAAAAAAACGATGATGTATATGGCAAATAAAATAGCTGCAGCAACCGGTACATATAATGGTATCGTATCGAAACATACGGATAGAAGTGCTATTAAGGCAAGCCACAACAAGGAGAATATAATGAAATGAATATTCAGCAATGCTTTATACAATGCAGGATATTTTTTTTCAAACAGCAAGGCATACATGAATTTGGCCGTAATGATCGCTGCCAGGGGAAATACAACAAAAATATAATGGGGCAATTGGTATTTGCTCAGCCCCAATGAAAGATAGCCGAGCAGAAAACCACCCGTAGTGATCGCTTCCTGGTTTGTGAGAATTTTAAATTTTTGCCGCAGGATCTGTTTGATGTCTAAAAAAAATGCGATTAAAAAAAACAGGATCCATGGCAGGAATGACCATAGCATATTTTGAAGCAGGAAAAAGATATTGGCTTTGTTGTTCCATTCCGATTCACCGGTGATCCGTCCAAAACTCTGCGTCCAGAAAAAAAAGCGCAGCCCGGATACCCCTGTTTTACCATTGACCAGTTTTTCAGGATGCATATCAAATTGCTGGTAAAGGCCCACGCACATGGGGATCAATAAAATACCAATCACCAGGACGCCTGCTAAATATTCCCACCTGAAAAAAGGCTTAAAGTTCCTTTGTAAGATAAAATGTGAGCCGAAGGCAAAAACGGGCACCAGCAAGGCGATAGGTCCCTTGGTCATCATTCCTCCTGCAATTCCGATACAGGCGGCAATAAAATGATAGAATTTATTGCTGCCGAACCAGGCTGCCAGCTGCCAGATACTAAAAATGACCCAGCTCATTAAAATGGTATCTGTGCGCACATCATGATTCACCAGGAAGAATGCCTGGCAGGAAGCTAAAATGATCACAGCCAATAAGGAGATCGTTTTATTATAGTAAAGCCTGCTTAGTTTAAAAGTAGCGTATAGAGCAAGTATTGCAAATAAAAAAGAAGGAAGCCGGTAAGCAAAATTATTGATGCCGAATAATTTCATGCTCACGGCACTCACCCATATCAGGAACGGAGGTTTATCGAGGTATTCATTGCCTACATCGTATAAATGCAGATAATCTCCTCTTTGCAGCATTTCTCGGCTCATGGATGCGTATTGAGAAGCATCAACATCCATGACATCAATTCCAAAGCCAATCAGGTAGATGATAAAAAACGCTGCGAATAACCATGGAATATTCTTATGCATAGATCTATTTTAATAACGGCTGAGCGGACCTGCTTTTTTAATAAAAAAATTTCCTGATAACATTCCTGCAATGATACCAAGAAATGCACCGCCAATCGTATCCAATGGGAAATGCACGCCCACGTATACCTGGGAATAACAGATAGCTGCTGCCCATAAAAAAAATAAATAGCACCAGTTCCCCCATATGGGCCTCATTGTTATGAATAAAAATACGGCCATCCCAAAGTGATTGGCTGCATGGGAAGATGTAAAACTGCCGTTTTGCCCGCAATAGCCGGCAAGCAGGCGGATATCATCTGCAAGGGCTGCATCATTGCAGGGGCGTAGCCGGCCGATCAACGGCTTAAAGACACGGCTGCTGACCATGTCGGTAACCGCTGCCGTACAAATTACACACAACAGCCAGGTCATCGCTTTTTTGGGAAAATTGATGATCACAAACAAGGCCATGAAAAGATAGAAAGGGATCCAGGTCATCGCCTGCCGTAAAAATGGCATGAGCTGGTCAAAAAAATAATTCGCGCCATCCTTGTTTATTTTTACAAACAACCATTTGTCGAGGTCAATTAATTTTTTCATTTTTTACTGAAACGGTAAAAGATCGTGCTATATGCCCCATCATGATGTTCCGGCCTGTATTCCGGTATCTTAAAAATAATTAAAGCTTAAATTTCTAACTTGGTTATTTTGCACAAAATTCAGCAGGACAGACCGGCACATTTTTGTAAAAATAATTTTTTAAGAGAGAATAACCGGTTTTCTGTAAAGTTTTCTCAGGCACCGGCAATAAATAATTAAGGGATCAAAAAAATGAAGAAACTTTCTATCGTAATGCCAGCTTATAATGAAGGCAAAACAATCAGCATCACGCTTGATAGGGTCCTGCAGGTAACACTGATCAGTGATTTTGTAAAAGAGATCATTATTGTGAATGATTGTTCTACAGATGACACAGAACCGGCTATCAAGGCATTTATTGCCTCCCGCCCGGATGCTGATATCAAATATTACAGTCACCCGGTGAACAGGGGGAAAGGCGCTGCCATTCATACCGGTATTGAATATGCGACAGGTGATTACCTCGTTATCCAGGATGCTGACCTGGAATATGATCCCGAAGAATTCAATATTTTATTGAGACCGGTCGTGGATGGAAAAGCGGATATCGTATATGGCAGCAGGTTTATCGGGGGTAAACCACACAGGATCCTTTTCTTCTGGCATACCATCGGCAACAGGTTGCTTACTTTTTTTTCCAATATGTTTTCCAACCTGAACCTTTCCGACATGGAAACATGTTATAAGCTCTTCAGGTCCGATATCATCAAATCCATTAAATTAACCGAAAAGCGGTTTGGATTTGAACCGGAGGTTACTCAAAAAATAGCACGCATCAAAGGCATCCGGATCTATGAAGTGGGTATATCCTATTATGGAAGGACCTATGATGAAGGGAAAAAAATTGGCTGGAAAGATGGTTTTAAGGCCCTGTACTGTATCATAAAATATGGACTTTTAAAGTTATGAGTTAAGCGTTCATTTTCTTATTTTACCGGGTCAGCGGGATAGGCTCATTTATTTAAGCCTAACTTTGATTACCAAAACATTTTGCTAAGGAAGTTTTAATTATGCTTATAAAATGGCGTGTGCCAAAAACAATACAGTGGATCGTAAAATTGTTTTTTATCTATCTCTGTATTTTTACTGCTTTCAGGATCGCCACTGTAATATGCTTTAAGCCAGAAGCTACCGGTGTGTTTGAATTATTGCCCGCATTTTGGCTGGGCCTGAAGTACGATCTGCGCTGGATATCTTTCATCTTATTTCCCATTGCGATCTTTTCAGTTTACCCGAAATTTTCTCCCTTTCACAGCGAGCGTTTAAAAAAATTCTGGACCATTTATCTCGGAATTGTAACCCTGCTCGTGCTGTTTTTTTACGGGGCGGATTTTGGCCAGTTTGCTTATATCAATGCCAGGCTGAATGCCGATGCCCTGATATTTGCCGAAGATCCACAGGAAAGCCTGCAGATGGTATGGCAAAGCTACCCCGTGGTATGGATACTGATCGGCCTTTTTGGTGCCGTGCTCATGGTAATATGGATGTTCAGACGAACCCATGTTGGCGTTGAAGGAAAAAATATCAATGTTCACAAATTTGAATACCGCCGCCGCTGGCACCTGGCAGGATTGTTATTGCTGGGTTGGTTCATGTATGGGTTTTTAACAGCAAGACCACTCAATTTTTTCAGGGCATTTAATCTAAATGATGAATTCAAAAGTAACCTTGCCTTAAACCCATTACAGAATTTTTTTACCACGCTTCGTTTCCGCGACCCCGATTATAACACAAGAGCGAAGGAATATTATCCAAGGATGGTTGATTTTCTAAACCTTGAAAATGGGGTAACAAAGTCAAAGAATTATACCCGGCTCATTCATCCCGGTAGTAAAGCACTTGAAAGCCAGCCAAACATTGTACTGGTAATATGCGAAAGTTTCAGCATGTACAAAAGCAGCATGAGTGGAAACCCACTGAACAGTACACCTTATTTTGACGGGTTGACAAAAAACGGTATTTTTTTTGAAAGATGTTTTTCGCCTACTTTTGGTACAGCGCGGGGAGTGTTTGCAACACTTACAGGAATTCCGGATGTGCAGTTATGCAAATTTGCAACCCGCAATGAAGCATCCGTGAACCAGCGTACGTATCATCAATGATTTTGATGGATATGAGAAATTTTATTTTATTGGCGGCAGCAGCCAGTTCAATAATTTCAGTGGTCTCATAAAAAATATTAAAGACGTGCATGTGTACGAGGAAGGAAGTTATGAATCAAAAAAGATCAATGTTTGGGGCATCAGCGATAAAAATTTATTCCTCGAAGCCAATAAAGTAGTGTGCCGAGCCAGACAAAACCTTTTTTTGCGATCATTCAAACTGCAGACAATCATCGCCCCTTTAATATCCCGGAAGAAGATTCGGATTTTGTTTCCAGGACCATCCCTGATGATGAATTATTAAAGTACGGGTTTGAATCGCCGAAAGAATACCATGCATTTGCGTATACAGATTATTGTTTCAAAAAATTTATGGAGGCCGCTAAAAAAGAAGCGTATTTCAACAATACCATATTTGTATTTGTGGGTGATCATGGTGTTGAAGGAAATGCAACCGCGATCTATCCCAAAGCATGGACAGACCAACGGCTCGCGATGAGCATATGCCCTTATTGTTTTATGCACCTGTGCTGCTTAGCCCGGAAAAACATAGCGAACCTGTGTCACAAATAGATGTGCTGCCAACAATTGCAGGAATGCTTTACAGCCGTACACCAATACCACCCTGGGGAGTGACCTCCTGGATACATCCAAAAAAGAAAATGCCGCTTTTATCATTTACCATGCACCCGGCTGGATCGGTGTTGTAAGTGATGATTATTTCTACCGTAAAAATATCCGGATAAAAAAGGAAGAGTTGGTGCCGATAAGAAATAACCTCCCCCCTTTAACAAAGCCACAGGAAGACTCTGTAAAAAAACACCTGTCTGAACTTACGTCAGCTATGTATGAAACGGCGAGGTGGATGTTGTTGAATAATAAGAATTAAGAACTGTTAGCTGTTAGCTGTTAGCTGTTAGCTGTTAGCTGTTAGCTGTTAGCTGTTAGCTGTTAGCTGTTAGCTGTTAGCTGTGAATTTGGGGAGTCAAAATTCGTGTAATTCGTGGAAAAAAATTCATGTTTTATTTGATTTTCTTCGCTATCATAACCATCCTCGGAGATTTCTTTACCGTAGTAATTCGCAAAATTATAATCTCCAAACACTTCCTGCATCTGCATGCCCTGGTAAGCAAACATCTCTGTAAAGTCGCCTAAGGAAAATTTGGCCACTTTTTCTGTATAGACCAACGGTTCTTCAAGCGCCTCGTCTTCCACCATTATCTTTTTATAAAAATGGGTTTCATCATACCATTTTGTGATTATATAATTGACAGCATCTATTTCTTTTTCCGATTGGTGCACCATATGGTCCTCGGCATAATGCACATTGAGGTAATCCATCACAAATATGCCTTTTGTCTTTAACGACTGTGCAATGGTACGCACTGCATTGTCATGTTCCCTCTGTGTTCTGAAATATCCAAAACTGGTAAAAAAATTAAATGCATAATCAAAATAATTTATCCAGAAAGGAAGGCGCATATCATGCTGGAAAAAATGAAGGTTTTCTGATTCGTATTGCAATGCCTCAACAATACTGTCTTCGCTCAGGTCAATACCTGTGATATCAAATCCTTTACCCGCCAAGCTGTAAAGAATGTCTTCCTTTGCCACAGGCCACATCAAGCATCTTTGCATTCGCCGGAGGTTTTAAATAGCCAATAAGCTTATCAATAAATGCAGCCGCCTCCTTATCATCTCTTTTAAAATAGAGCTGATGGTAATAAGGAGTATTAAACCAATCTTTGAACCAGGTCTGCATGCAGCAAAGTTAACAGTTGATAATCAATAGTCAATATCAATCCTTGGGCCAGGGAATGATTATTTCCTGTGTGCAAAAAATAAAGGCCGCCGCTGTTATTAAAGGTATCTACTACAGCTAAAATCCCAACTCTTTATTATATTTGCCGTCCCTAAAACAGCGTTCATGGCATTGATAAAAAGTATATCCGGGATCAGGGGTACGATTGGCGGAGTCATCAATAAGAACCTTACCCCATTGGATATTGTAAAGTTTACCGCTGCTTATGGTACCTGGCTATTGCAGCAGGGAGAGAAAAAAACGGCAGGGACCATTAAAAAAGTTGTAGTCGGCAGGGATGGGCGCATTAGCGGCCAGATGGTGAAAAATCTTGTCAACGCAACACTATCAGCTCTTGGAATAGAAGTGATCGATCTTGATTACAGCACTACACCCACTGTTGAAATGGCGGTAACCTTCTGGAGAGCTGATGGTGGTATCATTCTAACTGCAAGCCATAATCCCAAAGAATGGAATGCATTGAAATTACTCAACAACAAAGGCGAATTTATCAGCGGGGATGAAGGTAAATTCATTCTTGAGCTCGCCGAAAAGGAAGCTTTCAGTTTTGCAGCCGTAGATAAACTCGGTAGATCAAGGTCAATCATGAAATGCTCAATCAACATATGATGCGCGATCCTGAAGAATAAACTGGTGGATAAAAAAGCGATCGCCAATGCAGATTTCAGAATTGTTGTTGATGCAGTGAACAGTACGGGAGCAATTGCCGTACCTGCGTTATTGAAAGCATTGGGCGTAAAGGAGATCATTGTGATCAATGAACGAAGTAAACGGCCATTTTGCACATAACCCGGAGCCATTACCTGAACACCTGACGGGCCTTAGCAGGAAGTTGTAATGAAAAAATGCCTCTTTGGGAATAGCCGTAGACCCGGATGTTGACCGGCTTTGTTTTGTTTGTGAAGATGGCAGCATGTTTGGCGAAGAATATACCCTGGTGGCAGTTGCTGATTATGTATTAAGTAAGCAACCGGGAATACCGTCAGCAATATGTCTTCTACGAGAGCATTAAAAGATATTACGGTAAAGCATGGCGGCGAATATTTTTCAAGTGCGGTGGGTGAAGTGAATGTGGTGAATAAGATGAAAGAGGTAAATGCGGTGATCGGAGGCGAAGGGAATGGCGGCATTATTGTTCCGGATCTGCATTATGGCAGGGATGCGCTTGATGGGATCGCACTATTCCTGTCACATCTTGCCAAATCCAAAAAAAGCATCAAACAATTAAGAAATACCTATCCCGATTATTTTATCAGTAAGAATAAGATTGACCCTGGATAAAGGGATCGATGTAAAAAATGTGTTTGAAAAGATCAAGAAGAAATATAAGAACCAGCCGATCAATACCGAAGATGGCCTGAAGATAGAATTTGATAATGATTGGGTACATTTTCGCACCAGTAATACGGAACCGATCATCCGCATCTATGCAGAAAGTAATTTTGAAACAACGGCAGATAATATTGCGAAGAGGCTGATGAAAGATATCAGGAAGCTATGTAATAAGCCATGAAACCCTAAATGTAATTCTAACATGAATCACCGCATTTATTTTGACAATGCTGCCACCACGGCACTTGATCCGGAGGTACTGGAAGCGATGATGCCTTACCTCACAGAAAAATTCGGCAATCCTTCTTCTATTTATTCTTATGGAAGGGAAACAAGAATGGCCATTGAAACGGCCCGCAAATCAGTTGCAAAAATTTTAAATGCCCATCCTGCGGAAATATTTTTTACCAGCGGGGGCACGGAAAGCAGCAATACCGCTATCCAGGCTGCTGTAAGGGACCTGGGTTGCAAACGCATTATTACTTCCCCGATCGAACACCATGCAGTCAGTCATACGGTATCATACCTCGATAACCAGGATGCGGTAAAAGTGAGTTATGTAAAAATATTGCCCAATGGCCATGTTGATCTTGAAGGATCTGGAAAAATTGTTGGGTGCTACCAGTGAAAAAACATTGGTTACTTTAATGCACGCCAATAACGAGATCGGCAATATTACTCGACCTTCATGCAGGTGGGAAATCTGTGTAAACTATACAATGCCATTTTTCATAGTGATACGGTGCAAACAGTCGGGCATTATCCCTTCGACCTGCGCAATACACCGGTACATTTTATTACCGGCGCCGCTCATAAATTTCATGGGCCAAAAGGTATCGGGATTTTATATATCAATGAAAATGTACGCATCAAACCCATTGTACATGGAGGGGCCAGGAACGGAACATGCGTGCAGGTACAGAAAACATCTATGGTATTGTTGGTTTTGCAAAAGCCCTGGAATTAGCCACAGAAAATCATGAAGACACAAAGTGACATACATCGGGTCGATAAAGCTATATATGTATGAGCAACTTAAAAAAACATATCAAGGGTGTAGATTTTAACGGGGATGTATTGGGCCGTAGTCTATACACGGTACTCAGCGCCAGTTTTCCTAAAACAGAAAAATCAGAAATGATCCTCTTCAATCTGGATATCAATAATATTTGTGCAAGTGGTGGCAGTGCATGCACTTCCGGTGCAGAAATGGGCAGCCATGTTATTCGTGCTATCAATAACAATCCAAATCAGGTCACCGTGCGTTTTAGTTTTTCTAAGTATAATACAAAAGAAGAAGTAGATGCCGTGGTGGAGAAACTCAAAGAAGTGATTTGATTTCATTAATAAGATCCCTCGGGGATAAATTTGAAATTCAACTTGGTGCTTTGTGCCTTAGCGGTAAAATCTAAAAATTATACCCTAATTTCCCTGTAAGTTCATTTGGCAGATCAGGCAGCTTTCTCCTGTCAATTAGAAAGCTGTTGAGCTGGGAGATCTCTTTAAAAATATAATGCTTATCCATAGCGCCCTGCAGGTATCCTGCACCGGTACTTCCTCCCGTCCCGATTCGCGTACCGATCATACGGCGTACCATATTGATATGCCGGTAGCGCCAGTTGCCCAATTGGTTGTCTATTTCCAGCAAACCATCCAGTAATTGAAAAGGAAGTTCAAGCATCGGGTATCCCCGGTAAAGCATGATAAATAAGGCAGACCTGCAGGCAGCAGGGCTTAACATCCTTTCCGGGTCCTGTTCTTCACTGAAGAATATCTTTCTAAAAGTACCGGTATTCATTTTTTCCCCTTCGGAAAGGCTATTGGTATAAATATTTTCGTAATCAGCCCAGAAAGGATGTGTTGAATTGTTTGCAGCCTGGGATTTATAATTTTTCCAGTAGTTGTCTTCAGTTAAAAATGGCATGCGTTCCAGCCAGTTATTTATCAATTGTATCACCGAATACCCGCTCTCGGCATTTTTTATCAGGTCAATGTCTTCCTGTTTCAATTGCGAAGTATAATATTGGGCACCGTGCCTTTGTTCAAACTTAAGTCCCAGCCTTGCTTCTATTATTTTGAATTGCCAGCTTTGAAATCCCGATGCAGGTCGCAGCATATCTCTGAAATCCAGGAAATCCATAGGGGTCATGGTTTCCAATATATCGATCTGCTGCACCAGTACCTTCAGTATAGTTACAACCCTGTTCATCCTGTGAACGATCGTTTGCAGCTCCGGTGAATTATCATTGAGCGATGGCTTACTCATGATCTCAATAACTGAATCCAATTCAAAGAGTACCTGCTTGAACCAAAGTTCATAGGCCTGGTGTATCACAATAAAAAGCATTTCATCATGCGCAGGTTCCTTGCCTCGCTCAAAACTTACAGGATGTTGAGCGCCAATGATCTTATCCAATTGTAAGTATTCACTGTAATAAACAGGTTTATGCTCCATGAGAGTGATTTTGCTGCAAACTTATGAAAATTCTGCAGAGGGGGGGTGATTTGAAAATTAGTCAATTTGAAAATTTGAAGATGCAGATTGGTTTCTATCCACAAATCAGTACTAGCGGATTAAAACGGTCGTGCCTTTTTGTTCTACTCTTTTGTTTGTTTCGGTATTGAAAAATTGAAGGATCCATACATAGGTTCCCGGATCAGCACCCTGACCCTTAAATCTCCCATCCCATTTGTGAGTCCAGTCTTCGGTATAGAAGACACGCTGGCCGAACCGGTTATAAACGCTAAAACTGAGATTGGTCGCTTTATAGGCATTTAAGGGGTACAGGAAATCGTTCAGGCCATCACTGTTAGGGGTAAATGCAGATGGTACCGCTATATAACAGTTGTTGATGATCATGATAGTTACAGTGGCTGTATCAAAACAACCGATATCATTCTCTACGATCAGCTGAACAGGCACATAATAATTGGTGATAGCCGGTATATAGGTCTGGGGAGGTGGAGACGGTAAAATACTGGTATTCCCATTCTGGAAATCCCATGACCAGCCAACAATATCCCCAATACTATGATCCTTGAAGGATGCAGGATCATCGGGGCACACAAGGGTAGTGGCTTCAAACTGTGCCTTTAATGTATTGGTCAATAGTATAGATGCAGATGCGGTATCACTGCATGTGCCGTTAGAAACGATCAGTTGTGTTTCCTGCTGGCCAAATACCGAATAGAAAATTTGTGGATTTTGAAGGATGCTTGTCTGCCCGTTATCAAAACTCCATTGCCAGCTGTTCACCCCATTCCCGGGTGGATGTAAATACTGTATCGTATCAAAATCACATCCCAGGGAAATATTGTAAGAAAAATCCGCATTTACGGTATCCTTTGTGGTAAAGGCCTGGGTCTCGCCGGCCGGGGTTTCCTGTCCGCATTCATCAATAATTGTATTACCATCTGTTCCTGTAACCAGCCGGATAACGAAATTTCCGGCACGCAGTAAAGGAGCTGAGAGTTGTACAAAAATCTTCGAAGTAACCCCATTCGTACAATTACCGCTGGCAGCCGTTACAGTTACGGGATATGTTCCCGTCACAACGAAGTCTGTTCCGTTTGCTGCAATGGAACTGCACCGTATCGGTTTCCTGAATACAAGCTCAAGCGTTTGAGGTGAACAGACTGGTTTTGTAAGACTATCCATGGGCGTTGGCTGGATGGGAAAAACAGTCAGGGGGATCGATTCGCCAACAGGTACCGACCTGTCGCAATTGTCTTTTAAAGTATTGGCATCAGAACCGTTTTGAATACTGATGGTATAACTTCCCGGGGGGAGCGGGCTGCTTAATGTTAATGATACCACATCCATATCAAAGCCGGTTGCGCATGAAACTGCCGAGGCTGCAATGAAGTTTCCCCCCGAACTGATGATAAAATCGGTACCATTGCCTGCGAGTGTTACGCATTTCATTTTTTTATTCAGCTTAACGGTCACAGCCGTACCGTCACAGGCGGCTTCTGCACTTAATAAATGCGGTTCCAGCGGATCAGTAATGCTGGCGCTACCCCCTCCAAACGATAAGGAATAGCCGCTTTGGCTGTCTGTGAAATGACTGACCAATAAAATATATTCATGTCCCAGTATCAGGTTAGGCATCGTACTGAATAAGGGTACACCAGGGCCCTGGCACCTTACAAACGAAGTCCCTGCAGGAGAGGCCCCGGTTAATCCACCATCAGCGCTCCAGTTACAGGCAACAAAAAGAGAAACATCTGTATAAACATCTGTAGGGTCCCGGTTCGTTATATCAAACAACTGCCAGTCATAATCATCCGTGAGCGTATTCGGGGTTATTACGAAGCCTAAGGTGCCCGCACTAAAGCAGGTGAATTTATACCAATACGGGTTTTTGTCTGTGTATGTGAAGTCGGTACAGCGGGATGCTACCGCCCTGTCACCGCAGATGGCTACAGAATTCTGGCTGAAAACTGCAGTGCCGCAAACAGGGAAAGCAGTTTGTGGATTTTGGCCGAGTGCAGTACAGGTTTGTGCTTTTAAACTGTAATAAGGTGCGAAAAGAAATAGGACCGGTATAAGTAAACATCTCATCATAAACTGTGTAAAGTTATTTAAAGACGCCGTTTTCCAATTTTTTGCTGCAAGTGTTAATATAGTTTTAACAAGACTATTTCACTTTTCCCTTTATCTCCTGCAATTTCAACAATGCCTCAACCGGGGTCAAACGGTTTATATCCACGGCTTCCAGTAATGATCTTATTTCTTCAAATGTGGCCGAATGCGCATCAAAAATACTAAGCTGTATTTTTGGGTTGCTTAATTTTTTAATATTTTCATCAAGGTCCGCTTTTTCCCTCCCTGCTGGTTATCCCTGCTTGTCTTCCAGTTGTTTTAAGATTTCATTTGCCCTGTCAATCAATGATGGCGGCATTCCGGCCATCGTGCCACGTGAATACCAAAACTATGGATACTGCCTCCTGGTGCAAGTTTGCGCAGGAAAATTATTTTATTGCCAACTTCTTTATTGGTGACATGAAAATTTTTTATCCGATCAATTTATTTTCCAGCTCATTCAATTCATGGTAATGTGTGGCAAATAATGTTTTGGGAGCCTGTTGTGATTGGTGTAAATATTCAGCAATGCTCCATGCAATAGAAATACCATCATAGGTTGAAGTTCCACGGCCGATCTCATCCAGCAATATCAAACTTCGTGATCGTCAGGTTATTGATGATGCTGGCTGTTTCATTCATCTCCACCATAAAAGTGCTTTCGCCGCCGCTCAGATTATCACTGGCGCCCACCCGTGTAAATATTTTATCGGTCAACGGAATTTTTGCATCAGCTGCAGGAACAAAACTTCCCATATGTGCCATCAATGTTATCAGCGCTGTTTGCCGGAGTATCGCGCTTTTACCACTCATATTGGGACCGGTTAAAATAATGATCTGTTGTGCTGAATGGATCTAAGTAAATATCATTGGCTATATAAGTTTCACCCAACGGCAAATTTCTTTCAATCACAGGGTGACGGCTGTCTTTTAATTCCAGTATCATATCCGTCATGCAACAGCGGTTTTTTATAATTGAATTGCAGCGCATTATTTGCAAAACAGCCAAGGCAATCCAGCACCGCCATTACATGCCCGTTCACCTGCATCGGAGCAATATAATCCTGCAGTTCATTCAGTAATTTTTCGAAGAGCTGCATGTTCGATCTGCAAGATCTTATCCTCTGCGCCGATGATCTTCTCTTCATATTCTTTCAATTCCGGGGTGATATATCTTTCCGCATTGGCCAGTGTTTGTTTGCGGATCCATGTTTCGGGCACTTTAGTTTTATGCAGATTGGTTACTTCAAGATAATAACCAAAACATTGTTGAAGCTTATTTTTAAAGAAGATATACCTGTGTTGATCGCTTCCTTCTGCTGCAGCTCCAGTAGATAATCTTTTCCACCACTTGCAATGTTTCTCAACTCATCCAGTTCTTCATGAATGCCTGCTGCGATCAATCCGCCTTTATGATGGCAGCGACCGGTGGATTTTCATTGATCTCTTTGATGATCTTTTCAAGGATATATTTGCAGGGATTCAGTGAATCTCCCAATCTTTTCAAATATTCATTGGTTGAATGCTCAGGCAGATCGTTTTTATGATGTCGGTTTGTTGTAATCCTTTTGCAATTTGCAATACTTCCCTTGGGTTTATTTTTTTAAGCGGCACTTTACTCACCAGTCTTTCAACATCGCCGGCCTGTTTTATATGCTGGCGTATTTTATTCGTATATCCGTTTCCTTTATAAGGTATTCCACTGTATTCAGCCGTTCATTGATTTTGTGATATCATTCAGCGGCATCAGCATCCAGCGTTTCAACAGCCGTGCACCCATCGGGGAAACAGTGTATTGATCAGCTTTTAACAAGCGTATTGCTGCCTTCGTCATTCCCGATCAATTCCAGATTGCGGATGGTAAAACGGTCCATCCATAAATGTCATCTCTATCTGATTCTCTGCAGGGAAGTGATATGCTGCAGGTTGGGATGCTCGGTATCTTTTAAATAATGCAGGATCGCGCCCGCAGCAATGATGCCTGCCGGTAAGCCCTCCACACCAAAACCTTTCAGGCTGTGCGTACCAAAATGTTTCAACAGGCTTTCAGTGGCATAGGCTTCTGCAAAGATCCATTCATCCAATGTGTAGGTAAAAAATTTAGTTACCAAATATATTCTTTGAAATGTTTTTGCCTGTTTCGCTGAAAAATAACTTCTGCGGGCTGAAGGCTTTGCAATAATTTATCGGCATATTCCTTATCTCCTTCTGCAATAAAAAATTCGCCGGTGGTGATATCTAAAAAAGCGATGCCGATTTTTTCATCTTCGAAATGCAGGGCTGCTAAAAAATTATTGCTGTTATGTTCCAGTAATTTATCATTGGTGGCAACACCCGGGGTTACCAGTTCTGTAACGCCTCTTTTTACGATTCCTTTGGCTAGTTTGGGATCTTCCAGCTGGTCACAGATGGCTACCCGGTAACCTGCTTTTACCAGTTTATGCAAATAGGTATCCAGTGCATGGTGCGGAAAACCTGCCAGTTCTGAGGATGCAGGATTGCCATTATTTCGTTTTGGTAAGGGTAATGCCTAATACAGCGGCTGTTTTGATGGCATCCTGGCCGAAAGTTTCATAAAAATCACCCACCCGAAATAACAAGATGGCATCAGGGTATTTGGCCTTGATGGCATTGTGTTGTTGCATTAAAGGAGTTTCTGCCGCCGCTTTTGCCATAGTAAAAAAACACCGGCGACAGACCACTGACGACCGGGTTGGGCAGCAAAAATAATGAAAACTAATTTGGAGATTTAATTATGAAAATTTGGAGATTTGGAAATGTGCCAATTTGGAAATGTAGGTTCATATATCTTGAAGCCTCATTTCCAAATCTCCAAATCAGCAAATTTTCAAATTGGGTTTAATTTTCCTGTTTTGTCAATATCTCTTTCTTAATCTTTTCCCAAAAGCCGTCAAAGCTTTGATGATTTTCTTCTTTCCATTTTTTGCTGAATGCCTTTATTTTTTCATTCCTGTCTTCTTTGGTCAATGAGAAAAATGCAGTGATGGCTTCTGAATCATTATCAAATGCCATTTGATTATACATCTCTTTCAATTGTTGTTCTTTCCGCATATTGCTGTTTGCAATGTCTATTTCCATTTCTTCGCGGAGCATCACTTTTTCATCATAACTGCCGGAGGGTAACAGCGTTTTTGCAATGACCGGCATCAGTTCAATTAACATCAGGATAAAAACGATCAGGTAATAACGGAACTGCAGGGCTGAATTGTTTTTTAATATATTATTCAATGCATCCACCCGGGTTAAAAAACCATCATTTAAATACAGGGTAAATTTGTTTCTTCTGCCTTTATTTTATTTTCGAGGTTTTTTAAAGCTGTTTCTGCGCTATCTATTTTTGGTTGACTTTGTTTCAGGAGTGCCTGGTATTCTCCATCCAGTTTTTGATATTCATTTCGCTTGGCAATTGCGATATCCTTGATCCCGATGCGGCCTGTACCACCACTTCCATCTGTTTCTGATAAAAAATTTTGCCTGGCCTTGCTCCACTTCATCATATTTTGTGACGAGCTCCTTTTTTAAAGCATCTTTTTGAAGCGACACTGCCTGCTTCTGATCTTTAAATAATACATCCAGCTGCTGTCGCTTCAGGATCTTCTTTTGCTCATTATCGAGTGATGTCTGCATTTTTATTTCCTTGTCAAACATATACAACACGGCAGGCTGGGCCATGAATGTGCCGATCGTCAGCGCCAATAAACCCCTGAATAAAAGTGGCGTGAATTTGCGCTTATTGAATTTGGTAATTCCTTTTATCAGTGCACTGTCGATGGTTAGAATGATAAAACCCATGAACAACCCCAGCGCTATTGAAAAGAACAATGAGTCAACAATTGTGCTGAAAAAATAGGTCCAGGTAAATGTTGCAAATGCCCAGGTGGCCAGTACGGTCATGCCAATGATGCGGTACCGGTTCCTGTCAATTACAGAATCAACTAAAATTTCCTTCTCTGCAGTGGATAACCACCATAAAAATTCTGTGAATTGCGACGGGGCATAAGACTCCCTTTGCGAAATAGCAATATTTCTTCCTGTCATTTTATTTTTTTAAAAATGAAAAATGGGATCAATAGTAGAGTTGAATCGAAATTGAGTGTTGAAGTGGTTGCAAAATAAATATTCTTTTCCGGAATAACGGGATACAGTTATATTTATTTTTATACCGGACATACATTAACAGTTTGTTGTATATGCCTGCTTAAACTAAGATGAAGTGAACGGGTCTATTGCCTATCTTTGCAGCTCAAAAACAGCGCAGTCCTGAAATTAAATAAACACAATGAAAAAAATATATAGCAGCCTGGTATTGATGTTCGCCACCACTTTATTTATGAATGCACAGCCACCTAAGGGGATGGGGAACAGTGACCCTGATGCGAAAAAAGTGTTGGATGCTGTGAGTGCAAAGTTTAAGAGTTATAAATCCGTTCAGGCTAAATTTTTTAAAGATCGAAAATGCAGCGGGTAAAAACCTCGGCAGTAAAACCGGTACAGTTTATATGAAAGGGACTAAATACCGCATTACGGTTCCAGGCCAGGAGATCTTTTGTGACGGAAGTAATGTATGGACCTATGATAAAGCTTCTAATGAAGTAACCATCAATAAGATTGATCCTTCTGTTAACTCGATCACTCCACAAAAGCTTTTCACTAATTTTTATGATAAGGATTTTCTGTACAAACTGAATGACAATGTGAGAATGAATGGTAAAAATATGCAGGAAGTAGAATTAACGCCTATTGATAAAACGAAAGCATTTCATAAGGTATTGGTATATGTAAATAAAGCAGCTATTTCTACTACAAAAGTGTTTGAAAAAACTGGTAACCGTTACACTTATAGTGTAAACAGTATGAATACCAACGGCCCAATTGCTGATGCCATGTTTGTTTTTGATGCAGAAAGTATCCCGGTGTTGAAGTGGTAGACCTGAGATAATTGATAATTGACAATTTCAATTTGTCAATTATGTTTCCCCATCTGAAGGTCTTTACTGGTAGCCCCGCGAGGTCCAGTACCCGGTCCACCACTGTAGCGGCCACTTCTTCAATAGTTGTTGGCTTGCTGTAAAAAGACGGCGTAGCCGGACAAATAATTCCCCCGGCCAATGTGACCGTTTCCATATTCTTGATATGGATTAGATTATATGGCGTATCCCTTACCACGCATATCAGTTTCCTTCTTTCTTTTAGGATCACATCTGCCGCCCTGCTTATCAGATCATTGGAAATACCCGCGGCGATTCGCCCCAATGTGCCCATACTGCAGGGAATGATGATCATCGTATCGTATTGGCCCGAGCCTGATGCAAATGGGGCATGAAAATCCTGCTGGGTATAATATTTTACATCGAAATCCTTGTATGAATCATTGTCCAGCTCTGTTTGCCAGACCTGTCTGGCATTTTCCGTCATCACTACTGAAATTTCATTGCATTGATTCTTTTAACTGTAACAGCTTTGTTAATAAAACCTTTGCATATATGGAACCGCTGGCCCCCGTGATTGCTACTACAATTTTTTGCATTATTTTTCCGTTTATAATGTTCTAAGCTACTAAACAATTTATTGATGCAAAAGGTTACCCGTTTTTTGATGTTTTATTATCATGCTTGTTCCGGCCTTTCATTCATGAAGCCGGCCAAAGAAAAGATCAACTGGATCACTATTGCGGAGCTGAATGAACTGTACTATAAAAACCCCAGACCCATTTTATGGATGTGTATACTAATTGGTGTGGCTGGTGTAAAGTAATGGACAGGAAAACCTATCGAATCAATAAGCTGGCCAGTTATGTCAATGAACATTATTACGCTGTAAAATTCAATGCAGAATCAAAAGACAGCCTCGTTTTTAATAATAAAAAATATGGGTACAATGCCGGAATTTAAATCCAATGAACTGGCTGAATTTTTATTATCCGGGCAAATGGAATTTCCCACTACGGTATTTCTCTCGGCAATAGATGCACAACCTGCACCGTAGCAGGTTATCTGAAACCAAAAGAAATGGAAGCCCCTTTAAAATATTTTGGGGGAAGCGCTCATCTTACACAAACATTTATTGACTTCAACAAGAGCATGAAGAAGGAATGGTAAGGGATATATGACGTATGACGTATGATGTATGATATATGATGTATGATGTATGATGTAACGCGAACGAAGGATCCACAGTCGCTCTCAATATCCAGTATCCAGTATCCAGTATATAGTATCTAGCATCCAGCTTCCAACACCGCATTTCGTAAATTTTCTTCCTGCTGCCTTCGTAACTTTAATTTATGGCAGCTGCTTCATCCATGCTTCAACGTCGGTTGGGGCTTTTTCAATCTACGGTACTGAACATGATCGATATGGTGGGTATCGGCCCATTTGTTACGCTGCCGATTGTGATGGGACTTATTGGCGGCATGTATTTATATGCCTGGATCGCGGGGGCCATTCTTTCCTGGATTGATGCAATGATCTGGAGTGAACTGGGGGCCGCTTATCCACTTGCGGGTGGCAGTTATAATTTTTTAAAAGAAGCATACGGGAAAAACGGCGCAGGGCAGGATGATGAGTTTTTTGTATGTATGGCAAACTGTTATCCAGGCCCCGCTGGTAGCCGCTTCTGCAGCCATTGGGTTTTCTCACTATTTTGTTTACCTGGTTCCATTGGAAGCCTGGCAGCAAAAAATGATCTCGGGTGCCGTCATCGTATTCATTACATTTTTATTGTACCGCAAAATCGATAGCATCGGAAAGATCGGGGTGTTGCTGTGGGCTGGGGTGATTGGCACTCTGGGCTGGATCATTGTTGGCGGTATCAGCCATGGAAATTTCCTTCAGCCCCTTAAAGAAATGTCTTCAGCGTTCAGTTTAACCACCCTTGCTTCATTTGCCTTTGGGCAGGCCTGTGTAAAAACCATCTATAGTTACCTGGGTTATTACAATGTTTGCCATCTTGGCGGAGAAATAAAGGATCCCGGAAAAAATATTCCCCGAAGCATGTTTATTTCCGTGTTCGGTATTGCAATACTTTATCTGGCGATGAACATGAGTGTCGGCAGTGTGATCCCATGGCAGGAAATAAAAGGCTTGGCAGGATAGCGGTCAAAACAATTTCGTCGTAAGTGTTTTTATTGAAAGATTGTATGGCAATACTGCTGCGATTATTGCAACCGTGATGATATTATGGGTTGCACTGGCATCTTTATTTGCTGTGATGCTTGGTTATTCAAGGGTTCCATATGCAGCAGCGCTTGACGGTGCTTTTTTTAAAATATTCGGAAAGCTTCATCCAACAAAAAATTTCCCATATGTATCATTGCTGGTATTGGCAGGCCTTGCTTTTATATTCAGTTTATTATTCAAGATGGGTGATATCATCAGTGGTATCCTGGCCATGCGCATCATGGTACAATTTATCGGGCAGGCTGTTGGCGTGGTCCTGCTCCGTAAACGAAAGGGCACGGCCCATTTGCCATACCAGATGCCTTTATATCCATTGCCTGTTATTTTGGTTATAGCGATGTGGCTTTTTATTTTTTATGCAACAGGGCTCACCATCATTACATCCTTCCTGGCCATATTCGGAACCGGCCTGGCCGTATATTTTTTCCAGGCAAAACTCAAAAGGGAATGGCCCTTCGGGGCTAAACTTTAGAAAAGTTCCAGACTTTTCTAAAGATTGACTATAACTTTGATTAAAATGTGATCTATGAAAATGGCCTTGCTCCTTTTTTCTTTTTTCGTATTGAATGCTTCCAGCGGCTGGCTTACTGATTTTAAAGAAGCTCAAAAGATCGCATCGGAAAAGCATGAAAATATTTTACTGAATTTTTCAGGGTCAGACTGGTGCGGGTCATGCATGCGCCTGCACGAAGAGGTTTTTGGTTCAATGGCTTTCAGCAAATATGCTGAACTCCATTTGGTATTGGTGAATGCAGATTTCCCCAGGAATAAAAAAAATCAGTTAAGTAAAGAACAGGTAAGGCATAATGAGGCCCTCGCGGAAAAATACAATCCCATGGGGAAATTTCCATACACGCTTTTGTTGAATGCAAAGGGGGATATCTTAAAAGTATGGGATGGGGTCCCGGCTGTAAAACCGGATGATTTTGTAAAACAATTAATGTTGATGGATCATGCCGCAAACTGAAACGATCAATCCTGTTCAAAGGATCTTTAAAAGGGTGACCCGGTTAATGGGCAATCGTTTCGAGATCAGTGTGGTTGCTCAAAAAACCGATGACATTTTTGCTGAAAATTGTATTGACGCTGCGATCAGGGAAATTCAGCGGATCGAGAAATTATTGACTACCTATGATGAAAACAGCCAGGCCAATTTGATCAACGGGGCAGCGGGTATTCATCCCGTTGTTGTTGACCAGGAAGTTTTTGATATCATTTACCGTTCCATTAAAATTTCACAGATTACCCAGGGGGCTTTTGATATCAGTTATGGATCGATTGATAAAGGCCTGTGGAATTTTGACAAAAATATGACGAGCCTGCCTGATGCAGCAACTGCCAGGGAAATGGTAAGACTTATCAATTACCGCAACATCATTTTAAACAAAGAAAATCGCAGTATCTTTTTAAAGGAAAAAGGGATGCGCATCGGCTTCGGAGGAATCGGCAAAGGATATGCTGCTGAAAGGGCAAAAGCTGTACTAAAACAACTGGGTATTAAAAACGGGGTCGTAAATGCGGCTGGGGACCTTACCACATGGGGATTTCAGCCAGGCGCTAAGCCATGGACGATCGGCATTGCAAACCCGGATGCCGCCCGGCATCCCTTTTCTTATATGGATATCACAGATGCGGCCATTGCTACTTCGGGCAATTATGAAAAATTTATCATGATCGATGGAAAAAAATATTCTCATACGATCGATCCTAAAACCGGGCTGCCGGTGGAAGGGATCAAAAGTGTTACCATCATCAGTAGGGATGCAGAGATCGCCGATGCCATGGCCACCCCTGTGATGATCATGGGCGTAAAAGTGGGCCTGGATCTTATCAACCAGGTGAAAGGCCTGGCCTGTATTATTATAGATGAAGCGGGTAAAGTATATACTTCTAAAAATATCAATTTACAATAATGAAAAAAAATGCAGTGAGGATTATTGCAGGAATAATGATATTCGGATCGGCCATAAGCTGTACTACCGTAAAAGAGTACCAGAAGAACAGGATCAATGATACAGAGATGGAACTTGCTGCAAGGAAAATTCAAAAAACAGAGACCAGCTTCCAGAATTACCGCGAAGGAGCATCCGGTGCCAATGGAAATAAGAGTGGCGGTGGATGTGGTTGTAACTGATTAAAAAATATTGTGGATGAAAAGAATTTGCCTCGTTGTCGTTGGATTATATATAAACCTGTTGAGTGCATTTGCACAGGTCAGGGATTCTGCAAATTACCAGCGCCGCAGGCTTAAACTGGAAGAGATCAATTTTGTGAGCAGTTATTATAAACAGGATGGAAACAATTCTGCGGTTACCGGTGGAACGGGAACAGAAAAGTTAACCGATTTTTCAAATAATTTCGAGGTCAAACTTATCAAATATGATAAGAGAAACCGCAAGGTTAGCCTTGAAGCCAGTCTTGGTGTGGATTACTATACTTCGGCATCCTCAGACAAAATAAATCCTTATAGCATTTCCTCTGCTTCTTCAAGAGATCTCAGGATCTATCCATCCATAACCCGTACGGTAACGAACGAGCAAAAAGGCAGTTCATTGAGCACGGTGCTTTCTTATTCGCATGAGTCTGATTATGTGTCATATGGTCTGGGCGCAGGCATTACTAAAAAATCAAAGGATAATAACAGCGAATTCAGTGCCCGGGCGCAATTATACCTTGACAGGGTCGAGATCATTTTACCGTTTGAATTGCGTACACCAGCTACCGGGGGATACCCGGGTGCGCCCAACCAGTATGATTATCCCCATAAACAAAGAAATACATTCGGTGTAGCTTTTACTTTTTCAAAGATCATAAACCAGCGTCTGCAGCTGATGTGGTTAATGGATCTTACCTACCAAAAGGGATTTTTATCATTGCCTTTTCACAGGATCTATTTTAAGGATAACAGGCTTACAACAGAATTGCTTCCTTCGGCCCGGTTTAAGATCCCGGTAGGAATGAAGGCCAATTATTTTTTAGGAGACCGGATCGTTCTGCGTTCTTTCTACCGGTTCTATAAAGATGACTGGGGCTTAAATGCACATACCGCTGACCTGGAAGCTTCCTTTAAAGCAACCCCGTTTTTTTCCATCTCGCCTTTTTACAGATTTTATCATCAATCAGCCATTGATTTTTTTGCAGGCTACAGGCAGCATGTGCAAAGTGAGTCTTATTACAGCAGCAATCATGACCTTTCAGCATTTACAAGCCATTTTTTTGGCACCGGCCTTCGGTTCGCACCACGCAAAGGATTATTTGGAAAGCAACATTGGAACATGATAGAATTGCGGTATGGCCATTACAAGAGAAGCAACGGGTTAAGCGCAGATATTATGAGCGTACATTTTAAATATAAATAGGAAAAGAAAAATGTAAAACAGTTGAATGTAAAATGTAAAAGTTGAGAAATTACTCCTCAACTTTTATATTTGATATTTTACATTCGATATTTATTTGTTTACACCAGTTCAGCCATATCGGGTATCTCGGCAGCCTTATACATTCCCGCATCGAGTTTTTTCTTGGTTTCTTCAAAGGCTTTTAAGGTAAGCTCAATATCTTCATGACTATGTGCAGCGGTAGGTATGATACGGTAGATGATATCCCCCTTAGGAATTACAGGATACACAACGATCGAACAGAAAATATGATAATTTTCCCTGAGATCCATCACCATTTGAGTGGCTTCAGGCACATCTCCTTTCATATAGATCGGGGTAACGGGCGAATTGGTATGGCCGATATCAAAGCCCCTTGCTTTCAGTCCGGCCTGTATCTCTTTTACGTTGCTCCACAATTTCTCTCTCAGTTCCGGCATAGATTTTACCATCTCCATTCTTTTGAGCATGCCTTCCACGATCATCAACGGTAAGCTTTTTGCAAATATCTGTGAACGGGTATTGTAGCGCAGGTATTTCAATACTGCTTTCGGCCCGCTGATGAATGCGCCAATGCTTCCCATACTCTTTACGAATGTGCTGAAGTAGAGATCGATCCCATCCTGGCAGCCCTGTGCTTCATCAGCCCCTGCACCCGTTGGTCCCATATATCCAAATCCATGGGCATCATCGATCAGTATCCTGAACTCGTATTTTTGTTTTAGGGCCACTATTTCCTGTAAAATTCCCTGCTCGCCATCCATTCCAAAAACCCCTTCAGTGATCAGCAGGATCCCACCACCGTTCTTTGCGGCAAGTTCGGTTGCCCGTTGCAGTTGTTTTTCACAATCTTCAATATCGTTGTGTTTAAATGCATATCGATGGCCCATGTGCAGGCGCACGCCATCAACGATACAGGCATGTGCTTCCGCGTCATATACGATCACGTCACGGCGGTTCACCAGTGCATCGATACAACTCATGATCCCCTGGTATCCAAAGTTGAGCAGCATTGTATCCTCCCTGTCCACAAATTCACTGATCACTTTTTCCAGTTCTTCATGCATGGCCGTATTTCCACTCATCATACGTGCTCCCATCGGGTTGCCCATGCCATATTTTGCGGCGGCTTCGCTATCTACTTTTCTTACCTCGGGATGATTTACCAGGCCCAGGTAATTGTTCAGGCTCCATACGATCATTTCCTTTCCCCTAAACTGCATGCGGGGGCCAAGTTCGCCTTCCAGTTTAGGGAAAGCAAAATAGCCATGAGCCCTATCCATATGCTGACCGATCGGGCCGCCATCTTTCACTAATTTTTCAAATACGTCCATGTATATAATAATATTAGGTTTGAAGAGTAGCGGCAAAAATAAGCATTTGAAGCCTAAATACATAACGTTCCCATAACATCCAATCAGCATGGTTTTGGGGTTATATTTGCTGAAATTAATTCTGGTATATGAGGATCAAATCTTTAATGGCTTCCATCATTTTTTTTGCGTGTACACCTAACCTTTGCGCACAAAAAGGACCAGGCAAAACCCAAAAGCCCAAATTGGTGGTTGGCATTGTAATAGACCAGATGCGCTGGGATTATTTATACCGCTTCAATTCATTATATGGGACCGGCGGCTTCAGGCGTTTGCTGGCACAGGGCTTTAGTTTTGAAAATACATTGATACCTTATACACCAACGTATACTGCACCGGGCCATACCTGTGTATACACCGGAAGCTTACCTGCCATTCATGGCATCGTGGGTAATTACTGGTATGATAAAATTACCCGTAAGAATATATATTGTACCGAGGATTCCACTGTAGCTACGCTCGGCAGTAGTAGTTATGCAGGGAAAATTAGCCCGGCCAATATGTGGACAACAACGGTAACTGACGAATTGCGGCTGTCCAATAATTTTAAAAGTAAAGTGATCGGTATTTCGATCAAAGACAGGGGAGCCATACTTCCTGCAGGACACAGTGCCAATGCAGCTTATTGGTTTGATCCATCCGTTGGTAAATGGATCAGCAGTACACATTATATGAAAGAGCTGCCAGGGTACGTGAACCGGTTTAATGATAAGGACCTTCCCGGAAAGTACATGGCCAACGACTGGAATACATTATTGCCTATAGAAAAATACAGCCAGAGTACAGCAGATGACAAGCCTTATGAAACTGTAATACCAGGCTTGACCAGCGTAACATTTCCGCATAAGCTTTCATTGATCGAAGATAAATATGATGCATTTAGATTCACACCATTTGCTTCCAGTTTTACTTTTGACTTTGCAAAAACAGTTGTTGAAAATGAAAAGATGGGCAGCAGTACTGTACCGGATTTCCTGGCGGTCAGTATTTCATCGACAGACTATACCGGCCATCATTTCGGGCCCAATTCAATCGAGGTAGAAGACAGCTACCTGAGGCTTGACAAGGATATTGCTGATTTCCTGAACTGGCTTGATGCTAAAGTGGGAAAAGACAATTATCTCTTTTTTTTGACAGCAGATCACGCCGTGTCGCATACAGCCGGTTTTTTAAAAGAACATAAAATTCCTGCGGGCACATTCAGTAACTACGGGCTGCAGAATGAGTTAAATAAAATGATCAAAGACAAGTTCGGGATTGATAAACTGGTACCATCTGTTCAAAACTACCAGGTCTATATTGATAAAACGGAGATCAGCAGGCAGGGAAAGAATGAAGCCGAGATCATACAGGAAATAATTCTCTTCCTGCAGCAGAAGCCGTTCGTCTTAAATGTATTTGAAACAGGAAAGATAATGATGGAAAGTATTTCGGAGCCACAGAAGGAGTATATGCTTAATGGTTATAATATAAAAAGAAGCGGTGATATACAATTTATGCTTAAGCCGGGCTATTATGACGGTACGGAAAAAGGCACAACGCATGGCGCATGGAACCCATACGACGCACATATCCCTTTATTATTTTTTGGATGGAATATAAAACATGGAAAAACCTTTCGACAGGTGAATATGACAGATATTGCGCCAACAGTCGCTGCCCTGCTGCAGGTACAAATGCCAAATGGAAATGTGGGGAATGTGTTGCCTGAGATAATTGATTGATGATAACAGTACCGGAAGAATAGATCAGTGTTAGGTTACTAGGATTCGAACCTAGACAAACAGAATCAGAATCTGTTGTGCTACCGTTACACCATAACCCAATGACATTATTCCTTTAAACGGACTGTAAAATTAACCAGAAAATTGGAATTCCCTTATTTCAAGCATAAAAAACGGGTTAAAGTTTTCACTTAAAACCCGTCCCTGTTGGGTTACTAGGATTCGAACCTAGACAAACAGAATCAAAATCTGTTGTGCTACCTTTACACCATAACCCAATCATGTTCCCAAACTTATTTGGGAGTGCAAAAATAGGGTTTGTAAAAAAATGTACCAAATGTTTTTGCTGGTTGCAATAAGCTGTTAGCTATTAGCTTTTAGCCGGTTACTAAAGGATGCCAGCATCTTTTCTTCCTCTCTAATTTGTAAAAGAATTTCTTCAATTAAAACAGGGGTGCTAAAATCTAATTGCCTGGCTATCAGGAATTGGGTTTCGGCTTCGAAACACGAGCCTAATGATATTTCTATAAACCTGTTATAATCTTTGCTGCTAGTCCTGCTGCTTCCTTCAGCAATATTTGATGGAATGGAAACACAAGCCCGGTTAAGTTGTGAAACCAGTCCAAATTTTTCGTGTTTCGGGAAAGTATTTGTGAGTTTAATACAATTAATGGCTATTTGAATACCCTTTTGCCAGATTAGTAGTTCTTTAAAATTTTTCATTGAAAAAGCTATTAGTTATAAGCTGCAAGCTATTATCAAGATTATATAAAATAAACCACTTCAATTCATAATGGCAGTGAAGAATATTTAGCAGCTCCTAAAATAATATTAAACCAACTTATAGCTAATAGCTTGCAGCTTACAGCTATTCAGCATCTTCCTTCTCCTTCAATCCCTTAATAAGGTCCAGCGCTTCTGCCACCACATCGCACATAATGGTGATAAGGGAACCTGGTCTTTGCTGTATTGTAAGCATGCATGATGGCTTCTTTCTCATTAAGGATTATTGTAATGGGAATATCTTTTGGTTTCGTTTCATTAACTCCTTCTACCAGCAGGTTCACAATTTCTTCTGCGGTTCTTCCACGGAGATTTTTGTCCTGGCGGATAATGATCTCATCAAAGGACCTTGCCGGATATCCTCCCAAGTTCTCGGATATCTTCATCCCTGCGGTCGCCGGTTCCACTGATGATACCTACTTTAGGCTCACCTTCCATTTTGCTTACAAAATCACAAAGCAATTCCAGTCCCGCGGGATTATGGGCAAAATCCACCAGGAACTTAAATTTTTAAACTGGAACAGATTTAGCCTCCCGGGCGTTTGTGATGCTGAAGGTACAAATGTTTGCAATGCAAGTTTTATGTCTTCAATTTTAATATTGCGCCATAAATAAGAAGCCAACACGGCCGGCAAACAATTCATAATATTATGGGTGGCTTTTCCTCCATAGGTAACAGGAACCTCCGCTACCTTGATCACGCGGATCTTCCAGGTACCTTTCATAATGGTGATATAACCGTTTTCAAATACGGCGGCATAGCCTCCTTTTTTGCAATGTTCAATTATCCTTGGATTCTTTTCATCCATGCTGAAAAAAGCAATATTGCATTTCAAGCCCGTTTCTCATATCATATACAAGATCATCCTCTGCATTCAATATGGCATATCCATGTTTGAATAACGGTTTCAGGAACCACGGCTTTTACTTTCGCCATTTGTTCCATGGTATCAATACCGCCAAGGCCGATATGATCGGCACTGATATTTGTAACAATGGCGACATCGCAATGTTGAAAAGCCAGGCCATTCTTTAAGATGCCTCCTCGTGCACATTCCAGTACAGCAAAATCAACTGTGGGATCTTTTAATACAAATTGAGCATGACAGCGGACCTGTACAATCGCCCTTCATCATCAGTTGATTTTGAATATATACCCCATCGCTTGTTGTATAACCAACTTTATATCCTGCGGTTTTTGCAATATGTGCCGTTAAGCGGGTGGTAGTGGTTTTGCCATTCGTACCTGTAATGGCAATAATTGGAATGGTTCCCGGGCTGCCTTTGGGAAACAGCATGTCAACAACGGGCTCTGCCACATTCCTCGGCAAGTCCTACAGATGGATCGATATGCATCCTGAAACCCGGGGCAGCATTTACTTCCAGGACAGCGCCACCATTTTCTGTAACCGGCGTGCGAAGATCCGATGGCCATGATATCAATACCACAAATATCCAGTCCGATGATCTTTGCAATTCGCTCAGCACATGAACACGTTGGCGGGGTGGACCTCATCCGTTACATCAGTGCTGGTTCCCCCGGTTGAAAGATTTGCGGTTGGTTTCAACAGTACCAGTTCATCCTTTGCAGGAACCGTTTCAAGAGTATAGCCCTTTTCGTCCAGCATTTTTTGAGTGAACTCGTCGATGGTGATCTGGGTCAGCACTTTTTCATGTCCATAACCCCGGCGCTCGATCTTTATTGGTTTCATCTACCAGCCATTGAATGGTATGCTCCCCGTCACCAATAACGGATGCGGGTGTCCGCAATGCTGCACAAATAAATTTATAATTGATGACCAGTACCCTGAAATCAAAACCGGTAATATATTTTTCAACGATCACGCTGCGGCCATATAGTTTGGCTGCCGCAAATGCTGTCAATGCCTGTTCCCAGGTCGTGATATTGGTTGTATTCCCTTTGCCATGGTTGCCATCAATTGGTTTTATTACGATCGGGTAACCGATCCTGTTAATGGCATGCTGCAGGCCTTCTTCGGTTCTGACCACATCACCCCGCGGCACGGGAATTTCGGCAGCGCCCAATAAATTTTTTGTTTCCTCTTTATCACAGGCAATATCTACCGCAATATTACCGGTAGTACTTGCAATGGTTGCACGGATCCTTTTTTGATGAACACCATATCCCAGTTGTACCAGGGTATGTTTATTCAAGCGTATGTAAGGAATGCCTCTTTTGGCGGCCTCCTCAACGATGCAGCCGGTGCTGGGCCCAAGCCTGGTATCTTCCCTGATCTCTCGCAGTTTCATGATATCCTCGTCCAGGTTATATTCAACCCCATCGGTCAATGCCTGGGCAACCCTTACTGCTGCCTTTGCGGCATATACGCCCGCATCTTCTTCCATATAACTGATACAAACATAATATTCACCTTCGTTCCCGGTTCCCCTCGTTCTGCCAAATCCTGTATCCATTCCCGCTAGTGTTTGTATTTCCAGTGCAATGTGTTCAATAACATGCCCCATCCAGGTGCCTTCTTCCACTCTTTCAAAAAAGCCGCCACGGGTTCCAACACTGCAGCGATGTTCGATCATGGTAGGAAACATTTTTTCCAGTCGCTCCCTGAAGCCGGGAATTGAATTCGTGGGCCGCTGCTCCATATCTTCAAGATCAAGTTTCATCTGTATCAGTTTCGTGCGGCTCACACTCCAGTAATTTGGTCCCCGAAGTATTTTGATTTCTATGATCTTCATAAATACACTGCTGTTTTGTTATCAATAATAGCCTGGTAAATTAGTATAATCATCTTGCTTTGCAAAAACTAAAAAATGCATGAAGAAAAATAAAACCACCGTAATTAACACTACTGTATAATATTTGAAACGGCATAAAATACGATTTATCCTATTTTTGCGTTAATCACAAAAATGATTAAATGGAATTTGCTAAAGGAAAGCTATTGGCCATTGGGGGAGCAGAAGATAAAGGAACAGACCTCGAAACCGGCGAAATTCACCGAAACAACCTCAACTTTTTTGAACTGGGGATCCTGCGAAGGATCGTAGAAGAAACCGGTGGCCCCACTACCCGGATAGAAGTGGTGACCACTGCCAGTATGATCCCGCATGAAGTGGGTGAAAATTATCTCAACGCATTTGAAAAGATCGGCTGCATAGATGTAGGTGTTATGAACATCCGTAACCGGGCAGATGCAACCAACGAAGTATTCCTGGAACGCATTAAAAATTGTGACGCGATCATGTTCAGCGGGGGCAATCAAATGAGGCTGACAAGTACATTTGGCGGCACACAATTCCTGCAGACCCTGTTACAGCGCTATAATGATGAACCCAATTTTATGGTAGCAGGAACTTCCGCGGGAGCAATGGCTATGAGCAATACCATGATCTATGAAGGCAATGCTACCAAAGCACATTTAAAAGGAGAAGTAAAAATTGCTACGGGGCTTGGTTTTATGGACGACGTGATCTTTGATTCTCATTTCGAAAAGCGTGGGCGCTTCGGCCGGCTGGCACAGGCAATCGCGGCTAACCCTTCCTGTATTGGTATCGGGTTGGGAGAAGATACCGGCATGCTTATTACCGGGGGCAATAAAATGGAAGCCATCGGCAGTGGGCTTGTAATGATCGTTGATGGCCACGATATAAGGCACAGTAATATCGCGGATATCCCTGACGGTAACCCGATCAGTATAGAAAATCTTAAAGTACATTTCTGCGAAAAAGGGAATGGCTACCTGCTGAATGAGCGGTTATTCATACCTGAAGTTAATGAAGGCGCAGTTGTTCAAAAACAGGTGCACGTGGAATAGTTACCTAACCAGCTTCCACCAAATAATAATTCTTCCTGCCTACCTGCACTAAAATAAATTTATCATGTAACAGGTGGCTGCCATTAACCTGCATTTGAGCATTTGTAAGCTTTACCCGGTTGATACTGATACCACCGTTGAGCAGCATCTTCTTCGCGGCCCCCTTACTTTCAAATATGCTGGTTTCTGTCAAAAAATCGAGGATATCGATCCCGTCATTGACCCTGGTTTTGGCAAAACCGGATCTTACAATCCCTTCAATGGATTCAAGATCTGTTTCACTCAGGCTATCAGCCGGGGCCTTTTGGTTGGCAAATAATTTTTGCGTGGTTTCAATGGCTTTATCATACTCATCTTTCCCATGTACAAACAAAGTAACTTCTTCAGCAAGTTTCTTTTGCAATGATCTTGCAGCGGGATCTTTTTTCTGTTCTTCCAGTAAATTACTTACTTCATCCTGGCTTAAAAAAGTAAAGATCTTTATCCACCCGGCAGCATCTTCGTCCGAAGCATTTAACCAGAACTGGTAGAACTGGTAAGGCGATGTTTTGGCGGGGTCCAGCCAGATATTTCCTTTTTCCGTTTTCCCAAATTTACCACCGTCGGATTTTTTGATCAGGGGGCAGGTAAATGCAAAAGCCTCGCCACCGCTTTTCCTGCGTATCAGTTCTGTTCCGGTAACAATATTTCCCCACTGGTCACTGCCTCCCATCTGCAGCTTGCAATTTTTATTTTTATTAAGCCAGTAAATAATCATAACCCTGTACCAACTGATACGTAAATTCTGTAAATGACATACCGGTTTCGCCTTCCAGTCTTTTCTTCACGCTGTCTTTGGCCATCATATAATTCACCGTGATATGCTTACCGGTATCTCTTATAAAATCTAAAAAGCTGATGCCTTTGAACCAATCATAATTATTGGCCATTTCGGCGGCATTCGGCTGGCTGCTGTTAAAATCAAGAAATTTCTCCAGCTGTGCCTTTACACCTGCAATATTGTGATTCAGCACTTCTTCGCTCAGGAGGTTCCTTTCCTCACTTTTTCCACTGGGATCTCCTACCATGCCCGTTGCCCCACCAACCAGTGCAATGGGTTTATGGCCACAACGCTGAAGATGAACAAGCAGCAGAATGGGTACGAGGCTTCCAATATGCAGGCTATCAGCGGTAGGGTCAAAACCCATATAAGCCGTGGTCATTTCCTTTTGCAGCTGCTCTTCCGTGCCTGGCATTATTTCCTGTACCATTCCCCTCCAGCTAAGTTCCTGTATCAGATTCATCATGTTTATTTATTGGTATGCAAAAATGAGCAGAAAAATTGAATAATAGCCTGTTGCGCTAACATAGCTTGTTTTCCACATATATCTTTTTACGATCATTGCCCTTTATTTTTTTGTAAAGTCAATCCCATGCAGCATTCTGATTGTACAGGTCATCTTTAAAAAGCCCCGCTTCGTGAATAAAATTATTGGGAGCAAGAGCTGTTTTAAACGTAAATTTGAAGCAGCTTTAATAATTGCTGTGAATGAGACTTTTACACAATTTCTAAGGTAAAAATACGTTTACAGTAATTAGTTATCCAAAATTCTGTTTTATCAATCCTAACATATGAGACAAAACCTCTCAATTCTCTTAATGGTCCTGTTTCTTTACCCGGCAATTGGATTTTCTCAATTCCGGAAATATTCAAATGAATTTTTAAATATTGGTGCAGGCGCAAGGGGGCTTGCGATGGGGAATGCACAGGTAGCTTCTGTAAATGATGCTACTGCAGGTTATTGGAACCCGGCAGGCCTTACAGGTGTTAAAGGCAATCCCAATGCAGGTTTCATGCATGCAGATTATTTTGCCGGCATCGCCAAATATGATTATGTATCTGTAGCCATTCCGGTGCAGGAAAATAAAAGGACACTGGGTTTCTCACTGCTCCGTTTTGCAGTGGATGATATTCCAAATACCTTGTTTTTGGTAGAGCCTGATGGAAGCATCAATTACAACAATATTGAATCCTTTTCTTCAGCAGACTATGCATTCATTTTTTCTTTTGCACAAAATATAAAAGCAATCAGGAACAACAATATCAGTTTTGGCGCCAATGCTAAAGTGATCTACCGGAAAGTAGGGCATTTTGCAACTGCCTGGGGATTTGGCCTTGATGCCGGAATACAAATGCACGGAGAAAAATGGCATGCAGGCTTTGTGGCGAGGGATATCACTACCACTTTCAATGCATGGTCTTTTCACTTTACTGAAAAGGAAAAAGAAGTATTATACCTTACCAATAATGATATACCGGTAAAGTCAACCGAATTAACCGCACCGAGACTGGTGATCGGGGGTGGCTATAATTTTAACCTGGGAAAATCAGTGACATTACTGGCAGAAGCTAATGTTGACCTCACTTTCGATGGAAAGAGAAATACAGTGTTAAGCAGCAACGCGGTGAGCGCAGATCCTCATCTTGGCCTGGAAGCAGGGATAAAAGATGTTTTTTTTGTAAGAGCCGGCATTACTAATTTTCAAAAAGCGCTGGCCAGATGAAGATACCACGAACCAAAAGAAAGTGTGGATCTACCAGCCAAGCCTGGGTGCCGGGTTTAAGATCAAAAATGTAATGATCGATTATGCATTTACAAACCTTGCAAATCAGGACAATCCTTTATATACACATGTTTTTTCAATACGCCTGAATATCGTAAAAAGAAAAGCTGAATAAAATAAGTACATCGTATGATGAAAAAATTACTACTACCGTTCTTTTTGTTGCTGGCCTGCATGGCCCATTCGCAATTAAACAACAGCTGGATCGATTATAATAAGACCTATTATAAATTCCGGCTGGCAAAAGATACGCTATGCCGTATTCCTCAATCGGCAGTGGCTGCAGCCGGCCTGGGCAGTGTAAGCGCTGAGCAGTTCCAGCTTTGGCGCAATGGCCAGGAAGTGCGTATATACACTTCAGTGAGTACCGGTTCTTTGGGTGCCGGTGATTTTATTGAGTTCTGGGGAGAAATGAATGACGGTAAACCAGATAACCAGCTTTATAAAAATCCCGATTTCCAGTTATCCGATAGGTATAGCCTTGAGACAGATACCGTGTCTTATTTTTTGACCGTAAATCCTGCCGGGGGAAATTTAAGATATACCAATGCAGTTAATACGGCGCCAAGTGCTGCAACACCGGATGCATACTTTATGCGCAATATTGATTTTTATTATAAGCAACAGATAAACAGGGGATATGCAGAAGTAGTTGGAGAGTATATTTATTCCTCAACCTATGATATCGGTGAAGCATGGGGGACAAATTCAATTGCCCAATGCTGCGACCTTACCCAGGAGATCTTTGACCTGAATGTTTATACAGCCGGCCCGGCCAACGGTTTATCCGTAAGGGTAAATGCAGTGGGGAACGCACGCAATAACAGGAATCTCAGGATCAAATTATTTCAGAATGAACTCACAGCAGCACCACTCGGCAGCGCGATTGATATGAATTTGTTCAGCTACCGGAAAGTGAATCTCACGAACCTGCCAATATCATTGCTGCAGAATCCCGCGTATGTTCCATTGTATGTAAATGGCACTTCTTCCGTTACTACAGACAGGATTGTTGTTTCGAGTGTAGGTATTACCTATCCAGCTACATTTAATTTTGTTAACCAGCGTTATTTTCCGTTTGAGCTGGCAGCATCCCCAACCGGGAACTACCTCGTGATCAGTAATTTTAATTATGGATCTACGGCACCCATACTTTATGATATTACTTCCGGCAACCGCTATATAGCAGATATTGCTTCTACACCGGGGAGTGTAAAATTCGAACTTCCTCCCTCGTCTGAACCGCTCCGGAAATTCATACTGTTGAACCAGGAATCACCTCAACAGATCAACTCATTATCAACAAAGAATTTTATAGATTTTTCAAATCCTGCCAACCAGGGAGATTATGTGATCATCAGCAACCCGGTATTATACAATGATGGCAGCGGCAACAATTATGTGGATGAGTATAAGCAATACCGCAGTTCTATGCAAGGCGGATCTTATAACGCCAAAGTATATGATATCAATGAATTGACAGACCAGTTTGGTTTCAGTATAAAACATCATCCTTCCTCGATCAGGGATTTTATTCGTTTTGCCAACAATGTATTTGCAGTAAAGCCAAAATATGTTTTAATCATCGGCAGGGGGTTGAATTATATTGATCAGCGGACCTTTGAAACCAACCCAATGGCTGACAAGCTCAACCTGGTCACAACTTATGGCTGGCCCGCTTCTGACGTATTGCTCGCCTCTGAGCCAGGAACCACGCTACCGCTCGTTCCGATTGGAAGGCTGGGTGTTATTAATGGAGATGAAATTAATAATTACCTACAAAAAGTCATGCAATATGAACAGGCCCAGCAGACACCGGGGTCAACGATCGAAAGTAAAATGTGGATGAAAAATATCATACACGTAGCAGGCGGAAAAGACAGCAGTGAAAATGAAACGTTCAAAGCTTATATGAACGGCTACAGGACCATTGCAGAAGATTCTTTATTCGGCGCGTATGTGGAAACATTTACCAAGACCTCTACCGGTGCAATACAGCAGGCAAACAGCCAGCGCATTGAACAATTATTCAATGAGGGATTGGGATTTATTGGGTATTTCGGGCATTCATCCGCCAATACATTTGAGTTCAATTTAAGTAACCCCGAAATTTATCACAACCAGGGTAAGTATCCATTCTTTAATGTGAGTGGCTGCAGCGCGGGTAACTTTTTTATATTCGATCCGCTTCGTTTGTCCGGCAATTTATCATTGTCAGAAAAATATGTACTTGCCAGCCAGCGGGGAAGTATCGGTTTCCTTGCGGATACTCATTTTGGGATTCCCCCATTCCTGAATTTTTATAACACTACTTTTTATAAAGCATTTTGCAGGAACATGTATGGTAATACGGTCGGTAACCAGGTCAGGCAGGTGATGCAGGATCTGAATGGGGGAAATCCCGGGCTGGATTATTATACCAGGATCCATCTCGAGGAAATAGCACTACACGGAGACCCGGCCATCAGCATCAATGCAGCATCAAAGCCGGATTATGTGATAGAGGACCAGTACGTTAAAATAAGCCCGAATATTATTTCTGTTGCCGATAATAATTTTAATGTAAAGATCAAGATGTATAATACCGGCCGTGTATCGGGCGATTCAATGTGGGTTTCTGTAAAAAGAAAACTGCCAAATGATACGGTCACCGTTTTATATAACGAGTTCATCCGTTCTATCAGGAATATAGATTCACTGGACCTAACGGTTCCGATTAACCCTACTTCAGATAAAGGATTGAATCAACTGATCATTACACTGGATGTTACCAACCGGATCGATGAGTCATTTGAAACAAACAATATCCTTACAAAGGATTTTTATGTATTTGAAGATGAGCTGCGTCCTGCGTTCCCGTATGATTTTTCCATCGTCAACCAGCAGAATATCACTTTCGTAGCCAATACTGCCAACCCGTTAAGCGGGCAGCGGGAATTCGTAATGGAAATAGATACCACTGAATTATTCAATTCTGCATTTAAAAAAACGTATAATAAAAACGGGACCGGTGGGATCGTAGAGTTTGCACCAACGAATTTAACTTTTACAGATAGTACCGTTTATTACTGGAGGGTTGCGATGGTTCCTGCAGGTACCGCAAATTATATATGGAATGGTTTTTCATTCGTATACCTGCCGGGTAGCTCTACCGGTTTTAACCAATCTCATTACTACCAGCATTTAAAATCAACTTATAATAATATAACCCTTGATGCAGACAGGGTATTCAGGTTCAGGGAAGTTCCGAGAAACCTGATCATACGAACCGGGTTATATCCATACTTTGATTTTGATAGAATAAATGTAAACCTTGATGTTGTTCAATTAGAGGCCTACGGATGTGCTTACAGGAGTATCCAGTTCTATGTGTTTGACCCGGAAACCCTGCAGCCATGGTTAAACGAGAATGTAACTACTCCAACCGGGACTTCGGGGCTCTATGGCAGTAACCCGATATGCGATAATCCAACCAGGGCATTCTTTGAATTTAAGTATACTGACCTGCAACACAGGAAAGCCGCCATGGATTTCATCGATTCCATACCAGCCGGAATGTATGTTGCTATCACCAATCTTGGAATTACCAGCAACACTTCTTTCATAAGTGAATGGCAGGGCGACCAGGCTACCCTTGGCACAGGCAATTCACTGTATCACAAATTGAAAGGGATCGGCTTTACACAAATAGACAGCTTCTATCATAATTTGCCATTCCTCTACTTCTATAAAAAGGGAGTTCCCGGTTACGCACCCACGCAGGTGATCGGGCCGCAGGATTCTTCGTATATCGACCAGACATTTACACTGAACAGCATCAGTTCGGTGGGAACAATACAGTCACCGGTTTATGGTCCTGCAAGATCATGGACAGCCCTTCACTGGCGCGGTTCAAGCATGGATGCAGATCCCCAGACAGACAGCGTAAATGTGGAAGTTTGGGGAGTTAAAACAGATGGCAGTTCAGATCTGCTGGCCACTGTGGCTCCTGCGCAGGATACCAGTCTCAGCTTTGTGAATCCAACTGTTTATCCTTACCTGAAGCTGGTAATGCTTAATAGTGATAAAGAAAATGTTACCCCAAACCAGTTAAGGTACCTGCGGGTAAATGCTGTGATGGTACCGGAAGGTGCTGTTGCGCCCGATCTGCTATTCACGATGAAAGACACAGTAGACCAGGGCGAACATATTGATTTTGCCCTCGCCTTTAAGAATATCAGCCAGACTGCTTTTGATAGTTTGCTGAAAGTAAAATTCACGATCATTGACAGGAACAATAACGCACATCTGATAGATATTCCAAAAAGAAAGGCATTGGTCGCAGGGGATACCTTAGTGGTAACTTATCCTATTGATACCAGGGATTATCCGGGTAACAATACATTAGCGATTGACTTCAACCCCGACAATGATCAGCCGGAGCAATACCATTATAATAATGTGCTGTTCAAAGATTTTCATGTGAGGGAAGACCTGTTCAACCCACTGCTTGATGTAACATTTGATGGAGTGCATATTCTTAACAAGGATATCGTATCATCCAAACCACATGTACTTGTTAAGCTCAAAGATGAGAGCCGTTACCTGGAACTGAAAGATACGGCGCTCTTAAAAGTAATGGTCAGGTATCCTGATCAGACATTGCATAGTTATTATTTTGGTGGAGATACGATGCGCTTTACCCCTGCAAACCTGGCAACCGGTGAAAATACGGCGACGATCGACCTGAAGCCTTATTTCCCGGAAGATGGGGAATATGAATTGATCGTTAGTGGTAAAGATAACGCTGGCAATCCTGCGGGCGACCTGGAATTCCATATAACCTTCCAGGTTTACAACAAGCCGATGATCTCGAACATGTTTAATTATCCAAATCCATTTACATCTTCTACTGCTTTTGTATTTACATTAACGGGCAGCGAGATCCCGCAAAATATGCGGATACAGATCCTGACGATCACCGGGAAAGTGGTAAGGGAAATTACCAAAGCTGAACTTGGGAATATCCATATCGGCCATAATATCACTGATTTTAAATGGGACGGTACAGACATGTACGGCCAGAAGCTGGCGAATGGAGTTTACATATACAGGATGATCAGTACGCTGAACGGTAAAAAGATCGATAAATTTGAAACCAATTATAAGGATGGGAATACCGATAAATTATTTAACAAAGGATACGGTAAAATGTACCTGATGCGATAATATTTCCCTTATCGAAAACGATTCAAAGGCTGCTTTAAATGAGCAGCCTTTTTTATTTCTATTTTTGCATACAAATAACGGAACAGATCATGGCTAAAATAGGGATCAATATTGCTACAGGAAGTTTGCAACAGGAAGAAATCATTGTAGGTATTGACCTTGGTACTACAAACAGCCTGGTGGCGATCATTCACCCGGATACAAAACAACCGCTGGCATTAAAAGAACACAACAGTACTTCACTGGTTCCTTCCATCATTCATTTTGATGAAACAGGAAATGTTATTGTTGGAGAGGATGCCAGGCAATACCTGGTGACGGCTCCGCAGCAAACCATTTTTTCTGCAAAACGGCTGATGGGGAAAACTTATAATGATATAAAGAACAATGCTTCTTTTTTTTCTTATAAAATCATTGATGATAATACAGAAAGCCTGGTGAAGGTACAGGTAGGCGATAAATTTTATTCCCCGGTTGACCTGTCTTCCTTTATTTTAAAAGAACTAAAAAAAGAGCGGAGCATATTTTAAAGACACCGGTGAATAAAGCGGTGATCACCGTACCTGCTTATTTTAATGATGCACAACGGCAGGCTACGAGAGATGCCGGGAAACTGGCCGGCCTCGATGTATTGAGGATCATTAATGAACCCACGGCTGCAAGCCTTGCTTATGGCATGGGCCTGCACAAGGATGATAATAAAACAATTGCTGTATATGATCTCGGCGGTGGCACTTTTGATATCTCGATTCTGCGGATAACAGATGGGATCTTTGAAGTATTGTCCACGAATGGTGATACTTACCTGGGCGGTGATGATTTTGATCATGCTATAGTGCAACACTGGGCCTCACAGGAAGGAATACATGAAAATGAGTTGAAGACCGATAAATCATTGTCCCAGGTACTGAGGCTAAAAGCGGAAGCAGCCAAAAAATATCTTCAGCCAATGATCTTTACAAGGATGAGATCAACGGCCGGCCGGTGGCCTTAACGAAAGCTACATTTGAAGAACTCATTGAACCCTTTGTTAGATAAAACGATCGACTCCTGCCGCAGCGCCGTTAAAGATGCGGGATTAAAGATCACTGATATTGATACGGTAGTAATGGTAGGAGGAAGCACAAGCGTGCCGCTGGTTAAAGAGTCAGTGGCTAAATTTTTTGAAGGACGTTGAATGATTCGGTTGACCCGGATGAAGTCGTTGCCCTGGGGGCAGCCATCCAGGCCGATATCCTGGCAGGCAATAACAGGAACCTGTGTTACTGGATATTACGCCGTTAAGTTTAGGGATAGAAACATCCGGGGGGCTGATGGATGTATTGATAGCCCGGAATTCAAAAATTCCTTCAAAAGCAGCGAGGCAATATACAACACAGGTAGACGGGCAAAGCGGGTATGCGTATCAGTGTTTTCCAGGGGGAAAGAGACCTTGTAAAAGATAACAGGAAGCTGGCAGAATTCAATCTTACGAAGATACCCGGTATGCCGGCCGGCTTTCCAAAAGTGGAAGTTAGTTTTTTGATAAATGCCGATGGGATATTAACCGTTTCCGCAAAAGAATTAAGAAGTGGCGTTGAACAAAGTATTGAGGTAAAACCCCAGTATGGGTTAACAGATGAGGAAGTTGAAAAAATGTTGCTTGAATCCATTACGCACGCCAAAGATGATATTGCGATACGGGCGCTTACAGAAGCAAAAACAGAAGGGGAACAATTATTAAAGACAACGGAAAGGTTCCTTGAGAAAAATGCTTCCATGTTATTGCAGGAGGAACTATTAAGTACCGCTGCTGCGATGCAGGCATTACAATTGGCCATTACCATGGATGATAAGGATCTAATACATAAAAAAATCGAAGAGCTGAATGATATTTCAAGGCCCTATGCAGAAAGGGTGATGGATAATGCCGTAGCAAATGCTATGAAGGGGAAGACGGTTTAGTTTTTAATGCAAACAGCAGGATAATCAACACCAGCAAAGAACATGCACTCAGTAACATCATCCACTTTACCCGTACAGGCTCAAATGAAAAGATGATACTATTTTCTCCTTTCGAAACAGGGGCGCTCATAAAATTGATACCTGCATGGCCAACTGCTGTTTTTTCTTTGCCGTTATAAAAAAACCAGTGTGGATAAAAATTTTGTTGCAGCACAAGCCGGGCTGATGTATCTGCGTTGAGGGATACATTGATTTTATTAGGTGAAAATTGACTGATAACGATCCGGCTGTTTTCTTTTTTGGGAACTACAAAAATAAATGGTTGGTTTTGAAAATTATTTGATGGAATCATGTCCTTCTTTTCAAAATATTCCCTCGTATTTTTTAATATGACCGGGTAAGCCACTTCTTCTTTTACGCCGATCTGTTTATTATACAAGCTCCAGTTTCCAACCAACCCTTTTTCTGCGGTAGTTAAAGTATCATTCATGTATACCGGCTGTAAAACCGGGATGGGAATTCCCTGGGCTGATCTATTCAATATGGATTGAACATCAGCCACAGAAGCCTTGCCAACACCTGTGTAAGGGATATTTAACAGGCAGGAAATTACCAGGTTGATCACCGTGATCTTCTTTAATAAATTCCAGTCTCCTGCCCGGATACACCATTTAATGCCCCATAAAAAAAACAGTTGAATAATCCCCTGTATCCACCAGGTATCGTAAAAGCTAACAGCATCAATAAGTGCTTTCAATTTTGTAGCATAACTTCCCTGGGAAAAAATGTTTTTGCCGGCATATATAAAACTTTCATTACTGCTGAATGATTTATAAATACCAATGATGATGCAGGCAAACAGGATGATCTCTATGCTGTAATAGATCCATTTAACGCGTCCATTGAACCCCGGTTTTTGCAGGATGAATTTATCAAGCTCTATTGCGGCAACAAGGATGAAGCAGAGTATGGCAAAGATCCTGAACTCCCCGTTCAACCTGATATAACCAATGAAAGGCAATACTTTATATGCAATTGTTTTAAAAATTCCACCCCCGGCAAGCAGCGCAAAAAATAGGCCTGTAAGCAACAAAAAAAACTGCAGCCTGTTTTTCTTCCTGCAAACAGCCAACAGGAAGAATACCAGCAGGCTGATGCTGAAATAACTATTCCGCATAGATGGATCCGTGTTAAAAAAGGCGTCATTTTTTACCGTGACAAAAGGTAGCAATGCACTGATCCAGCTTTGGATATTGGTGGGGTTACTCAACGAATCAGCGAGGCTTATTTTTTCGCCCCTGATAAAATGGGGGAGTATATCCAAATAACCGGTGATCATTCCCGCGCTTAATAATAAAAGAACAAGTCCGAGTATAATATGTGTTTTAGAAACAACCTTTATTCTTTCAACAATGGTTTGGCGCTTTTCATTATTAAAAAAATGATAAAAAAATACGGCGGTAAAAAAATAAAAAGCGCCGATGGTTATTCCCGGGTGCGCAGCTGCCGCCAGCATGTAAAAAAGAAAGGATGCTCTCAATATATTACGGGCAGAAAAGTTTTTCAGCAATAAAATATAGCTCCAGTAGCAGTATGGTAAAAATGCAGCGCCGCTCAGCCAGTTAAAATGCTGCAGGTGCCCCACATTGTAACCACAACACATGAATGCGGTTGCTGCAATTATGCGCACACGCTTGTCTGTTATCCATAAGCCGCTTAACCGGTACATCCCCGTTCCTGCAAGCAGGATATAGAAAAGCGCTTCGAGGGTAAATGTATAGGCATTGTAGCCCACGGTGGATGCAATGAGCCAGGTAATGGGATTCCAGTATCCGCCACTCATATCAGCATATTGGGGAATACCAAAGTTGATATATGGATTCCATAAGGGAAGATATCCTGCATGAATGCTTTCGCTCATGAAAAATTTTGGCGGAAAATACCCGTTGAAAGCGTCATTCTTCAGGAAGAATATGAATGAACTCACGGGCAGGAATGCAATAAACAGCACCATAATAAAAAACAGGATCGTTTTTAGGGAAAGCCTGTTTGAATTTGCGTAAACTTGCATTTTATAAAAATACACTATTGTATAAAAAATGAGCGAAAGAACTTTTGATGATTTTGATGAATATGCAGGTGGTTATCGTTCCATCCATACACAAAACATTAAACTATCCGGGGCCGATAGTTTTTATTTCGCTAAAATGAAAGTTGATCTTTTAACCGGTTTTGAAAAAGACGGCTCATTAAAACTGCTTGATGTTGGTTGTGGTGATGGTGCCACAGAAATGTTCATGCTGAAATCCTTTCCTGCATGGCAGATGCATGGAATTGATATTTCAGGGAAAAGTATTGAAGCGGCAACAGTAAGAAACCTGCCCGCTGTGTCTTTTTCAATGTATGATGGCTCATCCATTCCTTTTGCAGATAATAGCTTTGACATCGTATTTATGGCGGGTGTGCTTCACCATATGAATTTCGATCTTCATGATAATATAATAAAAGAGATCCGGAGAGTATTAAAAAAAGAAGGACGGCTTTATCTTTTCGAACACAATCCCTTAAACCCTGTAACAAAACACCTGGTGAACACCTGTGTATTTGATAAAGATGCCAGGCTGCTCCCGAATAATTATACAAGCCGTTTGTTGAAAAAGAATGGTTTTAGTATAAACAAAAAAGAATTCATCATTTTTTTTCCGAGGAAGGGACTCTTATCCAAATTTATTTTCCTGGAAAAATATTTGAAATGGCTTCCCCTCGGCGGCCAGTATTTTATCAGGGCAATAAAATAAAGCTCAGTGAGACCCTGTGAAGTAAACTCTGTGTAATCTGTGGTAAATTATTATGTGATCAGTTAATATTTATTTTCCGATCCACCAGGAAAAGCGGCCGCTGTTTGGCTTCTGTGAACAGGCTTGCAATATATTCACCCAATAACCCAATAGCTAATAATTGTGTGCCGCCCAGGAACATTACGGCAATGATCAGTGAGGCCCAGCCGGGGATCGTATTTCCCTGGTAATAGGATACCAGGGCAAAAATGGCAAATCCAAAAGCAGCCAATGATATGAATGTGCCGGCCAGCAATGCCACCCGCAGCGGCTTAAAACTGAATGAAGTGGTGCCTTTCAATGCCAGCTTCAGCATTTTACCAAATGAATATTTTGTTTTTCCATGCAGCCTCGCAGGTGCATCAAAATGAATGGCTGTTGTCTTGTACCCGATCCAGCTAAAGATCCCCCTTAAAAAAAGTTCCCGTTCCTTAAATTGTAAAATGCTGTTCTTAACCTTATGGTTAAACGCTTTGAAGTCGGCTACATTTGGTTCGATCTTTACATCGGATATCATATTGAGAAACCTGTAAAAGACAGCTCCCGTTATCTTCTTAAAAAAACCAATGTTCGCTGTGGTATTTCTTTTTGTTATAACCACATCAAATCCTGCATTTAATTGTTGGATCATAGAAGGGATGAGCGCAGGTGGATGCTGCAGGTCTCCGTCCATAATAACGATATGGCCACCCGAAGCATGCTCCATTCCGGCCATTAAGGCGTTCTGGTGCCCGAAGTTCCTGCTAAGCGAGACGCATTTGCAATGGCTGTCTTTTTGAGCAAGGCCTTCAATGAGTAGTAACGTTTTATCTGTGCTGCCATCATCCACAAAAATGATCTCATATTCACCCGGGCAATGGTGGATCAACTCCGTATATAAGGGGAGAATGTTATCCGCTTCATTGTAAACAGGTATGATTATACTAAGTAACTCCACGCTTATTTATAAACAGTTGGTATAGAGATTTAAAAATATGATATTATTATTAATAGCAGCCCGCTAATTAATTTGCCTGGATTGCATAAAACGGTTTACATATTTGCCGATCATGTCAAATTCTATATTCACATAGCGCCTTTTCTCAAGAAATTTAAAATTTGTATGCCCGAAGGTATAAGGGATAATGGCTACTGTAAAAGAATGGCCTGTTACATTAAAAATGGTAAGGCTGATACCATTGAGTGTTATGGATCCTTTTTCAATGATGAATGTTGCGAATTTTTCATCTATTTCAAAACTATATTCCCTGCTCCCGTTTTTTTCAGTGATAGCGATACATTGTGCAACTGTATCCACATGTCCCTGCACAATATGCCCATCCAGCCTGCCGTTCAGTTGCATGCATCTTTCCAGGTTTACGACACTGCCTTCCTGCCAATGCATTAAACTTGTTTTTTGCAGGGTTTCATCAATGGCCGTTACCCGGTATTGGTCCCCCTTAATCTCTTCGACGGTCAGGCATACACCATTGTGACTGAGGCTTTGATCAATTTTCAACTCCGGGGCAAGGACGGATTCTATCCAGAAACTCCTGTTCGTGCCATTGATTGTCACTTCCTTAACTTCCCCTGTTTGTTCAATAATGCCTGTAAACATTTACCAAATTTCGTATTTTGTATAGATATTTTTTATTTTAAATATTTCTGCTATCTTTGCGGCCCTTCTAAGATAGGCAGGGAAATTCACCTAAAGGAGGTATATATACATTATGCTTATTATTGATTCTAAAGATTGCGAAAACATAGACAAAGCGCTTAAAAAGTACAAAAAGAAGTTTGAAAAAAGCCGAGTTTTGCTTCAGTTAAGAGAAAGGCAGGCTTTCATTAAGCCATCTATCAGGCGTCGTACAGAAGTGCTGAAAGCTGTTTACAAGCAACAGCTTTCTACGGGCAGTTGGATAAATAATTATTTAAGCCGGCAATAATATATTAAACTGATAACAGGTTATCACTAACTTTGGTTACCAGTTTTTTTATGCAGCAAACTCCTCTCCAATACATTCAGCCCTTTCTGGATTATCTGAAATTTCAAAAAAGGTATTCCCAACATACCATCATATCTTACGAAACTGACCTGCGTGCTTTTTTTGACTACCTGCAATCCCAATATAATGAAGGTCAGTTATCCGAATAACAGCCTCTTTTGTCAGGAGCTGGCTGGCTGATCTTAAAGCCAAAGACATCAGTTCCAAAACGCATCAACCGGAAAATATCATCCCTTAAATCCTTTTTTAAATACCATTTAAAACAGGGTATTATTAACGTCAGCCCGATGGCTACGATTATTTCACCGAAGGTCAACAAGCGGCTTGCCCCAGTTTGTGGATAAAAAAGATATGGATACGCTTTTTGACCATGTTGAATTTCCGGATGACTGGAATGGGATGACCCAAACGGATCATCCTGCAGCTATTGTATAACACAGGAATGCGGCAGGCAGAACTGATTGGTTTGAAAGAGAGCCAGTTAGATACGGGTGAACAGCACCTTAAAGGTGTTGGGAAAAGGAAATAAAGAAAGGATTATTCCGGTGAGCAAGGATTTAATGGAAGCACTTATGAATTACAAAACACAGAAACACAGCATTTTGACAACAGCAGATAAAGCATATTTATTGGTAAATGATAACGGAAAAAAGTTATACCCTAAATATGTCTACAATGTTGTTAAAAAATACCTTTCACTCGTTACAACCATTGATAAAAAAAGCCCGCATATATTAAGGCATACCTTTGCCACCCATCTGACGAATAATGGTGCAGATCTGAATGCCGTGAAAGAATTACTGGGGCATAGCAGCCTGGCCGCTACACAGATATATACGCACAATACGATTGAAAAATTAAAGGATGTCTATAAAAAAGCACATCCCAAAGCCTGATTTCAGAGCCATTAGAAATTATTTTCTGTTATATGAACATTTATATTTTGAAAAATACGTTTCATGCAGTAACTTCAATTCATGTAAAAAGCTTGAAACCCTCAACTATTCGCCTATGCCTTATAAATTGCTACCTAATTATATTTATTCATTGTTCACTGTAAAAATCAGATGTTATGAACGTAAACATTCAGACTGTGCATTTTGACGCAGATTCAAAATTGATATCCTATGTTGAGAAAAAGCTTTCAAAGCTTTCTCAGTTCCATGACAGGATCACAAAAGTGGATGTGTATCTTAAAGCTTGACAATGTTGTACACAATATTAAAGATAAGATTGCTGAAATAAAAGTGCATGATTCCCAACATGATTTTTTTGTAAAGCATTCTTCCAAATCATTTGAAGAAAGTTTTGATGTTGCCTTGGATTCAGTAATAACGCAAATAAAGAAGAAAAAAAGAAAGGCTAGCGGCATAAGAAAATGACTCATAAAATTCAAAGAAACTCTTCCGGAAAACGGGGGATTTTTTTTAGTATTGAAATCCTTTGATAAAAAAAAATCTTTTTCAAAATTTTTGTATTAATCATTTTCTCTTACCTTTGCCTTCCCAAAAAATAGGGTGCTTTGTTGTGGCCCTATTTAACGGGAAGTTCTTTTAAAATGGTTTAATGTGTTGAAAGGTTTAAAGGTATAGCAAGGTTAATAAACTTTAACCATTAAACATTTAAACTTTAAACGGCATAATGCCGAAGTAGCTCAGTTGGTAGAGCAGCTGATTTGTAATCAGCAGGTCGGGGGTTCGACTCCCTTCTTCGGCTCAGATGTAACAGTTGGGCAGATGGCCGAGTGGTTAAAGGCGACAGACTGTAAATCTGTTCTCTCACGAGTACGTAGGTTCGAACCCTACTCTGCCCACAATATCAATTTGAAATGAATCAATTTGAAAATTTGAAGATTAAAGAGTTCTTTATTTTAAAAGTTGGAGCAGGAATGAGCTAATCTTCAAATTAGCACATTTTCAAATTTTCAAATTAACAAGCGGAAGTAGCTCATTTGGTAGAGCGATAGCCTTCCAAGCTATAGGTGGCCAGTTCGAGCCTGGTCTTCCGCTCATTTTTCTGCCTGCGATGGCAGATAGTTCTTAAGCTGTTGTAGCTCAGGGGTAGAGCACTTCCTTGGTAAGGAAGAGGTCGTGAGTTCGATTCTCATCAACAGCTCAGTAAAAAAATTAATGGTCGATGGTTTACAGACTTAAAATGACAACCTATTTTCAAAACAATTATTAAAAAATAAAAAATGGCAAAAGAATCATTCAAGAGGGATAAACCCCATCTTAACGTTGGTACTATCGGTCACGTGGATCATGGTAAAACAACACTTAACAGCCGCTATAACCGATGTTTTGTCAAAAAAAGGTTTAGCGGAAAAAAAAAATTATGATGATATTGATGGTGCTCCTGAAGAAAAAGAAAGAGGTATTACGATCAATACTGCTCACGTTGAGTATGCAACTGACAACCCGTCACTATGCACACGTTGATTGTCCGGGTCACGCGGATTATGTGAAGAACATGATCACCGGTGCTGCCCAGATGGATGGAGCTATCCTTGTAGTTGCTGCTACTGATGGTCCAATGCCTCAAACAAAAGAACATATCCTGCTTGCCCGCCAGGTAGGTGTACCTCAGATCGTTGTTTTTATGAATAAAGTTGATCTGGTTGATGATCCTGAATTATTGGAATTGGTTGAAATGGAAATTCGTGAGTTGTTGACTTCTTACGGTTTTGATGGTGATAATACTCCGATCATCCAGGGTTCTGCAACCGGCGCTTTGGCTGGTGATGAAAAATGGGTTGCTAAGATTGATGAATTGATGGATGCTGTTGATAGCTATATTCCATTACCTCCACGCCCGGTTGATCTGCCATTCCTGATGAGTGTTGAAGACGTATTCTCTATCACTGGTCGTGGTACTGTTGCTACAGGTCGTATTGAAAGAGGCCGTATCAAAGTGGGTGAAGGCGTTGAAATCGTAGGTTTGATGGAAAAACCATTGACTTCTACTGTTACCGGTGTTGAAATGTTCAAGAAATTACTGGACGAAGGTGAAGCTGGTGATAATGCAGGTTTATTGTTACGTGGTATTGAAAAAACCCAGATCCGTCGTGGTATGGTTCTTTGCAAACCAGGTTCTATTACTCCGCATACTGAATTCAAAGGTGAAGTTTACGTGTTGAGCAAAGAAGAAGGTGGACGTCATACTCCATTCTTCAACAAATACCGTCCTCAGTTCTATTTCCGTACTACAGATGTTACCGGTGAAGTTACTTTGAATGCAGGAACTGAAATGGTGATGCCTGGTGATAACACCAACCTTACTGTTAAACTTGATCCAGCCAATTGCGATGGAAAAAGGTTTGAAATTTGCGATCCGTGAAGGTGGACGTACAGTAGGTGCAGGACAGGTTACAGAAATTGTAAAATAAAAAGAGATAGCTGTTAGCTTTTAGCTGTTAGCTTTAGCCAGTAGGCTTTGCTAATAATAAATAGTTTATCTTTGAAAAAATAATGCTAAGAGCTATTGGCTAACCGCTAATAGCTTTTAGCTTTCTTACGGGCATGGTGCAACGGTAGCATACAGGTCTCCAAAACCTTTGATCTGGGTTCGAATCCTAGTGCCCGTGCTGAATGAAGGTTACACAGGTTCAAAAAGTTCAATATGTTCAAAGGGTTATAACCTCTTGAACTTTTTAAACCTCTTGAACTTCTTAAACATTTTAGATATTATGAATAAATTCACAGTTTTTGTAAGAGACTCTTATAAGGAATTGGTTGAAAAAGTAACCTGGCCTAATTGGGAACAATTGCAACAATCTACCATGATCGTATTGGGTGCTACATTATTTATTACCGCTATCGTGGCGTTGATGGATTTTGTAGCAAACGGATCTTTGAAATTTATTTACTCTTTATTTAAATAATTATGGAAGAAACATCACCTGTTGAGAAAGTGGAAGAAAATCATGTTGCCAAAGTAGAGGAAAACTTGGAAAGGTAGAAAAAGCAGAAAAGGAAAGCAAATGGTATGTACTGAGGGTAGTGAGTGGCAAAGAACGTAAGGTAAAAGAATACCTGATAAGGATATTATCCGCAACGGATGGGATAAGATCATCAAACAGATATTTTTACCTGTTGAAAAAGTGTACAAAGTACTGAATGGTAAAAAAGTGATGCGGGAAAGAAACTTTTATCCCGGGTATATCATGATTGAAGTTGCTGATGGTAAATTGAATGATGATATCATTCAGCACGTCAGCAATATCAGTAATGTAATGCACTTTTTAACCGATGGCAAAGGATCTAAAGGGAATATCATTTCACTGCGAAAAGCAGAAGTAAATAAAATGCTGGGTAAAGTGGATGAAATGAGCGATGCCGGTGGTGTAACGATGAGTGAGCCATTCATTATTGGTGAAACCATCAAGATCATTGACGGGCCATTCAATGACTTTAATGGGGTGATCGAAGAAGTGAATGATGAAAAGAAAAAACTAAAAGTACAGGTAAAGATATTTGGAAGGGCTACCCCGGTGGAATTAAATTATATGCAGGTAGAAAAACTGGCATAAGGTTATCAAACCAACTGTTTAGAACCGTTTCATAAAAAATGAGGCGGTTTTTTTGTTTCAAACCAAAAATAATCCCTACTTTTGCGCCCCAATTAGTTCTTTATGGAATTTGTCCCGATGTCAGTGGGACGGATTTGGGAGTTTTCCCGCAACAAATGCAGGAGGACGCTATCACCAAAAAAATAAAAAAATGGCAAAAGAAATCACCGGCTATGTTAAACTCCAGTGTAAAGGAGGACAAGCCAACCCTGCACCACCGATCGGGCCTGCTCTTGGTTCCAAAGGTATGAATATCATGGAGTTCTGCAAACAATTCAATGCAAGAACCCAGGATAAACCCGGGAAAGTACTTACCTGTGTTGATCACAGTTTATGCAGACAAATCTTTCGACTTTATTATTAAAACTCCTCCTGCTGCAGTTCAATTAATGGATGCTGCCAAGATCACAGTGGTAGTAAAGAACCTAACCGTGTAAAAGTTGGTAAGGTTACCTGGGCACAGGTTGAAGAGATCGCCAAAGATAAAATGGCAGATCTTAACGCCTTTACCATTAAAAGCGCCATGAGCATGGTAGCCGGCACTGCACGCAGTATGGGATTAACCGTTGAAGGAAAAGCTCCCTGGGAAAATTAATTGTCAACCTAAAAATTTTTTGAGAAAATGATTACTAAAAAAAGAAAAGTAGCAAACGCTAAAGTTGACGTTAACAAAGCTTATACGCTTAAAGAAGCATCATCCCTGGTTAAAGAAATAAATACCACCAAATTTGATAGTTCAGTTGACCTGCATATACGTTTAGGTGTGGATCCTAAAAAAGCTGACCAGGCCATTCGTGGTACGGTATCATTGCCGCACGGAACCGGTAAAACCAAAAAAGTATTGGTTCTTTGCACTCCTGATAAAGAAGCTGAAGCAAAAGCTGCAGGTGCTGATTTTGTTGGCCTGGATGAATTATTACAAAAATTGAAGGCGGCTGGACTGATGTTGATGTGATCATTGCTACTCCATCTGTAATGCCTAAAATGGTAAGCTGGGTAAAGTGCTTGGTCCCCGTAACCTGATGCCAAATCCTAAAACAGGTACGGTTACCAATGATGTGGCAGGCGCTGTAAATGATGTGAAAGGTGGTAAGATCGCTTTTAAAGTTGATAAGGTAGGTATCATTCATGCTTCTGTTGGAAGGGTAAGTTTTGCGCCTGAAAAGATCGCGGAAAACTAGCCAGGAATTCATCAATGCTATCATTAAACTAAAACCTTCTTCTTCAAAAGGTACTTACCTGAAAGGGGTAAGCATGGCAAGTACAATGAGCCCGGGTATTCTTGTTGACACAAAATCTGTTCAAAATTAGGATCGCATACGCTGATTCAACAAAAATATTTGTTATGACAAAACAAGAAAAAAATGAAGTGATAGAATTGCTGAAAGGCAAATTCTCTCAGTACAATAATTTCTATATTACCGATACTGAAAGTCTTACGGTAGCACAGGTTGGTAAACTACGCAGTGTTTGCTTTAACAAGCAGGTAGAAATGAAAGTGGCAAAGAACACTTTGATCAAAAAAGCACTGGAAAGCTTAGATGCAGAAAAATATGCAGGTGTATATGATTCTTTGCATAAGGTAACAGCCCTGTTGTTCAGCGAAAATCCGAAAGAACCGGCTGTTATCATCAGCAGTTTCCGTAAGGAAAATAACAATGAAAGGCCTGTATTGAAAGCAGCCTTCATCAATGGGGATGTATTTGTTGGTGATAACCAGCTGAAATCATTGACCCAGATCAAAACTAAGAACGAATTGATCGGCGAAATAATCGGTTTGTTACAATCGCCGATCCAGCGTGTAATGGGTGCATTGTTAAACAAAGATGCGGCCAAAGCAGCTGAAGCAGTTGCTGCACCAGTGGCAGAAGCAGCACCGGTTGCTGAGGCACCGGTTGTAGAAGCTCCTGCAACTGAAGCCACCCCTGCAACCGAAGCTCCAGCTACAGAAGCGCCTGCGGCAGAAACACCTGCAGCAGAAACGCCTGCAGCAGATGACGCGGCTCCGGAAGCAAAAGCAGAATAATTATTTTTTTAAATAAATTATAACCTGGCCGGATGGTAAAGAAAAGGCAGTAAACAAATTTTTTAAAACTCTCCGCCGGACCCCGCCAAAGCGGGGTATGAAGGCGGAAAAAATGTAAACATTATGGCAGACGTAAAAACATTAGCTGAAAGCCTGGTTGGCTTAACAGTAAAAGAAGTTCAGGATCTCGCTGAATTCTTAAAAACAGAATACGGAATTGAACCAGCTGCAGCTGCAGTTGTAATGAGTGGCGGTGGCGATGGCCCTGCTGCTGTTGAAGAAAAAACATCTTTCAATGTTATTTTGAAAGCTGCGGGTGCTAACAAACTTGCGATCGTAAAGATCGTGAAGGAATTAACCGGTTTAGGGCTTAAAGAAGCTAAAGACCTGGTTGATACAGCTCCAAAGCCAATTAAAGAAGGCGTTGATAAAGCAACCGCTGAAGAATTAAAAACAAAATTAACAGAAGCAGGTGCTGATGTTGAAATAGCTTAATTTATTTATAAATAGCTTTAAAAAGGTCCCGGAAATCCCGGGGCTTTTTTTATGGGATTACGGATCGATCGTCCAGTTGAATTCATGTTGGAGCACTGGTAAGGTCTTCGGGTCGATCGGCCTTAGCTTAATATACAGGCTGTCTTTGTCAATGCTACCCTCCAGGCTCAGGCTGTTGTCAGGGTTTTGTATATAGCCCAGCCTGAACTGCTGCCTGTCATCTTCCCGTTCAAGAATGAAATACCGGTTAGCCGTATCCGTAAGCAAGGCATAATCCTGCATACGGTCATTCATATCCTGCACAATAAAATAACCCCGCCGGTGCACAAAAACACGTTTCCACCTCAAGCTGTCTGTTAATAAAGGAACTACCGTATCCCTGTTCTTCACGAAGACAGTGACATCATAGGCCCCATGGAACTTTGGTCTTGCGGCCATGTCATCATTAAAATTATTTTCAATAAAATAAACAGACAGTGTAGAGAGCAGGATATATCCAATTACAACTACTTTAATGATCGGGTATATCCATTTTGATCGCGGGGAAGGCATCCATATCTCCTCTTTTTTCCCATTGGTCTTTTTACCGGTAAAAAATGAAAATAAACGTCCTGCATCCGGGGCAATGATGAGGACACATAGCAGTAATAAAAAACAGGAATAAACTTTCACTGAAATATCATAGGAAAAGTTGATTACAGCAACATTCACGAGTACGAAAAAGGCGAACAATGCACCGGCCAGCCGGGTACGGGTAAAAAGCAATAATGAAGCTGCGATGATCTCGGCAACACCCGTGAAGATCGTGTAAGGCCTGGATAATCCCATAGTGCTCCAATAGAGCAGGTCACGGGGAGTATTGCCCATCGTAGTATACAGGTTATTGGGTTCGGGCAGATAGAATTGCCATTTGAATAATTTGTTGAATCCATATTCAAATAATTGTAAGGCCAAATAATAACATACAATAACCCTAAACCAGTAAAAAATGATTTCATGGTTGCTTTCTTTTTTTTGGGTAATTATCCAGACGGAAGCTGCAAGGAGTGAAATAATGCTCAAATTAAAAACATGAATATATAAGCCGGTTGAATCAGAGATCAACTGGCTGGTATAGGGATGTTGAACAGAAAGAATATGCCTCCCCGTCCATTTTACCAATTCTTCAAAAACGGGATGAAGGTAACCGGCAATATCCGGAACATACCGGTGCGGGAAGGGGACAGTAAGCATAAACAACAGCACAAACACGAAAATGAAACCAGCTGGAATTTTATTTTTCATTTTCGGAAAAGTTAAAGCTGTTGCATGGTTTATAAAAATAGGCTAAATTGCTTTTAAACGGGGCACCATGAAAACATTGCTTTTCTTATTCATCATTTTTGCATTTTCTTTAAATGGGTTTTCTCAAACTGAAAAGATCGCCCACCGTAGTCATAGTGGAAAAGATGCAGCATTCCGTATAAGGGGGAATGGCAACTGGGGTATCTCACCGGAAATGATCCATGAGCAGCAAAAACGTGATTCTGCGATGAAAGCCAGGGCTGACAGTATTGCAAGGAAGCTGAAAGCGGATAGCATCGCTCCAAAAATTAAGTCAGGAGATATCGGGAAACAACGGTCAATTGATAAAAAACAAAAGGCAAATGCAGTAAAAAAGCAGCCTAAAACTCCTGTTGGAAAATAATCCACCCGGCGAACTTTAAATATTCGCTGGATAAGGATAAAAAGCCTTGAAAATCAAGCAAAACGGTCCATAAACCTCGAATTGACGGCCTTCTATACAAAAACCTTTCCAAAATTGGAAAAATTCCTATTTCGTATTTAAAAAAACGGAATTTATTCCCTACCTTTGCCCTCCTTTAATTTAGGAGTAGTGGCGCTAAGCTCCCATTTCTTTATTAAAGGCCTTCACTTAAACGTTTTAATTACAATATGTCTGCAACAAAATCAACCGCTGCTAAACGTATCAATTTCGGAAAAATTGAACTTTTAGCAGAAACACCCGATTTACTCGGAATCCAGATTCAATCGTTTAAAGACTTTTTCCAGTTAGAAACCACACCCGATAAACGTAATATTGAAGGGTTTGTTCCGTGTGTTCAAGGAAAATTTTCCTATCACAGATACCCGTAACATTTTCGTACTGGAATTTCTTGATTATTTCATTGATCCTCCACGCTACACTATTGAAGAATGTATCGAAAGAGGTTTGACCTATGCTGTTCCTTTAAAAGCAAAGCTTCGGCTTAGCTGTAATGATGAAGAGCACGTGGATTTCCAAACTATTGTTCAGGATGTGTTCCTCGGAAATATTCCTTACATGACACCACGCGGTACCTTTGTGATCAATGGTGCTGAAAGGGTAGTTGTTAGCCAGTTGCACCGTTCACCCGGTGTATTCTTCGGACAGTCTGTTCATCCAAACGGAACCAAGATATATTCTGCAAGGGTTATTCCTTTTAAAGGTGCCTGGATGGAATTTGCTACAGATATCAATAATGTGATGTATGCTTATATCGACCGTAAGAAAAAATTCCCTGTAACTACTTTATTGCGTTCTATCGGTTTTGAAACAGATAAGGATATCCTGGAATTATTCGGCATGGCCGATGAAGTGAAAGCTGATAAAAAAACACTTGAGAAATATGTTGGTAAACGCCTTGCTGCACGTGTACTTACGTACATGGGTTGAAGATTTTGTGGATGAAGATACCGGTGAAGTGGTTATCCATCGAAAGAAACGAAATCGTACTTGGAACGTGATACTATCCTCGATGAAGACAACATTGCTATGATCCTGGAAATGGATGTAAAAAGCGTGTTCATTCAGAAAGAAGAAGTGAGCGGTGATTATGCCATCATTTATAATACATTAAATAAAGATACTTCCAACAGTGAACTGGAAGCGGTTCAGCATATCTACCGCCAATTGCGTGGTGCTGATGCCCCTGATGATGAAACTGCACGTGGTATCATTGATAAATTATTCTTCAGTGATAAGCGTTATGACCTTGGTGAAGTTGGCCGTTATAAGATCAACCGCAACCTTGGTTTGAATTATCCTATCGAGAAAAAAGTATTGACCAAAGAAGATATCATTGCCATCATTAAATACCTGGTATTGTTAACCAATGGTAAAAGTGAAATTGATGATATTGATCACTTGAGCAACCGTCGTGTACGTACAGTAGGCGAACAGTTGTATGCACAGTTTGGTGTTGGTCTTGCCCGTATGGCACGTACCATCCGTGAAAGAATGAATGTACGGGATAATGAAGTATTTACCCCTGTTGACCTGATCAATGCAAGAACATTGTCTTCTGTTATCAATTCATTCTTTGGTACATCACAGTTATCACAGTTCCTGGATCAGACCAATCCTTTGACTGAGATCACGCACAAGCGTCGTATCTCCGCACTTGGGCCCGGTGGTTTAAGCCGGGAAAGAGCAGGTTTTGAGGTTCGTGACGTTCACTATTCTCACTATGGCCGTTTGTGTACCATTGAAACTCCGGAAGGTCCAAACATTGGTTTGATCTCTACGCTTTGTGTACATGCCAAGATCAATGAGATGGGCTTTATCGAAACGCCTTACCGTAAAGTAGACTGACGGTAAAGTGGATATGAAAAAGATCACTTTCCTGAGTGCTGAAGAAGAAGATACTGCCAAGATTGCACAGGCAAATATCTGATATGGATGAGAAAGGAAATTTTGTAGAAGATAAGATCAAGATCACGCCAGACAGGTGATTTCCCGATCCTTGATAAAAATGAAGTGGAATACATGGATGTTGCGCCAAACCAGATCGTTGGTTTGAGTGCTTCCCTGATTCCGTTCCTTGAGCATGATGATGCCAACCGTGCATTGATGGGATCAAACATGCAACGCCAGGCTGTTCCGTTGATCCGTCCTGAAGTGCCGATCGTAGGTACAGGTCTGGAAGGAAAAGCTGCCCGTGATGCAAGGATCCAGATCCATGCAGAATGGAGATGGTGTTGTTGAATTTGTGATGCCAATGAAATTCATGTTCGCTATAACAGGAATGAAACACAACAGCTGGTAAGTTTTGAAGAAGATCTTACGATTTATAAACTTACAAATTCATTAGTACCAACCAGGAAACCTGTATCAACCTGCGCCCTGCTGTTATAAAAGGACAGAATGTAAAAGAAGGCGATTTCTTACAGAAGGTTATGCAACCAAAGATGGTGAGATTGGCATTGGGACGTAACCTGAAAGTGGCATTCATGCCATGGAAAGGATACAACTTCGAAGATGCGATTGTGATCAGTGAAAAAGTTGTTAAAGAAGATCTGTTTACTTCTATCCATATCAGTGAATTTGAAACTGGAAGTACGTGATACCAAATTGGGAGAAGAAGAACTTACACCGGATATTCCGAATGTAAGTGAAGAAGCAACGAAGGACCTTGATCAGAATGGTATCATCCGTATTGGTGCTCATATCAAAGAAGGTGATATCATTATCGGTAAGATCACTCCAAAAGGAGAAAGCGATCCTACTCCGGAAGAAAAATTGTTACGTGCCATCTTTGGTGATAAAGCAGGTGATGCAAAAGATGCTTCTTTGAAAGCACCAAGCGGAACGGAAGGTGTGGTGATCGATAAGAAATTATTCCAGCGTGCCAAGAAAGATAAGAATGCGAAAGTAAGTGAAAAAGCAGCATTGGAAAAGATTGAAAAAACACATGAGAAAAATGAAGCAGGATCTTTTGGAACTGTTGATAAGCAAACTGCAGACCTTGTTGAAAGATAAAACTTCAGCCAGGTGTTAGCAATAATTTCGGTGAAGTGCTGATCGGTAAAGGTGCAAATTCAATGCAAAAAATCTTGCCAATATTGATTACCAGAATGTAAATCCATTGGGATGGACATGGTGATGCAAAAACCGATGACCTGATCAATACTTTGCTGCATAACTACAATATTAAGTTCAACGAAGAACTGGGACGTTATAAGAGAGAGAAATTCAATATCTCCATTGGTGATGAATTGCCTGCAGGTGTATTGAAACTTGCGAAAGTTTACCTGGCTGTTAAGCGTAAGCTGAAAGTGGGAGATAAGATGGCAGGCCGTCACGGTAACAAAGGTATTGTTGCCAAGATCGTTCGCCAGGAAGATATGCCGTTCCTTGAAGATGGAACTCCGGTTGATATCGTATTGAACCCACTGGGTGTACCTAGCCGTATGAACCTTGGACAGATCTATGAAACAGTACTTGGCTGGGCCGGTGAAAAATTGGGTGTTCAGTTTTGCAACTCCGATTTTTGATGGTGCAACCGTGGACGAAATCGCATGAGAATATTGAAAAAGCAGGCTTGCCTAAATTCGGTCATACTTATTTATATGATGGTGAAACAGGGACCGCTTCGATCAGAAAGCAACAGTAGGTATCATCTATATTATCAAGCTTCACCACATGGTGGATGATAAGATGCATGCACGTTCTATCGGGCCATACAGCCTGATTACACAGCAGCCGCTGGGTGGTAAAGCCCAGTTTGGTGGACAGCGTTTTGGTGAGATGGAAGTATGGGCACTGGAAGCATATGGTGCATCCAACATCCTGCAGGAATTGCTGACGCTTAAATCAGATGATATCATCGGAAGGGCCAAGACCTATGAAGCGATTGTGAAAGGTGATAATATTCCAAGAGCCGGTATTCCTGAATCATTCAATGTATTGGTGCATGAATTAAGAGGATTGGGATTGGATCTGAAGTTTGAATAAGAAGCTGTTAGCTATTAGCTGCAAGCTATTAGCTCAGTCTCTGCAATCGAAAATAATTTAATTAAACTTAGCCTTCAGCTAACAGCTAAAGGCTAACAACTAAAAGCTAGAAATAATATGGCATTAAAAAAGAAAATCGTCCAAGACCAACGTTTTCTCAAATCACCATTGGTTTGGCTTCTCCGGATAGCATCCTGGAAAGAAGCTATGGTGAAGTTTTAAAGCCTGAAACCATCAACTATCGTACTTACAAGCCTGAAAGAGATGGTTTGTTTTGCGAAAGGATTTTTGGGCCGGTAAAAGATTATGAATGTGCCTGCGGAAAGTATAAGCGTATCCGTTATAAGGGTATTGTTTGCGACCGTTGCGGTGTGGAAGTTACAGAAAAAAAGTTCGCCGTGAAAGAATGGGCCACATCAAACTGGTTGTGCCTGTTGTTCATATCTGGTATTTCAAATCATTGCCAAATAAAATTGGTTACCTGCTGGGAATGAGCTCTAAGAAATTGGAGACCATTGTTTATTATGAACGATTTGTGGTGATACAGTCAGGTATCCGTGCCGATAAAGGACAGAACTATGGTGATCTTTTAACTGAAGAAGAATACCTGGATATCCTGGATACACTTGCCAAAAGATAACCAGCATCTGCCTGATGAAGATCCCGAATAAATTCATTGCCAAGATGGGTGCTGAAGCAGTGCATGATATGTTGCAGCGCATTGACCTTGATCAGTTAGTCTTTGACCTGCGTAATGCTGCTGCCAACGAAACTTCACAGCAGCGTAAAGCAGATGCATTAAAGCGTCTGAGCGTTGTAGAAAGTTTCCGCGATGCCAATACAAGAATTAATAACCGTCCTGAATGGATGGTGATGCAATATATTCCTGTTATTCCACCTGAATTGCGTCCGCTTGGTTCCATTGGATGGTGGCCGTTTTGCTTCTTCTGATCTGAATGATCTTTACCGTCGTGTTATTATCCGTAATAACCGTTTGAAAAGATTGTTGGAAATCAAAGCGCCTGAAGTGATCCTGCGTAATGAAAAAACGGATGCTGCAGGAAGCGATCGATTCATTGTTTGATAATTCAGCCGTAAATCAAATGCTGTAAAAGCAGAAGGTGGACGTGCATTGAAATCATTGAGTGATGTATTGAAAGGTAAGCAGGGACGTTTCCGTCAGAACCTGTTGGGTAAGCGTGTTGATTATTCAGGCCGTTCTGTTATTGTGGTAGGACCTGAATTGAAAATGCATGAGTGCGGTTTGCCAAAAGATATGGCTGCAGAATTGTTCAAGCCATTTATCATCCGTAAACTGATTGAAAGAGGTATCGTAAAAACAGTAAAGAGCTGCACGTAAACTGGTAGATAAAAAAGAAGCGATCATCTGGGATATTCTTGAAAATATTTTGAAAGGGCCACCCGGTTATGTTGAACAGGGCCCCAACGCTTCACCGTTTGTCAATCCAGGCTTTCCAGCCAAAACTGATCGAAGGTAAAGCGATACAATTGCATCCGTTGGTAACTACGGCCTTCAACGCGGATTTTGATGGTGACCAGATGGCGGTTCACGTTCCTTTAAGCAATGCTGCTGTTCTGGAAGCACAGTTGCTGATGCTTTCTTCTCACAATATTTTGAACCCGCAGAATGGTACGCCGATCACCCTTCCTTCACAGGACATGGTACTTGGATTGTATTATATTACCAAGGGTAAGAAAATCAACTCGGAGATGAAAAAGTTAAAGGGGAAGGAAAAGCATTTTATTCTGCGGAAGAAGTGATCATTGCTTATAATGAAAAGCAGATTGACCTTCATGCGACATATCAAAGTAAAAGCGGATGTCCGCAATGATGATGGCACGCTTGACCAATAAATTAATTGAAACAACTGTTGGCCGTGTAATATTTAACCAGCATGTTCCAAAAGATGTAGGTTTTATCAATGCATTGCTTACCAAAAAAGCATTGCGTGAAATCATTGGTGATATTATCAAATGGACAAATGTTCCTATAACTGCAAAATTCCTGGATGATATTAAAACACTTGGATTCCGTATGGCATTCCGAGGTGGATTGTCATTCAACATCAATGACCTTATCATTCCGGATATTAAAGCAGGAACTGATTGATAATGCACAGGGTGAAGTAGATGAAGTTTGGGATAACTACAATATGGGTCTTATCACCAATAACGAACGTTATAACCAGATCATTGATATCTGGAGCCGTGTGGATACACAGTATTACTGAAACACTTATACGTGAACTGGCAGCATGATAAACAAGGTTTCAACTCTGTTTACATGATGCTTGATTCAGGCGCCCGTGGTTGCAAGCAGCAGATCAAGCAGCTGGCAGGTATCAGGGGATTGATGGCTAAGCCACGTAAATCAGGTTCATCAGGAAGTGAGATCATTGAAAACCCGATCCTTGTCCAACTTTAAAGATGGATTGAATGTATTGGAATACTTTATCTCTACCCATGGTGCCCGTAAAGGTCTGGCGGATACGGCTCTTGAAAACAGCGGATGCCGGTTACCTTACACGTCGTTTGGTTGACGTTGCGCAGGATGTGGTGATTAATGAAGAAGATTGCGGAACATTGCGTGGTATTGCAACTTCTGCATTAAAAGATAATGAAGATATCATTGAACCATTGTAGCGACAGGATCGAAGGACGTACTTCCTTGCATGATGTTTATCGATCCGTTAACTGAAGAATTGATTGTAAAAGCAGGTGAAGAGATCACAGAAGAAATTGCACAAACAGATTGAAGATAGCAGGTATTGAAACTGTTGAGATCCGTTCTGTACTTACCTGCGAAAGCAAGCGTGGTGTTTGTGTAAGATGTTATGGTAAAAACCTTGCAACAGGTTATACTGCACAGAAAGGTGATGCGGTTGGTATCATTGCTGCACAAGTCAATCGGTGAGCCGGGTACACAGCTTACACTTGCGTACCTTCCACGTGGGTGGTGTGGCAGGTTCTGCTTCTGTAGAATCTACCTTGCCTGCTAAGTTTGATGGTACTATCCAGTTTGATGGTTTGCGTACTGTTGCACACTGAAGAATGCCGAAGGTAAAAAAATAAAGGTGGTTATCGGCCGTACCGGTGAAGTAAGGTATCATGGATGTGAAGAATGACCGTCTACTGATTACCAATAACGTTCCTTATGGTGCTACTTTGAATGTAAAAGATGGACAGAAAGTTAGCAAAAGGAGATGTGATCTGTACATGGGATCCGTTCAACAATGTTATCGTTTCTGAAATAGATGGTAACGATTAAATTTGAAGCTGTTATTGAAGGTATTACTTACCGTGAAGAAGCTGATGAGCAAACAGGTCACAGGGAAAAAGTGGTTATTGAAACAAAAGATAAAACCAAGATTCCTTCTCTTATTATTGAAGGCAAAAGAAAATAAAAGCTTATAACCTGCCGGTAGGCTCACATATCGTTGTGGAAGAAGGCGATGAAGTGAAGAGCAGGCCAGGTATTGGTGAAAATTCCAAGGGTATTGGGTAAGCTGAAAGATATTACCGGTGGTCTGCCACGTGTAACAGAATTGTTTGAAGCAAGTAACCCAGGTAACCCTGCAGTAGTTTGTGAAATTGATGGTGTGGTTGCTTTTGGTAATATCAAGCGTGGTAACAGGGAGATCATTGTTGAAGCAAAAGATGGTGTGGTTAAGAAAATACCTTGTTCCATTGACACGCCAGATCCTTGTACAGGATGGTGACTTTGTAAAAGCCGGTGCTGCATTGACTGATGGACAAATTGCCCCTGCAGATATTCTTTCTATCAAAGGTCCGTTTGCAGTACAGGAATATGTGGTGAATGAGATACAGGAAGTTTATCGTTTGCAGGGTGTGAAGATCAATGATAAGCATATTGAAGTTATCGTTCGCCAGATGATGCGTAAAGTAACCATTGAAGATGCGGGTGATACCAAATTCCTTGAAGGAGATACAGAAGACAAGTTGGATTTTAATATGGAGAATGATTGGATCTTTGATAAGAAAGTTGTTACTGATGCAGGTGAAAGCACTAAATTGAAACCCGGCCAGATCGTTACACTTCGTGAAGTAAGGGAAGAAAATTCTATCTTGAGCAGTGCTGATAAAAAACTGGTTGAATTCCGTGATGCACATCCTGCAACATCTTCACCGTTGTTGCTGGGTATTACAAAAGCTTCACTGGGTACGCAAAGCTGGATATCTGCTGCATCGTTCCAGGAAACAACCAAGGTATTGAGCATCTGCTGCCATACAGGGTAAAACAGATGAGATGCTTGGGCTTGAAAGAAAACGTTATCACCGGTCATCCGATACCTGCAGGTACAGGTTTGCGTGAGTTTGAAAATATGATCGTGGGTAGCAAGGAAGAATATGAATTGCTGATGACAACCAAGGAAGCAATGAGTTTTGATGAGGAAGAATAATCAATTTGAAGATTAGCTGACTTAAAAATTGGCTGATGAAGATATGAAGGAGCAAGTTGAAAAACCTGCTCCTTTTTTATTTTATATATTTAGATGTAAGATTGTGATATGAAGACATTTTCTTTTATTGTATTGTTCCTGCTGAATGCTTTTGTGCATGCACAAAAGAATAGTATCATTGGGGTTGTTATTGACGCTGATAGTAAGGCTCCCATTGGTAATTGCAATGTTTTCATAAGTAATACGACGGCAGGAACCGTGACAGACACTGCCGGGCAGTTCCGCTTGTACAACATAGAAGAAGGGTCTTTCGAATTGGTGCTGTCAAGCGTTGGCTATGAGACCTTTATATATAACTTTTCTTCAGAACAATTACCACTCAATGTAAAGGTGAGTTTGAATAAAAGAGTAATCGAGATGGAAAATGTAACCATCACTCCTTTTGAAATTGAGGGATGGAAAAAATGGGGGAGCCTGTTTATGAATCATTTTTTGGGACAATCTGAGAATGGTTATCGTTGTGAAATCGAAAATGCTGATATTATTAAGTTCAGAATGTATAAAAAGGAAGGCCTGCTGGAGGCTTCAGCGGACGGGATTCTTATCATACGAAATTACCCGCTGGGTTATCTTATAAAATACCAGTTGGAAAAATTTGTATTTGATTTCAAAAATCAACGGGTGAGTTATTCAGGCTATCCATTATTCCTCGAAATGGAACCCGGGCAGCCTTTATCACCGGCATACAGGTGGAAAAGGCTAAAAGCGTATAAAGGATCTATTATGCATTTTATCAGGAGCCTCTCTACTAATAAGTTAACAGAAGAGGGGTTTGAAGTCAGAAGAATGGAACTGGTGCCGGGCAATGATACTATAATGAATGACGGCAAAAGAATGCACAAATTTTTTATGTATGATTCTGCAGGTCGCCAAAAAATTCCCCCTTTTATCGTAAAGAAGGCCGGGAAAGAAAGAACGGATACATTCTTATTGACCAAAGATAGCATTGTATTTAAAGGGATTGACAGTGTAAGTATTGTCCTTTCATTCAATAATTACCTATCTGTTTTTTACCTGCATGAAAAAGAGCCTGAATCATATCGAAGGTCAGCGCGTTCTGTCAAATCACGGGATTTTCAATATTCAAAATTTACAATTCTTAATAAAGAGAAAAAAATACTCATTGAATCCAATGGATATTATTACCCTGCACTTGATTTTTTTGTAGAAGGCTACCTTGCATGGGAAAAGATCGGTGATCAATTACCATTAGATTACATACCGAATGAAAGCGGAAAATGAAATAATATTAGACGATTCAGCAAGTCCCGATTTCAATCCGATCGTTGCGCCTGTTGGGTAACCGGGAATATTTTTGCCAAGATAAATATTTCTTTCACCTACCAAGATCCCATTTTCATTTCTGAGTTTTATGATCCCATCACCACCACGTTGCTGATGCTCTTTTCTTCTCCCGGGTGTTAAGAACGGGTCATCATCAAAAATAAATTCATCTATCCAGTACTCATTTTTGCCAGGTTCCTTAATGGTAGGATGTATATGCTTTAATGCTGTTGAATTCGGGTAAGAAGCCGGCTGCAGTGTATAGAATTTATATTCCCCGCTTTCATTCGTTTTCATCCAGCCCCGGATATAACCCTGCCGGCCGGCCCAGCCTTTTTCATTGTATTTATTAGAATAATTGCCATTTTGATCGGTATGATAAATAAAAAGCACAACGTCTTTGGCGGGCGTTTTTCCATCGGCCTGGTATATAACACCATGGATCATCATTTTCGGGCCAGGTTCATTGAAGTCGGGAAGGGTGTCGATCCATGAGAGTTTATCAAAGGGAATAGGGCTTTCAAAAATGGCCTCGCAACCTTCACAACCGCCGCCAATAATTTGTTTTGGTTCACCGGCATTGTTCTTTTGAGTGGGGCTTTGCGAACAGGCAGTGAACGCGGAAAGGCTGATTGACAGGAAGATTATTATGAATGATTTCATCGTTTTAGTTTTTTTTCAATACAAATTTGTATCAATCAAATGGCAGGATGAAATCATTTACACCAACAGGGAACATTACTTGATAAAGGGAATAATGGTCATTCGTCAGGTAAATGCCGCCATTGCTGTAATCGGTTTTACCATGTGGAATGTGTACTTTTATTTTGAGATATGCATAACCCCTCATTTTTTATTAAATACAAATTGCATCACCTGGTTTTCTGGCTGTTGTTATTTGGGTTATGGTATTTTTTCCGGTACCAGGATTTTTCAACGCAAACAAAAGCACTACAGGTCACCCTGGTAAAAGTTATTGACCTGGCATTAATGGTATACATCACGAATTATGTATTGATACCATATTTATTGTACAGGAAGCGATATATGCTCTTTACCATTGTTTTTATCGTGATGATCACGGGAAGTAGTTTTTTAAAAATGAATATCCTGGGCCAGATCACCAATAACCCGGCATTGCTTGGCTTATCCGGGAACCTGAAAGCGAGAATTTATGATAACGTGATACCTCATTTCTTTTTAGTGATCGCAGGAGCTGCTTTTAAATTGGTCATGGATCATTCAAAAATGCAGCGGCAGATGTTAGAGGTCATCAAAGAAAAATCAGCGGCTGAATTAAGTTTCCTGAGGTCACAGATCAATCCTCATTTTCTTTTTAATTCACTCAATTCGGTGTATTTCCTGATCGATAAAACCAACCCGGAAGCAAGAAAAGCCCTTCATAAATTTTCAGACATGCTGCGATATCAATTGTATGAAATGAATGGAGATTCGATTTCCATTGAAAAAGAGATCAGTTATTTGCAGGATTATGTTGACCTGCAAAGGCTGCGTAAGGATGAACATTACGAAGTGGCGTTCAGCTGTTCACCGGAAGTGAAGGATTTTTCCATTCAGCCCCTCTTGCTGATACCCTTCGTGGAAAATGCTTTCAAGCATATTTCGCATCACAAGAACAAAGTGAATTTCATCAGGCTACAATTGAATATGGCAGGAAGATCGCTTCATTTTGCAGTAACAAATTCAAAGGATGCAGTTGATAAAACGACAGAACAGCATGGAGGGATCGGCTTAAATAACGTGGTCAGGAGACTGGCCCTGTTATACCCTGGCAGGCATGACCTTCAGATAAAAGAGGAGGATGAGCAATTTTCGGTTAATTTAACGATCAACACTTAAAGCTTCATGAAGATCAATTGTATCATAATCGATGATGAGCCCTTGTCAAGAAAGGGATTAAAGGAATATATGACAGATGTCGATTTCTTAAACCTGCTGGCTGAATTTGACAACCCGCTTGATGCAACAGACCTGCTTGGAACCGGGGAAGTGCAATTGCTTTTTTTAGATATACAAATGCCAAAAATAACCGGCATTGATTTTTTTAAGACGATCAAAAATCCTCCCGTGGTGATCTTTACCACCGCATACCCGCAATACGCCCTGGAAGGGTTTGAAGTAAATGCACTGGATTACCTGGTAAAACCTGTTTCTTTTGACCGGTTTTTGAAAGCGGCACTCAAAGCAAAAGAATTTTATGAGGTAAGGCAAAAGAATGTTTCAGCCCTGAAAGCAGGTGAAACAACGCCGGAATATTTTTTTATCAAAGCAGATAATAAGCTGGTGAAGATACAGTTTGAGGATATTTTATTTGTAGAGGCATTACAGAACTATGTAACCGTTCATACCATTGACAAAAAATACATTACTTACCTGACATTAAAATCCGTTGAGGATTTTCTCCCGGCAGAAAAATTCCTAAAGCCGCATAAATCATTTATCGTTTCTGCTGCAAAGATCAATAGTATTGAAGGCAATGAGATCAGTATATCCGGGCACAGGATCCCAATCAGCCGCAACCTGAAAGAAGAGATCATGGAAAAACTATTGAGAGGGAAATTTTTAAAACGGTAGGCCCTATACCGCACTTATCTTCCACGTCCTGTCATATTGAGTATTCCTTTAATTTTTTGTAAAAAAACCTAAAATACCCGGTATTGGATAGCATCCGACAGCGTTAAGCCTTTCATAAAAGTAAATAGTAATTATGGCAGTTTAGGCCTTTGTATTTATCTTGCCGCCAAACAACAAATAATTGATGAAGCAGCTCTCCCTTGTACTAAATATTGTCCTGGTCTTTGCCGTAGGAATTTTATATTATTTGCATTTTTCAGGAGAAAAACCGGTTGAAAAGAAAATCAAAGCTGCCTCCGTTGTTCCCACCGGAACGGGTATGGCCCGCCCTGCGATCGCATACGTGGAGCTTGACTCATTGAATGAAAATATCATCTATTTCAGGAACAGGAGAAAGGAACTGGAAGCTGAACAGAAATCGATCGAAACGGAATGGGAAAACGGGTATAAAGGCCTTGAAAATCAAAAAAATAATTTCTTAAAAAAGGGCGCTGCTATTACCCAGGAAGAAGCCCAGCAATTCCAGGGCGAATTGATACAACAGCAACAACAGATAGATGGGAAAAAGCAATCCCTCAACCAAAAGCTCAGTGAAAAGAGCTATAAATTCATGGATGATTTCCAGAAACAGCTTAAGGGTTTCCTGGCTGATTACAACGCCGAAAAAAATTACATGTATATTTTTACGACTGGCGGCGGGCTTGAGTATATGGTATATAAAGATTCTTCTTTGAATATTACCAATGATGTCATTGAAGGTATGAATGAGAAAATGAAGCTCGCAGCTAAACAATAATGTAAATAGATTTATTTATCTTGAATCCCGTAATCATACGGGATTTTTTATTTCTTACATTTACGCCTGCACTAAAACAAAAAACTGTATTATGACAGAAGCAAATCATTCCTTTAAACCCACGCTTGGCCTGTTTGATGCAACGATGATCGTTGCAGGTTCCATGATCGGTTCAGGTATTTTTATTGTGAGTGCTGATATTACCCGGAATGTGGGAAGTGCGGGCTGGTTGATCGCTGTTTGGCTTATCACCGGGTTTATGACACTTACGGCTGCATTGAGTTATGGAGAATTGAGTGCCATGTTTCCCAAAGCAGGCGGACAATATGTTTATCTAAAAGAAGCATTTAATCCCCTGGCAGGATTTTTATATGGCTGGAGTTTTTTTGCTGTGATCCAAACTGCAACAATAGCCGCCGTGGGAGTGGCTTTCAGCAAATTTGCGGGCACTTTTATTCCTGTACTGGATTTGAAGGATGAAAATATCATTACCCAGATTGGCATTTTTAAAATTTATCCGGCACAATTCGTTTCAATAGCACTTATCATTTTTCTCACTTATATAAATACAAGGGGTATTAAGCAGGGGAAACTGATACAAACAAGCTTTACGGTTGTGAAACTATTATCATTGTTTGGCTTGATTGTTTTTGGGTTTTTATTGGCTGCAAAAGCGGATATATGGAATGCAAACTGGACGGATGCCTGGAACATGACCACGAGAAATGCAGAAGGGCAGGTTGTGGGAGGCGTTTTCGGTAGTGCTGTACTGGGAGCTATCGCAGCTGCCATGGTAGGCTCCATTTTCAGCAGTGATGCATGGAACAATGTCACATTTATTGCAGGCGAGGTAAAAAATCCAAAACGCAATATCGGTTTGAGCTTGTTCTTTGGAACCTTGATCGTAACCATCATTTATGTATCGGCCAACCTGATGTATATCAGTGTGTTGCCACTGAATGAAGTTGCCTCTGCTCCACAGGACAGGGTAGCTGTTTCTGCAGCCAATGCGATCTTTGGAAATATTGGAACTTATGTGATCGCAGTGATGATCATGATCTCTACTTTTGGTTGTAACAATGGATTGATACTGGCAGGCGCAAGGGTTTATTATACCATGGCCAAAGACGGATTGTTCTTTAAAAAAGCAGGAACACTTAATAAAAATGCTGTTCCTGAATATGCTTTATGGGTACAGTGCTGTTGTTGCATCTCTGCTGTGCCTTAGCGGTAAATATGGCGACCTGCTGGATATGATCTCTTTTGTTGTGGTATTGTTTTATGTGCTTACCATTGTTGGTATTTTTATTCTTCGGAAAAAAAGGCCGATGCGGAAAGTCCTTATAAAGCATTTGGTTACCCGGTATTGCCTGCTATTTATATTTTAATGGGAATTGCATTTTGTGTATCTTATTGATCATTTATAAGCCAGATTATACATGGCCTGGGCTTAGTCATTGTATTGGCAGGTATTCCGTTATATTATATTGCAGTTGCAAATAAAAATAAAGCTAAGTAATAATGGATGTGAAGTGATTTTGATAAATTATTCAATGCGTTTTCAAATATAAAGGTTGCGGTTGTTGGGATGTAATGCTGGATACTTACTGGTGGGGAAAAGTAGAACGCATTTCACCTGAAGCGCCTGTGCCGGTTGTGGCTGTTAGAAAAAGAGAACAGCGTATTGGCGGAGCAGGCAATGTGGCTTTGAATGTGTATCGCTGGGTGCAAATGTTATGTATTTATCAGTGTATGGGGAATGATGATGATGGAGATCAGTTAACAAGGCTTTTGAAGGAAAATAATATCAATACATATACTTGTTAAGAGCAAAAAGCGGATCACCACCAACAAGATCACGGATCATAAGCCGCAACCAGCATATGATGCGGCTTGATGCAGAGATCACGTACATGATTCGAACTGAGGATGAAGAAAAATTACTATCATGCATGTTGAAAATTATATTAAAAAGGAAAAACCCGCATGTTATCATTTTGAAGATTATAACAAAGGGTGTTCTTACCGAAACATGTGATCGAAAAGATTATCGCTCTGTGCAAGGAACATAATGTGATTACCGCGGTTGATCCAAAGCGAAAAAATTTCTTTGCTTATAAAGGCGTGATATTTTTAAACCCAATCTTAAAGAAGTAAAAGAAGGGCTTGAATCATCTGATTGATGAAATTAATCATCAGGCTTCACTGAAAGATATGCATCATGCATTACAGGAAAACTTCAACATGAGGTTTCTTTTATCACTCTTTCGGAAAAAGGAGTTTTCTATCAGCAAACGATGATGCAGTCACGAATCATTCCTACACATATCCGCAACATTGCCGATGTAAGCGGTGCAGGTGATACCGTGATTGCCGTTGCTTCACTGGTTTATGCTGCCACCGAAAATGTGCAACTGATGGCCGAAATGGCCAATATTGCCGGCGGACTTGTTTGCGAAGAAGTAGGTACGGTGCGATCGATAAAGAGAAGTTGTTGGCATGAGTGTAAGCAGATTGTTGAAGGATGAAATCACTGTCATAAATGTTAGAATTTTAGAGCGATGAAAATAATCAACGCTACGTCTACATCTTGGTAACATAGTTCAAACAGCAATGATATCCACATCATTAGACAGGCTTCATCAACTTATAGTATTCAAATCGACTTGGAAACATATTCGCTTAAAGATTCAGTATAATTTCGGCTCTCAAAGTACATTTACACATAACATATTTATTCTGCATGCAACACATTTACAATGGCAATTCATGGCGGCGCAGGAACCATTTTAAAAGAAGATATGACGCCTGAACTGGAAGCAGCTTATATCGAAGGACTTGCAGGATGCCTTGAAGCAGGTTATGCCGTGCTGGAAGAAGGTGGTTCGGCCGTCAATGCCGTAAAAGCTGCGATGGTGGTTCTGGAAGACAATGTGCTTGTTCAATGCCGGCCGGGGTTCTGTATTTACCAAAAAAGGAGTACAGGAAATGGATGCAGCCATCATGGATGGTAAGGACCTTGTCGGCAGGTGCCGTTGCCGGTGTACGCAATGTGCGCAACCCGATCGAACTGGCCACGGAAGTGATGCGCAACAGCAACCATGTTTTTCTAAGTGGAAAAGGCGCCAATGATTTTGCCATCAAGCAAGGCATTAAACTAGAGCCGGATGAATATTTCTTCTCCCAGTTCCGGTACGATCAATGGAAAGCGATGCGGGACAGTGATAATTATTCACTGGATCATACCCATCAGGAGCTGGAAGAACTGATGAAGGATAAAAAATTCGGAACCGTAGGTGCAGTGCCTGCGATCAGCATGGAAATATTGCCGCCGCAACCAGCACCGGCGGTATGACCAATAAAAAATATGGACGCATTGGCGACAGTCCCTTGATTGGTGCCGGCACTTATGCCAATAATAATACCTGTGCCATCAGTTGCACCGGCCATGGTGAACCATTTATTCGTGCCGTGGCCGCATACGATGTGAGCTGCCTGATGGAATATAAAGGCATGAGTTTACAGGAAGCCATGAATGAAGTGGTGAATGATAAACTGGTAAAGATGGAAGGCGAAGGAGGTATGATCGGTGTGGATGCAGAGGGAAATGCAGCCATGATCTTTAACAGTGCAGGTATGTACCGGGCATGAAGAACAGCGATGGAGAAAAAAAGTTATCGGAATTTATAAAGAAGATAAGGTGTCAGGCTACAATTTATGTATTTTAATTGGGTCTATGTATAGTCAAAGACGTTAAATATTAGATACTAATTAGTGAATCAGGCTTCATGAAGAAAATATGCCGTAATTGTTGCCGGGGGGACTCGGGGAGCCGGATGAATAATATCGATCCCAAACAATTTTTATTGTTAAAGGGAAAGCCTGTTTTGTATTATAGCATCGATGTTTTTTACAGGCTTATGATGATCTGCAGATCATCCTGGTATTACCGGAAGAACATATCGCTGCCGGGCAGGAGATCATCGATGCTTTTTTTGATTACGACCGTATACAGATCACCGTTGGCGGCAGAACCAGTTTTCACTCTGTGCAAAATGGGTTGCAACTGGTGAAGGAAGAGAGTATTGTTTTTGTGCATGATGCAGTGCGCTGCCTGGTTAGTGTTGATCTGGTTCAGCGCTGTTACGATGCGGCTATTGAATACGGCTCGGCCATACCTGTTGTTGACTGTAAAGACAGTGTTCGGAATCCTTATTGATGACGGTAACGAGGCACTGGAACGAACGCTGTAAAACTGGTACAAACGCCCCAAACCTTTCACAGTAAGATATTATTGCCCGCATTTAATATTGATTATAAAGATAAATTTACTGATGAAGCCACCGTGGTAGAAGCTTTTGGACTTAAAGTGAAATTGGTGGAAGGCGAGGAGAAGAATATAAAAATTACAAAACCCGTCGACCTGGCGTTTGCTGAAATATTACTTGATGAAGGAGTCAATTAAAAATATGCTGAAGCGGTTGGAGCTTTATCACCCGTTGCAATCCTTTTACCGAAACATTCTTTTTTCCATTCAAAATAATAAATACAGGAGGCAATATAAAAAATATGCCGGGCGAGGATACAACTGTAATGTTTGCGGTGCACGCTATGAAAAATTCGTTCCACATTATCCGGCCCCTGAAAATAAAGAGGCATTGACTTCCAACCAGGTGATCGCAGGTTATGGAGCGAATGTTTTTTGCCCAAACTGTATGTCAACTTCCAGGGAACGGCTCATCATTGCTTATTTAAAAACAGCTTTGAGTATTGACGGGAAAAGTATCCTTCATATTTCTCCTGAAAAACACGTTTATGATCTCCTGCGGAAACAGGCAACTGTTATTACAGCAGACCTGGCACCGGGTTATTACAAAAAGATCGATCAGCATGTGCAACGGGAGGATGCTACCAAATTTAGTTTTAAAGACAACCGGTTCGACATAGTGATCGCCAATCATGTCATGGAGCATATCCCCGATGATAAAAAAGCGATGAAGGAAATATACAGAATTCTCAAACCCGGTGGCATAGCAGTTTTACAGGTGCCTTACTCCGTGACGATCAACGCTACCATAGAAACACCGGAAATAAATGACCCGGTTCTGCAATCGCAATTATACGGTCAAAAAGATCATGTGAGGATCTATTTATGGAGTGATTATGTCCGCAGGCTGAGCGATACTGGTTTCGAAGTAACCGTTGAAAAGAACCTCGAAGGCTTTTCAAAATTTGCCATACAGCCCGGGGAGAAATTATTGAAGATAATGAAGCCGGTTATTGCTTAAAGATCCTGATAAGCGGGTGCAGCTTATTGTATTTAATAAATGGATAGGGTTGATTTTCCGGGTTGAACTTCCTGTAAAAATCTGCAATACCCGGTACATCCGAACCTTCAAGATCCAATACCAGCTTAGTGCCTGCAAATTATGAATGACCTGGTCGTATAAGAAATAATTGGCTTCCAGTTTTTTTCCGGCTTCGGTGATGCAGGAAATAATATTAAATAATCTTTTTTCATCTTTCAATAAGATCACTGCTGCCAGTAGCTCATTCCGGGTATTTGTGACATTCCTGCTTATTAGATTTCCTTCAGCGGCCAGCTGCTCACAAATATTTTCAATATGTAAAAAATCCTTCCCCGAAAAAAAAGGAAGCCTTTTGCCGTACAGGTCTTGGTATAATTGAATGATCTTTTTATGATCTTCGGAAACCGCATATTGTAGTTCGAATTTTTTGATCCTTCTTAAGCTTTTTGTAAAAGAAGCATCATAATTTTCATACAATTGTTCATAAGAACGCTGCAGGTTCAGTATGAAATTATTTCGTAAACTTGTTTGCAACTGGGCTGTTCCAGGTTTAATTTCATTCCCATGATTCAGCGTAATTTCGGCGAATGGGAATTCGCTGAAAGCCTTATCCAGCATATGCTGGATAAGTTCGGTGTTTAACTGATCACTTGAAAATACACCGCCCTGTTGAATAAATGCAGGTTGATATAAATACCTGATCCCCCATTTTGTTTTCCAGGTAAGTGGCATTACCGCCTCATAGTCGTCATATAAGAGCATCCCAATTTCCGCCATCTGATCAAGATAAAATGAATCGGCATATATCAATCCGTTAATTGATCGTTTTTGATACAGTTATCCCATTTGACTTTGTCGATCTCGTCTGTATGTGAGATAACATATTCAATTTTTAAAAAGGGCTTTGAGGAATCAATTTTTTGAGGACAGACTTTGAATATCGATGCTAAATGAAATATTTTTCAGCAATCTTTTTTCAGGAACGTAGATTTAAAATAATCCTTATATTCTTTGCTGTACAAGACCGGGAAATAAATATTTAAACATTTTTGAATAAGGAAACTGGAATCCTGCATCATATAGGAACCTCGCTGGTAGCCGCGTTTTTTTCCAGGCATCTGCATAAGTGCCAATATCAGCAAAGATTTTAAGGGAATTTTAAATGGTAATAATTCCAATGGATTTATCTTGTTCGGAATGGTGGTAGTAAAATTCACGCGCTAAGCCAATCATCGGTTTTGCCGATCTTATGCTTAATAAATCTGTCCTCACTTTAAAAACACCATCCCGGTTCATGATCTGCTGGTTGGAAAATGCCTTAAATTCATTTCTGCCTACAAAATAATTGCTGTAAGTATAGTCTTCTTAACCTTTCGGGCCCGTCATGTTCAGGTGGTAGCGGTCTGTTTCAAATTGTTTAAGGAAATGTTTTCGTCCGTAGTATAAATAAATTTTCCGGCAAACAATCTCACATTCATTCCACCACCCTTTGCAAAATTGAAATAATAATTTCCTGTAAAATTAAATCGTACAAAATCCTTTACCCTGCTCAGCCTGTAACTGCTGCTGATAAGGATATAATACCCGGTTATTTTCAATCACAAACTGCAACTGGTTTACATAACGGTGTTCTATAGGATAACTGATTATATCTATCTGCTTGTACTGTATCCCTGTTCAAATAGCACAAGCTCGTTTCATTTATTAAAAAAGTTTTCCATTGAATGATATTTTTTAACTGTGCTCCGTGGATTTTTATTTGCAAATACATATTTTAAATGAAGGAACGAGTTTACTGAATTGCAGGTAATTTCTTGTTCCGGTTGAATCCGTAAATGTATCCCCGTTGAAAATTTAGCACCGGCAACTGCTAACTCGACATTGCTGCCCAGTTCTCCGGGATACCAGTATAACCAATCCTCCAATGCCATTTAATTCTTTTGATCCCTGTTCCATATAAGGGGCGAAAAAGAACTGAAATTTACGAATGGCAATGTATAATTATGGACCAGCGGCACCCAGCATCAATTTATCATAATAATTATATCCAATTGCCGGGGCAACAAAAATATAATTATGTTTATCGGTTTCTTTCAGACTTAAAAAAGAAGCTACCTTAATATCTTTTTTTAACGGTTTCTGTAAATTTCCCTTTTTATTCAGTAATGAAAATAACTGATCAAGATTTTTTCCGCTGATTTCTTCATGCCAATTTTTTAAATCTTCAGGGTATGGATGTTTGAATTGCCAACGTGCTGTAATATTCCTGCATCAGTTGATCAAATAGTTCATTGCCCAATTCGTTTTCCAGCAATTTCATCCATTGTGCTGTTTTGTAATAGGCAATTATATTATAGATTGACCGCAGTAAATTTTTCAGATGGTTTCAATGGGCTGATCTTTTTTTATTGCATGTTAATGATTTGTAGTAAAACATTTTCAGAGTCTTCGGGTATTCGGTTTTCGATAAAATCTGATCGTTTTATTCAATGATATCCAGATTGCATTTCCATATTGCTGCATCATATACCTTTTATCATAATAGCTGTTCATGCCTTCATCCATCCAGGGATGTTGCCTTTCATTGGTGGCCAGTATGCCGTAAAACCAATTGTGTCCCACTTCATGATTGATTACGAAATCCAGTATTTTTCATTGTCGGGTTGATGATAAGTGTGATCGTCGGATATTCCATTCCTCCTCTATCTTTTGCCGGCCTTTCAACCACGCTTACAATATTATAAGGATATTCACCAAGCCAGCTCGCTCTTTGTTCTTAATGGCAGATTTAATATATTTAATGCTGTTTTTCCAAATGGTTTCATGTTTTCAGTATTGTAATAGGCATATACATCAATTGTTTTTGATGTCAATTGCAAGCGTATCATGCGCACTAAAAATGCTTTATCTGCAAACCATGCAAAATCATGCATATTATCCTGCATGTAATGTAGTGTTTTAATGCCGTCATCGTCTTTTCATTCTTTAATATACCTGTTGCCGCAACAATATATTTTTGTGGGTAATGTTATCTGCACATCATAATTTCCAAATTCGCTGTAAAATTCTCCCTGGTCCAGGTAGGGCATCTCATGCCAGCCTTTCCGATCATATACTGCGGGCTTGGGATACCATTGTGTTACCTGGTAAGAATCTGTTTATGTACCACCTCGTGAAAAATTATAAGGCAGCTTTACATGAAAAGGAGTGTCGATATTTACGATGCTCGTTTGGAGGCAAGTGGTGTCGGTAAAATCACTTTAATAATATCCTGGTGTTGAGGATGATCTTCCGTGTATAGCAGTATATTCCATCTACTTTAAAATCCAGGCGATTGATATATCCGCGTTTTCTTCATCGCTGAAATAAAAATCCTGTTCTCCCGTTTTCGAGTAACTGGTCGCTGAAAGCAGTCTTATCATTTTTATATGCATTGGGCCAAAGATGAAACCAGATATAATAAAGTGTATCCGGGGAATTATTATAATACTCCATTTTATCATGCCCTCCAGTGATGTGATCATTATCATTCAGTGATACATCTATATTATAATTTACCTGTTGCTGCCAGTAGGTAGTTCTGGCAAAAAGAAGTTGAAGCAAATGAAGGATGAATAAAATAAGCAGGAATATTTTTTTCAAGAATGTGCTGTTTTTTCAAAAATACGAATATCTGTTGTTGAGATCTAGACTATTGAAACGTACAGGTTAAGAATGAGTTGTCAGGTTGAGCTTTCAACGCATATTAGTACTCAATGCTTCGACTATCTCGATAATCCTGGACTCGTATCCCACATGGCACTCTTATTTGCCTTTCCCCGAAAAATGATCTGTAGCTATAAAACATGATCTTGAAATCCAGTGCCAGCGAAATATTTTCAACATATAACAGATCGTATTGCATTCGTTGGATCATTTCATCAACGAGAAGCGTAACCAAATTTTACCATTCCCCAGCTTGTTAAGTCCTGGCTTTACTTTGAATATATATTTAAATTCAGGATGGATTGCAACGATCTGGTCTATATAATATTTTCTTTCCGGCCTCGGCCCAACCAGGCTCATTTCGCCTTTGATGATATTCCAGAATTGTGGCAGTTCATCTAGCCGCCATTTACGCATCGTCTTTCCCCATGTTGTGATCCTTTCATCATCTTCACTGCTTAAGCTGAGGGCCATTTGTTTCTGCATTCACTACCATCGAGCGGAATTTATACATTGTGAAAGGCCTCCTTTATAGCCGATCCTTTCCTGTGAATAAAATAATGGCCCTTTTGATGAGAAAGTCTTACACGAATAGCAGTGTAAATAAATAAAGGGAAATAATAATAAACGCCGATCACCGATACCATGCAGGTCGATCGCTCTTTTGATATTTTGTTGCCAGGCAGGAAGCAAGCCCGAATGAATATCGATCAACGGAACACCCATTACGTTGTTTGTTTGCAGTGCACCACTGATGATATCAACCGTATCAGGTGTGATCTTGATATTTACTTCTTTATCGCTCAAGATTTTGCAGGATCTTTGTGAGCAGGTCTCTTTCATTTTTTTCAACCGCAATGATCACTTCTTCAATATTTTCTTCCTCAATGATCTTTGTAAGATTTTATAATTGCTGATATTCTTTTATAGATTGCCGGTAATTCGAATGGATTCCTGCCATTTGTGTTGAAAAAGCCGGTGATCCGGTATCCTGACTGTTCTCTTGATTTTATAAAATTCATGATAGAATTCAGTGGCTTTTTTCCCGAACCGATCAGCAATGCATTGAAAAATACTTTTTCTGCTTTAATTGTTTTTTTGCAATTCCTAAAAATATCATTCGGACAAAAAAAGTGCCTGTAAAAATGAGGGATTAGCAGGCTATAGAATTCCAGGTAATAATATTTATTATTTTCCATGGGGATTTTTCAGGATAAAAAAGAAAAGCAGAACAAGGCAGCCGATCAGGCACACTGACAAGTGTTTTGAAAAATTCTGTCAGCCTTGATTTTTGATAAAGTGAATTGTAAGTTCCGCTTAAAAAATGAAGGGAGACCCAGCCCAGTGTATACAGGAACAGGCCAATGTAAAAGCCCGGTGGAATAATAAAATCTAATTATAAATCTTGGTCGCAGATAATAAAAGCATAGCCACGTGAACATGCAGACTGCAATATCGGCCAATAATATACCATCTTATATTTATCCTTGGTTGGTTCACAGTATGTGCCAGGAGGAATTAAATTTATATGGTTCATTTCGCAGAGCGACTCTGTTAATGTTGTTTATTGCTGATCTTTTCCAGTATCTGGTGCGCCACTTCCATAGCACCAAATCCATCCAGGATCGTCACAGGTGTTTCCGTATTATTGACGATCGCATTTCTGAAAGCTTCCAGTTCCATTTTTATAGCATTTACTATCTTCTATGGCAGGACTGGCAATGGCAATGGTTTTTTTACCATTGTTTGTTTCAATATCAAAAGTGAACACATTTTTATCTCCGTGCACTGTTTAAGCGTGATGATCTCTGTTTTCTTTTCCAGGAAATCAATTCCGATGTATGCATCCTTTTGAAACAGGCGCATCTTTCTCATTTTTTTCATGGAGATCCGGCTGCTCGTTAGGTTTGCCACGCAACCATTATCAAATTCCATTCTCACGTTGGCAATATCAGGTGTATCGCTCATTACGGCAACGCCATTGGCGGAAATATAACTTACATTACTTTTTACAAGGCTTAATATAATATCAATATCATGTATCATCAGGTCAAGGATCACACTTACATCGGTGCCCCGGGGATTGAACTGTGCCAGCCGGTGAACTTCTATGAACATAGGATTCAAGCGTGATCCTTCAATGCTAAAAATGCGGGATTGAAACGTTCCACATGTCCTACCTGGAATTTTATATTGGATTCTTTCGCAAGTTTCACAAGCTCCTTGCTTCATCCATTGTATTTGCCAGTGGCTTTTCCACAAATACATGTTTACCCTTTCGAATAGCGAGGTCGCACAATTCATAATGATGGATGTTGGAGCTATAATATCAACTGCATCGCAGGCATCCATCAGTGCTTCACATTTTCAAATCGCTTTATTTTGTATTTTTCTGCTACGGCTTCTGCATTGTGGTCATCCGGATCATAAAATCCGACCAGTTCTATATCCGTCAATTTCTAGCCAGTTATTTAAATGAAATTTTCCAAGATGGCCTGCACCAAATACGCCAATTTTAAGCATGAGCCTTATTTATCTTTACTTTTTGTTCTATTAAATGTTTTAATTCTTGTTTTTCGCAACTGCCAATGTTTCGACAACCCCTGAACTGTCCAGGGGACATTGCTAAACATTACAAAAATGCTGTCAGCCTGAGCCTGTCGAAGGCGGATTAGAACTAAAAATAAATGATTCTGGTTCTCCTGTTCTTTTTGCTTGATTCCCGAAGGATCGGGATGTGCCACAAAAAGAACCAAAAATCAAGAACAAACGATATACAACCTGTTTGTTCAGCAGCATTGTTCAGCCAATGTGCAAAGTAAACTGAACATTTATAATTCAAAGCTTTTTTCCATCACTAACAATCAGAAAGTTTATAGTTTAGTTATTAATGAATGTTGTTGGCGCCTTTTGCAGAACCATCCGAATTCGTTTCATCCCAAAAACCCATGCGCCCGAATTTTTGCGATCCGGTCCTCTATTCTTTGTTCGTGCTGGTATTTGTTGCAATGCCTTGCTATGGCCGGGATTAGATAATTTTTTAAAATATTCGGCAGCCTCATCATAATCCCAATGGGCGCCACCCAGGGGTTCAGGGATCACATCATCCACCAGTCCGAACTTCAGCATATCAGTACCGGTTAGACGAAGTTGTTCTGCGGCAGTTTCTTTTTTATCCCAGCTGCGCCAAAGTATGCTGCTGCAGCTTTCGGGGGATATTACCGTGTACCAGGTATTTTCCATCATCACCACTTTATCTCCCACACCGATGCCCAAGGCACCGCCGCTGGCGCCTTCACCTATGATGACGCATATGATCAGGCACTTTCAGGCTGATCATTTCATAGATATTCCTGGCAATCGCTTCACCCTGCCCGCGTTCTTCAGCTTCCAGTCCCGGGATATGCGCCCGGTGTATCGATTAAGGTAATAACAGGCTTATTGAATTTTTCTGCCAATTTCATCAAGCGAAGTGCTTTCCGGTATCCTTCAGGATTTGCCATGCCAAAATTCCGCAATTGCCTTGTCTTTGTATTATTGCCTTTTTGCTGACCAATGATCATTACGGTTTGTTCTTCCAATTGGGCAAAACCACCTACCATTGCCTTATCATCCTTTACATTTCTGTCGCCATGCAACTCAATAAAATTGGTGCACATTTTTTCAATATATTTTAAGGTATAAGGCCTGTCGGGATGGCGGCTGAATCTGAACCCGTTGCCAGGGAGTGAGATTATCTGTTAAATGTTTTCTTGTGTCTACGATCCTTTGTTCGAGCGCCGCGATAGCGCTCTCATATCTGTCTTGGATTTTTCCTGCGTTGTTTTCAACTGTTCTATCTGGTCATATAGTTCCTTGATGGCTTTTCAAAATCAAGAAATTGCCTGTTTTTTAGCTGGGGCATGGAGTTTAATTTACGTTATATGTATTAGAATTACCATGTAAGTTAGTTTGTAAAAGTAGTCGATGGTCTTTTTTTATAAAAGTTTTGTTTTAAAAAAATAAATATTCCTATCTTTGCCGTCCCTAAAAATGAACGGGTTTGACGTAAATTCAACTTTTCCCCCGTGCATGAATATGAAGGATCGGTAGTTCAGTTGGTTAGAATGCTGCCCTGTCACGGCAGAGGTCGCGGGTTCGAGTCCCGTCCGGTCCGCTGAGAGGATTATAAATCTCCACAAAAGCCCGCAAACATTATGTTTGCGGGCTTTTGCATACGGGAGCCATCCTCAAAATATTCACAAAATCCAATATTTACGGGACTTATACGGGAGTCAAAATCGTAAATAATGAAACTCCCGCGATCCTGATGAAATTCAGGGTGGGCAAGCATTTTTGGTGAATTTAATTTAGTGAAAATCACTTTTATATTTTGTACTCATGGTGAAATTAAAACTCCCGCGCCATGTCCCGAACTTTTGATTTTACATTCAAATTAAGAAAGCCAAAGCTCATTTGAATGGGCCTGTTAGAATTTATCTCACAGTAACATCGATGTAAAAGCGAAAACTGGGAATTAAGTATGTAACAGGTAGCGGAAAACCTGGCAACCCGTTATTTTTACACGCTTGACTGCTCATCCAACGCCTGCGCCACATTATTTACGTCGGTCTCCTCGCAAAGGTCTTTCAGGGATTCATTTATTTCTTCTTCTAATCCAAGATGCTTCCCGATTTTTTGAACCATTCTTAATATCACGGTTGTTTCCTGTTCATCCAGCATATTTATCTGTAGATCCAGGTGGGCCCGCTTATCCGCTTCCTTCGTCATTCGGTTTTGGCTCATCAATACCAGCAGTGTAAGGAAAATAGCCTCCAGTGAGACCATAAGCGTTAGAAAGCTGAAGGGAAACGGATCAAAAGCCCGCATGCCAGGAATGACAGACCCATTTAAAAGGATCCATGCGGCAAACCAACAAACATGTAGTATGATAAAGGGTGTGCTTCCGGCAACAGATGTTATTTTATCCGCGATATGCTCGGCACGGGACCGTTTTTCAACAGCTTGCTTTTCCAGTTCTAAAATCGTTGAAATATTCTTTTGGATAGTTCCCCTGTCATCTTTTTTCATTAAACCATTCATTCGATTTCTTTCCATATGTCCAACCGTTTATTTCCAAGATGAATCACTTGGCGCAATGTTTTTTACAAAAAAATTCATGCCAGTTTCGGGCTTTTAGTTGAGTAGATATTTTTTATTTATTAAATGTCATCGCAAGATAAGTTCGCAGTTAGCGTTTTTTCAATAAGTTCATTGGCTGTGGAATTTATTTCACATATATGCAGTTTCGGCTCATTAATTTGCATTTTTCCGTGTTTAAAAATTGCATGTGTTTTGCAGGTAATCTTTTGTAAAATATATTGATATGCTATTCCGTACTTTAATAAGAAAAGATCCTTTAGAAAAAGCAAGAAAACGTTGCAAAAAAAAATTCCTGTATTATTTTCCAAAGGGATACCAGGGACAGAAGTTTATTGACTGGGAGAGAGAGTATAAACTAAATGCACATATACAATTCCGGCAGGAATATAACCAGGTCACTTACAAAAAATTGCTCCTCGAAAAGGAATACGAAAAGATCGCCGCGGGTATCGTTCGTATTGAATCGAAGACAAACCTTCTTTTCTCTTTTGAAAAAATGGCCCTTCGGGATGCAATAAAACCTGCCGAAGGGGCAAAAGCCTTTTCAATTGGTTTGTACGAATATTTATACGGAAAAGCCGACTTGCAGACCCGGTTCGAAAATTTTGTGCAGGTTATTTCAGGCCTGCCCCGTAAACAAACCCGGGTGCTTACCTGGCCATTGGTAACAGTATTCGGGTTTCTTGGTAACCCTGCTGAACATATGTTTTTAAAACCAAGGGTTACGCAGGCAGCTGCAGAAAAATACAGGTTTAGTTTTGACTATAAATCAAAACCAAATTGGAATACATATTTGAGCCTGCTTAATTTTGCCGACGAAGTATGGAATGATACGAAAGAATACAAACCCCGGGATTATATCGATATTCAATCGTTTATTTGGGTGATGGGTTCAGAAGAATATCCTGACTAACTATGTTGTAGCCACAGGTTTTTCACCATGCTGATCTCTCCGTGCCACTCACTAATGATTTAGTTTGCGACGATACTTAATTCACCATGCGTTGTTGGGCTTAAATATTGTATTCTTACACAATGATATTAAAACAAACAAATTAATTCAAAAGGGTAAAAAAGCTAAATGCCAGGCCACTAAGTGCCGCTTGCCCTGAAGGATGCAGGGTAGCAAAAATGCCGCAGGGGATAAAGGAACAGTCAAGATAAAAACTCCAGCCTGACTTAGTCCGTCCCCTATTACGACAATATTATGTTGTACGCCCCTTTGAAGATATTATTTCAAAAACTCACGCATCAATTTTTCAGTGTCATCCGGGTGTGAAATAAAGATGTAGTGATTAGCGCCGTTGATCATTTTTATCACTCCTTTATCCACTTCATTTTTAAACCGGTTTCGTTGTGTAATTCTAAATTTCTCACCTACGCCAAAAATCCTATCTGCCTTCTTTTTGTTGCCAGGATCAAGTTGTGCGTAAAAAGAAAACGCCTGTTGCACCGAGTTAGCCTGGGCGTAAATAGCTAAAGCGGGACATTTTATATTTGCATAATCAGGATGTTCTGCGCCGTTAATTACAGCTCCAATGATGGAATCTGCAGTTACATCTTTCAAAAACCTACCATCCCTGGAAAAAATCCCGGTCTGTGTTATTTCTTCATCAGGCGGATTAAATCCGTAATTTGTTTTATAGAATTTTTGAATATTTTGAAGAGAAGCAGAATCTTCTTTTGTTGTTTTAGGATTTTCCGGAGGATCTGAAAACAAGCTATCAACACCTATATGGTCAAAAGCCGCGTCCAGATAAATTATTTTGTCTATGCGGTCAGGAAACAAAACTGCAAGTTTGGTAATTTCTTCTCCTGCAATTGAATGACCTGCAATTATGACTTTTCGCAGACCTAAGCTGTCCATAATGGCAATAATATCGGCAGTCAATGTGTTTAGATCATATTTTTCAGCTGGCATTGATGCCCCAAAACCCCGACGGGTTAATGCGTATACGTGAAATTCATCAGTAAACCGGGGAACAAATTCATCAAATATATGTGCGGAGTTTCCCAGACCTGCAAGGAATATTATTGGGTTGCCTTTTCCTCCCCAGTCAAGTACTTCAAGTTTATTATTACTACTGCCGTTAATAAATTTTACCTGGTGAATTCGACTTTTATCATTTTTGCAGGAAGAGCCTGCAAAAATGATATTAATAGTTATGATAATCACTGATAAATACCTGGATATTTTCATACTATTCACAGTTTAGTTTTATAATTAAATTTCAATTTCTGTATGCTGAAAGTATCATAAAGTTTCGATTAAGTTGCGTACAACGTCGAGTATTCCCATAATGTAAACTTTCTATTTGGAAATTCGGTGAGCATCATCTGTTAAATGAACACCACATAATTTGTCTGCTCCATATTTTGGTAAAAAACCAAATGTGATAGCTCGGGAATATGAATGCAGGCTGTGAGTTGGGTTATCAAAATTATATAGTATATCATTCACAACAACAGAGTCATTATTAACTAAGGACTTATAAGCTTCAAAAACGATATTCTCTTCATCTGGAAATTCTTTTCTTTCAAGAAAAGAACTGATTTGATCAACTAATTTATTCAGTTCCTTGTCAGGAGTATCCTTAACGATCTGTGAAGCAAATAATTCTTTAAAGTGGACATAATCTTTTTGTTTAATTAAATTAATTGCCTTGTTTGTGGTAACCTTTAGTTTCTTTTCATCTAGGTTGGTAGAGGCCCTTATATCTGCAAGTTATAAGTTCATCATCTAAATCAATTCCTATGCTGTTTTTGAAGTTATTTCTGCAACAGGAAATATTGCAGTTAAAATGCAGCCCTGTCCTGGTCGCGAAATAAAATCGGCAGTCCCGTTGTAAGTTGCTGCCCGGCTTTTGATATTGGCAACACCGATTCCTTTTCTTTTTTTACTTGTATCGAATCCAACACCATTATCTGAAATAGTGAGTTTGATGGATTTTTTATTTTGTAAAAGGCTAATAGAGACCTTGGTTGCTTTGGCATGTTTTAAAATATTATTCAGTTGTTCCTGCACGATCCTGAAAATATTCAACTTGAATTTGTCATTCACGCTGTTTTCTATAAAGCTTCCTAGTGCAAATGTTATTTTTACCGGATTTATTTCCATTGTTTCACCGACTATATTTTCAATCGCCTCGCAAAGCCCCATATCCCTGATCGTATCAGTTGTCAGCCCTTTGGTTAATTTCCTGATCTCTTCAATTGCATTAGTGTATATTCCGAAGAACGGCTTAGATACATTTCGCTGTTCTCCCCTCCACGTTTCGCCATGTCAAGATATAATTTCGAAACCCCAAGCAACTGGTTTACGTTATCATGCAGTTCTTTCCCTATATCCGATCTTTCCGCATCCTTTGCATCTTCAGCGGCTTCTGCGATCTGCTTTTCTTTTAATTTAATTTCCTGTTCAAGTCTTTCTTCCAGCACTTTTTGTTTACTCATATCCTGCATGGATCCTATCATCCGGTAAGCTTTTCCATCAGGATTTCTCAAAATAACACGGCTGCTGTAAATATTCGCTACTGAATGATCAGCCCTTAAAAAGCGATAGGCGCATTTCCATTCTGTGGCGGCAGATTTCAAAACCCTGTAATAATCCCGCATCACGGTTTCTTTGTCAGCCGGGTGAATATGTGTTGCCCAGTATTTTATGGATGTTGCCTTTCTTTTTCTTATATAACCGAATTCTTTTTCATAAGCATCATTTACCATTATTTTCCCGGTTAAGAGATCAGAATCAAGTAAAACATCAGATGAGGAATTAAACATTATCCTGAAGCTTTCTTCCATCTCGGTAAGTAGTTTGGTTCTCCCCGAGTTTTCATAGACCAGCTTTGCTTTATCTGATTTCGACTTTGCCAGTATGATATTGTCTGAGACAATTTTATCCTTCCTGGTATCTATCTTTTTTTGCTTTGACCTGGCAAGAATAATATTGGCAGCAACTATTTTATCCTTTTTTTCATCAACTTTTTTTTGTTTCGATTTGGCGATAAAAATATTATTGGCAACTGTTTTTTTGTTTTTGGCATCTATATTTTTTTGTGATATCCTGGCAGTTATTGTATTAGCAGCAGTTATTTCTTCTTTTTTAACGTCAATCTTCTTTTGTTTTGACTTGGCAATAACAATATTTGTTGCAACCTTCTTTTCTTTTTTTACATCAATCTTCTTTTGCTTTGATTTGGCAATGGCAATATCGGCGGCAACTATTTTTTCCTTTTTTATATCAATAGTTAATTGCTTACGGATGCGTTGACTCAAATCTGTAATCGTAACGATTGAATTTTGAATCCCGGATTCATCTATAAAAATAGCTGTATCTATCTCGCTGGGGAATGATTTTCCTCCTTTTTTCCTCGCAACAACCCGTACAGCAGACCTTCCAGCCGTTGCCTTTTGCTTCGCCATCTTTTTAAAATTGATCTCTTTTGTATTAAATATGTATGAGAGACTTTTAAGCAACAGTTCTTTTTCGGAGTAGCCCAGGAGCATGCATGCAGCATTGTTAGCCATTATAATTTTACCCGAACTAAGCGTGGAAATGATACTTGCCTGTAAGGAATTATCAAATGCCAACTGACCAAGATTATCACCGATTGTTATAATTGCAGATTTTTTTATGATCAGGTTGATGTTTGTTTTTAAGAAGGTTTATACGTCGCCGGCAAAGTTACTGTCAAGATAACCATTTAATATGTGTTGCAATATTAAATTTGGAAGGACTAGCAACCCCCAAATAAGACTGCAGTATTGCGAAACTAGCCCAACATAGTCAACCTATTAAGGGAACGACATTTTCTTTATGCAAAAAGTATCTTAAGGAACGGAGATCAGCTCATAGCTGAAGAACCATAACGAGCAAATGAGTGATGAAAAAAAAAGGGGTTTTTCCTGTTTTATTATTTACAAAGCTTTCTTAGTTTTAGCAGTAGGGCATATTGATATGCTTCTATATCTACTGTAAAATATATTGAGATACGATCAGAAAAGGTCTTCCTTTTTTCTCAATATGGACAATAAACCAGACTCCGTACTTTATTTAAATATTGTACTAGATAAAAACAGGCTGGCATTTCTATCTATTTATGCGAAAAGTTTAAAAGTGAAGATGGATGTAAAAAAGAACTCAAAGCCGGCTTTAACTAATGATGCACTTAAACAAATGACTCACAAACACGCGGCAGCCAAGCAACAATTAATTGATGGGAACGAACAATTGGGAAAAGGCAATAAGGAACTGGAAACACTTTTTTACGCCGTTCACCACGACCTGAGGGCTCCCTTAAGGGCAATATCCTTTTTTTCTTCGATGCTGGAAGATAATTGCCGTGATGAGTTAAATGATGAGGCAAAAAGGTTCATTGATGCTATTCAAAAAAACAGCACCAGGATGGGAAACCTTATCGATGGCCTGCTGAATTTTTCGCTGACTGGCTGCAAGGACCTGGTAAAGGCTCATATAAGTACAAATAGCCTTATAAAAGATGTGATCGCTAATCTGAATTTGGCGAACCCGAACTTAACCTGGAATCTACAGGCATTACCGGATACTTATGGCGATATAAATACCATTCGCCAGGTATGGGTAAACCTTATTTCCAACGCTGTAAAATATTCAGGGAATGAAGCACTCCCTTCTATTGAAATAGGGTCCTTCCAAAATGAGGGACAGACCGTTTTTTTTATAAAAGACAACGGTGCTGGCTTTGAACCCAAATACAAAGATAAACTGTTTAAAGTTTTTCAGTCTTTACATACAACGCGTGAGTTCGAAGGCACGGGCCTGGGATTGGCAATTATTGAAAAGATCATTTCAAGGCATGGAGGAAAAGTATGGGCCGATGCAGAAAAAAATAAGGGTGCTACATTTTATTTCAGCCTGCCTCCCGAACCTGCAAAACACCCTCTTAAATAATATCGGCATGCCAAAACCGCTCAAAATATTGTTCCTGGAAGACAGCCTTGTTGATATGGAAATTGTGCAGCAATTTTTACTGAAACGGATCCCAAATTGTGAATTGAGACAGGCGATGACTGAAGAAGAATTCCTTGAAGAACTTGACAACTTTCAACCGGACGTGATCCTTTCTGATAATACTTTGCCCCGGTTCACTGCTACAGAGGCTTTGGAAATATTCAATCAGCGTGCTCTCCTCATTCCTTTTATCCTTGTTACGGGCACGGTCTCAGAAGAATTTGCTGTAACTATCATGAAACTCGGAGCAGACGATTATATATTAAAGGATCGGCTGGTAAGATTACCTGCTGCGATCCAGGCAGCGCTTAAAAAGAAAAAAACAGAAGCGTCTGCAAAACGCAGTGAAGAGATACGTAAGCTGATCATGAATGCGGCCCTCGACGCCATTATTTGCATTGATATAACAGGAGCCATTACCGTATGGAACCCACGGGCCGAAATCTTATTCGGGTGGAAAGAAAAAGAAATACTGGGAAAGCACCTGGTTGAATTGATCATCCCTGAACAATACAGGGAAGCACATAATGCCGGATTTCATCGTTACCTGGAAACAGGTGAGGGCCCGGTGTTGAATAAAGTCATTGAAGTAACGGCGTTGAATCATGCGGGCGAAGAATTTCCCATAGAACTGGCCATAGTGCCGATCAAGCAAACCGGGAACGATTTTTTTTGTGCTTTTATCAGGGACGTCACTGAACAAAAAAAGGCGAAAGAGACTTTTATGGCCATGGAAAAAATGATATTGGAACAACGGATCCTTGAGCAAAAGAAAATATCAAACGCAATAATAATAGCGCAGGAAACAGAAAAAAACCGCATAGGAATGGAACTTCATGATAATATAAGCCAGATATTGGCCGGAACAAAACTGCACCTGGGCCTTGCTGCAAAAAAGGATGAAAAAATAAGGGAGTTACTTAAATACCCGATGGAATTAATTGATAATACAGTGGAAGAATTGCGTTTACTGAGTAGTCGCCAGGTTACACCCCTTAAAAATATTGACCTGGAAGAATTGGTACGGGCACTTCTTGATTCGCTTGATAAGAGCGGAGTAAATACGGACTTCATTTACCTCGTACCTGCTAAGTTGCTTGCAGATGACCTTAAATTAAATATATACAGGCTATTACAGGAGCAGGTAAATAATATCATAAAGCATGCTGAAGCAACCCATACAAGTGTTTCAATTAAAGCCCGGGATAATTCGATCGAGATTATTGTGAAAGATAATGGCAAGGGTTTTAATTTAAACAGCAAAAGAAAAGGTATTGGTATTTCAAATATGGTGAACAGGATCCAATTCTATAATGGCGTACTGCAAATAGAAACTGAACCCGGTAATGGTTGTAAGATAAGCGTTAGGATACCTTGCTGATCTTTACAAAAAGCGGGTGGCTTAAACCTCAGATCTTAACCACATAATGTATATTGTATATTTAATAAAATCATTTTGGCAAGGTTGGTTTTCATTATGGCATAAACCAGCACATCGTAAACCGCGGCTAATTTTAAACAGCAGGATCGCAGTTAAAATTGACAGATATACCCGGATGTATTTGTGCGTGTATCGCTAACCGTAAGAAACATCCTGTTCGGGTAAATGGCATGTATCAAAGGTATTCCCCGTAAAACATTGAGAGCGTGCAGGAAGTTAAACCACAACTCAATGCAAACTATTACATATTGTAAGACCGGGCCATTTCCTTTAATTCCATGAGATTTGAAACCTCCAGCTTTTCAAATAACCTGGCTTTATGTGTGCCTACTGTGGAAGCCTGCAAATTCAGGGATTTAGATATTTCAGTTATGGTTTGCCCCCCCAGCAACAACGACGCAATTTCGAATTCTCTCGGGGAAAGTTTTTCAAACGGGCTGCCTGTTTTCCCGCTAAATGTCTCTTCAACCAGCGAACTGGCAAGCGTTTCGCTGATATATGTCCGGTTGTTTAAAATAAGATTGACCGCCATTTTTATTTCATCAATGGACGCTTCTTTTGACAGGAACCCCCTGGCACCTGCCTTCAAAAAACGTTTTGCGTAGATCTTTTCGGCGCTCATGGAAAAGATGAGCACCCTTGCTTCGGGGTATTTAACATGAATGAATTGCATGATCCCCAATGAATCCGTATTGGGCATCTGGATATCCATCATGATCATGTCATAATGTTCTTTTTTTAATGCTTCAACCGCAGTTCCCCCATCATGTGCCTCATAGATCTCGCAGGGGGCAAATAGATCTTTCAAAACTCCTTTCATGCCGGAACGTATGACCGTATGATCATCTATCAGTAAAAATTTTTTCATTGATTGAAATTACAGGACTGGCTAAATTAAAACTTTTCAACAGAAAGCCAACCGTTTTTTGACAAACACACCCCTAAGCAGTTCAGGCTAGTTGAATTCGAGATCAATGATTGCTGGTCAGTATCACATACAAGGCTTTTAATTTGCATATGGTGGATGTCGTTAGCGGTTCGGCTACACGGTGTAGTTTTTAGCCTTTTTCTTTTAGTTGGTTCACTACATTCATTGAATTTATATCCATATACTTTTGGCTTCCGGTATCCTAATATCCAAACCCAATCCGGCTTTGAAAATCCATACTATGAATCCTATCTACAGAAAACTCCTGTGCCTATTCAGCATTTGCACAGTATCATTCATGCTCTTTATTACGAACGCAACAGCGCAAATTTGCGGTACTAATGCCGGTCTTGATAAGACAATATGCATCACCCAACAGCCCTTACAACTTGCCGGCACTATTGGAAATTCTCAGTCAGCGACGTCCTTTTATTTATGGAAAAAGTTAGCGGGCCCGCAAGCTACTATCCTGGCGCCTGACTCACTCACTACTTCAGTAACAGGACTGGTACCGGGAAATTATGTTTTTCAATTTACCAGTAGGTGTATCAACGGGCTCTTTGCCAGGGACATCGTATCCATTACGGTATTACCTGAACCCGCAACTCCTGTTGCAGGGCCGGATATTGATCTTTGTTTCAATTCGCCTATCCGTCTCTCAGGCAACGCTGTTAGTACACCCAATGTCGGCACCTGGACCGATATTCCTGCCGGCGGAACCTTTTCTCCGAACGCAAATGATCCGAATGCAATTTATACAGCACCGGCTAGGCCCGGTGTTCGAAGGCTTATCTGGACCATTTCAAATGGTGCTTGCAGTAAACCTGATGATATATTAATCAATTTTGCAGAACCGGCAGTTACAGTTTCAGCCGGGCCGGACGATACATTGTCATGCAAAGGCAAATGCGCTGTCCTCGCTGCTGCATACCCGGGTTTTTCACCACAGAATGGTTTATGGACCCTTGTGTCCGGACCTAACATCCCTGTATTTTCAAGTGCGGCCAACCCTTCCAGCAAGGTTTGCAATCTTGTGCCTGGAACTTATACTTTCCGTTGGACAGTCAGTGGGCCTTGTGTCAATGGCTCAGATGACATGAACCTCTATGTGGCGAATATCAAAACCCCACCGGCCTCCCTGGGAAATGTAGTTTATACCAATTTTTGTGATGAACCTATTGTAAGCAGTGAAGTTTTAACGGGCGCACAATTGTCACCAGGTGATACGGCCACATGGACACAGACGGGCGGTGGTTCCGTTGCAACATTTTCTCCTGATAATCATGGTTCTTCCGTATTTGTCGGGAACCTGACCGGCCCGTTTCCATATAAATTTATTTACACCCATATTGGGCCAACGGGATGTACGATGGTTACAACGCACACGGTCTACCGTTCCCAGTTACTGACCGGCCTTACAGACCCGCCGGACCAACAGTTGCCATGTAATGTTACTGCCACCAGTTTTATCATCTCATACAACAAATTAAACACCCTCAGTAATAGCGTTGTCAAAAGGTGTTCATTTGTTTCGGGACCCTCAGATACGGGAAAGATAAAGCTGACAAATTCCGCGACGACAGGCCTGACCACCAGGGATACCTGGAGCGTCAGCCGCTTAGATGCGGCCGGTACATATATATTCAGACTGGAATACAGCAATGCATGTGGCTCGTCATTCCAGGACATATCATTTACTGTTTCGCGTACTGCAGGAACAGTAAATGCAGGCAGTGACATTATCCTGCCTTGTCATGACGTAAGTGTAAACCCGGTTGGTTCCGTCAATACCGGTGGTATTTATACCTGGTCGCAGGTTGCCGGGCCCGGCTTATCAGTACTAACTGGGGCGAATACACTAAGCCCGGAACTAAGCGGCTTAACACAGGGAGTATATACTTTCAGGCTGAGTAACCGGAATGGTGACGCATGCCCGGCTGAAACAGATGACATGAATGTTACCGTTACCCAGCAGGCGCCGATTATCGCAACAACAGGCGCCGATACAGCAACATGTGCCGGTAATTATCGCCTAACCGGCAATACACCACTTCCGGCGGAAACGGGTACATGGACTGTAACTCCAACCACGGGAATTGGATTTTACCCTGATGAACATACGGCAAATGCTTTTGTCACAGGATTGGCGCCTAACAGTATTTATACATTCACCTGGACCGTTAGCAATATCTGTGGAAGCCTGTCCGCTACCCAAAACATAACGACCGGTTCATTTTTATCGGCGCCGGTCCCGGATGCCGGAGAAGATATTTGCTTAATTCCCGGAACCATCATCACAACGCTCTCCGGCAATGATCCTATGGGAGCAAATATATTGTGGACCGCATTGACTGCAGGTTCAGCGGTAAACCCGGCCAACGAGCCAACGACCGAAGTAACATTCAGTAACGGAAGTGGCACATACCTCTTTGAATATGCGCTTGGTACTCCCGGCTGCGCCACCTTAAAGGATACAATAAAGCTGATGATCCGGTCAGGCATAACATTAAATGCAGGAACGGATATTTATATATGTACAGCTGTATTGCCAGCCACCGCTGTCTTGAATGCAACCTTTTCTCCCGCCAGCATTGGTTTTGGCGCCGAATGGCGACAAGTATCGGGATCTTCAGACGCTGTGATCACTTCTTTGTCCGATCCGGCCAGCAGTGTAACAAATCTTCGTTTAGGCACCTATGAATTTGAATACAAGCTGACGACAGGAAACGATTGCGATCATGTATCTGACACCGTTATGATAAAGGTACTCACATCGCCTTCTGAAGCGATCGCCGGCCCCGGACAGGCCATTTGCAGTGTGTTACCCGGAACCATCGTTACCCTTGCAGCAACCGAACCTGCTAACGGAACAGGGCAATGGCAGGTAATTAGCGGGCCAGCAGGGAGTTCTACACCTGTATTCTCAAACCAGCAATTGCCGGGATCCGAGATCAGTAATTTAACACAGGGTACTTATAATTTACGCTGGACCGTAACCAACGGGACTGGTTGCCCGGCAAATACAGACGATATGATCCTTGACATTAATGCTGCTGCATATGCAGGCCCCGACCGTGGAGCATGTAGTATCACTAATATTCAACTGACGGGAAATCCAAATACCAATGGCCTATGGAGTATTGTTTCAGGTGCGCCAGGTGCAGTCATTTCTGCAAATTCGGGCAATACCGCGGTCGCATCAAATCTTGTTACGTCTCCTGCTCCTGCTGTGTATCGGTTTAAATATTCCATTCCCCAGGCTGGCGCTTGCCCGGCCTCATCAGACGATCTTATTGTTACCAACTACCCGGTGCCTTCACCGGCAAATGCGGGTGGTGATAAAGTATTATGTTTTGACGAAACAACGGTTACGCTTACTGGCAATGATCCATTGACCGGGACGACGAAATGGTTTTTCGAGAGTGGCCCAAATGTTCCTTCACCAGGGTCACCGAACAATTTGTCAAACGATACAATCCTTAATAACCTCATCCCGGGAATGTATGTTTACCGGTACCAGGTAAGTACAGTTCCGGCCTGTGCAACACTAACAGAAACTGTACAAATCATAAAACAAGCAAAAGCAAATGCCCGGGAAGATTTCAGGATATGCAATTTATCCGTTGTTTACCTGAATGCTAATGTGCCACTGTTGGGCCAGGGTACCTGGTCATATATCAGTGGCCCATTAACACCGGGTGATGTTATTTTTTCCAATGTCAATAACCCGGCTACTTCGGTTTCAGGCCTTGTGACCGGCAGTTATATTTTTCGATGGAGTTTGCCGGACATTGGAGCATGCATTGCAAACGAGGATGACGTACAGGTAACTGTTGATCCCCTCGTTCCCCCGATAAGCGCAGGAACCGGCCAGGTTTTTTGCCAGGGTACAACTACCGCTTTCGTGATCGGCTCTGTTGCCATACCGGGCGTAACATATACATGGTCCCCCGCAGCATTGCTGAGTAATACCAATGTTGCACAGCCTGTTTTCCAGGGAGTGGACAATGCAGGAAATTTTATTTATACCATGAGAGCGAATATCGGTGCATGTGAAAGCTACTCTTACATTACGATCAATGTTAAACCAACTCCGTTTGCCAATATCGAGGTAACCGACGGAAACTGTGGAGCCATCTTTATCGCTTCTGCACCTGGCTCAGGAGTTAACAATCCTACATTCAACTGGGATTTTAGTTCCAATGCAACTCCGGGTATTGCTACGGGACCGGGGCCTCATCCTGTAGTATTCAACAACGCTGCAACAAATAATATTAACCTTGAAATAATAACTTTCGACGGCTGCAGTAGCTCAGCTTCACTCAACTATTCCCCGTTTTGCGTAGTACCGGTAAAACTCAGATCCTTCGACGCCTACTGGAAAAACAGCTTTACCGAAATATCATGGGAAGTGGAAGATGCCATAAATTTCAGTCATTTTGAATTAGAAAGAAGTTATAATGGAAGGGAATTCGGTTTGCTGCATAGCACAAACTATATCGATCATGTAAAAAAGTATATATATGCTGACAGGACGGTAAGCAGCTCGCATAATGGAGATGTTTTCTACCGGTTAAGGATGATCGATACAGATCATAGTTTTACTTATTCGCCTTTCAAGACGATCAGGCTTCGGCAAGATACGGATAACGGCATTCATATTTGGCCAAATCCATTTACAGATCAGATCAGCATCGGGTATACTGCCTCATATTTACAGGGAAATACATCCATAAAAATTTATAGCTCCACGGGCCAAACGCTGGTTTATAGGGAAATGAACATCACACCCGGAAATGAACTTTTAGAGATCAGGAATCTTGGCAAGCTGCCCCCGGGATTATATAGTTTACAAATTATTTCAAAAGGCATCGTAATCAATCATAAGATCTTAAAACGCTATTTTTAAAATAACTATTTACAACAACATTTTTATATCCAAAACAATCCTAATTATTATGAAAACTACATCCATCCGGAAGTCCTTTTTCCTGTTTTCTTTTCTTTTCCTTTATTGGGTCCAGGGTTTTTCCCAGTTAAATCACTGGACATGGATCAAAGGGGATAATACCATCAATCAATCTGGCGTCTATGGTACAAAAGGTATACCGTCAGTTGCCAATAAACCCGGAGCAAGATGTGAATCTGCTTCCTGGAAAGATGCGGGCGGAAACTTCTGGCTATTCGGGGGGGGTGGTTATGGTGCGGGCGGTTCATGGGGATCGTTCAATGATCTCTGGAAATACGATCCCTCCACCAATGAGTGGACCTGGTTGAAGGGCCCGCAACTTCCGATGGGCAATGGAGTCTACGGTGCGAAGGGTATTCCATCTGCCAATAACATTCCTGGCGCAAGACAATTGAGTGCCTCCTGGACTGACCTTGATGGGAACTTCTGGCTTTTTGGGGGTTCTGGAGTCAGTAATTTTAATGATCTGTGGAAATACAATACGGGCAGTAATACCTGGACCTGGATGAATGGTGATAATACCGGCAATATGCGTGGCGTCTATGGTGAACTAGGCCTTGCTTCGCCAACCAATAAACCAGGATCAAGAAGCAATGCAGTTTCCTGGGTAGATCAGCAGGGAGACCTATGGCTTTATGGTGGCAACGGGTATGCCGCATCAGGACTGAGTGGACGACTGGGAGATCTGTGGAAATATAGCACGGGCAATAATACCTGGACATGGGTGAAAGGAGATTCAACAACTCAATCATTGTCGAGGTACGGGACCAGGAATTCTTCATCATCATCTAACAGGCCCGGGGCGAGAATGGGCGCTTGTGGCTGGACTGACCAATCCGGCGACCTGTGGTTGTTTGGTGGCCTTGGATATGCATCTTTTTATGGAGTGTTGAATGACCTATGGAAATATAATATTGCTGCCAATGAATGGGTTTGGGTACATGGAGACAGTACGCTGGCTCGTCCGGCGGTTTATGGTACAACAGGGATCTTGAACGCGGCAAATAAACCAGGGGCAGTACACAATGCTGTTACATGGGCTGATAAAGATGGTAACCTTTGGTTATTTGGTGGACGTGGCTATACCGTTCCTGCATTCGGGGAATTGAATTCACTGTGGAAGTATAATATTGCAACCAATCAATGGGCCTTTATAAAAGGAGATCATTCCACATATGGTGCAGGAGAATATGGCGTCCTTGGCATTCCCTGTGAACCGAATAAGCCAGGCTCAAGAGAAAAGCCCATTACGTGGACGGATAACCTGGGGAATTTGTGGATGTTTGGAGGCGACGGTTACCCGCTAAATACAACAGTCACTTATTTTCACAATGACCTTTGGAAATTTTCGTTGGTCGAACTGCTCCCCGTTAACCTCGTTTCGTTTGATGGGAAATTGAGGGATAAAAATATTTTACTGAACTGGGTGGTAGAAAATGAAATGAATTTTGACCATTACGGGATTGAAAAAAGCCTCAATGGCACTGTATTCACAACCATTGGCCGGGTGCAGGCGATGAACAGGAGAAGCTATGCGTTTACGGATCATGGTGTAAACCTGGCAAGGCCTGTCTATTATCGTTTGAAACTGACAGATATAGATGGACGGTTTAGTTATAGCAAAGTCATAAATTTTCATAGCTCCCAGGAACCGGGATTTGCTGTGTACCCCAATCCTGCTAACGCATATACGCAATTGAAATTCAATAAGGAAATGAATGGAAAAGCAGAGATTGAAATAGTGGATGCGGCTGGCCGGTTGGTTCTTAAAAATACCATTACTGTGAGTGGCAATAGTATCATTATCCCAACCGTTAATCTTTCGCCCGGAAATTATATTATTACGACCGGTTATAACGGAGAGCGAGCTGTTCAAAACCTTGTTATAGTAAGATAAGAATATATAATAAGCTGTGTTCTTTTACGGGAAAGCAGAAGCATGAAGAGACCATTTTTCAGATTTCAAATCTCTTTATTTGAATTTTTAAAAAACACCAATCGATGAAGGCTGTCTTAAAACGGCCTTTATCGATTGTGCGTTCATGCTACGAATCTTTAAATTAAGTGCTAGAATGAATTTGATTCGTTGATTCAAATAGAGTTCGTTTACAGCATTGCGCACATTATTGATCGGCTGAGCCAAACATGACCAGCACCGGTACTTTTACTTTTTGTAGCGCAATAACAGGATCATAATCTGCAACTATTCATCTGGTAATTTTTAAAAAGTTATAAGAAGTTGCAGGTTAATATTATTTTGTTCTTCCTTCAACTATCTTATCATACTCTATGTCATTTGGCTCCCATAACTCTACTTTGTTTCCTTCGAGGTCAATTATATGAACAAACTTACCATATTCAACTGATTCAATTTTGTCGGTAATTGTTACGCCTTCTTTTTTGAGTTGTTCAACAAGTTCTTCCAGGTTTTCAACCCGGTAATTTATCATGAAGTCCTTCGCGGAAGGTTCAAAATGCTTTGTCGTTTCGGCAAAGGGGCTCCACTGGGTAAACCCTTTTTTGGTAGTATCTGCACCTTGCCGCCATTCAAAATTTGTTCCCCATTGGTCAGTTTCCAGGCCCAGATGGGTTTTATACCATTCTTTCATTTTGTTTGGGTCTTTACATTTAAAGAAAATGCCACCAATGCCTGTTACTTTTTTCATTTTAGTATTGTTGTTAGAATGTTTGTTAATAATGCTGTTTGTAGCAAAGCCAAGTCCAAATATGGTTGTAAAAGAAACAAGGATGAGCAATGTTCGCATATAATTGAAGCATTTAGATATGCAAATCTAGCAGGCGTTTTTATTATTAAATTGGAAATAATTAACCTACAGAGAAATAAAATTTGGAGAGTTCCCATCAATCTTATTGTTCAAAACATGATCTGAATACTGCTTTGGTGTCATACCTGTGGTGTTTTTGAACGAGTTTATAAAATGCGCCTGGTCAAAAAAATTAAGGTCATAAGCCAATTTTGTAAGAGACTGCTTTGGAGATCTTGATAAATGGATCAGCGCTTTGTTAATTGATTGAAGTTGCAAATATTTGATGGGGTTCACGCCAATATGCTGTCGGTATGATTTTATCAATGATTTATTAGAGATCAAAATTTGTCTACAGGTGTCTTTTACGGAAATTCTTTTGTTGGTTGACAATTCAAAAAGGCTAAGCGATGTGTTCAAATACTGAGGTGAATTATCTGTTTTTAAATGTCGGATTAAATACTTTTCAAGAAGTGAAATTTTAGTTTTGGCAGTTATAGCATTTTGTATTCGATACAATAGGGTCTCAAAGGATCTGTCAAAAATTAAAGCAGCATCAATAAAACTATTTTCAAATTCGATTGAATGATATTTTGTAAATGGCTTTAAGCCATTTGGTTTAAATAATACGCCCATCATTTCGTGCTTACCCTCGCTTGTTGAAATTATTGGCCTTGTTTGAATTCCACTGATCCAGGATCCCGGATTTTTTAAATGAACGCCAGCCCCTTCCTTTCGGGAAATGCAGTAATTGTCAGAAAAATTAAAAACAAGCTCGTGATGTAGTAAAGGAATTGTCAAAGTAGAATTTGCCAGGTTATCTGCCTGGCAATACCAAAATTTGTCAATGTATTTGCTTAGTTGTTCTGTTGGTATTTGTTCAAAATATGTCATTGCAATATACTTTTTGGACGCCTGCCAATGTCAGCTATCTTGGTTTTCGGGAGATTAAAGGAACGATTTTTTTCTTATGATTGCAAAGCCAGCTTGTAAACCATAGCTTCATGAGAGGTTTATTAATATCTATCAGACCGATGATCAATGACTGAGAGAGGCACAGAGCTGAGAATATTAATGTTCGGCCGAATTCAGGCAATGCTATTTGTGCGGCCGCCTTTCATATCCCTCGAATCTTAAATATTTTTTCTAGCCAACATAAATAGCTCCATAAACCTATTAAGTCTTTCCGGTTCTAATTTTTCAAGAAACTTTCCGTCTTTTCTAAAATAAGATCCAACAATAAAGCCGTCGGCTAAAGGCAGATAATCGGTAATGTTATTAACATTCATACCTGAACCAATCAATACAGGCAATTTTGTTGCATTTTTTGCTTTAATCAAATCATTTTTATCAGGATTTATACCTGTAAACTGGCTGGTAACAATAACTCCATCTGCTAAGAAAAATTCTGCCTGCATAATTTCATCTTTTATGTCCAGGTCTATCGTCAATGAATGGGAACCATGTTTTTTCTTTACATCCGCAAACACCTTTATATGTTCTGCCTTTAGCTCTTTTCTTCTTCGTAAGATTTTTCCAGCCGAACCGTTAATGATGCCACTCCCCCCGACGTGAGCAAAAACAAAGGCTTCAACTCTTATATAATCAAGGTCTGCCTCAGCGGCAATTTCCAATGATGTAATGTTTGCAGCTTCAAGCATTTGAATTCCGATTGGGCCCTTAAATCTTTTCCTTGCCTCTTTGCTAATCTCTGTCATTAAGGCAATACCTTTTTCATCCAATGGAGGTTGAATATAAGGCAAGTCATGATCGTTTTCCAATAAGAATACTGTCCACGCCTGCTTTTTTATAGATATCAAGATCTGCCAATGCCTGATCTATTACTCTTTGGTCATCACCATCATATAAGGGTGACCCGGGAAGTGGCAAAACAGCAATCATTGCTGTCAAAAACTTATGGGGAAGAATTCTTGCACTTTTCATTTTAAATGATGTTCTGAAATTTTGAAGTCTACCTTAAGTGATGCACAACGTCAGTCACGGCCGTCCCCCACGTGCGGGAGGAATTTCATGTGGAGCCTGTCCGGAAGCATGAAGGATCCGCCGGTGATGCTGCAACTAAAGGAACGAAATATTAATGTGATTACAAAACCCGCCTGGCGGAGAGCTAAGTGCTGTCTGTCCCGCCAAATGCGGAACAGCAAAACACCGCCGGCGGATTAATGAACGATCAAGACGAAAACCTGCCTGCCGGGCGGCGGGCTGAAGAACAGTAAAGATTTGTTGATGATAATTCTTGCTGTCCGCCCCGAATTGCGACAATGCGCTTGTTAGCCGCAGCCCTCTACATCAATAAGAAATCTAAAAGTTTGCCTAATGAAATATTTATCTATATTTGCTGCATGAAAATGTCAACAGGCAAATTATTTAATTCCTTTTTCTGTTTCTGCGCTAGCGGTAACAAGTGGGATATATTTGTCTGATAGAAAATAGAAGATGATTCAATTGAACCGCTTGTTACCTAACAAGCGGTTTTTTTAGTTAAACTATGTCTGGTATCCTCAATGGATGGGGGTTGGTCTGCAAAACCAATTTAATCAGTTCGATTCTGATACCAGACTCATTTATGGAGGTGTGGCAGAGTTGGTCAATGCACCGGACTGAAAATCCGGTGATGTAGGTTCGATTCCTACCGCCTCCACATTTGTTTTAAAACAAATAATAATTTTGTATCAAAACTTAGAGTAATTCGAGTATTGAAAATGGTTGCAGCTAACGTTGAGCATTGCCGCAGTTTGGGAATTTCGTATTCCGTCCGCGGGATGGCGCAGTCTTGCTATAAATAAATGCTAAAAGTTATTTTGACTGGAAGAGTCCATAAATTTTATAACCTTTTAATGGAGTAGACTCAATCTTATCAAACATTGTTAGTAATTCATTTAGTGGTTTCTTTACATATTCAATAGGATACTCTTCTATTATTTCAATATTGCTTATGCTTTTATTAAATTGTTCGACTACCTGATCGTATTTTTCCTTTAATAAGTCCCTTTTAACTATATGTAAATTTTGAGTTAGGTAGTTGGAGTATATTTCTTCAATTTTCTGTATAAAATCTGTTTTGAATTCTTCGTAATCAAATGCAGGTAAAAGCAGATATCGTTCTAACTCTTGACATTCATCATAAATCCTGTTGTTTAAGGGGTGATCAATTTTTTTGTTTTCTACTTCAATAAAAAAGCCTTTAATTTTTGCTGTATTCATAAAATCCCAATAACTATCAAATAAAAAGGTCGTTGTTTGTTCATTTTGTTTTGAAAAGAAGTAGCTCATCGATTCTTCAAAACTATTTGCACAATATATAAGCTGTTCATATTTGTAAATCATGTTCACATACTGTTTAAATAGTTCTTTTTCGCTACCGACTCGATTGTATACGCAATAGCCTATTACTCTTTCCTCATTAAAATCTGAATGTTGATTTAGATTTATTTCTTTTATACTTCCATTCGAAAGTAGTTCTGTAAATCCAGTTTTGTTTCTTTCTATGCTAATTTGATAAGAATCTAAAATTTCAATTAAAGGATCTAGTAGCATACGATGTTTAAGAAAATATAGCCTAGCCTCTTTTTTTATTAATTGGTAATTTTTTAAATTTTGATTATACGCATTTAAGAGGAAAGCAAATATTGCGAGCCATAACGGAGTCCATTCTTTTAAATATTGAAAAATCGATAAAAGAAATATTTCTAAAACCATGTTTTTATTTATTTTTTACGCCCAACAAACCTTATTACTGAACCTTCTCCATTGTGAAATATTCCTTCCTTTAATTCAATTTCTTGTTCCCCTAATTCTATAATTTCATAATTGACAAAATCAGATTTTATTTCGTCAATTGAGAATAACATTTCTATTTCTTTTGGACCGCCTACATTTTCATTCTTAGCAAGATAGTCAATGTGTCTTTTGCTAAAAGCTTCAAAAATAACGAATCCGCCAGTCCGCAGATATTTGTCAAGTGTCTTATGATAAAACGATTTAATGTCGGCCGGAAAGTGTGCATAAATTAGTGCAATTGCGTCAAATTGTTCGGTGTTAAAATTCAAAGTCTGCAATTCGCCGACCTGGTAGTCAATTGTCACATTATTAGCTTCTGCAAGCAAACAGGCTTTATTTTTTCCTTCTACGCTTATGTCGAAAGCTGAAACAGCCCAACCAAGTTTAGCTGCAAAAACTGCATTGCGTCCTTCGCCTTCTGCTGGAAAAAGTATTGTCCCAATACTTAGCTTCTCTAATTGTTCTTTTAAATAGTTGTTAGGCTGTTCTCCATATGCAAACCCGTCTTTACTATATCTGTCATTCCATCTTTCGGTCCAAGTGTCATTCATGGTTTTTGTTTTTTTTTTCAAGACGTGAAGCCTGTTTAAATTACCGCTAACGTCGGGCATTGCCGTCCCGCACGTGCGGGAGGAATTTCATGTTCACACCGCCGGGTGATGCTGATATTTAAAGATTAGAAATATTTTTGGTAATACAAAAGCTAATTAAAATCCGTGAAGACGAAAACCTGCCTGCCGAGCGGCAGCAGGCAGGCTAAAGACCAGTATTTATTTGCTGCTGAGCTACCTTCCGTTCGCCGGAATTGCGGCAATGCTTTGTTATGCGTTCGTGCTACTGAGCTTCTCATTCGAGGAATATCAGCCCTAAGTTCACAAAAAGCCTATATTTTGTTAATGTATCCATTGTTCACCGGTTTTTGCCACCCACTTATCCTTTTCTTTAACAAATAAAACTGTTGAACCTGTTCCACAAAGTCCAGGGCATAAACTCCTAATCATCATTACAACTTTGTTTTTGTCTTGCGAAAAAATAGGAATTGAGAAACAGTACCAATTTTTGTCATTAGTTTGACTGAAACCAAGACGTGAGTTATTCCATCTAAAAGTTGCAAGGCTTTCTTTTTGTTCAAGCATTGATTTGATGTCGGCTTTCGTCAGGCACTTATTACGTTCAAGCATATTGGATGAAATTGACAATTTTCTCCAGTCGTCGGTATCAACTTTTGCTCCTTGTTTTTTATTTTCAATAAGTAAAGTATTTAAAAATGTTTTGTCGTCTTGAGATAAGTCGCAATTCGGTTGAGGATCAATTTCAAGCCCATAACTTAAATCTAACTTTTGGCTAGCGATAACAACTTTCATGAAGTCATAAATATTCTGATTGGAGGTGTCATGCTTATTTGCCAAATCGTGGGAAGGAGAGGAAATTATCGTGTCAGTATTACTACTTACAGATTTAAGGACAGGAGTATGTCCTGACTGTTTACAACTGAAAAGTATAGTTGACAAAAGAATTATGAAAAACCGGTCCATGTCTGTGCGTTTAGTGAAAAATGGCTTTGAGTGCAGGAATTCCCTTGTCCATAAAGTCATTGGGTGTTCCTGTAAAAATTATTGTCCAATTAGCCGTGTTATACTTTTCATGCGGTGCAGAAATCATAAACTCCACGAGGTTGTCCCTGCCATCAAAAATTATTTTAAAAACCCGGCCTTTAATTCTATAAGCTGTCATACCCGAACCAAACGAATAAGGGGCATAATGAAGTTCTAACAATTCAAATTGAAGATCATGCTGGAGTTCTGTTTCAAAGCGGTCTTTTAGTTCCAGATAGTTAATTGTTATCATGTTTATTTCCTGCACTAATGATTGATGATATCAGGTCGCTTCAAGATGACACATACCGTTCAACATTGCCGTCAGTTTGGGTATTGTTGCTGTGTCTGTCCGGTGCTAATGCTAAATAAAGAACGTAAATATTATTGTAAGTACCAAAGCAGCTGCGCCACTGGAAGCGTAGCAAAATGACGTAGGCGGATAAGTTTCCCGTCTGCCGATGACTAAAGGCTGGTAGAGCGATAATGCTAAGAAAATAACTGTCCGCCCGAATTGCGGCAATGCTTTGTTGTAAGCCGTTTTATTGTATGGGATTCCATATTTCAGCTTCTGGTTTTTTGCCTGTCAAAGTTTCAAGAATCATTAAAATATAATCATTCTCATTTTCGCCACTCTCTTCAATCATCTTTTTAAAGGCAAGGTTTGAAGCCGGAAACAAGGATGTAATATCTAATTTCCATTTCCCATCTTCCTTATAAAACTGAAAATACAAGGGAGCCTTTTTTCCGTTAACTAACAATTGCCCTTTCGCAAAATTGCTATCAATTGTTACATCTCCAACTGAATTATTCATTACACTGTTTTTCCCGACCATGCCCTTTTTTATAGCATATATAAAAAGATCCGAACCTTGCATTGAGAGAATTTCGGCTTTGGTTGCTCTAGAGCGAATTGAAAGTATAGTTACCTTGTCAATTAACGACATCGAATTTATTCTGATACTGTCAGCATTCCTAACATCATTTATAATTTGGGTATAGTATTTTACAGTACGACTGTCGACATTATTTAAAGCCTCCTCAGCATTATCGTTTAATATTGCTGTTTTATAGTTGTCAAACGCTTTTTTGACTAAGGCCTTCTCATTTATTTGTCCACTTATCTGGCTAAATAAAAAAATATTGAAAGTCAAGAGTAATAGAAATTTCATTTTTGGAGTTTATTGCCTATTTTAAAATGGCTTACAACGTCGAGTATTGCCGTCCCGCACGTGCGGGAGGAATTTTCGTCCGTCTGCCGGGTGATACTGTAACTAAAGGAACGAAATATTAGTGTGACTACAAAACCAGCCTGCGGAACTAAGTGCTGCCTGTCCCGCCAAATGCGGGATAGCAAAACGCCGCAGGCGGATTAATGAACGGTCAAGACGAAAATCCCGCATGTATGCGGGACAGACAAGAACAGTAATGATTTGCTGATGAGATTCCTTCCTTCTGCCCGAATTGCGGCAATGCTTTGTTGTGCGAAGCAATTTTAATGTCGCATTTGGTAGATTACTGTAATCACCGGCATTGAAACATTTCTTCCTTTATATTCCTTAATTTTCTTTTCGAGGATATCAGTAGAACCTGTATGATATGGAACTAAGCTATCGCCTTTATAGTATATATTGAAATAAACTGGGATAAAGACTTCATACTTCTCTGGTAATTTGGTTTTACAATCGCGATTCAAAACGTGAATAAGATGTCGATTGGTTTCTAAATTGAATTGAGGCGCAGAATAAAATATTGATTTTAAAATTAAAGAGTCTTTTACTTTAGAGATTTTTATAAAAGTTAGGCCACTGAAGTCAATGCTATCGTATCCGGAGGATTCTAAGTCATGTCGCAATCTTCTTCCAATCAGGCTATTGCAGCTATCTAAATTAATTTGTCCAAAAGCTGTTTGAAAAAAACATCCAAAAAAAATAATTAGTAATATTCTTCGCATTTAATAAAATTACAATGAAGTTTCGCACAACGTCGAGCATTGCCGCAGTACGGGTTTAGAATTCCGTCTGCCCGGCCCGTTAACACATTAAAGAAACGAATTTTTCATGTAACCGCAATGCAGCTGCGGCACTAAGAGCGTAGTAAAATGCCGCAAGCGGATTAATAAACGGTCAAGCCGAAAACTGAAGAACGGTAATGATTTGCTGATGAGATTCCTTCCGTCCGCCCGAATTGTGGCAATGCTTTGTTGTGCGATCTTTTTTATTCAAAATTGATATGAAGTTGCCCTGTAATCACGTTAGGAACATTAGAAATTATTAATTTATAATCTAATGTAAATCCCTTCGCTTTATTTATATCTGGAAACTTTGCGTATAATGTGCTGAAATTAAAATTTTGATTATGTTTTAATGTCTTTAAATGATGAGTAACATTATAGCTATTTGTTTTTTTTATTGAAGGATTACTTTCATTAATTTCTGGGATATTTGGACTCCCAAATAGATGTGGAGTTAAAATATTTGGCATCTTAAAACTAGATAAGATATCATAGCGATGTTTTGGTTTATATGGTAACTCTGGCTTTTTTTTGAACTTAGGTAAATCTTCCTTTAAGACCAATTCGAATCCATCAGGAAAGTAAATTTCCACATCTATGTCGATAGCTGGGGAAGTTCCTTTATTTGCAAGCATTAATTGAATTTCAATTGAATGAATTCTGAAATTAGTAGCGTAATAGACCGATTCAACATAAGAATTATACTTTTCGTAGAACGTATCAAGTTCTAAATTATAATCATTTATTTGCTCCGCTGATAAGGTCAAATTCGAAAATGTAGATAAGTTTCCGGTTTGAATTTGTTCAGACTGTGACAATACTAAATATGGATGCTGAAGTTTTATTTTTTCTAATTCTGTATTGATAAATTCATCTTTAGTGTATTTATTTTTTTTGGGGGTATAGGTAATGTGACTTTTTTCATTTGAAAAGCAAAGAAAAACTAATGGTGTTCTATTTTTTAATTCATTGAGTTCTTTTTGTAATAAAATACTTTTACTTTCAAATTCGTCAGGCTCAGATTTTAGAAGATGTTCATCTGGCATTTTATACGTGGGTATATTTAATACTTTTGCTTTTAGTCTTGGCCCTACATCATTTGTAACATACAGTATTTTGTCGCCCTCGGCTATTGATGGAACAAACTCAATAATTGTAGATAGTAAGCAATCGTCTTGCTCTTTGTTGTCAAGATCATTCTCTAGAAAAGTAGTATCAGAAGGCTTTTTGGAAATGTAGTTGAACCCAAATTTGCATAGTAATGGATTGTCAATATAACTTTCAATTTTGGGTAACAATTTTTTTACTCTTTTGGATATTTTTTGATTTCTATTATACTTGTGTTTATCTAATTCGTCAATTACTATCGGTGCTATTATAATTGTGATTTCATCAGTTGTGTTAAGAGAAACATGCCAATTTATCTGTTCGAAATCAACAAAATGTATAAAAATATTCGTATCAAGAAATATATATAGCATTATAATTTTTATTTATAAATGGCGCACAACGTCGAGCATTGCCGCAGTTTGGGAATTTCATGTTCCGTACGCCAGGTGATGCTGACAATTAAAGGAACGAAATATTATTGTGAGTACAAAACCAGCCTGCGGAACTAGGTGCGTAGCGAAACACCGCAGGCGGATTAAGATCGGTCAAGACGAACACTAAAGAACAGTAATGATTTGCTGCTGAGATTCCTTCTGTCCGCCCGAATTGTGGCAATGCTTTGTTGTAAGCAGTTTTAGTTCTAAGGATTATTTTACTTTTAGAATGAAATTAATAAATGCAGAGGTTAGATTAATTAAAAAGTCAACTTCGTACTCTTGAATATTGTCATTATGCTTGATATATGAATTTTGATATTTTGAATAATAATCAATTAGTGTTCTAAACATATTCGCGACTTCCTTAGAAGTTCCTCTCTCTTTGAAATATTCACCAACAGCTTCCAACTGATTTTCTAAACTCTTGGAATTATTCAGTACTTGTTTAAGTAAAGATTCAAGTGACAGTCGCAAATCATCAAGCAAATTCCTTTCAAATCGGGATTCATTTAGTTTGTCAATTGCAGCTTGAAATAATTTAGCAGATTCTGGAAAATGCTTTAACTCCAACAGATTTTGTTTTAGCAAATCTGAATTTATGTTAGGACGTAATATGGCATATTCAAACGAAGGATTCAATTGTCGAATTTCTTGTTCTGTAAATAACTTGCACTTTTCAAAATATAAATTATGCGGACATTTGTCTGGAGTTGTCTTGTACGAGCACTTTAAAAGATGCTTATCGTATTTGGCATCTATTTGCCTGGCTACTTCATATAAAAATATTAGCTTATCGAGATTTTCATAATAATTATAAAGTTCACTAGTCAATTTATTTTTAAATTCTTTTGCTCCGTCATACTGATTTTCAAAAGAATCAATATGACGTGAAAATTTAGTTGCTTCGTCTCTTATTAGTACTTCTGCATTCATATAAAATTGCTTACAACGTCGAGCATTGCCGCAGTTTGGGAATTTCATGTTCCGTCCGCCGGGTGATGCTGACAATTAAAGGAACGAAATTTTATTATGACTACCAAAGTAAGCCTGTGCACTGACAATGCTTTGTTAGGTGCAGGTTTATATCGGAAAGGCCATAGTAAAATCGTAAATTTAATAATGAAATTGAATGTAACCGAAGCCGACCTTCAAAAATATCTGTTTAAGTTTTTTTGGTCATTACGGCAATATCCGGAAAAATATTTGCCCTTGGTTTTTGAACAATACAATCACCCCACAAATCATTTAGCATATTTGTGTCCTTTATGTCTTGAAAATTTCTTTTATACTGAAAATACTACCTGGCATTATAAGGAGGAGTTCTCGCTCGATCATTTTCCACCTCAGAATGTCGGAGGTACTAGTAAAATGTTAGTCTGTAAAAAATGTAATAATACCGCAGGCCACTCATATGAAAATAGTCTTAAAGAAAGAGTGCTTAAGGAAGGCTATAATAGAAAAGTTCCAGATATTCAGGTACCGGCAATAGCTAACTTAGAAAATGTTAAGGGGTGGATGCATAGTAATGTTTCTATAAATGGAGATGGTTCATTGGGACTAAAAATAAGTGAAAAAGCATTGCACAGAATTCCGTCAATAACAGAGGATCAAAACGAAACAAATAATGATGGTAAAGGCTTTAAAATGGATATTCGAATCCAAGCATTGGATGATAAAAAAGTCGCTAAAGCAATATTAAAGACTGCTTATCTCTATTGTTTCGACTATTGGGGTTATGAATTTGTATTTTCCTTTGCTGGAGAATTGTTTAGAAATGTACTTGCTGATAAATGTGATTATCCTATAAAAGTACCCACCCTATGGTTCGACAATAAGGCCGAAATACATAAAGGAATTGATATTCCAACTGGTATGGTTTTTATACAAAAGCCAAAAGAAATTTTGTCAATGTTTGTTAATATACCTGTGATACTAAAGGAAATAGACTATAAGTGTATCATACCAGTCCAAATTCCTAATCCTAATGATAAGACTTTAAAACATCTAATAAGCGTTCAGCAATTCTTTGATGATAACCCTTCACATCAAATCTATATTAGGCCGATACCTTATGAATTTAATATGAATTTCCCAAAGCCATATTCTAAAACTTGGGAGGAGCTGAACATATATGAAAAAGCCAATTAAACTTGCACCTAACGTCGAGCATTGCCGCAGTTTGGGAATTTCATGTTCCGTCCGCCTGGTGCTGCTGACAATTAAAGGAACGAAATTTTAATGTGACTACAAAACCAGCCTGCGTAACTACATGCGTAGCACAACACCGCAGGCGGATTAAGATCGGTCAAGATGAAAACTGAAGAACAGTAAAGATTTGATGATGAGATTCCTTCCGTCCGCCCGAATTGCGGCAATGCTTTGTTGGCAGTTCGTTGTATTAATTTAAGTTTTTATCTTTTATAATTTCTCAGCAGTTTGTTTAAGAAAATTTAACGCTATATCCCATCCTTCTTGAACATCTTGATAAGCTTTATCATCTGTTGAATAGAGTAGGTCTTCATGCGCATGTAATATTGTAAATTGATCTTTATCCTCCAGTTTGTAAGTTATAACAGACATTATTTTATTTTCCTCAATGGTGCTGAAAAGATTGTGTTGCAAAACACGTTCAGGTTCGAATTGAAGTACTGTGCCTTTTGTGAGCATTTTTCCATTCACTCCTTTCCATCCAAAGGAGCTTCCGATTTTCCAATCCGAAACATATTCACCACCCATTTGTCTTGTGACTACAGGATTTGTAAAAACACTCCAAACTTTAGAAGCTGAGGCATTTATTTTGATTGACTTATTTATAAATGATTTATCCATCTTGAATTGTAATATAATGCCAATTTACAATGACTGCCAACGTCGAGCATTGCCGCAGTTTGGGAATTTCGTGTTCCGTCCGTCGGATGATGCTGCAACTAAAGGAACGGATTTTTATTGTGATTACAAAACCAGCCTGCGGAACTAAGTGCGTAGCAAAACACCGCAGGCGGATTAATGAAAGGTCAAGACGAAAACTGAAGATTGGTATTGATTTGCTGCTGAGATTACTTCCGTCCGCCCAAATTGCGGCAATGCTTTGTTGGCAGCAGGCGGATTAGTATTCAACTAGAGAGTTCCAAAAATAAAAATAAAATCCCTACTAAGGTGCCTATGATCACGGAATTTTGCTTTCGTGGTTTATCAATTTTATACACTTCCCGTATATCTGGTCGTACAATAACGGCGAGGGTGCCTATATAAAAAAGTAAAGAAATGATATATGCACTCGGAGATGGTTGCGGCAAAAAATGAAAAAAACTACTTTCTTTGAATTGTAAGGTGATTGAATAATACAGCTCATAAAGAACTTCTACTAAAGAGTAACTGCAAAAAGAAGCCAACAGAATCCAGCCAGATTGCTTTTTCAACCAAAATAGGAATATTGCGACAAACTCGAATAGGACGGGGAATATATAGAGTGTATAGGCAAAACCTTTATTAAAGTCGCCTTTTACTATGGCTGAAAACAAATTAAAGTTTACGGTTACTTTATAAATAAATAATACAGAAAAGACAATTGAAACAAGCCGTGTTAGTTTTTCTGGAGTTGGTGTAGTTGTCTGAATCGGATTTATTGTGTCATAAAGAACGTTACCAGTCTCAAGTACTTTACTTTTTACGACCTCTACTTTTTCATCGTGTCTAGTTCGCTTTAATTTCCTTTCTAAAAGTATATTTTTTACATTATTGATTTCCTCTTCACTTAATTTTCTTGATGCAAATTCCAATTTAGCAATAGCAATGGCTGCCGCCTGATAATGAGAAGGATTTTGAAGCACTTCCAAAAGTTCGGAATTGTTCATTCTTTTGTATCGCTCTGCGAATTCTTTTGTACTGTCCATAGCTTGCTGCCAACGTCGGGCATTGCCGCAGTACGGGTTTAGAATTCCGTCTGCCGGGCCCCGTCAACCTGTTAAAGAAACAACATTTTAATGTAACCGCAATGCAGCTGCGGCACTAAGTGCGTAGCAAAATGCCGCAACGGATTAATAAACGGTCAACACGAAAACTGAAGTACAATAATGAACTACTGTTGAATTACTTCCTTCGCCCCGTATTGCGGCAATGCTTTGTTAGCAGCCGTTATTAATCGCTACAAATTTTCTTCCTTCGAATCCAACTGTGGCCATCTTGTGTCATTTTGATGATGTCAATCGGATATGAAACTTGGTTAGGGTGAGCACTAATTTCTATTCCTATCAATGTTTCAATCGCAAATTGAGATCCATTCTCCCAAGTGTTGTCCTTATCATAAATCGATTCAATTTCATTTACTTCGCCTCCAATGTAAATTATAGTGCCATACGAATTTGCTTTGATATTAATTTCACCGTTAGCAAGTTCTTTTGCTACAAAAATAACTGCAACTAGATATGGTAAGCTATCTTCAAACCCAAAAAAAACAGTTTGACATAGAAGAGTATCACTCATTAGAGAGTTGTAGTAAAGGGGATTATCGCTTTTCATCCTTTGTAAGAGCGGCATCGTCTTGCGATTAAATTCTTTAGCGAAAGAACTTAAAATATTTTTAATTCCTTTTACATTATTACAAACATCTTTTGCTATTGCATAGGAATGATCAGCCAGCGAATGAATATTTGAGAAAGCAACATTCTTAACTATGTGAATCTTACAAATGCTCTCAAAAAATGTATTGACTTTATTGCCAGAAAAGACAAATCTCGTAGTTCTACTATCAGCTCCAAAATAGATTGAGTCTTGAAATATTCTTCCGACAACACAAGTTTGTGAAATACTTTCCGACCATACAAAGATTAAAAGTAATAAAGCTACATATCGCATAAAGTTTCTTTGAATGGCTGCTAACGTCGAGCATTGCCGCAGTTTGGGAATTTCGTGTTCCGTCCGCCGGGTGATGCTGCAATTAAAGGAACGAAATTTTATTATGATTACAAAACCAGCCTGCGGAACTAAGTGCGTAGCAAACAACCGCAGGCGGATTAATGAACGGTCCATACGAAAACTGAAGATTGGTATTGATTTGCTGATGAGATTCCTTCCGTCCGCCCGAATTGCGGCAATGCTTTGTTGGTGGCAGTTATATTTCCTTTTCAAAGTCTGGAGTAAAATCAATATTTAAAAATTCGTAGTTAATATGCTCATAGCGCAGAAATTCGCCTATAAATTCCTCCCCTTGAACATAATACTTCAATTTTATTCGAATTGATTTTTCACTCCTTTGATCAAAATAGACGGTAAACTTTTCCTTTAATTTCCCACCTACCTCTTTTGAATCGTCCATAAAAGTTACTTTTTTAAGAGTACCCACATTTATAGCGAGAGCCATTGATTTCCCAATAATTTTAATTTGATCTGTGTGGAAAGTTAAGACTGCATTGCGATATATACGAACGTAGATGTACAAAAAACAAAAGACAAAAGTCCCAATAAGCGAAAAGGCAATAAATTCTTTTATCACTTCTGGTAAAACCAAATTGAAATATGCTAAAGCCATTTCAGTGGGAGCATTTTTGGCTGGAAGCATTATGAATTCGACTACAAGAAGGCATATAAAAAAACCTCCAAATAATCTAAACAACAAAGTGGTCAAATATGGCACTCTTCTCCTGACAATAACCTCATAGTCTTTGCTTGTTTGGGTCATAAAATGCCGGTTTATAATTGCCACCAACGTCGAGCATTGCCGCAGTTTGGGAATTTGATGCTGTGTCCGCCCGGTGATGGTGCAATTAAAGGAACGAAATTTCCTTATGACTGCAAAGCGAATTAATATTCCGTCAAGCCGATAACTGAAGATTGGTAGTGATATAATGTTGAGAAAATAACTGTCCGCCCAAATTGCGGCCATGCTATGTTGGTGGCAGTTATATTTTTGCTTTTTTACTTTGCTTGCTATGAAAGCTGAATTCTTATCTATTATTTGGAAGTCATTTCTACTCCAAACCAAAAAACCATGTTTTAGCTTCGGTTTCCTTTCGTCTTGATATGGGTATCTCGACCCCGTTCTTTAAAACAAAACTACCGGTTGTTAATGCCTTAATATGGAATCTGTTGACCAGGTACGAACGATGGCTCCTGAAAAAATTTTTATCAATAAGCACATCGTCAAAATAAGCTAAGTTTTTAGATGATAACTCCCTGCTGCCATTTGATAAATGAATATAACTGTAGTTACGTTCGCTTTCAATATATGTAATTTGTTTTAACGGCAATCTTAAAGTGCCGTTTTGCTGGGGCAATACCAATTTTTGATCTTCTGGGGATCGCACTTCAAGATTAAACAAGGCATTCTTAACCCCGGTACTATTATTTGCAGACCTGAATACACGTTTTACCGCTTCATCTAATTCATTTTCGTTGATAGGTTTAACCAGGTAATCTAAAGCATTAAACCTAAAAGCCTTAATTGCATAGTGGCTATGAGAAGTGGTGAATACTGTTTGGAAATTGATGCTTTCTAATTGTTGAAGGAGCTCAAATCCCGTCATGTCGGGCAATTCAATGTCGAGAAAAACAACATCAAGTTTTACAGATTTGATCCGGGCTATTGCCGCTTTGCCTGTCTTCGCAATACCTGTAACAGTGATTTTATTTGCATATTGCTTCAGCATATCATGCAGAACCGTTGCCATAAAGGCATTGTCTTCAACTATTAATGCTTTTAACGGGTTCATACATAAAACTTGAAGTAAATATACATTACTATTAAAACCGTTTGATAATTATTACTACCTTATGATAACTCAAATGTGCTGCCTTTTGGTATTATACCATAGTTTACCAGTCAATTATGCAATAGTATTTAAACCAGTAAATAAAATAATGAAAGTTAACAAGTCTGTTTATTTAAAATACTTTCTGATTGTACCCGGAATATTTTTTTTCACCAGCCTGTATGCTCAGACCAGAACGGATGATGAATTGTATGCTATCTGGAAAGACAGATCGAAACCTGATACAGTAAGATTAGAAGCCTTGTGGGAGAGATTAGATTTCGATTCCTTGGCCGGGCAGGCGCCTGAATGGTGGAAGAAATGGAACAAGGAACCTAAAGAAGCCATTGAACTGGCCATAAAATACAACAAAAAGGGGTATTTGCCACTATTGTACTTTGCTATGTTAGATTCTTATAGTCGCACCAATGATACTATCTGTATTATTTTAAAAAGAGTAATTGAAACTGCAAAGCTGGCAAATGCATCTAAAGCTCCATTTGTTTTCTATGCATATTTTGGTTTATATTATAATCACTGTGGCGAAGAGGTGAAGGTTGAAGATGTACTCAATGAATTCAACAAAGCAAAAAACAGGCTTTCCAATACTCCCGTCGATCTCAGAAAACTTCGGCAAATAAATTTTTCTTTGGGAGAATGGTTTAAGTACAAGCAAAAATATCCACAAGCGTTGACCTACCTGTTGGAAAGCCTGCGTATATCGGAAGAATTACAATCAACAGACGGTCCTTATGCCAGGGTCAATGAACTCCTTGGAGATATTCATACCCAGATAGGTAATGATAAAGAAGCAGCAAAATATATTGACAAAAGCCTGCAGATCGCATATAATCAAAAAGACACTGCTCAATTGGGCAGCGCCTTCTTAGTCAAATCCATGTCAATGCTAAATTTAAAGGACGAAGTTGGCGCACAACGCTATATAGACTCTGCCCTCTACGTTATGAAAAATGTTAAGCACTGTGAGCCTTGTTATAATGTAGCTAAAACAATCAATGCAGCTAATAAGAATTTATCAAAAAACTATTCCGGAGCATTAGCAGAACTCGGGGAGGTAGAAGCATTTTTTAATGGAGAAGGTAAAGGGCAAAAGCCTGAAGCCATTTTTTTTCTAGAAAAAGCAAGAGCTTACCTGGGGCTGAAAAAATATGACAGTGCCATCAACACGCTCAACGCCATGAAAATAGACAAACAAGAGTATAGTAAAGACGTTTCATATAATTATGAATTACTTTCCCAAGCTTATGAAAGCATAGGAGACTACAATAATGCACTGAAGCATTATAAATTACATGTGCAGGCTGAAGACACATTGGCTGTATGGCGAAATAGCAGCGAAGTAACCAGGAAGGAATTGGAGAACCAGTATACCCAACAACAACTAAGATCCAAACTCGATTTTCAGGCCCAGCTCAATAAACAAAAGTCCACCAGAAACTGGATCTTGTTTTTAGGCATTTCAACTTTCCTGCTTGCTGCAGGATTGTATGCCAGGCTCAGGTTTACAAAGAAAACCCAAAAGCTATTGCAACAAAAAAATGAACTCATAGAAGCAGAAAAAGAAAAAGCCCAGGCCAACGAAAAAGCTAAACAGCTGTTCCTTGCCAATATGAGCCATGAGATCCGTACACCCATGAATGCCATAAAGGGCATGACAGATATTTTAATAAGACGCAATCCCAATGAAGATCAAAAGGAATACCTGGAAGGTATCAAACAGTCTTCTGATTCTTTACTAATAATCATTAATGACATCCTGGATATTTCAAAAATAGAGGCTGGTAAAGTGGAACTGGAGTATGAACCATTTTCTATAAATGAGTTACTGAATAATGTGCATACCATTATGCATTTCAAAGCTGAAGAAAAAGGACTCGAGCTTAAAAAAGAAATTCCGGCAGAACAACTTACTGTGAACGGTGACGTCAACAGGTTACGGCAGATTCTGATCAACTTGATTGGCAATGCGATCAAGTTTACCGAAAAGGGATCGGTTACTACAACTATTCAATCTGAAAAAGCAGGTGATAAACTAAACCTACACTTCACCGTTTCAGATACGGGCATTGGTGTCGATGAAGACAGGATGGGCAAAATATTTGAATCGTTTGAGCAAGCTTACAGTGATACATCACGAAAATACGGCGGTACCGGTTTAGGTTTAAGTATCTCTAAAAAACTGGTAGAGTTGCACAATGGAAGCATTTGGGTGGAAAGTGAAAAAGGCAAAGGCAGCCGTTTTCATTTTATTATTCCTTGTGCCATAGCAGAAACTGCAATTAAGGCAATGCCGACAGAAGATTTAAATTCCAATATAGCTGTTACCCTGACAGGCATACGAATTCTGCTTGTAGAAGATAATGCTTTTAATGTAGTAGTTGCCCGGGAAGAACTGGAAGATGCCATTGAAGCTGTTGATGTAGCCGTTGCAGAAAATGGACTTATTGCAGTAAATAAATTAAAGTCTTCTTCGTTCGATGTTATTCTCATGGATGTACAAATGCCGGTTATGAACGGATTTGAAGCCACCAAACTAATACGAAACCTGGACAATGAAAAAGCAAATACACCGATCATTGCTATGACAGCCAATGTGCTTAAAGAAGAAGTTGATCTATGCCACCAGGCAGGGATGAATGATTTTATCGGGAAGCCGTTTGATACCGATGAACTATTGAATAAGATCTTTAAATTAATGAATAAAATGCCATGAATAAAATAGATCCAACCATTTTCATCGTAGATGATGAACCCTTATTGTCTGAAATGTTAACTGATTATTTGAAGGAGCAACATGCAGACTTTAACATACAATCCTTTCCAACAGGAGAGGCCTGCCTGCAAAACCTGGATAACCAACCAGACATAGTAGTATTGGATTATTACCTGAACTCAAAAGAAAAAGACGCTGCAAATGGGATTGATATCCTGAAAGAAATTAAAAAGTTAAACAAAACTATACCAGTCATCATCTTATCAAGCCAGGAAAGTTATGGAACTGCTGCGCAAACCATCATGTATGGCGCTGTTCATTATGTAATAAAAGGGAAGGACGCTTTTGAAGAAATTTTTCAACTCATTAAAGCCAATGTATAGATGGTAGATTTAACCTTTTTAAAGCAGTTTACAAAAGGCGATTCACAAAAAATGAAACGCTACATTTCCTTATACCTTGATGTGTTACCAAAAACTTTTGAGGAAATGAAAAGTAACCTAAAAAATGCAGAATGGGAGCAGCTTCGTATTAATGCACATTCTTTAAAACCACAAGCAGATTTTATGGGAATTAATAGTTTAAAAGAGGGTCTCATTAAAATAGAAGAGGCCGTGCAAATAAAGAATTTTAATGTTCTTGAAAACTTGTTTACTAAGTCGCTTAAAATAGCTACCGATTCGGAAATTATACTTAAAGAGATGCTGGAGGAATTATAAAGATGGCTTACATGATATTGACATATTGCCAAATGTAATTATATAAAGCCGTTCTAAATAATTGCCACCAACAATTAAATATACGCAATGTAACACAGACAAAATATTAGATAAAACAGTGTAGGTCAAATATTTCCTCCGGTTTTTGCATTCGTAGGCAAATGCGGCAATGACGATTAGATTATTATATCATATAAAGGTCAACATTTCCTAACCCGGCGGCAGGTTGCTTTTCCTTAAAAAAAACTCCCCGGCATAAGCCAGGGAGTGGTCATGAGAAAAGATCAGCAGGTTAGAAGCTTTCCTTCCGGGCCTGCACCGCGGCAATGAATGCATCACTTTCCTCCAGTTCCTGTTCAATACGGGCCACATCGAATTCCTTTTCCAGCACCGATATCACCCCGTAGTTTTCCTTGCGCTGTTCGAGCAGGAATTTTTTATACTGAGCCTTTACCAGTTTGCGTCGGTTATCTTCTTTCACGGGACCGTCAGGAAGATTTGCAATGACGGTCTCATAGGCATCCACCTCGATATTTACAGAAGCCAGTTCTGCATCGATGCTTACAGAATTGCCGGCAGAGTTACGGATCTGGATCTCCAGGCCGCGCTTGCGGTGATCGAGCACTTCCTTATCCTGTTGAGCGCTTAAGATCAGTGCATCGCAATCTTCCTTCGTTGTTAACAATGAAACTGCATAGTTCATAGTGTTTGTTTTTTAGTGATTGAAAAAAATGTTTCGTATTCCTGCAGGAGTTGTTGCTGCATCGCCGTGCACATAGCGGCCTCAGCCTGCAATGTGGCGATCCTGTTGCGGATACCCGCCTGCAGCCGGGTATCGCATTTGAATAATTTAGCCAACGCAATCGTGCGCTGGACCTTCCACCAGTCTTCTTCTCCTTCCAGGCTGAAGCGGCCGCTTTCAAGCGACACGTCGATCATCTCCAGCCATCCGCGGGTGCGTTTATAGCTGGCCGTGATGGCTTCCAGTACTTCGCTAAGCCGTGCTGACTGCGCCCGGCAACGCGCCTCCCGGTCAAGGATCCGTTTGCTTTCCGCTTCAAATTCACCGGAGGGCCAGGATTCACCCGGGTGCCGGGCGAACTTCGCAAAGCCCGGCGGCGCTGAACCGGAAAGATTAATTTCAAGTATGGATAATTTTAATAGCGCAGGGCCGGGAAGCGATCTTTCGCCTCGCTCGTTCATCACGAGTGTGCTCCGGGATACCTGCAGCACTTCGGCAAGTTCTTCCTGGCTGAATCCCAATCTCGTGCGGATCGCCAGTATTCCCTGCATGTCTTTCTTATGAACATTGTTTGTACGCATAGGTTTTGTTTGTTTATAGAACATTCACTTTTAGCCGCGGAAAAATCTGTGACAATTTTTCTGCGCGGGAAGCAAACCATTCACGTTTTTGTTACGTTTTTTTTTGAGAATTTTTTTCCTGTCACGTTTTTGTGCAGGGTTTGCACATTCAACAAAAAAATTGTCACAGATTTTTCATCGTTTAATAGTGAACATCGTGCTGACCAACTAAAGAAACCCGTTTTTTTATCAGCCATCTTTTCATGTCACTGGAATTTCATGCAATATGGGGTGCTGGGGAAATGGCTTTGTATCATTTATGCAAAGCCGTGAAAAGTTTTGACAAACAATGACAAATAATGTAAAACAATGTAAAATTTTGTTCAGCCTTGAAGCACACTTACATTGTGAGAGCCGGGAAAACTAACCATAACTGAACATTTCTTTACACAACTAAACATTGTTTTACATAACTGAACATTACTTTACATAAATCATACAACCGGGTCTTCACCGCATCGCAGATTTGTATCCTAAACTCAACAATGATGGATACAAATACTACACAACAACCCCCCACCGATGTGGTTCCGGATAAGACAAACATTGGCCGCATGGTGAACACAGCCTGGCATGTATTGTCTGCCGGGCTTTTTCCTTCGCAAATGAATGCAGAGCCATCCAAAGCAATGGCCTGCGGATTCATCCAAAGCTTTTTATCCCGGACAGAAAATGGGTATGCCAGCTTTGCGGAATTCTGCCAGCGCATACTCATGGTAAGACATTACCAACAAAACCATCCCCGCTTCGGCATGCATCACAAACTCAATAGCTGGCTGGATCCCGCGAACAAACTTGGTTTTGCCGGTACCGAAAAATGGTTTGCCAACCTCAAAGAGAACCGTGCGCTGCATCCCGTGCACCTGATCGAACTCAAAGCATTTCCCGAAGCGATCCTGGAACTGGCCGAAGATCCCACACCGGACATCTTTCATTACTGGAACGACTGGTTCATTGAAAAGAAAGCGATGGACATACAAAGGATGTTTATGATGGTGGGAGGGTGCCTGGCGTTCCGGAATTACGAAGAACTCAAAAGTTAAAGGTCAAAACCAAAAAGTGGAATACAACTTCCCGGTTTTAATGCAGTTGGAGAAGAACTCAAAAGTTAAAAGTCAAAACCGAAAAGTGGAATACAACTTCGCGGGTTCTATAGATAATGCAGCTAGGGAAGAACTCAAAAGTTAAAGGTCAAAACCAAAAAGTGGAATACAACTTCCGGCTTCTATAGATAATGCAGTTAGAGAAGAACTCAAAAGTTAAAGGTCAAAACCAAAAAGTGGAATACAACCTCACGGTTCTATAGAAAAGGCAGTTAAAGAAGAACTCAAAAGTTAAAGGTCAAAACCAAAAAGTGGAATACAATTTCCCGGTTCTATAGATAATGCAGTTAGAGAAGAACTCAAAAGTCAAAGGTCAAAACCAAAAAGTGGAATACAACTTCCCGGTTCTATAGATAATGCAGTTAGAGAAGAACTCAAAAGTTAAAGGGAAAACCAAAAAGTGGAATACAACTTCCCGGTTCTATAGATAATGCAGTTAGAGAAGAACTCAAAAGTTAAAGGTCAAAACCAAAAAGTGGAATACAACCTCACGGTTCTATAGAAAATGCAGTTAAAGAAGAACTCAAAAGTTAAAGGTCAAAACCGAAAAGTGGAATACAACTTCACGGTTCTATAAAAAATACAGTTAAAGAAGAACTCAAAAGTTAAAGGTCAAAACCGAAAAGTGGAATACAACTTCACGGTTCTATAAAAAATACAGTTAAAGAAGAACTCAAAAGTTAAAGGTCAAAACCAAAAAGTGGAATACAACTTCACGGTTCTATAGAAAATGCAGTTAAAGAAGAACTCAAAAGTTAGAGGTCAAAACCAAAAAGTGGAATACAACTTCGCGGGTTCTATAGATAATGCAGCTAGGGAAGAACTCAAAAGTTAAAGGTCAAAACCAAAAAGTGGAATACAACTTCCGGGTTCTATAGATAATGCAGTTAGAGAAGAACTCAAAAGTTAAAGGTCAAAACCAAAAAGTGGAATACAACTTCGCGGTTCTATAGATAATGCAGTTAGAGAAGAACTCAAAAGTTAAAGGTCAAAACCAAAAAGTGGAATACAACTTCCGGGTTCTATAGATAATGCAGTTAGAGAAAAACTCAAAAGTTAAAGGTCAAAATCAAAAAGTGGAATACAACTTCCCGGTTCTATAGATAATGCAGTTAGAGAAGAACTCAAAAGTTAAAGGTCAAAACCAAAAAGTGGAATACAACTTCACGGTTCTATAAAAAATACAGTTAAAGAAGAACTCAAAAGTTAAAGGTCAAAACCAAAAAGTGGAATACAACTTCCGGGTTCTATAGATAATGCAGTTAGAGAAGAACTCAAAAGTTAAAGGTCAAAACCAAAAAGTGGAATACAACTTCACGGTTCTATAGAAAATGCAGTTAAAGAAGAACTCAAAAGTTAAAGGTCAAAACCAAAAAGTGGAATACAACTTCCGGGTTCTATAGATAATGCAGTTAGAGAAGAACTCAAAAGTTAAAGGTCAAAACCAAAATAAGGATACAAAAGCCAAATGATACGCAGGCTTCACTTTTTGGTTTTCCCTTTTGACTTTTGACTCTCCGAAAGTCGTTGCAACTATGAAAGACCAAATCAAAAACAAATACCTATGCAAAAGCACCTATTACTGGAAAGAACCGGCTACCCCAACGGAAGCAACGGACGCCTGTACTATAATGAGCAGTTTCTATGCTTCACGATAGAACTGCCCTGGTTCAATAACGAGCCGAAGCGTTCATGCGTTCCTGTGGGCACTTACCGGTTGCTGCTCCGGTTCAGCCTGAAACATAAAACGCATCTCGTGCTCAAAGATGTACCTGGGAGAGAACTCATCCTGCTACACCCGGCCAACAATGCGTTGAAAGAACTTAAAGGCTGTATTGCCCCGGTGACCAAAATTACCGGGGAAGGAATGGGATCTCAATCACGGATGGCATTCAGCAAGGTTTATGACCTGGTATGCCGCCTGATGGATGATGGTCCCGTATTTCTCACCATAAAAAGATCAATATGAATTTTATTGAAAGGATCGGATCCCCGACGCCGAAGTTTTTCATAAAGCTTCGCAACATCAGCGTGGTGCTGGCAACTTTAGGGGCTTCCATACTGGCGGCGCCCATGGCTTTACCTGCAATCGTGCTGAAGATAGCCGGTTATATAGCCGTTGCTGGTGCCGTAGGCGGAACGGTGAGCCAGGCAGTCACCACCACGGAAGATGAACCGGTTAAGGATGAATTCAGTGGATCAGCATTTCGGGAGCGCTGATGCGAAAGCAGGAACGATCGGTGGCACTATGCTCGTGTTATTATTTAAGATCAGTAGTGAAGATTTGCTGGTATCTGCGCTGCTGGCCGTCGTAGGCGCCACCGTTAGTTTCCTGACTTCCGTTATATTGAAATTCATACTTAAACGGTGTAGACGCAAATGAAAAGAGGCCTTCGGGCCTCTTTTTTTTGATCCTAACCTCTTTTTTTAATTTCTTTTTGCTTCGCCAAAAAGAAACAAAAACCCCGCATAATGCGGGACGCCAAAGATATACAGCCCTTTGGCGGAGCAGCTATGACCAAGTATTGTGCAAAGTAGCCTCAGCATTTAAAATTCGTAAGAGTTTACAACCTTTGATGCTTTATAAAAATGGATACAATTACACTGCCCGACCTTAAGAGTAGAATTACAACCGTTGAAACCACCTTGCACAGCTGCCCCACATAGCTGCTTCCCCTAATCGGGGTGTAATCCCTGCCCGCTGACGCGAGGCAGGCGGGGATTAGGGGTGCCCTTTTTTGTTACTTTTTTGGGCATGCAAAAAAGTAAAAGAAGAAAATTAGAATTCTCTTTTTTTTAATTTCTTTTTGCTTCGCCAAAAAGAAACAAAAAGGCCCGCCAAAGATATACAGCCCTTTGGCGGAGCAGCTATGACCAAGTATTGTGCAAAGTAGCCTCAGCATTTAAAATTCGTAAGAGTTTACAACCTTTGATGCTTTATAAAAATGGATACAATTACACTGCCCGACCTTAAGAGTAGAATTACAACCGTTGAGACCACCTTGCACAGCTGCCCCACATAGCTGCTTCCCCTAATCGGGGTGTAATCGATTAGGGGTGCCCTTTTTTGTTACTTTTTTGGGCATGCAAAAAAGTAAAAGAAGAAAATTAGAATTCTCTTTTTTTTAATTTCTTTTTGCTTCGCCAAAAAGAAACAAAAAGGCCCGCCAAAGATATACAGCCCTTTGGCGGAGCAGCAATGACCAACAGTTGTGCAAAGTAGGCTCAGCATTTAAAATTCATAACAGTTTATAACCTTTGAATGGGATCAGGGGTGCCCTTTTTTGTTACTTTTTTGTGGAAAATCCCGATCCTTCGGGATGCATGCAAAAAAGTAAAAGAAGAAAATTAGAATTCTCTTTTTTTTTTGCTTGATCAAAAAGAAACAAAAAATCAAGAACGAAGTATACACAGCCCCTTCGTTCAGCAGCAATGACTTGAGTATGTGGTACATCCCGCCCAGGCGGGGCAAAAAAGCTGAGGTTTATTTGCCGCAAGGTTTTAACAAAGGCCAATATGAGCCATTGTTCTTCTCCAGACTTAAATATTTTGCCATTAGTAAAGCGACAAACATTTAAAGAGCCACGGAAAATCTGTGAATGATGTAAGGATTTAAAGAAATTATGTAAGGAATAATTCAAACCTTCGCACGAATTTTGGCACATTGTGAGTGCTATGCCTACACAAGTTATACTTGTCACAGAAAGTGAAAACAAACGAAGTTTTAATAATCCGGGTTGCCGATATAAAGGATATCCAGGCTTGTCCATTAATTAATGGCAACTCGGAAACTATTATCACTTACGGCGATTATAGCGTTCGTGTAAGGGATAACTACAACGCTGTTCACGATAAGATACAATTTAAAAAATAATTGAATTCCCCGTAAAAACTACACCTCCTTGAGGGTTTTTTTTATTACTCGTATGATCTAACACGTATATGGCTACCGGCTGTAATCGATTAGGGGTGCCCTTTTTTGTTACTTTTTTGGGCATGTGATACATCCCGCCCGGGCGGGGCAAAAAAGTAAAAGAAGAAAATTAGAATTCTCTTTTTTTTAATTTCTTTTTGCTTCGCCAAAAAGAAACAAAAACCCCGCATAATGCGGGACGCCAAAGATATACAGCCCTTTGGCGGAGCAGCAATGACCAACAGTTGTGCAAAGTAGGCTCAGCATTTAATATTTGAAACAGCTTTCTATCCTGGAACAGTATAATGATTGAAACCTTATCATTTGATATTTTGCTGATCAATTAAATACTTCAAGCCTAAGAATAGAATTCCAACTGTTGAGATCACTTTGCGCAACTGATCCACATAGCTGTAACCCGTAATCGGGCTGTATTCGATTACGGGGGTCTTTTTTTGGTTCTTTTTTGGACAAGCAAAAAAGAACATAAAAGAATTTAAGAAGCCTATTATTAAACCAGGATATTTAAATAGGAGGGATTTTTACGATACATTTTTAAGTGATTCGACAAACAACAATCAATAATCTTTATAACCGTTGCGACTTTAGTAACGTTTTGCAGGAGCGGGATAGCTTCGCATTTTAAATGTTCAGCAGACTATGTTCAACCAATTACCAATACATAGCAGGTGATCAGTGAATTTAAATATCCAGCTTACAAGGTGCACAGTGAACCAGTTTCAGCGGTTGCGTGGTTGGGGGCTGCACAAAAGAAAAAACTTCCTCGAGCTTTTTCCCAAAATATCTTGCCAAGCGCAAAGCGACCAAGGCTGATGGATCGTATTTGCCATTCTCAATACAAAAAACGGCCTGTGGAGATATTCCCAGTGCATCGGCGAGTCCGGCCTGGCTGATCCGGCGTTCGGCCCGCAAAACGCGGAGGTTATTGTTTAGTCTGCTCTTTGGCGTTAGTTTATCTTTCATAACGGCAATTTTTTTGATAAATAAATTATTTAGTGTCCGGGCCGAGTTCCCGTTCATGATCTTCCAGCCAGAATACTTCCTCCAGTTTTTTTTCAAAATACAGTGCGATCCGCAATGCGGTCAGCGTGGAAGGGATATACTTCTTTGTTTCGATGGCATGAATGGCAGGACGGCTCAGTTTCACCGCCCGTGCCACGTCTTCCTGGGTTACGTTCTTAATGGCCCGTTGGACCCGCAGGTTATTTTCCATATTTAATGTCTTTGGCTGTTTTATACAGCAGGTAATGAAAACGAATGATGTAAACGAACATCGCCGTGAAAAGGTTATACATCATCAGTTTCAAAAAAGCCAGCTCATACAGGAAGGCCATCCCGAAAAATACCGTTAAGTTGAAAATAAGCATCGCCCACAATAACGCGGAAGAGCGAAGCAACATGGTAAACTCATGTTCCTGTTTTTCTTTAGAGAAACCGATCAGTATCGTTCCGCCGATCAGCGTTAACCCGATCAGTTCATCGAGTACATTGTTTTGAATGATGGCTGCAAAACCTGCATTGGGATCATTCGTTGCATTAAATAATGAAAGGACGCGGACATTTAGAAATGCTGCCTGGTAGCCGTTCATAGCTGCTACGATCCATGCGATCAATCCAATGGCAGTTACAATAAAGCCGGCTTTCTTGAATCTGTTGGGGAGGAGTGGAATATTATACATAAGATTATATTTTTATAAAACTCGGTAAAATATTTGACAAAATGAAGTGTTTACTTAACTTTGTTAATAATACCTAACATAAATTAATGATAGTTTATATAATGACAGTCCAATTGTTCATTAATTTTCAATGAGTTAGGCTACAATTTGAATGTTCAAATATTTTTTTAAAAAATCCCGGACACCACCCTGGGTTGAAATATGACGTTATGAATCAGCAAAAAACCAACCCCGCAAATTCCCGTGAAACAAGAGCCATCACCCGTTATGGCGAAATTCTAAAGATCCCTTATTCCTGTAAAGAACTGGCAACCATTTATGGCGTGGATCACCGCACTTTTACCCGTTGGCTTGAGCCATTTTACTTTTTGATCGGGGAAAGAGAGGGAGGTTTTATTCAATCGCACAGGTAGGCATCATCGTTAAAAGCCTGGGGATGCCGGGAGATGTGTTTAGGGAAGGCGATGAATGATCAACTCAAAACAACAGCAGGTTAAAAGGGTATCTCACCATTTTATTTCAACATTGATATAAAATGATATCCTCCTGCATTTCTTAGAACCTTGCATTTCTTACCTACTAAAGGAATATTCCCGGCTTCAACGGAGGTTGGATCAACTTCAAATATTTTACCCAGCTCCTCTGTAGTACCGGTAACTTCAATCATAATTTCCTTCTTCACGTCTATTATTATCCTCAATTCCATGAATGAGTCCAGTGGTTTTGGATTCGAATGAAAGTCCGCTTTAATGATGGTGCCTTCAAAATGCATTTCGTTCATTGTGTAAGCTATTTAATATTTTATACTACACAATTGTGTGCTTCTGTTTATACTAATTACCAGGCATTAAATTTAAGCAAATCTTAAGTAACAAATACTGCTCCGCCATGGTTCGTGTCTCAGGAGACTTAGTGCATGTTAGACCAAACGGAAATATCATGACATTTTAACAGGCACGAATTAAAAAACCCCTCAAAGAGGGGAGTTTTTACAGGATTTCAATCATTTCTTAATTGTATCTTATCCTGAACAGCGTTATAATCATCCCTTACACGTACGCTGTAATCGCCGTAAGTGATAATAGTTTCCGAGTTGCCATTAATCGATGGACAGGCCTGGATATCCTTTATATCGGCAACCCGGATTAATAAAACTTCGTTTGTTTCACTTTCTGTAACAAGTATGATTTGTGAGGGCATAGCACTTACTTAGTGCCAAATTTCGTGCGAAATCAGAAAATATTTCTTACATAATTTCGGTAAATCTTTACATAATTCACAGGTTTTCCCGTTGCTCCACAAACGAAGTTTTGGAGATAAACGATTTCCCTTCGGTTGTTATACTTATATGTTTATCGGAGTGCTTTACAAAGCCTTTGGCATTCTTTAAATAGGTAATAACCGCATCATCCTTTTTTACACGGGTATCCTTTGAGAAGGTTTCCCAATCTATATGAGGCATATCCTTTAGATAGCACAGTATCTTGTCGCATTTTTCATTAAAGGCTTTCAAAGCAGTTAGTTTAATGTGGGAAAAAACTAAAGGGCTGACTGTGGAAACAGTACCCTGATTTGATTCTGTACCCTTTAAAAACTGGTTTACAAAATAGGGTGATATTATTTAGATTCCACAACCCTTTAGGGTACCAAATAAAAACCCCTCAGGGAAGGGGCAGGAATTAGATTTTTAAGCATGGGGTTAAGAATCATTCGCTTTTTTTAAAAATTCGATGGCGGCTTCAGCTCGGTTGCGTACCGATATTTTTTTGTAAAGGGCTTTTAGCTTAGCATGTACAGTACCCACAGATATTCCCATTTCTTCGGAAATTTCCTGATAAGTATGACCCTTGGATAAATTCCTCAATAACTCTGTTTCGCTAACACTCAAATCTTGCAACATCCGTAGAAGGTCTGCTATTTAACCTTATAAAACTATTTATCTTTGTGTACTTCCATAATACATTATGAAAGAGGGGATTAGATCAATCCTTTTTTTTAACTGCTTTCTTCTTCTTTACTACCGGTTTGGGATTTCCTGATACTGATGCAGCTATGATATTATAAAAAAGCTGTGATGCTTCTTTTGCTGACTTCTTTTTAACTGCTTTTGCCATAAAATTACAGTTGCCACGTTTTTACTGCCAATTCCGCTAATATTTTTTGTCGGTTTTCTATTGAATGAATATTCCAATTATAGGTATCTCCAACTTGGTTAGTTAATTGGAATGATGATTTTTTATATACCAATTTCTTTTCGTCAAAACTTGCATTCCCAATTTGAGCATTTTTATCGGCTTGAAGTAAGATTAAATTACCAAGCCTATTAACGTGGGTTTCTATATCCTGATTTGTAATTTGCGGCCAATTGTCGCCAGCAGACTGTGGCATAATGTGTTCAAGATTTATTACCGTATTATCATTTGGAATAAACTCAGGGTTTGATTCTCCCCTTGCAGTATTTTCAAGTGATCTCAAATAATATCTCGCCAGTTTAGCAACACTTACTGTTGTAGTTTCAAAAGCTGCCCTAAACTCTGCATCTCCAATCACTATTTTTTCTGATTCTCTTTTTAACTCAGAAACATTTTTAATTTCCTTTGTATAAATTTTGTTTGCCAACCGAGCATATCCATCGTCAAGCCTTCCACCCCTAATCCCCATTATAATAAACCTAACTGACCACGCCAAAAGTTTTTTGAATGCAAGTGCGGTATCTTTCTTATTAAAATATTTTGACACAGCCAACATTAGTGGCCTGATCTGTGTCACTCCTAAGACATTCATCGCTTTGATTGATTCCCTTACTTCATCTGAATATTCATTCCATTTATTATGATCTGAATTTAATATGGCAGCATACTCTTTACTTAATTCTTCAAGAAGGGATAAAACTGTTATGGCTTCTGATTTATTGTTTGCCTTTGCCTGTATTTTCCTTAGAACATCTTTTTTTGTAGTGGCTCCCGATATAATACAGCAGGCCGCCCTTAAAAATTCCATTGTTATATCATCATCAACATCAGATATTGTTTCTATTGCGCTTTTCATTGACGACCATAAACCCTGTGCCTCAGTTAGTCTATTGTCAGACAGTTTAAAAATGTGGTTTTTAACCAAGTCTGCTTGTGACGTTTTTAACCCCCTATCATTTAAAGTTTCAAACAATGTAAATGCAGTTTCCTCGTTTTCTACTACAAGTTTTACAATCCTTGTTTTTGATCTAAGATATTCGATAAGATCGTTTAATTGTGTTTTTGCATTAGCTTCCCCACTTTGTTTTTCAATACCCTTGACGTGTTCCTTTATTTCAGCATATGCGTTTAGTATAAGTTTATGCGACCTTCTTACAGGGTTAACTGCTTGCCTACTGTGTTTTTTCAGAACCACATTATTCACAAAGAAATTATTATCATCAATATTCAATGTCAATCTTGATATATCTTCCCCTTTAACCCTATCATAGGAAGATAAGAAATCGGTCTCTATTGAATTTGCTGTTTTTGCATCTCCCTTGTCTCCAAAATAATCTCGAATAGCTGCTAAGACCATAGTAGTTGTAGCTAATCTTTGTTGACCATCGGCTACCTCAAGAACGCCGTTTTTATTTTTTGTTAACACAACCGTTCCCAGAAAGTAAGACTGATTCCTGTTTCTCATTGCGTGGGTAATATCTTGTAAAAAATCTTTTACTTGTATATCCCTCGCCCAAGAATATTCTCTTTGATTTGATGGTACTGCGAGAATATCTCTTTTTAACATTTCTGCAATTCCTAAAACTTCTATGGCTATGTCGCTATCCATTGTTATTTTTTTGAAAGTGGTATGGGTTCTAAAAATATTATTTTTTCGCCAGCATTTTGAAGTTCCTTCATTGCTGCACTACGTAAAACCTGGCGAGCCCATGAGGAAAGGCCAATACCCGATATTTCAGCGGCTCTTTCAAAACCAGACTTTTCTAAATCAGTAACCCTAATCAACAAATTAGAAGTTTTTTTCATATCTATTAATTTATAACCAAATATACATTAAAATACGCAGAAATTGCTAAATGTGTATAACTATTGTATATACATTTATTGTTTATTCCAAATAATGTATATACATTTGTAATACAAATCAAAACAATGAAAACATTCAAAAACATATTAGACTTTCAAAAGGAATTTGGTAGTGAGGATAAATGCAGGGAGTTCTTAGAGCAACAACGCTGGAACGGTACACCAGCTTGCCCTTTTTGTGGCTCGTTGAATGTTTGCCGTTTCAGTAATGGTAAAATATTCAAGTGCAGGGAAAAACAATGCCGACAAAAATTTAGTGTGTTAGTTGGAACCATTTATCAAAACACAAAACTTCCTTTAACTAAATGGTTTTTGGCAACATATGTTTTAGCCAATCATTCCAAAGGATTAAGTTCTCTCCAATTATCAAAGTTGTTAGGAGTATCGTTAAAATGTACTTGGCATCTTACACACCGTATTCGTGAAATGCTGACAGATAAGTCTCCTGAATTATTAGAGGGTATAGTGGAAGTGGATGAGACCCTGATCGGGGGCTCGTTAACCAATATTCATGCAAGCAAAAAGAAAAGATTAAACTTAAAGAGGGATGATAATAAGACTATGGTATTTGGTGCAATTCAAAGAGACGGTAAAGTAAGAACTAAAGTTATTCCTGAAGTTAGTATTGAAAATATCAGTACCGCAATAAATGATTTTGTTGCTGTTGATAGCTTTATGGTTTCTGATGAAAGCAGGGCTTATAATAAAGTTGGTGAAAAATATAAACATAGGAAAGTGAATCACAGAAACGGGGAGTATGTACGCAAAGAAGATATACTGGTTCACACTAACAGTATTGAAGGCTATTGGAATATTTTAAAAAAACAAATTGACGGCATACATCATAGTGTAAGCCCAAAGCATTTACAACGCTATTGCAATGAGAGTGCTTTTAGGTTCAACAATAGAGAATTATTTCAAGATGAATTATTTGCTTCTGCAATAGCAAATTGTCAGGGTAGTTTAAAATTTAAGCAATTAACAGGTAAAGAGTAAGAAAATGAAAGACGGACAATATTTAATATCAATTGGTAAAAAGGTTAGAGAAGCCAGAAAGGCAAAGGGCATTTCTATGCGGCAATTAGTGGTACTTGCTGAAGTTCATAAAAGTTCCCTATCTGAAATTGAAAATGGCAAAATGAATGTCAAGATACTTGCATTAAAAAAGTTAGCAGATACTATCGGAGTAGATTTAAAAGACTTCCTATAGACTATCAAAAACACTACTAAAATTAAAGCCCCTTAAATGGGGCTTTTTTATTACATTGTTAGTATTAATATCTGTTTATGAATGAACTTATAGTAGCCATCTTTGGTATGATAGTGACTGGTTTAGCGTTCGTAATTTATCATCACAAAAAAAAGGGGAGAAAGTTAGTCAAGGGAACGGCAATTATTGCCATATTTTTTTACATATACTTTCAGATGTACTGGAAAGGCAAACTTGACAGCAATTACGAATCACAATCTAAAATTATAAATCATCCTGAAATACCTTTCGAGAAAGGTGAGGCAAAAATCCGAAATCTTAATTCCAATAAGGATAGTGCGGGACGAGCAGAATATAGAAGATATATTGATACCTTAACCATACAAATGGCTTCGTATTTTCAAGAAATAGAAATTAGAAAAAAGATATTATCAGAACAGCAATCTCTATCAACAAGTATTAACGGTGATTTAAATTGGTTAGCCAAACTTAAATGGGCTTCTGCATGTGCCCTTATTATATTGTATTCATTGACTTACCTCTTAAAAAGAGGAACGGGAAAAAATAAAAATAATAAAATAAATAAGGAACCACAGACAACCCTCCATGAATAAAAAAAGGGTATGAGCATAGGGTTTTAAAACTTTTGAAGTTTCCTTATGCAATAATGTCATAAAAAAATGGAAAAATTTAATCATGGTCTAACAGGCACTAAGTTACCTGAGACACGAACCGGAACTTTGTTTTTTTATAATTCAATCCTGAAATGATGTGCTACGATCTTCATTCTTTTATCCAGGTAAAAGCGATGCGCATCAAAGCGCTGGTGATTGGAGTTCAAATGAATTGTTTTGATGGATCTTTCTTTTGCAATAGCTACGAGATGATCAAATAAATGGCCGGCATATCCTTTATTCCTGGCCTCGGGAAGAGTCACAAAATCGTCGAAGTCTATGATCAGCCCGTCATAAAGCGTAGTTGTAAAGCGGAAACCAGCCACACAAACAGCTTTCCCGTCATCCTCAATATACGACAAATGATAGCCCTCATTTTTCATTTGCTCCATTACGGTAAGAAAACTCTCAAGGCTGTGATGCGGTCTTAACGCTTTCATTACTTCAAAACACTTATTAAGATCTTCCGTTGTTGATGCTTCAAGTATTTTCATGCGCTGTTTATTTAAACCCAATTGTGTAGTGTATCAGCACTTTTGGCTGTTTCCAAACCACCATTCGAAAAAATACAAAATAGATCATTTTCGAGTGAAAGGAAAACCAAAGGGATGTTAACTAAATCAATCATACATAAACCGCTGGTTGCTGTAAATAAAGGATACACCATTTGTTTGCGGGTCATAATTTACTCCAATATACAGGTCATTATTCATTGAGAAAGTTTCTGTTCGGGTAACCGTATTATTTACAATCGCTTTTATTTCATGTGTTCCCTCATTTCTTCTTGTCGTCACCTGCCCATCAACCAGGCAAACACTCAATACATTCATTGTTTGAAGTCTTTTATTCAGCACTGTTTCACCGTCGATGATCACCTGTACCATATCCTGGTTGAATGACGACTGAACATCTACTCCCAATTTAAAATCTCCTTCCACAGGACCAGGGTTTGAATCTTTCTTACAGGCGCTGAAGAGCGCCAATAACATCAAAAAAATAAATCCTGTTCTTTTCATATAATTATTCGATCATTTCAACAGTACAGCTTCAAGTTACGTCTTTATTGCGGATCCCATTAAAATCCCGGTTGCGGAAATCAAAAAAAGTGTCCCTGTTATCGGAATCATTCCTGGTTTATTGAAAGAAACAAAAAAAATGGTACCTTATAGACAGTTTCATGCTGTACACACTATAAAAATCAACATCAACATGAAAAAATACCATCTTATCCCTGCGTTGTTATTTATATCCTTGGCAGCGTTCGCCCAAACATGGAAAAATGACAAGCAACACTCAAGGCTGGGCTTTACCGTTACCCACCTGATGATAAACGATATTACCGGGACTTTTAATAAATTCGAAGTGACCATCACATCTTCCAAAGCTGATTTTAGCGATGCTGTTTTTGAATTGACTACAGAAGCAAAATCGATCGATACAAAGCTGGAGCAACGGGATGAGGATCTGCGCAGCCCGGATTTTTTTGATGCTGAAAAATATCCTTTGATACAGTTTAAAAGCACGGAAATAAAAAAGATCGTAAAAAACAAATACCAGCTTAAAGGAAATCTTTCGATGCATGGCGTCAAAAAAGAAATTACTGCAGACTTTATTTTCAAAGGAACGAGGACGGATCCCGTCACAAAGAAATTAACCGCCGGCATACAGGTCATCGCCATATTAAAACGTGCGGATTTTAATATAGGATGGAAAATGCCTTTCGAGGACCTGAAGAATGATGTACTGATCACAGCGGATGGTGAATTTCAACAGCCGTAACATTCATCATTCAATAAAACGTCTTTTTACTTTTTCAGCATAACACTAAAAGGCACATTTAGTTTTACACTAAAATTTCTTCCCATATTAAAAACGCCCATTCGGCCGGTAACCGGATTTTCTGCTGCGTATTTCAGCCTGCTGAGATGACCCTGGTAAGCCACATCGGTCATATTATTTGCAGCAAAATTGAGCATGAATATTATTTGGCCGTTTTTGTCCCGGATGTCTGTACCAATCCCTGCATTTAATAAGGTATACCCGCGTGTCGGGGTTTCTGTATTGAATGCAGTAAATGCTTTTGGCTGCCTGAAATTGTTATCCAGCTCGAATTTTACATAAAAATTATGAATACCATCTGTCAATTTCTTAAAATCTGCCCTAACCTCCGTCATTAATTTTGGAGCAGGGATAAAAGGTAAATTTTTTGTTCCTTCAATCGCTTCCTTCAATCTTCCTGATACGAGCGAAAATGTATTTTGCAAATGCAGCCAATCCAGGGGATGAGGATGGATATCCATTGTTACTTCCAGGCCGGCAAGATGCGCTTTACGCTGATCAAATTTAAAAGCGGTCAGTTCCTCTCCATTTAAATTTACGGTGGAATCCCCGCCTCCTGCAGCTTCCAGCTTACGATAGAAAATAAAGTTGCCAAAATTGTTGTAATAAGCGGCGAAGTTTATTGAAAAATGCCCGCTACTGTATTCTATTCCTGCATCTGCCTGTGTACTTATTTCGCTTTTTAGATCTTTATCTCCATACTCATACCTAATAGTTCCTTCATGAGATCCATTGGATGCAAGCTCCGGGATGGCTGGTGCCCTGAAAGCCCTGGCAATATTCAATTTAAGATTAACTGTTTTGCTAAGCTGGTATGCTAAACCCATGCTTCCTGAAAAATTTGAAAATGTTTTTTTAAATGCCTGGCCTTTTACGGAATCGCCATCCTGTAAATCTTTTAAGTCAACATTTCTTGAATCCAAACGGCCACCCCCGCTAACAGTTAATTTTTTAAATTCCTTTTGGAAAAATCCATAACCCCCAATATCATTTAAACCATAATCGGGGATGAGCTGCTCTACTCCTTTATTCATATTATTTTGATCCATGCCATTGACACCTATGGAGGTCTTCCAGCCATTTTTTTCCTTAAAATGAAATTGCGTTGTATAAGTCACCGTTTTCAGATCAAAGAACAAGGCCCTTTCCCCGGGATCATCCGGGTTACCAAATTCTTCCCGCTGGTTATGTTGCCAGGCAACGTTAAGGGATAACCGGTTTTCCCCAAGTTTGAAACTATTATCCGCTGCAATTTTAAAATGCCGGATATGCTGATACGGAATTTGGGGTTGAGTACTTTTAAAATCAGCATTTGTTGCGATTACGGATGCGCCACCTGCAATATTTTTTGTAAAAAAACCCTGGCCATCCCGTTCTCCTTCTACCAACCCCGCTTTTAAATTAAAAGCACTAACCAACAGGTGGCTATACCCCCAACCTCCATTGACACCTGCATATCCTCCAATATTGTGTTCATTGAATTTGGAATTATATACGTACCCATCATATTTATTTTTATAATCAGCCGCTTCTTTTACAGTACCATATGCGTTCCAGTTAAATCCCTTTAGGTTACCCGCAACATTTCCGTAAAGGCTTCTCAGCCTGTTATTTGATTGATAATTTGTTCCGGCATTCATTTTAAGTGTATTTGTTTGTACCGGCACATTGGTAATGATGTTTATTACCCCGGCCATGGCATCACTACCATAAACAAGAGAAGCCGGTCCTTTTAAGACCTCGATCCTGTTTACACTTGCCTCATCAATTTCTATCCCATGCTCATCACCCCATTGTTGTCCTTCCTGGCGTACACCATCATTAATGGTCAAAACCCTGTTATAACCTAACCCCCTAATTAAAGGCTTTGAAATGGCGGGTCCGGTAGATAATGAAGAAATACCTGCCTTACGGGTAATGGTTTCAATAATATTTGTAGCAGAACTTTGTAATAATTCTTCTTTACGTAAAACCGAAACCTGGAAAGGAACTTTCTTTAATTGTGTGGCTTTGGTAACCCCTGTCACTATAACCACATTGTTTTCAATAATGGATAAGGTAAGTGCGAAATCTTTTTTAGTATCCTCTCCAATGATCATATTTTCGGCGATCGTTGTATAACCCACATGGGATATTTCGATCAGGTGTGAACCTTCACTGATACCTGAGATCATAAACTCCCCTCTTGAATTCGTATTGGTACCCGCCTTTATATCTGAGATGTAAATAGATACGCCTTGTATTGGCTGGCCGGTTTTATCATCCGTAACTGTACCGCTTAGGTTACCTTTTAATACCGGGAGAAAAGAGTTAGCAAACGCTGAATAAAAAAAGGCCGAATAAAATAATATATATAGTAGCACAAATGGCTTCTTCATGATTCTTTATTTTATGGAAATGCCGGGAAAGTAATTCCCCTTTAAATAAGATTGTCAATGCATATATTCAAAACAGCAGCCAGTTGGAGTGACCGATGTAAATGAACGATAACATATAATTTTTATGCAATGGCAGGTGGTCCGCGAAGCTTATAGTAAAAATGAGGGATTGATAATAGCGAGCTGGAAGTTGTAACTGTATAACATTTTACATGTACAATGTTTGGGATCTCCAGCTTTAAAGGAACTGCAGTAAATGGGGATGTTGCTACGACACTGTTACAGTCGCAGTTAAAGCCTTGCTGGTTAAACTGTAGCCTGTCACTGCTTTTTTTTGCAGGGGTATCCTTATGATCAGCAAGAACAGTGTGCAGGAATTGCTTTGGAGTTATACTTAACAGGAACGTACATGAAATAAGTACGCCTATTAAATTTTTAAGGGCAATATATTGTATTAATTTTTTGATACGTTGTTGCAAATTACAACATTTTTTAAAAATCCCTATTAGAAAAATTAGCAGATCCCTTTAGATACATCACCCACAAGCACCCGCGTACTGCGTTAATTTCAAAAACTGCTCATTTCCATTGGCTTAGACGTCGTTTTTTATACCGGAACCCTTATTACGTAAAAAAGCCGCCCCTGATGATACCAGCGGCGGCATACTTGGTCCGTTACGGGAACCAGGGCAGGATCAATATTTATCTTCTAATACTCTTTGCTTTCTCAATAATATCTCATTGGAATTCCTGAAAGGCCTCAATCCACTTTCGAAAGCCTCCGTATTTCTTAGTATATCCGTATCGTATAGCTTGCGGTCAAATACAACGCCTGTCAGTTCGGTGATCTTTTGAATGGTTACCTGGTATTTTTTAAACCGTGAAAAGTCAAGCGTCTCCAGTCCGAATTTATTTACCACATTGCTTTGATCAAGAATGAAACCATATGAAACAGGCCCTTCGTCCGCATCGTTCGCAACAACGATCTTCCAGAATTTCAACGGGTATTGAATTTGCACCTCATTAAATGTTGCCACCGGGTCATTTTCATTATCCAGGATGGGCCCGGCAAAAAGTGTTGCCCGTTTATCAACCAGTTTTAACTGGGTTACAATTTCATTTTCAACCATACCCCACAATCCTTTATAGCCTGCTACATCCCTGTTGAATAATTCATGTTGCGGTGTACAGTTTGTCCAATGGTATGAATCGGCATTGGCATATTCGATCTCAAGTTCAGAATCCCCCCAGCAATTATCATCCCTCCTGATAATATGCCCCCTGTCAACTTTTGTGGCAGGCTTATAAAATTCGGAGTCTGTTATTTGAAATTTAGCCGGAATGCGTGGATCGACCGTCCAGTCCTCACTGCCAAAGGCTGCCCTGTCTTTTGTGCTTCTTTTATCCGCGTTATAATCAACATTTGAAGCAGACCACATCATGAGCCTTCTTTTTTTATTCATTACAAGTGAGTAATGATGATAATTCAGCACATAGGGTTTGCTGTTATTGAAGTCGAGGAATAATTCATCCGCTCTTTGAGAGATCACGGTGGGTACTTCCAGGGAAAAACCATTGATGAAGTCCTTATCAAAACCTGGCCGGTTATCATAGTCCGTATCAAAATTTTGCTTCTTTTCAATGAATTTGGTGCCATTCTGTTGGACAATGGATGCTTTTTGCGTTGCGGGAATGATCGAGGCGTCCCTGCCTGTGGTCTCACCAACGAATACGTTGGTATTTCCATAAAAATTTAAATTAAATGCTGACATATCAGGATCGTTTTTATTTGATAAAATATTTTTTTGAATGCCGTTATTAATGACTGCTGTTTTTTCAATGACAGATGCCCTGTTTAGCAAGGGGTCCTTTGTAGTCTGGATAAAAGTATCCAGCAGGGATTGTTTTTCCTTTTCCGGGAATTGGATCGTTATTAGTTTTTCAATGATCCTGCTAATGCTGATCCCTTCATTGGCGATCCATTGGATCTCATCATCTCCCTGGTTTTCTTCATCCCAGCGATTGCCTTGTATGTCAACGATATTCCCACCGATGATCAGCGGCACTCCGCTGTGATGCAATGCTGCTACTTCCCATGTATCATTGTAGCCTGGTGAGCCGGAAGAGCCCCTATCCGTATCTGTTGTATAATGAATAAACCCATCATTTTCCAGGATATCTACGATCCTGTTATTCAAAAAAGCATACTGTTTTACCCCGCCCTGCGGATGTTGTATGATGTTCAGAGATTGCCCATTTAATATCTTCCCGCTTGTCGCGATCAAATTCAAAAAACTAAATGTGGCCAGGGAGAACTTGTTATCTAAAGAAACCGGTTCCACAAAAACGATCGCAAAATCGAGGGCGGCATCTGATAAAAAGAACTTCGTTGGATCTATGCGAAACTGGAAGCCGCTGTTGATGCCGGTCATTGTTCTTTCATATAAAAAATTGGCTGCGCAATCCTGTGCATCCCGGGCATCGGGAAAAACATGGAAATTGGTCATTAATAAATTAGGAGAAATTAAAAATCCTGTTGCAAAACCTTCTGCAAGCTGCCCCGCCGCCGGGATGGTTTCGATACGTGCTACCGGCTTACCCGCTTTGCGTGCAATTTCATTTGGCGGAAATTCCCTAAGATCATTTCCTTTTATGATGCGCTCGGGAAACCTTATGGGCTTTAACATGTCCGGATTTACGCGTGGCCTGTTGGCATTCCGCGTAAAGCTATTTTCAACCCTTTCATTTGATTTCCGGATCTCTTCGTCATTCTCGCCTTTGACAATACCTGGCGCTCTACGGATATCTGCCCTGTCTTTCCATCGCTTCGCTGCCGCGAAAGCCATTTCTTTCAGCAATTTTTTTGCCTCTTTTTTGGGTAACATTGTTGTGGAGTTTATTATTTAAAAAAACCATGCCGCTGCATTTATACAGTCCGTACTTAGTATTCCGGGATGAAATATCACCTGCAGCAGGAATTTTACCGGGTCAACGGAGTTTTAATAGGAAGGGGTTTAGGAATACTAAAGCTACTATTCTCTTCCAGGGGCCGCAACAGGAAAAACCCTGTATTTTAATGGTATTTTATATAAATAAAATATTCCTCCCGCCGCCGCGTGGTCTTATGACCTGCGGTGAAGCCCGGATTTATAAAAACTGCTATTTTTTTATCTTTATCCCATGAATAATCCGTACCCCGTTCATTGGCCGAAATTTTATACGGCTACAATTTATCAATGGATACCATTGCTTGAAGATGATAGGTATAAAACTATAATCATCAACAGCCTCCAATTTCTTGTTAACAACAAACGAATCGTTTTAAATGCTTTTGTCGTTATGAACAATCATATTCATTTGATATGGCAGGCATTGCCCGGACATGATCCATCACGAATTCAGTTGAGCTTTATGAGATTTACAGCGCAACAGCTTAAACTGGAATTGCTAAAAGACAACTTCGCTTTATTAGAAAAATGTAAAGTGAATAAGGCAGACAGAAAATATCAGATCTGGAAACGCGAATCCCTAAGTGTTGAGTTATTTACCCCGGGTGTAATTATTCAAAAACTAAATTATATTCATCAAAATCCTGTAAAAGCAGGTTTATGTAAATATCCGGAAGAATATCAATATTCATCGGCTGATTTTTATGAAAACGGAAATGATAAGTTTAATATGCTTACCCATTTTATGGGGTGAGTGTTATTGTTTTATGCGCTTTAAGTAGCAAATCGCCGCTGGTCATAAGACCACGCGGCGGCGGAGGAAAAACCCTGTATTTTCATGGTATTTTATATAAATAAAATATTCCTCTCCCCCGAACGTCTTATAGAAGAAACAACAACCGCAACCATTAGCCAATGATCACTCTCTTATTTATAACTCTTATAACTTTAAGCATCCTGCTTTTTATGCGACAACCCCAATTTGGCAAACTTCCTTCGGGGGAGAGATTGGATCGTATTGCAAAATCTCCCTACTATAAAAAGGGGCAGTTTCACAATTTGCATTTTACCCCACAACTTACTGAGGGTGCAAGTTTGCTTTCTGTAATGAGAAAATTCTTCTTTGGCAAAAGCAAACATAGCAGGCCAGGCCTTGCTTTACCTTCAAAGAAAACTGACCTCGTAAATTTAGATCCTGGTAAGAACATCCTGGTTTGGTTTGGACATTCATCTTATTTTATGCAGGTAGATGGAAAGAAAATATTGGTTGACCCCGTTTTCAGCGGGAATGCTTCTCCGATATCATTTACTACAAAAAGTTTCAACGGCAGTGATATATATACAACTGATGATCTTCCCGCGATAGATTATTTGTTCATCACACACGATCATTGGGATCACCTCGATTATAAAACGATCCTGAAACTTAAACAAAAAGTTAAGCAGGTGATCACAGGTCTTGGTACAGCAGCACATCTTGAACGTTGGGGTTATGATACAAATAAGATCATTGAAAAAGACTGGAACGAAGAGATCATTTTAGATAAGGGCTTTGTAGTTTATACTACAGCAGCAAGGCATTTTGCCGGACGAACATTTAAAAGAAACAAATCAACCTGGATGTCATTTGTCTTACAAACGCCGTCCATGAAATTATTTTTAGGTGGGGATAGCGGCTATGATACTCATTTTGCAGAGATAGGAAACAAATATGGCCCCTTTGACCTGGCCATTTTAGAATGCGGTCAGTACAATCCTTATTGGAAATATATTCATTTGATGCCGGAAGAAGCAGTACAGGCAGGCATCGATCTTAAAGCAAAAAAAATAATGCCGGTGCATTGGGCAAAGTTCTCGCTATCATTACATGATTGGGATGAACCTATTAAACGCATTACTGCTGAAGCCGCGAAAAAGCATATGCCTTTAATTCATCCAATGATCGGCGAGGAAACAGACCTGGACAATCCTCTGCAGTCTGCCCGGTGGTGGGAGAAGATCCATTAATTTTTTTGGGGGTCATTGATTAACCATTGGCTTTAAACGTGCACCGATCAACTCAATAGATTGCATTAATTTTTCGTGCGGCAATTCGGCGCTGTCCATCTGAAAAGTAAGCCTGGAAATACCGCCAAGTGCATCGGAATGCCGCAGTATTTTTTCTGCCACTTCTTCAACACTGCCAACCAGCAATGCACCTTGCGGCCCGGTTTGAGCCTCGAATCTTCCTTTTGTCATGGGTGGCCAGCCGCGTTCTTTACCAATCTTTGTCATAGATTCAGCATAGCCCGGATAAAATTCATCCATTGCCTGTTGGGTTGTTTTTGCTACATAGCCCAGCGAATGCATTCCTACTTTCAATTGTTCCGGCGCATGGCCTGCTTTTTTTCCTGCCTCCCTGTAAAGATCTACCAACGGGCGAAAGCGGTATGTTTCACCGCCAATGATTGCAACCATCAGTGGTAACCCGAGCGCGCCGGCACGAATGAAGGATTCAGGTGTACCGCCCACGCCGAGCCATATTGGTATAGGATCCTGCAATGGCCGGGGATAGACAGCCTGATCCTTAAGCGCAGGGCGGAATTTACCTGACCAGTTCACAAACTCATTTTCCCGGATCTTTAATAAAAGGTCAAGCTTTTCAGCGAACAGCTCATCATAATCCTCCAGCTCATACCCAAACAGGGGAAATGCTTCTATGAATGAACCACGTCCAACCACCATCTCTGCACGCCCGCCGGAGATGAGGTCCAATGTTGCAAAGTTTTGAAATACCCTAACAGGGTCGGCTGCACTAAGTACCGTAACAGCACTTGTAAGCCGGATGCGTTTTGTACGGGCAGCCGCTGCGGCAAGGATAAGCGTAGGGGCAGCATCCAGAAATCCCTTCCGGTGATGTTCACCGATACCAAAGATGTCATGCCCCGTATTATCCGCATGTTCTATCCTTTCCAGTAATTGGGCGAGTGCATCCGCATCATTTAGTAGTTTGCTGCTGTTGCCACTGAACATCGCTGCAAAACTATCAATCCCGATTTCCATATTATTTTTTTAGAAATTATGTAATTGGTTTTAACTATTATACATCTCCATAGAAAGCCGTGTTTCTTCAAGGTCAAGTTCTCTTTCTATTTTGCGTATGATCTCTTCATGGGCCCCGCCTTTCAAATGAATTTCCGCCAATGATCTCCTTTCTATATTGATCAGGTCCATTTGCAGTTGTGTAAAATCGTTAAAAATATTGCCGGGAAGTGTTTTGCCGGCCCCAAAATAATTTGAAGGAAGGTCGGTCTTTTGAAGGCGGTTGTATTTTACCTCGTACTTGCTTTTAATATTCCGCAATAGCTCATCCTGTATAAGTGATAAATGCTCTTCGATATGTGTTACCGCAAAATTGACCACCTGTGTTCTTACGAAGTATTCCTGGGCAGTTACAGAGTACGGTTCAATTTTGAGTTTACGTACCACCCATGGCAATGTAAAGCCCAGTAATACCAACGTGGAGAATATCACACAAAAAGCCAGGTAGATCACCAGGTTGCGATGCGGGAAGGCAGCACCACCGGGCAATGTGAGGGGTAATGCAAGCGCAGCTGCCATAGACACAACCCCACGCATGCCGGCCCACCCAAAAATCACGAGGTAGCGTGGCTCAAAAAGTTCGGTTTCCCTGATCCTTTTGCTCAACAAACGGGGAAGCATAGCTGCAGGCACGATCCATACAAAACGAACGATGATCACTACCAGGCTTACAATGATCCCCCATAAGATTAGGGACCCGGTGGAATAATCACTGATGCCCTTTATAACGTTGCGCAACTGCAAACCTATCAGGATAAAGATCAATCCATTCAATATATAAACGATCACATCCCACACAGACTTGGCCATGATGCGGCCCTGGTGGGATAATATGGCCGATGACCTGAATGAAAGATACAGGCCGGTAGCAACAACCGCCAGCACGCCTGAGAAATGAAAATACTCCGCCAGCAGGTATGAAGCAAAAGGAGTGAGAATGGTCAATGTAACTTCTATGACGGGGTCACAAACAAATTTTTTATGAATAAGATACATGATATATCCAAGCGCCAGGCCGATCATGATACCTGCAGACGCGATAAGCAGGAAATTCAGACCCGCCTTCCATAAAATAAAATTACCGGTAGTGATCGCCATGAGTGCATACTTATACGCAACAAGGCCGCTTGCATCATTCAGTAAACTTTCACCCTCAAGAATGGTGATCAATCTCGGGTGTAGCCCTAAGCCTTTCGTGACAGACATTGCCGCAACGGCATCCGGGGGTGAAACGATCGCACCTATCAAAAATGCCAGGGGCCAGCTCATATCATTAATGAGGCTATGCGCCGCGATCGCGACAGCGCTCATCGTAAAAAGTACCAGCCCGAACGCTGAAAAGCTGATCGATCTTATGTTTGCTTTGAAATCGTGCCAGCTCGTGTTCCATGCCCCGAAGTACAATAAGGGAGGTAGGAATATAATAAATACAATTTCAGGATCCAATGCAATAACGGGAAGCCCCGGGATAATGCTGATAAAAATACCACACAGTACCAATGCAATGGGAAACGGGAATTTATACTTATTGCTCAGGATACCCAGGAAGGCAATTCCAAACAGCAGGATGATTATGATGGTAATATTCTCCACAACATAAAAATAATTGAAAATAATGCAATCTCTAAAACTGTATGATCCCGTAATGGCTCAGCAAAAACCAGTATTTGGCGAACCGATATGAATTTCACCGCTGGTCATAAGACCAGGCGGCGGCGTTTGGGAAGGGGAAATGCTGATATTATTTTAAAACAGGAACCCGGCTCTGATGTTAAATAGTTTTACTTCTTCTGAAATTTGATACGATATATTCAATGCGATCATATTAAATGGTATGAAATAAACACCCCCGCCATAACCGATATGTATTTTACGGGAATCTTCACCATCCACCCAAACCCGCCCATCATCAAAAAATCCATAGATGCCCAACGCTCCCCTGAAAACATACCCTTTCAGATTTGCAAGCTGCAAACGCAGATCCGTATTCTGGTAAAAACTGCTTTTACCCGTAAACCTTGTGCGCCAGTAACCACGTAAATAATCCAGGCCGCCAATACTATTGGCCTGGTAGAATTCATAATCACCGATATTGGTTGCAGCCCCTGTACGGTGTGCAAAGGTCAACGCCCCTGTCACAGGTACATATATACGAGCATTGGCATGTACATTTACAAAATCCCTTTTCACATCTTCGAGGTTAGTGATATAGCTGGCCCCAAATTCATAGCCGGCACCCAGCTGCGGATTTCTTTTATTAACTACCCTGTTCCTGCTGTAAGACGCATTTAAACCGCCAAAATATTTACTACCGAAAACGGAAGAATCTACCTGGTTACCCGGTTGAGAAATAAATTTATTATCTGTTCGCTTGATCTTCACCGATTGAAAAACAAGACCCGTATTAAATGTAGACCTTTCCCAGGTTCTGCTTACAGCAGGATTAAATAAAAAACCTGAAGACTGTATCCTGAAAAACGCTTTCTCTTTACCATTTAGTTTGGTTTCATTTCCATAGCCATAAAAATTCAATACGTACTTAGGCGCCCTGTAATTTGCAGCCAATTCAAAATCCCATTTACCGAACACCTGTTTAAATATCCCCTTATAAAAAAATCCAACGGATCCTGTAGCTGCTGCAAAGGTTCCGCCTATTGATTGCTGCCAGCCAAAAGGATATTTATGCCATTCCTGTTTTTTATATATTAACCCCAGCCCAATGGTAAAGCCATCATCCACATTATAGCCCGGAGTTATGAGCGGCTTCCACAAATCATACTTAAAAGAGCGCCTGTGGTAATTTGTGTATGAAGTGTCCGCACCGATATTCAGTCTGAAATTCCTCCCTTGTGCCATCATATTTCCGATCGTATCATAAATTCTTGACTTTTTACCAGAGCCCCTGCTCACCGTGCTGTCAACAAATTCATCCGCTCCATCGCCACCGATCGTTCTCAAAAAGATCCTGTTCCGTGCATTGCCCTTGTAAATGAACTGATCATTGTCCCCAAAACCATAGAGATTTATTTCTTTAGTGATATTATGGGTAAATTTTCTGTAAAATATAGTGTCCTTGGGTAAATTGTTTTTCCCGGATCCCTGTACTGTAATTTCTGTAGTGTTATTATCAGCTTTATTTATTGTAAAAATCTCATCTTTATCGGAGCCAAGGATCGTAACCCTTTTATTAATGGCCTTGTAATATTTTGTTCCGTAGAACAACATATTGTCCCTCCGCTGTTTCAATCTTTTTTCAACAAAATCACCAGACATATCGGTGATTTCTTTTGGCATTTGCATTACGGCATTATGGATGGCTGAATCTGTAAGAGATCCCTGCAGGTTGCGGATAGTAGCTAACCAATCTTCTTTTGTAAGTTCATTCGTGAAGTGCTTATCTAAACTAACGCCTGCAAGGTTTACCCCGATCACATCATGTATATTGGCCTTCATATTCCTTACACTTCTCAATAACCATGGAAGAGATAATATAAAAAGGTTGACCCCATCAGTTTTTGAAAATGCCTGGTCCCTGTCCCTGGCAAAAGGGATATACGTGGTTTTGCCATTATGCTTATACCCTGCCCATGCCCATTGATCGGGATGCCTGTCCCAGTCATTCACCAGCATATCCAAAAAACGGATCTTTAAGAACTCGTGCTGGTCTACCTGTTTATCGTTATCAGCCTGCAATTTTGAATATAATTTTTCAGTGTTCACTACATCATCTGCATAATTTGTCAGTACGGTCTTTTCCCAGCCATCACCGGACGGCCTTTCTTCAAACAAACAAAGTTTATTTGCAAAATCATTCCGGTACTCTCCCAGCCTGGAGTCATCCGGTACATATACAATAATCGGATTGGTATGCATGGAGCCGATCGTTTGCGTCAGGTTTGCAATGGCAAGCGGGCCGTAAGGATGAGCAGTAGATATCTGGTCGTTTACAATCTTATTGACAACAGATCCTTTAAATTCTTCAGGGATTAACAGTTCCAGGTCTTTATCAATCGTTCGCAAAACATATTCTTTTCCGTCCTTACTTAATAAACGAAGTGATTTTGTCTGGTGACCTCCTCCTCTTTTTGTGGGTGTGAGTCCCCCGACGGCGGTATCTATATCAAATACCGGGAAGCTGACGGGCTTTATCCATTCGGGCCGCCAATGCCTGCCCCACCAGAATTGTTTCCAGCCAGACGCTTTGAACTGGATACCTGCAGGCATGGTAACCGTTTTTGGAGAATCTGCTAAAGTTTGTGGAGATGATAACTGGCCCTTGCAAACAATTGCAGGGAACAGCATGCTAAAAAATAAAATATGTTTCATACCAGGCGATATTTTGATTGAGTGAATTTTTATTTCGACATGCGGTAAATTCTTAGATTAATGTACGACTTATCAATAGATTCTACAAGCAGTTCATTTTTTTATAAAATATTTGAACAAATACCGCTGTTAATTTCATGACATGCAGATTGGTGCGGTTCCTTCCAGGATCCTGAGACACCTGTTCAATGTCCGCTCTATTTGTTTTTGAATGATCGATTGCATGATCGTAGTCAACCATTTCAGCAGGTCTTCCTGCCGTGGATCTGTCAGGGGAAGCTTTGAAAAGAGTATCACTTGGGCAAAAAACAGTAGCAGCATAATTATTGCTTTTTAACAGCACTTATTTAAAATTCCTTGCCTCCGGAAAAATCTTTTCCTGCGGAATTTCTCTTGGCTGGCTTCTTTTATCTAATCCCGGTGGAATAGATTTTTCATCAGGGTATGCCAATGTTAATACTGGCAGATTCTTCATTCTGCGATGCGGTAAGATGCCGCAACAATTTTGAAAAATTATAACAACGTTCTTACGATCACATGAATCACTTCTCCTTCAATCTGCAATTTTCCTTCTACCATGATCAGCTTTGATTGTAAAATTTCTTTCCGGAATTTTTCAAACAGTCTTTCAAAAATCACCAGGTTGGCAAAACCGGTTTCATCTTCAATGGTCATAAAACAAATACCTCCTGCAGTTCCGGGCCTTTGCCTTACCAGTACAAGCCCGGCAACTTTTACCAAGTCTCCATCTTTAAGTGTAGGCAATTGTTTAGTGGATAAAATATGAAGCTGGTCTAAGTTTCTCCCTTACAAAACTTACAGGATGTGCTTTTAATGAAAATGAAGTAGCTGCATAATCATGCACCACATGTTCGGATGTCGTCATTTCAGGCAATGATATATTTTCGTCCTTGGCATCTGCAGGTTGCTGGCCGGAAAATATTGCAACAGGCCGGTCCTTTGTTGATACTTCCCATAATGCCTGCCGCCGGTCGAGACCAATAGATCTGAATGCATCGGCATCAGCTAATTTTTCCAATGCTGCTTCGGGTACAGCTATATCACGAAGTTCATTAATGCTGTTATACAATTTTTTTCTTGCTGATATCAAGTATTTTCATATCTTCTTGCCTCAACCTTTTACCTGCCGGAATCCAAGACGAAGCGCACAATACTTACCTGCTTTTTCTTCCAGCTTATTATCCCAGTTTGAATAATTAATATCAACCGGCCTTACTTCAACCCCATGTTTTCTTGCATCAATAATAATCTGTGCAGGCTGATAAAAACCCATTGGCATACTGTTCAATAATGCACAGCAAAAACATCGGGATAATAACATTTGATCCAGGAAGAAACATATACCAGCAATGCAAAACTTGCAGCATGGCTTTCCGGAAAACCATAACTTCCAAAACCTTCCAGTTGTTTAAAAACACGTTGTGCATATTCCAGTGTATACCCGTTTTTCATCATTCCATTGATCAGTTTTTCTTCGAATTGTGTTACCATGCCCTTTGCTTTAAATGTTGCCATGCTTCGGCGCAATTCATCTGCTTCTGCAGGTGTAAATCCTGCTGCAACAATAGCGATCTTCATTGCCTGTTCCTGGAATAACGGAACACCCAAGTGTGCGTCCTAAAATCTCTTCCAGTTCTTTTGATGGATATTCAACCGGTTCTTCCCCATTGCGCCGGCGTAAATATGGATGCACCATATCGCCCTGTATTGGTCCGGGCCGAACAATAGCCACTTCAATCACCAGATCATAAAAACTTCGTGGCTTTAATCTTGGCAACATGGATTGCTGTGCACGGCTTTCGATCTGAAAAACACCGATCGTATCTGCATGGCAGATCATTTCATAAACAGCAGGATCATCCTGTGGGATATTGGCCAGTGTTAGATCGAGACCATAATGTTCTTTTGCAATATCAAATGCTTTGCGGATACAGGTGAGCATACCCAAGTGCCAGCACATCTATTTTCATAAAACCCAATGCATCGATATCATCTTTGTTCCATTCAATGCAGGTCCGGTCTTCCATTCGTGCATTCATGATCGGGCACAGATCAGATAATTTTCCTCTGGTAATTACAAAGCCACCGGTATGCTGACCCAAGTTGCCGGGGAAATCCCATGAATTCCCTGGTAAGCTGCAATACTTTTCGCAGATGCTGATCATCCGGGATTCAATCCCTGTTCTGTTAATGCGTTTTCCTTCAAACCATTCATCTGTAAATTCCCAAATGGAACCGGATAAGCCGATTGATCGTATCAACAGATAATCCCATTGCTTTTCCCACATCCCGGATCGCTCCTTTTTGATGTTGCTGTGTAACTGTGGCAACAATGGCTGCACGGTCACGGCCATATTTATTAATAGACATATTGCATCACTTCTTCCCGGCGCTCATGTTCAAAGTCAACATCAATATCAGGTGGTTCATTTCGTGCAGAAGAAATAAAACGTTCAAACAACAAATCGAATTTGGTAGGATCAACAGAAGTAATTCCAAGACAATAACAAACCGTTGAATTAGCAGCCGAGCCACGGCCCTGGCAAAGAATTTTTTGTTGCCTTGCAAAACGAACAATATCATATACCGTAAGAAAATAAGCAGCATAATTCATTTCCTCGATAAACTTCAATTCATGATTAATAGCAGCTATTGTTTTTTCAGGAATATGTTCGCCGAAACGTTCTTTTGCACCCTGCCAGGCAAGGAAGTGTAAGTTCTTCCTGTGGTGTTCGGCCTTCAGTAGTGATCTCTTCGGGATATTCATATTTTAATTCATTCAATGAAAACTGACAGGCTTCTGCAATTTCCTGTGTATGTTTGATTGCATCAGGATATTGCCTGAACAAGCGTATCATTTCTTCATTTGGTTTTAAATATCTTTCTGCATTTGGATGTAATAGAAATCCTGCATTATAGATGGTACATTTTTCACGGATGCAGGTAACAATATCCTGTAACTGTCGTCTGGCAGGTTCATGATAATGAACATCATTGGTTGCAACCAGTGGAATATTGTAATTGCGAGGACAGTTGTGCAGAGCCGGTATAGATATTTGCTGTCATCTCCCTGGTAACGGCGTGAAGCAGCGATATAAAGATCAGCGCCAAAGGCATTCATGATATTCTTTTAGTGAATCTGTAAAAGAAGCATCAAATTCAAATACCTCATTTAATTCAGCAGGAGGTAAGACAATAAATTTTATATCCTTCAGCATATTGATAAACATCTGCTTTGTATAAATGACATTCCCCTTTTTCTGCACGAAGATTTCCTGTGTAAGTAAATTAGAAAGTTGCGAATAGGCTTTCATGTTAGTTGGATATGCCAGCAGACTTGGTCCATCCAGCAAATCAAGCCGGCAACCAACGATGATACGGATGCCATTTTTTTGGCAGCTGCATGTGCACGGACAATACCGGCAAAACGTATTTCGATCGGTTATAGCTATTTCTTTATATCCCAATGCTGCTGCCTGTTCCACCAGTTCTTCGGGATGTGAAGCACCACGAAGAAAACTGAAATTGGTTGTTACCTGTAATTCTGTATAATCTCATACTCAACTGTTTCTTTTACGCAAAAAATCCATGAATAAACCATTGATAAGATTTTTGCCGCATCATAATGACCTGAACGAAACAACCAATATCGTTTGCCTTCTTCATCTTCCACATAATAATAATCCCGGTGCTGTCCCTGCTGCAGCCACCATTCCTGTTCGATCCTTTCAGGGCCATCTGCTTTTATTATTTTATGCAATTTTCCTTTATATCGAAACACATTGGCGGATAATCAGGAATGGGTGCAGTGACTTCAATTGGCTGTGGTTTTAATAACATTTGTAAAGGCCTTGGCCTGTCGGTTTTCCAGGCTGTCTTGTAATTTTTCATTGATGGAAGCTGCCGGTTTAAAAGAACGTTCCGGCCAGTAATGTTCATCCGGTACATAACGATGAATATTGTTGGCACCAATCTTTCCTGCAATACGATCCAGCAATTCTGATAAATCAATATCATCCAAGTCCACCAGTTGTTCTCCCATAATTTTTCCTGTGACGTTGAAAGATCTTCTACTTTCGAGCTTCCAGTGTAAACAATTCAATTCCTAATGCCGGTTCAATAGTTCTATTTTAATTTCAAATAATTTAAAAAGATGTTTGGTATTGCAGGAAGGCCGGTTGGTGCCGATCTCTATCTTTTCAATTTTTCCATCTACGCGATAACCTTTAAAAATTGCAACACGAAGCCTTTTTGTTCCTGTTGAAGACGATGGCATAATGTTTCGAGTAATCGTTGCAATGCAATTTCAATTCCTGTTGCTGTTACAATCGGTTCCAGACATGGCAATCGTTCCTGGTATGGTTCAATTGGTTGCACTGGTGTTATCCATTCTTCTTCATATCCCAGTGCCTGGTCTAAGCGCTGCAAAAGCTGTTGGCCAAAGCGCCGGCGCAAAGCAGGCCGTGGCATATTGATAAAATTCTGACCTGGCGAAGTCCTAATTTTTCTAACCGTTCAACTATTGCCGGTTCAAGACGAAGCGCTGCGGGTGGCAATGAAAGTAAGGCTGCTGTTTGTTGGCCGGTTTCAATGATCACAGAATCTTGTCCAAAACGTGCAATTGCCCAGGCAGCACCAATGGTATCAGCTATTGCAATACGGATATCATAACCAAAATCTTTTAATCGTTTATATATATCCGTTAGATATTTTTTTTCACCTCCCCAAAGATGAGCACAACCGGTAACATCCAGTATTAGACCATCAGGTGCATCAATGGCAACTGCCGGCGTATATCGGATACACCATTCAGCAATGCCTGTTAAGTAATTTTGCTGAAAGTCCGGGCTCATCATCCAATACCTGCAAGGATGGAATAATTGCTCTTGCATCTGCTACTACCATGCCGGTATATATGCCCTTCTGTTTCTGCCAGAAGATTTGCAGCAGTTATAACCATTCTTCCATGATCAGGAGAAGCTAATACAAAAGGAATATCTATGTAATGCCAGGTTGGCGACGGGTAAACCAATCCGTTTTGAGATGACGGAACCATATAGAAACAAAGCGCTTTGCCATATCATCCCGTTTTCTTTTTTTGTATAAACGGCATTGCAGCGATCTTTGGAATATGCCTGAATCGGCCGGCTGCAAATTCTATTTGCCATCTTCCAGGGGTACCATTTCTTACTTTTAATAGTTCTACATTCCAGCGTGGAAAACCAACACCAGGCATATCCTCAGCCAGTTCACTTGGCACAGATGTTATCTGCCAGCGTGTAACGCAGGCCGTTGTATTTATACTTCGTGGATTCCGGCGAAGAATAAAACCTGTTACCTGGCTTTGTTCAACTGCCAATTGCAAACGCCTCGAAGCTGTAAAACTTAATTCCTGTATTTCGCCAATCACTGCGGAAAGCCCTTTGCACTTTAATGCTTCCTCCATTGCCCATAAAACTTCCTTTTCTTTTTTCAGGTCAATGAAAATTATTCTACCGGGAGAATACCAAATGATCTTAATGCCGGAGGAAAAATTGTCCTCGAAGCACTTATCCAGATCAATGCACCACCATTACGCATAAGTGCAGAAATGATACCTGCAACAAAACCGCCGGTAGCTGCATTTTCTTCTGCAACTGTTTGATATAAATTCATGTATGGCACCCAAAGGAAATGTGGCATTCGGAAAAGCATTTTTTATCAGGCCAAGCCCCGCATCGAGGGCCGCATTTTTTGACGCTGCCTTAAAGCCCTGTAGGGAAGAATATCTCTTTGGAACTGTGCAATGATATCTGCTTTTGTACCTGTCATTAAATAAATCCGGTTCAATTATACTGCAAATTACTAAATAATTTAGTAATTTGCAGGTATTAAATAATCCACGCCATAACTTTTTAATAATCAATGAATACGCTTTTTGATATTGAGCCAGTATTACCTGAAGGCTTTAACTATTATCCGGGTTTTATAACCGAAACAGAAGAATTGCAACTTGTGAAAACGATCAAACAATTTGACCTGCAAAACATGAAGTTTCATGAGTATGAAGCTAAAAGGAAAGTTATCAGCTTTGGCAGTGGTTGGAGCTTTACAGAACAGCAACTAAAACAAGGCAATCCCATTCCCAATGAATTTGATTTCCTTGTTGAAAAAATTGCGTTAAAATTTTCTATTCCAACAACAATGATCGCGCAATTTTTAATCACTGAATATCCGCCCGGATCTGTCATTAACTGGCATAGGGATGCTCCACCATTTGATATTATTGCAGGTGTGTCTTTACTCAGTGACTGCAGTTTTAAATTGCGGCCACATGATAAGGAAAAGCAAACAAGGACTGCTACCATTTCACTACCGGTACAGAAGCGATCACTTTATTCAATGCAAGGGTCTGCAAAAACAACATGGCAGCATAGTACGGCACCCCTGAAAAAGGTAAGATATTCTTTAACGTTCAGGACCTTAATGAAATAAGCGATCCCTGGTTATTTTTTAATTGCTTCTTTGAACTGTTCTTCATATTGACCTACTGCTTTCAAAGCATTTGGATCATCTTTAAATCTGATCTTCACTGCATCAAATATTTCCTGTCCTTCAGGGGTAGCGAGAATCGCAGTTAACATTACATTATTGAAAATATCATTGATATCATTTTCTTCCATGGATCTTTTAAATCTTTCCAAAACAACCGGGTAACCCTCATTCCCTTTTCCAAAAGCCACGAGGGTTTCAGCGGCAACCACCCTGTAATCCCAGCTATTGTTCGCCAATGTCCACCTCGGTTTGGCCGGGTTATCCTTCAATGCGTTTAAAGCTATTTCAACTGTTCTTGGATCGCCTAATGATTTCATTGCATTTAAGACACTCATCAGGCTTTGGTTTTTCCAGGATGGCTTGTCTTTTAAATTGAATAACACATCAAATGCCTTTGGGTTTTTTGTTTTAGCCAGGGCGAATGCAGCAGCATTGACTACCCTATCACTCTTATCATTCAGATAGGAAATATACAATGGCGCATATTTCATATCATTTGTGGAAGCCAGGAAAAATATGGCCGAACTTCGCAACCAGGAGCTTTCTTCTTTTATGAGCGATTGCACGATGGCCAATGTTTTTTCATCATAAGGTGCTTTAAGTATTCCCCTCAGTTGACCAAGGACAACTGACCTGAACCGCCAATACAAATTGCTACTTACTACCTCTTGGAATGCTGTAACTATTTTCTGCTTATCCGGAGATGAAATGCTATCGCTTTTGGCAATACTCACCAGGCCTGCCATCGCGGTATTTCTGCCGGTAATATCTTTATCGTTTTGAAATTGGTATAATAATTCATCCAACGGCTTTTCAAATTTTATTTCTTTTATCCATGTGCTGCCATAATCGACATTCACCATCCTTGGTTCCATTGCTGATTGAAAAATAAATGCATTCTCAGCTTTTGGCTCAATCCAAACCTGCTCTATCCGGCCATCAATCTCAATTTCCATTCTACCCTTAAAATATACTGACTGCGGATATGCACTGACAGAATCTTTTATTTGTGTTTGGCTGATCTTTAGTGAAAGCTGCTTTTTTCCTGCATCATATTTTTTTGTAACCTCAAAAACAGGATGGCCTGTTTTGTAAAGCCATTGGTCAAAAAACCAATCCATTTTTTCACCGGTCGATATTTCTATTGCTTTCAGAAAATCATCCGTAGTGACTGGTCTGTTTGCATTTGATCTTACATAATGGCTGATAGCTTTCCACCAATTATCTTCTCCCAAATGTTTGCGAAGCATGTGTAACACCTCTGCTCCCCTGTACAATGCATAATTGTCACTAACCATCGTAACAGGATCGTCATAATTATTAGTAACCACCGGGCGACGGATTCCTGCATACCAGTCATTTATATAAGCCGTTTGGTTAAAAGGGCGAAGCCAGAGTTGAAATTCATCCAGCCCGTTTTTATACTCACAATAAAGGCCTGAAAAGTAAGTAGCAAATGACTTATTAAGCCAGCTATGTTCCCAGCTTTTTGGCGTAAGCAGGTTTCCAAACCATTGTGCAGCGAGGTCGTTGCCTTCCACAACATCCCATAAATAAAGAAAATCAGCATGAGTGCCATGATCATCGATCATATTATCAGATAAAGTTGAGGTATTCATATTATGTCCACCGCCCCATGGAAATTCCTGTACAAAGACCTGGTTATAATTTGGATATGGGAATTTAGTCCCGGTCTTTTCTGAAAAGTATTTCATCATATCTGTCAGCCTTTCTGTACTGGCTTTTACCGCTTCAACTTCATCAGGGTAACTATAATTATGAATTTCAATTCCATTATAGTTCTCCTTAATATCTACATATTCGCCCACCACAAAAGATGTCTGGTGGTTGGCATATGGTGTTTCCATTTTCCAATAAAAACTATGTGTTGAATCACTATTTTCTTTTGTTTCCAGGAGCTTTCCATTAGAAATTACTGACATTTCCTTACCGACCGTGGCGGTAAATTCTGTAGTTCTAAAATCATCCGGGCTATCGTAACAAGGGAACCAGTACCGGTTTGATTCGGGCATACCTGCAGACCATATTTGCTTTCGTTTACGCGGGTCCGTAAAACTGGGTTGAAAAAAACGGATCCCTTTACCATAACTTCCCCAAAGATTATTGGGGTCGGTTTCATTTACATAGTTTGTGTGGTAATTGATCTTTACGGTCACATGCTCACCTGCAGCGTATGAACGGTCAAGCATGATCAGCAGGTTATCATTTTTATCGCTGGCATCATATTTATATTTCAATGCTGCCCCGCTTTTTAAAACAATCGAGTGAATGGCCAGCATTCCTGCATCAAGCGCTATCTGGCCGGCAGCATGTAAGGGAGCAGCTGTAATAGTTGCTGATCCATACGCTTGCTTTTTCTGCCAATCAAAACGCAGATCAATAGCAATATGTTTAACATCAATATTTCGTTCACGGGTCCGATCAATAGCTCGTAATTTTTTTATGCTGTCTTGTTGCGCAATAGCTACACTGGTAAATAAAAGCAGGCAACCCGTTAAAATCATTAAATTCCTTTTGCTTTTTCTCATTTTTAGCTATTTAAATACCTCGTAGTGGCTTTTAATTATTCCATCGTTTTCAAAAGCCGTATAACCTGTCTTTCGCTTTTTAATCCACACATTGCCGCGATCTGCTTCCTGGTTAGATCAGGATCTGTAATTAAAGCCTGCAGGTATTCTTTCCTGATCAGTGAGACATATTCATTGATCGTTATCCCTGTTTCCTTCTTAAATATCCTGGTGAGGTTTCTACTGCTCATACATGCCAGGTCTGCCAGTTTGGGTAATGTCAGTTTCAGCTGAATATTTTCCTGGATATGATCCTGGACCTTATGAACGCCGGAATGAATATGATTGCGGTAGTTCATAAAAACACTTTGTTGCAATTCGCTACCCTGCCGGCGCATGTAAACAACCAATTCTCTTGCTACTTTAAATGAAAACCGGTCATCCCTTAGCCGTTCAATAATATATAAAGCCATATCAATGCCCGCTGTAACGCCTGCACTGGTAAAGATCCCTTCATCTTCCGTAAATAAAATATCTTCGGCAAGGTTCACCGCAGGATACCTTTCTTTCAATTCTTTAGTGCGTTTCCAATGCGTGGTACATTTTTTTTGATTGAGGAGACCAATTCTCGCAAGAAAAAAAGCGCCCGTGCAAATAGAGCAAATAAATGCCCCTTTGTTATAGGCATCTCTCATCCATTTGCCAAGTTCCTTTTCAAATGGAAATGACCTTGCAGTCAAAAAATCAACCTCGGCACCAGGAACAAAAACATAATCGCCCTTATTAATTTTTACTTTGTTAAACATTTTAAGCCGGGCGATCCCCAAATGAGAAGAGGTTGAAACCGACCTTTCCACAGAGCAATACTCAATGACCAGGTCTGCGCCAAGGTCTATTGCTTCATGAAAAACCTGGTCGGGCCCTGCCAGATCAAGCAGGTGCATGCGGGGCAGGATCAAAAACACGATCTTTGTTTTTTCCATATTATTAATACAAGTAGGTAAATACAAAGATAGCCGACAACCCGTATGGGAAGCAGACATATAAGTGACATTTTGGGCCATGAGAGGAGGGGCGATAAAATCTTACCATATATACCGGTTGTTGTGAGTTTTTTGAAAGCCCTAATGGTAGTTTACATGAAATCCAACGGGAAACATGCTACAAAAACCAACATTATCCAGGCAGGGATTTTTATGGCACGCGGCGTGGGCAATAGATGATATTTTTTTTGTAATTCATTTGCTTTCAACAGTTAGTAATTTACTTCGACAATAGGAACATTGCGTACATTTAATCGTTGGCGGTAATTTTAAAAATTACGCTCGGATTAAAAATTTATCGTAACAAATTAAAAGTTAAGATTCGCTAATTAAATTAAACCTTAAACAATTATTCAAACGAAAATTTATACCAATGAAAAAAACAAATTTTTTAGCAGCCGGAGTTCTAACGCTAATAATTGCTGCTTCTGCGATTAGCTGCAGCCAAAAAGGAAACGAGCCGGCAACAACAGAAGCAATAAATCCAGCAATGGAAAAAGAAATTGAGCTTCAACTCCGGGAATTTGAAAAGGCGTTAAAAAATGGAGACTCCCTTGAATTAGGAAATCTATACACGATTGATGCAGAAATAATAAATAATGGAAGCCCGTCGACTGTAGGTAGAGATAATATTATTAAAGATTTTGGAAGTATGATTCGTGATAGTATAACCGGCTCTGGTTTTACAACGACTGGATTATGGGGAAATGGCAAACTGCTTGTTGAGCAAGGCACTGGTTTTTGGGCTCACGCAAATGGAAAAGTGATGTCACGTGGCAGATACCTGGTAGTTTGGAAAAAAGATGATGGAAAGTGGAAAATCTTTCGGGATACATATTTTTCAGATGGAAAATTAAATAAATAAATAGTTAGGGATTATCAGGAAATAAAAACTATAATGCTCCAACGTTTATTACCACGAGATTTAGGTTCATCGTATTAAAGTTAAAATCTTATGCATTCGACTGAAGCCACTAATACCCCATATTAACCTGGATCTGATTCAGACACTTGCAATTGCCGGCATTGTTTACTTAATAGGAATGATGCTCAAAAAGAAAATAAATATTTTTGAACGACTCAACATACCATCTGCTGTTTTAGGCGGATTAGTTTTTGCTGCTTTCAATCTTGTTGCACACGACAGGTTACTCAATATCAAATGCAATACTTCCATGCAATCATTGTGCATGATGCTTTTTTTTACTTCAATTGGAACCAATGCAAGTTTTGCTTTGTTGAAAAAAGGAGGAAAACCGGTAATATTGTTCCTCGCTATTTGCATCAGCATTTTGTGTAATTCAGAACCTGGTTGGAATAGGGGTTGCAACATTATTTGATGTACCGAAACTCTTTGGTATAATGGCAGGTTCGGTAACGCTGGTTGGAGGGCCTGCAACAGGATTAGCGTTTTCACCTTTATTTGAAGAAATGGGATTAAAAGGCGCTGAAACAATTGCCATTACATCTGCAACATTTGGAATTGTTTTCGGGGGATTGCTTGGCGGTCCCGCAGGAACATTTCTAATTCAGAAATTCCAGTTAAAGAAGGAGACGCAAAAAATTGATGAACGGGCTAAAACTGAATTGGCTGAAACTGATGAAATACTTAGCATTGACACAACGCATGAGAATTCAGGTTTTACAATAAGTCTTATCAATACGGTTATCATCATGGGTTTGGGAGGTGTTGTGAGTTTCTTTATTGCAAAATCAGGCATAACGCTTCCGGCATATATCGGCGCAATGATTGTGGGAGCTGTTTTCAGGAACATCAACGACAAAACACAATGGATTAAAATTGATCAGAAGTCAATTGATTTTGCCGGCGGAATTGCATTGAATATTTTTCTTACTGTTGCATTAATGGATTTAAAACTATGGGAACTGTTCCATCTTGCAATACCGCTTTCAGGAATACTTGTAACACAGGTAATAGTAGTTATTTTATTTGCATTAACCGATAACATTCCTGCGCTATGGGTAAGAATTATGAATCTGCAGTAATGTCAAGTGGCTTTATTGGATTTATGCTGGGAACTGTTGCCAATGCAATGGTAGTTATGAAAACGATCGTGGCTAAATATGGTGCTGCGCCACGCGCCTTTCTTGTTGTTCCTTTGGTAGGTGCATTTTTTATTGACTATGTCAATGCACTTGTAATAACTGTTTTCGCAAATTTTTTGAAGTAAATTACCTGGTGGCTGGGAAGATAAAATAAAATTAACCCGTCCCACTATAAAAGTCATGAAATATACATTTAGTTTTTTATTTTTCTTTTTTACGCTAAGTTGTTTTTCCCAGGAAAATGACAGCTTGAATTTGCAATCTGCCAGGGGTTCGCGGCTTGTTTCCTTCGTTACTGTACTTGATATTACCAATGCGACTAAAGATGGGATTTATCTGAATGGATATGTTGTAGATATTGGCTATGAACAAGCCAAAAAATTGAATGGCAAAAAAATAAGGGTAACTGGCAAAGTGACAATTGTAAAGGGTTTAAAAAACCTGCCGGGCAATGAAATTCGACAAGGCCGGAAGGAAGATACCAAACACATCAGGTCTCCAAAAATTGAAATCATTAAAGAGTAATTACAGCATTTGAAAAAAACGGCGTGCCCGATGTTAGCAAAGGGAAATGGCCGATTCAATCAGGACGCCTCGTAAACGGCGCATAACAAAGCATATGAGAATATGGTCTATTCACCCTAAATACCTGGACGCAAAGGGGCTTGTCGCTTTATGGCGGGAAACGCTTTTAGCTAAACATGTTTTAGAAGGGAAAACAAAAGGATATAAAAACCATCCCCAACTTCATAGATTCAAAAGTTCCCAAAAACCTGTTGATGCTATTAATACGTACTTAGCAATCGTATACCAGGAAGCTGTAAGTAGAAAATACAATTTTGATAAACAAAAAGTAGATTGGAGCTTCAGTCTTACTTCTATACCAGTTACAAAAGGCCAGCTAAAATATGAAGTGACTCACCTCCTCAACAAGCTTAAAATTAGAGATCTAAAAAAATACCAGGCATTAAAAGATCAGCTCATTTTTGATCCACACCCCTTGTTTAACCTGGTTGAAGGTAATATTGAGGATTGGGAAATAATTATTCAGAGGTAAATAAGGGTGCGCACAACAAAATACGCCGTCCCAACATGGCGGCAAGTGGATGCCCGGCTGATTAACTATAACTTTGAAGCTAACAGAATAGCCAACCTTTTATACTTAACCAATGACTGATTTTATTAAAACCTGTAACCGGTTATCGCCCCTGGACGAAGTTGCTGCTGATGAATTGCTGGATAAACTAAAGACCCGGACTTTAAAAAAAGACCAGCAGCTTCTTAACCGCGGTTCAGTTTGTAATCATTTATTCTTTATCGACACGGGGCTGGCAAAGACTTATTTCAACACCGGTGATAAAGAGTTCATCATGCGGTTCTTTTGCGAAAAAGAAATGTTCACCGTACTCGACAGTTTTATAACACAACAACCTTCTGCTTATTATATCAAAGCCCTTGAAACAACTGAAGTAAGTTATATTGAGCAGGCAGCATTAGAAGAACTCTGCCGTAAACATCATTGCCTCGAAACCTTTTTCAGGAAACTGATATCTATGGCCGTTGTGAATATGATGAAACGCATCAGTGAAATGCTGGAAGAAAATGCCAGCACCCGTTACGCTCATTTTTTAAGAGATAACAGCTATTTATTACAGCGCATCAGCCTCGGTGATCTTTCCAGTTACCTTGGCATCACACAGGTATCACTGAGCCGGATCAGGGCCCAGAAGTGATTTTTTATCATTTGTAAAAAAAACGGCCTCACTTCCACTGTAGGTTTGCATTAACAAAACAATGTTATCATGCGAACATCAACAACCATTCAAAAGATCAGCTTAATAATAGCTGTAGCCATTTGCATCGTCGCCCCAACAATGGGGTATATCAAGATCGGGTTGCCGCCCGTGATCATCGTTGGAGGCGCTGCCGTCATCGGTTTCATTTTCTGGTATTTTACCTATTTGAAAACACCAACCGACCCAAAGATCATCCTGCCAATATTTATTTTAACTGTGGCAGCACTACAGATACATATGGTGGAAGAATACATGACCGGCTTTGGCCCGGCGATGTCCCGTATTTTTAATATCCCCTGGACAGAAAAAAGTTTCCTGATGGTCTTTATGATGATAGGCCCCATCGTTTACACGCTCACTACCCTGGGCTTATATTACAGGGTTCCCATCGCAGGTTTTATTGCCTGGTTTATTTTTATCGGCCCCGGGGTAGCTGAGTTTACACATTTTATTTTCCCTCTCATAGAACCACATCTTGAACCGGGAAATATCAATAGTATCACCCAAACCATTCATGGAGCTGAAGTAGCCAATATGCCGAACTATTATTACAAAACTTCCGGGCAGTTTTATTTCTCCGGCATGTGGACTGCAGTGCTGCCGATGATACCCGGTATTTATGCTATTTACAGGCTGGTTAAAGAGCATAGAAGAACTAAAGCAGGTTTTAAAAATGCCCTGCAAACTAAGGATGCATAGTGCCGCGCTGAGCTGCAAAAAACAAAGGGAGCAGGAATGCTCCCTATTTTTAATACTAGATTCGTAGTCCCGGCGGGGTCTTCACCCTAACTAACTTCAATTATAATTCAGCTACCGCCATGAGACCCCGATGATTCACGTCATGATCGCCAGGGTCGCCTAAAGGCAGACGCCGACGGGACAGAGCATTCACATTACAAATTTCTTGTCGGATCCAGGTGTCGCTTTTTTTCTAAAAAATCGCAGATCGTGCCAGATTTATTTACTCTTTCTCTGGAAAACCAATTCCTTCGTCATATCGTCATTTTGTAGCTGTATCAAGTCATCTGTCATTTTTATAATCTGCCAGTCGTTTTCCAGGTCTGCCCAATAGTGTGCAAGTTTATCTACATTTATTTCCAAATCTATTTGCAACCGGTCAGGGTTTCCGGCAATGATATTCCATTTGCCGGGATATGAAAGAATGTCGTTCCAGACGGTGAGGCGATGATCAGGGCAAAATTCAAAGTTTAATTTACTGTACTGGATGGTTTCATCCACTTCAAATTTCACAAATTTTGTAATTGTCCAGACGTTGCATTGTGAATTCGGAGGGGACATTCGTGTCAACCTCCCGGTCAGGCTTACCAGCGAGCATTATACCTCGCCAGAATGGTACCCTAATGAGTCGAGCCAATGACAATATTTATCCCAACATTTGTGAATGTTACCCCAACTGGATACTCAAGATATAGAGCTATGGAGAAACTTATCTAAAGGTCATACTTATCAGGAAATTTCTGATGAAATGGGTATACCGCTGAATGCTGTACAGGCAAAACTAAAAGCACTATATAGAAAAATAGCTGTACGCAACCGTGCCGAGGCCGCTATCGAATTTTTAAAAAAAGCGAATGATTCTTAACCCCATGCTTTAAAATCTAATTCCTACCGGGGTTTTTTATTTGGTACCCTAAAGGGTTGTTGAATATAAATTATATCACCCTATTTTGTAACTCAGTTTTTAAAGGGTAACAGAACTAGAACCGGGGCACTGTTTCAACAGTCTGCCCTTTAGTTTTCAACTTTTATTTCAAACTAACTGCTTTGAAAGCATTTAATGAAAAATGCGACAAGATACTGTGCTATCTAAAGGATATGCCTCATATAGATTGGGAAACCTTCTCAAGAGATACCAGTGTAAAAAAGAATGATGCGGTTATCACCTATTTAAAAGATGTCAAAGGCTTCATAAGCCACTCCGATAAGCTGATAAGCATAAGCAACGAAGGACAAGCCTTTATCTCCAAAACTTCGTTTGTGGAGCAACGAAAACTGTGAATGATGTAAGGATTTACAGAAATCATGTAAGGAATATTTCAAGCTGTCGCACGATATTTGGCACTTTATAAGTGCTATGCCCTCACAAATTATACTTGTCACAGAAAGTGAAACCAACGAAGTTTTATTAATTCGGGTTGACGATATAAAGGATATCCAGGCCTGCCCATTAATTAATGGCAATTCGGAAACTATTATCACTTACGGTGATTACAGCGTTCGTGTAAAGGACAATTATAACGTGGTTCACGATAAGATACAATTAAGAAATAATTGAAATCCAGTAAAAACTGCCCCTCTTTGAGGAGTTTTTTATTTATCCCGTCCGTAGTCTAACCCGCACTATGTCTCCTCAAAATACAATAAGCCAACCTGTCATGTTTTAACCCCGTGGTCTAACTCGCACTAAGTCTCCTGTCTCACGAACCGGAACTTCAGATCAAATTCCTTTCAGATCTATGCAGGTACTTTGCCTTTCTTTTCCCTGGCCCAAAAACGATGTTGCTTAATGGCGTTGATAAATGCTTTTGATAAGTTGGACTTTCCAATGATCACGCCATCACTCACCGGATCATATCCTTTTTCTTCCAGTTTATTAGCGATATAAGTATATTGTAAGAATGCACGGCCATCTTCATCCGTCGCGACCGGCTTACAATGTTTATAGGCTTCTTCTACAAAATGCAATGCCTCGGCCTCCTCTACCAACGCTGCAATACTTTTGGTGCCGCCGGGAATATAAACTGCATCAAATACTACGGATGTAGCAATTAAAAATGATTGGTCCACTTTTATTTTCTTACCGGATTTACTGCTGATCTCACCCAGTTTTGGTGCAATGATCTTGCATTGTGCCCCCTGGGTGACCAATGCTTTTATCATATGGTCCAAAAGAGTTGAATCTACACCATTGGCACAAAGCACAGCAACTTGCCTGGTCTGTATGGTATCCTTCTTTAAGTTCGCCATGCTCAGAGCAGGTGATTCACTGATGGGCAATTGAACTTTAACCGGCTGAAAATTCTTTGGATTTCCATCAGCGGGTATTGAATGATTCATGGGCAGCATGGGTCCTTTGGGAGCTTTTAAGCCAAGTGCATCCGCCACATTCGCTGCCAGCGTCTTGTCAACCTGGGTAAGCAGGCCCACCATTCTTTCGCGGATCGCAGGTATCTCTACTTTGCTTAGTTCAAAACGCAGCGCGTTGGTAAGATGATCTTTTTCTGCTTCACTCTGGCTGTTATAAAATAAACTTGCCTGGCTGAAATGATCAAAAAAGCTCTGGCTTCTTGCCCGGATCTTTTTTGAATCAATTCTTTCGGTATATGAACTAAAACCTCCTTCCGCCATTTTTGCCTGGAACGGACATCCGCCACCGATAGTATTTGGATGGTAAGCTGACTTTCCCGCTGTTGATCTGTTGCCGCATATGCCCGTCCCGCTGGTTATTGTGCACGGTATTGACAGAACGGTTGATAGGAATCTCATGAAAATTGGGACTTCCTAACCTTGACAATTGTGTATCTGTATAAGAGAATAACCTTCCCTGCAATAAAGGGTCATTCGTAAAATCAATACCCGGTACAAGGTGCCCGGGGTGAAAAGCAACCTGTTCCGTTTCCGCAAAGAAATTATCCGGATTCCTGTTCAATGTCATCTTACCAATGATCTGTAACCGGAACCATCTCTTCAGGAATTATTTTGGTTGGGTCAAGGAGATCAAATGGAAATTTATGCTCATCTTTTTCATCTACCATCTGGACACCGAATTCCCATTCAGGAAATGCGCCGCTTTCAATAGCTTCCCAAAGATCTCTGCGGTGAAAATCCGGGTCTTTTCCGGATATCCTGGTTGCTTCATCCCATGCAACTGCGTGTACCCCCAATAGTGGCTTCCAGTGAAATTTCACGAATATTGACTTTCCTGCTCATTGATGAAGCGAAAAGTATGTACGCCAAAACCTTCCATCATCCGCAGGCTCCTGGGAATGGCGCGGTCACTCATGGCCCACATGATCATATGCATGCTTTCAGGCATGAGCGAAATAAAATCCCAAAAGGTATCATGGGCAGAAGCTGCCTGGGGAATCTCATTGTCAGGCTCGGGCTTTACTGCATGAACCAGGTCAGGAAATTTGATGGCATCCTGGATGAAAAATACGGGAATATTATTTCCAACCAGATCATAGTTGCCTTCTTCTGTGTAAAATTTTACCGAAAAGCCTCTTACATCCCTCGCAAGATCTGTAGATCCCCGTGAACCTGCGACAGTAGAGAACCTCACAAATACTGGAGTTTTTTTGCCGGGTTTCTGTAAAAAACCTGCCTTGGTATATTTTGCCATGGATTCATAGCATTCAAAAACACCGTGTGCACCCGAGCCTCTTGCATGAACGATCCTTTCGGGAATCCGCTCATGGTCAAAGTGGGTAATTTTTTCCCGTAAAATGAAATCTTCCAAAAGGGTAGCGCCACGCTCACCAGCTTTTAATGAATTCTGATTGTCATTTATCTTTAATCCCTGGTTGGTAGTGAGAAACTGGTCTTTACCATGTTCCATGTCTGGCTGGAGGTCGTTTTGCTTACTATTTGCTGAATTATTTTTTGGTGTTTTTTTGGTTGCCATACGTTAGAAATTTTATAGTGATACAAATAAGTAAACAAATCCCATGCTTAAATAGGAAGACATAGAAAGTAAATATGGCAGGTCTTATAATGATTTTGAAAAATAAAAAGACCCACCAGCTTAGTGGTGGGTCTTACTTACTACTTCTTTATTTATGTATGCTTGCAACCAGGCATCGCTGCGCAGGCTGAAGGATCACATTTTGCTGTCTTTTTGCATTTTTTCTTTTCACAGCATTCGGTTTTCGCCTGTTTTTTTGATTTTGCCTTTTTGCTTTTATTGGCATATACCGAAAAGCCTGACATGATTGCGGTCGCAATGATGCTTAAAAATATTTTTTTCATCTTAAGTTATTTAATAATTAAAAAATTGTTTTTCAAATATTAAATGAATTCAGGCGGGTGCCACAGCGTGGAGATAAAATCTGAAATATAAAATTGAGGTTTGTAAGCTTGTTTAATAGAACTGCTGAGAAAGGGGTGAAAACTATATTCCGGATTTTCGGAAGCAACATATACACATCCTGAACAAACCATAAAAGGATTACAGGCGCCTTTTGTATTATTGCTTTCTTTGCTGTCTTTCTTCCTGTCGCAGCTGCTTTTTTTAGAACAACAGCTTTTTTCTACAACTGTTTTAGTTATCTCAACATTGTTGCGTATGATCATACACTGGGTTGAGAGGAACAAAACCATGCATGCAAATATGGATGCTACAATTTTCATCGGTTTTAAAGATAGGATATTGATCTATTTGCCCCGGTATTTTGTGACGAATGGTAATAACCAAAACGGCAGGCTTACTTAGAAACATTCACCTGGTTTGTAAATAAAAAAGCAGGGTAATGAACCCTGCTTTTTATATAGGATATAGCTTACCTGGTTTTATTTTAAGGTTCAGCTATATTTCGATCACACTTAAATTACCGGCACGTCTTCGGTGGGTTTGCCTGTTTCTTCACGGGCTATTTCTTTAACTTTTATTCCACGTACCAGGATCCTGCCGGCTCTTTTGATCCTTTTCCTGAATTTCTTTTCTCCCATTGCCGGGTAGAGTTTTGTAAGTAAGGACTCTAAGTCTTTTTCAACCAGTTGTATGACCGCCTTTTTTGAATTAACCTTTGATACATTTTTCTTTGCCATATGATGTTATTTTTACAAACTTAGCGTTAAGATAATATATCCTATGTTAAGTTTTAGCCTTTTTTTGGGAAAAAAAGGGCGATTCATGGCCAATTTGAAGCTAAAATCAGGTGAGTGCGATTACTCTACCACGATATTACCAGTTACAGTCATTGCCTTACCATCCTTCACGGTCAGTTTGCCGCCCTGTTGGATCGTGATGTTACCGTTATGAATGCATTGTCCCGCTAAGATGGGGTCGATGAGAACTTCCATGGCCGGCGTGATCACGGAAACAGGTACGATCCCCGGCGACCAGTTAATAGCATCGCTCCAGTTTCCATTGCCTGTAAAAGTATATACAAAAGGCCTTGAGCTGATTATAAAAGCAGGGGACTTTAAATGGCTGATACTGTTTCGCAACATACTGTAAGGACCTGTGCCTGCAGCTGCTGCTGCCGGAACGATGTCATAATATCCTTCATCACAATTCACGATCGCCTGGCATGCGCTGAAATGTGAAACATAGGATCCGGTACGGTCAAAACCCGGCTGCTCATCGCTGTCATTCCACTGCATCTTTAAAGCCAGGCCTGTTATGACCTGCGAGGAATCACCAATAAACCAGGTACGGTCTACATTGCCACTGCTGATGGAAGCGGTATCGGTAACACCGGGTGCAACCCTTATTCCAAAATAATCCGGGCTACCCATATTCGTAACCGTTACAGGTGTATAGGAGCTGTTGTTTATTCCAATATGATATGTTACACCTGTGCCAGCCAGGAATTGGTTTACCCTTCCTGTATCATTGGTAATGATATAATTTGACGCGTCACCTGTTATGGCAGCTGCACCGGTATTCAGATCAAAAAAATCAAGTTTTAAATTGCTGCCCCCTGTAAGTTCTATGGCGCCTGTATTGCTGGTACCGGTTAAGTATAGTTGCTTGTTTAAAAGTTTAACAGGAGCTGTAAGCAGCCCGGAGGAATTTAACGCAGAAGCGTTGGCACCTGTAAAATGAATGGCCCCGGTACCATTGATCACGCCTTCATTCAGGAGGTCGGCGTCCTGTATGGTAAGCAAGGTTGCAGGTTCCAGGCCAAGGACCGCTCCTCCTTCTACTGCGATCTTTCCCGTTGAAAGGCACGGCCCTGCAATACTGATATGGGCACCATCAGGAACAGTTATTCCTGCTGCCATCGTCAACCCCGTGGCCAGGTTGATAGCCAGCGTACCATCCAATACACCAACCAGTACACCCGGTGAGGTTGAAGTAGGTGGTATAACGTTATAGGGTGATAGAATCTGGAAGGGACCTGATTCAGCAGTTTGGGTAATGGAAGATGAACCAATAATTCCATCCCGGAATATTTTTGTACCGGCGCCTGTAAAAACAACCGGGGTATTTACATCCAGCAGGCCATTGATAATGGTATTGCCCGTCCCGCCAAAGGGAGCGGCCGGCATTTTGGTCATGCGGAAAATGGGGGATTCAAAATCATTGTTGAAATAAACGGCATCACTGGCAGGTGCAAAAGGGCTGGTACTGTTCCATTCAAATATGGACCCGTTCCGCCAGACAGTTTCGGTACCAACAGGGTTTGTTGCAAAATTATAAAACCCGCCGGCCTGGTTCGCTGATCCGTCACCGATAGTGAGCTTTCCGAATATAAAGAGTTGTGCGTCTTCGTTGTAGTGAATGGCATCCGTATAGCCTGCATTACTTGATACAACCTTGAATTCCCCGCCGGCATGCACTTTCATACTAAAATCACTAAAGAACCTGCGCCCGAAAAAAGTGACGGCACCCTGGTTCCCGTTTCCATTTAATAACAACAGGGTTCCATTTACATCGGTATGGTGAACATCTATAGCGGTTGTAATGGCCACCGTATCCCCGGGCGGGATCTGTACCGTTGAAAAGCCTGTAGGCGCAATGGTCGCAGGTATGAAGGGAAGACTGTTGTGAGAGGATTCCCAGGTATTCGGATCTGACCAATCGCCGTATTGAACCCTGCACCTGAAAATATCCTGCTGTTCTGAATGGCAATAGCCTGCAAAAATTTCGAATGCATTTTGTGGACGCAGCGTGCCTGAAACAACAGGGTTGCTGCTGACGATCCGGATGCGGTATGCTGAGCCATTTGTTCCGGCAGGAATGGTAATGTTGATACTGCCTGCATTTGCATCACTTACCAGTGAGCCGATAATAACAGGAGGCTCCAAAAAACTTCCTGAAAAATCTGATAAAATGGCGGTGTATGTATTTGAAGTAAAGCTGCCTGTTGAAGTAAAATTGATCGTGCCCGTTGCTGTTGAACTGCAGTCAGCCAGGGTAAAGGGCGCTTCCGGGGGGCCACCGGGGTCTACGATTATGGTATTGGTCGACAAAACAAGGCCTAAAATAGCCAGGCCATTTGTGCCCGGCAGGGGAGAATTAAAGCCCCATTCGCCTGTATTGTTCTGCCCGCTTGCATAATATCGTATGGTAACGGTTGTTCCGAAAGGTATATTTTGCAGCTCTGAAACGCCTGATAAAGGTACCTGGCCAAGCGTTGAAGCTGAACCGGTACTTGTTTGTGGATCTCCGATCAGAATGAAATTGGTACCATCAAGGCTGTAGGCAAACTGCGAGCTCACGCCGGGTGATACAGCAAAAGCAGGACTGCCACTCAGCTTTGCATCAATATTAAAGAGCGATAATTTATAATCTGCCTGTGGAGATAAGGTTACCTGGAAATAATCAGTATTTGATGTAGCGATGCCATTATTTTGAAAACCCGTGCTATGAAATGAATTGGTCCCCGGGCATTCCGGAGCACCCACGCCCCGGGTGATAAGATTGGCGGATATAAGATGTGCATCAAAGGTTGTGGCAGCAAATGAAACAGGAGAAGTTGCACCCGTAAAATCCCATGCTGCAATGGTTTGTCCTGATAAAATATTTGCAGAACAGGCAAGCAAAGTGAATAAAAAAAATACCTTAACAGTAAAAAAAACTTTTTGTAACATTTACTTATAATTTCCGGCTTTATAGTTAGTGATTGAACCTGGCAAATGCGCATAAAAGAAAAACATGCATACCCGGGTTAAAATATAGGAGAGTGGGGGGATTTTTTAAGAGATATCAGAGTTAATTGGCGGTGAAAGTACAGAAAAATATGGTATGGTTTTCACTTTTTATTCCCCACTTTATTATAAATAGAAACGACCAGTCTCCTCGGAAGTAGACGTACTATAATAGACATCAGCCTGGACAATGTTCCCGGCACGATCATCATCCTTTTATTCAGTGTTTTACGAACCGCTATTTCCCCAACCCTTTTTGGTGATACGGCCATCTGCATACCAAGCCAGCCAAGCTTTTCTTTGGTATCCTTTTCGATCTCAGGCTTGGTAAAAACAGGGCCGGGACTGAGACAACTGACACTTATATTTTTTTCTTTTAGCTGGTATCTCAATGAATAGCTGAAAAATATCACCGCTGATTTTGTAGCTGAATACATATTTTTTACCGGAATGGGAGCAAAGCCAGCCATACTTGCTACATTCAATATATAAGATGGCGCATTTTTTTCAAGCAATGGAAGTAATGTAAGGCTAAGTGCCATGCAGGATTCAACATTCAGCCTGACCATATAACGAAGTTTGTCAAGTGGCAGGGATAAATAATCATTTTCACCGCCAAAACCTGCCACATTGCAAAGCATTTTTAAAGGAATATTTTTCTCAATACACCATGCGGCTATTTCGGTTGCCGATGAATCAACGCTCAGGTCCCTCACCAATAATTCCACGTGAATGCCATAAGCGGATTCAAGTTTATTTTTGGCGGCAACGAGGCTATCATAATGCCTTGCGATCAAAATTAAATTGTACTTTCTTTTTGCCAGTGCCTCGGCGATCGCATAACCGATCCCTTTACTTCCTCCAGCGATCAACGCGTATGGGCCGGGATAGATTGTATCGTATAAGTTTAAGGTCACGGAGCTATCTGTATTTAAATCATTGATTTGAGCATTGCAGTTAATGAAACTTGCAAAAGAGAATAACAGGACCCATATATTTTTCATAATTTACATTAAGATGGTTTGGAATACTGCAATCCCGATAATTCATGTTTGGGTAAATTCAGTTGTTGTATGAGCACTTTAAACCTGCTTCCCATTTCAACAAGCAACATATGCGTAAGAAATGATTCTTTTTTAACCATCTGGATGATATCAGTTTCATCCTGTATCGTTTCCCTGAGGTATTCCTTAAATCCCAGGGATAGGAGGAAATGAGCCTGGTCTGTAAGCCCGCAACATTCAAGCCCGCTTTTTGAGCCCCAATTGCAAAGCGCTGAAAAATTTACGTGCGCAGTGATATCCTGTGTACCGATATGATCATATGGATCTTCATTGATCCTATGTTTGTTATAACAGATCAATGTGCCACAGCTCCTGCGTGGGCAATACAATTCAGCAGACGGATAGCCATAGTCGATCGTTAACACATAGCCCTTTTTTAAAGAACCGGCAATTTCCTTTATCCATTCAATGGCTTCCAGATTTATTTCTGTTCGAAACCCCCGGGGTAATTCCACACCCAGTTCTTTCAAATAATTTTTCAATGCTGTACCCGCCGGCCTGAGTAATTCAGTAAAACCATTTTCATAATTCACAAATATTTCCATAAGCTCATCCTGCATCACTACCTGGTGTACGGAGAAATTATCTATAAGCTCGTTGGATAAAATGCAACCGGTAATATCACCGATCTCACGAATACTATTATACCAGCTTACTTTTTCATGTAAACGTTGTTGCTGTTTGTCACGCATGGCCGTGCTCTTTTCAATGATGCAGTAACGGAGGTCTTTGTATAATGGCTGATTATTTTTAAGATAATTCAACACATCCAGACAAAGCATGCCAGTTCCTGCACCGAACTCAACAATGGTAAACGGTATTTCGCCCATGATCTTCCACATCTCCTCTACCTGCTTAGCGATCATTGCACCAAATGCAGGGGTCAATTCAGGGCTTGTAAAATAATCGCCTTTTTTTCCAATGGCGTCATGAACAGAATTATAGTAGCCAAGCCTGGGATAATATAGTGACATTTCCATAAAATCATGAAAAGAGATAGGCCCCTCCTGCTGTATTTTATCTGTTATGATCGTTGAAAGTTCCACTACATGAAATCATCGAAAAATTGTACCATTAAAAAACCCCCTGTGTGAACAGGGGGTTATCGTGATTCTCTGTTTTCCTTTCGTCCGAATTACCGGTTTCAAGTTATAAGGGTTTAATTTCTCAGATCTCTCTTTGTAATCTCCCCTAAACAGATCTTCTTGACGATTAATATCACGAAATATTTGTGCCATTTTTTTGTAACAGGAACCTATAATAAATTGTAGAATAATTTCATCATAAACAGAATGGTTGTATAAATTCCGTGCGTTATCGTGCAATTATTTCTACAGAAATCTAAAAAAGCCTGGTACTTAAATTGTTTTTTCGGTGAATAATCTTATTTTAGCTGAAGTGCAGGTCAAAATCCAACATATTAATCTCCCTTCTACAGCTCATACAGTTGTAAATAATGCCATCACGGCTACAACAACTACTTTCACAACAACAACCCGTTAGGGTTGTACATTAACATATCATCAAATGGGCGTTGCTTCACTAAAGAAAGCTTCTATTGCCGTTCAATAACATTTCAAATCATTTAATTTCAGGTTATGCAGGTTTTAAAATTTGGCGGGACCTCAGTTGCCAATGCGGAAAATATACAAAAGGTCATAAGCATTGTAAAATCGGCCATTGCCAAAGACAAAACGATCGTGGTCGTTTCAGCAATGGGAGGTATTACAGACCTGTTGCTGGATGCAGCCTTGCTTGCTGCTGATGGAAAAGAGGGTTATAAAGACAAACTGTTCCAGTCGGAACAGCGGCACCTCGATTGTGTGAAACAATTGATCTCCGGTCCCAGCCAGGCTTCCTTATTGGAACTTGTTAAAAATTCAGCTGAAGAAATTGCGGCATTGTGCAGTGGGATCTTCCTGATGGGAGAACTTACCAAAAGATCGAAGGACAGGATCAGCAGCTATGGGGAATGGCTCTCATCACAGATCATAGCAACTGCATGTATTGACGCAGGCATGGATGCGGCATGGAAAGATGCCCGGGAACTGATCATTACCAATTCAGATTTTAATGCAGCGGAAGTTGATTTCCATCTGACCAATGAAAAAATTAAACAATATTTTTCCGGCAAAGCGATCTCTCTTTTTATTATTCCGGGATTTATTGCAGCAAATGAAAAGGGGATCAGCACAACGTTGGGAAGGGGAGGCTCCGATTATACCGCGGCCATCATCGCTGCTGCCCTGGATGTAACTGTACTGGAAATATGGACGGATGTGAGTGGTATGATGACTGCTGATCCAAGGCTTACCAGCAATGCGAGGATCATTCCATTTATATCCTACCAGGAAGCTATGGAACTTTCACATTTTGGGGCAAAGGTCATTTATCCTCCCACCATCCAGCCGGTAATGAATAAGAATATACCCGTTTGGATCAGGAATACTTTTTCACCATCAGACCCGGGAACCATGATCGCTCATAAAGATCATTCCAATAACGTTCCTGTTATTGCTGCTGATAATATCGTCCGTGGCATTTCAAGCATCAATAATATTTTCTTGATCAGCCTCGAAGGAAGTGGAATGATTGGTATCCCCGGTTTTTCAAAAAGATTGTTCGAGGCGCTGAATGATCAAAAGATCAATGTCATTTTAATAACACAAAGTTCCTCTGAACATACCATCTCCGTGGCGATCGATGGCGCTTTTTCAACAAATGCCAAGCTGGCCGTCGATGCTGCTTTTGCCAATGAAATTGCGCTGGGTAAAGTAGAGCCACTGATCATTGAAAGCGATCTTTCCATTGTTGCCCTGGTGGGGGAGAACATGAAAAATCATACCGGGGTAAGCGGCCGGATGTTCAGCGCAATGGGAAGGAATGGTGTCAATATCCGGGCAATCGCCCAGGGATCCTCAGAAAAAAATATTTCTGCAGTAATTGCAACCAGGGATGTCCGTAAGTCGATCAATGTATTGCATGAAGAATTTTTTGAAAACACTTATAAGCAGGTAAATATTTTCCTTGCCGGCACAGGCAATGTTGGAAAAAAATTATTGCAGCAGGTAAAACAACAACATGTTTTCCTGCAGGAGCAACTGCGTTTGCAGGTAAGGCTGGTAGGGATGATCAATAGCCGGAATATGCTGATCAATGAAGAGGGGATCGGGCTGGATGAATGGGAGAAAAAGGTAGGAGAAGGGCCTGTAGCTGATCTTCAACCATTCATCGACCAGATCATTTCAAGGAATCTTCGCAATACGGTTTTCGTAGATATCACTGCGAATGACCAGGTGGCCGGTATCTATGACCAGCTGCTGGAAAAAAGTATTTCCGTGGTTGCATGTAATAAAGTGGCGGCTTCATCGGCCTATGAAAATTATAAAGAACTGAAGGACCTGGCCAGGGAATTCAACAGCCGGTTTCTATTTGAAACAAATGTAGGTGCAGGTTTGCCCGTGATCGGAACCCTGAATGATCTCATTCGAAGCGGTGACCGGGTGCATCGTATCGAAGCCGTGCTCAGCGGCACGCTCAATTTTGTTTTTAACCATTATGTTGGCAATCAAAAGTTCGCAGAAATTGTAAGACAGGCCCAGGAGGAAGGTTATACAGAGCCGGACCCGAGACTCGATCTTGGCGGTACAGATGTGATGAGAAAAATATTGATCCTGGCAAGAGAGGCGGGTGAAAAAATGGAGATGGAGGATATTACCAATAATTCCTTCATGCCTGCATCCTGTATGGAAGGAGATGTAGCACAATTCTATAAAGAGATGGAAAAGCATGAAGCTCATTTTAAAGGGCTTTATCAAATAGCAGCGGCGGGCGGTAATAAATTAAAATTTGTTGCGACTTACAATAATGGTAAAGCATCGGTTGGGTTACAGCATATTAATCCAAAGCACGATCTTTATCATCTGTATGGAAAGGATAACGTTGTGTTGTTTTATACCGATCGCTACCCCGATCAGCCATTGGTAGTGAAAGGTGCAGGTGCGGGCGCAGACGTCACAGCGAGCGGGGTGTTTGCAGATATTATACGGGCATCAAAAGCATAATAACATTTATGATGTATGATGTAAGATGTATGATTTTCCGGGAGCACTATATCATACATCATAAATCATACATCATAAATCATACATCATAAATCATACATCATAAATCATACATCATAAATCATACATCATAAATCATACATCATTTACACTTTTAAAATGAAGTCAGTTACTGTCAGGTCACCTGCATCTGTTTCAAATCTTTGTTGTGGTTTTGATATTTTGGGAATGGCATTGAATGAACCCTTTGATACCATAAAATTATCATCAAGGGAATCGCCCGGCATAACAATACAGCATACAGATAACTTTCAACTTCCTGTAGCGCCGGATAAGAATATTGCCGGTGTTGCTTTGCAGTCAATGATCAAAGCATTGGGTCATAAAAATGGGTTTGATATCACTATCAATAAAGGAATAAAACCCGGCAGCGGTATCGGCTCCAGTGCTGCCAGTGCAGCAGGCATCGTGGTTGCAGCCAATGAATTGCTGGGGAAACCCTTCAACAAAAAACAACTGGTTTCCTTTGCGATGGAAGGAGAAATAATTGCCAGTGGGGCAAGGCATGCTGATAATATCGCGCCTTGTATTTATGGAGGGCTTGTTTTAATAAGGGATACATCAACACTGGATATTATTCCATTAAGTACACCAGCACTTTTTATAACCATTGTTCACCCGCAGATTGAAATAAAAACTTCTTATGCAAGAGAAATACTCCCGAAAGAGGTTCCATTAAAAAATGCCGTGATACAATGGGCGAATGTTGCGGGGCTGGTTACGGGGTTTCTGAAAGGAGATTACAAACTGATCGGCCGTTCACTGGAAGATATTATTATTGAGCCGGTAAGAAGTAAGCTGATCCCCGGTTTTGATGAAGTAAAGCATAGAGCTAAAGAAGCAGGCGCTTTGGGTGGCGGCATTTCAGGAAGCGGTCCTTCGTTATTCATGTTAAGTGAAACGAGGGAAACAGCATTACAGGTAGAAGGATCTATGAAAAGCATTTATGAAAAACTGGGTATTGAATATAAAACATACGTAACTACTGTCAATAATAAAGGAGTAGAAGTAGTGAAAAGTGAATCGTGAAAAACGAAAAGTGAATTCGTTACGCAAACATCATTCAACATTTAGCATTCAAAATTCAACATAATTTAAGAACCTATACAAGAGCATCCTGTAAATGAAATACTACAGCCTCAATAGACAGTCACCCATCGTTGATTTTAAGCAAGCTACCGTTAACGGGCAGGCGCCTGATAAGGGACTGTATTTCCCCCAGGCGATTCCACAGGTGGAAACGGACCTGATCCGGGGAATTGAAAAATATTCCAATGAAGAAATTGCATTCAGGGTTATAAAGCCATATGTAGGAAACACGATCCCGGAGGAAATGCTTTTCAAAATAACCAGTGAAACGATCAATTTCCCCATCCCGTTGGTAAATCTATGCCCGGGCATTACGGCCCTTGAATTATTTCATGGCAATACATTGGCGTTTAAAGATGTTGGTGCGAGGTTTATGAGCAGGTGCCTTGGGTATTTTGTAAAAGATCACAACAAAAAAGTAACGGTGCTTGTTGCAACTTCCGGTGATACCGGTGGGGCAGTGGCAGATGGTTTTTATGGTATCGAAGGCGTAGAAGTGGTTATCCTGTATCCTTCGGGCAAAGTGAGCAAGGTTCAGGAGCAGCAGCTCACTACGCATGGAAAAAATATTCATGCTCTCGAAGTTCATGGAACTTTTGATGATTGCCAGCGACTGGTGAAACAGGCATTTGTGGATAAGGAACTGAATCAACAATTATTTCTTACATCTGCCAATTCGATCAATGTGGCCAGGTGGCTCCCACAACAGTTCTTTTATTTTTTTGCGTACAAACAGTGGGCGAACAAAAATGAGGCGCCGGTGATCAGTGTGCCCAGTGGCAACTTCGGAAATATCTGTGCAGGATTATTGGCGGCAAGATCAGGGCTTCCCATTAAACATTTTATTGCGGCCTGCAATGCCAATGATGTTGTTCCAAAATTTATGCAGACAGAAAATTACCAGGCACAACAATCTGTACCAACTATTTCCAATGCAATGGATGTTGGAGATCCCAGTAATTTCATACGAATTTTAGAATTATTTGATCATCAATTCCCCGACATTAAAAATATGTTGTCATCCTACAGTTTCGGTGATGATGAAACAAGGGATGCTATTCAGAAAGTATATAAACAGTATGATTATTTACTGGACCCACACGGCGCAGTGGGGTATTTGGCATTAACACATTATTTGAAACAACATCCCGGTAACCAGGGCATTTTCATGGAAACAGCGCACCCGGTAAAATTCTATGATGTGGTGGAAAAAGTGCTGGGCATTAAGATCGGGTTGCCTGATGCGGTAAAGAATATCGTAGACAAGCCAAAGAAATCCACAGTCATGAATACCGGATATGATGATCTGAAAGCTTATATATTGAGCTTATCGTAAGGGTCAGACAGTCTTTAGTGATGCGGGGGATGGGATGCAAGCAAGGTTTTTAAGTAGTTCACCAGTTCATTAAAAGAGCAGCTTTTTTTAAAGAAATATTGTGCACCTAATCTCTTTGACTCATCGTCATCTTTTTTTACATGGGAAGTAGAATACATGACTATTGGTACATGTTTTAATCTGTCTATTCTCTTTATTTCAGCCAGGCATTGGAGCCCTGTCATACGGGGCATATTCAGGTCAAGAAAGATAAAATCGGGGATAAGGTTGTTTTCTTTTTGTAGTTTTTCCAGGGCTTCTTTGCCATCGATAGCGGTAACACATTCAATAGACTTATCTATCTCCTGCAGGGCAGTTACAAAAAATTCCTGGTCGTCAGTATCATCATCCGCCAGGAAAAACAGGGCTTTACCATCCATATTTTTTGTTCAAATACGAGTGTAATAATAGAGATTTTTTTGAAACTTTTAAAAATTGTTATTTTTTTTGGAACGGCTGTTTTGAAAAAATTGGAGGAAAAGAATTTTACAGGAATCATTTAAAGGAGCATTAGGAAATACCGTTTTTCCTGTTGACAGGCAGCGTAAAGATAAATTCGGAACCTGTACCAGGCTTGCTTCTTGCATAAATATAACCATTGTGTTTCTCTGCGATCTTTTTGCATATAGCCAGGCCGATGCCGGTTCCTTCAAACCTGTTACTGCTATACAGTCTTTTGAAAATAATAAAGATCAGGTCAGCATATTGGGTTTCGAAGCCTATGCCATTATCTGAAACTGTGACGGAATAATAATCATCGTTGTAAAGCTTTTCATCAATACCGGGTATCAATATTCCCTTTATTTTTTCCGTTGTAATATTAATTTTAGGAGCCCTGTCTGGTTTTGAAAATTTCAATGCATTTGAAATAAGATTTTGAAACAGTTGCCTGAACATACTTGGGACAACATGACAGCTGGGCAGTTCTTTAACCTCTATGATCGCTTTTTTTTCTGCAACAGCAAGGTCCATGTCAGATAAAACGATTTTTACTATTTCGTTTAAATCAGTATCTCTGAAAGAATCGGCATTCGAGGAAAATCTTGAAAAATCCAGTATATCGTCGATAAGCAGTTGCATTCTTTTGGAAGAACGCTCAATTTTTGAAAGGTAATCGATGGATGTTTCATCGAGGGAATGTATATGCTTTGTCAATAACATGTTACTGAATGTCCTGATCTTGCGGAGCGGTTCCTGTAGATCATGCGAAGCGATGTATGCAAAATTATCAAGATCTTCATTGGTAGTTTTTAGTTGTTCAATATTCTCCATTAACTGCAGGTTCAGTTCTATGATCTGTGCTTCTGTTTTTTTCCTGACTTCAATTTCTTTTGCAAGATTTTCATTAGCGGCCCGCAGTTTTTGTTCCTGGACCATCAGCCGGTAATTTTTTTTGTACATGTCGATAAATACAGAAACTTTAGCCCTAAGCAGGTCGGGATTAATGGGTTTGTAAATATAATCAACAGCCCCGGCCTTGTACCCTTTAAAGATATTTTCTTCACCATAATTGTTGGCGGTAATAAAAATAATTGGAATATGCCTTAGCTTTTCCCGCTCATAGATCAGGGTTGCTGTTTCAAAGCCATTCAGGTTGGGCATTTTTACATCCATTAATATCATTGCAAAATCATACTCGGACAGTAAAATTTTTAAAGCCTGCCTGCCGGAATTCGCTTTTATAAAAATATATCCGTCCGGCTCCAGTATTGATTCTATGGATAGTAAATTGTCTTCCCTGTCATCAACGAGTAAGATCTTCTGCATGCCTGTTAATTTTTGTTTTAGCTTATTTCATTTGCCGGTCCTGGATCATTTGTAAAACCAGATCCTCATTAATGATAAAAGCTGGTCAATTTTTAAGGGTTTTGTGATATAATCTGATGCCCCTGCATCGATACATTTCTGGCGATCACCTTTCATTGCTTTTGCAGTAACGGCAATGATTGGGAGCGAGCTGTTCTTGTGCTCCCTCCTGATCTTTTGGGTGGTTTCATAACCATCCATTTCCGGCATCATGATGTCCATAAGCACCATATCTATTTTTGTACCCTCTTCGTTGATTATATTGATTGCCTCCCTGCCGCTCTCGGCCGTTACCACATTAATATTATATCGCTCAAAAACAGTGGTAAGCGCAAACAGGTTTCTTACATCATCGTCAACTACAAGAATATTCTTGCCGGTTAATATGTCTTCTTTGATCCGGATATTTTCAATGATCTTTCTTTTTTCAGGAAGCAAGGTCTTTATGATTGATATGCAGGTGCAATACCGTTTCTTCCAGCAAGTGTTCTAGTGAATTCACTCCTTTCATCAAAATGCTGTTGGAATTCCGGTTAAGGATGCTTTAATTCATTTTTATTGAAATCTTTTGCTGAATAAACAATAACGGCAGTCAGTTTCTTTTTAAGTTCTGTTACACTGGTTCACCAATTCTGAACCTGGTATATCCGGAAGCGTATAATCAAGAATGATGCAATCATAATCATTTTTACTGATCAATTCGATCGCTTCTGTTCCTGTTGTCAGTAATCGTAACCTCGATACTGTCCGACTTCAATATTTTAGCGATCTGTGAGGATTCAATTTCATTATCTTCCACAACCAGCACTTTTTTTATTTCTTTATTATTGTATGTAATGATATCTTCAAAAAGTTCATTGAGCGATTCATTTTCTACCGGCTTCAATAAAAAACTGCGGGCACCGCGTTTTAATGCCAGTATGCGGTTTTCTTCCCCGGATATTAAGTGAATGGGGATATGCCGGTAATTAAGATCATTGTGAAGAAGCTCAAGCACTTTCCACCCACTTGTATCCGGTAATTTTACATCCAGCGTAATGGCAACAGGGGCTAAGCGGTTGATAAAATCAAACACCTCAATATAACTAACAGCCACGATCGCTTTCAGGTTTTCCTGTCTTGTGCTTTATCGATCATGATCTTTGCAAAACGGAGGTCGTCTTCAACGATCAGTACAACTTTATCATTCGGCTGTATATTTGTTCTGTCATCACCTGTTTCATTGATCATTTCATTTACAATGCTCAGGTTTTTAGTATCTGCTCTATCATTCACAATCCCGATCGCATTCAGTAAAGTATCAATATCGCCTGAATCAGAACCTAACTTTACAGATGCGTAGGTTGCCGGATCAAGGCCCTCTTTTGCAGTGATCATTTCGAAGATTGTCGAGTGGGAGAAACAATGTAAATGTGCTGCCCTGGCCTGAGTTGCTTTCAAGTTCAATGGTGCCTCCTAATAATTCTGCAAGTCCGCGACTGATGGACAAGCCCAAGCCCGGTACCACCATATTTGCGGCTTGTTGACCCTTCCGCCTGCTGAAAAGCTTCAAAAATGATATTTTGTTTTTCCTGCGGAATTCCGATACCGGTATCACTGATCGCAAATGCCACCACTTCTTTGGCATTGTCAAGACTTGGCATTCCATGTTTCCAGTTATTTTCTGCTTCATAGATCTTAAGTTTCACTTCTCCTTTTTCTGTGAACTTAAATGCATTTGACAACAGGTTTTTAAGGATCTGGTTAAGACGCTGAATATCTGTTTCCATTGAATCAGGCAGCTTTGTATCTGTTTCAATAGTGAATTGTAAATGCCTTGCTTCTGATATTGGCTTAAAAGTAGTTTCTGCAAATGATGCAATTTCAGTAAAACGCACCGGGGAAATATTCGCTGTAATAAATCCTGATTCGATCTTAGACAGATCAAGAATATCATTGATCAGTTGTATGAGGTCATCACCGCAGGAGTGAATCGTCTTTGCATAACGGATCTGCTTATCATTCAAATTGCCTTCGGAATTCTCATACAATTGCTGGGCAAGTATCAATAAACTATTTAATGGTGTTCTTAACTCATGCGACATGTTTGCAAGGAACTCAGATTTGTATTTTGAGGTAAGCTGCAGCTGTTCTGCTTTTTCTTCGAGGGAGCGTCTTGCTTCTTCCACTTCCTTGTTCTTGACTTCCACTTCATTTTTTTGTTTCACCAGCAGCAATGCCTTATCCTGGAGCTCATCATTTGTTCTTCTTAATTCTTCCTGCTGCACTTTTAATTCTCCTGCAAGCGATTGGGATTGTGCAAGCAATTCTTCTGTACGGGAGTTTGCTTCAATGGTATTTAACACGATCCCGATACTTTCAGTTAGCTGGCTTAAAAAATCAAGGTGTGTTTCACTGAATGCATCCAGCGAAGCAAGTTCGATAACAGCCTTTACTTTGTTTTCAAACAATACAGGTAATATGATGAGGTTTGCAGGGGTTGCTTTTCCCAGGCCCGATGTTATCTTGATATAATTACCTGGCACATTTGAAAGAATAATCCTTTCTTTTTCAAAAGCTACCTGGCCCACGAGGCTTTCGCCAATGCCGAATTCTTTCAATAATATTTTTTTCGGATTTATACCCATAAGAGGAAACAAATTCAGTTTTACATTCTGGGATTCTTCATCCTGTTTTAAAATATAGAATGCGCCGTAATGTGCTGTTACCACCTGGGCAAGCTCAGAAAGAATACGCTTGTGTTACTGTATTCAGGTCTTTCTGACCCTGCAGCATCTGGGTAAATTTCGCAAGGTTTGATTTCAGCCAGTCCTGTTCCTGGTTTAGCAAGGGTAGTTTCGCGCAGGTTGGTGATCATCTGGTTGATGGTATCCTTCAATGCTTCCACTTCACCCTTTGCTTCCACGCGGATGGTTCCGGGTAAGATCTCCTTTGGTAACCGCCGACGCTACTTCGGAAATAGACCGCACCTGTGTGGTCAGGTTTTGTGCAAGCTGGTTCACGTTTTCGGTGAGGTTTTTCCAGATACCGGATGCCCCCGGCACACTTGCCTGGCCACCCAAACGCCCATCCACACCTACTTCCCGGGCAACGCGTGGTTACCTGGTCGGCGAATACCGCAAGTGTATCGATCATTTCATTGATGGTATCAATCAGCTGCGCCACCTCACCCCGGGATACAATGGCAAGCTTTTGTTTAAGGTTACCGGTTGCCACCGCAGTCACCACTTTTGCAATACCCCTAACCTGGTTTGTAAGGTTGGATGCCATCATGTTCACGCTATCCGTAAGATCCTTCCAGGTACCTGCCACGCCCTTTACCTCGGCCTGCCCACCCAGCTTTCCTTCTGTACCAACTTCTCTTGCCACACGGGTTACCTCGAATGCAAATGAATTCAGCTGTTCCACCATGGTATTGATGGTATTTTTAAGATCGAGGATCTCACCCTTAACATCAATGGCCACTGTTTTTGAAAGGTCACCACTTGCCACAGCTTTTGTAACCTCTGCAATATTCCGCACCTGTGCGGTAAGGTTACCCGTCATCTGATTAACAGAGTCTGTAAGATCTTTCCATGTGCCGGCCACACCAGGTACAAATGCCTGTCCGCCGAGTTTTCCATCCGTTCCAACCTCCCGCGCCACACGGGTCACTTCCGAAGCGAAGGCTCTTAACTGGTCCACCATTGTATTCAACGTTTCTTTCAATTGCAGGATCTCACCCCGCACGTCCACGGTGATCTTTTTCGACATATCGCCATTGGCCACGGCGATGGCCACTTCGGCAATATTCCGCACCTGTGCGGTAAGGTTACCCGCCATCTGGTTCACGGAATCCGTAAGATCTTTCCATGTGCCTGCCACCCCTGGCACATTTGCCTGCCCACCGAGCTTTCCTTCAGTACCCACTTCCCTGGCCACACGCGTCACTTCTGATGCAAAGCCTCTCAACTGGTCCACCATCGTATTGATGGTATTTTTAAGTTCAAGTATCTCGCCCTTGTACATCCACACGTGATCTTCCTGGACAGGTCACCATTTGCCACGGCAGTGGTCACTTCCGCAATATTTCTTACCTGCTGAGTAAGGTTACTGCGCCATTTTATTTACCTGAGTCCGTAAGGTCCTTCCATGTTCCGCCAACACCTGGCACATCAGCCTGCCCGCCAAGTTTTCCTTCGGAGCCTACTTCCCGCGCCACACGTGTTACTTCAGAGCCAAATGAATTCAGCTGATCCACCATCGTATTGATGGTATTCTTCAATTCGAGGATCTCTCCCTTTACATCCACGGTTATTTTTCTTGATAAGTCTCCTTTCGCCACGGCTGTTGTTACTTCGGCGATATTCCGCACCTGGCCGGTAAGGTTACCTGCCATCAGGTTTACGGAATCGGTAAGATCTTTCCATACACCACCTACATCTTCTACTGCAGCCTGCCCACCGAGTTTTCCTTCAGAACCCACTTCACGTGCCACCCTGGTCACCTCGGATGCAAAGCTGCGGAGCTGTTCCACCATGGTGTTGATCGTATTTTTAAGCTCAAGGATCTCACCTTTTACATCCACATCAATTTTTCTTGAAAGGTCACCCGTTGCCACGGCAGTCGTTACCTCGGCAATATTTCTCACCTGGCGAGGTAAGGTTACACGCCATTTTATTTACTGAGTCTGTAAGATCTTTCCATGTTCCGCCAACACCGGGTACATCTGCCTGCCCGCCAAGCTTTCCTTCGGAACCTACTTCACGCGCCACACGCGTTACTTCCGAACCAAATGAATTGAGCTGGTCCACCATCGTGTTGATCGTATTCTTCAATTCAAGGATCTCTCCTTTAACATCCACCGTGATTTTTCTTGAAAGTCACCCTTCGCAACTGCTGTTGTTACCTCGGCGATATTTCGCACCTGGCCGGTAAGGTTACTACGCCATCCCATTTACTGAATCCGTCAGATCTTTCCATGTTCCCGCCACACCTTTTACCTGTGCCTGGCCGCCAAGTTTTCCTTCCGTACCAACTTCCAACGCCACCCGCGTTACTTCTGAAGAGAATGAATTCAGCTGATCCACCATGGTATTAATGGTATTTTTCAACTCGAGGATCTCTCCTCTTACGTCTACCGTAATTTTCCTTGACAGGTCGCCCTTTGCCACCGCCGTTGTTACCTCGGCAATATTTCGCACCTGCCCGGTAAGGTTACTTGCCATCTGGTTTACAGAATCAGTCAGATCCTTCCATACGCCACCAACGCCCTTTACCTTTGCCTGTCCACCAAGTTTTCCTTCCGATCCTACTTCCCGTGCCACACGCGTTACCTCCGAAGAAAAAGAGTTCAGCTGGTCCACCATGGTATTGATGGTGTTTTTTAATTCAAGGATCTCGCCCTTTACGTCCACGGTGATCTGTCTGGACAAGTCACCTTTTGCCACCGCCGTTGTTACTTCAGCGATATTCCGCACCTGCCCGGTAAGGTTAGATGCCATCTGGTTTACGGAATCCGTAAGGTCTTTCCATGTTCCTGCCACACCTTTTACCTGGGCCTGGCCCCCCAACTTTCCTTCTGTACCAACTTCCAGTGCCACACGTGTTACCTCGGAAGAGAATGAGTTCAGCTGATCCACCATGGTGTTGATGGTATTTTTTAAGCTCCAGGATCTCTCCTTTTACATCCACGGTGATCTTTTTAGACAGGTCACCTTTTGCAACCGCGGTAGTTACTTCAGCAATATTCCGTACCTGTGCAGTAAGATTACTTCCCATTTGGTTTACCGAATCTGTAAGGTCTTTCCAAACTCCCGCCACCCCTTTTACTTTTGCCTGCCCGCCCAGTTTTCCTTCCGAACCCACTTCACGTGCCACACGGGTTACTTCCATTGAAAACAGGTTCAGCTGTTTCACCATGTCATTTACTTCACTTGCAATACGCGACAAATTCTCCCTGCATTGTATGACCTCCAATCTCCAGCGGCATCTGCTGGGAAAGATTTCCCTTCGCCACTGAACTGATAACGTGGGCAATTTCAATGGTGGGATGAACAAGGTCAGAGATCAGTGTATTTAATGAATCGACCCCTGTTCTCCATGAGCCTTTTGCCTTGGGCACTTCGATACGTTGTGTGAGCTTACCTTGTTTACCAATACTGTTGCCTGCCTTGGTAAATTCCTGCATCATTTTTTCATTTAAGGAAATGATCTCATTCAATGTATCACAGATCTTTCCTTTAATTCCTATTTCATCAATGGGCATCCTTTCGGTAAAATTTCCATTCCTCACTTCCATTAAAACGCGAAGCAGTTCTTTCCTGTTAAATAAATCCTGCCCGTTTTCTGACAGTTTGTGAACGGTGGTTTTTAATTTATTGCCTGTAGGTTTTGCAATAGTGGCTGCGCCATTTAACAGGGTTTTTTGGGAGGCAGTTCTTTTTGTATTCATACAAAGGTTTTATAAAAGGGTTAGTTTTTAAGAACAGGTATAATGTATTATTACCTGGGATCAGGCGAAACCGTTATTAAATATTGATAATGTAATTTGTTACAAATGCTTATGCAGTTGTGACGGTGCAGTAGTTTTGGTAAAAACCTTAAAGGTTCCCGTGCCTTGGATTCAAGGCTGGCGGATTTAAAATTAACAAGATTTTTTAATAACTTAAAAAATCTAAAAATATTATTGATAACTATCCGTTATATGATGTGGATAATTTTTCATTATCCTTAACATATATTAGTCTTATTTAAAATAGGAATAGATTAAATTTGCAGTGAAATCCAATAATAATACTTTAAAATACGCTCATATCGATCACACCTATACCTTCAGCTTCCCGGTTATTCATTAAAATCCAGTTTTAAAGTATGAAAAAAATCCAGTTAAGGAAAGTGTATGTATTTTTCTCTTCCGTATTGATCTTTATGTTGCACCTTCCATTTACGTTTGCAAAATCCAAGGAAACGCATGTAAAAGTACGTTTGCATGACGATGCAGCAGCTAAGGCCAAAACACTGAATATCAGGTCGGAAGCTGCAATGCTCTATGACAGTTTAAAATTGAATATCCTTGGTCTCTCCCATGAGGCGTATGATTATGCCATTGCAGGGCTTGGGAAATTAAAACAGGCAGGAAAGATCTACAATGATCAACTGATCTCAATTGTAGATTTTACCAAATCCTCATCCCAAAAAAGATTATTCGTTATTGATCTCAGAAATCACCGGTTATTATTCAATACCTATGTAGCGCATGGACAAAATTCAGGCAATGAATATGCACAGCGTTTTTCCAATAAGCCCGAAAGTTTTCAAAGCAGCCTGGGATTTTACCAGACCTCGGGAACATACGTTGGAAAAAATGGGTACTCTATGCAATTGAACGGGTTGGAAAATGGTATCAATAATAAAGCAGATGAAAGAGCCATTGTAATGCATGGCGCACCTTATGTAAGCGAAAATTATATCAGGGCAAGAGGTTACCTGGGAAGAAGCTGGGGTTGCCCGGCAGTTCCTGAAAAATTGAATAAACCCATCATTGACAGGATCAAAAATGGTACTTGCCTTTTTATATATAGCGAGAACAGAAACTACCTTAGCCGTTCAAGCATTTTGAATAGCTAGAAAGATTTCTATGTTCTTATAAAAAAACCAGTCCCCATCCGGCTACACGGTGGGGACATTTTCGTTGATGACTTTACGCTTATAAGTTCTCGGGTTGTTTTGCTAACTTCACAAAAATTATTTTTCGATGAATCTAAGGCAACAGCTTGCCGGTACAGGAGTAGCCATCGTTACCCCGTTTACAAAGGATCTGTCAGTAGATCTGAACGCATTGGGGAAACTCATTGATTTTATTATTGAAAATGGTGTTCGTTATATTGTAACGCTGGGAACTACCGGGGAAACACCCGTGCTGAGTAAGGAGGAAAAAACAGCCATCATTCAATTTACCTATGAGCAGGTGAATGACAGGGTGCCTGTTGTAGTTGGCATTGGTGGTAATGATACCGCATCATTGGTAAAAGACCTGCAAAGCTATCCACTGGATAAGGCCACGGCTGTTTTAAGTGCCAGCCCGTTTTATAATAAACCATCCCAGGAAGGACTTTTTGAACATTACAGGTCATTGGCGGAAAGATCCCCCAAACCGATCATTTTATACAATGTACCGGCCCGGACCGGCAGAAATCTTAATGCTGCGACTACGCTCAGGCTGGCAAGGGAAGTAGAAAATATTGCCGGCATCAAAGAAGCCAGCGGCGATATGATGCAGTGCATGGAAATATTGCGTGACCGGCCTGATGATTTCCTGGTGGTGAGTGGAGATGATGCACTCGCCCTTCCTCAACTGGCCTGTGGTATGGATGGCGTGATCAGTGTTGCAGCCAACAGTTTTCCCAGACAATTTTCTGACCTGGTGAGCCTTTCTCTTCAGCAGGACTTTGCGTCTGCGAAAAAGATCAATGATGAACTCCTGGATGCATACCACCTGATGTTCACAGAAAATAACCCGGCAGGTGTCAAAGCATTTTTATATGAAATGGATATGTTGGAAAATGTATTGAGGCTACCCCTGGTGCCATTGAGTGGCGCATTGCACAAGGATGTAAAAAAATACCTCGCTAACAGGAAACAATAGACGATAAAAAGAAATTAAAAATGAAACCAACATATAGCATGTCTTTCAAATGCCGGTTCCTGCTTCTATGTTCCCTGTTATTTAGTTACTCCTCTTTTGCACAATACACCATTCATTTTCGTGTGAAGCCTGCGTCTACGCATTCAGGCGACACTGTTTTTGTGGCAGGGAGTTTTAATGAATGGAATCCCGGGAATGAAAAATATAGACTTACCAGGACAGGAGATGTTTTAACAATTGATATTCCCGGACTGCAAAAAGACATTTATCAGTTCAAATTTACAAGGGGCAATTGGAGTACACCGGAAGTGACAGCTGCCGGAGCTGATATTGAGAACAGGATCATAAAATTAGAATCAGATACAACGCTTGAATATACGATCGGTGGATGGAAGGATGATTTTCCTTCTGCTCCAAGATCACATACAGCTTCAATAAATGTAAGATTACTTGATACGGCTTTTTTTATTCCACAATTAAACAGGACGAGAAGGGTATGGATCTATTTACCCGAAGGATATGCAACGGGAAAAATAAAAAGCATTATCCCGTTCTATATATGCACGACGGGCAAAATCTTTTTGATGAATTTACTTCCGGCTTTGGGGAATGGGGTGTGGATGAATGCATGATAGTCTGGTAAGATCAAGGTAAACCAGCGGCCATTGTAGTTGGGGTATTGATAACGGCCCTAAAAGAATGAATGAATATAATCCTTATGATTTTGAAGAATTTCGGAGAAGGAGAGGGGGACCAATATGTTGATTTTATAGTCAAAACTCTAAAACCCTTTATTGATAAAAAATACCGAACATTATCATCAAAGGAAAATACCATCATCGCCGGAAGTTCAATGGGTGGATTGATCTCTTATTACGCGATGCTTAAAGCACCCGGAATCTTTGGTAATGCCGGTGTTTTTTCCCCGGCTTTCTGGACAGCGCCCGCCATAAAGACACTCACCGATTCACTGGCATCTAAATTAAACGGCAAATTTTTCTTTTATATGGGTGAAAAGGAAGGTGAGACTTATATAAAGGATATGAAAGAGATACAGGAAATACTGGGTGAAAAATTCAAAGCCATTGATTTATTCAGTTATTGATCCCGAAGGAAGGCATAATGAAAAGGCATGGCGTAAATGGTTTGCTGAATTTTATTCCTGGATGATGGCAGAATGGATTTAATACTGTTATTAAAGATCAATCATTAGATCTATCACATAACACACCTTCCATCGCCAGTTCGGTATTTTCAAAAACTTCCTTTGTTTCATGTAAAAATTCATCCAGCATTTCATACTTGGAAGAAAAATGGCCGATGAGTAATTTTTTGACGCCGGCTTTTTTTGCAATGGTCACCCGCCTGTACCGTGGTGCAGTGAAATCTTGCGGCGGCTCTTTCATGCAGGTCTTTCAGGTAAGTGGTTTCATGGTAAAGCAGGTCAACCCCTTTTACTTTTTCCGCCAGACTTTCATCATAAATAGTATCTGCACAATAAGCATAGCTTTTCGGTTAGTTGTAGCGATGGTTACTTCTTCATTGGGTATTATGGTGCCTTTTTTTGTAATATAATCTTCGCCTTTTTGAAGTTTTCATAAAAAGCAGCCGGTATTTCATAGATCTTTGCTCTTTCTGCATCCATTCTCCTGGGTTTCTTTTTTTCCCTGAATAAAAAGCCCCAGCAATCGATCCGGTGCTTCACTTTAAAACATTCACACTGTCATTTTATTTGCTATCAGCCATCAATCCTTCTTCTTATAATGGGTGAAAATGTAACTTTGTAAGAAAGCGTGCGTAGCAGCCGAATTCAACTGCAGGTTAATGATCTGTTCCAGGTCGGGAGGAGCATACAAATGCAGGTCCTGTGTCCGGTTGAGCAGGCTCATGCTGGTGAGCAAACCGATCAGGCCAAAATAATGATCCCCATGCAAATGCGAAATAAAAATATGGTTTATCTTGCTTCGCCGATCTTGTATTTCGACATCTGCATCTGCGTGCCTTCACCACAATCTATTAAAAAAGTTTCTTCCAGGGTTTGTAAAACCTGGGCGGTAGGGTTCCTGTCAAAAGCCGGAATTGCAGAATTGTTTCCGAGTATGGTGAGTGCAAGCAAGGATTTTTGGTTTTGTAGTTTGATTAATTGTAGTTTGTTTTCCATGGCTGATAAATGTTGATTTATAATCACTTATACCTATCTTATCCATATCGCCTAAGAATTCCCTTTCTATTTCTTCCATTTGCACAATATCCCATGCCTCACTTTCAGTTGGCGTGACATTCATAAATTCCAATAATTCTTTCTTATCTAACAAGTTTTCTACATCCTTTTGCAGTTCACATATCATAAAAGAGCAGTTGTTTTCATAAAATTGTTGTTGGACTGCAGCAATTTTTTCTCCCATCTCTTCGTCGATAGTTTAATACATTTTTCATATTCAAAACAATATGCGGAATGTCTTTTTGCAGGTAACCAAGCAACAATTCGCTCAGTTCTTCTGTCATATTAGCAGTAAGATCTGCATTCATTGGGGTTATAACAGTAAATTTTTCTTTGGTATCTATTTTGACATTCATTAACCGGTATATTTAGTTTTATGTAAAATAAATTAAATTTTGAATGAATAAAGTTTTTATACCGGTTGTTTACAAATAATCATGATTTCTGGGATTCCGGCAAATAGCAGTTCTTTATTTATTTTATTATTTTGATGTTTAAGATAGAAAATTTTAACTTTTCAACATATCAACATTTAAGATCGTGCGTAAACTAATAATATCAAATATTCGTTATTATTGTAACAAGTTAAAATCTAATAGAATGGATAATAATTTTTCAGCACAGGTAAAAGAAATAATCTCCTATAGCCAGGGAAGAAGCTTTACGGTTGGGAAATGATTTTATAGGCACAGAGCATTTGGTATTGGGGTTGATCAGGGATGGAGAAAATACGGCCATCAAGATATTAAAATCACTGAATGTTGACCTCTATGAATTACGCAAAGAAATAGAGATGGCCGTGAAGGATAAAACAGGAAAAAATATTGCCAACATCAACTCATTCCCCTTAACCAAGCAGGCGGAAAAAGTGATCCGGATCACGGTACTTGAAGCCAAAGGCACTAAAAAGTGCATTGGTGGAAAGTGAGCACCTGATGCTGTCGATTTTAAAGAATAAAGAAAATATTGCCACACAGATACTTGAACCAGTTTGACGTGGACTATGATGTCTTTAAAAATGAGCTGGGATTTGTAACCAGCAATCCGCCCCAGGCAGATTTCAACGAGAATGAAGATGATTTTGATGAAGAAAGAAAACAATATGGGCAACAGCCAGGTCGCAGAAAGCGCGCGGCGCGCCGGCCAGCGCAAAAACAAAAACGCCTGTACTTGATAATTTTGGAAGGGATATTACCAGGCTTGCAGAGAATGGATCACTTGATCCGATCGTTGGCCGTGAAAAAGAAATCGAAAGGGTTTCCCAGATCTTATCCCGGCGCAAAAAGAATAATCCCATTTTAATTGGTGAACCGGGTGTGGGTAAAACCGCCATCGTGGAAGGCCTTGCGCTTGCGCATCGTTCAGCGAAAGTTTCGAGGGTATTGTTTGATAAAAGAGTGGTTAGCCTTGACCTTGCTGCATTGGTTGCAGGTACAAAATACCGCGGCCAGTTTGAAGAAAGGATGAAGGCCATCATGAATGAACTGGAAAAGAACCGCGATGTGATCCTGTTCATTGATGAGATACATACCATTGTTGGTGCAGGTGGCGCAAGTGGCTCACTGGATGCCTCCAATATTTTTAAACCTGCTTTGGCCAGGGGAGAATTGCAATGTATCGGTGCTTCTACTCTGGATGAATACCGGATGCATATTGAAAAAGATGGTGCCCTGGACCGGCGTTTTCAAAAAGTGATCGTTGAACAGCCTTCTGTTGAGGAAACGATCGAGATCCTGACACAATATCAAAAGTAAATACGAAGATTATCACAATGTAACCTATAGCAAAGAAGCGATTGAAGCCTGTGTGAAACTGAGCGACAGGTATATGACAGACCGGCTGCTGCCCGATAAAGCGATCGATGTACTGGATGAAGTAGGAGCAAGGAAGCATATCAAGAATATCAATGTGCCGGAAACTATTTTGGAACTGGAAAAAAAAATTGAAGATATTAAGCTTGAAAAAAACAAGGTAGTTAAGAGCCAGCGTTTTGAAGAAGCTGCATCTTTAAGAGATACAGAAAAGCGCCTGCAGGAAGAACTGGAAAAAGCAAAAAATGACTGGGAAGAAGAAAGCAAGACATAAACGTTTCCCCATTGAAGAAGAAGATATTGCTGAAGTGGTCAGCATGATGACCGGTATTCCTGTAAAACGGATGGTACAGGCGGAAACAGAAAAACTGCGCCGCATGGCAGATGACCTGAAAGGTGCTGTTGTTGGGCAGCAGGAAGCCATTTCTAAAGTGGTGAAAGCCATCCAGCGCAACAGGGTGGGATTGAAAGATCCGAAAAAACCGATCGGTACATTTATTTTCCTTGGACCGACCGGTGTTGGTAAAACAGAGCTTGCACGGTGCTTGGCCAGGCATATGTTTGACAGTGATGATGCGCTGATTCGCATTGATATGAGTGAATACATGGAGAAATTCACCGTGAGCCGTTTGATCGGAGCTCCTCCGGGATATGTTGGATATGAAGAAGGTGGCCAGCTTACTGAAAAAGTTAGACGTAAACCATACAGTGTGATTCTGCTGGATGAAATTGAAAAAGCACACCCGGATATCTATAATATTTTGTTACAGGTGCTTGGATGATGGTCAGCTTGACTGATGGACTGGGCAGGAAAGTGGATTTCAAAAATACCATGATCATCATGACCTCAAATATTGGTGCACGCCAGTTGAAGGATTTTGGGGATGGTGTTGGTTTTGCAACTCAGACCCGGCAGGAAAACCTGGATGAAAATAATAAAGCAATTATTGAAAAAGCTTTAAAGCGTACGTTCAGCCCTGAATTTTTAAACAGGATCGATGATGTGGTTATATTCAATTCACTTAATAAAGAAAATATTTTCGAGATCATTGATATCCTGATGAAAGGTGTTATGAAAAGGCTTATCAATCTTGGATTTGCATTGGAACTCAGTACTGAAGCAAAGGATTTCATTGCTGAAAAAGGATATGATCAGCCAGTTTGGCGCAAGGCCGTTGCACAGGGCCATTCAAAAATACCTGGAAGATCCGCTGGCTGAAGAGATACTGAATATGAACATTAAAAACGGCGATATCATTAATGGCCGAACTGGATAAGGAGAACGAGAAGATCAAATTCACGCTAAAGGAAGAACCCAAAAAGAAAGAAAAGAAATCAGAAGCATAAAATATGTATGATGTAAGATATATGATCTAAGATTTTAAACCCATTCATGCTTGAGTGGGTTTTTTCTTTAATCCATTTTTGCGCCGGTGGGTTTAGGTATTTCTGAAGTAAACGAACAAACTCCTGATTCATAACTCATAATTCAAAATTCTTTTGTTTTCATTTTGATTTAGCATTATTTTCTCTCATTTTTGCATATAGATGGCAAAGAAGATTATCATAACGATCGATGGGTGGTCCTCCTGTGGTAAAAGCACGTTGGCAAAACAACTTGCAAAAGAACTTGGTTATGTTTATATAGATAGTGGAGCCATGTACCGTGCCATTACACTTTATTTTTTAAGAAATCATATTGACTGGACAGACGAGGCTGAAGTGAAAAATGCATTAAATCTCGTGCACCTTCATTTTGAGTATAACGAAAAATCTGAGCAATCTGAAATAATACTGAATGATGAGAATGTTGAGTATGTGATACGGGACCTGGTTATTGCAGAAAAAGTAAGCGAAGTTGCCGCGATCGCTGAGGTAAGAACATTTGCTGTAGGCAACAGCAGCAAATGGGGAGGAAAAAAGGGATCGTTATGGATGGAAGGGATATAGGAACGACCGTTTTCCCAGATGCCGAGTTAAAAATATTCATGACGGCAGATATAGCGGTTAGGGTAGAACGCAGGTTCAGGGAGATGTTTGAAAAAAATCCAAATATTTCGATCGAGGAAGTAAAAGCAATCTCGAGATGCGGGATTATATAGATTCTAACCGGGAAGTAAGCCCTTTAAGGCAGGCAGAGGATGCGATCCTCCTGGATAATACCAGTCTTGGCATAGAACAGCAATTAAAATTTGCGCTGAAACTGGTGAAGGAAAAAAAAACTGAAATGGAACTTATGCAAAATGCCTGATAAGTTCTGCTGCCGGAACGGCTGTTTCATAAAACCCAACCAATCTTTTTATAACTTCCTCTACTACGGCATCCGGGCAGCTGGCCCCGCTTGTTATTAATATCCTGGCAGGCTTTTGAACGGGCAGGTAGTCAACTGTGATCAATTCCTTTTTATGGTGAAAATCGTAATGCGAAATCTCATTGGGGGAAAGGATCTTATCCGCATGATTGATAAAATAAGTAGGAAGTTTTTCCTCGCATAATTCCACGAGATGCGATGTATTGCTGCTGTTATAACCGCCGACCACAATGGCAAGATCTGCGGGCTGTTCCAGTAATCCATATACCGCGGATTGGTTATCATTGGTCGCATAACATAAAGTATCCCGGGTATCGGCAAACCTTTCTTCAGTAGTTGACGGAGTCAATCCATATTTTTTGATCATTACCTGTTTCAAAAAATCAGCGATCGCCTGTGTATCACTTGCCAGCATGGTGGTTTGGTTCACAACGCCAATTCGTTGCAGGTCCTTCGAAGCATCAAAATTCGCAGAATATCTCCCTGCAAAATCTTCATAAAAACTTTCAGCAGGTTTCTCACCGGTAATATATTGAGATAATTCGATGGTTTCTGCCATATCATTCACAACGACCGTTGCTGTATTGGCAGCAGCATGGGAAAATGTGGCCCTTGTTTCTTCATGCGTTGGTTTTCCATGCACAATGACCGTATAATTTTTTTGTGCGATCTGTTCACTGCGGTTCCATACTTTTTCAACAAAAGGGCAGGTGGTATTGTATTTTTCAATGGCAATACCAATGGCCTTTAATTTTTCTTCAATGGCAAGCGTTGTTCCAAATGCGGGAATGATCACTATATCATCCTGCATGAAGTTCCTCGAAAGGAACGATCTGTTTGCCATCGGTGTCCTGTAAAAACTTACCCCTCTTTGCTGAAGGTCATGCATTTACCTGCGGGTTATGGATCATTTCGCTCAAGAGGAAAATTCTTTTCCCGGGATTCTCGTCAATTGTTTTAAAAGCGATCTCGATGGCATTTTCCACACCATAGCAAAAACCAAAATGACGGGCCAGGTAGATCTGTACGGGCCCAAAATCAAGCAGGGTAGGGCTGAAATCCTTTTTCATTTTATCCTCCTGCTTCCTTTTTTCTTTAATGGCTGCTATCAGCGGGCTTCGATATGTAAAAGGAATGGTAAATTGCTTCATAGCCCTGCAAAGGTACGACCTTGAGGCAAATGTATGATCTATGATGTATGATGTATGATTTGAAAGAATCTGCTGAAAAACGTACATCATAAATCATACATCATAAATCATACATACGTAGACATTGAATCATTTTGAACCACCTGCTTTTTTAAAGCAAACAAATATTTATGAAGTCAACCTGCGGCAATACAGCCCGGCAGGAAATATCCGTGCATTCATGGAGCACATTCCCCGACTGAAAGATATGGGTGTGGAAATACTCTGGCTGATGCCCATACACCCCATTGGCATCAAAAACAGGAAAGGGAGTTTGGGTAGTTACTATTCGGTAAAAGATTTCTATGATATCAATCCTGAATTCGGAACAAAGGCTGATCTCCGGGAGTTGGTCGAAAAGCTGCATGAACTTGGAATAAAGATCATCATAGACTGGGTTGCAAATCATGCGGCATGGGATAATGTATGGACAATAACCAATCCTGAATTTTTTGTGAGAGATGAAACAGGCAATTTTAAATCGCCTTATGACTGGTCTGACGTGATCCAGATCGATCACAGCAATGAAGCAGAACAGGATGCAATGATCAATGCCATGGAGTATTGGGTCAGAGATTTTGATATTGATGGCTTCAGGGCTGACCTGGCACATCTTACGCCACTGGATTTCTGGAAGCTTGCCAGGAAAAGGACGGAACTTGTTAAGCCCGGCCTGGTATGGCTTGCAGAAACTGAAGAAATATCATATCATGATGCATTCGATATATCTTATGCCTGGGCCTGGATGCACGCCACGGAGTCATTTTTTAAAAACGGCCATGATATATCCGAATTGATCCATTTATTGGAGAAGCAAAAAAATGAGTTTCCCTCCAATGCTCTTCACCTGTATTTTACAAGCAATCATGATGAGAATAGCTGGAACGGAACGGAATATGAGAAATATGGTATCTATTCAAAAGCACTGGATGTATTTAATTGTACGTTCATTGATTCGGTCCCGCTTATTTATAGTGGCCAGGAATTGCCAAATTACAAACGACTTGAATTCTTTGAGAAAGATGAAATTGCATGGACCTGGAATGTTGGGCTGGGATCTTTTTATAAGACATTACTTGGTTTTCATAAAAGAACTTTTACAGGTGGTGAGCTTGAATTCCTTTATATCCAAAAAAATGCGCTTTGCTTCCGGCGGACAAAAGAAGAAAATGAAGTGCTGGTCTTTTTGAATTTTGAAAAAGAAGACATTGTATTTCATCTAAGTTTTGACGGGAAAGCCGGTGTGTACCTGGATATTTTTACCGGAGAAATGCTGACCATCTCCGGGAATCATAGAATCAATTTAATTCCGGGAGGATATCTTGTTTTGGAAAAGCAGTAAAAAAGCAAAAAAGAACGTCATTGCGGAAACGAAAAAGAACGTCATTGCGAGGCACGAAGCAATCCTGTTTATTAGAAGAGTAGATTGCTTCGTGCCTCGCAATGACGTTAAATTCTTCGCAATGACATTCACCTGGTAATGATCTTACTTCCTATAGTGTTTATTCTTCCAGGGTTACAGGGTATTCATATACCCCATCATAGCCCGGGTAAAATCCGCTGATGGTCACAGATTTTTCTGAACCAATGGCTGCCCGGAGTTCCTGTACATTTTTGACCTCTTTATCGTTCACTTTTAAGATCACAAAACTATCTTTCATACGGGTCTGGTCGTTCAAAACCCCGTCCCTGATCTTTTTCACAATAACACCACCACTCACTCCATAATCTTTTGCTTTTTTGGTATCAAGGGTTAAAAGGTCGGCGCCAAGCACATCTGTGACATCATCATTTTTTACCACATCATAATTTCCTGACTTATTCTTCAAAGTAACGGTGACGGTAAATGGCTTCTCATTGCGTATGTACGTTACGGGCACTTTGTCGCCTGGCTTATAACGGCTCACCTGCTCCTGCAATTCCCCGCCACTGATGATGTCTACGCCATTGATCTTTTGTATCCTGTCACCTTTACGTATTCCAGCTGCATAAGCTCCACCATCTGCCTGCACGTCGGTAGCAAAAATCCCATCATAAGCACTTTCAGGTATGCCTTGTCTCTTTTTAACTTCATCTGTCATATCACTGGCATTGCCAAACTGGATACCGAGGTAGCCCCTTTGAACAGTGCCGAATTTGATGATATCATCCACTACTTTTTTTGCAATATTTACCGGGATGGCGTAGGAATAGCCGGAGTAATAACCGGTAGGGGAAGCGATGGCGGAATTAACGCCAATCAGTTTCCCGTCAGTATTTATCAGGGCCCCGCCACTATTACCCATATTCACAGCAGCATCCGTCTGAATAAATGATTCTACTGCATTGCCCGGGTTGCCGGATTTATCCCGGTTAAGCCCAAGGCTTCTTGCTTTTGCACTTACGATCCCTGCTGTGACTGTAGTTTCTAAATTAAGCGGGTAGCCGATCGCCAAAACCCATTGGCCGATCTTAACTTCATCTGAATTGCCATAAATCAAGTAAGGCAGGGCAGATGCATCGATCTTTATTACTGCGAGGTCATAAGAAGGATCTGTACCAATGACCTTTGCTTTATAAGTTCGCCTGTTGCTTAACGTTACCGTAATCTCATCTGCATTTTGTACCACGTGATTGTTGGTAACGATGAAACCGTCATCACTGATAATAACGCCAGAACCAGATGCACGCTGCTCAGGGATCACACCGCCCCTGCCGTTCCCAAAAAGCTGGTTAAACATGTCGTCATCAAAAAAATCACTGAAAGGATTTTGCCTCTGTGTACGGGGCAGATTATTATTGGCCTGCTTTGCATTGGTCTTGGTTTTGATATGCACCACTGCAGGCGTTGCGGCCTGGGCAGGAACGGTAAAGTCTACACTGCCTGGAGGGGTATTGCTATCCTGGAAGCCAACATATTTATAATTGGATGGAACAACTCCTGGCTGCTGGCCTGCGTAGGAATTATCTTTTTTTATAAAATGACCGTATCCCCACACAACTGCGATCGTGGTAATGGCGCTGATAATAGCGGTTCCGAGTACTTGTTTCAATTTCATTTTTCAAGGTTTTTTTATTCTAAAATGTCAGGATATCATAAACTCAAATCCTGTGCCTTATACAAAATAACGACGGACTGTCATTATGATATATACCTCCCGGCATGTTTAACAATTAATTAGTAAGACCTTCGTAGATCAGCTTATAAAGATAATAAAAATTGCATAATATCGGTGCCATCCGCATATGTGAATAAGCCTGGTTTCTGGGCTTGTCCAAAAGGGATGAACTGACTGCCAACAAGGCATTGAATGTCCTCATTCCCCTTCAAATTGACCCGCAAATTATCCAGGTCATCATAGTATTCATAATGCAGCACACTGATGGGTGAAAACAGCTGGCCGCTCTCTACCAACAGCGTACTTCCATTGGTCATATAATACACTTTATTCAGCAAAATGATCGAAAGCTGGTAATCATAATTGTTCTTGTATTTGTGTTGATCTGAGAAATATTGATATTTATTGAATGCATTCAACAGCGGGATGAAATCATACCCGGCCGGGACAAAAATTTTAGTGACATTCCTGCAACCAAGGCCAAAATACAGGTGAATATCATCGGATAATTTTTCCAGTTCCTCATTGGATTCTTTCCCGGTAAGTACAGCAACAGAAGTTTTATTTCGCCGGATGATATTTGGATATTTGGAAAAATATTGTTCAAAATAACGGGCTGAATTATTGCTGCCCGTAGCAATATATGCATCACATCCTTTGAGCATTTCAGCTACAGTGATCTTATGCCGGGTTTCTTTATCGAGGTTATATAATGTATCAATGATATGCTTAAGTAATACGTCATCTTTGGAAGATAATTTGATGGTTTGCCGGTGGCCACTTATAAAGGCGGCTAAGAAATCATGAAACCCAACCATGGGAATATTCCCGGCCATTACAATTCCAATATTCTTTTCAGCGATATTATCATCGAGGTGGTAATGAGCGGCCCATTTTTTCAACGGGCCTTTCTGTAAATAATTGCTGATAATATTTTTTGTCGCTGTGCCCGTAAATTCGTGTGTGAACCAGGGATTTTTTTGAAAAGCCTCTTCTTTTGCAGCCTGCCATCCAGGGCCGTTTTTTTCTAAATAATTTCCCAACTCCTCAAATAAATCGATCCGATGTTGTAAATTCATGCTGATATTATTAATTTGCATCAAAATTACGATAGATGGCTATAAAGATCACCGAAGAATGTATTAACTGCGGGGCATGTGAACCCGAATGTCCCAATAATGCGATTTATGAGGGAGGTGTGGAATGGGCCTTGTCTGATGGAACCACGATCAAAGGCAGTTTTACTTTGATGGATGGATCCGTGATTGATGCGGACCTGCGCAACCCTCCTATCAGCAGTGATATCTATTTCATCGTTCCGAATAAATGCACCGAATGCCAGGGTTTTCATGAAGAGCCCCAGTGCGCTGCTGTGTGCCCGGTAGATTGTTGTGTACCGGATGAAGCCTATCGTGAAACTGTAGACGAATTGATCGCCAAGAAAGAGCGGTTGCATATTTGATTTTAATGGCCGGAAGGCCGTCTATAAGCAGGTGATATTTCCTGCTCTGCAGGCGAGGGTATTCCTTAATACTTTCGCCTTTTTGTTTGTAAGGCCTGGCTATATTTTTGTTATCTTGCCGGGTAGACAACCTGTTAAAATCATACAGATGAAAAATCTCGTTTTCCTTTTTATTCTTTTAACAATTATCACGGCATGCAACAGCAAGAAAGATAATGCAGGGGAAAATAAGATCCCCGGCAAAATGGCTTTGATGCAGGTTGACAAGGCTTTTTCTGAAATGAGTGAAGAAAAGGGAATGAAAATTGCATTTATTGAATACATTGACAGCAATGGAGTATTGCTTAGACCGGATCATTTGCCCATTGTAGGTGCAAATGCCATCGATTACCTGATACAGCAAAATGACACAGCATATACACTTACCTGGCAGCCACAAAATGCAGCAATCGCAGAATCCGGTGAGCTGGGTTATACATATGGGATCTATGCATTGAAGCCAAAATCAAAAGACACAACTATTTACGGAACTTATACCAGCATCTGGAAAAAACAAAGGGATGGGAAATGGAAATTTGTGCTGGATACCGGGAATGAAGGAATCGGTGAGCAATGATCTTAAAGGGCTTCATTAGCAGTACCTTAACTTAATCCTAAACATTTTTTTGTTTCTTTGTCAGATAATGTTATTAAAATAACCATGAAGAAAAATATTGCATTGGTAACGGGCGGTTATTCGGGTGAGTCGGTAATATCCTATAAAAGCGCAGCATCCATCAACCAGCATATTGATTCAGAAAAGTGGAATTGTTACCTCATCGATATTAACCCGGAGGGATGGTATCATATGAGTGAAGGCGGAGAAAAAACGGTGGTTGATAAAAATGATTTTTCTATTACAGTCAATGATCATAAAATAAATTTCGATGCTGTACTTGTAGGATTACATGGCACACCAGGTGAAGATGGTAAACTGCAGGGTTATTTTGATTGCCTTAAAATTCCTTATACCTCTTGCGATGCAGCCACCTCTGCCTTAACTTTCAATAAAAGATATACGGTAGCTGTTGCATCCTTTGCAGGAATGAACGTAGCCAGGTCACTGCATCTTTTTAAAAATGAACCACTGGGTCCGGAAGCGATCCTTCAGCAACTTTCATTACCCTTGTTTGTGAAACCCAATAACGGGGGAAGCAGTCTCGGTATCAGCAAAGTAAAAGAAGCAGTTGAACTGGATGCAGCTTTGTCAAAAGCATTTAATGAAGATGACCAGGTATTGGTAGAAGAATTCATCAGTGGAAGGGAATTCACCATCGGTGTGTTTAAATCCAAAGGAAATATCATAGCGCTGCCTATCACTGAGATCATTTCAAAAAATGAATTTTTTGATTTCCAGGCAAAATACGAAGGGGCCAGTGAGGAAATAACACCAGCAGTCGTGGAAGAAGCTGTTGCTGAAAAAGTAAGATCCGAAGCCCGGAAAGCCTATACTGTTTTCAATTGCAGGGGAATTGTGCGGATAGATTTTATTTATGATGAGGGATCAGCAAAACCATTCCTGCTGGAGATAAATACGGTGCCGGGGCAAAGTGCTGCCAGCATTGTTCCGCAGCAGGTAAAGGCGATGGGATGGTCATTAAAGGAATTTTATTCATCATTGATCGAAGAATGTTTCTAAAACATTGGCAAAATTTTGAACTTTGTCAATGTTGATCGCCTAAATATATAAATTCATATAGTGTTTAAATTCTTAACCAACCGGCCTTTCTGGGTAAACTTATTGGCGGCTATATTACTGGCATTCCTGGTAATATTCATTTTCCTCCAGTTACTCGGGGTGATCACCAAACATGGGCAGTATCTTACGGTGCCATCCGTTATGGGCCAAAAAACGGGGGAAGCTGTAAAATTCCTGGAGGCAAAAGGTTTTGAAGTGGTGATACAGGATTCCCTGTATACCGATACGGCACAAATGGGGATCGTCCTTAAGCAATTGCCGGATCCAAACAGTACGGTTAAGATCAACCGCACTGTTTTTTTAACAGTTAACCGGGTCACGCTTCCATTGATTGAGATGCCCGCGCTGGAAGACAAGACACTGGCATTTGCACTGGATATCATGAAACGGGCCCATTTGAAATTGGGCGACACTGTATATAAACCCGATTTTATGCGTGGTTCTGTTTTAGAACAACGGTATCGGGGCAATTCAATTAACCCGGGCACTAAAATTCCCTGGGGTAGCAGTATCGATCTTGTTATCGGAAGCGGCCTTGATGAACAACTCATTCTTGTCCCTTCATTGATTGGGCTTAGTTTTGCAGAAGCTAAGATCGTCCTTGACCAGAATGGTATCTTGATCGGGGCCACAGTAGTAGAACCGGGTGTTACCGATACTGCAGCTGCTTTTGTTTACCAGCAAAGCCCTCCAAGATTTAATGAACAAAAAGAACCTGTCTATATTCAATCAGGGCAGTTAATGGATATATGGATATCCAAAGAAATGAAACTGCCCCGTGACTCAACCAATATTCAATAAAATTATCAGACCATGCAAATAATTACTGTAACAGATCTAATGAAGCGGATCAATGCCAATGAGCCTGTGAATTTGATCGATGTACGAGAGATTGAAGAATACAACGTGTTTAATATCGGGGGTAAATTATTGCCGCTCGGTCATATCATGTCGATGCAGACCGAGGATATCGATGAATTAAAGAACGAAGAGATTATTTGTTACTGCCGGAGTGGCCAGCGCAGTGCACAGGCCTGCCTGATGCTGGAAACCCTTGGTTTTACCAATGTAAAGAACCTGTCAGGAGGAATGAATGAGTGGCAGGAAAAGACTGCTGAGTTCCAAACTAAGAACTAAGAACCAGGAACTAATAACTTCTCTACAGCCTGATCGAAATTCCTCCAATTATATTAAACGGAGCCATCGGGAAATAATAATTTTCTGTAGTTAACGCGCCTCCATAAATATAACTGAATGTATAACCGTTCGGTTCGTATTTTTTTGAGAAAATATTATTGGCCTGTATGAAGCATTTAATGGAAACAGGGTCTTTTTTCTTTCCTTCCCATGAGTAGCTGATCCTTACGTCCTGCACAAAATATGCTTTCAGCATCCTTGACCGGTTTGAAGTATTATCAAGGTATTGATCACCTACATACTTGCTGATCAAGCTGAATTCCGTATTCTTAGATGGCGCAAAATTACTGGTAACGGCAGCTACAATTCCGGGTGAGTATGAAAGATTTGTCTTGCTGTAAGCCTTCGTCTGCTGGCCACCGTTATCATAATCATCAATGAACTCATTAAAATTATTTATTTTGTTTTCACTCAGGGTAATATTGGCATTCACTGAAAACCATGAGTACAGCTGGCTCATGCCCTCCACTTCTATACCTGCTCTGTAGCTTTTGGGAATATTGCTGCGTGTATAAGCGCCTACATCATTTATTTTGCCCGTTAGAACAAGCTGGTCTTTATAGCGCATATAATAAAAATTTATTCCATAGCTGTGATCGTTGGCTTTATGCCTGATCCCCACTTCAAAATCGTTTAATGTCTCCGGCCGCGGCTGCTGGGTTAAGCCTGCTTCAAAGTCATCCCGGTTCGGTTCTTTGGATGCATGCCCGAAATAGAAATGAGCCTGCATCGTATTTTTTGAATATGTCAATCCTGCTTTTGGATTAAAGAAAAAATATTTTTTGTCAACTTTTAATGAAGGGTTATCCCTGAAGCCATTGATCGCATAGTCAACCAACCTTGCCTGGAGATCTACAAATATTTGCCAGCTATGGCCTATCTCCCGCGACCATTTGGTATAAACCGAATAATCTTTTTTGTAAGCGGTAAGATCATACCACCTGTAATTCACGGGAACGGCTGCCTGTACATCAGCCCAGGTTATTTCACCATAATGTTTGCCATCATAATTATTCCATCCTCCTCCAATGATCCAGTTAGTTTTTTCCAGGTCATATTGCAAAGAAAAGATGGTTCCATAAAATTTATTATCAAGCCATAAGCGTCTTACGAGATCGGTTTCTGTTATAATGGTCGTTCCACTATCATAATCCGGCAGCCCGTAGCTGCTCAATGCCTGCGCAGCTTTATATTGTTCATAATATCCTTTGCCTGTTGTTAAGAACAAAGCAACATTTCCTTTCCAGTGATCATTGAATTTATGATTGTAAAAAAGCTGGTAATGTGTTTGGGTATAATTATCTGTTTCATTGATCATATGGATCACCCGGCTTTATCTGTTCCCGCGGAATTATATCTCCTGTTCATTGAAAGCATTTGTTCATCTGATCCCGTTCCAGGCCTGGTATGTTTTTTCTTTTCCGGAAAATATATTCAAGCGCAATGAATTTTTTGTATCCGTATATGCAACACTTGAATAAAATGACCTGAGCCGGCTGCTTGCCCTTTCAATATATCCTTCACTTCTGATATCACTCAATCTTCCATCAATGGTAAAATGGTTGGCAAGCAGGCCGCTGTTTAATACCAGGGTATTTTTAAAGGAATGGTAAGAACCAATATTGCTGCTAAATTGCAATGATTTTTTTTGAATGAGTTCATTGGTGCTGATATTGATCGTTCCACCAAAAGCTCCTGCTCCGTTCGTAGATGTTCCAACGCCTCTTTGTATTTGGATACTTCCTGCGGATGAAGCGATATCGGGAAGTCGACAAAAAAAGTTCCCTGGCTTTCCGCATCATTATAAGGGATTCCATTCAGGGTAACATTGATCCGGCTCGCATCCGTTCCCCTTATCCGGATACCTGTATAACCGATACCGTTACCCGCATCTGAATTTACTACAACAGAGGGGGTTTGGTTCAATATAAAAGGCAGGTCCTGGCCAATATTATTTTTTTAATACTCCTTTTTGGAATAGATTTGTTTTTGTAACCGGGTGTTTTATCTGAAGCCCTGATCGCAATGAACTCAACCGGCTGTAGTAAACTTAGTATCGCATTAAGTTTCCTGTGCTTGGCACTAAAACGTACAATGGCAGGCACAAGCAATACTGCTTAGATAATATATTTCATTTCACATAAATTTTTTGCTGAACATCCGGGCGATCGTCCGGTAAAGAAAATTTCACACTCCCTTCGCAGGCATTATCCTGTGCAGGTTATACGGGTATTATCTCAGCCTCCGCATGGGAAGCACCCCGGAAATTCAGGCAGTTTTAAAAAGAACGATTGCTGCAAATTTACAGTATTTTGCAGGGATTCCTTTTATTGATGAAAATTATTTTTATTTACTGTAACAATAGCCTCTTATTCGCGTATTATTAAAAATTAAAGCCATGAAATTTTTATCTATTCTATTATTTACTGTATTCAGTATCAGTGACTTTCGCACAACGCAACACTGCTATCGTAAATGATGCCAACGCAAAGATCGAGGCACGCTAAATGGTTCATTTTCAGCCATTAGTGTTACAGATGGGATTGCACTTTACTCACTGCCAGGCACATGAGGAATCACTTGGCAGTTAGTTCTTCAGTGATGAAAAATATGATGAACGATTTAAGACAGTAATTGAGAACGGGGTTTTAAAAATCTATTTGATAACAACGGAATTAACTGGAGTGATAATAGCAAAAGAAAACTAAAGGCATATGTTTCCTTTAAAACACTTGAAAAACTGACTGCATCCGGGCGGAGCTGATGTAAGCTCGCCTTCGCGATCAATGCTGAATGACCTCGAAATGAAATTTACCAGTGGTGTCACTTGTTCGATGGTGTGGTTATAGGCAAAAGAATATAACTGTTGATCAAAATAGTGGTTCTGCGATCAATATGTCAGGTAATGCAGAAAAAATTCAAAATCGATGTCAGCAGTGGCGCTATTTTCAAAGGATATGATTTTGCAACGTGATTATTGCGATGCGAAAGCATCCAGTGGCGGCAGCATCAGCATATCAGTTGAAAAAGAATTGATCCGCAAAGGCCAATAGTGGTGGCGGCATTCATTACAAAGGCGCCGCCGTGATCAAAGATATTGATATTAAGCAGTGGCGGGATTGTAAAAAAATCATAATTTTACATCAATTTAGTATGATAAAAAATAATTGTCGGGTTGATATTATTGCTATTGTATTTTGCTACAGCCACTCAGTGCACAAAAGCAATTTGTGGTGGATGCGAATGCAGAAATGCGTACAATTATCGGCAGTTTTAATTCGATCAAAGTTTCCGGTGGTATTGATCTCTATCTTTCCCAGTCTGATCAACCGAAGCTTTGCCATAAGTGCTTCTGACGAAAAATTTAAAGCGGGCATTAAAACGGTTGTTGAAAATAATACGCTTAAAATTTATTTTGATGGAGATAAAACAGTGGAACTATGAAGAATAAGCAAGATCAAGGCTTATGTGTCATTTAAAGATATTGAGAGGCTGGAAGCTTCAGGAGCATCGGATATCACTGTTGCGGGAGAAATCAATGTTCCGGTCATTGGTCTTAAATGATTCTCTGGCGCCAGTGATTTCAAAGGGGCAGTATTGCGGTGAATGCACTTATACTTAACTTAAGCGGTGCTTCTGATATTAGTATCAGCGGTACTGCTTAATTGTACATTATCGAAAGCAGTGGGGCCAGCGATGTGAAAGGATATGACCTTTCAGCAGACATTTGTACTGCCAAAGCTTCCGGGGCTTCCGATATCAAATCACAGTTAATAAGGAATTAAATGCACACGCAAGTGGCGCCAGTAATATCTACTATAGAGGTGAAGCTGTTATTAAAGAAATGCACAGCAATGGAGCAAGTAATGTAGCAAAAAAGGAACGGTGGTGTTACCGCAAACGACAGCAATTTTATTTACCAAATGCCCAAATATTAAACGCCGGAATTTTTTACTCCAAAAGTTCCATAATCGATGTTTTCCGTGAGGATCTTCGCTGTAGGAGGCATGATCATCATTTCCATGCTTTATCTTATTATTTGAATATACCTGTTGATGAAATATTTTGTGTCGATCAATGACATCAATGAGCGCCAATCTTTTTGCGGTCTGACTTTTCGTTCCTTTGCCCCGGCGTAAAAGCCAATATTGCAGTTTGGGCTTTTTTCTGGAAGCATCGTATCTTTTGAAAGCATGATCCTGTTCGTTTCATCGTTGTAATCACTTGCCTTGGAATCTTTGTCACGCCATCAAAATGAGCCGGAAAAAACACCGACTTTATCTATCTTATCAGCATTGTGCCATGCTATATCAAATGCGACTATACCACCAAGTGAATTTCCTGCAATTGCTATTGATTTGAATTTTCGGATGGCCGCTTTTCTTTTTGAATGGATATAATTCATTATCACAAACTGATTATATTTTGCTGCTTTGCTGCCGGTATTCCGGGAATGCTGCGATGGTCACTGATCCCATATTCCTCTTTCTGTCATTGCAGCATGAATGGCAACTATAACAATCGGAGCGGTTCTATCTGCTGATTCCTGTAAAGGCTGTCGATAATATGTTTTGCATTGATCTTTTGCAACTCATCTCCATTGTTAAACAATAACAAATTCATTCCTGATTTATCACCCGGTTTTGGGGTATTGATGATGGTAAGTTTAACATGGCGCTGCAGGTGGCGGCTGTATATTTTATCTTCCTGTTCCCTGATGTTGCTTTTACAGCTTGTTAATAAAAACAAAAATCCCAAAAAAGCATATATGGAAAGCCGTCTATTTGACATAATGATTATTGAACATTAAATATAAGTTTTGGTGGCAACTCGCTAATGTCTTATTTTTGCACCGCGAAGTAGAGCAGCGGTAGCTCGTCGGGCTCATAACCCGAAGGTCAGAAGTTCGATCCTTCTCTTCGCAACACTGAGGTCCAATAATACGGACCTTTTTTTATTATACTCTATTGATCGTTTGATATGAATTATGTTGTTTACGCACTTTATAGCAAACAATTTGATAAGATATATATTGGTTATACGAGCAATCTTGAGCAGCGTTTTCTATCTCACAATGAGTTGGGAAAGAAGGGCTGGACAATAAGATTTCGCCCTTGGCAAATAATTCACACAGAAGAATTTGATACCAAAAAAGCAGCGATGGAACGGGAAAAGGAACTAAAAAGCTCCCGGGGAAGATATTTTATAAGGTCTTTAATCACTTAATCGGGGCTCATATCCGCCAGTGGGCGGACAGAAGTTCGATCCTTCTCTTCGCAACACTAAGGTCCATTAATACGGACCTTTTTTTATTATAGGCTATTGATCGTTTTTTTGATATGAATTATGTTACTTATGCACTATATACCAAACAATTTGATAAGATCTATATTGGTTATATGGGGAAGATCTATTTATATAAATGTTAATTCTAATATAGAATTGTTTATTCCGGTCAATTTTTTTGGCAAATCAAAATAGAATCCCTTTCTTCGCCGGCGATTTTAACCTCATCAATCAAACTTAATCAAACATTATGAAAAGAATTATTTTAGGAGCACTCGTCATTTCTGCAGCATTAATCAGCTGTAAAAAAGATAACCCAACACCAGCTACCTGTGCTGCAACAGTAGCAGGAATTGCAGGGAATTACAAAATCACTCAATTGCTGGCTGTTACTTCATCCGGGAGTACCGATGTTACAACCACTTTTTTCGATGCATGTAAGCTGGGTGGTGTATACCAATTAAAGTCAGATAGCACAGTCATATATACTGAAGCCGGAGGCGCCTGCACAGATAGTGATTCAGGTACATGGACAGTTGTAGCTAATAAGATTTCTGCCAGCACAGCTTCATTTGATTTTGCAGATGCTCCTGTTGTAAATAATTGTTCCAACATTGTTATCACTGAAGATATCGGTGGGGGAAGTAGTTTTGTAACAACATTTACAAAACAATAATAAAAAATAATAGTAGTATTTTGAAAGCTGGGCTTTTGGCCCGGCTTTTTTTTCTGCGTATTTCAATGAATGACCACGCGATAACAGGCACGGTTGCAGGGGAATTAACTCCTGTAACGCTGGAAAGGCAGTAATACCATAAAAATAAGATAATTTTGCCCGGCTTATAGCGGGGCATCTTTTTAAATAGGGCAGATAATTTTCAATGAAAGCAGGTTTTGTAAATATTTTTGGTAAGCCAAATGCGGGTAAAAGCACCCTGCTCAATGCATTGATGGGCGAAAAAATGGCCATTGTATCTCACAAGGTGCAAACAACGAGGCATCGCATCAAGGCCATCCTCACTGACAAGGACTACCAGGTGATCTTTTCGGATACACCCGGCATCATTGAGCCAAAATACAAGCTTCACGAAAAAATGATGCAAGCTGTAAAAGGGAGCCTTGAAGACGCAGATGTTGCCTTATTGATCACGGATGCCCGGGAAGATGGAAATGAAAGCCATGCGATCTTTACCTCCCTGCGCTTAAAAGTTCCGGCAATCATTATTTTAAATAAAGCTGATGCGGTTAAGGATCCACAAAGCCTGCAGCTGCAAAGGTCTTTTTTGAGCAACAGCCTTATTGTAAAGAAGTGATCATTATTTCAGCATTGAAGAAGCAGGGCGTGGATGAATTGCTGAAGCGTATCCTGCATTATTTACCAGAAGGCCATCCTTTTATGAAGGCGATGACCTGAGTGATATGCCCACCAAATTTTTTGTAAGTGAACTGATCCGGGAAAAGATATTCCAGTTTTACCAGGAGGAATTGCCTTACCATGCAACGGTACTTGTACAGGAATTTAAAGAGAAAACAACCCTGGTGAAAATTTCTGCGGATATCATTGTACAACGTGAAACACAAAAAGGTATTATTTTGGGGGAAGGAGGAAGTATGATAAAGCAGTTAGGTACACTGGCACGCAAAGACATCGAAGAATTCCTTGGGAGAAAGGTGTTTTTAGAGCTGTTTGTTAAAGTGCGCCCTAAATGGAGAGACAATGAGATCCATTTAAAAGAATACGGATATTAAGAATTTACAATTGACAATTGATAATTGTCAATTGCGATGAATGGGTGAAGGATGAAATATCATTTTAAAGTAATAATACCGCTATAATGAAAATTATCAATTATCAATTATCAATTATTGAAATGAGTTTTACAGTAGCAATAACAGGAAGGCCTAACGTTGGCAAGAGTACATTTTTTAACCGGCTCCTTGAGCAGCGTAAAGCCATTGTTGATGATGTAAGTGGCGTAACCAGGGACAGGCAATATGGTGTCGCGGAATGGATCGGGAAATCATTTAACGTGATTGATACAGGTGGTTTTGTTGCCAAAAGTGATGATGTATTTGAAAGGGAGATCCGCAAACAGGTGCATATTGCCATAGAAGAGGCCAATGCCCTTATTTTTATGGTTGATGCCGCTGCCGGGATTACAAATATGGATGAGGCCATGGCAGAATTGCTCCGTCGTAGCTCCAAGCCTGTATTTCTTGTTGTGAATAAGGTGGATAATCATGATCGCCTGCTGGAAGCCAGCGAATTTTACAGCCTTGGATTTGAACATATCTTTTTTCTTTCTTCCATCAGCGGGAGTGGTACCGGTGAGTTACTGGATGCCATAGCAGCATTGATACCCGAAGCAGACCCGGATGAAAATAAAAGCGAGGACAGCATCCCGAAATTTGCGATCATTGGCCAGCCCAATGTAGGTAAATCCTCTTTACTCAATGCGCTGATCGGGCAGGACAGGACCATTGTAAGTGAAATTGCAGGAACAACCCGGGATACCATTCACACTCATTATAACCTGTTTAATAAAGAATTCATACTAATAGATACTGCGGGTATACGCCGGAAAACAAAAGTGCATGAGGATCTGGAATTTTACTCCGTTATCCGGGCAATAAAAGCAATGGATGAAGCAGATGTCTGCATGCTCTTGCTGGATGCGGGGAAAGGGATTACCGCACAGGATCTCTCCATATTTTCGCTTGCGGTAAAAAAAGGAAAGGGGATCGTAGTGCTTGTAAATAAATGGGACCTTGCAGAGAAAGGAACCAATACAGCGAGGGACTATGAAAAAGAATTGAAAAAGCGTTTCGCTCCTTTCAGCGATGTGCCGATCCTGTTTATTTCGGTCATAGAAAAACAGCGTATTTTTAAAAGCATTGAAGCAGCCCTCGAAGTATTTGAGAACAGGCATCGTAAAGTGACTACTTCCAAATTGAATGAAGTGATGATCAAAGCAATCGAAAGCTATCATCCTCCGGTAGTAAGGGGGAACGCTGTAAAAATAAAATATGTTACACAGCTACCTACACATACGCCCAGTTTTGCCTTTTTCTGTAATTACCCGGATGATATCAAAACCCCTTATCGCAATTACCTCGAAAACCAGCTAAGGGAAAATTTTAACTTCAGCGGAGTTCCTGTCCGGTTGTTTTTCAGGAAGAAATAGTTTAAGATGAGCCAATTCACATACTTATTAAGATTTTTTCAAATAAACTTGTAGAATTCAAAATTCCTTCTATTTTTGCGCCGAATTACTAACAACCAAAAAAAACAAAAAATGAAAAAAATCTTATCTATCGTAGCAATCGCGGCCATCATGGCTTCCTGCAACGACGACAAAAAAACCGATGCTACTGAAACAACCACTGATTCTGTTACCATGGATGCCAATCAAATGAGCAATATGGCTGACAGTGCAAACAAAATGATGGACAAAATGGGCGATAGTGCAAACAAAATGATGGACAAAATGGGCGATAGCGCCAGCAAGATGTTGAACAAAATGGCTGACAGCATAAAAAAATAATGAAGGAAGCGGTTGATTCGGTAAAGAACATTGTCAACCCTTCTCTGATATTAAAAATGCCTCAATTGTTGAGGCATTTTTATTAAGGTCGGTTTCATCGTCAAAGGATGGGGGAAAACCGAAGTTGGTATTGATTTTGCATTGAATTTAACAGAAAGGTATCCCGGCACCATACTCAAGCTTAATATAAAACAGGGAAAACAATATTTTTTTGCTTATGCGGGAAATACTCAATTATAACCCATTCTCCGCATCAATTCAATTATTATTAAAAAGTTTTACAGGAACAAAACTTTTATAAAAGGAAAATGTTTTAATTTTAAATAATATTCAAAATTTTAATTATCAGACATGAAGAACGTTTACTTACTGATGCTGGCATTGATAGGTTTAGTATCATCAACCACAGCCCAAATAACTTCAACAACCACCGGTGGTATCTGGAGTTCAACCGCTACCTGGGTAGGAGGTGTTGTACCCACGGGAACCGATGATGTTATTATTGCAGATGCTGCAACCGTTACCATTGATGTGGACGCAGATGCATTAAGCCTGACCGTAGGAGAAGGTGTATCAGGAATTTTGGAATACGATGCGACGACTGCCAGGACATTAACCGTTTCAACAAATGTAACCATTGCTGCCGGCGGAATTTTTCGTTCTGCTACAACCGGAACTGAAACCGGCCATCAATTATCTGTCGGAGGAAATCTTACCAATAATGGGGTATTGAATTTCAGTACCAATGGCAATACCGCAGGTGCTGCCATCATATTCACGGGTGCCGCGAATGCAAGTTTTGACGGGACTGGCGCTACTACAGATGTAATGGCGATCACGATCGATAAAGGGGTTGATCCAACATCTGTACTTGAACTCAGCCCGGATGCATTTACATTCCTGGGCTCAAATATTACAGGAACCGACGTTCCCTCATTCCTGGATATCATAAACGGGACCTTTAAAATATCCGGCACATTTATAATGAACAATTGCCTTTTTACAGGCGCAGGCGCGTATACGATTCCTGAAACGGGAGGTGTATGGTTAAACAATCCAAATTTTACGGTAGAAGCACGCTCAGGTACGGCAAACGTAGATGGATTGCTGCAGGTTGACGCAGGCACATATAATATTGGAACTGCACAGGGTCACAGGCTGGGTTATATTGCAGGTACAGTTGTTAATATCAATGGTGGAACGGTCAATGTGGCCAGCCGTATGTCACCAACATCTACTTTTGGAATTACTTATACGCAAACCGGTGGAACTATTAATCTAAACACAGTTGCCAATACAAGTACGGTCCGCGCAAGTTTCGACATAGTGGATAATGATAATTCAACGTTTACAATGAGTGGTGGAACGATCGCTTTGCAAAATGTATCCACTGCCGGAAGTGGCCCGCGTGATTATAGTAATTTTGCAACCAATATTAATATTACCGGAGGAACACTGCAGGTTGGAAATGCTGCTTCAGGTGTGGCCAGTACATATTTCCTGAGTGGGACAGCTCCGGCCCTTGTGATCGATAATACCGTTGCCGGCCATACCGTTAAATTATTCGATAACCTTATCGTTACCGGGAATACCACCATTAATCCTTCAACAACGTTAACACTCGATGATGGCGCAGCAGGATTTGTACTTACCCAACAGGGAGCTACTTTCACGAACGCCGGAACATTAGATGGCACCGTTGCAGCCAGCCGTTTATTATTTGCAGGAACTGCTGCCCAATCATATGGTGGTGATGGTATACTTACTTCACCAATCGCAAGTCTCCAGTTCAATAATGCATCAGGTGTGACCATTACAAATACGATCGCTTCAGATATTACAACCAACCTGCTTCTTATGACAGCGGGTGATATTATTGCAGGAGTAAGTACTATAACAGTGGGAACAAGCGATGTGTCTGTAGGAGCTGTTATTTATACTTCAGGAACGATCGTGGGTAAATTCAAAAGATGGATCGCAACTACTACCGGTCTCAGGAATTTCCGGATCGGTATTCCCGGGTCAACGAGGACAGCTGGTATTGATTTTACTACAGCACCAACTACGGGCGGAACTTTAACGGCAGAATGGATATCATTGCCGGGAGGTAGTAACGGGATGCCACTCACTGATGGTGCTATTACCGTAACAAAGACATCCTTTGATGGTTACTGGAGTGTTGTGGCAGGAGATGGGCTTTCAGGAGGTATCTATGACGGTACATTTACAGCTACCGATATTACAGATGTGACCGATTTTTCTCAACTCGTGTTGGTTAAAAGAGCAGACAATGTATCTCCATGGACCTTAGATGGAACACATGTTACAACGACCGGCTCCAATACCACTCCTGTGTTATCAAGAACAGGAATGTCTGGCTTTTCTGAGTTCGGAATTGGCGGCAGTGTTACTTCGCTTCCAATTACGATCCAATACTTTAAAGGAAGTAAGCAAAACAGCGGTAACCTGCTTGAGTGGAAGGTCACCTGCACAAATTCTCCAAGTGCCGCCATGGTGCTTGAACGTAGTGCAGATGGCAGGATATTTTCTCCTGTTCACAGTATAACGGCTACGGCGCTACGCTGTTTACAGCCATTTAATTATACTGACGGCTCACCAAAAGCAGGGATCAATTATTACCGCCTTAAAACAGTGGATGTTGATGGCAGGGGAACAAACAGCAATATATTGGCAATATTGAACAAAGAAAAAGGATTTGATATTGTAAGTGTTATGCCAAACCCCGTAAAAGATATTGCTGTTTTAAGTGTTGCAAGCGCAACAGCCTCCAAAATGGAAATTGTGATAACAGATATACTGGGTAAACAGGTAAGTAAGCAAACGGTTAGCCTCATTGCAGGCAGCAACGAAGTGCCCCTAAACTTTAAAAACCTTTCAAATGGTACTTACCAGGTAACCGGCTATACTTCAGACGGCCAGGCTAAGACGCTGCAATTCATTAAGAATTAATTGTAATAAATAAGATTAAAGATCGTGCTGCCTCAACAGGCAGCACTTTTTTTTGCCAGGAAAAAATTCCTTTTAAAACATTGTACATTTGCGCCCAATGAACCTGACTGCTTTAATATCATCCGGTATATTGGAAAATTATTGCCTCGGTTTTTGTACGGAAGAAGAGACCAGGCAAATTGAAGCAGCCGCAGCTATGGATCCCGCTGTAAAAAATGAGATCAACAGCATACAGGCCTCCTTTGAAAATTATTTTCTCTCAAATGAAATAAAGCCTTCCACTTCAGTAAAAGCTACTGTCCTGCAGGCCATATACAGGCAGGAATCGTTTAATAATGATCTTTTCGCGCCATTTATTGACAAGGATATTTCCATCCCGGAACTTAAGAATTGGATAACCCGTAAAAATATTCAGCCACCAACTGCAGATTTCGACAATTTATTTATCATTGAGCTTCCATCTACCGGGCAGGTAACCAATTTTTTCGTATTTGCAAAGCAAGGGCATGAAGAAGAAATGCATACAGATTTTATAGAGTATTTGTATATCATCGAAGGCAGTTGTACAATGGATTTCTCCGGGGAACAAAGTTCATACAGCGCAGGGGATATCATTGCTATCATGCCACATATAAAACATACCGCAGTTGTTACATCACCGCTGCCGATGTGGGCCCTGGTACAGCGGCAGGCCTGTGCCTGAGATAAGAGAAAGCTGAACAAAGTGGATCAGCTCATTTTTTTAATGATAAGATAAGCCACCACGAAGAGGATCAGCAAAAGAATGATCGTAAAATATACCCAGCCCTGGTCCTTTAATTTTCTTTTGTCTTTTCTTTTTTTCTTTTTATCAAGTTGCTTTTTAAGATCCGCATTCAATTGCTGTACGAGCCCCTGGAGATCTTTTTTATTATGAACCTGCTGCAGGCCTTCTACGGCGTCATTCATAAATTCATCTTCATTCATTTGTTTTTCAAATGCATGCTGTTCCGCATCCGGGAGATTCCTGTTAAGATATTCCAACAGTTTTTCCTGTTCGATATCTTTATTTAAATTGGATAATATGTCTTTTAATCCATCATTCATTTTGTTTCGATCTTTCCAGTAATAATTTTAAGTTTCGTTTACCGTTCTGTATATGGCTCTTAACCTGCATCATACTATAACCCGTTTGAGAGGCGATCTGCTGGTAACTCTTCTTTTCAAGATAGAACAAAGTTACACAAAGCTGCTGCTCGTTATTCAGTTTCAAAAGCGCTTCTGACATTTGGTCGAGCGTTTTATCTTTTTCCTCAAGGGCACGCATATCCGGCAGATCCTGCGGAGCGGCTATGGCCTGTTCATCGATCCCGTAAGTATATTTCCCTTTATCCCTCAGCTTCATCAGGCAATGATTTTTTGCCACCATATACAGCCAGCTTTTAAAATACGACACCGGGTATTTCTTCAATTCATTGATCACTTTTAAAAATACCTGCTGCACTGCATCTTTTGCCTCCTCTTCATTTTTTAAATATTTCATGCATACACCAAATAACAACATGGTATAGCGGCTCAATAAAATGCCCAGCCATTCGTTGTTACCGTCATTATAAAAATGCTGCAACAGTTCTTGGTCGTCTTTATCGTTATGATTGCGAAGGTTCAAGATTCCGGGATAGTTTAGCTGGATCTATTAGATGTAAACATAGAAATTTTCCATAAGTAAGATAGCTCCTAATCGTTTACGACCGGTTGGCTGAACGGTTTTCCGGACGCCGTTTTTTCCGGTGGTTCATGATCCTTTATTTTTTTATCTAAGAAAAGCATTTTAACAGCGATGATGATCATAAGGATAGCAAATATTTTTTTTACAGCTTCCTCCGGGAGGCTGAGGGAAAATTTGCTGCCGAAAAAACTTCCGGCAACGAACCCTATTGCTAAAACAATCACTACATTAAAATCAACATGCCCCTGTTTGTAATATTGCATTACCCCGAGGACACCTACGGGTAACATGATCAGGGCCAGCGAAGTGCCCTGTGCATTCATCTGGGTAAAGCCAAGGAAATACACCAGGGCCGGTACTATCACGATTCCGCCTCCAACACCTACCATGCCACTCAACGTTCCGGCGGCTATACCCACAAGTATGAGTATAATAACTGTTTGCATATCCATGGGATGTTTTTTATTGAGCATTTTTATTTTGAAACCTCGTTTTATAAAATGAAATGGCTTCTTCAATTACCTTATAAGCAGTTTCTTTATTTTGAAAATCATCTATTTCCACTTTTTTATTCTCCAGTACTTTGTATTGTTCAAAATAATTTTTCAGAACTGCAAAAAAATGAGCTGGCAATTCATTGATGTCTTTGATGTGATTTACCGAAGGATCATTGCTGGCTACCGCGATGATCTTATCATCCTTTTCACCACTATCGATCATCTGCATATTGCCGATCACCGTGGCTTTCACCAGGCAAAGCGGCTGAATGCTTTCACTGCACATCACCAGGATATCCAGCGGGTCATTGTCTTCTCCAAGGGTCTGGGGAATAAAGCCGTAATTCACGGGATAATGGAAGGATGAATATACAACCCTGTCAAGTTTTAATAATCCTGTTTTTTTATCTATTTCATATTTGCAGCGGCTGCCCTGTGATATCTCTATTAAGGCATTCATTGTTGCCGGGGCTTCCTCTCCATAACTGGCTCCATGCCATGGGTGCAGTACGTACATCATTTAAAGGTTTTAAAGGTTCAAAAAGTTTAAAGAGTTCCACAAGTTCAGGTTAACTTACAAACCCTTTGAACTTCTTGAACCTATTGAACTTATAGAACCCTTCATCAATCAATTGGCAAATTACCTGATGAGGTATATTTAAAATCAACTTTCCATTCTTTATTTTGTCTAACGAGCTTTATTTCCATTGGCTTATTCATATAGTCATTTGAATAATTAATGATACTGGCAGAATCATTCAGATCAATGAATTTATTTATTTTATAATCAGCATCCTTATAGCGTTGCTTTTTTTCTTCCGGCAGCCGTTCGTAGTATAGTTTATATGATTGAAACAATTGCAGGTTTTCGTCCCCGGGTAAAATTAATTTTTCTGCTGCAGGAAAATCCCCGTCCAGGCTTGCTCTTATAAATTCCCTTCCTGTATCCAGCGCCGTAGTGGGTCCCTCATGTTTGTTATTGTCACATGAACAAACAAATAATATCACCAGCGTGAGGGAGAATATCTTTCTTAGCATTTTTTTTAATTGCAATAAAGTTAAACATCTTTCCCTAATGCCCACAAAAAAAGCACCCTGCGGGGGTGCTTTTTAAAATAGTAAAATGATGATTATTGATTATTCATTTTTTTTAATTCTTTATTCACTGAATCCAGGACCTTCATACCTTCCTGCATGCCTTCCTTTAATGAATCCATATTCAGGTTCTTTAATTCATCCATGGCCTTTCCAATACTGTCAGGAGCATTGATACCTTTCTCATTCATTTTCTCCATGCCCATACTCATCATAGAAGCTTTATCAAATGCAACTTTCCAGCTGCCTTTTTCTTTTTTCAAACTATAGGTCAATGTTTCCCCGCTGGTCGTTTCCTTTACAGCGATGGTTGCCTTGTCGCCATCGATCTTTGCTTCACCAAATTCCATTTTTGATTTGTCAAACTTGTCTGTATCTTTTGAATCCTTATCCATTTTCATACCCATCTCCATCATATCGATCATAGATTTACTGTCTTCTGTGGCCAGTTTACGGGCAGTAGCGATATCTTTTTTTGACAGTGCTTCAAAAAACTGGGAAAGAACAGCTTTAGGATCTCCACCACCGCCTGAATTGCAGCTAAAGAAAAGCACCGGGGATAAGAGTAATGCAGCAAAAAGGAATTTTTTCATAAAATCGTTTTTTTTGGTTGAGTCGCAAAAATAATTTTATTATCCAATATTTTAAATATTATTTATATACAATTTTTGGCTCCGGGCTGCAGGTAGATGAAAGAAATTCTTCAACCATGAATGCAACCGTCAACCCATGTTCATCATCGAAGCTTTATCAAAAGCAACCTTCCATTTGCCATTTTCTTTTTTCAGGATATAGTTCGTTGTCTTCCCGCTGGTTGTTTCTTTTACAGCAACGGTTGCTTTGTCGCCATCTATTTTAACCTCGCCAAATTCCATGTTTGACTTGTCAAACTTGTCGGAATCTTTTGAATTATTATCCATCTTCATGCCCATCTCCATCATATCCATCATAGATTTGCTGTCATCAGTAGCCAGCTTGCGGGCCGCAGAAATATCCTTTTTGGATAAGGCTTCAAAAAATTGAGAAAGAACAGCTTTGGGGTCTCCACCCCCTGAATTGCAGCTAAAGAAAAGAACAGGAGACAGGAGTAATGCAGCGAAAAGGATTTTTTTCATATAATCGTTTTTTGGGTTGAGTCGTAAAAATAATTTTATTATCCAATATGTTACACATTATTTATATACAATTTGTTGCTTCATGCTGCACAATGGATGTAAAAAAATATCATCAACTCCTATGAATTCAAAATCCTTAATATGGCTATGGTTAAAGGCGAGGCTGCCCGAGCTGCTTTTTACAAGGATCTTGTAAACAAATTCGGCGCAATACATCCGGTCGTCGCTAAGCAGGTCAAAAGCCATATCAAACATGACCCCCTGCTGAAAAAGATCCTTTGTAATAGCCAGCAGCTGGCTTTTTGTGCTATCGGGTAATTGGAACCGGAATGAGCCGATACACCTGTTGCCATTGGGATCCGCGAAATCTGCGATCGCATCTCTTCTTATTTTTTGATCGGGATTAAAATCTCCCCCCAATGCATGATAGACAAATATCGAATCATTTTCAATGCTTGCAATTCCGCAGTGAGACCAGGTCTTGTTCCGCCTGTTCAAAGTCCGGAGGCTTTCACTGGTAAAATCATTGCCGGTTCTTGTAATAATGTCGCCGTTCTGTATCTCTTTTTGAAAGCCTTCAATCTGAAGCCAGGCCCGTTGAATGACGGCTTGCCGGGCCACAGAATCTTCTTTTGTAATCACCAGGTTTTTGTATGAGGACGAATGCTGGCAGCCGGCAATAAAAAAAATAAGGCAGCTCAATGACTGCCTTATTACTGTTATAAAATTATTTTTCATGAATGATGCCCGCTATTTTCTGCCCTGTTCTTTCATGATGTTCTCATCATCTTTATTGTATGCCCTGATGATCGCTTTTACAAGCCTGTGCCTTACCACATCTTCTTCATCCAGTTCAATATGCGCAATACCTTCTACATTTTTTAATATGCGGGTGGCTTTGAACAAGCCGCTTTGCTGATTTTTCGGAAGATCGATCTGTGTAGGGTCACCGGTGATGATGGCCTTTGCATTTGGCCCGATACGGGTGAGGAACATTTTGATCTGCAGGTCATTGGTATTTTGCGCCTCATCCAAAATAATAAATGCATTGTCCAGTGTACGGCCCCGCATATAAGCCAGTGGCGCAATTTCGATGGTCCTGGTGCTCATATAATAACCCAGTTTATCGGCAGGGATCATATCATCCAGCGCATCATATAACGGCCGCAGGTATGGATCGATCTTTTCTTTCAGATCGCCCGGTAAAAAACCGAGGCTTTCCCCTGCTTCAACAGCAGGCCTTGTAAGAATGATCTTCTTTACCAGTTTATTTTTTAATGCCCTTACCGCCAAAGCTACGGCAGTATAGGTTTTACCGGTACCTGCAGGGCCGATGGCAAATACGATATCATTTTTATCACAGGCCTGCACCATCCGTTTTTGATTGGCAGTACGGGCCCGGACAGTTTTACCATTGGGGCCAAAAACAAGTACATCATTTGGATTCCGGTCCATGAAATTATCAACTACTTTCTCATCATCGCCTCCCAGGATCTGTTCAAAATAATTCTCACTCATGTGACCATTGCGTTCAAGGTATTGAATAATCAGGTCGATCTTTTCTTTTGCTTCTTCAATCTGTTCGGGCGCCCCGCTTAATTTTATTTGCGTGCCCCGGCTTAAAATTTTTAAAAGTGGAAATTTTTTTTTCAGAATGTCGAGTTTACCGTTGTTTACTCCAAAAAATTCAATAGGGTTAACGGTTTCAAGGTTGATGATTGTTTCTGTCAATGCTTTTCAGTTTTAATACTTTTTTGTTTTTCAAAAAAAGCAGGTCTTGGTAAAATGAAAATTGTTAAGGACGTATTTTGAAATCGGTGTATTCAAATTTAATAAAATGATGTCCATACAACACATATTTAATTATACACATCTGCATTTATTTGGTGGAAAAGTTAAATCTATTTTTAGAAAATTCATATTAACGAAACGCTAATTTTTGTTATGGTTTGCCTGCCTGAATAACTAATTCGTGTACCCTCCCGGGTATATTACCCTGGGCACTCTTTATATATTAACGAAAAGGAATGCGTTTTATTATAACCCCAAAAGGTTTTTAAAACCTTATAGGTTATAATACTTTTTAAAAGCGGGCGACGAGTTTTAGATTAATAAGTCTCGGTGTAAGCCTGTTTGGTATTGCATATGTATTGTTTGCAAAATCTTTGATCAGCTGAAATGATATGATATTTGGCCTGTCAATTAAATTAAATACTTCGAGGCTTGCCCATATATTTTCAAAACTCCTGAAAGGGCTATGGCTTCTTCTTGCGGATCTTTCGCTTAACAGTAATGCGCTGAAGCCGATATCTATGCGGATGTATGGCTCTACAATGAGCCCATTCCTGTAGCGTGTACTATTGGGAATATTGTACGACATATTGCTGCCGTATAACATGTTAAGGTGTACTTTAAAATTCTTATTCGTTGCTAAATAATCTTCGAGGTACAAACCGAATGTAATAAGCCTGTCTGTTGGACGGCGTAAAAAACCAATATCATTTTTGATACTATCTGTCACTACCTGGTCTTCGGTATTATTGTTAATGATCTCTCCCGCAGCATTCTTATATTGATAATAAAAATCATTGTCCAGGTTCTCCCTGCTTCGCATAAAGCCAATGCTTAACCAGCTTTCTGCATCTTTTACCAGTTCCCCGAACAACCTTATTTCAATACCGGTTGCATAGGCTTTGGCATTATTGTTTCCGAGGTATTTGATCTTTACATTATCAATATCATAAGGAACTACATCTTTCATTGATTTATAATATGCTTCAGTGGTGATCCTGAAAGGCCGGTTGCCAAACCCTTTAAAATTATAATCCATACCGGCAATGAATTGTAAACTCTTTTGTGCTTTAATGGCTGTATTCAAAGTGCCGTCATATTTTCTGAACTCCCTGTAAAAAGGAGGCTGGTTATAAATGCCTGCGGCTGCTTTAAAAACAAAATCATTTTTCCAGGCAGGCTTCCAGCTGGCCTGCAGTCTTGGACTTATTAAAAATTCTTTATTCAGGCTGTTATAATTGTAACGTACACCGGCCTGGATGGTAACATCATTCCGTTGTTTTAATAAATGAATATTGTCCTGCACATACCCGCTGTATTTTTGGATCTGCATATCAGCAATGCTGTTGATTGAATGGAATAGTTGTAGGGATGAGGGGTTATACGGCAAAGAATAGCCTGCAGAATCCTGGTATTCAAACTGCCTGATCTTATCTTTGATGCTGGTTTGTTCAATACTGTGGCCCCATTGTATAAAGTGTTTTCCTTTTTCGAGGCTTCCTTTCAGCGCAGCATTCCATACAGTAATGTCCAGTTCATTGCGGGCATAATTCTGGTAAAGCCCGGCGCCAAGTGGATTTATGATCTGGCCGAAAGTGCTGCTGGTATTATCGAAATCCCTGTCACCAAATAAATAAGCGCCTGTTATATCATAATTTTCTTTTTCATTATCCTTAAAGCGGCTGATCATCCACTTTAGTTTAAGCTTTTTTACAGGGCTGAAAACAATGGTTGCCCCGATCATACTTGTTGTATAATTGTCTTTTTCCTGGCCTTCAAAGAATACATCCAGTCCAAGATTAGCAGTGAAAAGCGGGGAAAAAACAGAAGATGTTTTTTTAACGGATTCCGGGAAATAATTAAATCTTGATGTTGACAGAATTCCCAGCAATTCCAGTTGCAGCCGTTCACTCAGTTTATAAGTCAGGTATCCCTGCACATCAGAAGCGGAAGGAATATAAACACCCTGCGTTGGTTGATTACTCAGCAGGTTGCGGTTGCTTTTATTTCTAACAGCAGCCATAAAGGTCACTGCTCCTTTTTTTGCAGTTCCTTCAAGATGCAGGCCCTGTTCCAGCAGGCTTATATAAGCACTGCCGCCGAAACGGGTTGGTTTTTTATATTGAATATCGAGTACACTGCTCATCTTGTCACCATACTTTGTCTGGAAACCGCCCGTGTAAAAATTTACATTTTTTACAAGCTCGGGGTTAATGAAACTGAGCCCTTCCTGTTGCCCGCTGCTTACGAGGTAAGGCCTGTATATTTCAAAATCATTTATATACACAAGATTCTCATCATAATTTCCGCCCCTTACATTGTATTGGGAAGTAAGCTCATTATTACTTCCTACCAGTGTTTTAATGAGTCCTTCCACACCGCCGGTAGTACTTGGCAGTATGATCGCATTTTTTGGATTGATCTTTACCAGGCTGTTTTCCCTGCGCTCCCGTTCATCGGCTATTACAACTTCTTCAAGGGTTTTGCCGGAACGGTTCAACCGCACCGTTATATTTTCAATTTCTCCCGGGCTGAGATAAAAATTCTTTTGCACGGATAAAAAGCCTGTATGGCTGAACGTAAGTGCAAAAGCCTTTTCCGGGGATACGGTCAGTTCGAACCTGCCACTGTCACCGGAAAGGATACCATCGGTTTTCCCAAGAACGGTTATAGAAACATTGCTGACCGGGTTTTCATTGTCATCGATGATACGCCCGCTCACGGTAGCGGTTTTGCGTTGCGCATAAGCAGTGACGGTAATAAAGCTTATTAATAAAACGATCAGCAGTCTCATATGATGAAGATAAATATTTTTATGCTTAGCCCGTGAACAGTTTATTTGACAAATGGTTTATTTTTGAAAGAAATAACGCTGTTGAAAACCTCTTGGTATTACCTGTTCATTGTTCCTTTTTTTGTTGCAGGCTGTACTGCTGTAAAAGAGAAAGAGCAGGTTGTTGCTGAACCTGCAGGGGCAAAGACCGATCTCAGGGCCGCTGGCCTGCAGGATCTGAAAGGATCCGGCAGTATGAAAGATATCATATGCCAGAATTGGGATTATAAAGAAGACGCGGCATATGCAGGAATGAAAAACAGTTCAGACAAAGTGGAAATTGCATTCAGGGGTTATAGTTTTTTTAAGGATGGGATCATTATAAAAAATCCAAGAGGGGATTTCCGCACCGGTAAATGGGAATTAAAGGAAAATATAAAACCCATCAGCATCACGATCAGCTTTGACGATGGGGATACTGAATCAAAAAAAATTGCATTCCTCGAACCGCATAGAATGACCCTGGTGGATTTCATTGGCAAAGAAAAGAACATGATAGAATTGAGTTCAGAAGCATTCAATCATATCCGCCTGCAGGATGATCCATTTTACATCAGTAATATGTTGTGGAGAAAAAAGCCCGCTAAACCAGAAACGGGTGAAGCAATAAAAAAAAGATTGAAAGATTGTATTCATTTCTTTGTCTTATTCTATGATCAAAGGATAAGCGCTCCTTCAGACATCGTTCATTTTACAGGCCTTCCTTCCTGTTTTAAATGGTATGCAGGAGGTATCTACCTGCAGCAAAAAAAAGAGTTGCCTGAAAACTGGAGCAACTGTTTTTACGACCAGGAACAAGCCATGAAAGCATATAAATTGGCAGATAAACTGCTTAGCCACAAATACACATGGCCCAAAGGGGAAAGAAACTGGCTAAAACAAAATGTATTTGTGTTGAAACAAATGGAGCAACGGGTAGATTCGTTGTGAAAATAGGTTCAATAAGTTTAAAAAGTTTAAAGGGTTTAAGAAGTTGATTAACCTGTTGAACCCCTTGAACCTGTTGAACCCATTAAACCTCTTAAACGGCTTTTAGGGCTGCGATCACAGCCACAGGATCATTCGATTTAAAAACACTGTTACCTGCAACAAGCACATCTGCCCCTGCTTCGATGATGGACCTTGCATTTTCCAGGGTTACTCCGCCGTCGATCTCGATTTTTACATCCAGTAATTGCTCATTGATCATTTCCTTCAGTTGTTTTATTTTGAAGATGGTGTGCGGGATAAAAGACTGTCCACCAAAACCGGGATTGACACTCATCATACAAACAAGGTCAATATCTTTTAAAATATCTTTCAGGAATTCAACGGGTGTATGAGGATTAATGGCAACGCCGGCCTGCATGCCAAGGCCTTTGATCTGCTGGATGTTCCGGTGCAGGTGCCTGCATGCTTCAAAATGCACGGTAAGATTATCGGTACCGGCTTTTTTAAAAGCTTCGGCAAATTTTTCGGGTTCTTCAATCATTAAATGCACATCACAAAATTTGGAAGTGCTGCTGCTGATGAATTCAACGATCATGGGCCCAAAACTGATATTGGGAACAAACCTGCCGTCCATTACATCCAGGTGAAACCAATCGGCCTTGCTGTTATTCAGCATGTCACAATCCTTTTTAAGGTCTAAAAAATTTGCTGATAAAAGCGATGGGGCGATGAGAGCCATATGCCTGTTTTTAAAGTGATGGTTATATTTTAATTAATTTATGATGTATGATTTATGATGTATGATGTAAGAGGACACCTATCTTAATACAAATCATACATCATACATCATATATCATACATTCTTGTTTAGCTTTTAATTCCCAACCTCGCCAACGCCTCCTTTGCTTCAATATAATCCGGTGCGTACATGAGTGCTGTTTGATAGGATGCAATTGCTTCGGGTAACCGGTTCAGTTTTTCAAGGCATTTCCCTTCGTAATAATATCCTTCTTCAAAACTGTTTTGAAGGGTGGTCGCTTTATCCAGCACAGCAAGCGCATCATTGTATTTACCCATATCGTACAAAGCGATCGCTTTTTCGCGGTATGCATCCATGAAAGTATGGTTCAGCGAAATACATTGATCAAAGAAAGAAATGGCTTTTTGCTTTTCATTGATCGCAGCATAATATAAGCCTTTTATGAACAGGGCTTCCTTTTCCGCATGTGCTTTATTCCCGATCAGCAAAGCATCGGCCAGCTGAAGTGCCGCGGGATTTTTTGTCTGGGCATAGAGTGACCCAAGAGAAATAATATATGCCGGTTCGGGAAACCGCTCGACTGCTTTTTCAAAAGACCGTATGGCGTTTGATGTATCTCCATCCTCGAAATGCAGGATGGCTTTAATATCCCAAAGCCTGGCATTATTGCTGTCTTTCTTAATGGCATTGTTTATTTCAAGCATGGCATTGTCTAAATTCCCGTTTTCGCGGTAATACTGGATCAGGTTCTCTTTTAATAACAGGGAATCGGGGAACTGCTTTACAGCATCTTTTAACTGCTGCTCTTTGGCAGGCAAAGCACTGATCTGTTCAATGCGATCTGGCTGCCGGTCATTGCAGGAGATCAGCATGATCATAAAATAAAAAAACGCTTTGTTCATGTATGAATTTTCAGGACAAAAATAACGCTTCGTTGTTCATTGCTGACAAAATTCTGACAAAAAAGCTCGTCATTCTGTTTACCTTCGCAGCCTAATTTTCAAATATGAGATATTGCTTTTTATTATCAGCCGGCCTTATGATATTTGGATTGTTTTCATTTAAAAAGCAGCCGAATGCCGATCCCGCTGTCCTGGTAGCGGATACCATACATTTCCCCGGTGAAAGCCATTTTGCAAATGTTCAGCAGTTGACCTTTGGGGGTGACAATGCAGAAGCATATTTTAGTTTTGATGGCAAATACATTGTATTTCAAAGAACAGATGCCAAAGCAGGTATCAAATGTGACCAGATCTGGATGGGCAGGATCCCTGTTAATGAAGGCGAAAAATTTGAACCAAAACTGGTGAGTACCGGTACCGGCCGTACCACCTGTGCTTATTTTTTCCCGGATGGAAAACATATTCTATATGGATCTACCCACCTCGGAAATACCGAATGTCCACCGGTTCCGGATAGGAGCAAATATGGCAATAAATATATCTGGCCCATTTATGAGAGCTTCGACATTTTTAAAGCTGATACCAATGGGAATATTGTGAAGCGCCTTACCGATACAAAAGGTTATGATGCAGAAGCAACCATCTCACCAAAGGGGGATAAAATATTATTTACTTCCATGAGAGATGGGGATCTTGACCTATACACGATGGATATGGATGGGAAACATGTAAAAAGAATTACCAGTGCCCTCGGTTATGATGGCGGCGCGTGGTTTAGCCCCGATGGTAAAAAAATTATCTGGAGGGCATCGAGGCCAACAACGGATGACGAAGTAAAAGAATACAAAGCGCTGCTAGCTGAGAACCTCGTAGCTCCAACACATATGGAAGTGTGGATCGCCAATGCAGATGGCAGCGATGCAAAGCAGGTAACCAACCTGGCACAGGCAAACTGGGCTCCCAATTTTACGCCCCGCGGCGATCATTTTATTTTCTGCAGCAACCACGAATATAAACGCGGCTTTCCTTTTAATATGTACCTCGCAAACCTGGATGGCAGCAATGTTCAAAAAATATCAAGGGATAAAGGCTTTGATGCATTTCCCATGTTCAGCCCCGATGGAAAGAAAATTGTTTTTTGCAGCAACCGCAATAATGGAGGGACAAGAGATACGAATATTTTTATTGCAGACTGGGTGGAATAAATTCTTAGTTATTAGTTCTTAGTTTTTAGTTCATAGTTGCTGTTCAATATGTGAACATTCTTTAAATTATTGAAGCGTTTAAACTAAGAACCAGGAACTAAGAACTAATTACAGTTCTATTACCTCACAATCTTTCATATCCGCTCCATCAATCACAAACCGGATAATGGTCCTCACTTTCTGCCATCCTTGTTTCCCCGCAGCCCCGGGATTCATGTGCAGGCAATTCAACTTTTCATCATACATGATCTTTAAAATATGTGAATGGCCGCTGATAAAAAGCCTGGTTCCATGTTCAATGATCTCATTTTTTACACCCGGGGCATACCGGTTGGGATATCCACCGATATGCTGCATGAATACATTTACTTTCTCACAGGTAAAATGTAATTTTTCAGGGTAAATTGACCGGATATCGTTGCCATCAATATTCCCATAAACGCCCCTGAGGATGGTCCTGTCCCCCTCCCGGCCCGATATGATCCTTTCAGCAATTTCTATCGTACCAAAATCCCCGGCATGCCATATTTCATCGCAGTTTTTAAAATGCTCAAATATAGTTGGGTCCAGAAATTGATGTGTATCCGATATAAGGCCGATCCTTGTCAAGGTTACTCAAATTAAAATGGTAAATTTGAATTGAAGTTAATTATCCAAATTTAAATAATGCCCCTTTTCAGGAATTTTACATATCATATCGATAAGCGCAACTGGAAATATTATTTCCTGATGCTGGCATTGTGCAAAGGTTATTAGTGAATTTGCTATTACCGGAAAACTATTAACTAACGAACTAATAACTAAACGATGCCCCATTACCATAAAGCCGGGAACATACCCCACAAACGGCACACACAATTTCGCAAACCCGACGGTAGTTTGTATGCAGAGCAGCTTTTTTCAACCGAGGGTTTCTCCAATGATTATGCATTGCTCTATCATACATATGCACCAACATTAATTGTAAGCTGCGATGAACCCATCAATGTTGCTCCAAAAATTGCGGAAGAAAAGATGCTGAAACACCGCAGCCTCGAAGGCTTTAACATAAAGCCGGAAGATGATTTTTTGCAAAGCCGCAAAGCAGTCCTCGTAAACAGCGATTGCCATATTGTATTGGCCGCTCCTCAAAAGAGCATGTCGGATTATTTCTATAAAAATGCAGACTCGGATGAAGTGATCTTCGTGCATGAAGGCAGCGGTATTTTAAAAACGGTTTATGGTGAATTAAAATTCGGGTATGGCGATTACCTCGTTATCCCGAGAGGCTGTATTTACCAGGTTCATTTTGATACAGCGGACAATCGTTTGTTCATCGTGGAATCACATTCACCCATCCGCTTTCCCAAAAAATACCTAAGCCGCTATGGGCAGCTGATGGAGCATTCTCCTTATTGCGAAAGAGATATCCGGCCGCCGGAGAACTTAACCAGTTTTGATAAGAAAGGAGATTTTATCATTAAAACGAAGAAGCAGGGTTTTTTATATGGCATACATTACGGCACACATCCCTTTGATGTGGTTGGCTGGGATGGATGCTGTTATCCGTATGCATTCAGTATTCATGATTTTGAGCCGATAACGGGCCGTGTGCACCAGCCCCCGCCGGTGCACCAGACCTTTGAGACCAATACATTTGTTATTTGTTCTTTTGTGCCACGCCTGTTTGATTATCACCCGCTGTCTATACCCGCGCCATACAATCATAGTAATATAGATAGCGACGAAGTGCTGTATTATGTAGACGGCGATTTCATGAGCCGAAAACACGTAACCCGTGGTATGATCACACTTCACCCTGCAGGTATACCGCACGGGCCGCACCCGGGCCTTTCTGAAAAGAGCATTGGTGCTAAGGAAACAAAAGAACTTGCTGTGATGGTCGATACGTTCAGGCCCTTACAACTAACAGAAGCGGCGCTGGGCATAGAAAACCAGGGATACGTGATGAGTTGGGCGGAGTAAATCCATAGTTCCAAAAGTTTAAGAAGTTTAAAAGGTTTCAGAGGTCAGGCAGACTTTTTAAACCCATTGAACTTTTTGAACTTCTGGAACTTATATTAATAAAATTTGCTTTAAATTGCTGTAAATAAAAAACAATCAGCTATGATAAAATTTCACGAATTAAAGATTGGTGATTATGTATTTGCTGACAATGACGGGGACAAGAAGCGGGGAGAGGTCACCCGGCTGAATGGAGACGAAAAACAAGCTTGTGTAAATACCGACCAGGAATTCTGGTACGAGATGAACCAGCTAAGTACAATTCCGCTTGATGAGAATGAACTTACTAAATTGAAATTTAATAAGCAGGTCAATGATGATGGAACAGTGAAGTACCTGAAAGGCGCATTCAGGATACTAATTCAACGTGAAGGGGACTTTTCAAAAATGGAGATCTGGTACCGCGATGAGACAAGGCATATCATGAACCCTATCGGGGTTAATATCCTGCAAAATCATTATTATGACATGACAAAAGTCTATTTGAATGATGAATCTTTTGATTAAATAAAATTGTTAGATTATAATAAGCCCTGGTTGTTTTAACCCGGGCTTTTTTATTTGCAGGATGTTGATGGCTCCCCCTCTCTGTGGGACAGGAGTTGGGGTGAGGCATAAAAAATCCCCCTTGTTTGTTACAAGGGGGATCATATTTTAAGCACTTGATTATTCTGCTTTAGGTTCTTCTGCTTCGGTTGATTTAGCGTCCGGTTCAGCTTCCTCTGCAGGCTTGCTTTCGCCGGTTGCGGCATCATTGTCCATTTTAGCTTTTAAACCCGCCAGTACACCAAGATCACCGAGGGTTGCTTTTTCTACTTTGCTTTGAATATTCTTCACCGCTTTCTTTGTAGAATCCGCTTCCGCTCTTTTTTCTTTCATGATCACCTGCTTTTCTTCTTCTTTTTCCTGCTCCCAAAGGCGTGTATGGCTTAAAACGATGCGTTTGTCATTGCGGTCAAATTCTATAACCATAAATGGCGCAATTTCATCTGCAGCGATCGTTTTTTCATCTTCCTTCATCAGGTGGCGGATCGGGGCATATCCTTCAAGGCCGTATGGTAATTGTACCACGGCGCCCTTATCATCTTTTTTCACAACGGTTCCTTCGTGTACAGAGCCAACTGCAAAAGTAGATTCCAGGGAATTCCATGGATCTTCTTCTATTTGTTTATGGCCAAGCTGGAGTTTGCGTCCGTCTTTATCGATGTTTAAAATAACCACTTCGATCTCGTGGCCAACCTTCGTGTATTCATTCGGGTTATTGAAGCGCTTCAGCCAGCTAAGGTCGCTGATATGGATCATGCCACCAATGCCGGTTGACAATTCAACAAATACACCATAAGGGGTGATATTCTTAACGATACCCTGGTGACGGCTGTGCTCGGGGAATTTATTTTCGATCGTGCTCCATGGATCTTCTGTCATTTGCTTGATAGAAAGACTCATTTTGCGTGTTTCTTTATCGAGGGTTACCACTTTGGCTTCGTATTCATCGCCCAGTTTAAAGAATTCCTTTGCATTGATCGGTGTATTGGCCCAGGTAATTTCACTTACGTGTACCAATCCTTCAACACCCGGCATGATCTCGAGGAAAGCGCCGTAATCTTCGATATTAACTACTTTGCCTTTTACGATCTCACCTTCTTTCAGGTTCTCTGCAAGTGTATCCCATGGATGAGGGGTCAGTTGTTTCAGGCCTAAGCTGATACGTTTTTTGTCATCATCAAAATCCAGTACAACCACGTTCAGTTTCTGATCCATTTTCAATACTTCAGTAGGATGGTTGATACGGCCCCATGAAATATCCGTGATATAGAGTAATCCATCTAAGCCGCCAAGGTCAAGGAATGCGCCAAAATCAGTGATGTTCTTGATCGTTCCTTCCAGTACCTGGCCTTTCTCCAGTTTACCGATGATCTCAGCCCTTTGAGCTTCAATATCGCTTTCGATCAGCGCCTTATGTGATACTACTGCATTCTTAATGGCTTCATTGATCTTAACCACTTTAAATTCCATTGTCTTTCCAACAAACTGGTCGTAATCAGTTACCGGTTTAACGTCGATCTGTGATCCCGGTAAGAATGTTTCCATACCGAATACATCCACGATCAGGCCACCCTTAGTTTTGCTGGTAACCAGTCCCGTTACGATCTCGCCGGTTTTATTTACTTCCACAATTCTTTCCCAGGCCCTGGTGATACGGGCAGATTTGCGGCTCAGGTTAAGGTTTCCTTCCCTGTCTTCTTTTTCCACTACCATTACTTCGATAATGTCCCCAACCTTTACACCGCCGGGGATATCCCTGAATTCGTTTAATGAGATCAGGCCGTCACTTTTAAAACCAATGTTTACAACAACATCTGTTTTTGTAAGTGATTCTACAGTTGCCTGGATCATTTCACCATCATTGATTTGTTTAAACGTATTGTCGTAAACAGTATCGTATTTCGCTTTTTCGTCTGCAGAATAAGATGCTACATTACGTTTATCCCTGCTCCAGTCGAAATCATCATGGGCTGTTTCAGCCTGTGGCTCAACTTTTAATTCAGGTTCAGTGATCGTTTCAACTTGTGAAGCTACAGGCTCATTTGTTGTCGCAGTGTCCTCTGCTGCATTGGCAGCTAAAGACTCCTGTTCTTCTGCGTTTAGTTGTTTGTTAATATTAAATGACATATAATTATTCCCCGGTTTTTTAACGGGGTGGCAAAGGTAAGTAATTTTCGTATATTTTATCCAATAAAGGGCCCTTAAATGGGCGCTGTTACAAATAAAGCGGCCATCAGATCATGATGGCCGCTTTTTAGAATAATGAGGATCAACTATTAATATATAACGACCCTTTCTGTTTGTAACCTTCTTCCTGCAGCATCCGTGAGATCAATAAAATAAACACCCTTCGATTGTCTCCTGAGATCCACATCCATCCTTCCAAACGGCACAGTTACAGTGTATTGTGCAGAATAGACCCTGGAGCCCTTGCTGTCATAAACATTCAGCGTACGTGCATTGGATACGCCATTGACTTGGTCATTGAACCTCACCTGGAATACCCCGCTGTTGGGGTTAGGGTAGATGAACAGGTTGGTATTTAAGGAATCAGTGATGGTAACAGAAGCGGTCGAAGAAGCAGAGCAACCCAAATTAGTTGTTGCCACAACGGAGTAAGTACCTAAACCATCAATGTTGGCTACATAAGTGCTTCCTGTAACCCCTGGTATTGAATTCCCATCCAGGAACCATTCGTATGTGGCATCTGTTCCGGGTGGGGTCAGTGTCGCTGTCAGCGTTGTAATAAGTCCTGGATAAAGGCTGGTAAATGGTGCGGCAGCTATCGAGACAGCCGGGTTGGCATTTACTTCGAGGATCGCAGCGTCAGAATTGGCCGTACTTGAGCAGGCAGCTACTAAAAATACCAGGCGGTATTGGTACTCATCAAAAGTCGACGGGACTCCTGAAATATTCAATGTATTGGTGGTTGCGCCGCTATAATTGCCGCCATCTAATACATCTGTCCAGGTTGCGCCATCATCGGTGCTTTCCTGCCATTGGTAGGTAATCGGGTTACCGTCAGCAGCATCTGCTGTAATAGAAACATCTCCGCCGGCACATACATTTGCATCTGCAGGCTGTGTGATCGATCCTACAGGATTAGCAACTGTTACCGGTATGATGGTGGGCTCTGAAGTACAAACAGCCGTGCTCACGATCACTGAATAATCAGTAGATACCGTTGGAGCAGCATATACTGTTGTAACTGCGTTACCGATATAAGGAGAGGTCATGGCCACATCGTTATATAATCCTTCTAACGGTGACCAGATTCCCGTAGCAAGTGTCGGTGAAACATAACTGATATCGATCGACCAGGAAGTTAAAACGCCAAAATCTGCCGGGCCTCCATCAGCCATAGCGAATGTCCATGTGCCATTTGGTATTGAATAAAGTGCCGCGAAATTGGCAGCGTCTGAAACAAAACCGGCGGGATTTTGAACAGGGAATGGTATGGTCACATTAATAGCATCAGCCCGGAATGTTCCGGTGATTGGCTGGGCTGCAGCTGTACCAAGTGCGGTTGTACCGGCAGAGCTGATAATAGTATTTACAAAGCCGGTATTTGGATAGGTGCCGGCCTGGCTACCCGTTGCCGTTAGATATTTATCCAGTGCTAAAATACTTCCATTGGGAGCTTTGAGGGCTAACAGCATATCCCCGCAATAAGTATGAGTCATGCTAAACTTAACGCTTACTCCGGTGATCACGGCGGTAGGCGGGATACCTGCTACTGCAAGGTCAGTGCTTACGCCATTTTCCGTGTTATCCGGTATTGAAATGGTTAAAGGCCCTGAACTAACGGTTATGGTTGTAGGTGCTGCTGCTGAGTTCGTGATGGAAAGCAGTTGAGGCCCGCTTCCGTTACAGATCGTGGCAGATGGCGGATCCACTGTTGCAACCAGGGATGTAACGGTCAGGGTTCCTTCTGTACTTGCATCCGTTGCGGTACAGCCTCCTGTATATACCGCCCGGTATTGATATCCATCAAAACTCAGCGGTGCCGCTGTAATGGTAAGCGTACTCGTGGTAACACCTGCATAATTTGGCCCGTTTGCCAGGTCTGTCCAGGCTGCGGTTGCATTATCTCTTTGCTGCCATTGATAAATAACGCTTGTTCCCGCTGCGCCAAAACTGAAGCTGGCATCGCCTCCGCATACAGCACTTGCATCAGTTGGTTGCGCACTTACGGATACCGGGATGCAGGGGGTTATATTAATATTGTAATCTTCTACCTGTCCATATGTATTATTGCCACACGGGCCATTGGTGCCATTCCCAAAAATGGCATCGAACATACGGATCCTCATCCTTGTATTACCAGTGGTTGCAGATGCGGGAATAGTGATATTTCCATTGTAAGGCCCTGCACTCAATCCGGATGTATATGCATTTTCACCCGCATCGGTGAAAGTTCCATTATGGTTATAGTCGATCCAAACAGCTACCACATCGCCGCCATAAGTATTGGCATTACCCGTGATCGTGATAGGGGTTGTGCTTCCGGCTTCATAGGAAGGTACCGGGGTTAGCGCCAGGAAACTTTCATATCCTTCAAAGGAAGTAGATGCGTTGTTAAGGTCCCCGAATTCCACGAGGTCTATTTTTTCAAATGCCGGGTCAGTATCTGTTGATCCCGCTGCACAATAACAGGAGAGGCCTGGGGCCATTGCTACCTGTATGGCTGTGGATACACCCGTATTAGCGCCGCATATAACGTTAAGATGGTAATAAGTTGCTGCTGACTGGGTGGTAGTGAGTGTTGCTAAAGTTGCGCCTGGTATATCTGTATAAGTGACATTATCAGTTGAGGACTGCCATTGGTAGGTGACCCCTGATCCGCCGGTTGAATTTTCTACCGATAAGCTGAATGGTACATCCGGACAAACTTCAGGTACAGAAGCAATTGTATTACCAGGCGCTGGTGTTCCGCTGCATGCGAAAGGGAACGTGGTGTACACCACATCATCAATACCGATATAATTGGAATTCGAACCTGAGAAGCCTGCGTCGGTAACATAATACCTGAACGCGATCCTGCCTGAAACCGGCGCAGCAAGACCACTGATGGTTATGGTGAATTGTGTCCAGTCTTCGGGGTATCCGGTAGCCGTCAACGTTGGATTGATGCTTAATAATAATGTAGTGAAATCACCCAGGGATTCAGCTGTTGCTCCTACATTCGCACTGGCACCACTGGTGCTCATTCTTACTTCCAGCCTGTCGGGAAAAGCGCCGCCCCCGGTCGGGACCCTTGTATAAAAAGTAAAAATATCCCCATTGGTCAATGTAACAACCGGGTTGAACAACCAATTGCTGATCGTACCACCATTATCATCCACATTGGTATAATTTCCAAAAATATAGGAATCAGCCGGGCCGCTGTTTGCGGGGAAAACGGTAATGTCACCCTGCTCCCAGTTTGTGGTGCCGATCGGGCTACTGTTATTCTGGAAAGCCCATCCCGCAGGAAGCGGAGTTACCACATTAAAACCTTCATTGTAAAGTTCCTGTGAAAAAGAAATGTTTGTAAACGAAATACATATCAATGCCGTGGCAAAGATCCTCATGCAGTATCTCGTTAATTTTTTTTGAGTAGATTTTGTTTGCATAGTAATTAAATTTTGATGTAAAGGATGGAAAGGGGCTCCTGGCAAATACCAGGAATGAACGGGTTAGTAATTTAATACATTGTTTTAATATTCGGTACAATTTTTTTATTCATTATGTATATACAATCCGGGTTTATAAAATAAAAAACGTCCCGGGGATCCGGGACGTTTTAAAATTGGTTGAATCAATTATTAATATATAACGACTCTTTCTGTTTGTAACCTTTTTCCTGCACCATCTGTCAGGTCGATAAAATAAACACCCTTAGCTTGTTTGCTAAGATCTACATCCATTCTTCCAAACGGCGCGGTAACTGTGTATTGTGCACTGTAAACCCTTGCACCTTTACTGTCATAAACAGTGAGTGTGCGTGGATTGGATGTTCCATTGGTCTGGTCGTTGAACCTTACCTGGAATACCCCGCTGTTAGGGTTAGGGTAAATGAATATATTGGTATTTAAAGAATCAGTGAGGGTAACAGTAGCTCCGGAAGTAGCAGAACAACCCAGATCAGTTGTAGCGACAACAGAGTATGTACCCAATCCATCGATATCAGCTGTATAAGTACTTCCTGTAACACCTGGTATTGGATCACCATTCAGGAACCACTCATAGGTAGCAGCAGTTCCGGCAGGAGTGAGCGTAGCAGTCAGAACGGTTGTAAGTCCCGGGTAAAGACTGGTGAATGGCGCTACAGCTATTGAAACAGCCGGGTTTGGATTTACTGATAAGACAGCAGCATCTGAATTAGCTGTGCTTGAGCAGGCTGCAACAGTAAGCACCAGGCGGTATTGATAGCTATCAAAAGTAGCAGGTACGCCTGAGAGGCTCAATGTATTGGTGGTTGCACCGCTGTAGTTGCCACCATCTATTACATCTGTCCAGGTTGCACCATCATCTGTGCTTTCCTGCCATTGGTATGTGATCGGGTTTCCGTCAGCAGCATCAGCAGTGATCGTAACATCACCACCAGCGCAAACATTCGCGTCTGTAGGCTGTGTGATCGATCCGATTGGATTGGCCACTGTTACCGGTACGATAAGCGGTGCGCTTGTACAGATAGGAGTTTCTACAATAACGGTATAGTCGGTAGATACTGTCGGTAAAGCATACACGGTATTTATGGCAGTGCCGGTATAAGGAGTGACAGCTCCGGCGTCAGTATACAATCCTGTTACAGGACTCCATGTACCTGTTGCAGGTACAGGGTTGCTGTAAGTAATCGAAATAGACCATGATGCTATCTGGCCTTCATCCTGGCCTGCAAAATCAGCCATAGCTAATTTCCAATCACCATTCGGGGTTCCTGTTAAACCATCCCAGTCGGCTACGGTCTGTTCGTTGCCCACCGGTCCGTAAGTGGCTCTTTTTTCAGCAGCGAATATGCCTGTACGTGGGGCAGCAGCTCCACTGATTACAGTAGTTGATGTAGAACTGATCGTTGTATTTGTGAAATTAGCAGTTCCGTTACCACCTGTACCGTTATTCAATGAACCTACCAGGTTCAGGTTACCGGCATTTGGTGCGATCAGGTTAATATCAAGATCACCAACCCAGGTGTGCGTAATGTTCAATGTTACACTTACATCAGAGATCACAGCGCCGGCTGGTATACCTGATACATTGATAGCAGGTGTCATGATTCCTGCCGGTGTATTGTCAGTTATTGTTATGTTTAAAGGTCCCGATGTGAAGTTTGAAGTAGTACTCGCCGAAGCAGAATTTGTTATTGTAAGTGCTACAGCTGAACCACCATTACAGATCGTTGCCTCCGCAGGATCTACCGTTGCTGTAAGTTGTTCAACAGTTAAAGTTGCAACATCTGAGAAATCGGTAGCAGTACATGAACCGGTAAATACAACACGGAACTGGTAGCCATTGAGTGCATCCGTAGCTGAAGTAATAGAAAGTGTTTCAGTAAATGCACCGGCGAAAGTGGCGTCATTGTTAACAAACAACCAGGTTCCGGTAGCGCTTGTGCGGTATTCCCAACGGTAAGCCGGGTTATCACCGGTTGCTGCAACGCTGAAAGAAGCATTGCCTCCGCAACTTGTGGTTGCATCAGTTGGTTGGCTGGAAATACTAACAGGTGTACATGGATGAATATCTACTAAATAATCTTCCGTTTCACCCCATGTATAAGTTCCGCAAGGTTGTATGCCTGCAGCATTGCCTGTTTCCACGGTCACGATCCTCATCCTGGTGATTCCGTTTGGCGCACTTGCAGGAATGAAAATATTTCCTGTTTCAGCATGAGGGCCGGGAGTGCCGGCTGCAGAAACATATACTTTTTCAGCAGCATCAAAAGATCCGCTCTGGTTATAATCGATCCAGATCGCAGTGCTGTTGGTAAAATTACCACCACAGGTACCTACGTTAACCGTAAATGGATTCGTACCACCTGATACGATCTCACCGGGAGCAGGAGCACCCGTGCCGGAAGTATAATTTGAATACCGGTTGGTCACTGAACCAAAGCCAGGAGCCAGTGTGGCACAGGTTGAGGTATTATCGAGGTTACCGATCCTGACCCTTACAATATCTTCATCAGCAGAACTTGTTGCAGTTGAGCTGCAATAGCATCCGCTCGGAGGGGTCAGGTTCACCAATAAAGGAGTAGAAGTTCCCATACCGCCACCACTACAGGTAACTACGGCCTGGTAATAAATTCCCTCGAGGCCAAGGGTTGAATTATGCGTATTATTCGTTGCTCCGGGAATATCTGTAAAGCTAACGCCGTCAGTAGAAGATTGCCATTGATACGTAACGCCCGATCCTGCTGTTCCATTTTCTATAGAAAGCGTGAAAGGAACGCCAGGGCATGCAGTGGCTGCAGATGAAAGGGTATTTCCAGGTGCAGGAGTTCCGGTACATGCAGAAGTGGCATAATCAATAATAAAAGGCATGTCCATTGCATTTGTACCATCCACGAGCGCAGTCCACGTACCCGCTGCAACGTCTCTTTGAAGCGCATTGTAACCAGGTAATGTAGCGGATCCCACGACGGTGCTGGCAGGAGAAAAATTGCTTGGCTGTGCAGTACCAACCTGCCATTCTATCCAATAAGTACCCGCAGTAAGGGCTATGGCTACGTTTGCTTCTATCTTCCATATCTGCCTGGTAGTACCTGGTGTGGCATTGAATATACGATACATAGATGCGGCGGAAGTTGAGGCCAGCCGGTTCGTTGTAAGGTCTCCAAAAATTGGAGTTGGACCTCCAACAGAAGGATTGGTGTTATAGATCTGAACACGGATGTCATCAAAAGGGGAAACGGCTCCCGCATAGTTTGTTGAATAGGCATATGTCGTGAACTTGGTAAGGGTCCATGTTCCTGCCGGCACGGTGAAATCATCCGCGATAGTAAGCTGCGCGCCGATGTTTGCACCAAATCCCGCATTAACGTTTCCGACCTGAACCTCGCTCCAGGTAAATCCTGCAGGAGCAGGGGTACCATCGCTTGACGTGGCACCCGTAGACAAATTCCCATTCACATAAGTTTGAGCGTTTATCGTGCCGTTGGCAAGGCAAAATAAACAAAGAACCATCAGGGTCTGCCGAAAAAACCCTCCAATTCTCTTAAGTGTAGTGTTGGATTGCATAGTAAAAATTTAATGTTATAAAATGATAATTAAGTAAGACTCAAAAGAGTCAAGAGCTTATACGCGGCGTAAATTACATCATTATCAATTTTTTAACAAACTTTATTTTCCGCCGGTACCGGGGAACTGTTTATGGGGTGGGGCCGTTGAAAAAAGCCCATAAATGGGATTGACCGGGAAATGTGGATTTCCTAAATTGCAATTCATAGTTGGCCCATTAAATCGCATTGAATGAGGAATATTTTTACTGCTTTTAAGGAATCCCGGTTTGTAAAAGGGCTGCTTTATTTTATCATCGGGATATGCTCCTATCCCGGTATCAATATGGTGAACCGGCTGCATATTAAAGGGATGGAACATTTAAAAGGGCTTCCGAAAAAGAACGTGCTTTTTGTAAGCAACCACCAGACCTATTTTGCAGATGTCATTACTTTCATCCATATTTTTTGTGCGCTGCGCTGGCGCAAAAAGAACAGGCTGGGGATCCCGTTCTATTTACTTTGGCCATTCACCCGCGTTAAATATGTGGCGGCCACGGAGACCATGAAAAGCAACTGGCTTACAAAATTATTTACCCTTGCGGGAGCTATAACGGTAAAGCGTACATGGAAAGCAGAAACAGGTGAAATAAGGCGTGGGCTTGACCCGGCGGATGTACGTAATATTACCAGGGCGCTTGATAATAACTGGGTGATCACATTTCCCCAGGGTACAACCAAGCCATTTGCCCCGGGCAGGAAGGGTACCGCGTTTATTATCAGGCATGCCCGGCCGGTAGTGGTGCCCGTGATCATCAGCGGTTTCTGGAGGGCGTTCAATAAACAAGGGTTGAAATTCAGAAAGACAGGCACCCGGCTTTCAGTCACTTTTAAAGAGCCGATGAAGATCGATTACAACGAACCCACCGAAAAGATCCTCGAAGATATCATGGATGCCATCGAACAAAGCAAAAAATATATGCTCAGCAGTAAACATATGCTGAATGTTGAATGATAAATGTTGAATGTAAAATGGTCAAAATGATCAGCCTTTCTTTGCGTTGGTGGAATTAGTTACCGGGTATTTGGTTTTCATTCAACATTTAACATTCAACATAATTTCTTGGAGCTATTTCACAAAGAGTGCTTTGAGTTCCTCGGCATCTTCCGGCTTCATTTTGCCCCCGAGGATCAGCCTCAATTGCCTTCTCCTCAAAGCCCCGTCAAACAATCTTTTCTCTTCTTCGGTTTCCGGGACCACTTTATTTACAGCCCTTGGCTTTCCATTGGGATCGAGTGAAACAAATGTATAGTAGGCTTCATTGCTTTTGTATTTGTATTGCTGGATCGCGTCCTCACCCCAAACATTCATATGCACTTCCATGCTGCTGTTAAAAGCCCTGGTAACAGTGGCTTCGATATGCACCACGTTACCGATCTTGATAGGGGTTTCAAAAGAAATATTATCTACGGAAGCAGTTACAACAGGGGCTGCACAATGTTTCATTGCCGCAAGTGCGGCTGCAATATCCATCCAGTACATCAGGCGGCCACCCATCAGATTGCCGAAATTATTGGTGTCGTTTGGTAATACCAGCTCTGTCATTATTACCAGGGATTCACTTGCCTTCTTATCCATGTAGAAATTTTTTTGCAAAGATAGGTTCCCCGGGAACGCTGAATGTAAAATGTAAAAGGGAGTGCACAGCACTTCAACTTTTACATTTAATATTTTACATTCAATATTTTACATTCAATACAGTTATTTTTGCCGCGATACTATTTGTAAATACAGACAATGAATACCAACATTCCAAATAAGATTTCTTTTGATAACACAGAATATGCATTTGCTTATAAAACAACAAAGGCTTTAAAAAAAGCCCATTTCCTTTTTTCTTCCATGGGCAGCCCGTTGTTCTTAAAACTGGGACTGAAGATCATGCCCGCCGCTATTAAATGGCATATTCCGTTTACCGGGGCCATTATCCGCCAGACGATCTTCAGCCAGTTCGTGGGCGGGGAAACCCTGCAGGAGACCGCTAAAGTGGCCGATAAGCTTGAACAATACCATGTACAGGTAATATTGGATTACGGCGTAGAGGGCGGGGAAGAAGGGGAAGAAGGGGAGGAAGCATTTGATCATGCAACGGAAGAATTTATTAACGTGATCAATTACGCGGCCACGCAGCAGAATATCCCGTTCATGAGCATCAAGGTCACGGGGATCGTGCGGTTTGGCTTGCTGGAAAAAATAGATGCGGCTATGCATAACAGTGAGGGAACATTGATGAAGCGTTATTATAAGGTGATCGAAGCATTGCCTGCCGCCGAAAAAGCAGAATGGCAGCGTGCGGTAGGCAGGCTGTTAAAGATATGCGAGGCGGGCAATGTTAAAAATACCGGAGTACTGGTGGATGCGGAAGAATCCTGGATACAGGACCCGGTGGATGCATTGACCATTTTAATGATGGATGCTTACAATAAAGAAAAGGCGGTCGTTTATAACACGATCCAGTTGTACAGGCACGACCGGCTTGCGTTTTTAAAAGACAGTCATGCCGCTGCCGTAGAGCGGAATTTTATCCTCGGGGCAAAGCTGGTAAGAGGTGCTTATATGGATAAGGAACGAAAGCGCGCTGCAGCGCTCGGGTATCCCTCACCGATACAGCCAGACAAAGTATCCTGTGACAGGGATTATAATGCAGCCGTGGCTTTTTCTGTAGAGCACCTCGATAATATCGCCCTGATCGTGGCATCGCATAATGAATACAGTAATTTATATACCGCGGAGTTGCTCGACAAAAAGGGGCTGCCACTCAACCATCCGCATGTTCATTTTTCGCAGCTCTATGGCATGAGTGATAATATTACATTCAACCTGGCAAAAAGCGGGTGCAGCGTGAGTAAATACCTTCCCTTCGGCCCCATCAAAGACGTAGTACCATACCTCATGCGCAGGGCCCAGGAAAACAGTTCGGTATCCGGGCAAACGGGACGGGAGCTGGGGTTGATCAGGAAGGAGTTGAAAAGGAGGAAGTTAAAAAGTTCATAGTTCCTAGTTCATAGTTCCTGGTTATTAGTTCATGGGTTCCCGGTGATTTGAATACTTAACTAAGAACCAGGAACTAAGAACTATTGCAACTTCATGACAGCGTTTCCAACCAACGCAAACACCGCGTCACCCTTTACAGGCTCTACCGGGTGAGTGCCGGTGAATTTTCCAAAAGCAGGAAGTACCGCGTATTTTTTCCCAAAATAAAAACAGGCTAACTGCAGGGCCTGGCGGCCGGATCCCTTTATTTTTATACCAGGGTGAATATGGCCGCTGAAACAATATTTTTTTTCATGGGCATCGCAATCATTGATATCATGGATGAAAGCAAAATCTCCTAACGTGAATGTATGATTGAAGACTGTGATGCCCGCTGCCTCGTACCAGCTTTCCGGTAAAATATCATGGTTTCCTTTAACAAGGTAAAACGGCAGCCCGTTAAGATCATTTCTCCATCTTAAAAAAAGATCCAGTTCTTTATTTTCAGCGCTGTGAAAAAGATCGCCCACGATGATCAGTTGTCTTGGCTTATAATATTGTACCTGTGCCAGCAGCCGCTGCATATCTTCGAGTAATACGGATTGCGGGATACCGATACCGCTTTTCCTGAAATGACCCGACTTGCCCACATGCAGGTCTGAAAGGATCAGGGCTTTTTCGTTTTCCCAGAAAATACTCCGCCCTGCGGTAATTAAGAACTGGTTGTCCATCAAAACATGCGGTAAGTACATTGACATGAGGATGCAAATATAAATGTGATTTCTTTTATAAAATGATTGATAATATCCTTAAAGATTATTGAATTTATAACCTTCTTATAACTCATGTTGAAACACAAAGGCACAGGGACACGGGGACACAGAGAAAGCAATGACTTATCATCCAGGGAGTATTATATACATACAGCGTTATTTCCCGATTTCCAGACCTCTGTGCCTTCGTGCCTCTGTGTCGCTGTGTTTCAATCCTTGCTCATGTTGAATCACAACGCTCGTGGACAAGAAGACCAGGAATATTACCACAATGAGTTGATAATAAGTTTTGTATTTTCTTATGAAAGCAGTTAATTTGGCGAAAAACTAATTATTATGAATGACATGAACACAAAAAATGATGTGTTGGAATTTGCCGGCGAAGGCAAACCCAAATTACCAACGGGTTTAAATGTTCTTACCATCCTTACGATAATAGGCTGTGTCCTTGGTTTTTTTGGAAGCATCTGGAGTTTTTATTCAGCCAAGCAGAGCTATGAAAAAACAAAGGAAATGCTTGATTCGGGAAAAATGGATGAGGCTCCCGGCTGGATGAAAGGAATGATCAGCCCGGAAATGCTCGCCGTTCAGCAAAAAATGCTTGAGAATAAACTGCCGATTTTAATTCTCAGCCTCGTAGCCGTTGCCTTATGCTTTTATGGTGCACTGGAAATGCGTAAGCGGAAAAAACAGGGATTTACTTTCTGGCTCATCGGCGAAGTGTTGCCGATCGCTACCGGTCTCATTTTTATCGGCGTGGCCTCCATGCAGGGTTTTGGTTTATTGGCCCTGATCATCCCAATTATATTTATCATATTATATGCCGTGAACCGGAAGGAGCTGATCTATTAAATAATTGAGAATTGACAATGGATAATGGACAATTATCATTTATCCATTGTCAATCACTTTATTAAATTGTCCTGGTCATTCCTTTCCCTTACTGCGTGGTATATTATATAACGTAAGTAAATCGTGTACGGAATAAATTGTCCATTGTCAATTATCAATTGCCAATTGCTTTTGCATTTTCTTAATCCTGTCTTCCAGTTTTTCAGAGGTCAACTGCTCCCGCATACTATCTACTTTTATGGGAAAACAAAACGGGGTCAGCTGCTGCGGGTAGCTGATGATGATATTGCTTTTTTGAATGCGTTGTAACATATGGCGAAGCCGTTGCTCTTCCATTTGCTGCTCCATGACCTCGTTATATGCCTGCCGCAATAATAGATTGCCGGGTTCATATTCTGAAAAAACGTTGAATAGTAATGAAGCCGTGGATTGCAGGTGCTTTTGCTTTACATTTTCCCCCGGCATGCCCTGGAAAATGAGCCCGCCGATCACCGCGATGTCGCGGAATTTCCTGCGGGCCATTTCAGAAGCATTGACGCTTTTTTGCATATCAGCAAACAGGTTTTCTTCTGAGAACAATTCATAGGCATTGCTGTCGTCTAACGGTATTGGCTGATCGCTTAATAGCTCAAACCCGTAATCATTCATGGCGAATGAAAAGCTGATGGGTATGATCCTGCTGATGCGGTATGCAAGCAGCGCCGCCATCGCTTCATGCACCAGCCTGCCTTCAAAGGGGTAAACGAATAAATGGAAGCCGTCTTTGGTCTCAATATGTTCCAGCAGCAGTTCGTTTGCTTTCGGTACGCGTGATAATTTTTGCTGCAGGTCGAACAAAGGCCCGAGTGCTTCAAGTTCCTTTTCTTTTTTTGCCCTGTTTTCAGTTACCCGGGCAACATCATCTAATTTTTTACGGAGCATGAACCCGAGGTTGGCGCTGAGGGGAAGCCGTCCCCCGTCCCAGCTTGGTACGATCGCATTGGACGAATTGCTTTTCCGCACCAGCGCGATCATTTCCTTGATCATCACGAATTCGAGGTTCCTGCCCGCCAGCGTGAAGACATCTCCTGCCTTCAGCCTCGAGATAAAGTACTCTTCGATCACTCCAATATATCCTCCGCTTATAAATTTTACTTTTATCATGGAAGCGCTTACAATGGTGCCGATATGCATCCGGTGGCGCATGGCGATCCGGCGGCTGGTTATTTTATACAGACCATTGATGATCTCCACTTTTTTAAAATCATCATATTGCTGCAGCGCGACCCCACCAACCGTTATGAATTGCAGCAGCTGCTCCCATTCTGCGTTTGTGATATCCCGGTAGCAATGGGTTGATCTTATTTCTTTAAGGATCTCATCGGGGTAAAAGCCATCAGATACAGCGAGGGTACACATATATTGTAACAGTACATCAAAGCATAACACAAAGGGCTGCCTGCTTTCTATCAGTGAAATATCAATGGCTTCTTTCAGCGCTGCAGCCTCCAGCAGTTCAAGTGAATGCGTAGGCAAAAACCAGATCCTGCTTACCGCACCCGGCTGGTGGCCGCTGCGCCCGGCCCTTTGCAAAAAACGGGCGACCCCTTTTGGAGAGCCAACCTGCACAACGGTTTCCACCGGCCGGAAATCCACACCGAGGTCAAGACTTGAAGTACAAACCACGGCTTTTAATATGCCGGCGTGCAGGGCATCTTCCACCCATAGACGCAGTTGCGGCTCAATGCTTCCATGATGAAGTGCCATTGCGCCCGAAAGATCGGGGGCAATGGCCAGCAGTTCCTGGTACCAGCGCTCGCTCATACCCCTGGTATTGATAAAAACAAGCGTTGTCTTGTGATCGTAAATGATGGGCAACACCTTATCAGCGAGTTTGATCCCGAGGTGCCCCGCCCATGGATATTTTTCGATCTCGGCAGGTATGATGGAAACCACTTCTATCTCTTTTTTATAAACTGCTTTGATGATAATTCCACCGGGCTCTTGCCCCGGCCCATCTCTAAAGGAAAGTGGAGATAAAAGTACATCCTTCGCTTCCCCGAGGTTCCCGATCGTAGCCGAGATCCCCCAAACCATGCACCGGTAATTGTCAATTGACAATTGACAATTGACAATTCTTGAAACCGCCAGTTCCACCTGTACCCCCCGCTTGCTTCCCAGCAATTCATGCCATTCATCTACGGCAATTACCCGGAGGTTTTTAAAAATACCGGGATAGTCCTTTTGTGTTAGTAATAAATGAAGACTTTCAGGTGTTATGACCAGGGCTTCGGGCATATTTCTTTTTTGCTGTTGCCTTTCTGCCATAGGAGTATCGCCGTTGCGGATGCCGATCCTCCATGATATACCAAGCCCGTTGGTTACTTCTTCCATGGCACGGGCAATATCCTTCCCGAGCGCACGCAAAGGTGTGACCCATAATAACTGCAACCCGTTATTTTTTTCAGTCTTATAAGTAGTGGGGTGATCATTGATGAACTGTATGAGTGCGCCCAAAAAAACAGAGTACGTCTTACCGTAACCGGTAGGAGCATTCACTAGTCCTGACACGCCTTCCAGCATTTTTTCCCAGGTTTGTTCCTGGAATAAAAATGGTTTCCTGTTGTTGGTTTTCAGCCAGCCTTTAACTGTTTTATATCCCGGCGTTTTTTTTATATCCATGATTTCGGTTCCGCTTATCGCGGTTAAAGTTAGCATGATCCCCGCTGTTGAATAAAACCAGCTGGTGGGGAAAAGATGATCCTGTTTTTTTTGGAGTGATTGAATGAATAAAGTTGTTTTTTTCTTAATTTGATGACCTGTTTTAGCTTGTAGTTAATCCTTATGCACAGGATATTCAGAAATTCAATATTTTTTTTAAAAAAAATGTTAAATATCGAAAAACCTAATTATATTCACAGCCTGTTTTGGTTTAGATCCACATATTCCCTTTAAAAGCTAACTTAATACCCCCTCGGTTTACTATTGAATTTTCAACCTCGTTAAAAAGCAATTTTTAAGCGGGAATTTAATTTTTAATTAATAGAAATAATCTATGAGAGAGATCTACGCGTTTCTGTTGAAGGCCAAAAAATCAGTTCTTGATAACTTAGTTTCCGAACCTCCTTCAATAAAAAACTTCCTGCTTCGAAAACGATCCCTTTCTCTAATCCCAATACCAACTCATATCCCTAACACAGCTATAATCACTCAAAACAAGTCTCAGATGCAAACGTCTACCAGTACACTAAGCACCGTAAAAACATTCAATGGCTTTAACCGTTGGATGATCTCTTTGGTAATTATCCTTTCCGGATTATTTGCTACAAATGCAAATGCACAAGTGACCAATTATGGATTTTCCGTATCAAGCGGAACCTATACACCATTGGTTGCCCCAACGAATGTATTTACAGGAGTCTGGGATGACAACACAGGTGTATCTGTCCCCATTGGATTTACATTCAGGTTTAATGGGGTGGACTATACTTCGGTATTTATTAATCCGAATGGGCATCTTTCATTTGGTTCAAGTAATGCAGATTACGGTGCGATAGTTGGAACTGTTGGGTCTGCTGGCGTGATCGCCGGCTATGCCAGGGATTTGCAAAGCCAGAACACCGCTCCTACCGGTAATCTTGATTATTTGTCGAGTGGAGGTGTCTTTACGGTGCAATGGTCAAATGTAAGAAGGTATAATAGCACCACGACAAATGGAGAGCGTATTGAGTTCCAGATAAAGTTGTTCCAGGGTAGTAATAATATAAGCTATGTTTATGGAACCTGGACGGATGCAGAATCAGCAACCACTGCCCTCGTCGGCCAGGTTGGTCTAAGAGGTGCTACCAATGCTGACTTTAAAACAATAAGTGTATTGAACACCGGCAATTGGGCGACTCCTACAGCAGGTGCAACTAATGCTGAAACCGTTTATTACAATCAGGCCACTCCGGCGGTTAAACCTGCCAGTGGCCTTACCTATAATTTTTCTTATCCTCCTCCATGTACTGCTCCGTCTAACCAGGCCACCGGCCTGACCCAGGGAGTTACTACCATTACATCCATTGCCGGTTCATTCACCGCAGCTGCCCCTGCACCTTCGGGTTACCTCGTAGTGCGTTATCCGAATCTTGCAGTTACGACCAACCCGACAGACGGGGTTTCATATAGTGTAGGTAATTCCATTGGATTGGGAACCGTGGTAGCTTCAGGTGCTGGTACAACTTTTACCGCCTCCGGGTTGGCCAATGCTACGGCCTATGATTTTTATGTATATACTTTTAACAATACAGGAGTAGGTTGCGCGGGAAATGGATACAATACTGTTTCAGTGCCAAACGCAACCTGGTCAACGAATGCACCTGGTGCTAAAACCTCGGTTATTTCAGGACAATGGGGTGATCCCAATACATGGTCTCCGATAGGGGTGCCTACGGCAGATGATAATGTTACCATTGCTGATGGAAACTCAGTTACCATAAACGTAGCGGCAGTCGCCAATAATGTTACAGTAGGGCAGGGAACGGGAGGCGTACTACAGTATGACCCAAGTGTCGCGAGGTCACTGACCGTTAGTAATAATGTTACCATTAGTGCCAACGCCATTTTGCGTGGAGCTGTTTCAGGTAACGTTACCACGCATACGCTGGTGTTGCCGGGAAACATTACCAATAATGGCGAGCTCAATTTCTTTATTGACAATACCGGGGGTAATCTTTCCGGGGTTTCTTTAACATTCAACGGAACCGGCAATTCAACATTGTCAGGAACCGGTACAACCACAGATCTTTTTGCACTTACTATCAGCAAGGGAGCATTGGCTCAAACAGTTGAGATCAATGTACCTGCTTTCAGTGTAAGAGACCTGTCTGCTTCTGCAACCGGTGCACTCTTAACATCAAATACCGGAACAGGTACTTTGAAATTTAGTGGTTCAAATACATTTAGCGGCACATTATGGAGTGCAGCTGCTTATACCATCCCGGCTACCCTTGGGATCTGGTTGAACAATACAAACTTTACAGTGCAGGGCCTGGCAGGATCAACGACCATGAGTGGCTTGCTAAGGTTAACTGCCGGTACATATAATGTAGGTACTGCGGCTACTCATGTAATGGGTGGAGCTACTACTTCACAATTTGTAATAGACGGGGGAACGTTGAATATTGCAGCGGCTTTAACTGTTACCAATGCTACTGCTTCCTTTAATATGTCATCTGGAACCGTCAATGTTACTACCGTAGGTAATTCTACGACTTCCGCCGGTTTTGGCTTTACCAGTGGCACTTCTGTATTTACACTAACTGGCGGTACATTTAACCTGGTGCAGGCATCAACGAATGCAACTCCCTTGGATTTCAGGGTGGCGACGACTGCCCCAACCATTACAGGAGGCTTGTTGAATATTGGTACGGCTGCAACAGCAATTAATTTCAATTTCAGGATCCAGGGTGCTATCCCGGATGTTGTGGTAGATAATACCACCAATAATAAAACAGCAACGGTGGTTGGTACCACTACGTTCTTTGGATCAACAACTATTAATGCAGGAGCTACCCTAAGCTCGGATGGCTTTGGAGTGACATTCAGAGGAGCCATAAACAATAGTGGCACATTCGTTCCAGGTGTAACGGCAGGAAGCGCAGTTACCTTCCAGGGTACAGCATTGCAAACACTGGGTGGTACCGTTACCGGCAATATATTAACTGCTACCGTTAATAACGCTGCCGGTGTTGTAATTACACCAAGCAAACAGATAAATACGGCACTTACGTTAACAGCCGGTAATTTATCCAGTGGTGGTACGCTTACATTAGGTAATGGCGCCGCTACTTCCTTTACCTTCATCAGTTCGGGCGGTACACTGAGTGGTACCGTAGCTACCAACTATGGTACAGGTACCAATAACTTTACTTATAATAGTACCACTGCAGCACAAACAACCGGCGGGGAATTACCCGCAACGGCGATTGCGACAGGTACATTAACCATTAATAATACGGGGGGTGGCGTAACGCTTAACTCGCCTCTAACGATACAAAAATTAACCCTGACCGCAGGGAAGCTCACTGCAACAGCCAACCTGCTCAAAATCACTGGTACTGCTACCGGTGATGTGAGTGGCGGGTCTGCGACTTCTTATGTAGTGGGTGCTCTGGAAAGGTCTCTGCCAACGGCTGCAAGCGGAAATTACAATTTCCCAATTGGTAAATCTGTTTATAATGCGATCAGCCTGAACAGTCCGGTAACGACAGCAGCGATTGCTATCAGGGCGCAATCATTTGATGCAGCCCCAGCCGGATCTTCACCAACATTGAGCCCGACCAATAACAGGTATTGGGAAATCTCGCCGGTGCCTGCAGGGTTAACATCGGTATCAACTGTTACATTAACAGATGTTGGTATTACAGCATCCACCAGGGTTGGTGAGGGAGTGGCAGCAACTGAAGCCGCCGCTACCTATGCCAATAAAGGAGGCACCGTTGTGATCGGTACACCTGGTAATGTAACCAGTACAGGTAATATTAACCCTTTTGGAACAGCAGCCGGGGGCAATTCAACCTTCTTCATCACCGCTACGCCTACGGCATTGGCGGGTGGTATCTATGCTGTTGGACCAACTGCAACTGCAGCTACCTTACAACCGGATGGAGTTACACCATATGGACCTGATCGCTTCTTTTCAAGCCTGAATGCGGCCATTGATGCAACCAATAATGCGTCACCTTCTATTACGGGTAATGTCATTCTGGAACTGCAGGATGATCATGCAGGAGCAGTAACGGTGTTAAATACCACTTACCAGGGTACGGCCGGCAATGGTTTGATCATCCGTCCACGTGCTGACGCTGCAATAATACATAATATCACCATCAGCAATACCGGCGGCCTGTTCAATTTTGTAGGCGCCAAATATGTAACCATCGACGGAAGGCTTGGCGGCGCAGGATCTACCAAGGCCATCAGCCTGAACAACACATTTGTTGGGGCAGGAACCACTGTTTCATTCAGCAACGATGCACAGAATAATACGGTTAAGTACTGTCTTATTAAAGGTCAGACTACCACAGGCGGTACCGTTAGTTTCGGCCTTGCAGCCGCAGGCGGAACAGGTAATGACAATAATACCATCGATCATAATAATATCGGGGACGGTGCTGTTACACCTTTGAATGCAGTGTTCTCTTCCGGTACTACATCAACTGTTGCTACCAATAACAGCGGCAACATTATTACCGACAATAATATCTTCAATTATTTTTCTGCAACTGCAGCCAGCAATGGTGTAAACATTTCTGGTGGTAGTACAGACTGGACGATTGGCGGTAACAGATTCTATCAAACAACTGCCCGCATTCAGACAACCAGTTCACTGCATGCAGCCCTCACCGTTGCTTCAGGAGGAAATAATTTTACGATACAGGGAAATACAGTCGGTTATGCTGATAGTATTCCAAGCGGAACCTATACTTTATCCGGGGTAGGTAATACTTTCAGGGGTATCAACCTGAGCTCATTAGGTACTACAACTGCTTCTACTATCCAGGGAAATATGGTAACCGCCATCAGCCAGAATACAAACACAACTACTGGAAATGCATGTGTTGGTATCTACGTAACAGGTTTGAGTACAAACTTAACAGGCAATACCGTCGGAAGCATGAGTGCAACCGGGGCTATTTCATATACCAATTCTTCATCAAGCGCTACAGATGTGAGCGCGATATATAATAATGGATCAAGCGCATGGGTAGGGGTTGATAATAATAATATCGGTGGTATTACTGCAACCAATAATAATATAACTCCTGCTGCTGCCAATATATATGGTATCAGGGTTAATACAGGGGCAACGGCAGCATTTACTGCACAGGGTAATACAATCGGCGGCACAATTGCCAATTCTATACTATCCACTTCTCCTGCCACCGGTACAACGGTAGCAGGTATCTATTCAGTATTACCTACAAGTACCATTACCCTGAATACCATTCAGAACCTGGCTGCCGCCGGCGGTACAGGCACAGGCGTGGTAGGAATATGGGTGGCTGGATCAGGTACCGGTGCAAATCATACTGTTTCCCAGAATACTATTAGCAGCCTGAGCAACAGCAATGCCTCGGGCCCCGTAGTAGTTTCGGGTATTAACTTTACCGGCTCTACCGGTTTAAACACGGTATCCCGCAACTTTATCCATTCACTAAGCACTGTTAGTACGTCTTCTTCCGCGACATTGAATGGTATCATCATTGTGGGTGGTACAGGTAAATATGAAAATAACAGGATAGCCCTTGGCACAGGATTGACCAACGGGCTTGCCATAAATGGTATCAATGAAACTGGAGGAACAGATTCTATACGTTTCAATACAGTTTATATCGGTGGCGCGCCCACTACAGGTGCCGGTAATACCGCAGCATTCAGGTCTACAGTTGTAACAAATGTTCGCGCTTACCAGGACAATATATTCTTTAATGCACGCTCAAACAGCGGCAGTACCGGTAAACACTATGCCATTGCAGTAGGTGGCACGGGTGTTAACCCGGCTGGTTTAACTTCTAACTTTAACCTGTTACGTGCCCCGGGAACAAACGCATTTACTGGTTTGTATAATGGCTCAGATGCTTTAACACTCGCCAACTGGCAGGCAGCTACCGGCCAGGATGGCAACAGTATTTCTGAAGATCCATGCCTGGCAGACCCAACAAATGCACTACCAGATCTTCACCTCACATTCTGTGGTGGTATTGGTAGCCCGGCTGATGGAACAGGCACTCCTTTATCACTTGTGCCAAATGATTTTGAAGCACAGGTTCGTGCAGGCTTAACACCTACAGATATCGGCGCGGATGCGGGTGATTATGGACCGTTTGGTCCCGATGCAGCTTTCGTTGCGCTTACTAATCCAACTGCTCTTTCATGCCATAGCGCCGCTGAAAATGTAATTGTAACGGTTAAGAATAATGGAACAACAACCCTTAATCCGGGTGATCTTACCGTTGGCGTTATTGTAAGTGGCCAGGTGGCAGCAACCTTTAATGTTAGCAACCTTACTACCCTTTTGCCTCAGGCTACTGAAGCCATAACAGTGGGCCAGATCAGTACCACGGCAAACGGCACGTATACATTTGCTACAACAGTTGGCACGACAGGCGATGTGAATCCTGCAAATAATACAAATACAACGAATGTTACCATAAATTACACGGCCTTAAGTGTTGTAGGAACAGCAGGCACACCAACGATGTGTAACTCCGGCAACTCTACCCTTACTGCAGTGGCAGCGGGTGGTACTTTGCCCTATACTTACTTATGGAGCGGTGGGTTGAATAACGGCGGAACAAATAATACAAGCCCTACTTTAAATACAACGGGTACGATAACCGCCACAGCTACATACACAATTACAGTAACAGACTTCTGTAATGTAACCGCCAATAATCCTGTTCTGGTAACAGTTAATTCACCAACGGTATCGGTTCCTCCTGCCACACGTTGTGGTGCAGGTACAGTAACACTTACCGCTACTCCTACGCCTAATGTGGGTAACACCGTAAATTGGTATGCTGCAAATACAGGAGGTTCACCGATTGCAACTGGTACCACTTTCTCTCCATCCGTAACGGGTAATGTTACTTATTATGTGACTAACTCAATAGGCGGTGGCAGTGAATTTGGCGGTAAACTTAGTTCTACAGGTGCCGATGGAGACTTTATTACCACTGCATGGGGGGTAGTATTCAATTCCGTATCTGGCTTTACACTTAATTCAACCATGATATATCCGGTTGGAACAGGGACAGTTACCATTGCACTATACAATTCATCAGGAACCGAACTGGCTTCAACGGCAGCCGTTTCAGTTACCGGCACAGGTGTCACTACTCCTGTGACAGTGCCACTTGGATTTTCAGTCCCTACCGGAACAGGTTATCGTTTATTACTAAAAGCATTTACAGGATTGACCGGAATTGTCCGTGATTTTACAAATACTTTCCCTTATAATTCCCCGTCTGGTAATTTAAGTGTTACCGGTGGCTGGTCAGGTTCTGCTTCAACAGCTTACTACTGGATGTATAATATGAATATTTCCAGTGGTTGTGAAACAACTCCAAGGGTACCTGTTAATGTTACTGTAACAACTGCACCTACAATTACAGCACCAACTGCTACGCCTCCAGTAATTTGTGCAGGCCAGAGCAGTATACTTGCTACAAGCAGCTCAAATCCTGATTATACTTATACCTGGACGCCTGGCCCGCAGACAGGAGCTTCTGTTACTGTTAGTCCTACTGTCACTACAACCTATACGGTAAATGCAGTTGACAATACTGCTGGTCCTTTCGCAGGCTGTGCCGTTTCAGCAACCGTACCGGTGACAGTGAACCCAGTCCCAACAGGGGTGACTGCTACTGCATCCACTTATACTGTGTGCAGCGGCGCAACTATTGACCTTTTTGGCTCAGCAGCCCAGAGCGCTACCGTGCTGTCACAGGACTTTACAGCAGCAGCAGGCTGGACCACTTTAAACGGTGGCAGTTCCCCTGCTGTATCTAACTGGTACATCCAGCCTTCACCATATACAGACGCAGCAGGATCAGCAACATTCAGTGGCTTTACGACTGTTAACGGTGGAAATTTTGCATATTCTAATTCAGATGCCGGAGGCAACGGTTCACAAAGCGACAGTAAATTAATTTCACCGGTATTCAGCCTCGCGGGATATACGGGAGCATCGCTTACGTTCGAACATTCATACCAGCTATGGAGTGGCGACGTGACGGTTCAGCTTGAAATATCTACAGATGGAGGCACCAACTGGGGCTTACTGGTAGACTATAAGGGCACGAATGTCGGTACTGTTACTAATAATGCACAGACGACCGCCCCTGCTACGATAAACCTGAATGCTTATGCAGGTATGTCTAACCTCAGGTTGCGCTATAATTATGTGAGTGCATGGGGTTTTTGGTGGATCGTTGATAACGTGCAGGTAACTGGTTCAGTGCCGCCGGTGACTTATTCATGGACCTCAACACCAAACCTGAATTCATTTTCGTCAAATCTTCAGAATCCGGTGGGCATAACACCATTCAGCTCCCCGATCACTTATACAGTGACTGCCACTACGGCTGCTAGCTGTTCAACTTCAGCTACAACCGCCAGTATTACGGCAAGCACCTTAAGCCTCCCTACGCCAACAACAACTCCTGTTAGCTGCTTCGGAGGAAGTAACGGAACGGTGACTGCTGCCGCAACAGGTGGAACAGCTATTGCCGGCCCGAACCCTTATACTTATACCATTAATGCAACACCGTCTAATACGACTGGTGCAACTTCCGGCGTATTTACCGGCCTGCCTGCAGGAAATTATATTGTAACCGCCACAGATGGATTACCATGTTCTGTACAATCAGTAGAAGTTACGGTATCACAACCAGCAACTGCAGTAAGTGTAACTGCTGTAGGTGATGATCCTACATGCTACAATCTAAACGATGGTATTGTAACAGCAACCCCTAGCGGCGGAACGCCAGGCAGTCCAGACCCTTATACTTATACAATAGACGCGGTGCCAAGCAATGTGACCGGTGCAACTTCCGGCATATTTACCGGTTTAGCCGCAGGAACATATATCGTAACTGTAACAGACGGTAATGGCTGCCAGGACCAATCAGATGCAGTCATTCTTACAAGTCCGGCACAGCCAGTATTCACTGCCAGTGCAGCTGATCCTATATGTGCTGGCCAGAATGTGGTATTAACTGCAACCTCAGGTTTTACAAACTACCTGTGGACCGGCGGTACATTTGATGATGCAACAACAAACCCGACAACTGGCCAAACCCCGACAAATGGAACGGTCTATTCAGTATCGGCTCAGACGATTACCGACGGCTGCGTGGTGAACGCGTCAACAGCCCCGGTTGTGGTTAACCCGATCCTTCCTGTTTCTGTAACCATCGCAGTCAGCCCAAGTACGGATGTCTGCGAACTGACTGAGGTAACGTTCACGGCTACTCCAACCAATGGCGGAGGTTCACCTACTTACAAATGGTTCAAGGATGCAGTTGAAATACCTGGTGAAACCTCAAGTACCTATGTCACTACCGACCTTGTAGGTGCAGAAGTGATCACCGCAGAACTTACTTCGAGCGAAGCATGTACAAGCGGCAATCCGGATCTTTCCAATGCTATCACAATGAATGTTACAGGTAGTGTTGAAGTTTCAGTTACATTGGCATCCTCTGCCAACCCAAGCTGTAGCGGTGAACCGGTTACTTTCACAGCCACCCCAACAGGCGGAGGCGGAGCGCCGGAATATGAATTCTTTGTGAATGGCATTTCTGTACAGGGAGGAGACCCGGTTTCTTTCCTGAATACATATACTTATACACCTGAACCTGGTGACCTGGTATTTGTGAAACTGAAATCAAGTTTTGCGTGTGCGCTTGGTGATGGTACTGCTAATTCAACTACGATCACCCAGGACGTGAACCCAACACCTGTTGCGCCGGTAATTACACCAAGTGGTCCTACCACTTTCTGTGCCGGGGGCTCTGTAACGCTTACTTCAGATTATGAAGGCGGCAATACATGGTCTACGACCGAAACAACAGATGCGATCATAGTTACCACCAGTGGTACTTACACAGTTACCCAAACCCAGCTTGGCTGTACTTCAGACCCATCTGTGGCTGTAGTGGTAACGGTTAATCCGAACCCTGTTGTAAATATTACCGGTAACGCTAACCTGTGCACAGGCGGATCAACCCTGCTTACTGCGAATGTAACAGCAGGCGGTCCTATTGTAACATATGCATGGAGTCTGAATGCCGGCCCAACCATCGGATCAGGTTCAACCTTTAGTGCGACTGCTCCCGGTTCTTACACCGTGACAGTCACCAATGCAGGCCCTTGTTCAACTACATCTGCAGCATTTGTGGTGGTTGAAAATACACCACCAACGGTGGATGCTACAACAACCTGTCCTGTATTATTCCCCGGACAGGCTGCTACGATCACTACTACTACTGTTCCACCGACAGGTTTAAGCTACGCGTGGACGCAGTCTCCAAACCCAGCTGTAATTGCAATAACCCCTAGTTATTTAACGGGTGTTAATGCGGCGGGTACTTATATTGTAACGGTTACTGACGCGAATGGCTGCACGGGTACAGACCAGCAGATCATTACCAACCTCAGTGGCGCATTGGCTGCAGGCACTTATCCAATACCATCAACCTGCGGCTTCACGACCATCCAGGGCGCTGCTGCATATATCAATGCAAATGGTGTAACAGGTGGTGCTGTGATATTTGACGTGGCTGCGGGTCATACTGAAATAGCCCCGGCCGGCGGTATCGTGATTGGATCAGCTACATTGAATGCGACTACATCAAATACCAATACGGTTACCTTCCAGAAAGCAGGTGCAGGAACCAATCCAACAGTGACAGCCTTCACGCCACAGGCGACAGGCTCGCTTGTAGATGCAGTGATCAAACTCGTGGGAGCAAACAATATCAGCTTCAATGAGATCAATGTAACTGAAAACGGATCTAACGGAAATGCAACGGCTGCTACCAATAATAAAACTGAATTTGGTTATGCATTGCTGTATCTGTCTGCAACAGATGGTGCACAGAACAATACTATCCAGAACAGTAGTATCACATTGACCAGGACCTATACCAATTCCATCGGGGTGTACAGTAACACAAGGCATACTGCCACGAACGGAACTGTGTTGGCTGATATCACAGATCCTACAACGGGCCCTAATAAAGGCAACAAGATCTATGGCAATACGATCAGCAACGTGAACGTCGGTGTTATCTTTATTGGTTCTGCTACTGCTGCCAACCAGGATGATCTCAATGATATCGGTGGGACATCACTTGCAACCGGTAACAATATCAGTAACTATGGTGGAGCAGCAACTGCTACAGCGTATGTTGGGCTTCCGGCAGCTGTATTTGGAGTATATCTGTTGAACCAGAAAAATTACAACCTCTCCTTTAACAGTATTGTGAGTGCAGCATTGAGTACTACCACTGCTTTAAGAGGGATTTTAACGGATTACTCATCTGCACCAACCGGTACCATCACAAATAATATCAATAATAATACGGTTAGCTTCAGCCAGGCAGGTACGGGAACGCTTCAGTGTATCACAACTGCAAGCACGATTGGTGCGCTGGCTAATGTAACCCATAACAGTAATTCAAACAATATCATCAACAATACTATTACAGCGAATATCACTTTATTCGGTGTTGCAAACCTGGGGGCTTTTGGAACGTTGAATATGAACAACAACATTGTGAGGAGCAATACTTCCACTGCAACAACCACCGGCCTCGTGGGTGTAACCAACCAGGGTGCAGTAGTGACCGCTGTGAATATGAACAACAACCAGATCGGTAATGCCAGTGGCAACGCCATCACTTTCAGCGCCGCAACAAGTGGCCAGGTAAACGCCATCACCAATACAGCGGCAGCCTCCGGCTCCAGCTTATCCATTAATGGCAATGATGTAAGGGGTATCGTACAAACCGTTGCAGGAACAAATGCACACAATTATATTGTGAATTCAAGTACGGCACCTACAACGTATAATTTCAACAACAACACGTTTACAAACCTTACTGCCAATACCTCCGGCAGTGTAACATTCATTGCAAATGCGGTTACTATGCCTGCTACTGCTGTGTCGAATATGAACGGAAACTCCATTGTAACTGCGTTTAGTAAACCAGTTGCAGGTGGTACTATTGCCATTCATACTACAAACTCCGGTACACCGCTGGGTGCAGTGGTTAATTTCCAGAACAACAATTTCTCTAATATGAGCTTCACGGGTGCAACCACATTCACCGGTTATAATAATACCGATGGTGGTTCTCCAACAAAAGTGGTAACCGGCAATACGATCGGTAATATCACCGGTGGTTCTAGCGCTATTACTGCGATTACAGTCAACTTTAATGGTACAGGAACATCTGTGTCCAGTAACATCATTGGCCCGATCACAGGAACGGGAGCCATCACCGCTATCGCATTGGGCACTTCAGCAACTTCGGCTACTAATTCGACGGTGTCAAACAACACGATCAGCGGCCTCGTTTCATCAGGTACTGGTGGCGCTGTGATAGGCATTACGAACGGTACACCATCTACGGCATCTACGATTAGCCTTAACAGTGTCAGCACCTCCTCCAGTACTACCGGTAATGTTACAGGTATTACAGTTGCAGCTACTGCTCCTACTGTATCAGGCAATACCGTCAGCGGTCTTTCCTCTGCGGGGGCAAGCACAACTGTATTGGGTATCGGTGTAACAGGTGGTACTACAGTAACGGTAACCGGAAATAATGTCAATACACTATCTGGTTCAGGAGCTACAACGCCTGTCACTACAGGTATCTCTGTAAGTTCCGGTACAACGGTGAATGTTTCAAAGAACAAAATTTACAACCTCGCAGAAACCGGCGCCATCACTACTGCAACAACCTCCAGTGTAAATGGTATCCTGCTTTCAGGAGGTACTACGGTAAATACGTTTAACAATATCATCGGTGACCTGAGAGCGCCTGCTTCAAGCAATGTGGATGCGATCAGGGGTATCAATATTACATCTACCACCACCGGTAACCAGAATGTATCTTACAATACCATCAACCTGAGTGCTATCATTGGCGGTGCGAACTTTGGTTCTACCGGCCTGTTTGCTACAGGTAGCGGAACAGCGACCGCTGCCTCTCTTTCACTGAGGAATAATATCATCGTGAATACGTCTTTCCGTAATGGCACGGGTTCTACCGTGGCTTACCGCAGGTCAAATGCAAGCGGTGCGAACTTTAACGCGGCATCTAACAATAACCTGTTGTATGCTGGCACTCCGGGTACGAACAACCTGATCTATACAGATGGCGTCGGCGGCAACGATCAAACTTTAGCCGAATACAAAGGACGATTCAGCCCGATCGATAACGAGGCTGTTACTGAAAACCCAACATGGGTAAGTACGACTGGTTCAGATCCTACCTTCCTGCATATCAATACTACGGTACAGACCCAAATTGAAAGTGGCGCCAGTAATGTTGCAGGGATTACAGATGATTATGATGGGGATATCCGTTTTGGTAACCCCGGTTACATAGGTACAAGTACAACAAGGCCCGATATTGGCGCGGACGAATTTGATGGCGTTTCACCTGCATGTACAAGTTCTGCTCCTGCGGGAACTGTTACCAACAATGCTCCGTTTACCTGTACTTCAAATACAGCTGTGGTGCTCCAGTCAAGTGGTTCGGCCAATGGTGCGGGTATTGTATATCAATGGATGACATCCACAACACTTAACGGAACATATGTTCCTGTAACTGGTGGTACGGGTGCAAATACCACCACGTATACTACTGCCGCGAATTTAACTGCTGGTGTTTACTACTACCTGTTGGATGTTAAGTGTTCTGCATTGCCTTCAGCCCAGACCAATAAAGTAACCCTGACTGTTACACAGACACCAACGGCGACAACTCCGGCTACACAGGCGGTATGTTTGAATCAACCATTGACGATCACTTCAAACGTTACAGGTGTGGATGGTACTACCGTATATTCATGGACAGGTCCTAACAGCTTCACTGCAAGCACGCCGAATGCAAACATTGCAAGCGTAACCGCAGCCGCTGCAGGAAACTATACCCTGATCGTCACGAATGGTACTACACCAAATACCTGCGCTTCAACGCCGGCGGTTACCACTGTTACGGTGAATACATTGCCAGGTGCAATAGCATCTGCTTCACCAACAACATTGTGCGCAGGCTCACAATTGAACCTGACTTCAACAGGTTCACAGCCGTCAGGCTATTCAGTTGCACCTATCACTTATGCTCCAACTACTGATCCGGGCGGTGCAGGTATTCTTACAGGAGATGATGTAGTATCGACTACCCAGGCAATACCATTCAATTTCAATTATTACGGTACTAATTTTAACAATGTATTTGTATATACAAATGGATTTATCCAGCTGGGAAGCAGTTCCAGTTCAACTACCGTTTACGCCCAAACATTGCCAAGTACCACGGCTCCGAACAATGTCATTGCGGGTATGTGGAGTGATCTGAACGCGAATGTAGCTGCTACTCCATTGCCGGCGATCCGGGTTTATACTACGGGTACAACGCCTAACAGGATCTATACCGTACATTATAACAATGTGCCATTCTATAATGGTAATAATACCCCGACTGTTTCCGGCAATAACGACTTCTATATCCAGTTGTTTGAAACAAGCAATATAATAGAAGTACATATCGGGGAAGTGACCGGCGCTACAAGTACAACCAACAACAATAAAACAGTAGGCATTAAAAACAGCGATGGAACACAGTTCACAAGCCCTGTGGGACGTAATGCGGGAACATGGAATATCCTGACTACTGCTAAAGAAGGTTATAGGTTCACTCCGGTACAGCCAGCATTTAGCTACCTGTGGAGTGGCCCGAATAGTTTCTCCAGCACTGATAAGGATCCTGTGATTCCTAGCACAGTTGTTGGCAACTCAGGAACCTACAGCGTAGTTATAACAAATACAGGAACAGGTTGCTCTTCAGCTTCAGCAAGTACTGCCGCAGTAACCGTTAACCCACGTCCGCTGGGCGTGCTCAGCGGTGATGTAGCTTATTGCACCGGCTTAAGTACAACCAGCAACTTAACAGTTACTGTAACAAATACAGGAGTTGCTCCTGGTCCTTACAGTGGTACAATAACAGATGGTGTAAATCCACCGATCGCATTCAGTGGCGCAACCAGCCCGATCACTGTAACGGTACCGGCTGCAGCAACAACCACTACCTATACGATCGCAACACTGGCTTCAACAGCACCAAACGGTTGTACTTCAATACCTGCTGACCTGAGCGGAAGCGCAACGATCACGATCAACCCATTACCGGCAGCACCTACGGTGTCTGTAGTACACCCAACATGTGCTGTAGCAACCGGTACGATCAATGTAACCGCACCACTTGGCGCAGGATTTACATATAACATCGATAACGGTGCCTTCCAGGCAAGTCCTTCATTCCCTGGACTGGCTGCAGGTTCAAGCCATGATATTCGTGTGAAGAACAGCAACGGTTGCATATCATTGCCAACCAATGCAACGCTCAACGCACAGCCGTTCTTACCAGGAACTCCGGCTCCGATAGAAGGCATCCACAATGTGTGCCCTTATATCAACAATGGTTCACAGCTCACTTACTCTGTACCGGTAGTACCGGGTGCAACAGCCTATGTGTGGACAATACCACCAACGGCTACACTGGTATCACAGACTCAGAACAGCATCATAATTACGCTGGGAGCAGGCTTCATTGCACATCCTAACAAGCGGATCACGGTGAGGGCACAGTCTGTATGCGGTACAAGTTCTGCGAGAGAGCTGAACCTGCTTGCACAATTCCCGAATACTCCAGGGCCAATCGTTGGTACAACCAATGTATGCGGTGTGATCGGAACAGCTAACAGTATCACGTATACGATACCGTCAGTACTCTCGGCTACTACCTATATCTGGACAGCCCAGGCAGGAACAACCTCGATCAGTCATCCAAACGGTCCTGGTGTGAACGATACAACGGTAACCGTAACCTTTACGAACGGCTTTACCAACAGTTCGATCACGGTACAGGCTCAGAATGATTGCGGACTCAGCGGTGTAAGGTCATTGCCGCTTACACGCAATGCTCCTGGTCAGCCAGGCCTGATCTCCGGTCCAAGCAATGCATGTCCGCATGTATTACCTGGAGGAACTCCTGCTACCTATTCAATTGTCCCGGTATTGAATGCGACATCATACACCTGGACAACCCCGGCTGGTTCAGTGGTTACCCATCCAAACGGATTAGGGCCAAATGATAATACGATCACGGTTCAATACCCGGTTGGCTTTACAAGCGGAGCGATCACGGTAACAGTGACTACCCTATGCGGTACAAGCCCGGTCCGGAGTATGACCATTACCAAACTCGTTCCTGGTACGCCAAGCATAATAGATGTGATTCAGCTACAACCATGTCCGGACAGGGTATACTCGTATACGTTAGCTGCTATGCCGGCAAACGCTACTTTGGTTCTATGGACTGCTCCTGTTGGAGGAACGATCGAAAGCGGGCAGGGTACAACAAGCATCACGGTATCTTATCTTGGAACAGCCATAAACGGAAATGTAACAGCACAGGGTATCAACAATTGCGGAGCCAGCTCGGTAAGACAATCACTTGTTAAATTACCGGCTTGTCCTCCAGTCGAACCTCCACCACCACCATTTAGTGGCGGCGGTAATGATGACGGCATACAGATCAAAGGAAATGTACAGCCAGTTGTTGCAGAATCCATGGAAGTAAAAGTATTCCCGAACCCAACCGTTCATGACTTTAAATTGCAGGTGATCACTTCAGCTAAAGAAGCGATCAACGTAAGGGTCCTGGATATTGCGGGCAGGTTATACAAAGAGTTCAAGACAACACCTTACCAGGTGACTGCACTTGGATCAGAGTTAAAAGCCGGCGCTTACTTTATCGAAGTAAGACAGGGAAAGACACTGAAAACGACCAAAGTTGTCAAGTTTTAGGTAATTAACAATTGACAATGGAGAATTGACAATGTTCATCTCCTTAAAATAATAAGAACCCATCCGGTAAAACGGGTGGGTTCTTTTATGTTATCCAATATCCAAAGTCCCGCCGGGGTCTCACGCTAGTTGCATGTAGTTTAAAGTTTAGGTGTAAAGACCCCGCCGGGACTAAGAAAAAATTGCGGTCGGTGAGGACACCGGCCACGGGAGTAGGTATCCAGCATCCAGCATCCAGTATCCAGTATCCAGCCCCCGCATCCCATAAACAATAAATTACATATTCCTGCGTTTAATCCCCTAATATAACTGTGTTTAAAAGGGCCAGGAAATATCGTATGCCTAATACCATATGGCCCCGTTAAAGCCGGGAATCATTAAAATCAATATCAAAACCACCTCTATGAATTTTTTTACCAAAACTTCGGCGGAGCGTTTTGCGGGCAAGACCCGGCAGATCAGGAAGCATATTCTTCAATATGCGGGTAATTATAAGCTCGTCATTTTTATGCGGTATTTTTTTGCATTACTGCTTTGCCTATTGTTAGTAATATTCACCAATGCAGGACCAATGGTTGTCGCACCCGCAGTTCCGGGCCCCATCAGCGGGCCGGTAAATGTTTGCGGCTGGGTTGGCACGACCGAAACCGTTACATATTCCATTCAGCCGGTACCGGGTGCAACACTTTATTTATGGTCCGGGCCTGCAACTATAAATATTGTTTCAGGCCAGGGCACCAATACGATACAGGTAACATTTGCGCCGGGCTTTACCGTAAATGCAAACAAGCAATTGAGGGTAAGGGCAATAAACGATGGTGGAAATAGTGCAGACAGGCCCCTGAACCTGTTATCCCAGTTACCGAATACACCCAATGTAATAGGCGGCCCAACCAGCGCCTGTCTTTATATCGGCACCTCCTCCCAGGCTATTTACCGGATCAACCGGGTGGCGGCTGCAACGGGGTATATTTGGGGATCACAGGCGCTGACCACATCGGTTACACATCCCAATGGACCCGGTGTAAATGATACGGTGATCCGGGTTACTTTTAAACATGGTTTTACCTCGAGTGCCATTACGGTACAGGCGGTGAATAATTGCGGGTTCAGCGGGGCGAGGAGCCTGGGCGTAGCAGGCGTAGCGCCTCCAACACCGGGAACGATCACCGGCCCAACAAATGTTTGTCCTTATATGCTGCCGGACGGTAATATTGCTACTTATTCTATCGGCCCTGTTGCCGGGGCTACGTCTTATACATGGATACTTCCTGCCGGATCGGTGGTTGACCATCCCAACGGAGTGGGCCCCAATGACTACCGGGTCACCGTGCAGTTCCCCGAAAGCTTTACCAGTGGTACGGTGTCGGTCATTGCCAGCAGCGGCTGTGATGACAGCCCACCGCGAAACCTTACGGTAACGAGGCTGGTTCCAGGTACGCCTGGTGTTATAAGCTGGGCCCAGACCATTGTGTGCCCGAACCGCGAATATGTATATTCTTTACCATCTATGCCAACCAATGCCAGTTCCGTATTATGGACGGTGCCGGCCTCGGCCCTCGGTTTTACGGGCCAGGGGGGATCCAGCATAACAGTATTTTATCCTGAGACACCCATTGCAGGTAAAGTAACTGCGCAGGGGATCAATAATTGCGCATCAAGCAGCGTGCGGCAGTCGATCGTCGCGATAGGACGTTGCATGCTGGAGCGCCCCGGTAGCACAAGTGCCACGACGTCATTACGGCCAGGGGTAGCCGCAGCTTTACCAAAGCAGGCATATACAGGAGAAATGGAGATAAAGGTTTTTCCCAATCCAACTGCCGGTGATTTCAGGGTACAGGTAAATACAGCCGGTAAGGAATCTTTGAGTATTAGGCTGCTGGACGTACAGGGAAGGGAACTGAAGAGAATGACCCTGAAGCCTTTTGTGCTGACTAAAATTGAAGCAAAACTAAAACCGGGATCTTATATGATCGAAGCAACACAGGGCAAGCAGGTGAAGACGGCCCGTGTTACTAAATTATAGCTTTAAATAATTGACAATGGACAATTGACAATTGACAATGTTCATCTTCTGAAAATAATAAAGGCGCCCATCCGTCAGATGACGGATGGGTTCTTTGTTTTCTATAAAGTTTGTCATTGGCGCAGGTCTCCCGACCTGTGCCCGTTCGTCACTTAATTCCCCATCTCACCAATTTCCGGTTTTAATACGCATATGATCTGCGATTTTTCCCATCACTTCTTATCAGGAATCTCCCGACCTGTGCCCGTTCGTCACTTAATTCCCCATCTCACCAATTTCCGGTTTTAATACGCATATGATCTGCGATTTTTCCCATCACTTCTTATCAGGAATTTCAGACTTTTATTTCATGAGCAGTAAATACAAATTCAGGGATATCACAGGAGTTTATTTTATTACTTCCACTGTTGTAGACCCCATTGGCGCAGGTCTCCCGACCTGTGCCCGTTCGTCACTTAATTCCCCATCTCACCAATTTCCGGTTTTAATACGCATATGATCTGCGATTTTTCCCATCACTTCTTATCCGGAATTTCAGACTTTTATTTCATGAGCAGTAAATACAAATTCAGGGATATCGCAGGAGTTTATTTTATTACTTCCACTGTTGTAGACTGGCTAGATGTATTTACAAGGGATATTTACCGGGACATCCTTTTAGATAGTTTTCGTTTTTGCCAACAGAAACAGGGATTACAAATGCATGCATGGGTGCTGATGCCAAATCATTTTCATTTGATATGCTCATTTATTAATAATGCGGATCCGGGGACGGTTATAAAAAATATTAAAAGCTTTACTGCAATTAAAATTATTGATGCAATCATTAATAATCCCAAAGAAAGCAGGAAACACTGGATGCTGGATCTATTTGAAAAACATGGAAAAAATAAAAAAAATTACCGGTTTCAATTTTGGCAACATGAAAATCATCCTGTATTATTAGACGATGAGAAAATGTATCTCCAACGTTTTAATTACCTGCATGAGAATCCTGCGAAAGCTGGCTTTGTAAGAGAACCGCAGGATTGGCAATATATCAGCGCTATAGATTATTATATGAAAACCGGGAAGGGGCTTTTGGATCTTGTGAGATTGGATTGAAGTGTAGAAGTGACGAACGGGCACAGGTCGTGAGACCTGCGCCAGCATCCTAATGAATCATATTAATCCTTTAATCAAAAAAATCACAGTTCAGACAGCCTCCTTGATCCTGCATAGTTTCATTAGCCCCGATCCCGCGCAAGCGTGCTAATGGCTTATAGCTAACAGCTTATAGCTAGCAGCTTACAGCTAAAAACCTCCTGTCAATAAATAATGTGTGAAAAATACACTTTAAACCAAAATTTACTATATTTTTGATGCCCCGAACTTTGAAAACGAGATTGCACCCTGCTAACTCTTTATTGCGTATATTTATAGGTATTGTTATATAGTTTCACAATCGTTTAAATCCATTCGATGAAGAATAGGTACATTATTGGTGGCTGTTCTTATAATGCAGGTCAAATCACGGGTTTACGTATATACCTGCTGGTTATAATGGCTATATGCGCATCAGTTGGAACAAAAGCACAGCTTTCGTTGACCAACGTGGCGCCTTCTGCCACGATCAATTTCTCTAACAATGTGCTGAATATGCCAACAACAGTTGGTACAAATACAGCAACTTCTTATGCGGGAGCGGGCTTTTCTCCAAACCCCACCAATGCCGGGGGCCCTGGAAGATTGAATTCCAATGCATGGTCTGTCGTCGGCTGGAGTGATCCTGATGTAAATTATGGTGGTACTAATACTGCAGGTGATTTAGCACGTGGTGCAACGGCAGCCCCTGTTATAACGGGTGGCTTTTACGCTTATACCGGCGCTCCCGGATCTGCAGCAAACCCTACTTTCATGATCCAGCCAGGTGGCAGTGATTTCGCCCCTGGAACAATCACCCTGAAAATAGTTAACAAAGGCACCACCATCATCACAGATATAGCCGTATCGTATAATATATATGTAAGGAATGACCAGGCAAGGGGCAATAGTTTTAATTTTTCTTATTCCGCGAATAATATATTATACACAGATGCAACCTTGCTAAACTATACTTCTACAGCGGCTCCAGATGCATTGGGCTGGGTGTTGGCAGGTAATAAATCAACTACCATTACAGGTCTCAACCTTGTACCGGATTCACTGTACTATTTGCGTTGGTCCAGTAATGATGTTAGTGGATCGGGTAGTCGTGATGAACTCGGGCTCGATGATATAAATATCAATGCAACTTTTGGAGGAGCCTGTACGCCTCCAGGCACCCAGGCCAGTTTCTCAGGTCCGGCTTTTTCCAATATTTTTGCCACACAGATGGATGTGAACTTCACGCGGGGAAACGGAACCGGTGGAATTATTATTGTTGCAAGTACGAGCGCTACCTTGTCTTCTACACCTGTTATCGGTAACACATATATTGCGAATTCGAACTACGGAAACGGGGATCCTATTGGAGGTGGTTATACGGTATTTAATGGCGTTGCTAACGGAACAGGATTGCCGGCAACATTTACAGCGACGGGTCTATCAGGCTCCACAACATATTATTTCCATCTTTTTGAATACGATACCGGACCCAATTGTTACCTGACACCAACCGTTACAAACAGCCAGGCAACCCTGCCTGGCTCAGGGACGAGTTCTACAGATTATTTTGAGTCGGTGCAAAGTGGCCCGTGGAGTACTTTGAGTACCTGGCGTTCATCTCCTGATAATTCAACCTGGATCGTAGCGACGCTTACCCCTACATTCCTGGCAAAAAATATCCTGATCAGGTCACCCCACGTGGTTACTATAACATCAAGTACAACGGCAAAAATGCTCAATATTGCAGTCGGTGCAACCCTGGACTATTCCAATGGAGCAAGTGGAGGTTATGCGCTGGATATCGCTGCTGATCCAACCGGTGTGGATTTCAAGATATTTGGAACCTATAAGATCTACGGTATCGAACCTGGTTTTAACGCCGGGGCGACCGGCGAAGTATACAATGGAGGATTGGTGCAGGTAAGGGGAAATACCACGGGAGGAAGCGATAATTTTGCACGTTCCCCTTCCATGTCTTTCTTTACAGGTGCCGTATTTGACTGGAATATTGTTACAGCCTTTCAAACTTCCGGGGTGGTTTATTTTCCCAATGCGAGTCCAACGGATATAGCAATATTCAGGATATCAGCAAATGTTGGATCGGTGGGAGCAACTAATCCAACCACTATAAACGGTCTCTTTGAAGTAAGTGGGAATATTAGTTTTATAAATTCAGGAACTAAAATATTCAGAAATGGGATCATTGGTGATTTAGGTACTCTTACCCAAGGTTCTACAGGACTATTTTCAATTGATGGCGTTACAGCTGTCATCGGGGGCACAGGCGTGATTAATTTATTTGCAGGGGGAGGATTAACGATAGCACCTTCTTCTGTTACTACTCTTATATCGAATAAAACAATCAATACAGGAACGGCCACATTCACAGTGGATGGAACATTGATGTGTTCCACATTTATCGTTTCAGGAACATCTGCGTTCACTCTTTCTGCGGCCGGCACCATTGGTCTGGGGTCGCCTGACGGTATTTCATCCTTCGGAGCAACAGGCAATATCCAAACAACAGGTACGCGTACCCTGAGTGTTGCTGGTAATTTTATATACAATGGCAATGTTAACCAGGTTACAGGTACCGGGTTGTCTTCACCTAATACAGGCTTTTTAACCGTTTCAAATTCGGGTGCTGCAGGAAGTAATACCGTAACATTAACTAATAATAATACGGTCGTTGACAGCCTCAACCTGGATAACGGCCTTTTTGAGGCAGGTACCGGCCAATTTTTACAGGTATCTGCGAACGGGGTTGTTGCAAGAACAGGTACAGGGGGTAACCAAGGACAATCTGCCGCGGCGGGAACGATCTGGTTTTCTGCAGGTGGCGCCGGGTCAGGTACGATCAAGCCTGGAGCGGGATTATCCCTTACCAATGTGCGCATAAGCGGTGGCGTTAATATGGGCGCCGGCAATACATCTATCAAAGGAACACTCATGATAAGTAGTGGAGGATTTGTGAATGCGTCAACTGCTCCCACTTATTCTTCCACGCCTCCTTCCACACTGATATACAATACCGGTGGGGGATATGGGATTGGAAATGAATGGTACGATAATACTTTTGGAGCAAACCCGGGTGTACCGCATCATGTTACCGTTACCGGTAGCACTGCTGTTACGCTGGCAGGGACCAGTTTTCCGCGGGAAATGCGGGGAGATATGCTCATCGGCAGCGGGAGTTTTGCTTTGACAGGTGGTTTTGGCTGTGACCTGTATATTAAAGGAAACTGGACAAGATCAGCCGGCACTACATTTACGCCTAATACCCGGGCCGTTAAATTTAATGGCAGCGCTGCCCAAACAGTAACGAGAACGGGGGGAGGTACAGAAACATTTTCGTACCTCCTTATTGACAAGCCGGCAGGAGTGGCGGTAGTGCATGCCTCCGCACCCGACGCTACCAATATCACGGTGAGCGGGGTTGGTGGTAACAGCCTCCAGCTGATCAGTGGTGATTTAGACCTCAACCGGCAAACATTCAATTTTACTTCATATATCAGCAGCCAGAATAATATCGGGATCGACGGCATTTCGCCTAACCTTACCCGTAGTATAATCAGTTCCGGTGGTACGGGTATATTCCTGGTCTTTAATGCACAGTTGGTAAATCACTACGTTACGGTCAACAGGATCAATGGCGCCAACGCGTCTTTGCTTTTATTTGGCTCCACGGTAACGGTTAAAACCGGCGCCGCACCCGCGGTGGGTGGCGGTGGCGGGATCGATTTTGGCTCAAACCTTACCACCATCAACGGAACATTGCAGCTCAATAACTATGGATATGTCACCAACCTCAGCAGTGGCGGACAGGGGCCATTTTATGGGAACAGCTCGTTGCTGATGTATAAGTCTATCGGCCTTTTCGACCGCAACGTGGAATGGGGAAATACCAGTGGCGCCGGCTATCCATGGCATGTATCCGTGGACAGCGCTACCATATTGAATTTAAACACGGCGGCCAATGGCAGTGCAGACAGGGCACTGGCAGGAGACCTTACCATATTTAACGGGTCTACCCTGGTACTTGCTACCAACGCAGCGGCCAATACACTTACCGTTGGACGGGATGTTTTCATCAACGGTACCCTGACACTTCCAGCCAATTTCGGCGCGGACATTCATGTTGTCAGGAACTGGAACCGCGGCACCACCGGTGTTTTCAATCCCAATGACCGGGCCGTTTTCTTAGACGGCAGCGGCAGCGCAACCATTACAGCTAACAATAACGGGCAGCTGTTCCCTTATTTATACATTAAAAAGAATTCGGCGCTTGATATCGTCAGTTTGCTGGACAGCATCAGCATCACTAAAGAGTTCGCCATATCCACCAACGGTAAATTTGAACTGAATGACAAAAATGCCCGGTTGATCTCCAATGCGACAGGCACTGCTTCTTTTGGTAAAATGGGGGCGGGCGCCGATGTTACTTATTCAGCCGGCGGCCGTTTTATCGTAGAGCGTTTTATACCCGTGGGTATTCTTGCAGGACAGCATTTGAAATCCTGGCAGCATCTTGCTACTCCCAGTAACGGTGGGCAGACGATCAATGCCGCCTGGCAGGAAGGAGCCGCTGTTCCAAACCAGGACCTAAGGCCAGGCAATGGCACCAGCATCACCAGCAATATTTTACCAACGCCCGCCATGTTCGATACGTTCTCAGTGGGCGGGCCTTCCATGAAATCATACAATCCCCTGACAGCTTTATGGGATGGGGTGCCCAATACCACCGGCACGCCGCTGTTTAACCAGAAGGGCTACCTGCTTTTTGTAAGGGGCGACCGTTCTGTTAATAGTTTTTTTGCACCCAACAACGTGGCCAAGGCAACCAACCTGCGCAACACGGGTAAATTATTCGTGCCGGGCTCCAATCCACCGCCTTCCACTACGGTGCTTGCGGGTAAATTCGCGTCTATCGGTAACCCCTATGCGTCGTCAATTGATTTCTTAAGTTTTGTATCGCCTGCCCTCGACAGTGTGCTGTATCTGTGGGATCCTTTATTATACGGCAGCTATGGTTTGGGAGGCTGGCAGACAATGAGTGAAACAAATTTATATAAGCCAAGCCCGGGCACGGGTGGCAACACAATATATGACCCAACGGTCCCCTATACAAAGATCCAGTCGGGCCAGGCATTCATGGTCTATGGTTCGTCCGCGGGTGGAACGGTCAGCTTTACAGAAAACGCGAAGATCGCAGGCAGCAACCTTGTATTCAGGCCGGTAAATGCCGACAGGCCCGGCAGAAAATTCATGCGGGTTACTTTGTATGCCGCCAACGGCCAGGTGGCGGATGGAAATGTGGTGGCTTTCGATCCATCCTTCAGCAATGCATTTGAATCCAAAGATGCAGTGAAGATCCAGAACCAGGGAGAGAATTTTGGAATATTAAGCAAGGGAAAGATATTGGCTGTTGAAGCGAGGAGCCCGGTATTGCGGACCGATACGATCCAATACGGGTTCAGCAGGCTCCGCGTACAGGCCTACCAGTTACGCTTCGGGCCGGAGAATTTTTCCAATCCAAGACTGAAAGCATTTTTGATAGATAAATGGCTTCATAGCAGGACCCCGGTAAGCCTGGATGATACAACATACATCAATATCAATATCACCCCGGATCCTGCGTCCTCAGCAGTAAACAGGTTTATGCTTGTATTCATCAGGAAGGGTGTAGTAGGTGGTACTCCGGGAGAAGGGCTGATCGCTTCCGGTAAAGCAGCCAAAGTCACTAATAAAAACAGCCTCCCCGAAAGGATCAGTGTTTATCCTAATCCGGTAACGGATGGACAGCTGCACCTCAGCTTTAAGAATAAGGCGGCAGGTAATTATAAGATACAACTGTTGAACGCGGCGGGACAATTGGCCCATGAACAAAGCATGGAGCTGGAAACAACGAACAGTGAAAGAACCCTGAAGCTTGGAGACCTCCCTGCAGGGCTTTACCAGCTGGCCATCCACGAATCCTCGGGTGTAAAAACAACGCAGCCGCTGATCATTCAATAGATGATCAATCAGCCTGGGGCCAGTTCCGGACACTTGAGTCATGGCAGGTTGAATGGTTCGGCCGGTATTCATGGCGGTTTAACCTCCGTCAAATCACAAAACGGCGGTCGGAATTCCGTGACAAAAAAACCAGCCATGACTAAAACCTTCACAAAAGATAGACAGAAAATAAAAATTCAAAAATGTGAAGGTTTGGTGAATGAGTCAAAAATTTGTCACAGAAATACCGTCCTGCAAAAACCGGGTACCGGGTGGAACTTCACCGGCTTTGTAGTATGAATACTACGGTGCAAAAAAACAGTAAAAAATATCCATGAAAAAATTGTCGTATTGCTGGCAGGAGCTTATATTCGCAGATTCAATCCATCCCTACTAAAGCCCTCCCTTAAAAATTTATGTATTTCGGTTGCTGTATAAAAAAATCATATGAAGGAATTTATTTCTCCATTTTTCTTTTGTGTAATAAGTACACGTTTAAAACCTGCTTGTACGCTGCCGTTACAACTAAAACAATTTTGATCAATTAATAATTACCAATACCCATTACAATCTCTCAAAAATTTAAAATGTCATATATGAATTTTTCTACGCTGGGCCAGCAGGCTCTAAAAATAAAAAAGCCAACCCTACTGATGAACTGGTTTACCTGTTTCATTGTAGGGCTGATGTTGTTTAGTGCGACTACAAGTTTGGGACAGTCAAACCCCACTCCATTTAGTCTTGCAGGCGGAAGTTTTAGTCTTACATCTGTAGCTGCCGGAAGTACTTATCCTTCAAATGTACAGGGATGGACAACGGGTACTAATAATATCACGTCCCTTCCAACTGCAGCACCTGGGGCTGATCAGGCTTTGGTTGCGGCTGGCGGAGCCGGTGTTTCGGGATTATCAAATCTTACAACGAATGGGTTTAATTTTTTATCAACAAGTTCCTCTCCCAATCAGCAGGTTGGTGAGATCGTTGTTGCATTAAATGCTACCGGGCGTGCCAGCCTATTGGTAAGCTGGCTGGCAGCGGACAATATTGCAACAGCTACAAGGGTTATGAGTATGGCTATGCAATATAGACTTGGAACATCAGGTGCATTTACTAACGTTGGGTCTACAACATATACCACTAGTGGAACAAGTCAGTTGGCATCTCAAACATTTACGAATGTGGCCTTGCCCGGTGCGTGTGACAACCAACCTGTTGTTCAGGTAAGATGGGTTTATTGGGAGGTCTCAGGAGCCGGAGGTCGTGATGCTATTCGATTGGATGAGATTTCTGTTTCATCTTCTTCGGGAGCGGCTACATTCAATTCCATCGCAGATGGAAACTGGAATGTTGCAGGTACCTGGGATGCGGGCGTTCCAACCGCAGGTGCAACAGTGAATATTACACACAATGTTCTAATCAATAGTGGCGTTTCAAATACTGGTATCATCAATGTGAACGCAGGCGGCCAGTTACGCTCGTCAGTGGCTCCTTCTTTAACTGGTGCCGGTACCGTAAATATTAACGGCACTGGTATACTGGGTATTGAAACAGGTGGCTGGCCCGGTAATACAAATACTTTCGTATATGCTTCAACGGGAACGTTGCGGTTCAATAGCAACGCAAATCCTTATGATGTAAACAGCGGTGACACCTGGTGGTCTGGAACCAACGGGCCACAGAATGTAAATGTAGCTGGTCCTGGTACGATCCGGATGAACGTTGCACGCACGGTGGGTGGATTGTTCCAGACATCGTCGGGCGTATCGATGAACCTGGTTTCCCTGACATTAAATGGAACCAACCAGATCAATACCGGCGGCTTTTTTTCCAATGCGCCTTTATATGGATCATCTTCTTTGCTGAAATATAATTACAGTGGTACCTACAACCGTGCCTCCGAATGGCTTACCGGTGGGGGAACAGTAGGGGTAACTGCGGGCTATCCAAACGATGTAACGGTCGGCTCGACAACTACGCTGGATGCACCAAATACCGGGGGCTCTTTTGCGGGTAACCTTCAACTTAACCGTGATCTTACGATAGACGCAGGTGGTTCACTTTACATGGATTTTGGCGGACCGAATAAGAGTTGCTCGTTAACGGTAGGAAGAAACGCCACGATCAACGGCAATCTTTCCCTGGGAAATGCGGTAAATGGCGATATGGTGGTCCGGGGTAACTGGACCATGGGTGCAGGCACCTTCTCACCGAACAGCCGCCAGGTAAGATTCGAGGGTGCCGCGGCCCAGACCATCACCGGTGCTACCGGTTTCGCATACCTGAAGGTCAATAACGGGGCAGCCAACGGGGTAACACTCACAGGCGGAGCCAGTTCACTGACCATTGCCAACGAGATAGACCTTACAGCGGGCAAGATAACAATGGGTGCCAATAGTATCACGATGGCATCGGGTGCCAGCTTTATCAACGCGAGCGCCAACAGCTTCCTCATAACAAGTGGTGTGGGTGTTTTAACACGCAACGCAACCACCGGGACAAAATCATACCCGGTTGGTAATACCGCTTCATCTTATACACCGCTCAGTATTGTACACAGCGGTGCAGCAAACGATATATCCGTTAACGTTAGTAACTCGATCACAAACCCTGTAACCGATGCAACAAGGATCGTATCGCTGCAATGGGCAGTTACTGCTTCGGGTGCAGGGAGTACAGGAGATATTACTTTTAACTGGAATGTTGCCAACCAGGCGGGTTCTTATAATGCGACAGGCACAGGGGAACTGGGAAATTATACAACAGGCCCTAACTACGCGATAACCGCCATAGGTGCTTTGTCAGGACAATCTAAATCAGTGAGTGGTGTTAGCCTTTCTGCCGGAAGTAACCTGCTGGTTCTTGGAAATACCGGGGCAGTCTATACGGCTCCGCCGGCGAATGACAATTGTGCTGCTGCAGCTACAGTGCTCACAGACGGTACCGTAGTCAACGGAACATTTGTTGCTTCAACAGTAACACCAGGCAATTCGTTTGCTTATGGAACCGGTAAAAGGGATGTCTGGTACACATTCACCCCAACTACCACAGGTAACCATACGATCACGATCACTTACCCGGTAAGTGCACCGGTGACTGACATTGATTTTGATGTATTTACCACGAGTTGCCCGACAACAGGAACAGCTCCGGTGCAGGCCCATGCAACGCATAGCACTACGGAAACGTTTACTGGCAGTTTCAATTCCGGAACGGTATATTATATCCGTGCGATCGAGTGGACCGCCAATATAGCAACAACCTTTACAATCACTGTACAGGGCCCATTGCCTGCATGCGCAACTCCAACCGTTCCGGCTGTCGCGCCAACATACAGTGGTCAGACACCTACCTCGACAAATGGTTCTTTTGGACAGGCTTCGCCTGAACCAACCGGTGGTTACCTGGTGGTGCAGAGTACATCTGCTACACTTTCATCCAACCCGGTTGATGGAACTCCATACATTACTGGTAATGCACTGGGTGGCGGTGTGGTAGCTGCAAATGTTACAGCTACCAATGCACCAAGCTATTCGTTCAGTTCAAACGGAACATTGACATCCAACACCCAATATTATTATTTCGTTATACCATATAATTACCAGGTTGGTGTATGTAACTATGCCTACGGTAATGCAGCAACGGTTAGCAGCAGCACATTCACATGTCCTGGTACGGTCGCATTACCAACCACCGGTACGATCACTTCTACTACGGCACAGATCAACTGGACATCTCCGGGTGGAGCAGGGCCACTTACATATGACCTGGAATGGAGAACCTCTCCTTCAGGTTCATTTACCGTGATCAATAACGTAACCAGTCCTTATACACTGACCGGCTTAACACCGGGTGTTGCTTATGATGTGCAGGTGCGTGCAAACAATCCATGCAATGGTGCTTATTCAGCTATACTGACCTTTAACGCAGGCCAGATTGATGCGCCCACAACGCTTGCGGCTGATAATATTACTTCCAGCAGTTTTGATGCACATTGGACGCAGGTTCCGGAAGCAACAAATTATCATTTGGATGTTAGTACTTCCGCTACATTTGGCACGTCAAATCCACCAGTTAACCAGGGTTTTGAATCTGTAACATTCCCTCCCACAGGATGGACCGCAACAGGATGGACAAGGAGCACTACGGCTGGTGATATCAATTCCGGCGTAGCCGCTGCAATTGCTGGTTCCAATAACGGCTCACTTACAACGAGTGTTGTTGCTAACCCACTCAGCCTCAGTTTCTTCCTCGGCCGCTCAACCAATGTAAATGCCAAGACATTAAATATCGAAGTATCGACAACCAGCCAGGTTGCCGGTTTCGCAACGGTGGCCACGTATGACCACAGCAATGTTCCTTCAGGAAGTTATAACCAATATACTGTTGATCTTTCCGCTTTCAACGGAAGCAGCACGGTTTATATCAGGTTCACCAAGGTATCGGCTACCACGTCTCCATGGAGATTGGATGATGTCGTGATCAACAGTGGTATACCGTCATATGTTACTGGTTACAGTAACCTGCTTGTACCAGGCGGTGCGACCACAACGCAATCTGTTAATACCAATTTAGCCCCGAATACTACTTATTATTATAGGGTGCGCTCTTCAAATGCTACCAGCACATCAGTGAATTCAACACCGGTGATCTCGGTAACCACTTGTATCGCTACACCAACGATCACACCCGGCGGGCCGACTACTTTCTGCCAGGGAGGATCTGTATTATTAAGTTCTTCTGCAGCTTCAGGCAACCAGTGGAACCTCGACGGAACACCAATCCCAACAGGAGGAACAAACCCAACCTACCTGGCAACTGTTGCAGGAAACTATACGGTTACGGTTACGGGTACCTGTAATCCTACTTCGGCGATCACAACGGTTACAGTCAAACCAAACCCAACGATGGATGATCCTGCAAACGATGAGGTATGTAACGGTGCGCCAACCGCAGCGGTAACCTTCACGGGTGCCCCTGGTGGATTGACCTATAACTGGACCAATGATAATACAAGTATCGGCCTTGCAGCTGCAGGTTCCGGCCCTATTGCATCCTTTAACGGGATCAATAACGGAACTACGCCGGTGGTAGCAACCATTACGGTTACACCTACCTTCGATGGCTGCCCTGGTACTCCACAGAGCTTTACGATCACGGTCAACCCGACTCCAACAGTGAATGATCCTGCAGACCAGGTAGTTTGTGCCGGTGATCCTGTTACGGTAAACTTTACCGGATCAGTGGGTGGTGCAACTTATACATGGACCAATGATAATGTTGCGATCGGTCTTGGAGCCGGTCCAACAGCTGGTAATATTTCCTTTACTTCAACCAATGCAGGCAATACACCGATCAGTGCAACGGTGACGGTTAGCCCTTCAGCCAATGGCTGCGCGGGTCCGTCGCAGACATTTACGATCACGATTAATCCAACCCCAACAGTGGATGATCCTGCAGACCAGGTAGTTTGCGCCGGTGACCTTGTTACGGTAAACTTTACCGGATCAGTGGGCGGTGCAACATATACATGGAGCAATGATAATGTTGCGATCGGTCTTGGAGCCGGCCCAACAGCTGGTAATATCTCCTTTACTGCAACCAATGCAGGCAGCACCCCGCTGGTAGCAACGATTACGGTTACTCCTTCAGCCAATGGCTGCCCGGGTGCTCCGCAGACATTTACCATTACGGTGAACCCCAATGCCAATGCAGGCAGTGTAAGCGGAATCTCACCGGTATGCGTAAACGCTTCAGCCCAGTACAATGTTACAGGCAACAATGCATCCGGAACCTGGAGCAGCACCAATCCATCTGTAGCTACGGTTAGTCCTACAGGACTGGTAACCGGTATTGCGGGAGGTACTGCAGACATCCGTTATACAATCACTTCAGGATGTAATGTGCCTGTATTCTCCTTCCAGACGGTAGCGGTTATAGGCACCCTTGCCACACCGGGTCCTTTGACAGGCTTTAAGAATGTATGCCCTTATGTGGGCAACAATACCCAGCTTACGTATTCAGTACCTGCGGTACCGGGTGCCACATACGCATGGGTGCTTCCTCCATTTACGACCCTTATTTCACAGACTAATAATAGTATCGTGATCACGATCCAGAATGGCTTTATCGCCAGTGCCAATAAGCAGATCCGTGTAACGGCTCAGTCACCTTGCGGCAACAGCCCGCAGGCTGTATTCTTCCTGCTAACACAGTTGCCAACGACGCCTCAGCCGATCGTTCCGAGCAGCACCAATCTTTGTCCTGTAATTGGAACGGCCACACCGATAAGCTATACAATTCCGAAAGTACTTGCCGCCAGTTCTTATATCTGGACAGTAACGCCATCAGCGAATATCACGGTTACACACCCTGAGCCATTGCCTGAGAACGATACGGTGATCAATATCACATACAATGTTGGCTTCAATACAGCCAATACAGTTATCACGGTGAAGGCCTCCAATGATTGCGGAACCAGTACGGCCCGCAGTTATACTGTGGTTAAGAATAATCCAACCATACCGGGATTGATCAGCGGCCCGAACAATGCCTGCGCTTATATGTTGCCAAACGGTGCTTTTGCCAATTATTCGATCGGCGCAGTTGCCGGTGCAACGAATTATACCTGGGGGCTTCCTGCGGGAGCCACAGCGATCACGGGTCTTGGAACCAATGCGGTGTCATTCAAATACCCCGCAAACTTCACCAGCGGTTCTATATCCGTGACTTATACCAATGGTTGCGGTACGAGCCCGGTAAGGACACTGTCTATTGGCAAACAGAATGCAGCTACTCCTGGTGTGATCGATGTGATACCACCGCCGACCTGTATCGAGGGCAGGGTTTATTCCTATACAGTTAACCAACCAGCCAATGCAACATCTGTTCAGTGGACCTACCCGGCAGCGGCTACCTATATCAGTGGCCAGGGTACAAACAGCCTTACACTATCTTATCCTGCAACAGCAGTGAATGGCAATATTACTGCCCAGGGCATCAATAATTGCAGCCAGAGTGCACTGAGGACCCTGATCGTGAAACTGGCGGCCTGTCCTCCTCCTGAAGATCCACGTCCTGCATTTAGCAAAGGCGGATCTGTTGCAGCAGAAGGAATGTCAGTGAATGTGTTCCCCAATCCAACCGTAAGCGACTTTAAGATGCAGGTGATCACGGCCGGTAAGGAAGTGGTTAATGTAAGAGTCCTTGACCTGCAGGGAAGGGCGATCAGAACCCTTATTGTAATGCCTTACGAAACGGTGAGCATCGGCAATGAACTAAAAGCCGGCACTTATATGCTTGAAGTAAGGCAGGGCAAAGAGGTGAAGACGACGAGGCTGATCAAGTTTTAGATCAATTGACAATTGATAATGGACAATTGACAATGTTCATCATCTGAAAATAATAAGGACCCATCCGGTAAAACGGGTGGGTCTTTTATTTTAATAAGAAATAAGGAATGAAAAATAAATAATAAGGAAGTCAGCGCCGTTCGATATCAGCTATCTGAATCCAGTATCCAGTATCCAGTATCAAGCATCCAGCATCCAGCATCCCACAATCCCCTGTCAATTTCCAGTAATAAAAATAAAAATATTTCAGTTTATAGTCCCATCGGGGTCTGCCCTTAGGCGACCCCGATGATTAGAACTACAACTCTGATGATCGAACTATAAATCCTTATAATGAATAGGTTTAAATAATTTTGATTGTCCCAATTCATAAAATGAAGCGCTACTATGTTTATATTCTATAAAATCCTTTGCTAAATTCCATTTGCCTTTAACCGGATTATTATGAATATAATTTATTTTTTGCTTTAAAAATTTATCCGAATAAATTGCTTTTGCATCAAATGATTCTTCAAAACACTTATGAAGCTGGCCCTTTTTTCTATCTCTTATATTAACGGCATTTGATAAAATATTGAGAAGCGCATAGTTATTTTTTGACTGTAGCCTTTTTATAAATTCATAAGCAATAAATCTTTTTCCGCTTCCTATAATCTTGTTTAGTTCAAAATTTTCATTTTCAAAGTATAAAATCAAATGGACATGATTAGGCATTATTACATACGCTATAACTTCTGCTTTCTTTTTCACTCTTAAAAATTCAAACCAGTTATAAACAAGGTCATATCCATCAGTGATCTCAAATAAATGCAGCCAATTCCAGCAGGTGAATGTGCAGAACCAGGAGCTATAGGCTGAGGAATGTTTCCGTTTTATTCCCATGCATAAATTTATTGAGGCGTGTTGTTTTAGAAAAGAGTAAATCAGCAGCTTTTACAGGTATTTTTCGGTCCCATCGGGGTCTGCCTTCAGGCGACCCCGATGATTAGAACTACAACCCCAATGATCAGAACGATAGTGAATCGGCGGGGTCCCACGGGTAGCTGTATTATAATTTGAAGTGTATGGGTGTGGAGACCCCGCCGGGACTAAATTGTCAATTGTCCATTGTCATTGTCCATTGTCAATTTGACGCCATATAAATAAAAATATTTTAGTTTCTACAATAGTTTAATGAAAAATATTCAATCAGGTACTCGCAAAATAATAATAATAATAAACCGGGGGAAATTAAATTTGGGTATTAAAGAAAACCATATTATATTGCTTTATCATCCATCCCATCCTGATAAAAATCCCAACCTTAACCTTTTCAAACAAGTAAACGGATCAGAACGCATCATCATAATTACTATGATGGTATCGTTTTTTTGTTTTTTAAAAAATAGATTAATTTAAATCAATATCAAAACCTACTGTAAATGAAAGTTTCTACCAACTCCCTACCCGGGAAAGTTACGGCTGCTTCATCCCGGCTGTCCACAACAATCAACAATAGTTCTGCACAACAAAACCGTAAGCCGGCGCTTTTTATGCGCTGGAGGTTGGCGTTGCTGCTGATGATTTCACTTCTAGTTGGCCTGTCTGTATTTTCACAACCGTATATCCGTTCTACTTTTGCGACGAGTTATACCCCGATTACCGTAGTTGGTGGCGCAACGCAGGTCATTACCGGAACAGGGGTTGCACAGTTTAGTACAACCGGGGGTACTTCAGACGGGGATGAAGGTGCTGCCCTGATACCTCTGCCTTTTGCTTTTACATACAATGGGATAACGTATAATGCCGCAACCAACTTCGTGAATATTTGTACAAATGGTTTTATCACTTTCAATACTACCGGTACAAATGGATCTAAGACGATTCTGACAAGCAGTGATGGGCTCTTTACTACTGCCACTCCAAATATTGCTATCGCAGGCTGGTGGGACGATCTCAACGTTAGCTTTGGTTCGGGGCAGGTGCTATACCAAACAATAGGTAGCCAGTTTATCATACAATTTACCAATCTTAGAACCTGGTGGCAAACGTCAACCAGTACCATCAATTTCCAGATCATTCTGAATCAAACCACGAACGTGGTAGAATTGAAATACGGTACCGCAACGAATGCCGTGCATAGTACATCCGAGGGCGCATCCGCCGGTATTGAATGGGGAGCAGGAGGTCCAGGTAACTATATTGATGCATTTACAGGCTCGAAAACTATAGGGGGCTCATTTTTTAATTCAGAGAATTTTCCCTCATCAACACTGGGCTACAGGTTTACGCCCGGCACTCCAACAGCAATTGGAGCTGGCACCATCAATGTTGGTTCAGGACAAACCTATCCCACCCTGTCTGAAGCGATCGCCGATGTGAATCACCGCGGTGTTTCAGGTGCGGTGACGCTTAATTGCACTGATGTATCTTATCCAATTTCGGCCGGAAATATTTACCCAATGATCCTTGCACCAATAGCGGGTGTAAGCGGGAGCAATACTGTCACTATAAATGGCAACAATGCGGTTTTATCTTCCCGTGGGGTTTATTCCGGTACATTGAACTCAGGCGCATCAACAATTTCTGGTCCCTTCAGCCCTGTTTACTTGATTGGTTCGGACTTTATTACGTTTAGAAATTTCTCCATTAACCTTTCCGCAGCTGCGCCAGTGACCACTGCTTTTGCTGTTGCGACTACTAGAGGGTTGCTTGTATTAAATGCATCTGCAACGGATGGAGCTACAAACAATACGATTCGTGATGTAAGTGTAACTCTTGACAGAACAAATACCAGTACCATTGGTATCCAGCAAAACGTGGCATTTTCTCCTTCCAGTGCTGCCGGCGCAAACTCTACCAATTTTTATTATAACCTAACCATCTCAAATGTTTATTTGGGAATTTACCTGTTAGGTAACGCTACTACGCCGGATCTGAACTGTGAGATTGGTGGAATAAGCGGAGGTACAACAACCGTTGGTGCTGCTACAGCCAATGATATTGGAAACGGCTCATCAGCAACATGGGGTATCAGGGCAAGTAATCAAAGCGGTTCGGCAGGAGTTTTCAGAATATTTAATACTGAGGTGAGAAATGTTACGGTTACCAGTACAGTACTATCTGACGGTATCTTCCTTGAAGGCTTTATTGGAAACCACGAAATTTTCCGCAATTCAGTGCATGATATCAGGAATTCAAGTACTTCGGCTACAAGCGGTATTTCAGGGATACGTGTCACCCATAATACTACAGGAACAAATAATGTAAAGATCTGGAATAACTTCGTGTACGGACTGACGTCCGGTTATACCGGAAGTGCTTCCGCTACCCGGCAGATCAAGGGGATATTCTCCGCTGGAACCGGTGGTGGAATAACCCAATCGGTATATGTTGATTTTAATTCCGTCAGGATAGATGGATCAGCATCGCCGACGATTTCTTCCACTTGTTGGGAGACTGCAACTTCGGCTGCCGCATCACCAGTATTTTTAGTGAGGAATAATATTTTTGCAAATGTTACAGGTGCACAGACGGGCATTGCAAAGCATTATAGTGTTTTTTCTACATCAGCCACTAATACAGGTGGTACCGGGTCTGTCTGGAACCGGAATGTTTATTATACACCCAATGCAAATGGATTCGCTGCCCTGGGAAATGCTACTGACTATGCAGCAATTACAGGCGCCGGCAGCTGGAATGCTGCAACCGGCCAGGATGCAAACAGTTTCAACCAGAATCCGCAATTCAACAGTGCCACGGACCTCAAGATAAACCCATCTCTCGCCACTCCTGTGGAAAGCAATGGTTCTTATTTTTCCGGCGCCATCACATGGGTGCCACAGGACAAGGAAAGCGATATTCGTAATGCAACTACCCCTGATATCGGTGCCGATGAGGGAACATTTACTCCTTTGATCAGCAACGACCTTCAGGCTACTGCTTTCGTGGTGCCGTTAAATGGAGCAATTATACCTGCAGGCACTGTAACACCGCAGGCTTCCTATACAAACAATGGACTTAATCCGCAGACGGGCGTAACCGTGAGATACAGGATCCTGAATCCTGCGGAAGTATATAACCAGACGGCAACGATCGCATCGATCGCGTCAGGCGCAACGGTAACAGTTACTTTCCCAACAAGCGGTATACTGAGCACTCCGGGCGGTTACACGATCATTTCGAAAGCCGAACTGGCAGGTGATGCGGTAGGAGCCAATGACGAGATAACAGGTTCGATCACAGTTATTGCGCCACTGGCCGGAGATTACAACATTGGTACCGCAGAAACAGCACCGTTTAACAATCTCGCCACGGCGATCACCCGTCTTAATACAGTGGGTGTATCCGCACCCGTTAGGTTCCTTTTGACAGATGCAACATATAACCTTGGAACAACAGCTTTACAGATCAACACGATCGCGGGTAGCAATGGAACAAATACATTCACACTAAAACCAGCCGTTGGAACTACACCAACGATTACCAATAATGTTGCCACCGCAGCGATCATTATCAATGCGGCAGACAATGTGATCATTGATGGCTCTAATGTAAACATACCGGCTGTAAATACGGTTTGCCCACTTTCGACTGCAACCCGTAACCTGACCATCACCAATACAAATCCCGGTACGGCAAGTGCTGTAGTTTGGTTGCAAACTGCAGTGGCTGATGGTGCAACCAGTAACACAGTTAAGAACTGTAATCTCGTTGGTAACAGCAATACCACCACCTTGTTCGGTGTTGGATCCGGTTCTTCGACCATTGGCACGACAAGCCTGGGCACCGGAAATAACAGCAACACTTTTGTTAATAACAATATCAGTAAAACACAGATCGGTATTTATTCGCAGGGTGCTGCGATCGGCAATAAAAACACCGGTACCGTTATCAATCAAAACCTTGTCAATACCGCATCTCCAAATAACGTGCAGATCGGTGGTATTCTTGTAGGCTTTGAAAGCGGAATTATCATCAGCGGCAACAATATTGCCAACATCAATTCCAGCGGCTCCAGCGTATATGGTATTGCGTTGGGTTTTGTTCCTAATAATGACTATGCAGTATTAACCGGGAATGAAGTGGCAGGAGCTGAAGTGTCTAAAAATGTAATAGATAATATCCTTCGGACCACTGACAGAAGTGCCGTTGGAATTTCGCTTGCACAATGCACATCTGTTGCGCCTGCAACCAATTCGATCACTAATAACATGATCTCAGGTGTAAGGACCACAGGTGCCACGCCTTCTGATTCACCCTTCGGTATTGAAGTTGGGGGTGGTACAGGAGCAACAAATGTTTATTTTAATACGATACTGATGTCCGGTGTGGGTTCCAGTTCGTCCAATGGTTTTGGCATCGCTGTTGGCGGTTCAAACCCGGTGGTGGATATCAGGAATAATATCATCGTCAATAAGATGACTTCCACTTCAGGAAAAATGTATGCACTTGCATTCGCATATAATACATTCAGCAACCTTACTTCCAATAACAATGCATTCTTTGTTACTGCAGATGCTACCCATTTTCACATAGGCACGGGCGGTTTTACGACACCAACAGGATTGACACGCGCAGCGTGGAATAGCGCTAATCCTACCAAGGACGGTGCGTCTATAAGCAATCATGATCCGCAATTCATATCGGCTGTTACCCCTGCCAACCTGCACCTGCAGACCGGAGCAAATGGGCCATTGAATGCAACAGCGGCTTCAGGAACAGGTATCCTCGATGATATTGATTGTGATACAAGGGATGTTTCTACACCAGATATCGGCGCGGATGAATTTACACCTCCGGTGATCTTTGACCTTGCCGTTTCAGCATTGACTGCTCCTTTGAATATCAGTTGCTTCAGCGCTTCCGAGAACTTTACGGTGCAGGTAACCAATACGGGTAACCAGGCTTGGGATTTCAGTACGTTGCCCCGTACCGTTACTGGAACGGTAACCAATGGCAGCCCGGCAAGTTTTGGCCCTGTTGCTTTAACCAATGCGATGAACGCAGGCAACCCTCTTGCAGGAGGAGCATCTATGACCGTTACCCTTGGTGCGGTTACAAATATGCAAACACCGCAGGTGTACACGTTCAATGCAACCCTCAACGCCGCAGGTGAATCCGGCCCGGGTTCGGGAGCGGCAAACGACGCTTTAACACCTGCAGTTACAAGGACCAGTACCAACCCTGTCGCTACATTAAATTCAAATACGCCGATATGTTCCGGTTCTACGCTTCACCTGACAGCAAATGCTTCAGGCGGTAATGTGAGTGCAACGCCGCTGACATTTAATTCAGGTAATATCAATTTAGTAATAACTGATAATACGCCAGCGGGTGTTAACACGGCCAATCTCGTAGTGAGTGGTGCGGGCTCAGTAGCTTCGGCATCAGACCTTTCAGTGACGTTGAACTTTAGCCCGAATCATACGTGGGCAGGTGATATAATTGTAACCCTGACATCGCCTGGCGGTACAAGCATCGTCTTTGATAGGCCAGGTGTTCCTGTCAGTTCAACGGGTAATAGTGATAACCTCGCCGGCCCTTACACATTTACTACTTCGGCAGTAGGTGTTCTTCCTCAAACATCCGGGGTAGGATCAACAGGAGGAGTAATTAATAGCGGCAGCTATAAACCATCCACTACGGCGGATGCAGCTCATAACTGGACTGGGTTGGGCTTCCCTTTCAACGCGAATGGTAACTGGACATTGAATATCTCAGATAATGGGTTGAATGACTTTGGTACCTTACAAAACTGGTCTGTTACAGTACCGGCAGCCCCTGCTATTTATACATACAATTTCGGCGGGCCCGGAAGTTTTGGTGCAATTACTTACTCAGGTGCTAATAACTCACAGGCCGATGTGGATGTTACCAATCCGGTTGCAGGAAATTATAGTGTAGCGGTTACGGATGCTGTTAGTTGTGTGTCGGCTTCCGTTCAAACATCCATTGCTATCAATCCAACTCCAACGGTGAATGATCCTGCAGACCAGGTGGTTTGTGCAGGCGACCTTGTTACGGTAAACTTCACCGGCTCTGAAGGTGGAGCTACTTATACCTGGACGAATGATAATGTTGCGATCGGTCTAGGGGCTGGTCCAACAGCTGGTAATATTTCCTTTAATGCAACCAATGCAGGCAATACGCCGATTGTAGCAAGTATCACGGTTACGCCTAGCTTCAATGGTTGTACAGGTACGCCACAGACATTTACGATAACGGTGAACCCAACTCCAACAGTGGTTGATCCTGCAGACCAGGTAGTTTGTGCCGGTGACCTTGTTACGGTAAACTTTACCGGATCGGTGGGTGGTGCAACCTATACATGGAGCAATGATAATGTGGCAATCGGACTTGGAGCCGGCCCAACAGCTGGTAATATCTCCTTTACTGCAACCAATGCCGGCAATACACCGCTCGTAGCAACGGTTACGGTTACCCCTTCAGCCAATGGCTGTCCTGGTTCACCACAGACATTTACGATCACGGTTAATCCAACTCCAACAGTGGATGATCCTGCAGACCAGGTAGTTTGTGCCGGTGACCTTGTTACGGTAAACTTTACCGGCTCGGTGGGTGGTGCAACTTATACATGGACGAATGATAATGTTGCGATCGGACTTGGAGCCGGCCCAACAGCTGGTAATATCTCCTTTACTGCAACCAATGCAGGCAGTACACCGCTGGTAGCAACGGTTACGGTTACCCCATCAGCCAACGGCTGCCCTGGTGCTCCGCAGACATTTACCATTACGGTGAACCCCAATGCCAATGCAGGCAGTGTAAGCGGAACCTCACCGGTATGCGTAAACGCTTCAGCCCAGTACAACGTAACGGGCAACAATGCACCCGGAACCTGGAGCAGCACCAATCCGGCAGTGGCTACAGTTAGCCCGACAGGATTGGTAACCGGTGTTTCAGGAGGTACTTCAGACATTCGCTATAACATTAGTTCAGGATGTGGAGCGCCTGTCTTCTCCTTCCAAACGGTAACGGTTATAGGCACCCTTGCCACACCGGGTCCTTTGACAGGCTTTAAGAATGTATGTCCTTATGTGGGCAACAATACCCAGCTCACGTATTCAGTGCCTGCGGTAGCCGGTGCAACATACGCCTGGATCATTCCTCCATTTACTACATTGATCAGTGGACAGGGTACGAATAGCATTGTAATTACGATCCAGAATGGCTTTATCGCAAGCGCCAACAAGCAGCTTCGTGTAACGGCTCAGTCACCTTGCGGCAACAGCCCGCAGGCTGTATTCTTCCTGTTGACACAGCTGCCAACAACGCCTCAGCCGATCGTTCCGAGCAGTACCAATCTTTGCCCGGTAATTGGAACAGCCACACCGATATCATATACAATACCATCAGTGCTTGGAGCCAGTTCTTATATCTGGACAGTAACACCATCTGCCAATATTACGGTGGTGCATCCTGAGCCATTGCCTCAGAACGATACTGTCATCAATATCACGTACAATGTTGGCTTCAATACAACCAATACGGTGATCACGGTGAAGGCATCCAATGATTGCGGAACGAGTACAGCCCGCAGTTATACAGTGGTTAAGAATAACCCAACCCAACCGGGATTGATCAATGGCCCGAACAATGCCTGTGCTTACATGTTGCCATTAGGTGCCCAGGCTGGCTATTCAATTACAGCTGTTGCAGGTGCCACGAATTATACCTGGACCGTACCGGCAGGAGCAGTTATAAATTCAGGCCAGGGTACCAATTCAATCCTGATGAATTATCCTTCGAACTTTACCACTGGTTCAGTAACGGTTACCTATACCAATGGTTGCGGCACGAGCCCTGTCAGGACTTTCTCTGTTGCCAAGCAAAATGCGGCGACCCCGGGTGTGATGGATGTGATACAATTAACGCCATGCCAGAACAGGTCTTATTCTTATACGGTAACACAACCAGCCAATGCAGTTTCTGTTCAGTGGACGATTCCTGGTGCAGGTACATTGGTCAGTGGCCAGGGTACAAACAGTATCACGGTATCCTATCCTTCAACAGCAGTGAATGGCAATGTAACGGCACAGTCGATAAACAATTGCAGCCAGAGTGCACTGAGGACCCTTGTAGTGAAACTTCCCGCCTGTCCTCCTGAAGATCCACGCCCTGCATTTAGCAAAGGCGGATCTCCGGCAGCAGAAGGAATGTCTGTGAATGTGTTCCCGAACCCAAGTGTCAGCGACTTTAAGATGCAGGTGATCACGGCCGGTAAGGACGTGGTTAATGTAAGAGTCCTTGACCTGCAGGGAAGGGCGATCAGAACCCTTGTTGTAATGCCTTATGAAACAGTGAGCATCGGCAATGAACTGAAAGCCGGCACTTATATGCTTGAAGTAAGGCAGGGCAAAGAAGTGAAGACGACGAGGCTGATCAAGTTTTAGATCAATTGACGTGGATAATTGACAATTGATAATGGATAATTGACAACGTTCATCATCTGAAAATAATAAGGACCCATCCGGTAAAACGGGTGGGTTCTTTTTTTGTATAAAGTTTTTAGTTCATGGTTCTTAGTTCATAGTTATTGGCATCCCGGTCCGACTGCCGTCAGCCGGGCGGGCAGCATCCACCACTCCAGTGAATTGTCAATTGTAAGTAGGGTTGGGCATGGATAACCGGTCGAACATCCGTCGAACCTCGGTACTACCTCGGTCGAACCTCGGCAGAAGAACGGACAACTGTACGTAAATTGATATTTGCCGCCAGCTGTTTTCATCATTCAGTATTCCCGTTTGCAGGGTCAACCGGGCAGGCAGTATCCAGCATCCAGCATCTGTTATCAATTCTTTACAATTTCGTAACAGCCCCCCTGAAGATTCCCCCGGGTTAAAAAATATATTTGCGCATCAAATAAATTAATCGGTTTTGAAAACATTTAAGGAATACCCGAGGGTAAATTGTGGATAAATGACCGGTAAAAACGGAGCGCCATTCATCCTTTAAAAAACTTATCTTCATAGGCCAATTCTGTACCTTCATGATGCTAACACTTCACTTCCCGGGCTGCTTCAAAAACATGAACAAACATTTTTTAAATATAAATTTCCAGATATGAATTTTTCTACCTTGAAGAAATTGGATGGCTGCTCAACAGCAAGTACACGCAACCGTGAGTCAAATTTTTTGGCGCGGATCCTTTGGGTTGCATTTTTTGGATTCATGATCTTTGCTTCCAATGGCCTGTACGCACAAGCGGGCAACTCCGGTTTTGAGAATGGAAATATTACCGGATGGTTGGATGAAAGCTCAGGCACGGAAACATTTCAAAACACCACCGTTAGAACCGGCGCCGGTGCAGGCAGTTATTTAACTGCCAGCGCTACGAATCAACGCTGGGCGAACAACAGCAACACGGTCACCGTAGCGGCAGGCGAGTACCTGCATTTCCTGGTATGGGTAAATCCTACGGTTACTCCTAACACGCTCGGGCCAGGAACAAATTTGGGAGGAACCAATACTGGAGGAACCGGGGTTCAGCGAACTGCCAATACCTGGACCAGGATGACTGTATCGAGGTTGAACAGTACACTTGGCCCATTGGTGGGCTATGGATATGTCAATACAAACCGTAGTACAGGTACAACCGTAACAAACCGCATCGATGACGGCATCGTGTATACGCACAGTTATTCGGGCGCCGATATCACTCAGCCAACAACAGCAACAGCATTTACAAACGGGGCTATCTCAGGGAGTTCCGTTCAATTCAGCTGGACCAATGGTACGGATCCGGCAGTAGGAGCCACCGGTATTCAGAATACCATCATACTCAGGACAACCAATCTTTCCGCTGCTACACCGGTCATGAATGACCAGGGTGTGTATTCACCTGCAGGTGGGGCAAGCGGCCCGGATATTGTAAGTACAGACTGGAAGGTGCTCAGCGTAACCGTTGCAGCCGGGGTTACAACTTATACAGATAATTCGGTGATTGCATCCACTTCTTATAAATACGCGGTGATCCACCGGGACATGGCCTATAATTATTCACCGGCACTTGTTTCCGGGACCATCGTCGCATCCAGTGGATGTACAGCACCGTCAACACAGGCCAGTGGGATATCTGCTTCGGGTGCAACCACTTCCCAGTTCAATGTAAGCTGGACAGCCGGCGACGGGAATGGTACCATGATCGTAGCAAGACCATTTGCACAGCCCAATATGCTGCCTGCCAGCGGAACCATTTATACGCCTGATCCTGATTATACACTGGCCGGGCAGATCGATGTAAATAACCGGGTTGTTTTCCGTGCTGCCGGTTCGGGAGTTACGGTCACCAACCTGAATCCAGGCACTCAATATAGATTAACGGCTTATGAATATAATACGGCAGGGGACTGTTATAATTTTACCAGCCCCCCGGCTACCAGTATCTTTACGTTAAGTACAGAACCCGGTGCGCACGCGGCTTCTTTCTCAGCTTCCGCCACCTCACCTACGGATATATTACTTTCTTTTTCTGCTGCAAATACGATAACTAACGCCAGCGGCTATATCATTTTGCAAAAGCAGGGGCTTACAGCTCCTACAGGTACGCCAACAGATGGAACTAATTACCTGGTAGGAACGGGCATAGGAGATGGTACTGTTGCGGCGGTCATTTTGAACCCTGCAGCTGTCAGCACAACGATCAGCAGCCTTCTGGCCGGAACGGATTATTCTTTTACACTGATCCCTTATAACTGGGATGGGGCCGATAATCCAACATATAATTATTATACCGCTCCAACCATCCCGTTTGCAACGGCACAAACACAGTCTATAAACGCGCCGTCCATAAGCAGTCCTACTGCTACGGCGGTCACAAATACGGGCGCGACACTCGGAGGCAATGTCACCAGTGATGGAGGAGCGGCGATCACCGCAAGAGGTGTTGTATGGGCAGAGACTTCTTTAAATAATAATCCACAGCTGCCAGGTCCCAATACCACGGATGTTCCTGCTGCAGGTACAACAGGTGTATTTACTGTAAATGCAAGCGGGCTGCCAGCAGCTACACAGATCAGTTACACAGCATATGCTACCAACAGCCAGGGCACTTCTTATACAACAGCACAAACTTTTACAACATTGGCAAATCCTACGGCAGTTCCTGCCAGTGCGATCGTATTTGGAACGGTAACAAACAGCAGTATCCAGTTAAGCTGGACAAATGGCGACGGCGCAAACAGGATCGTTGTTGCAAGGCTTACAGCTACTGCAAGGGTTTCTCCATCCAATGCGACAGGCTATACGGCCAACAGCCCGGTTTTTACAGATGCTTTGAATTCACTAACAGGTACGGGTAACGTTGTGATATTTAATGGCACGGGTTCCACTGTTACGGTAACAGGCTTGGCCGGAAGCACCAGTTATACATTTGATATTTATGAATACAATGGGGCTGGGCTAACCGCTAATTATGGAGCGAATTTCAGCGCGGCCAGAACAACTTTGCCGGATGAACCAACAGTACAGGCCAGTGCTGTGACGTTTACAAATATTTCATCAACCGGTTTCAGGATCAACTGGGTTGCAGGAAACGGGCTCAATTCCCTGGTACTCGTAAAGGATGGAAGTGCGGTTGATGGTGCCCCGGTAGACGAGACAACCTATATTGCTTCTACAACATTTGCTGTCGGTTCCCAGATTGGAACCGGGAATTACGTGGTGTACAGGGCGGGGACCAATACAGTGGCGATCACCGGGCTCATCGATGGGCATACGTATCACGTAGCTGTATATACTTATAACGGCGCTGCAGGAAGTGGCGTTGAGAATTACCTGCTCACGGCCCCGGCTACCGGCAGCCAGCTGGCCACAACGCCTACTTATTATTCCCAGGGCTCCGTGGACCCGGCGTTGCTTGCAAGCTGGAATACGGTTCGCCTCGGTGGAGGGTCTTCACCGGCCAGTTTAACTGCTGACATAGCAAATTTTGTAATTCAGAATACGCACAATCTTACATCAACAGCCGCATTTACACTTGGCAGGTCCGGATCGAAAGTGCAGATCGAAAACGGTGGTATATTAACTGCGGCACATGCGATTACCATTCCATCAGGCGCGACATTCCAGATCGATAATGGCGGAAAATACATGCAGACCGCGGCTTTTGCAATGGGTTCCACCATTTTCGCCGGTACGGAAGTATTTGCACCGAACAGTACCGTTGAAATCAATGCAAATCCAACCGGTACATCAGCACCATCCAGCCCGGGTTATGGTAACTTTACCCTCAATATAACGACGGGTGTCGCTGCATTGGGATGGGGAGGAACATTAACTGCTATTCAAGGCAATCTTAATATATTGGGCACCGGCGCCGGCAGCACGCGTCATGCGCTGACCGCGGCTCCGCCAATTACCGTTAATATTGGAGGCGATCTTAATATTTTAGGCGGAAACTTCTGGCTTTCATCCGGGGCGGGAGCAGTCACGGTAAATCTCACCGGTAAGCTAAACGTCAATGGCGGAACGCTGGATCTTGCAAATGTAGGTGGTGTAGGTACCATCAATGTTGGGGGAGATGTAGCCGTTACTTCGGGTATCCTAACAGAAGGAGGAAGTACTACAACTTCAAAAATCGTGTTTAGCAAGACCGGTACCCAGAACTTCACAGGTGGAGGAGCCATTAACAACCTGGTTAATTTTGAGGTAGCATCCGGATCAATCACAAATCTTAGTACACATGTCATATCAGGAACTGGTGCCGTAACGGTCAATAGTGGTGGTACGATCATTCTCGGATCAACCAGCCCATCAGACGCGGTCAATGGCAATATAACGGCAACGGGTGGCCTGGTATTACCTGCAGGGTCTACGGTTGAATTAAATTCAGTCTCTACACAGTTCGCGTCATCCAGGACCTTTTCCAATCTTATCATCAATAATAACGGGTTAACATTACTCGGAAATATAACAGTTAATGCCAGTCTTGCACTAACACAAGGTACGGTCGTCACCGGTGCCAGCAGGGTGATCAGTGCCGCGGGCGGCGTTGTAAGCCGCACCAGCGGTTATATCAATGGTACCCTGCAGCGGGGAGTTGCCACTCCCGGCATTTACCCCTTCCCGGTAGGGACTTCCCTGGGTTATACTCCTGCCAGCATGAATTTCAGTGCAGTAGGAACGCCGGGTGACATCACGTTATTTTCCACTGACGGAGCAAGCACTAACTATCCATCCGTATTAAGCAATACGAACAGGCTTAACCGTTACTGGACAATTTCGAACAGCGGGGTTACTGGATTTACCACAGCCATAACATTTGATTACCTCGGCGCAGATCTCGGTGGGACAGCCACCCAGTCGAGCATCAAGCCTTATAAATTTGATGCCCCTGCGACTTACAGTTACCCTGCTGCTACAACAGGAACAAACAGCTTTACGGTAACGGGTATCAGCAGTTTCAGTGAATTTGGAGCGGGTAATTGTGGTACGACCTCAACACCAGGCCCACTGACTGGTTTCAAAAATGTATGTCCTTATGTGGGCAATGCTACGCAACTTACTTATTCTGTACCGGTCATACCAGGAGTGACTGCTTATAACTGGGTCATTCCTCCATTTACTACATTGATCAGTGGCCAGGGCACAAACAGCATTGTAATTACAATTCAGAATGGCTTTATTGCCAGCGCCAATAAGCAGATCCGTGTAACTGCTTCGTCCTTATGCGGCAACAGCCCGCAGGCTGTATTCTTCCTGTTGACACAACTGCCAACAACGCCTCAGCCGATCGTTCCGAGCAGCACCAACCTTTGCCCTGTAATTGGAACCGCTACACCGATATCGTATACGATACCATCAGTGCTTGGAGCCAGTTCTTATATCTGGACAGTAACACCATCAGCCAATATCACGGTGGTGCATCCTGAGCCATTGCCTCAGAACGATACGGTGATCAATATCACGTACAACGTTGGCTTCAATACAACCAATACGGTGATCACGGTGAAGGCATCCAATGATTGCGGAACCAGCGCGGCCCGCAGTTATACAGTTGTTAAGAATAACCCAACCCAACCGGGATTGATCAATGGCCCGAACAATGCCTGTGCTTATATGCTTCCTAATGGTGTTGCGGCTACCTATTCAATTACGGCTATTCCGGGGGCTACGAATTATACCTGGACCGTACCTGGCGGAGGAATACTCTCAGGCCAGGGATCTAATTCGATCACGATGAAGTATCCTGCAAACTTTACCACTGGTTCAGTAACGGTTACCTATACCAATGGTTGCGGCACGAGTCCGGTCAGGACATTCTCGGTAGCTAAGCAAAATGCGGCCACCCCGGGTGTGATCGATGTAATACAGTTACAGCTTTGTCCAAGCAGGCTTTATTCCTATACCGTTAATCAGCCAGCCAATGCGGTTTCTGTGCAATGGACCATTCCGGCAGTAGGTACAATAGAGAGCGGCCAGGGTACCAACAGCATCACGGTATCTTATCCTCCGGAACTACCGGTGAATGGCAATGTGACCGCACAGTCGGTCAACAATTGCAGCCAAAGTGCGCTCCGGACCCTCGCAGTACACCTGCCGTTCTGTGCCCCTGAAAGGTCATCGGTGATTGCCAAAGCAGGTACACAATTACCTGTAACATCTGAAACGATGTCTGTGAATGTATTCCCGAACCCGAGTGTAAGCGACTTCAAACTGCAGGTGATCACGGCAGGAAAAGAAAAGATCAACGTAAGGATCCTCGATATGCAGGGTCGGTCATTGACGTCTTTTACAGTAAATCCATATACAACCACCAGCTTCGGCAATGACTTAAAGGCCGGATCTTACATGGCAGAAGTGACACAGGGGGCATCCGTGAAGACAATAAAGTTGATCAGGTTCTAAATAATTGACAATTGAGAATGGATAATTGGTGAACTTCGAAATAACGAGCGCCCACCTGGTAAAACGGGTGGGCGCTTTTTAGTTGGCGCGGAGATGTCAGCTATATAAGCTGGAGGCTATTGCTTTGTAGACCAGCCGGGACTTACTGTTCGTTCTTGCATAAAAAGCCTTAGTTTCGCATTGAATCTACAGTACCCGTTTCCATTATCCCCCATAAATCCCTCTTTAAAGCTTGGATTTTTAGAAATCCGGCCGTAATTTAGTTTACGTATTTTACCGTATCAATCGCTCCTATTTAAAACCTCCCGGATCAATATTTCTATATATAAATCTACCTGGTTAACTATTATACCGGTTTTTATAATTATCTATCATAAACTGCTGAACCTGCTATGATGATGACATATGGGAATGATATTCATAAAAGGTCCCTTTCGGTATAATTTTATCATGGATCGTACGTTAATGCGATCATTACATCTGTGTAGTGATTGTTCTATTATTTATAATTAATATAAGATGTCTACATAGCGTGCATAAATAAATTAAACTGCTGTTAATGAAAATACCTACACTTGTCTTGCCGGATCATGCCTTTAAAAGCGAACATCCTTACCAAACTAATCAAACAATCATTAAACATATCAATAAAAAAGTCTTTATGAAAAGCACTCTACTCAAGCTCAGAATGCTTGCTATCACTGTTTTGATCGCAAATATATTTTTAGCAGGAACTACGCAGGGACAGGCCGTCAATGATTACCGCTCAGCAAATTCAACAAACTGGAATGTGCTGACAACATGGGAACGTTATAACGGAGCTACCTGGGTGACCCCGACAGCTGGCGAAGGCGTACCCACTAGCGCTGATGGGGCAATAACGATCAGGAGCCCGCATACGGTAACAGTTACTGCAAATGTTACTGTCGACCAGGTTACTGTTGATGCAGGTGGTAAGGTAACAGTTAACAATGTTACCCTTACGATTGCAAATGGTGCGGCAGCAACAGATTTTACTGTAAATGGTACGCTTGAAGCTACAGGCGGTTCGGGTGCAATAACCACAACCGGGGCGCTTGCATTTGGGTCAGGAGGTAGCTATATTCATAACCGGAATGGAAGTCTTATTCCCACTGCTACCTGGGATCCGGCCTCTACATGTAATGTGACTGGAATCACTACAGCTATTCCAACAATTGCGAGTTTTGGACCGGCGTCAGGTTTTGGACATTTCGTATGGAACTCACCATCACAAACAGCCGATCTTTCATTAGGTGGAGAATTGAATAATGTTGATGGTAATTTTACAGTAACCAGCACCGGGAGCGGTTCTATCGTATTGGGACTTACCGGTGTGGGAAACCTCGCAATTTTAGGAGACTTTTCGCAGACGGGTGGGGAATTCACTATAACGGATGGTGTGGCCAGGACTATTACCCTAACAGGCGACTTCTCTGTAACAGGGGGAACTTTTAATCTCAGCACCGGTGGTTCAGGCGATAATGGTATACTGAGTGTTGGTGGCGATTTCACGCATACTGCGGGAACCATTACGGAAACCGGTACCACAACTGCCAGCAACATAACATTTGCGGCTGGCACCCATCTTTATACATCCGGCGGTACCCTCACCAACCTGGTAAATATGATCGTATCCAATGGCTCCACGCTTCAAATGGGAACGGGAGCAGTACCCGCGGTGATTCCATCTACCAGTACCGGGGCCTTCACACTTGCAGGGGGCGCAACATTGGGGGTAACCTCAGCCCTTGGTATTACAACCAGCGGTGCAACGGGTAATATTCAAAGTACCGGAACGCGAACCTACACTGCAGCTGCCAACTACATTTATAATGGTTCAGCAAACCAGGCAGTTGGAAACGGCCTAACACAAAACTCTCCCGCCAATATTACAATCAGCAATACGGGTACTTCCGGAAACAATACAGTAACGAGTGCTGTTATATATACTCAAACCGGTAATCTTAATATTACCCAGGGTAACTATCTCGTCACCGGCAATACCGGGAACTATGTTACCAATGGAAATATGACCGTGGCCACAGGTGCTTCATTTACACATGGTGTACAATGGGGAACAAACCTCGTGAGCGTGGGTGGAAATATCGATATCAGTGGGCAGTATTTACTGGGTTCAGGTGTTACACGCGCCCATGTCCAAATGACCGGTACTTCGAAAACCCTGAGAACCGGGACATCCGCATTAAACATCTTCACCCTTACCGGTGGTGCAACAGTTACAGCAAATGGTAATGTCACCGTAAATGATAATTTCTGGGTGCCCCTTCAAACGTCGGGAACTTTTTCGACCGGGGGTTTTGCCGTGGTCGCGAATGCGGGCCTGTTAATCGCCGGGGGAACTTTCAACGTGAATGGAGGAAGTCTTACGGTTACCAGCGGGATCGCGGTGGGTTATCCAGGCGCTTTAGTAGGTAATCTGAATATCAGTTCGGGTTCCGTAACAACAGATGGCATTACACTGGGTGATGCAACCGGCACGGTAGCTAATACGATCACCCATACCGGCGGAACATTGCAGGTAAACGGTGCCGTTACGATACACCAACCTGCTGCAGGTGCAACCAACGGTACTACCAATAACTGGAATATAAATGCACAGACGGTAACCGTAACAGGCGGAATCAGTTTTGCAGGAACACAAACAGCCAGTCGTGTCGCAAGGATCTCGATCTCCACCGGTACCCTCAATGCAGAGGGTGGGATCAGCTTTGTGGGTACAACGCCCGCGAATAAAGTTATCCTGATGTCAGGTGGTGCAGGTACTGTCAACATGAAGGGAGCATTATCAGGAGCCAGTGGCGCAACACTGACGTCAACAGCTACAAGTATATTTAATTATAACGATAATGTTTCGGCGCAAACAGTAAACTTCTTTGGTTCAGGATCATACAGCAACCTTCATATAAATACCACTGGTGGAGTAGGCGCGACATTAAGCGCAGCTATTACTGCTGCTAACGTTACGGCTAACCTGCGGGTACAATCGGGGACGTTAAACAATGGTGGTTTTGCCATTGCAGGTAACGCCGGTGCTACCTTTGAGGTCGCCAACGGCGCTTTCTTCCAGCTTGCTGGAGTTAGCAGTGCATTTCCCACAGCATTCGGAACCAATACTCTTGGGGCTACCAGTACAGTTGATTACCGCGGTTCAGGTGCTCAAACAATATCAGCACAGAATTATGGTAACCTGACGACGACCCTGAATGGTACAAGGACGATCACATTGGCCAATTCAGGAAACATAGATATAAGAGGGGTGTTCAGCCCCGCCGCCGGAACTACCTCTTACACCAATACAGGGAGTACAGTTCGTTTTACCGGCACAACAGGTTCTCAGAATATTCCTGCTTTCAGCTTTAATAACTTAACGATCAATAATACATCAGGCGTAGTGCTCACGGGTAATGTAAGCGTGAATGGTACTACCAACGCCCTCACATTTACCAACGGTAAAATTACAACGGGTGCAAATGTGTTGACACTTGCATCAGGCGTAACCGTTACTACGGCCGCAGCAGGAAAATATGTATTTGGAAACCTTGCAGCAAATATCCCGGCGGGAACACCTTCAAGATCCTTCTTTGTAGGCGACGCAACGAATTATACGCCGGTTGATGTAGCTTTCACAACAACGATCTCTACTCCAGGTGTAATGACCGTATTTACTACTCCTGCTGACCATACGAATATCAATACTTCCGGCATCAATCCGGCACTAAGCATCAACAGGACCTGGACACTGGCCAACACAACCATTTCACCGGTTGGTTATAGCGCGACATTCAATTTCATCGGCCCGACCCCGGGTTCAGGAGATATTGATGCAGGTGTGAATACAGCTACCGTTATTATCGAACGTTATACGGGCAGCTGGTCACCTACTACGATCGGAACAAGAACCGCGCTCAGCAGCCAGGCAACAGCCATTAACGGTTTTGGAGATTTCCAGATCGGTAATATAGGATGTACGCCGCCAACCATTCCTGCACCATCCATTACGAATGTAACCTGCTTTGGCGGTTCAGATGGAGCGATTGACATAACTCCTTCCGGAGGTTCAACACCATTCACATATTTGTGGTCCAACGGCGCCACTACACAGGATATTACCGGGGTAGTTGCCGGCCCGTATTCAGTAACGATCACGGCTAATGGCGGATGTACGGTGAATTCAGGAACGATCACCGTAGGCTCACTTGCTGTGCTGAATGCATCCGTTGCTTCTGCAGGGATCAGTTGCAACGGCGGGCCTTCTGATGGAACCATCACGATAACATCCCCTTCAGGAGGATCCGGTTCATATGAATATTCGGCCAATGGAGGCGGTAGTTGGCAGGGAAGTGGAAGCTTTACCGGCCTTGCTGTGGGCACCTATGATGTGCGCATACGGGACCTTAATCATCCAACCTGCGTTATTATTTTGAACGGATCTTTATCGATCGGCCAACCTGCAGTACTGAATGCAACGGTTACCCCAACCAACCCCACCTGCAACAGCGGTAGCAATGGTGCGATCAATATCACAGCTCCTTCAGGAGGATATGGAACTTACGAATACAGTATCAATGGCGGTGGCAGCTGGTCAGGAAGCGGAAGCTTTACCGGGCTGGCCGCTGGTTTTTATAATGTACAGATAAGAGATGCGGCGCATACTGCGTGTGTTGTTACTCTCAATGCTTCACTTGAACTTACACAACCCGCTGCAGTTCCTCCGCCAACAAGTGGCGGCGATGAAACTGTTTGTACCGACGGCAATCCGCTGCAAACACTGATCGCAACTGCAACGTCTCCGTTCACCATTACCTGGTGGGATATGGCATCAGGTGGCACCGAGGTTACCCCTGCACAGATCGGCGTAGGAACATCTACCTATTATGCTGAAGCCAATGATGGAACCTGCAGCAGCCTCACAAGAACAGCAGTAACCCTTACCATACAGCCGATCCTTGCAACACCGGGCGCCATCAGTGGCCCGACAGATGCATGCCCGCTCATAGACGATGTTATACCAACGGTATATTCAATTGCTCCTGTTGCGGGCGCGAGCTCCTATACGTGGACGGTACCTGTGGGTGTAACCATTGTATCCGGGCAGGGATCAACAGACCTGAGCGTAACTTTTGACAATAGTTTTGCACTCACCAACAGCAGGTTCCGCGTTATCGCGGAATCACCGACTGCTTGCCCAAGCGCCGAAAGTATATTGACCGTTTTGAAAAACATCCCGTCCATTCCTGGCGCCATCAGCGGGCCTACGGACGCATGTCCTTTCGCCGGCCAGCCAACAAATGCTGTGTATTCGATCGCACCTGTAAATTTTGCCAGTTCTTATACCTGGACTGTTCCGACAGGCGCTTCCATTGTAAGTGGGCAGGGCTCAACAAGTATCAACGTAAGTTATCTTGGTACATTCACTTCAGGCATTATTACGGTAACGGCTATGTCCAACTGCGGTAACCGTGCACCTAAAACATTAAGTATTACAAGGCAGCCACCAGTAACACCCGGTGTGATCACTGGGCCCACTAATGCATGTCCGTTTATTGGTACGCTAACAGAAGCTACATATAGCATCAGTGCCGTAACAAATGCAACCAGTTATACCTGGACCGTTCCTGCCAATGTTACCCTCGTAAGCGGGCAGGGTGGTTTGAGCATCAATGTCACTTTTGATGCAGGCTATTCTGTTGCCTCATTGATCAAAGTGAAAGCGATATCGAATTGTGCGGAAAGCGGCGAAAGAACGTTATCGGTGCTTGCTTCCACCTATGGGACACCGGGAGTGATCACGGGCCCAACCAATGCCTGTGGATTTATTGCTACGGCAAATGATGCTACCTATACTATCCGCAAAGTGACCAACGCAGCTTCCTATATCTGGACGGTTCCGGCAGGGGCGACCATTGCCTCCCACCCGGGTGGTGCCGGCGTAAATGATACCATTATCACAGTCAGCTATGATAATAGTTTCGTATCAGGCACCAATATCTCCGTACAGGCAGACGGTTGTATTCCAAGCGCTGCGAGGAACCTCACGATCTTAAGGGTATTGCCGGTTGCGCCGGTGATCCTAACCGGGGCTACCAATGCCTGTCCTTTCATGGTATCCGTTGCCAACCCTTCGGGCATACCGGTATTGTATACCACCCGCAGGGTAGCGACAGCAAATTCTTATACCTGGACCGTACCTTCGGGGTCAAGCATTACAGCTCACCCGGCTGGTATCGGAGTGAACGATACAACCATCGAGGTAACATATAGTGCCGGGTTTACGAGTGGTTCGGTGACCGTATCGGCTACGAATACATGCGGAACCGGCCCTGCAAGGTCGCTGGTAATAACAAGGCTAACCCCTGGTGCTCCGGGCAGCATGAGTGCGGTACAGTCTTCCCCATGCCCGGGCAGGATATATACCTATTCATTACCGGCCATGCCAACCAATGCTACATCGATCCTGTGGACCGTTCCACCGGCCGGATCGCTGCTAACGGGACAGGGTAGTACCAGTATCACGGTATCTTATCCTTCAACGGTTGTTACAGGGAATGTTACCGCCACGCCTTATAATAACTGTGCAAACAGCGCTACCAGGACCTTAGCGGTTAACCTGCCGGCCTGTGTAGGCCCACGCCCAATCACAGGCAGCGAAAACATTCACGTCAAACCTTTGACAATGGAAGTGAGTGTATTCCCCAACCCAAGTGTCAGTGACTTTAAACTGCAGGTGATCACTGCCGGTAGTGAAAAGATACAGGTAAGAATATTGGACCTTGGGGGAAGGATGCTTAATAGCTTTACAATTAAGCCTTACGAAACGATCCGGATAGGGAATGAGTTAAAAGCCGGATCTTATTTAATTGAAGTAAGGCAGGGAAAACAGGTCAGCACAAAGAAGCTGAACAAATTTTAAGCAGAGCGATCAATAGTGTTTTAATGATGAAATAATAGAAACCCATCAGTCAGATGACTGATGGGTTTCTTAATGTTATCTTCCTGCGGTATAATTATGTATCCTCCCACCAGCAGCCGTTTCACGGCTTATCCAGGTGGAGAATTTTTATTGAAATAAGATATGATGAAATCATATAATTCCAAAAAAACGCCCTATCTTGCCAGCCAATCCACCACTCCTACAAATTTCCAACTTTATTATTTTTCTTTAACCATTCATCACTCCTTCAAAAATCATTGTTTGATGGAATGATCTATTTATATAATAATGCTAACAATGAACTGGGTATAAAAATTTTCTCCGGATGCAGGAATTGAAATTTTACCCGGTTCATCAACGACTAAAAATTATAACATGAATACACGCCTACACTTTACAAAAAAAAGCCAACTGAGATGTTTTTTTCTTTTCCTTTCAATCATGGGATTTGCTGCTGAGCTTTCAGCAACAACTTATTATTCAACAGCAGGAGGAACACAGAACCTTACTACCCTGTCTTTCTGGAAACCTACCAGGGCTGGAACGGGCACTTCGCCTGCCAGTTTTATCCTGGGAGATATTTTTGTGATCCAGGGCAGTGGTAACGGGGGCACTACGCCACACGTGATCGTATCGAGTACAGCATGGAGTATTTCGGGGACCAACTCAAAATTACAAATCGAGAACGGGGCTTCCCTGCAATCAAATGTTGCCATTACTTTAGCGGCAGCTACTACTTTTCAAGTTGATAACGGGGGAACTTATATTCATAATAATACTACAGCTGCCTCTACTTCTATTTACGCGGGGACAGAATCGTTTGGTGCTACATCTACGGTGGAATTGAGGGCATGGATCAATAATACAACTGTTATCAGCACAGGTGTTACACTTCCTTTCGGTAATCTTAATATTAATACAACCGCGTTGACAGGAGCCTGGAATCAGAGTTACTCAGGAGCTGTAAACCTTTGTGCCGGAAATTTTACACTTACAAGTTCAGGTTCCGGCCAATTCCGTTTAACCGGTACCGGTACAACCACGATCGCCATTGCAGGGAATTTTACACAGGCGGGATCTACTTTAAGTGTGGCCTCTGGTAACAATGCAGCGGTAACTTTAAATATCGGCGGGAATTTTACCCTCAACAATGGCACCTTCCTGCTGGCCGATGGAAATAATTCCGTCAATACTGTAACGGTGACAGGTAATACTACTATAAGCAGTACCGGTACTGCGGGTATTGTACATACTTTAGGAGGTAATGGAAACACAAAAGGAATTTTTCAAACTACAGATCTGACAGCGAATGGTACTTCCAGCGCGATGATCGATTTTGGATCTACGGGCACCGGAAATGAGTTCAGGATAAAAGGAGATTTTAATAAATCGGGCACTGGTGCTTTCTATACCACCTCAAATGCGCTTACTGGCTATTTTGTTTTTAATAAAGCGGGCACGCAAACTTTCAGTTATGCAGGTACGAATTCAAATTATACCAACTACGTGGTGAATGCAGGTGCAACCTTGCAGCTTTCAACAAATCTTACTTTGGGAACTGGTTCAAATACTGCCCCTCAAAGTGGCATGACCGTGAACGGAACTTTAGACATGCAGGATAAAATAATTACCGATGCAAATGGTGCGGTAGGCACTGCCGCAAACAGGAGCACATTCACCCTGGCAAGTGCAGCTACGATAAAAACGGCCCATGCCACGGGTATCCAGGGGGCGATCGTTTCATTTGGAACAGGAAAAACTTCCTTTAATGCCGGGGCCAATTATGAATTCCAGGGAGATGCAACAGGTGTATTTGTAACTACAACGGTTGCTTCTGGAAATAATGTTGTCAATAACCTGGTGATTAATAAATCTACGGGTGTAACCGTTACAACCGGCATGAATATCCGGGTGGATGGAAACCTGGATTTCCAGAGCGGGATTGTAACGCCAACGGGTAGCCTGACCATCAATTCAACCGGCAATACGATCAATGCTTCGTCCTCTAAATATGTAAATGGCCTGCTTTCATGGATATTTACAAGTGCCACTTCAAAACCTTTCCCGGTGGGTAAGGGCGGAGTTTACCATCCGGTTACTTTTCAATATACATCAGCGCCTGGTACCAGTACCGTAGCCGTTGAACAAATTGAATCGGCTTTAACAGGAGGAACGCTTCCCGCAAATGTAAATTTAGATCCCAACCGCCGTTGGGATATCCTGGAAACAGTGGCCAATGGGCCTTCCTATAAAGTAACACTTGATCCGACCGGTTTTACGCCGACAGGCACGGTCGTGATGGTAAAAAGAGATAATTCAACGATCACCTCTAATCCTACAACAGCACCCAATTATACCAATACAACGGCCTTTAATACATTCAGCGGAACCAGTATTGTAAGCAGCTTTGCACTGGGTTCGGATTGCAGCGGTGCTTCTACCACAGCCAATGCCGGTGCCGACCAGGTAAGTGCGCTTACCTGCGGGCAGAACAGTGTAACCCTTGATGGGAATATTCCTGCTTTTGGAACAGGCGCCTGGTCCATTGTAAGTGGGGGTTCTGGTTCATTCAGCAATACCAATGCAAACAGCCCTGCCGCAACGTTCACCGGCACAGGGGGCAATACTTATAACTTATTATGGACCGTAAATAACGGCGTGTGTTCTGCCACAGATAATGTTACCATCACATTCAACCAGGCTCCTGCTATCACTGTTCCACCCAGTACGCCGACTGCGACATGTTCCGGGACAGGTATACAAACGCTGAGTGTAACAGCAACGGGTAGCGGACTTTCTTATTCATGGAGAAAAGGCGGGGTGGCTGTTGTAAATGACGCGGTCATCAGCGGCCAGGGCACTGCAACACTCACGCTGACAGCTGCTACCTCAGCCAATGCGGGCAGTTACGATGTAGTGGTGAGCGGGACATGTACCCCTCCTGCTACCTCCAGTGCAGTAACAGTGACGATCAATGAATCACCGGTGATCACTCTTCAACCCGCCACACCAAAAACAACCTGTTCAGGAAGCGCTATACAAACGATCACTGTAACGGCAACCGGTGCCGGCCTTTCTTATTCATGGAGAAAAGGCGGAGTGGCCGTTGTTGATGACGCAGTGATCAGTGGCCAGGGCACATCAACACTTACATTGACTGGTGCCACAGCAGCCAATACAGGCAGTTATGATGTAGTCATAACAGGAACCTGTTCCCCGGGAGTTACTTCAGATGCGGTAACGGTAACAGTTTATGAATTGCCCGCGATCACGGTTCAGCCGGTAGAGCCAGCTGCAACCTGTTCGGGAACGGGGATACAATCATTCAGCGTAACGGCAACGGGTAACGGCCTTTCATACTCATGGCGAAAGGGCGGAATCGCTGTCGTAGATGACGCGGTGATCAGCGGCCAGGGCACAACTACCCTCACATTAACCAATCCAACAGCGGCCAATGCGGGCAGTTATGACGTAGTGGTAAGCGGTACATGTACGCCAGCGGCTACATCTGATCCTATAACTGTAACGGTTAATGCCATTCCTTCCACGCCAGGTGCGATCTCGGGACCGGTAGATGCCTGTCCTTTTATAGGTTCTCCCATACCTACTACTTATTCTGTTGCACCGGTGCCAGGCGCAAATTCTTACCTGTGGACGGTCCCGACCGGCACGACACTGGTAAGCGGCCAGGGAACCAACAGCATCGATGTTACTTTTGATAACAGCTTTGCACAGGTGAACAGCGTGTTTACCGTAAAATCAGTCTCTATAGATCTATGCTACAGCCCGGCAAGTTTGCTGGTGGTTGCTAAAAATATACCTAATATCCCTGGTACGATCACCGGGCCGGCAGATGCCTGTCCGTTCATCGGCCAGCTAACAAATGCGGTCTATTCGATCGATCCTGTAACTTATGCCAGCGGGTATACCTGGACGGTACCAGGCGGTGCTTCAATTGTCAGCGGCCAGGGATCAACCAGTATTTCCGTGAGTTATACCAATGGATTTACCGGTGGAAGCGTACAGGTAACCGCCAATTCAAATTGCGGGAACAGGGCACCTAAAACAAAGAGCATTACGAAAATATTACCGGCTGTGCCCGGAGCAATAACGGGCCCGACCGATGCATGCCCGTACATTGGAACACTGACAAATGTACAGTATTCGATCGCTGCTGTTCCAAATGCAACTTCCTATAACTGGACCTTACCCGCCAACGTTAGCCTGGTTAGCGGTGGGGGAACTACGACGATCAACGTTACTTTTAACACCGGGTATGTGACCTCACTCATCCGGGTGCGTGCCGTGGCAAACTGTGGAACCAGTTCAGACAGAACATTGTCTGTAGCTGCCTCTACTTATGCGATGCCAGGAATCATCAGCGGGCCTACCAATGCCTGTGCCTATATCAACCTGGGAAATGAAGCGACTTACACGATCAGGAAAGTAACCAATGCGGCGTCTTATATCTGGAATGTTCCGGCAGGCGCAACCATTGCGTCCCATCCGGGAGGAGCAGGTGTGAATGATACCATTATTACAGTAAGCTATGATAACAGCTTTGTGTCAGGTACCAATATATCGGTGCAGGCTGCAGGCTGTGTGCCAAGTGCAGCACGTAACCTGCAGGTATTACGCGTGGCTCCATCTACAGCGCTTGGATTGATCAGCGGGTCAACCAACGCCTGCCCTTATATGGTTTCCGCAACCAATCCGGCGGGGATACCGGTAACCTATATGATCCGTAAGAGCTCGAGCGCGACTTCTTATACCTGGACAGCACCAGCGGGCGCAACCATTACAGCACATCCCGACGGCACAGGAATAAACGACACCACCATACAAATAACCTATAGCGCGGGATTCAGCAGCGGGGCCGTAACGGTTTACTATACGAACGCCTGTGGCAACAGCCCTGTGAGGTCTTTATCAGTTACGAAGCTTTCGGCGGGAGCTGCCAGTAATGTAGATATTATACAAACGGGTTTCTGTCCAAACAGGGAATATACTTATACGTTAGCAGGGATGCCGGCAAATGCTACTTCTGTGCTTTGGGGGGTGCCTCCTGGGGGAACACTGGTAAGCGGACAGGGATCAACCAGTATTACGGTATCCTACCCTGCAACCGCCGTTACCGGGAATATCACGGCAACTCCATACAACAATTGTTCAAACGCTGGTACCCGCATTGTTGCCATTAAATTGCCGGCATGTCCTCCCGGACCACGCCCGGGCCAGGCTAAAACACTACAGGCAATAGCGGTTCCTGAGCAGGTATTGGAAGTGAATGTATTCCCTAACCCAAGTATCAATGACTTTAAGCTCGCAATAACCCCGGTTAGCAGGGAAGTTATTATTGTAAGGGTGCTTGATCTTTCAGGCAGGGAATTGTCAAGAACAAATGTACAACCATACGAGACTGTTAGTCTTGGTAATCATTTAAAAGCCGGAGCTTACATGATCGAGGTAAGGCAGGGTAAGCAGGTGAAGACCACGAGGGTTACAAAATTCTAAAAACGCTTTTTTAAATATGGAGGAACTCACCCCGGAAGGGGTGAGTTTTTTATTGGTATAAGTGACCGGTAAATGGGCGGCCGGCCTGGTTTATAACACCAGTGATCATGAGGATGGTACACATAATAGTCACTCAAAAACGTGGAAGAAACTTGTAAAAAATATAAACCTTTTTTAATTTTATTGATACCTCCGTACTATATCCTGTAAAATACTCCTGTTATCCTTTATGAACTTAATTTAAGCTCCCGGTCTTTTACAATGGATCCTTTTCCATGTTAAAACCTGCGTCAAAAGATTCCCGCGTGGATTTTTTTGTCCGACCAAACCTGTTCTGCATTATGATCTTGTATCATTGACGAAACGTCAATGGATAATTATTTATCCGGGACGTTAGTCAATTTATTCTTTGTGGATATAACCGAGCATTATGAAAATATACATAGGCATACTTTCTTTTATTTTTTACACTGCCGGCGTGCCTTGACATGGCCCTATTCTTCATTTTTTTAATCCTCAAAAATCTATCATTTATGAACAAGAATTTTATTAAACTCCGGGCGACTTTAAAAAATCACTTTCTGAAACCTCTGTCATTTACTTCTAAAATTTTACCTAAAAGTATAACTGCCTGTACATTTTTGTTGAGCCTTCTGTTGGGATTGAATGGATGGGCACAAACCAACCTCTCTGACATTACTATCACTACCGGCGCTTCGAATGGTAGTTTTACAGGGACTGCTCCCAACAGGACCTTTACACCGACGGCAGGTCTGACCACTGTAAATATCCAGGCTTCCGCATTAGTGGCGGAATTACTTGTAAATAATGTAACGATTTCAACAACCACTCCAAATCCGGGCGCAAATGGGTCAGGAAATATTACATTTTCTACTCCCGTTTCATCGGCCTCTACCAATGCTGCTCCAACGCAACGTTTGTTCACTATTTCAGCGGCAGGAAGTATTATTGTAAACGGTGCTATTACCCTCACCCCGGTCACACCAGGAAACAATACCAATGGCCGGTATGCTCCAAATATTACAATGACAGCAGTTGGGAACGTTACGATATCTGCAAATGTTATTGTAACAGGGACCCCGGCAGGCCCCGCCGCGTCATTTGGAGGGGGAGGAGATGGAGGATTTGGTGGAGATATTTTGATTACAGCCGGCGGTACTTTTCTAAATACAGGTGCCCTAAATACTTCAGGTGGCAATGCAACAGGTGACTTTAGTTCGCAGCCAGGTGGTGAAGCAGGCATAATTTCAATTACTGCGCCAACCTCTGTTTCCATCAACGGCACTTTAACCGCCAATGGGGGAGCCCAATATTTAATAGGAACAGGCGGGATCGGAGGAACTATCTCACTTATTTCAAATCCTGGATTTTTGTCAGTTACCCAGGCAATTTCCAGCGTGGCAGGAGGCGCAAGCAATTGTGGAAATATGACGCTTCGTGGTGCAGCAGGAATTACATTGGCAGCAAATCTTACCAGTGCGGGAGGCGTGACTGCAGCCGGAAGTATTACCATCAATGATGGCTCAGCAACGGTAACATCCGGAGGCAACAATGATGGACAACTGGGTTCAAGTATAATAAATGCAGGTGATCTTATCAAAACCGGCGCAGGCACCTTCAACATTGCAGGCACCAATTCTTATACAGGAAATACATCTATCAATGCGGGTACATTAAGGATCAGTTCCGCTGCGGCAAGCGGGGCAAGTACAAACGGAGCCCTCGGCAACGGAAATATATTGGGAACAGCGACTGTCAATCTTAATGGAGGTGGTATTGAATTTAATCACGCCACATTTACAAGAGCATTAACGGTAACCAACAATTCAAGGATGGATGCTTATGGAGCAGCGAGAAGCGTAGCCCCATTAATATCGGGAACAGCTATCTTGACGATCGGTGCAAATACGGTTTCCGGTGGAGTTGGACAGGATCTTACACTAGGGGCAGTGATAAGTGGCAGTGTTGCACTTACAAAAAGTTTTTCCAGTACCCTTATTCTTACGGCATCCAATACATTTACCGGTAACAAGATCCTCAATGCAGGAACTTTACATATTAATAGTACGAATGCACTCAGTAATAGTGTGGCCGGCAGCTTTACGATCAATGGCGGTACACTTGATAATAGTTCGGCGGCAAATGTTACGACGCCGGCGTATCCACTTTCTATCGCAGGGGATTTTACATACGCAGGTACTATTCCCCGCAACCTGAACCTCGGTGCTGGTGCGACAACGTATACGGGTAACCGAACCATTACCGTAAACGGGGGCACGCTTACCATTGGAGGTACGATCAGTGCACCAACGCAGGATCTTACAAAAGCCGGCACCGGGACGCTGAATATGGGGGCTACTGCAAAAACATTTAATGATCTTTTGATAAGCGCCGGACCCTTTACTTCTACTTCAAATATCTTAACGCTGTCAGGCAACCTTACCAATAACGGAACCTTTGCCGGTAATACGGGTACCACTTTGTTTAACGGGCCTGGGACTACACAAACGATCAGTGGAACAGCAGGCCCGGTGTTTGTTAACCTTTCGGTAGCATCCGGAGCAAAAGTGAGTAATGATGTGGTGTCAACAGCGACCGTCAGTTTCACAGTAAGCGGGACCGGGTATTTCATTCACAACGCTATTGGAACATTGCCTGGCGGAACACGCACGTTAAATAATACAGGCAGCCCGGCAACCATGAGTACCATCGAATACCAGCGGAATACAGCGGCAAGCTGCCCGGTAAATGCGAATTATGGAAACCTTATTATCAATGTCAACAATTTCAGCGGCGCAATAGGATGTGCAGGCAACCTCGCCTCGGTGGCAGGAGATTTTAAAGTGCAAAACACCAATGGCCAGCAGCTAAGGCTCGTCAGTACGCAAACTACTGCACACAATGTTGGGGGGAATTTATCCATTGAAGGATCTACTGCGATCCTGGTTTTGGCAAGCGGCGCTTCGGGTGCAGGTACTCCATCTGTAACGGTAGGGGGTAACCTGCAAGTAAGTAACGGTACGCTCGACCTGGGATTAAACGCCGGCGGTACGCCCACCCTGAACGTGAATGGCACAGTAACGTTGACAGGCGGTATCGTTAAAAGAACGGCCGCGGGGCCCGGAACAATAAATGTTACAGGCGACTGGGTAAATAACGGCGGCACCTTTACCGGTGCCAATACCACGGTTAACTTCAACAGCAGCACGGGCGGCCAGAATATTGGAGGTTCAACGGTGACTACGTTTAATAATCTCACAAATTCAAATTCAAATGCCGGAGGTTTATCGCTGGATATTGACGCCAACGTGAGCGGTATATTCAGCCTTGCATCTGCCTCGGAAGGAATTATCTCTACGGGTTCGAATACTGTGTTTGTGACCAATCCTGTAGCAGGGGCGGTTACACGCCCTGGCACGGGGCATATAGCCGGAAACCTGAAGCGTACTATTGGCGGTTCAGGAGGAATATATGATTACCCGGTAGGCACATTTACTGCCTATGCACCTGCCAGTATTAGTTTCAACAATGGAAACACAGCAGGAAATGTGAATGTAACGACCACGGATGGGGTCAGTGTAAATTACCCGGCTACATTAAGTCCAACAAAACAACTGGCACGGACCTGGGATATTACCAACGGGGGCGTAGGCACATTTACCGCAGATGCAACGTTTAATTTCCCGGGCGGAGACCTGGTGAACAGTGCGCAGGGTGTGAACCTGAAGGCTTATAAATTCGATGCGCCTTCTTCCTGGTCATATCCTCTAAGCAATTCAAGCACGGCCAATACATTTACTTATGCCGGCATCACTTCATTCAGTGAATTTGGCGCCGGGGAGTGTGCAGGCAGCCTTGCAGTAGGCGGTACCGTTACCCCGGTTACCTGCAATAGCGGAAGTGATGGTGCCATTAGCACTTCAGTTACGGGCAATTTAACGCCCGTATCCTATTTATGGAATACCATACCAGCTCAAACTACTCCAAATATTTCCGGCCTTGTGGCAGGTTCTTATATGGTAACCGTCACAGAACAGACCACCTGCAGTGCTTCCAATACATTTGTTGTTACGGAGCCTGCCGCCATACCGCCACCAATAAGTGGCGGGAACCAGGCAGTTTGTTATAATGGTAACCCAACCCAGACGATAACAGCTACAGCAACTTCTTCGTTTACGGTTAACTGGTATGATGCCCCCACGTTAGGAAACCCCGTTGCAAGCCCCGTGCAGGTTGGAATAGGATCAGTTACCTATTATGCAGAAGCTTTTGACGGAACCTGTTCAAGCCTGACCCGCACAGCAGTAACACTTAAGATCAATACATTGCCTGCCATACCGGCTGCCATCAATGGTCCGCACAATGTATGTCCGTACGTAGGCACGGCGGACCAACTCACTTATTCGATCGCTCCCGTACCATTTGCTGATTCTTACCAATGGGTAATACCCCCAACCGTTAGCCTGGTATCTACCGCTCCTGACGGGACAAGCATTACAGTGACTATCGGGGCCAATTTTATACCCAATGCGAATAAGGTTATCAAGGTAAGAGCTTTATCTGCCTGTGGTAACAGCAATTACAGGTCTTACTTCCTGCTGGCCCAGTTCCCCTCAACGCCTGGCCCTATTACCGGGCCAACGGATATCTGCGCGCTGATCGGTACCCCTAATACAGCAACCTACAAGATCAGTAAAGTAATAGCAGCCACTTCTTATGCATGGACAACCCCGGCCGGCATCAACTCGGTCATTCATCCGGAAGGCCCTGGTGTGAATGATACGGTCATTGTTGTGACCTTTGCATCGGATTATAGTACCAGCAATATCTCCGTGGCGGCTGCCAATGATTGCGGAACCAGTGGAAGTGTGAGAAGCTTTACCATTCCCAGGACTTCTGCAGCTCAACTGGGATTGATCAGTGGCCCTACCAATGTTTGTCCGCATATATTACCTGCTGGTACGCCGGCTACATATAAGGTCCGCAAAAGTCCCGGTGGCAGTTCGTATACCTGGAGCACTCCCGGTACCTGGACGGTTAGCCATGAAAATGCGCCCGGGGCCGATGATACAGCGATCATCGTATCATTCCCGGCCGGATTTACCGGCGGGTCGATGTCAGTAACGGTTACGAATGGGTGCGGTACGAGCAGCCCCCGGTCATTGTCCGTAACCAAACTGAGCCCTGCCTCGCCTGGTATACTGGACGTGATACAGACAGACTTTTGCCCAGCCAGGGCCTATACATATACACTGGCATCCATGCCTGCCAATAGCACATCGCTTAACTGGACTGTGCCAGCCGGGGCAAGCTATGTTGTAATAACCCCGACTCCTCCCAAAGTAGGGATCAAGGTAACTTACCCCTCAACAGCTGTGAATGGAAGTGTAACGGTACAGGCAGTGAGCAATTGCGGAACGAGCGCTATCCGTTCATCCGTTGTCAAGCTCCCTGCATGTCCTCCTCCCGGGCCGAGGGAATCTGCAATCATTAGCCGTAATGGCGGGCAGGTTGAAGGAGATGGTTTAATGGAATTAAATGTTTTTCCCAATCCAACTGTAAGCGACTTTAAGCTACAGGTGATCACAGCAGGTAAAGAGCTGATCCATGTAAGGATCCTGGATATGCAGGGCAGGGAATTCAAGCAACTCAGGCTGCAGCCTTACGAAACGGTGCGCCTCGGAAATGAATTAAAGGCCGGCGCTTATATGGTAGAAGCAATACAGGGTAAAGAACGGAAAATGGTAAAGCTGGTTAAGTTTTAACGATTCCGGCACGATCCAAATAGAAAGAATATTTTATTTAAAAACCATCTGTAAAAGGATGGTTTTTTTTAATATAAACCATTCATATTTAGCCAATCACGCCCTGTTAACCAAGGTGAATTTTTGCCGGTTATTGGAGAAAAATCCAGGCGTGTTTTCTGATGCATGTATCCGTAAGCGTTACAGTACTTTTGTATTGCCCTGTCTCTGTCAGTTAGCGTATAAACAGGCGGATTTTATACAATAATGGGCATGAAGAAATCTAAAAAAAAACATTTAAAGTTTGGAAATTCCAGATTACGGTATTAATTTCGGGTATTCTTACCGCTAACCAGACCTATTTTAAGCCAGCAACAACAAAATTCAGTATCTTTTAATTTCCGCAACTTATCCGTGCGTCCATACTTATCCTTCGAATAGCTGCTATTCACATTTATCGATATCCCAACTAATCTCTTATAAATTAAGTTTTATGAAGCGGGATTCTTTGTGTACGTATATAATAAAATACACTGTAGTTACGTTACTACATGCAATCCGGGCTATTTCTATGGCCGGTATACTAAAACACTATGAAATAATAACTGTTTATCATCTCAAACAACCTATATGAATACAACACTTCTACCACTACACGTGACTAAAAATTTACAACCCCATCATTTAAAAAAAGGAATTAACATGAAAACATTCATTCAATGTTGCATGCGCGTGAGCGTTATGCTCATTTCTTTTTTGTTCATGCTGTGTTTTACGCAACGCAGTTTTGGACAGGGAACCCAAACTTTTAATGCCAGCGGTACGTTCAACGTGCCCATTGGTGTAACCCAGATCACCGTTTCATGTTGGGGCGGTGGAGGAGCGGGTGGTGGTTCAACCAATGCCGGTAGCGGTGTTGCCAGGGGTGGCGGTGGTGGTGGTGGTGGTGCATTTGCATCGCGAACTATCACAGTATCACCAGGTACATTGAGTGTGGTAGTTGCGGCACTGGTCACGGGCAACCTGGGTGCAACCGGAACAAACGGGCAGAACTCCACAATTACGGGTTTTGAAAGTCTAATTCTTGCAGCTGGGGGAACAGGTGGAACAGGGAATATAACTGGAGGCAGCCCGGGTGGTGGAGCTGGCGGATCGCTTGCTGTATCCAAAGGATCCACTGTTACTGCAGGAGTAAATGGAGCTGCCGGAGCTACCGGCCTTGGTATCAGTCCGGGTGTCGGTGGAGCAGGCGCTAATGGCGGCGGAACAGGAGGTACTGTAGTAAACAGCGGTTCAGCCAACGGCGGAAATGGGAATGCACTTGGTGGAGGCGGAGGTGGTTCGAGAACATCCCAAAATGATGGAACCCGGACAGGAGGCTCAGGCGCTGCAGGTAGGGTTGTAATCACGTGGGTTTGCCCAACGGCCACAATTTCCTACGCGGGTAATCCTTTTTGTAAATCTGTAACAAACGCAGCTGTATCACTTACCGGTGGGACCGGGGGCGCATTTTCAGCTCCTGGGGGATTATCAATAAATCCTTCGACCGGATCGATCAATCCGTCAGCAAGCACTACAGGCACCTATCTTGTCCACTACCAAATTGCCGCGGACCGCGGTTGCCCTGCGATAGATGCAACTACTTCTGTAACCATCAGTCCAACACCGACCACTTCATCGACACAATCAAATATTTCATGTTTTGGTGTAGGTGATGGTTCTATAACGGTAACGGGCAGTGGTGCTGCGGGGTCTTATACGTTCTCTAAAGACAATGGGGATAATTACGAAGCGGGGAGCAACCCTCATACATTCAGCGGGCTTACCCCCGGTATTTATAAAATAAGGGTTAAATCAGCAGCAGGATGCGAATCAATTGAGCTTCCTTAATCATTGAACCATTCAGTCATTAAAACGAACAATCATGAACACGAAATATATACGATCTGCCAACCAACTACCGGCTGCTAACCCGGTTAAAAAATGTACGATTATGAAAACAACCTTACTACGCATTTTTATGCTAGCTGCTTTTTCGGCGGTATTGAGTTTTGGGCCAGGCCAGTCAGCGATGGCTCAAACACAGGGCCCGGGAGCAAGCTGGGCCAGTTACAGGGTAGTCAGTCTGAGCCCTGCAACCCCGGTTGCAAATTTCCAGGTCAAAGTAACCCTGACTACAGGCCAATATGGCGGCATGCAAACGGATGGCCGTGACCTGCGCTTCTATGATAATAATAATATCAACTGTGAATACTCGATAGAAGGTACATTCAATACTGCAGGTACAACATATATCTGGGTAAAAGTGCCTTCTTCAGGCGCAACGGCATTGGTTATGTATTATGGCAATGCAGGCGCAAGCGCTGCAAGCAATGGTGCGAATGTGTTCGAATTCTTTGATGATTTCACAACAGCCCTTGGAGCCAACTGGTCAACCGCTGTAAGCGGTACAGGCGCTGCCGTTACCCAATCAGGCACGAATGTTACCGTTTCGCAGGGATCAACTAACGGAGGCTCGGCGTATCTATCTTCTGCATTTACACCTGCGTCCGCCGGATTCTATGTTGAGGCGAAATTTCGCGCAGGCGCTTTTAACAGAAACCGTTTTTATGCGACTACAACCCTGTCTGGACCTAACCCAGTGGGGGGTGATAATGGATATTTCAGCAGTGGGGCTGGAGCACAGACAACAGCGAATATTTACTGGAACCCAACTTTCCAGACGCCACTGGTTAATAACACTACTGATTACATTAGCCAATGGCAGGTCACGGATGGAGCGGGCGCTAATAATTATAACTGGAGCACACTGTCCTATCTGGCTCCGCAGACAGTTTTAAGAACCAATGCGGCTACTTTTAACTCGAGTCCAAATCCCATAAGATATGTTACATTCGGCGTTACCGAAGCAGCAAATACTTCCACGATCATCGACTGGGTGCGGGTGCGTAAACACAATGCATCGCAGCCTGTAGCAACAGTGAATGGCGCAACGGCTAACAATCCTGTATCCGGAACTCCTATTATCACGGTTGGTTCGGGGTTCTTTGTTGTACCAACAAATGTGTATACCCTTTCTGTTGAAGCCTGGGGCGGCGGCGGTGCCGGAGGCGGCGTGAATTCAAGCACTAATGCAACCCGGGCCGGAGGCGGTGGTTCCGGTGGTAATTATACAAAAAATGCATCCGTGGCCGTTACACCAGGTCAAATCATACCATATACAGTAGGTGCAGGCGGAACGGGTGTTTCTACTGGAGACGGGCTCGATGGTCTAAGTTCAACATTTAGTTCAGGCGTGCCTGTAACAGCCACAGGTGGTGACGGCGGTAAAGTAGGCATAACTGCAGGAACATCGGGAGCCGGAGGTAATGCTAATTCAGGAAATACTCAAAATGGCGGAAAGGGCGCAAATGGTGGTGCATCTGCTGCCAGTAGTGGTGGCGGAGGTGGTGGTGCAGGAAGTACTGGTCCAGGAGGTGCGGCCGGATCCAGTGGATCAGGTCCCACAGCAGGTACAGGCGGTACAGGCGGTGGTGGAAACGGCGCTGCAGGGCTGAATGGTACTACAGGAGATGGACTCGATGCTCCAGGGCTAAGTGGTGGTGGCAGCGGTGCACGGAGTACAAACAATACCGACAGAACAGGTGGTGATGGCTTCAGGGGACAGTTAATTGTTTCCTTCGTGCCGTTACCTTCCACAACTACTACAACTACAATTACCCCTTCAGCTTCTATAGTATATGGAACGTCATCAATTACGTTTACCGCCACCGTTAGTCCAAACCCGGCCAGTGGAACGGTTCAGTTCCAGGTAAACGGGGTGAATGTCGGTGCTCCGCAAACTGTATCAGGTGCAGGCACGGCCTCGTTAACAACATATGACCCAGGCACCCTCACCGTTGGCTCTTATACGGTTCGGGGAAATTATAGCGGTAATGCCAGTTTTGCTCCAAGTACCGGAACCAATACTACGCTCACCGTAACCAAGAAGCCGATCACGGTATCAGGTATCACCGTAACAACAAAAACATATAACGCGAATAATAGTGCAACTTTCGGAACAGGATCAGCCAGCTTTGGTGGAGTTATCAATGGAGACGTAGTGAACGTGGCTTCTGTAACGGGTACTTTCAATAGTGTAAATGCCGGGGGAAGTGTACCCGTCACCGTTACAGCTGTAACACTTGGTGGAGCCGGGGCCGGAAACTACGATGTTTCTCCGTTGCCTAGCCTTACCGGTACGATCTCACAGAAAGCGCTGACAGCTAATTCTACGGTTACGAAAATCTATGATGCAACCGTGAATCCTGGTTCAGTAACATTAGGCACAGTCACAGGCCTGGTGGGTGCAGAAACATTAAATATCACGCCTACAGCAGGTAACTATACGAATGCGAATGTTGGCACCCTCAAACCGGTGACCATTTCATACGCACTTGCTGATGGAACAGGCCTGGCGGCAAATTACAGTATGGCCAACTTATCGGGCAACGTGGGCGCGATCACGGCAAGGCCGCTTACGATTACAGCAAATTCCAATTCAAAAGGATATGATGGAAATACAAGTTCTGCAACTGGTCCTTCGATCACCGCAGGTGTTGTGCAGGGAAGCGACGTAGCGAATTTTACGCAAGTTTATACAACAAAACACGCCGGTACCGGCAAGACACTGGTTCCCTCGGGTTCAGTTTCTGATGGCAATGGCGGAAATAATTACACCTATAATTTTGTAAATAATAATACGGGTGTAATTACGCAGGAAGCGTTGACCATTACAGCAGTTTCCAATACCAAAATATACAATGCAACAACTGCAGCGGCTGGAATACCAACTGTTACGGGTGGGGCGATAATGCCGGGTGATGCAGGGAATTTCACCGAGACCTACGATACAAGGCATGCAGGTACAGGAAAGATCCTTACACCCACCGGTATCGTGACAGACGGCAACTCAGGAAACAATTATACCTACAATTATGTTACTGACAATACAGGTGTAATTGATCCGCGGCCGATCACGGTTACTGCTGTAACGAATACAAAAACATACGATGCCAATACATCTGCTGCAGCCATACCTACGGTAACACCAGGCGCTGTACAGCCAGGTGATGTGGCGAATTTCACGGAAACCTATGATACGAAAGATGCAGGCGCAGGTAAAACACTCACGCCCGCGGGAACCGTAACTGATGGTAACAGTGGAAATAACTATGCTTATACATTTGTTGTTAATAATACAGGCGTTATCAACGCGGCAACATTATTATATGTTGCCAACCCTGCCACCAGGCTCTATGGGGCACCAGAACCGGCGTTCAGTGGAACCGTTACTGGCTTCATCGCTCCGGAAACTGAGCTGACAGAAACCACGGGTACACTGGTATTTAACACAACAGCAACCATAACAAGCAATGTTGGCAGCTACCCGATCAATGGATCAGGGTTAACTTCCAATACAGCAAATTATACATTTGCGCAGGCAGCGGCCAACGCAACAAGATTAACGATCACGGCTGCGCCATTAACGATCACAGCGAACAACCAGGTAAAATGCTCCGGTATAACGTTTACGTTTAACGGCACAGAGTTTACTACGTCAGGTTTGTTAAACAGCGATGCCGTAACAAGCGTTACCTTGACAAGTGCGGGAGCCCCATCAGGCGCAACTGCTGCCGGTTCTCCTTACAGCATCGTTCCAAGTGCAGCTGTAGGAACAGGTCTTGGAAATTATTCTATCACATATACCAATGGTGTCTTTACCGTAAATCAATCACAACTGGTGGACGCAGGCCCTGCGTTGAATACAATATGCAGGGGCGGCGTTTCAGTACCATTGGGAGGTTCAATAGGTGGTTCTGCAACAAGTGGCACATGGTCTGACGGAGGTGTTGGCGGAACATTTACGCCCAATGCAAACGATGTGAATGCAACCTGGACACCACCGGCTTCATATGTCGGCACAGCAACGCTTACATTGTTAACAAGCGGCGGACCTTTATGCGGACCTGTCTCGGCTTTCAAAACACAGGCCGTGACCGACGCCTGCCAGGTTATTACACTTACACAACCCATACAGGTAACGGTAAGCGCTAGCAGCACGGATGTAACCTGCACCAACGAAGCAGATGGCACGATCAGTGTAACCGGGCTTAGCGCAGGTGCTACCTATATCATACAATTAAATGGAACAGGCCCAGACCTGAGCGGTCAAACCGTTTTTGGCCCGGGCACTTATTTAATAACAGCCTCTGCGCCTGATGGTAATAATGCCGGGGTATGTACTGAAACAGCATCTGTAACGATCCATTCGATCACTGCCAATGCAGGCATTGACCAGACGATCTGTGAAGGAAGTACAGTTACTTTAACCGGTATTGTAGACGGAACAGGCGCAACATCAACCTGGACATCTTCATCAAGCGGTACGCTTGGATTCGATAATCCAAATTCCCCTTCAGCAATATATACACCAAATGCTGCGGACATTTTAGCAGGAACGGTAACCCTTACACTCACCAATGAGCGTGCAGGATGTCCTCCTATAGCTGATGCTTTGGATGTAACCATTAATCCTACACCAACAGTGGATGATCCTGCTGACGATGTAGTTTGTAACGGAGCTCCAACAGCAGCTGTTAATTTCACAGGTGCAGTACCGGGAACAACTTATAACTGGACGAATAATAATACAAGTATTGGGCTTGCAGCATCTGGTAACACAGATATTGCATCCTTCACTGCGATCAATACAGGAAACACTGCAGTAACCGCAACGATCATAGTTACCCCGGTAGCGAATGGTTGTACCGGTCTTGCAGAGAGCTTTACTATCACAGTGAATCCAACACCAACCGTAGTTGATCCTGCAGATGATGTAGTATGTAACGGAGCTCCAACTGCGGCTGTAACTTTCACAGGAGCCGTAGCCGGAACAACTTATAACTGGACAAATGATAATACAAGTATCGGTCTTGTTGCGGGTGGCAGTGGTAACATTCCATCTTTCAATGCGATCAATACGGGGAACAGTCCTGAAGTAGCAACGATCACCGTTACAACGGTAGCCAATGGCTGCCCTGGCGGATCACAAACATTTACGATCACTGTAAATCCTACGCCAACCGTAGATGATCCTTCAGACGATGTAGTATGTAACGGTGCGCCAACCGCAGCGGTAACCTTCACAGGAGCCGTAGCCGGAACAACTTATGACTGGACCAATGATAATCCGGGTATCGGCCTGGCAGCTTCAGGCTCGGGCCCAATTACATCCTTTATTGCAATCAATGCAGGGAACACGGTACAGGTAGCAACCATCACGGTTACGCCTACTGCCAATAACTGTCCCGGTGCTTCACAGACCTTTACAATTACAGTTAACCCAACACCAACAGTGGATGATCCTTCAGACGATATAGTATGTAACGGTGCGCCAACCGCAGCGGTAACCTTCACAGGAGCCGTAGCCGGAACAACTTATGACTGGACCAATGATAATCCGGGTATCGGCCTGGCAGCTTCAGGCTCGGGCCCAATTGCATCCTTTACTGCAATCAATGCAGGAAATACGGTACAGGTAGCAACCGTCACGGTTACGCCTACTGCCAATAGCTGTCCCGGTGCTTCACAGAGCTTTACAATTACAGTTAACCCAACACCAACAGTGGATGATCCTTCAGACGATGTAGTATGTAACGGTGCGCCAACCGCGGCGGTAACCTTCACAGGAGCCGTAGCCGGAACAACTTATGACTGGACCAATGATAATCCGGGTATCGGCCTGGCAGCTTCAGGCTCGGGCCCAATTGCATCCTTTACTGCAATCAATGCAGGAAATACGGTACAGGTAGCGACTATCACGGTTACGCCTACTGCCAATAGCTGTCCAGGTGCTTCACAGAGCTTTACAATTACAGTTAACCCAACACCAACAGTGGATGATCCTGCAGACGATGTGGTATGTAACGGTGCTCCAACAGCAGCGGTAACATTCACAGGTGCAGTAGCCGGAACAACTTATAACTGGACAAATGATAATACAAGTATTGGCCTTGCAGCATCTGGTAATACAGATATTGCATCCTTTAACGGGATCAATACCGGAACAACGCCACAGGTAGCAACCATTACCGTTACCCCGGTAGCCAATGGCTGTCCTGGTACGCCACAAACATTTACGATCACTGTTAATCCTACGCCAACCGTAGATGATCCTGCAGACGATGTAGTATGCGACGGAGCTCCAACGGCGGCTGTAACTTTCACAGGTGCAGTAGCCGGAACAGTATATAACTGGACAAATGATAATGCAAGTATTGGCCTTGCAGCTGCTGGCAGTGGCAACATTGCATCCTTTACTGCAACCAATACAGGAAATACGCCGCAGGTAGCAACCATTACCGTTACGCCTACAGTCAATGGCTGTTCGGGTACGCCGCAAACATTTACCATTACGGTGAATCCAAGCGCGAAAGCAGGTATTGTAAGTGGCCTCTCACCAGTATGTCTAAACGCATCAACACAGTACATTGTAACTGGTGCTGATGCAGGTGGAACCTGGAGCAGTACCAATCCATCAGTAGCTTCGGTTAGTCCTTCCGGACTGGTAACCGGGTTGTCTGCTGGTACTTCAGACATCCGTTATACTGTTACTACAGGATGTAATTCACCGGTATTCTCCTTCCAAACGGTAGCGGTTGTGGGCACTCTTGTCACACCGGGTCCTTTGACAGGCTTTAAGAATGTATGCCCTTATGTCGGCAACAATACCCAGCTTACTTATTCAGTACCTGCGGTACCAGGAGCAACATACGCATGGATCATTCCGCCATTTACTACATTGATCAGTGGCCAGGGCACAAATAGTATTGTGATCACCATTCAGAATGGCTTTAACGCCAGTGCCAATAAGCAACTGCGTGTAACAGCCCAGTCACCTTGCGGCAACAGCCCGCAGGCCGTCTTCTTCCTGTTAACACAGTTGCCGACGACGCCTCTGCCGATCGTAGCAAGCAGCACCAATCTTTGCCCGGTAATTGGAACGGCCACACCGATCACGTATAAGATACCGAAGGTACTTGCTGCCAGTTCTTATCTATGGACAGTAACGCCAACGGCGAACATCACGGTAGTACATCCTGAGACAGGTGAGAACGATACACTCATCAATATCACGTACAATGCCGGATTCAATACAACCAATACGACCATTACGGTGAAGGCATCCAATGATTGCGGAACCAGTACGGCGCGCAGTTATGTAGTTGTTAAGAATAACCCAACCCAACCCGGACTGATCAGTGGCCCGAACAATGCCTGCCCTCATATAGAGCCAGGTGCTGTGGCAACTTATTCGATCGGAGCGGTTACAGGTGCAACCACTTATACATGGAACATACCAGTGGGCGCTACCAATGTGACAGGTTTGGGCACCAATTCGGTTTCGTTCAACTTTCCTCCAACCTTCACAAGCGGTACGATATCGGTGACCTATTCCAATGGTTGCGGCACGAGCCCTGTAAGGACATTCTCGGTTGCCAAACAGAATGCGGCAACTCCGGGACCAGTCGATGTGATACCATTGACTTCATGCCCGACCAGGTCTTATTCTTATACGATCAATCAGCCGGCCCATGCAACATCTGTTCAATGGACGTGGCCGGCAGCGGCTACCTATATCAGTGGCCAGGGTACCAACAGCCTTACGCTATCCTATCCTGTAACAGCGGTGAATGGCAATATAACAGCACAGTCATCAAACAATTGCAGCCAAAGTGCGCTGAGGACCCTGGTAGTGAAACTGCCGGCCTGTCCTCCGGAAGAAGATCCACGCCCGATCTTGTTTAGCAAAGGCGGATCCAAGCCGGCTGTTGAAAAGATGTCGGTGAATGTGTCGCCGAACCCGACCGTAAGCGACTTTAAGCTGCAGGTGATCACGGCAGGTAAAGAATTGATCAGCGTGAGGGTACTGGATATGCAGGGCAGGGCACTAAAGACTTTCACAGTGAGCCCATACACAACGATCCGTTTTGGAAATGAGTTGAAGGCAGGAACTTATTTAATAGAAATACTACAGGGTGAACAAAAAACAACAAAACAATTGTTGAAGTTTTAACCTGGTATAAAAGTTTGAAAAAAGCGCCCATCCCGAAAAGGATGGGCGCTTTTTTATTCCCCGGCTCATCAAAACTTATTTAACAGGGAGACTTTCATTATTGAATTGCGCCTTGCCGATCAATTTTTTTTTTGAAACTTCACCTATCCTTTCCTGTTGTATTCCGTCAATATCGCTTTCAGATCTTCCAGTGTATTGATCTCATCCGGCTTCTTGTCTTTCCTCCACCTGCTCATCCTTGGAAAGCGCAGCGCCACACCTGATTTATGGCGGTTGCTGGCAGCAATACCTTCAAAAGCGATCTCGAAAACAAGTTCAGGTTTTACAGTTCGCACAGGACCAAATTTTTCAATTGAATTCCTTTTTACAAAGGCATCTACCTGTGCAAATTCCTTATCTGTAAGGCCACTGTATGCCTTGGCAAAGCTTACGAGCTGATCGCCATCCCTTACTGCAAAAGTATAATCCGTATATAAATTGCTTCTTCGCCCATGCCCCTTTTGGGCATATATCATAACTGCGTCAATGGTTAAAGGGTCTATTTTCCATTTCCACCAATCGCCCCTTTTTCTGCCCACCTGGTAAGGGGAATCTTTTCTTTTAAGCATAATTCCTTCGCTTCCCTTATCCCTTGAGCGGGTGCGAAGCGCTGACAATTCATCCCAGTTCTTAAAATCAATGGCAGGTGAAATGTGAACAAAAGGTAGCTTTAGGGAATGGATCACTTTCTCCAGTATTGATCTTCTATCGGCAAGGGATAGATGCCGGATATCCTCGCCCTCATATTCAAGCAGGTCATAAGCAATTAAGCCAACCGGTGCTTCTGTCAATTGTTTTTTGGTTAAGTTCTTCCTGCCGATCCTTGTTTGAAGTGCTGCAAAAGGAAGCGGTAACAAACCTATTTCGGGATCGGTGCTGTCCAGGCTTATGATCTCTCCGTCGATGGCAATGCCATTGGGCAATAAAGTTTCAAGTATTTTATATTCAGGGAATTTTTCTGTCATCAGTTCTTCACCGCGGCTCCACACATATAATTCATCATTGCGTTTGATAACCTGCCCACGGATGCCATCCCATTTCCATTCTGCCTGCCAGTCCAGAGGATCACCTAACAATGAAATATCATCTTCAACGGCGTATGCAAGATAAAATGGATAAGGCTTTGAAAAATCTGCAGCACCATATTCAGTACTTAACAATTCATGGAATGAAATAACAACCGGATCCCAGTTACCGCTGATGCGGTGCGCAATAGCAGAAGGAGAAGCGCCGGTTGTTTTAGCAATCGCATTCACCATTAACTTTTGTGAGACGCCGATCCGGAAACCGCCGGTGATCAGTTTATTGAACACAAATCTTTCATTGGTATCCATTTGATACCAGCTTTCTGTAACAAATTTTTTTTTGATGGATTCATCCTGTTTCTCCATCTGCATCAGTGAATGCAGGTAATGGGACAGTGTGTATTCATCTTTTTTTATCAATCCCGGTTCATTTTCCGCCAATAAAAGTGCAATGGTTTCCGCGAGGTCTCCAACCGTATGATAGCTTTCTTCAAACAACCATGGAGCTATACCTGTAATTTCCATGCACCATGTCTTGAGTAAAGTACTGTTTACGGAACGTTTCGGCCTCCTGCCGGAGAATAATGCGATCACCCATACCTTGTCCTTATCAGGGGCGGTCTCAAAATATTCCTGTAAAGCCAGGAGCTTTGCATTTGTTTTCGTGGTTGTGCCAAGTATTTGTATGAGACTTGCGAATTGTTTCATACAGCGGTAATGATTGTTTCTTCAGTGGTTGTTTCTTCCTCGTCGTTGCCATAATTTGTTTTTACCTCGGCAGCTTCAATACCATTTTCGTTTAAATACCTGCTAAAGGCTGATTGAAAACCATGGGTGGTATATACTTTTTCTGCACCCGTAGCTTTAACAGCAGATAACAACCCTTCCCAATCGGCATGATCACTGAGGGCGAATCCCGCATCTGCATTTTTCCTTCTCACGTTACCGCGTACCTGCATCCATCCGCTGCAGATACCAATGGAATATGGATAGAACCTTTTGATCCAGGCTGAGCCTTCTGCACCCGATGGAGCGATCACGATACATTCCTTTAATTCCTCCCTGGTAGTTTCAGGGGTGATCCTTTTTACGGCAGGAAGATCCCAGCCGCTGTTCACCAGTGTTTGATGCACATTAAATACAGCGCCATGTGCAAAGATGGGCAGCCCTGTTTCTGACAAAGGCTTTAAGATCCGCTGGGCCTTACCAAGACTATAAGCGATGAATACACTTGATTTACCAGCCATTTTATTGTCATTGATCCAGTCTTTCATGCCGTCAAAGATCTGTGCCTGTTCTTTCCATTTATAGATCGGCAACCCAAAAGTAGATTCGGTAATGAATGAATGGCATTTAACCGCTTCAAACGGCGTACTCAATCCATCATATTCAGTTTTGAAATCTCCTGTAAAAACCCATATCTCTCCTTTATATTCCAATCTTATTTGTGCAGATCCAATGATATGCCCGGCAGGGTGGAGCGAAATTTGTACACCATTCATTACAACTTTTTCATTCCATTCGATACTTTCATAATTATTAGCACCCAGGCGTAGCTGTAATAAGGGTTTGGTGAAATGATGACATAGGTAACTGCTGTTCCCGGGGCGTGCATGATCGCTGTGTGCATGCGTGATCACTGCTTTATCAACAGGTTTCCACGGATCAATATAAAAATTCCCCTGGCGGCAATACAATCCTTTATCAGTGAATTCTATCAATGGCATGAGTAAGAATTAATCATTTAAGGGTTTAAAACGTTTAAGCCGTTTAAAAGTTTGAAAAACGTGCAAACGATTACTTTAAAACCTTCTGAATTAAATTTATTTTCTCATGTAAAGCAGTAATTACCACGCTTTCGATACAACTCCATTCTCAGACCTTAGAAAATACAGCCTTTTATTTTCAAAATAGTCCGGCGCTGACGCGTTTTTTGTGCTAAATACGGGTTTAAAATTATACTCACTGAAAACCTTGTAGGCATAATCATTCAGGTGATCCATAAAATTTTCGGGGTAACGGGTAAACAGCCGGGTAAAAATAAAAACGGTTTCAAAACCCTTATAAGTAAAATCAGAAGGCTTGCCTTTATATTTAGCGAGGTAAACTTCCTGGATCATTTTACTATAGTTATCCCACTTATAATTGAAATAAGGGGAAGTGAAAAATACGGGGAAGTCAGTGATACCTGGTTTTTTGGGAGTTATAGACGCCGTAGTATTTCCGAAAGAGCTAAAGGTTCCCCAATTGGGCATACCGATCAACGTTATATCATATTTTTTATTCAATGTGCGTGCAGTTGTTGCGAGGTTATAGGCGAACTCTTCATCAAGGCTTCCCCCAATGATGATGTTTTGCCTGTTGCTATCCAGCTTATACTTGAGCGAATTAAAATTACTGTCAATATTCATTGTTTTAATATTCAATAAAGGTTTTCCATCCGGCTGGTTCATCGTGGAAAAGTAACCCGCCACTTTATCTTCCTGGCTACCATGTTTACGTACCAGTACTATATTATCAGTGCCGTTATTTTGAAGGATATAACTGTAGATGGCTTCGCAATGCGCTTTCAGGGTAGAGTTTACGATCACGAGGTATGGGTTGCCGGTAATGCCGGCGTCATTCGGATAAGTAGCGGAAATAAAGGGAATGTGTTTTGATAAGGCAAAACCCGCTAATTCGGTATATTCTTCATCCCTCACCGATCCGATGATCAGGTCAAGACTGTCTAATTTTTTGCTGCTGATGAGTGAACTGATATTTTCCGTTGTAGATTTTGAATCAAAAAACTGCGCATCTATATTTCCATTTGGCAGGGGCATGCTATCCAGCGCAACCTGCGCACCCTGCACAAAATCCAGCCCCTGTGTTACAAATCTTGGAAAATTCTTTGTGTACCTGTAGTTGCCTTCGCTGAATACCGAATCAAGGTAAAGCGGTGCAAAAATGCCGACCCTGTACGTTTTTAGAGAACCTGACCCTGTGCCCTGGCCAAGAGCAGAAAAACAAAACAAGCTGGATACAAAGAGCAGGGAAAAGGTATATTTTTTTTTCATATTGTTAAATTTTACAGAAACCCATATGCCTGCCCTATTCCCATTCTATGGTTGCGGGAGGTTTACTGCTGATGTCATATACAACCCGGTTTATCCCGTTCACATTATTGATGATCTCATTTGAAACAGCTGCTAAAAAATCATATGGTAAATGAGCCCAGTCTGCGGTCATTCCATCTACGGAAGTTACAGCCCTGAGTGCGACCGTGAACTCGTATGTCCTTTCGTCTCCCATTACACCAACGCTTTTTACCGGAAGTAAAATGGTGCCTGCCTGCCATACCTTATTATACAGATCATTTTTCTTTAAGCTATCTATATATATCAGATCTGCATCTTGCAATAACCGTACCTTTTCCTCTGTTACCTCACCAAGGATCCTGATCGCCAATCCCGGCCCCGGGAAGGGATGCCGGAGGATCATATTACCTGGTATCCCCAGTTCCAATCCGATCTTCCTTACTTCGTCTTTGAATAAATAGCGCAATGGCTCAACGAGTTTAAGTTTCATTGTTTCAGGAAGCCCGCCCACATTGTGATGGGATTTGATGGTAACGGATGGCCCATGAACTGATACAGATTCTATTACATCCGGGTAGATGGTGCCCTGCCCCAAAAAGCTGATGCCACTGATCTTATGCGCTTCCTGGTCAAATATTTCTATGAACGCATTACCGATGGCTTTTCTTTTTTCTTCGGGTAAAACTTTACCCGCGAGCTTTGTATAAAAATGTTCCCTGGCATCCACCCCTTTCACATTAAGGCCAAGTTGCTTATAAGTATGCAGTACCTCTTCAAATTCATTTTTACGGAGTACCCCATTGTCAACAAAAATGCCATACAGGTTATCGCCGATGGCCCGGTGAATGAGTGTAGCCGCTACCGTACTGTCCACCCCGCCACTCAGCCCCATCACTACTTTTGCATTGCCCAATTGTTCTTTTAAAGCCGCAACGGTATCTGTGATAAAATGGGCAGGCGTCCAGTTTTGGGAACAACCACACACATGCACTAAAAAGTTTTTAATGATGGATCTGCCTTCTGTTGAATGGTAAACTTCCGGGTGAAACTGGAGGCCATATATTGTATGTTGGGCAGCGGTTTCATTTCTGAAAGCTGCCACGGGAATACTTTCGGTAGTTCCCAATAATTCAAACCCAATGGGGAGTTTTTGAATGGTATCGCTGTGGCTCATCCAGACCTGGGATGTTGCTGCAACGTCCCTCATTAGCACATCATCATTTGTAACGGTAAAGGTTGCGCGCCCATATTCCCTTTTATTACTTTTTGCAACATGGCCGCCGTGCATTTTTGCAGTGAGCTGGGCGCCGTAGCAGATACCCAACACAGGAAGTTTTCTCCCTATCTCGGGAATGTTTACAATGGGAGCATTTTCGTCATTCACTGAAAAAGGTGAGCCTGATAAAATGATGCCTTTCAATGATTCATCGTAGACAATGTCTTTATGAAACGGAATGATCTCGCAATAGACGTTCGCTTCCCTCACAACGCGTGCAATCAACTGAGTGTATTGTGATCCAAAATCAAGGATTAAAATCTTTTCTGTCATATCGCTGCGAAGGTAAATGAATGTTGAATGATGAATGTTAATTGTTGAATGATTTTCCCGAAATTATTATTGTAACCCGCTTCTATCCGGCATCCGGTATCTATTTATAATATCTATTTGAGTAATTTTTTTGCTTTACCCGATTATATTTCAAATCTTTGTTGCCTAAAATCCTTGCATGAAAAAACTTGGTTTTATTGTTTTATCAATTTGTGTACTTACTTCCTGCAGATTTAAGACCGGTAGCGGGCATATTATTTCTGAAACCCGGAATCCAGGCCCGTTTTCGGGGCTGGTTGTGAGCGGTGGGTTTGAAGTGGAAATTAAGAAAGGTGCTGCAGCACAGGTATTGCTTGAAGCGGATGATAACCTTATGGGCTATATTGAAACGACCGTCTCGGGCCAGCAACTGAATATCCGGCTAAGGGATATCCATAACCTGCGCCATGCGCATTTGAAAGTATTTATAACGGCTCCTGAAATAAATAGTATCAAGGCATCTTCAGGATCGGAAGTAACTGTGATGGATAACCTGAGCTCATCGGAAAAGATCCGGCTGCAGGTTTCCAGCGGTTCTAATATCAAAACTGCGCTGGATGCACCCGAGGTAATTGCAGAAAGCAGCAGTGGTGCAGAGATGACTTTATCCGGCCGCACCAGAGATCTGAGGGCAGAAAGTTCCGGTGGTTCTACTATACAGGCCAAAGAGTTAATGAGCGAGAACAGTTATGTAACGTCCAGCAGTGGGTCGAGTGCCAGTGTTCATGCCAGCCTGACCCTTGAAGCTAAAGCAAGCAGTGGCTCAAATATCACCTACCGGGGTGGAGCCAATGTCAAAAAAACGGTGAGCAGCGGAGGAGAGGTAGAGAAGGATGACTGACAGAATACCCTGAGCTATAAGCTATAAGCTATTAGCTGTTAGCCCGCGACCCTTCATTGTGTATTGTTAGTTGAATATTGATCATTGAGTATTTATTCTAATAAGCTTGATATAGTATTATGAATATACCCGCGTGGCTGTTATATGCCCTGTTATCTGCCTTGTTTGCAGCACTCACGGCGGTCTTTGCCAAAGCGGGCCTGGAAAAAGTCAATTCAGACCTTGCTACTGCGATCCGGACAGCCATCGTATTATTCATTACCTGGGGCATCGTTTTTTTTAGGGGCATTACAGGGGAGGTTAGCAACCTTACCCGCAATAACTGGCTGTTTTTAACCCTTTCGGCCCTGGCTACAGGGGCCTCATGGCTTTTTTATTATAAGGCCCTGCAGATTGGCAAGGTATCAGAAGTTTCTGCCATAGATAAGGGCAGCCTGGTATTTACCATCCTTCTTTCCTTTCTTTTTTTAAAAGAACCCATGACTCCCAAGATATTGATCGGGGCGGGACTTGTGTTTGCAGGTATGCTGGTGATCGCCTGGAAATGATGCAAGATGCTTGATCCTGGATCCTTGATCCGTGATACTGGATACGAGGCGGTGAGACCCTTATGGTACTCAGTGCGTTACAATAGTATCTCTTATTATATGCATTCCGGCATCCGGAGCAGGAATCCGGCATTGAGATCCTCATATCTTTTTTGAAAAAACTTTTCCTATTTCTTTTGCTATATAAAAACCAACCCTTACCTTTGCACTCCAAATTCAAAAACGGAATTTTAAAAGTTCTTTATATATGTCACAACGAATCAGAATCAAATTACAGTCTTACGACCACAATTTAGTTGATAAATCAGCCGAAAAGATTGTAAAAACTGTACGTAGTACGGGCGCAGTAGTAACAGGACCCATTCCTTTACCTACTCATAAGAAAATCTTTACCGTATTGCGTTCTCCTCACGTAAACAAGAAAGCGCGTGAGCAGTTTCAATTGTGTACGCACAAACGTTTGTTAGACATTTACACCAGCAGCAGCCGTACGGTAGATGCTTTGAGTAAGCTTGACTTACCAAGTGGTGTGGATGTTGAAATAAAGGCCTGATGAACCTTCCGTATATAGCGGAAAGGCACCAGGTAAGTTCTTAAAAAGAAAATATAAACACCCAAGTCTCATCTTAAGGGAGAGACCGCTGGGTATAAAACAGGTACAATGAAAAGTATTATTGGTAAGAAGATTGGCATGACCAGTATCTTTGATAAGACCGGCAAGCAGACTGCGGTTACGATCATCGAAGCGGGGCCATGTGTTGTAACTCAAAAGAAGACCGTGGAAACAGACGGTTACAATGCTATCCAGATAGCATTTGGTGATAAGAAAGAAAAGCACTCCATCAAAGCCGAAGTGAACCACTTCGCAAAAGCTAATACAGCTCCTAAAAAATTCGTCCAGGAAATACGCGATAGCGAAATAGATAAAGCCGTTGGTGAATCGATCACTGTGGACATATTTGCCGAAGGCGATGATGTTGCAGTAGTTGGTACTACCAAGGGTAAAGGCTTCCAGGGTGTTGTAAAACGCCATGGCTTCAGCGGCGTTGGTGGCCAGTCCCATGGCCAGCATGACCGTTCAAGGGCTCCGGGTTCGATCGGTAACTCATCCGATGCCAGCCGTGTATTCAAAGGAATGCGCATGGGTGGCCGTATGGGTGGTGACAGGGTGAAGATGAAGGGCCTGAAAGTGGTTAAGATATTCACAGAAAAAAATTACATATTAATAAGTGGTTCGGTTCCGGGCCATAATGGTTCGATCGTTTTAATACAGAAGTAATACATCATTTCTAATTAAAAGGAACCAAAAAAAATATACAATGCAACTAGATATTATAAATACAAAAGGCGAAAAGACCGGGAGAACAGTTGAACTACCGGAAGAGATCTTTGGAATTGAGCCAAACGACCATGTGATTTACCTTGCTGTAAAGCAATACCAGGGAGCACAACGCCAGGGTACGCATAAGGTTAAAACACGTATGGAGGTGAAAGGTTCATCCAAAAAACTGCACAAGCAAAAAGGAACTGGTGGAGCCCGTAAGGGTAACCTTCGCAATCCTTTGTACAAGGGTGGTGGATCTATCTTCGGACCAAAGCCGCACAAATATGATATCAAGCTGAACCGTAAGGTGAAGGATCTTGCTAAAATGAGTGCATTGGCATACAAGGCAAAAGAAAATGCGATCGTGGTATTGGAAGATGTGAATATGGATACGCCGAAAACAAAGATCTTCTCAGCCATACTGAAAAGCCTTAACATCGGCCGCAAGAAAGCATTGTTCGTTATTCCTGAATATAACGATAACATGTACCTGAGCTTACGCAATGTTACGGGAGTGAGTGGTACTTTATTGAGTGATATGAATACGTATGATATTTTAAATGCCAACGTATTGGTACTGACTGAAAGTGCAGCGAAATTATTCTCTGCAACAGAGGCAGAAGCTGAAGCATAAATCGATTTGAAGATGTGATGATGGGATAATGTGGTGGGTGCAATTTTCAAATTACCAAATTTTCAAATTTTCAAATTAACCGACATGAAACTGTCAGACGTTTTAATAAAGCCGATCTTATCTGAAAAAGCTAACAAGCAATCAGAAAAAATGAACCGCTACACTTTTGTTGTAGACAGGAAGGCAAATAAGCTTGAAATTAAAAAAGCAGTAGAACAATTCTACGGCGTGCAGGTTGAAGAGGTAAATACCGCGGTAATACCTTCCAAGCTGAAAGCAAAATATACCAAAGCCGGGTTCATTGTAGGCCGTAAGCCAGCAAAGAAAAAAGCAATGGTAACTGTATCCGAAGGCGAAACGATCGACCTGTACGGTACTGTATAATAATATTTAATGAATGGTGGTCAGCACCGCAAAGTTTTGACAATAAAAAAGTAATTAACAATGGCACTTAGAAAATACAAACCGGTCACAGCAGGAACCCGTTGGAGAATAGGAAATGCATACGCAGAGATCACTACCAACGAACCTGAAAAAAGCCTGCTTGAAAAGCAGAAGAATACAGCCGGTAGAAATGCACAGGGCAGGAGATCCATGCGTTACATGGGTGGTGGAAACAAGACCATGTACCGTATCATTGATTTTAAGAGAGACAAGAAGAATATTCCTGCACTTGTAAAAACAATTGAATACGATCCAAACCGTACAGCTTTTATCGCCTTGTTGTCTTATGCAGATGGTGAAAAGCGTTATATCCTTGCTCCACAAGGTTTACAGGTAGGCCAAACCGTTATCAACGGGGATGATGCTGTTCCTGAACTGGGAAATGCATTGATGCTGAAGAACATGCCGTTGGGTACCAATATTCACAATATTGAAATGCAGCCCGGCCAGGGAGGTATTTTAGTACGCAGTGCCGGTACTTCTGCACAGCTTACCAATAAAGAAGGTAAGTATGCTGTGATCAAGATGCCAAGCGGTGAATTAAGAAAAGTACTGATCAATTGCTATGCAACCGTTGGTGTTACCAGCAACAGCGATCATAACCTGGAAAGCATGGGTAAAGCCGGCCGTAACAGGTGGAAGGGTATCCGCCCACGCACAAGAGCGGTAGCGATGAACCCGGTAGATCACCCGATGGGTGGTGGTGAAGGAAGGGCTTCCGGTGGTCACCCACGGAGCAGGAAGGGTAAATATGCAAAAGGACAGATCACCCGCACCAGGGGTAAGGGCTCTGATAAGATGATCATCCAGAGAAGAAATGGTAAGAAATTGCCGAATAAGTAAGCTATTAGCTATTAGCTTAGAAAGATAATAAGTAATAATCATTGTTAAAATGTCCTCTTAGGAGGAAAATAAACAAAAACAACAAATATGTCTCGTTCGTTAAAAAAAGGTCCTTATATAGAAGCTAAACTTGAAGCAAAGGTGATGGCTATCATTGAAGGAAAAAATAAGAAGACTGTTATCAAGACCTGGAGTCGCAGGAGTACGATAACACCGGATTTTGTAGGACAAACATTCGCAGTGCATAACGGGAATAAATTCATCCCTGTATATGTTACAGAATTTATGGTAGGACATAAATTAGGTGAATTTGCCCCAACAAGGAATTTCAGGGGACACTCAAGTAAAAAGATAGCATAAAGAAAAGTTTAAAGTTCAAAGCGTTCAAAAAGTTCAAACAACTTCTTAAACCTTTAAACCTCTTAAACCTTTTAAACTAAAAAATAAAATGGAAGCAGTAGCAAAATTGAATAATTACCCCACTTCACCGCGTAAAATGCGTTTGTTAGCGGATCTTATCCGTGGTATGAAAGTGGAAAAAGCCCTGGCGGTCCTGGATCACAATCCAAAACACCCGGCAGTTCCTTTACGTAAACTGGTATTATCTGCCATCAGCAACTGGAAAGCAAAGAACGAAGGTGCGGATGAAACGGCATTATTGGTAAAAACAATTATGGTTGATGGCGCAAGGGTGATCAAGCGTATGCGTCCTGCACCGCAGGGCCGTGGATACAGGGTGCGCAAGCGCAGTAACCATGTTACGCTGATCGTTGATATCGCAGGTGAAAAAGCGGTGAAACCAGTAAAAGTAAAAGCTGAAGCGGTAGTAGAAGAAGCTCCTGTTGTTGAAAAGAAAGCAGCAGCTAAAAAGCCGGCCGCAAAAAAGCCAGCAGTTAAAAAAGAATCAGCATCAAAAAAAACAAATAATTAAAAACCGAATATGGGTCAGAAAACAAATCCGATAGGTGCAAGGTTAGGAATCATTCGTGGCTGGGATAGCAACTGGTATGCTCACAAAAAGGATTATGCCGGCAAATTGATCGAAGATGATAAGATCAGGAATTACCTGAACGCCCGTATCAACAAGGGTGGTATCGCCAAGATCGTTATCGAGCGTACTTTGAATAAACTGATCGTAACGATCCATACATCCAAACCGGGGATCATCATCGGTAAAGGTGGCGGTGAAGTTGACAGGATCAAAGAAGAATTGAAAAAATTATGTGGTAAAGATGATGTGCAGATAAATATTTTGGAGATACGCAGGCCCGAACTGGATGCCAATATTGTAGCAGATACAATTGCGCGCCAGCTTGAGAACCGTATCAATTACAAGCGTGCAATTAAAATGTCTATTGCTTCTGCATTGCGTATGGGCGCTGAAGGGATCAAGGTAAAAGTAGGTGGCCGTTTGGGTGGAGCAGAGATCGCACGTAGCGAAGAGATCAAACAGGGCCGTACCCCATTGCATACACTGCGTATGGATATCGACTATGCAAATGTATTCGCGCTGACTGTTTATGGTAAAATAGGTATCAAAGTGTGGATCTGTAAAGGTGAAGTGTTAGGTAAGAGGGATCTGAATCCAAATATCATCGCAGGTGGTGGCAAGAATGACGGACCCGAAAGACAAGGTGGTTTTGAAAGAAGGGACGACAGGGGTGGAAGAGATGACCGCAGAGGCGGTGGTGGTGGTGACCGCAGAGGAGGTGGTGGGGGAGATCGTGGTGGACGTGGAGGTGGAGATAATCGTGGTGGCGGTGGTGGAAGGAGATAATCCAAATGTATGATGTAAGATGGATGATGTATGATATCATTACCATCGAAAATAATAATTGAATTGTAAAAGTTGTCTGGTCTATAAATCAAAAATCATAGATCATACATCATAAATTAAGAAACGATGTTATCACCAAAAAGAAGCAAACACAGGAAGACGCAGAAAGGCAGGATGAAGGGAGATACCAAGCGTGGTGCAACCCTGGCATTTGGAACATTTGGCCTTAAAGCCCTTGATAGTGTTTGGTTAACAAACAGGCAGATCGAAAGTGCCCGCCAGGCAATGACACGTCATATGAAGCGTGAAGGAAATGTGTGGATCAGGATATTTCCTGATAAGCCGATTACTGCAAAGCCGGCCGAGGTAAGGATGGGTAAGGGTAAGGGTAACCCTGAAGGATGGGCAGCCATCGTTCAGCCAGGCCGTATCTTATTTGAAGCGGATGGTGTAACAGAGCAAGTCGCGAAAGAAGCATTTGCTTTGGCAGCACAGAAATTACCGATCCTTACAAAGTTCGTGGTAAGCCATGATTACCAGGCGTAATAATTAGTCGATTTAAAGATTTGAAAATGTGATAATGAAATACAGGATCAAATCAGCAAATCTTCAAATTTTCAAATTTTCAAATTAAGAAAAATGTCAAAAAAAGTTGATTTCGTAAAAAGCCTTCATGGTTTAAGTGAGGCAGACCTGGCGTCAAAGATCCAGGAAGATGAACTGCGCCTGAAGAAGTTAAGCTTTGCGCATGCGATCGCTCCGCTGGAAAACCCACAGAGCATCCGTTCTTTGAGAAGGGATATCGCCCGTTTAAAAACGTTATTGAAGAAAACACAAATAGGAGCATAAGAAAAGTTTAAGGTTCAAAAAGTTCAAAGAGTTCAATGTAACTTCTTAAACTTCCTAAACCTTTTAAACCTTCTAAACATAAAAAAAGATGGAAGCAACAACAACAACAACAACAGTTGATAGGAATTTAAGGAAGACCAGGGTCGGCGTAGTATCCAGCAATAAAATGGATAAGACGATCGTCGTAAAAGTAGAGCGTAAAGTAAAGCACCCGCTTTATGGAAAGTTCCTTAAGAAGACAACCAGTTTTCATGCTCATGATGAAAAGAATGAGTGCAGCATCGGGGATACCGTTAAGATCATGGAGTCACGCCCTTTGAGTAAAACAAAGAGGTGGAGATTGGTAGAGGTAGTTGAGAAAGTGAAATAATAAAAAAGCCATTAGCTGTTAGCTCCTAGCTATTAGTGAAGGCATTCAAATTAAAGTTAACCGGCTAGCAGCTAAAAGCTAATAGCTAAAAGCTAAATAAAATGATACAGCAAGAGAGCAGACTAAATGTAGCGGATAACAGCGGCGCCAAAGAAGTACTTTGTATTCGTGTGTTGGGTAATAGCGGACAGGATTATGCGAAGATCGGTGATAAGATCGTTGTTACTGTAAAAGATGCCATGCCTGCAGGTGGTATCAAAAAAGGAACCGTTAGTAAAGCGGTCATCGTAAGAACAAAGAATAAGCTGCGTCGTAAAGACGGTTCTTATATCCGTTTTGATGACAATGCGGTTGTATTGCTGAACAATTCTGACGAACCAAGAGGTACCCGTATTTTTGGGCCGGTGGCGCGTGAATTGAGGGATAAGGGGTATATGAAGATCATTTCCCTGGCCCCGGAAGTATTGTAGGAAAGCCATTAGCTGATAGCTGTTAGCTGTTAGCAGGAAATTATAAATTAATAAGAACAAGCTAAAAGCTGTAAGCTAATAGCTAAAAGCTAGATAAAAATGAATACAAGATTTAAACCCAAATTCAACATTAAAAAAGGCGACCAGGTGGTAGTGATCACTGGTGAAGATAAGGACCTGAAAAAGCCACGTAAAGTGTTGGAAATAATATTGGAAAAAAGCCGTGTATTGGTGGAAGGTGTGAACATTGTTACTAAGCACACAAAGCCAACAGCCCAGAATACGAAGGGTGGTATTGTAAAAACCGAGGCGCCTATTGCGATCAGCAATGTAATGCTTTGGGATGCAAAATCCGGTGGCCCGTCTAAGATCAAGCGTACCAGGGAAAACGGTAAATTAATCAGGATCGCAAAAAAATCAGGGGAGGTAATCAAATAATGAGCACAACAACAAATACTCCGAGATTAGCAGATAAGTACAAAAAAGAAGTTGTACCTGCTTTAATGAAAAAATTCAGTTATAAAACTGTAATGCAGGCTCCAAGGCTAACCAAGATCTGTTTGAATCGTGGTGTGAACGGGGCTGTTACAGATAAAAAACTGATCGATGTAGCTGTAGAAGAGCTGTCGAATATTACCGGGCAGAAAGCGGTAGCTACCATGTCTAAAAAAGATATCTCAAACTTTAAGCTTCGTAAGAATATGCCCATTGGCGCAAAAGTTACTTTACGTGGTGTAAAAATGTATGAGTTCCTTGACAGGCTGGTATCCGTATCACTGCCACGCGTACGTGATTTTAAAGGGATCAATGACAAGGCTTTTGATGGCCGTGGAAATTACACCCTTGGTGTAACAGAACAGATCATTTTCCCCGAGATCGATATTGATAAAGTAAATAAGATCACTGGTTTGGATATCACTTTTGTAACAACTGCAGGTACCAATGAAGAAGCATTTGAACTGTTGAAAGAATTGGGTATGCCGTTTAAAAATATCAAAAAAACAGAAAGTTAAATCATGGCAAAAAAATCAATCATCGCCAGGCAGGTTAAAAGGGAAAAAATGGTTGCCCGCTATGCGGAAAAAAGAACAGCCCTTAAAGCCGCAGGAGATTATGCAGGTTTGGATCTATTACCAAAGAATGCTTCTCCGGTTCGTTTAAAGAACAGGTGCCAGCTTACCGGGCGTCCAAGGGGGTATATGCGCCATTTTGGTATCAGCCGCATCATGTTCAGGGATATGGCATTGCAGGGAAAGATCCCTGGAGTGACCAAGGCCAGTTGGTAGAACTGGATACTAGGTACTAGATACTGGATACTAGATACTGGTAAATTGAAGATTTTTATCCAGTATCAAGAATCAAGGATCAAGCATCCAATTCGGGATATCGCATTGTAATAAATTATTAAATCAATTAACAGAAATAACAATGGTTACTGATCCAATCGCAGATTATTTAACAAGAATCAGGAATGCACAAATGGCAAACCACCGTATTGTAGAAATACCTGCAAGCAATTTAAAAAAGCGCATTACCGAGATCCTTTATGATAAAGGCTATATTTTGAAATACAAATTTGAAGATGATAGTAAGCAAGGGGTCATTAAAATTGCCCTTAAATACGACCCAACTACAAAATTGCCGGTGATACAGAGCCTGGAGAGGGTAAGCCGCCCGGGTTTGAGGAGCTATGCAAAGCCGGAAGATTTTAAACGTGTTAAGAACGGCCTCGGTGTAGCGATCATCTCTACTTCGAAAGGTGTTATGACTGATAAAGAAGCAAAAGCACAGAATGTAGGTGGCGAGGTGCTTTGTAATATCTTCTAATTTGAAGATTAAACGATTTGAAGATTTGAAAATGGTCTTCATGTCGGAAATAAAAATGCCTTAAGCCTTCTATACATGGCTGACCGCATAAAAGATCATTTTCAAATTAACAAATTTTCAAATTTTCAAATTAAGTAAAATGAGTCGTATAGGAAAAAAGCCGGTAGATGTGCCACAAGGAGTAACCTTCTCCGTTAGCGGTGATAATATCGTAACGGTAAAGGGCCCAAAAGGTGAATTGAAGCAGGCCATTGACAGGGATATCAAAGTAGAACTGAAAGAAGATAAGGTTGAATTTTCACGCCCGACGGACCAGATCCGTCACCGTGCAATGCATGGCCTTTATCGTTCTTTGATCAGCAATATGGTAAAAGGGGTTACCGAAGGGTATTCAAAGAAATTAGAACTGGTGGGTGTGGGTTTTAAAGCCTCCAACCAGGGAAATTTACTTGACCTGTCTTTGGGTTATTCTCACAATATTATTTTTGAGATTCCGAAAGAACTCACCATAAAAACTGAACAGGAAAAGGGTAAGAACCCAATGATCCTGCTTACCAGCATTGATAAACAATTGCTCGGCCAGGTATGCGCCAAGATCCGCAGCCTGCGTAAGCCTGAACCATACAAAGGAAAGGGTGTGAAGTTTGAAGGTGAAGTGTTGAGAAGGAAAGCAGGTAAATCGGCAGGTAAATAAGAAGGTTGACAGGTTGAAATAGTTGATAAAGTTAATGAGTCAACTTAGTAAACCGGTAAACTGGTTAACTATTAAACGATCCCCGGCAGCATCGGGGAAATAAATAAAAGAAGATGAGCAACAACAAATCAAGTGCAAGACAAAAAATAAGGTACCGCATCCGTAAAAAGATCAGCGGTTCACCTGCAAGCCCACGCTTAACTGTTTTCAGAAGCAACAGCGAGATCTATGCCCAGCTGATCGACGATAGCAATGGTACTACCATTGCAGCTGCATCATCGAAGCAAAAAGATATCACTGCACAAAAGGCTCCAAAGATCGATAAGAGTAAAATGGTAGGTGAAGCGATCGCCCGCAAAGCTGTGGAACTTGGTATCAAGAAAGTAGTATTTGACCGTAGTGGTTATTTATATCATGGCCGCGTGAAAGCAGTGGCTGAAGGAGCAAGAGAAGCAGGTCTGGATTTTTAATTGTAAAAATTTCTAATAAAGAATAATACATGTCAAACGTAATTGTAAATAAAATGAAAGCCGGTGACCTGGAGCTGAAAGAAAAAGTGGTTGCCATAAACCGTGTGGTTAAAACAACTAAAGGCGGTCGTGCATTTAGTTTTTCTGCACTGGTAGTGGTAGGAAACGAAGCCGGTGTGGTAGGCCATGGACTGGGTAAGGCGAAAGAGGTTCAGGAAGCTATTACAAAGGGAATTGAAGATGCAAAGAAGAACCTGATAAAAGTTCCGATCATGCATGGTACCATTCCTCATGACCAGCTTAGTAAGGAAGGTGCTGCCAAAGTTTTGATAAAACCAGCTGCCCATGGTACCGGTGTAATTGCCGGGGGAAGCATGCGTGCTGTGCTGGAACTTTCCGGTATCACCGACGTACTGGCAAAGAACCTGGGTTCTGCCAACCCGCATAACGTGGTAAAAGCAACGATCAAGGCATTGGCTACTTTACGTGAACCAATTGGAATTGCAAAAACACGCAACATCTCATTGAAAAAGGTATTTAACGGATAAAATAAAATGTATGATGTATGATTTATGATGTATGATTTTCCGAACATCTTAGATCTGAACATCTTTATAAATTTCGAATAATGAAAAAGATTAAAGTAACACAGGTAAAAAGCGTGATCGACAGATCGGAGCGTCAAAAAAGAACAATGATCGCTTTGGGTTTGAAGAAAATGAACGCAACTGTAGAAGTAGAAGCTACTCCGCAAATATTGGGTATGGTGACTAAAGTTCATCATCTCGTAAAAGTGGAAGAAGCATAATTCAAATTTGAAAATTTGGAGATTTGGAAATGTGTCAATGATAGCACATCTTCAAATTAAAGAACTCACTAATCTTCAAATTTTCAAATCAACTAATTATCAAATTATTTAAGCGAGGGGTGATTCCCCGTAAGTATAAAATCAATAAAAAATGAATTTACATACTCTTAAGCCTGCAAAAGGCGCAACGCACAAGGAAAAACGCATCGGCCGTGGTGAGGCAAGTGGTAAAGGTGGTACATCTACAAAAGGTAATAAAGGTGGACAAAGCCGTGCCGGTTACAAAAGTAAGAAAGCCCACGAAGGCGGACAGATGCCGATCCAGCGCCGTATCCCGAAGCGTGGATTTACGAATATCAACCGCATTGAATTTAAAGTGATCAACCTGGGCCAGATCGATCATTATGCTGAAAAGTATGGTATTACAGATTTCAGTCTTACAAATTTATACATCAATGGTTTGATAAGCCAGACTGATCGTGTAAAGATCCTGGGTAATGGAGAACTGAAAGGCAAATTTACTTTTAAGGTAAATGCTGCAAGCGACAAGGCGAAAGCTGCGATCGAAGCTGCAGGAGGCTCAATAGAAATAGTTCAATAAAAATAGCCGATATTTGCCCGACCCACGCTTAGCGGGGTCTTTTACTTTTTAGCGCAAACAATTAAATCGATTTAATTCTGTGAAGAAGTTCGTTACAACAATAAAAAATATCTGGAGCATTGAGGAACTGCGTAATAAAATAATATTTACTTTATTACTCTTGTTTATCTACAGGTTAGGTTCTTTCATTGTTCTTCCTGGTATTGACCCCAATAAATTAGATAATCTTAGCAGCAGTGCCCAGGGCGGGATGCTTGGATTGCTGGATGCATTTGTGGGGGGAGCTTTTTCCAAAGCTTCCATTTTTGCATTGGGTATCATGCCATATATCTCCGCTTCCATTTTTATGCAATTGATGACCATATTGGTTCCTCAAATGGCAAAAATCCAGAAAGAAGGTGATAGTGGCAGGAAGAAGATCAATTCATGGACGCGTTACCTAACGGTGATCGTTACTGCTTTCCAGGCAGCCGCATATATCGGGTATTTAAACAGTCCGGGTATCGCGGAAGCGCTGATCCCTGCTTATGGCAAGTTCTTCTGGGTTTCAACGGTAGTTATTTTAACAGTCGGTACCTTGTTCGTTATGTGGCTGGGTGAAAAGATCACGGATAAAGGTTTGGGAAATGGTACTTCCATGATCATCATGATCGGTATCCTTGCCCGCCTTCCACAGGCATTTACACAGGAGTGGGCAGCGAGGACAACAAGGGGCGCAGGTGGCCTTTTGATCATGCTGATTGAAGTTGTTTTCCTGATCGCCATTATCATGGGCCTGATCATGCTGGTGCAGGGTACCAGGAAAGTCCCTGTGAATTATGCCAAGCAGATCGTTGGCAACCGCCAGTTTGGAGGGGCCCGTAACTTTTTACCTTTAAAAGTAAATGCTGCCGGTGTTATGCCGATCATCTTTGCACAAGCCATCTTATTTTTGCCAACCATATTTACCGGTTTTACGGGGGCAGGATGGGCTAAATATTTCACGGATCATACGAATGTTGTTTACATGATCGTATATTCTGTCTGTGTGATCGCGTTTACATTCTTATACACGGCCCTTATATTCAATCCAAAGCAAATGGCTGATGAACTGAAGCGTAACAACGGTTTCATACCTGGTGTAAAACCAGGTCAGCCAACGGCAGATTATATTGGTACCATCATGGACAGGATCACATTACCAGGCGCAATACTATTGGCATTGGTTGGTATTCTCCCGGGTATTTTCCAGCTGGTATTTGGTATGTCACAGAGTTTCTCTACTTTCTTTGGTGGTACTTCACTGCTGATCATGGTAGGTGTTATTTTAGATACGTTGCAGCAGATTGAAACACAATTGCTGATGCGGCAGTACGATGGATTGATGAGTAGCGGAAGATTGCAGGGCAGACAGGCTGTTACTTCAGGAATCTAACAGAAATTTATTATAATAAATGAATAGCCCTGACGACAAAATCGTTGGGGTTTGTTTTAATTTTGAGGATCGATGATACAGTATAAGACAAAAGAAGAAATTGAGATCATGCGGCACAGCTGCCTGCTGGTAGGGATGGCGCATGCGGAAGCTGCCAGGGTTTTGAAAGCGGGTATGACTACGATCCAGGTAAATAATATCGTAGAAACATTCATCCGGGATCATGGCGGCAAGCCATCTTTTAAGAATTATAATGGCTTTCCTGCTGCTACCTGCATCTCCATGAATGAAGCCGTGGTACATGGTTTCCCCGGTGACCATGTGTTAAAGGACGGCGATATCATTTCGCTGGATATTGGTATTTACAAGAATGGATTTCATGGGGATAGCGCATATACCTATGCGATAGGTGAAGTGCTGCCGGAAGTTAAGCAACTATTGAAGGTAACGAAGGAAGCCCTTTACCTCGGCATTCAAAAAGCGAGGCAGGGGAACCGGATCGGTGATATTGCCAATGCCATCCAGGAACATACAGAAAAGAAACACGGGTATGGCGTAGTGCGTGAGCTTGTTGGGCATGGCCTTGGAAAAAGCCTGCATGAAGATCCCCAGGTACCCAACTATGGTAAGAAAGGGTCCGGTGCAAAATTAAAGGAAGGAATGGTGCTTGCGATAGAACCAATGATCAATATGGGCGTAAAGGAAGTGGTACATTTAAATGATGGCTGGACGGTGCTTACAAAAGATAGAAAACCTTCGGCCCATTTTGAACATGATGTTTGCATTACCAGGGCTGAGGCAGATGTGCTCACTTCTTTTATCGAAATTGAAAAGGCAGAAAAAGCTAACCACAATTTATCCTGGAGCTATAACTAATTTTTTATGTTGAATGTTGAATTTTAAATGTTGAATGAATCATCTAACATATAAAATTCAACATTTTTCATTCTAACTCTTATGTCTAAGAAAAAGCTTTTTGTGATCGGAGGAGGTGCAGCAGGTTTTTTTTGTGCGGTGAATGCAGCCCGTCAATCCCCGCAACTGGAAGTAATTATCATAGAAAGATCAGCGAAACTGCTCAGTAAGGTAAGAGTGAGTGGGGGAGGAAGGTGCAACGTTACACATGCCTGTTATAATATCCCGGATATGATCAAAAAATATCCACGCGGAGCTTCATTTTTAAAAAAAGCGTTTCACCATTTTTTTACAACAGATACCATTGCCTGGTTCAGTGAGCGTGGCGTGCCATTAAAAACAGAGGCGGATGGCAGAATGTTCCCGGAAGCCAATATTTCCCAGGCGATCATTGATTGCCTGCTGAAGGAAGCCAATAGATATGGTGTGGAGATAAGAATGAATGCGGAAGTGAGGGAGATAAAACCCATACCGGATACCGGGTACAGGATGCTGGATCAAAAACCGGGAAATGATGAGCGCGGAAGATTTGAATTATCATTAAATAATGGGAGAACTGAGTTTGCCGATCATGTATGTGTTGCCTGTGGTGGTTTTCCAAAAGCTTCCGGGTTTGAATGGCTGGTAAAGACCGGTCATAGCATTGAAGAACCTGTGCCATCCTTATTTACCTTTAATATGCCCGGCAACTCAATCACTGCATTGATGGGGATTTCTCTTGAAAATGTAACCGTTAAGATCGCAGGGACAAAATTGCAGCAAAGCGGCCCCCTGCTTATTACACATTGGGGCATGAGTGGGCCGGCCGTTTTAAAATTATCTGCCTGGGGTGCCAGGGAACTCGCCCTGAAAAATTATTCATTTTCGATTATTATTAACTGGATACCGGATTACAATGAAAATAGTTTAAAAGAAAAGATACAACAGGTAAGATTTGATATTGCCTCACAGAAAATCTATAACCGCAATCCATTTGGACTGCCCGGGAGGCTATGGGAATATTTATTACAACTATGCGGCATACACGAAGAAATCCGGTGGGCAGACCTGCCTGCCAGGGAACAGAATAAACTGGTAAAAATATTGTGCGGACAGGAATTTGCAGTGAAAGGCAAAACCACTTTTAAAGAAGAATTTGTAACTGCCGGAGGTATCAGGCCTGAAGAAGTAGATGTGAATACAATGCAGAGCAAGGTAATCCCGGGATTATTTTTTGCCGGTGAGATCCTGGACATAGACGGCATCACCGGTGGCTTTAATTTTCAAAATGCATGGACGACTGGATGGATCGCTGCCAATGGCATAGTTAATAGTTCTTAGTTACTGGTTCCTGGTTCATGGTTCATGGTTCATGGTTCATGGTTCATGATGTTTAGTGGGGAATAATTTACTTCAATTTTAACCTTTACCTATGAACTAAGAACTATGAACTTTGAGTTAACTGGGATTTCGTTTGTAACTTTCCGTTTTTGATGAAAAAAATTGACAAGTACATATTATCTAAATACCTGAGCACTTTTTTCTTTTGTCTTATTTTATTCACCGCGATCGTGGTTGTAGTGGATATCAGCGAAAAAACAGACAATTTTGTACAATCCAAATTATCGGCCTGGCAAATTACCCGGGATTATTATTTTGGCTTTATTCCACGGATCGATGCGATGCTCTTCCCCCTCTTCGTTTTCATCTCTGTGATCTTTTTTACTTCAAAAATGGCAGGAAGGTCAGAGATCATTGCTATACTCAGCAGTGGCGTGAGTTATAAAAGATTTTTATTGCCGTACCTCGTGGGAGCTGTTTTTTTATCCGGCCTGTTATGGGCAGGATATCAATATGTTGTTCCGGAGGCAAACAGGAAATGGGGGGAATTTGAAAAAAAATATATTGATATAGGAGGCCCCTCTTTAACCAATCCCACTTACAAACAAAATATATATTTCAAGATCGATTCAAACACGTATGCAGGTATCAGGGGTTACGATACTATTTCGAAAACAGGAAGCAATTTTTTTATCGAGAAATTCAGAAATAACAAAATGCTGTATAATTTTCGTGCTGTAAGCTTCAATTGGGATACGGCCAAAAGAAAATGGCTGTTCAATAACGTGATGGAACGGGATATCAACCCGATCAATGAAAATGTAAAAAGATCTCCTAAGAAATATATGGCCTATAATTTCAAGCCGATCGACCTGAGAAAAGATGATTACCTAAAGGACCAGATGTCTACCCCTGAACTGGATCGGTTTATCGAGCTGGAAAAAATGCGGGGTTCGGAAATGCTTGGTACTTTATTGGTAGAGCGGTATAACAGGGATGCGATCCCTGTATCTGTTCTGATCCTAACGATGATCGGGGCAGTGCTTGCATCCCGGAAAGTGCGGGGGGGCAGCGGATTTCACCTCGCACTGGGTGTTGTGATCAGTGTATTGTATATTCTCTGCAGCAGGTTTTCTATTGTATTTGCCACGAAGGGCGATTTTACGCCCTGGCTTGCCGCCTGGATGCCAAATTTCATTTTCGGACTGCTCGCGTTTTACCTGTATAAAAGGGCGCCCAAGTAATAGCCGCAACTACCCGTTTCGTTAAACTTTCTTTTAAAACTTTTGTTTAACAGCAGGAGGCATCGTAATTTTAAGGCATTGATCTTACGATGTACTTAAAATGCACCCTTTTGCGATGGATCCAATGTCAATGCCAGTTTCATAAGATCAGAATCAACCATTATCATACAACAAACACATTATGGGTATTATTAAAGACAGGTTTAAGGAAAAAGCAGATATCGTTTCAGTTCAGATCAGGGATCTAATAAAAGAAAATGGAGAAAAGGTAATTGGAGAAGTTACCCTTGCCCAGATATACCAGGGAATGCGTGGGATCACGGGGCTTGTAACTGAAACGTCCTTACTGGATGCACAGGATGGGATTCGTTTTAGGGGCTATTCAATCCCGGAATTGCGTGAGAAATTACCAAAGACGGCCAAAGGATCAGAGCCATTGCCCGAAGGCTTATTTTACCTCATGCTTGTGGGAGAATTACCTACAGAGGAAGATGTGCAGCATATCAGCAGCGTATGGCAGCGCCGGAGCCATGTTCCCAACCATGTATTTGCCACGATCGAAGCATTACCTGTAGGCACACACCCGATGACACAATTTGTTGTTGGCATCATGGCATTACAAACAGAAAGCGAATTCTCAAAACGGTATGCAAAGGGCATGAGCAAGAAGGATTACTGGGATGCAGTGTTTGATGATTCGATGGACCTGATCGCCCGGCTTCCGCGTATAGCTGCGTATATATATCGCCGTAAGTATAAGAACGGCGACCATATCCAGCCAAATGGGTTACTGGATTGGGCGGGAAATTTTGCGCACATGATGGGATATGATGATGAAGGTTTTAAGGAGCTGATGCGTTTATACATGGTGATACATGCTGATCATGAAGGTGGAAATGTTTCCGCACATACAACCCACCTCGTTGGCTCTGCATTGAGCGACCCTTACCTAAGCTTCGCAGCCGGCATGAATGGCCTTGCGGGCCCGTTACACGGCCTGGCAAACCAGGAAGTCATCAAATGGATCTTTGAATTGAGAGAGCAGATCGGGACTGATACGCCTACAAAAGAACAGATCGAAGAATATGTGAAAAAAACACTGAGTGAAGGAAAAGTTGTGCCCGGATACGGACATGCGGTACTTCGTAAAACGGATCCCCGGTTCACAGCCCAGATGGAGTTTGGAAAAAAGCACATGCCCGATGATCCATTGGTGCAAACTGTATGGAATATTTACGAAGCGGTGCCTCCTGTGTTACAATCCATTGCCAAGATCAAGAACCCCTGGCCCAATGTAGATGCGCATAGCGGTGCCTTGCTGGTGCATTACGGGATGGTGGAATATGAATTCTATACCGTGCTTTTTGGTGTGTCCAGGGCATTGGGTGTATTGGCAAGCCTTTGCTGGGACAGGGCACTTAGCTTCCCGCTGGAAAGACCAAAATCAGTAACAACTAACCTGGTAAAACAATGGCTGGAAGGGAAAGAAGAGATATGGGGAGATTAATGAAATGATGAATGTGAATGATACATTATAAATGATGGCTGTTTCGAAAGAAATGGCCTTTTTTATTAAAATACATTTTGAAGCAAAAGGCAATGAAATTATATTTGCACTCCCCGGGGGGTTAGCTCAGTTGGCTAGAGCGCTTGCATGGCATGCAAGAGGTCGTCGGTTCGACCCCGATACTCTCCACTTTATCATGCATCCAATTTTTGGATGCATTTTGTTTTGTATAAAGCTCAGTTGGCAGAACGTCCCGCAAGCGGGCGGGAAGGTCGTCGGTTCGACCCCGATACTCTCCACTTTATGAGGCATCCATTTTTTGGATGCTTTTTATTTTTCATCATTTCTCCTTCATTCTGTAAGAATTCATTCCTTTGATGGTACTAATAGGGTAAACAATCAGTACCGTGACGGAAAAGGAACAGACAGCATATTTTTGATAGCTGGCTTGATCAGCACAAAGCGCTCATCTTTAAAGTAGTAAGGGCCTATGCATTTACATCCAATGGACCAGGACGATCTCTTCCAGGAGATCACCATCCAGGTATGGCATTCCATTCCAACGTTCAGGCAGGAGTCTTCCGTTAGCACCTGGCTATATCGGATATCGCTCAATACTGCCATTAAATGGGTAAGAAAAGAACGGAAACATTTCCATGCAGAATCACTTGACCAGGTACAGCACGTCTTACAAGAGAGTAAGCATACCGTTGATGAACGCCTGGAGTGGCTCTATGAAGAAATTTACAGGCTCGATGAAATTGATCGTTCCATTACCTTATTGATGCTGGATAATTTCAGCTACAAAGAAATGGCCGGCATACTGGGCATCACTGAATCAAATGTTGGTGTCAAAATCAACCGCATAAAAAAATACCTCATCTCAAAATCAAAAAAAAATGATCATCATGGAATTTGAAGAAATGAAAAAAATCTGGGATTCACAAAACAATGAGCCTCTTTACGGTATCAATGAAAAAGCATTGCACAACCGTATCCTGTCAAAAAAGAAACAGGCTTACCATATTACCAACATCAGTGAATTACTGTCGATCGTTGCATATGCCGTTACCGGCTGTTTCATTCTTGGAATGAATTTGCACAAGCAAAGCGGAAATGTATTTATGTACATCTTATCTGCGTGGATGCTTGGCAGTGCATTGTATTTACTGGTGAGCAGGATCCGCAGGATAAATGGGGACCACCGGTTTGACCGGTCAATGCGTGGGCGACCTTACCCATGCTGTTTCAATGGCAACTTACCAGGTACGCCTTTCCCGACTCATGCGGTGGAACATTCTTGCCGATTGGTATACTTATCCTTCTCGGTGTTTGGGACGGTGGAAAATCTGTATGGATAGTTGTTGGGTATACTGGTCTTTTTTATCCTCACCAATTATGCCAGCGGGTGGGAACACAGCATTTATAAGGCCAGGAAACGTGAACTGGAAATATTGCAGGGCAAGTTAGCAAGCGAAGACATGGGCCGTACATGATAGTTGCGTTTTTGCAGACTGAAGAAAAAAGAATTCTTAACCATCATTATTATTTGATAATAGACATTTGCAGCATATTGTACGTTCTTTTTTGCTTGTCCAAAAAAGAACCAAAAAAAGACCCCCCTAATCGATTACAGCCCGATTAGGGGAAGCAGCGATGTGGAGCTATTGTGCAAAGTGATCTCAGCTGTTGTAATTCTACACTTAGGTTTGAATAGTTCACCGGAATTTTTTAATGTCGGCTAAGCAATACGAACCCACTGATACCTATTCAGAAGGGAGGCCGGAGGTCTGGGCCTCAGAAAAAATTTCGTTAAGAAAATTGGGCGGAGGGATGTAAAAATGAAATAGATATTACCATTGCCTGGATATATTCTTGGCTGGTAAGTCGCACGTAGTTGGGTACTGTTCAAATGTTTGAACTTATTTCATTTTACACCCGAAGAACAATTTTTAGCTTTTTTTTCTGCAGCCCTTGATTTTTGCTTCTTTTCATCAAGGAAAAAAAGAATTCGTAATCATCATTATTGTTTTGAGAGGATAGAAAAGGAAGCGTAGTTGAAAATAAAAAAGGGGTCAAGATAAAAATCTAACCCCGGTTTAAATCCAATATCCTATGAAAAACCAGATAGGTAAATCCATTAATGATGCCAATGAATTTACACGGGCATAAACGATCTATTGAGACAGGATCTCCACATATATAATTTTAATCATCGATGACTTCTACGAATTGGGGTAACTATTATGATTTGTTTCTATTTGTTGGGGGCTGGGGATTTTCTAATTTTCATGATCATCCGGAGTAGGAGACCAGGAAATATATTGTTTCAAACAAATGCCCAGACACTGATTATAAAAAAAGCCCCAAAAAGGGGCTCAATTAATCGTAAACCAACTTGAAATCGTAAACCACAACTTGGTCAAACTATCATTTTTTAAGGGATATTAAATTGGTCAAACTATCATTTTTCTTCAGAATACCAGATTGAAATGGACTTAAACGGGGGTTGTTGTCCTGCCTGTATTATAGAAAAATCTATGCCACAAAATCTTAAAGAAAATATAAAAGCCCACTTGGGGGCTCTTATATCAGTGTGGTAAGCAACGGCCGCTTTTTTTAGCGAACCTGTCATTAAACGAAATATCCTGGTTTATAGTATTTAAGGGAGTGTATTATTATATCATATGAAGGGAATATAAGATTGAAGGTCCCGGACAATCCCATTTTCTTCAAATTTGAGCCTGATCGGGTAGATTCCCGCGGGTTTATCCTTAGTAGAAAACCATATCCTGTGCTCGGGGACAATCACAAACAAACCTTCGTCATTGCCAATGGCCCTGAAATGTGGCAGGGGTGGTTGCTTACTAAAATAGGAAAGGTTATGGTCCTCCATGAGTTTGTTTACATCATGATCAAAACTATCAGGAGGGAATACCAGCCCGATCTCACTGATGCAACGGATCAGGCCTGGATAAAATGCTTCATCCGAATGATCGGGAAGATCAAAGCGGGCAATAAGCTCCACGATATTTCCTGCTGGGTCTAAAAAATAAACTGACTTTGCATGCCAGTTAACAAAATCGGCGACATAGCCATTGTAATCATCTAACCATAAAAGGGCTGTTCTTTTCTTCAGCCATGTAAATGCATCTTCTATTTTATTAGATGGGATATTAAATGCAAAATGATAAACCGGGTTTAGTGTTTCAGTGATTTGCTCCCATACCAGTTTTGTTTGTGAAGTATGAATAACAATGCTGTTGTCATTCAATACCATCGTATCCATTTCCAGGATATTTTTATAAAAATGAAGCAGGGCTGGCAGGGCATTTGTTTGTAATATTAATTCCTGAATTTTCATTCGTCAACCTGAGCCTATTAAATATGATTTTATGGACAAATTCCTGACTTCCGGATCTATGAAATTTTTATCCTGCTTAAAAATAAAGAAAAAAGGCTGTGCCCTCTCCTTCAACGCTTTGTACTTTTATATTCCCCTTGTGCAGCAACATGATCTGTTTGCAGAGGCTCAAACCTATACCACTGCCGGTTTTGCGGGTACTGAAGAAAGGAATGAATATCTTTTCCATCAGTTCTGCTGACATACCAATGCCATTATCAGCAACTTTTACAACCACTTTATTCTGCGGGGTTATGTATGCCGACAATAAGATCCGTGGATCGGCAACGTCTTTTACTGCTTCGGTGGCATTCACGACCAGGTTGATCAATACCTGTTCTATAAGATTGATATCTGCTTCAAGTATACAGGTCCGGATCTTTTAAAATAATTTCCAGTTCAATATTTTTTTGGTCCAGTGTAGGCTGCATCAGGTGATGCAGGTTTTCAAACATATCCCTCACATAAATTTTTTTTACATTGGGCGTGGTAATCTTATTCAGGTTACGGTAGGTTTCTGCAAATTTCAGCAACCCTTCACTTCTTCGCTTGATGGTTTCAATACCCAGTTCAAGGTCATCCACGGAGCCCGAATTATTATTGGAGATCGGGTATGGATAATTGTAACCGCTTTTCAATGTATCTGCAAGGGAAGAAATGGGCGCTACAGAATTCATGATCTCATGTGTCATTACACTCAGTAGTTTTTGCCATGCTTTTGATTCTGTTTCATCCAGCGCTTCATTGATGTTTTGAAAAGCGATCAGTTTATAAATTTTCCTTCTGTTTGAAATGCAGTGGCAGATATCAACACCTTTAATGCTGCTTTTATCGTTCGTAATGGTAATAACCTTGCTTTCCCCCGGTTTTACGGCAATTATTTCCTTGTGAAGTAGTTGCATCTCTTTTTTCAAGCGAATGAATTGTTTTAAGATAAGGGATATTGAGCAATTGTTTCAGTGATTCATTCATCCACATTACATTCGCCGGTTTTATGTCGTAGGATAGAATACCCGTATCCACCAGCTCAAGGATCTTTTGCAGGTATTGATACTGGGTTTCTCTTTCTTTGCTGATGATTTTGAATGTACTGTTGATCTCGTTAAATCCTTTTCGCATGGGCTGTAATGCAACCGGGGCATTCTTTTCATCAAAGTGCCGGGAAAAATCACGGTAATGAACCGACTCAACAAACTGCTCCAGTTCTTCGTTGCTTTTATTCGTGAACCTGATACAGGTCCACTACCTGGAAAATGATGATCACAAATACAATCCCCATAATAGGAATACAAACCCTTTGTAAACAGCAATGAAGCTGCCAAATAATGTTATTAATAATAACAGGATCCTTAGCAGCAGCGTCCATTCAAATTTTTTAAATTTCATATTTATTCAATCTCCGGTATAAAGCAGTTCGGGTGATACCCAAGTTCTTTTGCTGCTTTTGAAATATTTCCATTGTGTTTTTCAATCACTCTTAAGATCGTATTTTTTTCCACTACACCGAAGTTTAAGTCTCTGGCTTCCGTATCCTTCTTGAGCTGCAGATTCGATCGGGGAAAAAATAATATCAGCTGCAGTAAGAACTTCTCCTTCCGCCATGATCACCGCCCTTTCAATAGTATACTGCAGTTCACGCACATTGCCCGGGAAATTATATTGCTTTAGTTTTTCCTCGCTTTAGTGTCAAAATCCGGCTCGGGCTTTAAATATTTGGCTGCATACATTTTGGCGAAATGTTTTGCAAGCATCATAATATCGCCATTTCTTTTGCGTAATGGCGGCACAATGATCTCAACTGTATTGATCCGGTATATCAGGTCTTTGCGAAACGGTTTTCATTCGCCAGTTCTGCTAAAGGAAGGTTGGTGGCGCAGATCAGCCGGATATCTATATTGACGGCATCATTGCTGCCCACTCTTGATACCTGCCTGTTTTGTAAAACACTTAGCATTTTGCCTGTTGCTGCAGGGAAATATTTCCGATCTCATCAAGAAAAAGGTTCCTCCATTGGCTGCTTCAAATCTCCCCGGCCTTTCTTCACCTGCACTAAATGATCCTTTTTTATGGCCAAATAATTCACTTTCAAATAATGTTTCAGTTAATGCGCCCACATCCACTTTTACAAATGGCTTATCTGCCCGTAATGATTGCTGGTGAATGGCTCTTGCTATCAGTCTTTGCCTGTACCGTTTTCTCCGAGTATCAAAATTTTGCATCGGTAGGTGCAATCTTTTCTATCTTAAAAAAAATTCTTTCATTACTCCGACTCACCGATCATTTCTCTTCCAATAACGAATCTTGCCACGGGAGTAATTACCGGCCCGGTGGTTTTTCCTTTCGACTGTAAAATTTCTTTGATCGCCTGTAACAGTTTTTCATTGTGCCATGGCTTTACAATAAAATCTGCAGCGCCTTCTTTTAAGGAACGTACTGCCAGGTCAATATCACCATATGCAGTGATCATGATCACGGACATATTTTCGTCCAGTTCTTTTATTTTCTTTAGCCAGAAAATACCTTCATTGCCGGTATTGATACTGCTGTTGAAATTCATATCGAGCAATACGATATCGAAATTATTTGCTTTCAGCAATGAATGAATATTTTCCGGATTTTTTTCGTGACTACTTCTTTTGCTTCTGTTTTCAACAACAGCTTTACAGCCGTAAGTACATCCGGATCATCATCAATAACCAGTATGTTGGCGTTTTTTAAGATCATTGTTTTAAAACACGAATTACACGAAATACACGAATTCCACAAATTGATTTGAGATACAAGTTTACCATATTTAAAAACAATTACTGCCGAAAATATAATAAATATCCTGTGCTGTATGAACTGTATCAAAAACGGATAAGCATTGTATCAAAAGCGAACAAGATATTTAAACCTCTTTTTTCAGTCTTCTGGAAAACAACTTGTTAGGATTTGGCACAGCGTTGTATTCATTCCTGAAAACGATCTTGGGTTTTAATATTATTCAAACTTTAAAATATAAGACAATGAGAATACAACCAGGCAATTTTTTAGTACGGCTAAAAAGAAGCCAGCTAACAGATACAAATTATTTAAAAAGCAGGGAAAGAATTTTCTGTACGGCTGATCTATGGAATATTCAGCGCCAACGGAAAACCATCCCGGTCAGAAGGCAATTTTAGTGATCCGGTTCAAGTCATCCTGAAAAAATGACTGTATCAAAACCGGACAGTTCCTGTATCAAAACCGGACATAAGAAGACTTTCGTATTTCATAAATTATTGAACGACAATTTGTTATGTTCTGGCATAGTTTGTAGGTGAAAGGGGTAGTACCAAGTAAATGGGAGATTAAATAAAAAACGATAATGGATAGAGTTATTGCAAAAAAGAAGTGGACAAAAAAAAGGATCCTGACTATTGGCAGCCGTGGTGGGTTTGATTGCGTTGATCGCTGCGAGTTATTATTTCACTTCCGGCAAAAGCAGTTTGAATGTAGATACCGAACGCATTACCATCAGTGAAATTAAAAAAGGGCTTTCCAGGAATTCATTCCTGTGAATGGGGTGGTGCTTCCGGTTACTACTATTTACCTGGATGCATTGGAAGGCGGACGGGTGGAAGAAAAATTTGTGGAAGATGGAGCTATGATGAAAAAAGACCAGCCGATTCTTCGCCTTAGCAATACCGATCTTGAACTAAGTCTGGTTAACCAGGAAACATCGGTTTTTAACCTGCTTACCAAATGCAGATCTCCCGGAATGCTGCGCAGCAAAATACGATCGGCAAACTGAACCAGATGACCGATGTTGACAATGCTTTAAAAGAAGCAGAACGTGTTTATAAACTGAATAAAAATTTGTATGAACAAAAAGTGATCGGCTCACAGGAATTCAAGCAGTCAGAAAATAATTATAACTACCAGGTGCAAAAGAAAAAACTGACGGACAGATGTATTAAAACAGGATTCAGTTTCTACCAAACAGGAAGCAGACCAGGCCAGACAATCTTATGCACGTACACAAAATGCATTGCAGGTGATGCGGAAAAAAGTAGGTGACCTGATTGTACGGGCACCGGTTGACGGACAACTAACTTCGCTTGATGCAGAGATTGGCCAATCAAAAAATAAAGGAGAACGCCTTGGGCCAGATAGATGTGATGAGTGGATTTAAAGTAAGGGTGATATTGATGAGCATTATATTTCAAGGATCTTCATCGGGCTTGATGGGTGAAATTTACTTTTGCAGGAAAAAATTATAAGCTTACCATTAAAAAAGTATTTACACAGGTAACCAATGGCCGGTTCCAGGTAGATATGGAATTTAATGATTCATGTACCACAAGGGATCCGCCGCGGACAAACATTGCAGATACGGCTTGCATTGAGTGATGAAACACAGGCATTGCTATTACCAAAAGGAGGATTCTACCAGCAAACCGGTGGTAACTGGATATTTAAAGTAAGTGAAAATGGAAAAGTTGCTTATAAAGTAGATATTCAACTGGGCCGCCAGAATCCTGATTATTATGAAGTGCTGCAGGGGTTGAAACCGGGGATAAAGTGGTTACATCAAGCTATGAGAATTATGGAAATATGCAGGAATTGGTTTTGAAGAAAGAGTAGAACAATTGACAATTGACAATGGAAATTGACAATTGGTAATGAAAATTTATTATTAAAATATACTGTTATGAAAAAGAAAATCATTTTATTAATCCTCATTTTTTGTGCTTAGCCGGTTTTTCTGCGCAAGATCACAGCGGTTTAAAGGCCTGTGATAGAAATGTTCAGATTCTGACCTGTCAAAAGAAAGTCGTCATAAAAAATGTAAAAACAGCCATAAAGAATGTAAAGCCTGTGTCAGAAAGCTAACGGCGATGAAACATATATCCTATTCACATATTTTAATGTACCATACAATAGCATTATAAACCTACAATTAAATACTAAAAAAACAACAATGATCAAAATCTCTCAACTTGAAAAAATCTATCGCACAGAAGAAGTAGAAACAGTTGCATTGAATAAACTTTCCTTCGAAGTTAAAGAAGGAGAATTTGTTGCCGTCATGGGGCCTTCAGGTTGTGGCAAATCCACTCTGCTGAATATTGTGGGCTTGCTGGATGATCCTGATGGCGGCAGTTTCATATTCAACGGTATTGAAGTAGCCAAATTCAATGAACGCAAAAGAGCCGATCTGCGCAAACGTAATATCGGTTTTGTTTTCCAGAGTTTTAACCTGATTGATGAACTGACTGTTTTTGAAAATGTGGAATTGCCACTGATCTATACAGGTGTAAAAGCTGCCGAAAGAAAAAAAAGAGTGGAAGAAGTGCTGGATAAAATGCAGATCATGCATCGCCGCAATCACTATCCCCAGCAACTTTCGGGTGGTCAGCAGCAACGTGTGGCCGTAGCAAGGGCCGTGGTAAACAATCCTAAACTGATTCTGGCGGATGAGCCTACAGGTAACCTCGATTCATCAAATGGTAACGAAGTAATGCAGTTGCTTACTGATCTGAATGAACAGGGAACAACCATTATTATGGTTACGCACAGCGAACATGATGCACGTTACAGCCACCGCATCATCCGCATGCTGGATGGACAGACAGTTATGGAGAATATAATGGTATAAGGCAATTGAATATCGGCATTGATATGATCAACGCCATGAAAAGTATCACTGATTAGTAACATCTTAAAGTATAGCCATGATTTGCAATTATCTTAAAATTGCGTTTCGGAATCTGATGAAGTATAAATTCATTTCATTTATCAACCTGTTTGGGTTGACTGTTGGGTCTTACCTGTTGCCTGCTGATCCTTACTTATATTCTTCATGAACTGAGCTATGATAAATATCAACCCAATGCAGATCAGGTTTACAGGGTTACCCGAGTTTTAATAATCCTGAAACAGGTGCACAGTCGCTTAACCTCAGCACCGTGGCTCCGCCGTTTGGACCATTGCTGCAAAATGATTTCAAAGAAATAGAAAACATGACCCGGCTTTATGCAGAATGGTACAACTGCCGATTACGTTATGAGGAAAAAATGTTCAATGAACAAAATGTTTATTTTGCTGATGAAAAGTTTTCGATTTTTTTAAGGTGAACATGGTAAAAGGAAATCCTAAAAAGGCATTGAACGATCCTTTTAGTGTAATGCTGACCGAAGAGATTGCCAAGAAATATTTTGGCAACGAAGATCCAATGAATAAAGTGATCAGGATCAACTTCGGCAATTATTTTGATTTTAAAGTTACCGGGTATTTATAAACCCTTTCCCTCCAATACACATTTTCATCCTGACATGATGGTTTCTTTCAATACACTGAATGATACAGCTGATCTATGGAGCAGAGAATTTGAGAACCAACTGGGGAATAATTCTTTTTTTACTTATATACTGCTTCCTGAAAATTATGACCCTAAAAAACTGGAAGCGCAGTTCCCTGCTTTTCTTGACCAGTAATATGGCGTGAAAACGGGCCCTTTAAACCTTCGCAGGGGACCGCACTTGGCCTGCAAAAACTAACCGATATTCATCTTCGTTCACATACTGATTATGAAGCAGAAGAAAATGGTGATATCAAACGGGTGTATATTTTTTCTGCCATTGCATTGTTTATTTTACTGATCGCCTGTATCAATTATATGAATCTTTCTACTGCACGGTCCACACTGAGGGCAAGGGAGATCGGGATCAGGAAAGTAGTGGGTGCACAAAGAAAAGAGATCATTGCTGCAGTTTCTAAGCGAATCGGTTTTAGTATCCTGGATTGCCATGATGCTTGCATTTGGCTTGACCTGGTTGGTCATGCCCTGGCTGAATAAAATTTCCGGGCAACAACTATCAGATAGATATTTTATTCAAATGGCAGATACTTGTTCCTGTATTTTTGATCGCCTTTTGTTGTTGGGATCATTTCGGGATTGTATCCTGCCTTATTCATGTCTTCTTTCCAGCCGGTAAAAGTGTTAAAGGGATTTTTGAAGATCGGGGGTGGAAATATTTCTTTCAGGAAAGTGCTTGGTTACGGCGCAATTTGCCATTTCGATCATTCTTATCATCAGCACAGCTGTTGTATTTAAGCAGATGCGCTATATGCAGGAGAAATCACTTGGGTTTGACAAGGAACATATTGTTACACTTGCCTTATGTTATCAGAATTGAATGATAAATATGATGCTTTCCGTAACGAACTGCTTTCGAATTCAAACATAAAAAATGTCGGCCGTTCTTCCAGGATCCCCACCGGCAGGTTACTGGATGCGATGGGATCAAGGATTGACAGTGGCTGATTCGCTGGCGCCTGTAAATGCTGATATAAAATTTGTTTCTGCCGACCAGGATTTTATTTCTACCTATGGCGTTAAAATTGTTGCAGGCCGTGGATTTTTCAAGGGATTTCAGTACGGATACTTCCGCATTTCTGATCAATGAAGCTGCTGTAAAAGTATTGGGCTTTAAAATCAACGAAGATGCGATTGGGAAAGATTTTGGGTATGGCAGCCGCAAAGGGAAATTGATTGGTGTGTTCAATGATTTTCATTTTGAATCCATGCATCAGAAAATTGTTCCGCTGGTTTTGCTGGTGCCAAGAAGTCCCAATAACTATGGAAGGATATCTATCAAGATTAGCCGGGAATAATATACCTGCTGCACTATCGCATATTGAAACCACCTGGAAAAAATTCTTCCGGAAACGCCTTATCAATATACTTTCCTTGATGAAAATTTTGAACGACTTTACAAGGCTGAAGAAAGGCAAAAAACTATTTTTACCATGTTTGCCTGCCTCGCCATTTTTATTGCCTGCCTTGGCTTGTTTGGCTTATCTGCCTTTGCCATTACACAACGCATAAAAGAAATTGGCATAAGAAAAGTACTTGGCGCAAGTATAAGCACCATCGTTAACTTGCTTTCAAAAGATTTTTTAAAGCTTGTGGTGATATGCAGCCGTTATTGCTTTTCCTGTTGCATGGTATGCCATGAATAACTGGCTGCAGGATTTTGCTTACCGCATCAATATTCCCTGGTGGATATTTATTGCAGCAGTGATCATCGCAGCGCTGATTGCATTGTTTACGATCAGTTTCCAGGCTATTAAAGCAGCGATGGCCAATCCTGTTAAAAGTTTAAGAACAGAATAAAAGTACGTTATGATCAGGAATTATTTTAAAACCGCATGGAGAAATTTGGTCCGCCGCAAAAGTTATGCTGCGATCAATATTACAGGACTTGCAATTGGTATTGCAGCCTGCCTGTTATTGTTCCTCGTGGTGCGGTACGAAATGAGTTATGATAAATTTCAACCGAATTATAAAAATATTTATCATGTTGTAACAGAGGATAGGTTTCCGGATGGGACGACTTACAATGCCGGAATTCCGGTTCCTGCGCTTGAGGCATTAAGGGTATCTATACCTGCTGTGATATTTGGTGGGATTACGTCTTCATACGGAAGCCAGGTAACGGTTGGTTCAAATGATGAAAGCCATTTTTCAGATAAAAAATTCATAGAAGAGACTGGGCTTTTCTTCTGTGAACCTCAATTCTTCAAAATATTTAATTACACGTGGCTTTCAGGCAATGCGGATGTTTTAAAGGAACCCAATACGGTTGTACTAACGAAGAAGATCGCTGGTAAATATTTTGGTAGCTGGGAATCGGCGGTCAATAAATTTATCAAGCTGGATAACAGGATAACATTGAAGGTCTCCGGCGTTTTAGAAGATGTTCCTTTGAACTCTGATTTTCCATTGGCAGTCATTGTTTCATTTCCAACACTTAAAAACAACGGCGCTCCATATAATTATTTTGCTGACAACTGGGGAAGCACCTCCAGCAATTTCCAGATATATGCCTTATTGCCGGGAAATATCACTGCTGCTGATATTGACCGGCAGCTGCTGCCGTTCAGTAAAGAAAAATATGCAAAACGGCGCAGCAATGCAGCTGAAAAAATAAATTTTCTTCATCCGTTAAGCGAAGTCCATTTTGATAGCCGGTTTGAAACATTCGGCGATCACAAAATAAGCAGGTCAACGTTGTGGACCCTGGCACTGATAGGTGTTTTTATTATTATCATGGCCTGCATCAATTTTATAAATCTTTCCACTGCGCAGGCAGTTGGCAGGTCAAAGGAAATAGGGATCAGGAAGGTCCTGGGAAGCAGCCGCAAACAATTATTCCTGCAGGTGATGGGTGAAACCGGTCTCCTGGTAACGATCTCTTCCATTGTCGCGATTATAATTGCAATCATATGTCTTCCTTATATAAAACATATTGCATCAATAGAGGAAAAATTAAGCCTGCTGAATATGCGGGCGTTGTCCTTCGTATTAATGCTGATTGCCTTTGTAACATTATGTGCGGGCTTATATCCATCCCTAATTCTTTCAGGTTTTAGGCCGGTACTTGCGTTGAAAAATAAAATGACTTCAGCAAAACTCGGCGGTATCTCGCTGAGAAGGGGACTGGTGGTTATGCAGTTTGTTATTTCTCAAATATTGATCATTGGAACGATCGTAGCGGTCAGCCAGATGAATTTTGTCCGCAAAGCAGATCTTGGATTTGATAAAGAAGCCGTTCTTTTACTGGCAGGCAACTCAGACAGTAGCATCATTGCAAGCCGGCCGGCCTTTAAGCAAAGTCTTTTACAAACCCCGGGCATTAAGTCGGTGAGTTTTAATACAGATGCACCTTCTTCAGAAAATAACTGGACGACAAATTTTGCGTTTGATCATAAGGAAGATGAAGTTTATCAACTTTCCTTAAAGTTTGCAGATGAAGATTATTTTTCAGCATTTGGGCTTGAGTTGCTGGCAGGGAGGGTATATGAAAAAAGTGATACGATCAAAGAAGTAATCGTTAATGAAACACTAGCCAGGAAGCTGGGTATAAGGAACAACCCCGATATTATAGGAAAAGAAATACGATTTGGAAGAAGCCCCTGGAAAACGATCGTAGGGGTGGTAAAGGATTTTAAGACAAACTCGCTGAGAGAAGATATTAGGCCACTTGTCATCGCTCAAAGCAGCAAGAATTATAGTCTCACGGCCATCAAGATACGCTCATCCAATATGGAACAGACACAGGCTGGCATTCAGTCTGCATGGAACCGTTTTTTTCGTGAATATGCTTATACCAGCAGTTTTATGGATGAAAATATCAACCTTTTTTATCAACAGGAGAACCAGCTATCCCTATTATATAAAATATTTGCCGGGCTTGCTATTTTAATATCCAGCCTCGGTTTGTTCGGCCTGGTTTCATTTATGGCCGCACAAAGGACCAAAGAAGTAGGATTGAGAAAGGTATTGGGGGCCTCTGCCAGGAACATTGTGTTCCTTTTTTCAAAAGAATTTACCATTTTAATAGCTATAGCATTTGTGATCGCTACACCGCTTGCCTATTACATGATGAATAGCTGGCTGCAAAATTTTGCATACCGGATAAACTTAGGGGCAGGCTTTTTTATTTTGGCCGCTGTAATTTCTATCATTATTGCGTGGCTCACCGTGGGATATAAAGCGATCAGGGCTGCGGTTGCGAATCCTGTTAAATCATTAAGAACGGAATAAAAAATGTTGAATGATGAGTTATAAAAATTAAATAATTGCGCTATGATAAAAAATTATTTAAAGGTCGCGGCCAGGAATTTAGCAAAGAACAAATTGTTCTCCTTAATAAATATTATTGGCCTTGCGATCGGCCTTGCCTGCTTCTTATTAATTGCATTATATGTTACGGATGAATTGAGTTACGACCGTTTTCATGAAAAGGCTGACAGAACTTACAGGGTAAACGCAGAAATAAAATTTGGCGGAAATGAATTGAATCTTGCGGTTGCTTCTGATCCCATGGGACCTATGCTGAAGAGGGATTATCCCGAAGTGGAACAATATGTGCGCATTTATAACAACAACGCCCAGTTGATAAAAAAAGGAAATGAATTCATCAATGAACCAAATACCGCCTATGCTGATTCAACCCTGTTCGATGTATTTACCTTGCCTGCTGTTACAGGCGATACCAAAACAGCCCTTAATGAGCCTAATACAGTAGTTATTTCATCCTCAACTGCAAAAAAATATTTTGGTACCACCAACGTTTTGGGAAAATTTATTGAAGCAGACGAGCAACCTTATAAAGTAACGGCTGTTATAAAAGATATTCCCGACAACGCTCATTTTCATTTTAATATGATATTCTCCATGGATAACGTGGATTATCAATGGGGGAATTATTTAAGTAATAATTTTCAGACATACATTGTCCTGCGTAAAGGCACAGACTATAAAGCGTTCCAAAAGAATTTCAAACAGGTGCTCAATAAATATATTGTGCCACAGGCCAAAGAATTTATGCAGATCAGCAGTATGGAGGAATTTGAGAAATCAGGCAACAAACTTGTGTATACCCTGATGCCACTGACTGATATTCACCTGCATTCGGATCTCACAGCCGAGTTTGAAGCCAACGGAAATATACAATACGTTTATATTTTTTCTGCGGTTGCGTTGTTCATACTACTGATCGCATGTATCAATTTTATGAATCTTTCCACGGCCCGTTCTGCTAACAGGGCCAAAGAAGTGGGGATCCGAAAAGTACTGGGAACAGAACGCAGGCATCTCATTACCCAGTTCCTGGTAGAGTCAACAATGATGGCGCTCATTTCATTGATACTGGCCATCGGGTTGGCATATCTTAGCCTGCCTTTTTTCAACAATGTTTCCAATAAACATATGCTGTTGCAAAGTTTTTTTTCAGGAAAGGCTTTATTGTTTATCCTGGCATTGCCTGTTATCGTTGGCATTTTTGCAGGCAGTTACCCCGCATTGTTCCTCTCAGGCTTTAAGCCGATACAGGTCCTTAAAGGAAGATTTAACCTGGGAAATAAAAGCGTTGGGCTGAGAAGTTCGCTGGTGGTTTTTCAATTTGCAACTTCCATTATCCTGATCATTGGAACCATTGTCATTTATAACCAGCTTAATTATATCCAGACAAAAAAGATCGGTTTTAATAAAGACCAGGTATTGATCATCAATAATGCATATTCACTCGATAAAAATATTGATGCTTATAAGAATGAAATGTTGCAGGCGAACGGTGTAGCCAGCGGCACTTTGAGTGGTTTTCTTCCCGTGAATTCTTCCAGGAATGATAATTCTTTTTCCAAGGACCCGGTGATGGATGCAAAGAATGCACTTTCCATGCAAATATGGAGGATCGATTATGACTATATGAGGACACTTGGAATGGAAATGCAGAAAGGAAGAAATTTCTCCAAAGAGTTTGGTTCAGACTCAACTGCAATGATATTAAATGAAGCAGCGGCTAAGGTGCTTGGTTATGATGATCCCGTTGGAAAGAAGATCTATACAATTGGCAACGATAATAACAATCACCCTTCTTATGATGTTATCGGCGTTGTAAAAGATTTTAATTATGAGTCATTGAGACAAAATATTGGCCCGCTCTGTTTTATCCTGGGCAGGAGCAGGGGGCTGCTGTCATTGAAGATTAATGCAGCGAATAGTACAAACATTTTGAAACAGGCTGAAGATAAATGGAAGGCAATGGCACCCGGCATGCCATTCAGTTATGATTTCCTGGATGAATCATTTGAGGCTATGTACCGTTCTGAAATGCGTATCGGCAGGATCGCAATGACCTTTTCATTGCTTGCTATTTTCATTGCCTGCCTGGGCTTATTCGGCCTGGCTACATTTATGGCAGAACAACGTACACGCGAGATTGGTATCCGTAAAGTCCTCGGAGCCAGTGTGCAGGGGGTGGCCCGTTTATTATCAAAAGATTTTATAAAGCTTGTTTTGATCGCACTGCTGATTGCGGTACCCGTTGCCTGGTGGGCCATGAATAAATGGCTGGAAGATTTTGCTTACCGCATCAACATCAGCTGGTGGGTATTCTTATTTGCCGGGATCATTACAATATTAATTGCATTGCTTACGGTGAGCTACCAGGCCATTAAAACTGCATTGGCTAACCCGGTGAAGAGCTTAAGAACTGAATGAAAAATATACACGCATGACAAACATTTTTTATGATACAAAATCATCTGAAAATAGCTTTAAGAAATTTATGGAAGAATAAAGGGTTTTCTTCCATAAATATTTTTGGGCTGGCCGTTGGCATTACCTGCAGTTTGCTGATCTTTCTTTTTGTACAGGATGAACTTAGCTATGATAAATTCAACAAAGACTCTGATAATATTTATCGTGTTGTAAAAGATTTTGTGAATGATGACGGCTCACGCTTGCCAGATGCCACTACGCCTCCTGCCTTAGCCCCAGCTATGCAAAAAGAAATACCGGAAGTAATCAATGTTACAAGGGTTTTTCCTAACTGGGGCAGTAATTTTTTAATCTCTTACGGGGATAAAAAGATCTCTGAAGAAAAATTGTACCGGGTTGACAGCAGTTTTTTCGATGTCTTCACATTTCCATTCATACAAGGGGAATTCAAAAAAAGCATTTGAAGAAATTAATTCGATTGTTATAACCGAAACCGCAGCCAAAAGATATTTTGGAAATGATGAGCCGATGGGTAAAACACTGAAAGTAGGTAACCTCGGCGACATGATGGTCACAGGCGTTTTAAAAGATGTTCCTTCCAATGTCCATTTTCATTTTGATTTTTTGATCTCAGTCAGAAAATTTGCCGGGAATATTGATGACGATTGGGGTTTTTATAATTTTTATACTTACGCAAAAGTAAAAGATAATACGAACATTTCCAGTTTTACAAATAAGATCCAGGCTTTGTATAAAAGCGGGAATTCAGAAGGGGAAAATATATTTTATATACAACCATTAACAGATATTCATCTTACTTCCAATCTGAAATGGGAACTTGAACCCAACAGTGACAAGTTATATGTATATGTGTTTACTATTAATCGGTTTATTTATCATTTTGATTGCTGCTATCAATTATATCAACCTTGCTACTGCAAAATCTTCATTAAGGGCAAAAGAGATCGGTGTTAGAAAAGTAGCTGGCGCAGTAAGGTCATCTTTAATAAATCAATTTCTGCTCGAATCTGTGATCACCTGTCTTATTGCCTCGGTCATAGCTATCATAGCAGCTCAATTATTATTGCCTGTTGTAAATGCATTGATTCAAAAACAACCTGACATTGATCGGCAATCCTTGATGTTATTGGTCTATGTATTGGGTGCTGCTTTATTTATTGGGCTTGCTGCCGGTATTTTTCCTGCATTATATCTTTCATCATTTAAGCCTATTATGGTTTTAAAAGGATTAAAACTGGATGAAAACCGTACGCTAAGCCTTGCGAAAAGCATTGGTGGTGTTACAATTCACTATTTCAATTGTACTGATCATTGGGGCATTGGTCATCAGCCAGCAAATGAATTTTATTCAATCAGCCAAACTGGGTTTGAATAAAGACCAGGTGATTGTTGTAAAAAATGCAGGATTTTTATCAGTTACGGACAGGAATGCTTTTCAAAATATTGCATTGCAGGTTCCTGGCGTTAAGAAAATCTCCTGTGCTGATGGAGTAGTTGGTGGGCAGAACTGGACAAATACCATGAGTTTAAAAGGGTCAGAAAAACTCGCTGTTGATAAATTTTCTCAACATCAGCTATAGTTTCCTGGATGTCTTGAATATCGGGATCAAAGAAGGCAGAGGATTTTCTCAAAAATTTGCATCGCGATACAATGAACAACGGGATGATGGAAAAGAACTGGAGCAGATACTTGGCAGCGTTATTCTCAATGAAACGGCCGTTAAGGATCTTGGCATTCCTTCTCCGGCAGTTGGTAAACAGGTTCTCTGGAGCACAGATGCTGATACCATTATTACCTGACTGTCGTTGGCGTAGCGAAGGATTTTCATTTTGCATCCCTGCGCAACGAGATCAAACCATTTGCTTTTGTCAATGACCCGAGGCGCTGTGACAATTTTACCATTAAACTTTCGGCGAATAATGTTAAAAGCAGCTTAACTCAACTTGAAAGCAAGTGGGATAAATTTTCTCCTGAGAAGCCATTTCAATATGCTTTTCTTGATGAGACTTTTTCAAAACTTTATCAATCAGAAAGCCGGTTTCAAAAAGTTTTTATCAGCCTGGTCGCGCTGGGAATCCTGATTGCGTGCCTTGGATTACTGGGGCTTGCCAGCTTCGCAGCGCAACAGCGCATCAAAGAGATCGGGATCCGGAAAGTATTGGGTGCATCGGTTACAAGTGTTGTAAGCTTATTATCCAGGGATTTTTTAAAACTAGTAATGATAGCATTTTTATTGCCATGCCTATTGCATGGTTTGCTATGGATAAATGGCTGCAGGATTTTGCATACCGCATAAACATCACCTGGTGGGTATTCCCCCTGGCCGGGGTCATTGCAATACTTATCGCATTCTGTACCATTAGCTTCCAGGCGATAAAAGCGGCTATTGCAAATCCAGTGAAATCGTTGCGGACAGAGTAAAGGAAATATTGAATTTTTAATGATAAATGTTGAATGGCGTTGATTTGAAATATCAAAATGAGAATCATGATAAAGAATTATTTTAAAATAGCATGGCGGAATATCATAAGAAATAAGATCAACAGCACTATTAATATTGCGGGGTTGTCAATTGGTATAGCCAGCGTGATATTGATCCTGTTCTATGTACAGGATGAATTGAAATATGACCGGTTCTTTAAAGCATCAGACCGTATTTACCAGGTGAACCTGAATGGGAACCAGGATGGGAACGAATTTCTGACTGGTAATACACCTCCGCCTGCCGGCCTGGCATTGGTGAATGCATTTCCGGAAATAGAGACCTATACAAGAATTTACCGCCCTGGTGATATCGTGGTCCGTTATGAAGCCAGTAAACAAACCGAAAACTATTTTACAGAGAAATCGATCATGGCTGTGGATTCCAATTTTTTACAGCTGTTCACTTACCGGTTGAAGGAAGGTAATGCAGCGACCTGCCTGCAAAAAATGAATTCAATTGTGCTGACAGAAAAAACGGCGGCGAAATATTTTGGTAAGAGCGATCCACTGGGAAAAATACTGTTATTCGATAATGAAAGGATACCGTTTACCGTTACCGGCATCTTACAGGATATTCCATCTCAATCTTCTTTCCGGTTTGACATGCTTGCTAATATTTCATCCTATCCGACAGTGAAGCGTATGAGCTGGAGTTGGGTATGGCTGCAGGTAAATACTTATGTTAAATTGAAGGAAAATATAGCAATGGATAAAACCAGCATTGCAAACCTGGAAGCCAAATTCCCGGCGATGGTGAAGGAGCAGGCCGCTACTGCATTCCGGCGTATCGGGCAGCCCTTTGATGAATTTATAAAAAAGGGGGGTAAATGGGATCTGCATTTGCAGCCCTTCACGAGTGTTCATTTGCGTTCAGCCGCAACCGGTGGTGGTGCCCGGTTAACAACACTCGGTGATATTAAGTATGTATATATCTTTTCCCTCATCGCGATATTCATTATTATACTGGCTTGTGTCAATTTTATGAATCTTTCCACTGCCCAATCTGCAAAAAGAGCAAAAGAAGTTGGCATTCGTAAAGTATTGGGTTCTGTAAAAAAACAGTTGATAAAACAATTTCTTATTGAAGCCATGCTGTTTAGTTTTATATCTACCCTCATCGCTTTGGTATTGGTAATATTGTTTTTAAAGCCCTTTAATGATATTGCAGGAAAGACTCTTGGTTTTGATCTGATCTTCACAAATAATAACTGGCTATTGATCCTGGGATTGTCTGTAATTACAGGCCTGCTTGCAGGAAGTTATCCTGCATTCTACCTCACTTCTTTTAGACCTGCAATGGTGTTGAAGGGTTTGGGGATATCCAGATCCAACCTCGGTAATCTTTTTGTCCGTAATGGATTGGTTGTTTTTCAATTTACGGTTTCTACTGCATTGATCATTTGCACAATTGTCGTGTTTGAACAATTAAGGTATGCGCAAAATAAAGACCTTGGATTTAACAAGGAGAATGTGATCGTGATCGCAAACAGCGACCGGCTAGAGAAAAGGGAAGAGGCTTTCAGGGAGGAATTGACCCATCTGCCGGGAGTTATAAGCACAACGATCTCTACCGGTATTCCTTCCAGGGAAAATTTTGCTGATGGCTATGTACCACAACCCGGGGAAGAGAATGAACAACTGGCAAAGGATATTTCGCTCTCTTCATTCATGGTAGATTACGACTTCATTCCAACATTGGGCATACAACTATTAAAAAAGGGAAGAAATTTCTCAAAAGACTTTAATGATTCATTATCGGTGATCTTAAATGAAGCAGCCGTAAAACAGATCGGCTGGAAAGAGCCGGTAGGCAAGTACCTGAAATATCCGGGGAACAATGACCAGTTATTTAAAGTGATTGCTGTGGCAAAAGATTTCAATACCCAATCACTGCATACACCGGTGGGTGCCTTCGCATTATTTCACGCCTCTTCTCAAACTTATCAATTGGGAACATCTTATGTATCTGTAAGAGTAAAGCCGGGTAATATTAGTGACAACCTGGATAAACTGCAGGCTGCATGGAAAGGGTTTGCACCGAATACTCCTTTTGATTATAGTTTTTTGGATAGCGAGTTTGATGCCTTATATCGCTCTGAAAAAAGGATGGGACAGGTATTTGGCATTTTCACCATCCTGTCCATTTTTGTGGCCTGTCTTGGATTGTTTGGACTCGCTGCTTATACTGCGGAACGCCGCATCAAGGAGATCGGCGTCCGGAAAGTATTGGGAGCTTCTGTAAATGGCCTTGTGGCCCTGCTGTCAAAGGATTTTGTAAAGCTTGTAATCATCTCTGCAGTGATCGCTTTTCCTGTTGCCTGGTGGGGGATGAATAAATGGCTGGAAGATTTTGCATATCGTATTCATATAGGTTGGGGGGTGTTTGTATTGGCCGGATGCATAGCCATCCTGATCGCACTGGTTACCGTTAGTTTCCAGGCGATAAAAGCGGCTGTTGCAAATCCTGTAAAAAGTTTAAGAACCGAATAATATTATAGCTATGATAAAAAATTATTGGAAGGTCGCTATACGTTACCTGTTACGCAACAAAGGGTACTCAGTCATAAATATAGCGGGGCTCGCCATAGGCATTACCTGTTGTGTACTGATGATGTTATTTGTCCGTAGTGAATGGGGCTACGATAAATTTCATTCAAAAGCGGATCGCATCTATCGGGTATGGCAGGAAGAAAGATATGAAGGCCAGGATTTTATTAATACTGTTACACCGCTTTCTGCCGCCAGCGGTGATCCAGGCTACTTACCCGGAAGTGGAATCAACCTGCAGGGTATTCGCAATGAATCCCATTATCAAGGTTGGACAGAATTCATTTACAGATGCAGTAAGAATGGTCGACTCCTCATTTTTTGATCTTTTTGATTTTCAATTAATGGAAGGAAATACAGAAAACCCTTTTCCTTCAGACAATACTGTTTTGCTTACAAAAGAAACAGCAAAAAAATATTTTGGCGCTTCAGAAGCGATGGGTAAGAATATAGAAATGCAATTGGGGAATGACAAAGTATTATTTACCGTGGGTGGGATTGTGAACAAAGCTCCTGAAGCATCCAGCATTAAATTTAACCTGCTGATCTCTTATGCCAATGCAAAAAGTATTTTTTGGACGCGGTGCATTGAAAAGCTGGTTCAATGTGCAAAGTGAAAGTTATGTCTTACTCAGGAACGGTATTCAACGCGGCAGGCCTGGAAGAAAAGTTCCCGGCAATGATAAAACAATACCTGGGGGAAGATTATAAGGAGGGAAGTTTCTTTTTTCACCTGCAGCCAGTTACAGATATACATCTCAACAATAATTTACCGGAAGGCAATGAACCCATTAGTAATCCTAAATATTCTTATATCCTGGCGACCATTGGTATCCTGGTATTACTGGTGGCCTGCATTAATTTTATTATCCTGTCAATAGGCCGGTCTGCTACAAGAGCAATGGAAGTAGGTGTCAGAAAAGTTATGGGAGCAGGCCGGCAACAGCTGATCCGGCAATTCTGGGGTGAAGCTTTTATCATGACACTGACGGCTGTAACGATCGGGTTAATAGGTGCTGCTATTTTATTACGGACCATTTAATCAAATTGTTCAACGCGATCTTGTGTTGAATCCGGACGCGGGCTTCCTGCTTTTCTGTTTCTTGCTGATTGGGTCGATCGCTGTGATCGCGGGGATATACCCGGCGATCATACTTTCCGGATTCAAACCTGTTGAAGTATTGAAAGGCAAATTGAATGTAAAAGGCAACAGGGTTGGTTAAGACAGGCGCTAATCGTCGGACAATTTTCTGCTTCCATTGCAATGATTATTTGCACCCTTGCTGTAGGTAAACAAATGAATTATCTGGCAAATAAGGACCTGGGCTATGCCAAAGAAAAAGTGCTGGTAGTTGCTACAAATAAAAACATAAAGGAAGGAAAACAATTGGCTAATTTATTTAGAACTGAAGTATTAAAAAATCCAGCGGTGATCGATGCGGCAGTTTCGGTTTTCAGTCTTGCAGAAACACCCTGGGCGGAGCTGGGATTTACAGATGATAAAAAAGTATATAAAAGTTTCCAGTACAATTCGATCGACCCGCATTTTATCCCGGCAATGCAAATAAAAATGGCAATGGGGAGAGCATTTAACCCTGGCAACACGGCGGATCTTTCTACAGCTGCTATTGTTAATGAAGCTTTTGTGAAGGAGTTTGGATTAACCAGTCCTATCGGTAAAAAGCTTCCGGGGCCTTTGATCAACAGATCATCGGTGTAATGAAAGATTTTAATTACATGTCACTTCATAATAAAGTAAGGCCACTCCTTATGACCATTCAACATGATTCAGTGGTGCGCCGTACAGAAAATATATCTTTTGCAAGTCCGCCGCAGCCACGCATATCAGTTAGGTTGAAGGCAGGAAAACTGGCAAATGATATCAGTAGTTTAAAACAGGCGTGGAAGTCTGTTGCCCCCGGCCAGGATTTTGAATTCAAGTTCCTGGATGAATCTATTGCGTCTTTATACAAAGCGGAACAACGCACCAGTACGATCGTAAAGATAGCTTCCATGCTCTCCATTTTTATTGCATGCATGGGGTTGTTCGGGCTGGCCACGCTCACTGTTGCAAGAAGAACGAAAGAGATTGGTATCCGGAAAGTGCTTGGCGCCAATGTGGCTGGTATTGTTGGATTGCTATCAAAGGATTTTGCAGGATTGGTCGTTATAGCGGCTCTTATAGCATTCCCGCTTGCCGCGTGGTTTATTGGCGACTGGCTGAAAGATTTTGCTTACAGGACATCTGTAAGCTGGTGGATATATGTATTGGCGGGTATCCTTGCCTTGCTCATTGCTTTGCTCACCATCGGTCTTCAAACGATCAAAGCGGCATTGGCAAATCCTGTAAAAAGCCTGAGAACTGAATAAAACAAAAAAACTATTGTTATGCTGAGAAATTATTTTAAGATCGCCCTGCGCAATCTCTGGAAGAATAAAACATATTCTTTCATTAATATATTCGGATTAACATTGGGATTGGTGTGTTTTTTACTGATCGCTTTATATGTTTTTGATGAGCTGACCTATGATGGTTTTCATAAAAATGCCTCCAGGATCTACCGGGTGGTGGAAACAAAAGTTTCTCCCGAAGGAAAAGAAACGAAAGTAGCCGCTGTTGCGTATAAAATATCCGGGCAATCACCACTTGATATACCCGAAGTAAAAATGGCTGCAAGGTTCAGTACTTTCGGAAGGGCAAATGTTTCTGCTCCCGGAAGCACCAATGTCTTTTATGAGTCATTCAACATTGCTAACCCCGATTTCTTAAATGTATTTGATTTTAAATTGCTTGAAGGAGATCGCAAAACGGCATTAAAAGCACCGCAATCCGTCATACTTACCGAGGATATGGCAAAAAAACTCTTTGGTGTTAGTTCTGCTGTAGGCAAGTCAGTAGAAAGGGATTCCATACTCTATACGGTCACGGGAATTCTTCAAAACTTCCCTTCTAATTCTCATATTTCTTTTAATATGATCTTTTCAGAAGCAAGTTTTTCAGACCAGGATTATCTTGATTTTATTAAGACCGACTGGAGTTCCAACACATTCCCACGTATTTGTTGCTTGCTGAAAACACGAATGCAGAAAAAGCGGCACAGAAAATAAACCAATGGGTGGCCTCAAACCGTACCGGTGGAAATACTGAAAAAAGCACGCTGAGCTTACAGCCGCTCAGGGATATTCATTTTCATTCGGCAGGTATAGATGGAACGCCCACTGAAAGAAAAGGCAACCTCGCCTATATCTATGTGTTTTCTGTAGTGGCCATTTTTGTTTTGCTGATCGCCTGTATCAATTATATGAATCTTACAACCGCAAGATTTGCCAGCAGGGGCAAAGAGATCGCTGTGCGCAAAGTGGCCGGGGCCGGGCGGCGCAGCCTGGCCAGTCAATTTTTATCGGAGGCATTTTTGATGGCGCTCATTGCGTTGATATTCGCATTGGCAGCAACCTGGTTACTGCTTCCTTCCTTTAATACTTTTGTAGAAAAACAACTTAGCCTGGATGGATCCACTGACTACCGGGTATGGCTGGGTGTATTTATTACCGTTATAGTAGTAGGATTATTTGCGGGGATCTATCCCGCAGTTTTTCAATCCGGCCTGAAACCACTTTTACTATTAAAGAATAAAGTTCAGCAAAGTAAGGGGCAATTATCAATCAGGAAAGGGCTCGTGGTATTCCAGTTCTCGCTTTCCATTATTATGATCGTGGCCACCATCGTTGTCTTTCTTCAAATGAAATATCTCGATACTGCCAATATGGGATTTAATAAGGAACAACTGCTGGTGGTTGATATCAATAGCGGCGCCGTTCGAAGAGCTGCAGAGACGATCAAAACGGAATATGCAAAAATTCCCGGAGTTAGATCTGTCAGCGTCACCTCCCGTGTGCCCGGTGAATGGAAAGTATTGCCAAAAGTAAAAGGCCGTTTGTTACAGGGGGCTGCCACCGGGAGCAGTGATCTGTATTATCTTGGGGCTGACGACCAGTTTTTAAAAACCTTTGAAGTTGGCTTAATAAAAGGGAGGAATTTTTTTCATAACCCCGGAGATTCTTCTGCTATCATGATCAATGAAACAGCCGCAACAATGTTGGGCATCAGGGAGCCTTCAGAACAATTGATCGAAATCCCGTCGGTTGATTTCAGTGGAAATATTGAAACCCTGGATCAACCTGTTACTGCGAGAGTGGTGGGCATTGTCAAAGATTTTAATTTTCGTTCACTCAGGGAAAAGATCGCTCCAATGATCATTGCTTACCGGGATAATCCCATTCATCGCATTGATTATTTTACGGTAAGGTTAAGTACAGCTAAGGCTGATCAGACCTTAAAACAACTGGAAAGCGTCCTTCATAAGATAGATCCCGATCACCTGTTCGAATATAATTTCCTCGATAAGCAATGGGATGTTTTTTACCGGGAGGATCAAAAACGTGAAACGATCTTTTTATCCATCGCCATCATAACCATACTGATCGCATGTCTTGGCTTATTTGGGTTGGCAACCTATGCTGCAGAACAACGGACCAAGGAGATCGGCATCCGCAAAGTATTGGGCGCATCAGTTGGAAATATTGTGACGATGCTTTCCAAAGATTTTTTAAAACTGGTGACCATAGCGGCGCTGGTGGCTATTCCTGTCGCATGGTGGATGATGAATAGCTGGCTGAATGATTTTGCCTACCGCACAAAGATATATTGGTGGGTGTTTTTGATCGCAGGCTCAATCGCATTGCTGATCGCTTTTTTTACAGTAAGCACGAAAGCAATAAAAGCGGCATTGAGTAACCCGGTAAAAAGTTTAAGAACGGAATAGGTTCAATGATAAATACTGGCTAAATAACTGGCAAAACATTTTGTTTATGATAAAAAATCTTTTTTTAACAGCAATACGCAACCTCCGGAAAAATAAATTTTTTTCCGCGTTGAATATTTTGGGATTGGGAATCGGGATGGCCGTTTTTTTATTAATTGCCCAGTATGTCATGTTCGAACGCAGCTATGAGAATTTTGTCCGGGATAAAGATAATATTTACCGGGTCAGCCTTGAAACTTACCGGAACAATGAGCCAATATTAAACAGTGCAGAAAATTTTCCTGGTGTAGGTCCCGCTTTAAAAAATGAGTTACCTGAAGTAAAGAGTTTTGCCCGTTTGTATAATGCGGGATATAAGAACAATGTTGTTATTGCAAACCCGGATGCAAAACCTGACCCGGTTTCGCTGAAACACAGAAAGTTTTTATATGCAGACTCGTCTTTTTTACCAATGATGGGTTACCCGATGGTTAAAGGAAATGCGGCTACAGCTTTGGGGGAGCCTTTCACAGCAGTGGTCTCCGAAAAATACGCCCGCATGTATTTTGGTAAAGAAGACCCTGTCGGGAAAACGTTGCGGTTGCAGGATGATGATTTTACGGATGAACTGGTAAAAGTGACAGGCGTGTTTAAAGATCTCCCGGCTAACACCCATCTGAAATTTGATATACTTTTTTCTTATAAAACATTGCTTGGCCGGTTTGAACAGGCCCCGGTACGCTATGGCACAGGCTGGAGGAGAAAGGATATGTATATATTCATTCAGTTACAACCAGGTACCGACCCAAAAAAAGTTGAATCAAAATTTGCAGGCATCGTTGCAAAATATCAACCTGAATTAAAAGAAAGCCAGCAAAAAAATATATTAGCGCTTCAGCCATTGGCAGGCATTCACCTTAACTCTGATCTTGCAGAAGAACCAGAGCCAAATGGAAACAGCCGCACTGTTTTTTTTCTCGGCCTGATTGGATTATTTGTATTGCTGATCGCCTGGATCAATTATGTAAACCTCTCTACTGCAAGGGCACTGGAAAGAGCAAAGGAAGTTGGCATAAGAAAAGTGATTGGCGCGTTTAAGAGCCAGCTGGTTAGCCAGTTCCTGGTAGAAGCTGCACTGGTAAACCTCGTATCTGTGCTTATTTCCTGGGGATTGGTGTTCCTTTGTTTATCTTATTTCAATACACTCTCCGGCCTTTCACTGGATGTATCTTACCTGCTGAAACCATGGTTCATTCTTTTATTATTTGTATTATGGGTGGGAGGTACTTTTCTTTCAGGATTTTACCCGGCATTGGTACTCTCTTCTTTTAAACCGGTCCTGGTGTTAAAAGGGAAATTGAAACACAACAGCCGGGGTATTTTATTACGCAAGGGATTGGTGGTAATGCAGTTCATGGCATCTATAGCTTTGATAGCAAGCACTTTCATTATTTACCGCCAGTTAAATTATATGATGAACCGTGGCCTTGGGATGAACATTAACCAGGTCCTGATCATCGAAAGGCCTGGCATAGCAGATACCAGCCGGGATCGTTTCAATGCAGCCATTGATGTGTTTCGTGCGGAACTTAAAAAAGATCCTTCGGTTGAAGCAGTGACTGCTTCCTTAACGGTGCCGGGAAAACAAAGGGAATATAAAGCCACTGTTAAAAAATATGGCGACAGCGGCGGTGATTCTGCCATTGTTCGCATAAACAGTATGGACTATGATTTCCTGGAGGTATTTAAAATGAAATTGATCGCGGGCAGAACTTTTTCGAAAGATTTTCCGAAAGATCCGGACACATCTGTAATTCTAACAGAGTCTGCTGTACGGTTGCTGGGTTATAAGAATGCAGAAGATGCCGTAGGCAAAACACTGGCGATACCCCAATTCCGGGGATGGTCACCTATTATTGCAGGTGTGGTGAATGACTACCACCAGGTGTCTTTGAAAAAACCGCTTGATCCCGCATTATTCTATTGCACACCATATAACGGGGAGTTTTATTCAGTGCGCATACGAACCAATGATATAAAAAATACGGTAGCGAATGTACGCAAATCATGGACAACAGCATTTCCAGGCAACCCTTTTGAGTATTTTTTCCTGGATGATTATTTTAATTTTCAATACCAGAATGAACAAAAATTCTCTAAACTTTTTTCCAGCTTTGCCCTGCTTGCCATTATCATTGGTTGCATGGGCTTGTTTGGACTATCGGCTTATACCGCCAGCCAGCGTATCAAAGAGATCGGTATCCGCAAAGTGCTGGGCGCATCTGTAAAAGATATTACAACGATGCTATCGAAAGATTTCCTTAAACTGGTATGTATTGCAATTTTAATAGCTACACCGCTGGCATGGTGGGTGATGGATACATGGTTGCAGGATTTTGCATACCGTGTAACAATTGGCTGGTGGGTCTTTGTTGTGGCAGGCGCTGTTGCATTGCTAATAGCCATGCTTACCGTAAGCTTCCAGGCCATTAAAGCGGCCATTGCAAATCCCGTGAAAAGCCTGAGGACTGAGTGATCATCTATAAAAACCATGAACTATAAACTTGTTGTATGATAAAAAATTATTTCACGATCGCCTTTAGGAATCTGGCAAGACATAAATTGCTTGCTTCAATAAATATTTTTGGGCTGTCCATTGGTATTGCCTGTTTTTCATTATTTCTTTTATACGCAGTGAATGAATTTAATTTCGACAGGTTTCATTCCAATGCCACTAATATTTACCGTGTGTATCGATGGACGGAAGCGATGAATGGCGAACCAGGCAGGGGAGATGTTTATATGCCAATGCCCCTGGGACCTGCCATGAAACAGGATCTTCCTGGTGTGGAAAATTTTGTAAGATTCCAGGATTCCTGGGGTGAAAGTTTTGCAAAGCTGGATGACAATGTGCTGCGGATAAAACTTTCCTATGCAGACCCGCAGGTCTTTTCTGTATTTAATTTCAAATTCAAACATGGGAATGCGGTTTCTTCCCTGAAAGGGCTGAACAATATTGTACTCACGGAGGCTAAGTCAAAGGAACTTTTCGGAAGCGATAATCCAATCGGGAAAACGATCGATATTAAGATTGAAGATGTTTTTATGCCTTTTACCATTAGCGGTGTGACAGAAAATATCCCTCCCAATTCTTCCATAAGCTTTGAGATGATGGGAAATTTTAAATTTTTGGAAACTACAAAAAGGGGTAAGGAAGCCAGCACCAGGTGGACAAGATCCGCCTATGTTACCTATGTCCAGTTACAGCCGGGCAGTGACCTGCCCGTGAATGCTTCGAAGTTATTAAGCTTCCGTCGTAAATATTACCCGGATGAAGTGGAGACCTTTAAAAAGGAACAGTATAAATGGGACGAGAAATTGCCACCTGTCAGATTTGGATTACAGCCATTGCTTTCCATGCATACAGATACAAAGATATCCGGTGGCGGGGTCGATGGTATTGATCCAAAAACGATCTGGATATTGTTAAGCATTGCAGGAGCTGTTTTATTGATCGCCTGTATTAATTTTACAACGCTTTCGATTGGACGTTCAGCAGGAAGAAGTAAGGAAGTGGGTGTAAGAAAAGTAATCGGCGCGGTAAAGAAACAGCTGGTATTCCAGTTTCTCACAGAGGCGATGCTGTTAAGTATTTTTTCAACATTGTTTGGGTTGATATTACTACAATTATTATTACCATACTTTAATCAACTATCAGGAAGATCATTGGTTTTTTCTTTTGCCCTTTTTCCCGAAATGGTATGGCTGCTCGCAGGTTTGACAATATTTGTCGGTATAATATCGGGCACATACCCCGCATTGATCCTTTCAGGCTTCAAAACCCTGGAAGTATTAAAGAACAAAGTAAAAGTTGGAGGTTCTAATTTGTTTACACGTTCATTGGTTACATTGCAGTTTGCTGTTTCTATTTGCCTGATCATCTCAACGGTCATTATCCTGAAGCAGGTAAAATTCATGAGCGATAAAAATCCGGGTTTCAATAAAGAGAATGTGGTAATGGTAGATGCTTCTGAAACAGACTCAAAAAAACTATTCCCCGTTTTTAAACAGGCACTGGCGTCACGCCCCGGGATTGCCGGAATTGCAAGTGCAGAGATAGGGTTGGGTGGGAACCAGGGCTTCAGTATATCCGGCTTCAGTTATAAAGACAAACCAAGAAGTGTTTTTGAATATTTTATTGATCCGGACTATTTAAATGTGATGGGAATGCAATTGATCGCCGGAAGAAATTTTGATCAGCACATTTCTTCGGATACTGTTACATCGGTCATTGTAAATGAAGCCATGGTAAAAGATTTTGGCTGGACAGTTGACAATGCGGTTGGGCAGCAGCTCGTAGGTTATTCGGAGACAAAAATACCTGTTGTGATCGGTGTTGTAAAGAATTTTAATTTTCGGTCGTTGAGCCAGCAGGTGGAACCGCAGCTTTTTCACCAGTACGCAGATTATTCAGCTTATAAATATTTTGTGAGGATCGGGCCTGGCAATCCTTCAGTAGCGTTGGCCGAAATGAAAAAAGCCTGGAATGGAATCGTAAAAGATCTTCCATTCAAATATGTTTTCCTGGATGAAGAGCTGGATGCATTTTATAAAGAGGAACAACGATGGAGCAGCATTGTGGGATGGGCTGGTGGAATATCTATTTTCCTGGCCTGCCTTGGCTTATTCGGGCTGGCTGCGCTCGCTGTAATAAACCGTACAAAAGAGATCGGGATCAGGAAAGTGTTGGGAGCATCTGTTTCGAATATTATCCACTTGTTATCAAAAGATTTTTTAAAGCTCATTATGATCGCCTTAGCTATTGCCTCCCCGCTGGCCTGGTATTTTATGAATAACTGGCTGCAGGATTTTGCTTACAGGATAAATATTGGCTGGATCATATTCGCAGCAACAGGAACCAGCGTGGTATTGATCTCCTTGCTTACCATCAGTTTCCAGGCTCTTAAGGCTGCCCTTACAAATCCCGTAAAGTCATTGCGTACAGAGTAAAAGCAATGTTGAATGATGAATAAAATAAATGTTGAATGATGAATTATGAATGTTGAATGAATTTTCATAGACGATAGGCTCAATATAACGCATGCTGTCTCCGCCAGTTGGCGGATGTCGAAGGCAGCTTTCAATAATGAAGGGTTAAAGAAAAATAATTTAAAAATGAATATATGATTGAACTAAAAGGAATTTACAAATGGTACAATACGGGGAATAACAGGACCTTTATTTTAAAGGATATCAACCTGTCAGTGAAAGAGGGCGAGTTCATTTCCATGATGGGCCCTTCCGGATCGGGGAAATCCACCTTATTGAATGTCATTGGCATGCTGGATGAGCCATCGGAAGGAGAATATCATTTCATGCAGGAGGCGGTATTCAAACTCAAAGAAAAAAAACGGTCCGCCTTATACAAAAAATATATCGGCTTTGTTTTCCAGGCCTATCATCTTATTGATGAACTGACCGTGTATGAAAATATTGAAACGCCCCTGATCTACCAGGATATTAAGGCATCTGAGAGAAAGGCAATGGTAGCGGATATGCTTGACCGTTTCAATATTGTTGGTAAGAAAGACCTGTTTCCCTTCCCAGCTTTCGGGCGGCCAGCAACAACTTGTCGGTATTGCCAGGGCCCTGATCGCAAATCCTAAATTATTGCTGGCAGATGAGCCAACAGGCAACCTCAATTCAAAACAGGGTGAAGAGATCATGGAATTGTTCAAAGAACTTAATAAAGAGGGTGTAACCATTATACAGGTTACCCATTCGGAAAAGAATGCGGCCTATGGCGCCAGGATCATAAACCTCCTCGATGGGCGTATTGTACAATAAATATTAAAATTAATAATGATGAAAATTAAAGTGTTGTTGGCAACCGCTGCCTCTATAGTTATATTTTTTACAAATGCATCTGCTCAAAGCAGTACAACAACTTTTAAGTTGCAAACAGCTATTGATATAGCACTCGTGAATAATATCCCGGTAAAACAAAAGGAACTGGAAATACAGGCTGCAAGGGCCAATTATAACCAGGCGAAATATGAACGCCTTCCGGCTATTTCCGGCCAGCTGAATTATGGTATCAATAATGGAAGGAGTATTGATCCTTTCACAAACAGTTATAATACACAGCAGTTGTCTTCTTCCAATGGCGACCTTTCGGCTTCTGTACCTTTGTTCAGTGGTTTTCAAATTAGTAATTCCATTAAACAGAACCAACTTACTTATAAAGCTGTACAAATGGAAACACAGCAGGAAAAGGACGCTCTTTTACTGAATGTGATACTTGCTTTCCTGCAGGTACTTAATAACGAAGATATTCTTGCGTTGAGCAGGCAACAGGCACTGGTGACACATGACCAGGTGAACAGGCTGGAAATATTGAATAGCGAAGGAGCCATTGCCCCGGCGCAATTTTTTGATATGAAAGGCCAGTATGCTACCGACCAGCTTGCAATCGTAAATGCTGCAAATGCGCTCGAATCTTCAAAATTGTCTTTGGCCCAATTAATGAATATTCCATATTCAAAGGAAATGCAACTGGACCGGGAGGGGTTAAATATGTCAATGGAATTATATACTCAAACTCCGGCAGAACTATATAGATCTGCGTTGGAAAAACTTGCTATGGTAAAGGCCGCTGACCTGAGATCGAATGCTGCTTCAAAAGGCATTAAAGTAGCGGCTGCTGATTTTTATCCGACGATCTCATTTTTCGGGCAGCTGAGCTCCAATTATTCAAGCGCTGCCAGGAACTTCATCTCTACAGGAGTCAGCGATGTGCCTTCGGGTGATTACGTTTTTGGAACCAATGATCCGGTAATAACAAAGAAGGAAACTTTCAGGGATCAGAAGATCAGTTATTTCAACCAATTCAGCAATAACCTGAATACCTATGTAGGGGTGAGCCTGCAGGTACCGATTTTTAATGCTTTCCGGTCCAGGACCAGGGTTGCATTGGCCAGGATAGAAGCCAGGAATGCCGGTTATATTGCAGAAAATACGAGGATACAATTAAAACAGTCGATTGAAAAGGCCCATTTGGATATGACAGCCGCCTATGACAAGTATGTTATATTACAGGAACAGGTAACCGCTTTTAAGGAATCATTCCGTTCGGCAGAGATCAGATTCGGATTGGGTGCCATTAATTCCGTTGAATACCTCATCGTAAAAAATAATCTTGATCGCTCGGGCCTCAACCTTACTACTGCCCGGTATGAATATTTGCTGAGAACCAAAGTGCTGGATTTTTACCAGGGAAATTTGAAATGATGTTGTCACTAAAAAACGAGCCCCCTGTAGAAACAGAAGGCGTTATGCGATAAACAAAATCCGCACATGAGACGTTTATAATAAGTTGAACAGTTGTCGTATTTTGGTTTATTAAAGTTATACTATAGCAACGCTTTTTCCCCGGTAATATTGCCCAAGTATTAAACTTGTAACCTTAGGTATTAATATTTGCTGTTGAAATTTTTCAAACTTCCATCGCCTTTACAATTCTTCTTATGCTTCGGATATCCATTTGCGAAAGTAAGGTGCGGTGATCTGGCTTATAATGATAAAATGATTTTTTTCAGATATATTAAGATCAACCTGCAGCTTTACCTTTTCATAGGGTTTGTAACATTTGACAAAATTCAGATTAATGATGTATTGCCTGTTAGCCCTGAAAAACAGTGAATCATCCAGTTCGATCTCGAGATCATTCAGCGTTTTGTCAACGATGAACTTTTTCTCGTTCTTATCAATTAAATAAACCATTTTATTCTCTGTATAGAACATCACGATATCCTCCAGCCTGATCGATATATTTTCTATGCCTTTTTTAACGATCAGCCTCGTTTTCTTTTTTCCTTTTGTAAATTCCAGCAGGTTTTCCAGGGATTGCTTTTGGTTAGTGAAATGATTTTCTAGCATCTTGTATTTCAGGATTGCTTTTTTGAGTTCTTCCGTTTCTACGGGCTTGAGCAGGTAATCTATGCCGTTGCTTTCAAACGCATAGAGCATGAATTTATCAAAACCGGTAATAAATATCACGGGTACCTGTATGCCGGTATTCCGGAAAATATCAAAGGATAGTCCATCCGGCAGCTGCACGTCAGAAAAAATGATATCGACCGCCTGGTGATGATTGTTAAAATAATCGATACCTTCTTTTACGCTGCTTAAAACCGCCACTATATTTATTTCAATTGAAATCTCATTTAAGGCGTTCAAGAGCATATCCTGCGCAAATTTTTCATCTTCTATGATAATGGCGTTGATCATATGTATTCGTTTTGAGGGTTCTTAATTACGGGAAGTTTTACAGTGAATTTTTCTTTGGAACTTTCATTGAGTATCGGGTGCTTTGATATTAACAGGTATTGGGCGGCAAGGTTTTTCAGGCCGATCCTGGTGGAGTCTACCGGGTAAGGTCGCAGCATAACAGTATTTTGAACGACAATGAATTTATCTTCCAGTGAAATATGTATATGCAGGGGGCGGCTTTCCGTAAATTCATTGTGTTTGATGGCATTCTCAACCAGTATCTCGAGGGCACAGGGTATAATGAGAAGATTCCTGCTGTCTTCATCACTCACATTCACATGTAAGTGCAGTTTATGATCATGCCGGATCTGCAGCAGGTAATAGTAACTATTAATGAATTCAATTTCATTTTCCAGTGTAACCAGTTGTTTATTTTTGTTGATCAGAAAATATTTATACACTTCTGCCAGTTTCCGGTTGAACATCGATGCTTTCACAGCATCATTCGGGATGAGATAAGAAAGCGTATTCAGCGAATTAAAAATGAAATGAGGATCCAGCTCATTCCGGAGAGCCGTCATTTCTGCCTGGGTCAATTCCTGGTCAAGCTGCACAACGATCTTATTGTCGATCTCTCTTTCCTTGCTTAAGTACAATACTTCATATACCAACGTAAAAACGACCACTGCCAGTACTGAAAAAAAGACAGATTTGGTAATAGGGCTCCAGCGGAATATTTCTTTCGAAAAGCGCATCCATATAAGACATAGGATCCCGCAGATCGCACTTCCATATAGGCCGGATATGATCGTTATTGAAAGCAATTTTGAAAATGGTTTTTGGTTGTCTGTATATGAATTACGAAGCTTTATATGGATCCATTGACAACCTCTCCAGATACAAAACGATAAAAAAACAAAATAGAGTGTCGCAAGGGCTATCTCGGGATCATTGTATTTTTCATAAGTGATTATTCCCGACACATAGGATATTACTATACCAAGCACTGGTATAAACAGCAATCTCATTATGTGATCCCTTATCATAATAACAGTTGTTTATCGCTTTTCGGTTTGTCACAATAATGTCAAAATTCTACTAAGCCGGGTTAAGTTGAATTCCTGTTATATAGCGTGTAAGGAATAGTCCTGGTATATATTTAATTGACATAGCATTTATACGATTCGCTGCGTTAAAAACGAAAACTATCGTAATTAAATGATTAGTGGTGCGTAAAGCGAACGAATGGTAAAATGAAAATTTTAATTTATTCAACAGCCTGTCGGATTATTACAAATGCATTATTTAAAGCAATATTTATGCATCCATTGTTTAGAATTTTGCGGGTACTTTTTCCCGGAAAATTCAATCATTGTTTTATATACTTCACTCCACAGTTTTCACATCCCGGTAAGTTAACGTTATAGATAAAACAGCATTCCTGCAAATTGTATGTCATCATTTATGAAAGTCAACGGCTTTTATATTTCTAATTAAAAAAATAAAAAAGATGACAGCTCCTTTACCAAAACTTATTCGCATGCAAAAGATCTTTTTTTGTATTGCGATCATGTTGGCCTTTATTCCGAATGTTGCATTATCACAGACAAGAACCATTACCGGCAGGGTAACAGATGCCAACGGGCCGGTAGCCAATGTTTCGGTCGTTTTGACCGGCACAACAATTGGTACCACTACAGGGAATGATGGCAGCTATTCCCTTGTGGCACCCTCAAGTGCAAAACAGATCGAATTCAGCATATTGGGATATGAGTCCCAAACGTTTAGCATTAGCGGCAGAAATACTTTTTCACCCGTACTTGTCACAACCGGTTCCAGGATCCTCGAAGAGATCGTAGTGACCGGTATCAGCAGGGTAAAAAAATCTCAATTCGCAGGGGCTTCCAGTAAGATTACTACAAAAGAACTTGAAAACAGGCCAACTGGATCTTTTGATCAGATGCTCCAGGGAAAGGCACCCGGTATCCTTGCTTTAACCGGTAGCGGGCAGCCAGGCACATCCGCTGCCATTATTATCCGTGGCCAGAATTCCATTTCAGGCGGCAGTACTCCTTTATATATAGTAGATGGAATTCCCGTTGAGGCATCCGTCTTCCAGGGATACAATACCAATGATTTTGCTTCAATTGATATTTCAAGGGATGCTGCTACACAGGCATTGTACGGTTCAAGGGGATCTGCAGGTGTAATTGTAGTTACAACAAAAAGAGGTAATCCCGGCAGATTCAAACTTTCTTTTTCAGAACAATTTGGTTTTAGATCAAAACCTGCTTTTGCATTCCGTCCAATGAATACAACAGAATTGCTCCAGTCTCAGCATGATTACGGTAAGATCGTTGGTGGCTCTACCAATTCAAATGAGAATATCCCCGGATGGTATTATTCCCCGGATAATCCAAGATATACAGCACTTACGCCTGCCGACCAGGCATTGGCTGACAGGGCACTGGATTCTATTTCACAAATAAACACGAACTGGCAGGATCAGTTTTACAGGCGTGGATTGTTCAGCAATCATGAATTAAGTTTTTCAGGCGGTACAGGGAAGGCACGTTTTTTCAGCAGCCTCGCTCTTTACAAAGAACAGGGTATCATAAATCCTTCCGACATGAAGAGAGTAACGCTGAGAAATAATATAGATTTTTCAGATGACAGGTTTACGTTCAGTATATCTTCAAACCTCGGTTATGTAAAAAGAAATTTCGATCCTGCTTTTCCCGGCTTTATCGCCCAGTTCAACTCTTTCCTGATCCCGAATATTCAGGCACCTTATTCTAAAGTGCGCAATGTAGGCGGAGGTTTTGCAACGGGTGGCAATGGCGATATCGGGGGTTCTAAATATGTAGCGGCACAATTCCTGGACCTGAAGAGCCTGGATAAAGTTTATAACGACCAGGCAAAAGTAACGGTAGGGGTTAGCCTGGCATACAGGATATCAGATCATTTAACTGCAGCCATTACTGCGGGAGCAGATTTCAGGGAAACACAAAGTTCTACGTATAACAGCAGGGAGGCATTCATAAGAACAGCTGCTGCGGGGCAGGGAAGCCTGACACAATTGGCCGGAGCTCAATCTGAGTCACTGGCACGTTTCCTTACCAGCAGTGTGCGCCCATCACTGACCTATTCGAAAATGTTCCGGGAAAGACATGAAATTGAAGTTACCGCCCTAAGTGAATATGTGCAGGAGAATTCGAAAGGGATCGGGTTTACCGGTTTTGGAATTGATCCAAGAACTCCAAATACTTCCGGTGTGGTTCAGCCAGGCAATGCCGGGAACCAGCTTTATTCGCAGGTCCCTGCCGCTGTTAACGGAAAAACAACCAATACCCTGGCTTCTGCGCTGGCACAGGTGAGATATACTTACGGTGGAAAATATACGCTGACCGGCTCTTACAGGAAAGACGGATCTTCCAAATTGCCTGAAGAAAACCGGTGGGTTGGCTTTTATTCTTTCGGAGCCATCTGGGATATAACAAAAGAAAATTTTGCACAAAATAGTAATACGCTGAATGTGCTCAGGCTAAGGGCCAGTTATGGCGGTTCAGGAAATCATAATAATTTCCCGGATGAATACCTGTATCAGTCAACTTATGGAACGGGCAGTTATTCCGGCCTTCCAACACAGGTTGTTACTTATCCAGGTAATCCTGATGCAAAATGGGAAACGACCTACACGTTAAATGTAGGTACTGATTTTGAATTACTGAACAGGAGACTGTATGGTGATATCAACTGGTATGATAAGAGAACAAAGGACCTGTATGTAACAAGGAATTTATCTGCGGAAGCGGGTGGCTACCAGATAGAAGTAAATGCGGGCGAGTTACAGAACACAGGTTTTGAATGGAACATCAATGCAGATGTAATAAGAAATAAGGACCTGCTGGTGACCCTCTTTGCAAATGGCGGGTACAACAAAAATAAATTGATCAGCCTTGGTGGAGAGACTCCATATAATGCAGGGACTTCCTTCCTGGAAGTTGGACTGCCATTGGGATCTCACTATTCTGTAAAATGGGGCGGAGTTGATGCAGCAACCGGGCAGCCACTTTACTACGACATTAATGGTAAACTAACGAACCTGTATAACGCTTCTGATGCTGTTACCGATTTTGGTACCTGGGAAGCGCCATGGAAAGGAGGCTTCGGGACAAATATACGGTACAAAGCCATTGAAATGAATGTATTGTTCAGCTGGCAGCAGGGTGCGAACAAATCAGATAACCTGGAATATTTCGTAGAAAATCCTGTTGGATTTTTGGACGGCGGCTTTAATCAATCAGCTTCTTTGAATTTTTGGAAGAAGCCGGGTGACGTTGCGAGTACACCCAGCCCGTTATATGGAACCAATTTCAGTTCAAAGCTTATTCACGATGCATCATTCGTGCGTTTAAGGGACCTGGTGCTTTCTTATACCTTTCCTAAATCTATGTTGAACGGATCTAAATTTATTTCCGCTGCAAAATTATTTGTACAGGGGTCTAACTTATTTATCTGGACAAATTGGAGAGGGATTGATCCCGAAGCCGGCGCCGTAAATATCAACCTTGGTGAATTTCCAAATCCAAGATCATTTACCGCAGGGCTGAATGTTACATTTTAATCACTAAAGAAAACAGATCATGAAACATAAAAAATATAGTCTTTACCTGCTGGCCGCTTTTTTTATTCTTGGCAGCTGCAAAAAGGAGCTGGACCAAAATAACCCGCAGGAATTCAGTGATGCAAATGCATTTAAGACCATAGAGCACGTACAATTAGGTGTGAACGCCGCCTTTGGTGCTTATGCTATTTATGCAGCCGATGTTTATAAGACCACACTTGTAACAGATGAGGCCAAAATAGGAGCGGATAACGCCGGCTCGGGGGCTTTGGAATACAGGTACCAGTATGGAGCAGACAACACCACCGGTGCCAATGTTATTGCAGGTTACTATGGGTATTATGCATTGATAGACCAGGTAAACAGGGTGCTTCCAAATGTAGATAGGGTAACCGGTGGAACAGAAGGCAGGAAAGATGAACTGAAAGGGCATTTGTTGGGGTTGCGGGCATTGGCTCATTTTGGCCTTCTTCAGTCTTTTTGTAAAAACTACAACCCAACAGGGATGGGTGTTGCAATCATGACTGAATTCAATGCAGCAGCTAAGCCTTCCCGTAATACGATGGGTGAGGTAATGGCGCAGATCGAACTTGACCTGGATGCCGCGAAAGCATTATTACCGCCGGTAACAGTTTCCAGTTTCAGCGATACTGTTTTGAATAGAATAAATATTGCCGCCTACCAGGCCAGGATCGCTTTGTACCGCGGGGATTATGAAGCCGCCATCAGCTTTAGCAGTGAAGTGATCAACTCAGGGGTCAAGCCATTGGTCAGTGGGCTTGATTATGCAGGCATCTGGACAGATCAAAATACAAATGAATCCTTATTCAGGATCAGGTATCTGCAAAGTGCAGGGATCGGAGGGTTGTGGAATGGGCCGGGTGGTGCGGTATTGATCGCCCCTTCAGATAAACTTTATAATAGCTACAGCGTGAATGATATCAGGCAAGGCACTTTCATTGGTACCAATGGTTCGGGGAACAAGTATGTAAACAAGCATTTTCTGTCCAGCCGCGGTGCAAGGATCGTAGACCTGAAAGCATGCCGTACCTCAGAAATGTACCTGATCCGTGCAGAAGCTTATGCAAAAAAAGCTGGTCCCGATCTTGCTGCAGGAGCTGCTGACCTGAATGCGTTGAGGGCACAAAGGATCTTTAGTTATGTTGATGAGACATTCGCCAGCCCTGCGGATCTCGTGGATGCTGTAATAGAAGAGCGGTATAAAGAACTATGCTTCGAAGGTTTCAGACTCTATGACCTGAAGAGAAATAATTTACCGGTGCAAAGGGATGCATCAGATGCAAGCCCGCAATGGCAGACATTACCTGCAACCTCTCATTTATTTGTTATGCCGATCCCGAGGGATGCCATATTGGCCAATCCCAATACGGTTCAGAATGAAGGGTATTAACAGGATATCATTCACTAAATAATATATTAAATCATTAAATAAATTTTATGAAATTTTTTAACCGCATATCACTGTTAGCCCTGGTTGCTTTTGTAATTGTCTCAGCTGGTTGTAGTAAATCAAAACCATATGACGTAACGATACCGGCATCCCAGGTTCATTTTGACGGAGCTGAAGACCAGGCTTATGCTGTCAGGTCAGCCGCAGTAGGGCCATATGAAATTGAAGTAGGTACAACAGATGTAATTTCTACTGACAGAACGGTTACATTCAATATAATTTCAACAACGGGTGCAGTAGCGGGTACACAGTACAGTGTGCCTGGCGGCAATACGGTTACCATTCCCGCCGGGAAAGCAACTGGCGTGATCTTTATCCAGGGTATCTTTTCCGGATATCCTGTTGGAAGGGTAGATACACTTATTATAGCACTTACAGAACCATCGGTTAAACCGGCAGAATTTTCAGATACTATAAAACTGGCTATTGGGGATATTTGTGTTGAAGGTGTTGGGTTTGATATTATAGATTTCGAAGGGGCCTATGCAAATACAAATGAAGATTTTGGCGGCCCTTATGGACCTTATACCACAACGATCTCATCTGTTACTTCTACGGGGCCTACTTCTGCTACGATCGTTGTTACAAATATTTTTGATGATGGATGGGATCCGCTCACATTTGACCTCGAATGGTCTGATCCTGCCGGGTTAACCGCCATTATTGTTCCTGAACCAGCGGTTGGTGGCAGCGATGCAGGATCTATCAATCCGGCGTATGCGGGCCAGACCGTTGCTATAAGGGCGCATCCAACAGGAGGTGTGGGAACTTTTTCAAGTTGTAATAATACATTGACATTGAGAATGCAGCTGGGGGTAACGGGGCTTGGTTATTTTGCGCCGGTCTATACCGTAGTCATGGAGCGTTAAACTTTGTTTTCTATAGCGTGTATTTAATGAACGGGGCTGCCTATCCAGGCGGCCTCGTTTTTTTCGCCCCGGCGTAAGGAACGAACCGGGGCAAAAAAATTGCCTCCCATACAGAAGGCAATAGTTGCAGGAAATAGTGACCTTATCACAACTAAGATCAGGCAATCCCGTTCACGATAAAATTCCATCCATGAATATCCACGGATATTCCGGAGCGGACAAGCTCCAGTTGCTCTTTCAATTTATAGAGTAATTTTTCATGGCTATACTCCGGTAAATTAAAATCGATCCCGTCAATATGAATGGTTTGTATCGGGGCTACAACCGCAGCCGTTCCTGCTCCAAATGCTTCCGTGATCGTCCTTTCCCGGAATGCCGCTTTTAATTCAGATACACTGACCGGCCTTTCCGCAATTTTATAACCAAGATCATGGGCGATCGTTAATAAGGAATCCCTTGTAACTCCATCGAGGATAGAATCAGAAAGGGAGGGAGTGATCAACATCCCATTTATTACAAACATTACGTTCATCATTCCGGATTCTTCTATGTATTTATTTTCTTTGGAATCGGTCCATAATACCTGGTCATAACCAAGGGCCCTTGCCTGGCTGGTAGGCAAAAATGCTGCGCCATAATTTCCGCCACATTTTGCAAAACCCGTACCTCCCTTTGCTGCTCTTATATATTCAGTTTCTACTTTTACTTTAATGGGATTGGCATATAAAGAAGGCACAGGTCCTGTAAAAATGATAAAACGGTATTCCTCTGAGACCTTTACGCCAAACCTCGCTTCGCTTGCGATCATGAACGGGCGGAGATATAAAGCCGTGCCCGGCCCATCCGGAACCCAGGCCTTATCAAGGGCTACCAGTTGTAACAGGCCTTCTACAAAGATCTCTTTTGGAATAACGGCCATGCACATCCGCTCAAGGGATCTTACAAAACGTTCGTAATGCTTATCCATCCTGAAAATATTGATGCGGCCGTCTTCCATCCGGAATGCTTTCATTCCCTCGAAAACAGTTTGCCCATAATGGAGTGCCAGTGCTGACGGGCTTAAGGAAAGATTTGCATATGGTACTATCTGCGGTGACTGCCAGCTTCCATCTGCAAAATCACAAACCAGCATATGATCAGAAACATATTTTCCAAATTCCAGCCTGCTGAAATCTACTTCATGTATCCTTGAATGTTTGACCCGGTGTACAGGGATGTCGGTAATGATTTCCATAATGTTGATTTATAGTTTTATAGTTGTATAGATGCATTGAGTGCAATGATCATCTTTACATTTGCTCTTTCATAAACACCTGGCTCCACGGGCACATGCCGGAACCCGAGCTTTTCATATAATTTGATAGCCGCCGCATTTTTTGTGTTTGAATAAAGGATCACGTTTGTAGCGCCGAGTGCAGCCGCTTTCTCAAAACTTGCATAACTAAGCGCTTCCCCAATGCCTTTTCTCCTGAAATTTTTATCAACTGCCATCTTTGTAAATTCATAGGTACTGTCATCCACTTTGCGCAATCCAACCGTTCCCGCCACAGCCCCGTCATAGATGGCCATCAGGATCGCACCTCCCGCTTCAAGGATGGCTTTTTCAGGATTCGTCAATACAAATTCATCCACCGGCTCCATTTCAAAGTATTCTTCTATCCATTGACGGTTGAATGCCTCAAAAAAGGGCTGGTATTTTTTTTCATAATCAACGATCTGTAACCGGTTCATACCTGTTGTTTTTTAAATTCATGGTTTACAAGAAAAACACCGCCAAGCGTTATCATGGTACCCGTGATCATATGTACATTCATTTTTTCACTTAATAATAGCCACCCGCATAAAACTGCCACGATCGGGTTGATATAAGCGTAGAGCGACGCCTGAGTCGGTGGTAGTTTTTTTATGGCAAACATATATGCCGAGTATGCCAGGATAGAACCGAAAAAAACAAGATAGGCCAGGGCATACCAGGAAGCATGGCCGGTTCCTGAAAGGTTTACATATTTACCCGATACCAGGCATACCAGCAGCATAACGATACCGGCTATCAGCATCTGGAGCCCAACGCCGAAAAGTATACCAATGGATAATCGCTGGCCGGATGTATAAACCGTACCAAAAGACCAGGATATCACTGAAAAGAAGGCCATGCAAATACCGAGGATAAAATTGTTATTTCCCAGTTGGCCAACATAATCATAAAATATGGTAACGACCCCGGCGAAGCCAAGCAGGAGCCCGAGGAACATCCAGCGTGTAACCTTCGCAGTTTTTAAAAGCCAGATACTGAATAAGGTCACGAATAATGGAACCAGCGCTGCAATGATGGCTGCTAAACCGCTGCTGATATACTCAAGTGACCAGGTGAGCAGGCCATTGGCCAGGCATAAAAATAAGATCCCCTGGATTGAAATTTTCTTTAGATCCCCTAAGGTCGGCAACTGGTATCCTTTTAATAAAAAGAAGCCAACCATGATAAGGCCTGAAGAAAATTGGCGCACCCCTGACAGGAATAAACCGGGCATATGCTGTGTGCCGATTTTGGACGCTATATATGTAGTGCCCCAAAAAAAGCTTACAAGCGCCAGTGCGATATATCCTTTCTGCAGTTCTTTTTTCATTGCCAGTCGTTTTAATATTCAGTAACACAAAATTTGTTCATTTTTTTTATAAAAAACAGATTCAGATTTTGTAATTTTGACTATATCAGATTTATAACCGGGGATTACAACCCACGTTAAATCAACGCAAATGAAAAAAAATCAACTGAATTCCGATGACCATCTCTATATACAGGTAGCAGATGGGCTTGAAAAAATGATCGCTGAAGAAGTACTTCGTATAGGCGACAAGCTTCCTTCGGTCCGCGTGTTGAGTGAAGAGTATGGGATCAGTATGGGCACAGCTTTCCAGGCCTATTATCATTTGGAAGGAAGGGGATTGATCGAATCGAGGCCGAAGTCGGGATATTATGTGCGTTTCAATCATCACCGGTTCCCGCAATTGCCCGAATCCTGTTCAACCGGATACCTTATCCCATGATGTTAGTGTGAAGGAAATGATCGCTTCCATTTATAGGGATATCGTTGCCGCCGACGTGATCAATTTTGCACTGGCTGTACCGGATGCTTCTTTATTGCCCACCGCAAAGATCAATAAATCGGTTGTTTATGCGCTGCGAAACACAAAAGACCATTGTATCAACTACGAACATACGCAGGGGAATACAGAACTCCGGAAACAAATTGCCAAACTTGCATTCAACTGGGGTGGTAAAATAAAACCGGATGAAATTGTTGTTACTTCGGGTTGCCTGGAAGCTATTACACTCTGCTTAAAAGCAGTTACGGAACATGGCGATACCGTCGCGATCGAATGCCCGACTTATTTCGGCGTTTACCAGGCGGTCGAAAGCCTGGGATTAAAAGTGGTGGAAATTTCTTCAGATCCTGTTACCGGACTTGATCTTGACTGCCTTCAAAAAGCGATCAAAAATTATAAAGTGAAAGCATGCCTTACCGTTCCCAATTTCAATAACCCTTTGGGAAGTTGTATGCCCGATGAACATAAAAAGAAATTGGTTGAGATCATTTCAAAATACAATATACCATTGATCGAAGATGATATTTATGGCGAATTGTATTTTGGTAAGAATCGCCCACGCACCTGTAAATATTATGATACAAAGGGCCTGGTGATGCATTGCTCTTCTCTATCAAAATCACTCGCGCCGGGATATCGCATTGGCTGGGTATCCCCGGAAAATTTTTCGAGCAGGTAAAACATTTAAAACGTATCCAGAATATCAGCAGTCCCACTATTACCCAGGCTGCCATGGCGCATTATTTAAAGAACGGCCGGTATGAATATCATTTGAAAAACCTTAGAAAAGCACTGCATACCCAAAGCCTCCGTTATGTGCAGGCCATCATCGAATATTTTCCTGCCGATACGAAAGTTTCACGGCCGCATGGAGGATTTGTATTATGGGTGGAACTCAATAAAAAAATGATTGCTTTAAATTGCGGACAGAAGCTATGAAACATAACATTTCCATTGTACCCGGTAAAATATTTTCCGCGAGTTGCAATTATTCCAATTGTATGCGGATCAGTTTTGGAAAACCCTGGAACAACGACATGGATTATGGATTGATGATATTGGGGAAGCTGATTAAGAAAATGATCTGATGAACAATGAATGAAAAGCTGTAGCGATTAGAAATCTCAATAAGTTTTTAAATTATTATCGGGTATGACAAAATCAGAGATCAAGTTTTTGGAAGGGCCGCAAAATCGCTGGAAGGATTTTAAATTTGCTTTTAATGTAATGAGGGAATTTATTAAGGGCTTTCGAACGTTGCATTTTGTAGGGCCGTGTGTAACCGTTTTTGGTTCTGCAAGGTTCAAGGAAGATCATATTTATTATAAAAAAGCCCGGGAACTGTCTGGCGAGATCGCCCGGCTTGGTTTTACGATCATGACTGGCGGCGGTCCTGGCATCATGGAAGCAGCGAACCGGGGCGCCCGGGAAGTAGGGGGCAAAAGTGTAGGATGTAATATTGTATTGCCGTATGAACAGCTCCATAATCCTTACCTGGACAGGTGGGTAAATATCAGGTACTTTTTTGTTCGTAAAACGCTGCTCCTGAAATATTCCTATGCATTCGTAGTGATGCCCGGGGGATTTGGAACACTTGATGAATATTTTGAGGCCCTCACCCTGGTCCAGACAAAAATGCTGAATGAATTTCCAATCATCATTTTCGACAAGGCCTTTCATAAAGATCTTGTCGAGCATATTGAAATGATGAAGGCAAAAGGGACGATCTCTGCGGAAGACCTGAAGCTCTGCCTGTTTACAGATTCTACGGAAGAAGCAGTCAGGCATATCCAGGATAATGCTATTAATAAGTTTGGGCTTAAGGCTGCAGCAAAAAATAAAACAGCCTGGTGGCTTTTTGAATAGCATTATTAATGAAACCCCATGCCAGTAGCTACCTCATTTCTCCAGATCAAAATGGCAACCCCGGCAATAGCTATCAATACGCCAGCCATAGCATATTTGGTTATCCTTTCTTTATATATAAAATGAGCGATCAGCAATGTCATTACCGGGACCAGGCCGAATATGGTTTGTGCAACTGCTACATTGATATATTGAATGGAACTAAGCGCAAAACTCACTGCCAGTAAGGGGCCGAAGATTATGCCACTCAGTGCTGTCCTTTTGGTTGGCCATGTTTGTCGCCTGATATTTTTCCAGTTACTGATAAGTTTATTATTTAGCAACGTGATCAACAGCACAATGATCATTGCTATCACAAAACGCATGAATGACCCGGTTATCGGCTGTATTGCATTGCCTGTTGCAGCCTGTTCTAAAAATCCTTTTTTGCTGAATGCAAGCCCGGCTCCATTACATATAGCGCTGATAACTCCAAATAACACGCCCGAAAATATACTTCCGTGTCCATGATCAGGGAGTGCGCTTCTTTCGGTGCGGCCAAGGCTCAGGCTCATCACGCCGGTAATGGTGATTCCGATACCAATGATACCAATGAAATTAATATGCTCATCCAGCAGTAATATCCCGAATAACAATGCAGATGCAGGAGATAATGTTCCCAATGCGCTTCCATTTCTCGGGCTTAGTATTGTATACATTTTTAAATTAAAGTAATCTCCAATGCCCAATGCAACAATGCCCGAAAGCCCCAGCCACAGCCATCCTTTTGAATACTGCTCAGAAAATATTGAACTGAAATTTTTAGGATCAGCGCAGATGGCGACCAGCATGACCAGCAGGCATCCCGTTACCAGCCTGAACAGGTTCATGCTTGTGACAGACATGATCCTGCTGGCTTTCGTAAATGGGAAAGCGCTGATCGCCCAGCATATGGATGCAAAAAATGCCAGCAATGAACCTGTCATAACCATAATGAATAACGTTGTTTTTTATCTATCGTTTGTTCCTGTTGAAAGAATATTGATCAATAAAATTTTAAGAAAGAACCTGAATCGGTTTAACCCTTTTTCTTTAGACGCCATTTGCCAGCTCCTGCTAAAAATATATTTTGTCTGCGGGATCAATGTCATGATCTCATTGACTTCCTCCTGTTTTTTTAGCTGCTGCCTTTCTAATAATTTTTTTATGACCATCATTGCCAGCGGGGCCAGTAGCAAATACCATCCAAGCACAATTAGTATTGACCTTAGCAGGATCAGGCTTACCTTATTACGGGGAAGGATGGCATGTGCCGGATCGAAATAAGCATGGATGAATGCCGCGAGCAAAGCAAGCCAAACTATTATAAAAATGATTTTTAATTTTTTTCTTTTTTTCTTTACCTCCCCGATGACCGGCTCATCTTTTTTTACAGGTATCAAAAATACCGGGTAACGCATTTTCCATCCTTCAGATGCTTTAGCCAGCCATGCAGCATAGATCCCTACAAAGATCCCGATCACTGCATGGATCCCGATATATATAACGGCGATCATAAGGCTGTAATTGGTCAGTGTTTTTTCATCCGATATTTTTTGAATGAACTGGTTTACTGCATTCCAGAATTCGCTGCCATAAACGATCAGAAGCACCAGTATTCTTTGTATGGCAGATTCTACCAGGGACAATACGGCAAGCAGGATGGCGGCTGATTTGAAATAGCGCCTGTTCACAAATAGCAGTTGGCCCATCAGTCCCTGGAAAAAAACAGCTATATAGGCAGTGGGCGGGCTGTGTGGGCTCAGCATGAGCTTAAAAATGGCAACAATGACTGTTGCCTTAATAATGGCGGATTTTGAAGGAATATAATATGCGATCAATACTATACAGGTTACGGCAAGGCTGCTTACAATGAGCCCGGTGAAAGGGATTTTTATTCCATGCATGATACCGCCTGCAAAAGCTTCACAAATGATCCATAGTGTGACCAGGCGGTAATAAATTTGCTTATTCGGGGCCTCATTTGTTGCTATAATCATTTATTCAATTATCTTAACTTTATCGTTCATTAAAAAATGGCCTTGACACAGTTTATACTTAATAAAACCATCATCAATACATCATTACCGCCAGGCATGACCCTGCTGGATTTTATCCGTTATGAACAACGGCTGACCGGTACAAAGATAGGGTGCAGGGAAGGTGATTGTGGCGCATGTACCATTTTAGTGGGAGAATTGAAAGACGGTTCATTGATCTATAAAAGTATGACAAGTTGCCTCATGGCGATCGGGAATGCAGAAGGCAAACATATTGTTAGCATTGAAGGTGTAAATACAGATGGTTTAAATATGGTGCAGGAGGCTTTTGCAAAGGAAGGCGCTACCCAATGTGGCTTTTGTACACCTGGGTTCATTGTGTCCCTCGCCGGTTTTTGTATCAGTGATAAAACGCCTTCTTATGAAAATGCCATTGATGCTGTTAATGGAAATATTTGCCGTTGCACGGGCTATAAATCCATCGAAAGAGCTGCCGCTATCATTAACGAAAAAATGCAGCAAAGAAATAATGAGGAAGCACTGCAATATGCTGTTGATAATAATATGATCCCTGTTTATTTTCTCGGGATAAAGAAAAAGCTCCAGGAAATGCAGGTTTTATCAAAGGGCCAGCCTCAAAACGGCCGCGCTGTTAAATACCTCGGTGGAGGTACTGATCTCTATGTGCAGCAACATGACACGATCGTTCACGAGCAGATTGATTTCCTTTTTGATAAAAAACATCTCAATGGCATCAGCCAACAGGGAAATATTTGTGAAATGGGAGCTTCTGTAACTGCAGCAGATATTGCCGGGTCACCCATTTTTAAAAAACATTTTAAAGATCTGAACAGGTATATCAAACTTGTCTCTTCCACGCAGATAAGAAATATGGCAACGGTCGCCGGTAATTTTACGAATGCATCACCCATTGGAGATTTCACCATCTTTTTCCTGGCACTGGATGCGAAAATTTTGTTGAACGAAGAAGGGAATAAAAGAGAACTGCCATTAAGGGAATTTTACAAAGGGTATAAACAATTGAATAAATCAGCTGCCGAAATCATTGAAAGGATCAGTTTCGAACTACCTGGTGAAACGGATCTCTTCAATTTTGAAAAAGTATCCAAGCGTACTTATCTTGATATTGCCAGTGTGAATACAGCGATATGTTTAAAAATGAAAGATGACGAGGTCATCAGCGCAGGCCTGTCTGCAGGTGGTGTTGGCCCTGTTCCCGCTTACCTTAAAAAAGCAAGTGCCTTTTTAACAGGAAAGAGAATATCGGCACAGCTGGTACACGAGCTGGTTGAAATAGCCCAGGCTGAAATAACGCCGATCAGTGATGCACGTGGCACGGAAAACTATAAAAGATTATTATTATCGCAATTGATAAAGGCACATTTTATCAGCCTGTTCCCTTCATTGCCACTACTAAAATTAGTACATGCTTAAATGAAAAATATAGATTCATATACACATACAAGGGGTGAATCTATTTACTTAGATGATATTCCTTTAACTGCCGGAACCTTGTTTGGTGCCGTGTATGGCTCACCGGTAGCGCATGGGAAGATATTGAAACTTGATACCAGTGAAGCCGAAGCTATGGAAGAAGTAGTACGGATCTTCACCTATAAAGATATCCCGGGTAAGAACCAGATCGGCGGCATTGTACCTGATGAGCCACTGCTGGCAGAGCATGAAGTGCATTTTGATGGTATGCCGGTGGCTTTTGTCGTAGCGACTTCCACAGAAGCAGCACAGGCTGCAGTAAAAAAAATAAAAATTGAAATAGAGAAGCTCCCTGTTATAACCGATGCACGTGTTGCGAAAGAAAATGGCTCACTGATCATTCCTCCCAGGACCTTTAGACTGGGAAACAGTGAAGCGGCTTTTGAGAAAGCTGTATATGTCTTCAAAGGTACGGCAGACACTAACGGGCAGGAACATCTCTATATTGAAACACAGGGCGCTTATGCGTTGCCGGCTGAAAACAATGCAATCAAAGTATATTCTTCCACCCAGGGCCCAACGGCTGTTCAAAGGCATATGGCAGCTGTGCTGGCGGTCCCGATGCACCGCCTTGAAATTGATGTGATACGCCTCGGGGGCGGTTTTGGTGGCAAGGAAGACCAGGCAACACCCTGGGCTATCTTTTGTGCATTGGGAACTTATCATTTAAAAAAGCCGGTGAAATATTGCCTGCACCGCATGGAAGACATGCGCATGACCGGCAAAAGAAATCCATATACTTCTGATTTTAAGATCGGGTTAAACGCTGACCTTAAGATCATTGCTTATGAGGCTGAATTTTATCAAAATGCCGGTGCGGCCGCGGATCTTTCTCCTGCCGTGCTCGAGCGTACCTTATTTCATTGTAACAACAGCTATTTTATTCCTAATGTAACAGCCACCGCATATTGCTGCCGTACCAACCTTCCCCCGAACACAGCTTTCCGTGGCTTTGGTGGACCCCAGGGAATGTTTGTTATTGAAGCGGCCATTTCAAAAGCAGCTGAAGCACTGGGGATCCCGGCTTCAGAGATCCAGCATAAAAACCTGTTAAGACCAGGAGATGAATTTCCATACGGGCAGAAAGCAGAAGCTGAGGCAATTCCCTGTTGGGAAAAAGCAGTTTCATTGTATGATATTGAAAATATAAGAAATGAGATCTCCCTTTTCAATGCAACGAATAGCCTGTACAAAAAAGCGGTTTCATTTATGCCAATTTGTTTTGGGATATCTTTTACCAAGACATTGATGAACCAGGCAAGGGCCCTGGTGCATGTATATATGGACGGTAGTGTAAATGTAAGTACTGGCGCGGTGGAAATGGGGCAGGGCGTAAATACAAAAATGCTGCAGGTGGCTGCAACGATATTTTCGATATCGCCGGAAAAAGTAAAAGTAAATTCTACAAATACTTACCGCGTTGCCAATACTTCTCCTTCAGCAGCCAGTGCCACGGCTGATCTGAACGGTAAAGCCGTACAAATTGCCTGCGAGAATATCCTGGCCCGTTTAAAAGATTCAGCTGCTGAAATATTGAAATGCGAAGCTTCCTCTATTGAGATAAAGGATGAAAAAATAATTGTCAATAGCCAGGTTTCTGAATTATCATGGAATGAGCTCGTAATCGCTACTTACTTAAAAAGGATCAGCCTGAGCGAGCATGGCCATTATTCAACCCCCGGCATTCATTTTGACCCGGTAAAAGAGAAGGGGCATCCTTTTGCGTATCATGTATATGGCACAGCGATCACAACGGTAACGGTAGATTGCCTGCGGGGCATTTATGAAGTGGATGCAGTGAAAATGGTGCATGATTTTGGGACCACGATGAACCCGGTCGTTGACAGGGGGCAGATCGAAGGCGGCCTCGTACAGGGTATTGGATGGATGACCATGGAAGAGATCGTTTATGACGGTGAAGGACACCTGCGAAGTAACGCACTCTCCACCTATAAGGTTCCTGATATATATGCTGTTCCCCGGCAGGTAGACCTGCATTTCCTGCAAACAGTGAATGATAATCTTGCTATATTCCGGTCAAAAGCTGTAGGAGAGCCACCGCTGATGTATGGCATCGGGACATATTTCGCCCTGCGCAATGCTATAAAAGCATTTAACCCAAACAGTGATATTGGGTATGCGGCACCCATGACACCTGAAAAAGTTTTACTGGGACTATATAACAACACGGGAAAGGATAACGCTATCCCGGATATGGTGGTTGACGAACAGGTGATCCCTGATTAGGCTTCAGCGGCGACGCTCCATTCATCTTATGTAACACTATTTAACAAGGCATTCTTATCATTTGAATAATATACAAAGTTTATATAGTAACCGTTGCTGGATCGCGGGCAAACTTCAACCCGCCACTGTTTGTTTTGAGAACGGGGTCATCACAGATATATATCCTCATAAAATTACGGGCGCTGAAGACCTGGAAGAAAATATTTTAATGCCTGGTATCATTGATGTACATGTACACATCAATGAACCGGGCAGAACTGATTGGGAAGGCTTTGAAACTGCCACCCAGGCTGCAGCTGCGGGTGGTATCACAACGATCGTTGACATGCCCCTGAATGCCAGCCCTGTTACTACAACCCTCAAAGCGTTTGAAGAAAAAATGCAGTCGGCTGAAAATAAGTTGCATGTGAATGTTGGTTTTTATGGCGGATTGATACCGGGAAATAAAAATGATCTTGAAGCATTGATGCAGGCGGGTGTGCTCGGCATAAAATGCTTTTTAGTGCATTCCGGTATTGATGAGTTCCCAAATGTAGGTGAGCAGGAGATCGATGAAGCCATGCCGGTCATTTCGCAATACGGCGTTCCACTATTGGCGCATTGTGAAATTTATACGGAAGAAGCAGCATGTGAACTGTCAAAATATCCTGGCAGCTATCAACAGTATTTACTAAGCCGCCCAAAAAAATGGGAAAACGACGCCATTGACCTGCTGATAAAGCTTTGCCGCAGGCATCATTGTGCTACACATATCGTGCATGTATCATCTGCAGAAGCTTTGAAAAGTATTGTTGAAGCGAGGAAGGAAGGATTACCACTAACTGCGGAAACATGCGCTCATTATATTTATTTTAATGCAGGGGAAATACCGGATGGTAATACTTTGTATAAATGTGCGCCACCGATCCGTGAAAAAGAAAACAACCTGCAGTTGAAACAGGCGTTTGTAAATGGAGTATTGGATTTCATTACAACGGACCATTCCCCTGCGCCTCCTGGCATAAAGGAGATCGAATCCGGTAATCTGCAAAAAGCATGGGGTGGAATTGCCGGTTTGCAGTTCCTGTTGCCAGCATCGTGGACAAGTTTAAGAGAAATGATGCCTTTGGAAAAATTCATTCCCCTTTTGACAGAGCACCCGGCCAAATTCATCAAAGTGCTTGACCGGAAAGGAAAGATCAGCATTGGCTTTGATGCGGACCTGTTGATCTGGGACCCGGGAGATAATTATAAGGTGAGCAAAGAATCTATTTTACATCGTCATAAAATAAGTCCATATATTGGAGAGAGCTTGTATGGCCGGGTAAAACGAACCATTGTTAACGGCACTACTGTATTTAAGGATGACAGGATCATTGATGACTCCATTAAAGCGGGGAAAATGATCTTAAATAAAAAAAACTAAACCAATAAACCTGACCATAAAAAACAAGAACAATGGCTTTTGAAAAAGTAAAAGAAATTGTAAAGGATGCTCCGTCTTTTACGGAACTGACCGACCTGGCATCAGAGCGGCTGGGTGGAAAGGTATTGTATGCCACGGATGATTTTTTTGCGGAGAAAGAAAACCTGATTAAGCCGGGAAGGGGAATTTTTATTACGGATAAGTACACCGATCGCGGAAAGTGGATGGATGGCTGGGAAAGCCGCCGCAAGCGTATTCCCGGGCATGACTGGGCCGTTATTCAACTGGCCACCCCCGGCAGGATCACGGGCTTTGATATTGATACTAATTTTTTCCTTGGCAACCATCCACCACATGCCTCTATAGAAGCAGTTTATATGGATGATGCGGGCCCGGTGAATGACTGGGCAAGTGATTCAATTGCATGGAAGGAAATTTTGCCAAAATCACACCTCGATGCAGGCAGCCAGAATTTTTATGAAAGCAATAGCAAGGAGATCTTTTCTCATATCCGGTTACATATTTATCCTGATGGTGGCGTTGCAAGGTTACGTGTGTATGGCGAAGTATTTAAGAACTGGGATGCTGTAGGTGGAAATGAAGAAATAGATTTGGCAGCGGCTATTCATGGGGGTAAGGCGATTGCCTGCAACGATATGTTTTTTAGCGCTATGGGCAACCTGCTGATGCCGAACCGGGGTATAAATATGGGTGATGGGTGGGAAACCAAACGCAACCGCACTCCCGGTAACAGGGATTGGGTCATTTTAAAATTGGCAAGGAAGGGAAATATAGGACGGATCGTTGTGGATACCTGCCATTTCAAGGGCAATTATCCCGACAGTTGTTCCATAGAAGCCTGTATGAGTGCGGATGATAATGCGGTCATAAAAAATGAAGTGGAATGGCAAACGATCCTGCCCGCGCAAAAATTAAGGGCCGATGCAGAACATGAATTTAAAAAAGAGATCATAAACAGTTCCATATACTCACATGTGCGTTTAAATATTTTCCCTGATGGTGGTATCAGCAGGCTGAGATTATTTGGCACAAAAAAGGATTAAGCGAATGGTTGGTATTATTTTACTTTCTGTACTGGTAATTATTTTGTTCATGCTGGTCGTGATGACCTATTACTTACGGAATGTAAAGAAGGAGCAGGATGATGCGGATGAAACCGGCGCAACAAAAAAAACGGAGCAGGGAAAGAAACGGTCATAAATTCCCAAACCTTTATTTATACCGCGATAATATTAATATCAGTCAGTATCATTGTAACTATTTATATTCTACTCAGGGGAACTCTCTGGGAAGGGCATCTGATGGAGTGGCTGAATATCGTGGTAAGACTGATGCATATTACTTTTGGCATTGCATGGATCGGCGCTTCTTTTTATTTTGTTTTTTTAGAGAATGCTTTGAACCGTACAAAAGATGTAAGAGATGAGCTTGCCGGCAATCTCTGGGCCATACATGGAGGTGGGTTTTATTATTTGGAAAAATATAAAATTGCCCCTGCATCGATCCCTAAGCATCTTCATTGGTTCAAATATGAAGCATATTTCACCTGGCTTTCCGGTTTCTGCCTGTTATTCGTGGTTTATTACATCAATGCTTCAGCCATGCTCATTGATAAGAATATCATGAATATATCCCCAATGATGGGCATCGGCATTGGCATTGGATCTTTCATTGTTGCCTGGGTGCTATATGATCTTCTTTGCAAATCACCCTTAGCTAAGAAAGGGATCTGGTTTACCATCGTTGGTTTCATTATTTCAGTTGGCTTTGCATATTTCTACAGCAAAGTATTCAACAGCCGTGCTGCGTATATCCATTTCGGTGCGATGCTTGGCTCCATCATGGTGGCCAATGTCTTTTTTGTGATCATTCCTTCGCAAAAAGCCATGGTAAAAGCTGCCAGGGAGGGGAAGCCACTCAACCCGGAGCTTGGGAAAAATGCGGGATTACGGTCCCTGCACAACAATTATTTTACATTACCGGTGTTGTTCGTAATGATCAGTAACCACTTTCCCAGTACATTCGGCAATGAATATCCCTGGTTAGTTTTAGCAATCATAACTTTAGGAACAGCAGGAGTCAAGCATTACCTGAATTTGAAGGAAAAAGGCCAGCTTTCCGTTTGGGTTATGCCGGTTTCGGTATTAATTTTATTGGGCGGTGCTTTTATTTCTGCACCTTCAAAACCAGGGGCATGCTCATCGAAGGTGGAATTCAGTGAGGTGAATGTGATCATTCAACAAAGATGTATCAGCTGTCATTCGTCCAGGCCGACAGATGATGTGTATACTGCTCCACCGAACGGGATCAGTTATGATACGCCATCTGAAATGGTGAAGCTGAAGGATAAGATCATGCAACGGGTAGTGGTCACTAAAACAATGCCGCAGAATAATAAAACGAATATGACAGAAAAAGAAAGAGACCTGATCAGGTGCTGGATAGACCAGGGCGCAACGTTGAAGTAGATGTTCAAAAAGTTCAAAAGAGTTTAAAAAGTTCAAAAGGTTATTATGACATTAGCATCGTTTAATAAATTAGATAAAGCTGCAGCGGAAAAACTGTTGTCAACTTCCTGCGGGTCTTCGAAATGGCTTCGGTTGCTGATGGAAAATTTTCCTTTCGCAGATGAAAATGAGCCTCATAACAAATGCTGAAAATATTTGGTACAATCAATGTAATGAAGCCGATTGGTTAGAAGCATTTACGCATCATCCGAAGATCGGTGATGTAAAAAGCCTTACAGAAAAATTTGCTTCCACGCAACATTTGGCAGGCAATGAACAGGCAGGCGTGAACACAGCATCCAAAGAACTGATACAAGAACTGGCAAACGCAAATAACGCTTATGAAATAAAATTTGGGTTTATTTTTATTGTTTGCGCCAGTGGCAGATCTGCAGCGGAAATGCTGAGGCTATTGCTTGACAGGATCACAAACAGCAGGGAAGAAGAATTGGATATAGCCATGGGCGAGCAGCACAAGATCACTATCCTTCGGTTTAAAAAATCAATAGACGAAGGTGACTGGCTATCACTTAAAATAAGCCAGCTGACCACGCATGTATTGGATACATCGTTGGGAAGACCCGGAGAGCATTTAACTATCCGGCTTAAAAAAACCGGTTGATGATAAATGGCTGACGATTGCGCAGGGAGTTACCAATGCAGATGGGAGGATCGGCGACCTGCTGCCACCCGGGAGAAATCTGGCAACGGGTAATTACAAAATGGTATTTGAAACGGCGAACTATTTTGCAAAGAACAATATCAAGGGATTTTATCCGGAAGTAGAAATCCAATTCACTGTTTTTGACGAGGCACATTATCATGTGCCTTTACTGATCAACCCTTTTGGGTACTCGACGTATAGGGGCAGTTGATTTTCCCGCTAAGGCGGAAAGTAATTTCTGCTGAATAATGTATTAACAGTACAAGTGTGCGACGCAACTAAGGTTGAATAGAGAAAAAATGTTTGGACAAAAAATGACAAATACAAAATTAAAATAAAAATGAGCGCTACTATTCCTTCAAAGAAAAGAAAACAGCTGTTTGCTAAATTAAAGAAAGCAAATACGGCTTTTCAAAAACTGTACTCGGGCGACAGGCCGGAAAGGCAGGCTGTACATACGGTGTATGGTGGTGCCAATCTTTTTAGATCTGATTCTGCGCAAACACTTGGGATCAGGGCATTGGAGGCATTCAATACGTATGCGCCGGACTTTGTGATCTTTGGAAAAATATTCGGACTGGATGGCATTGATAAGGCGCCATCATACCAATCTGCATACGAATTGTATAATTCATATATAACATTATCCGCAGAGCAGAAAAAGAAACACCCCGCACACCTGTCTTACCAGGTATATAATAAAGTGATCAATAAATTGCGGGCGGAGGCGATCGAGGATTTCAGGATCGATTTTGAAGACGGCTATGGCAACCGCAGCAATGAAGAAGAAGATACCACTGCTGTGGAAGCGGCAAAGGAAGTAGCAAAGGGAATGAAACAAGGGACATTGCCCCCCTTTATCGGGATACGGATAAAACCGTTCACGGAAGAAATGAAAGAACGCGGATTGAGGACACTTGAGCTCTTTGTGAGCAGCCTGGTAAAAGAAACAGGAGGAGCGTTGCCGGATAATTTTGTGGTAATGCTGCCAAAAGTGACGATACCACAGCAGGTAAGCACACTCGTTAGTTTCTTTGATATACTGGAAGAGGAACTGGCCCTTGAAAAAGGGCTCATTAAAGATGGAAATGATGGTGGAGACCACCCAATCGATCATGGATGTGGATGGCACAAACCCGTTATTTCGTTTTATAAAAGCAAGTAAGGGTCGTTGCATCGCCACGCATTTTGGCACGTATGATTATACGGCTTCCTGCAGCATTACTGCAAGGTACCAGGAGATGGATCATCCTGTCTGTGATTTTGCGCATCATATGACCAAAGTTGCACTGGCGCATACCGGTATCTGGTTGTCTGATGGGGCAACGAATACAATGCCGATCGGTCCGCATCGCGGAGAAAATATGAGTGAAGAACAAATGCGGGAGAACACTGAAACGGTGCACCGGGCCTGGAAAAAAGGATATGATCATATCCGTCATTCATTGTGGAATGGATATTACCAGGGCTGGGACCTGAACCCTGCACAGCTTCCCATGCGTTATACAGCAGTGTTCGCCTTCTTTTTAGAAAGTTATGATGATGCAGTAGAACGTTTAAGAACATTTGTAGAAAAAGCAGCCAGGGCAACCCTTATCGGGGATGTTTTTGATGATGCGGCAACAGGGCAGGGGTTATTGAATTATTTTTTAAGAGCACTAAACAGCGGCGCCATCAACGAAGAAGAAGTTTTGGTGACAGGACTTGACGCTGGACGAGATACGTGGCCGTTCCTTCAAGAAAATTTTAGAGAACAGGAAACGATAGATCAAAATAACATTTGCTACTATTCTATATCGTTACTGCCGGCAATCAATGAAAAGAATTTTAAATTTCTCAACTTCACCAATTACCCTGGCAGGCCCTCCGGGGCTTGCAGCCTGGCAGTTTATACAGGATAAATTATCCGCCTCTGTAAAAGTTATACTGCTGTATGTATTGGAAAGTAAGGGTAGTTCACCGGGAAGGCAGGGTTTTAAAATGTGCGTTGCAGAAGACGGCGAATTTTTTGGAACAATCGGGGGAGGGATCATGGAGCATAAATTTGTTGAAATGGCCAAAGCAAAATTGGCAGAAGATAGTTTGAATGGAGATGTTTATAAACAGGTACATGATAAAGCTGCGGCTAAAAACCAAAGCGGGATGATATGTTCCGGGGAGCAGACCATTTTTTTATATCAGCCCGGACAAGAAGATATGGCATCATTAACCGCATTGATCCAATCATTAAAAAATGACCGTAACGGCTGCCTGCAGTTGACCAGAAATGGGATACAATTTTCTGAAAAAGAGCCATCCAGTAATTTTTACTATGAAACAACCGATGATGATTTTTTGTTAGAAGAGAAGACGGGGTATAAAAATCAGCTGCACATCATCGGGGGAGGCCATTGTGCATTGGCTTTTTCGAAACTAATGAGGGGCATGGATTTTTATATTCATGTATATGATAACAGGGAAGGCCTGAATACATTGGAGCTGAATTTTTATGCGCATGAAAAAATATTCCTGGAATCTTATTCAGAACTTACCGGGCTGGTGGAAGGCGGGGAAAACGTATACGTGGTGATCATGACCTTTGGATATCGCTCAGATGATGAGGCGCTAAGAGCATTGCTTGGCAAGCAGTTCAAATATATGGGGATGCTTGGCAGTAAGAAAAAAATTGAAAAAATGTTTAATGAATACAGGGCAGAGCATTTAGATGAAAATATGCTGAAGCAGATCCATTCACCCATTGGTGTGCAGGTAAAAAGCCAGACCGCCGAAGAAATAGCGATCAGCATTGCCGCAGAGATCATCGCGGTAAAGAATAAAGATCAATAAACAGTTTTATCCGGTTTATTTTGCCAGTCCTGGAAAACTTTAAAAGCCAACTCCCTGCTAATTGATTTGATGGGAATTTTTCGATCGCCGATCTGCGCCGACATTTCATCATAGATCATTGAATCATCAAAGCCAATATCTGCGGCATCCTGCCGGTTGTTCGCAAAATAAATGACTTTTGGCCTCGCCCAATAAATGGCTCCGAGGCACATTGGGCATGGTTCACAGCTTGTATACACCTCGCAGCCCTCGAGCTGAAACGTACCGAGATTTTTACATGCATCCCTGATGGCCACTACTTCTGCATGAGCCGTGGGGTCATTCGTTGAAGTGACCTTATTATTACCACGGCCAACAATAATATCATCTTTTACGATCACGCAGCCAAAAGGGCCGCCTTCATTTTGCAGCACTCCATTTTGCGATAGTGCGATGGCTTCCAGCATGAATTTTTCTTCTCTGGTCATATAATAATTTTAAACAGCCGGTAAAGATAATAAAAGGTTTAACAGGTTCAACATGTTCAAAGGTTCAATAGGCCAGGTATGTATTTAACGTCTTGAACTCTTTGAACTTATTGAACCATTAAACTTCTAAAGCCCGCAATAATAATCATACCCCCGCTCGTACCAATAATCCGGCGGGCGGTCGTTGCTGAAAAAAATGGTCCCTATGCGCTTGAGGTGTTTTACACCATATTTAACAGGAATGATTAGCCGAAGCGGATAACCCTGGTTCATTGGCAGCGGGGTGCCATTCATTTCATAGCATAATAAGGTCTGCGGATGCATCATACTCTTATTGTCAATGCCAACATAATAGTCCTTATCCGGTGTGAGCAGACCGGTGAACCGTAGCTTAGCCTGTTCCTCCAGCCCATATTTTTTTACAAAATCGCTGAAGCGCACACCGCCCCAATGAGTAACCTGGCTCCATCCTTCAATACATTTAAAATCGAAAATGATCTCTGTTTTTGGCAATGTTTTTATTTCATCCAGGCTTATGAATAAGGTATCTCCGGGCTTTCTTACAAGTTGCAGTTTCCACGATCAGGATCAAAATCACTGCTTAACCCCGCATCTCCATTTACCCGTACCCGTGGCACAGCTTCAGCTTTTGAATATGTTTTGGTCAGGTGGTTGCTGCTGAATAACATACAGGTGAAGAATGATTCATTCGCATCTAATACTGTTCGCAATGGCTTTAAAGCTCCGCTTCTTTGGGTTGTTTGTGCAGCCATTTCCAGGCATAAATAGCAGCCGCCGATAAACAAGAAAAAAAACAGGAAAGAAATAATGGTCTTATTTCTAACCTGTGCAGATGTCAGTATTTTTTCACGATTGTCCATCATTCATCTTTTGAATTTGAGGAATATCTGTTGGCTGTACAGGTTCAGGTGGTTGCAAAATAACAATTTCTTTTTTAGGCTTTACCACTTCAAAGCCTGTGACCATTCCCCTGAAATTATTCCAGCCGGCAATGATCACCTGTATGATATGCACCACAAAAAACAGACAAATAAGATGGTGATGATAAAATGTTCTGCCCTTGCCCATTCATAACCACCCAGCATTGCACAAAGCCAATTCAACTGTGCAGGTTTATAAATTGCAAGCCCTGTCAGCAGCATTCCAAAGCCCATAATGATTACACCGGTATATGCGATCCGTTGTGCAGCATTGTATTTTTTTTGAGGAGGCAACCCTTTTCTGATATGCAGGTCGTGCAGAATAACATGCCATGATTCTTTTAATGATTTTTTATTGGGAAAGATCAATCTCCATTCCTCTGAAAAAAGCAGGTATAAAAAATATAGTAAGCCCATTGATGGCAAATAGCCACATGAAGAAAAAATGCAGGCTCATTCCTTCTGCAAGGCGGAAAGGAATATTCAGTGCTTTATTAAAAGAATCCGGGAAAAATTTAAGGACCGTTTTATCTCCCCAGCCAAGCCTGTAAACATCATTGGCCCAGTAGATCAGTAATCCGCTCCAGATCATTATCGCCAGTATCGGAAAATTTATCCAGTGAAACCAGCGTATGGCAAGCGGATGTTTTTTAATGATCTTTTTCATCTGTTACAGATTACATGAAAATACATGAATTGAATTCAAATTCAAGAGATTCTGAGTGACATATTCTAGTCAACCGCAATATGAGCGTAATTATTTCTTTACAAAATTCAAGGAAGCCGAATTCATGCAATATCTCAATCCTGTGGTTTTGGACCGTCATTGAAAACATGGCCCAGGTGTGCGCCGCAGCGGCTGCAATTTACTTCTGTGCGTTGCATTCCATAACTGTTATCGGTGATCTCTTCTACATTTTTATCAGTCATCGGGTTGCCAGAAACTTGGCCAGCCGGTACCGCTTTCAAATTTTGTGTCAGAGCTGAATAAAGGTAGATTCGCAACAGACGCAATAATAAATTCCAGCTTTGTGATTGTCCCAGTATATACCCGTATAAGGAGATTCTGTTCCTTTTTTCCGGGTTACATCATATTGGAGCGTGGTAAGTTGTTTTCGCCATTCAGCATCGGTTTTGGTGACCTCGTATTTTTTTGGCAGTGGGTTTGTCTTTTAGTCTGGGCATTGCAGCCAAACGAAATAACCATAACAATAAAAGCTGGTATTAGAATTTTCATGATGTTGATTTTTCAAAAATACGAGAACCGGAATAAGGTTTTAACTAACCGAACCTTTAACAACGCTTTTTGTTTATAATTTGATCTAATTTTGAGAAAATATAAGAATGGATAATGGGAATATTAAGACAAGTAGCAGAATATCTCTACATTAAGAAAAGAGATCCGAATGATAAGCCAACACAATGGATGAAATATATGCATGGGATCAACAGGCTATCCATTTTCTTATTCCTGATCGCATTGATCATTATTGCGATCAAATTGTTGCTGCGTTAACAGCTGTTTGTAAATACCTGTAAATACTTTTTGCGGCATTTGCAGAAGCATGCCCACCTTCACTCAAGTAAATTTTTTAATCTCTGCATAATCATGTTTCACCTGTTGTTTTCTTGCATGGTCATCAAGAGCAGTTTCTTTAATTCAGGTACGATATTGTCCACAGTCAGTTCATCCTGGATCAATTCTTTCACTACTTCTTTATCCATTATCAGGTTTACAAGCCCGATGAATTTTATTTTGATGAGCCGCTTGGCGATCTGGTAAGAAACAGCTTGCCTTTGTAACAAATGATTTCCGGCACTCCAAATAATGCGGTTTCCAATGTTGCGGTGCCACTGGTTACCAATGCGGCTTTCGATACCGATCAACAGTTCATAGGTTTTATTTAGTACTGAAGAAACATTTTTATAGGGAGCTAATAATTCATCGTAAAATCCTTCATCCAGGCCCGGGGCTTTGCCAACGATGAATTGGTATGTCGGGAAAATGTTTTGCAACCTCCAGCATGATCGGGAAGTTTTTTCAGGATCTCCTGTTTCCTGCTTCCCGGTAATAAGTGCGATGATTGTTTTATTCGCTGTATCGGGTATTCTGTACCCGGTATCTGTTCTCGAATGAATTCATCAATAACTTCTACCAGCGGATGGCCAACATATTCCACTTCATAATTCCATTTTTTATAAAATTCTTTTTCAAATGGAAGGATGACGAGCATTTTATCTACACATTGTTTTATGGTCATTCACCCTGTTCTCTTTCCATGCCCATACCTGCGGAGAAATATAATAAACGATTTTTAATTCCTGCTTTTTTGCCCATTTCGCAATGCGCAAATTAAAACCGGGATAATCAATTAGGATCAGTACATCGGGCCGGTAGTGCTAAAATATCTTTTTTGCAAAACGCTAGATTCCTGAAAATGGTGGGCAGGTTTTTGATCACTTCGGTAAACCCCATAAAAGCAAGTTCCCTGTAATGTTTTACGAGTGTAGCCCCGGCAGCTTCCATTTTATCTCCTCCCCAGCACCGGATGCTCTGCGTTCCTTATCCAGTTTATGCAATTCCTTGATAAGGTTGCTTCCATGAAGGTCGCCACTTGCTTCGCCTGCAATGATATAATACTTCATTTGTTTAATATTCTGCTGCAAATTAACCCTAAAATACTTGTAGAAGATTATTGCAGGAGATTTTACCTATGTGCAAACCTCCGCGGGGTTAATAAATCATTCACAAATGATTAAGGGATCTAAGCGAAATATTAACTTATTGCTGAATTAAATTGCCTGTGATTATTATTAAACGTATATTCAGAATGCAATTCACCCTTGATATGCAATACCGAAACAGCGCTATTTTATGTTTTACCTTATTGGTACTCGTTTCCTTTATGGCCTGTAAAGATGAAAAAAAATTAAAGGAAAAAGAGCTTGTGCATGACCCAAAATCCCTCAATACATATGTACAGGAGAATATTCAAACAGCACTGTCATTTGCATCTGACAATAATGGGAAAATAGATGACAGCCTGAAGCTTTTCTTTTTAAAAGTTGTGGATGAATATTATGCTTCGAATGATTATCATCTTTTGTGGAGTGATACCGGTAAATGGCTTCCCCGGGCAGATGCCCTGATCCGGTACCTCGATACAGCGGCTTTTGATGGCTTATTCAGGGAAGATTACCAGTTTACAAAAATGAAGCATTTAAAGAATGTCCTGGAGACCGATTCGGTAAAAAACAAGGATGCGGTAATGTGGACAAAGGCAGAACTTTTATTTACAGATGCTTTCATGCATATTATCCAGGACCTGAAGCAGGGAAGGCTACAGCCTGACAGCATTTCCTGGAAAAACGATCCCTCAAAGTATGATTCTTTTTTTGCAGCAACTTTAAATAAATTCAAAAATGCGGATACCCTTAATGGGATATTCCGGTCACTGCAGGTTTCGCTGAATGGTTACCTTGACCTGAGAAGCGGCATCAAAAATTTTATCGACAGTATGGATACAAAAAAATATACGTATTTGCTGTATCCTTATAAAGCCGGGGATGAAAAAGATTCTCTTGCTTTCATTAAAAAATTGCAGCTACGCCTCAGTGAGAGTGAGATCATTGAATACCGGCCCGGCGCTACCCCGGATTCTGCGCAACTCGCTGATGCCATAAAAAAATACCAAAAGAAAAAAAAGCTTGCAGCGGATGGAAAGATCACTTCAGGTTTGATAAGATCACTCAATTTAACTGACCGGGAAAAATTCAACCGCATTGCGGTGACACTTGACAGGTATAAACAGTTGCCCGCAAAAATGCCGGAGAAATACATATGGGTGAATTTGCCGGGCTATTACCTGCAGCTATGGGATACTGATACCCTTACGCTTACTTCAAAGATCATTTGTGGAAAGCCGTCCACACCTACACCTGCTATTACAAGCGCCATTAGTGACCTGGTCATCTTTCCTACATGGACGGTCCCGGAAAGTATCATAAAAAAGGAAATGCTGCCGGGATTGAAAAAAAATCCGGGTTATCTTGCCCGCAAAGGCCTAAATTTATACAACTTTAAAGGCGAAAAGGTTGATCCGTCTACGGTTAACTGGGCCAAATATTCAAAAGGTATTCCGTATAAAATTCAGCAGGGCAGTGGGGATGACAATGCACTGGGTGTAATAAAGTTTAATTTTGAGAATCCTTATTTTGTTTACCTGCACGATACGAACCAGCGCTACTTATTTAAGAACGGGATACGCTGCTTAAGCCATGGTTGTGTAAGGGTACAGGAATGGGAAAAGCTCGCTTTTTATATTGTAAGAAATGATAGCTTGCTGGCAAAGCCAACTGATACCCTGCGCTACAATACGGATTCTATCACAAACTGGATAGCCAACAAGGAAAAACACCGGATCGGCGTAAAAAATAAGATACCATTATTTATACGCTACTTTAGCTGCGAAGGAATGAATGGCAGTATAAAGTTTTATGATGACATGTATGGAGAGGACAGGAGGTTAATTGAAAAATATTTTGCCGGAAAGTAATATTCATTTAAAACCACTGAATGAAAGAAAATATGCTGGTAGTGACGCTCATTAAAACGGCCATACTTGGTTTTATTTTTATTCTTATAACTGCAACCGGATATACCCAAAAAGAAGCATCTGCAAAATCCACCCAGAAATCAATTCAAAAAAGCCAACGGATATTTTATGGACTGGCCAGTTTCTACGCAAATAAATTTCACGGCCGCCAAACGGCAAACGGAGAGATATTTAATAATGAAAAACTCACTGCCGCCTGCAATGTTTTGCCACTTGGCACCTGGATACAGGTAACCAATCTGAAGAATGGCAAAAAGGTGATTGTAAAAACGACTGACCGCCTGCATCCGAAAATGCGCCGTTTAGTAGATTTAAGCAGGGCCGCTGCAAAAAAACTGGGTTATATAAGCCGTGGACTTACGAGAGTGAAGGTTGTAGTGCTGAACCAGAAAGTATATAAATAGCAGCCTGGTCAGCATATATTCACTTAGTTACTAACATCATAGGTATATTAAGTGTGTAAATAATTTTATCATTTGAAACTAAGAAACTATTTTTGCTGCGTTTACAAAACTGACAAATATGAAGAAATTTATTCTTTCAATCCTCACGCTGATAGGGTGTGCTGTTGCTTATAGTCAAAATGATTATAAAAAACTGCCTTCATTGGGTGTACACTTTATCGTAAATGATTTTGAAACTGCAGCAGAACTCCGTGCCACGGGTCTTGCTAATGTGCTGAAGAGTAAACAATTTAAAAATACCAACCGTTATAACGCCGGCCTCGCTGTCAGCTATACGCAGGGTGTTGGCAATCACTTTGATTTTTCTGCTTCTTTAGGGGGCTCATTTGTAGATTACGCGGCTCCTGGCGTTGGAAGAAACGGCTCAACCCTTTTCATGGCGGCTGTTGCTACCGGTAATCTTAAATTACTTTCCGATAAATATATATTCAGCCCCTTTATTACAGGTGGTATTGGTGCCTTTTCTTATAAGAAATCGTTTGGTGCTTTCCTCCCTATTGGTTTAGGCATCCAGGCAAAACTATCTGATGGAGTTTTCCTGCTGTTAAATTCCCAATACAGGGTACCGGTAACCGATAAAGCTGTTTATCATTTATACCATAGTTTCGGAATAAGTTCTGCCATCGTTAAAAAGAAAGAACCGGTTGTTGTTCCACCACCTCCTCCTGTTGTAGTGGACCGTGATGGGGATGGAGTGCTGGATGTGGATGACAAATGCCCTGATACGCCGGGAATCGCTGCATTATTAGGTTGCCCTGACAGAGATGGTGATGGTATTGCGGATGGGGATGATAAATGCCCGGACGTAGCAGGCCTTGCAAAATACGGTGGTTGCCCAATCCCTGATACTGATGAAGATGGTATCAATGATGAGTTGGATAAATGCCCCACAGTGAAAGGATTCGCCCGTTATGAAGGCTGTCCTGTTCCTGACACAGATGCTGATGGCGTGAATGATGAAGAAGATAAATGTCCTACACGTCCTGGTCCTGCAAGTAATTTGGGCTGTCCTGTAATTGCCAAAGAAGTGATCGAGAAATTTAACTATGCTGCCAAGAATGTATTCTTTGCAACAGGAAGCTTCAAACTGTTGCCTAAGTCTTTCAAATCATTGAACGAGGTTGCAAGTATCATGGCAACGGATGAATCTTTATTACTTGATATCGATGGCCATACAGATGCACAGGGAGCAGATGATAAGAACCAGACCTTGTCCGATAACCGTGCAGCTGCTGTGAGGACTTACCTGATCAGTAAAGGTGTTGCTGAAAACCGTGTTAAATCAACTGGTTTTGGCGAAACAAAACCAATTGCAGATAACAAAACTGCAGCTGGCCGTGCCAAGAACAGGAGAGTGGAAATGACAGTACGGAATTATTAAGATCATACTAACTGAATAAAAGAACGCCCCCCTGCATTTGCAAGGGGGCGTTTTATTTAATTTAAAAAATGCTGAAATCTTAGATTATCGGATAAGGACCCAGCCTTTTATTCATATTCATTTATCCAGGCTGCATTTCTTTGAGCCCTTTTTCTTTGTACGGGGAATGTGTCTTTGAAATAAGTATCAAGATCATAATGATCATTGATCAGGTTATTTATTTCTTTCAGCAGGGTATTTATCCAACCCGGTTCCGAAGAATTTAGTGTGGCTACCGGGTATTGCAATTCATTTAATAATTCAGTCGATTTAAAAATATTCCCTTCTATGGATATGATCGGGGTATGGGTAACCAGGGATAGAATGTTGGTATGCAATCTCGCGCTTATCACGAAATCACATTGCGCCAGCTTTGTCATGTATGCATGATAGCTCGCAAATTTACTTACAAACTCGATATTGAATTTCTTCGAAAACATATGACCTATTTTCCGGTCATCAAAAGGCTCATTGGTGATGAAAATTATTTTTTTACCTAAACTGTGCAATTGGTTTATAATTATTCCAATTTCTTCCTGGTTAATATTTGTCCGGGGGGTAATATTAAAGGCTACGAGGTTGTCATTCTTTGATGACATTCCCGATCCTGTAAAATTGGAATTGATCGCTGTGTCAGGAGCTATCTCTATTAGATTTGCTGATACTCCATAACTAAGTAGGTTTTTTTTCGAATTTTCTCCACGTACAACAATTTTTGCCATCTTGCCATAAACATAACCGATCAGTTTTTTGAACGGTTCTGTTTTTATAATGACAGATTGATTTACTGCTGCAGTTTTGATCCCTAATTTTTGTGCCACCCGGATCTCAACCAACTGGCGTAGAAAAACAATATTATCTCCAACCTCACCCGCACCGCTATAAACAAGCCAGTCAGCAGATTTTAATGTGGCGGCTCTTTGACTATATTCTTTAGAATAGGGTACAAATGAAACCAACAACCTTTTTAATGGCCTCAGCCTGGCCTTGAGGATCTCGTTTCTAAAGTCGGAATCATTACTTAATAGTTTTACCTGGGGTGAATTGCTTTTAAACGGCAGGCTCTTTTCTTTCCTGATCTTTTTTACGATCGAATCGGCCCATTTGTCAAGAACTTCAATTGGATTGCTGGTTGTTATGATCCTGTTGGGATAATACCCATCCAGGCCAAAAGGCCGGCCATTTATATTTAATACGATATCTTTTGCAAATTCAGAAAATAAATGAATGATCTCATTTGAAAGCGACTCATTGCCAATATTGGTAGTTTTTAGTTTTGTAATTAAAAAGACTTTTTTCATAATCTATGTACACGCTGTGTTATGATCCTGCCGCTGATTATTTATAAAAATATCAATAAGGAATGAAGATACACAGAAAGCCATGCAGACAAAAGAATTATAGTAGAATTTTTTAGTTTATTTCCCGGCAGTTTGGGATAATTCGAAAGAATTTTTAAAATATGGAAGTTACACTAATTGGCTGTTGTTAGACACATGGCTAAGCGGATTGACTTTTTCAGGTCATTTATACTCATACGAAATACTGCCCATTAGTCTTCTTTCTTTTGAATACAGTTTTTCCTTTGAACGCAACCCGTTCTCATAGCTGTATTTCCATACATAATAATAACTTCCCCCTTCCTCCGTGCTGGTCATTTGTACCAGCTGGCCGGAAGCATTGTATTCGAATAAATAATCGGGCAGCAGTTTTTCCTTGAATTCGTTTGTATGGACGATATCGGTCAGCCTGTTCTTATCATCGTAATAGTAAAAATATTTCCTCCCGTTCCTGGTATCTTTTTCTATGGCAATATTATTTTTTTCATCCGGTAAAAACAGGATCACTGTACTATCATATTTATTTCTTACCCGGGTCATTTTAGTGGGCATGTTCTTATCATTGTATTCATAAATATGCTCCTCCAGTATTACATTTTTAAAATCATCATCACTGGAAGTTACAGTAGACACAATGTTCTTTATCCTGTCCTGTTCGTCATAATAATAAGTGTTATTGCTGACTGAGATCAGCGAACTGTCAGTAGTTTTTACGAGCTTTCCTTTTTCATTAAAGAAAGATGTAAGCAGGGATGGACCGGATAAATTTGATTGGGTAAAGACCTCCGATTTTCTATAATCCTTTGAAATGGTCTTTTCGCATAAAAACCCATCACTTGGTTCTCCATCGTCTTCAAAGCTTTTGATATTAATATTGCGTATTTTGTTTTCTTTATATGAAGCCATCTCAGCCAGCAGCTGGCTATTGCTAATGATGTCCTTAAAATAGAATTGTGCATGGGCTGCACCGGTAGTGGCAAGGCAAAGGGCAATACCCGCTAATAGTTTATTCATGAATATAAATTTTATCCTGCTCAGGCAAAGTTAGTTTGTAATTGATGCTATTGCGGCCCAAGAGCCTAAACTTTATTATTTTTAACAAAATTATCTTCCTTGAGCCATTTAAATGAAAGATCGGAAAAGAATTGTCTGAATTGTAATGCAGAAGTACAGGGTAAATATTGCCATATATGCGGACAGGAAAATATTGAACCGAAAGAAACAGCCTGGCATCTCGTTACTCATTTTTTCAATGATATAACACATTTTGATGGGAAATTTTTCAGTACCCTAAAATATTTGATCTTTAAACCCGGGTTTCTCAGCAAAGAATATATGGTAGGCAGGAGGGCCAGTTACCTGAATCCCATCCGCATGTATGTTTTTACTTCCGCCATTTTCTTTCTTATATTTTTTTCTTATCACTGATGTGAATGATAAGATCATCCAAACGAACCTATGAAGGGCAAACACTGGAAAGTGGCCGCTATGGATTCTGAGATTTAAGGAATTCACAAAAGAATTTAATGATGGTAAACCATTGACCATGGAACAGTTTAAGCAATATTTGGATAGCACAAATAAGGTAGCTGGATTCATTTTACACCGAATCCTATAAAAATAAAGCCGAATATGATTCGGTTCTGAAAGTCTGGTAAAAGATCATAACTGGCTCGAGAGAATGCTAATGTATAAAGAGATCAGAATTAAATGAGAAATACAATAATAACAGGAGTAAATTCCTTGCAGGATTTGTCAATGGCTTTTTGCATAGTTTTCCACAAATGCTGTTTGTTTCACTGCCATTGTTTGCATTATTTCTAAAACTTCTTTATATCAGGCGTAAGCAATTCTATTATACAAGCCATGCGATCTTTAGTGTGCATTTATATGTATTTATTTTTATCATGTTGTTTGTTATTATTGGACTGAGGGAGATTAAGGAATCATTGGATTGGAGTGCTATAAATACCTGAATGGCAGGGGTATTTCTTTAATTTTTTTATGTATACAAAGCGATGCGCAATTTTTATGTGCAACGCGGGCTAAAACAATATTAAAATTCATCTTGCTTAATTCTTATGATGATCTTGTTGCTATTATTATTTGCAGTTTTTGCTTTTTTCTCTTTATTAAAAATTATAATTATTATGCCGGAACCGAAAAAGAATTCTTACAGGTTGGTAAAGATCATGAATGAACTGCGGGAAAAATGCCCATGGGATAAAAAGCAGACCATACAATCACTTCGGCATCTTACCATTGAAGAAACCTATGAGCTTGCAGATGCCATATCCGACAATGATTGGAAAGGGATCAAAGAAGAACTGGGCGATCTTTTATTGCATATTGTATTTTATGCAAAGATCGGAGCAGAACAAAAACAATTTACTTTGAAGAAGTGATAAATGCTGTTTGTGAAAAACTGATCGTTCGCCATCCACATATTTATGGCGATGTGAAAGTGAAAATGAAGAAGATGTAAAAAAAAACTGGGAAAAAATAAAACTAAAGGAAGGCAAAACATCTGTTCTGGGTGGCGTTCCAAAATCTTTACCCTCCATGGTAAAAGCCATGCGGCTGCAGGAGAAATCAAAACAGGTTGGCTTTGAATGGGACAATACAGAACAGGTTTGGGATAAAGTAGAAGAAGAAATGGAGAACTGAAAGAAGCGATTGAATCGGGTGATATAGACAAAATGGAAGATGAGTTGGGAGATGTTTTTTTTTCGTTGTAAATTTTGCAAGGTTTTTGCAGGTTGATGCTGAAAATGCGCTGGAACGGACCAATAAAAAATTTATCGACCGGTTTACCAAAATGGAAGAAGCAGCAGCACTTCAACATAAATTTTTACACGATATGAACCTCGAGGAAATGGATCAGTTGTGGAATAAGATAAAGAAAGATAGTTTATAACCTGGACGAGATGATAACTTTCCTGAAAAAGATGTCATCTCGTCCAGGAACATACATACATATTTTAACACAGATAAGTTCGTAATCAATTTAAAAACCTGCAAATTTTTTGCAACACTCATTAACATTCCACAGTTTTTTTTATAAGAATGGTTACCTGCTGGTGCTGGCAGCCTGGCTTATTACGATCTCTTTTATGGTTGACAATTACTGGTCGGCCAATGCTTCCATCAATACGGTAAAAAAAGAAATTTCCAATTATGTTAACAGCCAGGAAAGGAGTTTTATAGACCTGGTAAATGATACTACGGTCATTAATAAGATAAGCAAGGCTAATCTTTCAGAAGCTTTTTTACTGAGCCTGATAAAAAAGAAATATTTTTTATTTTTTTATACGCCCGATAGTTCCTCTAATGAAAGATTGATATGCTGGAATACGCAGCAGGTTTTGCCATACCCTTCCCTGTTATATGAAAACCGCAGCAAGGGTTTCGTGCAGCTTGAGAATGGGTTTTATGTCTGGACCAGGTATAATATCGGTCATGTAAAGGCCATTGCACTGATTCCCGTAAAATGGAATTATATCGTTAGTAATGACTATCTTGAAAATAATTTTGTAGTAGATGAATCCTTTGCATTCAATTATGACGTAACATAGGATGCCCGCAAAGGGGTTGCCATAAAGTCGATAGACGGAAAGGACCTGTTCTATATATATGAGACTGCCACCAACGCTATTTATAAAAATAATCCTTTAGCGGTATTGCTGCAACTGGTTGCTGCTTTCCTGGTCCTGGTATTTATTCATTTATGCGCATCATGGATTACGATTACGCAAAAGTTATGGAAGGGAGCCCTGTTTTTACTGTTGCTATCTCCCTCATAAGATTGGCTAGGTTATTATTTCCCTGTGCCACTGAATTTCAGACAATTTGAGTTGTTTGACCCTGCCATTTATAGTTCCAGCTTTATTTTGCGTTCTTTGGGAGACCTGCTGATCAATGCACTTCTATTTGTCTGGTTTATATTATTCCTGCGCCATTACCTGCAGGAGAAAGATATACGGCTTCAATTCAGATCGCCCAGTGCCAAATGGATCTTGCTGGCTATTGCAACTGTCCTCATCATAACGGCTACATTTACCGGCAGTTATATTATCCGTTCGCTGGTTGCAGATTCCAATATCTCTTTTGATGTGATTAATTTCTTTACACTTGATCTTTATAGTGCCATTGGATTTATTGTACTTTGCGGTATAGCGATCGGGTATTATTTCCTCTGCCAGGTGATCCTGTATTTTATCAAGCCTTATTTTCCAAAAAATCATTTCGCCGCTGTTTTTATTCGTTGCAATAGCAGGGCTGATCGTATTGTCTCTTCGTATAGGCAATATTTCGGGAGGCTTTGAAATATTTGTGCTGTTGTGGTTAATGTTGTTCCTGTTCCTGTTACAGAGTGCTTTCCTGAACATGCTGGCTTCAAAGATCGTATCCTCCCAGCTGGTATTCTGGCTTTTCTTCTTTTCAGTGTCCATTACATCTATCATTATCGTTGAGAATAACAACAAGGAATTGATTCACCGAAAGCATTATGCGGAGATACTGGCTACTAAATCCGATCCTGCTACTGAAACCCTTATCAATACCATGCTTACTGTTTTCAGGACCGATTTTTTAGCATATAATTTTTACAGGTTCTATAACCAGGGCTCCAATCAATTTTTAAAAGACAGTCTTGTTAATGAAAATTTTAGATAATTATTCCAACAAATATGAGACAAAGATATTCTCCTATACAGCGGATGAAAGGCCATTGTACAATTCCGATTCAACAAGTTACAACGAAATCAATACCATCTTGAATACGCAGGCGAAATCTACAAATATCCCGGAGCTTTATTATTATGATAAGGCTTATGATATGTTCAGTTATATCAGTAAAAAAGTATTGAATGATGCGTAAGGCAGGCTGTTGGGTTATGTTTTTATACTGGCCAGCCCCAAGAAATTAAAAACAGAAGCGTTGTATCCTGAGCTTTTTAATAAAGGAGAAGATAACTCCATTGAAAACTCATCCCTGTATGCGTTTGCCATTTATAATAACAGGAAACTGGTCAGCATGCACAATGATTACGCATTCCCTTCTGTTATAAAGAACAACAATTTTACTGCTCAACAATTCAGGCTGCTGCAAAAGAAAAATCACAGTGAATTATGGTACTATGCCGGCGCCGAGAAAATGGTGGCCATTGTAAAAGAAAATAGCTTATCCATTGAATCCATTACGCTGTTCTCATATTTATTCTGTTCCTTTTTAATTCTAACGGCCATTTTCTGGCTGGTAAATCTTGTAGTAAAGTCTGGGTTTAACAGGGAAAAAATGCGACTGGCCTGGCAATTATCTATCCGCAACCAGATACATGGCACCATTATTTTTATCAGTGTTATTTCATTTTTTGTGATTGGCTTGCTACGATCTTATTTTTCATCATCCGGTATGAAAATAATAACCGGGAAAAGCTCAGCAGGACCATTCATATAATGGAAAATGAAGTAAAGAATTCCATTACCAGTGGCTGGAAGATCGCTGATTCCCTCCGGATGGGAGATAAGAATTACGCTGAAACGCTGGAATCAGATCAATAAGATCTCCGAGATACATGGCGTGGATGTTAACCTGTACGACCTCCAGGGCAACCTTAAAGTATCTTCCCTGCCATTGCCTTATATAAAGGGGATCGTAAGCAACAAGATGGACCCGCTTGCATATTACCATTTGTACTATGAAAAGGAAGTACAATATTTTCAAAAAGAGAATATCGGCAAGTTGAAATTCGTAGTAATTATGTGCCGGTGATGGACGTGACAGGAAATGATTATGCGTACCTGAATATTCCTTATTTTACTTCGCAGAGTAAGCTTAAACAGGAAATATCCAATTTCCTTGTTGCGATCATCAACCTGAATGCTTTTATTTTTTTAATGGCGGTATCGTTGCATTGTTTATTACGAACCGGATCACGCATTCCTTTGCTGTTATCAGTGATAAAATGAAAATGATAAACCTGGAAAAAGGAATGAAGCGATCGAATGGAAACGAAATGATGAAATAGGGGAGTTGGTAAATGAATATAATAAGATGGTGAGTAAACTGGATGAAAGTGCGGCAGCACTTGCGAAAAGAGAGCGGGAAGGTGCATGGCGTGAAATGGCCAGGCAGGTGGCGCATGAAATAAAAAACCCGCTTACACCTATGAAACTTAGCATGCAATACCTGCAAAAATCCATTGAGAATAATGCTCCAATGTAAAAGAGCTTACCACAAGTGTTGCCAGTACACTGGTGGAGCAAATAGATCACCTGAGCCAGATAGCCGGAGAATTCAGCCAGTTTGCCAATATTGAGAATTCAAATAAGGAGTTGTTTGATCTGAATGAATCATTAAAGCACGTGCTTCACCTCTATGCTGCCAGTGATCATGTAAAGATCATCCTCGAGCTTGTCTGGAAAAACGGTAATGATCGAAGCAGATAAAACGCATATCAACCGGCTGTTTACAAACCTGATTCAAAATGCCATTCAGGCTGTTCCGGAAAACCAGCTTGCAAATGATCAATATTCATGAAATCGATGCTGGATGACCATGTATTGGTAAGGATCACAGATAATGGAAAAGGTATTGACGAAGAGATCCGTTCAAAAATATTTACGCCCAACTTTACGACTAAAACTTCCGGAACCGGGTTGGGGCTTGCAATGTGTAAGGGCATCGTTGAACAGGCAAAGGAAAGATATGGTTTGAAACGCACTGCATGAAGGCACCAGCTTTTTTGTTAAATTTCCCGCTGGCACGAGTTAAATATTTTTCAAATGCTTTTCTCGGTTGAGCCAGGAATTTTTCCAATTCAGATACATTGAAACTGCTCAGGTTTCTTTCTTTGGTTACCATTGCTTTTTGTGCAACCAGTACGCCATAATTGTATATCATCAAATCCTTCTGATATGATGTGCATCGGGATCAATCGAGATCAATACATTTTTTTCAAGGGCATATTCTATATGGCGCCAATCGATGTCGAGCCGGTTGGGGTGTGCATTCAATTCTATCACTACATTGTTGGCAGCACAGGCATCAATGATTTTTTTATGATCTACCGGGTAACCCGCCGCTTAGCAATAGCCTGCCGGTCATATGGCCCAATATGGTAGTGTATGGATTTTCAATGGCATTTAATAAACGTATCATCGCTTTTTCTTCCGTCATTTTTAAATTGCTATGTACAGAAGCGATCACCAGGTCAAAAGTGGAAAGTACCTCATTTGAATAATCAAGGCTGCCATCATTTAAGATATCGCTATTCAATACTTTTAAATATCCTGAAAGGGTAAAGCTTTTTATTCAGTTCGTCAATATATAGATGCTGTTGCCTGTATTCTGTCTTCAATAAGCCCCTGGCATAAAAGGCAGATTTGCTGTGATCACTGATCACCAGGTATTCAAGCCCTTTTTCCATGGCAGCTCGGCCATCTCTTCAATGGTATTGCTGCCGTCGCTCCAGTTGCTATGGCTATGGATGATCCCTTTGATATCAGCTGGCTGTATGACAGGAGGCAGCATTGCTTGTTTTTGCCCTGTCAATGATCTCGGGGTCTTCTCTTAGATAAGCACGGTATATAATGCAATTCCGCATGGTTTAAATAACAGCTTCATCCTCGCTGGAATATTTAGTACCGAAAAATTTCCGGAATTGTTTTAAAGTTCCGATATGAAGCCTTCCGATGAGGAAGTAGTGATCAGTTTTTCTATAAAATCGGCTTCATCTGTCCAATATAATTTTACATCTATCCCGTGCACTCGTATTGTAAATGATATGGTCTGATCCTTTTTCTTTCAAAGTAAAACCTTCTACTGCTATCATATTTTGTTTCTATATCCGGTTCATGTTGCTTCAATCACAAATTCCAGTTCATCAATGATTTCAACCTGTCTTTTAAAATTTCCGGTAATTGCTATTCGTTTTCCGGGAAATATTTTCTAAAAAAGCTTTCTACCTGTGTTGCGGCCAACAACTTCAACCTGTGGATATAAATGACTTTCCTTTTCTTAAAATAAAATTCGATTGTTTCAATTACATTTTGTTGTGTTTTTTCTCCAAAGCCTTTATATAATTTTAACCGGTTCTCTTTGCATGCATATAATAATTCACCAATACTTTCTATTTCCATTTCTTTCCATATCGTAGAAATTTTTTTTGGGCCGATGCCTTTTATATTTAGCATTTCAATGACCCCGGGGGTGTTTTTTCAATCATTTCTTCCAACACTTTTAATTCCCCTGTTTCAAGAATTCAATAATTTTTTTTGCCGATGATCACCGATCCTTTTAATGACGAAATTTTTTCTGCGGGCATTTCGCTTAATTGAACCGGCTAATTTTTCAATTGTAAATGCAGCAGATAGCATATGATTTTGCTTTAAAACTATTTTCACCATGTATGTCCATCAACTTTGCAAGCAGTGAAAATGATCTGCTATTTGATAATTATCCATAATCAAATGTAATAATTAACAGGGGAATTTTTATTGTTAATAAAAATCCGGTATTCATGAATGGGATTATAAATAAAAAATAAATTATCGATGAAATGCTTGCCGGGACTGAGTTTTGGGCATAAAAAAAGTCCCGGTAAAAACCAGGACTTACTATTTTTTGCTCTTTTAAAAAGCAAAGCTTACTTCTTTTTGGAGCAGCTTTTTTCTTAGCAGCAGCTTTTTTAGGAGCAGCTTTTTTGCAGCAGCTTTTTTAGGAGCAGCTTTTTTTGCAGCTGGCTTTCTTTGCAGCAGCTTTTTTAGGAGCAGCTTTTTTTGCAGCAGCTTTTTTCTTTGTTGCCATTTTTTAAAATTTAATTGTTAGTAAATAATACTTAAAAATAAAAACTATTTTTTAAACTACCAAAAAAAATATTAAAAAAATTATAGCAGTTGCTTCTACAGCATTTACTGAAACAAAAGTCTTATCACCCTTTGTTTTTCTGAATTCAACCACTCCATCTGTCAATGCAAAAATGGTAAAATCTCTTCCAACTCCAACATTTTTTCCCGGATGATAAACTGTTCCTCGCTGACGAACAATTATATTTCCTGCAATTGCAGGTTGTCCACCAAATATTTTTACACCTAATCTTTTGCTTTGTGAATCACGGCCATTTTTTACGGAGCCTTCACCTTTTTTATGTGCCATTTTTTAAAAAATTTTAGTGTTTTGAATTTTGAATGATCTCAACTTTCAAAATTAACTAAGCAATTGCAGTTACTTTTATTTGAGTATACTGCGTACGATGACCATGCTTTTTACGGAAGCCTTTTCTTCTTTTCATTTTAAAAGCGATCACTTTTTCACCTTTGATAAGGTCACTTAGAATTTCTGCTTTTACAACTGCTTTTACATCTGTTCCGCTTGTAACAGTTCTACCGTTGTTGCGTCAACAATACTTCAGAAAATTCTACTTTATCTCCTGTTTTACCCTCGATGTGAGGAACATATAAGCTGTCTCCTGCTTTTACTTTAAATTGCTGACCTGCTATTTTTACTACTGCTAACATAACATACCCAAATTTAGGACGGCAAAGGTAAGGGTTTAGCCGATTTATAACTTGTTTTTCTTATGTTTTTTTATATTTTATCCGTTTGCATTAAAATCATAGAATAAGGTTGTCTGCCTGAAACCGGTAAAACATAGCCAATAACTTACTGAATATTCAATTCCAGCGATGAACCAGCCTGAATAAACCCGGATTCTCTATATATTCGTACAAATTTATGCGCTACATCCTTCGGGTTATACAAGTGATTTACAGCATTTATGCCTTTGTTGTTTTCGTGGCTTTTAATGTTTATTTTATTTCTACTCGTGGTTTTCGCCTCTTTTTTTGGTAAGATCAGGGGCGGTAATTTGATTTACAGGATCTGTACATTTTGGGCGGATGCAGCTATGCTGTTATGGGGTATGCCGCATAAGAATATCTTGAAATGCCCCATGACCCGATCAACCATAATATTTGTATTTAATCATATTTCATATTTGGATATCCCTATCATCCTTAAATCGTTCCGTAACCAGCATATCCGGGTCCTTGGGAAAGCAGAAATGGCAAAAGTGCCGGTATTTGGATTTATCTATAAAAGCGCAGCGGTGCTGGTTGAAAGGAGATAATGCATCCAACCGGGCAAGAAGTGTAATTAAGCTTAAAGCAGTGCTGAAAAAAAATATTTCGGTAGTAATTGCGCCCGAAGGTACATTTAATATGACAGACAAGCCATTAAAGGAATTTTATGATGGTGCATTCAGGATCGCCATCGAAACCCAAACACCCATTAAGCCTATTTTATTCCTGGATGCATATGACCGGTTGAATTATAAAAGTATTTTTTCGTTTACGCCCGGCAGGTCAAGAGCGGTCTACCTTGAAGAACAGGTGGAAGGTTAACATCAGATGTACAGTTTAAGATGAAGTCAATAAATTGAAAGAAAAAGTGTACCAGGTCATGGAAGCAGGCCTCATAAAACATAAATGCCAGCTGGATCAAAACCACATGAAGGCACGAAAATGAAATATTGTTTAAAGAAAATGATCATCAGGCTTCTGGGCTGAGATCATTTTGCCGCTGGCCCTGCCAACAGTATATACTTATGCCATTCCGGAACAGTTCCTGCAACGTGCAGTGCCTGGCTGCAGGGCAGAAGTGATCTTTGGAAAGAATAAAAAATATGCCGGTATCATCAAATCCATTGTTGATAAACAACCTCCCTATGAAACAAAGCCGAATTCTCAATATACTAGATGATAGCCCGCTTTTATATCAAACAGCAATTGATGCTTTGGGAATGGATGAGCGAATATTATATGTGCAGCGAAGGAGAAGTGATGGCAGCCGCATTACCTGCAAATTTTAAATTAAGCAGTGAAACGATCCTGCTTTTTAATGAAGAATGCAGGGGAAGATTTTACACACTTATCAGATGAAGAATTTTTAGTGGCAGAAGCATTGCTGATAAAAAAGCAACTACAGCTTAAGCGAAGTGCAGCAGATACTTGGATGTGACGCATGTTTACCCGGTAATAAAAAAGCTCATCGATAAAAATAGTCTGTTTCATTTGGGAAAAGCTGAATGAAAGCTATAAAGCCAAGAAAGAAAATTATGTCATGCTGAATCCGCAGTTCGATAATGAAGAAAGTCTCAGCGAACTCACTGAATGAACTGGAAGGGTGCGCCAAAGCAAATGGAATTGTTGCTGGCATTATCTGCATTTGCTAAAAACGGAAGGGGAAGTATACGCAAACCGCACTGCTGAAAAAATCAGGCGCCACCGCTGCCCAATTAAAAGGCCTGTCGGATAAAAATATTCTGATCGTTGAAAAAAGGAATATTGACAGGATAAGGACCATGCCTAAAATGATTGAGATTGATTTTGAATTGAGCCCGCTCAGCAGGAATGCCTGGATGATGTTCATAAAGCATTCTCAACAAAAAATGTTTGCCTGCTGCATGGTGTTACGAGCAGTGGTAAAACACAGTTGTATATTAAACTGATCGAAGAATATTTCACCAGGGTAAACAGGTTTTTTACCTGTTGCCGGAAATCGCATTGACCGCACAGATCATACGAAGGCTGCAAAAACATTTTGGCGGCAATATCGCCATCTATCATTCCAAATTCAATAATAATGAAAGAGTGGAATTGTGGAATAAGATAAGAACCGGTGAAATAAAGATCGTACTGGGCGCAAGGAGCGCCCTGTTCCTTCCATTTAAAGACCTTGGGTTCATCATTGTTGATGAAGAGCATGACGCTTCTTATAAACAACAGGAACCGGCCCCAAGATACAATGCAAGGGATGCGGCCATTTATTATGCATCTTTATTTAATGCAAAGGTTTTATTGGGAAGCGCCACACCTTCTTTGGAAAGTTATTTCAATGCCATACAGCAGAAATATGCATTGGTAGAACTGAATGAACGGTTTGGTGGCATCAAATTACCGGAGATAGAGATCATCGATACGAGGCAGGTGGTGCAAAAAGGGAAAGTGATGATCAGCCCGCAATTGAAAGAAGCGATGCAAAAAACACTGGCTGCAGACAAGCAGGTGATCCTGTTTCAAAACAGGCGGGGTTATAATCCATATCTCATTTGCGGCACCTGTGGTTTTATTCCGCAATGTACACATTGCGATGTTTCATTGACCCTTCATAAGTTCAGTAATAAACTGCATTGCCATTATTGCGGAAGCACGTATCCAAAATTAGTTGCATGCCCTGCATGTGGAAGCAATACCTGGCTGGAGAAGAATTTTGGCACGGAAAAAATTGAAGAGCAGCTTGAAAATGATTTTGCAGCATTTAAGATCGCACGGATGGATGTGGACAGCGTACGTGGGAAAACAGCACATGATACCCTGATCCAGTTATTTGAACAGCACAGGCTGGATATTTTGGTAGGCACACAGATGGTTGTAAAGGGCCTGGATTTTGATAATGTAAGCCTGGTCGGGATCTTGATGCAGATGGCTTGTTGAGCTTTGCAGATTTCCGGGTGAATGAAAGGGCGTTTCAACTGATGGAACAGGTGAGTGGCAGGGCCGGCAGAAAAAATGAACAGGGCAAAGTAATCATACAGGCTGTGAATGTGAATCATCCCGTTCTCCAAATGGTACAGCAACACGATTACAAACAATTCTACGAATACGAAATTGTAAACCGCCAGGCATTTTTTTACCCGCCATTCAGCAGGATCGTTTTGATCACTCTCAAACATAAGGATAAAGAAATTTTAGGAGGCGCCGCTGAAAAATTAGCAGCATTGCTTCGCCAGGACCTTAAAGAATATGTGGTTGGCCCCGCAACACCGGTCATTGGCAGGTTAAGGAATCAATACCTCATGGAGATCCTTTTAAAATTACCTAAAGAACCGGGCATGAGCCTGGCATATAAAAAAGTGATCCGGAATCATATTAACTTGTTGACCGGGGAAAAACAATACAGGTCTGTAACCGTAGTTGCAGACGTCGACAGAATTTAATGAACATACAGGAAAACATATCGCTTAAAAAATTCAATACGTTCGGTATCGACGCAACTGCAAGATATTTTTCCGGATTTAATTCTGTGTCTGAACTTCCTGAACTCCTCGCATCTTCTTCATTTAACATTCAACATTCATCATTCAACATATTTGTATTGGGCGGCGGAAGCAATATCCTGTTTACAAAAAATGTAAACGGACTTGTATTGAAGAATGAGATCATGGGTATTGAAAAAATAAAGGAAGCCGATGATTTTGTTTACATAAAAGCCGGGGCGGGGGAGAACTGGCATCGTTTTGTTTTGTATTGCCTGGAACATAATTATGCCGGTGTTGAAAATCTTGCGTTGATACCAGGTAATGTAGGTGCATCACCCATGCAGAATATTGGCGCTTATGGTGTGGAAATAAAGGATGTCTTCCATTCGCTGGAAGCATTTAGTATTGAAGAAAAACGATCGGTGGTTTTTAATAAAGTTGATTGTGCATTCGGATACCGGGAAAGTATTTTCAAAAATAAGTATGCGGGAAAATTCATTATTACTTCAGTTACATATAAGCTGTCTAAGAAGCCCGTATTCAATACTTCGTATGGAGCCATTGACCTGGAGCTGAAAAAGATGAACGTACCAGCTTTAAGCATAACGGCGATTGCACAGGCCGTTATGAATATCCGGCGAAGTAAACTGCCCGATCCTGCTGTAATTGGAAATGCAGGCAGTTTTTTTAAGAACCCGGAAGTTGAGAAGGAGGTGTTTGATTTACTGAAAGAAAAATTTCCCGGTATTGTTGGATATCCCACCGTGCCTGGAAAAATAAAACTGGCTGCAGGATGGCTCATTGAGCAGGCAGGCTGGAAAGGCTACAGGGCTGGTGACGCGGGATGCCATGAAAAACAGGCACTTGTGCTGGTTAATTATGGTAATGCTTCCGGTGAAAAAATATTGGAATTGAGCGCTGAGATCATTCAATCTGTATATGAAAAATTCAACGTTTCACTTGAAAAGGAAGTGAACGTGGTTTAGTCGTTGCTTCCGCTGTTATTCTGTTGAATTTATTTTTGAATCTTTCTTTTTAAATAACCTGTCTCTCAGCCCTTTACCCGAAGAAGTGAGCCTGTTATGTGAAGTGAGATAATGGATCACTTTATGTTCCAGCCAATGATGAAGTGGTAAGAGAATGGCCGCCAGCATGATCATGAATAAGAGATCTTTCCAGGGTTCTCCTTTTGTAAATCCATAAATGTTCTTTTTAAAGATCAGGAAAATAAATTCAAAGAACATCAGGAATGTAAAGAAGCCGATCATTTTTATAGTTGTTGCCGATACCTTGAACATGCCCATCATGACCATTACAATAAGTAATCCTGCAATTCCGATGGTAATAAGCAGGTATTGAATATTATCGCGTTTGCGTTTTGTTTCCAGCGCTTCATTGTCCAGTCTTTCCAAACGTTGCTGCTCGTCTGCCGCTTCAATTTGTACAAGGTCTTTTTCTTTTCCCAGTTTATCCAGGCTGTCTTTATATTTATAGCTTAAGGATGAAAAATAAAATGCCTGTTTAAAATCTCCCTTCGACTGGTGCACCGAATCCAGTTGCTGGGCAACCAAACGCATCTTTTCCAGTTCTCCAATTCCTTCGGACAGTAATCTGGCTTTCGTAAAATAGTCCAGCGATTTTTCAAATTCTCCCGTTTTTCTATAAAGCATGCCTAACTGGTAATAATAGCCGAACTGGTTACCGCTGTTTACAGCTTTCTCAAAAAAAGGGGCCACTTTATTATAATAATACTTTGCGGAATCATAGTTACCCAACTGCATGTAGATATAACCATAAGACTGATCAATGAAATGACCGAAGTTCACCGTTTCTAAAAATTGTTTTAATTGTGGATGTTCATTAAAATAGTGCAATGCTTTTTGCGGTTCATTTGCAGCAAGATAATTGTTCACAATGCTTCGGTACGCCAGCGATTTGATCGGCTCGTTTTTCAGTGAATCTGCCAGTTTCAGTGACCGCTCGTAATAGGCCATAGCTACATCGTAATTTTTTTTAGCCGCATACAGGTCTCCGATCCGGGCGAGATCCTGGACCTTGTTATAGGGTGTTTGGCCTGTCTTGATCTGGTCAAGTTTTTGAAAAGCCTTTATCTGGTAATCTATTGCTTTGTCATAATCTTCAATAGTGGCATAAAATGCAGATAGCCGGCTATAACCAGTTCTCATAAGATTATTATTCTTCAGCTCTTCTCCAATCCTTAAAGCGGTCATATAATTTTTAAGCGCCAGGATATTTTCATTTTTTGCCATGTAAACAGAACCATATTCGAGGGATACTTTTGCAGTGATACTGTCATTTTTCAGAAAACCGGTATAGGAACTTGCCTGGTTGCAATAGCTCAGTGCCTTTTCGGCGTCGGGGATAAACCTGGATACTTCTGATAACGACAGGTACGCGCTTACCATTTCCTTATCCATCTTATTTTTGCGGGCGAGTTCCAATCCCTGGGTATAATAACTGATCGCTTTTTCAATATTATCTTTTCTGCCAGCGAGGTAAGAATATCGTTCTCCATTTGTAAGCAGGGCTTTTACCATCAGTTTCCTGTCGCGGGACATTTCAGCTACTTCTAACATTTGCAACCCGTACTTTTCCGATTCAGGTAAACTAATGTTCACGTATGTACGGGTGAGATATCCAAGCATATCCACCTTTTCCTTATCAGAAATAGCTTTTGTCAATTCCCTTTTGAAAGAATCAATTACGGCAGTCTGGGATTTTGTTGCCAATGAAATAATAACGCAGTATAGCAGGAAGCATAATTTTCTCATGCTTCAAATTAAGATTTTTTCTTCATTCAGCTTTTGCAACGCATTAAACTTAATTAAAATCATCCTCGTTAAAATCTTCCTCGCTAAAATGCTGGTTGCCTATATTCAGCATGCTTCCCATCAGGTCCTTGAATTCAATTTTTCCTTCCAGTATTTTTTTACTGATCAGTGAATAGCTGGCAAGCCCATGCAACACAAATTCCATCAGTAAGGCATTCTCTTTTTCATTGGCCGTGTTATAATATTTTTTTACCAGCGCATGAAGCCCATCAACTTTATAAAGTAACTGAATTTTATCATCATCTTTTGTTTCAAAAAAAATATTGAGATTATTGCCTGCATCAAACCAGCGGGTGATGGCTTTGTAAGGATTTTCTTCAGGCTGTTGCTTCTTTACCTCTTTTCTTTTTTCAGCGTATCCGGGTTTGGAAAATATTGAATGAACTGTGTGCGGATGGCTTTCTCCAGTAAGTTATAAGCAACCTGGTAAGGGCCTTCCTGTTCTCCTTCATATACCAGTTCTATTTTACCGGTGATGGAAGGAATGATGCCCGATCAGGTCACTCATCCAAACCTGGGTTTGTTTTTCATTATTGATAATAGCCCTTCGTTCTGCAGCGCTGACCGCATTTTCATAGGCTGCAATGGTAGCCTTGCGCTCACGCCACTTTTTTTATCAACAAATTCACTTCCCCTTGCTTCAAAAGCTACCTGCTCGATCAACCGCTTGACAAGGTCACTTACTTTCACTCTTTGTTGCTGCTCTTCAATGATATCTGCTTCCTGTTCGGTGATGGCCAATGATGTTTCCAGTGTTTTTGGATAGTGGGTTAGGATCTGGCTTTCTATCCTGTCCTTTAATGGTGTAACAATGCTTCCGCGGTTTGTATAATCTTCGGGGTTGGCAGTAAATACAAACAACATATCCAGCGGCAACCTCAATTTAAATCCACGTATCTGCAGATCGCCTTCTTCCAGGATATTAAACAGTGAAACCTGTATCCTTGCCTGCAGATCGGGCAATTCATTGATCACAAAAATGCCGCGGTTGCTCCTTGGAATGATACCATAATGCAATACCCTTTCATCTGCAAAACTTAAGTTTAAGGTTGGCTGCTTTTATGGGATCGATATCACCGATCAGGTCTGCAACACTTACATCCGGCGTAGCCAGTTTTTCACCATATCGCTGGCTGCGGTGCAGCCATTCGATGGGAGTTTCATCGCCGTTTTCTTCAATCAGGTCTTTTGCATAGCGTGAGACAGGTTGCAAAGGATCATCATTGATCTCACTGCCTGCAACAATGGGAATATATTCATCCAGCAATTCGATCATTGCCTTGCCATCCGGGTTTTTGCCTGTCCACGCAATCCAAGAAATAAAATATTATGCCTGGTCAGCAATGCTCTTTCTGTATCCGGGATCACCGAATCTTCATAACCAAGTATGCCGGGAAAAGAATTTTCTTTTGCCTTTATCTTTTTTATAAGATTTTCACGGATCTCATCTTTGATGCTTTTCGAAATGTAGCCGCTCTTTTTTAATTCACCTAATGTTTTGATTTTCTTTATATCCATTTTTTGTTTTGTGAGATTTACTTTTACCGCTAAGACGCTAAGGCGCGAAGTATTGGAATAAATTAGTTAAAGTGATTATTGTATGCTGTATTAAATATTGTGTCTTTGCGCCTTCGCGGTTAATATTAATAAACCGTCTTTCTTTTCCCGCTTTCAAAATCCTTAAAAATAAATGCACCCAGTTTGTCCAGCGATGCAAAGAATGCCTTGCCATTATTTGTTTCTGTAAATTCCTGTACAAATCGCTGCAGGTAAGGGTCACTGGCGATCATAAATGTAGTGATGGGGATCTTTAATTTTTTGCATTGTGCGGCAAGGTTCATGCAACGTGCTCAAAATTTTCCTGTCAACACCAAAACTATTTTTATAATAACGCTTTCCAACTTTCAGACAGGTAGGCTTGCCATCGGTGATCATAAAGATCTGTTTGTTGGGATTTCTTCTTCTTCGCAAAATATCCATCGCCAGTTCAAGGCCTGCAACAGTATTGGTATGATATGGCCCAACCTGCAAATAGGGAAGGTCTTTTATTTCTATCGTCCAGGCATCATTGCCAAACACTACGATATCCAATGTGTCCTTGGGATATTTTGTCTGGATCAGTTCACTCAACGCCATGGCCACTTTTTTGGCCGGTGTTATCCTGTCTTCTCCATACAGTATCATCGAATGGGAGATATCGATCATCAACACCGTAGATGTCTGCGATTTAAAATCTGTTTCCCTTATCTCCAGGTCATCTTCATGCATTTTAAAACTATCTATGCCATGATTGATCTGGGCATTGCGGATGGAAGCTGTAAAATCGATCTGCTCCATGGTATCGCCAAACTGGAAAGGCCTTGTCTCAGGATTTATTTCATCCCCACCGCCCGGCTTGAATGTATTATGATTGCCCTGTTTTGTTTTTTTCAGTTTTCCGAAAATTTCTTCCAGGCTTTTTTTTCGGATTCCCTGTTCGGTTTTGGGAGTGATCTTTATTTCACCATTTTGTTTGTTCTCATCTATATATCCTTTGTCCTTCAGGTCTTCAATAAAATCTCCAATGCCATATTCATCATTGGTAAGTTTGTATTCTTTATCCAGTTCATTGAGCCACTGCATGGCTTCATTAAAATCACCACTGGTATAGGTAAGCAACTGCATGAACAGGTCCAGCAATTTTTCAAAACTGCTCTTTGCATTTTCTGACGGATCATATTTTGAAAAATTAAAACTGCGCATGAATGAATGCTGTATTATTTATTATGAATGTTGATATAGTTGATAACGTTAATAAGGTTGAGATGGTTGATGAAGTTAGGAACCCTTTATCAACTATGTTAACTCAGTCAACCTTATCAACTTCAATTCTTAACCGCAATTTACGAAACAATTAATGCGCCTGTTTTGTTGGGATGTTAAATAAAAAAGTCCCACGATAATATCAGGAGACCTTTCCTTACAAGTAGTTGACCGGTTGATAATGTTAATACGAAGACGTCCTTTATCAACTCTGTTAACTCCGTCAACTATATCAACTTTATTTCTTAGGACTATCCTGTCCAGACGGAACTACAGGCTGTGTCTTAATTTGTCCTGGAATTTCAGTCGCCGGCGGTTGCATTTTGAATTACTGCTCCATTTGCATCAACTGTCTCAATAAGTTATCATTTCTTCTTTCTTCATCTTCTAAATTGCTCTCTTTTACTGTCGCTGAGGCTTTGATAATAAGCATACCTGCTGTTCCAGATCTTTTTTAACCGCCTTTGTTACTTTGTCTGCCAGCACGGTATCTCCGGCTTTATAGGCAGCCAACAAAAATTGCATGGAGATCTGGTTATGTTGCTGGTCACGGCTTACCATTCCATAAGGGAAATTTTCTCAAGCATCATCTTGTCGCACTTGTCCAGTATTTTTTTGCGCTATCCTGTTTTATTGTTATCTGCAAGGCTCCTGGCTGCCTGTGCATATGCAAGGCGGATACTGTTCAGATGCCTGCGGTTCTCTTCATCAAAATAAACACCGGGCTTGTCTGCATTCCAAATATAAATTTGTTCATCATTTTATCAAATACCCAATCCTTGTTTACATCACTGTTCCTACCGGAACCAGGCGATAAGTAAGGCCATCCTGGCGCAGGTAAGTTCCAAAGCCAAGCTCACCATATGGGGAAGTGAAATAGATCGGGCGTTTCCATTTATTTGCTGCAATGATATTTAATATGGCAGCATCATTTTTATATAAGTGCACTTTTCGGAATTTCAAATTTAATTTCGCTTACAACACTGTCATCTGGCATTTACAGTTCCATTTTGTCTTACAAGGTTGATATCTACCGGAATCTTACTTTTTTTGTTGGGAATACATTCAGGTACTGCCATCTCTTGCCTGTTCCATTTTAGTAGGATCATCACTTCCTGCATAATCCTTCATCATGGTATACAGATCCATAGATTGATTTGGATCTATACCCGGCCTCGGTGCATTAGATAGATCGACATCCCTTTTGCTCCTTCGATCTGTGCTGCCGTCCAGATAGGATCTATCGGGTCACTTTGATTTACTTTATACCTTAACTGGTTGATATACCAGTCTGTTCCCAATAAACTTGATTGATCACACGTATATCTCTCCTGACACCCTTCCACTTCCTGCGCATACCATAATGGATAAGTATCATTGTCACCAAAAGAAATAACGATCGCATTTGGAGCACAGCTTTCCAAATAATCAGTTGCAAGGTCCCTTGCCAAGTACTTTTTTGCTCCGGTCATGATCATCCCATTCCTGGCTGGCCATTAATACCGGAACGAGCAATAAACATAGACTGCCTGCAGCATAATTCGCAGCATTGCTGCTGTTTTATGATTGCTGTAAGCAGATTCTTTCACATATAAGTACACCAAGCCCGATCCAGATGGCAAATGCATAAAATGATCCTACATATGCATAATCCCTTTCACGGGGCTGGTTACCCGCCTGGTTCAGATAAAGATAAATAGCAAAACCGGTAAAGAAGAAAAGCAGGCCGTAACCAATGCATCCCTTTTATCTTTTTTGATTGGTAAATCAATCCAAGTAATACCCAAGATAAAGGGCAGGCAAAAAGTTTATTATTTGCTTTATTGTGTTTTCAGACTATCAGGCAATTATTTTGGTCGCCCAAGACGCATATTGATCCAGAAAGCCGATACCGGATTTCCAGTTGCCATCCCTCACATTGCCCATTTCACCCCCTGGATATCATTCTGTTTTCCTGCAAAATTCCACATGAAATATCGCAGGTACATCCAGTTTATCTGGTATTGCCAGAAGAAATTGTATATTCTCTGCCATGGTTGGGTGCCCTTTCCCAGTTACCCTGTTTTTGGATCTTTTCCTGATACCTGCACAGCTTGCATAATAATCAGCATGTCCCTGGTCATTGCTTTGGTCCCACATGCGGGGAAGAAATGCATGTCTTCAGGGGCATAGACGTATTCTATTTTCCGTCCGTTCTTTTCATATTTGCCATTTGCCTTTTACATAGGTTTCACGTAGTTTTTGTATCCTGTATCTGGGCTGTAAAATCCTGGCCGTATAAAATTGGCCAGTCGCCATATTGTTCACGGCTTAAATAGCCCACCAGACTTACCGGGTTATCTACATTGAACATATCAACCGAAGGATCTGCACTGTGCGGATCAGGGTGGTAAAATAAGTTGAATAACCCAGCAGCATAAAGCCAAAACTCCACAGGCCAAGTTTTAAAAAGTTCCAGTTCTTCTTGTTTGCAATGCGAAGCCCGAAATATATCAAGAACCGCATCAGGACAAAGAAAAAAGCAAAGCCTGAAAAGAATGGCAGGCCAAAATTGTTTACAAACAATATATCAAAATTGCCTGCACCTTTAATGGTCCATGAGATCACCGCTTTTTGTACAAGACCTGTAATAATACAACCAATCACAAATGCAAAGAAAGTTCCCCATTTCGTTACCTTATAGCTTTTAAAATAATAGATCATTACGATTGCGGGGATGGTAAGCAGGTTCAGTAAATGCACTCCGATGGAAAGTCCCATCAGGTAAAATATGAGAATCAGCCAGCGGTCTGCTCTTGTAAAATGTCCTTTGATGCCTTGTTCTTCTTCTTCAGTTACATTCTGTTCCCATTTTAGCATTGCCCAAAAAACAATGGCTGTAAAAAAAGATGACAATGCATACACTTCACCTTCAACAGCGCTGTACCAGAATGAATCAGAAAATGTATAAGCAAGTGCGCCAACAACACCGGCAGCCATTATACCTATAATTTTTTCATTGGTTAAGTGCTGTACCATCTTTTTGCAACAGTTTTTTGGCAAAATGGGTGATGGTCCAGAATAAGAATAAGATGGTGAAACCACTTGCCAGCGCACTCATCAGGTTGACGCCTGTGCTGCATGCTTCGGATCAAAAGGTACCATGAATAACCTGCCGATCAATACAAATAGCGGGGCCCGGGCGGATGCGGGATCTGTAGTTTATAGGCGCTGGAAGCAAATTCACCACAATCCCAAAGACTGCCGGTTGCTTCCATTGTCATAATATAAACTGCGCAGGCAATAATGCAAACGACCCATCCGGTAATGTTGTTGATACTTTTAAAACTCATATGGATGTTAGTTATAAGTGGGCAAATATAATCATGTTTGCTTTTGAGTGGCGTGCTATAGCCGTTTTTTGCAATTTTTTTGTACCAGCGGTCAAATCTTTATTCAACATCGTTGTGTCACACTCTTGTACTATTAATTCAATATTCAGCAAACCGTGTAAACACGGAACTAAAAAAACCATGAACTACCAACTAAAAACTATGAACTTTGCCCGCAATGAAAAAAGCATTCATTCAATTACATATCGCTGTTTTTTTGGCTGGTTTCACCGCCATACTGGGAAAGCTGATCGGGTTGAATGAAGGATTGCTGGTATGGTATCGTTTATTCCTTACCGTGACGATACTCGGATCTGCCATGTATTTTAAAAAGCAACTCACTACAGTTCCCGCGGCAGACCTGTTCAAAATGGCGGGAATAGGCTTTGTTATCGCCATCCACTGGGTGAGTTTTTACGGGAGTGTAAAATATGGGAATGTATCCGTGGCACTGGTTTGTCTTTCAGCTTCCGGTTTTTTTTCAGCGCTGCTTGAACCGTTCATTTTAAAAAAACGGATCGTCGTATCCGAATTGTTACTGGGAATACTGGCGATCGCGGGTATTTATATCATTTTCGACTTTCACCCACAATTTAAGCTGGGCATCATTTTCGGACTTGTATCTGCCCTGGGAAGCGCCATCTTTCCCATTTTTAATAAGCAATTGCTGCAACGGTTCTCTCCCAGGATCTTAACACTGTACGAGTTGTGTGGGGGTTTGACAGCGCTGACCATCTTATTGCCTTTATACCTGTCGCAATTTCCCGCAACATATTTTTTTCCAACAATGGCGGATTGGGGATGGCTTGTCATTCTTTCAGTATTGTGCACGATCATTGCCTTTGATCTGCAGTTGAATGCCCTGAAAAAGATCTCCGCATTTACAGCCAATCTTACATATAATCTGGAACCGATATATGGGATCATCCTCGCATTCATCTTCTTCCGGGAAAACAAAGACCTTCACAATGAATTCTTTATCGGGCTGGCACTGATCATGCTGGCCATTGTGTTGCATATGGTGAATGTAATACGCAGCAAAAAAAGATATCAAATTATAGATAAATGATCTCGGTCTCAAGTCTTGCAAAGGCCTTAAACATGGCAGTTACCCCGCAATATTTATCCTGGGATAATTTGACCGCTTTTTCCATTTTCGGCCGGTCTGGTTCCGGGACTTTTATTGTATAAATTATTTTTACATCCTTATAGATCCTTGGATGAGCTTCCGTAAGGCTGGCATTGATTTCTATCGAAAAACCGGAGAATGGCACTTTCATTTTATTTAATATAGACACGATATCTATCCCGGTACAGCCTGCCAGTGATGCCAGCATAAGCCTTTTGGGCTGGGACCGGCGTGATCGCTGACTGCATCATTGCTGTCCATGGTCACTTTATGGCCGTTAATATCGGCTGTAAAAGACATTCCCTCTTAAAATCTGTTTTTACGTAATGTGTATCCATATGCTGTTTTGATCATATTTCGGCCTGGAAACCCCTGTATTCCATCGTTTAAATAAGTTTTACAAAAATATTGAAATGAATCTTCAATTATTAAGTAAAATCCTTACCTTTGCCGTCCAAAAATTAAGGACTATGGCCAGAGTATGTCAGGTTACAGGAAAAAAGCCGATCACAGGAAATAAGGTTTCGCATTCTAATATTAAAACAAAACGCAGGTTTTTGCCAAATTTGCAGACCAAGCGTTATTTTCTTGCGGAAGAAGATAAATGGGTTACCATGAAAGTTTCTACTGAAGCTATCCGTACCATCAACAAAAATGGTTTGTTCGCAGTAGTAAAAGAAATGAGTGCGGCGGGGGAAAAAATTTAATGAACGTTTTTTAAAAATAATACAACATGGCAAAGAAAGGAAACAGGGTACAGGTAATTTTGGAATGTACAGAGCATAAGACCAGCGGTAAGCCGGGTACAAGCCGTTATATCTACCACAAGAACAAAAAGAATACCCTGAGCGTCTGGAGTTGAAAAAATTCAACCCGATTCTTAAAAAAGTAACTGTTCATAAAGAAATCAAATAATCAGTTAATAAGTTGAATAGTTGAAAAAGTTTTTTCATCAACTCAATCAAATCTATCAACTTTTAAATTAAATACAATGGCAAAAGCAGCTAAAACCGCGATAAAAACCAAAGACCAGAAAGCAGCAGCAGATGCTAAGAACTGGACAAAAGTGATACGTACTTTACGTAGCCCTAAAACAGGTGCATATACTTTTAAAGAAGCCATCGTTCACAAGGACAAAATAAAAGATTTCTTAACTAGCTAAGTCATCCTGTAATAATATTATAAGAAAGCTGTTCTGATAATCCGGAATGGCTTTGTTTGTTTAGAGAAGTAGATACTAGATACTGGATACTAGATACTGGATGATCCTCAAATAATATAGACTTCTATATCCAGCATCCAGCATCCAGCATCCGAATACATTAACAATCATCTTCAACCATCCATCATATGGGCCTTTTCGATAAACTATTTGGAAAAAAGCAGCAGGAAGAATCCCTTGGACCAGGGTTTGCAAAAGACCCGGGAAGGATTTTTCAGAAAGATAACAAAAGCCATTGCCGGCAAAAGCACGGTAGATGAAGAAGTACTGGATGACCTGGAAAATGCATTGGTAAGTGCCGATGTGGGCATTGAAACAACTGTTAAGATCATTGAACAGATTGGAAAAACGGGTTGCAAAAGATAAATACCTTAATACAGCCGAACTTAACAGGATATTAAAGAGGAGATTCAGAATCTGCTGGTTGCTGCCCCGCAGGATACCAGCTTATGATGGATTATGAATTGCCTGCAGGGCATAAACCCCATATCATTTTAGTGGTTGGAGTGAATGGCGTTGGTAAAACAACCACCATCGGTAAACTTGCTCATAATTTTTCACTGGCAGGTAAATCGGTTTTGCTGGGGGCTGCAGATACTTTCAGGGCTGCTGCAGTTGACCAGTTAACGATCTGGAGTGAAAGAACCAATGTTCCCATTGTAAAAAAAGAAATGGGCAGCGATCCGGCTTCTGTTGCTTATGATACCGTGATCAGTGGGGTTGCAAGGAATGTCAGATGTCATTATCATTGATACGGCCGGCAGGTTGCATAATAAAGCTCATCTGATGGATGAGCTTACCAAAATAAAAAGAGTGATTCAGAAAGTGATCCCTGAAGCACCACATGAAGTGATGCTGGTATTGGATGGCAGTACCGGCCAGAATGCATTGGAACAGGCCAAACATTTTACGGCAGCTACAGATGTAACCGCCCTTGCCATTACCAAGCTGGATGGTACCGCCAAAGGTGGTGTTGTACTTGCGATCGCAGACCAGTTCAAAATACCGGTAAAATTTATTGGTGTTGGTGAAAAAGCGGAGGACCTGCTGGTATTCGATAAGCAGCAATTTGTGAACGGGTTATTTCAATTACCCGGATAAAAGAAGGAGCCCCCAAGACTAGGGGCTCCGTTTACCAAAACTAACTGCTTATGAGAAAATCTTTAATTGAATATTGAACCACAAATCTCCAGACTTTTCCCCGGATATGCTGTTAAGGAACGGCTAATAAATGTATAAGGGTTGTTAAAGAAATTTTTTAATAATATAGCAATTATTCATCCCCTGTCTCCGTGCCTTTGTGTCTCTGTGTTTCAACTTTTTAAATGCTTATTTAATTCAAATTATCATTTTTTGACACCCGAAGACACAGAGATTGCAGCGAAATAAAATTTTGATTTAATCGCATTCGTTGATGAGATGGAAAACGGCCTTCTTAATAAAATGTTTTTATGATCAGTATGAACAATCCATAGATCACTGTTGTTCCAAAAATGCCCTTTGCAGTGCGGTCTTTCCCGGAATTGATGTAAAGGGTAAACAGGAATGCGTTTAATAAAAGAGAAAGGCTTAAGGCAACGGATAATGTCTTGAAGCCGGGTTCAAGGAACATGAACTGGAAGGTTTCTTTAAAAGTAAATACGCCAAATTTATACCACTTAAATATCAGTAAGCCAAGTAAGGGTGCGATGGTTCCAAGTATCAGCCCGAAAATAAAATTATCTTTTTTAAATATCATTTGAATAGCTTGCTTTTTTCGAATTGTTTTTTTAATGTGTAATTGGTAAGATCAAATTGAACGGGCACTACGCTTACATAGTTATGCTGCAGCGCATACACGTCGGTGTCATTCCCCTTATCGAAATTCTTAAATTCACCTGTCAGCCAATAATATTTTTTCCCCTGCGGATCCACCCGCTCGGCAAAATCTTCTTCATATTTTGCATAGGCCTGTTTGCATATTTTGATACCTTTTATCTCGGAAGGAGGTACGGCAGGAATATTTACATTCAGCAACAGGTGTTTATCAAGTTTTTGTTCAAGCAATTTGCTTACGATGGTATGTACAACCTGTTTGGAGGCTGTGAAATCCGCTTCATAACTGTAATCCAGTAAAGAAAAACCGATGCTTGGAATTCCTTCAATGGATGCTTCCATGGCAGCAGACATGGTGCCGCTGTAGATCACGTTGATCGAATGATTGGCCCCGTGGTTGATCCCGCTAAGGCAAAGATCCGGTTTGCGGTGCAGGATCTTATCTACCGCAAGTTTTACACAATCTACCGGGGTACCGCTTGTTTGCCACGCTTCAATGTCACCAAATATATTCATTTTATTCATGCGCAGGGGGGAGCCGATTGTAATAGCATGGCCCATCCCGCTCTGGGGCTTATCCGGGGCAACCACCACAACGGTACCAAGACCCTTTACCGCTTCCACTAAACTGCGTATGCCCGGGGATGTTATGTCATCATCATTTGTAATAAGAATGATCGGTTTTCGCTTCTTTTTCGCCATCAGGTAATTATTTGTTTCTTCTTGCCGCTGCAAAACTCCCTATAAAAGCGATCAATGCAACCGCATTACTGATTATACATGCAAGGAAAATGTATTTTTTTGTATCCCATTCGTCCACTTTCATGAAACGCATGATGCACATCACCAGCAACAGTGCCGTTAAGAGAACCACAATGTGAGCGATTACCTTGTTGGCTGAGGCAACTCCTTTTTGTAATCCCAGGAACAGCAATCCAAAGGCTGCCGGAATCAGGGCGGTGTAAGAATGGCTGCCATCTGAGGCGGTTACCCCAAAATAGCCATAAAGTCCTGCTGTTATTAAAACCAATGCGTTCAGGAAATTTGCAGTTGCTGCTTTCATTATTATTTCTTTGATTGCTCCAAAGATACAGTCGCCAAAAGTATTGCTGAAAAAAATAATAAGGCTCGATCACATGGATATATCATTGCTGTGCCGGTAAAAAAATAAATTTTGACAAACTAAACTATTTAGTATATTTGTACTAATCAAATTAGTTAAGCCATGTCAAGAGCCGGATTAAACCTCAAATATCTCCGCAAGCTGCGGGGATGGACCCAGGAAGAATTTGCCAATAAATTGAATATTAAGCGTTCGCTGATCGGTGCCTATGAGGAAGAGCGGGCAGATCCAAGACTGGACGTGCTTGAGATCGTGGCGGATATGTTTAAATTAAGCCTCGATGAATTGTTGTTGAAAGATGTAAGCAATACCAGTAATACCAGCAGTTATTTAGTGAAGCGCAGGCAACAGAAAATGATGACTGCTGACAGGAACCTGATCCATTTCGTTCCCATAAAAGCAGCTGCAGGCTATATGACCGGCTATGCAGACAGCGAGTTTATTGACGAACTGAATACGTTCACATTACCCATGCTCACGGGTGGCAATTACCGTGCTTTTGAGATCATCGGGGATAGTATGTTGCCTACTCCAAGCGGAAGTATCATTGTCGGGGAAAAAGTGGATTCACTGGATGAGGTAAAAAATAACAGTGCCTATATTGTTGTAAGCCGCAATGAAGGGATCGTTTATAAAAGGATCGTAAAAAATAACCGCAGCAAAGCCAAGGTTTCCCTCGTAAGCGATAATCCAACATACCAGCCTTACCAGGTAAATTCGGATGATATCGTGGAATTATGGCAGGCACAGGTTGTGATCGGTAAAGTAACCACGCAGCAACGCTGGGATGTGAATTCACTGGCAAATCTTGTTAACAACTTACAGGACCAGGTAAGTACTTTAAAAAAGAAGATGAACTAATATTGTTCTTTAAACATAACGAATAGCAAAACCAGATACATCGATTAATAATTAAAAAAACATGTTATGATTAAGTTACAGATTGTAGGCAATCTTGGAAAGGATTGCATCGTGAAGGAAGTGAACGGAAAAAATGTTATCAATTTCAGTGTGGCGCATACCGAGCGTTACAAAGACAGCCAGGGGAACCAGAAAGAAAGAACGACCTGGGTAGAATGTGCGTACTGGACAGATAAAACTGCTGTGGCGCAATACCTCACAAAAGGGAAGACAGTATATGCGGAAGGATCGCCTGAAGCGGATGCATATACGAATAAAGAAGGACAGGTTGCTGCCACCCTGCGAATGAGGGTTCAGAATATTCAGTTGCTTGGTGGAAATTCAGAAGGACAGGGAGCTCACCAGGGAAATGTAAGCAATATGGGAGCTGCTCCTTCGCCGGTAGCCCGTACTTCTGCGGCACCAGTGAATGTATCTACTGAAGATGACCTTCCTTTTTAAGTAAAAACATTTTATCAATTAACTTAGTCCCGCCCGCGGGACTTTTTTTATACTTAACTTTTCCTATATGTTTAAGATCATTCCTTTTATTATATTATTATGGCTTTGCCAGCCGCCCGGCTTAATGGCTCAAAGAAATTATGCATCCTTTGTAAATCCATTTATTGGTACCGGTGGACATGGTCATACATACCCGGGGGCAACGATGCCCCACGGAATGGTACAACTAAGCCCTGATACAAGGCTTGAGGGATGGGATGGCTGTGGCGGCTATCATTATTCAGATAGTTTTATTTATGGATTTTCGCACACCCATCTCAGCGGCACAGGAATTCCTGATTTTGGAGATATTTTAATAATGCCCATGAATGGCAAGCCCAGCCCTGATAATACCGTATATGGCTCTTCATTCAGCCATAACAATGAAAAAGCGATGGCAGGTTATTATAGCGTATTGCTCGATGACGATCATATCCAGGCTGAATTTACTGCTACAGAAAGGGTGGGGATCCATCATTATACTTTTTCATCATCCTCAGGGAACAATATTATCCTGGACCTGAAGCACCGGGACGAAGTGATTGAATCCTCCATAACGATCGTTGATAGTGTAACGGTAACTGGTATGCGTAGGAGTAAGGCATGGGCAACGAATCAATACGTATTCTTTGAAATGAGATTTTCCAGGCCATTTAAAGCCCTTGGTATTTGGGAAAAGGATTCATTATTGGCTGTGGATACCAGGAATTTTGAAAGGTCCAAAAATTTGAAAGCTTTTTTCCAGTTTGACATGACGGGTTCAAAAGATATTTATGTGAAGGTGGCGATCTCGCCGGTAAGTACCAGTGGCGCCAAAAAAAATATGGATGCGGAAATACCGGGATGGAACTTTGAAGAGATCAAAAAGGAGGCTGAAACAAAATGGAACAAAGAATTGGGGAAAATTGAAGTGCAGGGCAATGATGAGGATAAATTGAAAATATTTTATACGGCCTTATACCATACAGCCATTGTTCCAAATATTAATATGGATGTTGATGGAAGTTACCGGGGAAGGGATGATAAAATTCATACTGCTGATGGCTTTATTTATTATTCTGTCTTCTCGCTTTGGGATACTTACCGTGCAGCACACCCGCTTTACAGTATCATTGACAGGGAACGTACCCTGGATTATATTAAAACTTTTTTGACGCAATACCAGCAAGCGGGCAGGCTGCCTGTATGGGAGCTTGCGAATTGTGAAACAGATTGTATGATAGGGTATCACAGCATTCCCGTTATCGTGGATGCATATGCGAAAGGGATAACTGAATTTGATACAAAACTTGCATTGGAAGCCATGAAGAAAAGCGCTACCTGGAACCATTATGGATTACCCGTATATATCGCAAAAGGGATGATGGAAACCGATGATGAACACGAAAGTGTGAGTAAAACACTCGAATATGCTTACGATGACTGGTGCATTGCATTGTTTGCAAACATGACCGGTAGTGAAGACGATTACCGGGAATATATAAAACGGGCACAGTATTATAAAAATACCCTGGATACCAAAACGGGTTTTATGCGGCCCCGCAAAAACGGGGATTGGCTAAAACCCTTTGATCCGAGGGAGGTGAATAATCATTACACGGAAGCCAACAGTTGGCAATATTCGTTTTATATGCCGCAGGATATTGAAGGTTACGGGAAGCTTATGGGTGGCATAAAAAAACTGGAAGGCAAACTGGATCATTTATTTGCTGAATCATCACAAACCACCGGCAGGGAGCAGAGCGATATTACCGGTTTAATAGGACAATATGCCCACGGGAATGAACCAAGCCATCATATTATTTATTTATACAACTATGCAGGGAAGGCTGATAAAACGCAGGCACTCGTGCATAAAGTAATGACAGAAATGTATAAGAATACGCCCGATGGCCTTATCGGTAATGAAGACTGCGGCCAGATGAGCGCGTGGTATGTATTCAGTGCATTGGGATTTTACCCGGTTACACCGGGCGATTCTGTTTATATGATCGGTACCCCGCAATTCAGCCTGGCAGAGATCCACCTCGAAAATGAAAGATCATTTATTATAAATGCACCGGGATTAAGCGATAAGAACTTTTATATCCAGCAGGCCATTTTAAGTACAACGGCCTCCCTGCGCCCCAAGCCATGGGAGTATTCATATTTAAAACACAATGATATTGCCGGTGGGGGATTGGTAACATTCATGATGGGAGATAAACCTGCAGGCTTTTTTTCAAAAAAAATTCCTGCTACTTCAATTGAGGATAAAAAACAATCCGTTGGAATTGTGCTGAACCCGGTAATAAATGGCGGGCTGGTTCCTTTTAAGAACATGAAGCAGGTAACTATATCATCCCCTCAAAAGAATGTAAAAATTTATTACAGCCTCGACGGCAATGACCCCTCCTCAAAAAGTGCAAAATATACAGGCCCTATAACCATTAACAGATCTGTTATATTAAAAGCGATTGCATTCGATACGAAGGATAAAAAAAGTTTTATTACTACCGCAGTTTATAAAAAAATTCCCCATAACTGGGCCATAAAACTCAATACAAATTATGAACAACAATATGATGGAGGTGGCGCAGATGGATTGATTGATGGTATCAGGGGAACCACGGACTGGCGTAAGTGTAACTGGCAGGGTTACCAGAAGACAGACATGGACCTGGTCATAGATCTGAAAACGGTTAAACCGATCTCAAAAATGAGTGCAGGATTTTTACAGGATGCCAGGGCATGGATCATAGTGCCTAAAGAAATAACGGTAGAAATATCAACAGATGGAAAAATATTTGCACAGGTATATAAAGGTGAAAATTTTCTTGCAATAGAAGATGAACAACCCCAGGTGAAAAATATAGAAGCGGTTTTTCCTTCAACGGCAGCAAGATTTGTGAGAGTGAAGGCAATCCAATTCGGCAAGCTGCCTGCCTGGCATTCGGGGGCGGGGGGGGATCCTCATATATTCGTTGATGAGATAAGCGTTGAATAAAACCATGAGCCCCAACATTATTTAATTTTTCTAAGCTCGAGTATATTCCATATCCTGGACCTGCTTTGCCAATCATTAACATTAAAGCGAAGTATCCATTTAGGGAAAAGGCAATAAATACTTTCTTTTTTATAATCCACGAATTTATTCTCAACAGATAACTTTCTCTCTAACAGTAAAACAGTATCCGGCTTATTTTTATCGAGGTAATTTGAAAATGCCTCATCATCATTGAGAACAATACTCCTGATTCTGGGCGATCTGTAAAAATTGGCATTTAACCCAACCAGGTCATAGACGTTTTTTTCACGGCATAATAAGATCACTTCCTGTTTCGGGGAGTAGTTGTATAAAAATTTATAATATTTAACCGCTTCCTGGGCAGGAGTTATCATCTTCGCAATTAGCAGGGGGATATTGATAATTACTGAAAGATAAAAAAGGAAACGTCCTGCTTTTTGATATTTGCCTTTGATGATGAAATGATCAATGCCAATGGCAGCGAGGTAAATAAAGCCGAATACCATTGGAAACATAAATCTCATCTCTTTGTGGCCTACAGCAAATTGTGCAATTAAAAAAGGTATCATGCACCAGGTGAAAATATTTGCCGGTCTTTTATAGAGGCCAATAAAAAAAAACAGCAATAATAGAATACTTATGGGGGGAACAGCCTGTAGTATAAAAAAAATAAAATATTGCCACCAGGGAAAGATCCCCCAATTGGCAGCTTTGTTCTCAACAATATTGGCAAAAAAATAATTGACTGCTGTCAATACTGATTTTCCGTAAAACCAAAAATCGAGGTAGATACAAAAAGCAAGTGAACAGGTGCCTGCTATTATCAGGACCAGGATATTTCTCCAACCTAGCCTTTTTACCAGTAACAGCCACATGCCAAGCCCAAGGATAGCAAAGCCAACCTGGAAACGGAAAAAAAATGAAAACCCCAATAATAACCCTGCAAAAGCAAGTGGAAATAGTTTTTTACCAGAAACGCCATCACCGTAGCGAATGATCAAATAAACGGCAGCAAGAAAAGTTGTAGCAGAATAATTCTCAGAAGAAAACCGGACGCTGATAAAAGGAACAAACCATAAAAATAAACTCAGGAAAATAAATACCCTCTTCCCGGTATCAGTTGAAAAGTCTTTGCTCAATAATGAGCAGGTTTTGCAAACTACAAACCAGGAAAATAGAGCGGTAAGAATTCTAAAGATGAGTGTATATGTAAAAGGGTTGAAAATGCCTGCAAGATTTAAAATTTTGATCATTAACATGGCCAGGGCGGGCTGCAATGCCGGCCGTATATTTTCATGAAATTCCCAGGGCATATCAGAAACGGGAGCATTACCAAGCTTGTAATTGCAAAACTCAAGTATCTGAAAGTGTTCATCGGGATGGTAATAACCTTCACTGAAGAAAGCAGTAATCAGGTAAACGATCAGGCTTAAAATAAATATGTTCCGATACGGGGATTTAAATAATGTGATCATATTTGTAATACATTAATCTTATCCTGCTAATATTATTGATCTCATCATGGTTGAAAGGGTATAGAATAAAAAGCCATGAAAAAATATCATGGCTTTTATTTTTTTAAAAATATGGTTCATCAACTATTAACTTTCCGGTTCAACCCTTCCAAGTTTTCTTCCAAAAACTACGAGGTGAACTACCGCAAAAATAAGCGAGATGTATAGCAGGGTCCTGTCTCCGTCAAAGCCAACAGTATATTGATGCAGGAAACCGGTTATGATCAGTAAGCCACATAATGCAAGACTGGTATAACGGGCTATTCTCATGCCTTTTCTATTATCGGTTCCGTTTCCAAGGTTACTGTGTTTTGCACCGTATACGAGGTAAATATCCATACCGATCAGCATCCATACCAATAATCGGATCCATGTATCCATTGGCAGAAACACCATCATGAAAAGGCATGTAACAATTCCAAGGATCGGAACCAATGGAACCAATGGTGTTTTAAATGCCCTTGGAAGTTCCGGCATTTTTTTACGCATTACCCATACACCGATGCATACAAGTATAAATGCAAACAATGTTCCGATACTTGTCATTTCACCAACAACCCTGTGCAGGTACAAATGCAGCAAAAAGGCTTACAAAAAGCATGAACAACAAATTGCTTTTTGCAGGTGTTTGTGTTTTTGGATTAACAGCTGAAAATATCCTTGGTATCAGGCCATCTTTACTCATACTGAAGAATACACGGCTTTGTCCCATTAACATTACAAGTATTACAGAAGCATAGCCTGCAAGAATGGCTACAATAATCGCACGGTTCAACCACGGATAATCCGGATGTATTACCCCGGCGGCATCGGCTAGTGCCCATATGATCAATGGCAATTGCCACAGGTGCAATACCATCTTTACCCGCAAATGTTGTATAACTGGTAACACCCGTCATTACGTGGGCAAATAAAATATATAGAATTGTACAAATGGCGAGCGATCCCAAAATACCCCATGGCATATCCGCTTTGGGATTTTTTGCTTCCTGCGCTGCAGTACTTACCGCATCAAATCCAATATAGGCAAAGAATACAATCGCAGCCGCACGGATTATACCACTGAACCCAAAGTCGCCGAACTTGCCGCTGTTATCCGGAATATAAGGATGATAATTATCGTTATTGATATATTTCCATCCAAGAAAAATAAATATCAATACCACGGTTACCTTTAATGCAACAATAAAGGCATTTACGGAAGCGCTTTCTTTGGTTCCTTTTATCAATAACAAGCTCATTAAAACAATAATGAAAACAGCAGGAAGATTTATGATGCCGCCATCCCATGGTCCAACGGTTAAGTTTTGTGGAAGATGAATATCAAAGCCTTCGAGAAATCTCACAAGATATCTGCTCCAGCTTATCCCAACGGTTGCGGCGCCAACTGCATATTCCAATACAAGGTCCCAACCGATGATCCAGGCAATGAATTCACCCATCGTTGCATATGAATAAGTATATGCACTTCCTGCAACGGGGATCATAGAGGCAAATTCTGCATAACATAATCCTGCAAATAAGCATCCCAATGCAGCAACAATAAAAGAAATTGTAATGGCAGGCCCTGCATGATTGGCAGCCGCCATGCCGGTAATAGAAAATAATCCTGCGCCGATGATGGCGCCAATTCCCAATGCGATCAAACCCCCGGCTCCCAAAGTTCTTTTCAGGGTATGGGTGCCCGTTTCCTGGGCCTCGTTCATTAAGGCCGCCATTGGTTTTCTTACAAATAAACTCATATTGTTAGTTGGTTTTATTTACAATAATATCTGGAAAAATAAGGAATAAATATTTATTAGAGCAACCATTAGTACATTTTTACCCCCCTGTTTGTGCACAACAAGCATTAAATCATATATTGCGAAACTAATTTTCATCTATGCATCAGGAGAAATCCCAAAAGAAAAACAGGCTTACCTTATATATCGGGATTGCATTGATCATTGGCATCATAACCGGTTTTATTCTGAATAAACAATATGTTGGAACGGAGAACAACCGCATCATGAATGCTGAAGTTCAGCAAAAACTGTTGCAGGAGAAAATGAAAGCGTTTGAGCTTCCAAAAGACAGTGTCGCTTTTCAGTCTTTGATCAAATTACAAAAAGCCGTCTCGGAAAAAAAGAAGGCCGCAGAAAATAGCATTTCTGATAATGCCGAAAATACCAACGGAGTTGATAACCTGTTGTTTATACAGATTCCCTTAAGAAATAAACAAACAGCTTGCATTGCTTACGGATACTGCAAGCGCCGCTTACAAAGCACTTGCAAAAGCAAAAAGAATTTATTGATGTACAAAAAGCAACGAATTTAAAGACCCGTGATAAGAAGCTTGAGTGGTTCAGTTTATTGGCCGATATTTTTATCCGCCTGATAAAAATGATCGTGGCGCCCCTTGTATTTACAACACTCGTTGTTGGTGTTGCAAAATTGGGGGATATCAAAGCAGTGGGAAGGATTGGAGGAAAAACACTCTTATGGTTTATCTGTGCTTCCCTCATGAGTTTACTGCTCGGAATGGTATTGGTAAATTTCTTCCAGCCTGGCAATGCCATGAATTTGCCATTGCCTGATAACGTTCCAAATCTTGGCATTGATAAAGCGGCCTTGACAGTAAAGGATTTTTTCTATCATGTATTCCCCGCCAGTTTTATAGATGCAATGGCAAAGAACGAGATACTCCAGATCGTTGTTTTTTCCCTGTTCTTTGGTGTTGCTGCCGCAGCATTAGGCATATTTCAGCTCCTGTTGTAAAAGCTCTTGATGCAGTGGCTCATATCATTTTAAAAGTTACAGGCTATGTTATGAAATTTGCACCCATTGCTGTATTTGGTGCTATGACGGCGATCATTGCTAAACAGGGGCTCGGAATATTAAAAACCTATTCCATTTTTATCGGTGAATTTTATTTTGGCCTGGCATTGCTTTGGTCTACTCATATTTGCGGGATCGTATTTTTAAAGAAAAGGGTGTTTACGTTTTGCAAAGGATCAGGGAGCCGATATTGTTAGCATTCAGTACATCCAGCAGCGAAGCAGCATTTCCAAAAACTATGCTGGAGCTGGAAAGCTTTGGATGCAAGGATAAGATCGTAAGTTTTGTATTGCCATTGGGTTATTCTTTTAACCTGGATGGAAGTATGATGTATATGACCTTTGCATCCATATTCATTGCACAGAGTTTTGGGATCCACCTTGATCTACCCACACAGATCAGCATGCTGCTGGTATTGATGCTGACCAGTAAAGGTATTGCCGGTGTACCGAGGGCATCACTGGTTGTTATTGCAGGCACACTTGCCACATTTAATATTCCGGAAGCAGGTATCGCTTTGCTGATCGGAATTGACCCGTTTCTGGATATGGGCCGCAGTGCAACCAATGTTGTGGGCAATAGCATTGCCACTGCCGTGGTGAGTAAATGGGAAGGAGAATTGGAAGATTAATTTTTAGACAATAGAACTTATTAAAGACACTAGCCAGTTATGAAACAATTTATTTTTGTTTTATTTTTGGTGATGAATGGATGGGGCGCTTTTGCGCAGGATTCGCTTAGGGTCAACCTGATCAATCAATATAAACAGACTCTTGAAAACGCAAATACTGACAATTAAATAAAATCGATTATATAACTGATGAGTACGGGTCAAATTATTATCAGCATCGCTGGCACTGATTCCATTTCGATCGTCAATGAAGGGTATGATGATAAAGACCATTGCTCTTAAAGAATTATCCAAAATGGACAACAGGTTGTAGTAGAGAAAGAATTTCACCTGGACCGATCTGCTAACGCCCATGTTTTATATTTTATATGGTGGGATATGGTTATTGTTTTCATCATTTTTGCAGAAACCGGTTTATTGATCGGTTTCTTTTTTCCAGGTGATTCGCTTTTATTTGTTGCGGGTATCCTGAGCACACCATTGGTTGATTCCATCTCCTTAAATACCGGGTAATGATTTTTTTAACCTGCTGATCATTGCCGGTTTGTGTATCATTGCCGGTATCCTGGGTAATACAGTCGGCTATTTTACCGGGCGAAAGGTTGGGCCCGCCATGTTCAACTGGAGAGACAGCTGGCTGTTTAAGAAAAAATATTTATACCAGGCAAAAGATTTTTATGATAAGCATGGTGGCGGGGCTATCGTTTTTGCACGTTTTCTTCCTTTCATCAGAACATTTGCGCCTATTGTTGCGGGAATTGTGAGTATGGATAAAAAGAAATTCAGTTTTTATAATATCGTTGGTTGTATTGCGTGGGTAACTTCGATGCTTATTCATTGGGCATTATTTAAATGCATTTACAAAAAAGCAATTCGGCCTCGACCTTGAAAAACACCTGGAAATCATTGTGATAGCAATTGTACTGGTTACCACGGCACCGGTTTTAATAAAATTATTTTTTGGAAAAAAGAAAACCGGTAACGCTTCATAATTTTCCTCATGCAGAAATCTTCCATCATCTGTTTTAACATTGCAGTGCTTGTAGCGGCGCTGGGATATTTTGTAGATATCTATGACCTTCTGCTTTTCAGTATTGTTCGGGTTCCCAGTCTTCATTCAATGGGGTTGAGCCAAGAACAGATCAAAAACAGCGGTGAGGGTATCATTATGTGGCAAATGGCCGGTCTGCTGATTGGTGGTATCATCTGGGGAGTTATGGGAGATAAGAAAGGAAGGTTAAGTGTTTTATTCGGTTCAATCATTTTATATTCCCTTGCAAATATTGCCAATGGATTTGTTCATACCACTAACCAGTATGCGTTGATCCGGTTTATGGCAGGTATTGGGCTGGCAGGTGAATTGGGTGCAGGTATCACGCTTGTTTCCGAATTGGTAGCAAAAGAAAAAAGGGGAGTGGCTACTTCGTTGGTGGCAGGTATTGGATTGACCGGTGCAGTTGTTGCTATTTTATCATCAAAGAAATTTGATTGGCGTATCTGTTATTTTATTGGCGGAGGCCTTGGTTTATGTCTATTGCTGCTACGTATTTCTGTTTTTGAATCAGGTATGTTTAACCATGTAAAAAAATGGAAGTTTCAACGGGGGAATTTTTTCATGTTGTTTAAAAATGCCGGAAGATTAAAACGCTATTTATTGAGTATTCTTGATCGGCTTGCCAACCTGGTTTGTGATTGGTGTGCTCATTACCTTTTCAAGCGAATTCGGAGAGAAGATGGGGATTACCGAAAAAATTGATCCCGGCAAAGCGACCATGTATGCTTATGCGGCTATTTCAATCGGGGATATTTTAGTTGGCTTGTTGAGCCAATGGTTAAAAAGCAGGAAAAAAGCTTTATATATTTTTTATGGTATCACGGCAGTATTTATGCTCTGTTTTTTACCACTACAATGGAACGGTTCAGCAGCCACATGTATTGGATCTGTGCAGGGCTTGGTTTTGGTACCGGATTTTGGGCAATTTTTGTAACAATGGCAGCCGAACAATTTGGTACCAACCTACGCGCAACTGCTGCCACTACAATTCCCAATATGGTTAGGGGAATGCTTGCGATATTCATTTTGCTTTATTTAAAGGGTTCAGAAATCTCACTGATTATTATACCGGTGGGTGGATAACAGCCATTATTGTTATGGTGATCACGCTTGTTGCAGCAATTTTTCATAGAAGAAACTTTTGGAAAAGATCTGAATTATGTAGAATCTTAAAATTAAAGCTGTGCCTAAAATACTGGTCATACGATTTTCTTCGATTGGGGATATTGTTTTTACAACGCCTGTGTTTCGTTGTATTAAAAATCAATTAGCCGATGCTGAATTACATTTTATTACAAAACAAATTCAAGATCGTTACTGCAAATAATCCTTACATTGATAAATTTTTTTATTACGAAAATAATCTTGCATAATTAATAACAGAATTAAAAAAAGAAAATTATGATTATGTAATTGATCTCCATAATAACGCCAGGAGCTAACGATTAAAATGGCATTACGCAAAAGCCATCCTTTACTATTGATAAACTGAATTTTGAAAAATTTCTGTTGACCAATTCAATATCAATGTGATGCCTGGCAACATGTCACCAAAAGAAGCTTGGAAACCGTAGCTGCCCCTGGGTGTTAAAGATGATGGGCTGGGCTTGATTATTTCATTCCGCAAAAAGATATTGTAAATGAATATGATATCCCTACTTCGCATGCTGCAGGATTTATCAGCAGTGGTTATTGGCGCAACCTATTTTACAAAAAAATTTCCGGTTCATAAATTGCAGGAGTTATGCTATAAAATAGATCACCCTATTATTTTATTGGGAGGAAGAAGATGCTGCTACAGGAGATGTGATTGCTTCTGTTGATCCGGTTAAAGATCTATAATGCCTGTGGGAAATTCAATTTAAATGAATCAGCAGATCTTGTAAGGAAATCCAAAACTGGTCGTTTCTCATGATACCGGCTTGATGCATATTGCAGCCGCACTTCAAAAACCGATCATTTCAATATGGGGTAACACAAGCCCGATCTTAGGCATGTATCCATATTATGGCGATCGTTCACGGCAAAGTTGAAATCTTTGAAGTAAAGGGCCTCTGGTGCCACCCTTGCAGCAAGATTGGTTACCAGCATGTCCTCTGGAGCATTTTAAATGTATGGAAAAACAAGATATTGAGCGATCGTTCAAAAAATTCATCAAGGGCTGGGAAAATAGATGTTCAGCTAAACAACAGCTATGTTATCTGTTAATGTTTTTATAATTAGCCATCTCTTACTATTATTATTTACAATAATGGTGTTTTTTTGGGTTCTTCTAAGAAACAGATGCATGAAATAATCGCACTTCTTTTTTTCTGTTTTACTTTTAATGATTCGTCTGCACAGCTAACAACAAATGTTAAATGGACACAACAAAGTTCTATGCCTGCAGACGAAGTGATCTACTATGATGCAGGAAAGATCTGGTGTGGGATAATTTTGCCGGCAAACCACCGAAGGAGAGCAACGTGGCTGCAATGACAATGTCGGGTTTTGGTTATAAAGCAGAGTATAAAATCTTCAGGAGGTAAAGGCCAACTTAACATCAATGTATATTGTTTTTTCAATAAGAATAAATCCTGGGTAAAGCCTGGCTAAAACAACAACTTATATTTTAACCCATGAACAGCATCATTTTGATATCAGCTATATTGCCGCCTATATTTTCATCGACAAAATTCAAAATGCTGTGATTACTAACAGCAATTTCAATATGCTGCTTCCACGTATCTATAATGAATGTTGTGACATCATGAATAAAATGCAGGATGACTATGATGGGCAAACAAAAAATGGCCAGGTGAAAGACATGCAGGAAAAATGGAACAACTTCATCGATCAAAAGATCAATTTCATTACAAAGTAACCACCAAAACAGGTATCTTCAATTCATGCCTTACTGCATTTACGGTTTCACCGTAAATAAGGTCTTTAATCCCTGTATGGCCATGTGCACCAACCACCAGCATGTCGGCATTACTTCTTTTACGATCCTTACAATTTCTTTGCACTTGCCTGAAACCGATTCCCGCCTGCTTCATACCCTTTTCCTTTACTGGTTCACAAAAATATAGCCTTTCCGTGTCTTTCTGGGTTTCATAATCGGCTGTCTGGTTACCAAGCAATCTGGCCGTTGGGCTTTCTACAATATGGATCAGTATGAATTCAGTATCTTCTTCGCCTGGCCGATCGCAGACGCAATATCTTGGGATCGTTTTCACTAAAATCCAGTGCAACAGCTATCTTTTTATACACCGGGATCTCAATATTTTGTAAGCCGGTAATTTCAGGATGTATTTGAATGGAAGCTGCTTTCTACGCCTCTAAGCAACGGAAAAATAATCGAATATACCAGTAGCGCTAAAAATAAAAGCCCGGCAACTACAATAATAATTTTTACAAAATATATCAGATCAGCAAAATAACCGGCGCTTCTCCTGTTACCATTTTTATATTCAGGTAAACCAGTACCGATGCAACCAGCCAGGCAAAGAATTGCAGATGGTTTTATGACGAAATCGCCCATTGTTTTTTTATCACTTACAAAATGAATAAGGGGAATAACCGCAAATCCTAATTGCAGGCTTAATATGACCTGGCTAAATATCAGCAGGCTGTCAACTCTCTCTTCACCAAATATGGCGATCACAATGATTGCCGGAATAATCGCCAGCAAGCGGGTGATCAATCTACGCATCATCGGGTTGATGCGTAAACGTAAATATCCTTCCATTACAATCTGTCCTGCAAGTGTTCCCGTTATCGTGGAGCTTTGCCCTGCTGCGATCAATGCAACAGCAAACAGGGTGGATGCTAAAGATGAACCCAGCATCGGGGACAATAATTCATGTGCCTGTTTTATCTCTCCTACATCTGTACTGCCGGTTTTAAAAAATACGGTTGCAGCCAGTATCAGTATGGCAGCATTTATTAGAAATGCGATATTCAGTGCGATGGTGCTGTCTATAAAACTCCACTTCAATGCCTGCCTGATCCCCTGGGGTGTTTTTTGATTTTTCGTGTTTGAACCAGGGCGGAATGCAGGTATAGATTATGGGGCATTACGGTTGCGCCAATGATACCGATAGCTAAATACAATGCAGTTTCTTTTGGTAATGCATTGGTCATTCCTTTCGCCGCATACAGATCTTTCGCATCCGGTAAAGAAGGGATCAATCCTTTTAAAACTTCATGCAGTTGTGGTTGCGCAATAATGATGTTTACAAGAAAGCAAAATCCGATCACTGCGATAAGCGTTATAATAAAAGCTTCCATTTTTCGGATACCAAGGCGTTGAAGATATAGTAATAAAAAAGTGTCGAGTACCGTAATGCTCACTCCCCAGATCTAGGGGCAAGCCTGTAAGCAATTGTATCCCTATTGCCATTCCCAGCACTTCCGCCAGGTCACAGGCAGCAATGGCAATTTCCGCAAGTATATATAAAATAAAATTAACATCTTCGGGTATGCTTCCCTGTTAGCTTGGGCAAGGTCTCTTCCCCTCACAATTCCCAATCTTGCACTCAGACTTTGAAGTAGCAAGGCCATGAGGTTACTCATTAAGTAATACCCATATCAATGTATAACCGTACTTGCTGCCACCGGCGAGGTCAGTTGCCCAGTTACCTGGGTCCATATATCCAACGCTTACCAGGTAAGCCGGGCCCAAGAAAGGAAAAGATCTTTCTCCATCCCATTAGCTTTGATCGTTGTATCAACGGATCCGTGTACTTCACTTAGTGAATTATCATTGTTCGTTTCATGCTTCATATTATACAAAATATATTTTTCGCAACCTGCTTACTGAAGTTGTAGCGGGCTGTTTATCAATTTTTATTTCCACTGACCCATCAAAATCAAAGCGTTTATTAACTTTCAGTTTAGTGCCAATAGCCAATGTTAAAATGATTCAGCATTTCCAGCATTTCGGAGCCTGATTTTTTACCGAACTCACTGTACCGGTTTTTTTTAAAGGAAGGATTGAAAGGCTTGCTTGTTTAATGTTTCTGATCTTTCCTTTGTTGTCCGGTATCGGATCTCCATGAGGATCAAATGCAGGGTTGCCTAAGGAAATTATCCAGCCTTTTAATAAGTTCACTGCTGTGATATGTTCAAGTTCTTCTGCAATTGCATGTACCTCATCCCATTCAAACCCGAGTTTATTTACAAGGAAATATTCCCACAAGCCGGTGTTTCCTGATCAAATCAATAGCAATTTTATTACCAAGTTCAGTTAAGCTAAATCCTTTGTATTTCTGGTAATGAACGATCCTTTTGTTCTCCAGTTTCTTCAGCATATCCGTAACCGAGGCCGGCCTTGTATTCATTTCTTCCGATAGCAATGATTAGTGCTTACCTTTTCATGAATCATGTTGTAAGATGATAGATCGCTTTTATATAATTTTCTTCGGTAGAGAAAAGTTCAAGTTTAAAATAAATTTAGACAAATCTAAAAATATATTTAGTATTTATCTAAAAATAACTTTTACTCACTTTTTACTAAGATTGCACAAATCAGCCGTTTGATGTGTAATTCTACACGGCGATATTAAGAAAACCGGGTTTATATTGCAGCACAAAAAAATACAGTATGAATTTTTCTCAGTATGAGGTTCCATATCCTGTTGATCAAGGCTATACGAAAAGCAGTGGCTTATTTTTCAATGGAATTTGCAGTACACCAGCCATTAAAAATATATAGTGGCGGACTTGGATTTTTAAGTGGCTCTCATTTACGAAGTGCATATGAATTGCGGCAAAACCTTGATAGGGATTGGTATTTTATGGAAATATGGCTATTATGACCAGGCACGTAACCAGGACCAAACCCTGCAGGTTCAATGGAATGAAAAAATCTATAATTTCCTGGAAGATACAGGTATCAAATTCCAGATTGATATTCATGAACACCCGTTTGGGTTAAAGTATTTTATCTGAATCCCGAAACATTTAAAAGCGCTCCTTTATTTCTTTTGAGTACCGATCTGCCTGAAAATGATTATGTTTCTCAAACGATTACTCACCGGTTATATGATGCCAATGTTGCCACGAAAGTTGCCCAATTTATTTTGTTGGGTGTTGGTGGCGCAAAATTGATGGACGAATTAAACTTCAATCCGGAGCTTTATCATCTGAATGAAGCACATGCGATCAGTGCTGCATTTTATCTGTATAAAAAGTTTGGAAATAAAGAAGAAGTAAGAAAAACGGCTTGTGTTTACGACGCATACGCCTGAAGAAGCCGGAAATGAAAAGCATGATATTTATCTTTGCGAGAAAATGAGTTATTTCTGCGGCTTACCCTGGAGAAGGTTAGGGAACTCACCGGTATTAAGGATGATCTAGTTCAACCATTCACTTGGCTGCATTGCGTTTTGCAAGGTTGCCAATGGCGTATGCCAGTTGCATGGCGAAGTGAGCAGGCATATGTGGAGCAAATATGATAATATCTGCGAGATCAAAGCGATCACCAATGCACAGAACTGGCATTACTGGGCAGATAAACAATTGTATCATTTTATTGATGACCATAATAATCGATGCGTTTGTTGACCGGAAAAGATTTTTGAAGAAAAGAGCCATGGATCATTGTGGCCGATCAAACAGGAAAATTATTAAACCCGGATGTTCTTACCATTGTGTGGGCACGCAGGTTTGCAGGTTATAAAAGAGCAGAGTTGATTACGAGGGATCAGAACGCTTTGAAGCATTGACTGAGCAATACAAAATATCCTGTACAGATCATTTGGGCAGGAAAGCCTTACCCGGTGGATTATCCCGGCCATCAGTGATTTCAATTTCCTGGTTAGACCTTAGTAAAAAATATAAGAATGTTGCGGTTTGCATTGGCTATGAACTTGGCGCTGAGTAAAAGATTAAAACAGGCTTCTGATGTTTGGCTGAATAATCCACGCGTGCCAAGGGAAGCAAGTGGAACCAGTGGTATGACTGCAGCTATGAATGGCGCTGTAAACTTCAGTACCAATGATGGATGGATCTGTGAATTTATCAATCATGGCAATAATGGCTTTGTAGTGCCTCCGGCTGATTATGAAAATATGACAACGTTCATGAACAGGATGAATATGATCTGAAAAAATGTATGATATACTTGGAAAACCAGATCTTGCCCATGTATTATGACAATCCCGACGTGTGGAGGCAGATAATTAAAAATGGCATGAGGGATGTGCGTTGGCAATTTGATAGTAACCGGATGGCGAAAGAATATTACGAAATTTTATAAATAAGTTTTATAAAAATATAACTGATCCTTTTCGCTCAAGGCGGAAGGGATTTTTTATTTTTACTGAAATAACCTTATGGATACATTTATTTACAGAAAGTGGAGATTCGCTGGTCAGACCTTGATCCAAATTTCCATGTACTGCATTCAAAATATTATGATTTCGGCGCTTTTTGCAGGATGGCTTTTTTAGTTGAAGAATGGCTTACACCTGAACTCTGATGGAACAGCATCATATCGGGCCGATCCTATTTCAGGGAAGAATGTATTTTTAAAAGGGAGATCAAATTTGGAGATGAGGTTGAGAGTGAATTTAAGACTCGAAAAAGAATCAGCAGATTCTAGCCGTTGGAGTATGGAACATGAAATATGGAAGAATGGAAACGTACTTGCAGCTATGATCACTATCGATGCTGCCTGGATGGATACAGATTAAACGAAAGCTTACTGTGCCTGCCACCGGAATTGTAACGATTATTTGAATACTGCACCAAAGTCACGAACATTTTCATATATATAAATAAAATAGTTTCAGTAATCATCAATTCAGTACTGCATGATAAATGCTACGGTAAATTTATATAAAAATGCTTACAGCGGTTTAACAAGGCGTATTTGGTTGTTAAGTGCTGTAATGCTTATCAACAGCAGTGGAACAATGGTGCTGGCTTTTATGACATTATATTGCAAGCACCTCGGATTCAGTATCAAGCAGGCGGGTTTCGTGGTAGCGGTCTATGGAATTGGCTCTGTGGCTGGTGCATTTATTGGCGGTAAGATCAGTGACAGGTTTGGCTTTTATTACACCCAGTTTTTATGCTTTGTTTTGCGGAGGGATACTTATTTATCCGCTGGGACAAATGCGTAACTATCACTCCATTTGTATCTGCACTTTTTTTCTAAGTATGGTAAATGAATCCTTCAGGCCTGCAAATGCATACTGCTATTGCGCATTACAGTACAGCAGAAAACAGGACCAGGCCTTTTCACTTGGTCAGGCTGGCGATCAATATTAGGCTGGGGTGTTGGCGGTGCTCTCGGTGGATTACTTGGCCTCCATCAATTATCATTTACTTTTCTGGACAGATGGATTTACCAATATTGCTGCTGCATTTGTGTTATTCATTATCTTACGAAGGGTTACCCTCGCTCAACAAAAAGCAGTTCCGGAAAATCAAACAACAGAGAAAAATAATAGCTCTCCTTATAGGGATAAACCGTTTCTATACTTCCTGCTTTTCCAGCTTTTATTTGCCATTTGTTTTTTTCAGTTATTTACGACCGATGCCATTATATTTTAAAGAAGATATTAAGGCTTAATGAATTTTGGATCGGAACGATCATGGCATGAATGGCATTCTGATTGCAGTACTTGAAATGGTAATGGTTTTTAAACTGGAAGGAAGAAAGCCTTACTTGATGCTTATGTGCTATGGTGCCATTTTGATGGCTTGCGCATTTTTATTGCTAAATCTGCCTATCTCAAATGGATTTATTATTGCAGTCTTTTTATTATTGCCATCACGATGGCCGAAATGATCGCCATGCCGTTTATGAACAGCTATTATATTTCCAGGAGTTCGGATGTTAACCGCGGCCAATATGCAGGCCTGTATACGATGGCCTGGAGTGTTGCACAGGTGATTGGAAGCAGTTTTGGCGCACTGGTCGCTTACAAACTTGGCTTTTCTAATTTGTGGCTGATCGTATGCAGCATGTGCGTCATTGCCGCGGGTGGTTATTACTGGATGCAACGAAAAAAATAGACTGCAATCAATCATTACCATTAGACCAGGGAGGAGTAAAACCTGATCTTAATACTGGTACAGGTAGGTTGAATTTGTTTTTGACATTACAGGCATGGATTGCCCCATCAGGTCAAGCGTTCCGTTAATATCCCCGATGTCCGTTCTTTTGCTGACGAGCCCTGTTTTTGTATCGACAATTATATCCCCAGCAGTCGTTGAGTTCATACTGATATTAACCTGCATTCCCTGCATTTCCATTTGGCCGGTTCCGGTTACAGACCCCGCTAAATTGATCGTTGCAATATTTTTATCCAGTGATTTGAAGGTATATGTTTTCACCGTTTTCATATTTTTTTCCGTGGAAGAATCAGCCCAGCTATCGCCCGGTTTTTTTCCGTCAGGGAGAATAAAAAAGGCATTCTCTACCCCAACATTTTCATCAGTGCTGTTTCCCATGGCTTCCATCATTGGGTCCATTGGATTTTCAGGTTTTTCAGGCCTTTCAGGTGATGGCATTGTTTTGCCTGTTTTTGATTGCACGATCCCGGTAGATATTTCGACGGATATGGTATCCGGAATGTTTATTTTTTTTGAAAGGTTTTGCCAATTTCCGAATCTTTGTCAGCTTCTTTTTCAGAATCATAGTTTTTTTGCTCTCCCATCATATCCATTGAAATGGCCATTTTGGTGAGGGTAGTGGAAAGGGTATAATTTTTATCATCAGAACCAATTACATGTAAGATGTTTTTTGCAGATGATTCATTTTTCATTTGCATGCCCATACCGAGGTCGGCATCGATCGTGCTGGTCATGGTCACTGTGATCTGCTGGCCTTTATTTAAAACTAATTTCCCCTCATTTTGTGAAATGCAATGGATTGTTGAAAAAAGGGCTGCTGCAAAGAATATCTTTTTCATCTGGTTGGTTGAAATTTAAAAAATTGAGCTGTAAAATTAAATGAAAATACCTGCATCATTAGTTGCAGGAATGGAGCATTTGCCTAAAAATAAGGAAAAAAAAATGGGTTACTGTTTTTAGCAGTAACCCTTAATTAAATTAAATGACTTTAATTATCCAATAACTGTTACATTAACAGCATTCATTCCTTTTTTGCCATTCTGAAGCTCAAATTCTACTTTGTCGCCTTCTTTAATGTCATTAATTAAACCGCTAACATGTACGAAAGTTTCTTTGTCTGATTCGTCATGTTTGATAAATCCGAATCCTTTTTCAGAATTGAAAAACTTAACGGTGCCTTGATTTTTAGTGTCCATTTTTTAGATTGTATTGTATTAATAATGTGCAAATGTAAGGTTTTTAGAATAAATAGTATAATTCATTTTAAAAACGCGGTTTATTACCCAATTTCTTAACTTGTAAATGCTATGAACAGGGAGCATTATATATTAGCCGGAGCCTGGGTTTTATATGGAATTATTCATAGCCTGCTGGCAACAAAGCAATGCAAAAGTTACTTTATAGGCATACTAAATGAAAATATATACAGGATTGCATATAATATCATTGCGGTCACCCTACTTGGGGCTGTATTGGCATTCCAGTTTTCAATAAACAGTATGGTCATTAAATTACCGGCCCTGCCGGCATTGATCATTGGGATAATTTTAACATTTTCCGGGCTTTCCATTATGTTGCTGTGCATAAAGAAATATTTCTTACAGATGAGCGGTGTCAGGAGAAAAAGCGGCACCGGTAATTTATCTCCTGTTTTGGAAACAACCGGGCTGCATGCATTTGTTCGGCACCCTTTATATTTTGGTACCTTTATTTTCGGTATAGGTTTATTTTTTTTATTTCCATCGCTGGCGAATTTAATAGCCGTTTTGTTTATCATTGTTTACACAGTGATAGGTATAAGATGGGAAGAGAAAAAGTTGATCAGCCGGTTTGGTGATCGTTATTTGGGTTATAAGCAAAAGGTCCCTATGATCATTCCCTTTTATAAATTGATAAAATAAAAGCATTTGAAACGAACTGTCATTACTGGTACCGGCAGCTATATCCCGGAGGTAATAAAGACCAACAAGGATTTTACCGCACATAATTTTTATGCAGAAGATAATACGCCGATCCAGGCTGCCCCTGAAGAAGTTGCCAGGAAATTTCAGCAGATAACGGGTATCGAAGAACGCAGGTATGCAGCGGAAGACATGAATGCTTCAGCGATGGCTATTATTGCTGCAAAAATGGCCATCGAAGATGCCGGTTGCGACCCTGAAACCCTCGACCAGATCATTGTTGCCCAGAATTTCGGGGATGTGATAAAGCATACCATCCAGACAGATATATTGCCCGCCATAGCTTCCCGCGTAAAACATGCTTTGAATATTAAAAATCCTTCCTGTATCCCCTACGACATTATATTTGGCTGCCCGGGTTGGATACAGGGCGTGATCCAGGCGGATGCCTACTTTAAAGCAGGAGTTGCAAAAAAATGCCTGGTCATTGGTACTGAAACACTTTCCCGCGTACTGGATTTCTATGACAGGGACAGCATGATCTTTTCCGATGGTGCCGGTGCATGCATCCTCGAAGCAAGGGATGAAGATGAGACACAAAGCGGCATACTCTCAACAGCCATACAGTCTCATTGTATCGACGAAGTGGATTATCTGTACCTCGGTAAGTCAAATTATCCTGGATCAGATCCCCGTATCCGTTATATTAAAATGAAAGGAAGGAAAGTGTATGAATATGCTATCAGGAATGTGCCGGCTGCTATGAAGGAATGTCTTGATAAAAGCGGTATAGATATCAAAGACCTCAAAAAGGTATTCATACACCAGGCAAATGAAAAAATGGATGAGGGTATTATTAAAGCCCTGTATAAACTTTATGGATACACGGAAATGCCCGGGGATATTATGCCGATGAGCATTCATAAGTTAGGGAACAGTTCCGTGGCCACGGTGCCCACTTTATTTGATAAGGTGAGGAAAAATTTAATGGAAGATCACTCCTTAGAACCGGGTGATATCGTGATGTTTGCTTCAGTGGGTGCAGGAATGAATATCAATGCTGTTTGTTACAGGATGTAATGGCCTTATTTGACATCATGGAATAAAAAAACGTGGCTGGATGGCTTTTTTAACGTAGCTTTGAAAAAATTTTCATATGATTAATGAAATGATAACAAAGTTTTTGGAACCTGATAACCTTGAAAAAAAACAGGTTAAGATCGAATTTAAAAAACGAAACACGATCGTGGGTATTTTTGTGAAATCCCCGGATTATGAAGACCTTAAAGCTAAGAATTTTTGGAGGATCGTATCTGAAATGCATATCCCGGAATGGAAAAAAACAAGTGATAATAAACTTTCTAAAATTTTCAGTGGATCTGAATTTACCCGTCTTACACAGGCTAAGGAACAAAATTAATTTATAGAACTTTTATCTTATATTAAGTAAGAATGCCCGGAATTTTTCCGGGCATTTCTTTTATATCTAAACTTATAAACCTTTAAACTTCTAAACCTGTTCTGCATAAGCACTCACGGGCTCACAGGTACAAATTAAATTTCTGTCGCCATAAGTATTATTTACACGGCTTACGGCAGGCCAGAATTTATTTTCTTTGATATAATTCAATGGGAATGCTGCCTGTTGCCTGGTATATGCATGGTTCCATTCATCCGCAGTGATAACTGCCTGTGTATGTGGTGCATTTTTTAAAGCATTGTCTGTTTTGTCTGCTTTACCTTTTCTATGGCTTTTATCTCTGCTTATGCTTATCATGGCATCGCAAAACCGATCCAGTTCTGCTTTGTCTTCACTTTCAGTTGGTTCTATCATAATTGTGCCTGGCACAGGGAAACTTAATGTGGGAGCATGAAAACCATAATCCATCAATCGTTTGGCCACATCTTCTGCTTCAATACCGGCCTTTGCTTAAAAGGACGCAGGTCAACAATGAATTCATGCGCACAGGTGCCATTCTTCCCTGTGTATAATATCTTATAATCCTTTTCCAACCTTGCCTTCATATAATTTGCATTCAGTATCGCATATTCGGTTGCTTTCTTTCATGCCTTCAGGCCCAAGCATTTTTATATATGCATAACTGATCAGTAAAATACTTGCGCTGCCATAATGGCGCTGCACTTACAGCATGAATTGCTGTTCGCATCATTGTCCATGGATAATATGCCCGGGTAAATAATGGGCAAGTTTATCGTTCACACAAATCGGTCCCATGCCGGGGCCACCGCCGCCATGCGGTATAGCAAATGTTTTATGCAGGTTCAGATGGCAAACATCAGCACCGATATTGCCGGGGCTTGTTAAGTCCAACCTGTGCATTCATATTTGCACCATCCATATATACCTGTCCGCCATTTTCATGAATTATTTTGCAGATTTCTTTGATACTTTCTTCAAACACACCATGTGTGACTGGATAAGTAACCATCAATCCTGCAAGGGTATCTTTATATTTTTCTGCCTTTGCTTTCAGGTCTTCCACATCAATATTTCCCGCTCATCACATTTGGTCACAACTACTTTAATGCCTGCCATTACTGCAGCTTGCAGGATTGGTGCCATGTGCGGAGATCGGGATTAATATTACATTGCGGTGTGTATCTTTTCGGTCTGTATGATATGCCTTTATGGCAAGCAATCCTGCATATTCACCCTGTGCGCCACTGTTTGGTTGCAAGCGACAGTGCAGCAAAACCTGTGATGTCAGCAAAGCTATTTTTCCAGTTCTGTTATTATTGCCTGGTAACCCTTCCATTGATCTGCTGGTGCAAAAGGATGTATCTGGCTGAATTCGGGCCAGCTCACAGGGATCAGTTCTGTTGCTGCATTTAATTTCATTGTGCAGCTTCCAAGGGAGATCATGGATGTATTCAGGCTAAGGTCTTTATTCTCCAGGATTTATATAACGCATCATTTCGGTTTCGCTGTGGTGGGTATTGAAAACAGGGTGTGTTAGAAATTCGGATGTTCGTGTAAGTGAGTAAGGGATATTATTTAAAATACTGTCTGCATCAAAGTTTGCCACGGCAGTATCGCTATTGTTGGCGGATGCAAAAACTTGCAGGATATCCAGCAGGTCGCGTTGCGTGGTTGTTTCATCAAGTGAGATCGTATACAAAATTATCCTCGTAATAAAAATTAATGTATTGACCTTCCGCGGCCACACGCAATGTTTTTACATCGGCCACTTTAATTTTTACCGTATCAAAATAATGGGATTCTCATTTTTAAAGCCCAGGTCTTCCAGTTCATTGCTTAATGTTTGGGCTAGCAGGCTGATGCGTTTTGCAATATTTTTAATTCCTTCGGCACCATGGTAAACAGCATACATCGCGGCCATATTTGCGAGCAATGCCTGGGCTGTACAAATATTTGTAGTTGCTTTTTCCCTGCGGATATGCTGTTCACTTGTTTGCAATGCCATACGCAGGCACCGTTTCCCTGTGCATCGATACTTACACCAATGATACGGCCCGGATATTCCTTTTAAATTCGTCCTTTGTGGCAAAAAATGCAGCATGCGGGCCGCCAAATCCCATGGGCACACCAAATCTTTGAGAATTGCCAACAGCCACATCAGCACCCAATTCCCCGGGAGGAGTTAATAATGTCAATGCAAGCAGATCTGTAGCCATTACAACCTGCGCATTCACTGAATGTGCATAATCAATAAAATCTCGATAATCAGCTACCAGGCCATTTCTATTTGGATATTGAACAATGGCTCCAAAATATGTTTCATCAAGGTCAGCATTCTTATAATCACCAAATACCAATTCAATATTAAGCGGAGCAGCCCTCGTGACCAGGACATCTTTTGTTTGTGCAGAAGATATTTTCATCTACAAAAAACTTTGGGGCTGTAATATGTTCATGGTCCCGGTTCTTATGGTTAAACAGCATTGCCATTGCTTCTGCAGCAGCAGTTCCTTCATCCAGCAGACTTGCATTTGCAATAGGCAAGCGCGGTAAGGTCGCTCACCATGGTTTGAAAATTCAGCAGGCTTTCAAGACGGCCCTGTGCAATTTCAGCCTGGTAAGGAGTGTATTGAGTGTACCATCCCGGGTTTTCAAAAAGATTTCGCAGGATCGTACTTGGCACGATCGTATCATAATAACCCTGCCCGATATATGACTTGCAAACCCTATTATGAGAAGCGGTTTTTTTAAGCTCAGCAAGATATTCATATTCACTGATCGGGCCACCGGCACGCAATGGCTTCTTCAGCCTGATGGATGGAGGAACTGTTTTATCGATCAATTCTTCCATAGAGCCTACGCCGATTGCCTCCATCATTTCAGCGGTTTCTGCTTCATTCGGACCAATATGCCTTTGTGTAAATTCGTTTTGTTGTTGTTCAAAAAGATTCATAATTTTTATTTAGCCGGCTTTAATTCATTACTCAACTTCTGTTGTGTCACTCACTTATACATTCCCAGCTTTATGCTGCTTCAGGAAAACAGGAAATGTAATTTTTGAGCCGCCGCAAAATTACGGTAACATAACTATATTACATACCCCTATGTTCGTTAGTTTTGCCTTGTGGAAAAATGTGGAATAATTATAACACGAACTTAGACAATGAGCGAAGAAATCCTTCATAACTGGCAGAAAAAGTCAGCTGATAGCCAAAAAAAGTACAAACAATTCCTTCAAAAGGCGGATAAGAACAAGGTTTTGAAGCAATTACCCGTATTTCATGAGGAAGCTTTCAGTAAGATAAATTGCCTCGAATGTGCAGCCTGTTGCAGGAATTATTCTCCCCGTTTTAAAACGCCCGATTTAAAAAGAATTTCGAAGCATCTGAAAATGAAAGAGGGGATGTTTATTGAAAAATATCTCGCGCTTGATAATGAAGGGGATTATGTAGTCAGATCCAAGCCTTGTCCATTTTTAGGCCAGGATAATTTTTGCAGTATTTATGAAGTTCGTCCTTCAGATTGTGCCCGTTTCCCTTACACAGATGAGGATGTGATACTGAAAAGACAATCACTTACATTAAAGAACAGTACTTTTTGCCCCATTGTTTATTTTGTATTGGAAAAGCTTTTACCGGCTAATAAATGACCACTGTTTTATTCGCCTGCAAGTTCCTGGTAAGCTGCCGTTAAAGGTCTTTCAATTCCATCACCTTTCCATTCAGGGGATCCGGGAATTTCAGTGGCTTTTAAAATCTCTTCTTTTGTTTTCCCTGCCTTGATGCTATCACCGGTGAATTTTAAAAGATTGCCTAGATAATCCCTGAATGCCAACAGGTCTTCGGCCTTGACTACAACGTCATAACCCTGTGCAGCATGTCCACAGATATAGGTTGTTTTTTTATCGAATGTTGTGGTAGCTTTTTCCAGTATTGTTATCCAGTTGTTAATACTCGCTCCTGCGGTTTTATCTATAAAGGGATGCCTGCGGTTAAAAACCAGGTCTCCCATGTGTACGATATCCGCATCCCGGAAATGTACAAGGCTGTCGCCATTTGTATGGCCAGCACCAAAATAATGGAGGCAGGTATTTTCATCTCCGATCTTTTCACACCATGTATCCGTGTACGTTTGGTCAGGGTATAATTGCTTGTCTTCTGTTTTTTGCCTAACTGCTGAATTTTGCTGGTTTATTTTACTGTTGGCATGTGCCAGGATATGCGGAACAATATCTTTGAATGCAATATTTCCGGCGGTATGATCGCCATGATGGTGTGTATTGATCAGTAGCCTGAATGGCTTCTCCGTTTTCTTTTTTATTTCATCGATCAGGTGTTGCGCCGTGTCCGGAAACTGTGCATCAACCACCACGGTGCCTTCTTTCGAAAGCATGAATAAAATTGTTCCTCCCTTTTCTGTAAAAATGCCGATATCCTTTGTAAGCATTTTAATATTATACGCGGGGTCGCCCAGGAATTGTGCCAGCGATTCGTAATTTAAAAACACAAGAGCTCCCAATCCAAGGCCGGTATTGCGAAGAAATGATCTGCGTTCCATAGTATTTATTTAAGAATGATAACAGGTATTGAATTTAATGATAAAATCCAATAAGATGCAGATCAGTAAATATCAATTTACAGGCCACATTAATATTCCATCTTTCTGAGAGAAGGTGCTTTGAACCAGGTAAAGATGACAACTCCAATGGTCATGCATCCTCCGAAAACTACAGAGGTAACGGTACCCATGATTTTTGCCGCTACACCACTTTCAAACTGGCCTAATTCATTGGATGAATTGATGAACATGCTGCTAACAGACATGACCCTTCCTCTCAATGCATCGGGGGTTTTTAATTGCAGGATCGTACTCCGGATAATAACACTGATACCATCCATACAACCGCTCATCAAAAGGGCCGCAAATGATATCCAGAACACGGTGGATAATGCAAATAATATGATGCACAGCCCAAAACCGGCTACAGCAAGAAATAGGAGCCGTCCCTGTTTATTTTGAAGTGGCCGTATGGTTAATACAGTAACAGTGATGATGGAACCTATATCTGCCGCAGCATTCAGCCAGCCAAAGCCTATGGGGCCAATGTGCAAAATGTCTGTTGCAAAAACGGGTACCAGGGCCACGGCACCTCCGAATAATACTGCAAACAGGTCGAGAGACAAAGCCCCCAATATTTCCTTTGTTTTAAAAACGAAATCCAGGCCTTCTTTAACACTTTCCCATGTTTTGGATGCTGTATTTACAAATACGGGCTTTATAGAAAGCCGGCTGAGAAAGATGTACCCCGTGATCACGAATGCAAGGATCACGAAAAATGTATGATTGATCCCGATCCATGCAATTAAGAAACCCGCAATGGCATGGCCGCATATCGAGCCGATCAGCCAGGTTGCTGAACTGATCGCAGCGGCAGAGGATAGCATATGCTTTGGTACTACCTGCGATATCATGGAAGAAAATGTAGGGCCCGAGAATGCCCTGATAGCGCCTGTCACAGCGATCACTCCAAAAATTAAGAAGGCGATCGTCCAGTGATGGAAACGGGCGGCAGTAAATGACGTTGATAAAACGATAAAAAGAATAATGCATAAAATATAAAACAATATGCACCGGAGCAACAATTTTCTTTTTTCATTGATATCGATATAATGACCGGCATATAGCGCCAGCGAAAGCGCAGGGATCACTTCTGATAAACCCACGAAGCCAAGTGCCAGCGGGCTGTTTGTCAGCAAATATACCCACCAGCCTATAACGGTGCCCGTCATGCGAATACCCATGATAAAAATAAAACGGCCCGCAATAAAATTTTTAAATTCGGTGATCTTTAAAGGTGCGTAAGGATTTTTATTTCTGGTAAGTGTAGACAAAAATGAACGCTGTTTTAATCAAAGGTAAATTCATTTGGTTTAAAAAATCAGGGAAGGGAAATATAATGTTGCCCATTTTCATATTCCTTATCCAGTGCATCAACGATCACTTTAAGATGAGTTTCATTGCCTAAAAAATCGGCATTGCTGGCATCTACGAAAAGTGTTTTGATATTATGTTGCTTTATATATTGGGTATAGGTTTCCTGCAAAGAAAATAAATAATCATTTGGAATACTTTGTTCATATTCCCGGTTGCGTTTTTTTATATTCTCCTGTAGTTTATTTACCGGTGTATGCAGGTAGATCAATATATCGGGTTGAACAATTTGTGGATTAATGATCTCAAATAGTTTTTGATAAAGCCTGAATTCCTCATCCGGTAAATTCACCTTGGCAAATAAAAGGCACTTGGTAAAAAGGTAATCTGAGATGGTCACCGTTTGAAACATGTCCTTTGTCTGCAACAGATCTTTAAACTGTTTATATCGTTCAGCCATAAAGAACAATTCCAGGGGAAAAGCATATTGTGCCGGGCTTTCGTAAAACTTGGGGAGAAAGGGATTTTCAGCAAATTCTTCCAGTATCAGCCTGGCATTGAAGTGTTTGCTCAGGAAATTAGCTAAAGTTGTTTTTCCGGCGCCAATATTTCCCTCGATTGTTACAAAATTATATTTCATTTCAGCTGCAAAATAAGTGGAAAGCTCAAAAGCAGAATTAAATTTTTTTCACATCCAGTTTATCAGGACATTGATTTAGTAATTCATGAACGGTTCTGTTGAAAACAGGATGAATAAAATTAGGTGAAATTTCGTTTAGCGGTACCAGTACGAATCGCCGGTCTTGTAAATAGGGATGGGGTATGACCAGTTTTTTTTTGTTGATAACTTCTTTATTGAAAAAGATAATATCAATGTCAATGATCCGTGGGGCATTTTTTTCCGTTCTTTTCCTTCCCATTTTTTTTTCAATCTCCAGGATGGTTTCTATGGTTTGCAATGGGGATAACATACTTTCGATTACAATGGCCTGGTTTACAAAATCAGGCTGATTCGTATTGCCCCACGCCGCAGTCTGGTAATAAGCAGATTCACGGGTGATCTTACCGATATGATCTTCGATATGTTTTTTTGCCTGCAACAACTTTTGCCGCGTATTTCCCATATTGCTTCCGAGGAGGAGATAGGTTTTATTCATCAGGTAATTAACAGTCTTTTATCCGGCCTGAACGATTTTGTTTTAATGATCTTAATTTTTTTAAAATCGGCGTGAAGTGGATTTACAAGATAGTTATACTCATCATGTACCACTGAAGAAGGGACTTTCAGAACGAGGGATTGCTTTGATTTAGCAAATTCATCACCGATAAATTTTGTATAATCAACATCCTCAGTCCATGCATCCTTTAATTTGGGTAAAGTTATTTCTTTAATGCCTGCATCCGGTAATTGAATGTAAACAATGTCAAGTTCAATGGCATAGTCCTTAAATTGAGTGTGTACAAGCAATTCGAGCAACGCCAGGGAAATATATGCTGATGTATAAAGCATAGCTGTTCCTTTGGGGTTCCACCTTGCCCCATATAATTTTGCGCCTCTTCCCGAAAGGTCCTGGCTGAATAATTTATTGGATATCCTGTAAACGATCATGCAAACAAGCCATGTTGTATTCTTCCTAATTGGGTTAGTACTTTTTCAATACCATCTAGTGTACTGAGTGATGCGATAGAAAGCCCACCCTCTGGTATTGTGGGGTTTCGTTTAAGCCAGTTATAGAAATTATCCGTATTTCCAAAGGCAGTTTTGCCTTCTTTCAAAATCTTTTCGATCTGGAGAGCACGCTCGGCATTGATGGAAGCGAAGCTGCTGTTATTTTTTGCATAGCGTTGAAGGGTACGCTCGCTCACGTGAAGTATGGACGACCATTCTGCCAATGAAAAAGGAGCTTTATCTGCAATTTTTTTGAATTCTAAATACGTAAAATCTTTTAAGGCAGGAATGGCCCTTACCGAATTGTACTGTACTGCCATATCATTCACTTTAGAAAGAGCAGGCTCTTTCGAAGTTTTGATTTTTTTGATTGGTTTTGTTGTCTTTTTCATAACCCGACATTTGTCATCAAATTTACGACATTTGTCATGATAATCAAATTTTTTTAACTTTTTTTGCAATAGCTTTACCAAAAATCTGTTTAGATGAAATATAACCAGCTCAGGGCAATGTGGGCAATCACGAAGGCGAGTCTAAGGTCTATATCAAGAAGTCCCTCTGCGATCGTTTTCAGTTTTGTTTTCCCTTTTATTTTTATTCTTGTTTTTGGGTTCATCGGGAATAGTGGGGGTATGCGCACATTCAGGATCGTCATCGACAAAAATGCTGATACTTCCAATGACCTGTTTAATGCGCTGAAGAATGATAAAGCGATTAAGATCATGCGGTATGAGTCACAAGAAGAGATGAAGCTTGACATGCAAAAAGGAAGAATTGCAGGAATAGTAATGATAAAAAAAAATGAAGTTGCAAACAATCCTTATAGTATCAGTTTAAAAAGTACCACTTCCAGCAATGATAAATGGCCCCAGCTGAAATCGCTGATCGAAAGCAAAATAAATGAAGTAAGCAATAAAAATTATACAGGCAGGCCAACCTTTGCTTCGTTTGACTTTAATTATAGAACTGACATACAGCAGATCAGGCAATATAAAACAATCGACTTTATACTGCCGGGTCAACTGGGGTTTTCCCTGTTGAGCTCAGGTGTTTTCGGAGTTGCATTTATGTTCTTTAATTTGAGAAATACGCTGGTGCTTAAACGGTTTTTTGCAACACCGATCAGCCGGACATTATATTATCCTCGGCGAAGGCATCAGCCAGGGTCATTTTTCAAATGATCACTGCGATTGTGATCATCGTAGTTGGCTACTTTTTTTTGGATTTACTTTAGTGAATGGACTGCAAACATTTCTCGAAATGCTTGTACTGAGTTTTATCGGGTTATTGGTCTTTATGGGATTTGGTTTTATTGTAAGTGGGCTTGCAAAGAACGACAGCACCATTCCGCCATTTGCAAACCTGATCACGTTGCCACAATTTTTATTAGGAGGAACGTTTTTTTCAGTGGATAATTTTCCTAGATGGCTACAGCCGATTTCGAAAGTATTACCACTTACTCATCTGAATACAGCAATGCGCAATGTTGCTTTTGAAGGACAAAGCCTTTGGGATGTGAGATCGGAAATTGGGATACTTGTTTTATGGGGCATTGTAGTTTATACAGTTGCCATTAAAGTTTTTAAATGGGAATGAACATGAGATTACTGAAAGGGTTTGCGCTCACATTATTGGGTTTGTCTATAATGGTCACGTTGGTTTCACTACTGATGCCTTCAACCGTGAGTGTTGTAAGATCTGTTGTGATCCATGCAACAGGAAAAAATGTTTTTGATGAGATCTCGGATCTTAAGAACTGGAAACACTGGCATCCTGTTTTTATTAATGACAGTTCGGGAATCACTATTAGTGTACCATCGGGTGGAGTGAATGCAATGGCATCATGGAGCAGTAATGCGAAAATGAATAAACTGGTGATCACCGAGGTTTTACCAAACCAGCTTAAAGCAACCTTGATGCGGGAAGGAGAAAATGATATTACCAACATCCTCAGTGTTACACCAGTGAACGATAGTATGGCCGTGCAGGCGGAATGGCGGGTCATGACAAAATTAAAATGGTATCCCTGGGAAAAATTTTCAGGAATATTCGTGGATAAAATGACCGGTCCGGGTTATGAAGCTGCACTTAATAATCTTAAAGACGTTGTAGAAAATAAAAAATGATCCTATACAGGTAAACTTATTTTACCCATGCTGATCGCGGGAAAATGATCAGTCCCTTCTCCAAAATTATTTCCGTTTCCTGCAACACATTCATTGGCAAGAATGGCGAATAGTACGGCTTCCTTTGCATCAGGATGAATATTTTTTTCTGCCGTGGTATAGATGGAAGTATTTCTGAAATGATCTTTAATATGATCCATTAATAATGGGTTGTGCATACCTCCGCCGCTGACAAAAATTTTAAAGTCATCTTTAATACCTGCCACCGCTTCAATAGCTTCACAAATAGTTTCTGCGGTAAAACGATTCAGTGTTGCCATTATATCTGCCGCCTGCAATGTTGTTGTTCCACTTTTTAGTATGGCGGTTTTTAGGTAATCATCATTGAATAATTCAGGGCCGGTTGTTTTTGGAAACGACAGTTTAAAAAAATCATTTTCCTTTAGCACATTCAACAAACCGCTGTGCGGCGTTCCCTGCAATGCAATGATCCCGTCTTTGTCAAAATATTCTCCCGGGTAATTTTTTTGTATCCATGCATCCATCATCGTATTCCCGGGGCCTGTATCTGTGCAAACAATTTTATTGAATGCAGCCCCCGCAGGTAAATAAGTGAAATTTGCGATGCCCCCAATATTCAGTAAAACAATATTGTTTTCTTTTTCCTGGAATAAGATAAAATCCCCGTATGCCGCCAGTGGTGCACCTTCGCCGCCCACGGCCAATATGTTTTTGCCTGAAATCACTGATTGTTATGATGCCGGTCTTCACCGCTATGTGATCCCCATCACCAATTTGCAACGTACCATTCGGGAAATTTTTATGCTGGTGCATATGTTTCGGTGCGTGGTAAATGGTTTGGCCATGGCTTGCAATGAGGTCTATACTTTCCCGGGGAGTATTCCATTCATGGAGACAATTATTGATCATTGAAGCGTGTTGTATTGCTATCCATTCATTTAGTAAGCATATCTTTTCGAGCTCAACCTGCCGTTTGGAGAATATTTCTTTTACAGCCTGTATAAAACCAGCCTCATATTTTACCGTTATGAATTTTAATACGGAAAGCTTTGTATTTATCCCGTTCCCTTTTACTTCACACAATGCGATATCCAGTCCATCGAGTGATGTGCCACTCATCAGGCCAATGATCTTTCGGCTATCCTTTGCTGCTATAGCATGAAGTTTTTTAATGCTTTCATTCATTTAATCCGGTTTTATAAATTGAAGGTTGCGCTTGATACCCTGGTATTTAGTTCGTTTTATGGCAGAGTCCTTGAAAATGATCTTAAAATTCTCTTCCGTTAATTCCTCCCAGTCTGAGTTTGAGAAATTTAAAATTTCGGGCAGGGGAGTAAATTTTATTTCTGAAGTGGGTTTTGAAAACCGGTTCCAGGGACATACGTCCTGGCAAACATCACAACCAAACATCCAGTTGTCAAATTTTCCTTTCATTTTACCGGGGATCAATGCATCTTTTAATTCGATGGTAAAATAAGAAATGCATTTGCTGCCATCAACTACTTTGTCGGGCAATATTGCTTCCGTTGGGCAATTATCAATACACCTGGTGCAGGTGCCGCAGTAATCTTTTACAAAAGGATCATCATATTCAAGTTCAATATCTATGATCAATGTAGCAATAAAAAAATAAGAACCCTGTTGTTTATTGAGGAGGTTCCCATTTTTCCCGATCCAGCCCAGGCCACTTTTCTGCGCCCAGGTTCGCTCCAAAACCGGCGCGCTGTCAACAAATCCTCTTCCATTGATTTCGCCGATATGTTCTTTTAACAGGTGAAAAAAAATGATTCAGTTTATTTTTTATCACTTCATGGTAATCCGCTCCATAAGCATATTTGGCGATCTTTGGATGGATGGTGCTTGTTGTTTTTCAGGAAAATAATTCAATAGCAGGGTGATCACTGACTTGGCTCCTGGAACTAATTTTGATGGATCTGTCCGCAGGTCAAAATAATTTTCCATATAAGCCATTTTACCATGCATACCTTTTTGTAGCCAGCGCTCCAGTCTTTTTGCATCATCGTCTAAAAAAGCTGCTTTTGCAATACCACAAAATTCAAAGCCCAGGCCCGCGGCTGTTTGCTTTATGAATGCTGTATGTTCAGTTTTAGCATTCATTGATCTTCGAGGTGAATTTTATGAAAAAAACGGTGCGCTACGGGAGCAATGATCAAACCAAAGGTTGTAAGGAATGCAATGCCACTAAACAATGCATACGCTGAAGCAAAAACTTTTGCTGTATTGGATAAGTGGTACTGAGGATCTATGATGGGGCCCATGCCACTCAGTATCATGGATGCATTGAGCAGGCTGTTATACCAGCCAAAACCAGGAATGGTGCTGTTGTATCCCATCACGCCAATTGCTAAACATACCAACAGGATGATCGTGCCAAGCAGTAAATTAATCCCGATGCGCATATAGTAAACTTTTGGGGGAGCGAGCTTTTGCCTTTTAGTTTCGTACATAAAACTTATTTCTATAAAAATACAAAAGCCCTGCAATTAGACGCTTCAATTATTTACACAACGATCTTAGGATAATAAAACTGACACAGCCAGATGAAAAAATATTTTATTTGCCGGCGAGGATCGCATCATCTACTTGCCTTTTTAAGGAAGTGTATTTTTCATTACGTCCCTTACTTTTAAGGTTAAACGTAAATAATACGGCGGCATATTTTTTCTCATTATCAACCCAGGGAAAGCTTCCGAATAGTCCGGGACTTGTAACTGCACCCGATCTTTTACCTTCAATGGCATTATCCATCACCCATTCGCCAAATCCATAACCCCAGTTACCAGCTTCTGCAGGAGAATAGATAACCTTTTTACCTGATGCATAATTTTGCTGCATCAGGAGTATTGATTGCTTTTGTAAAACCATTGTTCCGTTGTATGTCCCGTCATTTAGGATCATTTGCAAAAAGTGTAAATAATCTGTTGCAGTACTTAAGGCGCCACCTGCGGGAAGCGGTATTTTTTTATGGCCAAAATCCGTATTCAGCATTTTACATGGAGCCGCGATGCGTTCTGCAAACACTGTTTCGAAATCCTTACCACTGATCTTTTCTATGACTGCTGCAGCGATCTGCAAACCAATGCTGCTATAATGAAAAGCAGCTCCTGGAGTTGATTCCATAGGCATTTTTGCAATTTTAGCCATCACATCATCCATGTTATTTGCATTTGTTGTAAGCGCACGGTTTTCTTTAAGGCCTGCTGATTTAATTCCTGTCATATGGCTCAGGCAATCCTGTATGGTAATATGGCCTTTACTATTAGCTGACATGACGGGAAGCCATTTTCCAATCGTATCGCTAACACTTAATTTTCCCTCATCTACAAATGTCATCACCAGGGCAGCACTTAGCCATTTACTGCAGCTTGCAATGCCTATTTTTGAATTGGAATCATAATCTTTTAATACCTCAGCCGCCTCTTTGCCCGTTTTCCTGGCAACCATTTTTCCCATAAATTTTTGTTTCGTGCTAAGCTCATTCTCCGCTTTGTTATAAATGATCTTTCCATCTTTATAGATCAACAAAACAGCCCTGCCTCCGAGCTCATTTAGATTATCATTCAACCACCCATCCACTTTGCTGAACTCATATTGTGCCTCACAAACCTGTAAGATTAGCAGGAATGCAGCAAATAACATGTAGCGCAGGCAGTTCCCGGTGATTTTATATGTCATTATTTCTGATTTTCGGTTTGGATAAGGTTTTGCTGTCTAAGTTTAAAATTAATTTACCAATTATAAAAATATGAACCTAAATAATTTCACCATAAAAGCGTCAGGAAGTTATCGCAACAGGCACAACAGCTCGCTTTTAATCATCAAAATCCCAATATTGAAAATGAGCATCTGCTGAAAGCATTGTTGTCAATGGAGGATTCCCCTATTGATTATTTGCTAAAGAAAAATAATGTAACGGTCAACCTGGTTGAAACCAAACTTGAAGAGCTGTTAAAAAAACTGCCGACCACCACAGCAGAGCCTGCCCAGGCCCTGGGAAGGGATTCCAATGCAACCGTATTGCGGGCTGGATCTGTATTGAAAACTTTTGGGGATGAATTTGTAACGCCTGAACATTTGCTGCTTGCAATGCTGCAGGGAAATGATGACACCTGCCAAATTTTAAAGGATGCCGGCCTCACGGAAAAAGGCCTTGTTACTGCGATCAAAGATTTGCGGAAAGGTTCTACCGTTAATTCCCAAACACAGGAAACACAATTCAATAGCACTGAACAAATATGCAAAGAACCTAAATGAAATGGCCCGTCAGGGTAAACTGGATCCCGTTATTGGCCGTGACGAGGAGATCCGCCGAACGTTGCACATATTATCCCGGCGTTCAAAGAACAACCCGATTCTTGTGGGCGAACCGGGTGTTGGTAAAACAGCCATTGCAGAAGGATTGGCGCATCCGTATCATAAACGGGATGTGCCTGAAAATCTAAAATCGAAAATCATTTTCGCCCTGGATATGGGGCAATTGATCGCGGGGGCAAAATACAAAGGAGAATTTGAAGAAAGATTGAAAGCAGTGATAAAAGAAGTGACTTCCAGTGATGGAGAGATCATTTTATTCATTGATGAGATACATACACTTGTTGGTGCCGGTGGAGGCGAAGGGGCCATGGATGCAGCAAATATTTTAAAGCCTGCATTGGCAAGAGGTGAACTCAGGGCCATTGGTGCAACTACATTAGGAGAATACCAGAAATATTTTGAGAAAGATAAGGCCCTGGAGCGTCGCTTTCAAAAGGTAATGATAGATGAGCCTACTGTTGAAGATGCCATTTCAATTTTACGTGGTATCAAAGGACAGATATGAAACACATCATCATGTAAGAATAAAAGATGAAGCGATTATTGCGGCAGTAGAATTTTCGCATCGGTATATTACCGATCGTTTTTTACCGGATAAAGCGATTGACCTGATTGATGAAAGTGCTGCAAAGCTTCGGCTGGAAATGAATTCAATGCCCGAAGAGCTGGATAAGCTTGAACGACAGATGACGGCAATTGGAAATTGAAAGAGAAGCTATCAAAAGAGAAAATGATGAAGCCAAATTGAAAGACCTGAATACTGAAATTGCAAACCTTTCTGTTGAAAGAGATACATTGAAAGCTAAATGGAAACAGGAAAAAGAGTTGGTTGATAAGATCCAAAATGCAAAAGCCGGGATAGAGCAATTGAAAGCAGGAAGCAGAACAGGCAGAACGTGAATGGAGATTATGGAAAAGTGGCTGAGATACGGTACGGAAAAATAAAGGAGCAGGAAACGCTGATTGAGGAATTAACGGCACAGCTTAATGAGCTTTCTGCAGATAAAAGATTATTAAAAGAAGAAGTGGATGCGGAAGATATTGCAGAAAGCGTTGCAAAAGCTACGGGTATCCCTGTTTAAAAATGCTGCAGAGCGAAAAAGAAAAATTATTGAACCTGGAAAAGAACTACATAAAAGGGTTGTAGGGCAGGATGAAGCTATTGAAGCCGTTGCCGATGCTATCCGCAGAAGCCGTGCGGGTTTGCAGGATCCGAAAAAACCCATCGGCTCATTCATATTCCTCGGAACAACAGGCGTTGGGTAAAACAGAATTGGCAAAAGCACTTGCAGAGTATTTGTTTGATGACGAACACCTCATGACCAGAATCGATATGAGTGAGTACCAGGAAAAACATACAGTTAGCCGGCTGGTCGGAGCACCCCCGGGTTATGTTGGTTATGATGAAGGAGGGCAATTGACTGAAGCAGTGAGACGTAAACCCTATTCTGTGATCCTGCTCGATGAAATAGAAAAAGCACACCCGGATGTATTTAATATATTGCTCCAGGTGCTGGATGACGGAAGGCTTACGGATAATAAGGGACGGGTTGTGAATTTTAAGAATACGATCATCATCATGACAAGTAACATGGGTAGTCATATCATCCAGGCCAATTTTGAAAAGGTAACGGAAAAAAATAAACTGGAAGTTGTAGAAAGTACCAAAGAAGAAGTGATGGAACTGCTCAGGTCAAACCATGAGGCCCGAGCTTTTAAATAGGATCGATGAGATCATTATGTTCCAGCCGTTGATGAAAAATGAGATAAAAGGGATTATCACGATCCAGCTGAACCAACTGAAGGAATTGTTGTTAAAGAGTGGCATTGAGTTGGAATTCAGTGAATATGCTTTAGATTTCCTGGCTGAGAATGGATATGATCCGCAGTATGGGGCACGGCCATTGAAAAGGCTGATACAAAAAGAAATAGTGAACCCATTCAGTAAGCGGATACTGGCAGGGGACATTGATAAAACAAGGCCCGTTTTGGTGGATGTGTTTGATGGGACGGTAGTGTTCAGAAATGAGGCAATGGCAAATATGGCACTGTAAAAATACGTTAAAGAAAAATAACATATCATTTAACTAATTGATTTTCAGTATTAAAATTGTCTTTTTTAGGAAATTGTGCTGCATGGTTTTCAAAACATTTTAAAAAACGCTACCTTCAGCCGATTCAGGGGTTATTTTGATGATTCTATGAATTTATTTATTAATACGAAACGTTGTTTAAACACTAACAACAGTTTAAAAGAGTAAAAGGAGAAAAATATGGCATTCAAAAAAGAAGTGGTTGAAATTATTGAACCCAAAGATGTTTTTGTAGGTAATCCTAAAGCAGAAGTTACATTAGAAGAATTTGGAGAATATGAAAGTGAGGTTTGTGCCAAGGCAAATGAAGTTGTAAAGAAATTACTGGAAGATTATGATGGTAAGATCAGATTCAATTTCCGGCACTTTCCACTAACAAACATACACCAAAGAAGCCTGAAGGCCGGGGAAGCAGCAGTAGCTACCGCGCAGGAAGGCAAGTTTTGGGAAATGCATAATATATTATTCGCCAACAGGAGGAGTTTAGGTACCACCAGTTTAAAGCTGCATTCAAAAGAAGCTGGCGTTAATAACAAACGTTTCCTGGATGAACTTGTAAATGCAACATATGGCTGGCAGGTACAGGGTGATCTGAGAGAAGGAATTAATCGCGGTGTAAAAGATGTCCCTACATTTTTTGTAAATGGCGTGCTTGTTACAGGCAAACCAACTTATGATGAATTGAGTAAAGCGATTGACGCAGCGTTGAAAAAAGTGAAGAAAAAAGTTCCTGCAAAACAAAGAGCATAAAAAGCATAATCTAACTTGAATCCCGTTTCTGAAACGGGATTTTTTTATTTACAAATGTTTATTTGAAAATTTGAAGATTTGAAAATGTAAAGTATCTAATGATGCGGTGATCTTTATTGATTCAATCCTCAATCAACTAATTTTCAAATCTTCAAATCTTCAAATTGAGTCGCCTGCTGTACATTTGATAAATTTATTTATTATCATGGTAGGTTTTAAGGCTACTCTTTTAAAATTCAAAGAACAGGGTGAAAAAACCGGCTGGACATACATTATCATCCCTCATAAAATTGCCGGGAAAATAAAGCCCGGTAATAAAAGATCATTTCGCGTAAAAGGAAAGATTGATGATCACCCGATCAAATCCGTTGCATTATTGCCGATGGGGGACGGGGATTTTATCATGCCCGTCAATGCTGTGATGCGAAAGGCTATCCGGAAAGTAAAAGGCGCAACGGTAGTGGTGGAAATGGAAGAAGACAAAACACCCCAGAAAATATCTGCCACATTGTTAGCCTGCCTGGAAGATGAGCCGGCAGCAAAAGAATATTTTACCAAATTACCCGGATCACACCAGCAGTATTATTCTAAATGGATCGAGTCTGCAAAAACAGATAGCACTAAAACAAAACGCATTGCACTCGCGTTAAATGCATTTTCAAATAAATTAAGCTATTCCCAAATGATGCAAATGCAGAAAAAAGACCATGATCTATTCTGATACTTCCATATAATATTGCATTAATTCTTTCCCATCAACCATAATGCGCAACGGAAAGCTGTCATCTTTCTTAAACTGGTAATTAAAGCTGATCGTTCCCCCGTTATCCGTAAAATTAATGGGTACGGGTTTTAATTGCTTGTTGCCTTCTCCCATAATAAGAGAAATGCTGCTGATAGCTGTTGTACTGTTATAAATAAAACTAAAACTGGTTGTATTCTTTGTTTTGGTTTTGATAAAACCATTCATGGGCGAAGGTTTTTGCAAACCATAGGTATATGCAGCATTGCAAATGACCGGCATTGCATAAAATTCATTCAGGCTTTTTGGCCCCCCACCTAATTGCCATGCATTGTTGTCCGGAAAATGATCCAGGTTGAATAATTTTTTATCGGGAAAAAAATATTCACTGGTAAAACGTTTTGTGAATACAGTATGTTTTTTATCAACATACCCACTTGCTTTTGCGGCATCAATATAATACCATTCCTCGGGGCTTTGGCCAAGTTGCACTACGTTCCACGAATGATTTATTTCATCGGGTTTATTATTGATGTCTTCCGGATTATTTTTCACATAGCCATCCACTACCAGGCAACGGATATTGGCCATGCTGCACATTTCCTGTACCAGCATCGCAAATCCAAGCGGGGTAGATCTTCTCGTTTGCACCACGATTACGGGATCTGTTTTTTTAATATCATTGGAACGGATAGCTTTAGGGTCCAATCCTATATTATTGCTTATCCAAAAAAAAATAGCTCTCGCTTTATCAGTTTTGTCGGAAAATCTCCGGGTGATGGTATCTGCAATAGTGGCTACATTAAAGCCTTCCAGCGGGCCAAGCTGCTTTATATATTCATCCTTCGCAGATAACTTCGGCTCAGTTTCCTGGGAATATGAATTGTTTAATACAAGGATAGCGGAAACAAGGAACAGGATCTTTTTCATTATTTAAAAATAATCAACACTGCGTTAAGGAAGTCAAAAAATTATTGATCATTATCTTTCTTTGATTGCTTGAATTTTTCGATCTGTTCGGGGGTTAGGATTGTTTTCAGCTTATCGGCGTGCGCCTTCTTAAGCGCTTTTAATTTTTCCTGTCTTTGTGCTGCAGACAATGTTGTATCCGCTTCAATCGCTGCTTTTGATTGCTTATGGGTTTGGTTTAATTCCTTGAATTTGATTCTTTGCTCTTTGCTGAGATCCAATTCCCTGATCCTTTCCTTTTTATCCTTTTTAGCTGAAGGTTGAGTAATCGCTGCAGCAGAATCGGTGGATTTTTTTGTCGTATTCCGTTGAACCTGCGCAAAGGATGTAGTCGAAAAGAAAATAAACAGAATGGCTACAATATATTTTTTCATATATATAAATTTAGATGATAGACAGGGACCAGGTTCAGTAGTTTAATTCCTATAAATAATAAAGACCCTGTAAAAATACAGGGTCTTAAATGTAAGCCATAAACGATTATCTTAAAAATAAGATTTCACGGTATTTAGGCAGTAACCAAAGGCTGTCATCCACCAGTAATTCGAGTTTATCAACATGATACCTGATCAGGTCAAAATGCTTGCCTTTTACATTCATCACAATAAGCAATCGCTTTTTCCCTGGTATCCGTGATCTCATTTGCTTTTTTCCTCGCTTCTATCATCTTTTACACATGTTCACTGATCACATTGATATGTTCAGATATCTGCTTCAGAATATGCTTTTGATTGGCATAAGTTGTCTCAGGCAGTCCAGCTTCTTTTAACCCTTTGATATTTTCAATAATACATTCTGGTATTTTATTGCTGCAAGGCAAGATAAGCGTTGTGGCCAGGTCACCCATCACCCTTGCTTCTATCTGCACTTTCTTTAATATATTCTTCCAGCATGATCTCGTGCCTGGCTTCCAGTTCAGGATGTGTATAAATTCATTATTTTCAAAAATATTTCTTTGCTTTTTCAGTCACATAGCATCCAGTGCCAGTGGAGTTGTTTTTACATTTGGCAAGCCTCTTTTTTCGGCTTCCTTCTCCCATTCTTCACTATATCCATCGCCTTCAAATAATACCGTTCTTGCTTTCAACAATATATTTTTGAATCACCTGCATGATCGCGATTTCTTTCTTTTCACCTTTCTCAATAAGCCATCCACATCTTTTTTGAAATTGCTTGAGTGTTTCAGCCATGATCGTATTCAAAACTGTCATTGGCCCTGCACAATTTGCTGCAGAACCCACTGCACGGAATTCAAATTTATTCCCGGTAAATGCAAATGGCGAAGTACGGTTACGGTCTGTATTATCCAGCATCAGTTCAGGAATGCTTTTATGAATATCCAGTTTTAAGATGGCTTCATCCTGTTCATCAAATTTTCCGCCTACTCTTGTTTCAACCTGGTTTAATACATCTGTAAGATATTTACCTATAAAAATAGAAATGATGGCAGGGGGCGCTTCATTGGCACCCAGACGGTGATCATTACCTGCACTTGCAATGGATGCTCTTAATCAATTCTGCATAATCATGCACGGCTTTAATTGTATTTACAAAAAAAGTCAGGAACATCAGGTTTGTCTTGGGTGTTTTACCCGGGGCCAGCAGATTTACGCCTGTATCTGTAGCCATGCTCCAGTTGTTGTGCTTACCGCTGCCATTGATTCCTGCAAATGGTTTTTCATGCAGTAATACCATCAGGCTGTGCCGCTTGGCTACCCTTGTCATGATATCCATCAGCAATGTATTGTGATCTACTGCAAGGTTTGCTTCTTCAAAAATAGGCGCGCATTCAAACTGCGCAGGCGCAACTTCATTGTGCCGTGTACGTAAGGGAATTCCCAGCTTGTAGATTCCTGCTTCAAATCCCTCATGAATGCATATACGCGTTCAGGTATCGCGCCAAAATAATGATCTTCCAGCTGCTGGCCTTTTGCCGGCGCATGTCCAAATACTGTTCTGCCTGTCAGTAACAGGTCGGGCCTTGCATTTGCCATGCCTGCATCCACTACAAAATATTCCTGTTCCCAGCCAAGTGTGGCAGTTACTTTGGTACATTTTTATCAAAATACTGGCATACATCCACCGCTGCTTTATCCAAGTGCCACCAGTGCTTTTAACAAAGGTGTTTTTGTATCCAGTGATTCACCTGTATAAGAAACAAATATGGTTGGAATACAAAATGTTTTTCCCTGCCCGATCTCCATAATGAAAGCAGGGGAAGAAGGATCCCAGGCAGTATAACCACGGGCTTCAAAAGTTGCCCTCAATCCCCCGCTTGGAAATGAAGATGCATCCGGCTCCTGCTGGATCAATGCGGCGCCTTCAAATTCTTCGATCGGGGTGCCATCGCCTTTTAATGTAAAAAATGAATCATGTTTTTCTGCTGAAAGACCGGTGAGTGGCTGAAACCAGTGGTAAAATGGGTAACTCCTTTTTCTTCTGCCCATGCTTTTAAACCATTAGCGATATGATTGCCCATCTGCCGGTCAATTTTCTTGCCACCTAAGGTAGAAGCCAGTAAACTTTTATAGGCCTCATCACTCAGATAATGCCTTGCAATTTTCAATGTAAATACATTCTCATTGAAAATTTCAGTGATCCTGGCCGATGCCTTTACTGCCATTTGTGGAATTCTTGCGAATGTTGTCAATTGCCTTAAATCGTAAAGATTCATTTTTTTGATGTTTAAGACGCAAAAAAAGAATTTTTCATCTTAAAAAACAATTTTATTTTGATTTTTTTAAAAAAATTGCAGGTGTCAATATGTAAAAACACATATATATTATTTACTAATGTGTTTTTTTAAGGCGTAATTTTTGCCAGTTAATGGCACAAATGAGCGGGGTGATGAGCAGTGGCAGATAAAGGCTCCGGTACCTTACAATGGAACCCATGTTGGGTACAATATAGCCTGTAACCAAGATCATTGATATAGAAAAAAACAGGGCAAGCAAAATAAATGGCTTAGTGAGATTGCTGCGGGTCTGAACCCAGGAACAACATCCCGATGAACAAACACTGGTACGCCAGTAATTCAAGGCAAGGGGCATTAAAAGCCTGGAAGATTCCCAGGCGGTTGGACGCATAAACCCATGATTGACCGCCTGTGGAAAGTTCAGCAGGAAACTTTTTAGGTTCGGCTCCAGCTCATTTGTATTTAACTGTGATCCGGCAATAGGAAGATCAAAAAAATGCCTGTTGTTTCTGAGTAATGATCTTCAATGGCTGAAAGGAGGGAGCTATCCATTGTAATAAAAATATCAGCAAAAAAATAGGCGTAAGTCGAAGCAAATACGATCAAAGGGTTCCATCTTTTTTTACTGCATATCATGAATGCGATGACCGGGGGGATCAATGCGACAAGAACATAATTTCGGATAAGCAGTAAACAAATGGCCGTAAGACAGTATGATAATGACCCGTTTCGGTGTAAATTTCTGTTGAACGGAGAAATATAATGCATATAAAAATAAGCCAAGCATAGTAAATACAAAGAGGTCTTTGTGAATACCAGAAGAAAAATACAATGCTGAAGGCAATAAAAACAGCCTGTGATCACCGGCCATTTTTTATTCCTGAATATATCAGCAAATACACGGTACAATGCTACATGGCCGAAAAAGCCGATAAAATTGAAGAACAAACTGTTGATATAATAATTTCCCCGGCTGAAAATATTACAGATAGCTAGCATTTTCACGATAAGTGTATTCTTCAGATCATTCCAATATGAATTTACTGAATCAAATACACCTGCCGTAATTGTCATAGGCGATCTGAAGATCTCAGTAAAAAACTCCTTTGGATCAGTCGTAAGTAATTTGGTATTCCTTCCAGCCTGCATCATTCAACCCCCAATAATCATTTCCCTGCGGATAAAATTTTTGCGACATCCAACCGATCAGAATTCCTGCAGCAATTTTTAAAGAAAATAATAATAGGATCGTTTTGGTTCCGAATCCTGCTCTCTTTATGAAACTGATACGGTTAATAACAAAACAGCCAATAACGAGGTAAAAAGCAAATAACAGATAATACAAGCGGAGATAATTTTGATGTGGGAAGTTAGTTAAAATATTTACTTTGCATCGCCAGTATAAAGAATTGCAGTCTGTACCTTTCGCTTTAAAATATTCTTCAGCTTCATTATGGAAATTACAGCCAACAACCGCAGCTACAACTAAGGATTACGGAAGAAGAATTTGAACTGATCAAACAGAAACTTAGGGCGCACACCCAATTTCACTGAATTATGTGCATTCAGTGGTATGTGGAGTGAACATTGCAGTTATAAGAATTCAATCAAATGGCTGAAAACATTGCCGCGGGATGGAAAAAAAATGCTGGTGAAAGCCGGTGAAGAAAATGCGGGCCTGATGGATATTGGCGATGGTTATGGCGTTGTATTTAAAATTGAATCGCACAATCATCCTTCTGCCATTGAACCTTTCCAGGGTGCAGCTACAGGTGTAGGTGGAATTCAACCGCGATATTTTTACCATGGGCGCAAGGCCGATCGCTTCATTGAATTCTCTTCGTTTCGGCAATTTAAAAGATGCAAAAACACAGCACTTGCTTGCAGGTGTGGTACATGGCATCGGCCATTATGGAAATTGTTTTGGCGTGCCCACAGTTGGCGGCGAAATCTATTTTGAAGATTGCTATCATACCAACCCGTTGGTGAATGCCATGAGTGTGGGTATTGTAAAAGATGGCGAAACAGTTTCTGCAACTGCAGAAGGGATTGGCAACCCGGTTTTTTTTGTTGGAAGTGCAACCGGTAAGGATGGTATGGGCGGAGCATCTTTTGCATAGCGCGATATTACCGAAGACAGTGCGGAAGATCTTCCTGCTGTGCAGGTGGGCGATCCTTTCCAGGAAAAAAAATTACTGGAAGCCTGCCTGGAAGTGATTGAAACAGGCGCCGTGGTCGGTATGCAGGATATGGGTGCTGCCGGGATTATTTGTTCTACTGCAGAAATGAGCGCCAAAGGGAAATTCGGATGAACATACATCTTGATAAAGTTCCAACACGGCAAAAAGATATGAAAGCCTGGGAACTGTTGCTGAGTGAAAGCCAGGAAAGTATGCTGCTGGTTGTAAAAAAAGGGAAGGAAGAAGAAGTGTTGAAAGTATTTGAAAAATGGGACCTGCCTGCAGCCAGATCGGTGAAGTAACAGGTGACGGAATGCTTCAGTTTTTATATGGAATGGAGACCTGGAAGCAGAATTACCTGCAGTGGAACTTGGTATTGGGCGGAGGTGCACCGCAATATGAAAGGGAATTACAAGGAACCGGCATATTTGAAAAAATAGATGCATTTGATTTCGATAAAATTCCGGTACCGGAAGATCTGAAAGCAGTTGCTGAACAATTGATCAGCTTCCGAATATTGCAAGTAAACGTTGGGTTTATGATCAATACGATAGTATGGTAGGAGCAGGTAATACAAGTACCAATGCGCCAAGTGATGCTGCAGTGGTGATTGCTAAAGCCAACCAGTAAAGCGCTTGGCGTTAACAACAGATTGCAACAGCCGCTATGTATTTGCTGATCCGTATAAAGGAGCCATGATCGCAGTAGCTGAAGCTGCAAGCAATATTGTTTGCAGTGGTGGTCTACCACTTGGCGTTACCAATTGTCTCAACTTTGGTAATCCTTATGACCCTGAAGTTTATTACCAGTTTGTACATGCGATTAAAGGAATGGGAGAAGCCTGCATGAAATTTGATACACCTGTAACCGGTGGTAATGTAAGCTTTTATAACCAGTCGCCTGATGGCCCGGTTTATCCTACACCAACCATCGGAATGGTGGGCTTCTGGATAATATGAATGAAAAAATGACAATGGATTTTAAAGAGGCGGGGACATGATCTACCTGGTCGGTGAAAGCCAGGAATGATATCAATTCATCCGAATACCTGCATAAGATCATGGGACAGGAATTTTCGCCTGCACCTTATTTTGATCTTGATGAAGAATTTAATATGCAGCAAGCGGTCATCGTTACTTATAAAAAATAAATTGATTGATGCTGCGCATGATATCAGCGAAGGAGGATTGTTTGTAACGTTTATGGAAAGTGCTTTTACCGCGAACTTGGGTTTTGAAGTTATTCAAAATGATCATGAGAATCAGGAAAGATGCTTATTGGTTTGGAGAAGCACAGGGCAGGGTAGTGGTTTCCGTTAATGAAAGCCGTACAATAAATGCTTTTATTGATTTTATGGAACAACTGCAGGTTCCTTATTCAGAAATTGGAAAAGTTACTGCCAATGAAATTATAATAGATAACGAAAATTGGGGACGTATCCATGAGTGGAAAGATAAGATATGATAATGCCATTGGCAAATCTTTTGAAAGGAGAGGAGCAGGAAGAAGCGCTTTACTGCAATATAAATTTATCATGATGAAAAATGCAACAATTATGTTACAGGTGCAGCCGGGTTTATAGGTAGCTGCCTGGTAAGTTATTTAAATGAGAAGGGTTTGAAAACCTTATACTGGTGATGAATTTGAAGATGAGGAAAAAGATCTTGAATCTGCTTGCATAAAAAATTACTGGTAAGGGTTGAAAGGGAGAATTTTTTTGAATGGATGAATATTGAAAAGCCCGTGATTGATTTTGTGTTTCACCTGGGCGCACGGACAGATACAACTGAATTCGATTATGCCATTCATCAGCATTTGAATGTTGATTATTCAAAAAAGATATGGAATTATTGCACCATCAATAATATTCCATTGGTATATGCATCTTCTGCTGCAACTTATGGGGATGGAAAACTGGGTTATGATGACAATCATAATATGATTGAAAATTGAAACCATTGAATCCTTATGGTGTTTCAAAAAATGAATTTGATAAATGGGTGTTGCATCAGGAAGATCATCCGCCATTTTGGGCAGGATTAAAATTCTTTAATGTTTATGGGCCCAATGAATATCATAAAGCAAGAATGGCCAGCGTGATCTTTCATTCATTCAACCAGGTGAAGGAAAATGGTGTTGTGAAACTATTCAGATCACATAATGATGGATTTAAGGATGGTGAGCAATTGCGGGACTTTATTTATGTAAAGGATATTATGAAAGTCTGTTACTGGCTGATGTCTAATCAAAAGACAGTACCGTCAGCGATTGTATAATCTTGGTACCGGAAAAGCACGGACTTTCATTGACCTTGTGAATGCAACTTATTCGGCATTGGATATGGATCCGAACATTAATATTCATTGATATGCCCGATGATATCCGGGATAAATATCAATATTTTACAGAAGCCAATATGAATAAATTAGAGGCAGCCGGTTATACGGAAAAATTTTATAGTCTTGGAAGAAGGCGTGGACGATTATGTAAGGAATTATCTTTCAAAAACGAGTTTTTATTAAAGATCATATGACAAAAAAAATTGCTATCATTGGCGGCGGAAATCTGGGAACAGCCATTGCAGAAGGATTATTAAAAAGTAAATTCTGCAAAGCCTCCGATATTTTGATTACCAAAAGAAATACTTCAACACTGCAGGCGCTGGAAGCCAGGGCTGTAAGGGTCACTTCAGACAATGCATTAGCGGTAAGCAAGTCAGATATTGTGATCCTTGCGGTAAAGCCTTACCAGGTAAGTGAAGTCTCAACAGTTTTAGGACCGTACTATCTGCAAAGCATATATTGGTATCAGTGGTTACCGGTGTGCTGATCAAGGATATTGAAGCGATCCATAGAAAAAAAACTGCCGGTATTCCGGGCGATGCCAAATACAGCCATCGCCATACAGCAAAGCATGACCTGTTTGAGCTTTTCAAATGCTGCTTCAACGCAGATCACTTTTGTGAATAAACTGTTCTCCGTACTCGGCAAAGTAGCCGTCATCGATGAAAAATTGATGGATGCGGCCACGGTGTTAGGCGCTTGCGGTACTGCTTATGCGATGCGCTATATCAGCGCCAATATACAGGGCGGTATCGAAATTGGCTTTGATGCTGCCACCGCCAGCCTGATCGCTGCACAAACTGTAAAAGGAGCAGCAGAATTGTTACTGGAAAAAGGCACCCATCCTGAACAGGAGATCGATAAAGTTACCACGCCCAAAGGCTGTACGATTGCCGGGTTAAATGAGATGGAACACCAGGGCTTTAGCTCTTCACTTATTAAAGGGATCGCCACGAGTTATAATAAGATTGTTAAAGGATAATGGCTAGGATATACCGGATCTATTAGTTAATGGTTTTAAAGTATTTATGAAGTAAAAAAATACCGGGTTTAAGAATAATCAGCTTTAACTGCTGTTTTTTTTCACAAATACCCCTTCAAATTTTCTTCTGCTGGATAATTCCTTTATCTTTGCACGACCTCTAGGATATTTTATATTTCTTTCCTCCGGTCACATAGTTCAAATTTGATTATAGCCAGTTCAATATAGATTTACTGCTGCAGTGTGCGACGCCTGTGCAGTTGAGCGTAGTATTATAGCTGGTAACATAATTATTGCTTTTATTTTAAATAAGATTAATTCATATTAAAATGGCCAAATATATTTTTGTAACCGGGGGTGTTACATCTTCATTGGGTAAGGGTATCATAGCAGCTTCGCTGGCGAAATTGCTGCAAAGCCGGGGTTTGAAGGTTACCATCCAGAAATTTGATCCCTATATCAACGTAGACCCGGGAACATTGAATCCCTATGAACATGGCGAATGCTATGTTACGGACGATGGCGCAGAAACCGATCTTGATCTTGGCCATTACGAGCGCTTCCTGAATATCCGCAACATCCCAGGCCAATAATGTTACTACCGGCCGCATTTACCAGACGGTTATCAATAAAGAAAGTGAAGGAGAATACCTTGGCAAAACGGTACAGGTAATTCCGCATATAACGGATGAAATTAAACGCAGGATGTTACTGCTGGGTGAAAGCGGGGACTTTGATATTGTGATCACGGAGATCGGCGGCACGGTAGGTGATATTGAAAGCCTTCCTTTTATTGAAGCTGTACGCCAGCTTCAATGGGAAATGCCCGAAGAAGATTGCATGGTTGTTCATTTAACACTGATCCCTTATCTGAAAGCCGCGAAGGAATTAAAAACAAAACCTACTCAACACAGCGTTCGCCTGCTCAGCCAGGAAGGCGTACATCCAAATGTGATCGTATGCCGTACAGAATATCCACTATCGGATGAGCTTAAACGAAAGATCGCTTTGTTCTGTAATGTAAAGGCCAATGCTGTTATTGAAGCGATGGACGCGGGCACTATTTATGAAGTGCCGTTGAAAATGCTGCAGGAAGGCCTGGATGTGATCGTATTAAAAAAACTACAGATAAATGGTTATGCCGCTCCTGAACTTACCAAATGGAGGGCTTTTCTTGATAAATTAAATTTTCCAAAAAGCCGCGTTACTATTGGACTGATCGGAAAATATATTGAATTGCAGGATGCATATAAATCGATCCTGGAAGCATTTGTGCATGCAGGCGCCATGAACCAGTGCAAAGTACAGATCGTGAATGTGCACAGTGAATTTATCACCGAAGAAAATGTGCAGGAAAAATTAAAGGACCTGGATGGCTTACTGGTAGCACCTGGCTTTGGCTCACGTGGCGTGGAAGGAAAGATAACAGCAGTAAAATTTGCAAGGGAAAACCAAATGCCGTTCTTTGGTATTTGCCTCGGTATGCAGATGGCGGTTATTGAATTTGCCAGGAATGTGCTGGGCTGGCAGGATGCTAATTCCACGGAAATGGATACAGCTACCACCCATCCTGTTATTGCATTGATGGAAGAACAAAAGAAAGTAAAGAAGAAAGGCGGCACCATGCGGCTGGGCGCTTATCCCTGCAAGATAGAAGAAGACAGCCTTGCAAATAAAATTTACCGGCTACCGAGATCAGTGAAAGACACAGGCATCGCTGGGAGTTCAATAATAATTATATTAATGATTTTGACAATGCAGGTTTGATGCCAAGCGGAAAAAATCCTGTGAACGGGCTGGTTGAAATTGTAGAATTAAAGAATCATCCATTTTTTATTGGTGTGCAATATCATCCTGAATTAAAAGCACGGTAGAGAATCCTCATCCTTTATTTGTAAATTTTGTTCAGGCAGCAAAATACTTTGCTGAAGCGAAGAGCAAATGCAAAATCTGCAAAAAGAAGCTGGAAAAAGATTATAACGGCTTAACTTTGCGCCATGCAGAAATTGAGCATGGAGGAACTGAACCGTAAAACGGTTGAAGAATTCAAAAGTTCCGAAAAAAACAGTGTGATCGCTGTGTTGGAGAATGTACGCAGCGCTTATAATGTGGGCAGTGTTTTCAGAACAGCCGATGCGTTTTTGCTGGAAGTATTTATATAACCGGGTATACCGCAAATCCTCCCCATAAAGAAATCAAAAAAACAGCCCTGGGCGCCGAGGATTCAGTTGACTGGAAATATTTTGCCAAATGCAACGGAAGCCATCACATCACTTAAATAATTGGTTATAAAGTATATGCAGTAGAGCAGGTTGTAGAACAGTCACCAGCTTCAGCAATTGCATTTTGATCCGGATGAAAAAATCGCCGTGATCTTTGGAAATGAAGTAACCGGTGTGGAGCAGGAAACTATTTTGCAATGCGATGGCTGTATCGAGATACCACAACTGGGTATGAAACATTCGCTGAATATTGCAACTGCTGCCGGAGTGGTGTTGTGGGAGATTGTAAGAACAAGGATTCTTAGTTCATAGTTCTTAGTTGAGCGTTGCTTAGCTAACGGCTAACGGCTAACAATAAAGCTTAGCATATAAATTAAAAAAAAAGAACGTCAGATACATTGAGCACAGTTAAAAATTACCTTTCGCTTATAAAATTCTCTCACACCATTTTTGCAATGCCCTTTGCATTGATCGGTTTTTTTTTAGGAATTAAACAAATTCCCGTTCAATGGAATCTCAATGGATCAATAGGCTGGGGAAATCCGGGAAATAATAATTTTGCGGGGGTATTGAATAAGCATTATTTGATAATATTCTTACTGGTTATCCTGTGCATGGTTTTCGCCCGCAGCGCTGCCATGGCATTTAATCGTTATCTTGATAGGCAATTTGATGCGAAGAATCCACGGACAGCCATACGGGAAATTCCTGCCGGGATCATTTCAGAAAGAAAATGCCCTTGCCTTTAGATCGTAAATTGCATGCTTTATTTATTGGCTGTACCTGTTTTATCAATCAACTATTTGCTTTTTCTTATCACCGGTTGCATTGTTCGTTATTTTGTTTTACAGTTATACAAAACGGTTTACCGCTTTATGTCATTTGGTCTTGGCGTTGGCTTAAGTCTTGCGCCGATCGGCGCTTACCTTGCTGTTACGGGCAAGTTTGACCTGCTGCCTTTTTATTTTCATTTACTGTTTTATTTTGGGTAAGTGGATTTGATATCATTTATGCACTGCAGGACGAAGAATTTGACAAAGCAACAGCAGTTATATTCTATTCCAGCGTTTGGGAAAAACAAAAGCATTAAGGGTTTCTGAATTACTTCATTTATTGTCTGCAGCTGAGTGTTGTTTACGCTGGGCTGTATGGGAAATTTGGAATATGGTATTGGATTGGGTATTGGGGTTTTTATCGGGATGCTTATTTACCAGCATTCTATTGTAAAACCCACACGACCTTCAGCAGAGTGAATATTGCATTCATGACGGCTAATGGCATTGCATCTGTTGTTTTTGCGGTATTTGTTTTGGTGGATCTGTTTATTAAAAAATAATTATTTCGCTTTAAGGAGCGTAGTATGGCAAGAATACTTGCGATAGATTATGGTGGAAAAAGAACAGGCATTGCCGTTACCGATCCTTTGCAGATCATTGCCACCGGCCTACAACGATCGATTCAAGAACTGATCCCTTTTTTGAAAAAATATCTTTCCGCGAAAATGTTGAACTGATCATCATTGGCATGCCAAAAAACTGGGATGAATCTGATACGCATGGCACACCATTGGTTGAGCAGGCGATCAAAAAAATAAAAAAGATTTCCAGCCATGCCGTTAAAAAGTGGATGAACGCTATACTTCTAAAATGGCCAAAGATGCCATGCTGCAAATGGGCATGAAGAAAAAAGACCGCCGTGATAAAAAAATGTGGATGAAATAGCGGCGACCATTATGTTGCAGGAATACCTGCAAAGTCAAGTTAGCTCACTAACTTTATAGTATATTAAATGCAGTACATTGGTAATATCATGTTATGAATAAATTTGCAGCCATAAACATACTAATTTAATGATCCTTCCAATAGTAGCATATGGTTCACCCATTTTAAGAAAAGTTTGCGACGATATCACACCGGAATACCCGGGCTTGGAAAAACTGATCGACGATATGTGGGAAACCATGTACAACAGCAATGGCGTTGGCCTGGCCGCACCACAGATCAATAAGGATATCCGTGTTTGTGATCGACAGCCAGCAGATATTTGAGAACCAGGACGAAGATGAAAAAGGAAAATACCCTGATGAGCCGGGGTTCAAAGGAGTTTTTATCAATGCACATATCGTAGAATAAATGGAAAGGAATGGACTTATAATGAAGGCTGCCTTAGTATTCCTAAGATCAGGGAAGATATTTTGCGGAATGAAACTGTTACACTTCGAATTATGTAGATGAAAATTTTCAACCCATACTAAAACCTTTATATGGCATTACCGCCAGGATCATCTTGCATGAATATGATCATATTGAAGGAAAACTGTTTATAGATTATATTAAGCCACTTAAGCGCACATTGATGAAACGGAAACTGGATGATATCAGCAAAGGGAAAATAAAAGTGGATTACCGCATGGTATTTCCCTAAATAATTTTAATAAGTTTTGGTTAACAACATTTGCAATAATTTGCAGGTATGATAATGGATTTTCATACCTGTTTTTTTTATGATGCTCCTTCGGAATTTGCTTTGTTCACAAAAACGAACAGATACTACTGTTACTGTTGGGAAAAAAGTCATTACACTCAGTGAAGTAGTTGTTGATAACAATCTGAATGTTCCATCATTTATCGAGAGGATCAAAAATGATACTAGTTTTTATAAAGCATTTCGTAATCTTCATGTCCTTGGATTTACTGCAATCAATGATATCACGGATGCTCGATAAGAGCGGAAGATCTGAAGGCATCCCTTCATAGTAAGACAAAACAAATAAGGATAAATAATTGCAGAAGTATGGAAATGCTGGAAGAAACAGCTAACCGGCGATATGTACAATGATGATCATGAATTCAATTATTACACGGCACACATGTATGCTTCTCTTTTTTTTACAAAAGGCACATGTTTGTGGGGAAAATAATATTGTAACAGGGAATAGAATTCTCTACAGGTGGAAAAAGCGGAATGGAAAAACATAAGGAACAATTAAAAATGCTTTTTTTTAATCCCGGCAAAAAGATCAAAGGGCTTCCATTCATGAGCAATAAAACCGCCATTTATGATGATGATATGGCCGACCTGTATGATATGAGCATTGATATGGATTTCTATAATAATACCAGTTGTTATATTTTTAAGCAAAAAGTAAAGCCAGGCAAGGAAGAGAGCGTTGTGGTAGATGAAATGACAACCTGGTTCAATGACAGCACATTCGAGGTTGTAGCCAGGAACTACCTGTTAAGTTATGATGCCGGGGTATATGATTTCAAAGTGAATATGGAAGTACAGATGAGCAGGTTCAGGGACCTGACCGTACCAACACTTATTCGATACAACGGCAACTGGAAAGCAATCTTTAAGAAAAGGGAAAGGGGAATATTTACTGCTACTCTATTTGATTTTGAATAAAAAAAATAGAACGTATAACGGAGTAATTCTATTATACGTTCTATGTATTTATTGATCAATTAATTTTTTACCGGGAGCAGTGCATATTTTTTTCCGTATTCAAGCATCTGCTGGTAAAAGCTCTGCGGGTATTCAATTTTTACATCTGTAATATTTTCGCCATCCATTACCGGCACCAGCTTTGGCTGGATAAAACCACGGTAGGGCTTAGGTTTAGCTTTAAGCGCTGCATAGCGCTCCAGTATCTCCTTGTGGAGGAGCGGGTCTACCTTTACGCCGTATGTTTCGACCAGGTTTTTCCCTGCATTATAATCACCTTCAGATTTTATGCGCTGGATCTCCCGCAGCAACTCGCCAAATAACGTTCTCAATTTTGCATAGTCGTTGATGCGGATATAGGTCTTGCCATTATTTTTTACAAACTCGATCACGTTTTCTGCCTTGCCTTTTTCATAGGCCCACCTGGCATTCAGCTGCCTGTTACGCATATGCGCCTCCTCAAGTTGTTCCCCGGGCTTAAGCCTGGTGAGTTGGGTCATTAGGCCATTTAGTATATAGCCATCATATTGAGCCTTGCCTGTCTCCAGGGAAGGGGATACGCCAATGTCTACCAGTTTCTGATCCATGATATAATAAAGTGCTACAAGATCAGCCCTTGCTTCTTCCAGCGCGGAACCATAATTCTTCAGGGTTTTATCAGTGGTTTCAACACCCGGGTTGATCTGGCCGCTGGCATGACCGATACATTCATGCATGTCAACATGCAGGTCGGCAGCAATATTGCCATACTTATTGCTCCGTTGTTTCACAGTATCATTCAATCCAAATTCATTTAGCACACCACCTTTGGCCGTTAGAACATTATAGGAATAAATAATGTTGCTCAGTGTGACCGATTTGGAACCAGGATCTTTCCTGATCCATTCTGCGTTGGGCAGGTTGATGCCGATCGCTGAATTTGGCGCAGCATCACCGCTTTCTACAATCACTGTAATGGCTTTGGCAGTGATGCCTTTGACATCTTTCTTTTTGTGTTCAGGCATGAGAGTTGAATTATCTTCGAACCATTGTGCCTGGTCTGCAATGGCTTTTATTCTTTTAGTGGCTTCCATGTCTTTCATGGAAACAATGCCTTCAAAACTTCCTTTCTTACCGATCGGGTCAAGGTATGTTTCAGTAAAACCGTTTACCTCGTCGATCCGGCTGTTTATATCTTTTACCCATGCGATGTTATAATCATCAAAGGTTTTGAGGTCTCCTGATTTATAATATTGTGACAGTAGTTGTATTGCCTTTTTCTGTTCGGGGTTCTCGGCTACATTTGCAGCTTTATCAAGCCAGCCGGCTATTTTTTCGATGGCTGCACCATACATCCCACCAACCTTCCAGGTTTTTTCAACGATCTGCCCATTTTCTTTCACCAGCTTACTGTTAAGCCCCCACGAAGGTGCTTTTCCCTTGGTATCAAATTTTGAATAAAAATCTTCTACTTCTTTTTGTGTCACCCCTTCGTAAAAATTCACGGCCGAAGCCTTTACATTGTCAATGTTGGGGCTAAGGTCAACCAGCTTGTATTGAAATTTAAGATCGAAAATAACAGGTTTCAAACGGCTTAAGAATGCTGTAACGGATTCAGATGCATCTTTAGGTAGTTTAGAACTGTCGCTGCTTTGAGCCACCTGTAAGAAATAATCATAACTGCATGCTGGTATGAATTTCTCATGGCTGTAATGATGGTGATTGCCATTGCTGAACCAGACACGTCCGCAATATTCTTCAAACTTTTTCCAGTCAGCACTTGATTTATCACCGGAGAATGTTCCGTACAGGGTTTCCAGCGTTTTACGAAGCGTAAGTCCGTCCTTGCTTTTTTGGTCGTAAATAATATCCCTTCCGCAAAGCGCAGCTTCATATAAATAATAAGACAACTGTTTTTGTTGTAAGGGCAGGTCATCGAAACCCGGAACCTGGTACCGCAGTATCTGAAGGTCTGCAAAGGCTTCTGCTTCTACAACAAAGGCAGTATCATATACCGCAGGCTTAAGCGTGAGCGAACTATCTGTTAAAACCGTTGTAGTTTTATCTGTTTTATTGGAATTACAGGATAAAATACCCAGGGACATTACACAAATGAATACATAACCCCTGGCAAACCTTTTGACGTTTTTTTGCATTTTTATGATTTTATAAGCATTAAAAATAACCATTTGCTTTCAATATGAACTACAATAATGGTCCTATGGTATTGGTTTTAATTGTATTAGTATTAAATTTAGACCGGTTAAAATAAATATATGTCTTTACAACAGCAGGCTGCCTACCTTTTTATACTTGCCTTACCCGTTGCCTGTATTGCCTGGACGGTTACACATGAAGAAGTATTCATGGAACCGAGGAAATACTGCGAAAAAAGGGCAAAAGAATGCAAAACTTTAATAGCACGCAAATTTTTTTATTTGTTTACCTGCGAGTATTGTTTCAGCCATTATATTACACTCTTTTTTATTGTTATAACAAAATACCATTTGCTTTTTGATGACTGGCGCGGGTACCTGATCGGTGGTTTTGCCCTTGTATGGATCGCTAATATATATATGAGCCTGTTTGGCCTGGTGAGGGTCGGAATGAAAAAAGAAAAAATGGAAGCAGACCTGAAGGAAGTAGAACTGAAGGAAAGTAAGGGAGATGAGTGATCCTGAGGCTGTTTCAAGAGCAAATTAAAACGTCATTGCGAGGAACGAAGCAATCTCGTTCCATTTTATTAGATTGCTTCGTTCCTCGCAATGACGATACTCTGCGGCAATCTTTTTACTAATCCTCCGCGTTTTTAAACTGGCTGTACTTTCTCCATTTTTCTATCAGCAATGCCATATCCTCCGGCAATTCACTTTTAAACATCATGGGTTCATTGGTTACGGGATGTGTAAAGCCAAGTTCTTTTGCGTGTAAGGCTTGCCGCGGGCATATCGAAAAGCAATTGTCTACGAATTGCTTATATTTTGCATAGACGGTTCCTTTCACGATCCGGTCGCCCCCATAAAAATCATCATTGAACAGCGGGTGGCCTATATATTGCATGTGTACCCGGATCTGGTGTGTACGGCCTGTCTCCAGCCTGCATTCTACGAGCGTCACATAATTAAAGCGCTCGAGTACTTTGTAATGGGTGATGGCATCTTTGCCGTGTTCGCCTTCGGGGTATGCAGTAAATAATTTTCTAAAACGCTGGTGCCTGCCAACATGTGCTACAATGGTGCCTTCTCTTCATCAAAATCACCCCAGACCAATGCAACATAACGGCGATGTACCGTATGATTGAAAAATTGTTTGGCAAGGTCGCTCATCACTTTCTGCCGCTTTGCCATTACAATCAACCCGCTTGTATTTTTATCAATGCGATGAACCAGGCCAAAACGGGGCAGTTCACTTTCATCTAATCCCGGGCAATTTGTTTTGAGGTAATAAGCCACCGCATTGATTAGTGTACCATCCGGGTTACCACTGCCGGGATGAACAACCATGCCAACTGGTTTATTGATCACAAACAGGTCATCGTCTTCATACACAATATCAAGCGGAATATTCTGGGGGATGATCTCGGTTGATTCTGGCTCATTGCTCTCATAGACATTAATCTTATCACCCGCTTTGATCTTATAATTATTTTTTACCGGTTTTTCATTTACCAAAACCAGTTCATTTTCGATCGCCTGCTGGATCTTGTTTCTCGTTGCGCCTTCGATCCTCGCCATCAAAAATTTATCTATCCGCAAGGGTTCCTGCCCTTTAGAGATTACCAGGGATAACTTTTCATAGAGCTCCTCCGATTCGGGCAATTCGTCTTCTATATCTGGTTGTATCATTTTCGTGTGTTAATTATCTGTCTGCTAATATGCTGCATCCAGTATCAAGCTTTTAGCTTTCTTACATTACTTTTGCAAATTAAAACAAAGCAGTGGATAAGCAGCCGGTGATATTTAGAGATCTTGGTATAATAGATTATAAATCTGCCTGGGATTACCAGGAAAACCTGTTGCAGGAGAATGTCACTATTAAGTCAATTGCAAGGAAAGCTGCATTGGCCGTTGAGCCTGCTACATTATGGCACGAAGCATTATTTTCTTTTTTGTGAACATACACCCGTGTATACATTGGGCAAAAGCGGCAGCATGAACAATGTGCTTTTGAGCGATGCCCAGCTAAAGGATAAGGGCATTGAATTTTTTAATACGAACAGGGGAGGCGATATTACTTTTCACGGACTGCAACAGATCGTGGGATACCCGATACTTGATCTTGAAAAATTTTATACTGATATTGGTAAATACCTACGCAATCTGGAAGAAGCCATTATTTTAACGATCGGGGAATATGGGATCAAAGGTGAAAGAAGCAAGGGCGAAACAGGTGTATGGGTTCAGCCAGGCGTTACCGGGAAAGAAAGGAAAATATGCGCCATTGGGGTAAGTTGCAGCCGCTGGATCACCATGCATGGATTTGCATTGAATGTAAATACCGATCTGGACTATTTCAATAATATCATTCCCTGTGGCATACAAAACAAACAGGTAACCTCTATTGAAAAAGAAACAGGAAGGAAAATAGATTATGCGGAAGTGAAAGAAAGGCTTAAAAATAATTTCGAAAAAGTATTCGACGCGAAACTGGTTTAATTATTTATTCCCTGATTTTTTATTGAGATCAGGATTCCCGTTTTTTCCATCTTTCAGAATCAGGAATTTATTTTTCTCTATGAGCTTCCCCTCTTCATAGATCTCAAAACGAAACCAGCCTGCATGCCCAAAATTCACTTTTTCAATAATTAAATATTCATCATTGAGCCTGGTTACTTCAAACAGGAAATTATCGGCATCATCAAAAAATTTGGCAGTATATTTTTTAATCGCTGCATCGGGCAGGTGTATGACCAGGTTATTATCTCTTCCTGTGAATATGCGTTGACTTGGATATGTTATTTCATCTTTTTTGGGTATAGGCGCCGAGATTGAATCCGGGTATGAGTTGATCTGCCATGGGTAGCGGGGATCATATTTGGGTTGATTGGCCTGTTGAGACGTGGAATCTACAATTTCAACCGGTATTTCTTTTACCGGCCTTACCGGCTTCGTGATAACATATGACCCGCCTTCGAAAGAAACAGAAACGCGGTAATACATTTTATTATAAGGCGGGTTGTCATCTGCATACCCGTTTTCTTTGTTTTGGGGATTTAACACAGACCCGATCGTAGTATAATTTTTTATGCTGTCGTATGAGCGCTGGATGAGAATATTGGAAACAGGTTTAGTATAAGCATTTTGCCAGCTTACAATTATTTTCCCGTTAAAATTTTTTACGGTAAGATCAGGCAGGGTCTCTTGTGCAGAAGCATTGTATGCAGTTATCAGGAGGAAGAATAACCAGAAAATTTTATAATGCTTCATAGTTTAATGGGCCCGTTCTTACAAATATAAGAAACACAGCATATGGATCTAAGTTGCAAATATAAAGGGATGTTAAATGAATTAAAAAACTAAAGTTCCCCGTGGTAAGGAATCATTTCCCTGCAGGCCCCCTGTATGAAGGCAAATAATATGGCTGCCTTCCCTGAAAAAGCCTTGCAGGATCTTATCAAAGACAGCATACAGCATTTTACCGGTGTATACAAAATCTGTTGGTAATTGATACCGGGTATAAATATCATTCATGAATTCAATTAATTGGTTGTTTTTTTTCGCATAGCCGCCGAAATGATATTCATCAAAAATATTAAGATGCTTGATCTTTTCACTGCCACCTAAAAATGAGATCCGTTCGTTGATACCATTCAATTGTTTTAATACAGGTATACCAATGATGGTTTCATTATTACGGGAATTGAGTAACAATCCTGCAAGGGTTGTGGCCGTGCCAACAGCCGTACAAATATGCGTTGCGCCAAAAGGCTGGATCCTATCCATTATTAAGGAAGCTCCTTTTGCACCTAAAGGGTGGTAACCGCCTTCAGCAACAACCAGGCAATCTCCATATTCATTGTACAATTCTTCCATAAGAAATGATCGTTCCTTGTTTTTATAATCCGCTCTTGAAATAAATTCCAGTTGCATCCCATTGGCTTCGCATTGTTCCAGCGTAGGGGATAAGAGGGGCGGTCTTTCTCCTCTTACAATACCGATGCTTTTTAGTCCAAGTAATTGGCAACTAAACGATGTTGCTGCAAGATGATTTGAATAAGCACCCCCAAATGTCAATATGGTTTTATGGGGCGACTGAAGCGCCTGCTCGAGGAAATAATGCAGTTTAAATATTTTATTGCCGGAAATTACGGGGTGGATCCTATCCAGCCTTGCCACGGAAAGCCTTATTTTCCGTTCAGTAAACGAGATATTATTTAATTCAGTTATTTCCAGCGGGACTTCTTCAAAAAGCAATTTCATTTTTACTGATGCTTTATATTATTTTTGTTCCTTCAAAATTGGTATAAAAATTTAAATCTTATTTAATATAATGGCGCAACCAACACTTTTAATTTTAGCAGCAGGAATGGCAAGCCGGTATGGAAGTATGAAACAAACAGAAGGTTTTGGACCATCCGGTGAAACCATCATGGATTATTCCATTTATGATGCCATTAAGAGCAGGTTTTGGGAAAGTAGTTTTTATTATCCGGAAAGATTTTGCAGAAAATTTCAAAGCAAATTTTGAGCCAAAGGCTAAAAGGCAAAATAGCCGTTGAATATGTGTACCAGGAAATGGATTGTTTTGTAAATGCAAATGATATCCCGGCAGAAAGGACCAAGCCATGGGGAACAGGCCATGCTATTTTATGTGCATCTGAAATAGTGAAAGAACCATTTGCAGTTATTAATGCAGATGATTATTATGGAAGCGATGCGTTTGTGAAAGCCGCTGCTTTTTTAAAAATGAATGTAACGAAAATACCTATGCGATCATTGGATACCAGCTTGATAAAACACTGAGCAAACATGGAACTGTTAGCCGGGGGTTTGCGACGTAGATGCCAACAATAATTTGATATCGATAAATGAACGCGTAAAAATTTACCCGGAAGACGGAAAGGTTATTTATGAAGAAGATGATAAAAAAATAACTGTTCCGGGCAATTCAAGTGTATCAATGAATTTCTGGTGCTTTCATCCATCTGTGTTTGAGCTTGCAGGTAAATTATTTAAGCATTTGTTCCAGCCAATAAGGATAATATCAAAGCAGAATTTTTTATTCCCATCATTGCAGATGAATTCATAAAGGACGTGGATAACAGGATCAAAGTGATCCCTACTCGTTCTCAATGGTTTGGGGTTACTTATAAAGAAGATGCAGTAGCAGTAAAAAACAGTATTGATGAACTGGTAAAGAATAAAACATATCCCGCTTCTTTATGGGCAGACAACAGGGTGACCGAAAAAAATCTTTAAATTTGTTGCGATAAAATAAAAAATGGCAGCCCTAAAGGCTGCCATTTGAATTCAGGACTTTTTGCTTAATTTCCTTTTATCATAAAAACATAATTCTCTACTTTTTTGATCTGGCCTTCCCTGTCAAGGCCTTTTAAAGCCGGTGTAGAAGTGATCCTGATCTTGTCGTAATTCTTCATCTTTTTCACTTCATCTACAGCCTTATAAATATTAGAGGATTTGATAGCAAAGACAACTCCTGCTGCATTCGTTTCCATACTGGTTATAATGCCGAGCAATTCACCATTTTTATTGATCACGGGTGACCCGCTGTTTCCTTCATTGGCAGAAGTGCTTAGCTGGCAATAGATCGTATCCATTTGATAACCATTTTTAGCACTTATATATCCTTCACCATATACAATTTCCTGTTTGGGGATAACCAAGCATAAAGATCTGCTCACCGAGGTTCGGGATTTGTTCTTCTTATACTGTAGGGATTGGGGCAAGTTTTTTGAAATCCTTGTCATTGACCCTTAGTATCGCAACATCAGTTCACATTATTCACATACATGGCTTCTGCAAGGAACTGCTCGCCTTTATTATTTTCAACGATCAGCTGGTTCTTTACTTCTTTAATTACATGTGCATTGGTAACAATGAAATTATTATTTACATCTATCAAAAAGCCTGTAGCCCGGAATTTGCCTTCCAGCCTTGGTTTGGCCTCTACAGGAGGAATCGCGGAAGCAGCGGCAAGCTTATTCAATGTTTTTTCTATCTGCTTGGTCTTAACAGCCTGTTGATCCAGCTTTTCATCCAGCTTTTGAACCAGGAGTTTTGTATTGGGAGTCTTATGCTCATTCAATGTGGAAATAATGCTTACGCTGAATATTGAAACAATCACTGCTATTGAAGCAGCAACTGCGATGGTGCGTTTAGTCCGGTTCCAGAGGTAAACAATTTTTGCTTTTCCTTTTAATGGTGCTTTTGCTATCAAACCTTCATCCGCCAATTTGTTTACCGTTTCATGAAGGGAATGTTTGAAGTTTTTCCTGTCAGCCGTATTTATCCAGTTCATTGAGCAAAAACGTATACTCCACCACCAATTGGTCAAACTCAGGATTATTTTTTCTGATTTCTTCAAAATAAGTCCTTTCCTGGGCAGTCATTTCACCCTTCACGTACCTTTCGGCCGCATCTATAGTAAAATATCATCCATATTACTGTCCGTTTTTATATTGTGCAAAAAACAATTTCTTTAATCTCACCAGGCACTTATATTTCTGGGTTTTTGCGTTATCAGCATTGGTATATCCAAATTCAGTCGCAATTTCCTGCATTTGTTTCTTCTGGATATAATAAGCTTCCAATAAACTTTTACAGGGTTCCCCGATCTTGCTCATGGCAGTTTCCATGATGTTAAAATCGTATTTGCCGCTTTTCATGCATCTCCAGGTCCTCTTCTACAGGCACAACTTGTTCTAATATCATCTGTTTGTCTGCCAAACCGTTGTATTTGCTGCAATTTTTTCAGCCATAATCTCCTGCAAACCGAATATATATATGTCTTTAGCAGGCAATTCAGCTCAAAATCAACATTCCTCGACTTTTCAAATAAAACGATCATGGCTTCCTGGAAAATATCCGCCGCATCGTCTGTACTCCCATTATTGTTCAGTATAAGTGACTGAATCATAGTGTAATTATCCCTGTAAATCCTTTCTATGGAATCTTTATCCTCCTTGGCCAGTCCTTCCAGTAACGCTTTTTCCTGTGATGATGTATTCACTTATCTTTTTATTAATACGATTATTGGTGCATTTGTAACCCAAAGCAACGAAAATAAAATATTTTAAAAAAAGTTGGGTTACCTTTTTTTACTTTGGGTATTAATCATCAAATTATAATTTTAAACTAAATCAACACACAAAAAATGAAAAAATTCTTAGCAATTGCGTTTATCGCTGCTTCTTTGACTGCTTGTAACAGCGGTGAAGAAAAAACAACAACTGAAGAAACTAAAAGTGACACTACTACAACTACAACTGTAACTCCTACGGTAGATACAACTGTTAAAACTGTAGTAACTGATACAACTGTTAAAACTACAACTACTGTAGATTCAACTAAGAAATAATTAGTTTGATAAAGGTAAGTGGTACTTGTAACCACTGCCGGAAAGATTTTTATATGGCAAGCAATCGTATAAGCCGCCCCAGTTCTCTGGGGTGGCTTTTTTATTTTTGTTATTACAGTGGATCTCTTTAAATTTGTTCCATAATGAAACAAACAATCACATTCAACAGCATATATTATTATTATTTTAATAGTACGCAGGGATGTATTGTATAAACTGAAACATAAACATATCAGGTTAACATAAAAAGATCCCGGCTTTGGTCGGGATCTTTGTTTATAATACATAACAACAATGAATATAACTATTATTGGCCTTGGTTTGATCGGTGGTTCAATGTCCCTGGCTTTGAGAGATAAACTGCCGGTGAAAAGGATCATCGGGGTAGATATGAACCCGGTTCATTGCAAAGAAGCGCTGGAACTGGGTCTTGCAGATGAAATAATGGATCTTGCTGCAGCTGTTAAAAAGGCAGATCTTATTATTGTTTCTATTCCCGTTGATGCTACCGAAAAACTGTTGACCCGACTGTTAGATCTCGTAGATAAACAGGTTGTAATGGATGTTGGGTCTGCTAAGGGGGTGATCTGCAATGCTGTGAAGTCTCATCCCATGCGAAATCGTTTTGTGGCTTCTCACCCGATGTGGGGAACTGAATATAGTGGCCCCGCAGCCGCCCGTAGAGATGCTTTTGCTGGCAAAGCTGCTGTTATTTGCGATAAAGAAGCCTCTGATAAAGACGCGGTGGCAATGGTTGAAAATATTTACAGATATTTAGGTATGCACATCGTGTATATGAGCGCAGCAGCGCACGACTTGCACACGGCTTATATCAGCCATGTATCCCATATCACATCTTTTGCATTGGCGAATACCGTATTAGAAAAGGAAAAAGATGATAACAAGATCTTTGAGCTTGCGAGTGGGGGTTTTGAAAGTACAGTAAGGCTTGCCAAGAGTAATCCCGGGATGTGGGTCCCCATCTTTAAGCAGAATAAAGACAATGTACTGGATGTATTGAATGAGCATATCTCACAGTTAAGAAAATTCAAGAGTTGCCTGGAAAAAGAGAATTATGAATACTTGGAAGAACTGATCCAGCATGCAAATACCATCAGGAGGATCATAAAATAAAATATATGAATTTCAGGGAAGCCAGGACGGCTGATATAAAACAAATACAGGTTGTGAGGAATTCAGTGAACGAAAACAGGTTGTCTGACCCGGCATTGGTGACAGATCAGGATTGCGGGGAATACATGACTACCCGTGGAAAGGCATGGGTTTGTGAAATAAATGAAAGGATCGTAGGTTTTGCTTATGTGGATATGAAAGAAAATAATATCTGGGCTTTATTTGTCGATCCCGGCTATGAAGGAAAGGGCATTGGAAAAACCCTGCATAAAATGATGCTGAACTGGTATTTTGATCAGACGTCTGAAGGGGTTTGGCTGGGTACTGCCCCCAACACAAGGGCCGAACAATTTTACCGGCAACAGGGCTGGAAAGAAACAGGTATGCATGGAAAAGAGATAAAATTTGAAATGACCATGGATGATTGGAAAGTCAAAAGCCTGGGTTAAAAAACATATTGAGCTTTTTGTTGCTTAAAGGTATATCGCACAAGAGGGCGACGCAACACTGAAGCATAAAGTATTAAAAGCTGGGAACATACAATTAATTTTACAATGGAAACACTTATTAAAGCAATGAATGAAAAATTAGCACAGTCATGGAAAAAGCGGCCATTGATCATCAGCGGACCCTGTAGTGCAGAAACGGAGGCACAGGTGATCAATACAGCTGAAAGGCTTGCTGCTACCGGTAAAGTGGATATGCTGCGTGCAGGTATCTGGAAACCACGCACCAAGCCTGGCATGTTTGAAGGGATCGGTACAAATGGCTTATCCTGGTTAAAGCAGGCAAAGGAATTAACCGGGTTACCCGTTACCGTTGAAGTAGCCACTGCCAAGCATGTAGAAGAAGCATTGCAGTTCGATGTTGACGTTCTATGGATCGGCGCCCGGACAACAGTAAATCCTTTCAGCGTACAGGAGCTGGCAGATGCATTGCGTGGAATTGATATCCCGGTGCTTGTAAAAAACCCGATCAATGCCGACCTTGAATTGTGGAGCGGGGCTATAGAAAGGATGCAGGCAGCCGGCCTTACTAATATAGGAATGATCCACCGCGGGTTTTCGTCATATGGGAATACAGAATTCAGGAATGCGCCTATGTGGCACCTGCCCATAGAAATGAAAAGAAGGTATCCCGGAATGTTGCTGATCTGCGACCCATCCCATATTTGTGGAAACAGGGCATTGCTCCAACAGGTCTCGCAAAAAAGCATTGACCTTGATTTTGGGGGGCTGATGATAGAAAGCCATATTGATCCGGATAATGCGTGGAGTGATGCCAGGCAACAGGTGACACCCGAACGCCTGCACGAAATGCTGGATGCCCTGGTCTGGAGATCTGAAAGCATCAGCGAACCGGGGGTTATGTACGGCATTGACTGAATTGCGGGAACAGATCAACCAGGTAGATGATGAATTGCTTACATTGATCGGGCAGCGGATGAAACTCGCCGATAAGATCGGTATTTATAAAAGAGAAAATAATATTACGATCCTGCAAACCAACAGGTGGAATGAGATTCTCGAAAGAGCTTTTAAGAAAGGTGAGCAGCTCGGGCTTAGCAAAGAATTTATCACCCGTTATTTTGATGCTGTACATTTGGAAAGTATCAATCACCAGAATAAAATAATGAATGATTAATTAAATATTATCTGCTATTTTCAGCCTCATGAGAAATTTGGAATATACATTTTTACAAAAAAAAGTTGATTGCATTTTTGATGCCAGCTTCGATGATATACATGCGTTCTGCAGGAAGGAAAAAACAGTTATCCTTACAGATGAAAATATTTATAAACTTCACAAGGAAAAATTTGAGGGCTTCAAGCTGATAAAAATTGCTCCGGGGGAGGAAAATAAAAAACAAAAGATCATTGACCAGATCATTAAACAGTTATTGGAGCTTGAAGTGGATAAACAGGCATTTATTATTGGCGTCGGTGGGGGGTAGTGACGGATATCGCAGGGTATACTGCCAGTATTTTTAAACGAGGTGTGAGGCTTGGACTAGTGCCAACCAGTATTTTAAGCATGGTAGATGCTGCTATTGGGGGGAAGAATGGTGTAGATGTCGGGGTCTATAAAAATATGGTAGGTACCATTTACCAGCCGGAGTTTGTTTTATATGATTATAGTTTTTTAAATACATTGCCGGTAAAGGAATGGGTCAATGGCTTTGCAGAGATCATAAAACATGCATGCATTAAAGATGCGCTCATGTTTAGTATGCTTGAAAGATATTCATTGCACGAAATACAGTCAGACAGCACATTGATCGCGTCGCTGATAGAACGCAATGCGATCATTAAAACTGGATATTGTTGCCGCGGATGAATTTGAAAAGGCAGACAGAAAATTATTGAATTTTGGCCATACATTTGGCCATGCCATTGAAAACCTGCATGGTTTACCGCATGGCCAGGCAATCAGTATCGGCATGGTGGCTGCATGCAATTTATCAGAACAGATCAACGGGTTAAATTTTGCGGATGCACAGCGGGTTGTAAAATTACTTGCGAAATATCATTTGCCTGTAGACATAGAAACAGATTACAGGAAAGTTTTTGATGTATTAAGACTTGATAAGAAAAGAGAGGATGAGAACATGCATTTCGTGTTGCTGAATAAGATCGGGGAAGCTGCAGCAAAACCGGTTAGCATGCAGTTTTTGCAGGAGAACATTAAATCCATTCTTTAATGATAGCTACCATCAACCCTTCTGCGATCAGCGGGGCTGTTATTGTTCCGGCAAGTAAGAGTGTGATGCAGCGCGCCTGTGCGCTGGCATTGCTGAATCATGGAAAGACCCGTATCCACAATCCCGGGAAAAGCAATGATGATCTCGCTGCGATCAATATTATCACGGATCTTGGTGCAACGCTAAGCATGGAAAACGAGGACCTCGTTGTTCAAAGCAATGGGGTTGTAAATCAATAACGGGGAGATCAATTGCGGTGAAAGCGGTTTGTCGCTGAGAATGTTTGCTCCTCTTGTTGCTTTGGGTAACAACCCTGTTTTATTAAATGGAGAAGGTAGTTTGTTAAAAAGGCCCATGCATTTTATGGACGAAATATTTCCATTGTTGGGTGTAGAAACTGGATCAAATAATGGTTTTTTGCCGATTCGCATCCGTGGCCCTTTAATTCCCACAAATATATCCATTGATGGATCGCAAAGTTCCCAATACCTAACCGGGTTGTTGTTTGCATTTGCAAAAGCCACAAAAAAGCAGGTAACGTTAAACGTAAGTAATTTAAAAAGCAAACCTTATATTGACCTGAGCCTGCAGATGCTGAAACATTTTGGATACAGGCTGCGGCATGATGGCTACGAGGTCTTTTATATTGATCCTGTTGAACTTCATCCGCAGGAAATTCATTGCCACATAGAAGCTGACTGGAGCGCTGCTTCATTTTTATTGGTAGCAGGAGCCTTATCAGGATCAATAACAGTAGAAGGATTGAATAACGATTCTGCCCAGGCTGATAAAGCGATCATGGGCGTACTGGAAAGCTGTGGCGCGGATATCGGGGTAAGGAATGGATTTATAACGGTTACAAAAAGAAGCCATTTAAAAGCATTTGATTTTGATGCAACCGATTGCCCGGATCTTTTTCCCCCGCTTGTTGCCCTGGCGGCTAATTGTAATGGTGTATCGGTTATAAAAGGAATCTCAAGACTTTCGGGTAAAGAAAGCAACCGTGCTGAAACATTGGTGGAGGTTTTTGATAAAATGGGTGTGGAACTGTTCCTGGAAGATGACGGGATGGTCATAAAAGGAGGGGTTGGTATAAATACTGCAACAGTTTCCTCGCACCAGGATCACCGGATTGCAATGGCATGTGCAGTAACTGCATTAAATGCACGTGGACCGGTGATCATTGATCATGCAGAAGCTGTTAACAAATCTTATCCTGATTTTTATAATCATTTAATAATGCTGGGTGCTTCTGTATCTTTATCCCGGAAATAAATTTGTACAATGAACAGTTTCGGGAAAATTTTCAGGCTGCATATTTTTGGAGAATCCCATGGCCCGTCTGTAGGCATAACGATCGATGGTTGCCCTGCCGGCCTTATGTTGGATGCAGCAGATTTTGAGGAGGATATTGAAAGAAGAAAAGGCGGTATGCAAAAAGGCACTACGCCAAGAAAAGAAGATGACCTTCCCATTTTTTTATCCGGATTGTTTAATGGTAAAACAACCGGTTCTCCATTAACTATCGTTTTTGAAAATAATAATACACGCAGTTCGGATTATGAAAAACAACGCAATATACCAAGGCCTGGTCATGCAGATTTTGTAGCATCAAAAAAATTTGGCGGCCATGAAGATTACCGGGGTGGCGGGCATTTCAGCGGAAGGCTAACGGTTTGCCTGGTGGCTGCCGGAGTTGTTGCAAAAAAAATACTGGATCATAAAAAATAAGGACATGAAATCAATTGCCGGGCAACCATTCTTGAAATTGGCGGGGAAGCAGACCTTGAGAAAGGCCTGCAAAAAGCCATTGATGCAAAAGATAGCGATTGGTGGTATTGTGGAATGGTTGTAAACGGTTTGCCCATTGGCCTTGGGGAACCTTTTTTTGATTCAGTCGAATCTATGATTAGCCATGCCGTATTTGCGATCCCTGCTATCAAGGGAATTGAATTCGGAACTGGTTTTGCCGCCGCAAAAATGAAAGGAAGCGAACACAATGATGCATGGTAAATACAGACGGAACACATCAACAAACCATGCAGGTGGCATCGTTGGAGGTCTCACCAACGGAAATGATCTTGTTTTCAGGGTTGTTGTAAAACCTACTTCTTCCACACCGAAAGAACAGCAAACATTGAATATTGAAACAGGTGACATAGAAAATTTCTCTGTAAAAGGCCGGCATGACCTGTGTATTGCATTAAGAGTTCCTGTAGTATTGGAAGCCGTAACTGCTTTTGTACTGGCTGATCTTTTGATGTTAGAACAAAAGATCCAGCGGAGATTGTGACTTTTTTTGGATATTTTTCTGAGTACTTATTTTGACAGCCCTTCGACAAGCTCAGGGTGACAATCCCTGTTGTAGAGTACTGTCAGGCTGAGCTTGTCGAAGCCCTGCTCAAATAAAAAAACCGTTCCAATACCGGAACGGTTTTTTTATTCTAAAAATATTTTTTATTGAACTATTAGTACAGTTCCTTTCATCTCAACCACTCTTCCGTATTTATTGATTCCTTTTAAAATCCATACATAGTTGCCTACAGGTTGTTTTTTACCCTTGAAAGTTCCATCCCATCCTTTCAGCCATTGGTTCGTTTCAAAGATCATTTCACCGTAACGGTTAAATACCCTGAACCAATCTGTACGGGTTATGCCAACCGGTATTGCACGGAAAACATCATTCAGCCCATCGCCGTTCGGGGAAAATGCATTTGGAACATAATAGCCCGGGCCATCATAGACCTGTACAAATACTGTATCATAGCCAATGCATCCGGCAAAGTCTGTAACCTTTACAACAAACTGTTGGTTGTGATCAAGTATTGCCAACGGGTTTGCAATAAAAGGAGAAGATGCCCCGAATGGGTAGGTTGGCGTCCATTCGTACCCGGTACCACCGCTTCCCAATAACTGGTGAGGTTGTAATCTTATGCCGATCGTATCATTGCCGGCAAAAGCAGGCACAGGAGGTTGAACGCCCATTAACACTTTGTCTGTTACTACAAAACCACATCCATAATCATCTGACACTGTTAGTGTAAATTCTGTGGTCGTATCAAGCGTTATGAATGTATAACTGGTATCGGGATTCTGCACACCAGTTGTTGGAGACCATGAATATAGTACTGGCCCCGAGACATTGCTGGCACTGCCCTGTAGGATTGCGACTGTCTGGTCAAAACAGATAGCGCTGTCTAAGCCTGCATTGGCAATGGGTTTATGCAGCACATTGATCACAATGGTATCTTTTCTGAAACAAACACCCCAATGAGCAGTCAGTACATAGCTGAAGGTATCAGTTGGTGTTACAGTAGCATTTTTTATGGTATCGCTGTCAATCGTACCAACAGGTATTGGTATTGTTATATCTTCTGAGGTCCAGCTAAATATATTTGTTTCCGGACCTGTCTGTGGTTGGAATGTAACAGAGCTTCCTACGCAAATGGTTGAATCCGGCCCAAGCGCCAGTGGGATCATATTGTCTATTAATGTAACGATCGCACTTGTATTTGCAATACATCCATTTGCGTCTTTCACCCTGATATTGGGATATGGCCCGCCGGATACAACGAATGTATTTGAAGCCTGGTAGGTTACGCCATTGTCTATTGAATATTGATAAGCTGCAGTTCCGCCGGCAGCGGTAATCGTTATCAAACCATCATTTCCGTTACAGGTACCAACCGTACTTAGAGTAGAAGCGGTTAAGACCGGCGGTTCAGCCAATGTAACAGTAGTATCTTTTATACAGCCGGCATTATCGCGGATACGGAATGTATATGTTCCGGCGATCAGTGCTGTAAATGTATTGTTTGCCTGGTAGGTAGCACCGCCGTCTATTGAATATTCATAGGCAGGTACGCCGCCGGAAGGGGTTAGCCTGATACTGCCATTTGCATTTCCATTACATAAGGGCATTGTTTTGGTCACCGTTGTGGTGATGGGTGTATTTGTGGTAAGAGTAGCCAATTTTGTGCCGACACAACCAATGGCATCTGTAAACGTAATGGTGTAGGGAATGCCTGCGCTAAGCCCGGTAAAACTGTTGCCCGCCTGTGCAGGGCCACCATTCAATGAATATTGATAAGGAGCAACTCCGCTTGTAGGTGTGATCGTTATGCTTCCATCATTGATATTTGAGCAAGGCGGATTCGATAAAGCCACGGTTGATACAAGGTTTACTCCACCCGGAACTGTTCTTATAACCGTGCCGGTACAGCCCAATGCATCTGTAATTATAATGGTATGACTACCGGACGTTAATCCGTTGAATATATTGCTTGCCTGGGACGCTCCCCCATCAATAGAATACTGGTAAGGAATAGTTCCACTTGTAGGCGTTACCGTTATGCTTCCATTGTTTACGCCCGGGCAGCTTGTCCCGATGACTAACTGTGTAGATGTGAGGCCTGTTCCGGCTGTTACCGTTACGGTGGCAGTTCCGGGGCAGCCTACTGCATCCTGGAATGTGGCTGTATGAGAGCCTGCCGCCAATCCTGTGAAAACATTACCGGCCTGGAATGCACCCCCATCAATTGAATAAGTGTAGGGGGCTGTGCCGGTTGTGGGTGTTACAGTAACAGTTCCGTTATCCACACCCGGGCATGAAGTACCGGTAGCAGTAGCCGTTCCTGTTATAGCAATACCCTGCGCTACTGTTGTGTTAACGTTACCCGTACAACCAAGTGCATCCCTGATAATGATCAAATGGGGGCCCGGGGCCAGTCCGCTGAAAATATTGGATGGCTGGAAGGTAGCTCCACCATCAGAAGAAAAAGTATATGGTGCTGATCCGCTTGTAGGCGTTACAGTTACTGTACCATTGCTTACAGTAGGGCAGCTCGTGGCCGTACTTGATACGGTACCGGTTAAGTTGCTACCGGCTGCCACTGTAACAGTTGCAGTTCCGATACAGCCATTAATATCCTGGAAAGTAGCAGTGTGAGACCCCGCTGCCAATCCGTTGAAAGTATTGCCTGCCTGGAATGCACCGCCGTCAATTGAATAAGTATAAGGAGCCGTGCCTGTTGCAGGTGTTACGGTAACAGTACCGTTATTCACAGCAGGGCAGGAAGTTGCTGTTGAAGAAGCCCCGCCGGTAATGGCTACACCAGCCCCAACATTTGTTGCCGCAGTGCCTGTACAGCCATTTACATCCCGGATGGTTACAGTATGCGGTCCCGATGCAACCGCGTTAAAAATATTTGATGCCTGGAAAGCACCTCCGTCAAGAGAATATGTATAAGGCGCTACACCTGTTGTAGGCGTAACCGTTATTGTACCATTGCTTGCACCAGGGCAGGCTGCTGCTGTTGAAGCCGCGGTACCGGCAATTCCTGCACCGGTAGCTACATTCGCTGCAGTAGTTCCTGTGCAACCATTTGCATCCTGGAAAGCTATCGTATGAGGTCCTGATGTAACCGCGTTAAAGACATTGGAAGCCTGGAAGGCACCGCCATCCAAAGAATAGGTATAAGGTGCTGTCCCTGAAGATGGGGTTACAGTTATTGTTCCGTTTGTTGCCCCGGGACATGAACTTGCAGTTGATGTTGCCGATCCACTGATCCCGGCGCCGGTAGTAATTGCAACCACGATTGTGCCGGTGCAACTATTTGCATCCTGTATAGTTATTGTATGTAAGGTCGGTGTAAGCCCGGTAAGTGTATTGCTGGCCTGGAATGGCCCTCCATCTGCAGAATAAGTGTATGGAGCAGTACCATTTGTTGGGGTAATAGTTACAGTGCCGTTATCTACACCGGGGCAGGATGTAGGGGTGTTTGTCTGCGTAGACGTTATTCCCGCGCCTGTGCTAATGAAAACAGTCCTTGTTCCGCTACAACCATTCGCATCCGTAAATGATACTGTATGATTACCAGGCGTAAGGCCGGTAAAAATATTACTTGCCTGGTTGGGTCCTCCATCAATTGAATAGGTATAAGGCGCAGTTCCGCTGGTAGGCGTAATGGTTGTGCTGCCATTGTCTGCACCCGGGCAGGCGGATCCAATAGTTACGGCTGTTGAAGTTAATGCAGCTCCAGCTGTAATAGTGACAGAAATCGGCGCACTGGTACAGCTATTCGCATCGGTAAATGAAATGGCATATGTTCCCGGGCCAAGATTGCTGAAAACATTGCTTGCCTGGCTTGGGCCGCCATCAATAGAATACTGGAAAGGTGCCACACCGGCCGTAGGAGTTACGGTGATGGTTCCATTGTTTACCCCGGGGCAACTTGCATTTGTTTTAACAATAGTTGCAGGAAGGGCGCTAATACTCGTGACCGTTATATCAAAGGTATTATTACAGCCTGTGGCATCTTCTGCATATACGGTATGCAGGCCACCTGAAACCCCGGTAAATACATTGGAAGCCTGCAATGGGCCACCATCAATTGAATACTGGTAAGGAGGAGTGCCACCGCCACCAATTGTAACCGTGACGGTCCCCGTATTTCCTCCGCAGGTAGTAGGGGTCATCGTAGCTGAAACAGGCAATGCAGCCTGCCTGGTTACATTGATCGTATCTAAGCTATATATCGTACTCGTCAGGTCATCTAATTTTGCATAGGTTGTTTTTACCACGTAAATAGAAGCTCCTGCGGGTGGGCAGACATTCGGAAAAGTTGTTTCAAAAGTATTTGCATCGATCCTGGTTGTATCACCCACAGCAACAACAGCCCCTGTACCATCCAATAACTCTACACTCCTGTACAAGGGCGCGCCACCTGTAGGTATAAAGCGCCATACTTCATCCATGCCTATAGTGCCCCATGAAGGGTCGTCGGCGCCGCGGCCCGGGGGGAAGATCCCCTTGGTTTTCGTTATATCCTGTAAGCCAACCATAGACTTTCCTGAATTCCAGCCGGCACATACTTCTTTATCAAAAATAAATACTTCAATGACACCGGTAGACTCATGCAATACGATCTGGTGGGTATTTTCAATCAGGGCATTACATTGAAACTGTGGAACTTTATAAAAACTGAGTACCCATTTGCGGGTGGGAGCTGTACCGACTAGGTTATATTTTATCTGTTGTGTTGGAGATGTTGAAACAGATGGATCCAGGTCATGCCAGGGTCCCATGATCAATGCGCCATCATAATCAACACTCGGAACATTGCCACCATCGAGCTGCCAGGCTGCAAAGAGAGTGGCCAACGAAATGTCAAATGATAAATATCCATTTGTACTCGCCACCAGTGAGGTATAAGTAGTCCCGTAAAAAGGGAAATTAAAGCCAATAGGGATCACGGTAGAATACCTGTCATCAATGACCAGGTTGGTTGATGGGCCAGGTACATCTGGTGGGACATAAGGCCTGCAAACTGATATTGGTGTTACTTCTTTAAATGTATAGTCAGTTCCAAGCGCCCTGGGATCAGGAAACCTCGCTGTTAAAGCGAAACATGCTGAATTACAGCCTAATACAGTGTCCCGGGGACAGGTGTAAGACAGGTTTTGAGATTTGGAGGTGAAAAAGGAAGCTACAAGGATAGTCAGCAGTAAAAATCTTCTCATTGCTAATAGGTATTATTGCTTGAATTATGAGCAATGAAGATAAATAATTTCCCTGAATTAACTTCAATTTCACAGTCTTGTAGAGAAAATGTGATGAAAGGAAACTAATATTTTAAAAACGGGTGATTATGTGGTAAAAATGATTTCTTAAGTTTCCTGAATTTTATCAATAATGTTCTAAACTGTTGACAGAAATGCCCGGTATTTATTCAAAAATTGAAAGAATTGTTAGAGTATTGCGAATGGAGTTAAAACGGTCTGCACATTCATTATCTGGATAAATTATTTGTATTTCAGGATATTGGTAATAATTTCTATGAATTTTCTTTTTTGCAATATTCCTATTTTACTTCTATCTCATCAACAAATAGCCAGGCATTATTACCGGTTCCCGGCTCGCCGGGAGGGATAACTCCATAATTTTTTGCGATTATTTTAATAAACCTTGTTTTAATGTTAGCATGCACGCCATATAACAGGTTTTTATGGCCGGAAATATGGAGGCTGTCTTCAATAAGTTGAAAATTTTTACCATCATCACTCCGGTAAAATGATATCGAGGAAGGCCTGTAGATCCAGCTCCCCTTTTGTTCAAAAGCATGAAGTTTGATCTCGTTGATTTTCTGGATGCTGTCAAGATCAATAATGGCTTCCATATTCTTACCGTTAAAACCCAGGAACTGTGCTGATTTCAGCATACCCTTAGCATTTTGCACTCCGTCAACCAGGGCAAAAGCGCCACCTGCTGAATAACTCTTATTCGGCTCATTCAACAATGAGATTTTTTTCCCGGTTGCCTTGTTCAAATAAAATTGTTGCCATATCCAGTTACTGATGACCTGATGGTTTTTATCTGTTAAAGCTGCCCCGAAAAGACCTGTTGCAGGAATATGGATCGGGCCATTGTAATTATATGTAACATTTGTGGTACTGTCCTTTACATAAATGATCCTGCCGCCTTCTTTTTTTGTTTCTAATTTCCACTCGACGCCATTTTTTCCACCAGGTATTACCCCGGGTTGGAGATCATAATAAGCTGTGCTGAAATGAATACCCCATGACCTGTATCTTTCCATGATCCCCGGCAATCTTTTTTCAAAATCATTCCAGCTGCGTTTTTCTTTTGGGCTCCATAGCACTTCACTCAATGCGCTCATTCTTGGGAATATCATGTATTCTGCTCTTTTATGATTACTGATATATTCACTCCACACATTTCCCTGTGCACCTAAAATATATTTTCTCTCCTTCATTGATCAATTCCTTTGGAACAGGTTCATAGTTCATATACATTTTCTATGGGGTTATATACTGTCCATATGTTAGACGAATCTTCATGCGTACTTTGAGAAAAATTAAAGTACATGAATCCTCGGGGGTCATCACTACATTATGTCCCTGTTTGGCAGCTTCTATCCCTCCCTTTTCCCCCGCCAGCTCATAACAGTTGCGTTGGGGCAAGGCCGCCTTCCAGGATCTCATCCCATCCAATTATCTTCCTTCCTTTGCTGTTTAAATATTTTTCTATCCGCTGGATAAAATAGCTCTGTAATTCATGTTCATCTTTTAATTTTTTTTCTTTGATTATCTGCTGGCAAACATCAGATCGCTTCCAGGAATATTTCGGACATTCATCTCCGCCTATATGGATATATTTTGAAGGAAACAATTGCATCACTTCATCCAGTACATCTTCTAAAAAATTAAAAGTGTATTCGGTGGGCAGCGCATTCAAAAACCCCCCATCCCTGTTGCACCTGCCTTTCCGGGCCTTCCAGCATACCCTTTGCGTACGGTGGCTCTCCGGGAAACAACTAAGATGGGGGTAGGCTGCAATGGCTGCAGGGAATGCCCGGGCATTTCTATTTCGGGGATTATGGTTATATACCTGTCTGCAGCATATCTTAACAATCTCTTTTATTTCCTCCTGTGTATAGATAACCTCCATATTGTTTTCCGTCATTCCCTGTACTTCCATTACGGCCAATCATGGTCCCGTTCCTGCAACCACCAACTGAAGTTAGCTTTGGATATTTTTTATTTCAATTCGCCATCCCTGGTCTTCAGTAAGGTGCCAGTGAAAATATTGAATTTATGTAAGCCAAATAATCAATGTATTTTTTTACCTGGTGAACTGAAAAAAATGCCTGCTACATCCAGGTGCATACCACGGTAAGGGAAACGGGGGTGATCATTGATGGTTAATAGCGGAATGTTATTGTTTGCCGTTTAGTTTGTTGTTTGGAGTGGGTAATAATTGCATGAGCGTTTGAATTCCATAAAAAACGCCACTTTCATTATCTCCTGCTATATAGATCTCTGTTGCATTTATCTCTAATGTATAAGCCCCGGGAATTGGATGTTCAATCGTTCATAATTAATACGATCTCATTTTTGCAGCTCTTTCTTGGAGTTCCGATCTTTAATTTAAAACCGATACAATTTTCTCAGCTGATCATTAAAGAAGGTCGCTGATTTTCCAAGCCGCTCCCTTGCAGGACAATGCTGTATTCTTATTTAATGTATATGAGTCTTTACAGTTTTTATCTCCGGCAGGCACAGTTAGATGTTAATTTTATTTTGCCCATTAATTGCATAAGCATAAACACATCAATAGTAGTATAACAATGCCGGAATAATTTTTCATTTTCGTTTTATATTATTTAATCATACGGGTAAAACAATTTTAATTCATTGGTTCCATCATGATAAACTCTTATTGTTGCTTTTTGAAAATCTTTTTCACCAGCATCCGGTATGCTCATGAATTTTTGTGGGTTCCTGTCCACTAATGGAAACCAGCTGCTTTGTACCTGCACCATTATCTTATGGCCTTTTTTAAATGTATGTGCTACGTCATTCAATTCAAATTTTACTTCGGCATCCCGGGTTAAAAGGCTCTGGCTTCTCAAAACTTTTCCTGAATTTTCCCCTCATCACTTCTGCCCGTACCAGTCGCTGGAAGCCAGCCATCGGGAAGCCCCGGGGAGCAATCTTAAGTTGGCTCATTTTCAGGCAATACGTCAATCACCTTTACAATAAAATCAGCATCAGTTCCGGTGAATGCTTACATGCAGGTCTGCAATTATTTTCCCTGTTATAAGCATGTCATCTTCTGCAATTACCTCACCTGTTTCAGAACCAGTACATCCGGCCGTGATGACAGCTGAAACGCTGGTCCTCGACCATATATTCATTGTTTCTTCTCCGCGATAAATGCCATTGGTATAGGGAACCGGTTTACCGGATCACTCATGTATTCATCAAAGGCCGTGGAATTGTTCCCATATGTGTTGATAATCCCTGGTTGCTGTTGAAATAATAATCTGTGTTCTTAATCTTTCATGCGGCCATGCCGCGTATGATCTCCATGCATTGGCGCCCACATCAAAGACAGTTGCCTCGGCGATATTGAAATTTCCTTTGTCTTTTAAATAGAATTAAAGAAAGCGGCTTCAATAGAATCCTGGAAAACCTTACTGGTATTGCTTCCGAAATCATAGCTGGCAAATTGCTTCCATTCACCGCTTTCCCACGATCCATGGGTCCAGGGACCCATTACAAGCCGGGTATTGTTTTGTTTATTGCCCTTTTCAATTGCTTCATATGTATTCAATGCGCCAAAAAGGTCTTCAGCATCAAACCAGCCGCCAACAACCAATACAGGGACGGCAATATTTTTTAAGTGCGGCCTGATATTCCTGGATCTCCAGTAATCGTCATAGGTATCGTGTTGCAGGTATTCGTTCCAGATAGTTACTCTATTGTTATAATACCTGGGGGATTGGTGTTTTTTAACGGGCCAAGGTCCATGAAAAACGAATACATATCCTTCGTATTGAAATTAAAGAGGATGAATCATACTCCCTTACCGGGCCCTTTCTCAGTGCTCCAAAATAATTCATGAAATTAAAATTGTCGAGGAGGAAAAAAGCACCGTTATGATTCACATCATCCCCGGTAAATTCATCTGTGACAGGAGCCTGGGGGCTAACGGCTTTTATGGCGGGGTGAGCGCCGGGAAGGCAGGCTGTCGCATAAAATCCGGGATAAGAAATACCATATAACCCTACCCGGCCATTATTGTTTTTTATATTCTTAACAAGCCAGTCCACAGTATCGTATGTATCACTGCTTTCATCAACATCTTTTTTCCCTTTCTTATTGGGGATATGAGGCGTTACTTCAAGATTGAGGCCTTCGCTCATATAACGGCCCCGCACATCCTGGTAAACAAAAATGTATTTTTCTTTCATGAGCGTGGGATTTGGCCCAATACGCCTGGCATAGTTGCTGTCACCATAAGGCCCGGAAGAATACGGGGTTCGCTCCATCAGGAAAGGATAAGTTTGTGAACTATCCTTTGGTACATATATAATGGTATAGAGCTTAATGCCATCTCTCATTATAATATTGGTATCAAGTTTTGTAAAATTATTTTTTACGAAATTATTATCAGGCTGCCCGCTCGCACAAAGGCAAATCAGGATCCCTATGCTAAAAAAAAGTTTTTTCATTTATTTCTTAATTGTTGTAGATAATATTCTTCAGTGGTTCTGATTTAAGAAGATAACTATAAGAAATAATAAATCCTTTGCATATAATGTATATTTAGATTACTAAATTAGCAAAACAAACCCAGTAGCTAATGAATAAGAACGAAACATTGATAAGCGGTTTTTATACTGCTTTCCAGCAGTTGGATTATAAGACGATGAATAGTTATTATAGTGACGATATTGTTTTCTTTGATCCAGTCTTTAATTTACTGGAGCGTAACCAGGTGAAAGCGATGTGGGAAATGCTGTGTAAAAATGCAAAAGATTTTAAACTAGTTTTTGGAAACATTGTAGCACTGGATGAAGAATATTATACCTGCGAATGGGTAGCCACTTATACTTTTTCAAAGACCGGGCGGAGGGTGGTAAATAAAATAAAGGCGCACATGCGAATGGCTGACGGAAAGATCGTGGAACACCGTGATGGGTTCAGCCTGCATAAATGGAGTATGATGGCACTGGGTTTTAGCGGCTGGCTGCTGGGATGGAACCGCTTTTTTCAAAACAAAATAAAAAGAGAGGCCAGGAAAAACCTCGAAAAGTTCATGCAGCGTCAATAGCCGATCATTGCAAAGCCGATTTACAGTTCGTATATTTCATAATCTTTTTAACCAAAACCAACTAACATGAATACTGAATTCCTGAATTACATCAATTGGGTGGCCGTACTATGCGGGGCGTTGGGTTATTTTATTCTCGGCGCGATATGGTATTCGTTTTTATTTAAAAACAACTGGATAAGACTCACAAGAACTGATACCAGTAATCCTGAACTTAAAAAAGGAATGGGGGCGATCATGTTTGCTTCTTTTATTTTTATGTTCATAACCAGTGTGGGCATTGCTATCTTAAGGTCAAAGATCGATCTGAGTGGATGGATGAGTGGCGTAAAATTAGGGATGGTCACTGGTTTATGTTGTGGAGCGATGGCGATCAGCATTTCTTACCTCTATGAAAAAAGGCCCTTTGGCCTGCACCTGATCAATGGTGGATATACCCTGGTCGGTAATATCATTGCAGCGGTCGTTATTTGTTCATGGGTATAGGGATATGTTGATGAAGTTGATAAGGTTGATAAAGTTGACAGGGAAACGAATCCCCTAACTTCATCAACCTTAGTCCACTTTCGTGATCTTGATAATATTGGTAGGAAGGTGCAGTTCAACCGGCGTACTGCCGGTATTTACCACCACATCCCCGGCTTTAATAAATCCTCTTTCTTTCAGAATATTTATCTGGTCAAAAATGATATCATCAAGGCTTTCTTCCTCATCATAATAAAACGCCCTTACACCCCAGCTAAGGCTAAGCTGGTTGATGAGGCGTTCTTTCTTTGCTGAAAATATATAACGGGCATTTTGGACGGTAACTGCTTAGCATAAAAGCGGTATAGCCGCTTTGCGTCATACCGATCAATGCATTTGCTTGTGATATCCTGTTGGCAAGTTTACAGGCGCTGTAACAGATGGCATCGCTTAAAAATGAAGGAGAGTGAGGCTGGGGAGCCAGGATATCATCCCGGTTATAATCGTATTCAGTTCTTTCTACTTCCAGAATGATCTTGCTCATGGTTTCCACTACCAGGGTCGGGTAGCTGCCCGTGGCTGTTTCGCCGCTTAGCATCACTGCATCTGCACCTTCCAGTACTGCATTGGCCACATCGGTTATTTCACTCCGGTTGGGTTTGGTACGGTCGATCATACTTTCCATCATCTGCGTGGCAACGATCACCGGTTTTGCCCGGTGCATACATTTGCGGATGATTTCTTTCTGGATCAGCGGGACCTGTTCAACGGGAACTTCAACACCCAGGTCGCCACGGGCCACCATTACGGCATCGGTTTCAATGATGATATCGCGGAGGTTTTTCAGGGCTTCAGGCATTTCGATCTTGGCGATCACTTTTATCTTGCTGTTGCTTATCTTTGATCCGTTTTTTCAGATCTATGATATCATTTGCTTTGCGCACAAATGAAAGTGCCACCCAGTCTAGTTTCTGTTCAATGATAAATTCAAGGTCGGTAAGATCTTTTTCTGTTAGGGAAGGCATGGTAAGTTGGTATCCGGGAGGTTTACGCCTTTTTTGGGAGTAAAATTCCACCAAGGGTTACCTTACCTTTATCTCTTTTGCATTCAGTATTTCTGACTACTTTAACTTCCATTTTGCCATCATCGATCAAATATGGTTCACCTATTTTGACATCCGTAGTGAGGTTGGGATAGGAAACATATATTTTTTCTTTGTGTGCCTATCATTTTTTCTGTGGTAAAAGTGAGTATCATCGCCCGTGTTCAATTCGATGCTTGCCATTTTCCAGTTCACCTACCCTCAGTTTTGGTCCCTGCAGGTCGCCAAGTATGGAAATATTATAAGGTTCTGTTTTTATTGATCTTACGGATATTTTCAATGACCTTTGCTTTGTCTTCATGTGTCCATGCGAAAAATTCAGCCGGAAAACATTTACTCCTGCTTTTACCAGTTCAAGCAAGTTTATCATATGTATCACAGGCAGGGCCTACCGTTGCAACAATTTTCGTTCTTTTTATGGGAATGTGCAATACCTGCTTCCTTGTCCATATGCGTGTGCAGGTATTTGCTAATATTTTTGCTCATTGTTTAATTTAATTTGTTAGTGATACTGGATTTTTGATACCAGATGCTGGATACTGGTATCAGGCTATCCAACATCATCTTTAAGTAGCCAATATCTTTACGATCTTCATCCATTCTTCGCTGATGCGTTGTTTCTTTTTTACCGCTTCATTCAAGCGGAGTATAATGCATCCTATTATTTACAATTCCTACAAATACATTGTGCCTGCCTTCCATCAAACATTCCACGGCATAGTATCCCATGCGGCTTGCAATCAGCCTGTCATACAGGTAGGAGACCCACCTCGTTGTATATGGCCCAAAATACAAACCCTGTACTTCCAGGTTGGGCATTTTTTTCTTTATGAATTTTGAGCAACTTCATTTGCGCCGCCGAATTCCTCTCCTTCAGCAACGACGATCAGGTTCACCAGTTTTTTTCTTTTTTCTTTTTCTTCCAGCGATTCAATGATATCATTCATGATCGTTTTTCTTTCCGGGATCAGTATATTTTCTGCACCTGTTGCAATGCCACTGTGCAATGCAATATAACCTGCATCCCGGCCCATTACTTCAATGATGAACAAACGGTCATGCGCATCCGCAGTATCACGGATCTTGTCAATGGCTTCAACAGCTGTATTTACGGCTGTATCAAAACCGATGGTAAAATCGGTACCGGCAATATCCTTATCAATGGTGCCCGGCAACCCGATACAGGGAATATCAAATTCATTGCTGAATGTTTGTGCGCCGCGGAAACTGCCATCCCCACCAATGATCACAAGGCCATTGATCCCTCTTTTTTTAAATTTCATAAGCTTTTTTCCTTCCTTCAGGTGTGAAAAATTCTTTGCAACGGGCAGTTTTTAAAATAGTGCCGCCCCGCTGGATGATATTGGCAACGCTCCTGCTTTCCATTTGTACAATATCATCTTCCACCATGCCGCTATAACCACGCATGATCCCATATACTTCCAGGCCATGATAAATCCCCGTACGTACCACTGCCCGGATGCATGCGTTCATACCCGGGCTGTCGCCACCACTGAAGAGTACGCCGATCTTTGTGACTTTTTTATGCATTCGATCAAATATTATTGATGTTGAATCTGTGCTGATCTAATATTAATGTGTTAAATGTACACATTAATTTTCATATACATCCACCATGCAATATTATATAAATAAAAAATATGGTTTATTCTGGTTTACATTCTTTCGGGAACCGCAATACCCAGTAAATGCATACCAGCCTTCAACACATTTGAGGTCATTTTCGCCAATTGCAGGCGGAGTTGTTTTTTTTCCGCTGTTTCTGCATTGGCAATTGAATGTTCTGTATAAAAGGAATTGAATGTTTTGGCAATTTGATAAATATAGTTCGCGATGGCTGAGGGATTTAATTCAGCGGCGGCTTCGTTGATAACTGCAGGGAATTTTTCGAGGTTCACGATCAATTCTTTTTCCAATGGCAAAAGTTCCATCAGCTGCAGCTTCCCTTCTGCCATTTCATTTTTCCGGAGGATTGATCTTATCCTTGCATAATTGAACTGGATGAACGGCCCTGTAAATCCATGAAAGTCGATGCTCTCTTCGGGGTTGAATATCATTTTCTTTTTCGGGTCAACCCTCAGCAGGAAAAATTTCAATGCACCCAGGCCTATAGTATGATAGAGTTCTTTCAATTCTTCCGGGGTAAAATCTTTTACCTTTCCCAAGCTCTTCTGTTTTTTCCCGGTGCAACCTTTTCCATTTCATCAACCATATCATCTGCATCTACAACAGTTCCCTCACGGCTCTTCATTTTACCCGATGGTAATTCCACCATGCCATAGCTTAAGTGGTGAATATCATCTGCATAAGGCACTCCCATTTTCTGGCAAATCAGCTTCAGTACTTTCATGTGGTAATTCTGCTCATCACCGATCACATAAATGCTTTTATCAATTTTATACTCATCATATTTCTGTTGGGCAAGGCCAATATCCTGGGTGATGTAAACTGAAGTGCCGTCTTTTCTTAACACTAGCTTTTCATCCAGGCCATCAGCCGTCAGGTCTATCCATACACTGCCATCTTCTTTTTTATAAAATACGCCTTTGTCCAGCCCAGCTTCACAATATCTTTTCCCAGTAAATATGTATTGCTTTCATAGTACATCTTGTCAAAATCACTTCCAATATTTTTATAGGTCACATCAAAACCTTCATATACCCAGCCATTCATTTTTTTCCATAAGTTCCATTACTTCGGGATCGCCTGCTTCCCAGTCGTGCAGCATTTGTTGTGTTGCCTGCATGATGGGTGCCTGTTTCTCCGCTTCTTCTTTCTTCATCCCGGTATCTATTAAGGCCTGCACCTGTTTTTTATATTCATCATTGAATTTTACATAATATTCGCCCACAAAATGATCGCCCTTTGTATTGGTGGATCGCGGAGTCTCACCGTTAGCAAACATTTGCCAGGCGATCATGCTCTTGCAGATATGAATTCCCCGGTCATTTACGATACAGCTTTTTAATACTTCATAACCATTCGCTTTTAAGATCTCGGCCACGCTCCATCCCAAAAAATTATTTCGAAGATGTCCGAGGTGAAGTGGTTTGTTTGTATTGGGTGAAGAATATTCAACCATTACTTTTTTGCCATTTTGTGGGTGACTGCCATAACCCGCATCTGAATGCTCTTTTTGCAGGAACTCCATCCAGTAGTTATCCGCCACAGTTAGGTTCAGAAATCCTTTGATGATATTATAGGCAGTGAAAAGATGTGGATAGTTTTTTATAAGATGATCACCGAGCAGGTTCCCGATCGCGTCGGGTGATTGTTTCAATGATTTGACGAGGGAAAACATGACCACGGTATAATCTCCTTCAAATTCGGGCTTTGTTTGATTGACCTGGAAATCTTTTTCAGTAAACGGCTGGTTAAATAATGCTTGTAAACTGTTGATCGTGCTTCCCTGTAAGCTTGCTAATATTGACATGTACTGTTTATTCGATGGCTGCAAAAATACTTAAACTTATTCAAGTGGGGGATAGGCGTTATAAACGGGAATGCTGCCCGGTCTTATTGAGGTAACTTTAGAATAATCAATTTCACCAAAACGATCATCATGAAAAATACTTTACTCATCTTAATTTTTTTCCTTGCAGGCTCCGGTATCAATGCTCAGAATAATCAAAAGCCATGCGCTGCGCCCGAAGCCGGCCAGTTTGATTTTTGGGTAGGGACCTGGGATCTTTACTCATCAGATACAATTACCGGGATAAATACCATTCATAAAATAATGGATGGCTGCACCGTCCAGGAAAATTTCGAAAATGCCAGGTCGGGTTATAGCGGCAAAAGCTGGAGTGTTTATAATCCCCAGGCAAAAACATGGCAGCAAACATGGGTGGATAACCAGGGCGGTTATATCGCCCTGAATGGAAAATTCGAAAACGGAGCAATGACCCTTTTTACTGCTCCACGTAAATTGCCCAATGGAAAAGAAATGATAAACAGGATGCTTTTTCACAATATTAAGAACGATGGTTTTGATTGGGACTGGGATTCATCCACTGACAATGGCGCAACCTGGAAAAGCGGCTGGCACATACGTTATGTGAGAAAGAAATAACAGGCTTTCAACCAGTAATTTTCAATTTTACCATTATCCATTGTTCATTATCCTTTACCTTTGCGCACTTTTTAGCAATTATGATAAGTGCAAATAATATTACACTCGCCTACGGGAAACGGGTCTTGTTCGATGAAGTAAACATCAATTTCACAAAGGGAAATTGTTATGGCGTGATCGGTGCCAACGGTGCCGGGAAATCAACGTTTTTAAAGATCATCAGTGGAGAAATTGAACCCAATAAAGGGACCATCGATATTACCCCCGGTGAACGCATGGCGGTTTTAAATCAGAACCAGTTTGCATTTGATGAAGAAACGGTATTGAATACGGTGATGATGGGTCACAAGAAAATGTGGAAGCTGATGCATGAGCGCGATGCTATATATGCAAAGGAAGATTTTACAGAAGCTGATGGTATCAAAGCAGGTGAGCTGGAGCATGAATTCGGCGAAATTGGTGGCTATACCGCGGAAAGCGATGCCGCTACTTTTTTAAGTGAACTGGGTGTAAAGGATGAATCTGCACCAGCAACTGATGAAAGATATCAGTGCCAATCTCAAAGTACGGGTATTGCTGGCGCAGGCACTTTTTGGAAACCCGGATATTCTCTTACTGGATGAGCCTACCAATAACCTGGATGTGGAAACGATCAGCTGGCTGGAAAATTTCCTGGCAGATTATCAGAATATTGTTTTGGTAGTTAGCCATGACCGTCACTTTTTAGATGCGGTTTGTACCCATGTTGCGGATGTTGATAAGCAAAAGATAAAAATTTATACAGGCAACTATACTTTCTGGTACGAGAGTTCCCAATTGGCTGCGAGGCAGGCATCGGACAAGAACAAAAAGATGGAGGACAAGAAAAAGGACCTTCTGGAATTCATTGCACGGTTTAGCGCAAATGCTTCCAAATCCAAACAGGCAACCTCCCGGAAAAAAGCATTGGATAAACTGGTATTTGAAGACATTACGCCGAGCAACAGGAAATATCCCGGTATCATTTTCAAGCAGGAGCGGGAAGTGGGTAACGAGATTTTGAAAGTGGAGAACCTTAGCAAATCCATAGATGGCAAACCCATTTTCAACAGGATAAAATTTGATATCCAGAAAGGAGATAAGATTGCATTTCATCAGCCGGGATCCTATAGCATTGACCACTTTTTTTGAGATCATTAATGGTAAAATGAAGGCTGATAGCGGATCCTATGAATGGGGCACTACCGTTACCACGGCTTACCTGCCCAATGATAACAGTGAATATTTTACAGGCAGTACACTAAACCTGATGGATTGGCTGCGTCAATATGTGCCGCCAACCACGTAAAGATGTGGATGAGGATTTTTTAAGAGGATTTTTAGGCAAAATGCTTTTCAGCGGTGATGAGATCTTGAAAAAAGACCAATGTATTGAGCGGGGGCGAAAAAGTACGTTGCATGATCAGTAAAATGATGTTGCAAAATCCCAATGTGCTGGTACTGGATGAACCCACCAACCACCTTGACCTGGAAAGCATTATTTCTTTCAATGACAACATGGTTTCTTATACCGGGATCGTTTTACTGACCACGCATGATCACCAGTTCATGCAAACGGTTGCCAACAGGATCATTGAAATAACACCCAAAGGAATGATCGATAAGCTGATGACTTATGATGATTATTTAGCGGACGAAAGGGTGAAACTTTTAAGGGAAGAATTGTATAACTAACATATTAAACACAGCTATTGGCATGATTTTTAATACAATAGCTTGAACCAAAAATTAATCGGATTATGAAAAAGAATTTTTTAGCAGCAGTTGTAGTAATGATCATTTTTGTAAGTAATGTATCTGCTCAAAAAAATGTAAGTTCCCAGGAGTACGGTACAGCATTGGGTGTGAAATTTTATCCCGGCGCTGTAACGCTTAAACATTTTATCGGGAATAATGCCGTGGAAGGTATTGGCTATTTCTGGAACAGGGGCTCCAGGATCACCGGGCTTTATGAATTTCATCATGGGATCATCAGTGTTCCGGGCCTTAAATGGTATGTTGGACCGGGTGCTCACATCGGTTTTTATAGCAGTAAATATGGCGGAGGTTCTGTAATAGGTGTTGATGGTGTTATAGGCCTTGATTATAAATTTAAAGGTGCCCCTATCAATATGTCTGTTGACTGGCAACCTTCCTTTGAATTTGGAAACAATTATGGCAATGGCTTTTCAGGCAACTGGGGCGGCCTTGCAATAAGATATGTTTTTTAAAAATATTCGTTGACCCCCTTAACACCTGTTGATTTCAACAGGTGTTTTTGTTTATAAAATGCTGACCCATGGGTAATTCATTGAACGTTGAACATTCAACATTCAGCATAATCTATAAAATCCCTTAGTTTTGCGCCTTATTTTAAATGAAACAAAAGCTCCATTCATTCCTCGATGTTTTTTATCCGCCCTTTAGCAGGATCATGCCCATACAGACTTTCCGGTATGCGGCCTGTGGGGGCGCCAATACATTAATGGGACTTTTTATATATGCTTTCAGCCTGCGATATATTTTTAATAATAATATATTTCATTTCGGGCTATCCGCCTTCAAACCCCACAATGCTGCACTGTTCCTTTCCTCCTGTATTGTATTTTTTGTGGGTTTTTTATTGAATAAATACATCGTTTTTGTGGGATCCAACCTCAAAGGCAGGATACAGCTCTTCCGGTATTTTCTATCCTTCTTTTTCAACCTGGTGATCAATTATTTCCTGTTAAAATTACTCGTGGAAGGCTTCTTTTGGGACCCATTTATCAGCCAGTTACTGACAACATGCGTTGTTATAGCCATTAGTTACCTTAGCCAGCGGCATTTTACCTTCAGGACTAAATAACTGAACGGAAAGATCTGCATGACATTTTTGCACAATTTTTTGGTTGGCACAATGATTGACAAAGTTTTGTGAATAATAAAATAATATCATCATGGGAAAAATAATAGGAATTGACTTAGGAACAACAAACAGTTGTGTATCTGTAATGGAAGGCAATGAGCCAGTTGTAATTGCAAACGATGAGGGCCGCCGTACAACGCCTTCAGTGGTTGCTTTTTTAAAGAATGGGGAGCGTAAAGTGGGAGATCCCGCCAAGCGCCAGGCCATTACCAATCCACACAACACCATTTCCAGTGTAAAACGTTTCATGGGCCGCAGGTTTGATGAGGTTACTGAAGAAATTACGCATTGGAGCTATAAGATCGTAAAAGGTGACAATAATACGGTAAGAATTGACATAGATGGCAGGCTTTATACTCCCCAGGAAATAAGCGCCATGATCCTTCAGAAAATGAAAAAAATCGCTGAGGATTACCTGGGCACTGAAGTGAATGAAGCGGTGATCACTGTTCCGGCATATTTTAATGATGCCCAGCGCCAGGCAACCAAGGAAGCCGGGGAGATCGCGGGCCTGAATGTCCGCCGTATTGTAAATGAACCAACAGCAGCAGCATTGGCTTATGGCCTTGATAAAAAAGGCAAGGATCAGAAGATCGCTGTGTTTGACCTTGGTGGCGGGACCTTTGATATTTCCGTACTTGAACTGGGTGAAGGTGTTTTTGAGGTAAAATCCACGAACGGGGATACGCACCTCGGTGGGGACGACTTTGATAAAGTGATCATGGATTGGCTTGCGGATGAATTTAAAAAAGATGAAAATATAGACCTTAGGAAAGATCCAATGGCCCTGCAGCGTTTGAAAGAAGCTTCAGAAAAAGCCAAAGTGGAATTGTCTTCGGGTAGCGAAACAGAGATAAACCTGCCGTATGTAACAGCAGTGGATGGTGTACCTAAGCATTTGGTAAAGAAACTTACCCGCGCAAAATTTGAAGCATTGGCCGATAAATTATTTGAGCGCTGTTTAAAACCATGTGAGCAGGCCTTAAAGGATGCGGGCCTCTCTACTTCACAGATCGATGAAGTGATATTGGTTGGTGGCAGCACCCGTATTCCGAAAGTGCAGGAAATTGTAGAAAAGTTCTTTAATAAAAAACCAAACAGGAGTGTTAACCCGGATGAAGTGGTTGCGATCGGGGCCGCTATACAAGGTGCCGTATTAAGTGGGGATATAAAAGATGTGCTGTTACTGGATGTTACACCACTTGGCCTTGGTATTGAAACCATGGGAGGTGTAATGACAAGACTGATCGATAGTAATACAACCATACCTACCAAAAAATCTGAAACATTCAGTACCGCAAGTGATAACCAGCCGGGTGTTCAGATCCATGTATTACAGGGAGAAAGGCCACTGGCTTCACAAAATAAAAGCCTGGGGACTTTTAACCTCGATGGCATTCCACCGGCGCCAAGGGGTGTACCGCAGGTTGAAGTAACTTTTGATATTGATGCCAATGGTATCCTGCACGTAAGTGCAAAAGATAAAGGCACCGGTAAAGAACAAAAGATCCGCATTGAAGCAGGTAGCGGTCTTAGCAAGGAAGAAATTGAAAAAATGAAGAATGATGCCAAAGCAAATGAAGCATCTGATAAAATTGCAAAAGAAAAAATAGAAAAGATTAACCAGGCTGACAGCCTGATCTTCCAGACAGAGAAGCAACTCAAAGAATATGGTGAAAAAATATCTGCTGATAAAAAAGCACCCATTGAAGCTGCTTTGACGAAACTGAAAGAAGCTCACAAAGCACAGGATGTTGCACAGATAGATCCTGCTATGGCTGAATTGAATGCTGCATGGACCTCAGCCAGTGAAGAAATGTATAAGGCAACACAGGAAGGCGCAGGGGCTAATGGAGGACAACCGGGTGCAGATGCAGGCACCACTGGTGAACAGCCTCAAGGCGCAGAAAATGCAGGTGCAGATGTAACAGATGCAGAGTTTGAAGAGGTTAAATAAATTGTAACTTAAAGAAGCAGTGCCGCCCCGTTTTGGGGCGGCATTTTTTTTTGATCTTAATGGGTATTTTTACCTCGGAGTTTTACCAGTACGGAAAAGAATTTATGGGATAGATCCTGATTTTTTTCAGGGCAGGAAAATTTTCAGATCTTTTTGATAAAGCAACATACTTATCCGGGCAAATATCCGTTACAGTGATGCTTATCAAACCAAAAAACCACCTCTGATGAAAAAATTCATTGTTTTATTAGCCATTGCTGCTTTTTTAGTATCCTGCTCAAGGTCTGTGACAGTTCAGCAGGCTGCCAATCACCATTATAAACGCTGCAGGGCAGTTAAATAGCGTTTTACCTCCCGTAATCAACATCTTTGCAATAAAAATACCCCGGGTTGCCGGGGTATCTTAGTTTATAATAAGTCAAAATAATTACATCAGGTCCAGCGCCATGGCCAGGAAAGTAACGTTAAAAGGTAATATCATTGAACAATACCCCCCGGCAACCGCGTATACTCCAAAAAATGCGGCAATTGATACAAAAAATAAAAGCCAGTAAAGTCCTGTTGATCTTTTTGTCGTTTGCATGCTCAATTATTTTTTGCAAATATAGTATAGAACAAATAAACGGCTTATTTTTTTTGTTATGTAATAAATCCATTTAGGATTTTCTCCTATTATGATTAAATTGCCAACCTAAATGTTTTTTCATGGTCGTTCATTTCTATATAAAATACAAAACGCAGTATGGTCAGTCACTCTTTATTCATATTGATAACGGCCAGGTAAACGGGGAAGAAGCGGGTATTCATGTAGAATTGAAATATTTGAATGATGAATATTGGCATGGGAACCTGGACACGGATCAACTCCAAAAAAAGGATGTTTTAGCGTATTACTATATTTTAAAGGATATCAATAAAGCTGACAAAAGGGACCTCGGTAAAAGCCGTGTTGTCAATTTAAAGAAGCTGGAGGAAAAACAGGTCAATATCATTGATGACTGGCAGGAAATTCCAATAGAAGAAAATGTTTTCAATACCAAACCTTTTTTGAAGGTCTTTGGCCAGCAAAAAATAAAAGTAAAGGAAGAAAGTACCAAAAAACCATCTCATATTTTCGAGGTTGTGTCCTCACGCCTGCCGGATAATAAGATACTATGTATAAGTGGGTCAGGAAAAAAGATGAAGGATTGGGATGTTGAAAAACCCATCCTGTTGAAGAAAAGAAAAAATACATGGAGCGTTAAATTAAACCTGTCTAAAGAAAATTTTCCCATTGAGTATAAATTCGGCGTGTATGAACCCGCCGAAAAGAAGGTTATTTATTTTGAAGAAGGAAGTAACCGGATACTGCACGGTGTAGACAAGGATAAGCTGAATATCCTGCACCAGTTTGCAGAATTCAGGAATTATTCCTGGAAGGGAACCGGTGTGAACATTCAGCTATCTGCTCTGAAAACCGAACAGAGCTGGGGAATAGGAGATTTTACTGACCTGAACCTGCTTACGGATTGGGCCCAAACAACCGGAATAAAACTGGTACAGTTATTACCAATTAATGATACTACAGCTAGCCATGACCGAAAGGACTCCTATCCATATTCGGCTATTTCTGCTTTTGCATTAAACCCGATCTTCCTGAACGTTCAAAAACTGGCCATAGCCGCTTCGCTGGAATTTCCGGATGAGCTCTTGAAAGAAGTGCAGGAATTGAATGAATTGCCCAACCTCGATTACGAAGCTGTTGCCAGGATAAAAAGAGAAACCATTTTAGAATTATTTGAAAAGGATAGATTGTCTTTCAAAGACGATTTTGCCTATTTCGATTTCTTTGACCTGAACCGTCATTGGCTGGTGCCTTATGCAGCTTTTTGTTTTTTGCGGGATAAATATAAAACGGCCGATTTCGCCAAATGGAAGGAATACAGATCCTACGATGAAGATAGCATACAGGAATTGGTAAGTCCTGATAAGGAACATTACAATGATATCGCCATTCATTATTTCACCCAATACCATCTTCACCTGCAATTGCTGGATGCGGTGGAATATGCTCATAAGAGCGGGGTGATCTTAAAAGGCGACCTTCCAATAGGTGTTGGCCGTTTCAGCGTGGATACCTGGATGCATCCCGGACTCTTTCATATGGATATGCAGGCGGGTGCACCGCCCGATGCGTTTACAGTGAAAGGACAGAACTGGAGTTTTCCCACTTACAATTGGGAACTAATGCAAAAGAACGATTATGCATGGTGGCGCCAGCGCATGGAGCATATGAGCAACTATTTCGACGCGATCCGGATCGATCATATTCTCGGGTTTTTCAGGATATGGAGTATTCCTATGCATGCTATTGAAGGGATCTTTGGCAGGTTCATGCCGGCATGGCCCCTGCACCCGGCTGATTTTGAAAAAGCGGGAATTTATTTTAATGAAAGCCGGCTTTGTGATCCTTATTTCACAGATGGTATTATCCATGACCAGTTTGGAGAAAATGCCCAATGGGTTAAGGATCATGTGCTGGAAGGTACAGGTATAAAAAAAGCGTTCAATACACAGCAAAAGATCGCAGCTTATTTTAAAAAGGATCCAACCTATATTTCTGTACAGCAGGGTTTGTTTGACCTGCTCGGGAATGTGGTGCTGTTGAAAGATGAAGTCAACACAGGCGCTTATCATTTCAGGATAAGCATGCAGGATACAACTTCATTCAAACATTTATCCGCAGACGATCAACATAAATTAAATGAACTCTACCGGAAATATTTCTTTGAAAATCAAAATGAGTTATGGCATAATGAGGTGCAGACAAAACTTGATGCAATACAAAGAAGTTCTGACATGTTGATCTGTGCAGAAGACCTTGGCATGGTGCCTGACATGGTTGAAGATGTTTTGAAAAGCCGCAAAATATTATCATTACAGGTACAACGGATGCCTAAAAAAGCCGGCGAAAGTTTTACACATCCTAAGAATGCACCGTACCTGTCGGTAGTAACGCCTTCCACCCACGACATGAGCACATTGCGGGAATGGTGGGAAGAGAACAGGGAGAGCACGCAATCATTTTATAACCAGTTGTTGGGCCATTACGGAACAGCCCCGTTCTATTGTGAGCCATGGGTCTGTAAAGAGATCATTCATCAGCATTTGAATTCACCGGCCATGTGGAGTGTTTTTTTATTGCAGGACCTCCTGGCGATGGATGAAAGAACCCGCAGGGAAAACCCGGCAGAGGAAAGGATCAATATTCCTGCAGATCCCAATCATTACTGGAACTACCGGATGCACATAACGCTTGAATCCCTGTTGCAGGAGGAAACATTTTCTGACGGGCTGAGATCTATGATCCTTGACACCGGGCGTTAAAATTAGACCATGAAAGTTTCATACAAGCGTACCGATCTTCTTTTTAAATACCCGTTTACAATCTCCAAAGGCACTAAAACGCAGCAGCCCGCCCTGGTTGTTGAACTGGAGTATTTTGGAATAAAGGGATATGGCGAGGCCCCGGCAATCAGCTATTACAATATTGATGTTGAGAAAATGATCGCAGACCTTGAAATGAAAAAGGCCTTTGTAGAAAAATTTTCCTTCTCTGACCCTGAGCGGTTCTGGCATTACCTGCATCATTTATTTCCAATGAATTCTTTTTTGGTTTGCGCTTTGGATATGGCAGGCTGGGATCTTTATGGAAAAATGAAGAGAAAGCAACTGCACCAGTTATGGAACCTCGATATTTCCAGGGCGCCTGTGACAGATTATACCATTGGTATTGACAGCATCGAAATAATGCTGAAAAAAATGGGAGAGATGCCCTGGCCGGTTTATAAAATAAAAGTGGGCACTGAAAATGATATTGAAACGGTGGCTGCATTACGGAAACATACAGACGCAATTTTACGGGTGGATGCAAATGCAGGATGGACACTTGAGCAGGCGCTGCAAAAGATCCCTTTATTGAAAGAACTGGGTGTGGAATTTGTAGAACAGCCGCTGGCAAAAGATAATTGGGATGGTATGAAGATTTTGTATGAAAAGTCTTCGCTTCCATTGATGGCAGATGAGTCATGTGTTCATGAAAATGATATATTAAAATGCGTCAATCATTTCCACGGTATAAATATAAAGCTTACAAAATGCAGTGGCATCACCCCGGCAAGAAGGATGATCAGCAAAGCCCGGGAGCTGGGAATGCAGGTGATGGTCGGGTGTATGAATGAAGGTTCGATAGGTACAGCAGCCATTGCGCAGCTTGCTCCCATGCTGGATTATGTGGATATGGATGGGCCGTTATTGCTTTTGGGAGATGCGTCAGAGGGAGTTGGTTTTGATAATGGAAAAATTATTTATACAGATGATCCGGGCCTTGGAGTTGTAGTAAGGGATTTTTAAAAACATTGGCAAAGTTTGAAAACTTTGCCAATGTTAAAAACGCAGCCAGTGAGCCAAAGAATTTTATTTATAGATCGTGATGGAACGCTTATCAACGAAGCTCCGCCCAGTTACCAGCTGGATTCATTTGACAAGCTGCGGTTTTATCGTCATGTATTTGAATACATGCATAAAATTGCCACGGAATTAGACTATGAACTGGTAATGGTAACGAACCAGGATGGGCTGGGCACTCCATCATTTCCCTGGGAAAGTTTTCAACCTGTTCATGATCTCATTATGAAAACTTTTGAGCAGGAAGATGTTTTTTTCAAAAAAGTTTTTATTGACAGGACATTCCCGGCTGATAATGCTCCCACCAGGAAACCAGGCATAGCAATGCTTAAGGAATTTGTTGGGAATGATAAATATAATATTGCCCATTCCTATGTTATCGGGGACAGGATCACAGATATGCAGCTCGCCAAAAATCTTGGCTGTAAAGGGATCTGGCTCTGCGTAGATGAAGAACTGGGAGCCGCAGAGATCAGTGATACGGTCTTGTATTTAAAAAAGGAAGTGATCGCATTACAAACGCCGCATTGGAAGAATGTGTATGAATTTTTAAAGATGCAGGAATGATAAACCCGGATGTTGGTTTCAATTAATTTCCAAGCAATTTATTTTTTTGCAGGATATATTCTTCCTGTGAAATAGCGCCTGACTGCAACAGTTCAAACAATTTTTTTATTTCATCCGCAACCATTTCTTTCGAAGCCGTGCCCGTATTGCCTGCGATGGCCTTTGCCAGTTGCTGTGCCTGTTTATTTAACTGGTATGTTTTGTATTCTTCCTGTGCATGTGTGATGGTATCCTTCAGTAGTTTCGGATGATGTATCATATTGTACGTGGTTTCTCCCATTTCCGCAGCTGTTTGAATATCTACATTACCAAATCCCCATATCCTGCCCCAAAAAGACTGGTCGTATTCTACATTGTTTATTTTGTCGAGCGGGCTTTCTTTTGCATAGCGGGTGAAGAAACCTCCTTCATCTATTACCCGCAGGTTGGTGACCGCCCAGATATTATGAAACCAGAAGAGATATAAGATCAATGGATATAGAGCGGTTATCAAAATAATAACCAGCGCAACTGACGGATCAAAGAAAAAAGCGGATATAACTCCCACGACTATCCATATAAAAAAAGGCATCACGAGTTTTAACCAGTGATGCCTTATGATCAATAAAACTTTTTCGTCTTTTTTTAAGGCTGTTCGCATGAGGACGTTTAATGGTTTAAAGTTTAAGGTTTAAATCGTTGCGTAAATTAGTAAAAACTTCATATTGAAAAAACCTTTGAACGATTTAAACCTTTAAACGTCTTAAACGAACGTCTTCTTACCAAATACGCACTCTTAAACTATCCGGCCTGTACATTTTACTTCCCGGATTGATAGAAAAAGTAGTATAAAATTCATCCACATCAACAAAGGGCCCGTTCACCCTGTATTGGGCGGGGGAATGTACATCTGTTAATAAACGGTTCCTGAGTTGTTCTTCCCTAATATGCCCCAGCCAACCCAGTGCATAGCCTAAAAAGTAACGCTGCATAGGTGTTAAGCCCGCCACGCTTTTATTCTCTTTGAACTGGGGCGTCTTTTTAAATGCTTCAATACCCAATAAAATGCCACCGAGGTCAGCAATATTCTCGCCCAGTGTTGCTTTCCCATTTATATGATAACCTTTTATGGGTTCATAGTCGTTGAATTGATTAACCATTACATCAGCCCTTTTCGTAAAAGATGCTTCATCTGTTTTCGTCCACCAGCTTTTTAAATTCCCTTCCGCATCAAATTGCCTTCCTTCATCGTCAAACCCGTGGGTGATCTCGTGGCCAATGGTGCTGGCACCGCCATAACCATATACGACTGCATCATCCAGTTCTTCATCCCTGTATCCGGGAACGGTGAATATTCCTGCGGGCAATACAATTTCATTATTGCTTGGATTGTAATAGGCATTGTACGTTTGGGGGGTCATATCCCATTCATCCCTGTCAACAGGCTTGCCCAGTTTATTGTATTGGTAATTATGCCAGAATATATTGGCATTCATATAATTTTGGGCAAGGCTTTCTTTCCCGATCTCCATGGCTGAAAAATCTTTCCATTTATCCGGGTACCCGACCTTGCTTTTAATGGCAGCCAATTTTGTATAAGCTTTTAGTTTGGTGCTATCACCCATCCACGTTAGTTTACCGATCCGGTCTTTCAATGCATCCCGGATGGCTTCAACCATTACCGTGTAGCGTTTTTTTGCTGTTTCATTGAAGAATTCTTTTACATAAAGCTGGCCGAGCATTTCACCCATAGCATCTTCCTCCATTTGTACCACTCTTTTCCATCTTGGTTTTCTTTCCTTTGCGCCGCTGAATAATTTTCCGAAATTAAATGCTTCAATTCCATAAGCATCCGGTAATACACCTGCCATATCATTCAGTAAATTGTATTTAACGTATTGTTTCCAATCGTTGATTGAGGTAGTGGTCAATGCTGTATTCAGGGCCCTGTAAAATTCCGGCTGGCCAACAATAACAGAATCGACTGATTTTACACCCATATTTTTCAGGTAATTGATCCAGTCAATATTTGAAGCCATCTTCGACAGATCTGTGATGGCCATTTTATTATAGTTCTTATAAGGATCTCTCAGGTCTTCGATCTTCCTCGAAGCCTTTGCCAGGCCGGTTTCAAGTTGTAATATATTCTTTGCTGCAGCAGCAGCCACAGCCGTATCTTCACCAGCCATGACCAGCATTTTTGCAATATGCTTTAAGTATTCATTCCTTATATTAATGGTTATTGAATCTGTTTTAAAATAATATTCTCTTTCAGGCAATCCAACGCCGCCCTGCCAAAGGCTATAAGCCATTATATCACTTTTTTTGGCATCCTGCGATACATATTCGCTGAATAAAGTGCCCGAGCCCAGTTTTTTGAGTTCTGAAACCGTATTGACCAAAGAATTGACATCGGTGACCGCATTTATTTTATCTATTAATGGCTGTATTGGTTTTAATCCATCAGCATTCACTTTTGCACTGTCCATAGCCGTGGTCCAGAAGTCGCCGATCTTTTGATCAGGAGTTCCTTTCGCCGCATTCGCCGTGGCCGCCTTTTCGCTGATCTCTCTCAGTCTTTTCAGGTTTTCTTCTATCACGAGGTGACCGATGCTCCAGCTTGACTGTTCCGCAGGGATTGGATTCTTTTTTATCCACCCGCCATTGGCGTATAAAAAAAAGTCTTCACCCGGGCTTACTGTACTGTCTATATTTGAAACCAGTACATCGGGTTTGTCTGCAGGTGCTGCTTCTTTTTTTGAGGAAGTATTGCATGCATAGAAGCTGAAGCATACAAATGAAAATGCAATTAGTTTATTCATCTTTAGATTGATTTATCGCTAAATGTAACAAATGATTTTAACGGGCAAAAAATATTTTGATAAGAGGCATTTTGTAAAGCTTTTATCCGATTTTCGTATCTATGACGCCTGAAAGAATTGAAAGGCTGAACCAGGTTTTAAGCAAAAGGCAGCCAAACCTGACAGTTGTACTGGAAAATGTCGCGGATCCCCACAATATTTCTGCGGTAATGCGTACCTGCGATGCCGTTGGTATCCAGGATATTTATGTCTTAAATACAATTATCGCCAACCATGAAAAATGGGGAGCGAAAAGCAGCTCAAGCGCAGCAAAATGGCTGACCATTCACCAGTTTACGGAGGTGGGGGCCTGTTTTAAAGAATTAAGAAAGCATTTTACAAAAATTTACACTACTCACCTTAGCACAGATGCCGTGGAGCTCTACAAACTGGACCTAACGGAACCGGTTGCCTTAATTTTTGGTAATGAGCACAGCGGTGTGAGTGATGAACTGATTGCATTGTCGGATGGGAATTTCATCATCCCCCAGGTCGGGATCATAAAATCCCTGAATATTTCTGTGGCCTGCGCGGTAAGTTTGTATGAAGCTTTCCGTCAGAAAGCAGGAGCGGGGCATTATGATCGGCCACAGATCAAAGGCGCATCCCTGGCAAACCTGAAAACCAATTGGGGTTTGTAAATGAATTTAAGCCGTAAACAGGCAATATATTCTACACATGAAGGTTTTATTTTATAACCACATTACAAATCAGTAAATTGGTAGTGAATTATAGGTGCTTTCATGTTTTTTCCGGTTGGCATATCTTTTGTCAACTGTAGCTTGATTACTCTAATAGCATCATATGTCTTTTTTAAAAAAAGCAATCATCTTCCTGGCTTGTATTTTCGGGCTGTTCCTTCTTGGCTGCAATGGTATTGGCAAAAAAAAGCGTTTCCCTGATTCAGATAGATATGATCTGTCCAGTCCAACAGTTATCAGGCTTCCGGAAATACTGGACGAAATATCGGGCATTGCATATTATCCAAAGGATACCAGTGTATTTGCGATCGTTGATGAGGATGGTTTTTTGTTTAAAATACCTATAAAAAATCCAGCAGCAACCATCATGTGGCGTTTTGACAAGAGCCGGGATTACGAGGACCTTGTTTTAAAAGACAGTACTTTCTATGTACTGATCAGTAACGGGGATATTGTAACGGTAAAGTTCAATGGAAACCAGATCCATGCGGAAAAAAGTGAGTTTTCTGAAACTTCTAAAAAAGCGAATGAATTTGAAAGCCTTTACCTGGATAGTGATTCAGGGAATTTAATTATGATGTGTAAGGAATGTGAAGAGGATTCAAAAAAAACAGTAACTTCTTATTCATATGGTTACAGGGATTCTGTTAAATCATACAAAAGTTACCTTGTGATGGATGCAGTCCCGATTGCAGAGAAGCTCGGCTTAAGCAAGATTCATTTAAAAGCTTCTGCTGCAGCAATAAACCCGGTTACCGAAGAATTATATATCATCTCGGCCGTCAATAATATCCTGGTAATTACCAATAAAAAGGGTGCGCTAAAAGCCATATATAAATTAGATCCTGGTTTGTATAAACAACCGGAGGGTGTTGCATTTACACCCACCGGTGATATGATCATTGCAACTGAAAGAGCGGAAGTGGGGTTTGCGACCCTGTTGATATTAAAAAATAAACTGAAAGGCAAATGATAAAACCAGCGTTGTTATTATTTTTTTTTGCCGGTTGTGCTGTTACAGTGATGGCACAGGATAGCCTTCAGGCTACCATTGTTTTGATTGGCGACGCAGGCCAGCTTACAAATGGAAAACAGCCTGTTATCAGTGCCGTTCAAAAGAATATACCCTTAAATGACAAGACCACTGTGATCTACCTCGGTGATAACCTGTACAAAACGGGATTACCAGATAATTCACTGCCTACTTATGATATTGCCAAAGCACCGCTTGATTCGCAGATACATATTTTCGGTAAAAATGCGGGGCATGTTTATTTCATTCCTGGTAATCATGATTGGGCAAATGGTGGAAGGAATGGCTATGAATCCATTCTAAGGGTTCAGTCTTATATTGACCTGTTGAGCAATAATTATATCCATATATATCCCAGGGATGGCTGTCCGGGACCTGTTGAGGCCAAACTTACAAACGATATCACCCTGATAATGATGGACAGCCAGTGGTGGCTGCATGAATATGATAAGCCGGGTATAGAATCTGATTGTCCTACAAAGACCAAGGCAGAGGTCCTGGTGTTGCTCGATGACATGCTTTCCAGGAATGCATCAAAACTCGTGATCCTTGCCATGCATCATCCATTCAGGACCTATGGCCAGCACGGTGGTTATTTTACTTTAAAGCAACATATTTTTCCTTTTACAGATGCATTCCCTAAATTATATATCCCGTTGCCTGTTATCGGTTCTGCCTACCCGTTAACAAGGGCTGTATTCGGCACGTCCCAGGATGTGAAGCACCCTTTTTACCAGGCGATGATCAATGATATTGAAGGGGTGGTAAAGGGCCATCCAAATGTTATATATGCTTCGGGACATGAGCATACGCTGCAGCTTATACAGGACAGTGGATACAATTTTATTGTAAGCGGAAGCGGGAGCAAGACCTCAAGGGTTTCAAAAAGCAGGAAAACCCTGTTTGCATCTCCTAAAAATGGGTTTGTCACTTTACAGGTATCAAAAAATAAAAATGTAGATGTAAATTATTACGTGGTTGAGGGTGATTCAGTATCAAAAGCATATACAAACCATATCCTTGATTTTTCAAAAGTTAAGCTTGAGCCTGCAGATACCATGCGTGAAGTTGAATATAGTTTTAAAGACAGTGTCGTAATTTCTGCCAGCGATAAATATAAAAGTTATTCCGGTTTTAAAAGGGTATTCCTTGGAACCAATTACCGCAAAGAATGGAGTACACCCATTGCAATGAAAGTATTTAATATCCGCAAAGAAAAAGGAGGGCTTACCATAAAAAGTCTTGGCGGGGGTAAGCAGACAAAATCCCTGCAGCTTGAGGATAAGAGCGGCCATACGTGGGCGTTAAGATCTGTCGATAAAGATCCTGAGAAGGCTGTTCCGGCAAATTTGAGAGGCACATTGGCCGTGAAGATCGTAGAAGGATATGATCTCGGCCAGTCACCCGTATGCACCATTGGTGGTGCCACGCCTTGCAAAAGCAGTCGGAATTTATACCCCGGAACCCGAGTTTTTCTTTATACCCGACGATCCTGCGTTTGGTTACTACAGGCCGTTGTTTGCAAATACAGTTTGTATGCTCGAGGATCGTGAACCCGCCTCCGTGGTTACGGATACGAAAAGTACGGGGAAAGTGCTCAATAAATTGCTGGAGGATAATGATCATCATATTGACCAGGTGAAAGTATTAAATGCACGTTTACTGGACATGCTCATCGGTGATTGGGACCGCCATGCGGATCAATGGAAATGGGGTACGGCTGATACCGGGAAAGGGAAGTTATATTTTCCCATACCGAAAGACAGGGACCAGGCTTTTTTTCGCTCAGACGGGCTGCTGCTTAAATATTTGGCCAGGGCACAGATGCGCTTTTTGCAGGGATTCCGGAGGAATATACCGGATGTTAATGGCTTGAATTTTGTTGCCCGAGATTTTGACAGGGTTTTTTTAAACTCCCTGGATGAAACCGCCTGGAAAAATACTGCTGACAGCTTTCAGCAAAGGATCACAGATAAGGTTATAGAAGAAGCGATCAGCGGTTACCCGCCGGAGATCAAAGCCATTGACAGTGCAGTTACATCCAGGAGACTTAAAAGCCGCAGGGATATCATAGGTAAAAGGGCACTGAAATATTACCGGTTCCTGTCAAAAGAAGTAACGGTAACGGGCACCAATGAATCTGAATATTTTCATCTCGAAAATGAAAAGGGCAATTTAAAGCTTTCAGTATACAAGAAGGATGAAAAGACAGATTCAGTCACTGTTATGTATAGACGTACTTTTGATAAATATACGAAAGAGCTCAGGCTTTTTGGGTTTAATGGGGAAGATAAATTCGAGATCGATGAGAATGTCTCCTCCAGGATCAAGCTTCGTATCATTGGTGGAAAAGGAAATGATACTTTTGATCTGAAGGGGAATGTAAGGAATTTTATCTATGACCTGTCTACCGAAAAAAATGCCCTGCTACACACCCGCAAAAGCAATAAGGAGCTGAGCCCGGATGTATCTGTACTTGAATACCGGAGCACGGGTTTTCAATACAATAGTTTTGTCTACCCCCTCATAAATGTGGGATACAATGCCGAAGATAAATTATTGCTGGGGCTGGGATTTAATTCCCGTACGTTTGGCTTTAGAAAATACCCTTATGCTACCAACCAAAAGATCAGTTCCCTGTTTGCGGTTAACCGTGGTGCATACCAGCTAAAATATGAAGGTATTTTTAACCGGCTGATCTTTAAAAATGATATTGTTGTGAATGCGGAAATGGTAAATCCTACTTTGAATAATTTCTTTGGTTTTGGCAACCAGTCAGTATTGAATAAGGATAGTTCAAAGGAATATTACCGGGTGCGTTACAAATTTGTGCAGGGTGACCTGCTGGTCCGCAAACGGTACAACGATATTTTCTCGTTTTCTATTGGTCCAACCTACTATCGTTACTGGAGTAATTTTGATGATAATAAAGACCGCATACTCAGCAAACCTGATGTTGTGGGGACTGATTCGGCAAGTATTTATTCAGTCAAGCATTATCTTGGAATTAAATTAAAACTGGATGTTCGTTATATCAACAATGAAACCTTACCAACGAGGGGTATTACCTGGTTTACCGAATTCATTTCGTCAAAAGGCATGAATAATAACAGTCACGGTATTTCGAAACTTACATCTGATATGACAATTTATGCCAGTATAAAAGACCCAAGCCAGGTGACAGCCGTTTTAAGATTCGGAGGCGGGAGGATATTCTCAAAGAATTATGAATATTTCCAGGCATTGTCATTGGGTGCACAAAATTTTGCCCGGGGGTTCAGGAAAAACAGGTTCTCGGGAGATGGAATGGTATATTCAAGTGCAGAAGTGAGATTTAAATTGTTTAAATCCAGGTCATTCCTGTTACCAGGGGATGTTGGAATAATGGGATTTTATGATCTTGGGAGAGTTTGGATGGCAAATGAGCATTCAAAAAAATGGCATAGTTCATACGGCGGCGGAATATATTTTATACCATATAGCGTAGTAATGATCTCTGTGGCAATGGGGATCTCAGACGAGGATCGATTGCTTAATTTTACGGTAGGTACCAAATTTAACCTCACATTTTAAAGTCAATGATAGATTATTCCGGGATATATAAAAAAACAGATCATTATATAACAGGGTTATTTGAGCAACAACATCCTTCACACCTCGTTTTTCATAATTTAAGACACACAAAAAATGTTGTAGAACGAACCAAGGAAATATGCGGCCATTACCAAGTGAGTGACCGGGATATGCTCATTGTATATATAGCGGCCTGGTTTCATGATACCGGCTATCTTTTTGTGGAACATGAATTTCATGAAGAAAGAAGCGTTGAGATCATGAAGGAATTCATGGGTAGGTTCAATCTCGGGGAAGATCTAATGGAAGAGATCGCGTCCTGTATCACAGCTACCCGCCAGCCGCGAAATCCTTCCGGCCTGCTACAGGAGATCATTTGCGATGCAGATACCTATCACTTTGGTACAAAGGAATTCAAGGAAACCAATAGCCTGATCTTTGAAGAATACCAGTATTATCAAAAAGGAGCCCTGTCAAAAACTGCATTTAATGAAGGGGCTTTAATGATGCTGCAGCACCATCAATTTTATACGAGTTATTGCCGTGATCTGTTGGACAGTTATAAAAAAAAGAATATGAAAAAGTTAAAGAAGAAAATAGAGAAAACAATTGAGGAAGTTGAAGAGAAAAGTATCATTACTGAGAAAGAAGGTACAACAAAGGGCATGCAAACGATGCTTCGCCTGACCTCATCAAATCATATACAGCTGAGTGAAATGGCAGATAGCAAGGCAAATATCCTGATATCCGTAAATGCCATCATCATTTCCGTGATATTGTCTGTGTTGCTCCGCAAATTACAGACAGATGCCTATCTTACGTACCCTACAATTATTTTCCTGGCCTCATCCGTTGCTACGATCGTTATTGCCATTCTTGCTACAAGGCCTAAATTGAATACCGGTACTTTCAGGGAAGAAGATATCACCAATAAAAAAACAAACCTGCTCTTCTTTGGTAATTTTCACAAGATGACCTGGGTGAATTATGAAAAAGCGATGCGTACCATGATGAAAGATGCTGATTACCTTTATACTTCGATCATCCAGGATATTTACCACCTTGGAGTTGTGTTGGGTAAAAAATACAAATTGATCAGGCTTGCGTACAATGTATTTATGTTTGGGATCATAATATCTGTTATAGCATTTGCACTGGCGGCTTTCCTGCAGGAAGATGCCCCTCCGGTAGCGGTCAATCCCAATAGTTCAGGTTCACCCTTTTAATGAAATCTATGTTGTATAACCGTGACCTCAGCTGGCTTGGATTTAATCACAGGGTGCTGCAGGAAGCAAATGATAAGGATCTACCCTTGTATGAACGCCTGAAATTCCTTGCTATCTTTTCTTCAAACCTCGACGAATTTTTCAGGGTAAGATATCCTATCGTGGTGGCATTCTCAAAGCTCGATAAAAAAACCATCCGGAAAGAATCATTGCTCAGCGAGGAAGATATTGCCGAAAAAATTCAAAAGACCATTCATGAGCAGCTAAATGAATTCGGTAACATCCTTCATAATGTATTGATACCGGAATTGAAGGAAAGGTCCATTTATTTTTATTATGATGAACCCATTTTGGATTGCCATCTTGCTGAAGTAAAGGAAATTTTTTTATCGAAGGTACTGTCATTTGTCCAACCGATCTTTCTTGGCCCGGATACGCCTTATAATTTCCTGCCGGAGAACAACGAATTATACCTGGTAGTTACATTAAAGAATGAGCTGAAGGATACGATCAATCATGTGGTCATTAATATTCCGTCAAAGAAATTACAAAGGTTCTTTATGCTTTCACCAGTGGGGGATATCAATTATGTCATTTTCATTGATGATGTAATCAGGGAAAATATTGGATTGATCTTCCCGGGTCAGCATATCCAGGGTATTTGCAGCTTTAAGTTCAATCGGGATGCTGAACTTGCCTTAATTGATGAATACAGCAATGACCTGCTGGACAAAATTGAAAAACAGTTATCTAAACGGGATATCGGTGCTGCATCGAGGTTCTTATATGAGAAAGATATGGCTGCAAACCTGCGTTTTTTTCTTGGTTCTCTTTTCAAAGTAGACATGGCTGATATGTTTGAAGGCGGCCGGTATCATAACCTGAGCGATCTCTTTACATTTCCATCTTTTGATCCATCCCTGCATTATAAAAAACAGCAACCGATCTTGAACCCGCCGGCCTCAGCAAATGCTGATATTTTTAATTCCATCATTCAAAAAAATGTATTGCTTCACCTGCCGTATCATTCTTATACGCCCGTTTTAAGCTTTTTTAACCAGGCTGCAGTAGACCCGGATGTTACAGAGATATACATCACACTATACCGGGTAGCCGCAGAATCACATATCGTAAATGCCCTGATCAGCGCAGCCAAGAATGGTAAAAAAGTAACTGCATTCATTGAACTGAAGGCCCGGTTTGATGAGGCCAATAATATCAAGTGGAGCAGGGTAATGAAAAAAGCCGGGGTAAAACTGATATACAGTGATCCCCGTATTAAGGTACATTCAAAAATTGCCCTCGTTAAAAAAAAGCTGGAGAAGAAAATGATCACTTACGCGGTGTTAAGTACGGGGAATTTCAATGAAAGTACGGCTTCATTTTATACAGATCATGTATTGATGACAGTTAATAAAGAAGTATGCATTGAATTGCTGCAGCTATTTGAGTTGCTTCAAAAAAAACATTTGGACACATATAAAGGCCATATTGTTTTCAATGAATTATATGTATCTCAATTCAACCTGCTGGACGAGTATGAAAAACTGATAAGCCGTGAGGTTAAAAAGGCAAAAAAAGGATTGCCTGCCCTGGTCAGGATCAAAGTGAATAACCTCGAAGAGCCTTATTTTATCAATCTTTTATACAAAGCAAGCCAGGCAGGGGTGGAGATCCGGTTGATCGTAAGAAGCATCTGTTGCCTGGTCCCGGGCGTTTCCGGTTTGAGTGAAAATATCAGCATTAAAAGGATCGTAGATAAATACCTGGAGCATACAAGGCTTTTTATTTTCGGGCATAATGAGGATGCTGTAGTGGGCATGGGATCATCTGATCTTATGACAAGAAATCTCCGCAGGCGTATTGAAGTATGCGTTCATGTGAAAGATGAGACCTGCAGGAAACAACTCCTTGACTATTTTGAAATTCAATGGAAGGATAATTCAAAAGCCGTTGAGCTTACCAGTAATATGGAGCAGGAAAGGCTTTACCCGGATGGGGAAACGCACAATGCCCAGGCAGATATATATGAATATTTAAAAACCGTACAATCTTGAACAAGGGAAAGCCATATGCATTTTTTTCAGGTGTAGGGAAATACCGCATCCGAACGATCATATACATTGCTGTTTTCTGGACAGTCATAGATTTGGTCGTAACGATAATCACAAAAAATCCACGTATAAAATATGATTTCTCTTCTATTTTAATAAGAGAGTTGTTGGTGTTCGCCATGAGCCTGGTCATGGGGTACCTCTTCATATTCACCTTAAAAACGATCTTCCGAAACAGTCCTTTATGGATAAACTTCCTTGCGAAAACAATCATATTACTTGTATCGGCTTTGCTGATGAACTTTCTCGTCCATTTTGTGGATGATATGGTGATACAGGGTATGACTGCCAGGAATGCTTTTATAACATTTATCGGTGAAACGCTCCAGGTCAACTGGCTGCTCCAAAAAACATTGTATTGGGTAGTGCTGTTCGTGGTTACTCAACTATACGTTGAAATAAACGAAAAATATTCTCCCGGTGTTTTTGTTGATATCCTTGCGGGCAAATACATCCAGCCGAAGGTAGAAAAAAGGATCATCATGTTCATTGACCTGAAAGATTCCACACCCATTGCTGAAAAGCTGGGACACCACCAGTATTTTTTATTTATCCGCGAATTTATTTTTCATGTTTCTATGGCACTGATAGAACACAACGGTATCATTTACCAGTATGTCGGGGATGAGATCGTGGTATCATGGCTTTACAATAAACCCAATACAAAAGCCTGTCTTGCTGCGGTGATCGAATCCAGGAAAAATATACAAAAGAACGGTGAGCGCTTCCGCCGAAGGTATGGGGAGATCCCTGAATTTCATGTAGGCATTCACGTTGGGGATGTAACCATTGGGGAGATCGGCGTGATCAAAAAGGATCTTGCCATGAGCGGTGATACCATGAATACAGCTGCACGGATACGCAGTGCCTGCACTGAATTCAACCAGAAATTTATCGTTTCAAAAGACTATATTGACAGCAGTAACCTGGCGGAATTCCAGAGCGAAAGCCTTGGCATCGTGGAATTAAAGGGGAAAACTACAGGCATTGAATTATTTTCATTGAAAATTTAATGAGGTATGGCCAATGAGAAAAGTAATAAAAAATAGACTTCATCGATTATTTAATTACATTAAACTGCTGAGTTTAGAGATGTTGATTGTACTGGTTGCATTCTCAGGTTCATTTTTCCTGGTTCTCTTTTTTGTCAGGCGGGTTTTTTTTGATAAAAAACAAAATTTTGACCTTCGTGTTTTTGATTACCTGAAAGACTATGTTTCAGCCAGCACCACTGAAGTGATGAATTTCTTTACATTTTTTGGAGGGCAGTATTTTTTAGTGCCGGCCAATATTCTCCTTGCGCTTTACGCTTTTTATATAAAGAAAGATAAATGGTTTGGCATAAAAATATCAGCAGTTGCGATCAGTAGCCTGGTCCTGATGTTCTCGCTCAAAATACTGTTTAACAGGCCGAGGCCAATGAATCCATTGTTGCAGGAAGTATCCGGGTTAAGCTTTCCAAGCGGGCATGCGTTTATGAGTTTTGTATTTTTCGGTCTGCTCATTTACATGGTGTATAAAAAAACCACCACAAAATGGCTAAGGTATTTGCTTATAAGCCTGCTATTGATCATGGTATTTTTTATCGGGATGAGCCGTATTTACCTGAGGGTGCATTATACAAGTGATGTACTTGCGGGATTTTCGCTTGGCCTTATGTGGCTGGTTATTTCATTGGCAATCCTGAATAGAATGGAAAAATTGAAGGCGCAGCTTCCTGCTGTAACTTAAGTGCTTAAACCTTTATCCAGAACTTCAGGATATTTTCAAGATCCGATCCCACCACATGATAATCAGCTGGTATTTCGTTTTCCATACTGTGGTAAGTTGCAAGCCTGGTGCCCGCGGGCTTTTTTTCTAATTGTTTATATAGGATGTGGTTGTAATAGTTGAACAATTCCCCCGAATATGGGATGGTATCATCTATATTACCAGTAGATGCAAGGTTTTCATAGAATGAATTATAAAAATAGAAATGGTCATAGTGTTTAAGGTTCAATTCGGTAAAATTTCCATGGATAAAGGTTACGTTTTCGAATTGCAGGTTTTTCCTGGCAGTTTCCGCATATCCCACCAATTCTTCTCTTTGCTCAACACCATAATAAAAGGCATTGGGCTTATAATAAGATGCCCCTATACAAAATTTGCCGATACCGCTTCCAATATCAAGGATCTTTACGCCGTCCTCAGCTGCAAGGAATGCTGCAGCCTGTTTTGCCACATGTAATGGGGTCCAGTGATTACCCGCAAATGCACGCATTGTTTCGGGGTAGTGACGATAGAATTCAGCATCGGAACTGAACCATTTATCTAAATGCCATGAAGTGGAATTAACTAAAGCCGCGGTATTATTTGCAGGTATTTGAATGCCTGGCTGGATCTTCTTCTCTGCGATCATGCGGCAAAGTTACAGATTATAAGCCTTTTGGCATAACTGCTCCTGTTAAAATCCGGCAAATGATCATCAGTCTGCTTTTGAATAAAGTACTTAACTTTAAATAGCTTCTGCAACATTGAGATCTTTCCAATTAAACAATATTTATTATGAACCGGCGAAATTTTATCAAAAACAGTTCGGGTGCAGGCTTGTCAATGACTACCCTTGCTTTGCTTACAACTTCTGTTGCAGAGGGAATGCATACATTGAATCTACCGGCAAAGAACGAGGCTGGTTATTCAGACGATTTCATATTGAATGAAATTTCCATTGATGAATTGCAACGAAAAATGGCCAGCGGGGAATTTAGCTCCAGGTCTGTCACCGAATTGTATTTAAAAAGGATCAATGATATTGATAAGCATGGGCCCGCGATCAATTCCGTCATTGAAATAAATCCCGAGGCCATCGCAATTGCAGAAAGCATGGATGCAGAAAGAAAATCGGGTAAGGTCCGGGGCCCGATGCATGGGATACCTGTATTAATAAAAGACAATATAGATACCGGCGATAAAATGATGACTACAGCAGGTACGCTTGCTCTTGTTGGAAATAAAGCGGCAAAAGATGCATTTATCATACAGCAATTAAGAAATGCCGGTGCCGTATTGTTGGGAAAGACCAACCTGAGTGAATGGGCAAATTTCAGGTCAACCAGATCCAGCAGCGGGTGGAGCAGCAGGGGAGGGCAAACAAAGAACCCATGTGTACTTGACCGGAATCCATGCGGTTCGAGTGCGGGGTCTGGAGCTGCAGTGGCTGCCAATTTATGTGCAGTGGCTATTGGAACAGAAACAGATGGATCTGTGATTGCGCCATCGTCTTTTTGCGGACTGGTGGGGATGAAGCCAACGGTTGGGCTGCTGAGCCGTACCGGTATCATTCCGATCTCTCAAACACAGGACACAGCCGGGCCAATGGCAAGAACGGTAAAAGATGCGGCTATATTACTGGGAGCAATTGCGGGTATCGATGAACGTGATCCCATTACAAAAGAAAGTAAAGGCAGATCAGAAAGGGACTACACAAAATTCCTTGACGCGAATGGCCTTAATGGCAAACGGATCGGTGTAGAAAGATCCTTTCTTAAAGGGCATGAAGGAGTGGTGGCACTTTATAAACAAGCCATTGATGTTTTAAAAAAACAGGGAGCCATCATCATTGAAATAGAACTGCTGAAGTTAACAAGGCCGCTTTCTGACGCTGAATACGAAGTATTGCAATATGAATTTAAAGATGGCGTAAACCGTTATCTGACTGCTTCGGGAGGCAGCATCAGGTCCCTGAAAGAAGTAATTGCATTCAACAAAAAGAATGAAGCAACGGTAATGCCTTTTTTTAAACAGGAAATATTGGAAAATTGTGAAGCAAAAGGGGGCCTTAACAGCAAAGAATATACAGATGCGCTGCAAAAATCAACCGGAGCCCGGAAAATAATCGATACATTGATGAAGGAAAATAACCTGGATGCTGTTTGCGGCACAAGCATTGGCCTGCCCGGTTGCATAGACCTTGTAAATGGGGACTATGATACCGGGTTTTACTTTTGCCCGCCTGCTGCCATGGCCGGCTACCCGCATATTACGGTCCCGATGGGTACTGTGCATGATTTACCGGTAGGTTTTTCTTTTGTTGCCGGGGCTTATGAAGAACCTGCTTTATTCTCATTCGCATATGCATTTGAGCAGGCATCAAAAAAAAGAATACCGCCGCAATTTTTAAAGACCGTGTTGTAGGATAAAAACATTTTCCTGCTGTTTTATTGTATTTTAGAATTCAAAACCAACAAATATGAGGTCTATTCCTTTTATCTTATTCCTGTTTTATTCCATTACAGCAACAGCTCAAAAAGCGAGCTTTGATGCATTTCCAAAAGACGAATTAACCCCGGCCGGCATTACTGCTACCATTACACGCAATTCCGTCATTTTGCTCAATGGATCAAAGCTTGAGTATACAGCGTACACAGGTTATCTTGACCTGAAGAATGATACCGGTAAACTGATCGCGAAAGTGTTCTTTACCTACTATAAAAAAAATGGCGAACCGGTTGCTAAACGCCCGGTATGTTTCACTTTCAATGGAGGCCCGGGCTCCTCCTCTGTATGGCTGCACATGGGAGGACTTGGGCCAAGAAGGGTACTTCTGTTAGACGATGGTACTGCGCCACCGCCACCTTACCAGGTGATCAACAATGAATATACATGGCTGGATAAAACCGATTTGGTGTTCATAGATCCCGTAGCAACAGGATACAGCCGGCCAGCAGCAGGTGAGAATCCCAAACAGTTTCACGGGTTTGTGGAAGATGTACAAAGTGTAGGCTCATTCATCCGAAGTTTTTTATCACGCTACCAGCGCTGGGCATCTCCCAAATACCTGGCAGGAGAGAGTTATGGTACCACCAGGGCCGCCGGCCTTTCAAAATTCCTGACCGATAATTACCGCATTTACCTGAATGGTATTTTCCTGATTTCCCCGGTATTGAATTTCGGGACGAATGATTATTATATTGGCAATGACCTGCCCAGGGCCCTGTATATTCCCAGTTATACGGCCGCTGCCTGGTATCATAAGAAACTTGCCCCGGCATTACAGGCAGACTTCCAAAAGGCCCTGAAGGAAAGTGAAGCATTTGCCTTGAACGAGTATGCGCCTGCGTTATTAAAGGGCGATTGGCTGAGTGAAGCGGAAAAAAACAGTATTGCAGAAAAAGATGAGCTATTTTACAGGCCTTGAAAAGGCATACATCCTGCAGTCTAATTTACGGGTGGATGAGAACCGTTTTTACAAGGAATTGCGCAGGAAGGATGCACTTGCTATTGGCAGGCTGGATGCCCGTTTCACCGGGCGTAATTTTGATGATGCCGGTGAACAGGTGGATTTTGATCCCTCCTTTACCAATATTGACGGCCCATTTACAAGTACCATGAATGACTACATCGAAAGAGATCTAAATTTTAAGGACGAGAAGCCATATAATATTTTTGGCAATGTGTACCCCTGGAGCTATAGCAATGTTCAGAACAAGTTCCTGAATGTGGCAGAAAGTTTACGGGACGCCATGACAAAAAATACCAACCTGAAGGTATACATTGGAAGTGGCTATTATGATTTTGCCACACCCTATTTTACTGCAAAATATGACGTAGAACATATGTTCCTAAAGCCTGAGCTGAAAAAAAATATCCAGCATTATTTTTATGAATCAGGGCATATGTATTATATAAACAAACCATCAATGATCCAGTTTAAAAAAGATATTGACCATTTTTTTGACTGGAGCAGTAATATTAAATGATATAAATGCAGTTGAATTCATTTGTTTGGAACCATGCGTAGTTTTATTAAAAAATATTTTGAACAAATTGCCTGGGCAATTGCTTTGTGCTTCCTTTATTTAATGGATACTTCACCGGCTGCGGCTTCATTTTGTATTTTTAAATGGATAGGTTTTGAATCTTGCATGGGCTGTGGGATCGGCCATTCCATACATCAGGCATTGCATTTCAATTTTGCCCAGGCATACCAGGAACATATGATGGGTATACCTGCCACAGGGCTCCTTATTTTACAACTCTTTAAACCATTTTTTAAAAATAAAACCAAATACAATTACCATGGACCAACAATTGCTTATGATGCTAAAAGGCATGCAGGCTGATGAATTGCATGTGATCCAAAGTGTTACGCATGAAATGAATGAGTCACAGCAAAAACAGTTCATCATGTTTTACCAGGGAAAAAGAAAAGATGAACAAACTATGTTGATCCTGACTGTTCTTGGCTTTTTCGGTTTTGCAGGGATCCAGCGATTCGTGATCGGTGAGATCGGGATGGGAATAGCCTATTTCTTTACTGCAGGTTTTTGCCTGGTAGGTACCATTATTGATCTCGTAAATATTAAAAGCATGACCTTTGAGTTTAATAAAAAATCAGCATACGAAGCAGCAACGATGGTGAGTTTAATGAATAAATAAGTTTTGAGTGTGCAATTCCAGGTTCAAAGCCTTAAGTATAAGCTAACGATTAGCTGTAACTGTTCTTTGTGATAAAGGGTTGAAATAATAATATTATGCCAGTACTTCCAATGTTGCCCCGATCTGGCGTTCGGTAATCGCATCACATTGAGGTTTGAGGGTCTCATAGTTGCCGTTTTTTACGGAATATTTACCCTTGGTATGGATCAGCATGGCGCATTGTTCTGCCTGTTCAGGAGAATGTTGACAAACTTCGACAAGGGTCTCAATAACCCATTCAAAAGTATTAACCTCATCATTCCATACTACAAGGCTGTAGGGATGCTCGGTCATGGTAAGCGTATCCATGTCTTCAGCTGCTGAAGTGGAGGGATCATATGATGAATTAAATACCATTTGCCCTGCAAAAATAATTTATTTTATGATGTCCCATCCCGGACATGATGAGTATTTTGACTTTTTTAGGCATAATTCCTTTAAATATTTTGCAGAATATATTTTCCCCTTATCTTTGCCGTCCTAAAAAGGGAGTTTAGCTCAGTTGGTTCAGAGCATCTGCCTTACAAGCAGAGGGTCGGCGGTTCGAACCCGTCAACTCCCACTCAATGCCAAAAAGGGTTTCAAGCGTAATAAGTTTGAAGCCCTTTTTTAATTTGCACCTTGATTTGCACCTTGATTTTCAACGCTGAATGAGCCAGTAATAGTAATAATTAGCTATATATTAGGCATTTAAACTTCAGAAATTAATAATTTGACCTCACTGGAGTTTCAATAAGGGGCAATAGGCTTAGGCTAATGGGATCGTATTTATATAGTCTCCAAGTACGTCACATTCCGTTGCCTTACTATAGTATGCGGAAAATAAGTTTTCCTGAATTCCCTGTATTACAACTGGACTATCCTCAGTAAGCATTCATACAATTCTGAGAAGCTTTTATCAATGGGGTATGCTTAATATGCACGAACACACTTTTGAAAATAAGGGAGGGGTATTTTTTTTGGAAAAAAAATAATAATTAGAACAAAGGGTAGCTATATAATAATGTGATGGAAAAGATAATTTAAAATATGTTGAATCTGATTAATTACAATCATTCAAATTTTTTGAGTAATTCGAGTACTTCTTTCTGGTTGGGAATAATTGAATTTTTTAATTCCAGTTTTATTTCTCGGAATTGGTTCAAATAAGTTGAATTTAGAGTTGTGTCTTTAGATAGTAAAAAAGAAATTTTATAGACTTTACCCTTATACCGTGTATCTAATTCTTTCGAAAATGAATAATTTAAGTTGTTTAAATCCCTATTCACAAATATATATAGAGAATCATAACCAGGTTGATTAAAAGCATATGAATATTTATCTATCGATTCAGATTCTTTAGTAACATTTTCTACTGACATATATTTATTCATTGTATCCACTTGTATCGGTTGCAGTGTTCTTTGTTTTAGTATCTCATTTACGTTTATTTTCATTCTTGAAGTGTCAGAAGTTGATTTTAAAAGATACCCATGAGGATCTTTATTTTTGTGAATTAAGTAATCAAATTTAATTGTATCAAGCATTAAGTCGCTATTTAATGATTCAGTCACTTTGTGAGGCAATTCATATAATCTCATTTTATTACTATAGATAATATTGTATGTTGATGAAAATGGTTCTACAAATGTGTCAGAATATCTTACAGGCATACTATATGTTATGCTTTCTTTCTTTAAAATTGAGTGAGTACAACTGAAAGAAATTAGTAGTAGAAATGCTAGGCTTTTTTTCATATTATCAAATTAACGAAATAAAAGACAAAAATCTTTACCCTTTAAAATTGTGTAGAGAATTATTATATAGAGAATTAAATTTCCCTGACAATATTTCTATTAAAATAGTTACATGTCAGGGAAATGTTATTTTTTTTAATTTCTTCTATTCAATCCCTATATTGTTAGTGATATTAAATTGAGCAGTTGCAGTATAAGGGAGGGTTATATCAGTTACTATACAGGCGACTTTATGAGTTACAGTAAAATCAAGTTGTTCCTGCACATGAAATGGTGTAACATTAATGCTGGCACCCAGATCCTGAAAAGTTCTTGTTCCTCCAATGCTAAAACCAACAGAAGCCATGGATGTATGCGTAAAAGATTCAAATTGCTTTACTGTGATATTATTTGGTCCGGGTATTTTAGCAATAACTCCTTCCTCGTAACTCAATAATCCCCAAGTCCCAGCTGTATAAGCTTTCCAGATATATTTTTTTTTGATTGAACTAGATGTTTCAGTTAAAGTTTGCTCAGCAACAGGACTAAAGGTAGAATGTCCCTGATTTGAAAATGCTGTTAATTGACTTTGACAAGAAGTTGGACTATTATTTCCATTACCAGTGGTACCACCTCCACCGCCATATGAAATACACGTACAAGTTGTATATAGGTATGATTCAGTAATTACTACACCATTAAGCCAAGTTGTCCAATACCAATCGGTACATAATGTTGCCTGGCACTCTGGAAGTGGAGCATTCTTTTCTACAAATTCTAACTTTTCTTCGGTGATTGAAATAATTGAATTTTCCACTTTTTTAGAATCAATAAATTCTCCATTTAGGTTGTATTTAACCATTGAAGCCGCTAATTCTGCAGGCATATCATCAAACGTAGTTAATTTAGGAAATAATGTCTCAAGCCCTTCTTTTGTGATATTATTCTGAATATCTTTTAATAGAATAAATGCATACTCTCCGCTCAAAATATTACCAGCATTATCCTGGTGTAATAAGAGGTATTGGGCGACTCTCGGATTATCAATTTCGAAATCAAGCGGTATTTTATATAAGAAAGTTGTAGGATAATATTGGACTTCATCCCAGTCTGGTTCTACTTCAGGCAGATCATCTCCATCAAGGTTTTGGGAATGGACTTTTGGAGGTTTTTGTTTTTGATACCAATCTTTTAGTTTTTGGACAGTACTCGTCGATACTTTTTCAGTCGGTGCGTCAATTTTTTTGCATGCTGCAAGAGATGCAATCACTAAAAGCCATAATACAGTTGTTTTTTTCATTTTAGTTGATTTATGGTTAAGAATTATATTTATTGTTTAATTGGATATTAACATGGGGATATTGGATACTTGAATAAAACCACAAGTGAGAAGAAGTAAATTAAGCCAGGGCATGATTGTCTATGGGTAATTAATAAATTGAAGGAAATAGTACTTGCTTCAAAATAAATAGAGGATAAATCCTGTATTATCTTCCAAAGATTTGTAGTAATGATTAGATTAACTAGATGTATTTCTCAAGTTATTAAGAGGTTTTTCTTTCCTGTAAGTGGGAAAAACAACATTAGAATGCCGCAATAAGGAATTAGGGACCAAGAGTTCTGATACAGTTTATTCAGATGCGAATTTCCTATATTGTAAATAACCAATAGATATTTTGTATTTTTTACTAAGCTAATTGGATAAAAATGAAAATATTGATCTTAGGCCCGACTGGTGGAACAGGACAGCAACTGGTTTTACAATCTCTTGAACAGCATCACGAAGTGACCGCGCTTGCCCGCGATCCGTCTAAGCTGAACCTGCAACCTGAAAGGCTAACGGTTGTTAAAGGCAGCGTATTGGACAGGGACATCTTAGTGAAAGCGCTGGAAGGAAAAGATGCTGTCATCAGCGCCCTTGGGTTAGGAAAGTCTTTAAGATCCGGAGATCTCATTTCAAATGCAGTCAACATATTGATTCCTGCAATGAATGAAAAAAATGTAAAGCGGCTGATCTTTATTTCTGCTTTTGGTGTGGGAGAAACTTTTAAGCAGGCCAATTTTATTCAAAAGATCATTTTCCGTTGGCCCCTGAGAAATATGTACGCTGATAAATCAAAAGGCGATGAACAGATTCGCGACAGTAATCTTGAATGGACATTGGTTTATCCTGTTTTGCTTACGGATGCACCCCGCACAGCGAAATACAAAGTTGGAGAGAAACTTCCGATGAAAGGCATGCCGAAAATTTCACGGGCTGATGTTGCTGATTTTGTACTTCTTCAACTTAGGGATAATAGTTTCTTAAGAAGATCTCCCATAATAATGGGTTAGGTTAGCGTAACAGCCTATTCCTTTTATCAAAAACCAATGGTTGCCTGTGCTTTTTTACGCTTGTTCTTTTGTTTCCAAAGCGGGCCATCTTCAATGATGCGTAAGGCTTCTGCATCGCTTGCAGGAGATAAAGACCTTTTAATTTTAAGGCCGACCGCTTTCCCAGAGTCATTTACATTAAACGAAAGGATAACAACACCTTTCACAGCAGTTGAATCCAGGATTGGTGCAGCCTTTAAATGAGTGTTTACATATTGATTAAAATCATTCCAGCCTTTAACCGGTTCCGCATTTTTAATAACCACTCTTGGGGTATGCACGGTTGCAGCTGATACAGAATAACTTTCCTTCTTCCTGGCCGAACCCACAGAGCTAACAACTACTTCACTTAGGTTTTTGTCTGAGTCACGAAGTACAATATTATTAGAAGCGTTGTTGGAATTCACGTACATCCTGGCAGTTTCGTAACCCGCCGCGTTTACTGCCAGTAGTGTAGCAGTATCATTGGTTTTTAGTAAAAAGGAACCGTTTTCATCCGTAGATGAAGTAACATTGTTCTTTTGATCTTTTATCGTTGCAAAGGCCACCGCATTGCCAGCATCATCTATGACCTTTCCTTTGATCGTATTGACAGGTTCTGTTTTTATGCCGGATATTTTCTCTGACAATACATTGTCTACACTGCCTTTAGCCGGTTCAGTGAGTATGGGGCTTGTGCTTGCTGAAGGAACCTTTTTATCATAAGCCAGGTCATCATGTTCATTGCCGCGATCAACCCTGTATTCCTGGCTGGATTCTTTGGCGCTCTCCTTTTTCTCCACCTGCCTTGTTTCCACGTTGGCGGGCCCATTTTCAGAGCGTTTTTCCAAAGAGGGTGGTTCTTGTTGTGCCAGGTCTTTTGAAGGCTGAGCCGGCTGGATACTGTCCGGTTGACTGCTCACCGGAAGGGTTTCAGAATTCTTCAAAGCGGCGATCTCATTTTTCTTTACAGTGCGTTGTTGATACATGATCCACCCAAACCCGGCAAGTAGAACGAACACAGCAGCAATTTTTAACAGGAAGAATGAATTTGTTGTTTTAATAGGTACAACTTTCCGTTCCTTATCTTTTTGTTCCAGTTTTACACGAAGTTCCTGGGTATCCCCAACAGGTGTTCCTGTATTCATATAGCCTTCCAGCGCATCTGCCAGGAACGGATCATCCAGGGCCGCCTTTTCGAGGGCATGCATTTCGTGCGCTCCCATTTTACCGGAATGATAGCGTTCAAAATCCGCTGCTTTATAATTGCCTGTATGGTCTTTTTGCTCCTGCATTAATTATGATTCATTTGTTTTTCCATGCATATTTTTAAATTCCTCCTGCCATTCTGTATAAAACTTCTCACTTTGTTCCATTCGATACCGGTTTGTGAAACGATCTCATTGTAGCATTTGCCATTCAGGTAAAATAATTCGAGTACTGCTTTTTGCTCCGACTGCAATTGCCCAATGCAATAATGCATGTGTTTAAAATTTTCTTCTTTTTCCAGCTCGCCGTTAAGATGCACCATTTCTTCACTTTGCATAAGCGAGACATCTATTTGTGCTTTTGAGAATTTTTTCTCTGACCGCAGTATCATCAGGCAATGATTCTTAGACAGTTGATATAACCAGCCTTTAAAATAGCTGACCTCATGCTTTTGAAGTTTTGAGACAAGTTCTTCAAAAATAGATAATACGCTGTCTTTGGCGATCTCGGGATCCTTTAAGTATTTGAGGCATACGCCATATACAAGATCCATATAACGCTGGTACAATTCACCCAATATTTCCAGGTTCCTTGTTTTTTTGTATGACAAAACCAGTTCATCATCAGGAACAGCAGAAGTGGATATATTTTTAATGAATGTCACTTATCAAAATTAGATAAAAAAGCCTTAATGGTAGCCTGAAACCCTTTGAGTAACCGATACCGACCTTTCGGAGTTTCATTGCTTGCATTTACATCAAAGAATTTGTAATTTTCTTAGCTAAATATTACATCTATGAAAAGAATAATATTAACAATAAACATGCTTGCGTTTTTTGCATATTGCAGTCATGCGCAGCTTCCGGATTATAAAGTTGTATTTGATTTTACAAGCAGTGATTCAGTAAACCAACAGGCCGTTGTTCGGCAGGTTGACTTGATCAAGCAAGCCAATCCTGATGCAAAACTGGAAGTGGTTATTTATGGGCAGGGGCTTGACCTGGTAGTAAAAGAAAGGTCGACGCAGGCTGATCAAATACAAAAACTGCTTGCAATGAAAGATGTGTCTTTCAAAGTTTGTTCGGTGACGATGAAACGGAAAAATGTTGAGAAGAGCCAATTGTTGAACGGAATAGAGATTGTGCCGGATGGGATATATGAGATCATCAGCAAACAGAAGGAAGGATGGGGTTATATCAAAGTGGCACATTAACAGGTAACAAAAGTTATGTACCCTTATTTACAGTTATTCGCGGCCGGTTCATCATACCATTGGCTTTACAGAGGTTTAATTCTATAGAGGAGTATAAGCATGATCTGTTTAAAGCAACGTAAGCGCCTTAAACCGTTCTTAATAAAAATAGTAAAAGGTGAAACACGTCACCTGGAACATATATTCCATGCATATTTCACCTTATGAACCTTATCATTAGCCTGCAAAACAATAAGAGCATCCGCGTTCCTGTGCACGGCCAAGCGCCCAGACACCTGAAGGAACCGGGGTTATATTTGGCAATAAGCCTTCGACCCATTCTTTTTTCACATCGGCGGCATTCAGTTTCATTCCTTCGGCCACAGCCGCACTGTACACCGTAATGGCAGCATCGCATACAAAAAACATTACACCGCTGTCTTGTAGTTCGTTGATCCCAATAGCGACCTCCCCAAGACCGGGTACTTTAAAATCCCCCTTTTTAGGCTGCCAAAAAGGATTTCGCGTAGCGGGAGCTTTTGTGGCAGGGTCTTCTGCTTTAAATACGTCACCGAATTTATACTTTTCCCAAAGGCTGCTTTGAAATGCATAAGGAATGGCATCATGCCTTAGTACGACAACAACATTGCAATCCTTTGCCGGGGTACCGGTTTTTTCATTGGTCATTAAAAATACCCTCGGCCACGCAAACGGGAAAACGCCATGTGGCTGGGTCGCATCAAAAACAATGCGGTGTTTTCCTTTGATCTTATTGAACAATTCTTCCGGATTTCCAGGGTCATGATCCGTGTCGGTTATTTCTGCCAGGGATGTTGCTTTTGCCCGGAAAGGGGCCAGGGACAGAAGACTGATGGAAGCAGCACCTGCGGCAATAGTGCCCAGGAATCCGCGGCGGGGCGTTTTTTGTTTTAAAATATTGTCTTTCATTTTTGAATTTTTTGATGAAAAAAAATCCCGAAGGGTAAACAAATTACAAAGCGGGGCTGATATTTGCAAGTACTTTTTAGGGCACTTAAACCATGAAACAGCCTGTAAACGAGGCCCATTTTTTATAGAGCTGTTCGTTATTTTTGTACCAACCCTATATTCTAAACATCTCAACTATTTATGTACCTGTTAAACAGTAAAATAACCTTTCCACCCGTTGACCTGGCAGATGAAGATGGGTTCCTGGCGATCGGGGGTGATCTTGGTATGGAGCGATTGCTGGAAGCTTACCGGAACGGTATCTTTCCCTGGTACAATGAAGGGGAGCCGATCTGTTGGTGGAGCCCTGATCCCCGCTGTATTTTATACCCTGCCGCGTTACACATTAGTAAAAGCATGCAGCATGTTATCAGGGAAAGAGCGTTTTCTTTCAGTATCAACGAAGCGTTTGACCAGGTGATCAGGCAGTGCCAGGAGGTCAGGAGGAAAGAAGCTAACGGAACCTGGATACACGAAGAAATGATCACTGCATATACCCGGCTTCACCATGCAGGTCATGCGGTGAGTGCGGAAACATGGAAGGATGGAGTATTGGTGGGAGGGTTATATGGCATTAGGATGGGCGGGGTCTTCTTTGGTGAAAGTATGTTCAGCATTGTTGCCAATGCAAGCAAATTTGCTTTTATACAGCTTGTGCAGCAACTTCAAAAAGAAGGGGTGAAATTGATAGACTGCCAGGTGCATACCGTCCACCTCGAAAGCATGGGCGCCACAATGATTGAACGGAAATTATTCCTGGAACTTATAAAGAATTACGGCGTGTAATTATTCCTGGTATAAGATCACGGCGCTGTATTTCGGAAGTGTTGCATTGCCGTAGTATATTGCCGGAAGTGCGGCTGAAGTAAAAGCGTTTTTCCATTCACCGGGTGGCAGGTTCATTATTTTTTCTGAATTGCTCCCATTGAAAGCGACCCGGATCTTTTTCCAGCTATCCTGTACTGCGTCTCCATCAATGGTGTATATAATTGTTCCCGGGGGAGTTTTTTCTTCAAAATGAATATTTTGGATGACCTCCTTGGCAGTCATCATCCTGAATGCGGGATGTGCCCTGCGCATCTGGATCAGCGATTGAACATAATGGAATACGTCCCCGTTTTCTTTTTTGAGGTTCCAATGAATCGCATTGATACTGTCATTGCTTTTATAAGAATTTTCAACACCCTGTTTTGATCGGAGAAATTCTGTCCCGGCATGCAAAAAAGGGATGCCCTGCGAAGTGAGAACGATAGTCAATGACAATAAGTGCATTTTTTTTCTTTCTTCTTCCGGAGCTTCCGAGCATGATAGCGTAAGCTTATCCCAGAGTGTGTTATTATCATGGCACTCGCAATACGTGATCACGTTCCAGGGGCCTGAAGCATATGGGGCCTTGGAATAATTTACCTTGTTGTAATCAACCTGCGGGTGCTTACAGTCAGCAACGATCCCTGATTTTACCGATTCTTCCAGGCCAGCCTTGCCGCTGGCAAATCCCTTTTCAGCCTGGTCAAACACACTTCCTTTTATCCCATCCCGGATATCATCACTGAATACAGCAATACGGTCAAGCATATGCGCATTTTTCTTAATAGCACGCAATGAATCGGGTAAAGGCGAATCACCTGCAGCCCAGCCTTCTCCATATAATAAGATGTCAGGCTTATATGCATGAAGGGTTTTGGAAATAAGGTTCATCGTCCGGATATCGTGAACGCCCATCAGGTCGAACCGGAAACCATCAATATGATATTCTTTCGCCCAATACAGTGTGCTTTCAAGCATGAATTTCCGCATCATTGGCATTTCGCTGGCTGTTTCATTGCCACAGCCGGTCGCATCAGAAAAGCCGCCCCCTTTTTTATGACGGTAATAATAACCGGGAACCAATTGATTAAAATTTGACAGGCCCGTTAAACCGGTATGATTGTAAACTGCATCAAAAATAACCCTTAACCCATTTTCGTGAAAGGTTTTGATCAGTTGCTTCAATTCTTTAATACGGGTAATGCCATCAAATGGATTGGTACTGTATGTGCCTTCAGGGACATTGTAGTTTAACGGATCATAACCCCAGTTATAGTCCGTGCTGTCAGGCTTAGTTTCATCCAGGGACTTGTAATCGTAAAAGGGCAGGAGGTGAATATGGGTCACACCCAGTTCCTTTAAATGGCTGAGGCCGGTTGAAAGACCTTCACTGGAAAGCGTTCCCAATTCAGCAAGGCCCAGGAATTTTCCTTTATGCTGAATGCCTGAATTGGGATCTATGCTTGCATCCCTCACGTGAAGTTCATAAATAACCGCGTCGGTTGGATTATTGTCTTTTGAGAATGCAGGGCTTATTTCGTCTATCCATCCAGGTGGGTTTGTTTCCGCGAGGTTTGTGACCATTGCCCGTTTGCCGTTCACACCCACGGCTGTTGCATAGGGGTCGGGAACTTCATGGCTCCATTTGTCATTGATCTTTACCCGGAATGTATAAAATGTTCCTTTCCAGTCGCCGGCCAGGTTTATGTACCAGGTTCCAGCCGCCCCTTTTTTAAGGTGGATTATCTTGAAAGGCTGTCCATGTAGTCCATGCTTATATAAATGCAATTCGGCTTCCTGGGCTGGTGGGCTCCAGATGCGAAACCTGGCGTTGCTTTTTGAATAAGTAAGCCCAAGGTCCGTTCCTTTATAAACCGGGTAATCATTAAATAAAATTTGCGCCATTGTATTTTGCAATATGAAGATCAGCAGCAGAAATGAACCTGTTTTTTTCATATTATTTTTTCTGGATTTCCGGGTGCGGATCATTTATAATCATACACGATAAATCCCCAGGGTTCTACATTATAGGTTTTATCTTTCCTGAGCAGTTCTGCCTGTTTAAAAAAGACATTCTGCGGCTTGCCGTATAAGCGTTTATCATTTATGGTGAATTTTTGTGGCTGGCCGGAAAAATTAAATATTACAGCTACCTTATGGCCATTCTTTTCCCTGAGATAAGAAAAAACTGCGGCATCATTTGAAGAAACCAGTTTGTGATATGAACCATCTGCAGCCAGTGCAGGATTTGTTTTGCGGAGGGTTAGTAATGTTTTATAAAATGGCGCCATGTTATATTGGCTCCACTCGATGGGATCTTTTACGAAAAATTTCAAACGCTTTTTATTGGGGACCTCCTGGCCACTGTAGATAAGCGGAACGGAGTGATACATGGTTTGAGTAAATACAGCAAAGGCTTTATAAGCATCGCCATATTTCTCAAATTCAGTGCCGTTCCAGCTGTTCTCATCATGGTTGGTTGTGAAGAACAACCTCCAGGCATTTTTAGGAAAGATGGCAATATTATGGTTTATCATGGAGTCGAATTGCGCTACCGATCTTTTTCCGGCATACAGGTCGGTCATCGTGCCCATCATGCTCCAGGCATAGGTTTCATCAAAGCCCGCTTCATGAAGCCAGGGTTTTTCACCTTCGGCCAGCATAAAAACATTCTTAATTTTTTTGAGTGAAGCAATACAATCTTTCCAAAAATCTGCCGGCACTTCTTCTGCCACATCGCACCTGAAACCGTCTATGCCCGTTTCAGTTAGCCAGAATTTCATTGCCCCGATCATACTATCTCTCAGCCCCGCATTGTTATAATTCAATTTATAAGTATCTGTCCAGTCAAAAGGAGAGATGATCTTGCCGGTTGAATCTTTTGTATAAAAATCAGGATTTGTTTTTACCCATGGGTTATCGAGTGCTGAATGATTGGCAACCCAATCAGTAATTACTTTAAAGCCCAGGGCATGCGCTTTTTTAACAAGGCTTTTCCAATCGGCCATTGAACCAAATTCTTCATTGACCTGTTTGTAATTTTTCACTGCATAATAACTGCCAAGATCAGCTTCACTCATTTTTCTTCCTTCAATACCAATAGGGGTAACCGGCATGAACCATAGAATTTCAACACCCATTTTCCGTAACCTTGGAAGATGTTTTTCAAATGCTTTTAAAGAGCCTGTAGCGGAATATTGGCGAAGGTTTACTTCGTAAATATTGCTTTGTGAGGCCCATGCCGGGTGGCCGTTTTTTTTTGTGGAATGCTGGCCAAACCCGCATTGGAACATCACTGCCGCAAATGAAAGGAGTAATATTTTCTTTAAATGCATAGAAAGTTTTCTTTAACGGTAAATATTATTTGATCAGTTCGTATACAACTGTTTTGTAAGACCCGAGGTTAAAATCAGCCAGCGGTCCTTTTTCTTTTGTGATCACGTCTTTGAATTGTGTAAAGCCATTGGTTCTTTCCTGGAACCTGTCCATAACAATTTTCTTTGTTTCTTTAGCCGTATTCATCACCACCATTACAGTCTGGCTATTGCTGTACCTGAAATAAACATATATACCATCTACGGGAAAGAATTGCATGAATTTGCCGGTGGTTAATGCGGAAGAAGTTTTCCTGAAATTCGCAAGTGTTGCCAGGTGCTGGTAAATGGCCTGGTCATCCTGTGTCCTTCCCTGTATCGTGAATTTATTCACCGGGTCATTTTTCCAGCCACCGGGAAAGTCTAAACGCACATAGCCATCATTTGGAGTTGTCTTCCCCCTGGTTGCAATTTCGTCCCCGTAATATATTTCCGGTATACCCCTGCACGTGAGTAACCATGAAAGCGAAGAGAGATACTTATCCATGTTCCCATCAACGATAGAATAAAAACGTTGCGATATCATGGTTGTCTAAAAAAATGACATTGCGGTTGGGTCCTTATAAATAAAGTCATAGGCAAGTGTCGTATATAATTTATTGACGCCGTCATTCCATCCAAAATCCTTTGTCATCGCATCGGTGATGCCCCACAGTGTCTGGAAATCAGTGGCCGCCTGCAAATTACTTTTAAACGGGATATTATAATTATTCTGGCAGAAATAACTTTGATTGGGCACACCGTGTACCCATGTTTCGCCAAACATGGTAGATCTTTGGGTATTCATCCATCAATGCCTTATTGCAGCGGTTCATGAACTCAAGGTCATTGTAGGAATAGGTATCAATTCTCCAGCCATCAATTCCAAATTCTTCAACCGTCCATAAGGCATGTTGAATGAGAAAATTTGCAACGTAAGGATTGCCCTGGTTCAGGTCCGGCATCTGTTGGGTAAACCATCCATCTGCCATCTGCCTTGAATCTCTTTTTACTGGCATACGGATCAAAAAGCGTTTGATCTTTATAATTAGTATTGGTATAACCTGTATCCCATTGGTGTAACCAGTCTTTCATTGGCAGGTCCTGCACGGTATGGTGGTATATGCCTACATGGTTGTACACTGCATCCTGTATTATTTTCATTCCTTTTGCATGTGCTGCATCCACGAGATCGTGGTAAGCCTTGTCGCCACCAAGCCGTGGGTCAACTTTATAATGATTCGGTAAATGCATAACCATGCTCTGTACGGTTCGGCATATCATTTTCAATCACCGGGTTCAGCCATAAAGCAGTTACACCCAGGTCATCTAGGTAATCAAGGTGGTTTTGGATTCCCTTATTCGCCGCCATGACGGTTGAATACAGTATCCCTGTTCAGGGTTTGGTCCCGCATACCCGGCACGCGGTCATTGGATTCATCGCCATTGCTGAAGCGGTCGGGCAGGACCAGATACATGAAATCTTTGGAAGTTACTCCCTGCGCATATGTTCGATGCCGTTACCTTCCCTCCTGGGTTTTAATTCATATTCAATACTCATATCTTTTACAAAGGGGAAACTGAACTTTCCTGGTTTGGCGGATGCATCAATGACGAGGTCAAGGAATATATAATTGGGATTTTCCACCCTGTTTATCTTTATAAGGTTTATGCCGGTTGCCAGCTCACACCTTTAGGTCCCATTTTTATCATGGGAAATTATCGGCGATCTTATCGCCGTGTATCATTACCTGTACTTTGTTCCACTTCATACCCGTCCACCAATGTGTAGGATAACATTGATAAGTTGTCTGGGCAATCGAATTGAAAGTGAACAGCATTAAAAAGTAAGACAATGATATTTTTTTCATTAGTTAATCTTTTTCTTTTATTAAAAAATAACAGATAAGCGCAGCGATGATCATTAATCCGCCCCCTATTTGAACGGCAGCCAGTCGGTCATTGTTGAGCACGTTTTTCATGACCCAGCCAAAACCAAGTGAGGCAATTATTTCAGGCAGTACAATGAAGAAGTTAAATATCCCCATATAAACGCCTATCTTATTTTCAGGCAAGACACCACTCAACATAGCATAAGGCATGGAAAGAATACTTGCCCATGCAATCCCTACGCCAGTCATACAACCAAAAAGCATGTATTTATTTTCTACGAATGCGACACTGATTAAACCCAGGGCTCCACATAACAGGCAAACAGTATGTGTCAGTTTCCTTCCTAATTTTCTTGCAATGGATGGAAGGATAAATGCGAATAAAAAAGTAACCACATTATAAAATGCCAATGTGAGCCCTGCCAAAATTTGTGCCTTGTCCATAGAGCGGATCTGTTTCACTGGTAGCATGGAAAATATTTCTCGCAACTGCGGTATTGTAAAAAAACCACATTAAAAACAACCCGGGCCATGTAAAAAACTGGACAAGAGACAGGATCTTCATTCGGTGGGGCATGTTTGCAGATTGCATGAAAAATCTCTTTTACACCACCTCCAAACCCTTTATGGGATTCCTTCACTTTTTCTTTAAATCCTAAATCTGGTGGTGGGTATTCTTTAGAGGTAATATACGGTGTATAGAACCGCTGCTAAGAAAAAGAATGCACCAATATAAAAACTCCATTTAACATTATCGGGGATAATACCACTGGCTGCTGTATTGCTAAAATCAAACCAATTCGTCATCATCCAGGGCAAGGCAGACGCAATACTTCCGCCCAGCCCGATCATGAGGCTTTGCATTACAAAACCCTGTGTACGCTGGTCTTCATTTAATTTGTCTGCAACAAAAGCCCGAAATGGTTCCATTGCCACATTGCCAAATACATCCATGATCCATAAGTAAACCCGCGGCCATCCAAAGTACGCTGCTGTGTGGCATAAAAACCAGTGCGATCGTGCTGAATATGGCGCCGATCAAAAAATAAGGTCTTCTTCTTCCAAATTTGGGATGCCATGTCCTGTCACTCATATAACCGATAACTGGTTGAACGAGCAAACCGGTCAATGGTGCAGCTAAAAAAAGTAAAGGAATGTCATCTGCATTGGCATGAAGATGTTCATAGATCGGTCCCATATTCGCCCGTTGCAGATCCCATCCAAATTGTATCCCAAAAAATCCTACACTCATATTTATGATCTGGGATAAACTTAGTTTTGGTTTTACCCACCCGGTAGTTTCCGTCATAGCAATTGTTTTGGTTTATGAATTGGCGGTTGTGTAATAAATACACGTCTGATAAATATACAATAAAATATCTGCCGGTAAAATTTTTTATAAAACTTATAGATAATTGCTAAATGAACATACAGCACATAAAATTACTTAAAAAAGCTGCCAGTCGGTGCCTGCGGTCCTTATTTATCATCCATAATTGTTTGTCCGCGCATTTATTGAAATTCGAAATATTGTGTGTAATTTACACATTAAATTGTTTGCTATGAAATTAGATCTTTACTTTCTTTCCTAGTATTGCTGTTGACGATTCTCTATTTTTTCACCAGCTATTAGCTGGACACCAGCTTTCGGACAGGAAAGCAGAACCCCTTTCTCATTACGATGGATGCTACCAAGGGGAATCAAGGGATTTCTGGACATACATTCCCGTAACCGATGTATATGTGCATATTGCAGTTATAACAAATCTTAGTACAAGCTCTCGGACTGGAGATATTCAATAAGTTTACCTGGGCAACTGCCAATGCAGCTGGCCCAGGCCACACTCGTTAGGAAGCAATAAATGGTCTTATACTATCACAGGAGGATTGCGCACATTATTTTGGTATCGTGAATGCAGGCGAGACTATCCAGAAGATCGCCATACTTTTCAGGAATGGCCGCCAGTATAAGGTGCAGCGCAACGCCGACGGAAGCGACATGTATATCCCTATTTATACAACTGCGCTGGCGGCCAGGTTTTCACTTCCTTTAACGCAACCTACTTATACGCCAATTCCCGAAAACATCACAAAACCATAGGAAATACAATCCCTATGACCGGTATCTCCAATATTGCTGGCTGCCTGAAATTGTATTTTAATGGAGCAGTGGTTCAAAATGTTGCTTAGGTACAACGATCTCTGCTTCAGCCTACGATCGTTGCCGCAGGAAACCAGGTGTTGGTAATGGAGGCCATAATGCGGTAGCGCTATAATTAAGGATACGATCCAGTTCTTTGTTGCAACACCTGTCGAATATCAGGCTTTGCCTGCAGGCGTACGGGACGGTATCAATTATGAAGCAACTACGGATGCCGTAACACTTGTGTTGTATGCGCCCGGTAAAAAAGGGTTTCGCTTATTGGGGATTTTCCGGGTAGTAACTGGACTGAACAAAGTGGTTACCAGTTGAAGAAAACAACTGATGGAAATTACTGGTGGCTAAGGATAACAGGGTTGACGCCTGGTACAGAATATTCGTTTCAATACCTGGTAGACGGTACTCTTGAAGTCGGTGAACCTTATGCCGAAAAAGTACTTGATCCATAGAATGACTCATTATATTACAGCGGCAACTTATCCCTGATTAAAACCATATCCTGTAAACCTCACATCGGGAATAGTAAGTATTTTGCAAACCGCCCAGCAGCGTATAACTGGCAGACGGCCGGCTATACCCGCCCCGATAAAAGAAAGATCGTAGTGTATGAATTGTTGCTTCGCGATTTTATTGCAAAGCATGACTGGGCCACCATGAATGATACTTTGAATTACCTTAAGAATATGGGGATCACTGCCATTGAATTGATGCCTATCAATGAGTTTGAAGGGAATAACAGCTGGGGATATAATCCTGATTTCTATTTTGCCGCTGATAAATATTACGGCCCGGCAAATGTATTGAAGCAATTCATCGATAACTGCCATTCAAAAGGGATTGCGGTGGTCATGGATATTGCATTGAACCATTCTTTTGGATTGTCTCCGATGGTACAGTTATACTGGGATGCCGTGAACAACAGGCCTGCCGCCAACAATCCTTGGTTTAACCCCGTTACCAAACATGCTTTCAATGTGGGTTATGATATGAATCATGAAAGCCTTGCCACAAGGTATTTTGTAAGCCGTGTTGTTGAACACTGGCTTGTGAATTATAAAATAGATGGTTTCCGTTTCGATCTTTCTAAAGGATTTACTCAAACGACAACCTTGTGACGCCAATGGCGCCAATTGCAATGTGGGTTCATGGAATACGTATGACGGAAGCAGGGTCGCTATCTGGAAAAGATATTATGATACACTTCAATTAAAATCTCCAGGCTCTTATGCAATACTTGAGCATTTTGCAGATAACCCGGAAGAAACAGAGTTATCAAATTACGGCATGATGCTATGGGGAAATTCAAATAAAAATTATAACCAGGCAACCATGGGTTTTGCTTCGGGCCCTGATGGAATCCTGGGAGCTAAGGAATAATATTTTTATCGAAAGGGGCTGGGCTAACCCACATCTGGTTACATATATGGAAAGTCATGATGAAGAAAGGCTGATGTACAAAAACCTGTTGTATGGAAATGTTTCCGGTGCTTATAATATAAAATCTTTGCTACTGCTTTGAAAAGAATGGAGTTGGCTGGTGCTTTTTTCTTTACGATCCCTGGACCTAAAATGATGTGGCAATTCGGAGAATTAGGGTATGATTTTTCTATTGACTATTGTGAGAATGGAACGATCAATCCAATTGCCGCGTTGATCCAAAGCCGATACGTTGGGATTATTTTCAAAATGCAGACCGCAAAAGGTTGTATGATGTATAGTGCTCTGATCAAGCTGAGAAAAAATGCCTCTTACAGTTGTTTATTTCAAGCAACATGTCGTACAATCTCACCAATGCATTTAAATGGTTTAGAGTTGCACAACGAACCACTCACTCTGGTAGTTATTGGAAACTTCGATGTAGTGCAGCAAACAGGTTCTGTTACTTTCCCTACAGCAGGCACCTAGTATGATTATTTATCGGCACGACCATTACTACAACGGGCGCAAGTCAGTCATTTACTCTGCAACCGGGCGAATACCATGTTTACGAACCAGTTTGTACCGATACCGGTGAAACTTTATCAATTTCAGCGGTAAGAATAACGGAACCATAACCTTCTTTCGCTGGAAAGTGGCAAACGAACAGAATCTTGCCCGTTATGAACTGGAGAGCAGTACTGATGGCCAGAATTTTTCAATGGCCGCCGATATAACTGCAACGGGTAATAGTGAATATAATTATTCAGATGATGTCAGCCGGGTGAATGCCACGATTTTTTATTACCGGTTAAAAAGCATTGACCTTGATGGAAATTTTAAATACAGCCTGGTTGTAAAGATCAGGCGTTTCTGCCAAAGGCTGGTTGATAGAAACAAATCCCAATCCATTTATCCGGAAAGACTAAACGTGAATATTGAAGTCCCGTGCAGGATAATGCTACACTGGTCCTAACCGACCTCAGCGGAAACAGTTGATACGCCAGAATATCACTGTATCAGCCGGTAACAACGCATTTGAAATGAATGAAGCGGAAAAATTGTCAACAGGCACTTACGTGCTCAGCATTCACACATCACAACAAAAAATACAAACAATTAAAATAGTAAAAGGCAATTAAAAACCAGGGGAAAAAGTATGTTGGCCCCATGATTGATTAAAACCGGTGATTTTTTTATAAACAATTTTTAACCCTATAGACTTACGTTTTATGCCAGTTGTTTCAAAAAATACGGAGAATCAAAAGAATGTCAAAACGCTTAAGATCATCCAGTCTGAAGTACAGAGTATAAACCGGGTGGCCTTATCCGTAGATTGTGTGATATTTGGGTTTGATGAAAATAAACTGAAAGTATTGCTGATCCGCTCTGATCTTAAGAAATTCCAAAGCAAATGGTCCCTGTTGGGAGACCTTGTGATACCGGAAGAAGACCTTGACGAATCTGCCTACCGGATCTTAAAACAGCGTACCGGGCTGGACCATGTATACCTGGAGCAGGTTCATACTTTTGGAAGTATTAACCGCCATCCGGCTGGCAGGGTTGTTTCAGTAGCATATTATTCTTTGATCAATGTACAGCACCATAAATTAAATATCCTTGACAATGAATTGCACTGGCATGATGTAAGCAATATTACGGATCTTGCCTTCGACCACCAGGAGATCTTTGATACCTGTTACAGGCGCCTGCAGAAAAGGGTACAGGAACACCCCCTCGGCTTTAGCCTGCTTCCAAATAAATTTTCATTAAGGGAATTGCAGAATTTATATGAAGCGATCCTTGGAATTAAGCTGGACCGGCGGAACTTCCGGAAAAAATTCTTTGCCATGGATTTCCTGATAGATCTCGATGAAATTGAAGAAAATGTACCCCACCGGCCAGGTAAACTCTATAAATTCAACTATGGCAAATACGAGAAAAGGAACAAAAAATGGGTAGGGATCGATTTTTAGCCCCCCGTTGCTGCTTAAAGCGGGTCCGGCAGCATGTAAAAAATTATTAACAGAAGATTAATATTTAAGAAAAAAAAGTTACTTTGTGTAAAACTTACACACTGCATTTATTTTACCAAAAGACAATGTTTTGATTTATGAGACAAACTATTACCAACATTCCAAAAATCTTATCAATAACGTTGCTGCTAATGCTTGCATCCTTTGCAGCGCTGGCACAAAACGTTATTTCAGGAACAGTTACTGATTCCAAAGATGGATCTCCTGTTGCCGGCGTTACAGTTACTGTAAAAGGCACAAAGATCTCTACACAAACATCTTCAGACGGATCTTTTCAAATTTCTGCTCCTTCTGCCAATGCTACATTGGTGGTAACCTCTGTTGGGTATGCGGCTACAGAAATTTCTGCCAGTGGCGGTTCTGCCGGTACCATCAGTTTAGCGCAAAACAACCAGGCATTAAATGAAGTGGTTGTTATGGGTTATGGAACTGCCAGGAAAAAAGACCTGACAGGTGCCGTAACGGTTGTTACTTCCAAAGACTTTCAGAACGGTCAGATCACAACGGCCGAACAATTGATCTCGGGTAAAGTGGCCGGTGTATCTATCACACCAAAGGCGGTGCTCCCGGCGCCGGTAGCAGGATACGCATCCGTGGAGGGGCTTCCCTGAACGCAAGCAATGATCCGTTGATCGTGATTGATGGTGTTCCTTTGCTCCAAATAGAAATATTGATGGTACTCCTTCTATTTCCGGGTCACCTGTCCCTTGAGTTTCATCAATCCAAATGATATTGAAACTTTCAATATTAAAAGACGCATCTGCTGCCGCTATCTACGGTACGCGGGCTTCCAATGGCGTGATACTCATCACTACCAAAAAAGGAAGGGCAGGAAAGCAACGGTCAATTTAAATTCACCGTATTCAGTTTCATCAGTAGATAAAGTGGATGTGTTGTCTGCCGACCAGTTCAGGGCATTGTGAATGCAAAAGGAACTGCTGCGCAAAAAGCCATGCTGGGAACAGATAACACAGACTGGCAGGATGAAATATATCAAACGGCATTTGGCTCTGATAATAATATAAGCTTCAGCGGACGGCAACAAATGGCCCTTATAGAGTTTCTGTTGGTTTTCTGGGCCAGGAAGGCATATTGAGAAGGAGCAAATTAAACAGGGCCAGCATAGGATTCAACCTAAGCCCCAAATTTTTAAATAATAATTTAAAAGTTGATTTAAGTATAAAGGCATCTCAAACCAGCAGCCAGTTTGCAAATGAAGGAGCAATCGGGTCAGCCGTAATATATGACCCTACACAACCTGTAAGGGTAGACAGCAAAAGATTTAACGGGTATTACGAATGGCTTGATCCTGCATCGCAGACAGGGTTGAGGTCATTGGCCCCAAGAAACCCGGTAGCATTGCTGGAAGAAGACAACAACAAGAGTCTTGTCAAACGAAGTATTGGAAATATTGTCTTTGAATATAAATTGCCTTTTTTCCCTTCCATCAGGGCAAACCTGAACCTGGGATATGATATTGCAAAAGGTTCCGGAACAAATTATATTAATGACAGCGCCGCTTCAAGATACAAGCGTTTAGTCCTTGGCGGTGGTGTACAAACCCACGGTGGCCTGAGCTCAAATTATTTACAGGAGCGCGTCAATAACCTGATGGAGTTTTATCTTGGATACAACAAGGATATCAGTTCTATCAGGAGTAAAATAGATTTCATCGCGGGTTATTCTTATTCAAATTTCCGCACTAAAACCTACAATTTTACTGACCGGACCGCCGATGGTTTCATAGTTACCAAACCTAAAAATTCTTTTGACATACCTGAAAACACCATCATTTCTCTTTATGGCAGATTGAATTATTCACTGATGAGCCGTTATTTGATAACTGCTACAGTGAGGAGGGATGGATCCTCAAGATTTGCTGAACCAAACTGGTGGAGTAATTTCCCCTCGCTTGCTTTTGCGTGGAGAATTAAAGAAGAAAGTTTTCTCAGGAACAGCAGGACTTTTTCTGACTTGAAACTTCGCCTCGGTTATGGTGTAACCGGGCAGCAGGAAGGTATCGGGCTGTATGATTATCAATCTTTCATCGATTATAGTAATAACCAGGCACAGTACCAGTTAGGCAATACTTTTTATTATATGGCAAGGCCCGGTGCTTCTTATCCTCAAAGAAAATGGGAAGAAACCACTACTTATAATGTAGGATTGGATTTTGGCCTTTTTGATAGCAGGATCAACGGTAGCGCTGAAGTTTACTTAAAGAAGACAACCGATCTGTTGAACCTTATTGATCAACCCGCCGGAACTAATTTTGGCAATAAGATCGTGGCCAATGTGGGCAGCATGGAAAACCGCGGAGTTGAAGTTACGCTAAGTGCAGACGTCATAAGGAGTAAAAATGTTACCTGGAATGTTGCTGTTAATGCAACGTATAATAAAAACAAGATCACAAAACTGACTATTTCAAATGATCCAAATTATAAAGGAAATGAATTCGGGGATGTGGGAATTGGTACAGGTACTACGCTTTTCATTAATACAGTAGGTGAGGCAAAGGGTGCATTCTATGTTTACAAACAGGTGTACGATGCTGCTGGCAAACCGATCGAATGGTTTATTTGAAGATATCAACAGGGATGGGATCGTAAATACAGATGATAAGTATCGTTACAAAACGGCTGATCCCGAAGCTTTCTTTGGTTTTTCAACGAATGTACAAGTTAAAAAATTCAATGCAGGCTTTGTAATGAGAGCCAACGTAGGGAACTACATTTACAACAGGGTAAATGCAGCGCTCGGTATCAGGAGTGGCGTTTTTGGTAATAGTTACCTGAACAATGCATACGCAGATTTGTTAAATACTAATTTCAGTGGTACTAAGAACGGGGACGAGCTTTCTGATTATTTTGTTCAGAATGCATCGTTCTTAAAAATGGATAATATTAATATCGGTTATGACCTCGGAAATGTTTTCAGGGGAAAAGCTAATCTTCGACTGAATGCCGGTTGTCAAAATGTTTTTACAATTACTAAATATAAAGGCCTGGACCCTGAAATTGCAGGAGGCATTGATGGACAATTTTATCCAAGACCAAGAACATTTGTACTTGGAGTCAACCTGGACTTTTAATTAAACGTATATAATATAAATCATAATAAAATGAACAAACTAATTTTAAAGACAACCCTGCTGATCGTTCTTTTGGGAGGCATTGTTGCTTCCTGTACGAAGGACCTGCATAGAACGCCAAACAATGGAGGAACAGCAGACGAATTATATTCCACCTTTGCAGGTTACCAGCAGGCAATTGCAAAAGTTTACGGAAGTTTTGCAACCACGAGCAATATTGGTCCTGCAGCTCCTGCCGGCGGTGGTGACATTCAGGGAATTGATGAAGGAACATCTGATTTCTTACGCCTATACTGGTGGGTTCAGGAGATCAGTACAGATGAAGCAGTGGTGCAGGTTGGATGGAATGATCCAGGCATCCATTTCTTTCATTCAATGAACTGGACAACAGATAACGTAATAACAAAGGGTATTTATTACCGTTCATTTTACCAGATTACCCTGGCCAATGAATTTTTACGCCAGTCTGCTGATGCCAAACTTTCTGAAAGAGGGATCAGTAGCACAAATGCGGCAACCATTAAAAATTATGCATTGGAAGCCCGTTTTTTGAGGGCATTTCAATATTCAGTGCTGATGGACCTTTTCGGCAATCCCCCGTTTGTTACTGAAACAGACGTTATTGGAAGCTCATTACCAAGACAGATCAGCCGTGCTGACTTGTTCACATATATTGAAACTGAATTAAAAGACCTTGAAACAAAACTCCCGGCAGCCCAGTCAAATGAGTATGGACGTGTTGACCAGGCAGCAGCAAAAGCATTATTGGCAAGGATCTACCTGAATGCAAAAGTTTATACCGGCACAGAACGTTACAATGACGCGGCTACTTATGCAAGCGCCGTAATTTCTGATGGATATGCATTGATCCCTGACTATCGTGAATTGATGTTGGCTGATAATCATACAAATACCAACGAGTTCATCTTTACCATTAATTATGATGGATTAAGAACACAATCTTTTGGAGGGACAACATTCCTTACCCACGCACCGGTGGGTGGAACCATGCCCGCTTCAGTTTTTGGTGTATCGGGTGGCTGGGCTGGTGTAAGAACAACAAGCAGGATCCCTGCTTTATTTCCTGATGTTACGGGTACTGCTGATAAACGTGCCCAATTTTATACAAGTGGCCAAAGCCTGGAATTGACCAATGAGCCTGCACCTGCATTTACAGAAGGTTATGCCATTACAAAATACAGGAATGTTACAAAAGCAGGCGGAGAAGGATCCAGCAGGGATTTTTCTGATGTGGATTTTCCGGTTTTCAGGCTTGCTGAAATGTACCTGATATATGCTGAAGCATTTGTAAGGGGCGCTTCCGGTGCTACTGAGGCAACTGCCGTAGGTCTTATCAATACATTGCGTACAAGAGCTTACGGAAATCCTTCAGGCAATATTTCAGCATCTGACCTTACCCTTGATTTTATTATAAATGAAAGAGGAAGAGAATTATACTGGGAAGGATTCAGGAGAACCGATTTGATCAGGTTCGATCGTTTCACTGAAAATACTTATTTGTGGCCATGGAAAGGTGGTGTGAGCACGGGCACAGGCGTACCTTCGTTCAGGAAACTTTTCCCGATCCCAAATACAGACATGAATTCTAATCCAAACCTGGAACAAAACCCGGGATATTAATTCGATTAAAAGTTAAATTAACTCAAAATGAAAAAAATATTAAAACAGTTATTTTTCTTTTCCTTACTGGCTGTAATATTTGCATCCTGTAAAAAAGATGAGAACCAGGTTATTTTTGAAGGTGGGACTGACCCGGTACTGGAAGCCAGGGATTTTACTACCCCTGCAACTTTATTATTGGCCAATCAAAATGACCACCTGCTAACTTTAGCATGGACAAATCCCGACTATAAATTAAATACCGGGATCAGTTCGCAAAGTGTAAGCTATACGATCCAGATCGATACAGTTGGCGCTAATTTCACCAATCCAAAAAAGGTTGAAATTTCCCTTCTAAGCGACCTGTCTTACAGCTTTACCGTAAATGATTTCAACGACGCATTGGTAAGTGCAACAAAGTTGAGCTTAAAAGCGGATATTCCACATAATATCGAGATCAGGGTAAAATCTACTATGTCAAATGGAACAGTGCCACTGTATTCTAATGTGGTAACATTTAATGATGTGACTCCTTATCCCGATCCCAATGTCCCAAGACTATGGATCACAGGATCAGGTACTCCTTCCAATTGGACAAATACACCTCCGGCAGACCAGGAATTTACATACCTCGGAGATCTTAAATTTGAATTACTGATCAATTTTGCTCCTGGTGGACAATACAAGTTTTTAACCAAACAGGGTCAATGGCAGCCACAATGGGGTGGAGCTCCTGCAACTGGGGGACCACTATCGGTGAATCCAGGTGGAGGCACAGATCCCGCGGAGATCGTTACTCCCGCTGTGCCAGGCTTATATAAGTTAACCGTAAATCTCGATGTAAATGCTCCTCCTAATCTTGTTGTTGAATTGCAATAGGGCTTAAAATGATAACACTTATTTATTAAAATGAAATTTATGAAACATATATTTAAAATTAGTTCCCTGGTTGTTGCTGTTGCGATGTCGTTTTCAGCATGTAATAAGGTAGAAGACCTGCCAAATCATGGAAATGGTAAAGCTGTTGTGCTCAGTAGCTCAGTAAGCGCGGTTGCACCGTTACCTGCGGATTCAAACAACAACGTGATCGCCTTTTCCTGGACAGATCCTGCATACGCGCAAGATCCCGCCCTTTATAAGTATGTTATTGAAATAGATTCTACAACGAAAGGTTTTATTAATCCATTTCGCAAAGTTATAGTAGGAAAGCTGAGCGATACGATGGTCGCAAAGGAACTGAACACCGCTTTGCTGGGATTTGGGTTTGAATTCAATACAGCTTATGTAGTGGACGTAAGATTGGTGTCTTCTTATGGCAATAACAATGAACAGTATATTTCAAATACGATCCAGTTGAATGTAACACCGTATAAAGTCCCTCCAAAAATTCCGGTCCCTGCAAACTTATATATTGTTGGTGATTTGAATGGCTGGAATAATGTTCCGGGCCTCGATACAAAGTATTATTTCTCCCTGATAGATGAAACTACTTATGCAGGTATTTTTAATTTTACCGGTGGCGCTTATAAATTAATACAGGAATTGGGTGTATGGTCGAGCCAATACCATATGGTTGCGGGCGGAACTGCAGAAGCCGGTGAATTTATCCAGGCAGATGCGGATCCTGCTTTTCCTAACCCTGCTACCTCGGGATGGTATAGGCTTACGGTAGATTTTCAACATGGAACATACAGTTTGGCACCCGCACCTGAAAGGGTTGCAACTCCAGCCAATCTATACCTTGTAGGAGATATCAATGGCTGGAACAACAGTCCTGGCCTTGACCCAATTTATACTTTCAATAATGTGGACCTTTTTGTAAAAACACTTGACGTTAATTTTAGTTCAGCTGGTAACTACAAACTGATCCAGGAACTGGGAAACTGGGGTACACAATTTCACCGTACAACAGGGGATGAAGTAAAAGGAGAATTTGAACAAAGAGATGCGGATCCTGCATTTCCTGCACCAGGTGTCCCCGGCACCTATAGGGTTAAAGTTAATTTTGCAGCTAATTATTACTGGCTGGAAAAATTATAGAAATGTATTAATAAAAATATCTTTAAAAAGGGCAGTTCTTAAACTGCCCTTTTTATATTGATGGTCGTTGCTTTTTATTTAAAGCCTGGTTATTCTTACATAATCCAGCATGGCCTGGTTGATTGCCCCATTCATATTCTCATTAGCGGGCTCAAAAGAAAGTTTGAGAATATGCCTGCCTTTTTTTAATGTGGCTTTTACTGGGTTACTGTAGCCCCAGTTTGACCACTCTTCATTTCCTCGTTGTGGAAAGATGACGGTTCCCAAAACAGTGGTTCCATCTTTCAGTGTACGGATGGCGCATTTATTCTCTGTATTTGTAGGCCCGTTCCCATTCGCATATTTAAAATCAATTGAATAAACCCCATCTGCTTCAATGATAACGGGAATGGAGAGGTTGGTATTTTTTTCTTTGCTGATCTCTATAAAACCTTTTCCTGAAAATCCTTTATAAGAAAAGGCTGCTTTTGAAACAATATCTTCTGTTTCATAAGTAATTACCTGGTTTTGTTGTATGGTAATAACCGGTTCACTTGCAAAAGATTCATATCCTTTTTCATCCACTGCAATTACCTGGTACCCTGCGTAACGGGTGCCTGTTGCCGTGAAAAGAGGGGCATTCACCCGGGCAATTGGCTTGCCATTTTTTATGATCCTGTATCCCGCGGCACCATTTATTTCCGGCCATGACAATAAATTATTTTTAATAGAAGGAGCAGGTGTTTCCAAAGCCACGTGATTTTCTACTTCATTTACTTTACCGCCCGGGTTATTATTGGCCAGTATTATTTTAACGTTATGTGTACCCGTAAGGTTTGCCGGGATGAATGCAGTGTCCGAAATTTTTCCATCCATTGAAAAGGATCGTATCTTATTTCCATGGCCTTCCAGTTCAATATTTAAAATTGATTTCCGGTACCTGAAATTTTGCAAACTACGGTTCCCTTTTAGTGCCTGGGGAACGAATGGATCAAAAGTCAATCCATCAGGATGAAATGAGATCCCAAAAATAATTTTGTGTATTAAACCGATACTTCCTGCCAGGCTCCATAGCATATTGCTGGAATTTATTTGAGTGCCCTTATAATCTCCATTATCAACAACAAAATTTTCTTTGTTGGTAAGGAACATGGCAGCAGGGCGGTAAATAGCACAGATGCTTTGCAACAGGGAGGATTCATTACCTGCCTTTGCAGCTGCAAGCGCCCAGTACGATTGTACAAAAGGCCATACGGCATTATTGTGATAGGCCGGAATATTCTGGATCTGGGGAAAAATACAGGGTAAGCCAAATGAAGTGACAGGTGTATTTGCTATGATTGATTCTTTTTGTTTGTCAGTTGCTATGTTAAACAACACGCACAGCGCTTCGCCCAATGATTCTGATTTGGGAGAAAGTATCTTGTGATTATTTCCATAAATGTACTGGCCGTAATATCCTTTTTCAGGCATCCATAAATAAGTATTGATGCCTTGTTTTATTTTTTCTGAAATGGCTTTATATTTTTTTGTAGCAGCATTTTTTAGCAGGGTAGCCATTTCAGCCAAAATGATATTTGCCTGGAAGTGTACGGCATTGGTGCCGAGACACTCTGATTCAAAAATATCTGCCGGTTGCATCCATTTTGGATATGTCTGTTCGCGCCAGTCGAGAAATGAAGATTCTCCTCTAACCATGCCAGTTAGTTTATCATGGGCATTATGTATATCATCATCAATGGAATTTTTTATGATGGTATAAGCCTGCGCTAACCAGTCTTTGTCACCTGTTGCTTTATAAAGTTCCCAGGCAGCCACAGCCCAGATCATCCGGTCGGTGGAATTGGGATAAGCACCGCCTGTACCAGTGTCCTGGATGATCCTCCCATTTTTGACTTTCTTCATCAGGCTGTATTTTGCCACTTTCGGTTGCAGGTAGGCCATCGATAAAATGATACTGTAACTGATGTCCCTCGTCCATACACCCGCCCATTCTTTACCCGTCCTGAATGTACTGTCGGGCTCAACGGCCCTTTGCATTTCCTCGAGTGACATATTATAGATCGCATCTGAAATAGCATACTCAGAATGGTATTGCGGAAATGCAGTGATATCTTTTGTAAGTTTCCAGGCAGCCGCAAGATCCCGTTCCTTTTTTTCTTCGTTCAATATCATCGTTGTTTCATAAATACCATCTCCATCCGGATCTTTCAGCTGAAGCGATGGCCGCTGGTGAAGATTATCAAAGTCCCACGTCATTGGCTCAGTAGCGCCGGCCACATAAACTCCTTTAAAATCTGCAGCGTATATTTTATTGCCATTGAAAGTTGTGTAGAAACCATCTTTCTTAAATGCTTCCAGTATATCCCGCATATCCAGTTTAATGCTGAGTTTCGTATTGGGAGAAAGATAAGTATTGGCAGGAATGCTACTTTGATCTATGAATTGTTTACCAAATTTAATGATCGGTGTTTCACAGTTGCCTTGCGGGGCTACGCAATTGAAATGATGGTCAACACCCGGCTTCATCTCATTATCTTTTAAATTGATACTGAATTTAAAGCTGATGGCGGGGCTTTGAAACTGGTTCACCGGGCTTTGGTAGTTGGAACTGATCTCAGTAGCCGAAGCCGCTTTTGCCACGAAATTTCCCTGCACAATGCTATCCGCATAAACAGCAAAGGCGTTGTTTTTATAAATAGGAGTTTGTTGCGACACAGCTTCGTGTCCAAAGACAATTAGTACTAAGCACATGGATATTAACCTGTAAAATTTCATATCGATAAATTTGGACTACTGAATGATTTAATCAAACCGGATGTGGACGGTTGTTTTTTTATGTTGAAATAAAAGTGGAATATGTATCGTACGCATTGCTTCGTTCCAAATGTTGTTTAAACCGATCGGCTTGCCATTGATCTTTATTTCATTTGGCTTTGCGGGTATATTCGGGATCGTAAGCATCATCTTTCTTGTTACTGCCTGCCCCGCATATTTACCACCGTTACTTTGAATGTTGATCGTAGTTGAATTGGCGATACCACTACTTTTAAATGTAGTAAGTTCATATAGTTTATTTTTAATAGCATTCGCATTTTCGCCATCATCTTCATACAAACTATATTCACTGGGCTTTTGTGAAGGAATATAGATCACCTCCAATGTCTTCGCGTTATATTCTGCCGTGTTTTGCATGCCCGGTAGCAGGGGTATAAAACTTCCTTCCTTTGCAAGTACCGGGATAACATTCATCGTGATCGAGCTGTCTGTAAACCAGGTGGGGCCTTTATAGGTTTTCATATCATTCATATTCGTCCATTCGCCGTCAGGTATGTAAAATGTTTTTGACAATTGGCCTTTATCCGTTACCGGTACAACCATTATCTCATCGCCCCACATGTACTGGTCCGTTGCTTTATAGAGATTACTGTCCTTGTTATTTAGGAAGAACATCGGCATTACCAGCGGCTTTCCTTTTATTGTCTGAAGGTAGCTGAGGTTATAATTATAAGGCATCCATTTATAACGGGTCTTTGCGGCTTCCCGGGCCAGGCTTTTGGTTGGTTCGGGCCAAAGGGAGGCTTCACTCGGAATGTCCTTTACATTTGCCTCTAAATTACCAAAGGCAGTTCCATGAGGCCGGTAAATGGGCGTGAAGGCGGCAAACTGCAGCCATCGCACATATAATTCCTCATCCCCATCTCCACCCGCAAAGCCACCGGCATCACTATGAATATATGGGATGCCGCTGATACTCATCCCCTGGATCAATGGCAACTGGCCTTCCAGTCCGTCCCAGCTCCTGCTTACATCACCGCTCCATGGGAAACTGCTGAAACGGGGTGAACCAACATAGCCACTCCTGTTCAAATGAAACAACCTTTGTTGGGGATAATCTTTTTTAAAATGATCATACAGCATTTTGCTCCAGAAATGACCATATATGTTATGTATCTCGCCTGATGCAAATTTTCGTAAAAAACCAAGATCCCTGAGATTGTGATAAACATTGGCAGGGTGAGTCTCGGGTTCACCCAGGTCTCCCCACCAGCCGGCAACACCAATGTTCATTTGAGCCTTATATTTTTTATAGAACCATTGCTGTGCATCTTTCCTGAAAATATCAATGATACCTCCTTCCCCAAAATAAAATTCTTTGAGCACGTATGGATTTCCTGCGCTGTCAATTGCATGATAAACCTTTGACTGGTTATAGTTCAGAGAAGTGTTAAGTACAAAAGGTTCTGTAATAAGTATGGTCCTGATGTGTTGCTTTTTAAAATCAGCGATCATTTTTTTGGGATCGGGCCATGCTTTTTTGTTTACCCATTCGAGGTTACCGATGGTTTTTTTAATGCTGTCACCAAACCAGAACAGGTCGAATATGACCGCATCAAAAGGCACGCTGTCTTTTTTCATCAGGGCAATGATCTCTTTGGTTTGTTTTTCATCCCGGTAGCCGAACCGGCTCATCAAATTACCCATGGCCCAGCGTGGGGGCAGGGGTTGAGTGCCAACGAGGACATGATAAGATGCCATGATCTCATCATAGCTTTTCCCGGGTATGATATAAAAAGAAAGCTCACCGCTGCTAACACTGTATTCCAGTATTTGTGGATCTGTTTTGCCAATATCCAGCCAGCCTTTGGAAGGGTTATCAAAAAAGACCGCATAATGTTCATTGGATAATATAAATGGGACACTATAATTCAGTGATTCTGCATTGAGGCTGTAGCCATATGCCGGCGCATTGTTCAAAGCAAGCTTGTATCCACGCCTGTTTAAAGGAACACTTCGCTCACCTGTGCCAAAAATCATTTCACCTGGTTTCAATGAAAAAGAAAAACCGCGTTTATCATCTGTATAAAATGTCTTTAATAGCGAAACGGTAATTCCTTTTTGTGGAGTAATCGCGACTCCCTCGTTATTAACTTCCAAAAATGACTTGTTGTTCCACGAAATGGTACTGTTAGTTTTTCCTGTTTTAAAGGATGCTTTTATTAAAACAGGCTTTGCAATAACGGCATCGGATACCTGCTCGTTCCTGGTACTTCCGGCAGGTTTGAAACTTGCTTTAATAATCCTGTTGGGATATATAGAAAATTGCCATTTCCCTTCGGTTGTTTCCACTTCGCTTAACAGCCCGGAACTTTTAGCGGACCTGATAAAGGCGGGTTGCGCATGAACACAAATGGATAGCCCTAAAAAGAAAGCCAGGCAAATGACAGGCAGGAATGATTTTTTCATAGTCTAAAGTTATTTTAAAAACAGATGCAGCGCCTTGAATCTCACCTAAATGCAGGATTTTTATTAAAGGGAACCGGTATCTACCTCCAGCAGGGAGGGCGAGGATGAACTCATCCGTTTCCAGTTATAAAAAAAGCCATTATTTTTCTTTTTTTATAAAATATTTTTTTTGCTGGCTTTAAAATTAATACTTTTATGCAAACGATTGCATAAATTGAGCCTGACTGTAACGATTGCAGATATTGCCAAAAAACTGAACACCACTTCGGGTACCGTTTCACGTGCATTAAATAATCACCCGGCTATCAGCGAAAAAACAAAGCAAAGCGTATTAAAAACAGCTGCACGTCTTAATTACCGCAGAAATAAAGTAGCATCGTCCCTGAGGTCCGGGCAGACAGGGATCATCGGCGTGATCATACCGAGCGCTGAGATCAATTTTTTTGGATCGGTAGTTCATGGAATAGAAGCCATGGCCAACGAACATGGATATAATGTGCTGATCTATCAATCAAACGAATCATGGGAGCATGAACAAAAGGGTATCGAGACATTTTTAAATGCCCGTGTAGACGGGATCATGGTTTCGATGGCCAAGGAAACAAATGATTATGCTCATTTCATAAATGCCCGTAAAACAAAGATGCCCATCGTTTTTTTTGACCGTGCCAATGATGAACTTGGAATTGACTCTGTAGTGATCGACGATCATAAGGGCGCTTATATTGCCACAGCGCATTTAATAGAACAGGGATATTCACGCATTGCTCATATTTCAGGACCGCAGCATATAAGGATCTTTAAAGCCAGGTTGCAGGGGTATAAGGATGCTTTAAAAGATAGCGGAATGAAGTTTGATCCGAAACTTGTATTTAAAGGAGATGTATCCATTGATGCGGGGAGAAATGCGATTGAATATTTTCTCAGGCTGCCGGTTCCTCCTGATGCCGCATTCGCAGTAGAAGATTTCACTGCATTGGGAGCCATCAAGGAGTTGAAGCAACGTAATATTTCAATACCCGAAGATTTTGGAATAATCGGGTTTGCAAATGAGAACTTTGGTGAACACATCACTCCATCACTTTCAACCATTGACCAACAAACCGTCAAAATGGGTAAAGAAGCGTTTTCATTAATGATAAAGTTGATAGAAGAAAAAGGAACCGGTAAGAAAATGCAAAAAAAGATACTGGAACCCATTCCTGTTTTCAGGAATTCATCTTTAAAAAAAGCGAATAAATCTTAAATATTTACAACGTAAAATCATCAAATATGAGAATCCGGCATGTGTTACTTTCCTTAGGAATGCTTTTAATAATCATTGCATGTAAAAAATCAGGTACAAGTGCTCCCATTACACCTGTGATCCCGGTACCTGACACCCCTTTTTTTGCTAAAGGCGCCGATGTCAGCTGGGTTACACAAATGGAGTCATCCGGGATCAAATTTTATAATAACAGCGGGGCAGAAGTGGAATGCATGCAGCTACTTAAAAATAATGGCATGAATTCTATCCGGCTCAGGGTTTGGGTCAACCCGGCAAATGGTTGGAACAATACGGCCGATGTAGTTGCAAAAGCCCTTCGTGCAAAAGACCTGGGGATGAAGATCATGATTGACTTTCATTACAGTGATTCATGGGCAGATCCGGGCCAGCAGACAAAGCCCGCAGCCTGGGCATCGCAGGATCTTGCTGCGCTGCAAACATCCGTTTACGATCATACCGTAAGCGTGATGAATGCCTTGAAAGCAAATGGCATAACACCGGAATGGGTACAGGTAGGCAATGAAACAAATGACGGGATGCTATGGCCCGATGGGAAAGCATCTACCAATATGGCTAACTATGCCAAACTTTTTATTGCAGGATACAATGCGGTGAAATCTGTGAGTGCGACCTCAAAAGTAATGGTGCATGTTTCCAATGGATATGACAATGCCTTATTCAGATGGAATTTAGATGGTTTAAAAGCCAATGGCGCCAACTGGGATGTTATCGGCATGTCGTTGTATCCTACGGCAGCAAACTGGGCTTCATTGAATAAGCAATGCTTATCCAATATGAATGATATGGTATCAAGGTTTGGAAAGGAGATCATGATCACCGAAGTGGGCATGAGCTGGACGGATTCAACGGCTTGCAAGGCCTTTATCACGGATATTACCAGTAAAACAAAATCCCTCCCCAATAACAAGGGCCTGGGTGTCTTTTATTGGGAACCGGAAGCATATAATAACTGGCAGGGATACTCGAAGGGTGCGTTTAATAATGCAGGAAGGCCAACCACAGCCGTGGCTGCATTTAACTGATGGCTAATAATAAACTTTGAAATTTATGAGAAATATTATTAATTGCTTTTTGGTTGCATTGTTTTCACTCTACACAATGCAATCCCTGGCACAACAGCGTAAAAGAATAAATTTTGATGATAACTGGAAATTTGCTTTCGGCAGTGCAAATGACCCGGTAAAAGATTTTAATTATAGTATTGCAACTATCTTTTCAAAAACTGGATGCTGCAATGACAACTGCCATTGATCCAAAATTCAATGACAGTGGCTGGCGTGAATTATCCCTTCCCCACGATTGGGCAGTAGAATTGCCTTTTGTTAATTCAACGAATTTTGATGTACAATCGCATGGATATAAACCAGTGGGCGGTTCCTATCCTGAAACAAGTATTGGCTGGTACAGGAAGCATTTCACAGTTGCAAGACCAGATTCCGGCCAACGTTTTCAAATTCAGTTTGATGGCGTTTTCCGGGATGCTGGTTTCTGGGTAAATGGTTTTTATCTTGGCAATAATAAAAGCGGTTATGTGGGCGCTCTTATGATATCAGCAATTATCTCAATTATGGAAAAGAAAATGTATTGGTTGTAAGGGTTGATGCAACACAGTATGAAGGATGGTTCTATGAAGGTGCAGGTATTTACCGGCATGTATGGCTGAATCAATACGATACTGTTCACCTGGATGAAAACCCGGTATTTGTTTATACCAATGTTCAAAAAAATATGGCGACGGTAAATATTGAAACAACCGTATAATGAATCATTAATACATTGCGAATATTACCGTATCAGCAATCATAACTGACAGGGATGGGAAAATGATCGGGCAGACGAAAGATCAACCTGTTTCACTTGGCATTAATGAAAAGAAAACGATCAAACAAAAATTAACAGTTGACCAATCCGAGGCTTTGGTCACTGGAAGATCCTTATCTATACCGTGTTATCCCGGTTGTTAGATCAGAATGGAAAAATAATTGACACGGATAAACTTCGTTTTGGGATCCGCACCATCGAAATTAAAACCAAAGGTTTGTTTCTGAATGGAAAATATGTAAAAATAAAAGGCACCAATAATCACCAGGACCATGCAGGTGTTGGAAGTGCTTTGCCTGATTATCTGCAATACTACCGGATCTGTTTATTAAAACAAATGGGCTCCAATGCATACCGCACCAGTCACAATGCGCCAACAACAGAATTACTGGATGCCTGCGACAGCCTCGGTATGCTGGTGATGGATGAGAACAGGTTACTTAACAGCAGCCCAGAATATATGAACGATTTTGAATGGCTGATCAAAACGAGACAGGAGCAGGGCCATCTGTTTTTATGTGGTCGATCGGCAATGAAGAAGGCTGGGTACAGGGAAACAGCACCGGGAGACTGATTGCGCAAACATTGCTTGCAAAACAAAAAGAACTGATCCAACACGGATAAGTACATATGCTGCAGATATGGCCAATGTATTTCAAGGGAGTCAATGAAGTGATCCCGGTTCGCAGTTTTAATTACCGCCAGTTTGCTGTTGCAGATTATCACAAGGATCATCCCAACCAGCCTATCATTGGAACCGAAATGGGAAGCACGGTTACAACACGTGGATTATATGAAAGAGATTCCGTCAAGGGATATGTACCTGACCAGGATATTACTGCGCCCTGGTGGGCAAGCACTGCAGAAACATGGTGGAAACTCGCTGCGCCGAATGATTATTGGCTGGGTGGTTTTGTTTGGACAGGATTTGATTATCGGGGTGAACCTACTCCTTATCAATGGCCCAATATCAATTCGCATTTTGGTATCATGGATATGTGCGGCTTTCCAAAAAATATTTATTACTATTATCAATCCTGGTGGACAGATAAAGATGTATTGCATATTTCACCGCATTGGAACTGGAAAGGCAAAGAAGGCCAACCTATTGATGTTTGGGTAAACAGCAATGCAGATAATGTAGAATTATTTTTGAATGGAAAAAGCCTGGGTAAAAAAGATATGCCCCGCAACGGTCATCTGCAATGGATGGTAAATTATGAGCCCGGCACTGGAAGCAGTTGCTTATAAAAAGGGAAAAAAGTTTACTTCAAAAGTTGAAACAACCGGTAAGGCTGTTGAAGTTGTAATTAGTCCCTATAAAACAACCATGCTTGCTGATGGTAAAGATGCAACCGTTATAAATATCAGTGTCATTGACAGGCAGGGACGTGAAGTGCCCGACTGCAAATAACCTGATTCATTTTTCTGTTACAGGGGATGCAAAAATTATCGGCGTTGGAAATGGCGATCCCAGCAGCCATGAGCCTGATAAATTTATTGATACAGTTGCTCAACGTCATTTATTCAATGGCAAATGCCAGGTGATATTACAGTCAGGATCAACAAAATCAGTGATACATTTTGAAGCAAAGACTGATAGTGTATGGACCAGGAGCTACTGATATTATGACGATTAGCCCGGCTTCGCCTCATCATGTAAATGCATCTAATAATACTTTCCCTGTTCTTCCATTTAAAGAAACAGCGGTTGATAAAATGCTTGGCGCTGATATTTCTTTCCTGCCCGAACTGGAAGACAGGGGAATGAAATTCTTTGATACTGATGGAAAACAAAAAGATGCTATTGAAATTTTAAAGAACCATGGATGAATTATGTGCGGCTTCGCATTTTTAATGATCCTGCAAGGGATAGTGGCTATTCTCCCAAAAAAGGATTCTGTGACCTGCAGCATACTTTGCAAATGGCGAAAAGAACGAAAGCTGCGGGCATGAAATTCTTACTTGATTTTCATTACAGTGATTATTGGGCCGATCCGCAAAAACAATATATGCCTGCAGCGTGGCGCGGGTAAATCATTCAGCCAATTAAAAAAATCACTGTTTTGATTATACAAAAATGGTGATGCAGGCTTTAAAAGACCAGGGCACTGCACCTGATATGGTGCAGGTAGGCAATGAAATCAACCATGGCATGTATGGCCCGACGGGCAATATCAATAACCTTGATTCAGCCTTGCGCAATTAATTTATGCAGGAACAAGGCAGTAAAAGCAGTTTCTCCATCAACAAGTATCATGTTGCATATTGCATTGGGCGGGCAAAATGATGAAAGCAAATTCTTTATTGATAATATGATCGATGCGTGGATTGCCTTTTGATGTGATCGGGCTTTCCTATTATCCAAAATGGCATAGTACGTTGGCTGATCATGGAATATAATCTCGATGACCTTTCACGCAGGTATAATAAAGATGTGATTGTGGTGGAATATTCCCATCGTAAAAAAGGAAATGAATGAATTGTCATTTAATGTTGCCAATGGAAGAGGAAAAGGAACCTGTATCTGGGAACCATTGAATACCTGGGAACAGTTCTTTGATAAGGAAGGAAAGGCCAACGATATGCTGTTGATATATGATGAGATCAGTAAGAAATATCTAAAATAATGTATGATTTATGATGGATGATTTATGATGTAGGGTATAAGATGTAAATCAGATTTCAATAAGAACAAATCATACATCATAAATCATCCATCATATATTCTTAAATAAAAAGCCGATGCTAAATAAGATCACAAAATGTTTTTTTAATAAATATGCCGAACAACCCCAGGTTTTTCGTTCACCGGGAAGGGTAAATATTTTAGGTGAACATACTGATTACAATGAAGGGTTTGTATTGCCTGCCGCTATTGATAAGAACATTTATATTGCTATCAATAAAAGAACAGACAATACTATAAACCTTTATGCTGTTGATTTTGATGAAAGTTTCACGATAGATATAAAAGACATACAGAGATCAGGGACGCAATGGGCAAATTATATTCTGGGGGTGGTGGACCAGTTACAAAAGCAGGGGCATGCGTTGCAGGGTTTTAACGCTGGTCATAGATGGTGATGTGCCTATTGGTGCAGGCCTTTCTTCTTCTGCTGCTGTAGAATGTGCGACCATATTTGCATTGAATGAAGTATTTGGATTGGGGCTGGACAGGTTAAAAATGGTACCGCTGGCACAAAAGGCGGAGCATGTATTCGCAGGCGTTAATTGTGGTATCATGGATCAATTTGCAAGTATGTTTGGAAAAAAGGATCATGTTATAAAATTAGACTGCCGTTCATTGGATTATGAATATGTACCCTTTAAACTGGATGGTTATAAAATTGTATTGTTCAATACCAATGTTAAGCATAACCTGGCTTCTTCTGAATATAATACAAGAAGGAAGCAATGCGAACGGGGTGTTTCGCTGGTGCGTGATGCGCATCCCGGCGTAAAAAGTTTAAGGGATGTTAGCATGCAGATGCTGAAGGATCATGTAGAACCCGTTGATCCATTGGTTTATCAGCGCTGCAAATATGTGGTACAGGAAAATGAACGGTTATTAGAAGCATGCGAAGATCTTAAACGCGGAGATATCAAAGCACTGGGTAAAAAAATGTATCACACACATCATGGGTTAAGTTATTATTACGATGTTAGTTGTAAAGAACTTGATTTCCTGGTTGAGTATGTAAAGAAAATACCGGCGGTAGCTGGCGCAAGAATGATGGGAGGCGGATTTGGTGGTTGCACCATTAACCTGGTGCAGGAAGATGCGATTGAAAAATTGATACAGGGTATCAGCCTGGCATATGAGGAGGCAATGGGCCTTCCGCTTACGGCTTATATCGCATCCATTGAAGACGGAACATCAGCATGCTAATGGCCTCCCCATTGGAGGATCGTTGGCAGCTTCAGGTTATTAATCCTTGAAAAACCTTTACCAATTCATAAACGATCAAAACCAACTCAACTATGAACGCATTAAAAACGAGTGACTACCTGGTATTTCTTTTTTACTTCCTGGTTGTTGCGGGATATGGTTATTGGGTCTATAGCAGGAAAAAGAAAAAATCGGTCAGCGCTTCGCATGATTATTTTTTGGCCGAAGGATCGCTAACCTGGTGGGCCATTGGCGCATCACTGATCGCTTCCAATATCTCCGCAGAACAATTTATTGGGATGAGCGGAAGTGGTTTTAAAATGGGGCTTGCCATTGCATCTTACGAATGGATGGCAGCAGCAACACTGATCATTGTCGCTATATTTTTTATCCCGGTGTACCTGAAGAATAAGATCTACACCATGCCGCAGTTTTTAAACCAGCGGTACAATGGAACAGTGGCGATGATCATGGCGGTATTTTGGTTGTTGCTGTACGTGGTGGTAAACCTGATGTCTATTCTCTACCTGGGAGCATTGGCCATTCATGGCATTTCAGGATTGAATATTCATTTATGTATTGGTTTACTGGCTATATTTTCCATTTTTATCACGTTGGGCGGAATGAAAGTGATCGGTTATACCGATGTGATACAGGTTTTCTTTTTGGTATTGGGAGGATTGGTAGCAACCTATATCGCGCTGAACCTGGTTGCTGAAAAATCGGGGCAGACAGGATTGATAAATGGCTTCCAGATATTGACAACAGAAGGCCAATGATCATTTCCACATGATCTTTAAAAAAGAAAATGCCAATTATATGGACCTGCCGGGGCTTTCAGTTTTATTAGGAGGTATGTGGATCGCAAATCTCAATTACTGGGGCTGTAATCAATACATCACGCAACGGGCATTGGGAGCGGATCTGCCAACAGCCCGTAAAGGGCTTCTATTTGCGGCCTTTTTGAAATTGCTGATGCCGGTGATCGTTGTGTTGCCTGGTATTGCCGCATACATGTTGTACCAAAAAGGAATGTTCCATACCGAGATGCTGGATTCCAAAGGTATTGTTGACGTGAATAAGGCATATCCTTCTTTATTGAATTTATTGCCAACGGGTTTAAAAGGACTGGCATTTGCAGCGCTTACGGCTGCCATTGTAGCATCACTGGCGGGAAAAGCAAACAGTATCGCAACCATTTTTTCACTGGACATTTATAAAAAAGCCATCAATAAAAATGCGGATGAGAAAAAACTAGTTGGTGTTGGAAAAATAACGGTTGTTATTTCCATGATTCTCGCTATACTTCTTGCATTGGCATTGGGAGAACAATTGATGGGCGAAGGCAAGCAGGGGTTTCAATATATACAGGAATACACGGGGTTTGTATCTCCGGGTATTTTCGCCATGTTCATCCTCGGTTTCTTTTGGAGAAAAACAACGTCTAATGGTGCCCTGTTTGCGATAATAGGTGGATTTGCTTTTTCACTGCTATTTAAATTTCTGCCTGGTATGGTGGACCTTTCGCCTTTATACCAATATGGTTTTGCAAAAGCAAATGCCAATGGAGTATTTGAAATTCCTTTCCTGGACAGGATGGCGTTTGTTTTTATTCTTTGTGTCATTGGAATGGCTATAATTAGCAGGATCGATAACAGGAAAGGCGTTAAGCCACATGGACTGGAAGTGGATAAGACCATGTTTAAAATGGATACATCCTTTGCCGTAGGAGCGTTGATCGTTTGTGGGATCCTGGCGGCATTGTACACTGTATTCTGGTAAAAGCATGGTAAATAGTTTAAATAAATTTTTTTGCAGAACTTTTCCAGGAAATGAACGTATTTATAATATACCGGCGACCGAAGAAGAAAAGCTGAGTAATATTACTGATGTACAAGAGCGCGACGCCAATGAAGTTGGGCTATGATTTAAAGCAGAAAAAAAATAATCAATAATGAATATTTAAATTTCTGCTTAAATTGTATCATGCTGTCATAAAACTGAGACTGATATGAAAGCCAGCATTACAGAAAGGCCTTTTGGAGTTTTTGAAAATAAACCGGTGACCGAGTATACACTCAGCAATGGCGCTGGTATGCAGGTATCTGTAATAAATTATGGCGCTACGATCACCAGGATCTTAACGGTGGATAAATACGGAACAGCAGGGAATGTGATCATTGGTTTTGATTCTCTCGAAGATTATTTTCTGAATGCAAATCATTATTTCGGATGTATTGTTGGCCGTTTTTGTAACCGCATTGCCAACGGGAGATTCTCTTTGGATGGCAATGAATACCAGTTGGCACTCAATGACAAAAAAAACAGTTTGCATGGCGGAATTAAAGGCTTCGATAAGGTTTGTTGGGATATTGAAAAGCGGGAAGACGAATGCAGCTTAAAACTCACATACAAAAGCAAAGATGGAGAAGAGGGATACCCAGGTAATTTAAATATTGAAGTCATTTATTTCCTTACCCCGGAGAATGCGCTCATATTAGATTATTCAGCAACGACAGACAAGCCAACACCTGTCAACCTTACGAGCCATTGCTACTTCAATTTATCTGCAGGAAAGAATCCTTCCGTTTTAGATCACGAACTGGAATTATTTGCCGATAAATATACTCCTGTAGATGAAAATGCAGTGCCGACGGGAGTATTGGCAGATGTAAAAAATACAGCATTGGATTTCAACGTTGCAAAAAAGATCGGCCAGGATATCGGCCATCTTTCTACCGGATATGATTCAAACATGGTATTAAATGTAAACAGGGATAAGGCGGCTTCTTTGTATGACCCCGGTAGCGGCCGTTGCATGGATGTTTATACAACTGAACCGGCCCTCCAGTTTTATTCGGGGAATTTTCTTCACTCAGCAATTAATGCAGGATCCTTTAAGCATGCACAATATGGGGGGCTTTGCCTCGAAGCTCAGCATTTTCCTAACAGCCCCAATGAACCCCGTTTTCCCGATACGATCCTAAGGCCTGGTAACATCTACAGGCAAACGACTGTTTATAAATTTTCGATAAAATAAACATTAGCCATGCCTCAAATTCCAAACAACCTTTACATTTGAGGAAACAATCAATTTATTCATGGATCAATTAACACTTGGTATCGGCACAAGGTTACAGCATACCCAACATGGACCCGGGGTGATCGTAGGCGTCCGATACGCTACCTACCTTATCTCTTTTATCAACCACGGCATAAAAGAAATTGAAAAGTCTGATCCTAAACTTGAAGAGATCATTCCTGAAAATGCCACTGCAGAACTGGAAACGACTTCAGATGTTGAAATGTCTTTGCTGAAAATTTTAAGGCAGTGGTCGGGCATAACGGAAATTGTGCCGATCGGAGACCGGTGGCATGGCGGTTCCATGTTATTACAGCCTGCGGATAAATCTCAAAAGCCAAAGGAAATTCCCATTGATATATTCTTTCACAAAATCGTGATGCTGCGTGACAGGCTGCGGGTACTTGAACAAAACATCAATGCGCATAAAATACTAACGGATGAGGACAAAGTAAATCTTCAGCAATATATTACCCGCATCTATGGATCACTCACAACATTTAATGTATTGTTTAAAAATAAGGAGCATTGGTTTGTTGGTGATAAGGGGAGTGCCGAATAACCATGATATTTCGTTTTTAATAAAACCTGAAAGATCTTATGGAAAAAGAACATCATTATAATGCAACCATTACCTGGACGGGAAACAGGGGGAGGGAACCAATACCTATAAAGGTTATGACCGCAGCCATCTGATTTCTATAAAAAATAAAACAGACATCAGTGGCTCTTCAGATCCTGCATTTATGGGCGATGCCACAAAACATAACCCTGAAGATATGCTGCTGGTTTCTTTATCTTCCTGCCACATGCTTTGGTATTTGCATTTATGTGCTGATAACGGGATCATTGTTACCGATTACCATGATGAGGCATCAGGCACCATGCTGCAGACTGAAAGCGGGGGACATTTTACAGAAGTGGTGTTGCATCCACAGGTAACCATTACCGATCATTCACAAATTGAAAGAGCAAATGCCCTGCATGAAGACGCACACAGTCATTGTTTCATTGCAAATTCATGTAATTTTCCTGTAAGGCACGAACCTGTTTGTAAAGTGAGCTGATACCCTTTACTTACTTAATGAATTTAAATAAAATATATGCCGGCAGATAACGATAAATCACCTCATATACTTAACACCTCATCAAACCTGCTTGGGCTCTGCTTTATCATACTTACATCCATTAAGGTCCTGAATTTAAAGGAAGCCACCATTATTGATGAGATCACCACGTTGGCGATCGTTATGTTCATGACCAGCTGCATTCTTTCATTCATTTCTATGCGAAACAGCAAACCGTCAAACATCCTTTTTGAAAAAATTGCAGACGTTGTATTTCTTAGTGGCCTGTTCCTGCTTTTTGTTACCGCAATGTTTATTAGCTTCAATGTTATTAAGTAGGAGGATAAAAATGAAGTTATTTTTTATAAGATCATATTGAAATGGATCCTAGTTCCCGAGCATCCCTTTTAATTTATCCAATATGCCGGCATTGTTATTTGCATTCCCGGCGCCCTGGCTGCTTCCGCTAAATGCTGCGGTGAGGTCGCTGAAATCAACATCTCCATCAGCATCCTTATCAAGGCCTTTACCGGCGCCGAATTTTGAGAGCATTCCTCCTACATCTATTCCACTGGTGCCGTTATTACTAAGCTTATTAAAGATATCCTGGATGTTGAAACTATTGTCAGAGGGGTCATTGGTCCTGTTTACAAATTTTGAAAGTATCACCGGTATCAGGCTTGCCGCTATCCCGCCTGCCTGCTTGCCATTCAAACCAAATTTTTCCATTATACTTGACATGAAATTACCGGAAATATTCTGCATAGCCGGCTGACTTTGAATATCTTCCTGTTGGCCATTGAATAAATTCATAACATCCTTTGTTTGTCCATTGCCATCATAGACTGGAGGGTGGATGTAATTGAGTTGCCCGCTTCCTGTATTACGGCTTCATTGTGTTCATTCGGAACATCGGGGTTACTGACAACTGCTTCCTGGGAATTTTCTTTTATAAGATCCATTAATTGTTCAAACATGACCTTGGATTTATGATTAAAAAATATTGTTATTAATTCGCTATTCTTTTTTCTTAAACACTAGTTTGCTGTCGTCTATCAGATACAATATAAGCTTTCCGTCTTTTAAATAATAATCAACCAGGTGATCACCCAGCATTTCTGAAAATATTTTTTCAACCTTGTTATTCATACAAGCCATTTTTGTGCCGGCGAAAATGGAGAACTTTATGCGGCTGCCCTGCACGTCGATCGCTGAGTTGATATTATTACAACCATTGTGGCCATACATCCTATTCTTTGACAGATCCAATTCAAGTCGAGGTATTTCATTCGTATAATCAGCCGTTGAAAGTTTTACATTATTGATATACTCGAGCACCCAGGTATTATTGATCCTGTGATCATACAAATATTTGCCACAACCGGTATAGCGTTTATTGCTGATCGTAACCTCCACTATTTTAGACGGATTTACAATTTTCTGCCCAAGGCTACAGGTTTTATCATATATGACCACCTTCATTTGGCCCGCCTGGATATTAATAAAATAGCTTTCTGCGGCCATATCGGGCAGCCGTTGCGGCTTTACAGCCGGCAGGTTTAATATGGTTCCATCAGAAGATCTGAAATCAAAGGTTTTGTCAAAATCCATTTCAAGTGTCCAGGATGCAGGCTCATTGCCTTCTGCAAGGAAATCTACACCGGTGTTTTGTTTTTGTATCAGCGAATCAACAGGTGTTATGGATCGTTGTATTTGGGCTGTACGTTTGGCATTTGCCTGGGAGGTTGTTTGGCAGGCATTCAATATGCATGCATAAATGATCAATAACGCAAATAATATTTTCATTTTTTATTAACTTGTGTAAATGCAGGTGTTTTTTTACTTGCGAAAATGGATCTCATCTGTAAACGAATTTAATTAATATTGATGAAAAGGATAGTTATAATAAGTACAGTAATACTCTGTGCATGCAGTTCCCGTCGTTTGACAACTGTTGATAATAACCCTGGCGGAAGCATAGTAATAAATGGAAAGATCTTTGCTACCTTATTTCAGCAACGGGCTGCAGAATACAGGGCACTTTGTTTCCAGGCTTTCAACATTGCACAATTCAGGCTGGACCAGTATAAACCAACCGGTAATAAGCCGAAGGCAATTATCACAGATATTGATGAAACGGTACTGGATAACAGTCCATATGAAGCACACCAGGTCCTGCAGGGGAAAGACTATGATTCGGCTTCCTGGTACGAGTGGGCTTTGATGGCCGCTGCAGATACGGTCCCCGGTGCGGCCTCATTTTTGAAATATGCCGCTTCAAAGGGAGTGGAGATATTTTACATTACCAACCGGTTGGAACAGGAACGGAGCAGTACTTTAAAAAACCTTCGGCAATTTGGTTTACCGAATACAGATGATGCACATTTTTTTCCAAAACAAACCACTTCGGGAAAGGAACCAAGAAGGCAACAGGTAATGGCTACGCATGAAGTGATCATGTTGCTGGGCGATAATCTCGCAGACTTCAGCAGCCTGTTTGATAAGAAGCAAATGGATGAGCGTTTACAAAACACCAATATTGCAGCACATGAACTTGGCAACCGTTTTATCTTAATACCAAATTCTGTTTACGGAGATTGGGAATATGCCGCTTATAAATTCGATCCTAAGGTTACTGTGGCTCAGAAAGATTCAATGATAAGGGCGGCGTTGAAAAGTTATTAATTGATGGTTGATGAAGTTGACATTGTTGATAAAGTTAATAAGGTTGACAGCGTTAAGGCTCACTTCATCAACACTTTTAATGGGGTATCATTTATAATTCATCATTCAACATTCATAATTATATACTCCTGTTGCTATCAAAATTCTCCAACTCCTTAGTTACTGCATTTAAGAAAGTAGAGCCCAATGCACCATCAATAATCCGGTGATCATAGCTAAGAGAAATATACATCATGTGCCGGATGGCAATGCTATCGCCCTGCGGTGTTTCAATTACCACGGGCCTTTTCTTAATAGCGCCTACAGCCATGATGGCCACCTGCGGCTGGTTAATGATGGGCGTACCCATGATGCTGCCGAATGTGCCTACATTGGTTAAGGTAAATGTGCCGCCGGTAGTATCATCGGGTTTTAATTTGCCTGTTCTTGCTGCATTGGCAAGGCCATTTACCTGTTTGGTAAGCCCGACAAGATTCAACTGGTCCGCATTTTTTATAACCGGCACGATCAGGTTACCGGTTGGCAAGGCAGTGGCCATACCAATATTCAGGTCTTTCTTTACAATGATCTTATCGCCATCAACTGAACTGCTGAGCCATGGATATTTTTTAATGCACTTTACAATGGCTTCAATGAACAAAGGCGTGAAAGTGATCTTTTCACCTTCTCTTTTTTCAAATTCCTTTTTTATTTTTTCTCTCCACAATACCATGTTGGTTACATCACATTCTGCAAAGCTGGTTACATGCGCGCTGGTGTGTTTGCTGTCAACCATGTGTTTGGCGATCAGCTTGCGCATGCGGTCCATTTCAATGATTTCTACATTGCCGGTATAACTGTTGGCAATTGCGATTCGTTGCCTGTGGTTCCTGTTTGTTCGGGTGTGAGTACCGTGACCTGTTGTGCCTGTTGAGCTGGGTTGGCTGTGACTGCCCGGAGCTTGTGTGCTATTTCCACGGTTTGCCACATACGCCAAAATATCTTTTTTACTTACTCTTCCATCCTGGCCGGTGCCGGGAATATTTTCCAGTTCAGCCATGCTGATGCCTTCCTGCTGGCAATATTCAATACCAGTGGGGAATAAAACCGCATTTTATTAGCAGCCTGGTTTTGTACTGGCAGATTGTGAAGACTGTGCCGGCTGGTAAGGAATTTCTTCTACCACTCTTGCTTCTTCATATTCTGGTTTTGCTGCCGGTGGGGAGCAGCTAACGGTTTGTGCAGCGCCATTGCACCCACTCTTATTTTTGCGATGACTGTACCGATGGGAACCACATCATTTTCATTGAATAGAATTTCTTCTATCACCCCTTCAGCAGTGGAAGGTACTTCGCTGTCAACTTTATCAGTGGCTATATCCAGTACGGTTTCATCCTGTGCTACTGTATCGCCGGGTTTTTTATGCCATTTCAAGATGGTGGCTTCCATGATACTTTCACCCAGTTTTGGCATTACCAGATCAACTAAACTCATATAGTGCAAATAATTTGTGATATTTAAATAATTAGGCAAATGTAAGTAAAAACAGTTTATAGATGAATGGTGCGGGAGCATGTAAATACCGCCTGGCATGAGAGATGACATCTTATTTTCAAGTAACAGATGTCATTGCTCTATCCTTTCTCAATATGAATTTCCTGCAGCATATTCAACGCATTGGTGGCCGTTAGTTGTATATTTCGCTTGGCCTTCGAAGCGGAAATTAAATTTCCGTGCTGATCATTTTTTTAGTATTGCCCACAGCTATCCATACGGTCCGACAGGTTTGTCCGGCAGTGCCGCCATCTGGTCCCATGATTCCGGAAACAGCTATGGCATAATCTGTTTTAATTTTTTCAATGCTCCTTTTGCCATTTGTAGCACCACTTCTTCGCTTACAGCCCCTTTTTCAAAGGTGTTTTTATCCACCTGCAACAGATCTTCCTTTGCCTTGTAAGAATAACTCACAACGCTGCCGTTATAATATGCAGAAGCACCGGGTTCAGCAGTGATCAGGTGAGCAATATATCCACCGGTGCAGCTTTCAGCGGTGCACATCGTTTTGTTTTTTTTCACTCAATAATTTGCCCAGCACTTTTTCCATCGGTTCATCTTCATTGGTCACCATATATTCTTTCACCAATGGCTGCAATTGCCGAAAGTTTTCGTCAATTTCATTTTCGATCACTGCCTTGTCGCTGCCGGATGCTGTAAGCCTGAACCTCACCATTCCATAATTGGGCAGGTAAGCCAGCTTGATATGTGCAGGCAGTGCTGCTTCAAAATCTTTGATCAGGTCTGCAATGGTAGATTCTCCGACGCCGGAGTCAACAAGGTACGGTGTGCAATATGCGGAAAGTTAAATCGGTTTTTCAGTACATGGTATCACATCATCTTCCATCATTCCTTTCATTTCATGCGGAACACCGGGCATGCTTACAAAAATCTTTCCGTTTTTTTCAAACCACATTCCGGGCGCTGTACCTCGTTTGTTTAGGATTACCCTGCAGATGTCCGGCACTTCGGCCTGTTTGAGATTTCTTTCAGTCATGGGCCTTTTGAATATTTTTCGAAAAGTATTTCACATTTGTGCAGGGCTTCTTCATCCACGATCATTTTGCCACCAAAATATTCACAAAGCAGCGGTTTGGTGATATCATCCGCCGTAGGGCCCAGGCCGCCGGTAATCAGGATGATATCTGCATGTTTGCTTTCTTCATCCAGTGCTGTCCAGATTCGTCCCATACATCTCCAACGGCTACACGCCGTTTCACCCAAATGCCGGCTTTGTTCAATTCCTGTGCCATCCAGGCGCTGTTGGTATCAATCACCTGGCCTATCAATAATTCATCACCGATGGTAATGATGGCTGTATTTATCATTAGTTATTTTTAAAAAGGCTAATTTTGATGCAAGATATAACCAATCATGAAAACAGTTTATTTGTTTATTTGTTTACTTGTTTTTAAGACGGCCTTTGCACAGGATATTGCCGGAAAATTACTCAATGCCATGAATAAGCTTGAAAAGGACAGCCAGTTCAGCCATTCAATATTAAGCATGTACATTGTTGATACGAAAACGGGAAAACCGCTGTTTGAGAGGAATAGCCAGATGGGTCTTGCTCCCGCGAGCTGCCAGAAGATCATTACGAGCACAAGCGCCTTTGAGCTGTTGGGCAAAGATTATAGGTATCAGACCCAATTTGGGTATGATGGCGATATTGTTGACAACTCGTTAAACGGGGCTCTTTATATTACCGGCAATGGAGACCCAACCCTAGGAAGCTGGAGGTGGCCTGAAACCAATGAGGACCGCATTACAAAGCGGGTATTGGCATGAACTGAAGAAATTAAATATAAGATCCGCTAAACATTTCGTGATCGATGATACCAAATGGGGCACACAGAGTATTCCCAACGGATGGGTATGGGAGGATATCGGCAATTATTATGGGGCCGGGTGCAGCGCTTTCAACTGGCATGAAAATCAATATGACATTATATTGAAACCGGGGGGAAAAATAGGAGAACCGGTTAAGGTCCTGTCCTCCCCACCATTGTATATCGTAAATATGGTAAATGAGCTCGTAACTGCAGCTAAGGGTTCGGGTGATCATGCTTATGTTTACCACGCACCTTATTCTATGATCAGTTTTATCCGGGGAACAATTCCATTGGGCGTAGATTCATTCAGGGTATTGGCGTCTACCCCGGATGGTGTTAATTTGTTTGAAAACAAAATGCTGCTTGCAATGTATAAGGGCGGGATCTTTGTTCCCCAAACAAAGACCAGCCTCACCAATTATTTGCGGAATGAAAAATTTGAAGGTAAAATGGATAAGACGATCTGTATTTTTCATTCCCCCAGCTTTGACAGCATTAATTATTGGTTCCTGAAAAAAAGCGTAAACCTATATGGTGAAGCATTTGTAAAGGCCATTGGCTATCAAAAAACAGGGGCCGGGTCCACTGATTCAGGCATTGCAGTGATCAGGGATTTCTGGAGCAAAAAGGGTATTGAGAGATCTGCATTAAAGATCATTGATGGAAGCGGGCTTTCCCCGGCAAACAGGATCACTACCAGCGCATTGGTAAAAGTATTGCAGTATGCAAAACAACAATCCTGGTTCCCGTCATTTTATTATGCTTTGCCGGAAATGAATGGAATAAAAATGAAAGACGGATATATCGGGGGCGTTCGCTCATATACAGGATATATTAAATCCAAAACCGGCATTGAATATAGCTTTGCTTTCATCGTAAACAATTTTGATGGCAACCCCGGCACAGCAAGGGAAAAAATGTGGAGGGTTCTGGATCTTTTAAAGTAATTTTCGCATTCAATAAAATCAAACCAATTCTTATGCAGGAACAAAATTATAAAAACCATTCGCGACTGATCCCACTATATCATTATTTAACCTATCTCCTCGTTGGATTGGTTATTGGCGGATCCATCATTAAATTGTATCGCAGCTACACAACAGGCCTCAGTGGATTACTGGTTCCGGCCATACTTTGCCTTATTTCAGTGATCCTCTTATTACTTACCTGGTATACCCGTTATTTTGCACTAAGGGCGCAGGATAGGGCGATCCGGGCCGAGGAAAACCTTAGGTACTTTGCCATAACAGGCAGTTTACTGGACAGTAAGCTTACTATGAGGCAGATCATAGCGTTACGCTTTGCATCCAATAATGAATTGCTTGACCTCGCTCACAGGGCGGTAAATGAAAATTTAAAAGCTTCAGATATCAAGAAAGCCATACAGCATTGGAAGGGAGATCATGACAGGGTATAAAATGTATGATCTAAGATTTATGATGTAAGATATTTGCTGTCGTTTAACTAAAAATATTTCTCCAGCTTTTTTTTCAGGGCTTCCGGCATCCCGCATCTTTTCATATCTGCATCCCGCAAAAAATAAAGGGTTACATCACCGGTATTTATTAGCTCATCATCTTGATTGTATATTTCTGAATGGAATGTGACCTTGTGATGAAGTGGCAATTCCCTTAAAGTTGTTTTTACCGTGATCAGGTCATCATATTTTGCAGGCCGTAAAAAACGGCTGTGGATATCCACTACCGGCATGATGATACCCATTGCCTCTATATCTTTATAAGTATAACCGATCTGCCTGATCGCTTCTGTTCGGCCGATCTCATAAAATTGGGCATAGTGGCCATGATATACAACACCCATCTGGTCGGTGAGTGCATAATGTATTCGTATTTGTGTTTCGGTGGTGAACATTAAAACAAGTGAAAAACGAACAATGAATAATTAATAGTGAAGCATCCTGAATTCATAAAACTAAACCATGAATCTGGAACTAACAACTTATCGGCATTATTTTCCCGATCATCCATCCACACTTACTTTTCCCGGGCCACAAATAATATTACCAGGTATCCTTAAGAAATAAAATCGGCCTTTGGCCTCACCAAAAATGTCGCCATGTTATGAGCTTTAAATACCACTACACAGCTTGCAATTATTAAAGGAATAGCAGCAAGCCTGGTAAATAAACCAATGACAATAAAAAGACCGCAAAAGAACTCGGCAAATACAACCAATGCCAGAGAAGCAGTGGATCCGATGCCCATAAAATTCATGAACTTGTCCCTCATTTCACCAAAATGGGTCAGTTTATCATAACCATGTCTTCATCATCAATAATGCCCATGCTGAGCCTTAGAAATAACATTGCAGCATTAAATGCACCTGCAGAATACTTGGTAGATAATAATTTTGCCATTGTAAGTTGGCTTTTATAAGTTGGTTACAAAAATAACTAAGCAATTAAGAAAACGAGAGCTCATGAAAAAATCAAAAATTCTTTTATCATTTTATTAACAGCAATTTAAAAATACATTCGTTTTGTTTACATCAATTATCCACTTATTAACAATCTTTGGAATAATGTTTGTTGATGCTGCAGTAGTTTAATTTTGCAACCAGTAATAAAGAAACAACCACATCATGATCAAACAAAATATTCTTGTTGCTGCTCAGTGCAGCACTTTTCTCTTTCCGCTTTTGCCCAGCCCACACATGCCATCACTGATCCTGAAAAAAAATTTAAAGAAGCAAAAGAATTTTTTGTAAAGGAACAGTATGCGCTGGCATATCCTTTATTGCAGGAATTGAAAGCAGCATATCCTGATAACACAATTAGTGATCATACTTACATCAATGACGATGTAAATTATTATTACATTGTTTGCGAATTGAAATTACAGCAGCCGATGCAGAGCAGGAAGACGCAGTAAATTATATTCATGATAGTGAACAATGAGCCGCGGCGGCAGTGATGAGTTATCACCTGGCGAAATTTTATTTTATAAAGGATGATTTTAATAATGCGATTAACTATTATGAAAGGGCAGGCTTGATAATTTGAGCAATGAAGAAATTGCAGATGCCAAATTTGAAATGGCCTATGCTTATTTTAATCTTAAACAATTTGAAGAAGCCAAACCTTTGTTCAATGAAATTCACCAATTGCCTGATAACAAATATTATATCCCGGCAAATTATTATTATGGTTTATTAGTTACCACGACAGCAATATAATGAAGCACTGAAAGTCTTTTAAACTGGTAGAAACCGAGGAAGAATATAAAGGCGTGGTGCCTTATTATATTGCAGAGATATATTATTTCCAGGGTAAAAAAGATGAAGCATTGCGTTATGGCGAAAGTGTGTTGGAAGAGGAGGCTACTGTATTATGAGAAAGAAATTGAAGCTTTGATGGGACAGATTTATTTTGAAAAAAAGAATTTTGAAAAAGCATTGCCCTTGCTGGAAGATTATGTAAACAACAGTGATAAGGTAACAAAAGAAATATTGTATGAATTGAGTTATTGTTATTACGAAGCCAACCAGTTGATAAAGCGATCGAAGGATTTAAACAATTAAGCAATGAAAAAGATTCGCTGGGTCAAAACAGTATGTACCTGCTGGGTGATCTGTTACCTGCGTACCAACCAAAAAGCCAATGCAAGAAATGCTTTTCAATACAGTGCTTTCAACAGCAGTAATGAAGACAGCAACAGGAAATATCAAGATTTAATTATGCCAAGCTTTCTTATGAACTGGGTTACCAGGATATTGCATTGAATGAAATGAAAAAATTTCTTAATGATTATCCCGCTCAGAATATGATACTGAAGCGAAAGAAATTCTGGTAAGCCTGCTGGCCAATACCAATAATTTTAACGATGCACTTGCCTTGTATGAATCATTTGACAAGCCAACGGCTTCTATGCAAAAAGTGTATCCCAGTATTTTATACGGCAAGGCAGTGGAATTTATCAATGATCAGCAAATTAACAAGGCAGATGAATTGTTGAACAAAGTTCTGGCAATTGCCAGCTTCCGGCATATTACTACCTTATGCTAATTTCTGGAAAGGAGAGATTGCATACCGGCAACAAGATATGATGATGCCATCCGGTATCTGAGCTGTTTACCTGCAGAGCAATGCTACCTGCACAGGGCGAAGCAAATCCAGCTACTGCAAAATATGATCTGGGTTATAGCTGGTTGCAAAAAGAAAATTATAAAAGGCACTGAGTTATTTTGAACAGGTTACAAAATATGTATACTGTCACTTCGTCGTTCAATGGAACAGGATGCTTATGTACGCAGTGCTGATTGTTATTTTATGCTAAAGGATTTTGCAAAGGCAAATAGCATGTATGAAAATATAATCAACAATGCATTGCCACAAAGTGATTATGCATTGTTTCAAAAAGCAATGATCGCCGGTGTAAAAAGTTCTGCTGAAAAAATAAGAATACTGAATACGTGTTACCAGGCAATATCCTAAAAGCAACCTGGTGCCGGATGCCAATATGGAAATTGCACTAACTTATATGGCAGATGAAAAATTCGCGATGCGATTCCTTACCTCAACAATATTATTAATGCAACCGATGGCGGAGGTTGAAACCAAGGGCCTATTTGAAACTGGGCTTAATTATTATAACATGAATAATAATAACGAGGCATTGACAATTACCAGCAGCTGATTGAGAAATATCCCGCAATCACCCGAAGCAGATGAAGCACTGGACATTATGAAAAATATTTATGTAGAAGAAGGAAAACCCAATGAATATGTGGAATTGATGGAAAGAATGGGAAAAATATTTCTGTTACTGAAGCAGATTCACTTACCTATACATCTGCCGCTATTAAAATATAATGCCAATGATTGCAATGCAGCGATTGCAGGTTTTAATAATTATCTTATCACAATTTCCTGAATGGGCTTATGTCATGGAAGCAAATTATTTTCAGCAGTGAATGTTATTATAAAAACAAAGATTGGAAAAATGCATTGCAGGGTTATGATTATGTAAACAGCAAAGGATTTAATAAATATTTTGAAAAAGCTACATTGGAAGCAGCAAGGATCAATTATTTTGAATTGAAGGATTATGCAAATGCAAAAAAATATTTTGAATCACTTACGCAGCAATTGCTGTTAACCAGGATAACCAACTGGAAGCATTGCGGGGACTGGTGCGCAGCTATTACCAGTTGAAAGATTATGCACAGGCAAATGAAGCTGCAAAAGAACTGCTGACCAAGAAAGGCATCAGTACAGATGACAGATCAATTGCTTTTTTAGTATTGGGTAAATCACAGCAGGTGAACAATGATTGCAATGCCGCTATCAGCTTCCTTTAAATCCGTCGCCGCCATTAATAAATCTGCATGGGGTGCAGAAGCAAGGTATGAAATTGCCAATTGCCAGTTTATCCATGAACAATCTTACCGCTGCAGAAAAAGCAGCATATGGCGGTGATTAAAGAAACCGGCTCTTATGATTTCTGGGTAACAAAGTCATATATTCTGCTCGGCGATATTTTTATGCAGCAGAAAGATTATTTCAATGCAAAAGCAACCTATGAAAGTGTGGCAAAAAATGCAGCCATTCCGGAATTGAAAAATGAAGCACAGCAAAAACTTGGATAAAGCAATTGCAGAAGAAAAAGACAACATTCAAAAATCGGTAATTGAATCCATTTATGAACGCACAAACAAATTACCACCATTAATACCAGCCATATGTACAGGAAGTATAATATTTATCAGCTTCCTTCTATTCATATCTATGAATTTGGTGGCGCAACGTGATACTACCAGGAAACAATCCATAGACATCATATCTTCTTATAAACCGGTGCTTCGAAATGCCGTAAAAATAAATTTCTCCGGCTCGCAATTGCCGGCAGATACTTCAAAATCAGTAAAAGAATATAGTATCCCTTCCCACAATTTATTTTATGCCTATCAGCCCATAACCCTGAAACCGCTCGCCCTACAGCAGGATACAAACCTGTATCTTGGCACAAGGAATTTCCTGAAGGCCGGGTTTGGAAACCTGAACACTCCTTATGTAAGGGCCGGATTTGGTATTGGCGACGGGAGAAAGAGCCTTGTGAACCTGTATGCTGATTATATTGCGTCCCAGGGGACGATTAAGAACCAGGATTATTCACAGATGAATGTAAAAACGACTGGCAGTTATTTCTTTCCAAAAAATGAATTGTACGGCTCGGCTGCATTCAGCCGCAATAATTATTATTTATATGGCTACAATCATAGCAGGTTTAATTATAAAAAGGATGAGATACGCCAGCAATTCCAGGAAATAAATGTTACAGCAGGATTTCGAAATACTGCAAGCAACGGTCTACGCATTAGTTATAATCCCAACGTTCAATTGAACTTTTTTACCAATAAAGATAAGTTGAGCGAAACCACTATCATTGTAAATATTCCTGCGGAAAAGAAGATCGGTGAAAAGGTGGCCATTAAAGCAACGATAAATGCAGATATTACTAATTATTCAACAAGCATCATAACACCCAATAATCATACTTTCACAAACAATGTTGTGGAGCTAAGCCCTGCCGTTGTTTATAGTTCACCCCGATTCACCATTAACGGCGGAATTACCCCGGTATGGAATAACGGTAAATTCCAGTACCTCCCGAATGTTTTTGCGGAAGGCCAGTTGCAGGAAAAAGTGTTTATGATACAGGCTGGCTGGGTAGGGCGTATACTTAAAAATACGTATAGAAATTTATCTTCTTCCAACCCATATATTCTGCCAATATTTGCAGCAAACAATACGAAAGAAGTTGAAATTTATGGCGGCATCAAGGCTTCAATCGGTAAACATTTTAATTTCAGTGCGAAAGCCGGATGGATCACTTATAATGATCTTCCTTTCTTCCTAGGTGACCAACTTATTGATGGAGACGGCAAAGATTTCACTGTCAGTAATGAACCTAAAGTGAATGATCTCAGGATCCATGCTGATGTCAGTTATATCAACCAGGATAAATTTACTGTTACGGCAGGTTTGACACTTAATGGCTATACCGGGATGACCAAACATGAAAAGGCATGGAATACCATACCGATGGAATTTACCAGTTCCCTTCGTTGGTGGGCTTTTGAACGTTTATTGCTGAAGGGTGATTTCTATTTCATTAATGGGGGAAATTATCTTGATTATGGCTCCAGTGTTCCGTTGAAGGGTGGCACCGATCTGAGCGCAGGATTAGAATTTAAAATAAACCGGCAGTTTAGTGCATTTCTGGATGTAAATAATATTTTTAATGATAAATATGAGCGCTGGCATAATTACCAGGTATATGGCTTAAATTTATTGGGCGGTATTATCATTAAATTTTAAAGTGTACTGATATTTCTATGGAAGAACTGATACAACAATACTTATTTCAAAAAAAAGAATGCCCTTTGCCCTCGATCGGGACTTTGCTCATCAAAGAAGGCAACACCGTTTCATGGTTTGGGGATCACAAGCTGGCAGCTCCTGTTCCACACATTGAATTTGACCGTGCTGAAACTCCTGCAGAAAATTTTATAGCATTCATTGCTGCACAAAAGCATATTTCGCATACAGATGCGGCTGCTTCTCTTGAAAAGTATTGCAGGGACCTGCAGAACATGGATACTTATGGACAAACGGTCCTTAATCATGCAGGGAAATTTTTTATTGATCATAATGGAAGTCTCGTATTTAAACATGTAGAAGTTCCAAAGATTTTCCTGCCTGCCATCTCTGTTCAGAAAGTGATACATCCCAATACATCCCATACAATGAGGGTGGGGGACACTGAAACTACTACTGCTGTAATGGCTGAATATTATAACGAAGCAAAAGACATTAAAAAAGGGAACTGGTGGATCACAGCAGTTCTGTTAACCATTATTACAGCCAGCATCCTGTTCTTTTATTTTAACGGGGATAAGCATAATGCTGCATTTGGTAATGCACAACCGGTAATATCCAAACCTGCAACAGAAACCTATCATACGGGCAATTGATGTATAAATGTTTTCTTTGCAGCAACAAATAGTTTTACATGATCCATTATTCACATTGCCCCGTTTGTAAAAGCAGTTCTATCCAGCCTTATCTCAAAGCAACGGATCATACAGTAACCAGGGAGGAATTTCCAATATGGAAATGCAATGATTGTTCGGCCATGTTTACACAGGATGTACCGGAACAGGATGCGATCGGTAAATTTTACCAATCAGCGGATTATATCTCACACAGCGATACGCAACAGGGATTGATCAATCAATTATATCATCGTGTCCGTAAGAAGACCCTTGCTTCCAAAACCAGGCTGGTAAAAAAAGAAACCGGTTTACTGAAAGGGAATATTTTAGACGTTGGATGCGGCACCGGTGCTTTTTTGCATGCCATGCAACAGGAAGGCTGGGGAGTTACCGGCCTCGAACCTGATCCAATGGCAAGAAAAAATGCGCATGATCTTAACGGGATCGACCCTTTGCCCTCTTCTGAAATATTTATCCTGCCAACAGATCATTTCGATGCCATTAGTTTATGGCATGTTTTGGAACATGTTCACCAGCTGCATGAATATATTACCCGGTTAAAACTGTTGCTAAAAGAAAATGGAAGGCTGTTCATCGCGGTACCCAATTATACCTCTTATGATGCGGCTTCTTACAGATCTTTCTGGGCTGCATATGATGTGCCCCGCCACCTCTATCATTTTTCTCCAAAAAGTATGGACATATTGATGAAAATGCATGGAATGCAGGTGATGCGGAAAAAACGAATGTGGTTTGATAGTTTTTATGTGAGCATGCTGACGGAACAAAACAAAAATGGCAAAGGGAATATGGTAAAAGCAATTTTGAAAGGATTGATCTCAAATATCAATGCACTGTTTAATAAAGATAAATGCAGTTCTTTGATCTATATCATCCGGAAAAATTAGTAGCTGTCAATTAAGTTTCAACTCAAATAACTTGGGCCAGCGTTTACCCGTGATCAAAAAAGTTTTACTGCTGCTGTCATAAGCAATGCCGTTTAAAACATTTGTTCTGTAAGGAACCACATCAGCAGGCTGAAGCAAACCGGGAAGGTCCATCCTGCCCACAACGTGCCCCGTTTCAGGATCAATCTTTACAATAAAATTCGATTCATACACATTGGCATATACATAACCGTCAATATATTCCAGCTCATTGATATATTTGACGGGGCCCTGCTCATTCTGAACTACGACCGTATTTTTTACTTTAAAATTATCGGGGTTTACAAAATATAAATTGGAGCTTCCATCGCTGATAATAAGGTCCGTTCCATTGTTTGTGATTCCCCAGCCTTCATATGGCCATGAAAAAGTCTTAACAGGTTTCTCAATATTACCGATCTCGTATACATATACAATATTATTCTCCCATGTAAGTTGGTATATTTTGTCTTTAAAGATGGTAATGCCTTCCCCAAAGATCTTATCAGTGCCCATCAGGTGCTTTTTCTCTACTACACCTGTTTTCCAGTCAGTTATGCGTAGGGAGGACGTTTCATAATCCCCGGTGCTTTCATATAATTTGCCATTATATAACGCTAAACCCTGCGTATATGCGCTGGTATCGTGCGGATGCTGTGCCAGGACCGTATAAGAGAGGTTTTTAGGAGCGGCTATCCCGGAGGGTGGTGGAACAATATCAGGGTCATTATCAGGGCTGTCATTACCGGTACATGATATAAGCGATCCAACGATAAACAGGGCAATAATATACTTCATATGCAAACTTATGCTGCAAAAATAGTGAACTGTAACATGTTGGTTTTAAATTTCTTAAAAATAAAACCTTAAAAAATTCTCTTTTCTGAAAAAACTTTCTATTTTTGAGCTACCTCTGAGCCGGATATTTTCTTTTTTCCCAAATAGTTAATGCCGCTCTTCTTCCAATGTTACAGGATTTCCTGCACTATTCTTATGTACCTCGCTTCCAATCCCTTGTAAAAGCTTAAGTCTATATCATATTGAAAAATGATTTAATCATTTTTAATATTTAAGGGATGAAGCTTTTTTTGTTTGCGCTGGCTTTTTGTTTTTTTGCTACCGGGTTAAATGCCCAGCGGGTATGTACTACTCCCTTATACGAGCAGCAAACGCCATATGCGTCAATGAGCCGTCCCAATACGATCAATAACGGTGGGCCAGCTTCAAGAGATACAGTTGCCAACGAGATCATAACCATCCCTGTTGTTATACATTTACTTTTTAATACAGCCGCACAGAATATCAGCGATGAACAAATACTTTCCCAGCTTGCCGTGCTTAACAAAGATTTTCGCAGGCTGAATATGGATGCCGGGAATACCCCGGAAGCTTTTAGATCAAGTGCTGCTGATGCAAAGATCATGTTTTGCCTGGCGCAGGTTGATCCTTCGGGCCGCGCTACAAAAGGGATCGTCCGCAAGCTGACAAACAAACCATTTTTCCAGGGAGATGATGGCATGAAATTTTCCTTAGCTGGTGGTGATAATGCCTGGGACAGCAGGAAATATTTAAACATATGGGTTTGCAATATGTTCGGCAGGAGCCTTGGTTATTCAAGCCTTCCTGGCGGACCCGCTGATAAAGATGGGGTTGTCATTAATTTCGACGTATTTGGAACAGTTGGTAATTTAAGAGCCCCATTCAATAAAGGTCGTACAGCCACCCATGAAGTAGGACATTGGCTTGGATTAAAGCATTTATGGGGCGACAATAATTGCGGCAGCGATGATGTAGATGATACACCAAGACAACTTGGCTATAATTTCAACTGTCCTTCATTTCCACATGTTACCAGTTGTTCACAAACTCCTTATGGAGATATGTTCATGAATTTTATGGATTTCACAAATGATGATTGCATGAATATGTTTACCTATGGACAAAAAACAAAAATGAGAGCGCTGTTTTCCAGTAATGGTATCCGGAATTCATTTTTAAATTCCTTTGCATGTGATAGCTCACTTGCAAGTGGTGGACCGCTTCCGGATGATACACTTCCCGTTGTTAAACCAATGGCGGACGTAAGGGTTTTCCCGAACCCTGTTCAGCAAATGCTGAATATAGTTCCTGTGACTGAATATGTATTGACAGGAAAGGCCTGCACGATATATAGCATTGCAGGCGTAAAATTGCTGCAGCAAACCATGAAGTCTGAAAAAGAAACATTGAACCTTTCAGCACTGGCCGCGGGAATTTATATTTTAAAAATAGGAGAGGGCGCCGATAAAAAAACAATTAAGGTTGTAAAATTATAATTGTCAATTATCAGTTGTCACTTTACAATCATAAATGACATTTCTGTCCTTTAAATAATTCAACACAAAATCAAAACAGGCCTTGTGTTTGCCGATCAGTTCAGGGGGAAACACTCCTTTCTCACTGAACAGATCTTGTATGATCAAATTAACAGCTGCAGTACAGGTATAACCGGTCGTACGGCTCATAGACGCAGTTTTTGTGGCCGCGTCGTATTCATCAAACAACATGTATTCCACAGTAGTTTGTTTTTCATTCATAATCCCCTTTATTACTATTTTCATTAACGTGAATTCTTCGTCTTCCTCCTGTAATTTCCACTGATCAAATAATAAGGCAGATGTAAAATCGATTGGCCTAATTTGATTGCCTTTCACGTTTATTTCGGTTGTTTCAAAGAAACCTGCGTTTAGCATTGCTTTTATAAGGTCTATATGCCCCGGGTACCTCAGGGTCTTCTCTTTCATGTTTGGTATATGCGCCATAGTAAACAGGATACTGCGCAAACCGTCTGTATTAAAAGATTCCAGTGTACCCACATTTTTAAAATCTATGAATTCAGCATCACTGAGCGCAGGCCTGGTTATGATATTTTTATTCTCAACATAACGGGCAGGCCTGATGTATTCTTCTATTACATCGGCCGGTGAAAAAGGAGCTTTGTATTCAAAAGGTTTTATTCGTTGCCTGGGTAACCCGCCCACCATACATTCAAAATGCCCGATCTGCATTTGCGTATCATAATATCCTAAAATGAAGTTGCTCATGCCGGGGGCTACACCACAATCAACAATAGCGGTAACATTATTTTTTTTGGCAAGGCCGTCAAGGTCAAGTGCATTCTCGGGGAAAAAAGAAATATCTACCACATTTTTACCACATGCTATGATCGATTGTAAAGTTTTATATCCCATAAAGCCAGGAACGGCACTTACAATAACATCAAACCCCGCTAACAAAACCGGGTATTGTTCATAATTCCTGAGATCTGCCTGGATTGTCTTTACCGCGGGCTCTTTTTGTGAAAGTAATTTCAATGATTGCTCACTGATATCAAAGGAGGTAACATTATTATTATCTGCTAAATCAATCGCAATTGCACGGCCTACCATGCCTGCTCCTAAAATGGCTATTTGCATAAAATTATTTTTTTGGTGATCAGCTTATGTGCAGGGGTCAACATCGTTGCGTCGCACACTGGAACCGCAACAATATTATCAACAACTTAAAATATAGTTGCCGAGGTTCCGTTCATCATAATGGAGATATAGGCAGAGAGCCTGTAGAAATGAGCGTATATGGCTTTTGTTGAATTCAAAATGATTCTTATATGGCAAATTTAGGAGGAAAAATTTGAAAATTTGAAAATTTGAAGATTTGAAAATTTGAAAATTGGGAATTAGTTAATGGAGGGTATATGGATCAGTCAGGATCATCCTCAAATCATCTCATTTTCAAATTTTCAAATAAGGTAAAATATTAACCCTTTGTTAGCATGAATGCAGTTATTTTTGGAAAGTAAAAAAATACTATGAAAAAATATTTATTGATTTTGATATGCCTTTCAGGAGTTGCTACCGTAAATGCACAAGGAATCCTTGATGCCTTTGGTAAAAAGAATAAAAAGGATAGCAGTGGAAAAGAGAGCAGCATTTTGTCTGCTATAAACAAGAATCTTCCTGGAAAAAGTAACAGTGGTTCATTATCAAAGGATGAGATCATAAACGGGCTGAAGGAAGCCCTTTCAGTTGGAACAGGTAACAGTACAAAAAAACTAGGCAGCGTTGATGGTTTCTTTAAAGATGCTGCCCTTAAAATATTAATGCCTGAAGAAGCAGTAAAGGCTGAAAAGACTTTGCGGAATTTAGGCATGGGATCTTTGGTTGACAAAGCCATTCTTTCTATGAATCGTGCGGCAGAAGATGCGGCAGGTGGGGTTGGTAACATTTTCCTCGATGCGATCAAGGGGATGACCGTAACCGATGGATTGAAGATCTTGCAGGGCGGCGATTTCGCTGCAACTGAATACCTCAAGACAAATACCAGTCAAACTCTTACAGAAAAAATGAGACCAGTGATCGAAGCCTCACTGGCAAAAGTAAATGCAACCAATTACTGGAAAGATGTTTTTACAAACTACAACAGGGTTTCAATGCAAAAAGTAAATCCTGACCTTTCAGCTTATGTTACTGCGAAAGCGATGGAAGGCATATTCTACTCGATCGGGCTGGAAGAGCAAAAGATCCGGAAAGATCCTGCAGCACAGGTAACTGATTTATTGAAGAAAGTGTTTGGCAAGTAGTTAACAGAGTTGACATAGTTGATAAGGTTGATTACGGTAATCCATTCATCAACTTTATTAACTCCATCAACCTTGTCAGCCTCCTGGTTACTTCCTGCTCCCGGGATGTACCAAATTCATTTCCGCGATCAGGTTCTTTGCTCCTGCAAATTTGTCTACAATAAACAGCACATACCGGATATCCACCATAATATTCCTGCAGATGGCTGCATCATAGTTGATATCGCTCATGGTCCCTTCCCATACACGGTCAAAATTCAGCCCCACTAAATTTCCATAAGCATCCAACGCCGGGCTGCCTGAATTGCCATTGGTAGTATGATTGGATGCAATGAAGCATACCGGCTGCCGGCCGTTAACCCCATATTGCCCAAAATCTTTTTTATTATAAAGATCAATGAGTTTTTGAGGAAGGTCAAACTCGTAATCTCCGGGCTTATACTTTTCCAGCATGCCTTCCATATAAGTGTAGAAATTATATTTAACCGCATCCTTTGGCGTATATCCTTTTACATTTCCATAAGTTACCCGTAGAGTCCTGTTTGCGTCCGGGTAAAATCTCTTTTCTTTAAATACTTCCAGCTGTGCCTGCATGTAACTGCGCTGAAGCTGGTTGATGGTTGCCTGTACTTCACCCAGCTTTGGGGTAACATTTGTTGAATAGGTTTTTAGCATATCAGCATAAAGAATGCCGGCGGCATCCTGTTGTATGGCATTCACAGCATCCTGTGGGGGCGCATCCAGCATGGTTTTTATTTTATCAACAGAAGTAAAAGCGCTTTTTGAATAAATATCCGTTGCAGCACCGGTATATGATTGTTGCTTCTCATTCAATAATAGCGTGAATACAGGAGAGATATAAGGCGGCTTTTGATCTTTTACATAAAGTTCCATCAGGGTCTCAAACATTCTTTTATCGACATCAGTATTAAATTCTTTGAAAATGCTGTCCAGCTTTGCAAGGACCACTGTTTTTCTAGAAAGATAAGTTGTTTCATCTTTTGCCAATGCTGTTACCAGTGAATTCATATTCGCGGCAATTGCAAATAATTCTACCCTCGGAACAATTTCAGTATAATAATCCCTGGCATGCGCGTAGGGGCCAATGTCACCATAAGCAGCAGATAGCTGTGTAAGTAAATTACCGTATTTACTTTTCCATTCAGCATTTGCGTTTATGCGTTTCATGAAGTCATTTTCATAATCAAGCTTTTTCTGCAACACATTTGTTGATGTTAAACCCAATATTTCTCCTTTCCATTTTTTATAATAATTTTCTATTTTCCTGTACTTGTCAGCATATTGGATCTTTATATGATCATCCTTCCGCATAAAACCATCCCATGTATTAAGAACTCTTTCACGGATGTTAATTTTGAGTGGGTCGCTCACATTCATAATATCTTTTACTGCGGCGGCGGTAAGGTATTCAGTGGTTGCGCCCGGGAATCCAAATACCATTGTAAAGTCGCCTTCTTTCAGGCCATCCAAAGAAATTTTTAAGGAACGCTTCGGCTTATAGGGAACATTGTCCGGTGAATAGGCAGCCGGTTTATTGTTCTTATCAGCGTAGATCCTGAACATGGAGAAATCGCCGGTATGGCGTGGCCACATCCAGTTATCTGTATCTTTTCCAAAATTACCGATGGAAGAGGGGGGAGCGCCAACAAGCCTGATGTCCTTGTATGTTTCCGTTACAAACAGGAAATATTTATTGCCATTGAAAAAAGGGCTGATCACGAGGTCTTCGTAAAGATCTTTTTTATAATCCTTTTTCAGTTGGCTGATGTTTTTATCAACCTGGCTTTGTCTTTCCTTTTCGCTGAGCGAAGGGATCACGCCGGCTAAAACCTGTGAGCTAACATCTTCGATCCGCACAATGAATGTTGCAAACAAACCGGGATTCTGAAGTTCCTGCCCGTAGTTATAGGCCCAAAACCCTTTTTCTATATAATTATTCTGTAGAGATGAAAGATTTTGTATCGCATCAAAACCACAATGATGATTTGTAAGCAGCAGCCCTTTGTCTGAAATTACTTCAGCAGTACAAAAACCACCAAAGCTTACAATGGCATCTTTTAAACTGCTTTTGCTGATACTGTAAATATCTGCGGCGCTGAGTTTCATTCCCATTCGCTTCATTTCTTTTTCATTCAGTGCCTGTAACAGCTGGGGCAGCCACATGCCTTCGTCTGCAACGCATTTAAAAGAGAACAGACCTGTCAAAAGGATGTATATAATGATTCTTTTCATATAAATTATTAGTGGACAAATTTAGGGAAATATAGCTGTGCACTTTGAAAGAAGATGCCATTTTGGATGAAAGGTAAGTTTGGCAAAGTTCTAAACTTGTCAAACTTACTTATAACTGCAAAAGCAATTTGCTGAATTTTTGGATCTCTGCAATTTCTGCTGGAGCAAGCACTTCATTATTATTGTACTTAGATTGCAGGAACAATACCCTTTTGTGCTGTGGATATTTCTCAAGAATGGCCTCCAGTATTTTGCCGGTGGTATTATCCTTTGTTACTGCCGGGGATTTAATAAGTATCTCAGACTTATACCTTGTAGGCCTTTTGTTGATGATCGCCTGTAAAGTGGCCAGTTTGGAGCTGGAGATGCCCTCCGTTTTGGAAGCCTTGCTGTGCAGCCCTTCCAGCTGCTTTTTACTGAGCCCGCCACGTTCACAATATTGCTGGTGCAGGCTATTGATAAACCCGGAACCGGGCTGTGCCTGTAACATTGCTTTTAATATATCATAAATGATGTTTACTTCATTCATTCATGTGAAAATAATAAAAGGATCGTTATTTATCAAAATCATGTTGAAAGGCGGAAATTTTTCTTATCTGGTTGAATACATCCAGCGCCATTTTTTTATGCGCTTTTTCGTTGGGATGTCCATCATATTTTGAGAGAATATTATCTTTTGACCTTTCTCCTTTGAATAAAGATGTTCCATCTATATAATCAACGGAAGCGTTATGCATAAAAAAATTATTGATGCTGCTGTCTGCATTTTTGAATAGGGAAGGGTATTCCAATAAATTGATCTCTGGGAATTTAAGAACAACCAGTTGAACGTTCTTTTTTGCAGCGTCATCAATCATTTCCTGCAGGAGTCCCCTGGATTTTATCCAGTTTTGCCTGTTTTCATAATATGATTTCAGGTTAAGGTCGAATGAGCTGTTTGGCATAATATAACCATGCGCCTTTAACTCATCATGTAAATTATGCATTACATAAAATACGAATCTTGACTGGTAAAGGATATCATATAATTTTTTAATAAAACTTTGTTTTTTTGCGCTGGATGCTTCTATGTTTGCGAAACTGTCAATTCCTGCCTGCGTCCTTTCTATATCCAGTTCTCCCATCACATCATTGTAATTGTAACCGAGGATAACAATATGTGGTTTGAACTTATCTACAAATTGAAAATAGGTCTGGGTGTTATCAAAATTATTTGAAGAAGGTTTGGACACATCCAGTACATATACATCGTCAAATTTACTGTTGGCTTTAGTCAGCAATATTTTCAATTGCTGGGAAAAATTATCTTTAAATTCTATACCGCCACCGTGAATATACGAGTCGCCTAAAACCATTAACCTGAAATTATTTCCTTCAAGGTTGATGGAATTATTTTTCACCATATCATATTCCGGTGTGATCCTGAGACTCGTTTCGATCTTAACAACGCGGTTCTCCGACAGGAATTCAAATGCTTCATCAAACCGGATAAACAGTTCTCCCACCAGGACAAATATGAATAAGCTGAATATAATTTTTTTAAACATACCCGCTAAAATTGAAAGTAAATAAATGATTTATTTCCAAATACTCCCCACAATAAAATTGCCCAGATCACGATCGAATTAAGCGCTATGATCGAATAGTACTTTAATGAAGAACCCGGTTCAAATTGTAATGCATGCTGCTTGGTTCTTTGAAGCCATTCGATCATCACAAAAACAATGACGATCAGGATAAAATCAATATTGAACCTGTAAGGAACTGTGAATAAGGAAGAAGAGCATATGCAGTCAATATATTTGAATGCGGCATGGAGGCTTTCGGACCTGAAAAATATCCATGCGAAAACAGTAAGGCTAAACGTTAGTATGATAGACAGCAATTCTTTTATTGAGGGCAGGATTTTTCCATTGGCCACGATATCGAGGTTGTTCCTGTTTGTTTTAAACAGGATGGAAGGCATTATATAAAGCGCATTGAGCAGGCCCCAGAAAATAAATGTCCAGTTGGCGCCATGCCAAAAACCGCTTACAAGGAATATGATAAAAGTGTTTCTAACCTTCGTCCATGTGCCGCCTTTGCTTCCACCCAACGGGATATAGAGATAATCCCTGAACCAGGTGGATAGTGAGATATGCCAGCGTCTCCAGAATTCTGCGATGTCCCTTGAAAAATAAGGGAAGGCGAAATTACGTAACAACTCTATACCCATGAGGCGTGCGGCTCCAAGGGCTATATCTGAATAGCCTGAAAAATCGCAATAGATCTGGAATGTAAAAAACAACGCGCCTAACAACAATGTACTTCCGGAATGGTCACCTGAGTTGAAAGCCATGTTTGCGTATTCTGCACAATTATCTGCGATCACGATTTTTTTAAAGAACCCCCAAAGCATCTGCCTTAGACCATCTATGGCCTTTGCAGGATCAAAGGTCCTTTTGTTCTTGATCTGGGGTAACAGGTGTGTTGCCCTTTCAATGGGGCCGGCTACAAGCAATGGAAAGAAGCTGACGAACAATGAGTAATCAATAAAATTCCTTTCCGGCTTTATTTTTTCATTGTAGATATCAATTACATAAGAAAGCCCGTGAAAGGTATAAAAGGAGATCCCAACCGGGAGGATCACATTCAGCGTCCAGAAATCAGCTTTGATACCTACCAGGGAAAGCGCATCTGCAAAAGACGCAGTAAAGAAATTAAAGTATTTAAAAACTCCGAGAAAGCCAAGGTTAATACCGATACTAAGCCAGAACCAGAATTTTTTCCTGTTCTTTGTTCCAGCCTCAAACATTTTTATTCCTGTAAAATAATCCAGCAGGGTGGAAAAGATCAATAAGAATAAAAACCTGTAATCCCAGCAGGCATAGAAAAAATAACTTGCGATCAGCAGCAAAACATTTTGACGCTTTAGGTCTCCTTTGGTTGCAACCCAATATAATACCAGGACAATTGGAAAGAATAGTACAAAATCAATGGAGTTAAAAAGCATAAAGTATATCCGTTGTTACTTTATTGATAATTAGTTTGGTTCAGTTAAATATGTGCTCAGCCAGGTCCTGCAGTATCAACTAAAATATTCAATGCTGTATTATCATTTGAAGATAATAATTATTCCTGATTATTATTTTCAACCATTAGATACCATAAATCCCTGCTCAATGATAACTGGCTGGCTCATAAAATATGATATTATCTCATATTTTCAACTCCAAACGTTTTTAAGCCAATAAAATTGTTTCTGCAATAGCATAATGAGCTTCTAAATAGTCTGTTACTCCATAAAATAAAAAGAGCATACTTATAAGTATGCTCTTTTATTATTATTTTTTTGTATCAGATATCTATCGCTTCCCCATAAGCCACTGCTGTAGCTTCTTTCAGCCCTTCGCTCATTGTAGGATGGGGGTGCACTGAATTCAGCATTTCATGGGCAGTTGTTTCCAGTTTACGGGCAACCACTGCTTCGGCGATCATTTCAGTTACATTCATCCCGATCATATGGCATCCTAAAAATTCGCCGTATTTCGCATCGTAAATCACCTTTACAAAGCCTTCTGTTGCTCCTGCTGCACTTGCTTTCCCACTGGCCATGAAGGGGAATTTACCCACTTTTACTTCATATCCTGCATCCTTAGCCGCTTTTTCGGTAAAACCCACAGAAGCAATTTCAGGAGAGCAATAAGTACAGCCGGGGATATTATTATAATCCAATACGTCCGGTTTATGGCCGCTTAAATGTTCAGCTGCATTGATGCCTTCCTTGGATGCAACATGCGCCAGCGCCTGGCCAGGGGTACAATCGCCGATGGCATATATTCCCGGTACATTTGTCTGCTGGTATGCGTCAACGATGATCTTTCCTTTATCCGTTTTAATGCCCAGCTGCTCCAGCCCGATATTCTCAATATTTGCAACAACACCCACGGCGCTCAGCAGGATATCCGCTTCCAGCACAACTTCCCCTGAAGCCGTCTTCACCGTAGCTTTTACAGTATTGCCGGAAACGTCCACCTTCGTGATCTCGCTGGCAGTCATGATGGTCATGCCCTGTTTTTTAAATTGTTTTTCAAGTTCTTTGCTGATGTCTTCATCTTCTACAGGTACAATGCGTGGCATAAATTCCACAATGGTAACTTTTGTACCAATGCTGTTATAAAAATAAGCGAACTCGGATCCAATGGCGCCGCTCCCGCAGACGATCATTGTTTTGGGTTTTGTGGGCAATACCATCGCTTCCCGGTAGCCGATGATCTTTTTTCCGTCGATCGGCATTGATGGCAATTGCCTTGACCTGCCACCGGTAGCGATCACGATATTCTTTGCTTCCAGTACCTGTTTGCTGCCATCAGCCGCAGTTACTTCTAATTTTCCCGCAGCCAATAACTTTCCCGTACCCATCACGACATCGATCTTATTTTTTTTCATTAAGAATGTCACACCCTTGCTCATCTTATCAGCCACGCCACGGCTGCGCTTGATCACTCCTTCAAAATTGGTAGTGGCTTCACCTACGTTGACGCCATAATCAGCTGCGTGTTTTGCATATTCAAAGACCTGGGCGCTTTTTAAAAGCGCTTTTGTAGGTATACAGCCCCAATTGAGGCAAATGCCACCAAGGCTCTCTTTTTCTACAATTGCTACTTTTTTTCCTAACTGGCTAGCCCTGATCGCCGCCGGGTACCCGCCTGGTCCGCTTCCTAATACTATAAGATCGTATGCCATATCCTCGTTGATTGAATTTGTTAGATAATTTATTATTGGAATGCGAAATTAGCTTGAAATAGGGTATCAGCCAAAAGCATTGTGCGTGTTTTTTAACGGATGGAAATTAAGCAGCACCCTTTTTATCCGTAATTTTATGTCCATGAAAAGAATATTATTTACGCTGGTATTAATGGCATGTACCTATCTTGCCAATTGCCAGGAAATTCCCAAATGGAAAATTACGGATGTGGAGAAATTGATGGCTTCCGGCAACGGTGATATATTGATCATTAATTTCTGGGCCACATTCTGCAAGCCCTGCGTGGCTGAGATACCTTCGTTTATTAAAATTGCGGATAAGTATAAGGATGATCATGTAAAATTAACACTCGTGAGCCTTGACCTTCCGTCTTATTACCCGGCCAGGATCAGAAGCTTTGCAAAAAAACATCGTTTCAACAGCAATATCACCTGGCTGAATGAGACCAACGCGGATTATTTCTGCCCGAAAATTGATACTACCTGGAGTGGTTCTATCCCTGCAACATTGATCGTAAATACAAAAACCGGCTTCCGTAAATTTTTTGAAGGGGAGATAGAAGCGGATACATTGGAACAGGAAATTAAAAATGCGATCGGGAAATAAATTTATTAATCTTTCATAAAAATAAAAAATCCTGGTTCTTAAAACCAGGATTTTTATTTAATAATCTTTAGATGATAAAAACTTCATTCAACATTCAACATTCATCATAATTTTTATGATTTTCGCTTGATCGTACAACCTACACTTTTACTTTCTTTTACAGTGACCTCTTTGCCGGATGACAACTCGGTGATGGCTTCTCTTAAATGCTGGCGGGTTACTGAACTTCCGTCAGAAGGATTGTCATCGATCGCGCCATGGTAAACCAGTTTCAGGTTCTTGTCAAATAAAAAACACTCAGGCGTACGGTTCGCGCCAAAAGCATCTGCTATTTCATGGTCTTTATCCACTGCGTAATTCCAGTTGTATTTTTTTTCTGCGGCATATGCTTTCATAGCATCATAACTATCTTCCCCGCTGCGGTAAGCTTCATTACTGTTCAAAATAATAACGCCTACATTCATCTTTTGCGCATAATCGCAGATGGCTATCGTGCGTTGTTCATTTTTAACGACATATGGGCATGTATTACAGCTAAACATTACCAACACGCCTTTATCTTTTAATACATCCTTGATACTTATTTCTTTCCCTGCAGTATTTTTCATTTTCAGGGCAGCCTTTGGCATTTCAGCGCCAATAGGCAATACAACAAACGCGGTGAAAGCCATTGTTGCCGCAATGGCAGCAGCACTGAATAACATCATTATTTTTTTCATATTTAATTATTTTGAATTGGTTTTAAAGATAGGAAAATCTTATATGCTGTTGGCACCGCTCATAAAATTTATGGGGCGGCGGCTTTTTCATCCCGCTGTCTTTGAGCGGCCGCCAGTTTCAGGGATGTTATACTCACATTCAATTCAAATCCTATAAGTATTGCAAGGGAATTAATATATATAAGTGCCATTACCATCATGATCGTTCCAATAGAACCATACAACACGTTGTAACGTCCAAAGCTGTTCACAAATGCAGAAAAACCGAGAGAAGACAGGATACTGAGAATGGTTGTAATTATGGTACCGGGGGATGTTAATTTCCATCTTTTTTCTACGGAAGGCGCATACTTAAATATAAATCCGATGGCAAAAAATATTAATAATACAATAAATCCCCATCTTGAATAAGTGATGATGTCCCTCCAGCCACTGTCTTTTACAACTAATTTTAAGATGGCTCCCTGGGATATTAATAAAATAAAATAAACGAGCACTAGGCCAAAAATGAGCATCGTTAATTTAATGGCCATCCATCTTTTTTGCAGCCCCATTCTTTTTTCAAATCCTACATATTTTTTATTGAATGATCTTACCAGTCCCATCATGGCATTGGATGCAAAAAACAGCGAGAGCAGCAATCCAAAAGAAAGCAGGCCGATCTTTGTATCATAAATAAAAGAATCAACGAATTTTATCAGTTCCCTGTTATATACTTTGGATGGAACAACATCGAGGATCAGGGCGTGTAATTGAGTCCGGATACTTCTTTTTGAAATAAAAGGAAGATTGGGGATCAGCGTAAACAAAAACAACAATGAAGGCGGGATCGCCATGATAAAATTATAGGCAATGGCAGAAGCCCGTTCGGTAAGCCCATGTGTTTTTATCTGCCGGTAAAAAAAACGTAAGACATCATACAAAGGAACTCCTTCAAAACCCGGCCAATACCAGTGCCTGCTCATGCGTAATACAAACGCAAGCGGGGTTTTTGTAATGAGTATCCTTTCAAATTTGGTCACCGGGCAATATTAATTTGATTGTTGACTTTTTCTGAGTATCACGCTGTCAAGTGCCTGTTGGTATGCTTTTGCAAAAACCAGGTGCTCCGCATAGGTGGTGGCGAAATTCGAATATCCTTTAAAATCGGGCTTTGCCACAAAAAATATATAATCTGTTTCCGGTGCATCCAGCACAGCATCAATGGTATTGATCGATGGCGTGCAAATGGGGCCTGGTGGTAAACCTGCGTGCCGGTATGTGTTGTATTCAGAAGGGTAGTCAAGATGCCCGTGCAGGATCCTTTTTAACCCGAAGTTCCGCATGGCATACTTTACGGTTGGGTCCGCTTCCAGCTCCATCCCTTTCCTGATACGGTTCATGTAAACACTGGCGATCTTTCCTTTATCTGCTTCAGCATTTGTTTCTTCCTCTACAATACTTGCCATTGTATATACCTGTTCGGGTGTTAATCCAAGGACTGCTGCTTTGCGGCTTCTTTTGCCTTCCCAGAACCTTTGTTTCTGATCTACAAATCTTTCAAATAATTTTTTAAATGGAGTGTTCCAGTAAAAGAGGTAAGAGTTGGGGATGATCGTTGTCATCACAGTATTTGAATCGAGGCCATATTTTGAAAGCGAATCATTATTGGTTATAAAGTGGATGACTTCTGCGGAGTCCGATTCAAAGTTACGACCGATCTTTCCCGCCAGGTCCTCCTTGGTTCTTAACTTATTTATTACAAGCCTTACGGCTGATTGGCTGCCTGATTTTAACATTCTGACCAGGTCGACCAGGCTGCCTTTTTTGATCTCGTAGCGGCCGGGTCTTACACGTCTGTCATACTTTACCTGTTTTGCTATTCTATCAAAGAAAAAGGGGCCGGAAATGATCTTTTTTTCAAGCAACCCATTTTTTATTTCTTCATAAGAAGCCCCTGTTCTTATGTAAAAATATTTATCAGCAGGCACAGAAACGGTTGGGCCAAAAATATTCCAGGCAGCATATGATCCCGCAATAAGGACAATGACCAATATTACCAGCAAAACTTTTTTCATGAGAAATGATTCAATGACTATAACAAAGTAAAATAAAAAAACCCCGCTGTTTATTAGCGAGGCTATAAATATTTTAAGTCAGGATTATTTTTTATTACTGTCTGGCATTACTGCACCCGGCAATGTTGTAGTATTAGCAGGAGTAACAGGCTTTTGCTGTGGTGAGGTAGAAACGCCTTTCAACAGGTCATCATTTTTGGATGAGCCACCGGTGCTCTTCGGTATAAATGCAGGTGACATCAGGCACAATAAACCTACAATAGATGCGAATACCCAGGTACCTTTTTCCAATACATCTGTTGTTTGTTTAACACCCATCAGTTGGTTGCCAAAACCACCCAAACTACCCGACAAGCCACCACCTTTAGGGTTCTGGATCAATACGATCAGGCCAAGTATTATAGAAGCTACAATGATCAAAACACCAAATAAATCCTAACATATCAGTTTTCTTTTAAATTTTCTATTTTGGCTGCAAAGTAAGCGCTTTTGGTAGGATTGAGCAAACTTAATTTTTCATAGATCTCGTGTGCCTTTTTGAACTTTCCCTGCTGCATATACACTTCAGCCATTGATTCAGTTAATATCTCGTCCTCTTTATTGCTTTTTTCAGCAAGTTGCTGCACGGCAGCATCCATATTTTCGTTACCCGCTGGTAATTTGCCTTCATGTACTTTTTTCATGGTTTTCAACCACTCGGTAAAGCTTTTCAGTTGTTTGCCTAATTTATCGGTGGGCTGTGCCTCCTCGCTCAATTTTATTCCCTGTGATGCAAAATAATCCGTGGTATGAAGCGGTTCAAAGATCAACTCCTCTTTAGTGACGGTCGTTTTCTCTTCCACTTTTTCAATGGCCTGTTCCGGGATCACTGCTGTTGGTTCATCAACTGCTGCTGTTATCGGTATTACTTCTTTTTCAATGGCCTGTTCGGGAATTACTGCTGTTGGTTCATCAACGGCTGCTGTTACCGGTATTACTTCATCCGTTTCTTTGGAGAGCAGCTCTTTCGGGGCAGGTGAAATTGAAACAACAGGGGCCAGTTTCTTTACAGGTATTTTTTTATCAAGTAAATAGTTCAGTAAAAATGGGTTGTTAAAATGAAGGGCTGTTCTTGCAGCGATCTTTTTATGATCAGGATGCGATGCGCCTGTTTCTTTCAGCAAAAAATAATGTGCCACACTAAAATATGGATATTCCCGGGTAGCTTTTTGTAGGATACTTAAATGGTCTGTATCAGGAGCCCCAGGAAAAATGGTATTAAATAATTGTTTGTCTGGCATGATTCAAAGCTAAAAGATAATCTGCAAGCAGCAAATTACCAATTTGAAAATATTTTATTAAAGATCTCATCCACCACATTTTTAACAATATCCTCATTCAGGGATACTTCCGCCTGTGTTAAAGTAAGTGAACCACTAAAATCAAAGGTTCTCATAATATCCGCTTCAAAATCCTTTTTATTATCAAGTGTATTTTTAAAGACAAGGTGAAATCCCACTGTTAGCCTGTTCCCACTGGCGTTGTCGCCCGTAATGCTTATAGTGCTTGTGAAATATTGCGAAACATAGCCACTGATATCATAATGAGCTTCATCAGAATCTGTGCCACGAAGTCTAGTTGTACTGATGATCTTTTGTTTTAACCGCTCGGTAAGCTGGGGACTCAGCTGGGTATTTACATACTGGGCCTTATTCTCGAGGTAATTCACCCGGAACGTTTTTACTTCTGCAGGAATAGATACGTCTTTGAAAGAGTACCTGCACGTAGAGAAATTAAATATACCGAGCAACATGATGCAGGCAAACCATCGTTTGATATTCTTTTTCTTCAATCGCCAGTATCTCATTTTCTTTTTTATTTTATGTACATCTATTCCTGCATCCAGTATCTAGTATCTAGTATCCAGTATCCAGCACCCCTTTCATCACAAATTCTCAATATCATATTCCTTCAGCTTGCGATACAATGTCCTTTCGCTGATACCGAGGTCCAGGGAAGCATCCCGCCTTTTCCCGCGGTGTTTTTTCAATGCTTTTATGATCAATTCTTTTTCTTTATCAATGATACTTAACGACTCTTCAACATCTTCATGCTCCTGGATATTGTTGTTCTCATTCCTGAAGATCACAGATGGAGAAGATGATTTATATGCATTGCCATTTCCTGCCGGGTTCAGTTCTTTCAGGTTGCTCACATTGTTATTATCTGCATTAAATACAGGCGCATGTTGTGCCATAGCGGGGTTTTGAAGCAGGTCGTAAAACATTTTCTTTAATTCATTCACATCCTTTTTCATATCAAAGAAAAGCTTGTATAATATTTCACGTTCGTTTGCAAATTCTGTCTGGCTAACAGCGCCATTTCCCCCGACCAATACAGGCAGGCGGGTATAATTATGTTCCGGTAAGAATGATTTAAGTTGCTCAGCCGTGATGTTCTTATCCTTACTCAGAACTGATATCTGCTCAGCAATATTCTTTAATTCCCTCACATTGCCCGGCCATGGATAACTGATCAGTACATTTTTAGCTTCCTCGCTCAATTGCACCGGGGTTGTTTTATAGCGGTCTGCAAAATCATCCACAAATTTCCGGAACAATAGAATGATATCCTCCTGCCGGTCTCTTAATGGAGGAACCCTGATAGGAACGGTATTCAACCTGTAATAAAGGTCTTCCCTGAATTTCCCGTTATGGGTATATTCCAGTAGCTCCTTATTGGATGCAGCGATGACCCTTACATCTGTCTTTTGTACCTTACTGCTGCCCACGCGGATATATTCCCCGGCTTCCAATACACGCAACAACCTGGCTTGTGTGCCCAAAGGCATTTCCCCGATCTCATCCAGGAAAATGGTACCGCCGTTTACTGTTTCAAAATATCCTTTGCGGCTGTCCACAGCGCCGGTAAATGATCCTTTTTCATGTCCGAATAATTCCGAATCGATCGTGCCTTCCGGTATGGCGCCGCAATTGACTGCAATGAATGGATTGTGTTTTCTTGCGGACAATGCGTGAATGATCAGTGAAAAAACTTCTTTACCCACGCCGCTCTCACCATTTATAAGTACGCTCAGGTCAGTATTAGCAACCTGCACCGCTACATTCAATGCATGATTTAATGCGGTCGAATTACCTATAATCCCAAAACGATTTTTTATTGCCTGTTGATCCATGATATCAGCCGCCTTTGGCGGAACTTTTTAATTTTAATAATACTTCACTTCTTCCGTTATTGAAGAACCGGTTCCAGCGGTTCTCCAATCAGTGTTCCGGCAGTGCAGCCGCTAATGTGCACTGTTACGTAATCTCCCTTTTTATAATGGTCTTTTGGAAATACAACCACTTTATTCTGGTCATTGCGTCCGTATAATTCCTGGTCGTTCTTTTTTGATGGGCCTTCAGCCAACACCTTAAATGTTTTGCCAACATCTTTTTGCATGCTTATTAAAGAATGCCTGCGGTATAGGTCTACAAGTTCCTGCAGCCTGCGTTTTTTTGTTTCCAATGGCACATCATCCTCAAACCGGCGGGCTGCAAGTGTTCCAGGTCTTTCAGAATAAAAATACAGGTAAGCAAGGTCATACCTGCAATATTCCATCAGGCTAAGGGATTCCTCGTGATCGGCTTCTGTTTCTGTACAAAACCCGGTGATCATATCTGTAGACAAACCGCAATCAGGCAGGATCTCACGGATACGGTTAACCTTTGAAATGTACCACTCGCGGCTGTATGTCCGGTTCATCATCTGCAATACGCGGCTGCTGCCGCTTTGAACGGGCAGGTGAATATAATTGCAGATATTATCATATTTTTTGATGGTGAACAATACTTCATCCGTGATGTCCTTTGGGTGCGAAGTGGAAAACCTTATCCTTAACAGGGGAGAGACCAATGCCACTTTTTCCAGCAACTGTGCAAAGGTCACAGGCTCATTGGTTGATTCATTCATCCAATGGTAGCTGTCAACATTTTGTCCCAGCAAAGTAACTTCCCTGTATCCATCATCGAATAAGGTTTTACATTCATGTATAATACTCGCGGCATCCCGGCTTCGTTCACGGCCACGCGTAAACGGTACTACACAAAAGGAGCACATGTTGTTGCAGCCACGCATGATGCTTACAAATGCATTCACACCATTGCTGTTAAGGCGGATGGGGGATATATCTGCATAGGTTTCATCGCGGCTCAATAAAACATTCACCCCTTTTTGACCTCCATTCGCCTCTTCGATCAGCGAGGGAAGGCTGCGGTATGCATCCGGGCCGATCACGATATCTACAAGCTTTTCTTCTTCCAGGAAAGCGCCTTTGAGTCGTTCTGCCATACAACCCAACACCCCGATGATCAGGCCCGGTTTGGACCTTTTTAATTGCCTGAATTCTGTGAGGCGCTTACGAACACGTTCTTCAGCTTTTTCCCTGATGGAACATGTGTTGATCAATATAAGGTCTGCACGGCTTGAATCTGTCGTAGATCCAAATCCGTCAGATTGTAAAATGGATGCCACCACTTCACTATCTGCAAAGTTCATGGCACAGCCATAACTTTCTATGTAAAAGTGTTTTTTGTAATGAGTGAGTACAGGATCCAAAGCCGTAAATGCTTCGCCTTGTTTGGATTCATCATGAATTTTATCTGTCATCAATCCCTGCATCAATTCTTAATTTTGGCTGCAAAGATAAAATATTATTCAATTAAAAGTGACAGGATGTCAGCATTAACACTTAAAGTTTTGTTTATACATTTAGTTTAGGAAAGGTTATTTAAATGCTGATTATAATATCATTATAAGAAACAACAATCTAAATAATAGAAGAATGTCACCCTAAAAGATTTTCATGATATTGACATGTATGTTCCAGTCCTCAACTGATTTAGCATAAGCTGCAGTTATGCTCAGCCTGTTAAATGGGGACAGTATGAGGCCTCCGCCGTAGCCTGTATGCCAAACATCCGAATGTTCATTTTTAAGCCATACGCGCCCGATATCGTATAATCCAAATACGCCGATCTTTCCATTAAAAAGAAAAGAGCGGAAATTGCTAATCCAGCGAAGTTCATTTTGGTTATAAAAGCTGCTGTTGCCATAAAACCGGTCCCGTTGATGTCCCCGCAAAGTTTCTGAACCTCCGATGCGGTTATACTGGTAGAATTCGGGTTTCCCGGTTAAGGACGCCGCCCCGCTTTTGATGGCAATTCCTATCTTTTGTGTGAAAGGCAGGTATAGATTTAATTCAGCCCCGTACCTTGAAAAATCATTGCTGTTCTTTAGATTATTTGTATAATTCCCATGTACCCGGAAGCTTATTCCTTTTACCGGTAAACTGGAATCATTTAAATTTTGATAAATATAGCTTACATCTGCACCGGCAAAAAGCTGGTTGCCATAAATGCCAGGAGAAGGAATGAACTGTTTCGAAAGAAAGCGGGCTGTATCATTAATGATATCAATGCTTTGATAAAAAGGATGTATGGTAATCCGGTGTCTGTTGCGGATAAAGCGCTCCACACCCACAACACCGGCCACCTGCCGGCTTCTCACCCTGAAGAAATCCCTGTCGGTAGTAGACAGGGCCGTTTCATTTCCAAGTCCATAGAAATTTGTCCACCTTATTTCATCGTAGTTTGCGTATATGTCAAGATTCCATTTGCCGGCGAGCTCGGTATAAGTACTCTTATAAGTAGAGCTGAATCCCTTCTGTTCCACTGAATACTTTAGATCTAAGTATTGCTTAAAACCGAAGGGATCTTTTCTCCACTGCTGCTTCGTTCTTGAATAAACAATTCCTACATGAATACGGTCATCTGAATTATAGAATATGACCGGGAGCATGCTTTCCCTTTCATATTTAAATGCTTTATAGTAATAGGCATGTATGGAGGGATCGCTGGAAAGCCTTAAGGCGGTTTCTTTCGATGTTTTAATATCATTTTTGCTGTTATCGTAGATCTTTGTCTGGTGCTCAATCTCCCGCACACGCGATTCATCAATAAGGCTATCTTTATCGGGGCCACCGATCAGCCGGACCTTTATGCCACGTTTAACCGTTCCTGTTACCTTGAATTTATCCTGCCCTTTTAATCCATAGACCCTGATCTCTTTGGTTTGCCTGTTGATAAAAATGCGGTGATAGAAGGGCTTCTCTTTCACATTACCTTCTTTATTGATCTTATAGATATTTACTTCGGTAGAATCATCATTCAGTCTTTTTACCTCGAAGAATTCGGAGCCTTCTGAGCCGGGGATATCCACCTGACGGTTGAGAAACCTGAAATATTTTTCAGTTTCTTTTACGAGAATATCCCTCCTTGATTTTAATTTCGCAGCGATCCCCGGCCCTGAAATGGGGTACACTTCTGCAGGCAAACATTTAATAGCACTATCGATGATATCATTCGTCAGGGATTGCTGCAGGTCCTTGGCAATGTTGATCCATTGATCCAGGCTGACTTCATTCGTGAGGCGAAGGTCAAGATTTCTTGCAGGGAAATTAAAGCGTTTAATATTCTTTATTTTATGATCGAACGTCTGTAAGTGTTTTGCACCAGCAGCCTGGATGAGTATCCTTACTAAAAAGCCATCAAATTTTGTATAAGCCTGGTCCCTGTCTCTTGGTACCGGCTTGTAAAGGGTTTGTTTATCATTTTTAAATGCCGCCCAGCGCCATTGATCCTCATGCCGTCCCCAGTCGCCAATCAGGATATCAAATAATCTTGCTCTAACATAAGCAAGCTGGTCAACAGTATTATCATTGTCCTCTCTTAGTTTTTCAAACAATTTATCAGTACCGATGATATTTTTTGCGTTCCCGAAATTGGGAGCTGTTTCCCAGTTCTCATCCGGCCGCTGCTCAAAGAGGTATAATTCATCACCAAAATCTTCATTGAATTCCCCCAACGAAAGTTGTTTTGGAATATAATATATTTTGGGAATGGTATGATAGATCTTTGCCGCCTCAGCCATGGGGGAAATGGTTAATGCTGAAAAAGGATGGCCGATCGTGACCTGGTCATCCGCGATCCTTTCTATAAAAGTTCCGTGTGTAATTCCAGGGAGGGCTTTTCCAAAAGATTTATCAATACTCCGGAGCACATATTCCCGCTTATTGGCGTCCCGGAGCCTCAAAGATCTGCTTTGCCTGCCGCCGCCTTTCTCATAAGGCGTTAATCCGCCCGCCAAAGTATCCAGCATTGCAACCTTAAATGATACGGGCGTTTCCCATTCCTTACGGTAATGGCTGCCCCAGAAGAACCGGTGAATAGCGCCTTTATCATACTTATGATGCCTGTCTGCCACTACTTTTTTGTACTGAATGCTATCTGCAACCGGGAGGTTTTGAGCTGTTAAATGGTCTAAGCATAACAACATTGTCAAAAGGAGTAGAAAAAGCGTTTTGGATAATGTCGTCATAAAAATATTACCTGTTGATGATATGGTGGATACCCCGTTACCGTTGACAAAATCATGCCACTATTTACATGAGGTAAATGGCTATGATTTTACTGGTTTACAGGATAGGGACCCGAAGGGTTAAGCAAAAAATTACCCATATTCCTAATATGGGTAAAAGTTACAAAACCTTTTTTTAAAAAGATAGTCCTCTGATACCGGGTGGCATTGAAAAAATGAGGAAAGGCCTAAGTAGTAGTGATTTAAATTTTTTGGGCCAGTTGGTTTTTTAGCCAGCTATCCTTTAGGGGAATGATCCAGTTCAGCTCAAATTGTTTTTTGCTGCTGACCGTATTATTAAAATACGGGGTATCCTGGTCAATAAAATTATTGTCAAGTGCATATTTGAATTGCGAAAAAGGGATCAGTTCTACTTTGTCCTTTACAATGAATGCCAGTGAGAGCCTGTCAAAAAGTTCTACGTTGTATTTTGATTCAATGGCTTTTATCAGCCTGACAGAGCTGTCGGTACTGCACCCGCTTACACCTGTAGCCGTTTCGTCGGCCATGAGAACGATAAATCTTCCAAAAAATAAATTGGCGTATCCTTTTACCGGTGCCCCATGACTGTTCCATTTTTTTACAAAATCCTGCAACATTTCTTCCATTTCCAACGCCTCGCTGATAAAAAAAAGCCGGCTGGACTGGTAGATCCATACTTTTGATCCTTCATTAAAATCCAGGGGCAGGTGTTGTTGATAATTGAGATCCATGCTGCAAAGGTAAGCAGGTAAAATAAATGAATGTCAAAATGGGAAATCGGGTCAGTGCCTCATTTTGAAAAACTGTCAGCCTGAGCCTGTCGAAGGCGTGTTGTAAACTGAACGATGCCGGTTTCGACAAGCTCAACCTGACAACCCGTTACATAATAAATTTAAGAGGCGACCATTGATGCGGCCACCAGTTCCGCAATATCCAGGACCTGGACACTATCTTCTTTCTCTTTATTTTTTACACCATCGGTAAGCATCGTATTGCAAAAAGGGCATGCCGCAGCAATGATGTTTGCACCGGTTCCGAGGGCTTCATTGGTACGCTCGATATTGATCCTTACCGTTCCTTTTTCTTCCTCTTTGAACATCTGCGCGCCGCCGGCCCCGCAACATAAGCCATTGCTACGGCAGCGCTTCATTTCCACCAGGGCTACATCCAATGCTTCAAGCACTTTACGGGGAGCCTCATAAATATTGTTTGCCCTGCCGAGATAACAGCTGTCATGGTAAGTTATTTTTTTTCCTTTAAAGATCCCTCCTCCCTGCATATTGATCTTTCCCTCATCAATCAGTTGCTGCAGGAAAGTTGCATGATGTATCACCTCATAATTTCCGCCCAATACGGGATATTCATTTTTCAGGATATTAAAACAATGGGGGCAGGCGGTTACAATTTTTTTTATACCATAACCGTTCAATACCTGGATATTCTGGTAAGCCATCATCTGGAACATGAACTCATTGCCGGCGCGCCTTGCCGGATCGCCGTTACACATTTCCTCTTTACCGAGTATCGCGTATTTAATGCCTATTTTATTTAAAATGGTTACAAATGCCTTGGTGATCTTTTGTGCCCGCTGATCAAAGCTACCTGCGCAGCCAACCCAGAATAGAATTTCAGGTTGTTCGCCATTTGCCAAAAACTCCGCCATGGTTGGTACGTGCATAATGATCTTGTTTTTATAACGAGTTTAAAAAATACCGTGCTATAAGCTTGATACTTACAAAAGTAAATCTATACAATTATATCAAAACTAATTCCTGTTATTAATTTCCTGGTAGTTGTTGCAACTTTACACATTTTGACCCGTATAAAGGGGCAATAATATTTTATTAAATACCTTCGCTTTAATACACACACGTGAAGAAACTAATTAATAAGATTACGAATTGGGAAGCATGGCCATTTAAATTAATTTATGCGCCGCTGGTTCCTGTATGGGGTTGGTATATGCTCAGATCGGGGGCAGTATGGTTTTTTACACCCAGTAATCCGGGGCTCACTTTTGGAGGTATGGAGGGGGAACCCAAAAGGGAAATGTATGACCTGTTGCCATCGGATCTGTATCCCGCAACATTTAATGTATTGCCATCGGATGATCTTGAAGTAGTTAAATCAAAAATTGATTCCCTGGATATCGGTTATCCCCTGATCGTGAAGCCGGAAGTGGGAGGGCAGGGGATCTTATTTCGTAAAATTGATGATCCTGCAGAATTGGCACATTACCACCATCTTGTACCCGTAGAATATATCGTGCAGCGCATGGTCCATTACCCGGTGGAGGTAAGTGTTTTTTACATCAGGCACCCGCAGCAGGAAAAAGGAATTATTACCGGTTTTTTGCATAAGATCCCTTTACAGGTTACCGGGAATGGCAGCAATACGCTGGAAGAGCTGGTATTGATGCATCCAAAAGCAGCTATACGGACCGGGGAGCTTCAGAGCAGGCATAAGGAATCCTGGAATAAAATAATTCCTGCCGGTGAGAAATATGTGCTTAGCTATGCGGCTAATCATAACCGTGGTGCTCATTTTATTGACCTGAAGGAACATATTGATGATAAGCTTGTGAGCGTGTTTGATAAGATCAGCCACCGCATCAATGATTTTTTTTATGGCAGGTATGATATCATGTGCGAAAGTATTGAATTGCTGAAACAGGGGAAGGAATTTACGATACTGGAATACAACGGTTGCGGTGCTGAACCCAATCATTTTTATGACACCGGCTATACATTAAAAAATGCTTACCGGGAAATTTTAAAACACTGGAAGGCACTTTTCCATATAAGCAGGTATAATACCCGCCTCGGAATAAAGCCATGGCCTTTAATGAAAGGAATGCGCTTCAGGACCGAGACCAAAGCGCTTTATAAGCTCATGAAGGAAGCGGATATTAAAATTGGCTAAGCCTAAAATGGTTTACCATGGGTTTGCTTTATCAGCCACCCTGTCAATGAAGGAAACAATTTCATGGTTTTGATGAACCCGTTTGTAACACGTGTCTTGCCAAAGAATCGCTGGATCATCCTGCCTGTTCTTAATCTTTTACCAAATGCCTTTTTCCATGCCGTAGCATAAAGTGTTTCTGCCTGTGCACGGTTAATTTTCCCCAGCAAAAAATCATTGATATATATAGAAGCAATTTTACCGCTATGCATGGCCATACTCATCCCGTTGCCACAAAGCGGTGTGATCATCCCCGCCGCATCACCGATCATCAAAATATGATTTTCAACCGGCGATTTTTGCTCAAATGATATTTGCGAAATAGATAGCGGCAGATCATACAACCGGGTACATGTCTCAAAAATTCTTCTTAAATGAGGATTCCGGCTTAAGATGTTCTTTTCCATTGCTGAAATGGAATTCCCGCTATTTTTCAGGTTGGCTGGCATTGGTGAGATAGCAAAGGCAATATTTATCATCTTCTACTTTTGAAATACCACAATACCCATCTTTGAAATTATGCAGAGCAATGGTATCATCCGCAAACATAGCCTGAACATGATACTTAACGGCAATAAAATTGTTTAATTTATTAGGAACCTGCTGTACGAAGGCGCGCTTCCACTTAATGTCAAGGTTACTTTTTTTTCCAAAGCTGCCGCAGCAAAACCGGCTGTTGAAATTACCTTTCATTGTTTGTAGCTCGAAATGATCATTCTTTAGAAAAGCGTCTTCCACTTTACATTCCTCCATGATAAAAACGCCTGCGTCAAGCGCAATTTTTTTTAATGCATCGTCTATTTTATAACGGCTGATACCAAAACCGCCGAGTGACAGGACATGCTTTAATTCATTTCCATCAGGAGAACTTACAACGAGCTTTTTAATAAGCGGAACCTGCATTTTATCAAGTGAAAGTCCCAGGCTTTCCAGGTAAGGTTTGCTTTCGAGACTGATGTATTCCCCACAGACCTTGTGAAAAGGGTATCGCTCTTTTTCAAACAGGATCACTTTGTGGCCCTGCATGGATAAGCGTATGGACAATGTTAAGCCCGCGAGCCCCCCGCCAATGATGGCACAATCATACAATGTTTCATTGTTCATTTTTGCAAACGATTAAATACCTGAATGCCCATTTCCATTGAATATGGTATCGCCGGATACCTGCAGCTTCAAAGATATTTTTCCATTCTCTTTTTTTAAATCCCCTGGCCACGGAGAGGGGGGCATCATGTTTTACAAGATACGATCTTGAAAAAAGTTTAGTGATCCATTTTATAGAATAATATGCCAATGGATGGCGATGCAGGTCATTAATAAAAAAACCATCCCTGCTGTTTTGTTTCATCCAGGCAAGCATTTTTATTAATTCATCTTCAGTAAAATGATGGCAGAACAGCGATGAAAAAATGATCGTTGGCTTATTAGACGGGAATTGCATAGCTGCATAATCACTGCTGATCCATGTTGCCCGTAAACCGGGGTATTGCGTTTTTGCAAATTCAATACAGGAACCTTTTATGTCAATGCCGGTGAAAGATGCAGTGATCGAATGTTTGCTGCACCATATAGCGATAGCATTTAAATTGTCTCCACCACCGCAGCCTATTTCACAGATCGATAAATGTGGTGGCGCATGTTCTTGTCCCGTAAATTGTTTAATGCCTCCAATGGTTATTTTATGCCCGCCCAATAAAGTATTAATGGTATTTAATTCCCGCATGTTTTGCCTGATATCAGCAAAAGGGATATCATCCCCATCAAGCAATTCATTTTTATATGACCGTTTTTTTAAATTAATCATAAGTGGCGGTGAATGTTTCCATGGTCAGCCCCGGTCCGAAAGCAGCACCAAAGATCAATGCAGGTTTCAGTGGCGGATTCTCATTAAATTCATCCAGGATCTTTTTCAATACAAATAAAATGGTGGGTGAACTCATATTCCCATAATCCCGGAGCACTTCATAGGAATATTTTAAATTATCATGAACAATATTGAGGCTTGCAGCAATACTTTCCAGTATTTTTTTTCCACCGGGATGAATACACCAATGGGTGATATCGGGTATATTTTTGTTTGCCGAATTCATAGCATTGCTGACAAGGCCTTTGAAATCTTCTTTTATGAGTTCAGGGACATAGCCGGTTAACGTCATTAAAAAACCTTTTGAAGAAAGTTCCCAGGCCATATCTTTTTTCCCCTTGAAAGAAACATCTGAAAAAAAATGCTGGATCAGTATGCCTTTTTCATGATCGTGGTCCGGGCGGACAAGCATCGCTGCACAGCCATCGCCAAAAAGCAACGAAGAGGTCATATTATCCGGCGAAATATCTTTTTGAAAATGCAGGGTGCACAATTCAGTGCATACGATCACTACATTGGCTTTTTTTTCATTTTTGCAAAATGAATCTGCCAGTTTTAATGCATGTACTGCAGCGTAGCAACCCATAAAATTTACGGATGTCCTGAATATATTTTGTGGAAGGCCCATCAATTCCATTACCTGCAGGTCAAGGCCGGGCGCACTCATCCCCGTACAGGTAACCGTTATTAAGTGGGTGATCTCATTTTTGTCTATCTCGTTTTTGATACACTCTTCAATAGCCTGCACTGAAAGCGAAGCAGCATGATCATTGAACCATTGCATTCTTTTTTCTATACCAGGGAAAGGTTCCAGGTCGCCGCACTCCGGGTAAAATTGTCTTTCCGCGGGGGGGACAGTATAATCGGGTATCACAGAATAACGGCTGGTAATACCACTTTGATGGTAAAGGAATTTTAGTTTTCTTGTTTCCGTTTCATCTTTACAATAGATCTTATCTGCGAATAAGAACAGGTCATCCTGTTGATGTTTATATTTAGGTACAGCGGTCGCTATAGAAATTATCTTACTCAAAACTTCTCAATTACAAATAAAAAAATGAAAGCCGCATTCGTAAAAACAGAGGCGACCAGGTTCATGCGCATGGTATTTTTAAAATTGGCGGCTTTCGTATCACGATAAACTTTGTAGAACCACCAAAAGAAATATACGAGCACCGGTAACAAAAAGATCTGTACTATGAAGAAACGTTCTATTTCAAAATTGGTTGCGAGGTAGAACCCAAGCGCGGTCATTGCCATCGAATAAATGACCATTGTAAAAATGAAAGTGCCTTTGTATCCTAATAAATAACTTAATGTGATAACGCCATCTTCCTTATCCTGCATGTGCTGGTAAATTTGTGTAAGGGGGTAAAACCCACCTACCAGCAATGCGGCAGCAATCATGCCAATAGCTGGTACGGATATTGTTTTATGGATACTGCTCCCGTGCATCACTAAAAAGAATATGAGTGAACCCTGGAAAAGGATCACCGTTAAATAACCGACTACAGGATATTTTTTCAGGCGGATGCCCCGATAGCTATAAGACCTGGAAGCCGTAATGAAAGCAAGTATTCCTATAAAAAAAGAAATGCTTATGAATATGCTGCAAACCAGTGCAAGCAGGTCCATTACAATGGAAACATAAAACAATTGTTTCGTTGGCTTTTTTGGATTTTTAATGCCACCGATGCTACCCGTATCCCTGTCCATATAACTGTTATAACCGTTACTGGAAGGGTAAACCAATACGTGGAGAATGATGAATATTAATAACGCGTTTTTTGGATCGATCGTTTCAGTCTGGCTCAATGCCAGCCAATAGACAGGCATCAGGAAGAAAGAAAAATGAAAGCGAAGCAATTGTATCGTCGAGGATCTCAACATATTGTTCACGTAAATTATGTAATGTTTGTTAATTGTGATTACCAGGGAGACATTATTAATGTTCATGGTTAATTTTAAAAGATGAAAAATATTTTTTGTTTAATATGCTGTTTTTTTTGTGTGAATGGAATGTATTCCCAAAAAATACTAACCAGCACGGATGAAGGCAGCAGGGTTCATTTTATAATTAAGAATTTCGGGTTCAAAACGGGGGGAGATTTTAAAGGCCTGAAAGGGACCATTAAATTCGATCCGGGGAATTTATCAGCCTGCACATTTAATGCTACTGTGGATGCATCCACGATTGATACCGATAACGGCACAAGGGACAGGCATTTGAAGAAAGAAGCATATTTTGATGTAGCTAAGTACCCGCTCATAAAGATGCTGAGTACGAAAATTGAATCCACCGGTAAAGCCGGGATCTATATGTTTACGGGTAATCTTACTATAAAAGGCATAACAAAGCCGGTAAAATTTTCCTTTAATGCTGCAAATAACAACGATGGCTATTTGTTTACAGGGGAATTTGGTGTTAACCGCCGTGATTTTAACATAGGTGGGAGCAGTGTTTCAATGGCGGATAATTTAAAAGTTTCATTAAGTATTTTTGCTAAATAGGTCCCTAAAATCATTTTCAAAGCTCCCGCATTGTTTTTGTTTGCAGCTTATCTTTGAACTATGTCTAAATTATTCAGGATCTTTTGCTGGGGTTTGATGATCAGCTTCCTGGGCTCGCTGCCACTGGGAACCCTGAATGTCGCCGCTATGCAGATCGGGATCGCGGAAGGCTTTAAAAATGCGTTGCTTTTTTCATTCGGTTCGTTACTGGTTGAAATGATCTATGTAAGGCTTTCATTGGTCGGGATCAGCTGGATACAGAAGCAGGGACGGCTTATGAAGATAATGGAATGGATAACGCTGGCGATCATTGTGGCATTGGCTATTGGTAGTTTTTATGCAGCTTTACACACTGCTCCTGAAGAAGGAAAACACGTTAATTTCTGGGATGAAATTAATATCAATCGTTTTTTACTCGGTGCTTTCATGTGTGCCATTAACCCGGTACAGATCCCGTTCTGGTTTGGATGGAGTACAGTGCTGTTTACAAAGAAGGTTTTACAGCCGGTCAATTCCCAGTACAACAGTTATATTACCGGCATCGGCCTGGGCACATTACTGGGCAACTGTATCTTTATATTTGGCGGTAAATGGCTGATACAAAGGATTTCCAACAGCGAACAGTACCTGAATTGGGTGATCGGGGGCATTTTTGCACTCACCGCGATCATCCAGCTTTGGAAGATATTAATGCATAAAGATGCTGTTGATAAGATACAGCATATAAAAAAGGAGGATATACCAAGCCCACCGGAACATGCTTAAAGAAATTGCGCTACAGCACGGATAATATTTTAAAAAAAGATCTGCTTTTTTGTAACCTTCCCGGTTTTTATACACTCTATATATAAAATAATAAGCCTTGAAATGAGCGCGGCCACAGACTGATTTCAAGTGTTGAATTAGGTAATTTTTGAAGATCAATTAGCCAATCCCCTGTTTAAAAATGAACGCTTTGATTAAATAATTAAAATGCTTATAAAATGAAAAAGAATTCAATATTTCTTGCTTCATTGGGTATTATTTTTTTTATTACAATCTCTATATTTCTTATCCAATGTACAAATTCTTCAACAGCACAGGTAGCGGCCACAGATAATGAGGATGAAGACCCAATATCTGTGAATGCCAGGCAAATGCTTGCAGAAGGCAGGCAAACATTTCGTTTTGAAACCTTTGGAGACGAAACCTATTGGACGGATGCGCTGCAATTAAACAAAGCCATTGCCGGAGAAAAAAATGGGGGCGTTGGTACAGGGCTATCTCCCAAAGCCGCACTTGCTGCAGGATTAAAAGTAGATATGGATGTTATTCCTGCAGACGTGGCAGCGGCAATTAAAGCAGGTAAAGTAAATTTAGACGACCCTGCAGTTACACTTACACTTTTACAACTGAATGCAGTAGTTGGGGTGAAGGGAACTTTTGATAATAATAAAAATCTTGTTTCTATCGGGCTTACCTGTGCATCCTGCCATTCAACAGTGGATGATGCATTTGCTCCTGGCATTGGCCATCGTCTTGACGGCTGGGCAAACCGTGATCTGAATGTTGGGGCAATTGTATCAATGGCACCCAATTTAAAGCCACTTACAGATGCCCTGGGGGTAGATGTAGCCACGGTTAAGAAAGTTTTAGCAAGTTGGGGCCCCGGAAAATTTGATGCACTACTCAATTTAGATGGCAAAGCATTCCGGCCCGATGGCAAATCAGCCGCAACATTAATTCCCGAAGCATTCGGGCATGCAGGAAACAATAATCATACATGGACGGGCGGATGGGGTGACATTACCTATTGGAATGCATATGTTGCAAATCTTGAATTGGCAGGAAATGGAACTTTTTATGATGAGCGGCTCAACGATGCTAAAAAATACCCTGTTGCAGCTAAAACGGATGCAGGGAACAAACGTCATAACCCTGATATGGTAACCGGTAAACTGGCAGCATTACAATTTTACCAACTAGCGATCCCGGCCCCTAAAGCACCGGACAGCATTTATAATAAAGAAGCAGCACAGCGTGGTATGATGGTATTTAACAATAAAGCAAAATGTGCAAGCTGTCACGTTCCTCCGCTCTTTACCGAACCGGGTTGGAATACACACAAAGCATCTGAAATTGGTATTGATGATTTTCAGTCCAGCCGTTCACCCGATAAAACATATGTTACACAAGGGCTAAAAGGACTATGGACACACATGAAAGGAGGCTTTTATCATGACGGAAGATTTGCGACTTTAATGGATGTAGTAAATCATTACAACAATTTCAAAAAACTTGCATTAAGCGAAACCGAGAAAAAAGACCTGGTTGAATATCTTAAGTCTTTGTAATAATTGAGAAGAGATGACATCTTTTTTTCAAGTAAACACTTCAAATATATGTTTACTCACTTTGAAAAAAAGATGTCATCTCTTCCCCGATTTTTATAATCAAAATTATTCCATTTCCTGTGCCCACTTGTCCCTTTCATCCGGGCTTAGTTTCCAGGGAGCGAAATTATTTTCAACATTGCTGAACATGGCGTTCCACTCCTGGGGTGCATTGCTGTCCTCCATGATCAGGCTGCGGCGGAGTTCAAGAATGATATCCAGGGGGCTGATACTTACCGGGCATTCCTGCACACAGGCGTTACAGGTAGTGCAGGCACGGAGCTCTTCAACACTGATATAATTATACAGCAATGTTTTTCCATCATCTTTAAACTGGCCATTGACTTTAATATTTTTACCAACTTCAGTTGCCCGGTCACGGGTATCCATCATTATTTTTCTTGGGCTTAGCAATTTACCTGTCTGGGTAGCGGGGCAGGCGGCAGAACATCGGCCACATTCCGTGCAACTATAGGCATCCAGTAAATTTTTCCAGCTGAGGTCGATTACATCCTTCGCTCCGAATTTCATGGGCTGGGCATCACCTGCAGGAGCCAGTTCCGGTTGCATCATATATTTCACCTCATTTTGCACATTTTCCATATTATCCATTCTGCCCAGGGGGTCCAGCTTTGTATAATAAGCATTCGGAAAGGCCAGCATGATATGCAGGTGTTTGCTGTAAGGCAGGTAATTTAAAAAAGCGAATATGCCGGTAATATGCAGCCACCAGCAGATTCGCTCCGCGCCGATCAATTGAGCAGCGGGCATATTTTGTAATAATGGAGCGATCATCCCCGAGACAATAAAATTACCGGTGTCACGATAATGTTCATCCCCGGGTAATTGCAATTGTATGGCCCTGTCCGTTGCATTCATTGTCAGGAAAAAGGTCATTAAAATTATTTCCGATATCAAAATATAATTGGCATCACTGCGGGGCCATCCATCCAGGTCATGGCTGATAAAGCGTTTTAGCTTGATGATATTTCTTCTTACTAAAAAGATCACGCACACTGCAATAACACCCACGGCCAGCAATTCGAAGAAATTGATCACAAAAGTGTAGAAGCCTCCAAGGGTTCCGAGGAAAAGCCGGTGTGTTCCAAATATTCCATCCAGCACAATTTCAAGCACTTCTATATTGATAATGATAAACCCCGCATAGATAATAAAATGCATGACTGCGACAAGCGGGTTGCGGAACATTTTCTTTTGCCCGAAGGCTAACAGCAACAGGTTCTTCCAGCGGCGGCTGGGATTGTCTGTAAGATCTTCGGCTTTGCCCATCAAAATATTACGCCTGATCTGTATGATATTTTTAGAGAACAGCCAGGTGGAAAATCCGGCGAGCAATATAAAAGCAGCCTGTTGAACGTAATTCATACCTTAAATTATGAGGGCTAAGATAAAGTATTTAATAATTAATATTTTAGAAGGAATATTTTCGGAACTTTCCATCATTATTATGCTTCATACAAATAATCATAAATATTCAGGCCAATGATATTAAGTAAAGAAACTGCTGACAAAAAGCTCCGGCGAATGGCACTGGAAGTGGCGGAAAGGAACTATGAAAAAAATGAGCTCATTTTAATTGGCATCAAAGAGAACGGTATTTTCATTGCAAAGAAAATGGCTGCCTATTTAAAGGATGTGTTTAGCGGGAAGATCATACTCCTTGAACTGTCACTGGATAAAAAGAACCCGGGAGAAATAACATTGAGCAAAGAAATGAATTTTGATAACAAAACGATCTTACTCATAGATGATGTTGCCAACAGCGGCCGTACCATGTTGTATGCGTTAAAACCATTATTGCAACAACTTCCTCAACAGATACAAACCCTGGTATTGGTTGAGCGAACGCATAAGCAATTCCCGATAGGGGTCGATTATGTTGGGCTCTCATTGTCAACCACCCTCCAGGAAAATATTGTAGTAGAAGTAAAAGAAGGAGAAGTAATCGGTGCATGGATGAGTTGAAAATGCCCCGGATTCTATCCACAAGATTCCCTCAGGCATATTGCTTATTTATAATATCAGGCAAATAATGAGATAATTTTACTTACTGCAGACAAATTTCAGCCTCCGGACCTTGCATTTGGCACCTATTTGAATTAATTTTGAGAGTTCTCAAATGTGCCTACCCAAAAACCCTCAAAATGCCTACCCAAAAATTCATTTTACTTGCTGATGATGATGCCGATGACCGCTTGCTCTTTGAAGAAGCATTAAAAGAAGTTGATGTACCTGTACAGCTAACCACTGTTGTTGATGGAGAACAGTTGATGGAAATTCTGGATAAAAAAAATCAGAAAGAGCAAATGATCATTTTTCTTGATCTCAATATGCCCAAGAAAAATGGGTTCGAATGTTTAAGGCTGATAAAGAAAACGGAAAAACTGAAAAATATACCTGTGGTTATTTACTCTACTTCATGCCAGCAGGAATCTATCAATAAAATGTATGATTATGGGGCCAGTTATTATCTCTGCAAGCCAAACAATTTTCAAAAGCTGAAATCTTCCATCCTCCATATTTTTTCTATCGACCTGCATACTTCTTTTAAGCAGCCTTCCAAAGAAGAATTTGTGATCGCTTATTAATAGTATGCAAACACAATGATCAATATAATTGTCAGCAGGTTCATGGCCAATGTATAAAAAAGGAAAGCCGCTTGGCTTAAACTGTTGCTTTACGAACGAGATCATTGAAAGCACCACTAAGACAGCCAGTAATATAAACGCGGGAATGGTCAATAACTCCCTGAAAACCCCTACGATCACCAGGTCGATCTTAAAACTATTCACAGCTATCATCCCGCAGAAGTATAAGAATAACAGGATGGACACTATGAAAATCTGCTTGTTTTTTTGCATGTTGCTGTTTTATTTTCCGGTGACTGTCAACTAAAACGAAGGTTTAAAAATGAAGCCAGTTCCATTTTATACTTCCATTGGAATATTCCAGGGAAGGTGTTGGGAATTTGACTATATTCAATACCGTTAGTGCCAGCCTTATTCCCTTTTTATTCGTTTTTATCTTTGTAAGATCTATATCCGGTGCCAGGAACCATTGGCGGTAACGTTTAATGTCTGGCCGGCTGAAAATGATATTGCCTGTTTTATCCCTTCCGATATTTTCACGGGCACCAAATAATCCTTCCACGCCGGTGCCCAAAGATACCTGTAGCCATGCAGGGAGCCCCGTTGAAGGAAAGATGGTTCTTAAGCCAGTGCTTAGCCAGTAGGTCTGGCCGTTATAATCTTTTAAGAACCGCTCTGCACTGCTTTTGCCAAATATATCGTCGCTTCGTTTATTGAGGGAGGGATCATGATAATGCTTCCGGTGGAAAGACCATTTTAACTGGATGCGTTGCTCATCCCAGGCCAGTTCCTGGGCTACAAACATCCCGCTGCCGATGATATTCGCTCCAAAATCTGCCCAGCTCCAGCCCCATTCACTGCTGAACCCGTCTAATGTTTCAATCACCGTTTGATATACAGCTCCGCTCATTCCGCCTATCCAGATCCTTTTTTTTCGCTCAATGCCCGTCCAACGCCACAACTCCATGCTTGCCTTTCCTGCTGCATAGGCACTGTACACGTGCCCAAACTTGTCCATTTGTTTCCACTCATCGAAGTCATTAAAAGTATGAAACCTGCTTTGGGGGTAATTTTTGTACCAGGTCGTATATAACCCGGCCATAATGCCGCCATATCCCACTATATTGGCGGCAGTTATCAGCCTGACTCTTTTTTTATTATATGGATAAGCAGGAAGGGAATGGCCATGGTGCGTGATAGTAACTTTATAATCCTGGCCGCCTGGTATAGAATCTTTATTTGCCAGTTGGGTACTGTCTGTATGTGCCGTTGTATGAATGAAAAGGAGAAGTGATAAAAAAAAGCAGCATATAGCTTTGCAGGTAGAAGTGAGTGACACAACAACTGGTGAATAAAGATATGAGGCTGGCTTCATAAAAAACAAAAATAGCAGTAATGTGTGTTAATAACATACGAATATTATATTTTTGAAGATGTTAAACGAAAAATATGGACAAGAATATCCAGGTAAAGATTGACCAATGGCTTTCAGGAAATTATGATGAAGCCACAAAAACTACGATCCGGAAACTGCAGCAGGAAAATCCCGACGAGCTTACGGATGCTTTTTATAAGAACCTTGAATTTGGAACAGGTGGCCTGCGTGGTATCATGGGTGTTGGAACCAACCGCATGAATAAATACACCGTGGGAATGGCCACACAGGGTTATGCAAATTACCTGAAAAAATGTTTTGGTGACGATGTCAGTGTGGCGATCGCACACGACAGCCGCAATAATAGCCGCTGTTTTGCAGAGACCACCGCCAATGTATTTGCTGCGAACGGGATCAAAGTGTACCTGTTTGAAGCGCTGCGGCCTACGCCTGAATTGAGTTTTGCGATCAGGCATTTTAAATGCAAGGGTGGGGTAGTATGTACCGCCAGCCACAATCCAAAGGAATACAACGGTTATAAAGCATATTGGGATGACGGTGCTCAAATGGTTCCACCACATGATAAAAATGTGATCGCCGAAGTGGAAAAGATCGCATCGCTCGATGATGTGAAATGGGATGGCGGAGAAAAGAATATCAGCATTATCGGTAAAGAGATAGATGAGGCCTACCTCGATATGGTAAAAGGGCTGAGTATCTACCCCGATGTTTGCCAGGCACAACATGATCTTAAAATTGTTTATACGCCAATACATGGCACGGGAATCATGATGGTACCGGCAGCGCTTAAACGCTACGGTTTTACCAATGTGCATATCGTGGAAGAGCAAAGCACGCCCGATGGTAATTTTCCTACAGTGGTATACCCCAACCCCGAAGAAACAGAAACGATGAGCATCGGCCTCAAACAGGCAGCCGCTATGGATGCGGATATCCTGCTGGGTACTGACCCGGACGCCGACAGGGTAGGTATGGGTGTAAAAAACAATAAGGGGGAATGGATCCTGTTAAATGGCAACCAAACGGCTATGCTTGCTTTCAATTATATGATCGAGGCAAGAAAAGCAAAAGGGATCGCAGCGCCAGAAGACATGGTTGTAAAGACGATCGTTACCACGGACATGATCGACCAGATCGCGAAAGAAAGCGGGGTGAACTGTTATAATGTGCTCACCGGGTTTAAATGGATCTCTTCATTGATACGGGCAAAAGAAAGCAAGGAAAAATATATCATTGGAGGAGAAGAAAGTTTTGGCCTGATGATCGGCGACAAGATCAGGGATAAGGATGCCGTGAGCGCGGTAACCATTATTTGTGAAATGGCGGCCTATGAAAAGAATAAGGGCCGCAGCCTTTTTGATAAACTGCTGGATCTCTATGTGCAGTATGGATTCTATAAGGAAAGCCTCGTGAGCATTACAAAAAAAGGAATGAACGGCGCCGCTGAAATTTCGAAGATGATGGAGCAATACCGCAGTAACCCGCCAAAGACAATTGATGGAGTGGCAGTGGCTTCCCTGTTGGATTATGAATTGCAGACTGGAAAGAAATTAAGTGATGGGACTACCTGGAAAATTGATCTTCCGAAAAGCAATGTGCTCCAGTTTGTGCTGGATGATGGCACAAAGATCTCTGCAAGGCCCAGCGGTACAGAGCCAAAGATCAAATTTTATTTTAGTGTGAATACAAAGCTTGCGGCAGCGAAAGATTTTGAAGCCACGGAAAAAGTATTGGATGAAAGGATAAAAAGAATCGAAAAAGAGCTTGGTTTATAATAACGAAACTATATAATATAAAAAATGTCAGGGCGTGCTCCTGACATTTTTTTATCTTGCAACCAGCTATGAGAAAATTTGAAGATACATACAGGCATAAAGGCCTCCGTAAAAAATTGATGGATATTTTACGGGAAAAGGGTATAACAGATGAGCAGGTGCTTTCCGCTATGAACAATATTCCCCGGCATTTTTTTTTAGACACGGCTCTTGATAACATTGCGTATGAGGACCGGGCCTTCCCGATCGCCGAAGGGCAAACGATCTCGCAACCATATACAGTTGCCTATCAAACCCAGTTGCTACAGGTAAAGCCGCAGGATAAGGTATTGGAGATCGGTACAGGAAGTATTTACCAGGCTACCGTACTGGCAGAAATGGGGGCGAAAGTATTTAGCATCGAACGGCAGAAAAATCTTTTTGAAAAAACAAAACAATTTATTTTCAGATCGAAATACCCGAATGTTAAATTCTTTTATGGAGATGGATTCGAAGGCCTGCCTACCTATGCACCATTTGATAAAGTGATCATAACTGCAGCAGCGCCTTTTGTTCCTCCAAAACTGGTTGACCAATTAAAGCCAGGCGGGAAAATGGTCATCCCGGTAGATGAAGATGCACACCAGCGTATGCTGCGTATCACTAAAAATGCAGACGGGAGCATCAGCGAGGAAGCCTTTAAGAATTTTTCTTTTGTGCCGATGCTGAGCGGGAAGAATGGATAAGAAATGTTGAATGTTGAATGATGAATGTTGAATGATCAGTCTGAAAAATAAAGCGTAAATTTCTTAAAGAATAGTATCAATTTTCAAATCTTCAAATTTCCAAATCTTCAAATCGGTATTAATGCGTTTTTTTTCAAGAATTGTTTTCATCTGCAATTGCTGTTTCATTATAGCCATGATATTATGGTGGATAGAAAACAAAAGAAGGAGTACCGGGAATTTTGATCCAGCTATTAAATTTCAGCCACTGGAAGCCAGTTTGGTGGTCCTGGGATACGGAGCCATTTTCTTAAACCTCTTTTTTTTGATCTTAAGTATTTATTGGGTACTGGTGGGCAAAATAAAACTTATCCCGCGGTGGATCGTATTAGTGAACATCCTTTTATTTCCTGTACAGGTTTATTTTCATTTCTTTTCTCATTAAAACAGAAAAAATGATACATAGCATTCTTAAAAACAAAAGTACCCGCCTTTTTTTGATATTGGGCGGTTTTTTTATTGCCAATGCACTGATCGCTGAAGTGATTGGGGTAAAGATCTTTTCCCTTGAAGATAGTCTTGGTATCAGGCGGGCAAATATTAATTTATTTGGTTCAAGTTTTAGCTTTCACCTTACAGCAGGCGTGCTGCTTTGGCCGGTCGTTTTCCTCATGACTGACATGATCAATGAATATTACGGGCCAAGAGGCGTTAAATTTTTATCTTACCTGGCCATGGGCCTTATCAGCTATTCTTTCCTGATATATAATGCTGCCATACATTTAGCGCCTTCAGAATATTTTTCAATTGGAAATGGAATAGATAAGCCGGACAACGCATTTAAAGGAATATTCGGCCAGGGTTTATGGATCATCATTGGTTCGATCGTTGCTTTTGGGATCGGCCAATTGCTGGATGTCCTGGTTTTCCACAGGATCAAGCGGGCAACAGGAGAGAAAAACATTTGGTTGCGGGCAACCGGCTCCACAGTTATTTCCCAACTTGTAGACAGTTTTGTAGTATTGTTTATTGCATTTTACATCGGTAAGCGTATTCAGACAGGCCAGGGTGAACCCTGGAGCCTGAACCAGGTTCTTGTTACAGGAACCGGCAATTATATCTACAAATTTGTCGTGGCCATCCTCTTAACACCCATTATCTACCTGATGCACGCGTGGATAGAAAAATACCTCGGCCACGATACTGCTGCTGAAATGAAGAAAGCCGCCATGGGCAAAGAAAATGAATAAGATCGCTTCTATTGCTAATTGTCTATTGTTAATTCTCAATTGACAACCTACCATTTGGTAGAGCTTCCAAGGGTCTTGTGTTTTTTATGCAATCTCCACAGGTCGATCATCCCAAATGTATGGGCATTGCTTGTTTTTTTTTGGATATCTTTTGAAGCGATCTCTTTTGTTTCTATATCGTTATTATTAGCGGTAATGATACCTCCGGTATTCGTTTTCATAATGTTGTTTTTCTTTTACTAAATAGATCCTCTGTAAGTCAGGCTGAATAGTGTCTGGCCGGGGATGTTAAAGCAAACAGGCGGTTTTTAAACCAATTTCTATCGCGGTAGAACTGAAAGCGGCGCAAAGGCAAGCGTCAGCATTTTACCGGCAATGATTATTTATGTTTTTTGGTAACTATTAAGGTTAAACGGTTGTTTCAAATAATGATCTTTGAACATGTTACAGTATAAAAAGCCATGTTGGCATGACTTTTTAATATAATAATACAGGATCACGGATCATTCGCTTATTTAATTATCATATTTAAATAACTTTGAAAAAAACAGTTAATACCGGCTGCCAGATGTATAAAGAAAAACTAACCCTTTTTATTCTCATGTTGTTTTCAGCTTCGCTTGTATTTGCCCAGGAGCCCGAGAATACGAATGATACTTTTTTTTTGGCAAAAAGGAAAGGCTTGTTGGGGAAACTGGGGAGAACGATTGCTATATCTTCCAGTTCTGTAAAACCCGTTAAGGTTGCAGATCCTTTTAAAAAATATAATGGGAAAATAATCAGGTATGTAGAAATAGTGCCGGTAGGATTTAACCAGAATTTGAATGATACTACTGAATTACCAAGGAACCTTGCCATCAGGATCGCAGATAAACTACATAAGGACACACGGACGGATGTTATCCGGAAAAATCTTTTTTTTAAAGAAGGGGATGTGTTCCTGCCATTATTGATCTCCGATAATGAACGTTTTTTAAGAGAGCAGCCCTACCTCCAGGATGCCATGATCGTGGCTTATAAATCTGTGATGTCGAGTGATTCTGTAGATATCATTGTACTTACCAGGGATATATTCTCTATTGGAGGCAGTGTAAAAGCGAATGGGTTTAACAGGATCGGGGTGGAGGTTAAGGAAGAGAATATCGCTGGCACCGGGTCTTACCTTTCTGTTAGTAACCTCTATGATAAAAACCGCAAACCTGAATTTGGTATTGGTGCTGAATTTACAGCCCGGAATATAAAAGGTCTTTTTTTGAACTGGACAACCGGTTTTAAGACATTCAAAAATGCAATTGTTAATAACCGTTATGAGGAAGGCAGCTATTACACGAGAATTGAAAAGCCGCTTGTTAGCAGGTATACACAATGGACGGGTGCGGTTGCGTTCTCCTACAACAGGACCAGGAACAATTATATTGACCAGCCATCTTACCTGGTCAACGCTCAATACAGTTATACGAATGTAGACCTCTGGGGGGGCTATAATATTGGTTACAGCAGTAATAAGAAAACGGATTCAGAAAACCGCCTGAGGCATTTTATAGCCGCCCGCAGTTTTTATACCCATTTCGATAAACTACCATCCTTATATAAGGATAGTTTTAATTTCAATTATGCGAACCTCAACGGGATACTCTTTTCCTACAGCCTGTATAAACAGAATTTCTACAAGACAAATTTTATTTACGGCTTTGGAAGGAATGAGGATGTGGCGATCGGTATCAATGCAACCCTGACAGCCGGCTGGACCAATAAGCAAAACGTCATGCGCGGTTATTACGGGTTTGATTTTGAAGGGAGTCATTATTCGCAGAGGGGTTTTTTTAGCTCCTATAAACTAAGAGCCGGCGGGTATAAAGGGATCAGCGCTTTTGAAGATATCAGCATGTTGCTCGGGGTGGATCACTTTACCAGGCTCAGGCAATTAAACAGGAAATGGCTGAACAGGAATTTTATTTCTTTATATTATACAAAGCTTTTTAACGCAAATCTCAACGAGCCACTTTTCCTCCAAAGTGAATTTGGTTTGCCTTATTTTAGAACAGACTCGGTCAATACGATCGAAGCCAGGTCAAGGGCCACTGTTAAACTGGAATCTGTTTTTTTTAACCTTCGAAAATTTTTTGGATTCCGTTTTGCTCCTTTTGCTTTTACTGAATTTTCATTTTTGGCACCTATTAATAATATGGGTAAGAAAACAACAACATTCAGTGCCATCGGGGGCGGTGTGAGAACACGGAACGAAAATTTAATATTCGGAACAATCGAGGTCAGGGGGTTTTATTTCCCTCGTGTCACAAAAGGGTTGGAGCCATGGAAAGTTGAGCTTAGCCTGAATTTAAAATTCAGGTATAACAGCTCATTCATAAAAAAGCCGGATTTTGTAAAAACCAATTGATTTTTATGTACACACAGCAACAGGCCTCATCGATCCGTCAGCGCTTTTGGGTAAGCTTTGGTAAATACATGTCACCCATTCCTTCATCAACAGGCGAAAAGGCTACCTGGGTCAATTACAGAACCGGTGTAAAATGTATCCAGTTTAAAATGGATGCAGATAACGGGGAAGCATATATTGGAATTGAAATTGTACACAAAGACCCTTCATTGCAGGAACTGTATTTTAATCACTTTAAAACATTCAAGCAGCCGCTGGAAGAAGATTTTTTAGAGGAAAAATGGAAATGGGAGTTAACAACCACGGGTGTCAGCCGTATTTACAAAAAACTGGAAAATGTTAGTATCTATGATGAAAATAACTGGCCACAACTGATTTCATTCCTAAAACCCCGGATCATAGCATTGGATAAGTTCTGGAGTGAATACAAGGATATTTTTGAAATGCTACAATAACAGTTATATGTAGAAACATTTTGTTCCAAAAACTTTTACTGTTTTCTTGTGTTATATCAATTACTATTTTAATTTTAGTAAAACTTTATTTATGAAATTTACATATTCATTATCCATACTGCTCATGCTGGCAATTTTTTCAATGTCCGCATGCAACACAGGAGAGGATAAAAAAGATACTACCGAAAAAGAAATGCCAAAGCCCGAAATTAAGGATGAGGCGGTTAGTTATGTTGCTGCAGACTCAAGTGCAACAACTATGAATGGTTTTGTAGCGTATGATACCTCCACTGATAAAAAAAGGCCCGTTGTGTTGATCGTTCATGAATGGTGGGGATTGAACGAGTATCCCAGAAGCCGTGCAAAGCAATTGGCTGAAATGGGTTACCTGGCGATGGCAATTGACATGTATGGGAATGGACAAACAGTTGATAACCCCGAAGCTGCCGGTAAACTGGCAATGCCTTTTTATACAGATCCACATATGGCCCAGGCCCGGTTTGATGCTGCACTTGCAAAGATCAAAACATATGCGGTTGCAGACACCAGCCAGGTCGCTGCCATAGGTTATTGTTTTGGAGGCTCGCAGGTGCTTAATATGGCAAGATTAGGTGAAAATTTAAAAGGGGTGGTGAGCTTTCATGGTAACCTTGCCGGTGTACCGGTTGATAAGCAACTTTTAAAAGCACAGATCCTGGTTTGTCATGGAGCGGCAGATGAATTTGTGAACGCAGATGAAATAGCAAGCTTTAAAAGGCAAATGGATTCGGTTGGAGCTGCCTATACATTCCGGTCATATCCGGGGGCAACCCATGCTTTTACCAACCCAAGAGCTACCGAAGTAGGAGAGCGGTTTAAGATTCCGATCGCTTACAATGCTGCGGCAGACAGTGCTTCATGGAAAGATATGAAGGAGTTCTTTGGAAAGATATTTAAATAGCTCTGTATTTCCGCCATTACGCCTCGAGCCTGCTTTCATCGCTAATATATTACCGGCTTCCCGCCTTTCCGGCTATTTTAAGCCATTTGTGGCGGTATATGGCTATTTTTATAGTATTATTCTATCTGTTGGCCTCATATTAAACCTATGTCCATAAAAATGCTCCGCATTCAATTTTTAATCCTGTTCCTGGGATCAGTTTTCTTTTCAAATGCCCAGGCTGTTTCCGTTCAAATAGCAAATGCAGAATCAGCATTGGCTGCATTGAATAAAAAGGAAGACAGTCTTTTACAGAAGATCGAATCATTAAAGTTTGAAAAGATACACGAAGACCTGGACAACCTGGGATTGCCAAAATTAGTACCTGGTGAAGAAGTGATTTACCACAGCGCCCATGCATTGGTATATACAGAAGCATACGAACAGGCAAAATGGGTAGCGCATATCATATTACCGGATGTGGTGAGGGGCAATGAGGGCCGCAGCAATGATTTCAGGCCTGATGAAAAAATTAAAACAGGATCTGCCGTGGAAGCTGATTATTTTTTGCGTATACCCCAACCAGATAGTACATTCAAATATGATGGATTTGGATTTGACAGGGGACACCTGGCGCCTTCGGCTGATTTCAGGTATTCCAAAAAAGCCCTTTCTGAAAGTTATTTGTATTCCAATATGTCACCTCAACTAGCACAATTCAACCGGGGGCGCTGGGCGGAACTGGAAGATGTGGTAAGGCAATATGTAGTCAGAAATAATACACAGGTATATGTCGTTACGGGAGGAGTATTAAAACCGGGGTTAAAAAAAGTGGAGCGGGGGGTAAACAAAGTAAGTATTCCTGAAGAGTATTTTAAAGTTGCATTGGACCCGGTAAATCACCGGGCTATTGGTTTCTTAATGCCGAACAGGGACTGTGAATATCCTGTTATGAATTATGCTTGTAGCATTGACAGCATTGAAAAAATTACAGGGATTGATTTTTTTACAAAACTACCCGATAATGAAGAGGGCTTATTGGAAAGCAGCTTCGATATGAATAAATGGATCGGTGAAAGAGAATTGGGGGATGTATTGCCAATGAGGGCTGACAGCCTGCCACGTAATACGTTCAATACGGTCCAGGCTAAAAATTTCATGAATAGAAATGAAAACATCAGGGTGTGCGGAACAGTAGTAAGTACCAAGCTTTCGGCCAAGGGAAATGTTTTTTTAAACCTGGATAAAAAATTTCCAAACCAGATATTCAGTATATCTATCTTCAAAGACAATGTTATAAATTTCAGTTACAGCCCTGATACATTTTTGGCAGGTAAAACGATCTGCGTGACCGGTAAGATCACCAATTTTAACGGCGTTCCTTCAGTAAGTATTACAAATGAAAAAGCCATTGAGATACTTGAGGAATAAACAGCATTAGACCTATAGCGTTTTTAAGACCTTATAGGTCTAATGCCGGTCTTAAAATACCTGTTTTTCAATAGTTGCTCTTCCAGGTAGTGCTTCCCTTTCTATTGTCAGGTTTTCAGCAAAGCTGGCGGAGCCTTTGTCTTTTAAGTTTGCTGTTACTACTTTCAATTTTTTTATGAATGTCTTTTTTTGCTTTTTAGTCATTTCCCTTAAAGTGAAAGCCAGGTAATATTCACCTTCTTTTCCCATCGGGCCGATATGGTATGCGGTTAACTTTTTTTTGATCTTTTGTTGTTTCCTGAAACTGCGTATGAATTGGCGGACTGGTGCATCATCCGGTACTCCACAACATTCACTTTGAAACTGAATGACTGCAGGGTATATAATGGTCCCTTTATTTTGTTGTGCATGCAATGAGACGGAAAAGAAAAATGCTGTACATGCTGCTAGGAAGTAAATTTTCATTTATATCATTAAATGGGTGAAATATAAATTATAAGATGCGTGAAAATAAGATTTTTTATACTGCTCATGGTTTAATAGAAGTTAAATATTCATTGGCGTTATTTTTGCAAGTTTAATAAAGCATTTTCATTGTTAGAGATGAATTGAATGTTAAAATTTAGCTCATGGTGCAATGCAAGCTGTTATTTTTTACAAAAAAATACAGCCAATGAATTTTCAATGTTTAAACATTGTATATTTGTAATCTAAACTGGAAGCGAAATATATTGTATAAATGAAAAAGAGTAGCAGGGCGAGAAGCTGGTTAAGAAGGATCATCCTTGCAGGATTTATCCTGTTGATAATAGCATCCATCGTGGTATGGTATATTTTCACGGATCGGTTTACGGATACTGCTGAACGAAAGCCTGATTATATTGTAAATGCATTGGATCTCATTCATGAATTTGAGAAAAATGATAGCCTGGCCAATATTAAGTATGCTGAAAAGATCATCGTGGTGAATGGGATTGTTACAGAAGTGGAAGCTGCAGATACAACCATGAATTTAAAAATGTCAAATGCAGTTACGGGTTCATATATCATATTTGCTTTCCAAAAGGAGAACCTAACTGAAACAAAAAAAATTAAACCAGGTGATTCAGTATCTGTCAAAGGTTCATGCAGCGGGGGGATCTATAGTGCTATCCTTGAGGCTGAATCCATCAATTTCAAACGTGCCATCATAAATAAAAAATAAATCAAACTTTTAAATTAAATCGATCAACTAATGAAAAAAACAATTCTATTCTTTGCACTGGCATTTGCAGCCGCAGGAACATTTGCTCAAAAGAAAACCACCACTTCGGCCGTTATCAATTTTGACGCGACAACAACCCTCGATCCCTTGGCAAAAGCGGAAAATAAAACAGCGATCGCATCCCTTGACATAAAAACAGGTAAAGTGGCTTTTGAAGCTGTCATTAAAAACTTTACTTTCAGTAATCCAATGATACAGGAACATTTTAACCAGGAAAAATGGATGAACTCTGATAAATTTTCAACGGCTGTTTTTAAAGGTTCAATTACCAACTTGTCTGCTATAGATTTCGGTAAAGATGGTAATTACACCGCAAATGTAGAAGGAGATCTTACACTGCATGGAGTGACTAAGCCGGTTAAGACAACTGCAGCTGTTGTTGTGAAAGACGGGGCTATAAATACGACTTCTGCTTTTACAATAAAACTGGAAGATTATGAAGTGAACGGTGGCGCTATTACGGCGGGGAAGGTTTCAAAGGAACCAAAGATCACTGTACTGGCTGATTTTAAATAAGCGAATGAATGAATTATAAAAGCCTCCTGCATTTGCAGGAGGCTTTGTTATTTGCGAATGATTTAATTCTTGTTTAAAAGTTAACAGGTTGATTGGGTTGATAAAGGTAAACCGGATCCGCCTCTATCAACCCAGTCAACCTCATCAACTGTGTCATCTTCCTCCAAACACTCATAAAAAAACTCCCGCTCTGAAAAAAGCGGGAGTCGATCTATTAAACTGGATTGATCTTAATGCACAAAGATCCTTTCTGCCGCGATCCTGTTACCATAACCGTCGTTAAGTACCACGATGTAAGCACCGGAAGCGATCGGCCTCAGATCTACTTTTAATAACGGGTACGCACTTGGAGCTACATCAAAAGTTTTGCTGTAGACCCTTGCGCCACGGGTGTCATACACGGTAATGTTTTGAGCATTCACCTGGTTGCCATTTCTCCTTACATTGTAATAAGAAACAGTAAACACTCCATTGCTTGGATTTGGATAAATGAATACATGGTTTGTTACAGAATCCGCCACTGTTACCAGGCTAGACCTGCTGCTGCAGAATCCATTGGCGTCAGTTGCGGTTACCTGGTAAGCGCCGATATCTTCAACAGTAGCTACTAAAGTGCTTCCGTTAAATCCAGGGATAACCACTCCGTTCTTTTCCCACGTAAATGTAAATCCTGTTCCAGGGGTAACCGTAGCTGTTAGCACTACTGTTCTGCCTGGAAGCAGCCTTGTATCAGCAGGATCAGCTGTCAGTGTTACTACAGGCAATGGATTCGCTGTTACAGAAACGGATGCAGTGTTTTGACAACTGTTTCCATCGGTTCCTGTTACTGTATAAGTGAAAGTTTCTGATACTGATGGGTTAGTCAGTACCGGGTTTACGGTAACTGTTTCACCAGTCAATCCTACAGGGGCCCAGGTATAAGTACCTGCTCCGCCGGCTCCACCTGCTGTTAATACAACCGGTGTACCTGTACAAACATTGTTTGCATTGGCAGCAGCTGTTACTGCCGGTAATGCATTTACTGTTAATGTTGCCGCACCCGAAATTACCGGTGTGGTACAGGTATTATTTGATACTAAAACATGATAAAGGTTTCCATCCTGTCCTGCGGTTACTGCTGCTAAAGAAAGCGTGGCGCTTATTTCACCGGCAATATCTGTATAGGTAGTACCGCCATCGGTGCTTACCTGCCATTGATAATTAATGGCAACCGGACTGGAAGCTCCAACAGTAATGCTGGCATTTGTACCGGCACAGGCCGCTAAACTGGCTGGCTGTGCACTGATACTAACGGGGCTGATCACTGTTAATATAGCTGCAGTAGAAGTTGCAGCAGGAGTACATATTCCGCTCACCACAACCTGGTATTGGTTATTATTCAAACCTGCGGTAACGCCTGTTATATCATACGTTGCGGCTGTTGCGCCCGCAATATCTGTATAGGTAGTACCGCCATCAGTGCTTACCTGCCACTGATAACTGATACCGGTACCTGTAGCTGCCGATGTAAAGCTCACATCACTTCCTGCACAAAGTGTAGCGTCGGAAGGTTGTGTTGTGATTGCTGGCAGGTCATTTACCGTAAGTGTTGCTGTATTGGAATTAGATGGGGTTGCACAGGTTGCACTTGAGACAACCGCCATGTAAACATTGTTATTCGCTGCTGCAGTTACACCTGTTAAATTTAGTGATGCATTCGTTTCACCGGGTATATCATTAAATGTAACACCGCCATCAGTGCTAACCTGCCATTGATAGCCAATACCTGAACCGCTCGCATCCACGGTGAAGGTCGCCGTGTTTCCGGCGCAGGCAGTTACGTTTACAGGCTGTAGTGTAATGCTTGGGGCATTACCTACAAATAAAACTGCGCAATTTGAAGTTGCCGGGCCAGGACATGCACCGTTAACGATTACACGATAACTGTTATTATTCATACCGATCGTAATACCGCTTAAAACAAATGTCGGGCCGGTAGCAGACGGTATATCAGTAAATGTAATACAACCATCCGTACTCACCTGCCATTGGTAGGTAAGTCCTCCGCCTGCTGCTCCAACACTAAATGTATTACTGCTTCCTACACATACAGTAGCATTGGCAGGTTGTGCAGTAATAGAAGGAGCTGAGTTTACAACAAGGGTAGCTGCAGTGCTGGTAGCTGAACTGCAAAGTGAAGAAACGATAACCTGGTATTGGTTATTATTCTCAGCATTTGTAACTGCTGTTGCAGTATAAGTAGCCGCAGTTGCGCCTGCAATGTCGGTAAATGGTCCACCACCTGTGCTTACCTGCCACTGGTAAGTAAAACCTACACCCGGTGCAGGTGGCACTACAGTAAAGCTTGCATTAGAACCTGCACATACAGTAACTCCTGCGGGTTGATTAGCAATTACCAGGGGAGCTCCCGGTTGTACGGTAAAGGTTACATTACCGGTTTGAGAAACAGTACCTGCAACACCGTTGATCGTAACATTGTAATCGCCCGGCGCAAGTAAGTTCATATTATTTAAAGTAATAGAAGTGCTGTTTCCGGGTACAAGTGGATTAACACTGAAACTTACCGTTGTGCCTGCAGGGTTTCCTGAAGCGGTAAGATTGATCGGTGTAATAAAACCTCCCTGTGAAGCAGTAGCCAATGTTGTTGAAGCACTGGCAGAACCACACGCAACTGAAGCCGGTGCAATACTGTTAAAAGTAAAACCGTTTGCTGCTGCTGTTATAGTGAAATTGGTATTGCCGATATCAAAGAAGATATTGCCCACTGATTCTACTTTAACCCTCGCTGTTGTTGAAGCAGGCACGTTAGGGATTGTCACTGACTCTGTTCCGTCATTAGTAGTGGTTGCAGATAATACAAACGGGAAAGTTTGTCCGCCGTCTGTGGACATAGATATTTTTACGTTGGCACAGCTTACCGGGGCACCAGTTGTACTGGCAACATCCCAGGTAATAGTCTGGGCTGAACCGCCTGCCCATGAAATTTGTATTAGGTGCTGTTACCTGGAACGGACCTGAAGTATTGGTGACAGTAACCACCATATCTGTAAAAGCCGTTTGGCCAACTTTCACCGGGGCAGTAGAACTATAAGGATGATTATCCCTGACCGTTAACCTGAAATTTAAAGTTCTTGAAACTGAACTCAACGCTTCTATTTTTGCGACCGCATCACCGCCGGGCAATTGGGGTGTTACGAAATTAGCCTGCCAGGATGGTTGATAATTTGGGAAAGCTCCTGGTCGGGAAGTCTGCCGGCCTAAATGATAACCAGTTTGGACCAGTTAGTTTTGGAAGGACTTGCAACACTGTCTGTTCCCGTTGTTGTTGAATTATCATTTTGCTCCCAGCAATATGTCAGTGCATCTCCGCATTCGCATCAGTTGCAGAACCGGTGAGTGCAAACGGTGTACTGATGGGAATAGTAAAATTGCTTACCGCTGCAATAACAGGCGCGCGTTCTTGCCTACCAATTATGTGGTGATCGGGCAGGTTTTAGTAGCCAGGTTAGCCTGGATCTGTGCGATGGACGCTTCATGAAATATATCAATGGAATGTGGAGCCACGTCCTGGCTGTGATGCCTGCATAACCCATAATGGTGATACCGGAACCTACTTCTTTGTTTACACCCGTGCCTTCATTTGGCTGTGAAAAAGTATGATTCGCGCCCAATTGGTGTCCAATCTCATGAACCACATAATCTATATCGAAATTATCTCCTTGCGGAATTCCATCGGCAGGCGAAGTAATACCACTTCCCTTGAACCATTCACACAAACACAACCGATACAGCCTGCATTTCCACCGCCCCCTGAAGCTCCAAACATGTGGCCTATATCATAATTTGCCTCGCCGATAACGGAATGTTAAAGTTGACTGCAATTGGGCATTCCAGTTACCCATTGTTGTATAAGGATCTGTTGCGGGATTATAATAAATAACAGAATGTGGTGTTTGCAATAAGGTTCAGGTGTAATGCCAGGTCTGTTTCATATACGCCGTTACAACGGGTAATTGTTGCGTTAAAAGCGGCCATAACCAACGCTACCTGCGAGGAACTGGTATGCACCAAAATAATTTGAATACTCTCCGTTACAAGATTGTGCCAGGCGCATGGTTTTTAATTCCCCGGTTGAACTTGCCGCTGCCAGATTTTGAATTATTTGAGGTCAGATCTGAGCCATTTGCTTTTCCTGTGTAGTACAAGTCCACGGCAGTTGCCCCGGTTTCTGTGGGATTTGAAAACGGCATAAATTGTATGGTCCTGGGAATAGGGTTCAATGAATTCATTTTCCGTATCAGTTCTGAAAACCATTGTTTGTATTCCCTGGGGAGAAATGCTCAATTTTAAAGTTGCATATTTATCCGTAATGCCTTTGCCGGAAAAAGCCCTGATCTCCGGAAACCGCGCCTGCAAGCCGGGTTCAAAATTTGAAGCTTCAAATACTTCAAATTGTTCAATTTGCCATCGGCATTTGGTAAAGAAATAACTGTTGAATGTCTAAGCCGGTTATCTGTAACAGAAAATAATTCCTGCCTTAACAGTTCAATTTCAGGTTAAACAATTTGAACGCCTTAGGAAATGACAGTCTTGCAACAGCCTTGTATGTCGCAATATTTCTGCGGCTTTCATTGTTAGCAGACCAATATCTGTCTGTTTGTGAAAATCCTAAGCTGGTAAAAAGCGCAAATAAAATGAATAGTAGTAAAGCTTTTTTCATGCAATTTGTTTTGATTGATTTATTAAGGGCGTAAATATAAATAATAATAATACACAAAAAACTGCAGGGTACTGATAATTTTGATGGCCGGTATTTAGTGACGCTTATATATTAAGTATATGCGTAATCTGAATGAAGATAAAGACAATACGAACCGGAAATAAGGCTTTGCGGAGATATATCAGAAGGCTTGTTTAAAAAAAAGGCTACCCATGGGGCAGCCTTTTTTAAAGGAAATTCATATTCTAAAATATGTATCTTAAGCCTAACTGCATTTGCCAGCGTGATTGCAGATCGGGGCTGGGCGTAAAAGTTGAAGTTAAAGAAGGATCAAACTGGTACACGGGGCTATTCGCGACAACAGCAACAGAAAGCGGCTGATAATAGCCCGAAGTGGTTGCATATTTTTTCAACCCCCATTTACTGTTAAGCAGGTTTCCAAGATTCACAAAATCAATACTGACCTGGATGGTATTTACTTTCTTGGCTCCTTTAATATTAAAATCCTGCAGGATGCGCATATCCCATTGACTGTACCAGGGTGTTTCGCCGCCATACTTTTCTGTGTATTGCCCCTTGTGTTTGCTGAGGTATTTATCCTGGTTGATAAAATTGCTGAAAGCGATGCGTTGTTCGGTAGCGCCAATGGTATTTCCGAATTGATCCGTTAATGGGCTAAAGTTCATCGTGTTGATCTCACTGGCAGTTGGTACATACAGCAGGTCATTGCTGGCTGTCCCGTCATTGTTGATATCGCCTCCATAAACATACGCAAACCGGTTGCCTGACGTCCAGGAACTGAAAAAAGAGATCGTTGTCGCATATGCTTTATTCTTTCCATAGCTGAATTTTTTTGATCCGGCAGCGAAGAAACGATGTGTATTTCCGTAAAGGGAATTGGTTTCAATGGCTTCGTTTGCATTGTTAAGGATCGGGTTACGGTCAAACGCGTCGCTTGAGATCTCTGCCGAAATGGAGCTCGCATCTTTTGCGATGAGATAATTGTATGCAGCCATCAGGAAAATACCATTCTTAAAATTCTTTTGGGCCTGCAAAGAAAAATTGAACTGGTAGCCAACCTTGGTATTGGTAAAGACATAAGCATTCGCTCCACCCTGGTCGGTTGGTAAATAAACCTTGCGGGTATCCCCTGTACCGGAATTCAGTGTTCCTGTCGGCGTTCCCAGTTTATAATTCCGAACCATCATCGCCTTGACATCTTTTGTATATGCGATATCGGTAGTAAGTATCGTGCCTCCCGGGATCTTAATATCAGTGCCCAGGTTTGACCTCCATACCTGTGGCCATCTGAAATCCCGGTCAGTTGCATTGTAGAAAAAACTGAATGGATTTCCGATATGATTTCCAAGCCATACAAAAGGGAAACGGCCGGTAAAGAGGCCTGAGCCGCCGCGTATCTGGATGGTTTTATCTCCTTTCACATCCCAGATTAAAGCCTAACCGGGGAGAGAACAAAGGCTTCTTGGTGGGGAAGCGGTTATTATCCAGGTCCTTACCCGCGCCATTTGTAATGCGGTTTCCGGATGCATCAAACAATACAAGGGTATCGTTGTTTGGAACGGTAGGAGAGCCTTCCGTATATCCACCGGGAAAAGTACCGTCCGCTCCTGTATTGGGAGAACTATATCTGGCTTTGTTATATTGAGGGATGTCAATTCTCAAACCATAGGTTAACCTGAATTTCTTTGTTGCCTGCCATTCATCCTGTAAATAGGCTGACATTTGCGCGACGGTCAAATAGTACCAGGTCCAGACGTTCGCTGCGGCCCTGTTCCTGGCATAATTAACGTCTACATCAAGTGGATATGCACCGAATACTAAATTGCCACTTACCGGAACACTGTCAATAAATCTCTGGATATCGATATCAAGTCAAACAATGTTGCACCATAACCCGTAAGGTTAAACGAATTGGCAAACTTGAATGATTCATAAGAAAGCACCTGCAGTAAGTGTATGGTTTTTAAAAATAATATTAAAGTCATTGGTGGCCTGGAATGCATCCTGGTTCAATACGTTGTTAATAGAAAAGGGCTCATGTCCCGCAATGATATAACGTACATTGTTCTTGTTAATGTTTACGACAGGGAAGGGGGCAGAGAATGGATTCCGGTTGTCCCTGAACATAGTATAAACCACCCTGAGTTTATTGGCATAATTGCTGCCAAAATTTGATTTTATTTCTGTGCCGAAAGAATGCAGTTTATTCTCGATCTCGTAACCTGAATTACGGAATTGCAACGTAGTGAAATCCGGGCCACGACGGCCAATGGCACTTGGGTGGGCAGGTTTGTCTTTACTTGCCTCGAGCCCGTTATAAGTAAATGAAAGCTTGTGTACATTGCTGATATTCCAGTCCAGCTTGGCCAACCATTTATAGCTTTTCTGATCATGTGTATAACCCTGGTATGGCCCTGTTTCATATTGGAATTTATTTTTTAAGATCTGGCTAACCAGTATAAGGTCAGTTTCCAAAACCCTTGAGGTATTTGTTTTGCCAATATTGATCTGCATTTTGGGCAACATAACTGGTTGCCTCATCTTTCCTTTGTTCTGTTTCAAAATTTACAAAATAGAATAATTTATTTTTCATGATCGGTCCCCCCAAAGAAAAACCTGCCTGCAATTGTTTCAGTTCCGGAACCACCAGTTTATTTTTGGATCACTTTTTTCCCTGTGAATGATTGGTTCCTGAAAAAGCCATATACGGTACCGGAAAGATTGTTATTGCCGGATTTTGTAACTGTATTTACACCGGCGCCTGTAAAGCCTGCCTGTGTCACATCATAAGGCGCAAGGTTTACCTGTATCTGGTCGATGGCATCCAGGGAAATCGGTTGGGCATTTGTCTGTCCGCCGGGGGTTGGCGCATCCAGGCCAAAAGGGTTATTAAATACAGCGCCATCCAGGGAAAAATTATTATACTGCCCGTTTCGTCCCGCAAAAGAAAGCCCGTTATACGTGGCAGGAGGAGGAGGGGGTCAAGCCGAATATAATCATCCGCAGACCTGGAAATGGTAGGTAGTGTCCTGATCAACCTGTTGTTGATATTAGTGGAAGCCCCTGTTCTTTTATTGTCGAAGATCCTTGAAGTAACAGAGACGGTTACCCCCTGCAGGTCCGTCGTTTTTTCGCGGAGCGAAATTTCTACGGAATTGTTCTGGCCCAATTCAAGAAAGATATTATCTGTTACCTGTTGCTGGTAACTTACATAATCAACCGTTACTTTATACGGGCCACCTACCCTGAGGTTGGGAACCGTAAACCGGCCGTCCGATTTTGTTACAAGCACCTGTTTGATCCCTGCATCTGGAAATTCTACCGTAACGGTAGCCGCAGCGAGGGGTGCATTTTTAGGATCGGTCACAATTCCGCTGAGTGTGGAGGTAGTGACCTGCGAAAACGATTTATGAGAGAAAACCAGTAGGATGCAAACCATGGAAAGGCAGCATAGACGAACGTTTTTTGCTTTCATAATTGATAGTTTTGATCATTTAAAAATAATAACGGGGAAAAGTATCGTATATAAATATTACGCACTGATGTTAATAAGATATTCAAAGATCAATTCTTAACCAGGGCCTGGTACAGGTAACAGCCGGTTTTGCAACAGAAAAGATAATATATTTAACCAAAAAAAGCTACTGTTCAATGTTAAGTTTCATAATGAGATCCGTTTGCCTGTCATTTCCTACCATAAATGAATGGGTGGAATATTTTATAAAACCGTTCCTTTCATAGAAACGGATAGCCCCGGGATTTTTTTCCCACACGCCCAGCCATACAAAATCAACCCTTTTTTCTTTAGCGATATTAAGTGCTTTATCAAGCAGGATCTTACCCGTGTGGCGCCCCTGGTATTCCTTCCTTACATAGATCCTGGCCAGTTCAAGGCTGTTATTATCTGCCAGGTCCGTTTGTGCCTTACCGGTATTCAACTTCATATAACCGATCGTATGTTCACCAAATGTGGCAAAATAAAAAGCAGAAGCGGGGTCGCCTAATTCTTTACGAAGGCTTGTGTAGCTGAAGGCTTCATTTAGGTAAGACTGCATGTTTTCCTCCGAATTTCCCCAGGCAAAAGATTCATAAAAGGTTTCCCTGCTGATAACCAGCAGCTCATCCAGGTCCCCGGTATCCAGCCGCCTGATATGGATCCCGTCATCGCTCATAGTTATAAAATTTATATCAAAGATAATCCGGTTTAAAAGAGATGACATCTTTTGAAAGGAAAGATGTCATCTCTTTTTAAAAAAAAACTCCCGCAGCTTTTCAGTGCGGGAGTTTCTTTTAAAGTATAAACTATAGGCGCTTAGTGGCCCACTATAATTCTTTCTGTACCGAGTATTTCATTAGAAGCATTTGTCAACACTACTATATAAGTACCTGAGTTTACAGCTCCCAAATTAATATTCAGTAACTGGTAATACCGGTTAACAATAAAGGTCTTACTATATACCCTGGCGCCCTTGCTGTCATAAACTGTTACGGTCTGTCCCCTGGTTAATCCAGCGAAGTTGTAATAAGAAACGGTAAAGTTTCCATTATTAGGATTGGGGTAGATATAAAAGTGGGTTGTTATGGAATCAGCAATGACGACAGATTCTGATTGATTGCTGCACAACCCGCTTGCGTCAGCAGCGGTAACATAGTATGTACCTTCATCACCAACAGCAGCAACAAAAGTATTTCCGGTAAGGCCGGGGATAATAACACCATCCTTGAACCATGTTAAGTCGAACCCTCCTGCCGGGGTAACCGAAGCCGTTAGTGTAATGGTTCTGCCAGGAACCAGCTTGGTATTTGCCGGATCAGCAGTTAATGTTACAACCGGTAAAGGACTGGCTGTAACAGTTATAGTGGCAGTGCTGCTGCACCCGTTGGCATCCGTTCCTGTAACGGTATAATCAATGGGATTTGGTACACCGGGATTACCTGGATCAACGGTTGGGTTAACCACTACAACATCTCCTGACAAAGTTCCTGGCTCCCAGCTGTAATCTGTTGCGCCGGTTGCAGTGAGTGTTGCCGGACTACCGGTACAAACGCTTAATACATCAGCGCTTGCAGTAACAACAGGTAATGCATTTACTGTCAATGCAGCTCCTGTTGAAGTTACAGGTGTTGGACAAGTAGCACTTGACATAATAACCTGGTAGAGGTTATTGTTCATGGCCGCTGTTACCGCACTTAATGTGAGTGTAGCATTTGTAGCGCCTGCAATATTTGTATAAGTAGTACCGCCGTCTGTACTTTCCTGCCATTGATAATTAATGGAAGGAGCGCCACCGCCATTCCCGACCACTGTAAAGCTGGCATCTGACCCTGCACATGCGGAAACAGCAGCAGGTGGCGTAGTTACTGTAACGTTGCTGATCACCGTTAGTGTTGCATTGTTCGATGCAGCAGGAGGTGTGCATGTACCGCTGGCCACCACATGATATTCATTATTGTTTAATCCCGCAGTAACTGCATTCAATGTCAATGTTGCAGCGGTTTCGCCGGGAATATCTGTAAATGTAGTACCTCCGTCAGTACTTACCTGCCATTGATACGTAACTCCTGTGCCGTTCGCAGCTGAAGTAAATACAGCATTACCACCTGCACACAATGTCAAGCTTGTCGGTTGTGTTGTAATGTCCGGCAGCGTATTTACAGTTAGTGTAGCCGCTGTAGAAACGGATGGGGTGGCACAGGTAGCGTTTGACAGAATTGCCTGGTAAAGATTTCCGTCGATGGCGGGAGTTCCTGTTACTGTATAAGTTGGATTTGTAGCGCCTGCAATATCTGTATAGGTAGCGCCTCCATCTGTACTGACCTGCCATTGATAGAGAATACCTGAACCGCTACCTGCAGTTGTAAATGTAGCATCTGAGCCATTACATACTGTTGTATTCGTTGGTTGTGTTATTATATTAACCGAACTGCTGACGTTTAAAAGTGCACAGGCAGATGTAACCGAAGTAGGCGTACATGTACCAGATACGATAACCTGGTAACCTGTATTATCCAAAGCAACCGTAACGCCTGTTATGGTATGGCTTGGCCCGGTTGCGCCCGCAATATTGGTAAATGGTCCTGTACAACCATTCGCGCTGGATTGCCATTGATAAGTCAGTGGTGCTGTTCCGGTAGCCCCTACCGTGAAAGTGATATCATTGCCTGAACAAATAACAGCAGCAATGGGCTGTGTTGCAATGGCGGCCGCTGAATTTACTGTAAGAACAGCAGCATTGGATGTTGTAGTTCCGCATAAAATGGAAACAATAACATGGTATTGATTATTGTTTTCTGTTGACGTAACCGCTGTTGCTGTATAAGAAGCTGCGGTAGCACCTGCTATATTGGTAAATGTACCTCCTCCATCTGTACTTACCTGCCATTGGTAGGAGAGCCCTCCACCAGGTGAAACAACGTTAAAGGCTGCATTTGCACCTGCACAAACCGCAACTCCTGTTGGTTGTGTGGTTATGCTGGGTGCTGTGCCTGGAAGTACTGTAAATGCCAGTACACTCGATTGAATAACTGCACCCGCTGTACCGGTAACAGTAACGTTATAGGTTCCAGGGGCCAGTGTATTGGTATTATTGAGCGTTACAACCGAGCTGTTTCCCGGGGTCAATGGATTCGGGCTAAAGCTCACAGTAGTACCTGCAGGGTTGCCGGTAGCAACAAGATTTATTGGTGTTGAAAATCCTCCTGTAGCTGTTGTTGCTAAAGTGATGGATCCTGTTGTTTGCACACCGCAGGTGATCGTCGCCGGTGCAACACTGTTAAAAGTATAACCCGATGCAGCAGCTGTTATTGTAAAATTAGCATTGGAAATGTCAAAGAAAATATTACTAATGGCTTCTACTTTTATCCTCGCGGTTGTAGTTGCAATAGAAGGAATGGTGAGTGCTTCTGTGCCATCATTCGCCGTGCTGGCCGTGATGACCGTTGGATAAGTTAAACCTCCATTGGTTGACAGGGATATCTTTACGTTGGCCACGCTTACCGGTGCGGCATTCGAACCGGACACATTCCAGGTGATCGTCTGTGAAGAGCCACCTGCATATGATTCTCCGCCGTTTGGTGCGGTTACAATAAAGGGTGTTGTGCCCGATGTATTTATCTGGAAAACGGTTGTTGTCTGGCACCCGTTGCCACTTGAAACAACGCCGCCGCCCGCAGCACGGTTATCCCTCACCGTAAGCCTGAATTTCATAGGCCTTGCGACCGGCGATAAGGTTTCTCCCTTAAGGCCATTCATCACTGCTGGCGGGTTTGCAGGAAAGCCTGCTAAAATAACGGTTGAATCAGGAAAGGTCCTGTTGCCATTTGCTTTTGGCACACGGGATTTGAATAATGGCCAGGTATTGCCAACAGCCCCGGTAGCACCGGAGTTCCATGAAGTACTTGTACCTCCAAGGTCCCATCCTTCCCAGCAGTAACTGAGGGCATCTCCATCAGCATCCGTTGCAGTTGCCGAAAGTGTGAAAGGTGTTCCGACAGGAATGCTTAATCCATTATTTGGCAATAGGGCTATCACAGGTAACGTATTACCGGTAGGTGTGGCAACGCCGCAACTGCCCCCGCTTCCCGCCAGGAAATCACTTATCTCATCAAAGCTGATCGCGTGAAAAGTTGGGTCACTATGCGGTTGAATATCCTGCCCGCCACAAATGCCGGCATAAGCCTGTATGGTTGTTCCACTGCCTGGTTCAAATTTTCTATTTGCCGGAACGCCGCCACAATGTGCCATTGTATGATTTCCATCAAACTGGTGGCCCATTTCATGTGCTACATAATCAATATCATAACCATCTCCGGTAGGCGAACCACTGCCGGTGATGCCGCTGGCTTTTTGTGAGTTGTTGCAAACAACTCCGAGGCCTGCAAGGCCACCACCACCGGTACTAAATGTGTGGCCGATATCATAATTGGCAGCTCCGATATTCAAATTAATAACAGTCTGACTTTCGTCGATCAGCGTATTGGCATCATCATTTCCTGTAAAAGGATCAGTAGCTGCCGCCAGGTATTCTACTATATTGTTATTGGCGACGAGTACCATCCTGATTGCCACTTCTAATTCATATACGCCAACAACCCTGTTAACAGTGGTCACAATGGCTGAATGTAACAAAGCAGGATTGGTACCTGCTGCAACACCAGGGGCCTGTGCATACTCACCTGTGCATGCAACTGCAAGCCGGTACGTTTTCAATTCTGTACCCCTGCAGGCAGCAGTTGTATTTGCCGGCCTGTTAACCCGGGGTATTGCGGGATCCTGTACCCCGCAAACAAATGCAGCGGATCTCGCGCTCATATCCCGGCGGAAATAACTGATATAGTTTTCTGTATCGCCCACAGCGTAGGGGTCAATATAATAAGCGCCATTGACGGTTAGTACCTGCGCATGAAAACCGCGGGGTGTAAGGTCAAATCGTATCGTTGCATAAGGGTCATCGATACCCTGGCCGGTAAATGTTTTAATATCAGGGAACCTTGCTTCAAGTGCCGGTTCCTGGATGCTGCTTTCCCATACCCTGAATTTTGCAGTGCTGCCATCAGGCATTGGTAATTCCAATACCGGGGCCTGGTTCCTGTTCAAAACATTTTTTTCTGATGGGAGTGACCATAAGAAAGCTTTTAACTGGCTTGTATTCGCAGTGATCGTTCTGTACTTTAGAGGAACAATACTGCGATGCAGGTTTGTTTTTTGAATGCGGCTTTCACTGGCATCAGTAAAAAAATGATTCTGTGCCGTGAGCGAAAAACAGGCAATCAAGACAAACAAAATAGTAAGGGAGATTTTGTTGAATTGTTTCATGTGTAGATTTTAGATGATGGTAATGGTAATCTGTAAATATATTACTTAATCATAACGATTCCAAAAAGCCCGAGGTTGTTTTTAAGGGAGAAAAGTTGTCAATTATTCATACTTTTTCCAGGTCTTCAGATCCCCGGTTGTTGCTGGTATTATACTGATCGCAGCCCCGCCTCCCGGGGCTAATTTTAGCTGCAGGTTTGTCTTTTGATCTACTATGAACGTTTCAATTTTATAGGCCTCCGGGTTCTTTTTCCAGTCGGCATTATCAGCATCCCCGTAGATCCTTGCTGTATATTTTTTACCGGTTGCCAGGAAGCCAAGAGGCAGCGTTGTACTACGGCCATTCTCGTCTGTTACTGCTCCGATAAACCAGTTTGCCGTTCCGGCTGCCTTTCTTGCAATCGTAATATAATCCCCCGGCTCAGCATCTATTATTTTAGTTTCATCCCAATTGACGGCTACATCCTTTATGAACCGAAAAGCATCGGGGTGTGCTTCATAATTTTCGGGGATATCTGCTGCCATTTGCAGGGGGCTGTAAAACACTACATAAAGGGCAAGTTGTTTTGCGAGTGTGGTATGGATCTGCCATTCGGGGTTGGCAGCATAATTCTTTATCTTAAAAATGCCGGGCGTATAATCCATCGGTCCGCCTATGAGCCTCGTGAATGGCAATATGGTTTCATGTTCGGGAGGGTTACCGAGGCTGAATGCATTGAATTCATTTCCCCTTCCGGCTTCACAGGCAAGAAAATTGGGCCAGGTACGATGCAGGCCGGTAGGCCTTACAGGTTCGTGTATATCGATCATTATTTGGTGATCCGCAGCTTTTTTAACAGAGCGCAGGTAGTGGCCACTCATCCATTGCCCGTCATGGTATTCACCCCTCGGAATGATCTTTCCAACATATCCTGTTTTAACAGCAGTGTATCCATATTTATTCATAAAACGGAATGCAGTATCCATCTGCCTTTCATAATTAGTAACTGCGCCGGATGTTTCATTGTGCATGACCAGCTGAACATTTTTAGAAGCCGCATACGTTGTGATCTCTTTTATATTAAAATCAGGGTAAGGAGTTACGAAATCAAATGGATCTTCTTTCCACAGGTTGAACCATTCTTCCCAGCCTGAGTTCCAACCTTCCACCAACACCCCATCGATGCCATGTTTTGAAGCAAAGTCAATATAACGTTTAGCATTAGCCGTTGTAGCGCCGTGCCGGCCATGCGGTTTTAAAATGTTTTTTGAATCAACAGAATCAATATTATCCCCATAGCTCCAGGAAGACTTTCCCGTCTGCAGTTCCCACCAGATCCCGATAAATTTCATGGGTTTTATCCATGAAGTATTTTCAATGCGGGAAGGTTCATTCAGGTTCAGGATCATTTTGGATGCAAGTATATCTGCAGCTTTATTACTCACAATAATGGTTCTCCAGGGGGTAACTGCCGGAGTCCTTAAATAGGCTTTATTGCCAGCGGCATCCGGAACAAGCCTTGCCGTTAACCGGTAATTGCCTGTATCTGCGTGCAGTTGCATAGCAGGGTAGTTTACCTGTGCCGCTTCATGAATATTCATATATAAGCCGTCAGCAGTGTTGATCATCAGGGGTGTTTGCACGGCAAAAGGGTCGGGTGCATTGCGTAGTACAATTTCGGTGGCATTCTTTACAACGCTTCGGTTATCGATCTTACTGACCGGCGAAGTTGTGTAAGCATATTCATTGGTATCATAATCGCCCGGTATCCAGAAAACCTTGTGATCCCCGGTTAAATTGAATTGAGTAAGCTCATTGGAAATGATGAAGTATTTCAGGCCAGGTTGCACGGGAAATTCATATCTGAAACCAACTCCTTCTTCAAAGATCCTGAAGACAATGTTCAGCAGAACCCCACCGGCCTTCTTTTCTTTTAAATGAAAGATGACCTGTTTATAATGATCCCTTATTAAGTTCACTTCCCCCCAAACCGGCTTCCAGGAATGGTCTGCCGCCGTACTGTCTATTCCAAGCAGTTGAAAATGGTTGTCAAAGGAATTATCTCCGAAACTAAAACCCAGCAGGGAGGGTAGGATAGTGGTCTTTTGTTTGAAAGAAACGCCATAGTGGGCAGTACCCTCCTCATCCAACATGAAATCCAGCTTTATGTTTCCGAACTCAGTATGTGAAACCTGCTTTTGTGCAACTAAAACCTGGCAAAAGCCAATAAAAAATAGCGGGATCAATCCTTTTTTTAATGTCATGGCAGTATTCTTATGAACACTAATGTAAGCGTAATTTTTAATTATCATTTGTCAATTGTCCCTCGTCAATTGATAATTGCCGTTCATGTAAAAATTTAAAAAAGAGCCTTAAAAAATTCGGCCAATCAACGAAAGATGTCGTATATTAATAGTTCTAAAACTAAAAACCATGAAACATAAAATTTTCCTCGCATTCATGCTCTCCTTTTTATTTGCAGCAGCTTATGCTCAAAAGAAAGAAAAAAAACTAACTGCTTATGCAATCACCTCTCCTGAAAAAGGCAACAGTAAGTGGAATGAAGTAAAATTAGTGGACCTAAAGACAGGGGAAGAACTGCAATCTGTTTACAGAAGCTCATCAGAATTACCGATCCTGAATGCACGGACCGGGAAGCCGGTAGTTAAAAAAGACATCTCTAATAACAGTAAAGAAATAAAAGATGTAATAACGATCGTGCGGGTTGAAGGGGATAAAAAATTACCAGGCGACCTGCAACCGGTTACAGTGGGAGATAACCAGGTCCGTATTAAAAAAGTATGTTACAACAGGATATCAACCGATAAACCTTTTGCAACCAATTCAGCTGCCTGTGCTTATGATAAAAAACACGAACGGCTCTATTATGTTCCCATGTCTGTTAACCAGCTCCGTTATATTGACCTGAAGTCTAAAAATCCTTCCATTTATTATTTTGAAGATGAAACATTTGGTGCGATGAGCGGCCCCGGCGATTATAATAACCAGATAACCCGCATGGCATTTGCAAGTGACGGGAAAGGATATGCGCTTACAAATAACGGGGAGCACCTGTTCCGGTTCACCACGAAGAAAAAAGCGGAAATAACTGACCTCGGTGCGCTTACAGATGATGCTTCCAATGGTGCTTATTCTATTCACAGCCGCGGTGGTTACGGCGGTGATATGGTGGCCGACGAATCCGGCAACCTTTACCTTATTACAGCAAACAGGGTAGTATTTAAGATCAATATAGAAACCAAAGTTGCTACCTGGCTGGGCACGATCAAGGGCCTTCCTAGAGGCTTTACCACCAATGGCGCCATTGTAGAAAAGGGAACGAGCATTATTGTATGCAGTGCAACTGCTACTTCCGGCTATTACCGGTTTGACCTTACTGACCTGCAGGCCGAAAAGATCTCAACCGGTGAATCTGTATTTAATGCATCTGACCTGGCAAACAGTACCTTAATTTCTGAAAAGAAGAAAAAGAAAGACAATAAAGAGGTAACCGAAGAGCCCGCCACTGCAAAAGAAGAAACAACCAATACCGAAGCATTGGCCAGGACAATTGGGGATGAAACAATTTCTGCTTCTAAAATAAGCATTTACCCCAATCCTGTAACAAGCGGGACCGCAACGTTACTTTTTAAAGAATTTCCTGCGGGCAGGTATGATCTGCAGTTATTGGATGCATCCGGTAAAATGTTGAGCACGATGAATGTACTAATTAGCAGCAAAGTTCAATTACAGGAGTTCAGGCTTCCATTACAAATTGCCAAGGGAAATTACCTGGTAAAAGTTACCGCTGAAAATGGCCGCCAGCTGACTGTAGAAAAGATCATTGTGCAGTAACATTTTGCATTTGATGATCGTATTATATAAAAACAACGAGTAAGCCATGAAACAATTTATTTTAAAACACGCGAAAACAACTGCCGCCATTACAGCATGCCTGTTCACCGGTAGTATTATTTTAATGTCCTTCCAGGATACGCCTTACGTTAACCAGATATTGAACGAGCGTCCGAAACAAAAAGATACTTTCCCGCAAAGATCCTGCAACTCTTCTATGACGATGAAGGAATTTGATAAGTTAATAGAAGAGATGGATACACATATGTTCCAGGCAGGAGAGGACATAAAAAACCTTGACCTCGGGCTTATCCAGCAACAGGCTGAGCTGGCTTTGCAGCAAATAGATGTAGAAAAAATAATGAAAGATGTAACGCTTTCCTTAAAGGAGATCAACATAGATAAGATCATGGCCGAGGTAAGTGAATCGCTGAAAGGGATCAATTGGGAAGGGCATGAAGCAGAAACGAAAGAAGCACTGCAGGAAGCAAAAGAAGAAGTGGAAAAAGCAAGGCAGGAATTAAAAAGCGTGGATATGCCCGCAATAAAAATGGAATTGGAAAAAGCCCGGGAGGAAATTAAAAAAATCAATACAGAAGAGATCAGGAAGGAACTTCAAAATGCCCGGCTGGAGATTGAAAGGACCAAGGATGAGCTGAGTAAAATAGATATGAAAAAGATCATGGCTGAAGCAACCGAAAGTATAGCCGAAGCAAAAATGGAATTAAAACAGATCAAAGCTATGTTCAATGAAATGGAAAGAGATGGCCTCATCCATGCCAAAGATGGTTTCACGATTGAATTCAAGGACAAGGACCTGTACATTAATGGGGTGAAGCAAAAGGAATCCGTGACAGATAAGTACAGGAAATATACCGACGATGAGCATTTCAAGATAACCATCGAAAAAGAATAGTATCCGTACCTGCAATATTAGTTTAATGAAAAAAGGTGGACTATAGCGGTCCACTTTTTTAATATAGTATAGTAGTAAGCCAACAATTATTTTTTATTCAATGTTGAAGTCCGCGCCGGCATTAGCTGTTCTTATTATCTTTTCCAGCCTTGTTATTATTTGCAGTTATGTTTTTATTCTTTAGCCTGGTGGTAAACCATGCAATAATGATCGGGATCATGATCGCAGTGATCAGGAATTCATACCTGTTGGAAATGAAATCGCCTACCTTGCCCATGAAGCTTTGCGGTTTGGAAAATATCACAACAGGGATATTCCTGGCCGGTAGCGACACAGATTCTCCATCTTTTTCGATGATCTGTATTGATAATTTCAATTCCTGCTGACCTGGCTTAAGTGGCGTGATCTTCCATTGCCATAAGATCTTTTTCCGGTCTGCCTTAAAACTCTGTACTTCATCCCCCAATGGTTCAATTTCAAAACTATTGTCTGTCCTGCTGCCTCCAAATCCCACCAGCTTCGCTTTCATCTTCGATCCAAAATCCATACTGGTATCGGTCTTCACATTATCATCAGCGGCATTTGATTCCTCCAGTACTTCTACCTTCAGCTTTTCAATACTTTCGTTCTTGCTTAGTATAAGCGTAGCCAGTTTGGGTTTGTTTACTTCCATGGTATCATCCGCATGAAAGATGAGCAGGTTTTTGAATTTTTTCTTAAGATAATCGGTTCGGGATACCTGTTGTTGTGCTGTTGAAGGGATTTTGTTTTTATCCCCATGGTTTTTATTGCCCAGGGCTGTCGTGGTATTTGTTTGTATGGGTAAGTTAATATCCTCCTCAAATACCTGTTTGCCCCTGGGAAGATCGGCCTCCTTTATCATATCCGGAGTATCGATTTTTACAATATCCGGCGATTTCCCGGTACCCTCATCAGTACATTGGGATAAGCCCAATAACAGTATAATGCAGCAGAATAAGAAAGGACGAAAAAATGCTGCACGGAATTTTACATAAAATCCACGTAATCCAAAATAGCCATTCTCTTTCAAATTACTTTTTTCCATCTTTATATATTTACTGGTATACAAAATAAGGAATTAAACAATAAAATTGTTAGCCAAAACTACTTGAACAATATCAAAAATGTAAAACGATTTTATTCTTAATATGAAAATTTAAGTATTATATTTAAATCCACTTTTCACCCTATTTATCATTACCAATTCTTCTTTATGAGTATTTCTTCAACAGGTTCCGGTAAAAGAAGCAATCTTTTGCCCATCATTTTGATCGTTGCGGGATTATTGCTCGCATTTACAAAACCGATCTATTCCATCATTTCACCGGCAAAGCTGGATATACAGATTATCCAGGCACCCGTTATCATGCCTTCGATCTATAAAGTGTATGCAAACGGGGAAGCCCTGCAGGGTAAATACAGTCTTTTTAAGATGATGATCACCAATAACAGCAGCCACCCCGCTGAAAATGTGGAAGTGTCGTATGAGATCTCCAACTATGTACAGCCCATTACTTTTCAAAAGATCCCCAAGATATTACCGGGGCAAACAGTTGTCGTTAATTGCTATCCGAATCTCCCTGATAAGATCGTAGAGAAAACCACCAGCTCAAAGGAAAACGTAAACATAACGGTCAAGGGATCGAATATTAAAACCATCGAGAACAATTTTGCCGTGCAATGTAAAGGCCGTAATGAATTCATGTACAGTTTTCTTGCTGCCGATGAGATCCGCACCGCAGCGGATGCTTTTGATAATAAAGAATTATTGTCATGTCTCATTACACCGGAAGATCCCATCATAAAATATCTGACACAAAAGATCCAGGAAAAGATCCTGAAAGGAGAAACGGCCTCCGTCGAAAACAAGGAAACAGAGGGCGTTCGTGTGATGTTGGGCATTTACGAAGCAACGTTGCGCAGCCATATGGTCTATAGTGGTACCAGCGGCGTGCCTGAAAAAGTGGGTGATGTAAGTACCATCGTACAAAGTATCCGTCTGCCAAGAGAAGTAGTAACGGGCAAGACGGGTTTGTGTATCGAGCTTTCCTTATTATATGCCAGCGTTATGATGTGTGCAGGTATGGATCCCCTCGTATATCTCGTACCCGGCCATGCTTATCCGGGTTTCAAAATGAATGGAAGATACTATGCCATTGAATCAACAGCCATCGGGGGTGAAGGAATGGGTGGCCGTTCTTCAGGGGAAGATGCATACAAGTCCGGCATGAAAAGCCTCGATGAATTCATTAAGCATGCCCAAACGGGAGATCCCGGGTATATGATCCTTGATGTGAGGGAATCTATCAAAGAAGGTGCATTGGCCATGGAGTTGAAGGATGATAATTTCTTGCGGCAGAAAATTGATGAGATCGCACAAAGCTTTGATGGCAACGCTGTACCACAGAATGTAAATACCAACGTGGCCGTAACAACAGATGGCGGGGGAAACAACCCGGGTAATGATGGTGGCGGTGGTGGTGGAGGTAATACAGGCGGTGGCGGTATGCCGAGTGGGTATAAATCCTTCCAGGGTCCTGTGAGTTTCGGGTATCCTGCCAGTTGGAAAAGAATGGCAAGATCCGAATATACCATGCCACAATGCAGCCATGTTTTTACAAATGCGGCACAAAATGTAGATGTAGAGGTTTATAATTTTCCAGGATACAGCACCGGCCAGCAGGCCATAATGGCCATCCAGCAACACGTCAACGGAAATGGCATGTACCTGCAATACCAGGCGGCCGGCCAGTCAGGAGGATTTGCAATGTTCAATGGCACAACCTCGGGATCGGGATTCAGCCTCAACTGGGTGGCAGCTTTTAAAAATACCGGCAATGGTGTAGCAGGTATTGCGATCGGTGCTTATGCAGGTGTGAATGCTGAAGCCACTGCACAAAAGATATTAGGTACTTTACGTTAATCATCGAAAACTATAATTTTTACATATATGAAACACTGCTTAATAAAATTATTCTCCTGTTTGCTGCTGACCTTCGCAGCAATCCAAACAAATGCACAGGACGGCCCCGGGTTTAAAACAACCATGGACTTCACCATTGATAAAGTGGGCGCTGTGATATGCCAATACAGTACAAAATACAGTGCCATCAATTGGGATAATTTTACAAGGACCATCGGTAACAATACTTCTATACTAAAGAATATGCTTATTCGCACTTTCCCGAAATACCAATTGTCAGAATTCGATTACAGCCAGGATGCCAATGAAAGGACAAATAAAATAAAGTTCAAAATGGATGGAATGATGGTGATCGGAAAAGACGGCAAATGGTGGGCCGACCTTGATCAGAAAAATCCCGATATCACGAAAGTTTCAAATAGCGAATTTTTACTGATCGCAGAGGGGAATACGTTGAAAATTCATTTGCCCCCGGGTACGGATGATGCAAAGGTGGAAAAAGACAGTTTTGGAAAAGCGATGCTGACATACTCTGCCGATGGCGGGAGCCGCATGGGTACGATCCTGATGATCCTCGGAATTGCCATGGCCATTGGAGGCACATGGCTTTTGATCAAAAACATGAAGGGCGCATAATATCAAAATTTCGATCATCATTCACCGTTAGATAATAAATGCCGGATATGGGAGACCAGGTCAATAAAAAAGTTATACGATATAGAGACCTTTTTGTTGGGGATTTCTGGCGCTATTTCTTAAGGGCCGTATGGCTCTTTTTTCCTTCCATTCTCTTCCTGGTCTTTGCCTATATGTGTTTCTGGAAACTATCGCAGGGCAAGGATGTTATGATCATCACCCTTGAGAACAGGAAGGTGTTCGGTTTTTTCCTGCTGGCGCTCACATTTTGGGTATTGATCACCTGGTATACTTCGAGGCTGGTCGCAAAAGCCAAAGAACTGATTGATCTGGACACCCACCTTATGTGGACCACCTTGCGTGTACAGGGCCCGCGTATACTGGCATTTACCTGCATTACTATTGTTATACTTGCATTTTTCCAGCTTCCTTATCCCCAGGCACCAAAACTTTCTGTAATTGTCTGCAACATCCTGTTTTGGTTAAGTTTCTCCTGGTATTTTTTTGTTTACCAGTTCTGGAACAAAGTATTAGACCGCAGCAATACTGAAAACGTACGGAGAAAGATACAGTTCTGGCAACGGGTCAGGTTTTTTACTTATGTATCCCTCACCCTCGCCACACTGGTAGTGGTATTATTCAAATGGATATCAGGACTTATTATTTTGTTGTTATGCTACCAGGTAGGATTGGTGCTCATTATACTTTTGCGAAGGAATATCATTGATGCGAAAAATGAATATTCATTCAAGAATTCAGACCGGTCTCAACTGAGATCGAAAACCGTGTCAACCTGGAAAAAAATAAAACAGCTGGTAAACGACAAGGAAGACCGGCGTTATTTTCAGTCACTTAATATTGTAAGTTTTTTTGCCGCTATTGTATATTTTTCGACGATCTTTTCCGTTCAGTTTTCTACCTGGATCGGTTCTTTTCCTTTTCTTTTATTGGCGTTTGGTGTATTGCTGGGTTTAGGAAATGCCATTGCAATGCTCTCCGTGCTGAAACGTTTTAACTTTCATATACTCTTTCTCACGCTGGCTTTTTTAGTGGGCCATATTTCGGAGCCGCATTATGCCAGGCTGCCCGATAAAGTAAATGGCAGCGCCCGTTTTGATAACAGGCAGGAATTAAAAAACTATTTTATTAACTGGCTCAATGATCCGGAGAGAAAAAAGATATTGATGGATTCAACCTCCGGTCAATACCCGGTTTATTTTGTAATGGCGAATGGAGGTGCATCCCGTTCCGGTTACTGGACAGCATCCGTTCTGTCCAGGATGGAAGATGAGACCAACGGCGCTTTTGGAAGACACCTTTTCTGCCTGTCTGGTGCATCGGGGGGGAGCGTAGGCAATGCTACTTTTTTTTCGATCCTGCGTTCCAAAGAGGCATTGCTGAGATCGGATACCACTGGCTCACCATCCGTGCATGCCTCCAAGCAATACCTGAGATCGGATTTCCTTACGTATACGCTTGCCCGCACGTTGGGGCCTGATATTTTCAGGAATTTTTTTACATTATACAATGTCAACGACAGGGCCTCTGCCTTAAGTTTTGCCCTGGAAAATGCGGCAGGCAAAAAGGTTTTCCTCAACGACAGCCTCTCTGTTCCATTTTCTTCGATCATGACACAGCGTGACCGCCCCTACGCTTTGCCGATATTGTTTATCAATACAACACGCATGCAGGACGGGAGCCCGGGTGTGATCAGCAATATCAGGATCACTGATTCTGTTTTTAATAAAAGGATTGATGTATTGAGCCTGCTTGATGAAAAAAAAGACATGCGTTTAAGCACCAGCGTGGTATTAGGTGCCAGTTTCCCATATCTGAGCCCTGCAGGACGCATCGATCACAAGCCCTGTGATACCTGTTCTTATGAGCCGAATTATTTTGTAGACGGTGGCTATTTTGACAATTCCGGCGCGGGAGCAGTTTTTGAAGTAATATTTGCACTCAGGCAACTATTGGAAACGGAACCTTTCGCTGCATTCAGGAACAAACTTGATTTCACGGTACTCCATGTTACCAACGACCCGGAGGAAAACGTCAAACTCGGTTCTATAAACCCGCTCATCAATGACCTCGCTGCTCCTGTAAAAACCCTGCTTGGAGCATATGGAACACAAACTTCGGTAAATGACCTTCGCTTAAAAAAATACATTGCCAGCATATACAATGATGCACCTGGCGCAGAACATTATAAATACCTTGCCTTATACAAACCAAAAGACTCGATGAACTATACCATGAGCTGGGTGATCTCCCGCTATGTGCTGGATGCAATGGACCGGAGGTTGTATGAAAATGAAGCATTGAATAAGCTCATCGGTGAAATGAAACGGGAGCTTAAATAAAGGTTGTTGTCAGCATATTAGTTTACGGTAGACTTTACTGCCGATGCAGTGCTCCCGGGAGGTGTAGGTGGTTTTATAAGCCCCTTGCTTACACAAAATGATAAAACACCGGTGATGCGGTTCATGATATTTGCGGCTTTTGCAAGTTTCGCAGATATATCCTTCAGGTGCACAACGTTCTCCGTTATAGAATTATTGATATCTGCCAGTTGCTTTGTATGAATTTTTAAATTGATGAGCAATGCAGAATCAACCTGCCTTGCAAGGCTGTTCTGTAAAATATTCAGTTTTTGAATGACCTTTGATTTAATATTTCTTTCCGAAACAGATAAGTTAACAGAAGACTCTTCCCCGATCTCGTCCTTGATCTCTTCTATCTGGTGGATGGCATAATAAGTTGAATCAATGCCCATATAAATGAGTTCCCTTCTTTTTATTTTTTCCGCTTCATCATTGGGTATCGGTTCGGGTTTGCCATAAGCAATATTACCTGGATCCGTATTGGCAGGATAAGTCTGCATGGTTGTATCTTTTGTACCACTCATATCATCTCCTGTTTTTTTTTCATTGTTGTTGCAGGACAGGATCACTGCCAGTACAACAATACAATAGCACTTTCTCATTTGAATTAGTTTACTAAAGATGAAGCATTGAGCCTTTCTTTCCGGTACTCGAATTTCTTATAAGTTTCCACCAGCAGTCCATATTCTTCCATTAGCTTGTTTATTTCACCGGGTAGCGGACCGGAGCTATTTGCATTTACATAATCTTCCAGTTTGCCATAAGCAGTTTTTAATGCCCGGAATGCCTGTACCGTATTCCTGGAAAGTATGGTGAGCTCATTCACCTGCAAAAGCCAGTTGGAATAGATCGGCGTATACTCCTTATAGTAATAGTAAGGATTATTGCCCTGTTGTTCATAAGCCCTTATATTTTCGAGGAAATTGGCATAATTATTATCGAGGTAGGCAGGAAGGTCTTTCAATTCGCTGCTGATCTTTAATGAATCCAGTGTGATATAATCATCACAAATATTCTCAAAAGGGATCCTCGCTGTATGAATGGCTTCCTTCAGGTACTTTTTCTGTAATTGTGCGATAGGAAGTTTGGCGAGCTGAAAAATGATCGTATGCGTGAGACTGCTCACTGACGAAGGGATCTTGGTTACTGATACGTTGTTATGTCTCCGGATCAATCCGTCGAAAGATGCCTGCCAGGAATTTTTTCGTTTGCTGAATTCCCTGCGGTACGATTCATCAAGCAGGCATAGTACGAGGGAAGCGTATTGTTCCACGATCTGGTAAGAGGTAGAATATTCCTCTGCGATCTGGATGAATTTCATTTTTTCTGCATAGTCATCTTTTAACAATTGTATGCTTTCCTTCGATTTGTCATTGGTTGCAAGCAAGGTATTTAATTGAAGTGTTTGCGACTCTGCCTTGAGCTGGTAGATCCTGAAATAAATGTCGGAAGGTACCCTTGAAATACCCTTGGTGGCAATGGCGAAATTTTCTGTTGCCTCTACCTGTGATTTTCTCAGGCCGGTACACGACAATAATGCAAAACATATGAATCCGTAAGCAGCTGGTTGTAGGGTCATCGTTTTATGATTATTTCAAATATAATATTATTTTTAAACTGTTTCGATCATTTATTCCCGGCAGGATAATTTGAATTGGAGATTTTTTTCACGCCTTCAAATAGAGCCGGATGCTGATTCAAGGCTGAATTTTTTGGAAAGTGAATGGCAGTTCATTTTTACTCATCATTATTCCATAATTTTGCGCCATGACAACAGAACAATTGAAGGATATGAGAGACCGCGTACTGGTCTTGGGGAGGTTTCTTTGACGTCGCTAACAGGGAAGCCAAAATAGCAAACGATAAACAACTTTCACTCTCGCCGGGTTTTTGGGATGATAATGCCCGGGCAACTGCCATTCTAAAAGAAACAAAAGTAAACGAGTATTGGTTAAATCTTTTCCAGGCTGTGAATACAGCCGTTGAAGACTTTGCCGTGCTATTTGAATTCTGGAAAGCAGGGGAAGCCCCTGAGGAAGAAGTACGGGAAGCTCATAAAGATGCGATCAATAAAATTGAGGAAGCAGAATTTAAAAGCACACTCAACGAACCCGAAGATGAACTTCCTGCCATGCTCCAGATAAACAGTGGAGCCGGTGGAACCGAAAGCCAGGACTGGGCGGAAATGCTGGCCCGTATGTTTAGGATGTACGGAGAAAAGCAGGGCTGGACAGTTACCGAAATGGACTGGCAATGGGGAGATGGCGCCGGTATAAAAACAGTCACCTATAAATTTGAAGGCCCGTTCGCGTACGGCTTTCTCAAGTCGGAAAGTGGCGTACATCGTTTGGTACGCATTTCTCCCTTCGACAGCAATGCCCGCAGGCATACGTCCTTTGTATCTGTTAACGTATATCCCCTTGTAGACGATACGATCAACATTGAAATAAATCCTGCGGATGTAAAAATGGAAACCTCCCGGAGTGGTGGCGCAGGCGGACAGAACGTAAATAAAGTTGAAACGAAAGTGCAGCTAACCCATATTCCTACCGGGATCGTAGTTGTTTGCCAGCAAGACAGGAGCCAGTTGGGCAACAGGGAACTGGCCATGCAGATGCTGAAAAGCCGGCTATACGAAATTGAATTACAAAGGCGCAATGAAATAAAAGATGCGGCCAACAGTAAAAAGAAGAAAATAGAATGGGGCTCGCAGATCCGCTCTTATGTTTTCCATCCTTATAAAATGATCAAGGACCACCGCACGGATTATGAAGTAGGAAATGTGGGCCCGGTAATGGATGGGGACCTGGATGGATTTATAAAGGCTTATTTAATGAGTGAGAAGGAGAATGCATAATTAAACAATTTGGAGATTTGGAGATGAGTTGATTTGGAAATGAATGACTGAATATAATTTAGTCTTGAAATTGTTCATTAGGACTTTGATTTTGTATTTTAATTTCCAAATCCGTTTTATGCAAGCTAATAAAGGGAAGAACTTAATTATTGATCTTACTTTCGACTTTGCTTTGAAAATTGTCAGATATGTAGAGATCCTTGAACAGGATCATAAGTATGTTATAGCTCGACAATTATTAAAATCTGGTACTTCAATAGGGGCAAATGTAAGAGAAGCACAAAACGCGGAAAGCAAATCCGACTTTATTCATAAGTTAAAAATAGCGGCAAAGGAAGCTGACGAGACAGAATATTGGTTGCTAATTTGCAAAAATTCACCAGGTTATCAAAATTGTGATAGAATATTAGAAGATTGCCAGACTGTAATCAGAGTTTTATCTAAAATAATAGCATCTTCAAAATTGAAAGTAATCAGCTAATTTCCAAATCTCCAAATCTCCAAATCTTTTGGTTTTGTTTATAAACCACAAAATTCTATTCAACACTGTTGTGTCACTCACTTGTACTACATACCTTTGCTCAACTTTTACAAACTATAAAAATTACGGTTATGCAATATGGAGATTTCTATTACCCAATGCCATCTAACGAACCGGTATTAAACTATGCTCCGGGTAGTCCTGAAAAAGCCGCTTTAAAAGCCGCGTTGAAAGAATTAAAAGCAACTAAGATCGATGTTCCCATGTACATCGGAAATGAAGAGGTGCGAACAGGCAAAACAGTTGAGCTTCGTCCGCCACATGAACGCAAACATTTGCTGGGGCAATTTCATACCGGCGAAGCAAAGCATGTTACAAAGGCCATCAATGCTGCCTTAAGAGTGAAAGATAAATGGGCCAACATGAGCTGGGAGAACCGCGCCAATATATTCTTAAAAGCAGCGGACCTGTTAGCTGGAAAATATCGTCCATACATCAACGGTACTACTATGCTTGGACAGAGCAAGAATGCTTTCCAGGCAGAGATCGATGCATCCTGTGAATTGATCGACTTCCTTCGCTTTAATGTTCATTTCTTAAGTGATATCTACCGGCAGCAGCCCATCAGCGGTGCTGGTATGAATAACCGTATGGAATACCGCCCGCTGGAAGGATTCGTGTTTGCGCTTACTCCATTTAATTTCACAGCAATCGGTGGCAACCTTCCTACAAGCGCAGCCATGTGCGGCAACGTGGTGATCTGGAAATGTGCCAACACACAGGTTTACAGCGCACAGATGTTCATGCGTATCTTAAAAGAAGCGGGTTTACCTGATGGTGTCATCAACCTTGTATTCATAGATGGACCAACCATCGGCGAAGTGGTTTTTAACCATCCTGATTTTGCAGGAATTCATTTTACCGGGAGCACCGGTGTATTTAACCGGATGTGGGAAACCATTGGTAAGAATATGGGCATGTATCGGTCTTACCCACGGATTGTGGGCGAAACAGGCGGCAAGGATTTCGTGGTCGCACATAGATCTGCAGATCCGGATGTGGTTGTGACTGCTTTGGCAAGGGGAGCATTTGAATACCAGGGACAAAAATGTTCAGCTGCATCAAGAGCATATATTCCTTCCAATCTTGCTGCGGAAATAAAGAGGAAACTGGTAGAGCAGGTGAAAACGATGAAGATGGGAACGGTAGAAGATTTTACAAATTTTGTAAATGCAGTGATCGATGAAAAAAGTTTTGATAAGCTGGAAGGTTATATCAAAGGCTCGAGGAAAAGAGGGAGCAATGCCCGGGTGTGGGTAGGAGGGAAATGTGATAAAACAGACGGCTTCTTTATTGAGCCCACCATCATTGAAGCATTGGATCCGCAATATGTAACGATGTGCGAGGAGTTATTCGGCCCCGTACTAACGGTATATGTATACGATGAAAATAAATTTGAGGAAACATTGAAACTGGTTGACAGCACTTCCTCTTACGCATTGACCGGTGCCGTCATTGCACAGGATCGTTTTGCGGTAGAACTGGCTACCAATAAATTACGCAACAGTGCGGGCAATTTTTACATCAATGATAAGCCAACCGGCGCCGTGGTTGGGCAACAACCCTTTGGTGGCGCCAGGGGAAGCGGTACCAACGATAAGGCAGGTTCTATATTGAACCTGTATCGCTGGCTGAGTGCAAGAACGATCAAGGAAACATTCAATCCACCAACAGATTACAGGTATCTTTTTATGCAGGAGAAATAATTCTTACCAAACAAACTGTATTTCGGAAGACAGCAGCCCTGGCTTTAGATTTCTGTGTATAATATGTGAATATCACATGGGTTACATTTTCCCGTTCGCTGTATTAAGCTGAAACATAAACCAACATTTAATTAATCATAATAATCAGAATTAACAATCATGACGAAAAAAATATCATTTGAATTGCCAGCAGAACTGGTCGCTGATGCGGCTTCTGGTGTTTTACTGGGTGAATTCAATAACTGGAACCCGGAAGAAGCCATTTATCTTCAAAAACAGGAAGATGGTTCCATGAGGGCTGAACTTTCTTTAACAGCGGGAAAAACATATGAATACAGGTACTTGCTGAGTGATGGAAGATGGGTGAACGATCATAATACCAAGGCTTTCCCGCAGGTTTATGGATATACTGTTGAAAATTGTATCATCAGTGTTCCTGCAGAAGATATCAAACTGGTTCCGGCTAAACCAAAAGCTCCAAAAAAAGCTAAAGAAGCCGTTGTTGCTGATGACCTTACCAGGATCGAAGGAATTGTAAAAAAAGTGGCGGCATTATTGGCAGCTGAAAATATTAAGACCTACAAAGAACTTTCTAAATGCACAATCAAAAAGCTACAATTGCTTTTGGATGGTGCCGGCAGCAAATTCAGCATATATAATCCAGCATCATGGCCTAAGCAGGCAAAATTAGCGGCTACCGGCAATTGGGAAGAACTGGGGAAAATGCAGGAAGAAATGAAAGGAACCAGGTAGGATAAATTGCAACCCTTGAATTCGCTTTATATAGTCCCCAACCGGGGGCTTTTTTTATGAAATGATCCGGATCAACGGAGAGACGGCGGAGATTTTGTTTATTGTTTTTTTGATCAAATCTGCATTAATTTAGCATCATGCAAATCTTACTTTCTGCCCAGCAACTTAAATTGACCATACTGCGGCTAGCACAGCATCTTATTGAAAATCACGACAACCTGGACGAGCTTGTATTTATCGGAATACAACCAAGGGGCGTAAAATTCAGCGATAAACTGATCGAAGCGATCCGGCAAATACGGGGTGGGGAAAAGCTGAATTATGGCATATTGGATATAACTTTTTACAGGGATGATATCAGGGAGGAGTTACATGTTGCGAATAAGACCGATATCCCTTTTTCTATCGAAAATAAAAACCTGGTCTTAATTGATGATGTGCTCTATACCGGCAGAACGATCAGGGCTGCCCTGGATGCTTTACAGGATTTTGGAAGGGCACGAAAAGTGGAACTTTGTGTGTTGGTTAACAGGCGTTTTGAACGGGAACTTCCCATCCAGCCAGATTATTTTGGTATTACGATCGACACAATGAGTTCTCAAAAAGTAAAAGTAGAATGGGAGCGGGAGGAAGCCATTCTATATTAAATTAACAGGGCTGTTTTACCTTGGATTGGGTATTCCAACAAATTTTTCCGGTTTTTTTTCAACAAAACCTCGTTTTTTTGCCAAAACTGGCTCATTTTGAGGCTTTTAATTACTCCAATTACTTAAATCGTTGATTTTAAATTAGATATACTTTAAAAAGTACACAAATGGGGTGGTGTCAGGGTTACGGGCTTCAGTGTAAATTGGTCATTTAATAAGCAGTATACCGTATTTGACCGTAAAAATACTGGCGAAAAAACTTGCATAATCAAAACCTACGTATTATGTTTGCAATCGAAATCGGAAATGAACCCTTACCTCGGTCATTCCGCTTTTAACTCTTAATCCCCTCTTCCTCCGAACACCTAATCCGACGCCGATCCATTTTTTATAAATGATCACTCCTCTGTCTGGCCAACATTAAGAACCCCCAAACCACAAAGAAAATGAAAACAATTTCTACATTCATCAATGTATGCATTATTGCAGCATTCACGATCTTCACTCCAAATTCAGTTAATGCACAGGCCGCGTGTCTTAGTCCACGGTTGCAATTTTCTAACCCAACTTTAGTTTCCGGAACGCCTTTACTGGAAGGAGCCATTTACAAGTTCCCCAACGTTACAGCGGGTATTGATTGCTTTATTAAAGTAAAAAAATTCAACGGTGGTGCTACGTTGGTAGCTATGGAAACTCCGGGACAAGGTTATCCGGATGCATGGCAGCCAATTGTTAAGGGTCCCGGTGCACCGGTACTTAACAGGTCATGGATCGATTTTGAAGTAAGTTTTAAAACAACTGCAGGTGTTGACTATGGTTTCCCTTGCTTGGATATTTCTTCTATAGACATCGATGGTGATAATGGCAAGATCGGCGAATATGTTGAGTACGATGGTCATACCAGTTACGATATTCCTGATCCCACTTTACTTGCTATTACTAATTTAGGTAATGGAAAGATCCGTGCCCAGGGGCCTTCTGCCAACAGGCCAAGTATTGATACTTCTGCATTTGATGTGAGGGCTTCCTTTTATTTTAACGGAAGGGATAAGATCGATATTAGTTTAGGTTCTTACGTGTACAATAACGGGTATACAGGCGCAGCTGCAACAGAGCGTTTGAACTGTGTATATTTTAAGAAGATCACAGGTACTTTCATGTTATTGCCGCTTAAATTCCTTTCTTTTAATGCAAATCCTGCTAACAATAAAGTACTACTGGATTGGGCAACGGAGAATGAAATAAATAACAACCACTTTGAGGTTGAACGTTCATTCGATAACAACAACTTTAAAACGATTGGATCGGTTGCTTCACAGGCCATTAAAAATTATAAATACATTGATCATTCAAATGAATTAAAAGGTAAAAAACTTGCTTACTATCGTTTAAAGCAGGTTGATAATGACCATAAGGTAACTTACAGTAATGTTATCGCGGTGAAATTAAGATCTGAAGAAGTTGCAATGAGTATGCAGGTGGGCCCTAATCCTTTCGTAGATAAATTAAATATTGGGTTTGATGCCGCTCAGAATGGTGCCGCGGAACTCCGTATCAGCAATATAACGGGTAAGTTGGTATCAACTAAGAAATACAATGTAAATAACGGTTACAATAATTTTCAGTTAACCGGTCTTGGTAGTCTTGCACCCGGGATGTACATGGTCCAGTTATTTGTAAATGGGGTGGCTTTGGAGACAAAGAAACTGATCAAAGATTAATACAACAGTTATATTCATTCTTAAAGAATGACAGCAAAGGAATAAAATAAAGCAAAAGCAATACGCATCAGGGCTGCCTTAAGATTATCTTAAGGCAGTTCCTTTTATTTTTAACCGTTGTTTTAACTGAAATGTCACTCTCTCTTGCTTTGGATGATACTTGTTTCATGTTTGTTTTTGCTTTAGCTTCGCTTCTTAATGCAACTATCTACCAAACATCTCCTGGGCATTAAAGACCTTTCTACTACAGATATTTCCCTTATTTTATCTACCGCACAGCAATTTAAAGAAGTATTACAACGACCCATTAAAAAAGTTCCCTCTTTAAGGGATGTGACCATCGTAAATTTATTTTACGAGAATTCTACCCGGACCAGGATATCTTTTGAACTTGCTGAAAAAAGATTAAGTGCCGATACCATCAATTTTTCTGCTTCCGCGTTCTTCTGTTTCCAAAGGGGAAACCTTGCTCGATACGGTAAATAATATCCTGAGTATGAAAGTAGATATGGTAGTGATGCGGCATAGTGCGAGCGGAGCGCCTCATTTTTTAGCAAAGCATATTACCCGGCACCGCGATCATCAATGCAGGCGATGGGATCAATGAACATCCTACGCAGGCCCTGCTCGATGCATTTTCGATCATAGAAAAAGCGGGCAGCCTGGAAGGTAAAAAAATAGTACTTGATCGGCGATATCATGCATTCCAGGGTTGCGCTCAGCAATATTTATTTATTGAAGAAAATGGGAGCGGAAGTAATGGTTGCAGGCCCGCCAACACTCATACCAAGATATATCAGAGGAAGCACTGGGTGTACAGGTGGAATACAATTTGAAAAAGAGCATTGGAATGGTGTGATGTTGCCAATGTGTTAAGGATACAATTGGAACGGCAGAACCAGGTATTATTCTCTTCATTGAGAGAATACAATCTTGCTTATGGGGTTACGAGGAAATTGCTGGAAGAAGTAAACAAGGAAATCGTCATCATGCATCCGGGGCCTATCAACCGGGGAGTAGAAATTGACAGTGATGTTGCCGACAGTAAACAATCCATTATTCTGCAACAGGTTGAAAATGGGGTGGCGGTAAGAATGGCCGTATTATATTTGCTGGCCGGGAAGAAAACTGAGTAGATCATTTTGAATGTTAAATGATGAATGTTGAATGGAAATCCCAAACCCTTAAACCTTAAACTTTTAACCCCTTTAACGTACAACCATCATGGATCGCATCTGCTTATTTCCCGGAACTTTTGATCCTGTGACACTGGGGCATACTGATATTATTGACAGGGCATTGCCATTGTTTGATAAATTGATCATTGGCATCGGGAGTAATGTAAATAAAGCAGCCCATGTTCAGCGAAGCAGCAGCGGCTTGACTGGCTGAATGAAATTTATAAAGGCAATGACAAAGTTGACGCCCTCGTGTATGATGGCCTTACCGTAGATTGTTGCAAACAGGTAGGAGCCAATTTCATTTTAAGGGGTATCCGTTATGTGAATGATTTTGAGTATGAAAAAGCCATTGCAGATATGAACCGGAGTCTTATCAGAAGTATTGAAACCATATTTCTAACCTGCCTTCCCCAATTCACTTCGGTAGCGTCTACACTTGTACGTGATGTGTTAAATAATGGCGGTGATGTTTCAAAATTCCTGCCCGCCGCAGTGAATCAAACAATTTTAAAATGACCTTTTTTGAATAATATTATCTGGTTCGATAAGACACTTCAGTTTACAGACCTCGGCCTTTATCCCGGCACCATGGCGGAATCTCTTGACATGCAATGGGTGGATATGGGCCCGGATTTCTTAAAAATGCGCATGCCGGTTGATGACAGGACAAAACAGCCATATGGCCTGTTGCATGGAGGTGCAAGCTGTGCCTTGGCTGAAACCATTGGCAGTATTGCATCACACCTGGTTATTGATCCGGAAAAATTCATCTGCGTTGGCCTTGAAATAAATGCCAATCACCTGCGCGGTATCCGGCAAGGGTATGTAACGGCAACGGCTACTCCCTTACATATCGGTGGAACAACACATGTATGGGATATTAAGATCCATGATGAAGCCGAAAAAATGATCTGTGTTTGCAGGTTAACAGTTGCTATCCTGGAAAAGAGAAGCTAATTTGGAAATTGGCAATTTGAAGATTTGGAGATGGGGATTGCAATTATAAGGGAAGCCATTTCAATCGATACAGTGTATTTAATCATCACATTTCCAAATCTCCAAATCTTCAAATCGATCAGGGAGTATCAAAAAACTCCGTTAATATATCTTTGATCGTAGCATAGGTATTCGATGTTGGCTTCTTAATGTCTCTTGTTTTAAACCATTTTATTTCTGTGATATCTTCCGCTGTTTGTGGCTGCAGGTCTTGTTTGCTGCTGCAGGTGAAATAGAACCAATGGCTGATCTTTAAAAAATGCTTGCCAAATTCATCATAGATATGATAAGTATCACCGATCTTTTTTTTGATCTGCAGGCCCTTTACACCGGTTTCTTCTTCGATCTCTCTTTCAGCACAGGTTTCAGGGAGTTCTTTTTTTTCTATTTTGCCTTTCGGCAGATCCCATTTTCCTTTCCTTAGAATAAAAAGCAGGTCCTTTTCTTCATTCTGAACAATGCCACCGGCAGCTTCTATCACTGTAAAATGCCGGAAGAATGATTTCTTCAGCTTTTCAAGGTCATTGTTCCATAAAATGCCGGCATGAAAATTTTCTTTTTTTATTTCATGTAGCATTGAATTAATGCCAGGAGTGGAGATCTCATCAACAAAAACTACATCAGGATGGTGTAACAATTCATTTAATTCATCAGTTATTTCATCGCATAGATACAAAGGCTTATCCCTGAAATAGATTTTTATCTGCATATTGAACATTTTTCCAGAGTAAAAATAAAGCATTGCCTTCATTTCCGGCTGCCTACTCTTTATCTTTGCTATATGACCAACGAAAAAGCGGTAGCAGAGAAACTCCTGCAGGTTCAGGCTGTTAAGTTAAATACGGCAGATCCTTTTACATGGGCGAGTGGCTGGAAAAGCCCTATTTATTGCGATAACAGGAAGCTGTTGTCCTTTCCTTATGTGAGGGATTTCATAAAAAGTGAGCTTTGTAGCGTCATATTTGAGCAGTTCCCTGCAGCAGAAGCGTTGGCAGGTGTTGCCACAGCAGGAATTGCCTGGGGCGCTATGGCAGCAGATCAGCTTAAACTACCGTATATGTATGTACGCCCGAAGCCAAAAGAGCATGGTATGGGCAACCAGATAGAAGGCTCACTTGAAAAGGGGCAGAAGGTCCTGGTAATAGAGGACCTTGTATCAACCGGCAAAAGCAGCCTGCAGGTATGCGATGTATTGAGGCAGGCCGGGGCAGAAGTAGCAGGAATGGTCTCGATATTCAATTATGGATTCAACGAAGCAGCTGAGGCATTTAAGAAAGCCGGTATCCCGCTTTATTCTCTTACGAATTATGAAATACTCATAAACCTGGCCATTGAAAAGGGCAGTATCGGTGAAGATCAGTTAAATTCATTGTTAAATTGGCGTAGCAATCCTTCCGGCTGGGCGGTTATTCAATAACTTTATCAAGGAATCAATAATAATCATATGAAACATCTCAAGCTAAGCCTCTTAGCGGTTCTGGGCCTGGTTTTTTCTTCTTTTGCGCAACAAAAAGTGGCCGATAAAGCTGTGATCAAGACACCTGGCGTTCATTGTGAGTTATGTAAATCACGCATTGAGAATTATGTGGCACGCCAATATGGAGTAGGCAGCGTAAAAGTGGATCTGAAGAAGAAAACCACTACGGTAACCTGGCTCACGGATCGTACAAATATTGAAGAGATCAAAACCTCTATTGCAATTGCGGGGTATGATGCGGATGATGTAACTGCTGATGAAGTGAGTTATAAACGTCTTCCGAAACTATGCCGGGTGAAGGATAGCCTGCCTGCTGTACCTGAAATCAAGCAGTAAGCGCGGGGTAGGTCATTGTTGTTAAAGTTGACTTAGCTAATAAAGTTGATAAAGGGCCTGTAATTCGCATTCTTTTCCCCCGTTGGAGGGCTCCATCAGGCGGGCGGCAAGTATCCGGAATCCAGTAGCAAGGATCGAGGATCTGTATCCTCAAAACAATGAAAACCGTTGCACCGTCTGGTAATTCAGGTTGAAATTCTTATAAACCCCCGCCTTTCCAATTTTCACTTTTCCTACTACTCTTACCAAAACATCCTTATTGGAGAGGCTCGTAATGCCGTTTTTTAAGAGATTTTTCATATCCAGCTCAACCAGTAAGGGAATGGTGAAATTCTCTCTTTTTGGTATTTTGACCTGTATATCCTGGCTGGAATGGCCAAGGTAACTACTGTCCACAAAAATATCCAGGTCGGTCCTGTTTAGCTCAAGGCTGAAATTATTGGGATTATAATAGACAACATCCACCTTCAGGGTAGCCCCCGTAAAGCCCAGGTTATCCAGGCTTAAATTCTTAAACTCCCGAAATTCGAGGTCTTTGGGTGCACGACAGGATGTCATATGCAGGAAGGAGCTAAGCAGCAGCAAAATAAAAATTCCAACGCGTGATTTCATAACCATTTTATTGAATGAAGATAGGCAAAGCAGGGGAAAAGCCTGTAATCGATTTTTATCAGATAAAAAACATGCCTAATATTTTTAGTTTTTTCATTTTTTAGTGCAAATTTTGGAAGGGATAATATTACTATATTTTTTATCATAGACGAATGACTATAATTTATTGATTATAAAATTTTAACTTATGTTTGCAACTATTTAATTATCATAAAAGATAACAAAATTTTAGATTTTTTTAGATATTTATGCCCATGTTGAATATTTCTAGCACTTAGAGTTAATTTTATTATAATTAGCTGATTTATTATGATTTATGTTAATGATAAAGTATAAAATTTAATATAAAATATAAAATTATATATTTTAAATATATCTGTATTGATAATTATGGATCTGTTGATTTTTTCCTCCTGGTTTTATAGATTGATTTCCCAGGCCGGGTCAGGCAGCCTTCCCCCTTTCCTCAAAGGCGGTGTATTTGAGCGAAGAAAGCCGCCATTTTGGCGAACAACGTATACTATATATACGCATTATGATTTGTGTAATGAACAGCTCTGTTTCTTATGTATCGTGTGGTAAAAAAACCATTCATTATTTTTTCGCTAATATTTTTGCGTTTTCTTTAGAAATTGTATAATGGACTATAAGTAAACACTTGGTAGATTTTCTGTAAAAGGGTTGCTTGAGTAAAAAGCGGGAAAAACAGTAAAATTACTGTGGAGAAAGTTTTGGATTTTAAAAAACATTGTCTATGTTTGTGGAAGAAATCAGAAATGCTCTTACCTCGGTATACTGAATTTCAAAGCTAACTCCTCCTCCTCGAAGTACCTTCTCCAATGCCGATCTCTTTTTAAGTTTCTAAAGGATCAACCTGTGTCTGGCCAACATTAATAAACCCTCAAACCAAAGAAAATGAAAAAGAATTTTACACTCTTAATGGCAGTAGCATGCCTTGTACTGATCTTAACTTCGAATCAGGCGATTTCTCAAACAACATCACAGTATAGTTTTAATGCCATTCCCACTTTAGTATCGGGTACAGCGAACCAGTTAAACGCTAAATACCGTTTTTCAGGGGTAAGTACTGGTGTAGATGCGATCGTTACCATTGTTTCCGCTACCAACGGAGCTACTGTAGAAATATTTGATGATAACAACATAACAAAACCGGAAGGTTTTTCTCCCAAGATACGTGTACCGGCAAACAGGACCGGGCTGGTTGAATTCCAGGTGTGTTTTGTAGCAGCCGGAACAATGACCAATGTGATCCAGGATAGTTTATATGCAACTGCCATTGACATTGATGGAAATGCGCAGGTGAAAGAGATAGATGTGATTGATATGGGTGGCGGTATTTCGGCTTACCAGGTAGGAACGCCTGAGATTCTTGTTACCCAGAGTGGTACCGCTTATACCGGGAAAAATGTAGCAGGAAATGAATATGACGGAATTGATACCTCAGCTAAAAAAGTAATGTTTACGGTGAAGAATAGCAACGTGGCCTGCTTTACTTATAAATGCGGTGCTTCTAACACAGGTGGAGTAACTAGCCGTCAAAAAAGTATTTACTTCAAAAATTTTACTTACCCGGCTGCTGCTCCCTTACCGGTTAAGTATACCTCTTTTGATGCTGCGGTGATCAATAAGACCGTAAGCCTTAAATGGGTAACTGAAGTCGAAATAAACCACAGTCATTTTGAAGTACAAAGATCTTTTGATAACAATAGTTTTAAAACAATCGCGGTTGTATTGGATGGATTTGAACTCGCAGGAACTACAAAAAGTTATCAATACCCCGATAAGTCTGACGAATTAAAAGGAAAAGAAATTGTCTACTATCGGTTAAAACAAATTGACCTCGATGGTAAAGCAAATTACAGCATCGTGTTGGCTGTAAGATTAGAGAATAAGACTACCGTATCGATGCAGGTATCTCCAAATCCATTTGCAGAAAACCTGGTAGTACGTTTCAATTCAACTCAGAATGCAATAGCTGAAATACGTATCATAAGTATGACTGGACAAACAATGTTATCCAAACACTCTTCAGTCACAAAGGGCTATAATAATATACAGGTACAGGGGCTTGGTAAATTAAATCCCGGGATGTATATGGCCCAGATGATCATCGATGGAATGGTCATCGAAAATCAAAAAGTAATTAAGCTATAATTACTTCTTAAAAGGATTCCGGCGGCTGCCGGTAAATTACCGGCAGCCCAACCTGGTCCAAACCAGTTAAATTTATACATGATGATGAACTTATTTTTTAATCAACAGCAATCAGAAAGATTTGGTCAAATGATCGAAAAGTGCAGAATGGCCTTATTAGGAAAACCTTTCTTGCCATTGCCTTTTTATTGGGCCCTGATACCAGCAAACAGGGAGGCAGGTTTTCATAAAAATGACAACAAAACAATGCAACAGCATAACTTATATTGCCGGGAACAACAACCAGGCGAAAAATATTGAACCGGTAGGCGAGGGTAGAAAAGGTAAATACAACCCAATGTATTGAATGCTACCGGTTTTACGATGTTTTCTTTGGGGGTTACAGAATCGAAAGATTCTTAACAAAGGCCGCATTTCTATGCGGCTTTTTTATTTATTTGATGACCGGTTGAAATAATTCCCGACTCTGTTAAAAGAATGTGGATTTTCTTTGTTAATTTGGGCTGCAATTTTCCTCCCTATAGGCTCTGTTCACATATAATTCATTTATATTGCAAAACCCAATCTTATACAAATACTAATGAGGAAATCTTTACTTCTTTTCATACTTACTTTTATTTCTTTTGTTTCATATTCACAGGATTTCTCAAATAAAGGAAAAGATTTTTGGGTTGGGTATGGGTATCACCAGGTTATGAGTAATGGGAATGTGACAGCAAATGGTCTTATATTTTGCCACCGACCAGGTAACGAATATTACCATTTCAATTCCAGGCACGGGTTATACACAATCTCTTACAACTGCGGCAATTCCGGTGTGATCGCATCTGCGCTGATACCAAAGACAGGTATACAGGATGCAAGACTTTTGGCAGAATCAACGGCTCCCGAGGATAAAGGAATTCATATTACTTCTGATAAACCCATAGTAGCGTACGCCCATATTTATAATCAAAGCGTTTCGGGTGCAAGCATCCTGTTTCCAACCAATACACTGGGAAAAGAATATTACTCGATTAATTATACAAATAACTCCAATACAGATGACGCAAATTGCTGGTTTTATGTCGTGGCCGTTGATACCGGTATAACAACCGTAGAAATAACTCCGAGCGCTGCCACCATTAATCATCTCGCGGGTGTTACGTTTACCGTAAATCTAACGCAGGGCCAGATCTATAATGTCATGGGCCAGTTGACCGGTGGGGGTGGAACTCCAACCACCTACACGGGGGTAGACCTGACCGGTTCCAAGATCAAAAGTATCAGTTCAGGCGTAGGTGGGTGTAAAAGGATCGGCGTTTTTTCTGGCAGCGGCAGAATAAGTATCTCCTGCGATGACCTTCAAAGTTCATCTGATAATTATATGGTGCAATCCTTACCAAGAACTGCATGGGGTAAAAAATACCTTACGGTTGCTTCTGCGGGTAATGACAATATCGGGACAGGCTCTCCCTTTGCCCAGAATATTTACCGGGTTTGTGTGTTAGACCCGGCTACGGTTGTAACTGTAAATGGTGCACCTATTGCATTCCCGCTTCAGAATAATTTTTATTACGAGATACCTGTTACCTCTGCACCTTTAAGAATAGAAGCGGATCAGCAGATTATGGTTGCGCAGTATTTCACATCAAGGGGAGAATGTACAAATGGTAGTATTAATAGTGATGGTGATCCCGAAACAATTTACCTGAGCCCGGTTGAGCAGAATATCAATAAAGTGATCTGGAATGCCTGTGCAAAAAATGCAATCAATATTAATAAGCATTATATCAATGTTGTTATCCCTAATACCGGAACTGCCATAAGCTCTTTTAAGCTGGATGGGATAACGGTGCCCCCTTCAAGATTTTCAGTACATCCGCAGGAGCCTGGCTTTTCTTTTGCCGTGTTGAACGTATCAAGCGTTACGGGAGGTGCAGGTATCGGAATTGCACATACCATTGAATCTGATTCAGGTTTTAATGCCATTGCATATGGTTATGGTGGTGCAGAATCATACGGTTATAACGCCGGTACCAATATCAGGGATCTTTACAATTTTATCACACCGCTTAATCCATTGAGTATTTCACCGGACCCGGTAGCCTGCACAGGTACAGCATTCTATTTCAGTGTTACCTTCCCGTTTCAACCTACGTCAATAGCATGGGATTTCCATGGGTTTCAAACACCGAATGTCACTATCAATTCACCAGTACATGATACCACTTATTTAATAGGAACGAAGCGGGTATGGAGGTATAAATTATTACCCACGCTCTATACTTATTCCCCGGCTAACAGTACTCCCGGCTATCCTGTTACGATCACAGCAGGGACCACAACTCCCGAAGGATGTGGCAACAGTTACGAAAGGGATTTTGACCTTGCTGTATACGATCCGCCTTCTGCCAATTTCGATTGGTTCCACAATGGTTGTGTAACAGATACGGTTCGTTTCCGGGATACAACTGTTTATGTGGCAGGAACCTATTCCTATAAATGGTATTGGAATTTTGGGGATGGATTTATTGACAGTGTCCGTTATCCAAAACACAAGTATGCAACCCCGGGAACTTATACAGTAAAGTATGCGTTGATCAGCAATGTTGGCTGCTTAAGTGACACTGCTGTAAAACAGATTACGATCAGCCCTTTACCTACAGCAGCGATGAGTGGCACAAGAACCGTGTGCAGGAACGCCCCTTCACCCAATATCACTTTTACAGGAACTGTTGGACGAACGCCTTTCACCTTTACCTATAAAATAAACGGTGGGCCAGACCTAACGGTTACGACTGTTACCGGGAACTCGGTAACAGTAGCGGTGCCTACTACAACTGTAGGGACATATGTTTATACACTCGTTGGCGTGCAGGGAGAGAATTGCTACCAGGCACAGGTGGGCCCAAGCAGTACGGTGATCGTAAACCCGCTTCCCACTGCAACGATCAGCGGAACGGCAGCTGTTTGCCAAAACTCCCCTCCGCCGAATATTACGTTCACCGGTGCAGGAGCAACAGCCCCTTATAAATTCACCTATAAGATCAATGGCGGGCCGAACCTAACGGTTACGACCACTGTTGGAAACTCGGTAACAGTGGCTGTGCCAACAACTACCATCGGAACATATATTTATACACTGGTAAGTGTGCAGGAAGGAAGTTCGGTTGCCTGTATCCAGAACATTACTGTCGGCAGTGCAACCATCACCGTGAATGGGCTTCCAACAGCAACGATCAGCGGAAATACAGCCTTATGTTTAAATGCCGCATCGCCTGTGGTTACGTTCACAGGCGCAAATGGTGTTGCACCTTATGTATTTACGTATAACATTAATGGCGGCCCGCCGCTTACGGTAACCTCCAGCGGTAACAGTGTTACGGTAACTGCACCAACAGCAACGGCGGGAACCTTTACCTATAACCTGGTGAGTGTGAGAGAATCAAGTCCTACAGCATGTTCGCAAAACCAGGTGGGCAGCGCGGTAGTAACGGTATATCCTCTACCCACAGCTGATTTTAATTATAGCACACCGAGCTGTGCGAGCAAGACGATCAATTTTTCAGATGCGTCCGCGCCAAATGCCGGGTCCCTTAATAGCTGGACCTGGAATTTCGCGGATGGGTCACCGGTAGATATTGCCCAGAGCCCAACACATATATTCGCTGTAGCAGGAACATACCAGGTTAAATTAACGGTAAAAACAAACAATGGCTGTGTAAGCCCTCAAATAACAAAGCCGGTTGTGGTGAATGCAAAACCATTGGCGGGTTTTATAGATCCAGAGGTTTGCCTTTCTGACACCTATGCCCAGTTTACCGATACAAGTAAGGTAGGGGGAGTTCTGCTTGGGGTAGGAAGCACCTGGGCCTGGAAATTTGACGATGTGGCTTCAGGACCAGTGAATAATATATCCTCTCTCCAACATCCGCAGCATAGTTATAGTACCATTGGGACAAAAAATGTGGAATTGATCGTTACCAGCCCGGCGGGCTGTAAGGATACCATCATCCAGTCCTTTTTTGTAAATGGAGATATACCTGTGGCAAATCTTTCAGTAGTGAATCCAGCTGGCCTATGTGCAAACGATTCAGTCGCTATCAACAATACCTCCACTGTAAATGTGGGTAGTGTTGTGAAAGTGGAGATCTATTGGGACAATACCGGGGCTCCCGGAACTTTTGAAACAGATGATCTTCCTTACCCGGGTAAAAGGTATACCCACTTATACCCAAATTTCCAGGCTCCATTGACCAAAACTTATACGATCAGGTTCAGAGCCTATTCCGGTGCTACATGTATCAATGATAAATTCCAGGATATTGTAATAAATGCCGCTCCAAAAGTGCAGTTCATCACGATCCCGGATACCTGCTTGAATGTAACTCCATTCCCCATACTGCAGGCGAGTGAAATAGGAGGGGTACCTGGTACATTTGTGTTCAGTGGTCCTGGTGTATCTTCTGCAGGTATATTTGATCCTGCAGCAGTAGGTCCCGGAACTTACAATATCACTTATACATTTACTTCAGATAAAGGTTGTGTTGATTCCAAAGTAAAGGCGATCCGGGTACTTGCGCCACCGGTAGCAAAATTCGGATTTGGCAGACCGGCCTGTGAGACCAAAACATTGTTATTCTCAGATTCTTCCAGTGCTACAACAGGGACCTTATCTACCTGGACATGGGATTTTGGGGATGGAACACCTCCTGTTATCAGGAATAATGCGTTGCCATTCACGCATACTTTTGCAGCAGCCAATACATATCCTGTTACATTAGTAGTAACCACCGCATATGGATGTAACAGCTCACCGAGAGTAATCCCGGTCCTGGTTTCTCCGTTGCCGTTAGCTAATTTCAGTTTTACGGATACAGCCTGTTTGCCAAATGCATTTATAGAATTTGATAATAATTCGACGATCGCCGACAATACGCAAAATAGCTTTACCTATACCTGGAATTTTGGTGACGGAAGCCCGCTTAGCGTTACAGCCAATCCTACACACACTTATACAGGTGTAGGGCCATATCCTGTAAGTCTTAAAGTAAAAAGCGGCATTGGCTGTATTGATGATACAACAATCCAGCTGAACACGATCCACCCACAACCCAAAGCTGAATTTTCATTTAGCAAACCTGGAGTATGTATCGGTGAAAATGTGATCATGAATGATCAGAGTGATCCAAAAGATGGCGCACTTAACCAGTGGTACTGGAATTTTGGGGATAATTCGGCTTTAGAAACAGTGCAGAATCCCAATCATACTTATAACGGTCCGGGTACATACAATGTGAGTCTTTATATTGTCAATAGTTTTGGATGTCATAGCGATACGCTTCCAAAAGCGTTCATCGTTTATCCCTACCCGGTAATAGATGCCGGGCCTCCACAGGTCGTGCTTGAAGGCGGTAGCGTAGTTTTAAAAGCAACAGCAAGCGGGAATGACCTGCAATACAAGTGGACAAAGGACGTAAATATCAGTACGAACCTTTACCTGAACAGCAATACCATTCTTAATCCTACAAGTACGCCACCCAATGATATCACATATACATTGACGGTAACGGCAAGGGGTGGTTGCCCTGCGAGTGACCAGGTATTTGTAAAAGTATTAAAGACGCCAAGGATACCGAATACGTTTACGCCAAACAATGATGGTATCAATGATAACTGGGTAATACAATACTTAAATACGTATCCTGCGGCCCGGGTACAGATATTTACAAGAACCGGGCAGTTGGTATTTGAATCGGTTGGATATCCAAAACCATGGGATGGCACTATGAATGGAAAGCCGTTGCCGGTTGATACATACTATTATATCATTGAGCCCCAGAGTGGCAGGGAGCCTTTAACCGGATATGTAACGATCATTAAATAAAAACCAATTTATCAGGATGCCTGGCTGGTAATGAACATGTGAGAAAACGCCGAATTATGAAGAAGGTCAATTTACTTATTATCAGCATAAGTATTACAATGATGGTTTTTGGACAGGCCAAGCCTTCATATACACAATACATTTTAAACAACTACATTCTTAACCCGGCGGTTACGGGGATTGAGAATTATACAGATGTAAAACTTAGTTACCGAAATCAATGGACCGGAATTGAAGGCGCCCCGGTTACGAGTTATTTCAGTATTCACGGGCCTGTTGGAAAATCAGACCTGCGTACCAGCGCCACTTCAATGCCGGTGTCAGGGCAAAATCCAAGAGGTAAGGATTACTGGAGAGACTATACGGCACCTGCTCCACATCATGGGATCGGGATGGCTATTGTAAATGACAAGGCAGGTTATATAAACCGCTGGTCTTTGTATGCTTCTTATGCTTATCATAAACCACTTGGAAATAAAACCACGCTGGCCGCCGGTTTTAATGCAGGTGTGTCCAGTGTAAATCTTGACCGGTCAAAAATTGATTTTGCAAATCTTGATCCCAATGATCCTGCTATCGGGTATACGAATGGTGAACTGAAAAAGATAAAGCCGGAAGTGGGAGCCGGGCTATGGCTTTATTCAGCAAAATATTTTGCAGGATTATCCGTATTGAATATAATACCAGGTAAGTTTAAGTTTGTGAAGAACGACAGGTTCGGTACATATTATACGCCCAACTATTTTTTAACAGCCGGTTACCGTATCTTGTTAAATGATGATCTGAACCTGATGCCATCTATTATGGTTCAGTATTGGAAGCCACAGCTTACCGGGGCGCATGTAAACCTGAAACTACAATATCTTGATCTTTTTTGGTTTGGCGGAAGTTACCGTCATTCAGACCTGGTTTCAGGCTATTCCGTGATGACTGGATTGAATATTGCGAATATTAATGTCAGTTATGCTTACGAGGTTGCCACCACCTCACGTTTAAAGTCATATACGGGCAATACGCATGAACTCATGATCGGTTTTTTAATTGGCAACAAATATGGAGACAGCTGCCCGCGCAATGTCTGGTAGAGAGATATTGCCATTATTGATTCAACATTTATTTTTGAAATACCGGGAAGTTCACGGCAGCTTCATATATTTTATTGAAGCAAGGGAATATAATTTAAGATAGAAGAATCTCTACAATTATTTATGTTGTCCAGGTTTGGCCTTGTTTCTGTAAGCATCCATAAAAGCTCGGGTACCCATTGCCCATCCTTCCATTTAACCTGGTAAGCTTTTGTTACTATTTGCCCGGTTGCTGAATTTTCTTCTTTGAGTATAACATCTTTGGTATCGTCAGACTGGATCTCTGCCGCGGCCACGGCATAATTATTTTCAGCGAGGTTTTCTTCAATGTCTGCAATCTCAGTATCTATTGCCTGTTCTGTGAGTTTTGTAAGATGCGTTTTTATTTTTCTCAAATGTTTATCTGATGAAGCTCTTTGATCTTCCGCCACAGCATCTTCATATTGAAGTTCTATAACTGCAGGCAGTTTTTGAGTCGTAGCAAAGGCCGGAATTATTTCAGGGCTCTTTTTTTCCCGCACGGCATTCATAAGAACAGTGGCAGTATCTGCCTTCTGGTAATTCATATAATTAATAATAACTGAAAGCACGAATACGTTTATGAATAATGCAGCTAAGATGAGCGAAGAAGGAACAACGCCGTAGTTTTTTTTGTTGAACAGGAGGTTACGTTCCTTTGTAAAAAAATGGATCCGTTGCAGCAGTTGCTTGTTCTTAAATACTGCCGCAAGCTGAAATATATTTGTAGTGGACTTGAATTTTGCAGCCTTTAACAGCGTCTCTGCATAATTGATCACGGGGTATTTGAAACTTAATACCTGTACATCACAATTTTTTTCCCTTTCCAGTTTAATTTTATTACTGATGATCTTTATGAATGGATTAAAGAAAAATATATTTTCAGCTATTATCAGCAACCAGTTAAGGATATAGTCATTGTTCCTGATATGGGTCAGTTCATGAATGATGAGTGATTCTGTTTCTGCAATGGTCAATTGGTTTATCAATGCAACCGGCATAAGGATAACCGGTTTTAAGAAACCAAAAGTAAGTGGCGTTGAAATGGCCGTGCTAAACCAAACCGTAACTTTCCTGCGGATTCCAAATTCATTTGCCTTTACAAAACTGAATAACCTGATATCAACCGGGGGTTTGATCAGTGATGAACTGCAGGTTTGTTTAAAACGTTGCCAGTTATAGATCAAACGGATCGCTTTTAAAGAAAGAATAAAGGTATATGTGCCGATTATCCATGGCGCAGCTCTTTCAAGGAAGGGTTGTTTTATGAACAGGGCATTCATTTTTGCTTCAAATACTTCCTGGTAAAATTCCAGCGCTCCTGTATAATAAATATAAAAAGTAAAGCCTGAAATAATCACCTGTGTTAATACCAGGAGATAAAGAACATTCCTTTTGACCGAGGGGAGTTGCTTTTTGATTATTCCGTGAAATGCTGAATAAATAAAAAGCAGGAGCGCAGCCTGCCATAAGCTATGGAATAAACTTAAACATAAGCTATATGAAAACTGGCCCATGTGACGGAATTATTTTTTTATTTTTAAAGCATCAATCAGGTCCTGGATCTTATCAAGCTCAGCATTTGTTGTACGGGTTTGTCCCAGCGCCTGCATTACAAGATCTGCAGAGGATCCTGCAAACAGGTTATTGATCATCCTGTTTAAAAATTGTTTCTGGGTTTTTTCTTTTGTTACAGCAGGAGTATAAATATGCGTTTTGTTACTATCGTCCCTGGTTACGAGGTTTTTTTCAAACATGATCTGCATGAGTTTCAGGGTAGTGGTATAGCCGGCCTCCTTTGTCTTGCACAACTCTTCATGCACAGATCTTACGGTCGCATTTTTTTTCTCCCATAAAATGGTCAGTATTTCCAGTTCGCTTTCTGTAGGCTTCAATAATTTTAGTTTCACCATATTACGATTTGTTTCGTACAGCAAAGTATGAAAAATTTCGTAATACTACCGACCGTTTATCAAATTTTTTTAATTTTTTTAGAAAATTGGGAATTACCTGATAAGTATAAAGCTTCCTTTTGAGAGCATGGGATGGCCCAGGTCAGAAACTGCTTCAACGATATATATATATGCAGCAGCGGATTGATCCTGACCCCTATATTTACCATCCCATCCAAAGGATGTTTCACCGGGATAAAAATCCCTGGCCTGGTAAATGATCAGTCCCTCGCGGTTATATATACTGAAGCTTTTAATAGATTTTATACCCCGGGCGATGGGCCTGTACCGGTCATTTAATTGATCATTATTTGGCGTAAAGGCAGAAGGCATCAATATTTTAGCATTGACAGCAATGGTGACCTGGTCCCTGGAGATACAGCCACTATCTGATACCACCGTAACTGTATAGGTTTTGGAATCCATAGCCAGTCCGGTCGGGACGGCACAATTGGAACAGCTTAAGGAATCAGCAGGGCTCCACAGGTATGAAACTACATTTGAACTGTATGAAGGTGTAAATGAGAAATTCGTATGATAAGGATAAACTTTATCGGGCCCGGCATTCACTGCAGGATTTGCTTTTACGGTTACACGAATATCTGCACTGCTGCTAAAGCAACCAGCAGAATCCGTTAAAGTTGCTGTATAGGTAGTGGTTCGTACGGGCGAAGCTACCGGGTTGTATATGGTGGAACCGGAAAGGCTTTCCGCCGGTGACCAGGTGATTTTTTTCATTTTCGGTTCCATGTCCAGTTGCACTTTTCCGCCCTTGCAAAATGCGGAATCAGGGGTGAGGGGAACAGCCGTAAAAGGAGTAAATACTTTTACAAATGCGCTATCCGTTGATACACAATTGTAACTATTGGTAGCTGTTGCATAATATTTTGTACTTACCGTTGGTCTTACCGAAGTTGTATCGCAGGTGTTACAGAAATTTGAATTGACAGGTACCGGGGTCCATAATATTTGGTCGCTTGTGTAACCGATCAACGTGGAGCTTTGGCCTGAACACACGGTATCCAATTTTGGAATGATCCAGATAAAAGGCATGGGCCGCACAAATACTTTTTTTAGCAAACTGTCTTTGCAGCCGTACATATCAATAGCAGTTAGTTGGACATCATAGATCTTGGCATTGCTATAAATATATGGCTGAGGTTGAAACACGGTATCATTGGTGGATACTTTACCAAAATTCCAATACCAGAGCCTGACCGTATCTGCGGGTTGAAAAGGACGAGATAAATTAAGAACTTCATAAGGTGTGTGTAAACAAATACTAAGCGGTGCATCAAAGTCAAGTTGGGGCCCTCTCACTGTGAGTGGATGATCCAGCGCTGCCGTGTCAGGGCAATAGGGAGCGCCATTGTTTATTACCACAAAATTGGTATCAAAATGTCCAAGAATATTCGCATTGATGGTTAATGATGGCTCTGAACCTGAACCCATTTGCATCCCTACGACATTCCATGTATACACCGCAGCCGGGTTTGTATAATTATTTGCAATACTGTAGTTCGTATTGGTGTTGATACAAATTGACCTGTCGGGGTTTATCAATGATGGATCTGCGGTATAGATCTTACGGGTCAATGAATCAACACAGCCGGTAATATTATCAGTTATATCTAATCTTAACGGGAATTCACCTGTTGGAGGATACGTATGAACAAAATTACCCATCACTGTTGAGGTATTACCATCGCCGAGGTTCCATAAAATAGTGGAGATATTACCCTGGCTGGTATTTTTGATGCTAAAAGTCTTTTTATCGTTGCATGTATTTTTGTAGGTGTACTTTGCGATCACCCCGATAATATTTATCTGGAAGCTGATAGGGCTGCCTGCACAGCCATTGAAATATGGAGTAACCGTTATGTCTTTTACACCCAGTTGTGAAAACCGGTGCCCAATGATCGTATCATGTGTGATAACAGGTGTTGTTCCACCGAAATCCCATGCATAACTGGTAGCGTTAGTTGCTTTTGAAACGAACTGGGGAGTTTCAGAACCGCAAACCACCGTATCAACAGGGTATGCAATATGATTTGTCGGCGGGATGCCATAAGCTACGGAATCATAATTATAGGAAGCGGTGCAACCATCTATGGTAGTTATTGTTAATGTAGGTAAAAAAGACCCCACTGAGGAATAGTTATGGGAAACCTGGTTGACAGAAGTAGTGGTGGAATTTCCATCCCCGAAATTCCATAAATACCTGTTCACGGTAGAGCCGTTTGGAACGTTTACGTTTGCCCTTAATAAAGCATTCACAGGTATGCAGCCCTTCTTTAGATCTATTGAACCGCTTATAACTGGCTCCCTTACCATTAAGGTGCGGCTGGAACTTGCCGTACAGCCGCTGGCATTGGTGCACGTTAGGGTAATCGTGAATTCGCCATAGCCCGTATAGTTGTGAGAAATATTACGGGTTGTTGTGTTGATGATTGCGGAACTATCCCCAAAATCCCATTGATAATTTGTAATAGCCCCGGCAGCGGAGGCATTAAAATTGATAATACCGGGCTGGCAGATATTGTTCCTGTCGAGCGTAAAATTGGTATTTATTGAGGGATTGATCGTAATGCTGCGACTCATCTGGGCCGTGCTATTATCATAAACAGCAATGAGCCTTACGGTATAGGTGCCGGCGCTGCTATATATATATGAGGGATTGGCACTGTTGCTGTATCCTCCATCCCCAAAGTCCCATAGATAGCCTACCGGGCTACCGCTGGAGCTTTGAATAAAATTAACTTCCACCGGGGCACAGTAAACATTATTTTCAGCCTGGTAAGTAAAACTGGTTGTCTGAGCGTTTAAACTCACAGGCACAAACAGCACGCAGAGATATAGTAGAAGTTTATTCAAAAGGTCAATTCATTTTAATAGGTAACGTAAACGTTAATAATATTACAAAAAGGCTGCCAACTCACAAACCGCTTCTGTGAAATGGTTATTTCAATGAAAAAACCGGCGATAAGCCGGTTTGACAATAGGATGATAAATTGATTAATAATTATACTGATAATTAGACCATAACGAATCAGTATTAAAGGTAGGTGTGTAGTTTCCCTCAGTCGCCCCTTCGTAGATATACTATTATAAATAGGTGCTTCTACGACCGTAAATTTCCGCAAAAACCTACCTAAACAACTACTCGTCTTTGATGTCTTTCGTGTTTAGGGTTTCTGCGCAGGATTTACATTTTACTCTAATATAGTAAAGAAAAATTAATTTTTTTTACTTTTTTCTGCAATGAATTTATTTTTTTTCTGCAGGAATATCATGGCTCACTCCGCTGGTCACTTTCATCAAAGTCTCTATCTGTGCCTTCCTGTTTGCTTCAATTTTATCATGGTGTACTTTAGCAAGGGTAGGAGCGATCACGAGGCTTACAATGCTCATCAGTTTGATCAGGATATTCATGGATGGGCCAGATGTATCTTTAAACGGATCTCCCACGGTATCACCGGTTACCGATGCTTTGTGTGGCTCGGATTTTTTGTAATACATGTCGCCATTGATATCAACTCCTTTTTCAAAAGATTTTTTTGCATTGTCCCAGGCGCCACCTGCATTGTTCTGGAACATACCCATAAGACCCCACTAACCGTTGCGCCTGCAAGAAATCCTCCAAGCACTTCCGGGCCAAAACAAAAGCCAATAATAATGGGTGACAATAATGCGATCGCACCGGGAAGCATCATTTTTTTAAGAGAGGCTTCCGTGGAAATGGCCACGCATTTATCATATTCCGGTTTACCGGTACCTTCCATGATCCCCGGGATGGTACGGAACTGGCGGCGTACTTCTTCAACCATCGCCATAGCGGCTTCTCCCACTGCCCTAATAGCCAGGGAAGAAAAAATAAACGGGATCATTCCCCCACAAATAATCCTGCCAATACATCGGCATGATAAATATCAATACCATCAATTCCTGCGATACCTACAAATGCGGCAAATAATGCCAAAGCGGTTAAAGCCGCTGAAGCAATGGCAAAACCTTTACCGCTGGCAGCTGTGGTATTTCCAACAGCATCGAGGATATCTGTTTTTTCACGGACGTCTGCGGGTAATTCGCTCATTTCTGCAATACCGCCTGCATTATCAGCAATCGGTCCAAATGCATCGATCGCCAGCTGCATGGCAGTTGTGGCCATCATCCCTGCTGCCGCAATGGCAACACCATATAACCCCGCACATTCATAAGAACCATATATACCACCAGCCAATACCAGAATCGGCAACAGCGTACTTTCCATGCCAACAGCAAGTCCGCCAATGATATTGGTAGCATGGCCGGTAGCGCTTTGCCTTATGATGCTCTTAACAGGGCGTTTACCCATTGCCGTATAGTACTCAGTAATGATACTCATTAAAGCTCCTACAGCCAGCCCAACCATGATGGCGCCAAACACACCGTTCTTTGTGAACTCATGCCCGCGCAATACCATGTTCTCTGGCATTAAGAAGTTTACCAGGAAGTAACAGCCAATAGCAGTCAATACCATTGAGCCCCAGTTGCCCATATTTAAAGCGTTCTGAACTTTATGTGTGCTGAGGCCCGCTGTTTCTGAAATCCGGACAAAGAAAGTTCCAATAATAGAAAAAAGGATCCCCATTCCGGCTATCAGCATTGGCAGCAGGATCGGGGAAATGCCCGCATAATTATCTGTCAATGCATTGGTTTCCCTGCCCAGCACCATGGTAGCAAATACCGTGGCCACATAAGAACCAAACAGATCAGCACCCATACCGGCAACATCCCCCACGTTATCTCCAACGTTATCGGCAATCGTTGCCGGGTTGCGTGGATCATCTTCAGGGATACCTGCTTCCACCTTACCTACAAGGTCCGCACCCACATCCGCAGCCTTGGTATAAATACCACCGCCCACGCGGGCAAATAATGCGATAGATTCGGCACCCAGCGAAAAGCCGGTCAATATTTCAATCGTACGCTCCATTTCTTCACTGTCCACAGGAGCATCCTTTGCAAAAATCATTTTTAAAATAATAAATAAGCCACCAAGCCCCAATACAGCAAGCCCCGCAACACCCATTCCCATTACACTTCCCCCGGTAAAAGAAACAGACAAAGCCTTTCTGAGGCTGGAACGCGCTGCCTGTGCTGTCCTCACATTGGCTTTGGTAGCTATGCGCATACCAATAAAACCTGCGAGGGCGCTAAAGAATGCCCCTAACACAAAAGCAACCGCAATACTCCAATGGCTGTTTGAATTACTATATCCCATATAACCCAGCAATAAAGCGCCAATGATCACGAAATAAGCGAGGATCTTATATTCAGCTTTTAGGAAAGCCATGGCTCCTTCAGCGATATAAGTGCTGATCTCCTTCATCCGGGGGTTGCCCGCATCCTGTTTGGATACCCATGCAAACTTGATAAAAGTATACAACAGGCCTACAATGCCCATCGCCGGAACTGCATAAATCAAATTGTCCATCATAGAGGTCTATAATTTTGGTGGGCAAAAATAGGGTAAAACAGCCGAAAAGCATGATTAAAAGCATGGTATGGGAAAATTTGTGGATACCCTTTCAGCCAGGGAAGCAATAATATATGGTATAGTATATGTAAACTTATTTATCTTTTTACTCCAAAACCTCCTACCATGATTCCCTTCAGCGACAATAATTCAGACAGGACAAGCACGCCATTCGTAAACTATGCGCTCATAGCCATCAACATCCTCGTTTTCGTATTCCTGCAGGACATGGGCAGCAATGAAGGTTTTTTGTTAAGCTTTTCAACAGTGCCAAAGGAAATACTTACCGGGACAGATATAGCCGGTGCCGGGTTAGGGGTGACGCCGATCCCTGTTTATGGAACCCTGGTCACTTCCATGTTCATGCATGGTGGTGTTGCACATATTGCGGGGAACATGCTTTACCTATGGGTCTTTGGCGACAACCTGGAGCATCGGATGGGCCATATCAGGTACCTTGTTTTTTACCTGGTCTGTGGCTTACTGGCTTCACTCAGCCATGTTTTTCTGTCATCATTCCTTGGAAAAGACCTGCTTATACCAAGCCTCGGAGCTTCGGGTGCCATTTCGGGTGTGCTTGGGGGTTATATACTGTTGTTCCCAAAAAATGAAGTGCGGGTCTTTGTTTTAAGGAGCATTATGACCGTGCCTGCTTATGTTACCCTTGGGTTCTGGATCCTCTTACAGGTGATCAGCGGATTTGGAATGTTAGGCGGTACTGAACAGGGTGGTGTAGCATACGCCGCCCATATCGGTGGGTTTATTGCCGGTCTTCTATTGGTGAAATTATTTGCTGGTTCAGTAAAAGAACAATGATCCAAAAGTTCTTAACCGTATAAATGTTTCCAGGCATCCGGCAGGCAATCAACGAGGTCGCTTGCCTGCATGGCTTCCTGAGAAAATCTTTCAGCAGCAATATCCCCGCCCAGTCCATGTAACCATACTCCTAAAATGGCTGCTTCCGGTAACATGTAGCCGCGGACCATTAAGCCCGTAATGATACCCGTTAGCACATCACCCATTCCTGCTTTAGCCATGCCGGCGTTGCCCGTATTATTAAACCAGGTCTTTCCCCGGGGAGTAATGATGGCGGTATAATGGCCCTTTAATACGATATAAATATTCAGCGCCGCTGCTTTTTCTTTAGCAAGCTCAAGTCTTTCAAAATCATCAGCCGTATGTCCAAACAATCTTTCAAATTCACGGGGATGTGGAGTAATGACCGAACCACCTGGTATATTGGGCAACAATTCCTTTTGTATTGATATTACATTCAATGCATCCGCATCCAGCACGAGTGGTTTATGGTTCGCACTGAAAATATCACCTAATAAAAGTGATATTTCTTTTTGCGTTCCAATACCCGGGCCAATACCAGCCGCATCAAATACTTGTATGTTTTCAGCCTGGCCAATGTGTTTTTCACCGGATACGATACACATCGCTTCCGGCAGGGAAGCCTGCATAATCCCGTACCCGCAGGAAGGTATATAACAGGTAAGCCTACCTGCACCGCTCGCAAGACAGGCTTTTGCAGCAAGCAGGGCGGCGCCCATCATGCCATAACTACCGGCTACCAGTGCCGCATGGCCGAAATTTCCTTTGTGCGAAAATTTGTTCCTCGGTTTAAGGATCCCTTTTATGATATTTTCATCCAGTACTTCATAAGGGGTTATTTCCATTTCAGTGAAATGACTGCTAAGGCCGATATCCAATATACTGAGTTCCCCGACGGCCGGGGCATTCCCGGGTAATAAAAAGGCAAGTTTATGATTTTGAAAACTCAAGGTATGTGTTGCATGTATGGTTACCTGGTCACCGGTGCTTTTATCCGGGAACAGCCCACTTGGAATATCAATGGCGATAATGCCCGCCCCGCTGCCATTGAGGTAACGAACAAGCTGCAAAGCCATACCGGAAAGCGGCTTGTTGAGACCTGTGCCAAATAAAGCATCAATAACCAGCGCGTTGTTTCCGAGGGGAGGAAAGAATGATTCTGATTGAAGAAAATGAATTTCGGTCGTGACCCGGTGGAGGCGTTGCAGGTTGGCCTGGAAATCTGCTGAACCCGGACTGCCTGGCTCGAGGATATAAACAATCACAGGAATATTATTTTCCAGCAGTATGCGGGCGAGTGCAAGTCCATCCCCGCCATTATTTCCCTTTCCGCAAAATATGTGTATATGCCGGTTGGTGAGATCATTGTTTAAAAGCCAATGATAGCATGCCCTGGCGGCTCTTTCCATGAGATCCAGGGACGTCAGACCCTGCTCAATGATACTGAATGCATCCCATTTTTTTATTTGATCCGCAGAAAAAATTTTCATGTGTCAAAGTTAGAAAACATTCAGCCATGAAATATATGCTGCGGGACCAGCTTAATGGAATATTTGATGCCGGTAGTTTCGTAACCTTCAATTAAAAGATAACCTGGATCGTAAAAACTGAATTTATCAGAGATTGAATTTAGCTGAACGGGAAACTTGTTTATGCGTAAGATTTCATTGTAGATCTGTATTTGAACAGGTTTTTTAACCGTACTGAATTTTACTTTTATGATCGCATCACATAATTTCCTGTTCCCATTTATTTTATAATGAACTCCTGCATATAACATCGCTTCGCCGTTGTGATATTGAACGCCAAGACTTTCGAGGAAGTTGATCATATGAAAAGCGGATATCGTACAGCTGTCCATGGCTTGCATGAATTGGAGAACTAAATTACTGTGTTGGATTATTAAAGCGGAAACTGTTTTGTGTGACTTATGAATCGTTATTTCTTGAATGCGACCCGCAAGCCATTGTAAGAAGTCATGAGCTTTGCCTCCAGTAATGTGGCTCCTTTTGTAACATCCCAAATATATACTTCGCCTTGCAGGCAGTTGTATAAGTTGACTGCATCCGAAAGCTTTTCAAAGGTCATGATGGCGCCCATGTAATGCACATCAAATTTCCCTTCTTCCCGGAAGTGGTGTTCAAGACCATGGCCGATAATGATGTGTGCAGTGTTTCCCATAATTCTAAAATACAAAAACTTAGCGGGAAAACATGAAAATTTTGGGTACCGAATGATTTTCTACGCTTTAACAAATACAGGTTGTTTTTAATATGGGCCGGGATATTATTTATTCAAAAAAGAAGGGGCTGTATAGAAATACGCCCCTGGTTTAAATCCAATATCCTATGAAAAACCTGGTTATAAATGTAGTTTGGGTTTATGCGAATTCCAATCGCTCTTTTGTGTACTAAAAAAACGGGCACTTTTCCGTACCCGTTTTTTTTTAAAAGAATGTTACTTGCTATTCCTCTTCATCTTCGTCCTCGTCTTCCTCATCTGCAGCTTCAACATTTATGGCGCTTTCGGCGACCTCCGTTAATTTCATATCAGCTTCTTTTTCTTCATTCAGTGTTTCTTCCAGTAAAGCTGCGGCTTCATCTTCACCCAGTGTAGTTGCAAAAGCGCACAGTGTGCCATATGAAGCAATTTCATAATGCTCTACTTTCTGGCAGGCAGCAATGATCCCTGCATCACGAACAACACCTGGTTTTGTATCTTCCATAATACTTTCGCCTTCCTTGATCAGGCCCTCCATGGCTTCGCATTTTTTTGCTTTAGCTGGTTTTCCAATTGCCTGGAAAACTTCCTCAAGTCTTGTAATCTGCCCCTGTGTTACTTCGAGATGCTCATCGAGTGCAGCTACCAATTCTTCCGAGGTTGCATTTTTGGACATTTTTGGAAGCGCTTTTGTCAATGCTTTTTCAGCCCAGTAAATATCCTGTAATTGTTCTTCAAAAAGTTTCCGGAGGTCTGTCGCCGCTTCCAATGAAGGCTTTGTCATTCCTTTGGAAGATTTTTTTGAAGCAGTTGAGGTTCCGTTTTTTTTAACGGCTCTTGTTCCATTCCTGGAAGCTGTTGCTGTTTTCATAATGATTTTTTTATTGTTGGTTAATTGATTATTTACGTAGTGTCATACACAAAGAAGTATGCCAATTGATTTATTTAATGATGCCGATTTTTTTTAAACGGTATTTCTTTGGTTTTAAAAAACAAACTAAAAAGATTGAGGAATATTATGGACAGTACATTACATGTTGTAGTATTTATTCAACATATGCGGAAAAAATTGACAGAAAGATTATAGGGTTCCTGGTAATATAAAACAGGTATTATTTATGTAATATTTTAATCACTAAAATTCAGCGAATGCAAAAGCAGGAATTAAATATTACTGATATGATATCAAGAGCTTTGATATTGGAACGGGAGGGAGAATTGCATAAAGCAGTTGATATGTATGAAGCAGTTTTGAAATTGGATAAGCAGAATCAAAAAGTCCTGGCCAGGTTGATGACGGTATACAGGAAGCTTAAAAAATACCGAAAAGAAATTCGTTGTATTGACCAGGCTATCAATTTCCAGGAGCAATTATATAAGCCCATCAGCAAAAAGGGAGGGATTATCAACAACCTCAGTAACAAACTGAATGTGTTATTGGGGCTTAAAAATAAGAAAGGCCACAGGATCTTCCTGCCCGACCAGATAGCCAGCCTGCAAAAAAGAAAAGAACTCATCCTAAAAAAAATAAAAAGCTGAAAGTCCATATGCCGGCCACGTGCCGGACAGTCTCTTTCAGCTCAAGCTTTAGGTTTATTGCGTTTCCTGGGAAACGTATATAGGCACCACAGCTTAAAAATGAATAGATCAAATCCTGTACCAGCAGCGTCTTTAAACCTGGAGGTACCAATAAAAGTGGATGGCGCCGGGCCTTGCTCGCTGATGGCTATGATAATCTGTTGTTTTATAATAGTCATTCGAAGTCTTTTATAATAGTCATTCAAATCTTTTATGTTCTTTTTTGCTTGTCCAAAAAAGAACCAAAAAAAGACCCCCGTAATCGAATACAGCCCGATTACGGGAAGCAGCTATGTGGAACATTTGTGCAAAGTAATCTCGACAGTTAGAATTCTACTCTTAGATTCCAAATTGATTCTAAAACAAATAAGATCTTTCTGCCTCAAATTACACGCTGTAATCCTTTAACAAGGCCGCGACTTATAAATGCTGAGCCTACTTTGCCAGATGGTGGAGGCACAGTCTTTGCAACCTTAGATAAAAAGCGTCTTATGGAAATAACATTAGATCCCGGCAAAGACAGGGTACGGGAAACAACTTCAGAAAGCATCAACAGAAAAATTGATAAGGAAATCCGTGAGAGTATCCTGTACTATTCCGGGCAAAATACCAACGTCATAAAAAGTCGTATCGCAGAACTGGACAGCGAATGGGATATGGAAAGATTATTGGAGTTAAACGCTTCCCTGCTGGCATTTGGCGGTATTATGCTGGGAGCTACAGTTGATAAAAAATGGCTGATCCTCCCTGCGGTTATTACAGGCTTTTTAATGCAGCATGCTATCCAGGGTTGGTGTCCGCCGTTGCCCCTGTTTCGCAGGCTGGGTGTAAGAACTCAAAAAGAAATAGAGACCGAAAGGCACGCGTTGCTTGAATTACTGGAAAGATAAAGTTATCAAAGAAAAATTCTCATAGCAATATCCCACAACTATATTTCATCATTACCCGCTACTAATCTTCCCTGTCCCGCAAATACGCGGGAAGTCATAGGCCTGAACGAATACCAATACGCTTTCAATAAAGCTAAGGTTTACAAGTTGGCGTTTTTTGGTTATAAGAAAATTTCGTTTCTTTAATCCACAACATCACCGGAATACTATAAAAAAGCAGGACAGGCACTGTATTGAATTTCTTCCGCAGATCCTGTGTACAATAAAGCACTGATGATAACAAATAACATAACTGCAAAGACCTCCGTCATTATCATAGGAGCAGGACCTACAGGTTTAAGCCTGGCTGTTCAATTATTGCGTTATGGTATTGATTTTATCATCCTCGAAAAAAATCAACAAACCACGCATCTCTCAAAAGCTATTGTGGTGCAGGCACGAACGCTCGAGATATTCCATGAAACAGGCCTTGCCGAAAAAGCGATCAATGCCGGGAGAATAACAACAGCGATGAATATATTCTATAAAGGCAAAAAAAAAGCTACACTCGATCTTGAAGGCATGGGTGAGGGGCTGAGCCTTTTTCCATTCGCTTTGTCCCTTGAACAAAGCAAAACGGAACAGCTGTTGGTTAACTATCTTTCTGAAAACAATAAACATGTTCATTGGGGAACTGAATTCTTACGGTATGAGGAAAACGATGGGATAACGGTCTATTATAAAGATGCAAATGGTGCTGAACAAAAAATGGATGCTCAATACCTCGTTGGCTGTGATGGAGCCGGTAGCCTTGTAAGGCACCAGCTGGGAACAACATTTGAGGGCGACACTATGGCCAAAATATTTTATGTAACCGATGTCGAGCTAAGCAGCCCTGTCGTAAACAAGGATCAGTTATTTATTTTCCTGATCAAAAAAGGATTTGTTCTTTTCTTTCCTATGGAAGGCAGGGATCATTATCGCGTGATCGGTATTTTGCCGGATAAAACAGCAGAGGACAAGTTTACATTTGAGGAAATTCAAGGATCAATTACGGAGCAAATAATGATACCGCTTTCATTTGAAAAAGTTAAATGGTTCTCCACTTATAAAGTGCATAGCCGTAAAGCAACCCTTTTTATGAAAGGCAGGTGTTTTATTGCCGGCGATGCTGCGCATATACATACTCCCGCGGGCGGACAAGGTATGAATACCGGTATCCAGGATGCCTATAATTTAGCGTGGAAACTGGCTTACACGATCAGGTATAAAACCGGGAGGGAACTCCTTGAAACGTATAATACCGAAAGAATGGAAAACGCAAGGCACCTGCTAAAAACGACTGATAGGATGTTTGATTTCATGACCGGCTCCGGCAGTTTCTGGAATTTTATCCGCCTGAATATTTTTCCAATATTTGCCCGGCTTGTTTCCAGGAACACGTCGCTGAACAAACTTTTTTTTCCATTATTATCACAAATTGGAATTGCTTATCCTCAAAGCGCATTAACGATCCCGGGTAAATTGGGAAAAATCAATGCTGGTGACAGGATGCCCTATTTTATTTTTTCCGATGGCACAAATATCTTTGATCATCTAAAGGCAGCCTCTTTTAAACTTTTATTTTTTGGTATTCATAATAACAATGCCGGGGAATATTTTAAAGGCCCGGCCTTTCAGATTCCTATATTTTCCTTTACTGAAATTCCCCGGCAGATTTTTGGAGACGTTGCTGATTTTTACGTTCTTTTGCGACCCGATAACCACATTTCATACATTGGAAAAGATATAAAGTGTTGCAGTATGCTACTGGAACAAATTTCAGCGGACTGAAGGAATAACTTATTTTGTCTCCCGCTATCCAGGGGTAGGTATAGGATAGTCCCTTGGTTTTGCTGCTTATGGCTTAAATGTTGTATCTATAAGTACAATACTAATAAAAATACTATTACCCTGCTTATTGACTCACCTAGCAATACAAGTATGAAATATCAATCGCAAAATGGTACTCTTGTAAAAACGTGCCCCGATCCCTACAGCCATAAAGAGGAATTACAGGACTATATTGAGAATGCAGCTATTGCCTTACACTGGGTAGACGCCAATGGTATGATCACGTGGGCCAATCAGGCGGAGCTTGATATGCTTGGCTATACTGAAGAAGAATATATCGGGCATCATATTTCTGAATTTCATACCGACCCGGAAAAGATTAAAGACATCCTGTTGCGTTTGGGATCGAATGAAACCCTAAAGGGTTATGAATCGTCACTTCGCTGTAAGAACGGTTCTATCCGGGATGTTCAGATCAGTTCCAATGTTTTTTGGGAGGAGGGGAAATTCATACACACCCGCTGCTTTACTGTGGACATAACTGACCAGAAGTTGCTATTCAAAGCGCTCAATGAAAGTGAATCCCGGTACCGCCAGTTGATTCAAAACATGGAGACTCCTATATATACAACAGATGCAGAAGGTCGCATAACGCTTTTTAATAAGGCTGCCGCAGATCTTTGGGGCCGGGAGCCGGAGATCGGCAAGGATCTTTGGTGTGGTTCATATAAGATCTTTAAATCCGATGGCTCAACCTTACCATTGGATTCCTGTCCAATGGCAGTGACATTGAAAGAAGGCCGGCCTGTTGTAGGAGAGGAGATCATCGTCGTACGCCCTGATGGTGCCATGAGAAATGTAGCTCCGCACCCGCGGCCAATATTTGATGAAACAGGTAAACTGGTAGGAGCCGTAAATATGCTGATTGATATTACGGGTATCCGGCGATCTGAAATAGCCCTGAAGGAAAGTGAATCAAAACTAAGGCAGCTGGCTGATTCACTTGAGCAAAAGGTACAGGAAAGGACAAAAGATCTTAAGTTAAAAAATCAAGAGCTCGCGGGCAGTGAAGAAAAATACCACAAAATGATTGACGAAGTGGAGGATTATGCGATTGTGCTGTTAGATAAACACGGTAAAATAAAAAACTGGAATAAAGGAGCCGAAAAGATCAAGGGTTATAAGGAGAGTGAAATCATCGGCAACAATTTCCGGATCTTTTATACAAATGAAGACAGGGAAAAGGGCCTGCCCGAAAAATTGCTTGAAGAGGCAAGAGAAAAAGGCAAGGCCTTACATGAAGGATGGAGGCAAAGAAAGGATGGCAGCAGGTTTTGGGGAAGTATCGTGATCACTGCCTTGCATGATGCAAATAGAAATATCGTCGGTTTTTCCAAAGTTACACGTGACCTGACAGAGCGAAAACTGGCGGAAGATAAACTGATAAAATATAACCAGGGGCTCGAATTTCAAAACAAGGAACTGGAGTCATTTGCATATGCGGCCTCCCACGATATGAAAGAACCATTGCGGAAAATAAATTTCTATAATAATTATATAGCGGAATGCCCGGGCATACAATCAGATGAAAAAGCCCGGGAATATGTAAAACGTTCACTCAGCGCAGTAAAAAGAATGTCTGATCTCATTGAAAATTTATTGACCTATTCACAGATCAATGCCTCTATAGATAATTTTGAAGAAACAGACCTGAACGAAATGGTAGATGATATTGTGCTCTCTCATAAAGAACTGGTAGATCAGCAGGAAATGGAAATTGAAGTAAGAAATCTTCCCACCATAAACGTGATCCGGTATCAATTCAGGCAGCTATTTGACAACCTTATTAGCAATTCCATCAAGTATAAACATCCTGACCGGAAATTGGTCATTCATATTTTGAGCAGCCTTGTAAAGGGTTCAGAAATAAATGGTCATGATGACGATCCATGCACCCGGTATCATAAAATATCGGTTATAGATAACGGGATCGGTTTCGATCCACAATATTCCGAGAAAATATTTGATATTTTTCAAAGGCTTAGCCATCAAACCGGCTTTAAGGGTTCAGGCATTGGGCTTGCTATTTGCAAAAGAGCCGTTCAAAATCACCATGGAATTATCAAGGCTATAGGAGAGGAGGAGAAGGGAGCCAGGTTTGATATTTATATTCCGGTTAAATAATTTATTAAAATCCATCTTGTTTTTGATTAGAAATATTTTTAGGGATCCTTTACATCTTCATTTATCTTTAGCTTCTTTTAATAAGATATCCATAAGCCCGTTCCTCGGATAGATTGTTAATTTAAATTCACCCTGGCAGTTATATCCTTCAATGCAAAAGCAGCATTTCTTTTTTTCTGAAAAGTGATCGTTCCGGCTGTCAAATTTAGTTGGAAAAATATTGTTCAGGGCCGGGTTGGTTAATTTTAAAACTACATAATTATGCAATAGCTGGAATTGCACCCCGCTCTCACATAGTTTTCTTCTCCCTGGTATATTGATATCAATAACAGCGTCAATGGAAATTGTTCCGGATGAATGGTCGATATAAAAATCATCGAGGAAGTTCAGCACACTCAGCTTGGGTATGATGGAAGTGTTCATGCTGGCATTAATTAGCATTCTAAAAGTACCAACTCTGCTTCAAAATATTACTTCTCATTTGTGTACTGTCCCTTCAAAAATTTGTGTACCCGGCATTCAAAATTGTGTACCATGCTTTCTTTTTGCGAGTGTTTTTTTTACATTTATTTCCGCGAATGGCACTTTTACATAATTCACACATTGTGTAAATGTTGTTTTTTTCTTTATTATATTTCGGATTATGCAGTCACATGATGATGTAAAATATCGTACTTGTATCGGGCATCTTACAGCATTTCTAGATGCCTATCATATTTCTGTTTTGAAACAGCCTGTTTTTAAGGTAATCGTGAATTCAAATATTGCAGGTATTGATCTTGGACGGGAATGCGAAATTGCTATCATTCATCCGGGAAAGATCACTTTAATAAATAACGGAGACAGGTCCACGCTTTTTAAATTTGACGCAGAAGAACATTGTTATGAATTTCTGCCAGGCGCAGGGTTGAAGATATCTGGTTTTTCAGGCAGGCAGGGATCTGCCAATATGGAACTCCTCCTGGCCCCGTTGCCCGAAGAAGACCGGCTCCCGCTTTCGGGGATCCAGGCAAAAATAATAGAAGGATTGTCGAGGGGCAAGCTTTATAAAGAAATTGCAGACGAGTTGGAAATTTCCTTTTTCGATGTGGTGGTCCAAGTTAAAAAAATATTTGGAAGGATCGATCAAAGCATCGTCGAGGAAGAGACTTTGAATTAATCGTTTGAGTAACAATGTTCATAGGGCCGCCCGGGCCTCAATCAGCGAAATGAACAGGAGCTAGCTGCATGTATTTTTATTGGAGAAAAGCTGTTTTGCCCTGCAGGCGGGGCGAATTGGTATATTATTTGATATTTTAAAATAACCCGGATTTTATTTTAAAAATGGAATAATATATTTTAACTTAGTAACCCCCTAAAAAATAAAAGATGCCATTAACTAATAGGGAATATGAAATTTTAGCTGAACTGTCAAAGGGGAAGTTATATAAAGAAATGGGAGGAGAGTTGCATCTGTCTATTAATACGATCAAAAAACATATCAAAAACATCTACCGGAAACTCCAGGTAAGAAATCGTACGGAAGCCTTCCTGACTTATATGGAAGAAACTAACAAGATTGAAAATACGGTTTAGCAATTATTAAATATTCTCCGGGTTGGTTTTATATATGCCCATTCTCCCGCTGTTCAGCAAGAAATTTTATAGCAGCTTCTGCCCGGTTGCGTACACACAATTTCCTATAAATATGTTTTAACCTCGATTGGACGGCATTGATCGGTATATCCAGGTTGTCGGCAATTTCTTTATAGGTAAGGCCTTTTGATAAGGTCTCCCAGATGGCGATTTCTTCGGTTGTTAATTGATTGTTTTCCACTATTTTCAGTTAGTTTAAATAACGTCTAGTTTAATAACATCGAATCAAAATTACTACCATTTTTCATATTAAAAAGTACCCTTTTGTGTGATACTGTTTATTTACTCATTGCTCAAAAATGTTTCTCCCAGTTCAACCAAAGAAGCCTGGGCCTCTTTTTCATTGTTCAGGATATCATAAAGTATCGCTGCGATTTCTCCTTTGCCCGTTATCCTGGCAAGTGATGTCATCATAGTATAAGTAGCAATTTCATAATGTTCAGTTTGCTGCATGACCAATATAATGGCTGCGTCCCTTGCGATGGCTCCCGAAGCAGCGGCAAGCTTCCTTTCGACCTCCATGTAAATATTTTTTACCGGTTCGCTGATCTCGGCGGCAACGGGGATGCCTGCCTTTGCAAAAATAATTTCAAGGGATGTCATTTTGCGCCGGGCGAGTTCCTGGATATCTTCAATTTCCACGATCACGCTTAGGGAATCAACACGCGTTATCAGCCGTTCGATCACTTTTATCTTGCTATTCTCAATCCAATATATTTTTTTCAATTCAGCCAGGAATAAATCGAATAGGGCCTTGCCTTCCGGGGACGAAGGATCCAGTATTTGGATTGGCTTTTTTTCCCTACCGTCGTGTCCATCCCTGCCATTGTTTGAACCATCCCTGCCATTGTAAAAGGCATCATTATCCGTTATCATATCAGGTTTTAATAATGATCTGGAAAAACTATGCCAATCCGCATTCTGTACCCTAAATGGCTTTTTCAGATCTCCGTGGACAGGCAAAACAGTTTAACCACTGCTATTTTGTATGATTCGACTGATTTACCGCTAATATTTCGTATCTTATGATAATCAAAAACAATTACACATCAGACAACCTTCTTACGGCACATGAAACCCGTATTTTGATCGCTTTGTGCGAGGGAAAACTATATAAGGAAGTAGCCAATGAATTTGCTATTTCCATCAATACGATCAAAGGGCATGCGAAGAAAATATATGGTAAAATGAGTGTCAGGAACCGAACGGAAGCCTGTAACAAATTCCGGCTCATGTACCCGGATGCGTTAGAAAAAGCCTGCTAATTAATCAATTCCTTACCTGCCCGGCTTATATTCATAAGAGATCTTAATTAAGTTGTTTTGCGACAGGTCTGTATCTATCATAAATGATTTTCTTTGCTTTCCGTCAATGATCTCGAGCACGGAGGTATTTGGTATGATGGATCCGAGATTATCAGCAATGAAAGTGATGATGTTTGGTCCTTGTTCAAGGGTAACATAGATAAACTGTGGTTTCTTTTTTACGGCAAGACCCTGGACGATCCAGTGCCCGTTAATGCTTAATGAAATGCTGTCGCCATCTTCCACCGCATCATCCCAAAAGGCCAATAAGATCTGCGACGAACGTGCCTTGATATTGCCTACTACTTTTGCATCCCTTAAAAGAGAATTCTCCGCAAGGGCCCTTACTGTATCATTTTTAAAAACAATTTTCCGGTCCTTATCCGGGTAGCGATAGATGGTTACATCATTTTGTAATTTATTCTCGAGGAATTGCGTCACCATATGATGTTGATAGGAACTGTCTTCCGTGGAATCAGCCTCGGCTTCATAGTAGATCTTCGCAACAATAAATGTAGCTGCTACATCTTTTTTAGTGCCAAAATCCATACTGAATTTCTTATTGCCAAACGTTGCCTGCAGTGTCCCTGTATTGGCGGGAGAACTCCCGTAATCTTCTGCGAAGAAGGCCAGGATATTGAGCCCGGTATCCAATACAATTTCTTCGGAGGGCTTTTTTTCGCTTAAATAAACCTGGTCAAAAATGGCCCTGCCGTTCAGCATTACCGAAACAATACCGTTTGCTGATTTTTTATTCCCGGTAAAATTCAATATTCCATCGCGGGTCTTTACATGTACCGTATCCAGGATGCCGAAATAATTCCCGGATAAACTTGGCTGAAGTATCAGATCCGTATGCCCATTTTCAAGGGCTGTATGATCTGTCTTTTTTAACCTGATCTCAGCATTTTTCAAAAAACTGTTAAGCGTAGCCGCAGTATTTTTGAAGCGGGCATCAAAGCTGCTGATCTCAGGCATCGGTACACCATATTTTTTTGCAAAAATCCTTTCCACACTTAAATAGGGTATCCCTTTATTGTCTTTACTAAGATCAAGTGTTCCGTTCAAAAGTATGGTCCATGAGCCCAGGCTGAAAGGGGTTTCAGAAACAGCTGCTTTATTTCTGCCAATTGAAAGCTGCCTGCTGTTCTTTTTAACAAGCAACAGGTCATAGACAGCTGAAAAACTATCACAGGAAAGGGTGAGCTGGGCGGGGTAAAGAAGATTTCTCTCAGGCGCGGCGATCCGCAATTCAAGATGCACATTGTTGGCTCCAGCAGCAGGTTCAATAAGCCATGTGCCCGTAAATGCATCTGATTGGGCAAATGAACCAGTCGCGGACAGGAGCAGGCAGGAAAATAATATGAATATGTACCTTTTCATTAAATCATTTTTTTGTGTTGACCACACACCTGCTAATGTTAGTAAGAGCTGTCACACTGAGCCTGTGGAAGTGTTGCCAATCGTTTAACTGGTTCTGCTGAATGGTCATTTCTGTCTATATAATTTTTATTTTCAGTCCTAATATGCTTCGACAAGCTCGCATGACATATTCCTTCAATTCATATTTTCGATCCTGATCATTCATCGCAGGCATCCTAACGTTCTTCCACCTATTTATTCAAATAATTCCAGTTTGTTTTTTGGGCGTCGTTCATCCAGCCAAACAAAGTTCTTAAGCAATTTAAGGTCGGCAGGGATCTGTTTTAAAGGATAAAGCGTGCCATCCACATCATTGATCATTTTGATCTTATTCAATGCTTTATTCACAATATAAATATCGATCACATCACCCTTGCTCCGGTTCATACCAACATATGCACTGTCTTCATCCTGAGGGTAAAATATGCTTTCAGCAGGGGAGCCCTTTACCCTGATATAATCCATGACCCCGTTCTTAAAATAGCCATTGATGGTCCTGCCGCCCATTTGATTGAAGAGACCCTCTTTTGTTTTATTGATCGTGATCGCATTATTAAAAACAAAAAGTCTTTTTGCTTTTTGGTTTTCGGTATATAAATGCATGGTATCACCCTTTACCTGCGTCTGGTCATTCCAGAAAACGGGGTTCCCGAATAATTTAAATGTTGAATCTTCTGTAGAATAATGTATGCTGTCGCTCACCGCCTGTAAGGAATCATTAAAGATACGCACATGGTGAAATCCGAGGAAATAGCGTATGCTGTCGGTCGGGCTCCCTTCAATGTTGATCGCAGTAGTTTTTTTCAGGGTATCAATGCGGCTGGTCGAAGGTTGCTCCGGAAGGCTGTCATTGATTGCAACAATAGCTTTCAATGTATCCCCGGAGGGTATGGTTGCTGGCCCGGATGAATCGGGAACAATGACAACTGTTTGCTTCAATGAATCAGGGAACAATAATTTTTTAAGGGACGAGTCCGGGCTCACCGGTTGCTTTAAGGTATCCTTTACCGTTATGGCTGAAGAGGCTATCCCCGGAGCCTCCTGTTTCCGTGAAGTATCCTTGATAACTACGGGCTTTTGCATAGCTGTATCATATTTTCTTAATCCTGAAAACAGCGTGTCTGCGGAAATATAAGTGCTGTCATTATCTCTGAAAAGGATCATCACCGGCTTACGGGTCGCCAGGAAAGAACTGGTATTCCTGTTAAGTAAGATCTCGTCACCCAACACGATCACGTTGTTCACACTGTCAACCAGTTTGCCATGCCCCTCTATCTGCACAACATTTGTTTTCTCATCAATGGCGATCTTATCCCCGCTGAGAAAGCGGGTGCTATCCCTGAAAGAAGTACGGTCATAAAATTCGGCCTGCCCCGTTTCAAGGTTATAGGTGCCCGACCTTGTATCTATAATGCCATCCTCGCTGATGATATGAGTAGGGGCGATAAAATAGGCTTCTTTAAATTCAGTATTATAACGCAGGCTATCTGCCCTCATATCATATTTTGGATCTACGAGGTGTACATTGTTTTTGAAAAAAACATCCTTGGTATCAGAATAGTAAACGGCATCCTGGCTTGTCAAAACCGTTTTTCCATTTACAACCTTACCGCCATTTTTATAAGTTGCAATACCTGTCTGTAAATTGTATTCAAGATCTTCCGTGTTCAATACCGCTTTCCCATCGGTCAGCATTACTTTTCTTTTCAGGTATGCGATACGGTCATTGCCAATATACTTTAAATATTGCGCATAGGTATGTACGCTGTCGGCATCATTGATATGCACATTTCCAAAAACTTCGGCTACACCTGTCGCCTCGTTAAAAGCAATGCTGTCTCCACTGAGGATGGTATTGCCCTGCCTGACTTTGGCGTCCCCGGCAAGGGTTTGAAGAACGGTTACTGAATCAACGGTTATCTGGCGTAAAGTTCTTGCACTGATGATCTGGATGGTACGGGTGCTGTCTGCTGGAGGGGGAACCGGTACCTGTGCCGCACTATATTCAAATGCGAATAAAAGAGATATAACAAAAAATATTTTATAAAAAAAGGGCAAACAGTATCATTTAGGCTGTGAACAGATGCTGCAAATTGCATCATTTATTTATAAAGCTATCACAAAATTATACGCTTAATCCGCTTTTTTGATAATATAAGGTGAACTAACAGTATCTGGTAATGGAATGGTTAATGGAGCATTCTTTTGTTTTTTACCAAAGACAGAAATGGACACATAGCGCTTTGGGTTTACCCGGATATCATCCAGCAGGAGGTTGAGTTTATTACCAGTAGATGCAAGATTCTTATAAAGGCTGGGATCGTTCAGTAATAATCCAAGCGAACCATCTTTGCTGTTAAACCTCGAGGTCAGCAGCTTCAGGTCATTGATCGTGGCATCAAGGGTATCCAGTGTTTTTTTCAGGTCAAGCGCTGCAAGCTTTGTGGTTGTTTTATCAAGGTTGGTAACAACGCTGTTTATCTTCTCATTGTTGGCAGCAAGGTTTCCGGTGATGGAATTTACATTGGCCATCGTTTTTGCCAGCGTTCCGGTCTGCGTATTTAAGAGTTCCTGTAAATAAGCGGTGGAAACGATCATGGAGGCGGTTATTTTATTAAGGTTTGCCAGCGTGCCGCCTATATTATTTTTCGCCATTGGATCGATGACACCATTAATATTCACGAGAAGTGTATCCAGCGAAGTGACCGCTTTTTTTACCTCGTACAAAACAGGATCTATTTTCCTGAGCACTTCATTGAATATTCCTGCATTTGCTTCCGTATAGATCGTGTCATTGCTTTTTAAGGTCTCGGGCGAATCACCCAATTTGATATCTATACTGGTCGTTCCAATAGGGTTTGGTTTTATAAGTGCAATGGAATTTTTAGGTATATTAATATCCTTGGTAATGTTCAGGTTTACAAGGATCTCCCGCATGTTCTTATCCGTGCTGATGCTGTAAACTGTGCCTACCTGTAAGCCATTTATTACAACCGGGTTGGATGCTGCAAGCCCCTGCACATTTCCATACTTGCCATACAGGGTAGTGCTGTTACTGAATAATTTCTTTCCCTTTAAAAAATTAAATCCAAGGATCAATAAAGTAATGGTTACGATCGCTACTGCTCCAACTTTTGTTTCATTTGATATTTTCACCTTGTAAAAAGTTTACATTAAAAATGTTTTGTACTCGTAATCTTTGATAACAACAAGAGAAAAAAAGCAGTTATAAAATTTAACGGGTTTCAAGATTTCATAAAAATACTAAACTCAATTATATAATCCATTATTGCTTTGCCAAAAATCATTCCATAAGATGGACTGGCTGGTTTAATTGGATGCAGTATGTAAACTTTCTAATTGGGATTTATAGCGTATAACGGCTTTGGTTATGGCTTCTGCCAGTTCCTGCTGGCCCTTTTCACTGTTCAGGTAGCGCTCATCGGCGGGGTTGCTGATGAAGCCCGTTTCTATCAATATGGCGGGCATGTTTGTGGCTTGTAATACCCATATCCCTTTTTGCCGTTGGTTTACGCCAAGCGCAGGGCGGCCGGTTTTGTCCACTTCTTCGTTCACCATTGTTGCAATACGGTCACTTTTTTCCTGGTATCTTTTTGCATATACCTGTGCGATCGCCCTTCCTTCCGGGGTATTAAAATCAAAACTGCTGTAGGTGGAATCATCACTTGTTTCAATTTCAAAATCACCTTCTTCCTGCATAATGGCCTTAAGCTTGTCACTGGTCTTATGCGCCGCGAATATCCACACACTTGTTCCGTTGCGTTGGGTAGGGATCTTGAAATATTCATAAACAGGTTCTGTTACCTGGTAGGGAGTAGAGATCTTTTTTCTCTTTTTCCCTTTTCCTTTATACGTGATGCGGTGCCTGGTAACTGTTCTCGACCCGATCTGCCTGCGCCCGGTCTTCAGGTTCACGGCGTCGGCGTGTATGCATAAGAACAGGTCACCTTTATTCTCATTGGCGATCCTTGCCTTTTCCCTCGGGTCCTGGAAAATATCGGTTGTTCTTGTAGGCACAACATTTACTCCCGGCATTTGTTTTTTTAATTCTTCCACCAGTTTCATTGAAATGGCAAGGGTAATATCTTTTTCGCGGGAACGCATCGAATGCTCATATTGCCCGACAGCGCCAATATCGCTTCCCCCATGGCCGGCATCCACGATAATGGTCTTAATGGTTCTTTTTGTTTGTGTAAATGCAGTAACAGGAAAGGAGATTTGAAAAACAAATAATAAACAAGAAAAAAACACTTTGGCTCGAAGCATGATCATCCAGGTTTTATGGGGTTTGTATTTGTGTTATTATTCACAATTACATTATACTATTATAGTTATTTTTGTCAATTACAGATATGAACCAACACTACAAAGGTAATGCAAAAACTATATTGAGATGGCTGCCGGTATCTGTATTGCTTGTAATAACGGGTTATAATACGGCCTTTGCTGTGAAAGGATTTCATTTTCACATTAGTTTAACTGCTGACACGATTGTGCCGGTAAAAAAAACGGTGATCAAAAATAATTTACCGGCAGATACAACCGGTGTCAGTCCTGCTGATCAGCCCTTAGGGGTAAATGCAATTCCCATTGATTCAATTCCAACGGATTCAATAAAGACTGATTCTCTCAGCAGGGCTGTGGTGGATACTTTTTCTTATAAGACATCGAAGGATTCAATGGATGCTCCTGTTACTTATCATGCAGATGATTCAATGGTATTTGATGTGCCCGGGAAAAAATTATTGCTTTATGGAAGAGAATCTACTGTAAAGTATATTGATAATGAGTTGATCGCCCCGCATATCGAATATGATCAAAATAAGAATCTGGTAAAAGCATTTCTCGAAAAAGACAGTGCGGGGAATGTAATAGCGTATCCCACATTTAACCAGGCGGATTTTAAATCTGTCAGTGATACCATCGAATTTAACATGAGATCGGGAAAGGGATTAACGAAAGGAACCTATACACAACAGGGCGAAATGTTTGTATATGGTGAAAAGATCAAGAAAGTGGACCAGGATATTTTTTATGCATTTCATGGAAGGTTCACCACCTGTAACCTCGATACGCCCCATTTTGCTTTTGTAAGTAATAAAATAAAATTCATCAATAAGAAAATGGCGTTTACAGGCCCGGTTCATCCTGAGATAGAAGGTGTTCCTTTGCCCATCCTCCTTCCTTTTGGGATCTATCCATTAACCCAAGGCAGGCATTCAGGCCTGATCGCCCCCAGCTTTACAGCCAATGATCAATTAGGCCTTGCACTCGAAGGCCTGGGTTATTATAAGATATTGAGTGATAACTGGGACGTGGCCTTTACCGGGACCCTTTATTCATATGGGGGATACCGGGTAACCGCCAGTCCCCGGTATTTTAAAAAATACCGGTACCAGGGAAATTTTTCAATGGAAATGCAGCGATTCAAATATGGATTTAAAGGAGACCCTGATTTTTCGGTCACCAAGACCTTTGGGGTGGTATGGCACCACAATGCGGATACAAAAGCAAGGCCAGGCGTTAATTTCGGCGCGAATGTAAATATCAGCAGCAGCAAGCACAACGAAAATGTGCCCAATAATCCCCAGCGGAATTTCACGAACCAGCTTAACTCCTCGATCACGTATGCAAAGGTCTGGAAAGACAAACCTTATAATATTTCCATCAGTGCCAACCATAACCAGAATACCAACCTGCGCCTGATCAATCTTAATTTACCGGATATCTCTTTTAATGTGAATACGCAGTATCCTTTCAGGAGAAAGGAGGCGATCGGGGAGTACAAATGGTATGAGAACATTGGGATCGCATTGAATACCAATGCACGCAGCCTGACCTCCTTTTACGATACGGCAGGAAATGTGATGAAGCAGATCACGGATAACCTGCGTTGGGGTGCGAGCCATAATGTTCCCATCTCGCTTTCACTTCCACCGATCGGCCCCTTGCAGGTATCGCCCAGCGTTAGTTACCAGGAAAGATGGTTCCATGAGCAACTGATCTTAAGATGGAATCCCGCAAAACAAAAATTAGATACGGTGGTCAATAAAGGATTTTTTACTGCCCGTGATATGAGCTTTGGAGTGGGGATGTCTACCAGGATATTCGGTTCGTTCACCTTCGGTAAAAAAAGCAAGGTACAGGCTATCCGGCATGAGATCCGGCCATCCCTTTCTATCAATTATAAACCCGACCTCAATGCCAATAATGCTTATGAAGTGCAGGTGGATAATGTGGGAAACAAGGTATCCCATTCTTTCTTTGAAAGGGGAGTGTTTGGTGCATTTCCGCCGGGGAAGTTCGGGGGAATGAGTTTTGGTATTGATAATAATATCCAGATGAAAGTGAGGAGTAAAAAAGATACCGGGGAAGCAGCTCTTAAAAAAATATCCATCCTTGATGGATTAAGCCTGACAGGCAGTTATAACTTCCTGGCAGATTCTTTTAAATTAAGCCAGTTAAATCTTTCGGCACGCACCAACCTGTTTGAAAAAGTAAACATCACAGCAAGCGCTGCCTTTGATCCTTACCGGACCAATGACGCAGGAAGAAGGATAGACAAGTTGGTCTGGTCTCAAAAGCTGCTCACACTGGGTACACTGACGCAGGCTGCCATATCATTGCAAAGCCAGTTCCAGGGAGGAGATAAAAAAGCAACCTCCACGACAGGAGGTATTATTCCGCAAAATGTGGATGGAAGCGGCATGCCGCTCGATGAATACCAGCAGGAAGCTGCTTATATCAATGCTCACCCAGCTGAGTTTGCAGATTTTTCCATTCCCTGGAGCGTAGATTTTTCTTATTCGCTGAGGCTGACGAGAATACGTTCATCCACTATTCCTGGTAAATTTGACAACAACCTGAACCAGGACGTTAATTTCAATAATTCCATAAACTTAACACCCAAATGGAAGATCGGTGTGAACGGTTCTTACAATATTACTCAACAAAAGGTTGGCATGTTGAGTATGTACCTTTCGAGGGACCTGCACTGCTGGCAGATGTCAATTAGTATTTCGCCGGTAGGGATCACCCGGTTCTTTACCATCAATATCAGTCCCAAATCGCCCCTGTTACGGGATATCAAAGTGAACCGTACCAGGTATTTTTATGATCAGTAACGCTGATAGGGTTGATGAAGTTAATAGGGTTGATAAAGTTGATTAAGCTGGGAATACATCATACATCATAGATCATACATCATAGATCATACATCTTAGATCATACATCTTAAATTATTTATTATTCTTCACATAATAATCCCTCATCACCTCATATACCTGTTGTTTTAATTCCGCTACAGAAATATTTTCTGCTGAGATGGAAGGGAGGAAATGCATTTTTAATGGAGTGGGTAAAAGATAAAAGGTTTTATCAGCCGGCATTGCTTTTTTAGTTCCTGAAATAACACAGGGTATAATATTTTTTTTTGCAGCAATGGCCAGTTTAAAAGCTCCGTCATAAAATTGTTTCAATGGTTCAGAAGACCTGTTCCTTGTTCCTTCGGGATAAATGCACATATGCATACCCGTTGCAAGTACTTTTTTCATGGCATCAAAACTTTTGGTCCGGCTTTTTTCATCTTTTCTGTCTACTAAAACGGATCCTTTTTTATAGAACCATCCGAAGAGTGGGACTTTCGCAAAAGATGCTTTGGCAATTGTTTTATTGGCTCCCGGAACATAGGGTGCGGATAAAGGTGCGTCCAGCAATGCATTGTGATTAAACACTACAACATAGTTATTCCCCGGGATAAAATTTTCTTTCCCGGTAACTGTTACGCGGCAGCCTACCAGGAACAGCCAGACATTCATCCAGTATTTTGAGATCCTGATAAAATACTTTTGCCCACGGATCCCATCCATTAAATAAGAAACCATCGAGGGTAAAAAAACAACCGCGAAACTTGCGATAAAACTTAGCAGGCCCCAAAGCGCCCAGATCCTTGCAAAAATATTTTTAATGGACTTCATGATGATCAGGGTGTGAGTAATTTCCAGTCTATGGGTTGATGCCCGTTTTGCATTAACAGCTGGTTTGTTTTAGAAAAATGTTTACATCCGAAAAATCCTTTATCAGCTGAAAATGGGGAGGGGTGGGCGGCTTTTAAAACATGATGTTTTGTTTCATCGATGAGCGCCTGTTTCTCCTGCGCAAATTTTCCCCATAATAAAAATACCACGCCGGTTTTTTCTGCTGAGATCTTGCTGATAACGCTGTCAGTAAATTCTGTCCATCCATATTTTGCATGGCTCAAAGGTTCCCCGGCACGCACCGTGAGGGATGCATTTAATAAAAGCACGCCCTGTTCCGCCCATCTTGTAAGGTTGCCATAAGCATCGGGCATTTGTATACCGATGTCCTGCCGGATCTCTTTGAATATATTTATAAGGGATGGGGGAGGTTTGATCCCGGCAGGCACTGAAAAGCTAAGTCCATGCGCTTGTCCTTCGCCGTGATAGGGATCCTGCCCCAGGATCACGGCGATAACGTTGTCAAAAGATGTCTGGTTGAAAGCATTAAAGATCAGTGGCCCGGGCGGGTAGATCTTTTTGCCCAATGCTTTTTCTGTTTTAAGAAATGTGACTATTTGCTGGAAATAGGTTTTATTGAATTCATCCTTTAATACTTCCTTCCAGCTGGGATGAATTTGAACATTCATGTGAAAAATTTTAGTCAGGGCAAAAAGATAGTGCGTTTACTAATTACTGTTATCTGAAAATCACAGAGCAATTCGGCACGGTCAAAAAACAAAAAAGTAACCCGATGATTTTCAATGAGTTACTTTAATTTTAAGTATCCCGGATTGGATTCGAACCAATGACCCTCAGCTTAGAAGGCTGATGCTCTATCCAACTGAGCTACCGAGACAAGTCCGGTATGACCGGATTTTGGGCTGCAAATATAAGTTTTAATCTTTTTAAAATAGTTTTTGCGCACATGCAGCATTTTTTGAACCTGTTTTGTCCCCCTTGATTGTACGACATTTTTTTGATTAAATGACAAAATAAAATTATAATATTGTTAAAAATACCTTGATTGGTATAGTTTTAGATACTACCTTTGTGCTTTATAAAAAAACCCCATTAAATATTCTCGACCAAACTAAAGAGATAATTTTTAAATTAAAATTAGCAACATGAAACAAAAACTTACGCTTATCTTATCATTTTTAGTATTAGCCTCAGGTGCTTTTGCGCAAATGAAGAATAGTAGTAATTCTGCGAAGGGAAGAAGTTTATTCGGCATTCATTTCAACGCATTGGATGTAAAGACTCCCCAGACCTGGAAAGACAATACCGGGCCTAAGACCTTAACGGGTTTAAAAGAACTGGATCTTGGCTTTTCGCTATCTTATTGGAGATTAATAACATCTAATATTGATTTCTCTGTAAAGGGTACTTTGATGTTTCATGATTATCCCGGTGAAGACAGGGGTGTTTATTCCTCAAGCTTTAATAAAACAGGTATAGAACTGGAACCATCTTTAAATGTAAAGGCTTTTAAAGATGAGAGCCTGCTAAATGCGTTTTTAACTGCCGGTATTGGTGGTGGTTATTATGTAGATAAATTTGGCGCTTATGTACCAACAGGTGTTGGTTTGCAGGCGAATTTCAGCGGCACAACTTACCTGATGCTTCAGGCGCAGTATCGTTTTAGTTTAATGAAAGATGTTTTAAAGGATAACATTTTCTATTCATTAGGTATTGCCCAGAAAATGGGTTCTGATAAACCAAAAGTAGTTCCTCCTCCTCCGCCACCGGTTGTTTTGGATCGTGATGGAGATGGTGTGTTGGATGCTGATGATAAATGTCCGGATACTCCGGGTCTTGCAGCTTTACAAGGTTGTCCTGACCGTGATGGAGATGGCATTGCTGATGGCGATGACAAATGTCCTGATGTTGCAGGTATTGCAAAATATCAAGGTTGCCCGATCCCCGATACAGATGGTGATGGTGTAAACGATGAAGAAGATAAATGCCCGACTGAAAAAGGATTGGCCCGCTACCAGGGTTGCCCGATCCCGGATGGTGATAAGGATGGTGTAAATGATGAAGAAGATAAATGTCCTACACGTCCTGGTCCTGCAAGTAACCAGGGTTGTCCTGAAATTGCCAAAGAAGTGATCGAGAAATTTAACTATGCTGCCAAGAATGTATTCTTTGCAACAGGAAGCTTCAAATTGTTACCTAAGTCTTTCAAATCTTTGAATGAGGTTGCAAGTATCATGGCAACGGATGAATCTTTATTACTCGATATCGATGGCCATACAGATGCACAGGGTGCTGATGATAAGAACCAGACTTTGTCTGATAATCGTGCTGCTGCTGTGAAGACTTACCTGATCAGTAAAGGTGTTGCTGAAAACCGTGTTAAATCAACTGGTTTTGGCGAAACAAAACCAATTGCGGATAATAAAACTGCAGCTGGCCGTGCCAAGAACAGGAGAGTGGAAATGACAGTAAGGAATTATTAGTAGATAAAATATCATAAAAAAGCCCGGAAAATTTTCCGGGCTTTTTTTATGCATTTAATATTTTGAATAGTATTGATTGAAAGGCACGCGTGCTATTAGCTTATTTGATTTTTCAGGAAACTCTCAATGGCACTGCAGGGTACTAAAAATGGCTTGGATTCGATCACGATATTCAGATCCTGTCCAGATACATTATAAGATCCCGCGATCGTGTTTCCAAAAACACTTACTTCGAAGTTCCCTGATTGCATATCCCCGGTAAACTGGCCGCCCTGGCTTTGAACAGCCGATCTTGCCTTATCCAATACTTTTGCCGATTCTCCGGAAAATGGTAGGGTGAAATTGCATGCTGACATGAATTATGATTTAAATTATTAAAAAACCATCCGGGATACGGATGGTGCAAATATCGTTGAAAGGCTTAAAAAATAAAAAGTTTCATTAACCACCGTAGCGTTATTGAACACGGCCATCTTTCTTATCTTTTGAACGCCCGATGATGTATCCACCTGCAGCTCCAATAACACCACCAATGACCGCTCCTTTAGCATTTTTACCAATAACAGCACCGGCAACGGCTCCACCAACTCCGCCGATCGTAGCACCCTTGGCAGCTTTACTCCAGCCCTTTTTCTTATTAACTGCAGCCGTTGAAGACGTATTATTTCCGGTAGACGTGTTGACACGATTTGCAGTACTGCTTCTACGGCTAACAGTATTTGTAGCTGCAGCTTTAGGAGTAACAGTGCCTGTATTTGTTAATGTATACTCCTGGAGGATCCTGGCGGTATCAGCCATTGTATTGTTCTTATAGGCATCCGTCAATGGCACCATATCCTTATTGGTATCCAAGGATTTGTTTTTGCATGCAACAAAGAGCGAAGCAATGGCAATTGTAAATAGTAACTTTTTCATAATAATTCATTTTTTAGTTGTAAAAATTGGTTCGAATAAAAATTGGATTTAATAAAAAAATTAATGACTCATACCAGAAGAGCGGAAAACCGTGCCATACCGGTTTTATTCGTTAACATAGATGTTAAAGAAGGCACGAACCCTGCTAACTGCTTGTAAAAAAAGAATTAAAAATAAGATGGGATATCAATCAGCCGCCAACGTTATTGACGAACAAGTGCTCAAAAGGAAAGTATATGTCAATTAAAAATATATATAACTGCTTTAGCAATGATCTTAATTTAACAAAGCTGTATCATTCACATTTACATTGCTGTAATCTTTTATTTCATTGTAAAGTGTATCCCTTTCAACGGGTTGTCTTTTCACCTGTTTGATCAATGTCACCAGTTCGCCTGTGGACATGGCCGGGGTTTGCTCTTCACTGCCGGCCATTGAATAAATTTTAGTAGAATCGTCGATCGTTCCGTCGATATCATTTACGCCAAAAGATAAAGTGAGCTGGGCATTTTGCCTGCCGAGCATTGGCCAGTATGCCTTAAGGTGAGGAAAGTTGTCCAGGTATATCCGGGCAATGGCATACATGCGCATATCTTCCGTAATCGTGGATTCGGGCACATTGCTCATATCATTGTTACTGTTGCGGAATTTTAAAGGAATGAATGTATTGAAGCCTTTTGTTTTATCCTGCAGGCTCCTGAGTCTACTCATATGATCTACGCGGTGCGTAATATTTTTCAATATGCCCGTAAAGCATGGTAGCATTGCTGTGCATGCCCAGCCATGAGCTGTTTCATGTATCTGTAACCAGCCTTCAGCAGTCACTTTATCTGCAGCAATTTGTTCCCTGATCTCAGGATGAAAGATCTCCGCCCCGCCGCCGGGCAATGATTCAGGCCGGCTTCTGTTTATTTTCATCATCCTTCTTCCACAGCTGAAGTTTTGCCTTCCGGAACATGTAATCCAGCTCGACTGCAGTAAATCCTTTTACATGCAGGCCGGGCCTGTGTGCTTTTATCTTTTGTATCAATTCTATAAAATACTCGAGGTTCATTTTAGGATGCACGCCACCTACAATATGAACTTCTGTGATCGGTTTACCATCATAGCTTTTTACGATGTCAAGCATCTGGTCAATGCTAAGTTCCCAGCCTTCTTCCTTGTGGGCATATAATCGGGAATAAGAACAAAATTTGCAACTGAATACACAAACATTGGTGGGCTCTATATGAAAATTACGGTTGAAATAAGTTTTATCACCATGCAGTTTTTCCCGGATAAAATTGGCCAAAGCACCTACAAAGGAAAGGCTTCCTTTTTCAAATAACAACAGGCATTCTTCGTCGGTTATACGTTCACTGTTCCTGACTTTTTGGGCGATCGTTCTTAACCCTTTTTCCTCGGTTGCATTTATCAGAGTATCAATAGTAGCACTCATCCCTTTTTTTTGCAAATTTACGTTGATAATGGATATTATGGCTTTATTATTAGTTCGATAACTGTAAGCGTTTTCAAAAAATGCTGCGGCCATTGTATAAAAAACCGGCTTCTTGTGATTCATTGTAGAATAAATGTATATCTTCCAAGTGCAAAACTGTTTACTACAAAACCCAGGTATCAACCCTGGCAATAGTATCTTTACTTTTAATAAAAACGAACAGCTTTATGAGTATCAAGTTTCGTCTTATCGTAATGAATTTTTTACAATTCTTTATCTGGGGTTCCTGGTTAATTTCAATCGGTAACTATTTAGGTGGAACATTACATTTCAGCAATACGCAAATTGGTGCTGTATTTTCTACCCTGGGTATTGCTTCATTGTTCATGCCTGCAATAATGGGTATCATTGCCGATAAATGGATCAATGCCGAAAGGGTACTTGGGCTTTGTCATGTAATCGGGGCCGGCTTGCTGATCTGGGCATCTACTATTACGGATCCCGATTTGTTTTTCTGGGTTATGTTGCTCAATTCCATGTTCTATATGCCTACCATTGCACTTAACAATACGGTTTCTTATATAATACTGGAAGAGAAAGGATTTGATATCGTAAAAGATTTTCCGCCAATCAGGGTATGGGGAACGATTGGTTTCATTGCAGCTATGTGGATCGTTGATATTTGCGGCTGGAAGTCGAGTAATATACAGTTAATTTTTAGTGCTGTAGCTGCATTGGCATTAGGCATATATGCCTTTACAATGCCCGCCTGCCTGCCGATAAAAACCAAGGCAAAATCATTCCTCGCCTCAGTGGGGCTGGATGCGTTTGTTTTGTTCAAGCAAAGGAAAATGTTCATCTTCTTTTTATTTGCCATGTTTTTGGGAGCAGCCTTGCAAATCACCAATGCTTTTGGAGGCCGGTTCCTCGAGAGTTTTACAGCCTCACACCCGGATTCATTCGGGGTACAGCATCCCATCTTACTGCTGTCTATTTCTCAAATTTCAGAAACATTGTTTATTCTCACCATCCCTTTCTTTCTAAAAAGGTTTGGTATTAAGAAGGTAATGATCATCAGCATTTTGGCATGGGTGTTAAGATTTGGTTTGTTTGCGATCGGCGATCCCGGAGAAGGTCTATACCTGCTGGTGATGTCAATGATCATTTACGGTATGGCTTTCGATTTCTTTAATATATCAGGATCCCTGTTTGTGGAAAGAGAATCTCCTGCATCGATCAGGGCGAGTGCCCAGGGATTGTTTATGTTTATGACAAATGGTATTGGGGCAATGTGTGGGGGTTATGGTGCAGGCCTGGTCGCTGATCATTTTACGGTGAACGGAATAACCGATTGGCAAAGCACCTGGTTTGCATTTGCAGGATATGCTTTGGTCCTTTTAATAATCTTCCCCCTGGCTTTCAGGTACCGGCACTCTACCGAGGAAGAGATCGGCACCCTGAAACATCATTGAGGATAAAGGTTTAATGGTTTAAAGGTTTGGAAGTTTAATGGTTTGAAGGGTTATTTTTTTGACGAATGCCTTTAATGGTTGTTCTTTGTAAATAGCTTATAAAGCTATAGATCATTGCGCTGATCCTGTTTAACACTGAATAATATTCTTCAAATATTTCCTTGTTAATATATTTTCTATCCAATGCCCTATACATTTGAGAACGCATTTCCCCGCAGGAGCCTTTGGCATACCCAAGGAAAACTATAAACTCTGCTCTTGTTCCCCGCTCAAAACCCTCTGCAATATTATCCATAATTGAACCTGACGAGCCTTCAATCTGTGCAATCATTCGAAAATTCTTTCTAAACCGGCCTTCATCGATTAGATTTCCAATTTTATTACAAAGATCCCTGCTAAGTTTCCACATTTCCAGGTCCTCAAACTTTTTAATCGTTGACATGTGCAGGATGATTATAGTTTGAATTTCATGAATAAAAATTAGGCATGCAACGTCAAAAAACATAAAAACCAGGTTTTTTTCTCAGTACGATCAACCCTAAACTTCCAAACCTTTAAACCTTTAAACGCCCTTCCCGGTTACCAATAAAAAAAACGCCCGAAAAAGAGCGTTTTTTTTATTAGAATCAATTAAAATTACTTAAGCGCCTCGATCTTTTTTACAAAATTCGCCTTTGGCTGTGCGCCTACCAGTTTATCAACAACCTCCCCGTTTTTTACAAACAGGATCGCCGGGATACTGGTGATGCCATAGTTCATAGAAACCTGGGGATTATGGTCCACATTTACTTTCCCGATCTTTACTTTTCCATCGTATTCTTTGGATAATTCTTCGATCACTGGTCCTATTGCCCTGCAGGGGCCACACCATTCTGCCCAAAAATCGATCACTGATAATTGATCAGAATCCAATACTTCCGTTTTAAAATTTGCGTCTGTGAATTCAAGTGCCATATTTATTTTTTTAAGTTTAGTTTAAAGCTCTACCTCTAATATGCAAATTTATGGCCATTCCGGCTATATTGTTGATTTGACATATCCACAATGAATAACAACCTGTTAATTTGGGAAAAATCGCCAATAAAGCAGCTAAACTGTCAAAACGCTTACGTCTATATGCTGGTTATTGTCCAGGAAGACAGCCATTTCATCGTTCATTGTAAACCCTTTTTCAAGGGTAGACATGGTTATTTTTGTTTTCAGTAACTGGTCGCTGATATTGAATTTAATAGAAGTTTTTCCCGGGTTCGTCTGAACATTCTTATCAATAAAGCTGACAAAGTCCTTATCAATGAACTGGGGTGGAACATCGAGGACGACCTGTTTTGTCAGGGAAGATTTGACAGTTTCCAGTAAATGCAGTTTTACTATTTTAAATTCATACTGCTCACTGTTATACCGTTGCCTGAAGGCCCCCTCGATCATTATGATCATACCCTTTTCCATGTAATTCGTGTATTTCACGTAATCCTCGCTCCATAGCATAAATTCAGATTTGCCACTGAAATCTTCGAGGTGCAGCACACCGAAATTTTTCCCTGTTTTTGTTAACCGGTGCTGGGCATCTATAACGAGGCCGGCTAACCGGAATTGTTTGGAAGTAGGTACAATGCCGACTGCATGTTTAATTTCATTGTAATCTGAAAGCCGGGTAATATTGTAATGCTTCAGTTCAAATTTAAAATTGTCGAGCGGGTGACCACTCATATACATGCCTGTTACATCTTTTTCAAAATCAAGCTGCTCCACCAATTGCCATGGCGGGCAAGGAGATATTTTTGGAGGAACAATATCCGGCATTTGCAGATCGCCAAACAATGTATTGGTTGCATTTGCAGATTGTGATTGGTAAATGGCCCCAAATTTTAGTATTTTCTCAAGCGCAGGAGCTTCGCCGGGCGCCTGGTAAAAATACTGGGCACGGTTCACGTCCTTAAAACAATCAAATGCGCCGCTGTAAATAAGACTTTCCAACGATTTTTTATTTACAGAGCGGAGGTTCACTCTTTTCACGAGGTCATAAACATCCTTAAAATGGCCGTGTTTATTTTTTTCTTCAATGATATTTTCGATGGCTGCTTCACCGACACCTTTCAACCCGCTGAAGCCAAAGCGTATTTCTCCTTTATCATTTACCGCGAAACCGTTTTGTGATTCATTGATGTCAGGCCCCAATACCGTCAATCCCATGCGCTTGCATTCTTCCATGAAAAAAGTGATCTTATCAATACTGCCGGCATGGTTTAATACGGCGGCCATGTACTCACTTGGATAATGAGATTTTAAATAAGCGGTCTGGTATGCTACGAATGCATAACAGGTAGAATGTGATTTATTAAAAGCGTATTGCGCAAATGCTTCCCAGTCTGTCCAGATCTTTTCAAGCGTTTTTGCAGGATGGTTTTTTTCAGTGGCGCCTTTGATAAAATCATTCTTCATTTTATCCAGGGTCTTCCTGTCTTTCTTGCCCATGGCTTTCCGGAGGACATCAGCCTGGCCCTTGGTAAAGCCTGCCAGCTTTTGAGACAGCAGCATTACCTGCTCCTGGTAAACGGTAATACCATAGGTTTCTTCGAGGAATTCCTTCATATCCGGGAGGTCATAACTCACGATCTCATTCCCATGTTTCCTTAAAATGAATTGCGGTATATAAGACATAGGCCCGGGCCGGTACAGGGCATTCATTGCTATCAGGTCATCAAATTTATCAGGCTTTAACTCCCGTAAATATTTCTGCATACCGGGGCTTTCAAACTGGAACGTTGCATTGGTATCACCCTGCTGGTATAGCTTATATGTTTTTTCATCATTGAGCGGGATCTCATCGATCTCAATGGATACTTCATGATTTTGTTTGATCAGCTGAAGCGCCGTTTTTAAAATGCTGAGTGTTTTTAATCCCAAAAAATCCATCTTGATAACGCCCGCATCTTCAATGGAACCTCCCTCAATTTGTGTAAGCCAGAGATCCGATTCTTTGGAAGTTGCTACCGGCAGCAGGTCTGTAAGATCTCTTGGAGCGATGATGATCGCAGATGCGTGAATGCCGGTATTTCTCACGGAGCCTTCCAGTATTTCTGCTTCATGCAGGATCTTACTGTTCAGGTCCGTGCCTGCATATAGTCTCCCTTAATTTTTTTACGTTCTCGATATCTTCTCCCTGCAACTGTTCTTTTTCTTCCAATGATTTTTCACCATTCTTAGCTTCTTTAATCGTAAAGGGAGCGTGTAATAAACGCTTTAAATTGATGCCGGGCCTTTCCGGGACTAACTTGGCAGATCGCCCTGCTTTCTGCAATGGGAAGATCCATCACGCGTGCGACATCGGCAATACTGGATCTTGGCAGCCATGGTGCCATAAGTAATGATCTGGGCAACCTGGTTCTTTCCATATTTCTGCACCACGTAATTCAATACTTTTTGACGGCCCTCGTCATCAAAGTCAGTATCTATATCCGGCATTGATTTACGCTCGGGGTTTAAGAATCTTTCAAAAAGTAAATTGTATTTGATGGGGTCGATATTGGTAATGCCAATGCAATATGCCACTGCACTGCCTGCCGCAGATCCCCGGCCGGGGCCGATAAATACGCCCATATCCCTGCCGGCTCTTATAAAATCACTTACAATTAAAAAGTACCCGGCAAAGCCCATTTTTTTAATGATGCCCAATTCAAACTGCAGCCGTTCTTCCGCTTCAGGGGTCAATATTTTATAACGTTGTTTTGCCCCGCTCCAGGTGAGGTGTTCCAGGTAATCATCCTGTGTTTTAAAATTAGCAGGCACTTCAAAAAAAGGCAGCAGGATCTCTCTTTTCAGGTCAAGCAGGTCTATCTTATCAACGATCTCGTTTGTATTGTCGATCGCTTCCGGGAGATCCTCAAATACTTTCGACATCTCTTCCGTAGTTTTCAAAAAGAACTGGTCATTGGGAAATGCGAAACGTTTATTCTTTGTCGATACATCGTCATCCGAAAATTCCCGCAGGGCAGGGGTGCTTTGTTTTTCACCGGTGTTGATGCAAAGGAGGATATCATGCGCATTGAAATCTTTTTGATCCACGTAATGGCTGAATCATTGCTTGCAATGATCTTTACATTGTATTTTTTTGCAAACTTGAGCAGCACGGTATTTACTTTCTCCTGTTCGGGTATGCCATGCCGTTGAAGTTCCACGTAATAATCTTCCTGAAAAATATTGAGCCACCATTTAAATTCATTTTCCCCTTCTGCTTCTCCTTTTTTTAATATGGTTTGAGGCACCAATGCTCCGAGGCAGCAGGTGGTAGCGATCAATCCTTTATGGTATTTATGGATCAGCTCTTTATCAATGCGCGGATATTTGCTATACATTCCTTCGATATAACCCAATGAAGTGAGTTTCACAAGGTTCTTATATCCTTCTTCATTTTTTGCCAGCAGGATCTGGTGATGGCGGGGATCCTTTTCTTCTTTATTGAAATTTTTCCTGGTACGGTCCTGCGTTATATAAAATTCGCAGCCAACGATCGGCTTCACCTTCGGTTTCCCGTCTTGCATCCAGGTTATTGTAAGCTTCTTTCACGAACTCGAATGCGCCAAACATATTTCCGTGATCACTGATGGCCATTGCGGGCATACCGTCAGCGATGGCTTTCTTATAAAGGCCTTTGATAGAAGCAGCACCATCAAGGAGCGAATATTGCGTATGTACGTGTAAGTGAGAAAACTTCATAACCGGGCTCTAAATGGATTCATTAAATGACTTAAGTTATTCTAAGTCAACTACAAATATCGTTAACAATATACATAGATGAGGGCCGGTTTTTCCACAGGATTCTAACGTTATCATAAAAAACCCATAAGGGTTGCATTTCTGGCACATACAAGTTAACTTTGCGGCCACGTATCCAGTGAAAAACTATTATTAAATTGTTTGTAGGACAGGGTTTATAGGTTAGCATAGATCAACAGGAAAACCAGGATTCACAGAAGAGCAAAAAACACAAGATTAAGTCGTACATACGTGTAAACCAATCATTTTACGTATGAAAAACTTATTGTTTATCTCCGCGCTGTTCAGCATCATTTCAGCGATCCCTTTCTCAGCCAACGCACAAAAGCAACGCCATTCCGCAGGAACAGGTAAGAGCATCCAGGCAAATAAGTCACCCAGGTTTATCGAGGGGATTGAAATAAAGGGAGCGAATATTTCATCTTCCGGCCAATCAGTGAATACGAAAGCCGGGGCAGTTCCGGTGAATCCCTCAGCCCTGAATTCGTCCATTGAAAAAAGTACTCCCATCCAGTTTAAATATTCCCAGCTTTTAAACCGGGATGTTGAATCTGTAAATAATATCCCGCTTTATTGTTTTATTGAGGAATGGTGGGATACGCCTTACCGTTATGGAGGCCACACAAAAAAAGGAATTGATTGCAGTTCCTTCACCGGGTATTTACTGGGCAATGTATATTCCATAAAGCTCCCACGCACTGCCAGGCAACAATATAATGCCTGTATAAAGATCAGTAAAGATGAAATGACCGAGGGTGACATGGTTTTTTTTAATACCCGGGGCGGGGTAAGCCATGTAGGGGTGTATCTTGGAGAAGGTTACTTTGTGCATGCCAGTACCAGCAGCGGTGTTACGATCAACAACCTGGAGGAGGAATATTTCAGTACCCGCTTTTTAGGCGCCGGCCGTATCAATAATCCTGCTTCAACTGAATTGGCCAAAACAATTTTTCTATAAATAGTTATTGGTCCTGCATCCTGTTTCCAGCATCCAGTATCTAGTATCCAGCACCTATTCAACCCTTTGCAGCCTTATATAAAAATTCTCATTTACCATAAATGTTTTTCCATCGTACCAATTTCCAGGCTTTAGGGTTTTCCATTCAGTAGAAGGCTTCAGCCATTGCTCTTTTTTCCCAAGGGATATTTTCACCGGTAAATTAAAATGGGCAACAGCACTGTCCCACCGGTACGACACAACCTTATTTTCAATTTTATATTCCAATACCGGGATCATAGTGGTCCGCAGGTATTGATCAAATATTTTAGAAAGATCCAGGCCTGAATTTTTGATAAGATAATTTTCAATTTGCTTTGAGGTAACTGTTTGGTGATAAAATGTTTTGTTCAGGCCACGCAAAATTCTCCTGAATTTTTCATCATTACCAATAAGTTGCCGGATGATATGGATCAAATTGCCACCTTTATAATACATATCCCCGCTTCCTTCCTTGTTAACCCCATAATCACCTATGATTGCTGTTTTATTCCTGATGTTTTTCCGTGTGCCTATTACATAGGAATTGCCTGCATCATGGCCATAATAATAATCCGTAAATAAGGTTTCGCTATAGTTTGTAAAGCTTTCATGGATCCACATATCAGCAATATCTTTACTGGTAATATTGTTTGCAAACCATTCATGGCCGCTCTCATGTATGATGATGAAATCCCAGAGCTGGTCCCACTTTGTCCCGGATAAGCTTGTTCCCGCCGGTCTGAAAGGGCTGTTAAATCCATTCCTGTACCCGTTGCCGTAAGCGATGGCACTTTGATGCTCCATCCCAAAATGCGGCGACTCTACAAGCTTATATCCATCTTCATAAAAAGGGTAGGGCCCAAACCAATATTCAAATGCCTTCATCATTCTAGGGGCATCTTTGAATTGTTTTTTTGCTTTTTCAAGATTGTAATCAAGTACCCAGTAATCCATGTCCAGGTTTCCTTTTTCTCCCTTATATATTTCTGAAAAATGGACATACTTACCGATATAAGGAACGATATTATAGTTGTTAATGGGATTTTTTACTTTCCATGTGTACATTGTATTTCCATCACCCAATCCCTTTTTTTTCTGTTATCCTTCCATTTCCAACAGCCACGAGGCTATCGGGAACGATTATATGAAGTATGGCGCCGCTATCGGGTTCATCGCTTTGTATATCCTTGCAGGGATACCATACACTTGCGCCAAGCCCCTGGCAGGCAACGCTCATCCATGGATTGCCATGCTCATCTTTTTTCCAGATCCAGCCGCCACCCCATGGAGGTTTTACCGCTTCTGTAGGCCGGCCATGGAAGAAAAGCGTTAGATCTCTTTTTGCTGGTTTACCCTTGTATTTTGCAGCTGTATCTCTTAACTCTACCCAATAAACATTTCCTTCCCTTCGAAAACTCAGCCGGTTATTTCTGTCCAGCACACTATCCAGTTCCATGGGTTCCTGCAGATCGATCTGCATAAGGGTTGCTCCGCGATCAAGAAAACTCATGGTGTTTTTTCCCTGGATGGTTTTAGTCAGGTAATCCGGTCTTACGGTTATCTCATACTTTAATACATTCCATGAAGCCCTGTAGGGGCCGATGCTGCCGCGAAGGGAATCTGCATGTGAAAATTTGCTTTTCCCATCATTAAGCAGTTGTGCATATAAAGGAGTGAAAAGCATTTGTATAATAGAGATCAAAAAAATCTGCCTTAATTTAAAATGCATGTGTTCCCCGGTTTTATATATAAAATTAAAGAGAAATAGGCGTATACCGGGTACATAATACCGGATACTGGATGGCTGGTAATTAAATAATATAACAGGCAGAGAAAGTCACATGTAGTATCCCGCATCTGGATTTGATTCAATACTTTTATGGATCATTAAATTTCCTATGTCTTTAAAAAGCAATTCATTCCTTGTTTTCATTGCCACATGCTTTTTTTTCAATTCCTGCAATACGCATAAACATCCGGGAAAAAAGATCTTCCGGTATAATGAGGCCACGGGTATTGCTTCCCTTGATCCGGCCTTTGCAAAGAACCAATCCATAATGTGGGCCGTACACCAGTTATATAGCACATTAGTGGAAGTAGATGGATATATGCGGGTAAGTCCGTCACTTGCAAAAAACTGGGAGTTTTCTGCGGATAACCGTGTTATTATTTTTCATTTAAGAAATGACGTGTTCTTTCATGATGATGCAGCTTTCCCAAATGGCCAGGGTAGAAAACTGGTTGCAGGGGATGTAGTCTATAGTTTTCAAAGGATCATTGATAAAAATACGGCCAGTCCCGGTGCATGGATATTCAACAGCAGGGTAGATAGCCTGGCTCCATTCAGGGCTTTGGATGATTCGACCTTCGAGATAAAACTCCTCAGGCCCTTTCAACCCATACTCGGAATGTTAAGCATGCAGTATTGCTCTATTGTAGCAAAAGAAGCCGTTGATAAATATGGAAAGGATTTCAGGCGGCATCCTGTAGGAACAGGCCCTTTTTCCTTTACGGCCTGGGAAGAAGGCCAGGCACTTATCCTGAAAAGGAATGATCATTATTTTGAAAAGGACAGCAGCGGGCATGCCTTGCCGTACCTCGATGGCATCAAAGTAAGTTTTTACGACAGCAAGGCCACAGAGTTTTTGGAATTTCAACAGCAACGGCTTGACTTTATCAATGATATAGATGCATCATTTAAAGATGAGGTCCTGACAAAAACGGGACAGCTTAAAAAGAAATGGGAGGGGAAGCTTGAATTACACAAGCATCCATACCTGAATGTAGAATACCTGGGAATACTTGCTGATACAAATAACAGACTTATTAAAAATTCACCCTTGCGTTTTAAGAAATTGCGGCAGGCGATCTGTTATGGAATAGACCGTAAAAAGATGATCCTTTATTTGCGCAACTCGATCGGGATCCCGGCGGAAAGTGGCTTTGTGCCCGCAGGCCTACCTTCCTATGATGCAGCAGCGGTTCCTGGGTATCATTTTGATCCTGCGAAAGCAAGGCAATTGCTTGGGGAAGCGGGTTATGACAATGATCACAAAATGCCCCTGGTAAAATTATTAACCGTACCAAATTATGCTTCATTGGGAACGTATATTGTGAATGAACTAAAACAGTTAGGCATAAACGCTGAAGTGGAAGCTGTTCAAAAAAGTTTATTGCTGGAGCAAACCAGCAAATCGCAGGTGCCTTTTTTTCGTGGAAGCTGGATAGCAGATTACCCGGATGCGGAAAACTACTTAAGCGTATTCTATAGCAGGAATCCCGCACCTCCAAATTATACCAGGTATAAGAACCCGGCATACGACCTCTTATATGAGCGGGCGCTTGAAGAAAAAAATGACTCCCTGAGATATGAGACCTACCGGGAGATGGACAGGCTGATCATTGCAGATGCAGTAGTGATACCACTTTGGTATGACATGGTGCTGCACCTGGTGCACACGAATATTAAAGATTTCCTTCCGAATAGTTTGAACATGCTGGAACTCCGCAGGGTGAAGAAATTATAGAGATGTTGCTTCAGTGAAGCCTGCCTGCGGCATGCTTTTTTATTGACACAGATTCACAGATTAACGTCAAATAGCTTGTTACAGTTTATTGAATGGGCTGCTGTTTAATTTGTTTTCCAAAGATAATATTGATCAAATGCAGTTCATTGACTGCTACATATATTGGATATGCTTTGCATGATAGTTCTCTAATCTGTGAATCTGTGGCAATATAATTATCAGCCGCCAGGCTGGTAATCCATAAAAGATCTGTGTAGTCTGCATAAAAAAATGGCCGCCTTTTGAGCAGCCATTCGTAAAAATAAAACCCCCAAGAATTATTTTTTCATTATTTTTTTGATGAACTTATCAGTTGGAGTAGTTACTTCGAGGATATAATTCCCGATCGTTAACGTTCCAAAATCTTTCAGTACAACAATGTTATCACCTTTCTGAAGTGAGATCTTACGATTCATCATTTCTTTTCCTTCGAATGATATGATCCTGAAAGTAGCCATAACATCTGATCCGCTTGATACAGATACTTTCAAATCCGTGATGAAAGGATTCGGGAAGACATTGAAGTTTTCTACATTCAATGAACCTTTCAACCTGATAGCAACGATCTTAGAGAAACCATATTTACCGTCAGTATCAATTATTTTTAAACGATAGTATACAATTGCAGAAGAAGTATTCAGCACATCATTGTATTCATAAGAATGTGAGAATGAAGTTGAACCATTACCATTCACTTTACCTCTTGTCACGAAATGTACACCGTCATCACTTCTTTCCACTTCAAAATGATCATTGTTCAATTCAGATTCAGTGGTCCATTTAACAAGGCCGTGGTTATTCACCAGGGTAGCTTTGAATGAAGTGAACTTAACAGGAACCGGTCCGCCTGATGTTCCGATCACAGCAGTACCATCATCTGTAAATGTATCGCCAGCCTGTGAAGTAGCAGTGATCCTTCCGGTGTTTGTAACACTTCCAGGTATAGCACCTGCAACTACCTTAAATTTAACACTGTAATCTCCTGCAGGAGCAGTTGCCAATTGGCCTCCTGTTGTATTGGTAGCTCCTGCGCCGATAAAGAATTTTACATAATGCCTTGAGCCATTAACATCTTTAAATGCTTCGTCACCATCCTGCGCATCTGTTTTAGCACCGGCAACACCACCACCGGCAAGTGTTACTTCCAGTGAGTTTGCTACATAGGTAACATTTGCAGGTATTGAATCCACGATAAATGCATTATAAGCAGCACCTGTACCAGAGTTTGACCCGGATAAAGTGTAAGTAAGCTCTTCGTTTGAATCAACAAAACCATCGCCACTGGCGTCAACAACTGTTTTATCCAGTGTTACCAATGGATCTTTCATCCTGATAGAGAATGTAAACACGCTTGGGAAATACTGGTCAGCTTCTGTACCAAACTGTACGGTAACACTGGTAGCATTGGGTGCAATATTGTACCCGGTACCTACATTCACTTCGTCCATATCAATACCCATCTGGTTGGTATAATTCGGGTTTTTAGTGGTAACGTTCACGCCATTTTTTGTTACAGAACCGTTCCAGAAATTGGTAACCGGGTTCATGGCATTACTGATGGCCACATTGTTGATCTTAATAAAATCACCTGCAGGGTTAGCCGCACTTGCTCCAAGGCTTGCATCACCTTCCCATGCCATTGTAGACATCACCGCTTCGTCAGCAGCCAATGGGTTATTCGGAACGTTCAATCCACTCAATGTAACATCCAATGTTGTAGAGAGTGAGTTATTGAATACCTGCGCATATCCGTCATAGACACGTAAGCTATTGTAAGGAAGGGTAACATTCTCGTAAGCAACTACGATGGTCCAGCCACCATATTTACCACCACCGCCTGCATTGCCGGCAGTACATGGAACATCAGCAACAGAATATGTTCCTGCGCCAAGCCCGTTTATGAACTGGGTAACATCAACATATGCCTGGTAAACTTTTTCAGTACCGGTGATCGCAAACTGGTCAACGTTAGCTGCCGGTGTGATGGCTGTTGTGTAAACTCCTGAGGTCCCTTTACGGATCTTGATCTTACGCAGTGTATCAGGCGCACCTGTGATAACAGAATTGTTGATCCTGCCACCCCAATAAAGCCTTGCGAATTTGATCGTGTTAACTCCTGGAGGCAATACCAGGTCAGCCGTAGTTGAATTGGTTGTACCCGCTGTACCGTCAATGTCAATGAAGGTCATGTTCTGGTTGTCATTACCATACTGGCTGAAACCTAAACCACCAACGCCGTTTGCGGCATTACCAGTTTGGTTCATTTTGGTAAGGTTTGGAGTACCATTATCCACAATGTGAAGAACGGTGTTACCGAACATCGTAGTAGCCCCCTTTAAATTTTCAGAATAAGCCAGCGTGTATGGCCTTATACTTGTTTGAGCCGAAACAGCTGCATGCAGCATGCCTAGCATCAGTGTTGCAATAGCAACTTTGGAAGTAAATTTTGTAAGCATTTTCTTGAGTTTAAGAAGTTTAGAAAACGGCTCACAGGAAAAAATGGAGGTTGTGGAATTTTATGCAGGATAGTGAAAGCTATGGTAAACTAAAGTACACAAATGATTAAAAAAAAATTGCGTGGGAATTTCAGTGGTATAGGAGGAAAAATAGAGGTTGCGAAAAGTTTCAGTGATGTAAAAGTAGAAAAAACTTTTAAACCGCCAAACTTTTTTAAATTATTTTTTCGAATAACACAAAAGCTGGCTGCATTTATTAAAAACTATAGTTTGTACAAATGACTGATTTACAGCTTATTGATTCGTTATATTAAAATAATATTCAAGGAAATAAAAGCGGATTTTTATTTTTTAACCGGCAGGGAATGGAGGTTCATAATTTTGTTTCCTGCTTTAACTTATTGCCAAAGTCCTTCACAAATTTCTCCACTTTAGGCCTTACCACAAACTGGCAATAAGGGGCATTTCCATGTAAAAGGTAATAATTATCATGCTCCGGTTCGGCGGGGTAAAACTTACTGTACGGCTCGAGGGTGGTTACAATGGGCCGGGAGAAAATGCCGGATTTGTCAAGCTGGGACCTGTATTTCTCTGCAATTTCCTTTTGTTGATCATTATGGTAAAAGATCACGCTCCTGTATTGGCTCCCAATATCATTTCCCTGGCGGTTAACTGTAGTGGGATCATGGGTCTTCCAGAAGATCTCCAGCAATTCCGCGAAACTTATTTTTGAAGCGTCATAAACGATTTCAAGGCATTCAGCATGGTTGGTAATGCCGGTGCAGACAGTCCTATAATCCGGGTTAGCTGTATCGCCGCCACTATAGCCACTCGTTACGCTGATAACCCCATTTACCTGTTGAAATATGGCCTCAGTACACCAAAAGCAGCCTGTCCCTAAAGTAGCGGTTTCGATATTATTGTTATTTTCATTGTTGTCATGCATAACTTTAAATTTATTATGAACCCGGGTCCAGAAAAGATCAAATGTTTAAGTCACACCGGAAAAAACGTTACCAGGGTTTATACAATAATATTACTTTTCATTCTCGTACTGTTCATTTTTTCCTGCAGAAATAAAAGCGCAACTGCAATGCCAAATATAAATATATATGCGATCAGGTTAAAACCGGGCTCTGATCTCAAAAGATCCATCCAGTCATTTGTTGAAGAAAACAAATTGACAGCAGCCTGGATCTCTACGGGTGTTGGCAGTCTCACTCATTATAATATCCGCTTTGCGGATCAGCCATCCGGTAAAACGGGGGAAGGTCATTTTGAAATTGTAAGCCTTACGGGAACCTTATCTGCCAATGGCTCACATATTCATATAAGCATCAGCGACAGCACCGGTAAAACTATTGGCGGTCATTTACTGGACGGATGTATTATATATACTACCGCTGAAATTGTGATACAGAGTACAGACCAGCTCGTTTTTAAAAGAGAAAAGGATGGTACTACGCCCTGGGAGGAGTTGAAGGTGGAGAGGAAGGGGGAATAGTTGCTGGATACTAGATACAGGATATAGGATGTATACTACTTCATCAACTGTATTAACTTTATTAACAATATCAACTATCAACTCCCAACTGCTATAACTTTGCATCCCTAAACGGGATCGTTTCATGAAATTTTATCCGGAATCCACTTTACAACAGCTCGAATTTCATAAAATAAAGGAATTGCTTGCAGCGCATTGCCGGACAGAATATGCGACATCCAGGGCTTTACAATTGCGCATTCATACAAAAAAAGAATTTATTGAAACAGCATTGCAGCAGAGCAATGAATACAAAATTATTCTCCAAAGCGGTCAATATTTCCCCAATGATTTTTCTGCTAACCTTTCAAAAGAACTAAAGTTGCTCGGAATTCCCGGCGCCGTCCTCGGTGGGGAACAGTTTTTATTGATCAGGAAACTGGCAGATAATACCGGCAATATTTTCAGCTGGTTTGATAAAGAACGAAGAGATAGCATATCCTGCGCTGACAAAAGTGATTGAAAATACCTATTATGAAAAAGCGATCATTGCAACTGATTGATGAAATACTGGATGAGACAGGCACTGTAAAAGACAGTGCCAGTGAAGAACTATGCAGGATAAGGATGAACCTTTACCGCAAACGGAATGAGCTTCGCAAGGTTTTCGACCGGATCGTGAGCAAGCTGAATAAACAGGGTTACCTGGCTGATATTGAAGAAAGTTTTATGAATGGCAGGAGGGTGCTGGCTGTATTTGCCGAACAAAAAAGAATGGTAAAAGGCATATTGCATGGTGAAAGCGACAGCCGGCGAACCACTTTTATTGAGCCGGAAGAAACCACAGAACTTAATAACCATGTTTTTTCACTGGAAAATGAAGAGACGAAAAGAAGTTTATCAGCATCCTGCGCCAGCTTACCGAACAATTAAGCGTTTATGCCTCCCTGCTAAAAACCTATCACGAAATGGCCGGGGAATTTGATTTTATCCAGGGCCAAAGCAAAACTGGCAGACAGATATCGGTGGCAATTATCCGCAGCTGCACGATAAGGCACATGTACAGCTTATCAATGCATATCATCCTTTATTGTTGCTGTATAACAAAAATAATCAACAAGCCAACGATACCGGTTAGACCTGACCCTGAATGACAAGAACAGGATACTGGTGATCAGCGGCCCGAATGCCGGTGGTAAAACGGTCACCCTGAAAACGGTGGGATTGCTGCAGGTGATGCTGCAAAGCGGTTTGCTGGTGCCGGTGCATCCCGGACAGCGAGATGGGGATTTTTAAACAGCTGATGATCCATATTGGTGATACACAAAGCCTGGAATTTGAATTGAGCACTTATTCTTCCCACCTGAAGAATATGAAGCATTTCATGGAAAATGCCAATGGCAAAACACTGTTTTTTATTGATGAGCTGGGCAGTGGGAGTGATCCCAACCTGGGCGGCGCTTTTGCGGAAGTGATCATGGAAGAACTTGCACACAAGCATTCTTTTGGTATTGTAACCACGCATTATCTGAATTTAAAAGTAATGGCCAATAAAGTGCCGGGCATCATCAATGGCGCCATGCAGTTTGATGAAAAAAATCTTTTACCGCTTTATAAACTGATGGTTGGCAAACCCGGCAGTTCCTATACTTTTTCCATTGCGGAAAGGATCGGTCTGGATAAAAAGACTGATCGAGAAAGCACGGAGGCTGGTTGATGAAGATCATTTTCAGCTGGATAAATTATTGAACCGTACCGAACAGGATCTTCAAAAGATCGACAAAGAGAAAAAGGAACTACAGCAATTGCTGAAAGAAAATGAGCAGCTTAAAAAAGGAAATGCAGCAGGTGATGGACAAGGAAAAGCATCTACAGGAAGTAGAGCGCTTAAAGGAACAAAATAAAATATCTGAAGAAAAGATCGCTTACCTGAAAGACATGGAGCGCAGGCTGAAAGCCATGGTGATCGAATGGCGGAAAGCGGAGGATAAGGACAAAGTAGTGAAAATGATCCATGCGTTGCTCTTCAACCAGAAAGAAAAAATCAGTAACCGAAAAGCAGCAGAAAAAAATGAATGAAAAATTCATGGAAATAGGCGGGGATATTAAAGTGGGCGACAAGGTAAAGATGAAACAAAACCGGCAGGTGGGAATTGTAAAAGAATTGAGGGGGAAAAAAGCATTGCTGCAGGTAGGCGTCATGCCGATGACTGTTTCAATCGAGGACCTGGTACTGGTAAAGGAAAAAGAAGTATCAGAAGTAATATTGATTTTTTTATGCAGCTGTTTTTAAATAATTTTTTTGCCGCTACAATTTAGACCCTTACTTTTGCCGCCGGAGAGATGGCAGAGTGGTCGATTGCGGCGGTCTTGAAAACCGTTGACTGTCAACAGGTCCGGGGGTTCGAATCCCTCTCTCTCCGCCAGAAACCTCCACTGATTTGGGAGGTTTTTTTTATGCCTTTTTACACGTATATATTACAGGGCGAAGAAAATGGACGGCGCATGAAAATTTTCAGCTTAAAATATTTCTATTTAACAATCACGCTGCTTATTGTAACCCTAAACGCTCTTTTTAGCCAGGTTCCTGATTTTTCAAAAGTTCCTTTATTGCATGATGGAGACAGTTTAAACCTTACCTATCTTATTAATAATGGAGTAAAAGTCTCTGCCGGCAAAGCAATATGCTGGTTTCCGAACGACTCTCTTTCAGTAAAACAAATGAATGAGATCACAAATATGATAAATAAGGGAATCAACGGAGCGGAAAAATTCATCAAGGCTCCACTGCCCTGGCAGTTGCATCAGCCAGCCGAACCCTATACTTTTTATTTTAGATTTGATCGGTTTGTATCTCATGCCTCCCAGGCCGGCTTTGTATCTATTCCGTTCTGGCGAATTAAAGAAAGAAAAGCTCCCTGGTTGCATGAGGTCATACACGAAATGTTGTACACTAAGTCCGGACACTGGTATGGTAATACTGTAACGGATAAAGAACACGATGAAGAAATGCCGCTTTGGTTATTTGAAGGTTTGCCTGATTATATTTCGCTAAGAGTATCTTTAATAGAAGATCTGCCAAGATTCGATGTTTTTGCAAATAGCCAACAGACAAACATTGATAGTTTATTTGTTAAAGAAATGGAATCAAACAAAGGCGCGTATATTCTATCATTTATTGGAAGGAAAGGAGTAATGCCGGAGTTATTTTCAGATAACAGGATCCTTTATGCGCCGGCTTTTTACCATGGTTCCTCTTCTTTTGTAAAATACCTTGCTGATAATTTCGGTATAAAAACTTTGTTGGCAGGGATTTCATCATTTAAACAGGAGCAGGAAACTATAGAAAGATTAGCGGGTAAAACGATTGAAACATTGAAGAAAAATTGGCTGGATAAATTGAAAATCAAGAAATAACACAAACTAACGCTTATAGGTACTCTCGCTGTTATTGCACGGCCAGATATACGAGACATGTATAAAATCGATAAATTCCGAAAACAAAATTCCATGATTATTGGCGCTTTAACAGGAATTTTATTTCTATTCTTGCAGCTTTCTAGTTAATTATTAATAGCCAGCCGCCAACATAGCATTGCTGCCCTGCATGCGAGACGCAGTCAGGCAGGAGTTTTCGTCTTGCCCAATCCTAATCAGCTTTTGCAGTTACAATTAAAATCCGTTCCTTTAATTGACAGAATCACTAGGGCGGACGAAAATTTCCAAACTGCGGGAATGCCCGACGTTGGGCGTAATGCTTTAATCAACATTTTTGGATATAATTTGAAAAATTAAAAATGACAGACGAACAAAAATTCAAAAACATGGCTGCTCAACTTCGCAAACCTGAAGGCGAGGAAGGAATTAAAACCGCAGATATGATGAGCAAAGGAAATATGCATATCATTCACGACACATTCAGGACTTTGAATGCAGAAGCAGGTGACAACATTTTAGAAATAGGAATGGGTAATGGCTTTTATGTGAAAGAAATTTTAGAAAAATCTGAAAACATCAATTATACCGGATGTGATTTTTCGGAATTAATGGTTCAGGAATCTGAAAGGCTAAATGCCAATTGGATTTCCAAAGGAAAAGCAAGGTTTATACATTCAGATGTTGCATCTCTGCCATTTGCAAATCATGAGTTCAACAAAGTTTTTACGATCAACACACTTTACTTTTGGGATAATGAAATAGACGTATTAAATGAAATAAAAAGGATAATGAAACCAAATGGCAAACTTATCATTGGCTTTCGCCCTAAACATCAAACAGAAAAATATCCTTTTACTAAATACGGGTTCAACCAATTTTCAAAAACTGATGTAGACCAATTACTTTCCGATAACGGATTTTCTATCGTTGGCATTTTCGAAAATCGAGAGCCAGACTTTGATCTGAATGGTCAAATAATAAGTATGGAAAATGTTGTTGTGGTAGCAGAATTTAGACCATAAAGCACTAACGCCCCAGTGCCCGACGTTAGCGGTAATTGTAAACAGCAACTAAAATAACCCGATGTTGTATTCTAATACGAAAAAACCTGTTGGGACAAATCTTCAATGCGTAGCTTCAGGTCATGTCAAAATGAGCGGGAATAAAATGGTTTGGTTAATGATATTCACTTGTTTCATGACTTTTTTCTTTTCCTGTGGAGCAGGAAAGCCTAATTTCGAAGGTGAGTGGAGATCAGCAGAAGGGTATAAGCTTATTATTAAAAACATTAGTGATGAAAAATACGATGTTAAGGTTTATATGTTAAATGCAAAAAATGCTGATAATTTTATCTCCGGAATGTATAGCTATGAGACAAAGGAAAAGGAATTAACAAAAATCCTTTCTTTTCCTCAAATCCCAATGCCAAATTCAAATAAAAATGTTGTTGCAATTACATTCTCAAATGGTCAACTTTACATAGGAGGTAATCGGGGAGGTACGTTTTTTACACGACAATAGTTTATTCACGAGATTAACCTAAATGATCTATGTTACAAATTTTTAAGACATTGCTGACAAGAGCACTCCTGCTGTTATTTATGTATACAGCCACCGGTTGTCATTCAGATACTGAGGCTGTCCAGTCTGCCTACAATAATTATAAGTTCGACCCGCAAGTGATCGAAAAGTTACCAGTGTATGACAGCCTTGCCGCTGCTATTTTAGAAAAGCATACTGTATTCCAGGCATATCTTGATGCGAATGACGCCTCCCAGGCTTTTAGATATATGCCTGCTTCAACTGATGCCGAAGTTTTCAAGAAACTGCCGCAGGAGATAGGTACCGGGATCGATCTGTATTTCACCAAACTCGGAACCAATTTTATTTATGGATTTGATCTTTTTAAAGACAGCAGCATTAAAATTTATGTCAGGAGCCGCAAAGCAGAAACAGGTAAGGTAGATATAGAAGAAAATTTATCTTATTATCCTGAAGGGGGTAAGATGAGGCAAAGAGAATTCCCGTCGAAAGACAGCATTCTGAACAAACGCTGGCAATACTGGGCCCGGGTGAATGAGCAGGGTTTATTCTAACACTTCCAGGAATCTTCATAAACCCAATAAAATCCGTTCCTTTATCTCAGTCTCAAAAACCAACGTCTAAAAAAATGAAATTAATATCATCCATCTTTTTTCTTTTTGTTTTGGCAAATTGTTCAAGTACAAAACAAGTATCAAAAGAAGTCGTAACCACTTCAGGACTCCGGTACCTTGTTTTGAAACAGGGAACAGGTGAGCCGGCTAAACAAGGACAGGAAGTAGCCATTTATGAATCTATGGCCTTAATGAGTGGCAAACAATTTTACTCAATTGAAAGACCTGCGCCTCCGATAAAATTTACGCTCGGAACAAAGCAAGCCATTGATGGCGTTGATGAGGCAGTAACAGGCATGAAAATAGGGGAGATCAGGAAATTAATGGTCCCGCCGTCTTTAAGTAAACGCCAGGATTATCCAGACTATTTATCACCAGACTCAACACTATTGTACAAAATTGAATTGGTAGAAATTAAAAGATAATAAAAAACGACGGCTAAGGGCAGAGAAGAAATCTCACAACAAATCATTGGACTTATTGTTCAAATTGAAATGAAAAAAATAAAAGTTATTCTATTCGCGGGTTTTATTCTACAAATCTCCTGCAACCCCAAAAAAGAGATTACAATAGAAACTGAATCTTTGCCCATTCTGGAGGCAGACAGCAACGCAATGAAAACCAATGAGTCAAATAAATTTGATGCTTCTTTTCCAGGTGGAATAGAGGAATGGTATAAGTTTATTTCAACTCACACAAATAAGAATGTCCCGATGGATAATAATGCTAAGCCAGGGAAATACACCGTGATCATTAATTTTATCGTTTCTGTTACCGGAGATTTAAAAAATGTCATTGCGGAAACTAAGTTCGGCTACGGGATGGAGGAAGAAGCAATAAGAGTTGTAAAGTCAAGTCCTAAATGGGTACCTGCGCAGTCTAATGGGATCAAAATTATTTCCCTAAAAAAGCAACCAATAACTTTTTTAGTTAAAGATTAATTTATCCTGTCGCAATTTGAAAAATAGAAAAACTATTTAAATTTGTGAAGGGTTTATGAAAATCGAAAAATCAAACAAGTATAGATTAACTTAAATCATTTTTATGAGCAACAACAATGTATCGTTACACCGGGTGCTTAAGGCATCTCCCGAAAAAGTCTATCGTGCATTTACTGAGGCTAATGCACTTGCATCCTGGTTGCCTCCGTATGGCTTCCTTTGCACCGTTCATGAAATGAATGTGAAAGTGGAAGGAACCTTCAGAATGTCATTTCACAATTTTTCTACCGGTAATGGCCATTCATTCGGAGGAAAATACCTCGAAATTAAACCTAATGAGTTTTTAAAGTATACCGATAAGTTTGACGATCCTAACCTTCCGGGTGAAATGACTACTTCCGTCGAATTAAAAAAAGTTTCTGTTGGCACTGAAATAAAAATTTTTCAGCAGGATATTCCTTCTATGATCCCGGCAGAAATGTGTTATTTAGGTTGGCAGGAATCTCTGGAAAAGTTAGCAAAATTAGTTGAGCCGGAAATTCCAGACGCATAAATTCAATTTTTGCTACTGTACTTTTTAACCTGGAACAAATTCACGCATGAAATCACAAAATCGTTAAATCAGGCCATGCGTAGTGCCCCATGACCATTACCCTTTTTAGGCATTTAAGGATGGCCTCCTATCCATTTTAAAAGTCTTAAATTTGTAGTGGAACCAAAGGCTACCTAAATGGAAAAGACAAAAATATGCCTGGGGTGTTGGGAGCAGATGCATGTTCCAATTGCAATCAGGGGCCCCTTTTCCTATCTTTTCAAGGCAATGGGCATCAAAAAAAGCCAAATGCATCCGAACTTATGTACGATATGCGAAAGCATGTTTACAAAAGTTAAAAAACACAAGCAGATAGAAGTACCCACGACCATCTTGTTTGCAGATCTCAGGGGATATACGCACTTGTCTCAAAATATTGATGCCTCAAGAATGAATGAATTATTGCATTGTTTTTACGATAATTCGTCTAAGGCAGTCTGGGAAAATGAAGGAATTGTGAACAAGTTCATAGGGGATGCAGTGCTTGCAATTTTTAATTTCCCCCTGGTAAGGAAAGATCATGTACAAAATGCTGTAAATGCAGCCATTCAACTCCAAAAACAATGTCGTGATTTAAAGGACAAGATCGGCTTGAATGATGAACACAAACTTGGAGTAGGAGTCGGTATTCATACTGGTACATGTAATATAGGTGAGGTTGGAAATTCCTATAAAGATTTTACAGCGATCGGTTCAATTGTAAACCTCGCTGCGAGGTTGCAAGGAGCTGCTGCATCGGGTGAAATTTTGATTACAGAAGATGTATATAAGCAAGTGGAAAATAAATTTCCCAATTTACAAAGCAGGGTGCTGACTCTTAAAGGGATCGATACCCCGGTAACAAGCTATATTATTGACAAAATGGAAAATTAAACAATTTGCACTTCTAAAAATTGATATTATGGAACCAACCAATCCTCAATTTGACCCCGTTAAGTACAAAAACACTACGCACGATCAATGGCAGGCAGCAGCAGAAGCCTGGTATCAATGGAGTTCGACACTTAATAATGGCTTGGCAAAGCCACCAATAAAATGTTGGAGATGGCGGGTATTACCAGCGGGCATCGCGTGCTTGATATTGCGGCCGGGGCAGGTGAACAATCTATCACGGCAGCAAAAAAAGTCGGCCCTTCAGGTTATGTTTTGGCTACAGACATTTCCTCTAATATATTGGAGTATGCTAAACAAATGGCGCAGCAAGCGGGAGTGAATAACATAGAGACTAAAGTAATGGATGGTGAAAACCTGACACTGGAAGATGAAACATTTGATGCCGTTATTTCAAGGGTTGGTCTTATCTATTTTCCTGATCAGCAAAAAGCTTTAAAGGAAATGCTTCGTGTGTTGAAACCTGGCGGGAAAGTTGCCGCCATTGTTTATTCAACCCCGGAAAAAAATAAATTTTTCTCTATACCCGTTTCCATTATTCGCAACCGGGCGAAATTGCCTCCGCCTTTACCGGGCCAGCCAGGTCCATTTAGTTTAGGCGCAGAAGGTGTTATAGAAAAATCATTTTTGCAGGCAGGGTTTAAAAATGTAAGATCCGAACTTGTTGACTCTCCGTTGCTGCTTCCATCCGCAAAAGAATGTGTGCGATTTGAAAAAGAATCGTTTGGCGCTTTACACCAGATGATGAGTGGTTTATCCGATCCCGAAAAACAATCTGTTTGGGAAGAAATTGAAAAAGAACTTCAAAAGTTTGAATCTGAAAATGGTTTCGTTGGTCCTTGTGAAATGGTTGTAGCTGTTGGAGAAAAGCCATAATTTTTTTTAAGACTGCATGGGCGTTGGGAACTGCCATCAACATAGCAAGCTAAAGCTATGGTTTACAAGTTAGCTTTTGTGGTTACAATAAAAATCTGTTTCTTTAATTGTCAACATCACCTGGTAGAAACCCGCCCGGCGCGTGATGGACATTTATACTATGACAGATAACAAAAACTTATTGCTAAGGAATAAAGCGACTATAGTTTATAGTATCAGTTTGGCTTTTCTGCTGTTTCTTCTCAAATGGTTAGAACTTCGTTTTATAATATTTGACCATTCATTTGAAATCTACATCGGGTTTATTGCGGTCATTTTTACTGCATTAGGTATATGGCTTGCCTTAAAACTTTCAAAACCAAAAATTGAAACCGTAGTGGTAGAAAAAGAAGTGTATGTAACCAGAAATGAAAATTTTGTTCTGGATACATCACTTGTCTCCCAACTTGAACTAAGCAAACGGGAGTTGGAAATATTGAGTTTATTGGCACAAGGACACAGCAACCAGGAAATTGCCGCAAAACTTTTCATTTCATTAAGCACCGTCAAAACACATATTCAAAATCTTTTTGAAAAGTTAGAGGTGAAAAGACGGACACAGGCAGTTGAAAAAGCAAAAAGGTTAAATCTCATCCCTTAAAAACCTCATACTTTGGTATGAAAATAAGCAGTCACAGCAGAAAAATAGCCGAAAGTATGACCGGAAAAAGCTGTGCAATAGCCACATTTGCACCAACAAAAAATAAAAAAATGAAAAAGAATATTCTCATCTACGGGCTTATAGCAGGCATTGTTGTTTCTATTTTAATGCTGTCTACTGTCAACTATATAAGCCATTGTGAAGGCAATGTTGATTATGACACAAGTATGCTCATCGGGTATGCTTCTATGCTCATCGCCTTTTCACTTGTGTTTGTTGGCATTCGCAATTACAGGGATAAATACAATGGAGGAGTTATCAGTTTTGGCAAAGCATTTAAAATAGGGATCATGATTGTTTTAATCGCTTCCACCATTTATGTTGTTGCCTGGCTGATCGACTACTTTTTTTTCATACCCGATTTTGCAGAAAAATATTCAGCACAGACGCTTGACGAACTGAAAGCAAGCGGAGCAAGCCAAATAGAAATAGATAAGGAAACAAAAGAAATGGCAAATTTTGTCAGGATGTTTAAAAATCCATTCTTTAATGCGATGATGACTTACGTGGAAATTTTACCGGTCGGATTGATCGTAACGCTTATCAGTTCATTGATTTTAAAAAGAAAAACAGCAAAAAATTAAACAGAAGAAAATAATAAGAAATAATACAATTTAAAAACAATAAATGAATATCATAATTACAATTCTACTTGTAGTGGCAGGCATCATTGCCTTGCTGTTGATCATTGCGCTTTTCATGAAGAAGGAACATTATGTCAAACGTGAAATTATCATCAATGCGCCCCGGCAAAAAGTATTTGACTTTTTAAAACTGCTCAAAAACCAGGACGAATTCAACAAACATGCAATGGCTGACCCCGACAGGAAAAGAGAATTCAAAGGAACAGACGGAACAGTTGGATTTATTTATGCCTGGAGCGGAAATAAAAATGCCGGTGAAGGAGAAAAGGAAATTAAGAATATCATTGAAGGGAAAAGAATTGAAACAGAAATTCGTTTTGTAAAACCAATGGCAGCCACTGCCTCTATGATCATGGAAACAGAATCTTTATCCGATAATCAAACCAAAGTATCCTGGAGCAATGCAGGTACATTGAAATATCCTTTAAACATAATGATACCAATGATGGAAAAAAATGTTGCGAAAGATATGGATATCAGTTTGTCAACTTTGAAAAACATTCTTGAAAAATAATTACAACACTTAAAAACAACAAGCCGTAACATCATACTTCTTATTCTGTTGGGTTTCACTTTTAAAACAATTATATCTAACAAAAAAAATACAAAAATGAAAAAAGTAACAGGAATAGGCGGTATTTTCTTCAAATGTAAAGACCCAAAAGCAATTAACGAATGGTATAAAACACATCTTGGGTTTGAATACAAGCCCATATGGAACAAGCTTTGAATGGCGGGAAGTTGATGACAGCACAAAAAAAGGACTTACCCAATGGAATCCTTTTGCAGAAACAACAAAATATTTTGAGCCTTCCACAAAAGACTTTATGATAAACTACAGAGTAGATAATTTAGAAGCATTGGTTGAAGAATTAAAAAAGGAAAACGTAACTATCGTAGACAAAATTGAAACATATGATTATGGAAAATTTGTTCATATTTTAGATATTGAAGGAAATAAAATTCAATTGTGGGAGCCTAAAGATTAGAATATGGTAAAATTGCTGTTAACCACAATACTCACAAAATCAAAATCGTGACGAAAATGAAAAAGACAATATTAATAATTTTTGCATTTATTATGACATTTGCGCTTGGCTTCGCTTTTAATTCAATGATAACAATAAGCAGTAACAGCCAGCAACCGATAAAAAAAGTAACAGGAATTGGCGGTATTTTCTTCAAGTGTAAAGACCCTAAAAAAATGAGAGAATGGTACAAAACCAATCTTGGCCTGAATACCAATCAGTATGGAGCAGTTTTCGAATGGAGACAAGGAGCTGACACTACCCAAAAAGGGTTTACTCAATGGAGTCCATTTACCGAAAAAACGAAATACTTCGAGCCTTCCACGAAAGACTTCATGATCAATTACAGGGTTGACAACCTCGAAGCACTTATTGATCAGCTTAGAAAAGACAGTGTAACAGTTGTAGACAAAGTTGAAACAGCTGAGTATGGAAAATTCATTCATATCATGGACATGGAAGGCAATAAAATTGAATTATGGGAACCAAACGATATAGAATTTGAGAAACTTGGTATACAGATAGGCGCTAAGACTACAAAATAATTTTGATATCGCCATACCGTTAACAATGTATTATCATAAATGAGAATATTGATCAAGAGCAAAATTTATTGCTCTCTAATAGTTTTACTTTGCCTCAGTTCAATTGTTTATTCGCAGAACCGGAAGTTGACCGTTGAACAAAATTTTGATTTTATTTGGAACGCTCAAGCAGTCTCTTCTGCCAATATTGATTCTATTCTTCAAAATCTTTCTGACAGCGCAGCCCTTGAATTCACCGGTATTTATTCTACAACAAAAACAATTCCGCTAAAAGACGGTTCAATTTTAGCAAAGAAATTAATGCAACTAAAATTTTCTTTAATTACCTCCGGAAGAGGGAACTGGATGAAAGGGCCCCGAATGATAAATTACTTCCTGGAATCAGACCGTCTTATTTGTCGTGTGGATAAACTCTATTATTCTGATAAAGAAAACCCAAAGCAATATATCGTGACTGAACGTATTGCTTGTTTGGTGAAACGGTGAGTATACCGCAGCAACGGATCAATAATTTCAGAACTACAGGAAGTTTTCTGATTATCTTATAGATTAATATTGCACGAGCTTTTGCAATTGACCATTTTAATGACTATTTTATGGCACAGAACCAAAAAAAAATAATGCTTTTGTCGCTTGTATCGCTTGCCCTGATTGCTACTGCGGCTACAATGACAAATGGCAAAAAGTATAAGAACCTGAAGGTACTTCCGCAGGATATCAGCCAAAAACATTTGGACAGTATGATGAATGCATTTAGCAAGGCTTTAAAGGTTTCATGCGATTTTTGCCATATCAAGCCTAATAAGGATATGTTTAATTTTACCCCTGTTTCTGACACACTTGATTATTCTTTAGACAACGAAATGAAAGAAAATGCCAGGAGAATGATACAATTGACAATTGATATTAACAAAAAATATTTTTATTTTGACAGTCTTGTGAAACCTGAATATCTAAATGTTGTGAACTGCAATACCTGTCATCGGGGAAACCCGTTTCCAATGGATAAGTAGTTGTGATAAATAAAAGTACCAGGTCATTATTGAACTGCACAGCAGGAAATTCTGAACATGAATATGAAAAAAAGTATTTTTCTTTTTAGCCTTATGTTTGCATTGCCGCAAATTTCTGTTGCGCAGAACAATACAATTGATTCTCTCAGGGCAATTTTAAAAACCGCCGGCCAGGATACTAACAAAGTAAATATTCTGAATGCCCTCTCTTATGAATTATTGTACAGCAATACCGATACAACCATCTACTATGCCAGCCTGGCAAAAGATCTTTCTGAAAAGCTTAACTATCGCAGGGGCACTGCATCAGCTTACCTTAGGTTAGGCCAGGCATATAATAACCTCGGAAGCTATGACCAATCGCAGTTGTTCTTATCAAAAGGGCTTGCCGTCAGTACTGACAAGTTAACAACGGCAAAAATTTATGTCAACATAGGGATCAATCATTACGAAATGAGTAATTATCCCGGAAGCATTGAAAAATTATTTTATCGGGCTGAAAGCATTTGAGGAAGCTGGTGATAAAAAAGCAATTGCCAGCGTCTATAACAACATTGCACTTATTTATTCTGATATGGGTAAGTATGATGAAGCGCTGAAAAATCAACTTGCTGCGAAAAAATTCCGCGGGGTGAATGGTGATAAAAGAGGTATTGCCGGTTCGTACCTGAATATTGGAATTATCTATTTCGCATTGGGCAATTATGCTGAAGCGCTGAACAATTATTTTGAAGCGAAGAAAATGTATGAAGAGCTCGGGGAAAAAAACGAAACCGCTTTAACGTACCATCACATTGGAGTTGTTTACAAGAACCAGCAGAAATATGCAGAGGCGTTGAAAAATTATTTTGCTGCATTAAAAATACAGGAAGAAATTGGAGATAAAGAAGGTATTGCTGTTTCCTGCAACAGCGTCGGAACTGCGTATGTGGAGGACGGCAAAGCAAACCTGGCCGGGGAATGGCTTATGAAAGGCCTGCAGCTTGCAAAAGAGATTGGAATCAAAACTACCATACAGGATTCTTACCTGAGCCTTTCCCGTATGGACAGCACATTAGGTAATTATAAAGATGCGTATGAGTATCATAAGATGTACATTATATATCGCGACAGTATTGCCAACAAAGAAAACACCGAGAAAATAGTACAGCAGAAAATGCAGTACGAGTTTGATAAAAAAGAAACTCAGTCAATGAGCTGAGCAGGCCGTTACAAAAAAAGAGCTGCAGCAACAAAAGCTGGTACGAAACGTGTTTGTAGGTGGCTTTGCCGTTGTGCTGCTCTTTGCATTATTGTTCCTGGGTCAGCGCAACAAAATAAAGAAAGGAAAAAAGGCGAAGCGATGAATTGCTGCTCAATATCCTCCCGGATGAAGTGGCGAATGAAATAAAGCTGAACGGACATTCCAAGCCAAAAACTTTCAGCATGGTAACGGTCATGTTCACGGATTTTAAAGACTTTACGCGTGTAAGTCAGAATATAAGTGCGGAATTATTGGTAGATGAACTCGATTATTGTTTCAGTGCTTTTGATAAAATGTTACAGAAATACAGGATCGAGAAAATTAAAACGGTCGGCGATGCCTACCTCTGCGCAAGCGGGCTACCTGTTACCAGTTTCACACATGCAACAGATATGGTGAGTGCAGCCATTGAAATACGCAACTTTATGCTGGAGCGTAAAAAAGAAAAGGAAGCGATCGGAGAGATCCCATTTGAAATGCGCATTGGTATTCACACTGGCCCCGTAGTTGCCGGAATAGTAGGAGTAAAAAAATATGCTTACGATATCTGGGGTGATACGGTGAATGTTGCAGCGAGAATGGAACAAAATTCAGAAGCCGGGAAGATAAACATTAGCGGCAGTACTTATGAATTGGTAAAAGACAAATTCGAATGTGTTCACAGGGGAAAGGTACAGGCAAAGAATAAAGGAGAAATTGATATGTTTTTTGTAGAGCGGACTTCATAGTGTTAGTAGACGCGCCAAAGCGGGAAAAACATAACAAAAGAATGCAGCTTTTACATAAAATTTTCGTTTCTTTATCGTGTTGACCGGCCTGGCTGAAAGATGAAAATTTTACAACTTTTCCTGGCAGCCCTGCTGACTGTAATCATTAGCATAACAGCATAAACTAAAAAAAATGAAACCAGGATCAAAGCTTGCAACTACAGCACTTACAATTCTTATTTCTGCATTTTCATTTGGTCAGACTGGTAAGACTGTTGTAGAATATTTGGGTATTCCCGGCCCAATCGTAATTAATAATAATTCTTACAATTTAGTATGGTCATCGCATCCATCCGCTGCTTATTATAAGCAGGAATATATCGGTGCAAAAGACAAAGTAGAAAAGTTTAAGAAAATGGTTTTAGTTGAAATATTGATCGGCGACGCTAAGCCCATTGACCTCGCACAATCAAAAATTGCGGAACTCAAACAACTCAAAGAGAGTAACCCCATCGTTAATTATGAAGTTTTTCAGAAAAATGGAGAGGTATTACTGGATTTCCTGGTGAGTGAAAATACTCCTGACGGAAAGATAAGTATTCTTGAGAGGAATGTTTATCGCTATAAGACAGTTACTGACAAAACAGGGCGAAAAGGAATTATGTTATTTAGCATAAGCGAAAGAAGCTATGGCAACGAGGCCGATACATTTTTATCTTCTTTAAAGAACAGCAAATCCGTATTGCTAAATGCAGTTGCCGCTTTTAAAATACCGGAAATTTCAATTAAAAAATAGGCAAATACTGCAGCTACTGCATTGCCTTCACGCCCTTAGTGTAAAGAATTGAAAAATGAAAAGTAATGTAATACTATATGGCTGTTTTATCGTTGCAGGTTGCATTACGCAAGCCAGTTGCAATAACAATGACAAAAAAGAAGTCAAGGAATATTATCCGTCCGGAAAATTGAAAAAATCCGGCTGGTATACAAAAGATAATATCCCTGTTGACACTACCTTTTATTTTTTTGAAAATGGAAACTATGAGCGGATAGAGGTCAGGAATGATTCTGGTTCATTAAATGGCATTTCAAGATCTTTTCACGACAATGGAAATTTATACCAGGAAATACCATATGTCAGTAACTCAATAGAAGGATTTATTTATACATATAAAGACAATGGCCGGTTATCAAGCAAAATTTATCAGTTAAAAACAAGGCAAATAGGAGATGGCTTTTGGTATGATGAAAATGGAAAAATTTCTCAGTATGGTTTTAATGGCTTTGGAGATAAGCACAGAAACTATATAAAATACGATAACAATGGAAATATATCAGATAAAATAGCGCCATTCATTATGATGGATTCAATAAGTTCTTATACATCCGGCAACAAAAAAACCGAAGTATACGAAGTGGCGCTGTTATTATCAAATCCCCCGAAGTGCAGAACCAGCGTTTTAATTAATTATCTGATCAAAGACTCCATTATTACAAAGCAGGACAGTGTAACGGCTAAACCATACTATTTTAAAAAGGAAACCTTCCCAACTGATCTCTATAGCATCGTATTCTATGGTAAGCAATACGATTCCCTGACCGGGAAGACTCTTTTGCAAAATATGAGCCGGCCAATAAGTGATTAAATCACCATGAAATGATGCTTTTGACTAAAAAGCATCATTCATAAGTTTTCTCCAATTTAGAATTCATATTTTCTATCTTAGATATATAAATTACCAGGACGATGGCCGAAATGAATGCTACGATACTAATTCCCGACATTAGTGGATTTACAGAGTTCATGACAACTACTGAACTTAGCCACGCCTCACATGCCATTAATATTCTCATGGATGCTATCCTGAAAGCTGTTGGTGAAGCATATGAGGTATCAGAGATTGAGGGAGATGCTGTTTTGCTGATCAAAAAAGGCCCGGCTCCTTCCAAACAGGAAATACTTGACATTTGCCTTAAGATCTTTAATGCCTTTCATTTTCAGCGAAAATGGATGGAACAGTATACCATTTGTCCCTGCGGTGCCTGCAAGGCTCTTATTAAACTTACGTTGAAGTTTGTTGTGCATCATGGGCCGTTGGTAGAAATAAAAGTGGGCAATTTTATTAAGCAATCAGGGACGGAAATGATCGTTGCTCACCGCCTGTTGAAAAACAGCATTGATAACCATGAGTATTTATTAATGTCGGAAAAACTTTTACAACAGGCGCCCGATTTGCCAGGAACGGCAGAAATGGAATGGATCAGTTCGTCGGACGAATATGATTCTATTGGCAAAGTTGATTATCGGTTTAAGCTACTCGATAAAGAAAAAAATAATGTACCTGAACCGCCGGCACCACAAAGCTATTATCAATCGGATGATACTCCTTACATGGAAATACCGATAGCTGCTGGTTTTCTTGACAGTTACCTGGCAATAATGGATATTCCGGGTCGCCCACAATGGGTGCCGGGCCTGCAAAGGGTAGAACAGGATATTCCGGAAGTATTTACCGGAAGTAATCATCATTGTGTATTTGAGGATTACCAGTCTGTCATATCGCCGTTGCGAATGGTATCATCGGACCAGGAAATCATGTATGCTGAAAGCTGCACAATTAAAGAGATGAATTTTTCATTGGTATATGAATTTGTATTTAAAAAAACAGGTGAGCATACCTGCACGGTTGCTTACCGTTTTATGAATGCTGCGGAATCACCGTTATCCACGGAAGAAAATACTTTTCTTTTTAAAAAACTACAACAGTTAATTGAAAGCCTCAAAGCTTATTGCGAAGGGGCGACGGCGACAGCTGCTGTTGGTTTTCAAAATTGACGAATAAATAAAAAATTTCACCAAAACTAACAGACAATGAAAAGAACAATCTTTACGATCGTTACAGCCATAGGAATGAGTGCTGCTGTTTCTTCCTGCCAGGATGCTGCTGAAAGCAAGGGCGCTGTCAAGCCGGAAAATGATTCAATCGCATCCGCCCCTGTGCAGAAACCGTTAAGGGAACATTTGCTCACAGCCGCAGAGCAGCAGGCATTAACGCCTGATATGGTCATACAAAGTTTAAAAGACGGCAACAAACATTACAGGGACAACACACTCACTGTAAATTTCGATTCAGCAATGGTTTACAATTCCTCGCAGGGACAATACCCAAGTGCAGCTATTCTTTCCTGCATTGACAGCCGCGTGCCGGTGGAAATTGTATTTGACCAGGGACTGGGTGATCTTTTTGTTGCAAGGGTTGCCGGGAATGTTGTAAATGATGATATATTAGGCAGTCTGGAGTATAGTTGTAAGGTATCAGGGGCCAAACTGGTATTGGTATTAGGCCATAAATATTGTGGCGCTGTAAAAGCAGCCATTGATGATGTAAAACTGGGAAACATTACGGAATTGCTTACTAAAATAAAACCAGCTGTAGCCAAATCCCAGGATTTTGCAGGAGATAAGATCTCTAAAAATGACGATTTCCTGGAATACGTAGCTAAAAATAATGTCAGTGATGCCATTGAAGCCATTAAATCTAAAAGTCCTGTTTTAAAAGAAATGGCTGATAAGGGTGAAATAAAAATTGTAGGAGCCTATTACAATCTAAAGACCGGGGAAGTAGTTTTTCTTTAACTGGTGAATACAATGTTCAATATTCAATGTTCAATGGGATCATCGTCATTGAGTCGGATCCGTTGAAAATTGAATATTGAACATTGAATATTGAGTATCGGCATAAACTCATTCTATCTATTAATAAGTTCAGAGCCGGCCTTAATTACATATTTCGTTACAGATACATTATCGATCGTTATTTTAATATAATACAGCCCTTCAGCAAAAGAGCCAAGGTTAAGTTCGTTTATGGCTGACCGGGAGTACAGTTCCTTCAGTTTTACTCCCAACTGGTTATATATCCTCACAACCATATTATTTTTTACAACCAGGTCCTGGTAATTAATGTGCACGATGCCGCTTGTAGGATTGGGAGAAATGGTTATTTGTTTTTCCAAAACGGGTTTATCTCCAGGCTGGTCATCAAAATCTTCGCTATCTATTCCCTTAAATCCATGGTGAGAAGATAAAGCTAATAGGGGACGGTAGGCCTGCAAACATGCTCTCATTCTTGCCCGTTGGTCTTTTGAAAACATATTGGTGCAGCTGTCCTGGTTGTAATACATATAATTCTCGGACTGGCAGACCAACTCAGGTTCGCATTCAGTAGCTATCACTATCTCACATTGCTCGGGGCTGGCAGGATCACTCCAATCAAGCGGCGTATCAGCGCAATAATCGGCGATGGTGCCGTCATGAGCCCGGTCACATTGGCCCCTATAACCTGCGGGGTTGTCATGTGTATGAAGCACGCCCAGGTAATGTGCCAGCTCATGCGCGAATGTTGTACCTCCATTCATATGGGGTGACAGGTTAGCACCAGTCGTTCCAAAGTTCTGGGCTCCAATCCAAAATCCATCCTGGATGGGTGTTTTATCCCAGGGGAAAGTGGCTCCTCCTCCTGCTAACTGACCAAAAACGACCCATACATTCAGGTACCTCGCGGGATTCACCATGCTGGCTGCCTGGATATTTCTAAAATCCCTGCTAAAAAGGAAATCGGGATGCCTGTGGTAAATGACCCCATTGTTCCTGGCGGCCAGCACAACCTTTAAGTTGCAATCGGCTGCTACGGGCAAAAATATGGGCCTTGTATTTATTGCATTTGCGTTTAATCGTCTCAGTTGCTTATTGGTTACCTCAATTTGTCCCTCGATACGTGAACGGCTGATCTGTTGCCTTTCGGCATTGTTCTTGTAAATGACATGAATAATAACCGGGATCGTTTTTAAGTCGGTGTTTAAATGTCCCCCCCAGGCTTTAAACCAGTTAACATACAGGTTGAAAATACGCTCACCTGCCGAGGGGATATTTGATTCCGGGGTTTGGCAGGCATTTTGGGAATGGCTGGTTTGGATTCCTAAAACCAACATAAAAAACAACATGAACAGTGTGTAGATCTTCTTTTTCATAATTGAATGATTGCGTTAATTACTATTGTGTCTAAACTTTTGATGGGGCAGAAGGAAGGCTGAATAAGCTAGATGAACCTCGCGACCAGGTATTCATGGTTGCCAGTCATTGCAGTGCGTTTTTGGTATTGAATTTAGGAGTTGAGCTCCATTTGCTTAAAGCTGTGCTGTAAATATATATAAATTTTGGATTAACCGTTCACAGCAGGCGCTTTGAGCCCCATAAAAAAATAACCATCTTTAATCTGCATTACGGCAGTTTTATTTTTTAAATTTACACATCATGCAACTGGAACAAATTTATACGGGCTGTATTGCCCACGCGGCTTATTACCTGGAAAGCAACGGCGAAGCAGCCATATTTGATCCTTTAAGGGAAGTGCAGCCATATATTGACCGGGCGGCTAAAGATCATGCGACCATTAAATATGTATTTGAAACGCATTTTCATGCTGACTTTGTAAGTGGTCATCTGGACCTGGTAAAAAAGGCCGGCGCTAAGATCGTTTTTGGGCCGACTGCCAAACCGGCCTATGATGCCATTATTGGGGAAGACAACCAGTTATTCCAGGTTGGCAAAGTTTCCGTGAAACTCCTGCATACACCGGGACATACCATGGAAAGCAGCACTTACCTGGTCATTGATGAAAATGGAAAAGAACATGGGATCATCACCGGTGATACTTTGTTCATTGGCGATGTCGGCAGACCGGACCTGGCTCAGCATGTTAAAAAGGAGCTCACGCAGGAAATGTTGGCCAGCCACCTGTTTGATTCCTTACGTAATAAGATCATGCCGTTGAGCGACGACCTCGTTGTTTATCCAAATCATGGAGCGGGCAGTGCCTGTGGCAAAATGATGAGTAAAGAAACTACGGATACGCTTGGACACCAGAAAAAAGTAAATTATGCTTTAAACCCGGGCTTAACCAAAGAAGCATTTATTAAAGCCATCCTTACCGGTTTAACAGCGCCCCCTAGATATTTTCCCCAAAATGTTTTGATGAATATTAAAGGATATGAAAGCCTCGATGCAGTCATGAAACGGGGCAAACAACCGATGAGCGTCACAGCGTTTGAAGCGGCAGCCAATGAAACCCGGGCGTTGATACTTGATACCAGGAATGCGGATGAATTTGCAAAAGGCTTTATCCCCAACAGCATTAACATTGGTATTGATGGAAATTTCGCCCAGTGGGTAGGAGAGATGATACAGGATGTAAAACAGCCAATCCTGTTGGTAACGGAAGCCGGCCGGGAAACAGAATGTATCACAAGATTGTCGAGAGTGGGGTATGATCATACGGTCGGCTATTTAAAGGATGGTTTTGCAGGTTGGAAAGCAGCCGGTAAGGATGTTGAAACCATCCAACGTATAACGGCTGCTGAATTTGAACAAAAATATGCAGCTGAAAAGCCACTCATCATTGACGTTAGAAAGCAGAGCGAGTTTGATTCAGAACATATCATCAATGCTGTTAATATTCCATTGAACCAGATAAACAGTCATTTGGCGGCATTTCCAAAAGATAAGCCATTCGTATTGCATTGTGGAAGCGGGTACAGGAGCATGGTTGCTGCATCCATACTGAAACAAAGGGGCTGGGATGATTTTACAGACCTTGCCGGGGGCTTTGCCGGCGTCGCAAAAACCGCAGTGCCCAGGACCGAATATGTTTCCCCTTCAACCTTACTATAAAATGATTTGACAGTCCCATATCGCGACCTGTTTCTTTTTTTCGCATAAGGTGCGGAACGGCGTGCTTTGTTAATTACAGGGTGTTTCATTTATGCACTTCAACGGGTGAGCTATGAACTACTTTTCCTTTGAAAATGACTGAATTTATTGCTTGAATGTTTTTAATATCTTCGAGTGGATTCTTTTCCAATATTATCAAATCTGCATATTTTCCTATGGATATCGAACCATACAATTGTTGAACAGACATATAAATTGCAGGATTGATCGTTGCCGTTCTCAACGCTTGCTGAGTGGATAGTCCTGCCTGCACCAACAAAAAGAGTTCCTCCTGTAAACCTATCCCCGGATAAACATAAGGCATACCTGCAAAGTCACTTCCTGCCAGTAGCATTACACCCATTTTATTAAGATGGTCAATCAGTGCCATTTGTGAAATATATGTTTTGTCCAGGTTCTCCCAATCAGAATATTTTGTTTGCCTTTTTATTCTCCCTGCCCAATTTATTTTCCATTCTTCCATTAATGAAGCTGAAATATATTTAGCATACTTAATCTTTGTTATCGAAGTGTCGCGAAGCCTGGTTTTAAGTTGATAAGTTATGAGCGTCGGACAAAGGAAAACGTCATTGGCAATCAGTAAATGGCCAATGCTGTCCATGCGGTTTTTATTACCTTCCCAAATGTTGTCTAATCTGTTTAAATGTTCAACAGTTTTTTGCCCCAGGGAGATAGAAACCTCAGGTTCAATATATTCCGAAAAATGTCCTGCAAATGAGATATGATTTGCAGAACAATAGGCTGCAATATCCTTAAGCTGTGGTTCCTTTATCAGAGAATAAACTTTAAAAAAATCTGCACCATTCGTTCTTAAGCTGTCAAGAACTGATTTCAAATTTGTTTTGTCATCTACAGGTAATGAAAAATCACGATGCACGGGTGGATTCCCATCAATAATAGGACCTGGTCCGTAGATATCCGGGCCAACCATTTTGCTATTCTTCAGGCGTTCTTTAAAATTCCGCATAATATTCAGGTCACCACCCATGTCCCGTATTCCAGTGATACCATTTTGTAACAGGATTGGAAAGAGAAGCGTATCGTTATTTTCCTGCCAACACAAATGAAAGTGCATGTCCCACAGTCCAGGTAAAAGGTATTTACCACTTCCATCAATATATATTGCCTTTTGAGGGAATGTTTTAGATAGTGAACGATCAATGGAATAGATCATTTTATCTTTTATGATAACATCCTGATTGGGCGATAGTTTCCCACTTAAAACATCTATAATATTGATGTTTTTGATGACCAAATAGGATGCACTTATCTGGGCAGTAGCATTACATAACCCTGTTAAACAAATCAATATTGTTATAACAAAAGGGTTTAAAACTAAAAATTTATCAATTTTCATTAAGTGGAGCAAATTTCATTTTTTTAAGTTATGAATAATTGCCCGTTTTTTTCAATTTAGAATTGATCAGTTTTTTTGGAGGCGGTCAATTTCAAAATAAGTTTAGCAATATTCTCATGATCCATTTATGCAAATCCTCTCACCCATTCTCTTTCATCCCGATCGCTTTAAAAAATCTTTCCTTGAATTGTACCCCGATGGGTATTTCAAATTTATTTATTGTTACCATATTTGGACCAACAGCTGATATATGTTTTCTTGATATTAAAAAGGACCGGTGTATTTGTATAAATTCCCCCCCTGCCTCCGCAAGCGATGTTTCAAACTTCGATAGGGGAATGAGGGGCATCAATCGCTGCTCATTTTTTAAGAATACCATGGTATAATTTTTTTTCGCTTCGCAATACAGGATATCATCTAAAAATACCGGGTAATTTTTCCCGTCCGATTTAATATAGATCAGCCTCTTTTTATCCTGCGTAAGTTCATGGAAGCTTTTAGAGGAATTTGTAATTGCACCGATCGCTTTATATACAGCTTTCGTAAATCGCTCAAACGAAAATGGCTTAAGCAAATAATCGACAGCATTTAATTCGTAACTCTCAACAGCATATTCCGAATAAGCGGTAGTGAGAATGACCGGCTGTTGCGGTTGTAATATTTTAAGCAATTGCATGCCTGAAAGATTGGGCATGTTGATGTCTAAAAAGATAATATTGGTGTCACTATGCGTCCTTAAATGATCTATTGCGTCCAATGCATTGATGCATTCTCCAGCCAATACCAGCAAGGGCATTTGCTCGATATAGTTTGATAACAATCTTACGGGCAATGGGCTCATCATCCACAACCAGGCAATTATATTTTTCAATTTCCATAGTATTGCTGTTTAATCCGTTTTTTCCAATTCCAATTGTAAATTAACGGTATAATAGTCGTCATCTTTGCTGATGGCCAACTGATGCTTTTGATCGGGGTAAAGCACTTCAAGCCTTCGCTTCACGTTGGTGAGTCCAATGCCATTTAACGAGCTGCCTTGGTCCTTGTTGTAATTATTTTTGATGGTTAACGTGAACAGGCTTTTTTCAAGTGTTGTTGCAATGTAAATATCTACGGCTGCGGACTGAACAAATTTTGCATGTTTAAACGCATTTTCCATAAATACAATTAATATCAATGGGGCGATCATGTAACCGGTACCATCGCTGATCCCATTGTCAAATTCAAATTTCAGGTCATCTTCCAGCCGCAGTTTTTCAAGCTCAATATAACTTTTCAGCACGTTTATTTCATCGGCTAATGGTACCAGTGGCTTTTGTGTTTCATAAAGAGAATGCCTGAGCAAATGCGACAAGCGAAGCAACAGCTCCGGAAGCTTGTCGGGTTGATGTACGGACAGGCCATATAAATTATTAAGGGTATTGAATAAAAAATGCGGGGCGATCTGGGATTTTAAATTATTGACCTCGGCCATCAGTTGCTGTTGCTTTTTCTCCGCTTCAAACTGCTGCGCAATGAACCCATCTTTAAAATATTTGCAGGCATGTAATGAAAAAGAAAATACACAATGACAACAGTGATGTTGTTGATGAACATATCCGTAAATGTACTGCCCTTGAAGCCCGGCGCGTTTTTTAAATAATAAAATTGAAAAACAGTTCTGCTATACAAATATGCCAGCCAGCTAACGGTACCAATGGCAAAATAGGCAAGGTATTTTTGCTTTTGAAACAGGCGCCGGTAAAGCCATAACGTAAAATAGGCAACCGCAATAAAGAACAACTCCGAAAGCAACATATACCGTAAGATAGATCGCAGGATAGTATTTGACCGTAATGTAATATGGCCAGAACCTGAATAACACATAGCCAATCCAGAACAATAAATGCCATGGCCACCTGCGGTATAGCATCCATTTCTTTAGTTCCCCGTTGTTGAGTGGATCTGGCTGAGTGATTTTCATTTGACCCAAAATTAGCCGTTAATTTTTTTTAATCCGAAAACTCTGTCCTTAAAAACTCCATTCTGTCCATTTGTAATGCAGGTGTTTGTCCTCTAAATAACCCGTGTGTACAGTAAAATTTCATTTTGGCCTTTTTGAAAAAATGAGAATGGTTGATTTTATAGTTTGCATCAACTAAAAATTAATAACATGAAAAAGTATCTACTATCTGCAGTCTCACTGCTACTCATGATTACTGCCAACTGCTCAATGGCAAAATCAAAATGCCGGGTTCACGAACGATACACTTGGCTTCTATGAAATGTCCCTGCCAAATAAGCACACGGCATGGGCTGTATGCTACGACGGAAAAAACGGGCTAGGCAGCGGCAGGCTGGTGTTGGATTTTACCCGCACAACGAATGGCGGAACAACCTGGCGACCCGGTAAAATGGGCACTGACATTAGCCTGGAGTTTTCCAACATCAGCGCATTGAGCGAAAAAGAAGCCTGGGTAGCCATGCATAAACTAGGTGGTATAACCGGGGGTGGTCTTTATCATACAAAGGATGGAGGAAATACCTGGAGGCAATCGAACGCGGGCCTGATCTTTGACAACAACTCATTTCCCAACTTTGTACATTTTAAAGATAAGAATCATGGGGTCGCCATGGGAGATCCCAACGGCGGGATATTTTGAAATATATACGACAAAGAACGGTGGGAATACCTGGAAAAGAGTAACGCCTGGCCCACATGCCTGCGACCCTTCCGGGCGAATATGGATTTATCAGTGGCTTCTCCGCAGTTGGGAATACGATCTGGTTCGGTACCACATTGGGACGGATATGGAAGTCTACGAATTTTGGAAAAGACTGGGCTGCCTATATTGCTGATCCTTCAGGAAAATTCGTAAACGAAATCGCTTTTAATGATGATAAACTACATGGGGTTGCTCATTTGAGGGATAATAACTACCAGACATTTTTATACTCAACTTTCGATGGAGGAATTACCTGGACCAATCTTGGGCAGCCGGCGAACTGGAAAAGCAGCCGGATCACTGCAGTGCCCGGGACTAATGCGTTGGTATCTACTTCTGTTAACAGTTTGATTTTGGCTCATCCCTGTCTTATGACAATGGAGCAACCTGGACCGATATTGAAAACACTGCTCCGAAGGCGGTGTGCAGGTTTTTTGACCGCCATACAGGATATGCCGGTGGGTTTTTTATAACCGGCCCGCCATTTTCCCGGCGGCATTTATAAATCCACGATCGAATTTCAAACTCCATCACAACACAATAACTGCAGGAAACTGCCCAAAAGCATTTCACCTGCAAGCGTTTCTGTTACAACCGCAAAACAAGCGTTTACCCGTACACCGGCAAATGATGTCGATTCACATAAAATTACAGGATGGGCTGTGAATGCTGCCAGTAAAATAGCCATTGTAAGCCTTGATGGCAAATTGATGCAGTCGTTAACGTCCAAAGGCAACAGTATGATCCAGCTGAACGTTAGTAAACTGATTGCCGGCATCTATATGGTGCGTATTGAAAATAACGGGCAGGTGATTAATAAGACGATCACGGTTGCGAGGTAAATAAAATTCAGTTTCATAATGTAGGAGCAGCATTAGTGCTGCTCTTGATTTATTAAAAAAGGGAATTCATCCAAAGCCGGTCAGTTCACGAAACGCTACGGATTTGAAAATCAACTAAATTGCAATCACTGGTTAAATACACGCTGTTATGAAAATATATGTATGCTTGTCCGCGATTTTTTTTGTTTGCGGCTGCACTTTGTTGGCACAAGTGCCCTATAATGCTGCTGTACCGAACGGGTATACGAAGAAAAAATCGATCTCCGAACAGGTAGGCCTGACCCAGGTCACCATCAACTATCATGGGCCTTCAGTTAATGGACGTGAAGGAAAGATCTGGGGAGGAGTGGTCCATACAGGATTTGTTGACCAGGGCTTTGGAAATAGGCAAACCTGCTCCATGGCGTGCCGGGGCGAATGAGAACACCAGTCATAGAGTTCGATAAAGACGTTAAAGTCGAAGGGCAAAACCTGCCGAAAGGCGTTTACGGCTTTTTTATTGCCTATGATCCGCTGGAATGCACGATCATTTTTTCCAAAAGATCCGATGCCTGGGGTTCTTTTTTTTATGATGAAACTGAAGACGTGCTTCGTGTAAAAGTAAAACCACTACCGGTTGAAAAAAATGTGGAGATCCTCAAATATGAATTCTCTGATCAAACCATCAATGCGGCGGTGATCAAGTTGCTATGGGAAAAATTATCGATTCCGTTCAAGGTTGAGGTGGATTATTTAAAACAACAGTTTGAGGCGTTTGATAACAGAATCTCAGAATCCCCGAAGTTTTACCTCTCAAAGTTTAAACATTGCAGCAGGCTGGTGCCTGGAAAATAATTACCAATTGAAAAAGCGCTGGAATGGGCAACATCTGGCAACCGGCAATGATTTCCCAGGCGATCCATCTTCATTTTCAGCCCTTACAACCAAAGCAGGCATTCTGGAAAAACTGGGCAGGTCTGCAGAAGCGACAGCTGTTATAAAAGCTTCCCTGCCTTTCGGTAATATTGGCCAGCTGCAACAATTTGGTAAAAAACTCATCAGCTGCAAAAAAGCCTGTTGCAGCATTAGAGGTGTTCCAATATAATTACGATAAAAATCCCGGCCAGTTTATAACGTTGACTGGTATGGCGCGTGGGTTATCAGCGAATGGCGACTACGCAAAAGCCCTGGAATTTGCAAATAAGGCTTTGGCACTGGCACCAAATGATCCCGGCAAGCAAGCTGTCATAGCGATGATCGATAAGCTTAAAGCGGGAAAAGACATCAATTGATGCTGATAAAATAAAAGATTTTGGAAGCGGTATACAGTTTGGTATTTAGGCCTGCTCCGGGAACTGCGCAACGAAGTATATTTAAAAATTGTTAAAAATAGATGATGTTTCTTTTTGTTATCATTTTATAAACAATTTAAAGATGAAATTGTGGGTTAAATATTAACCCATGAAACGGATCATCATCTTTGCTATCTTCCTCGCTTCATGCATTTCTTATTCAAAGGCGGTCATCCCGTCCGGGGATATACCCGTAAAATCTTTGGCAGTCAGTGACGAGGTTGCTGAGATCATCCGGGATATTATATCGGTGATAGGTCTAAAGCCGAATTTTGAAGTAAAGGCCGCTAATGTACCCAACGCTGCTGCCGTAACGTATGCGGGTAAACGATATATAGCTTATAACCCGCAATTTCTCCGGCAACTTACCGTTGCTACCGGTAATAAATGGGCAGCCGTTTCTGTGCTGGCACACGAAATCGGGCATCACCTCAATGGTCATACGCTAAAGAGTACAGGAAGTCTCCCGGCACTGGAACGCGAAGCCGATGAATTTTCAGGATTCGTATTGAAAAAAATGGGTGCTACGCTGGTGCAGGCTCAATCAGCCATGAAACTTGTCGCAGGTTACCGGCCCAGTCATACGCATCCGGCGAAACAGGATAGACTAATGGCGATTCAGAATGGCTGGAACAGCGCCGGAGGGAGTGTCGCGCAACCGGGTAAATATAATCAGGCAGGAGAAATTGTAAAATTGGAAAAGACAATCCCTGTGTCTCAAAGTCAGAAAAATGCAAAACTCGAAGACCGTTTCGTATTGGCCCGGGTTGATTTTAAGTCTGACCGCCAATCAGACTATTATGTAACTACCCGTTATAACTTCGTGAAGGTCACGGGTTCTAAACTATCGGTTTTAGGAAAAATGGTACCAACAAATAACCGGCATTTCCCCTATAAATTGCAGGGAAATTTTAAGCAGCCGCTTTATATCGATCGTTCAGGAAACATCTTAACCCCGGATCGAAAGCTGGAAGGATTTTTACGCATATGAAGCAGTATGCTACAATTAATTTTCGGCCAGGGCCCATTTCAACAGGTAAGCCTAGCTAATTTGTTCGCGGGCGCTTTGGCATTGGCGCCAAATGACCCCGGCAGGCAAGCACATTGCTTTGCCAGCCGCGCTTTAATGGTTATATTTAATACTAAATATACAATGATGAGTGAAACAGGTTTAGAACCGGTTCATGTCAGCTGTCATTATGATGTTTCTCCGGAAATTATTTTTGATGCATGGACCAGGCCGGAACTAATAAGCAAGTGGTTGTTTGTCGGACCGACCAGTGAGATAACCAATATTGAAATGGATATGCAGGTTGAAGGTAAATTCTCGATACTTGAACTTGAAAGAAAGAATGGGGAATATATTGATCATTTTGGAGTGTATAAAGAGATCGAGCAGCCATTGAGACTGGCTTTTACGCTCAGTGTTCCTAAACATTTTACAGGTGAAACGATTGTTACTATTCATATTTTCCCTACTTTAAATGGCTGTGAACTTAAACTAACCCAGGAAGGAGTTTCAAAAGAAATAACAGAAAAAAACTGGCTGGAAATGCTGCACCAATTAAAGCATGCGGTAGAGGTAAAAGGCGAAAGCTAGCGTCAATCACATATACTACGCTTCATTTGCATTCATAGGCAGAGACAATTTTGACAATGACAATGATACAAAAAGAAATAACTTAAAAGCAAATCCCGGCGATCATTAATACAAAATTGAAAAAGGTTTCAATGATCTGCATTGAAACCTTTTTCAATCATAAGGGACGTCCGTTATTATCCACGCTAAAGGCGCGGTTTATAACTTTTCAAACTTCAAAACAACCGGCTCCATCATGTTATCTGTCGCTGATGGAGAAAGAGAATTTATTTTAAGTATATAATTACCGGCCGGCAAAGCCGAACCGTTGATCGATTTAACCTGTTTCCCTTCCTCTACATTCCATACAGCAGAAAGCAACAGCTTCCCTTCATAGGTCAGCACCTGGGCCTGCAATGCCTCTTTCTTCTGACTCTCAATTTCCACCAGCACCAGGTTTCTTACAGGGTTTGGATACAGTTTAAAATAATCGCTGCGACTGTTGCTCAGCAAACGGACAGGGCTATACGTAAACCTGCCATCATTATCCAGCATTTTCAAACGGTAGTAGTTACGCTTTGCCAAAGGAGATCCATCTGTATACTCATAAAACTTAACCCCGGTGTTTCCGGGCTGGCTTTGCACTGTTCCTGTTTTTTCAAAACTGCTTCCGTTCCCGCTGCGCTCGATCTCAAACCGGTCCGCATTTATTTCGTTTGTAGTGCTCCAGGAAAGCAGGTTGGCCATACCCGTCTTTTTCGCCGAAAAACTTAAAAGTCTTACCGGGATAGGGGAGCTCAGGATCGTGGTTATCTCCGTATTGGTAGCAACCGGCAGGTTATAATCAAAATATATAGCGGCGCTGTTGGTAATTTGATTGCCGGGTACCAGGCCCGCCAGCGGCTTAATGCGGAATACAATATAGCCGTGACTCTTCGGTTCATTGTGTGTAGAATCTACCAGTGCGATATTGTTGAACGACCAAAGGCAAACGCCATTGTCCCTGACAAGTTTATATGGATGGCTTGCAAGCACCATTTCCATAGTACTCCAGTCGAGGTTGCTTTGAAGCGTATCTCTCACATAAACATTGAAGGCCGTATCAGTACCGGTGTTCTGGAAGCGGATCATATATTGCAGGTATTCTCCTGCACTTAGCTGTGCCGGACTTAATTGCCCCGCATGGCTTTCATTTTTATCATTTGGATCGAACGAACCAACAACATCCTCGCGTAAAATAAACACATTATTCTTCGGCTGCTGATCAAAGCCCAGCGGTGTAATGTAAGCGTAAGAAATAAGCGTATCGCCGATATTTACGGCAGGTGGGGGCTGAATGGTAGCATGAACGATTATAAAGGCAGTATCTCTCGGGTAAAGGTTCACATAGTTCCACAAAAGCGTATCCCCGTTAACGGAAGATGCTGCCGGTTCGGAGGATGTTACATCTACAAAACTGCTCGGCACAAATTTCACGGTGCCCGCGGGAACACTGTCTGTACCATTATTGCCGTACACGATCATGTAATCGGTTGGAAAGCCGGGCCGGGCCGGATCAAGGGGAATTACATACACAAAAATATCGCGCATACCCGGAATGGGTTGCATGGCAAATGAAACACTGTCTGTATTAAAGTAAGAAGCATGGCCGGTTGTTCTAAAACCGGGAATAACGGTAAAGTATGGAGGCTGGCCAGCAGGTTGTATCGGGCGGATAATATAATTTCCGGTGTCGACCTCTACACTGAACAGGCCGGTGGAAGTAGTGATCGTGACCGTATCAATCCCGGGCTTTTGTGCTGCCACCACCGCATTGGCAAAGAAACTTTCGCCGGGATCTTTTACCCCATTAAGATTATTATCGTAAAATACGGAACCCTTCAGGGTGTTGTAATAATAACGTGCATCAGACAGGTAACGAACGATACCAAACCCTGTTTCACCAAACTCGGATTCCGCCGATCCTACCAGTAGATACTTGCCGTCCGGTTGTTGCAGGCCTGCCGCACTGAAATCTCCGTTACCATTGAAATCAGTAATAATAATTCCCTGCCTCCCGAAACTGGAATCAATGTCCCCGTTTGTCAGGTAGCGAACCACGGCGAAATTTGCTTCAGTTGAATTGATCGAATTATTTAATGTGCAGCCCACTATAATTTTTTTATCCGGCTGAATAGACAAGGTATTTCCGATGTCAGGGGCAAATTGTTCCTCACTTATGTGCGTACGTACCACCCCATTGTCACCAAAGCCTGGGTCATAGGTCCCGTCTGCGTTTACCCGCACCACGGCAACCAGTGAAGTAGTGCTACCTCCCTGGGTTTGCCCGGTTAGGATAATTTTGCCGTCGGTTTGAATCGCCATATCCTTCAGGACGCTGTGAAAATAACTCAGGCCGAGATGGACAACACCAGCTTCGCCAAAATTGAGATCCGGTGTTCCATTCGCGTTAAAGCGTACCAGGCCGAATTCATAGAAGAATGAAGTGTCGTTTACAACCGTGGTTGCAGCAATGATCTGTCCATTGGGAAGCAGCGCCAGAGACCCTTTCCCTCCTTCCTGCTGCGGTAAAGGGATATAAGTGATACCATTTGTTCCAAAGCTGCTGTCGCGGTTGCCGTTGTCTTTATACTGTACAAGGCTGTAATAATTGTCGCCGTTATTCATGTCCATCGAATAACCGCCCGCCAGGATCTTTCCATCCGGTTTTATGATCAGTTTATGTATCACATCATTGGAATGCGCATTGAGATCTGTAGTTATGAGGCCATTGATTCCGAAACTGCTGTCAAGGGTTCCATCGGTTTTTAAACGAAAAATATAAAAGTCCTCATCGGTTTGTTGTTCAACAGGGTCATAGACATTCAATACGCCTCCTGCAACAATTTTACCGTCCGGCTGCACAGCAAGGGTTTGAAAATAATCCTGTGTGGAAGGCACAAGAAGTGAAAAAATTCCGCCGCTGGCAAAAGTTCCGTCCGTAGTTCCATTCGTATTGTAGCGTACGATCCTGAATACTCCACCCGGAAAATCTTCACCACTGCCGCCCACAACGATCCTGCCATCAGGCTGCAGGGCAACCGCACCTGGCGTAGCATCAATATCGGTGAATAAATGGAAAACTTTGCCGCCTGTACCAAATCCCGCGTCGTAAACGCCAACCTGTGCATGCAGCATATTGACGGAAAAAAGCGATAAATAAACCAGCAAAAGCTGTTTGTAGATCTTATTCATGAGTAAGGTTTTAAATGTTTACACCAGGTTATCTGAATTACCCGTATTTAGATTTCAACCAAATTTATGGCCAGTTTTACATTTTTAATTTTCTTTAGAGGGTACTTTTTATTTTTTAAATGTTGGATCTGGGGATGATGTTTTCATCCCACCCGCTATCTTATCAACATCACATTTCCCTTCATCGTTTTTACTACGCCCTTCCTGTCGGTTCCCCTCAGGTACCAGGCATAATTGCCGATGTCTTGTTTTTTGCCTTTGAATGTGCCATCCCATTTTTTGAACAGATCCCGCGTCTCAAAGATCAGCTCACCATAACGGTTAAATATTCTGAAAAAATCCAGGGTCTTCATTCCCACAGTAGTAGGGCCAAACAGATCATTCAGACCATCCCCATTGGGGGTGAATGCTGTTGGTACATAAAAAGACGGACCTTTTAATACCCTTAATTTCACCGTATCATTTGCGGTACACCCGATATCGTCCTTTACGATTAAAACAAAAAGCTGGTCATCGGTCAAAGTGGCAACAGGATTTGCAATATGTGAATTATTAAGTATCGGGAAACCGGGTGCCCACTGGTAATGTAGTCCTCCGCTACCCGACAACTGGTGAGGGAAATTATATTCAACATCGGCGTCATTTCCGGCATTTGCAATAACGGGCGGATTTATTGCCAGGTTTACCAGCGCTGTATCCCTGCACCCTGAACTGCCTGTTGTGATAATTTGATACAGGCCCGCAATATTTACGGCTGCCGGATCTGTTACGGGTTGTTGCCCCATTGTCCAGTCTGTTTGATTACCGGTTGTGTTGTAAAGGATGTTTAGGTTAGCTGTTTTCCCCGAACATATCCTCAAAGCGCGGTCGGCTCCCAATGCGGGTTTGCTATTAACCGTAACAGTTATTGGAACTCTCGGCCCTTCACAGAACCCGTTCGCCTGGCTTACATAATATTGTGTAGTGCCTGGAACGGATGTAGCAGGAACCGGCGCTGTCGATGATCCGGTACCTCCTGTTGCTGAAGGGTACCACACCAAATGATTGCCCGCTGTTGTAACATCCGCTGCAAGCGGGCTGCTGGTCTCATATTGACAATACACAGTTCCCGGGCCAACAGACGGAGTTCCCGGTGTAGGATTTACCAACAGGTTAAGTGTTGCAATGGAATCACAACCCGAAGTACTACTAAGGATTACATTGTAAACACCCGCTACCGTATAATTCTGGCCATTCCAGCTATAAGGCAGCTGGGCGGAACAGAGGCTCACACTGGTCGTACTTGTGACAACAGGGTTAACCGCAAGATTTAATGTGGCAATGGAATCACAACCGCCGCTACCTGTTAACGTTATTGAATAAGTTCCGGCAGATGGATAACTGCTCCCGTTCCAGCTATAGGGCAGTTCGTCACTGCAGATCACTGTGTTAGTCGTACTGCTTACAACTGCATTGGTTGCAAGATTTAAGGTAGCAATAGAATCGCAGCCGTTGCTGCTTATCAATGTGACGGAGTAAGTTCCTGCCAATGAATAGCTATTTCCATTCCAGGAAAAGGGCAATTGAGTATTGCAGATCGTTATGTTAGTAATGCTGGTTAAAACAGGGTTTGCTGCAAGATTTAATGTTGCGACGGAATCGCATCCGGCACCACTGGTTAATGTTACGGTATAAGTTCCGGCCACCGGATAGCTGTTCCCATTCCAGGTAAAAGGCAATTCGCTGGTACAAATAGTAATATTTGTTGTGCTGGCGGCTGCATTGTTCACAATTAAATTCAATGTTGCGATGGAATCACATCCTGAACTGCTTATCAGTGTTATTGAATAATTTCCGGCTGCCGGATAGTTATTTCCATTCCAGCTATAGGGCAACTGGCTGTTACAGATCGTAATATTACTGGTACTGGTAACAAAGGAATTAACAGTAAGATTCAACGTAGCGACGGAATCGCAGCCTGCGCTGCTGGTTAATGTTACCGAATAATTTCCTGCTGCCGGATAATTATTTCCGTTCCAGCTATATGGCAACTGGCTGTTACAGATCGTAATATTGCTGGTACTCGTCACAATGGAATTTGCGGCAAGATTTAAGGTTGCAACAGAATCGCATCCTGAACTGCTGGTTAGTGTTACTGAATATGTTCCTGCCGCCGGGTAGTTGTTCCCGTTCCAGTTATAAGGCAGTTGATTGTTACAGATCGTAATATTTGTTGTACTTGTCACTACATTGTTCACCACTAAATTCAATGTAGCAACGGAGTCACAACCTGAACTGCCGGTTAGCGTTACTGAATAAGTTCCAGCCGCCGGATAATTATTTCCATTCCAGCTATAAGGGAGTTGATTATTACAGATCGTTGTATTTGTTGTACTGGTAACTGCATTGTTCACTACTAAATTCAACGTTGCCACAGAATCGCATCCGGAACTACTGGTTAGGGTTACTGAATAAGTTCCGGCCCCTGGATAATTGTTCCCATTCCAGCTGTAGGGCAGTTGATTATTACAGATCGTAGTATTTGTTGTACTGGTAACTGCATTGTTCACTACTAAATTCAACGTTGCAACAGAATCGCATCCGGAACTACTGGTTAGGGTTACTGAATAAGTTCCAGCCCCTGGATAATTATTTCCATTCCAGCTGTAGGGGAGTTGATTGTTACAGATCGTAGTATTTGTTGTGCTGGTCACTGCATTGTTCACTACTAAATTCAATGTTGCCACAGAATCGCATCCGGAACTACTGGTAAGGGTTACTGAATATGTTCCTGCCGCCGCGTAGTTATTTCCATTCCAGCTGTAGGGCAGTTGATTATTACAGATCGTAGTATTTGTTGTACTGATAACTGCATTGTTCACTACTAAGTTCAATGTAGCAACGGAGTCACAACCTGAACTGCCGGTTAGCGTTACTGAATAAGTTCCAGCCGCCGGATAATTATTTCCATTCCAGCTATAAGGGAGTTGATTATTACAGATCGTTGTATTTGTTGTACTGGTAACTGCATTGTTCACTACTAAATTCAACGTTGCAACAGAATCGCATCCGGAACTGCTGGTTAATGTTACTGAATAAGTTCCAGCCGCAGGATAATTATTTCCATTCCAGCTGTAGGGGAGTTGATTATTACAGATCGTAGTATTTGTTGTACTGGTAACTGCATTGTTCACTACTAAATTCAACGTTGCAACAGAATCGCATCCGGAACTGTTGGTTAGGGTTACTGAATAGGTTCCAGCCGCTGGATAATTATTTCCATTCCAGCTATAGGGCAGTTGATTATTACAGATCGTAGTATTTGTTGTACTTGTAACTGCATTGTTCACTACTAAGTTCAATGTTGCCACAGAATCGCAACCTGTACTGCTTACCAGAGTGACTGAATAAGTTCCAGCCGCGGGATAATTATTTCCATTCCAGCTATAGGGAAGTTGATTGTTACAGATCGTAGTATTTGTTGTACTTGTAACTGCATTGTTCACTACTAAATTCAACGTTGCAACAGAATCGCATCCGGTACTGCTGGTTAGTGTTATAGAATATGTTCCTGCCGCCGGGTAATTGTTTCCATTCCAGCTATAGGGAAGTTGAGTATTGCAGATCGTGGTATTTGTTGTACTTGTAACTGCATTGTTCACTGCTAAATTCAATGTTGCAACGGAATCGCAACCTGAACTGCTGGTCAGCGTTACTGAATAATTTCCTGCCGCGGGATAATTATTTCCATTCCAGCTATACGGGAGTTGGTTGTTACATATTGTTGTATTTGTTGTACTGGTAACTGCATTGTTCACAACCAAATTCAATGTAGCAACAGAATCACATCCTGAACTGCTGGTTAGTGTTACTGAATAGGTCCCTGCCGCAGGATAGTTATTTCCATTCCAGCTATAGGGAAGCTGATTGTTACAGATCGTGGTATTTGTCGTACTGTTAACTGCATTGTTCACTGCTAAATTCAATGTAGCAACAGAATCACAACCGGTACTGCTGGTTAATGTTACCGCATATGTACCTGCCGCGGGATAGTTATTTCCATTCCAGCTATAGGGAAGCTGGCTGTTGCAAATGGTAATATCAGTCGTACTTGTGAAGGTGGAATTAACGGTTATGGATAACGTAGTTGAGACAGCACACTGTCCGGCGGCAGGTGTAAACGTATAGATTCCCGAGGTTGTATTATTCACAGTAGAGGGGCTCCAGCTGCCAGTGATGCCATTGACCGACACAACCGGCAACACAGGCGCTGTTGAGCCACTGCAGATGGGAGGGATGGGATTAAAAACGGGGGCCGTACCTGCCGGGGTAACCGTTACCGTTAAAGTTACCGGTACAGCACATTGGCCGGAACCTGGTGTAAATGTATAAGTGCCGGTTGCTGTATTGCTTACAGTTGCCGGGGACCATGTTCCCGTAACTCCATTGGTAGAAGTTGATGGTAGTACCGGTGCCGTAGAGCCGCTGCAGATGGGCGCAATGGCAGCAAAGGCGGGGATCGTGGTAGCTATATCAAAATCAAAACAACCCGGATCAGCAATATTGCCGCAAAGGTCTGCTACCGAGCCCGAAATATTCGTCAGGCAAACCTGGAAAGCGCCATTCGTAACTATTGCCGGGCTGATGGTAAGTGTTATATTATTTCCATAGGTAGCACCTGAACTGCAGCTTGCAGAGGACCAGCCGGTGATCGTGTAAGGGCCGCCCGGACCAGTTACCGCGAAATCAGCATTCTGAACAGTATTACATAATATATTCTCAGAGAAATTTACGGTAAGCTGGCTTCCACCACATGCGCTGGCTGCGGAAATAGATTGAAAAACCGGCTTAACATTGTCAAATATCGATGCCGTTGACGCGGTGAAATCAATCGTGTAGCCATTGGCCGATGATGAAAAGTTGCTGACATTGATCACATAGGTCTCACCAGCCAGTACCGGGATCACATCATTGATCGGTGTTCCGGATGCATCCTGGCTCGTTAAGGTAGTTCCGCCGGTCGGCCCGGTATAACCTCCTGTTACTGAAAAATTACAACTTACATCTATGGAACTGTTACTATAAATATCAGCGCAGGTTGCATTGGTAAGATTATAAACCGCCCAGTCATAATCCTCAGTAAAATTATTGGGTGTAATGGTAAAATTCAGATCACCGGAGGTTTGCACGGTAAATGTGTACCAAACGTCATTCTTTTCACCTGATCCCAGGCAGCTTATTCCGTTGTCGATCTCATTTAAGATATTTCCCGTCCCGCTGTAAGACACAGATTCTGTGTAAATATTCTGGCAGATGGGTATAGCCGCCGGACAATCCTGCACCGTTGGCGGTGGAGGTATGGATGCGCAAATATCAAAGGTACCCGCGTAAAAGCCTCCATAGCCCCAGAACCTTATCCACAAAGTGGTACCGGGCGTTAAACCGGCCATATTGATCAGCGGCATGGAAAGATTGCTGCTGGAATTGTCATCACACCTGATCAGTGTGAGGTTATTGCAGCTGCTACCGGTGTAAACTGCCATGGCGCCATCCAGCATCGTTCCCGCAACGGAGTTTAAAAATATTCCGCCGACTGATGGGACTGTTACGGTGAACCAGACATCATCCCCTGTAAATGCACCACAACCGGGGCTAGGAACACTGACGGAGTTGGTAGCCCCGGTATTGGTATGGGTTGAATAAATACATGTATTGTTTACCGGTAGTGGAATGGCATTACACGGATTGTCATTTGCAGGTGGAGGAGGAGGTGGGGTAACGCAAATTCCAAAACTACCGGGAGAGAATCCGCCGTAATCCCATACCCTGATCCATATCGTGGAACCCGGTGCAAGCCCGCCGGCCGTGATTGATCCCATTTGCGGGTTAAAACTTCCATCTGCATCACAGGCGAGTTCTGTAAGACCATTACAGGTGCCCGTGTAAATAGCGATCTCCCCATTGGTCATTGTTCCTGCCTGCGTATCGAATAATAAAGCCCCCGCTGCAGGCACTGTAACACTGAACCACACGTCACCGGCGTTATTATAAAATCCGCAGGAGGGATCGGGGACAGTTATGGCAGGAGTCGCTGCGGCATTTGTATAAGTAGTATAATTGCATGTAGGGCTTACGGTTAAACTAATGGCATTGCATGGGTTATCATTGGCAGGCGGTGGCGGTGGTGTTGTAACACAAATATCAAACTCCCCGGAAACGGATCCTCCATAGGCCCAGAATCTTATCCAGATAGTACTGCCTGGTGATAAGCCCCCGGCAGTAATAGATGGCATCAGGCCGGTCATATCATCATTGCATGCGATCTCGGTGAGTGCATTGCAGGTACCTGTATAAATAGCCATGCCGCCATCGGTAATATCTCCTGCCTGGCTGTTGAATATAAGGGATCCACCGGCAGGTACCGTTACAGAAAACCACACATCCCCACCGCTGTAAGACGCACAGGGAGGATCAGTTACCCCGGTTGTTGCAGTAGCTTCTGTATTGGTATACGTTGCAAAATTACAGCTGCTCCCAACAGTTAGTACAACTGCATTACAGGGATCATCGTTTGATGGGGGCGCCAGGGCGGTTACAGGATGATTATAAAAAAAACTGCTGGTATGATCAGCAGGCGGGCCATCCCCATGAAAAGCCCGGGTATTTAAAGGATTAAAAGAAAAAAATATAATAAGGACAGGTATAATTATTTTCATGCAGACAGGTGTAATGGTCACTTAAAATTTAAAGTCTGAATCAGTAACAGTTTTCAGAAGGGGGTAGGTATCATGTAGGATTGGTGCTGGTTTTTATTAGGATACTTAAAATTAAATAATCATCAATTTGTATTTAAAAAAGCACACAAAATATATGCCGTGCATGCCGGGAAAATTTACAGGGTATTTAAACACAGCTTCCATGTACAGGTGGGGAATTAATTGGTATAAATACACAGTGTTGCGCGGGAATGTGGAAATTATGAATCGAAAAATGATTTTTATTCATAAGCCTGGGTTTGTGTAACAATATTAAAAATCAGGACAGCTGGTAAAAAATAATTCTGTCCGAAGTAGTCAAATAAGATGCCGGATGGGGAAAAATTAACCCCGGGCAAAACTGGCCGTGACACAAAAAATTTTAGAAAAAACCGGACAACACTTTAGGGTGGCTCATCAACCAATGATTGGCAGGGCAAAGGAATAAGCTGAAGGCCTGAGGCCCTGGGGAGGTCGCAGCCTGTGCGGATCACAACTGGGATTAGAAATGATCCTGGCGCAGGTCTCGAGACCTGTGCGGAACAGACACTCACGCTGTTTATGATATAGAAATAAAGAGGGTCGGATGGGATTAAAAAATTATAGAAATGACAGGAAAATATTAATAATGATTTCGCCTTCTCTAAGCTTCGCGGTTAACAGATCTTAAATAACTGTTGCATGCTTCGGTCCGGTTCCTTACCTGTAATTTTCGGTAGATGCTTTTTGAATGTTTTTTTACGGTGTTAATTGTTAGCCTCGTTTCTGATGCAATTTCTTTATACAATTTGCCCTCGCATAATAATTTTACAATTCTTAATTCCGCAGCTGTGAGGTCTAATGAGGTAATTTGTGTATCACTCATTCCTAAAAGTATTCAAATCGGCAGGATTAATTGACAAAATATAGCAGTATGATTGGGAAGTATCCAAAAGAATCTTCCTTATTCCTGTTTTATGTTTCCCTTGAGCAGTTGGCCGTGCTTGTCATTCCCTGTAAGTACTGGACCGACAAATTAAATGGCCTCTATAGAAAAGCCAGCAGGTATGACCGGCTGAAAGCAGCAATCGAATTTCGGAAAAACAGAAATATTTCGTAACTTAAGGGTAGATTACAAGACAGGCAAATGTTTTAAGCAAGACAAGGGCCCGCGTTTTAATCTAATTCCAGCCCCTCTCAGGAGGGGCTTTTGTTATTGAGATTATCGGATGGTACACTTATTAGATAAAAACTCGTATCAATACTACTTTATCTTAACTAAATAATTTTTATAGGCGAAACGTACAAAATCGGGGCACTGTATTGACAGTCTGCCCTTTTTTTATTTCCACTTAAGAGCGGAAACGAAGTAAAATAGTGAGGTTTAACCTTTTATATTTTTCTTCGTTTTTTGAATTTGAATGGAAAAATTGTGCAACCATGCAACAAGGTTTATTTCCATGGGTCAAGTACAACCTTTACACAATTGTCTTCCTTCTTTTTAAAGATCGAATAGGCGTGACTGATCTCCGTTAAAGGAAGCCGGTGAGTGATCATATCGTCCAGTTTTACTTTCCCTTCTACAACATAATTTAATAATTTATCAATATGTTTTTGCGCAGGTGCCTGGCCGCCTCTTAGTGTGATCCCCTTATCAAAAAACTGTCCGATCGGAAAATTATCATACGGTCCGGGGTAAACGCCCAGCACAGATACGATGCCTGCACGTCTTACTGCACTCATGCAGGCTTCCAGCACTTTTACCGATCCTTTTTCGAGGTTTATTACTGCTTTTGCCCTGTCAAAGATGCTGCGGTCAGGCTCAAAGCCCACTGCCTCCACGCACAGGTCTGCTCCGCGGCCATCGGTCATCGCCCTTATTTGCTCTATCACTTCTTTGGCGCCATCATCCCATAAAATGGTTTCGCAGCCGGCTGCCTGCTTTGCTTTATCCAGGCGGTACTGCAATGTATCAACGATTACAACCCGTCCGGCGCCCCGCAGCCATGCGCTTTTAGCGGCCATGATGCCTACAGGACCCGATCCAAATATTGCCACCGTTTCCCCTCCCTTTATTTCACCCCAGTCAATACCCGTATAGCCTGTTGGAAAGATATCCGTCAGGAACAATACCTGTTCATCTGTCAGGTTATCTGGTACTATCCGTGGGCCATAATTGGCGTATGGCACTCTTACATATTGCGCCTGCCCGCCATCGTATCCACCATACAAATCAGTATAGCCAAACAGGGCGCCGCCTTTTTCCGTTAATACACCGCCTTCAGGCCCATAATGTTCTGGATTGCTGTTCTCGCAATTTCCCGGCGAATCATGGTTGCAGAAAAAGCAGTGTCCACAGGCAATCGGGAACGGCACAACGACGCGGTCTCCTTTTTTTAGTTTGGTTACCCCTTTGCCGGTTTCTTCCACGATACCCATAAATTCATGGCCGAGCACCATGGGCCGGGGCTGGGGAATTCCGCCGGAATAAATATGCAGGTCAGAACCGCATATAGCCGTGGCAGTTACTTTTAAAACAATATCGTCATCTTTTTCAATAACGGGATCATTTACATTATCACAGGTAATGGTACCCGGGCCGTGTATAACAGCTGCTTTCATAATAGCATATTTTTAGGGAATGAATTATTTGTGTTCACCGGTTACGGGTTCCTGTTGTTTGTGAACTTTTTTCGCCACCATACTGTCAGGAATAATATTACTCATTGCTACCTGCACTTTGTTCTGAAAGCCCGAAATCACCATGTCATCTCCAGTCATCAACGCTTTGTATCCATCAGCCGCTACATCAGCAGGATCTGCCAGTTTTCCTTCCACTACATTTTTCGCATTTAACATATCAGCTTTTCTAAAGAAATCTGTTTCAGTTGCTCCGGGTAGCAGGGAAGTGATCGTAACCCCGGTTTCTTTTACTTCTTCACGGATGGCTTCAGTAAAAGAATGCGCAAATGCTTTTGTTGCGTGATAAACGGCCTGCAGCGGCCCGGGGATCTTGCCGGCGACAGAAGTAACATTTAATATCCTTCCGCTTCCACGTTCAACCATTTCTTTTAAAAATAGTTTGGTCAGCACTACAACACTGCAAACATTCAGCTGGATAATATCCAGTTCTTTTTCGAGGTCGTTCTCTATAAATTCGCCATACCTTCCCTGTCCCGCATTATTCACCAATACATCAATATGAATTCCCTGTTGCTTTATTTCATTATAAAGTTCCGTTGCAGCTTCTTTCCTGAATAGGTCTTTTGGTATACTTACTATCTTAACCGCATTCGTTTTTAAAAGATTAGCAGTTTTGAATAGTTCCTGTTCGTCCCGGGCTGTGATCACGAGGTTGTAATTGTCCTTTACAAAAAGCTTTGCAAGCTCAAGGCCGATCCCACTGGTAGCACCTGTTACCAGTGCATATTTGTTTTTTGTTTCCATTGTATAAATTTTTCGATTGACAGAATAATATAAACTCGAAGACAAATTTTACGCCATCACGTTTTGAGCTAAATATTTTTTTGGGTACTTCGCAAAATAATTCTGTCCTGGTAACCGAAGACTTAAATACAGCAATAATTAGTGCCGGGGAGAATAAGATTGAGAATGGTTTTTTACTAAGTTTCTTTTTTATGCTGAAATGCGGCTTTACTTTTGTTAGAAAATTGCAGGCTTTGCACTTCCCAACATGACGTAGTTAAACGTAAATCGGGTTATTTTAACCGTTCTGGGAAAAGTAATAAGCTATTACAATACAAAAAAATCTACAGCGATCATAAATGAGTCCGTTATGATTTTAAAATTACTTCAGATAGTAAAGGATTCTATTACAAATCAGCTGACCGCAAAAGCCGTTGACTGGATTGTATCTTTTGGGCCCAGGATACTCATAGCGATCATTATTTTTTTTGCAGGTCAATGGATCATTAAGATGATCCGGAAAGCTGCTGCTAAATTGCTATCATCTAGAAAGATCAATCCAACACTCCGCCCTTTTATTCAAAATTTGTTGGGTATCTGCCTGCAGGCGATCTTAATCATCGCTGTTATGCAAATAGTAGGAATCAAAATGACCTTGTTTGCTGCTGTACTAGGTGCATTCGGTGTCGCGGCAGGCCTTGCGTTATCGGGCACGCTACAGAATTTTACAAGTGGTATATTGATCCTGGTAATGCAGCCATTCAGGGTTGGTGAAAATATCCAGACGCAGGGGGAGAAGGGGACTGTGATGGCTATCAAGCTTTTTTATACCGTGGTACGCACGTTTAATAACACGACATTGATCGTTCCCAATGGAAAACTTTCCAATGAAGTCATCTTTAACCTTACCAGAGAAGCAAATAACAGGTTAGATATCAGTTTGAAGTTTCCCTACAAAATCAATTTTCAGGATATTCAGCAAATGGTTGCTGATTCCATGGATTCGTTTAAAGAGGTTTTAAAAGAACCAAAATACAGGATCGGTGTTGAAAAGTTAGAGGCCGATGGGTACACAATTGTTTTTAATCTCTGGGTCCTGGCTCATGGCTTTGAAGACGCAAAACTGGGTATAAACGAAAAATTAATGGAAATATTAAAACCAATTATCTTAAATAATGCTGCGGCTTGATCGGGTAACTATCATTTGATATTTTTTTAGGCGATCATTTACTCAACACTTCATGGAAAATATACTTGACGATATTACCGGGTTCGCTGACAAAGCTCATGGTGACCAACTGCGAAAATATACACCCGAACGTTATATAGTTCACCCGATCCGGGTAATGAGTATTTGCAAACGCGTAACAAATGATATCTGTATTCTATCGGCCGCTTTGCTTCACGATGTATTAGAGGATACCACTGTTCATAAAACTGAGTTAGATAGTTTCTTAAAAACCGTAATGACTGCTGCGCAGGCGTCGCGAACGTTGGAGCTGGTCGTGGACCTGACGGATGTATTTGTTAAAAAAGACTATCCTGCGCTTAACAGGCGAACCCGGAAAGCAAAAGAACTTTTGAGACTGGAGAAAACCAGCCCCAACTCTCAGACAATAAAGTATGCAGATATAATAGATAACTCCAGGGAAATCGTAAAACATGATCCAGACTTTGCCAGGGTTTTTTTATTTGAGTGCAGAACAAACCTCAAAAAATTGAACAGGGGAGAGAAAGAGCTGTATAATGAAGCAGTAAATCTCGTGAATACAGCTATTGAGACCTTGGGAAAAAAATGAGAAAAATCCTTACATGGTTTCCTGGTACCCTTTATAGGGTTATCATTCAAATCAATATCGCCCTATCTTAACAGAACAGTTTTTAAAGGGTCACAGACTTATACCGGGGCACTGTTTATACAGAGCCCCTTATAGTACCCAAAAGAGCTGTTGCGCAAACATTGATTTATTTTCAATTTTGCTTTGAAAAACTCCAGTAATGAAAACCTATAATGAGAAATGCGACAAGGTTCTCCTATATCTTAAAGATCTCATGTCAGCCAATTGGGATACATTTTCTAAAGACACCGGTATTAAAAAAGAAGATGCTATCATTTCTTATTTGAAAGATGCAAGAGGTTTTATAAGTCATTCCCCACAAAATATAAGTATAAGCGACAAAGGGTTATCATTTATCTCTGAAACCTCTTTTGTATCGCAGCGGAGTAAGCTGTAGCAACTTTGCAGATTGTATCCGGAATTTTAGAAATGCCTGCCGGGTTTGCGTGCAATGAATTAGTTATTTTTTTGAGATTTATTGTGCTTTTCTTTTTTATTATGGGTAATATCATCCGCTTTCATGAGCTGTTCTTCGCCTTCCCTGCTGTCCAGGTTGTCTTTATTTTCGGGTCTTTGATTCATTTTTTTTTGATTTTGAGCTTGCGGCTTCGTATTTTTTTGGGGCGACGAAGAATTTGTTTTCATAATCTTGATTATTTATGTGTTCATTAGGTAAGCAATAAAAAGTATGCCATTTTAGGTTCCGGGGTGCACCTGGCCGGTATTTCCAGGCGGCGTTAAGGACTCTTAACCGAAAAACCTGCTGCGTATTTGAGGGAGTTGTACAAAATATGTGGTGTGAGTTTTACTCAATGCCTGCTGTGTTTAGATTACCCAGGGTAACCACCAATTCTTTAGAGATACTATTTTGAGTTTTAAGGCTGATTATTGCCTGTATATGCAGATTATATATTTCCAGAGGTGTATTTTTTATCATAATACTTCCAATTGTTAAAACGTCTACAGACTTAAAGGAGTTATTACTATTGAACAGGAGGGAAGTTAAGCTGTCGTCATATGTTTTAAAAAATTCAGTTGAAATGAACGATTTTTTATTCATCACAAGTAAATTTTCTATTGAATTCAGATTTTTAGTAAACCATTTGATGGTATTGGAATCTATTAAAAGTCTATTAAGATTATCTTTTGATAAAATTCTTGCGTTATTGATTATTCCCGGTCCAAAATAATTTGAATTGTAAAAATAGGTTAGATCTGAAGTTATTGAATAACGCAGGTCAATACTATCAATTAAACTGGATAATAGTTTTGAATGATCTATCATGCCGGATCCTGAAAGAAATAGTTTAACATTCATCTGAAAATAAATGGCAAAAATGACTGCTTCCAAGGGATTATTGAAGATCTGAAAGCCGCCATCGCCTGAGCTAATAAATCTTTTGCTGAAATCAACATCTTTTAACCCGTATTCTTTAAAAATAAAAGGCTCTCCTTTGATCAGATCTTTAATAGTAGCTTTATACAATTCGGTAAATACAACCGGGATGAAGGTTTGTTCAGCTAAGGGGTATTGACTATACCTATAAATATCAATACCTAAAATAACCTTTTGATGAAGGTATTGATGCGGTATTGCTTTGAGGGTTTCAATATCTTCAATGCCAATAAGCAAATCTCCTGGTTTAAACTCTTCCATTTTATATAAAATTATTGCAATAAGAATATATAAAAGTATAATGCAGATAATCTGGATTTGCAGTCTAAGATTCCTGGTCGGGAAGAATATTAGCTAATTTTCCGTTGCTCAACAAAAGATGTTTTTGATATGAAAGACCTTCCTTCACCGCTTATACTTATATGATTTTCTGAATGTTTGACAAAGCCTTTGATGACTTTTAAATAGGTGATCACTGCGTCGTCCTTTTTCATACCGGTGTCATTTGAAAAAGTATCCCAGGATATCAAACTTTTGTCCTTTAAATAGACCAGGATCTTATCACATTTTTCATTAAATGCTTTCATAGAAAGTAGTTTTTGAAAAATTAATTGAAAAGTTGCCTTTAACAGGCAACTTTTCAAAAGGGTCCCGGCGGTAATTAAGTGATTTGAATTAACCTTGGCGCTTTTTGCTTTACTTCCTCTTTTTTAGGGATCAAAAGATGCAATAAGCCATTTTGATATTTAGCCTCAATTTTGTCGATGTCTACTACATCTTTTTGCAGCGTGAACGTTCTTTGAAAAGATTGATAGCTGAATTCCTTCAGGGAATATTTTTCATCTTCCTGTCCTTCTTTCTGGCTGCTGCTTTCGGAACTAATGGTCAATAAGTTTCCGTCAAGCTCAACTTTAAAATCTTTTTTGGTCATGCCGGGTGCAGCAACTTCCACTTCATAATTTCCCGCTGTTTCTTTAATATTCACTGCGGGGATAGTGGTGTTGGTGTCTGAGAAATTGGAATTATTCCAATTTAAAAAATCCCGGTTAAAGAAATCATCAAAAAGCATGGGCAATGGATTCAAAAGATTTCCATTTCTTTTTACGGTTGTCATGATTACCTCCTTTTTAATGGTTTAAAAATGAAATTTAGAAAAGCAAAATCAACTGATGTGCCATTGCAGCCGGGAGCATGCAAAAAATGAAAATTTGTCTTTTTGAAAATAAAAAATGTCAGTGCCAGGTCGGGGTTTCTGTCATTTTGTGTATATGGTGAATCAGTACCAGGATTGAAAAAAATATTCAGTCGTGCAGCTTTAAACGATCAATCTTTCAATGATTTTTCAAAATTCATGATCGCCTGCTTTAGATTTACACCCTTACCGAGAACAGGCTTAAAAATATCTCCCTCCCTTTTTACTCTTTCGATGGTATTAAAGATCGTGAAGTCAGACATTTTAAGTCCCTTCCTCACTTCTGTCCAATGCAAGGGTGTGGAAACAGTCGCGCCTGGCTTGGGCCTGACAGCGTAAGGAGCTGAAACAGTGGCTTGTGGGCGGTTTTGGAGAAAGTCAATATACATTTTCCCTTTTCGATCTTTTACAGCCCGTTCTATGCTTGTAAATGTTGGAATTTTATGATGTACCAATTTTGCAATGACCCGGGCAAATTCCTTAGACTGTTCATAGGTATATTTGGCGCCTAAAGGAATATAAATGTGAATCCCCTTTGAGCCGCTTGTTTTGGGGTAGCCGGCTACACCAATGCTGTCTAAAACTTCTTTAGTAACCAGGGCAGCTTCAATAACCTGGTCGAATGAAGTTTTAGCAGGGTCAAGATCAATGATACACCAATCGGGATAATTTTCCGTTTTTACTTTGCTGTGCCAGGGATTCATCTCTATGCATCCTAAGGATGCCATATACAATAAACTGGCATCATCCTTCGCAACAAGGTAATTTCTAACCCTGTCATCCGCATCGCTATGATATTTGAAGGTCTCAACCCAGCCAGGGGCTTTACCGGTTACATCCTTGAAAAAAAAAGCCTCGCCATTTATTCCGTCCGGGTGCCGCAACATTGATTGTGGCCTGTCTTTTAGATAGGGGAGCATGTAGGGTGCTATTTGATAATAGTAGTTGAGCAGATCCCGTTTCGTTATTTTTTCTTTCGGCCAATATAATTTGCTCAGGTTTGTAAATTTTAATTCGTGGCCATTTATTTTTCTTACCTGGGTTTCATCTGCCGGGTTTAGAAAACTCCTTCGCTCTTTATTACCTGTTGGAGTAATTATATTGTGTGTATGCAATGCATCAGCGTCTTTAACGGCCTGTTTGGTTTTTTTTGCTTTTTCCGCTAGCACATTTTTGGCAGTTTTATCAACCCGCATTCCCTGGAATGAAGGATGGCGCATGATCCCATCTGTTGTCATTTCTGTAAAGCTCACTTCACATACCAGTTCGGGTTTTAACCAGGTGGCAGTTGCACGTGGTGGGTTGGGTCTGAAACGGGATGGTTTGTTAATATCGGGAATTTCACTGAAGGGTGGAGTTTTAATAATATACTTTTTAAATGTAGCCAGCATTTCACGTTGTTGTTTATCATTAAAACCCGTTCCAACTTTTCCCGTATAACGCAATTTGCCTTTGTCGTATACGCCTACGAGCAGGGCGCTGAATAATTTCCCTGAATCATCATTTTTAGTATATCCCCCAATAACCATCTCTTGACGCTTATTGGCTTTTATTTTAAGCCATTCTTTTGACCGGTTACCCGGAGAATAAACGCTTTCTGCCTTCTTTGCGATTATTCCTTCAAGTCCCATTTTTTTGGCAGCTTCAAAAAACTCAATCCCGGATTCATCAAGGCTGCACATAGTAAATATCTTAAGTTTGTCTATACTTTATTCAAATGAATCTTAATCAAGTAACTGTTCCTGTGCTGGATGTAGAAAAGTCTATTACGTTTTATGAAAAGCTTGGATTAAAATTACTCGTAAAGGCATTGCCCCATTATGCAAGGTTTAAATGCCCGGTAGGCAACTCCACTTTCTCATTACGGCAGGTAGAATCTCTTCCAAATGGAGAAGCGTTGTGGGTCTATTTTGAAGTAGAAGACCTGGACGAATATATAATAACCGTTATAGGCAAAGGAATAAAAATTGACGAACATCCAACTGACAAACCGTGGCTATGGCGGGAATCACGGCTTAAAGATCCTGACAACAATCAAATTATTATTTATTTTGCCGGTAAAAATAGGATCAACCCACCCTGGAAGATATAACCTATCTTTTGGTGCCTTCAGGCGGAAACCTGCGTCAAATAATTGGGATTTAAACGCGTTATGCATTACCCCAATACCGCATTCAAATATCCATGCCTGATTATTTTCATGGCCTCTTCTTCGGCAATATTTTTTAACTGGGTTAAATACACAAATTCTTCTTCCGGGTCCAGTGCTTCAAGATTATAAATTTTGGATTTAATAACATCAATATTTGATGTATTGGCAGTTGACATTGTTTTGGTTTTTTTTGTAAGATATAAAAAAATATCAAAAAAAAGCTGTTAGCGTAGGTTTGGGCTCCAGGATGCGTCATTATAGTCATGGAATGAAACTTATAAGTTTCAGGTAATGTATACGTCCACGATATTAAATAAATAGGGGTATTATAACCTGGAGAGATTGGAGGAACATTAGATAACAGGTGGGAGTACCCGCGCCAATTGGAGACAGCGGCAGTTACCTGGTTAAAGGGATCGGCCCTATTCATCATCGTTTTGAATAAAGGTCTCACCAAGTTCGGCCAATGCGGCCTGTGCCTGTTTTTCATTTTTCAGGATATCTATCAATATTAAAACGGCTTCGCTGCGCTGAATCAATTTAGCCATCGAGATCATCATGGAATAAGTAGCTATTTCAAAATGTTCTGACTGCTGCATCACAAGAATGATGGCCGCATCTCGCGCCAGCCCCTCTGCGTTCGTAACGGTGTACTCCCCGGCTTCAAACATCATATGTGCAGGCTTGTTTATTTTTTTACCAACAACAACCTGGAGCTTTTCAAAAAGATATTCGAGATTATTTACTTTACGGCGGGTTCGTTCTTCGAGGTCTTCCAATTCTAATACTACATTAAGATTATCCGTTTTGTTAATAAATTGCCTGATCACCTCAATCTTTGTTGTTTCCATCCAGTAGATCTTCCTGAGTTCATCTGTAAGAAGGCTTTTAATCTTATCGCTGTCGGTAGATGCCGGATCCAATACCTGGGCCCGGGGCTTATTGACTCCATCTGTTGAAAATTCGAATGCTGCCATAAAAATTGATTATTATTTACACTGACTGACTGCTACAAACTGCCGGTAAAACCGTGCCATGGCAGAAAAAGTACACTTAATGGTGTGGCGTTTTTCGCTGAATCACCATTCAAAAAATGATATACTTTGTACACAGACTTGTTTTACGGGACGACAGGGAAGCGGGAGAATTGACAGGAGTGTTTCATTGTATAGGGAAATACAATTGAATGCTCTCATGCAGACTTAACTTTTCCATGGTGAAGCAGGTTAACAATGAGACAATTCTATTGATTGTGCAGATCGTCATTTATTTCTTTTTTCAATTTTTCAAGGGTTGCCCTTGCATTCTTCCTGTTGAATCGTACCAGGTATGCTATTTCTTTTTTACAATAGGGCTCACCGTTAGCACGAAAAACATCATGGAACCAAACCTCCGGCTCCTGTTCGTACTGTTGTTGCCATGAATCCCAGGGGCAATGAGTCTGCGATTTGCCGGCGACAAATCCCCAGTTATAAGCACCAACTTTATGTTTTTTCAGCACAGGCAGGATGTCTTTAAAGGTACTGTTGAAAGGGCGCGCCATATATTCGGTGCACAACATCGGACGGTTATAACGTTTCAGATCGGTGATGCGCTTTTCCATACCGGCCTTGTCCTCGTAACAATGGAATGAAATAATATCCGAATGGGTAAACATATAGTTATCAAGGGCCGTAAGTTTACCCGGGTCACTCCAGTCGAATTGCCAGGGCGCCATGGTTATTGGCTGAATGGGGTTGATAGCCCTTACCCAATGAATGGTTTTCTTTAAAAGATTCATAGACAACTCCGCTTTGTGTTCCCGGTAATTATCATCTTTATAACTTGCCATGTTCATATTATCCGGTTCATTGAACAGGTCCCACACCAGTATGCGCTCATCATTCTTAAAATGATCGACAACGCCATGGATGTAGCGATGGAGCCCGTCGTAACTTTCCATATTATTGAGCACGTCATATCCAGGGCATTGCACCCACCCCGAATTATGCACAAAATGCAGTGGTTCGGGCTGTTTACCGATCCTGGGAAAAGGATTCCATACAGCGTCAAACATTACGAACATGGTCCTTATACCATGACTATCCGCAATGGCAAGGAACCGGTCCATCCGTTCAAGGAAGCCAGTGCTATCCTGTTCCCATAATAAATGATGAAGAAACACCCGTATGGTATTGAAACCCAGCCCCGCTGCCCAGGAAAGTTCAGTATCAATCACTCCCGGATCAAAGCTTTCGGCCTGCCACATTTCCAGCTGGTTGATGGCATTGTGCGGTATATAATTACAGCCAACGGGCCATGGATTTTGTTTGTACCAGTCATTGATCTGTTCTACAGACCACCTGGAAATAAGTTCTTTATCAGGTTGTGGAAAAACAGGAGTAGGCATCACTTGTATTGTAAGATTCAGGTTTCATTCATTAAGACATCATTTCAAACGTAAAGTAACATTGAATTATTATTCAGTTTTTGTTAAAATGAACCTATTCACAAAAAATAACGGGATTGTGAATAAATATGTATCAGATGATGTACCCTGCAGGCTTTTGCCTGGTCATCCGTTATTCATCGTGGTTCTTATTCCACATTTACTAAAAACATGTGGACACAAATTACCAATAGTTAACAAACATGCTCTTGCGATCTCTTTTTAAAATATTGGCATTATATTTTTATAGATGCTTTTGATTTGGCAGTTTCAATGGGGCAAAAAAATGATAATGGCTGTTATTTTTTATACCTGTTTCATTTGTTACGAATATTATAGAGTTTGGGTAAATTTTTATTCAGGATTTTAGATGATTATTAATAAACGTAATGAAAGGAGGATGAAGACTGATTTACTATCCAGTGACTTTGATGTTAAGCATTGCAGTCTTAGTATCGCTGCCAGCGCGGTTCTTAATATGTACCCGGTTACAGAAGCATCTTTTTCATCTCTTCCTGTAATCCCCACTGTCAAGGGTTGCGGGCAATCCCACGTATCATCTACTGCGGAAAATTGCACCATAAATCCACTACATCTATGCCTGACCGTTAATTCAAAATGGGTGTTGGAATCCGGGGCGCTTCGCATGGCGGAAACTGCCACGGATTTTGATTGATTTTCCGGTCAATCTGCAGCGATATTCTTAAAAAATTCGTTGTATCCGGCCAAAAAAAATTGAGCTAACCAAGAGAAGATAATTAACCTTATAAAAGAAATAACATGTCAAATTATCCGCAAATAGCAGAAATTGAAAAATCTCCCTGTGAGAATCTTATTTGTTTTTCGCATCTCCGGTGGGATTTTGTATATCAGCGCCCGCAGCATCTAATGGCCCGGTTGACAAAAAAGTTCCGCGTTTTTTTTATTGAAGAGCCGATTTTTGACCAACGGCGGGACTGTTTCAGCACCAGGTATACGGAAGAAGGAGTATGGGTTGTAACTCCATCCCTTAAGGGACCGCACGGAACCGGACAGGATGTCCTTTCACGCCAGAAAAACTTACTGAAACAATATATGCTGAAAAAAAAGATCGACCGCTATTTTACCTGGTACTATACCCCCATGGCCCTAAAATTAACCTGTAACCTGGAACCGGAAATGGTGATATATGACTGTATGGATGAATTATCGGCATTTAAATTTGCACCCGCTGAATTAAAACTGCTTGAAGCCGAATTGTTCAAACAGGCTGACCTCGCCTTCACCGGCGGCTATAGTTTATACGAGGCAAAAAAACACTGCCATCACAATATTTATCCTTTCCCGAGCAGTATAGATAAAGATCATTTTTTACGGGCAAGAAAAAAACTACCAATCCCTGCGGACCAGGAGATGGCAGGTCTTCGCATAGGCTTCTACGGTGTGATAGATGAACGCTTCGATATCCGTTTGATTTCCGAGGTTGCGGCAAGGCGGCCCGCATGGCAGTTTATACTGGTTGGTCCTGTTGTCAAGATTGATCCGGCAACACTTCCGCGAAACAATAATATTCATTACCTGGGAAATAAATCATATAAAGAACTGCCGGCTTATATCTCCGGGTGGGATATTGCTATGATCCCTTTCGAAAAGAATGATTCCACGCGTTTTATCAGTCCTACTAAAACGCCCGAATACCTCGCTGCCGGAAAACCGGTAATTTCTTCCTCGATCACGGATGTTGTAAGTCCGTATGGAAAGCTCGGCCTTGTGCATATTGCTGATTCTGCCGACGAATTTATTTGTTGCGTAGAAAGGGAATTAACAGCTGTCCCTGCACAAAAAAAAGCCTGGGCAAAAAAAGTTGATACATTCCTTAAAAATATTTCCTGGGACTTTACAGCGGCCAGGATGATCGCAAAAATTGATGCAACGATCGCAGAAAAAACCCTCGCAAAGAAAGGAGCATCAAAACTGAAGTCTGTTGCGTAATAAGATTCAACAAAACCCGAATGAAAATGAAGCGTGATATTACAAAACCTGGCATGCCGCAAATATGGGGAGGAATTGAGTGCACGATTAACAGGGTGGGTAAGGACATGATGGACCAACTTGAACTGGCAGGTTACTATAACAGGGGAACAGATATGAAGGATATACTCGGACTGGGGTTCAAGGCAATCCGGTATCCTGTTCTTTGGGAAAAGTACCAGCCTCAGCCCGGAGCAGTCATTGACTGGAGCATTGCGGATAAGGACCTTTCTTTGATCCGGGAAAATGACACGATCCCCATTATTGGTCTTCTGCATCACGGGAGTGGTCCTGCTTTTACAAACTTACTGGATGATAATTTTCCCAACTTATTTGCCGCCTATGCCGAAAAGGTAGCCCGCCATTTTCCATGGGTTGAAAATTATACCCCGATCAATGAACCGCTGACCACCGCGAGATTTTCAGGATTGTACGGATTTTGGCATCCACACAAAATAAATGATGTAAGCTTTGCAAAGATCCTGCTAAATGAGTTGAAAGCGATCGTGTTGTCGATGCAGCTGATCCGGAAAATACAGCCGGCCGCTAAACTGGTGCAGACAGAAGACCTTGGGAAAACTTACAGCACTCCTTTATTGGCCTACCAGGCCGCGTTTGAAAATCAACGGCGCTGGCTGAGTTTTGATATTTTATTCGGCCGCGTTAATGAAACACATCCATTATGGAATTATTTTATGCGGCTTGGGATCAAAGCGGAGGATCTCCGTTTCTTTCTCGACAATCCATGCACGCCGGATATTATCGGTGTAAACCACTATATAACATCTGAACGTTTTCTCGATGAAAAGCTGAATAATTATCCTGCATCTACGCATGGCGGAAACGGGATTCATTCATATGCAGATGTGGAAGCAGTAAGGGTCACCGTCGTTAGGGAGCCTTCGGGATTGGAGGTACTGCTGAAAGAGATATATGCCAGGTATCAAACTACGGTTGGTATTACAGAAGTGCATATGCATTGTACCCGGGAAGAACAATTGAGATGGCTGGATGAAGTAATAAATACTGCTGTTAAATTGAAACATGCGGGTGTTGATATCATTGCCGTTACTGCCTGGGCATTATTGGGATCACACGGCTGGAACAGGTTGCTTACCGGCGGCCCCGGTGAATATGAAACAGGAGCATTTGACATCAGTTCCGGTAAGTTGCGCCCAACCGCGATTGCAGCATATATTTCCGGGTTATCTAGGGGAAGCCACTCTGAAATGATAACAGCTTTATTGGAATCACCCGGGTGGTGGAAACGGCCGGAACGATTTTTAACCCAGGAAAAAATAAAACAGTTAACGGTAAACAGCAGGATAAAACCTGTGCTGATTGTTGGGAAAAATGGCACACTGGGTAAGGCATTCTCAAAAATATGTACCAGCCGTTATATAAATCATGTCCTGCTTGGGCGTGACAATGTGGATATATGCAATTCGGGAGAGATAGAAAACATAATACGGATCTATGATCCATCGTGTATAATAAATACTGCAGGTTATGTACATGTCGATGAAGCTGAAACGGAAAAAGAAAAATGTTACCGGGAGAATTTCCTTGGACCCCAAAAATTAGCGATCCTGTGTGAACGATATGGGATCAAGCTGGTTTCTTTTTCTTCTGATCTTGTATTTGATGGGGAATCCAAAGTGCCCTATAAGGAATCCGATGCACCCCATGCATTAAACATATACGGACAAAGTAAAATACTCGCAGAACTATTTCTTTCAAATGTGAACCCGTCTTCTTTGATCATAAGGACGAGCGCATTCTTTGGCCCATGGGATAAATATAATTTTTTGACCAATTTGCTTACGCGAACAAGTTGCAATGAATATGTAGAAGTTTCAACCGATATAATAATTTCCCCTACATATATTCCACACCTTGTAAACGCAAGCCTGGATCTGCTGATAGATGATGAGAGGGGTATCTGGCACCTGTCCAACAAAGCTGCATGTTCCTGGTATGAATTTGCAACAATGGCTGCAACATATGCAGGGATCAATACTGATTTTATTCTTCCGGTAAATGAAACCCTGACCAAAGCGAAGCGTCCGGGCTTTAGTGCTTTGACAAGCGAAAAATATTTTGCGATGCCAACCCTGGAGGTTGCTTTGGAACAATATTTTTTAGAAACACGGCCGGCTTCAATTAAAAACCGCTAAATAGTAAACCATGAAAATGTACGATTTTCTTATAGTGGGTGCCGGCCTTTTTGGAGCAACATTTGCGCACCAGGCAAAAATGCGTGGCAAACGTTGCCTCGTCATTGACCGGCGTAATCACGCAGGCGGAAACACATTCTGTAAAAACCAGGACGGGATAAATGTTCACATGTATGGCGCACATATATTCCATACCAACGACCGGCATATCTGGGATTTTGTAAACAGTTTCTGTGAATTTAATAGTTATATTAATTCACCCGTTGCTAATTATCAAGGTGAACTGTATAATCTTCCTTTCAATATGAATACATTCTATAAGCTGTGGAATGTGAAAACACCGGATGAAGCGAGGCAGAAAATTAATGAACAGATCAGCGCGGCAGGGATCATGGAGCCAAAAAACCTGGAGGAACAGGCTTTGAAACTGGTCGGCTCAGATATTTATGAAAAACTGATCAGGGGATATACAGAAAAACAATGGGGGAGAAAAGCAACCGAACTGCCGCCATTTATCATTAAGCGTTTACCCGTCAGGTTTACATTTGACAATAATTACTTTAATGATAAATACCAGGGTATCCCGGTAGGCGGGTATAATAAGATCACTAATGGGCTGTTAAAGGATATTGAACTGCAGCTTGACACTGATTTTTTTGCGGACCGGGACTATTTTATGTCACTGGCGGAACAGGTAGTCTATACAGGTTCAATGGATGAGTATTTTAACTACAGCCGCGGTGCGCTTGAATATCGCAGCCTTAGATTTGAGCATGAGCACCTGGAAACCGGCAATTACCAGGGCAACGCAGTCATAAACTACACAGAAGCAGAAATACCTTATACCAGGATCATAGAACATAAACATTTTGAATTTGGTAACCAGCCAAATACTATTATCACAAGGGAATATCCAGCCGTATGGCGGCGGGGCTTGGAACCTTATTACCCAGTGAATGACGAAGCCAATAATAAACGATTCAGGGAATACCAGTCATTGGCTTCACACGAACATGCCGTCATTTTTGGAGGCAGGCTGGCAGAATACAGGTATTATGATATGCACCAGGTGATCGCTTCTGCACTGGTAAAGGCGGAACGCGTTTTAAGTGATTCGAATATATCTACTACTGCTTTTGATATTGCCGGCAGAATTCCATAAAAAATCGTCAGCTATGGAAAATTCACCCAATGGACACGTTGTTAACTGCCCGGTTTGTGGAAAGGAGATCAATATACGCGATTTACATGCCGTGAAGGCTCATGGAATATTAAACCAGCGAACCGGAAATCGGGTATGCGTTTCAGTTTCCGATCCCGCGATTCCGCAGGTAACTTACAGTTTTTTCGGGAAAATGATCCATCGAAAAAAATAATACAGACCGTCAGCAGCTGTGAATTGAACGCTTATAATGAATAACCGCCCGGCACTGATTGTCCAGCATTTTGAATTTTATTAAGATGACCATATCATTAACAATTAGGCACTGAAGACTGTTACACTGCAATTGTAAAGAATCAATAAATGATAAAAGAATCCATTAAAAATAGGGCGCTGTAGAAACAGCGCCCGATAAATTCAAAAACCAAATATGCCTGTTTTAATAGTTGCATAAAATATGCCATACCAATATCTGAAATGTGATCAGCTCTTCTATATTCAGTTTAAGGGTATATGGATCATGAAAAAAATATGTGCTGCCCGTTCATTTTGTGTACCTGAATGAATACATGAACTGGCTGGGCCTAACTTAGTGCAAATATTAACGGCTTTATGAAAAATGGACAGTTGACTCCACATATGCTTGGGAGATTGAAGGAATGCTACCAGCTCACAAAAAATCATATCCCTTGTCACATTAGCCATTTTAATTATTGCCTGACAGCCCTGGTAACCCGGGAAATGATAAAAATTGTTGAACAGAACGTGGAAGGACGGTTAATTGCAACCGCTGTATTAACGGAAAAAGCGATCAAACTTTTTTCAGAACATCCGTATAAACAATCAATTTTATAATCCTGTAATTATTTAATGAGGTTAGAGTTCCTTTTCCAGCCAGGGGTCTATGCAATGCTGGATGAGAAAAGTGCCAACGGCTTCTTTCATAGAAGTCTCCTGGTAAGCTTTTAAATGAGTATTATATACCCCAATGACCGTTTTGTTTTTCAATACGATGAATTTATTGGGATATTGTTTAATCAATTGCTCCTGGTTTTCCAGGTAGAAACGGAAATCCTGATCAAGCATACAAGTTTATTTTTAATATCATTTAAGATTGGGTCTGTTAGATACCATGCTGCCGGATAGAGCGCGGATTTTCCATACAGTCCCCATTTTTTTTAATCTAAAATCATAATGGAGATGTGAGACATGATGTTTCTGCATCACAAAACGCAATCGCTTTCCCACAGGTTCTCCGGACGCCTGGATCCTGGCAAATGAGCAATTCTCCTTATTATTCTTTCCTGACATCCTGAAGTGATGATAAAAAATTGTGCCAGTAAGCCGTTCATGACGTCTGGTTGATAAAGCAGCATAAGTTTAAAAAATATGGGGAAGAACGCAGGCAATATTTCAACGGGTATTTTGTTCCACACGATTTGCTGTTGAAAAGCGGCGGCAACCAGGCATAGTATGTGTTTATCCTGTTTTATTTATACGCAATTACCGGTTGGGAAAATATTGTTTGTATTTTTTATCCGGATAAAAATGCTTCGGGTACTTTATCCACTCTGGCATATTCGTTGATTTCTATTTACTCTACAAACCTTAATATAAAAATCAGGACTATGGCAAAATCATCGAAGTCCGGAAATAAATCCGGCTCACCCACGAAAGCAAATGCATCTTTTTCATTAAAAACTCCTACAGCGCTTTCACCATCCCGGGACAATCCTTCAAAATATAGCCCAACTGAGGATGCTGAAAGAAATATTAATACCCTTGATCCTGAGGACGGTTTATTAGCACTTTTTACGAATACTGTTAAAGATTTGTATTGGGCGGAAAACCATCTGGTGAAATCCTTACCCAAAATGACAACGGCAGCAGCCTCGGCTAAGCTTAAGACTGCCATTACCAATCACCTGGAAGAAACAAAAGAACATGTAAAGAGGTTGGAGCAGGTCTTTGAACTCCTGCAAAAAACTCCTGTGGCAAAAAAATGCGATGCCATGGAAGGGCTTACAAAAGAAGGCGAGGGGGTAATAGAGGATACGGACACTGGTACCCCTGCCCGTGATCTCGGGATAATTATGGCGTCTCAGAAAGTGGAACATTACGAGATAGCGGCATATGCGGGACTTATTCTACTCGCCGGTAAACTGGGTTTCAATGATATTATTGATATCCTGCAGGAAACACTGGATGAAGAAATCGCTTCAGATGAATTACTTGGGAATATAGCTGACAAAAATATTCAGATGCCTGCCGGAGCAAAGGCAAAATCAAATTGATTGATCTTAATCTCTTTTTTAATTCAAAAACCGACTATAATGGCAGATACACAAAAGGGTAGTTCCATGGAAAATAATAAGAAGGTTGAAAAGTTACAGGAACATTCTGAAGATTCAGCCAATGAGTTTCTAACTACCAACCAGGGTGTACGTGTAAATGATGATCAAAACACGCTGAAGGCCGGGGAGCGGGGGCCAAGCCTTTTAGAGGATTTTATTATGCGTGAGAAGATAACTCATTTCGACCATGAGCGTATACCCGAACGCGTTGTACATGCACGTGGATCAGCAGCACATGGTATTTTTAAGCTGCATGAAGACATGGGCGAATTTACTTCTGCAGGATTTCTATGCGACACAAAAAGGGAAACACCTGTCTTTGTCCGGTTCTCGACGGTTGCCGGATCACGGGGTTCCACAGACCTTGCCCGGGATGTCCGTGGCTTCGCTGTAAAATTTTATACGGATGAGGGGAATTTTGATCTTGTTGGTAATAATATACCTGTGTTCTTTATACAAGATGCGATAAAGTTTCCTGACCTGGTGCATGCAGTAAAGCCCGAACCACATAATGAGATCCCCCAGGCAGCATCCGCACACGATACATTCTGGGATTTTATTTCCAATACGCCCGAATCCGCTCATATGATCATGTGGGTAATGAGTGACCGGGCAATTCCCAGGAGTTACCGGATGATGGAAGGATTCGGAGTACATACATTCAGGTTTGTGAATGCGGAAAATAAATCATGCTTTGTTAAATTTCATTGGAAGCCTGTTCTGGGTGTACACTCAGTAGCCTGGGATGAGGCACAGAATATTTCCGGTAAAGACCCTGATTACCATCGCCGGGATCTATGGGAGGCTATAGAAAATGGGGATTTTCCCCAATGGGAATTTGGTGTACAGATCATCCCGGAAGAAGATGAGCATAAATTCGAATTTGATTTGCTGGATCCTACGAAATTAATACCGGAAGAACTTGTACCTGTACGCCGGATAGGAACGTTGACGCTTAACCGTAATCCTGATAATTTCTTTGCAGAAACTGAACAGGTAGCATTTCATATCGGGCACGTAGTTCCCGGTATAGATTTTACAAATGATCCACTGCTACAGGGCCGGTTATTTTCTTACACAGATACACAGCTTATACGCCTTGGTGGGCCAAATTTCCACGAGATACCTATAAACAGGCCAATTGCACCGGTACATAATAACCAGCGCGATGGCCATATGCGCCAAACCATTAATAAGGCCAGGACGGCCCATAGTCCAAACCTGATGTCGGGTGGCTGTCCTTTCCAGGCCGGGAAAATGCAGGGAGGTTTTACCAGCTTTCCCGAAAAAACAGAAGCACATAAAATTCGCGAAAGAAGCCAAAGTTTTTTTGATCATTTCAGCCAGGCTAAACTTTTTTATAACAGCCAGTCTGAACCCGAAAAGGATCATATAAAAGATGCGCTTTCATTTGAATTGGGAAAGGTAGAGCTGATATCGATCCGCGAAAGAATGTTATTCTTTTTATCCCAGATCGATGAAGGTCTCGCTGATGCGGTTGCTTTTTGTATCGGGATGCACGTACCAAAAGCATTACAAACCGAATTAAACCAGGTGGTGCCTGCAGATGCAGATCCCGATAAATACCGGTCAATCGTTAAAGAAGGGTCGTTGGACAAATCTGCGGCATTAAGTATGGCATCAACAAAGAAAGAGTCAATTAAAACCAGAAAGATCGCCATTCTTGCAGCTGATGGTGTGGATGAAGATGGTCTTACGAAAATACAGGAATTGATTTCTGCCGAAGGTGCTATGGCTGATGTAATAGCCCCAAGGCTTGGATTTATTTCCGGGATAAAAAATACCAATATACCAATCACTAAATCCTTTCTGACAACAGCATCTGTGTTTTATGACGCGGTATATGTACCGGGAGGAACAAACAGTGTAGCTACATTAGAAGCAGATCCGGACGCGATCCATTTTCTAAATGAAGCATTTAAACACTGTAAGGCAATTGCGGTCGATTCTCAGGCAGTCCAGGTCTTAAAGGCAACTTACTTCGGGCGGAAGATCCCTGAAGACAACAGCAGGAATTCAGCATTGACAGAAGGAATTATCATTGGCAGCACTGATGATATTTCAGGATCTTTTGTAAACGCGATTGCGCAGCATCGTTTTTGGGACCGTGAAAAAGCGCGAAAAGTTCCCGCATGATAAAATAAACTACAGGCGCCAATACGGCGCCTTTTTTAATGTTTACATTTTGGAAAGTTAACTATGGGGATTCAAAACTCAGGAGCCCGGAAAGATCAATCTGTTTTAAATATTCATCCAGCACATCGTTGGTGCTAAATGAAATAACTTTTTTAAATGCTTCACCTTCAAGATCTATTTTGATCTCTATATAAAAGGAATCGAGCTGGTAGAGGTAATATGCTGCGTCAAAGGTATACCTGCAGCCTACCTGTACTGCACGTTCGACCATTACCCTGAACTGGGCCCTGGCAGACATTATCGTAAATTGTTTATGGGTCATTTTTTAGAAATTGAATGATTCATCATAAGTGTATTAACCTGTATAAAAACATTCAAAGCATGTACCAAGGAGATTTTACAATGGTTAACAAGTACCCTAAATAATAGATGGCCCGTATTTTTTTCTGGGTACCTTTCTTGCTTCCAAAATTTATCGAATTAGTCTGACTGCTTTATAGCTGCTTTATTTCTTTACCGGCTGTATTGTGACTTAAATAAATAAAATGAAAAACTCCCCAATAGTCATTGTGGAAGACGATCCCGATGATTGTGAAATATTAGTAAATGTTTTTAAAGAAATAGGCGTTCAAAATGAATTTAAATGTTTTGAATCGCCGGTTCCCGCCCTTGCTTATTTAAGAACAACAAAGCAGGTTCCTTTTATCATTATTAGTGATATAAATATGCCACAGATGAATGGATTGGCATTTAAGCGCGTGTTAAATGAAGACAAGAGTTTTACCGAAAGAAAGGTTCCATTCGTTTTTCTATCTACATCAGATGCCCATCACCTGATAAATGAGGCTTTTCATTTATCGGTCCAGGGATATTTTAAAAAGCCCAATGATATAAACTCGTTAAAAGAAATTGCAAAGAACATTGTTGAGTATTGGAAGAATAGCAGGTTTCACCATAAACCAATGTAAAAATGCTTTTTTGAATTTGTTCGGATTAATCTTTCCGCTATTGGCGCGGGTCTCCTGGCCTGTGCCGATCTGTCACTCAATCACTCTCCTGATCTGTGCTGATCTTCACGAACTTCTCATATCATATAGATAACGCTCACTAGTTCCAGATGTGGTAAACTACCTGGAAATAGTAAGTAATGGTTGGGCACAGGTCTGCTGGATAAAAACATTCCACTTACGACCAATGAATTTGATGAATGGGAGAATCCTAAAAACAAGGATGCGTATTTATATATGAAAAGATACAGCCCCTATGAAAATGTTGAAAAGAAGAGCTATCCCAATATCCTCGTCACGACGGGCCTGCATGATAGCCAGGTGCAATACTTCGAACCGGCCAAATGGGTAGCAAAGCTCCGGGCAATGAAAACAGATAAAAATCTATTATTCCTGCATACCAATATGAAGTTTGGGCCATGGCGGAGCCAGCGGCCGGTTCAATTACCTCAAAGATATTGCGTTGAATTATGCTTTCTTATTTAGCCTGAGGGTATCTCTAAATAAAAATTATTTTATTTTTTCCGACTCCAGGTTATTGCGCAGTGTTTGCCAATAATCTTTGCCATAACTGACAAAGATCTCGGAACCGGCGGGGATATCCTTCACTGACTCAATGAATGCCCGCTTTCCAACAGTTATATAACGGCTGTTATTCCGCGTGCCTTTTAACCGCTTAAAGCCAACAGCATCATTTGCAAAACGGGCCAATGATTTTTTATATGGATTGGCGTCAATGGCATGGTTCCGGTTCACATAAAAGATATAAGCATTTTTTCCTTCATCATGATTTGCTTCCTTCCATGAACTCAGTCTTCCTTTATACTCAACAATGGTGGTTCCTTTTGAAATAAATCGTTTTGTATATAATCCATTGCCTGATCCCTTTATAGAGGACCGTTTAACAACCAGGTCTTTTTCCAATAATGCCATTTGATGAGTTATTTTTTTAAGCTATTGTTAAAGATAAGGTATCATTACAAATAGTGATAATTATCAGGCCATTACAATTTCAAGCGGTTGATTGAACTAGGATCGTTTCATGCTATCCACTCATATCATCACTGGTTTAAAAAAGCAAAAAATCATGCCAATAATTATTATTGGGATGGGATAATGGATCCGGGGTTCAGTAAAAATAATATCCACATTTTTTTATTTCAAATGTGGATATTATGCCAAAATAAATATCTCCTCAAAATGATATATTTGATTGATCAAAAATAGCTATCCGATATGAAATTCTATTCAGGACAAACAGTTACGCTCTTAGATACAGAATTTAAACCGGCAGGTAGCGCGGTGATTTGTAAATATGAAGAAACTTCAAACAAATATGAAGTGGAGTTTACATACCCTGGCAATCAAAAAGCGGATAATATTTTTGTACCACAGGAAAGATTGATCCTCCCCAATGAATTATACAAGCATTAATTATTTTTAACATCCTCTTTATTAAATTTTTTTATCAACCCGATCGTATAATCATGATCGCTTGCCTTTTATACTTAACCAATTTCGATCCCTTTTTTTTGTGAGGTTATATTAACATTTTTATTGGCTTCAATAGTATAGTTTTTGATGTATATATTCTAAAAGGGAAACTAATGAAAACGTTAAGGAACTTATCAGGGCTGCTGATTCTCGCAGCATTGATTACAATTGGTTGCGGACCGCAGGCTCATATTCAAAAGGTGCCGGGAGTTGACCTGGCAGATTATAAAACCTATAATTGGCTTGAGCCCGGGGAAAAGAAAAAGGAAGCCAAGGCTTACAAAAATTTTGAAGAATCTTACCTCAAAAAGAGCATTGCTGAGCAATTGGAAAAAAAGGGATTCCGGGAGGTGAAGGGAGATGCTGATGTATCCATTGACTATGATCTGCAGGTAGAGGACTCAGAATATACAAGGTCACAGCCTGTGTATTCACAACCCTATATGGGCTACCGGTACAATCCTTATTACAGGAGAATTCAGCGTGTATATTATCCATCAAGATACCTTGGAACAGATTACCGCCAGGTTCCCTATAAATCAGGAACGATTACTGTAAACCTTGTTGATAACAAAACAAATGAAGTGACCTGGCAAGGTTGGGCAGAGACCGAAGTAGATCGTAAAAAATTAAGCACAGACGAAATTGACGGGATCGTGGTAGCTATTTTTAAGAAATTCAAAAACTAGTGATCTTTTTTCATGAAACCCTCCGGGTGACGATCTTTTTTGAAAGATCCCGTCACCCGGTTTTTTGGAGCCACGATTCATTGTGAAACTTCTAAGGATATAAAACCATTCCCGTAATTGACCGGGGACTTTTTATTAAAGTGTTTTGAGTGGAAGGTGCCGGGCTTTTGTGGGTCTTCGCATTACAGGTGCCAAGTGCCCAATATATAACTATGAAAATAAGAATTGTACTTAGACATCCTCCGCCTAATTTTTTTGCTCCATATCCGGCTATGAGTGCTCTTATGAATTTATTCATCTTAAGTATTTAAGATTATATATTAAATATTATGCCATGATTTAATTGGTATAAATTTAAGAAGGACCTGCCTAGAATATTTGTGGCTGTTTTTTTGTATCACGTTTAAAAACAAACTATGCCTGGAAGAATTACGGTGCGTGGATTATTTGAGATCCTGAAAAATGCTTTTAAAGGATTTAGTGAAGATAAAGTGACCAAACTCAGCGGTTCCCTGGCATATGCTACGATCTTTTCGTTGGCGCCTCTTCTGATCGTTATCATTTCATTGAGCGGAATATTTTTGGGCAGGGAGGCCATTGAAGGGAAAATATATCAACAGCTTGCGGGTTTTATTGGCTCAGATACAGCCGCACAGCTCCAGGAGATCATAAAAAATGCATCCATTGCCGGCAAAGGGAAATTAGCCGCCATCATAGGTGGCATTACTTTACTGGTAGGTTCTACTACAGTGTTTGCAGAGATACAGGATTCCATTAATTCCATCTGGGGCCTAAAGCCAAAACCCAAAAGGGGATGGGTGAAAATGCTGCAGAACAGGTTTCTTTCTTTTTCGGTTATTATTGGACTTGGCTTCCTGCTGGTAGTTTCGTTGGGAATCAGTTCTCTCATAGATGGCTTCGGAGAGCGTTTAAAGACACAGTTTCCCGATATTTCAGTGATCGTATTTTATGTGATCAATATAATCCTTACCCTTATCATAATTACGTTGATATTCGGGGTGATCTATCGGGTTTTGCCGGACGCCCGGATAAAATGGAGGGATGTATTCGCCGGTGCAGTTACCACGGCCTTACTTTTTATGGCAGGTAAATTTGCCATTTCATTTTATATCAGTAAAAGCAATATTGGCAGCACTTATGGCGCAGCAGGTTCATTGGTGGTCCTTTTATTATGGGTATATTATTCTGCATTGATCTTATATTTCGGAGCCGAATTCACCAAAGCATATGCTGTAAAGTATGGATCAAAAATATATCCGAATCATTATGCGGTAACAACTAAAACAGTAGAAGTGGAAACGGGGCAGCAATCAATACAGGCGACCGAAAGGGATAAGCGTTGAGACCAGGATATTTTTATCCGGGAATTGCCCCCATGTTTTAATATTTACAATTACAAGCCCAGCCTGTGAGAAAGCTGCCTTTCTATAGCATTTTTTCTTTCCAACACTTCTTTTTCCATATCAGAAGCATGCATACCGGCCAGGTGTTTATAGATATTTTTTAAAAGGGTAGCATTGTGAGACCTGTTCAGCAATGCTTCTGCCAGTTCCAGTGAGCCCGGATCCCGGCTGGCGAGCAGGCCCGTAAGAAAGTTAAATTCATTCATACATATAAGTTTTGGTATTGACATAACGTAAAAATTCCTGATTTGTTGTATTTGAAGATCAGTGGTCCATTTTCTTAAAGAATTTTCCAAAAAAGATCGTTCAAAGCCATTGGCTGGTATTTATGCACGCAATTTGTATCGTGTAAATTAAAACAAGCCGATATGGAACCAATTGTTGACGTTATCATTGAAACTCCGAAAGGAAGCGGCCAGAAATACTATTATGATCCACAGAAAAAGTCATTTAAATTAAAAAAGATCCTTCCGCTGGGAATGGTATTTCCATTTGATTTCGGATTTATCCCCGGCACAAAAGGGGAAGATGGAGATCCTGTGGATGTACTGGTCATTTCAGAATACGGGAGTTTTACAGGTTGTAGCGTCAGCTGCAGGATCATCGGCAGCATTACAGCCCTCCAGTCTCTTAAAGGTTCCGGAGAAAAACAATTTCGAAATGACAGGGTATTGGCTGTGCCTGAGGCTTCATTATTTTTTAAACATATAGAAAGCCCGGGAGATCTTCCGGGAGATACGGTCACGCAACTAACGGTGTTTTTTGAAACATATAACCGGCTGGAGGATAAATTATTTATTCCGCTTGGTATTTTGGATGCTGCTGCTACATTGAACCTTATTAAAGATTGATCGATACATGAAAAAAGAACCAATGAATATTGATCCCAAATTACTTGACCAGGTCAGGAACATGCTGTTAAAAAGCAATACAACCATTGCCGTTGCGGAAAGCGTTACCGCGGGGAATGTGCAGGCAGCGCTTTCCCTGGCAAAAGATGCCAGCCTTTTTTTCCAGGGTGGTATCACGGCCTATAATATCGGGCAAAAATGCCGGCACCTTTACATTGATCCGGTACAGGCAATTGCAACTGATTGCGTATCAAAAAAAACATCCGACCAGATGGCGATCGCTGTGTGTAAAATGTTTTCTTCCGACTATGGACTGGGTATCACCGGGTATGCAAGCCTTGTACCCGAACAAAATATAAAAAGCCTCTATGCTTTTTTATCAGTTTCAAAGAATGGTAAATTACTGCTATCAAAAAAAATTACAACCACGCTGCAGGACCCATACGAAGTACAGTTGTTTTATACCAACCGGTTGCTGCAAATATGTGTTGCTGCATTATCAAAAAAATAATTACATTAGTGAGCCTTTTGGAATAATAAATATCAGTATGGAAACATCGGGGTATTCTGGAACAGCACTTTCAAAAAAATTAGGCTATAAAGAAGGCTTCCGGGTCCGCTTAATAAACGAACCAGCCAATTATCAAAAGCTGGTAAGTGATTTACCTCCCAACGTTTTCTTTCTAAACAACCGGAAGTCCAAAAAAGACCTGCTTCATTATTTTACGAAACAGGTAAGCGAGCTTGAGGGGGATATGCCATTGTTGAAGGCCGAGATCGAAGAAAATGGTTCCATCTGGATATCGTGGCCCAAAAAAACATCAAAAGTGGAGACCAACATCTCGGAAGATATAGTAAGAGAGATTGCAATTTCCAACGGGCTGGTAGATATAAAGGTCTGTGCCGTTGACGAAATATGGTCAGGATTAAAATTGGTGATCCCATTGAAAGACAGGAAGGCAATTTTACCCTGAAATGCTATGACTCGTTTAAATTGCAATCTCTCTAAAACTTATACAGGGTGCGTCTTTGCTTTTGCGAATACGTCCGTAAGGTGATGACGGTTACCCTGTGTTGCAATTATTTTACCGGGCGATTTTCTATTTTTTCTGCCTATTAAGTAAATCCCCAATCCAATTCCCAATCCGGCAGCTGCCAATGCAGCGATCATTTTTAATTTCATAATTTTTCTTTTATTGCTTTAGCTTCTGCAAGATGTTTTTCGAGTACGGGTAATGTTTTGCTGGCAAAATCCCGAATGTCTTTATCGGTATTATCAGTTGCTGCTTTTCTAAACATTTCAATTACTTTGTTGTGGTCCTCCACCATCATTTTGATATAGGCTTTGTCAAAATCATTCCCGGTTTTTGACTGCATATCGCTGACATGCATGGCATGTTCCCGGGGCAGGGCATCCGGAAGACTGATATTCTTGTTGGCCGCAATCTTCTTTAGCTCATTATTGGCTTTCGTATGGTCTGTTTCCATCATTTTTCCATATTCTTTTACTTCTTTACCGGCGGCGTTTTTCTGAGCGGTCTTTCCAAGTTCTACTTCCATCATGCCGCCACCTGCAGCTTTCGTTACAAAATCATTTGGCCCGGCGGTTGCCATTGCAGCAGCGCTGCTGTTCATTCCGGTATCCATATTCATTTTGTTTATGGTATTGTCGGCTTTTGCCCCGATACCGGTATCTGAATTTAATAACGTATCTGAATTGGTAGTTGTTTCCGCTGTTTTATTACTGTCGCAGGCAGCCATCATAAAAGAAAGGGTTCCCGCCAATGTGCATGTTAAAATGGACTTTTTCATACTTCTTGTTTTTAGGGATCAATATCTTTTATCAAACAAAGGATAAGCCAATTAGATTTCAATAAAAGGCAGTCTATAAATGAAGGAATAAAATCCACAGTGTCCTTTTTAATACACATGATTAACGGCCAGGATCGTTTTTCTCTGCATCTTTTATTTTTAAATATTCCTCACCCTTTTTAGTCAGCACAACCATCATTAAGGTCTTACCATTTAGCGGCATATTCTTAAATGTGATAAGCTCGCGTTTGAGCAATCCTTTTAATGTCTGGGGAAAATGGCTCTGCTTGCACGGAATATTCTGCAGCTGCATTTCCCTGCATTCATAAAGCTGCCGGAGCATAGGGGCTGTTAATTTCAGCATTTTAGTCATAAGATATGGGATCGGTTAGGGTTACATGACGAATGAAATTATTTATTTGTTACTTCCATAGCATCCAGGGGATAATTGTTCGTGGATAAAGTACAGTTAAAGGAATCGCAATATGGAAATAAGGAATCTAAAGGCACTCCTTCCAGTTTAAATTTCTTAACAGGTATTTTATCTGCAGGAATATTGCTGTTTTCCTGCCGGAGTTTATCTACAGCGTAAACGGTGATAATATTTTCTTTGCCAACAAAAACCCGGATAGCCATTGCTTCAAACCGGTCCCGGTTATATTCAGGTATATATGTTGCACAAAAATCATCCAGGGTTTGTTCGTTTGCCAGTGATATGGACAATTCCCCGCTTATATCTCCATGTTCAAATTCCAGTTCCTGTTGCATAATAGTATAGTTTATAAGATTAGGAATGATGTTAAAAGGTTTAAAGGTTTAAAGGTTTAATGGTTTAAAAGTTTAAGGGTTGAGTTTCGTTTAACCATTTAAAATCGGAACGGGATAAAAACGAAAACAAAGTTGTTTTACGTTTTTCCAGCCATTAAACTTTTAGGTCTTTAAACCGGATTATCTGAAGATCTTTCCTGGCCGGGCCCGTCAGCAGTTTTCCATCATAAGAGAATCTCGATCCGTGACAGGGACAATCCCATGATTTTTCCGCTCCATTCCAGGCCACTGTACATTTAATATGGGTACACGCGGAATTAACAATATGTAGATTATGCTGCCCGTCCTTATACATCGCAAGGGTTTGCCCTTCATACTTTACAATTTTTGCCTCGCCAGCTGCGATGTCAGCGTATGAAGTGATCTTTTCTGCCGAAAATGGATCAGTAATAAGGTGACCAACCACATCTGCTGCTTCATTTACAAAATTTGAAAACCCTGCCAGTGGCTTTACTCTTCCGGGGTTGAACAGTGCGCTATATTTATTGGGGCGATCCAGTATCAGGTCAGTTAGTATTAATGCAGATAAGCTTCCGAAGATCATTCCATTGCCTGAAAACCCGGTTGCTGTATATACATTTTTACGATTGCCTGGCAAATGACCGATATAGGGCAAGCCGTCAACGGGCTCAAAGTATTGAGAGGACCATTTGAAAGCAATTTCCCCGATGTCAAAATATTGGCGCAGGTAAGCCTCAAGTTTGTCAAAACAATGATCTGTATTTTCTTCATGAGCCGTTTTGTGATCCTCTCCACCTGCTATTAGGTATTCTTCATTACCAATTTTCTGGGAACGGTAATAGTGGTATGGGTCGCAGAGATCGTAGCCCAATACATCCGGGTATTTATTGTCTTTTAATTTTAACGCCATCGCGTAGCTGCGGTAGGGTGCACACCTGAAATGCAGGATATTCACTCCGGGCGGAATATGAGTAGCATATACAGCGTGGCGGGATTTGATGATACCTGCAGAAGTCTCTGCTGTAAGGATCTCATCTTCATTCAGACCAGTGACCCTGCATTGTTCTAATATAATACCTCCGAGTTTAATAAATTCACCTGCCATTGCGTAGAGGTATTCAATGGGGTTGAATTGCGCCTGTTCCTCAATGACTGCTATTTTTAGATAAGGGATAGGGAAGGGGCTATCATTAACGGGATCGATCTGTATACCTGCTTTCCTGGTTCCGTCGATTATTTTATCCAGGGCATCGCTTTGCTTCTCATCCAGTGAAAAAATATACGCTCTTTTTTCCTCAAAATTGCACTTGATATCATATTGCTTTATATTTTTCCGGATATGCCCGATTGTTTCTTTTCCAGCAGTTGCCAGTAATTTAGCGTTGTCTTCCCCGAAATTTTTGATCACTTTATCATAGCTGCTGTCAAAAAAATTATTCAGGTGCGCAGTAGTACCACCGCTGGTTCCAAAGCCGATATTTTGTGCTTCAGCCAATAAAACCTTTTTACCTGCTTTCTGTAATTCAAGGGCAGTACTGATACCTGTTATGCCGCCTCCGATGATCAAAGCATCATAGACCTCATTCGTATTAAATTTGCCACCCCCGGATTCAAGTTCCTTACCCGACTGCTGCCAAAGGCTTTCTAATGCGCCATCTCTTTTCATGGATTTAGTTTTTTAATTATTATTAAATTCTTCTTTCAGTTCCTGTTTGATTCCTTTTTAAGATCATGTAGTTCAAGGTTTATATTTTAGCGTGAAGTAAGCAAGGACGAGGTTGATCCCGAATGAAAAGCTATTGGAGACGATTATGATCCAGTCATTCTTCAAAAAACCATACCAGGCCCATAATCCTAAGCCTGCAAACAAAATACCAAGCATAAACAGGGAAACGTCTTCCGCTTTTTTTTCTTTGAGCAATTTTACCAATTGCGGTATTAAAGAGACGGCTGTTAATACACTTGCGCTAATTCCTATTATTTGGGTAAATGACATAGTTAATGTATTTAATTAAAACCAGTGCTGATCAGTATCCGCAAATCAGCAATGTTAGTTGGGGTAATTTGGGGAAGAAATTGACCATATGGCATTTGAATGTTCATTCTCCTGTTTCACTGTGTGGAGCATCCACCGGCTTTGATTGCGGCGAGCCTTGCTGCCGGAGGTAAATGGAAAGGACCACGATCGCGAAAACAGATAAAAATTCACTTTGCCAGTTTTGAAAGGATTCAAACCAAAAACGCGAACTGAACATGTATTCCTTCCGGCTGATTTCGGGAAGCCCGTTTTTTAATAATTCAAGATTTTCGTCTTTATGGCTCCCGTAGAAATGAAGGACAAAGGAAATAAGAAATAATAAGGTCAATGAGAGCGATAGTGAATGCTTATATAATTTTAAAACCAGTCCCCCTTTTTTTACCGGCCAGGGAACATTCTTTCTCCGGGAGGAAGGTTCGCGATCCACTTCTTCTTTTTTTCCAAGGGCTTTAGATTCTGAAGAACCTTTTTGCTTTAACCATATAGTAAGAATAACGAAAAGCGCCATTTGTAAGAATTCACTTTCCCAGTTTTCAAATGTAGCCTGCAAAAAATGCCCGGAACTTAAATAATGTGCCAACGGGATTGCAAGCAAATGCTCATCCTGCAGCTCAGCGTTATAGTGACGGAAGCCAGTGTAGATCTGTCCGATAAAGGAAAGCATAAACAATAAAAAAAATACGATCGAAAGTGAATTGTTTCTGAAAAAAGTTTTCATGATACTGTTTTAGGTTAGGCATGTAAAACAAATATCTTTCCAATGATGAATCCACCTGTTGACTATATGATAGAAATTTATATTATGACACATTCCCCAAATGGGGTATTGCATTTACCAAAAAAAAATTTAAATTTTACCAAAAGCTACGTCAGGCAATTCACCTATCTTTCATTATACTTAACTAATATGACCGAGCAGGAGTTTACAATTTTACCAAAGGGGGAGCAATTCAGGGTACTGCACCAATCAGGGGTAGCCGTCAGTGAGCGGAGAACAGTGTTAAACAGGTTTTTTCTTCACCAGTTGGGTTCGTTCTATGTAGAGATCAAATACCACATTGAAATGGACTATGTGCAAAGCATTCGATCATTCAGTTCAATCAATGAGCTGGATCCTTATTTAAAAATGATCAATATCAGGGGCTTGCTGAAGGTATCGTGACGATTACACAAAATTATAGGACGGATTTCCCGCAGAGACGCAAAGTAGAATTACATAAGCCGCAATACGTTCTTTGCGACTTGGCGAATCTTAGCGGCTTTGCGTGAAACTTGCTGCTGATATTTTATTTTTGCATTCATGGATGAAGCCTTTAGCTTAAAAAGGTTGAAAATTGTAAAAGTTATTTCTGAAACAAAGGAAGCAAAGACCTTTATTTTGGAATTTTTAGATGACTGGAAACCTGTTTACAAACCTGGCCAGTTTATCACCCTTGTCTTCAATACGAGGCATGGGGAAAAGAGACGGTCGTATTCTATTTCTTCTTCGGCTTTATTAGATGAGCCCTTTGCTATTACTATAAAGAAAGTGATCAATGGCGAATTTTCCCGTTTGCTGATCTCGCACGCAAAACAAGGGGATATATTATTGTCTTCCGGCATCACTGGTTTATTTCTTTTGCCGGAAAATATAGAAGATTGCAAACAATATTTTTTTATTGCTGCGGGAAGTGGTATTACACCATGTTTTTCAATGCTCAAAACAATTTTGCAGAAAGGAACCGGGAATGTTGTACTGATCTATAGCAACAGGAGTGAAGAAGATACCATTTTTTACGCACAATTAAATAAGCTACACCTCGAATACCCCGGCAGGTTTATAATTCATTTCTTTTTCAGTAATATTTTTGATTTCAGGCGAAGCCGTTTAAGCAATTGGTTATTGGAACAATTGCTGGATGAATACCTAAAGCTACCTGCAAATGAAGCATTATTTTATATATGCGGCCCGTTTGAATATATGAGAATGGCAAACATTACTTTGTTGGGACATGTACCTGCGGGAAATATTTTTAAAGAAAATTTCAGCAACCTCCCACGCCTGGTAATACCCAGGCCACCTGATAGCAATGCTTACTTTGTCACGATACGCATAGGGGCTGAGGTGCACAAAATAAAGGTTCAGTATCCATCATCCATTTTGGCTACAGCCAAAAAAAATAACATTACCCTGCCTTATAGTTGCGAAGCCGGGAGATGCGGGAGTTGCGTAGCTACCTGTACAAGGGGGAAAATATGGATGGCTTACAACGAAGTGCTCACTGATGATGAAGTTGAAAAGGGGAGAGTGCTTATTTGCCAGGGCTATCCTGTAGGAGGAGATGCAGAGGTTTTGTTTTAAAAATTTAACCTCGGCGTTACCAGTATATCATAATTTTTTTTGTCACCATCACCCGCGAAACCAGTGTTTTCAATTAAAAGGCCGGCATCCTTCCAGTAAAGATATTTATAATGACCCGGGGTGAATTGTCTTGGTATATCTTTATCGAAGTGATTGCCTAATAAGAAGAGTTTCCCTTTTTTTGTGATCCTGACAATGCAATCTGTGATCGTTTTTACACCATTGATCACGCAATTGACGGTAGCCGGGAACAGCAATGCTTCAACAGGTAAATTCACTTTCAGATCGCGGGCCAGCATGTTAACTGCGAGTAGAGATTTTTTTATTTCATTTTTTAGTCCCATATTATTATAGATGACAAAAGCAATGCCATTCAGCATATGGCCTGCCACTATGATCTTAATGCCTGTTTGATAAGGTTTTATGGTTTATTGTCTTGAATCAGTTTTGCTTAAAAACCGCGTTTATTCTCAGGCCTTTGTGAAAGAATTTTTACGTACGGGTAAAATTTATAAACATCCCGATTTTTTTTTATCTTTAAACAAGTATGACACAGCATGAATTCACAGGGTTAACGGGCAAGGAGCAATATAAGGTAATGAATCGCCTCGGCATTCTTATAGCGGAGAGAAGGGATAGTTTTAATAAGTATTGCCTGTTCCAGGTCCATTCTTTTTATGTAGAAGCAAAATTTGATAATAATATTGAAGCCATACAGGGAATGAGATCTTTCACTTCAACATCCTCCCTCGAGCCATACCTGCAAAATATCAATATTACCCATCTTTTATGATTTCTTCCTAGCCCCTAAAGAACAGTCCGATAAATTCATTAATTGTCCCGTGCCTTTAGTGAAAAGAGCAGTATATTCTATATATGCCTCTTTCTTAAATGCTTACGATTCGGGGCATATGAAAATTGCTCCTGGTTTTATACGGCATAAAAATTGTTAGTTTAATGGAGACCAAATACAGCTATATGAAATGGATAATTGTTTTTTGCATATCAATATTTTTTTCATTGTTCACTCATGCCCAGGTACCGGACAGCAAAATGACCCAGGACATTAAAACAAAGAAAACAGATTCCATCGCCCAAAAAGTTATCTCTTTTCTAAAGAATAAACAGCCGGATAGTGTGTATGCTATGTCGGGAAAGAATTTCCGTGAAAAAATAACCCCTGAGAATTTTAACTCAATAGCTACTACCCAGATCCTTCCTATGAATAATTTTGAAAAAGCAACCTTTGTAAGTTATTTGCAGGGGATTAATAAATACAAAGTTGATGGCAGCCCTATATTACAGCTCATGCTCGGGCTGGATGCTGAAAATAAGATTGAAACCCTGCTAATACAGCCTTATGTAGAAGACAAGTAAGGAATAGCAGCGTCAAATATCCTGTAGACCGGGTTCCCCAATGATACAATTCAAACTTAAATCAACACCTGTTTAAGGACTGGTATACCAATTGTAAAAAGATTGGAAAAGATACTTATGTCCAGGTTAATAATATTATCAATATTTCCGCTATTATTTTTTACACAGTGTGCAGTTGCCCAATTTACAGATACGGGAACAGTTACTATAGAAAATACTACCAGCAGTCTTAATCCCGAAAAGATCTATAATGTTAAGCCGTGGCTGGATATTCCATTAAGTGCGGCCGGCACCGCATGGACTTTATACGGTTTTAGCGTGATCTATCGCAGGGATACAGTACCATTCAGCGAGCTTTTAGCATTGGATAGGAATAAGATCAATCGTTTTGACCGGGGAGCTACACGAAATTTCTCCTCAGGTGCAAGATCTGCCGGTGATATATTTTTTTACGGATCGATGCCCTTACCGGTTATCCTCCTGCTGGATAAAAAGATCCGCCGGGACGCGCTTAAGATTGGCTTGTTATACCTCGAAGCGATGGCCATTACAGGAACGGCTTATACCGTTTCCGCAATGTCTGCCAACCGGTTTCGGCCATATGCTTATAATTCTGAAGTGCCTTTGTCAAAAAGGTCAAGAGGAGGGGCAAGGAATTCCTTTTTTGGAGGTCATGTAGCGCTCGTAGGTACATCCACATTTTTTATCGCAAAAGTTTTCAGTGATTATCATTCAAGCATGAAAAATAAATGGATCCTTTATACCATTGCAGGTGCAGCTACAGCAACTACAGGTATTTTAAGGGTGAAGGCGGGAGAGCATTTTCCCTCCGATGTGATTGTTGGTACTATCGTTGGTCCGGCGATAGGAATACTGGTACCTCATTTTCATAAAAACAAGGCCATCAACAGAAGGTTATCAGTCTATCCTCAGTTTGGACAAACTGCTGCAGGTTTTACGGCAATTTACAGGTTAAAATGATTGGATTTAATTGTTAAAATTCAAATGATCTCTTTCTAAAATAATCCAATGCATACATTTATGCTCCTATGGCATAGAAATTGACTAATGTATGAAAAATGTTATTTATGAAAAGAATATTCCTGGCCTGTGTGGTAGCTATATCTGTTCTGGCAGCAGAAGCTCAGACTACCAAGAGCGGCTCCAAAAAATCTAAAAAAGCAAAGGTGAATAGCGAAGCTAAAGCCAAAGCCGATTTCGAGCAAATGCAGCTTGAGAAACAGCAAATTGCAGCCCAGCAGCAGTTAGAAAGGATCAGGTATGATTCAACAAGGCTTGAAAACGAGCGGTTAGCAAATGAAAAATTTGAACAGGAGCGGACTATATGGAAAGAAAATAAGCTTCGTGAAATGGATAGTATGTATAAGTCTATGTGGAAAAATCAAAGCCAGGAAAAAGAGCAATGGCTCAAAATTCAAAGGCAGCGGAATGCGGTGAACAGTAGTGCAAAACTTGATAACTATAAAAGCAGCCAGGTGAATTATATCAATCAAACTTATCATGATAAAGCTAAAGCCATTCATGACGATGCGGCCATAACAGAAGATCAAAAAAAAGAACAATATGCGAAATTGAATGCTGAAAGAAGAGCAAGGATCAAAGCTGTTGTGGGTAAATCAAAAGAAAGAAAGCTTGAAAAAGCCCGAAAAGAATACAGCCAGAAAAATGCAGATGATACAGAAGCAGCCTGGATCAACGAAGCTGAAGGGATTGCTAAAAATAAATAAACAGGAAAATTACCGCAGGAACATTTATGAAAGTCACTGTTTTTAAATACAAACGGCGCCCCGAAAGGTGCCGTTTGTATTTGTTGTATTTGTATCCTTACGGGTATTATTCAGACTTGCTTTTTATTGTTCCATCTTTTTTCACCTTATACTTCATTTTATGGGAACTGTTATCTTTCCATGGATCATTGCCCGAATAACTCACCGGGTACCTGTCTTTTTGATCTATTTTTATCCCGGCAGGTGTTTCTTTTGAGGTCAGCCATTTTGCACCCGGCTGATCATAATACATATAATCGCGTGTATCATTGTCATAATAAATGTTTGCCGACGGGTAATAATAATACCTGCTTTTTGAACTCATACTGCTATCCATATTTTTTTTCATAGGCCTGTTAAGACTGTCCTGTCCCTTTGCCGGCCATTGCGTACCTAGGCTTGCACTATCCTGGCTTGAGGATATGATCGGTTTTTGTGTCATGGGGCTGTCCTGCGCGCTGGCATTGATTGAAATGCCGGTTGCAACGAGGAATGATATGCCTGCAATAATTCTTTTCATAAAATAAAGTTTTGATTAATACATTTAGAAAGACTAATAATGTGCCATAGTATTTATATCGAAGTCGCTTATTTGGGTACCGGATTTTAAAACTGCAAAAGGGTAGATAATGATCAATGGAAAAAAAAAGAGCAGCATATCGTTCCGAACGTTTCAGAATTATATGCTGCTAATATAAACCTATAAGGTTTTACAAAACTTATAGGTTTACTGGATGATGATCTTTTCTTTTGCTGACATCTTATTCCCGGTGATCTCTACAATGTAGATCCCTTTTGCAAGGGTAGCAGATAAATAAACAGACATGCTGCCCGCAATCGCTTCGAGATTCTTTTTATATACGACCGATCCGTTGGTATTTATCAGTTTTAATGAGTGTGCAGGCTGTGCAATTTCCAGGGTGAACATATTATTGTGTACAACGGTAGGGTATATCCGAATACTATTTTGCTTAATACCACCCAAACGCAATATTGATGAATAGCGCAGCATACCATTATCATCTTCTATCGCCAGCCGGTAAAACATATCACGGTCAAAAGCATACAGTGAATGATCGAACCGGTAGCTGGTTCCGGTTGTATACCTCGTGGCAGCCACTGTACCGATCCTTTCAAAAACAACGCCGTCATTACTATATTCAACATAAAAACGGGCCGTATTGATCTCAGATTCGGTGACCCATTTCAATTCATTGTATCCATTCTTTTTAGCAGCAATAAAACTGGTCAGCCTGACCGGAAGAATAACACCCCCTGTGCCGACTACTTTATATGCGCTGTCTGTTTGCTGTGATACTGCGTATAATGTTCCATCTTCAGCCTCGCCAAATCCAACTACAAAAGCCAGCGGGGATGCCTGGCTCAAAGAATCAAAACCGCCGAGGCCATTGGGCCAGAGAATATGGATCTGGCCTGAGTATACATCTGTCGCGACATAATAACCCCAGAAATTCGGGTAATCGGGACCGCGATAAACATGTCCACCCGTAACAGCCGATTGCCCCGAGCTTGGATTTGGATAATCAAACACAGGAGGAACGTAATCTACCGGTATGCAATCCGGAACGCCGGGTGTGGAAGGATAACCCTCAAAACATCTCCATCCATAATTAACATGGCCTGAAATTGGACGGGGCCTATAGTTGACCTCTTCCTGTGCGCCCTGGCCTACGTCCCCGATCCACATATCATCACTGAGCCTGTCAAAGCTCCAACGGAAGGGATTTCTAAGCCCCAATGCCCATATCCGGTCGTCTATGGCCGGACTTTCAATCCCAATATATGGATTAGTGGATGGAACGCCATAATTACCATAAAGCATAGTAGTAGTATCAATATTTAGCCGTAACATTTTTCCAAGCAAAACCGTTCCGGTTTGGGCATTATTGGGGCCATCATTACCTCCGCCGCCATCACCGGTGCCAAAATATAAATAACCATCTCTTCCAAAGTTCAGCTTACCCCCATTATGATTGGAAGCACCAGGGTGAGGGATATTAATGATTGAAACACCGCTGGCCATATCGGCAGTATTGGGATTACCCATGGTTGTCTGGAATCTTCTTACTTCAATATTTCCGGCGGCGTCTGTATAATACACAAAGAAAAAACGGTTTGTAGTGCCATCATAATCCGGGTGAAAGGCCATGCTTAACAAGCCCCTTTCGCCTCCGGAATTAACGACATTGATCCCGGTAGGACCCAGGTCGGCAAAAAGGCTCACTGTAGTTCCATTCCATACCTGTATAACGCCTGCCTGCTGAACAATAAAAAGCCGGTTGCTGCCATCCCCGGCATTTACAATATCAACCGGTGCGGATAAACCGCCGATCGCCCGCTCATACGTAATGGTTGGTGGCTGTGCCGTTAGAAAGACAGGAACGCATAAAACCAATAATAGGTAGAATACCTGTTTTAGAAAATTGTAAATGTTTGCCATAACAGGAAATTTAGATTTAAATATACTTAAATATTAAAGAGTAACAGTACCGTACACCAGTTTTTGCTGCATATTGTGTGCCGGAATGAATTTAAATTTAATTATGACTGGTTACCCCCGGTATAATCAAATACGCTATTAGGATTGATTTGGAGATTTGGTAATTTGGAGATTTGAAAATGGGGGGATAATATCATGGAAATATCCTTTTATTTACCAAGTTGCTAAAACCCGGGCGGATTAATAATTTCCAAATCAACTCATCTCCAAATCTCCAGGCCAACGCTGGCCGCTATTGAATATTAGTGGTTAACATTCTTCATATAAATGTAAAAATAGAACAAGCAGGTTATCCGTTCTCTTCAAGCTCCATCATCTTTTCAAATACTTTTTCATATTCAGTATTTGCATCGGTCAGCTCCTTTACGGCATTGTTATAATCCGTTTCTGCTTTTAAAAACTTTTGTTTATCACCATAGATCTCAGGAGTAGCCAATGAATTTTCCAGTGCTGTTTTTTTACTGTTAAGATCAACGAGCCTTTCTTCGAGTTGCCTGATCACTGTTTTAATTTTCTGCAGTTCTTTTTTCTGATCATTGTTATCAGGCTTCTTTTGTCCTTTCTCAGCCCGTTCAACTTTTACTTCTTTAATAATTTTTTCTTCAGCTTTTCCTGATTTTTTAGCTTCTGCTTCCGCCTTCGCCCTGCGCTCTTTCCAGTCTTCCCATTCCGCATAAGTACCTTTGAATTCCCGGATCTTATGGTCTTCTATTTCCCATATTTTATTTGCCATCCTGCTGATGAAATAACGGTCATGGCTAACCAGTATCAATGCTCCCTTCATATTTATTCAATGATTCTACGAGCAGGTCCACAGAATGGATGTCAAGGTGGTTGGTAGGCTCATCCAGCATTAAGAAATTGGCTTTGCTCACAATTGTTTTTGCCAATGCCACCCTTGCCTTTTCACCACCGCTCAATACTTTTATCTTCTTTTCTACATCATCGCCACTGAATAAAAAAGCACCCAAGCAGGCTTCGGAGCTCCAGGTCATGTTTTTCCGCTGCGGGCATCTTTCATTTCTTCCAGTACATCGTTGTCCATGATTCAGGGCTTCCAGCTGGTGCTGCGCATAAAAAGATTCTACCACATTATGCCCCCAGATCCGTTCCCCTGTAAAGGTTTCCGTGCCGGCAATGATCCTCAGCAATGTTGACTTACCCTTACCATTGGCGCCGATCAACGCGATCTTATCGCCGCGGTCGATCTCAGCACCGGTATTTTCCACGATATTTACATCTCCAAAACTTCTTGGTAACATGCTTTAATGTACAAATGACCCTGCCCGGCTGTTTATCAACAGCAAATTGATTCGCATATTGGGCCGTTCAAGTTCCACATCTTCTATCCGGTCCAGTTTTTCAAGCCTCTTCACAATACTTTGTGCGGCAGCTGCCTTACTGGCTTTTGCCTTAAACCGTTCTACAAATCTTTCCTGCTGCCGGATATAATCCTGCTGGTTTTCATATGCCTTCTTGCTGCATATCGATCCGTATAGCTTTTTCCGTTTCGTAATAAGAATAATTGCCGGTATAAAAATGTAGTTCTTGCTGGTACAATTCCACTATCTTTTGTGACCATCCTGTCCAGGAAATAACGATCATGGCTAACGATCACTACGGCTCCCTGGTAATGCTGCAAGTATTTTTCCAGCCACTCGATACTCGGAAGATCAAGGTGGTTGGTAGGTTCATCCATCAACAATACATCCGGGTGCTGCAGTATCATTTTTGCCAGCAATACCCGCATGCGCCAGCCACCGCTAAATAGTTTTGTATTGGCTTTTGCAGGTCGCATTGGTGAATCCAAGCCCCTGTAATATTTCTTCTGTTTTATGATGAATGCTATATCCATCCAGCACTTCCAGTTCATGCAACATGTCTGCATAATCATGGGCCAGCTTTTCATCCCCGGTTTTAGTCCAGTTCTTCACCCACCTCTTCAATTTCCTTTTCCAATTGCTTTACCCTTTCAAAAGCGCCCATGGCCACTTCCAGTATTGAATCTTCTGTATCAAAACCCAGCAGGTCCTGGTGCAAAAAACCGATAGTTGTTTCCCTTCCTTTTTCAACGGTCCCCTTAGCCGGTGTATATTGGCCGGTCAAGTACTTTTAATAAAGTAGATTTACCGGTACCATTATACCCGATCAATCCGATGCGTTCATTGGGTTGTATATGCCAGGTGGCATCTTCCACGATGGTTCGTGCGCCAAATTCAAATGTCACATTCTGTAATCCTAATAACATGTTACGTATGATTTTTTGTTCTGAACTGTTAGCTATTAGCCGCAAGCTGTTAGCCCTGTTTTTTAATAATAATAAATTCCCGTTCTTTTACCGGCTAATACTAATAGCTAATAGCTTACAGCTTATAGCTAATAGCTTATAGCTTATAGCTTATAGCTTATAGCTTATAGCCCCAATTTCCGCAAAAGTAACTCAAACATTAAACTAATAAAGCGGATTTACGTTATGTAGTAACTTTGGCAAAATTTTTTTACATATGAAAAAAGTTGTTGGTATATCATTCTTATTGCTGGCCGCCTTGGGGGTTTATTGGTTTTTACTGAGGTCTAAGCCGAATGGTACCAGTGCCCCAAAACCATTACCCATCGCGTTAAAAAAACATTCAGCCTTTTTAATACAAGCATTGACAGGCTGATGGAAGCATATCTTGAAATAAAAGATGCATTTATTGAAGATGATACAACAGGAGCAAAGGAGGGTGCCCGGTCATTCATCAGTCTGCTGGACAGTATTCCCCTCGAAGAGCTTAAAAATGATACTGCGTGATCTTTGAAACCGTAAAGGCCAATATCAAGATATCAGGTCAAACGCTCAAGTCTTTGCTGGCGCAGACAGATATTACAGAAATGCGGCAGGATTTCAGGATGGTCACGGAAATGTTGTATCCGTCTTTTTTAAGATCGATCAATTATGAAGGACCCAAATTATACTTGCAAAATTGCCCGATGGCTTTTGGGGAAGATAAAGGCGCAAACTGGATCAGCAATAGCGAAGAAATTGTGAATCCTTATCTCGGGAAAAATCACCCGGAATATAAAGCAGTGATGCTTCATTGCGGGGAAGTAAAAGATACGATCAAGGCTAAATAATAATGCTCATATGGCAGGACATATACCGTATGAAATATTTTTGTTTGATCCTTACTTTGTGTGTTGCGGGCATTGTTCCCTCGCCGGGTATGATCCTTCCCCGCCCGAAAAGATATACCATCAGTGGTTATGTTAGGGATGGTGCAACTGGTGAAACCCTGATCGGGGCAACGTTACGGTGAAAGGCAATTCAAAAGGTATTAACAGCAACCAATATGGTTTTTATTCGCTCACACTCAACTGAAGGTAAATATTCATTGATCGGTTCGTATGTAGGTTACCAGCCGGTTGTGTATCGATCTCAGGCTTCAAAAAGATACTTTACTGAATATTGATCTATGACAGGCTAACGCACTTTCAGAGGAAGTGATTGTTACCGCCCAGAAAACGGGATAATAATGTAAAGAATGCGCAGATGGGTAAGATCGCTTTACCCATTGAACAGATAAAATCCATTCCTGCATTTTTGGGAGAAGTTGACCTGTTAAAAGTAGTACAGTTGCTTCCCGGTGTTCGCAATGCAGGCGAAGGCAGCGCCGGCATTTATGTAAGGGGTGGTGGGCCCGATCAAAATCTGATTTTGCTGGATGATGCAGTAGTTTATAATACCGGGCACCTCTTTGGATTTTTTTCCATTTTCAATTCAGATGCGATTAAAAATGTTTCACTTGATAAAGGGCGGAATGCCGGCACAATATGGTGGCAGGCTATCAAGTGTGCTGGATATCTCCATGAAGGAAGGGAATAACCAGAAATTCCAGGTGGATGGAGGGATTGGATTGATCGCTTCAAGGCTCTCCATTCAGGGGCCGATTAAAAAAGATAAAGTCCTCTTTTATTATTTCTGCCAGGCGGACTTATATTGATGCGATCGCAAAACCATTTATTAAAAAAGCAGTGCCAGTTCTATGGTTCGGGTTATTATTTCTATGACCTGAATGCAAAGATCAATTATAAGTTTTCAATGAACGTGACCGGCTGTACCTGAGTGGATATTTTGGGAGAGATGTTTTTGATTTTGTAAATGGCAGGCAGAGCCTTGATGTAAATATTCCCTGGGGAAATGCAACTGGCACCTTGCGATGGAACCATGTTTTCAACAATAAACTATTTGTGCAACACAACTGCTGTTTATAACGATTATAATTTTGCATTCAAGGCTGCACAAAATAATTTTGAGTTCAAACTTGCATCAGGTATCCGTGATATCAGTTTTAAGCAGGATTTTGATCTGTATCCCTTTCCCAGTCATAAGTTAAAATTTGGCGGCCTTTATACCTATCACCGTTTTACACCTTCCGTTGTTAGCGGCAAACAGGATTCTGTTGTGTTCAAACCATTGAATGCGCAAATAAAATTTGCACATGAAGCTGCCGTATATGTACAGGATGATTGGGAGATCAGCTCAAAGGTTAAAGATCAATGCCGGGCTGAGGTATAGTGGGTTTCAACAGATCGGCGCAATAAAATTTATACCACTGATGATAATGGAAACAGGATCGACAGCACTGTATTTAAAAAAGGGCAGGCCGTAAAAACCTATGGAGGGTTTGAACCAAGGCTCACCGTGCGTATGCGTTGAATGAAGAAACATCCGTCAAGGCATCGGTTACCCGCAACCTGCAATACATTCACCTGGTAAGCAATGCAGGCACCACGTTGCCAACTGATCTTTGGGTACCAAGTACTTATAAAGTAAAACCGCAGATGAGTTGGTTGTATGCTGCAGGCTTGTTTAAGAATTTCAAGAATAATATGTATGAAACCTCCCTGGAATTGTATTATAAAGACATGCAGAACCAGATAGAATATAAAGAAGGATATACACCCAATACTCTGGATGATACGGAAAATTCTTTCACGTTTGGCAAAGGCTGGAGTTATGGCACTGAATTATTCATCAATAAAGTCAAAAGGAAGATTCACTGGCTGGATTGGGTATACGCTTGAGCTGGACCTGGAGGAAATTTCCCGGGCTTAATTTCGGCGAAAAATATCCCGCCAAATATGACCGGAGGAATGATCTGAGCATTGTCGCCATGTATGAACTGAATAAAAAATGGAAATTATCTGCAACATTTGTTTATGGAAGTGGCAATGCGGCCACCCTGCCACAACGTTTTTATATTGTTGGTGGAGTGCTAACGCAGGAGTATAGCCGCATCAATGAATACCGGCTGCCATCTTATCACCGGCTTGATCTTTCAGCAATCTTACTCCAAAAAAGAACGAGGGAAGGAAATGGAAAACAGAATGGGTATTCAGTGTTTACAATGCTTATAGCCGGAAAAATCCTTATTTCATTTATTTTGACCAGACAGGAAGCCCGTATAACGGAACCTTGAAAGTACAGGCAAAACAGGTTTCCATTTTCCCTATCATTCCGGCAGTTACCTGGAATTTTAAATTCTAAAGGGACTTGTATTCCAGGCCAGTTCCGGTATGCCGGACGGGATGTCATCCTGGCTTATCGAAGAGCTAATTGCCTGCAGCAACAGCCGGTTTTGAATAAAATTGATGACGCCGCTTTTTTGAAGATCAGAAGTAATGCGGACTTCATAGCGTTTAGGCCCATCAGTTACAACCATTAAAGCTGTATTGGGAGGAGATGGTTCCAAGATTGTCGGCATACATGGTCAGCTCATTCATATCATCATCTTCAACGTATAGTGTAAGCGTGATCGCTTTCTCAGATAGCTTTTTATTGGATAATATCAATTTACCGTTGTAGAAAAGGGAAATGCTGTCACCATCAATTTCACCATTATCATACAGGTCCACCTTCACTGTTTTATTATCGACTTCGATCGTTTTTAAGACTGTATTATTTCTTTTTTCAAATTTCCCGGAAGGAGCAGTCATTTTTTCAGGAGAAGTTTTCACAGTGGGCAGGTCCGGTTTAACTACTTCGGGTTCTTTTTTCACCAGGCCTTTTTCGGGAACTACTATCAATTTTTGATTAGGCTTGGGTTTTGGAGTCTTCTTTGCAATTGATGGGGTCGTTTTGATTTTAGCTTTGTCAGCAACCGGGGATGATTTTTTGATAGCCGGGGAGATCTTTTTCTGATCAGTTTTGGATGTGCTGTTGTTAAAACCGGGTAAGCTTTTATTCAATGTACGACGGGTAAGAACTGTTGTACCATACCCGCAATCACCGATCTGATTGGGCGCAGGGTCCCATTCACCTTCGATTGTTTCTGTATCTGAATCTTTAAAATAAGTAAGTTTATGCACCTGGAAGCAATTGCGGATATTATCAGGAACATTTGTTTTTGTACGTTCTGTTTCCTTTACCTCGATATATTTTTGCTTCCTGTCAATAAACCCTTCCAGTTTACAGATCGTATAGTATTTTTTTCCGCCATCCGTAAAATAGGTATATGAAAATCCACTGACATGCTTGCCCTTACACTCAAGGTCCAGGATATAATCACAACGGTCACCTCCCCAGCCGACAAAAGAAGTGCTTTTGTCCAAAAACACGCCTTTCCATTGCCCCGTAAAGTTTTGAGCAGAAACCGTAAAAAATAAACCAATAGAGAAAAGAAGGAGTATATTTTTTTTCATCTGGCAATAAATTATCACTTTACAAAAATAAAATGAAATCCTGCGTAAAAAATGTAAATCCATCGTGGATTAGCTAAGACTTCGTTAAATTTGCACTCTGAAAAAATAGTGAACTTAAACAAATCATGATAAAGATAACATTACCCGATGGTGCTGTAAGAGAATATGTAGAAGGGTCTTCTGCTATGGATATTGCAAAATCGATCAGTGAGGGGCTGGCAAGAAAAGTACTGGCAGCAAATATCAATGGGGAAGTATGGGATGCCATCCCGCCCGATCAATAAAGATGCATCTATAAAATTGCTCACCTGGGACGATACAGAAGGCAAATCAACTTTTTGGCATTCATCTGCTCACCTGATGGCTGAAGCAGTGGAGGCTACTTTTCCCGGTGTTAAATTCTGGGTTGGGCCTGCTATTGATAAGGGATTTTATTATGATATAGATCTGGGTGATAATAAAATGAGTGAAGAAGACCTTACAGTACTGGAAAAAAAGATGGCTGAACTCTCTAAACTTAACAACCTGTTTATAAGAAAAGAAATGCCAAAGGGAGAGGCCATTCAATATTTTACAGAAAAAGGCGATGAATATAAACTGGACCTGTTGAACAACCTGAACGATGGAGAAATTACTTTTTATACACAGGGCAGTTTTACCGATCTCTGCCGCGGACCGCATATACCCAATACGGGATTTATAAAAGCGATCAAGCTTACCAGTATTGCAGGTGCATATTGGAAAGGCGATGAAAAAAATAAACAGCTTACCCGGATCTATGGGGTTAGTTTCCCCAACCAGAAAGAACTGGATGAATATGTGTTGATGCTGGAGGAAGCGAAGAAACGCGATCACCGCAAGTTGGGTAAAGAACTGGGCATTTTTACATTCGATGATGATGTAGGACAGGGCCTGCCCTTATGGTTGCCAAATGGAACGGTTATTATCGAAGAGCTGGAAAAACTGGCAAAGAAACGGAAAATGCGGCAGGTTATAAGAGGGTTGTAACACCGCATATTGCAAAAGAAAGCATGTATATTACAAGCGGGCATTTGCCATATTATGCAGATAGTATGTTTCCACCCATGGAACTGGATGGCACGAAGTATTACCTGAAGCCAATGAATTGTCCCGCATCATCATAAGATCTTTGATGCAGAACCTAAAAGCTATAAAGATCTGCCTTACCGGATTGCAGAATACGGTACCTGTTACCGTTATGAACAAAGTGGTGAGTTATTTGGCTTGATGAGGGTTCGTTGCCTGCATATGAATGATGCGACATATTTATTGTAGCAAGGAGCAATTCGCGGATGAATTTCGGGCAGTGAATGAAATGTATATCAAATACTTTAAGATTTTTGGGGTAGATAAATATGTGATGCGTTTAAGCCTGCATGATCCGGCAAAACTGGGCCAGAAATATGTGAATGAGCCGGAGCTCTGGAAGGAAACAGAAACAATGGTAAGGGAGGTGTTGATAGAATCAAATATTCCTTATGTAGAAGTGCAGGATGAAGCGGCATTCTATGGCCCCAAGATCGATGTACAGATATGGAGCGCCATTGGCAGGGAATTTACGCTTGCGACAAACCAGGTAGATTTTAACAGCGGTAATAAATTCAAGCTTTCATATACCAATCAGCATAACACGGCAGAAGTACCCCTGATCATCCACCGGGCGCCCTGGGTACCCATGAAAGATTCATTGGATTTTTGCTGGAGCATTATGCGGGAAATTTCCCGGTGTGGCTGGCACCGCTGCAGGTGAAAATTCTACCTATCAGCGATAAGTTCATGGATTATGCAAATACTATTTTGCAAACGCTGAAAAATGCGGATATTCGTGTGGAAATAGATGACAGGAACGAAAAGATAGGAAAGAAGATCAGGGATACAGAAATAGCAAAAGTGCCTTATATGCTGGTGGTAGGGGAAAAAGAAATGAATGAAGGTAAAGTAGCAGTCCGCAGGCAGGGAAAAGGAGATGTCGGCGTAGGTATTGATCAATGAATTCCTAGGCGGTATCATAACAGAGGTAAAAGAAAGGAGATTAGGTTAGAGGATTAATTCGTGAAATTCATATTTTCAAATTCGTGTTATTATAAGAACACTATTGTAAACTTAAAACAATTAAATGGCATTTCCACCCAGACCACCCAGGGGTACATTCAATCCCCGTTTCAAAAAAGAACAACAACAGGAACACCGTACCAACCACATGATAAAAGTACCTGAAGTACGGCTTGGTAGGCGAAAATATCGAACCAGGCATTTACTCAACGATGGAAGCGCAGAAAATGGCGCATGCCCAGCAACTTGACCTGGTCGAAATTTCTCCCGGCGCCAATCCGCCTGTTTGTAAGATCATCGACTACAATAAATTCCTTTACGAAGAGAAGAAGAAGAAAAAGGAAATGAAGGCGAAATCCAAGACCAGCGAGGTTAAGGAAATTCGTTTTACTCCCAATACAGATGATCATGATTTTGAATTCAAATGTAAACATGCCGAAAAATTTCTGAAAGATGGCGATAAAGTTAAAGCACATGTCCAGTTCAAAGGCCGTGCCATTATGTTTAAAGAAAGAGGGGAATTATTGCTTTTGAAATTTGCCGACAGGCTGAAAGATGTAGGCGCCCTTGAAGGCATGCCGAAAATGGAAGGAAAACGGATGTTGGTGATGTTTGCCCCAAAGGCCAACAAAAAAAGAAAAGCTTCTGAATTGGGCAAAGGATCAAAGATGATGTAACGAAGTAGGAGAAGTAAAACAGAAGTGATATAAAGATGACAGATGCTAATCAAAGCATTTTTTGATCTGCAGCAAGGGAAGTACAGCGTTCTCACATTTTATTTATTCACATGTTTAATTTTAAAACTTCTGTAATCTTTCAACCATACATGGATATCAGTCTCAACAAATACATCAGTGATACCGGCTTCTGCAGCCGGAGGGAAGCTGATAAATATATTGAAGAATGCCGGGTAACGCATCAACGGCAAAGATGCGCATAAGGGCAACGGGTAAAAGAAGGAGATGATGTACAGGTTGATGGGGAACCCCTGAAAAAAAATAAAGCAGACGGTTTATATCATGTTGAATAAACCGAAAGGCATCACCTGTACTACAGATACAAAAGATAAAACGAATATCATTGATTTTATAAATTATAAAACACAGGATTTTCCCCATTGGCAGGCTGGATAAGCTTATCTGAAGGACTGATATTTCTTACCAATGATGGAGATATTGTAAATAAAATACTCCGTGCCGGCAATGGCCATGAGAAAGAATACATTGTTTCAGTTGACAAATCCATCGACATCGCTTTTATAAACAGCATGCGTAATGGTGTAAGGATCATTGGGAACCATGACGAATAAATGTTTTGTAAAGCAGGAAGGGGAAAATCGTTTTCGGATCATACTTACTCAAGGCCTCAACAGGCAGATCCGCCGCATGTGTGAAGCGCTTGGTTACCGTGTTACCTCATTAAAAAGGATCCGCATCATGAATATCTACCTTAACCGGCCTTGCCCCAGGGAAATGGCGTTATTTTACCCCTACAGAAATTGCAATGGGTCAATACGATGCTGATAACAGCAGTAAGACGGCGGATGTAGAAGGGATGGGAGAATAAGTAAAATTCATAGCTTCATATTCTTAGCTTCACAACAACTGTAATAATAAACCATGATCTCGGAACTATGATGAACTATGAACCGGGAACTCCTAACAAGCTCCACCGCTAGTCGCTTTCTTCCAAATGTAATTTCTGGTGATGAGCTCCTGCAGCAATATGCAATGCAAAGCAGGCAATAGCAGTGTCTTTCAGCAAATTGACCAACGCCATTTGCCTCATTTCCTTGTCACCAGCATTCAGGTAATTTGGCATGTGGATCGTCAGATAAAAATGACCAGCAAAACTGCCAAAAGGTACCCCGCAACTTTTACCCAATTGTTTGTGACGAAAGCCAATCCTCCCAGGATAAAGGCAGTGCCAACTAAATAAACCCATAAAATTCCTCCGGGTAAAAATTGGGGAACATATACCAGGAGGTCGCGGGGGTATAGGAAATGAAAAACGCCGAAACCAAATAAGACAATAGATAATGAATAAATAGAAAAACGGGAAACTAAATGGAAACTTTTCATGGCTGTAAAATTTTGGAGTAAAAAGGTAGAACAATTTACGCCATGTACGAAACCCTTCATACATTGAAATATTGACCGTGTAGTTAAATTAACAACCTCTTGGCTTTTGTAGATAGTGCCATTTACTTTTTATCCTTATCCTTATCAAATTTATTGAACAGATCGAGTTTGAATTTAATACTCCCATCGGAGTCAGGGCGGCCTCTTATGAAGATACTTTTGCCCGTTTTTTTGGCCATGCCTACATTTTCGGGATTATAATCTGCTCCCCGTTTTTTTAAATTACTGAGTGGTACCTGTATGCTGATATCTGTGGTACCTTTTTGGCTATATATGCCTTCCACGAACATACTTAAAACACTTGACTGGATCTCCATCCGGTTGATCTTGATCTCCTGGTCCTTTATTTCCAGGCGGTTCTTTAATTCTGCAAACCGTATATTTTCAAAATCTCTCTTTTTAAAGATAAAGCGTTGTAATTTTTTGATCGGTTCATAATTATTGAGGGCACCGTTCTTCAGTGAAAAATCAACAATGCTCTGAACACTATTGGGATATACTTTGCCATTTTCGTTTAATCCCAGTGAAGCACTCACTTTGGCTGTTAATTGCCCTTCCAGGCTTTGGTCAGTAATACCCTGCTGGCCAAAATTGTCAAATGCCCTGAAAACTTTGCTTACATCTACATTTTGAAGGGAAGCTGATACCTGCGCCTGGAGATAATTTGTTTTTTGAGTTACCAATGAGCCGCTCAAATTCATCCGGCCACCTGCATGGCTCATGCTAACGTCGTTAATAATATAACGGTCCTGCAGAAGCGATACATTGGCAATAACATTGCCTGCTTCAAATTTTTTGTATAGAAGCCTGTCGGTTTTTAATGTTACGTGTAGCTTCCCTGCTTCCAGTACCTGGTCGATCTTTGAGGCCATGTTAGCGACGCCTTTCTTTTTTGTATTGACTTTTGTTACATTTTTCCTGGACTTTAATAAATAAGTGAATGCTCCCAAATTCAATGATGGAGAATAAATGTTCCAGTCAATATTAACATTATTGGGTTCTGTGTTCATCAGGGTAAGCAGGTTTTTCGCCTGGCCATTCATCACTATTTTATTTTTCAAAACTACGGTCTGCAGGTTTTCAATGAACACATCGGAATTCTGAAAGATCATTTTCCCGTTTACATCTTCCAGCAGCACGTCCCTGGGGGTATACAATATGGTCCCTTTATTAAAAGATATAAAACCGTTGATGAAAGAATTGGTATTGTTGTTCTTTTCGATGGGGCCCTTATAGGTAATATTTACGGAACCGTCCCCGGATTTTAGCTGCAATGAATTGGTGGCGATAAGCTCATTTAAAGAAGCAAGGGGAAAATCAGATTGCAGGTCACAGGTAAGGGTAGGTGTTGACAGGTCAAGTATATCAATGTTCCCCGACCGGACAGGTAAGCCATTCCATAGTGCCGAAAAGTTTGTGATCACGATCCTGGAATTGGGATCTTTTCGTGGCAGGCCCGGTTGCACTTCATCTGTAAAATTTCCACTGAAGCTTGCGTCTTCGAAATCAAGGAATGGCGTCTTTAACTGTGTATGCTTCGCGTTCCAGGTAATATCAATAAGCGGGTCACCACCCCTTAACGGCCCGCTGATAGCGGCGTCTGCAGTGAGTGGTTTATCAATATCAACGATCGACAGGGATTTGGATATTCGGTCAGGCAACAGTTTTTTTATGGTTGGATAAAGGATATCCCTGGTATGTAAACGCACACTGAACTGCGGGGCCGTTCCTTTAAGATCAAAGACTCCGCTCATGTTAAACAGCTGATCAGATAACTTTATATCAATACTGTCAAATTTTAGTTGCCCCGTTTGCTTATCATACCGCATGTCAAAGTTTCCTTTGAATGTTTTTTCTTTTAAAAAACTTCCCTTGGGTAGATTAAACGCGAGGCTATGCACCAATATATTTGCGTCTGCTGTAAAGAAAGAAGTATTGATCCTGTCATCCAGGTCAACATCGAGGTTGCTCAGCATCAGGTCATGCAGTTTCTCCTTTTGGCGGTCCTCAATGGTGACCCGGACGTCCTTAAGCACAACATACTTTAGAATATTTATTGTATGGCTGCTGTCCTTTGCAGCGGTCGCTTCTTTCCTGGGAGATAATAAATACTTATTGGTATACCCGCTGGTATCAGTAAATAAATAAAAATTCCCTTTTTCTATCCTGATCCCCTTCAGCGCGGATTCTTTTTTTATCAGCTTCATAATGCTGAGTTCAATAAATACCTCGCTGGCCTCAAACAATGGATGATGGTGTTGAGCAATCATGGTATCTGTCAACAGCACCTTATGAAGCAATACAGAAACTTTTGGGAAATGCCGGAAAAAACTAAGCTCCACGGTTCCAATTGAAAGCTTACCATTTAGTTTTTTGCTAACCTGGTCTGTAACCTGCTTGATGATTTTTTGTTTATTAAGGGATACATAAGCAAACACAACAATATAAAGGAGCAATAGAACCCCAAAGAATATCCCTATTCCTCTCAGTGTATATTTCCGGAATTTAGTCAATGGCTAGGATGAATGATAAATGAATTTAATAAAAAATAGCCATCCTTATAAAATTTATAACGGAATGGCTATCTGGTAAACAGTCTTTAAATATTGGCTTCCGGTAACACTTCGTTAAGCTTGTTATCATTCACGAATTTTTCCCGCTCTGCTGTAAATTCTGTCTTTACTGCCTGGACTTCTATCAGGGCTTCATCCACTTTACCGTGAATATCGGGCAAGCGTTTTTCCAACAACCGGTTACCCAGGTTAATATTATCCGCCTCAAGCTGTGATAACTTTTTTAATAAAGAAGTTTGACTGTTTGTAATATCTTCTAATTCACGAAGCATCTTATCCATCATGTGCATTTTTTCAATCTTTTCCATAATTACATTTATTTATTACAGCTAATGCGAATACAATGCCTGATATATGACCTGCCGTGGTAGCCCGTTATGCTTCATATATGTTTTAAATAGTACTTTTTTGGGGAAATAATTGCCCTTCTCTGCATTTCAATCGGGTGTCAGCTTTTTCTAACCCCGGCTATTTGAAGTAATATTGCAGGATAAAGTATGCCATAAATGAACCCCGATCCTTTACATGGGTTAACGTTGGAAACCATTGTCACCCGTCTTGTTGAACATTTCGGATGGGAATCATTGGGACAGATGATCAATATTAATTGTTTCAACAGCGATCCCAGTATTAGATCCAGCCTTAGTTTTTTACGTAAGACGCCCTGGGCGCGTAAAAAAGTAGAAGACCTATATAAAGGAGTATCTCCCGCGATTTTAGCTAAGTGGTTGTTTTTTAATGGAATACCTGCCAATCTTGCGATAATGCCTGTATTTTATGGTCTAACTAATGGGAAATTATCATTATAATGAGCATTTCCTTCATTATTTATCAATTATTTTCATACCTTTGCCGCCCGAAAAGCACAACACTTTTCATTTATTCATTTCCCACAAGGCTCCATAAGTTTCCGGGATTTCGGAACGCCAGCAGGGAGTAACTTAAAACAGTTATATAATGCCAAAGGTAAAAACGAACAGCAGCGCAAAGAAGCGCTTTAAAGTTACCGGTTCCGGTAAAATTACTTTCCAGAAAGCTTTCAAACGTCACATTCTTACAAAAAAATCTACCAAGCGCAAACGCAATATGCGCATGGATGGTGTTGTAAGTGATGCCAATCTTCACTTTGTAAAACGTTTATTGGGGATGAAATAACCCGGATCGTAATCAATCAAACTATTAACTTTAAAATTTTTAAGATATGCCACGTTCAGTAAATGCAGTAGCCAGCAGGGCCCGCCGCAAAAGAATTTTAAAAGCTGCCAAAGGATATTATGGTAAGCGTAAAAATGTATATACCGTTGCTAAAAACGTAATGGAAAAAGGTTTAACGTACAGTTATGTTGGCCGTAAATTGAAAAAGCGTGAATACCGTACCTTATGGATCGCACGTATCAACGCGGCCGTAAGAGCGGAAGGAATGACCTACAGCGAATTCATTCATAAATTGGCAGCAAAGAAAATCGACCTTAACCGTAAGGTGCTGGCTGACCTGGCAATGAATGAGCCAGAGGCTTTCAAAATGCTGGTAGACTCCGTAAAATAAGGGATTCCTTTAAAGTATATATCCGGGTGCGTTTTCGTACCCGGATTTTTATTTTAATTCTTCGCTTAAATTATATCTTTGTTTAGATAGTTTACTAACCATTAATACTTTATACAAGATGCGGAATGCAGGAGATACAGGCATGAACAACACATACAATGACCTTGTACATCAAACCTTTAATTTCCCCCAGGAAGATTTTAAGCTCAACAATGATTACCTGCAATATAACGGGCTGGATGTAAAAGCACTGATCGACAAATACGGCACCCCACTTAAACTTAGTTATCTCCCGAAGATCGGAATGCAGATCAACAAGGCCAAGACCATGTTTAAAACTGCTTTTAAAAAACATAAGTATGACGGGGAAGTATCATTATTGTTATTGTACCAAGAGCTCTCATTTTTCATTTATCGTGGAAGAAGCACTTAAGCATGATATTCACCTTGAAACATCCTATGCGTATGATATCGATATCATCAAAAATTTATACGCAAAAAAGAAGATAACCAAGGATACCTATATTGTCTGCAACGGGTACAAACAAAAATCATACACGCAGCGTATCGCCAGTTATTAAACAGCGGGTTTAAAAATGTGATCCCTGTCCTGGATAATATGGAAGAACTGAGGAGCTTATACAAATCTGTAAAAGTGCCTTTTAACCTCGGTATCAGGGTAGCGGCAGAAGAAGAACCGAATTTTCCTTTTTATACCTCCCGGTTAGGGATACGTGCAAAAGACATACTGGAATTTTATGTAGATAAGATCGAAGGCAATGAACACCGGTTCCAGCTGAAAATGCTGCATATATTTCTCAACAAAGGCATCAAGGATGATATCTATTACTGGAGTGAGCTGAATAAAGTGATCAATCTCTATTGCCAGTTAAAAAAGATCTGCCCTGAATTGGATTCAATTAATATCGGCGGCGGTTTCCCTATCAAGCATTCACTGGGATTTGAATATGATTACCAGTTCATGATCAATGAGATCGTGCGCAATATTAAAGTAGCATGTACCAGGAACAAAGTGCCGATGCCGAATATCTTTACGGAATTTGGCAGTTATACAGTAGGAGAGAGCATGGCGCATATTTACAGTGTGATCGGTGAAAAAATACAGAACGACCGTGAAACATGGTACATGATCGATTCATCTTTTATAACAACACTACCGGATACCTGGGGCATTGGGGAAAAATTCTTAATGCTTCCGATCAATAAATGGGACAATGAATACCAACGGGTCGTATTGGGAGGTATTACCTGCGATAGTCATGATTATTATGATTGGGAAGAACATATCAATGAAGTGTTCCTGCCAAAACTTGGAGATGGAGAACCGTTATATGTTGGATTTTTTCATACAGGTGCATACCAGGACCAGATCAGCGGTTATGGCGGCATTAAACATTGCCTGATCCCTTCGCCTAAACATATTATTATAGAGCAGGATAAGAACGGCAAACTGGTTGATTGGGTTTATGCAAAAGAACAAACCGCGCAGAGCATGCTTAAGATATTGGGTTATTTATAGCCTCATTGCTGATTATAGTATGTCAGGCTGAGCTTGTTAAGGCCTTGCAGAAATAAATACAAAAGGCCTTCTGGTAAGATCATTAAATCCATAAAAATATAAACCCGCTAAAATATAGCGGGTTTTCGTTGCACAAGTGTTTTCATAGAAAATTCTTATTGTTTGGCTTTTACTTTAAATGCCTCATCATTCTGCATGGATTTGTTATATAAGTAATACTTACCATCCTTGTTGTTTCGCCAGTAACGGCGGCCGCAAGGTCATAGTAATACCTTCCATCAAAAGTTTTACTGGCAGCGTTGTCATTCACAACGATAACCTTTGGAACAGCTGTTTTTATTTTCGCGGGGTTCTTTACATAGGCTGAATCCGGCTTTTTAGCTGCGGTTCCGGAAGAAGGCGTTGTCTTCTTACTACAGGCGGAAAATATAATTGCTATGATACCTCCTATAAGCCAGGCAGACCTAATTTTCATTAACTTCATTTGGTCCTTTTATTCAATAATTTTACCAAACATTGTTAAAAAGCCCTGGGATGAGATATTTTTTATTATTTTTTTTAATTTTTTCCGTAGCCGCTGTTGCAAAATGCCAGCTTCCGGAAGATTCTGTAAAAGCTGTTGTAAATAAAATGTTTACCGCCATGAAGAACAGTGATGCGGATCTAATGAAAACATGTTTTGCCGACAGTGCCATCCTGCAAACGATCATACAGATGAAAGATGGCAGTACGAAGATCCAAAATGAGTCCGTTCATGCATTTGTTTCATTTATCAGCAAAACAAGTAAAGATGACCTTGATGAACGGATAGTATTTGAATTTGTAAAAGCAGATGCTGCACTGGCTATTGCATGGACGCCTTATTCATTTTATTATAAAGGTAAATTCTGTCATTGCGGGGTAAATTCATTTCAGTTGGTCCGGTTCAATAATGAATGGAAGATCCAATATTTAATTGATACAAGAAAAAAAACAGGCTGTAAATAAAAGCCTCCCCAGGAATAAGGAGGCCAGCTTAAAAAAGCTTACCAACTGTATGTACTTTTAATGCTTATTGAATATTTATTTCTTTCGCTGCCGGCTTTGCAATTTCTTTTTTAGGCAATTCAAGTGTCAGGATTCCATTTTCATATCTGGCACTGATACCTTCTTCATTGATTTTTTCATCAATGGTAAAACTGCGTTTAAAAGCTTTGTAGCTGAATTCTCTGCGAATCATTTTGCCGGTTGATTCGTTCTTCTCTTCTTTCTTTTCCGTGCTTACTGTAAGAATATTGTTCTCCAGCTTAACATTGAAATCTGCTTTTTCAAAACCGGGAGCAGCAATCTGCAGCTGGTAGGCATCAGCGTTCTCCACAATATTCACCGGTGGAAAATGCAATACATCTTCGCGGAAGGTTTTACTGACCGTAGTTGGGAATTCATTAAAAAAATTGTTCATCAATCCATCTAAAGACCTGGAAAGCGGGTTGTTTACTTTTACAAGTGTCATGGCTTTATAATTTTAATTGTTTAAAGAATTGTTGACATGTAGTGTTCAAATTGCATTCCAGCAAAGGATTTCGGAAATTTTTTCGGTTTACTTCAAAAATGCAGGACACAATGGCGGGGATAGTCTTAGCAATGCGACAAAATTGCTTAACTGTTATTTTTTATTCATCGAAAATTTTGAATGTTTCATAACATATAACATTGTAATTTTGCAATACATAAAAAATTAAATTTAGAAATATGTATCCCGAAGAAATTGTTATTCCAATGAAGGAAGAGTTGACTGAAAATGGATTTACCGAATTATTATCTGCTGCTGATGTTGAGAAGGTTTTAAATGAAAAAGGCACTACGCTTGTTATGATAAATTCAGTATGTGGCTGCAGCGCCGGTACCGCAAGGCCTGGTGTTATCCTCGCTGTACAAAATGGCAATAAGAAACCGGATCATATAACTACAAGCTTTGCTGGTTTTGATATAGAAGCCGTCAACAAAGTGAGGGAACATTTAATGCCATACCCGCCTTCATCACCTGCCATTGCATTATTTAAGGATGGCAAACTCGTTCATTTGATTGAACGGCATAGTATTGAAGGAAGAAGCGCCCGGATGATCGCTGATAACCTTATCAGTGCTTTTGAAATGCATTGTAATTAAGAAAGTTTAAGAGGTTTAATATGTTCAAAAGGTTTAGGGAGTAGATGTACTTTTTAAACTTATTGAACTTTTTGAACGCTCGGGGTATAATAAAATATTGATCCTCCTGTAACTTTATAAACAGGAGGATTTTTTATTGCCGCCAGTATAGAATATATTGCAACCATATTTTGATATGATCATTAAACTGCTATAATGTATCCTAATTTATACTATGTATTTAAAGATTGGTTTGGGGTAGAATGGAAATTCCTTAGCTTTTTAAATACGTTCGGTTTATTTGTTGCAATTGCATTTGTAGTTGCAGCCGTGGTAATTTCTTCAGAATTGAAGCGTAAGGAAAAACTGGGATTGTTGTTTCCAAGGGAAGAAATGATCACTGTAGGCAGCCCTGCTTCTGCATTCGACTTGCTGATCAATGCATTTATTGGATTTTTATTTGGGTATAAACTCATCGGTTTGTTCTTTGATAAGCCGGCAGATCTAAACGCACAGGAATATATATTTTCAAGGGATGGGAATTTGCTGGGTGGTATCATTATAGCAGTCCTGCTTGCCTGGTTGAAATGGTGGGATAGAAACAAGCAAAAATTGAAACAACCTGAAAGGCGTACGGTAAGGATCTGGCCACATGACAGGGTAGGAGATATTATCATCCTCGGGTTGATCTTTGGAATTATTGGAGCAAAGCTTTTTGATAACCTCGAGAACTGGGATGAATTTATCAAGGATCCAATTGGGAGGATCTTCTCCCAAAGCGGGCTTACTTTTTACGGCGGATTGATATTGGCTGCCATTGCAATTTGTTGGTATGCAGCTAAAAAAGGAATAAAGATTAAATATTTAGTTGATGCTGCTGCGCCCGCGCTCATGATCGCTTATGCAGTTGGGCGAATTGGCTGCCAGGTATCGGGTGACGGAGATTGGGGAATCTATAACAGTGCCTATATCAGTGATGACCACGGTAAAGTGTATGTAGCGAAACCCGGTGAATTCCAGGGTCAATTACAAAAATATTCAACTTATTTCCTGGAGGGAAAGGTTACTGATAGCTCACAGACTGTCTATGTGACGGATCGTTCCTACCCATCTTTAGCAGCGGTTCCACACGCGGGTTTTAAAGGGTTTTCCTTTTTGCCAGCCTGGTTTTTTGCGTATGCATATCCCCAAAATGTAAACAAAGATGGTATTTTGATCCCCGGTGACCCAGAAGAACACAACAGGGTGTTACCCCAGCCGGTTTTCCCCACGCCGCTATATGAAACCATCTTTTGCAGCCTCATATTCCTTTTTATGTGGACAATACGCAGGTCTGTATCCACCCCGCTGGTCATGTTTGGTATATACCTTATTTTAAACGGGTCAGAAAGATTTTTGGTTGAAATGATCAGGGTTAACAAAACATACCATCTCTTTGGATTTCAGCCATCCCAGGCTGAGGTTATAGCCAGTATACTTATTTTAAGTGGACTTATCCTCGTATTCATTGCCAGGCTCGGTGCAAAGAAGCCTTGATAACGGTTTAATCTTCTGAAGACCTCGCTTTTTTATCTGAATTCCGGCTCCATTTCTCTTTAGTATGGCAATTCTGCCATTCATAATGATATTTTACCGCCCATTATAAAACATTGTACTATGCTAAGCAAAGTACCAATCTTTGTGAAGTAGTTAATAAAGTATATAACTACCTCAACAAACCTAAAATTATAGTCATGAAAAAATTATTAAGCATTTTAGCCTTTACGGGATTAGGGTTAAGCGCTTTTGCACAAAACACAGGTAAGATCACAGGAGCCATAAAAGATGGCGGGAATAAACAGGTTATCAATGCCGCCTCCATTTCATTGTTGCATCTAAAAGACTCTTCCCTGGTTAAGACATCTATAACGGATTCGGTTGGAAATTTTGCTTTTGAAAATGTAAAACCTGGCTCATACCTCGTAATGGCAACTTCAATGGGCCATTCTAAAGTGTATAGTTCTGTGTTAAACATCAGCCCTGAAACTCTACATGCGGAGACGGGCATTTTACAATTGGTCCCGGTTAGTAAAGACCTGAAAGAAGTTGTTGTAAATGCAAAAAAACAATTTATCGAGCGTAAGATCGATAAGACTATCATAAACCCCGATGCGTTGATCTCCAATACGGGCAGTACCGCCATGGAAGTTTTGGAAAAAGCACCAGGCGTATCGGTTGATAAGGATGGCAACATAAGCCTTAAAGGGAAACAGGGCGTGATCGTTATGCTTGATGGAAAACCAAGCTATATGAGCGGAGCCGACCTCGCCAATTTTTTAAACAATCTTCCATCTTCAAACGTTGACCAGATAGAAGTTATGTTGAATCCTTCTGCAAAATATGATGCTTCAGGAAATTCCGGTATCATCAACATTAAAACAAAAAAGAACAAGCAAAAAGGGTTCAATGGTTCTCTAAGTCTTGCTTACGGGCAGGGCATTTATTCAAAAACCAATAACAGCCTTAACCTGAATTATAAAGTGGGAAAGGTAAACCTGTTTGGTACCATCAGCGCCAATTACAGGAAGGGTTTTGATAACCTGGAGATTCACCGCCGGTATATCAACGAGGATAAAACCACTGACAAAATATTTGACCAGAATTCCCTCTCAAAAAAAATAAACAATAATTATAACTCCAAGATCGGAATGGATTTTTATGCCAGTAAAAAAACAACCCTTGGTTTCGTGGTTACCGGATATACTACCCCAGGCAATGAGCATGGATCAAATACCAGCTACCTAAAAAACAGCGGCGGGCAGCTGGATTCAATCGTTACAGCACAAAGATCAGAGGAATATACCTGGAAAGACATTGGGGTCAATTTGAACATGCGCCACAGCTTTGACTCTACCGGTCGTGAAATTACATCTGATGTTGATTTCCTTCAATACAGTGCCAATAAAGAACAGCATTTTGATAATGGGGTTTACAATTCGGACTGGACCAAAAGATATTTTGACCAGTTAACAGGTTCATTGCCGACTGATATTAAGATCTATTCAGCAAAGATCGATTACACGCACCCGTTAAAGAAGGATTTGAAACTGGAGACAGGCGTAAAATACAGTTATGTGAAAACAGATAACAATGCCAATTATTTTAACGTGGTCGACAATATCAAAAGCATTGATTATAAAAAAACAAACCATTTTAATTACAATGAGAATATAAATGCAGCGTATATAAATCTTAGTAAAACCATTAAAAAATGGGGATTCCAGGCTGGCCTGAGGGTGGAAAATACCAACTATGAAGGATTGCAGTTTGGCAACCCAACACGAAGGGATTCTGCCTTTAAAAGAAGTTATACAAATGCATTTCCGACTGCTTATATCAGTTATAATGCCAGCGAAAAAAATCAATATGGATTTTCACTTGGCCGCCGCATCAACAGGCCGGATTATGAAGACCTGAATCCATTTTTATTTTTCCTGGATAAATATACATATGGAGAAGGCAACCCTTTTTTAAGGCCCATGTACTCCAATGTGTTTGAATTCACTCATACATACAAACAATTTCTAACGACTACGCTTAACTATAGCCATACAAAAGATCTTTTCAATGAAACATTCAGGCAGAACAATCAACCTGATGATAGTATTTCAACCATTGTAACGCAGGGGAATTATGGAATTATGAATAACCTGAGTTTATCGGTGAATGCACAGGTTAAGATCTTCAAATGGTGGACCTCTATGATCTATGGAGAAGGACGTTACCAGGAATTTAAGGGGGATCTTTATGGTAGTTACCTGGACGTAAGTAATGTGAATTTTGCTGCCAATATCAATAACCAGTTTAATTTTAAAAAAGGCTGGAGCGCTGAGTTATCAGGATTTTACCGCACAAAGACCGCTGAAGGACAGATGGTAATAAACGGGATCGGGCAGGTTTCGATGGGTGTTAAAAAAGATGTGTTGAAAAGCAAGGGTTCGGTGAAGCTCTCCGTAAGAGATGCATTCGGCCCCATGAAAGTGAGGGGAAATATTGACTTCCAGCATACGGAAGCATCTTTCAGGCAATATAAGGACAACAGGGTAGCAACCATCAGTTTCAACTATCGTTTCGGCAAACCTATAAAAGGATTACAAAAAAGGAAAACAGGCGGTGCAGGAGATGAGCAGAACAGGATCAAATCAGCCAATTAAGACAATTATGTGCTAACATGGAAAAGCGCAACCTTTATCGGTTGCGTTTTTTATATTTGTAGAAATTATTTTTTATGGCATCATTTGATATGGTTAGCAAGGTTGACCTGCAGACGCTGGATAATGCGGTCAACGTGGTTAGTAAGGAAATTACCAATCGCTTTGATTTTAAAGGGTCACATGTAGTGATCGATCTGAATAAAAAGGATTTTAAGCTGAACCTTGAGGCAGATAGTGAAATGAAGATCCAGCAGATCACAGATGTATTGATAAGCAGGAGCATGAAACAGGGGCTTGCTGCAGAAGTGTATGATCTGAGTAAAGAGGCCTTTCCAAGTGGAAAAATTACCAAGAAAGAAGTGCCTGTCCGTAATGGAATCAAACAGGAAGATGCCAAAAAGATCGTAAAACTTATAAAGGACAGTGGCCTCAAAGTACAGGTTGCCATCATGGATGATATCATCAGGGTTACGGGAAAGAAGATCGATGACCTGCAGGATGTAATACAACTGAGCAAAACCTGGAGCCTGGGGATTGCCCTTCAGTTTGTGAATATGAAAAGCTAAGGTGCAATTGACAATTGATAATTGACAATTTTACAATTCGGGTGGGATAATAGATCGGGCTCTTCACTTACGCTATTTTAATACTACTTGCCTGCATTTCATTATCAATTGTCCATTTTCCCTGGTCAATTGACCATTCCTTTGTCAATTGCCCAAATTTTCTTAAATTTGCACTTTATAAAAATATTACGGCAAAATCCGTAGACAAAAAGAAAAAATATGAAACAAGGAATTCATCCAACAAATTACAAGAAAGTGGTTTTCAAGGACATGAGCAATGGCCATACCTTTTTAAGCCGTTCCACTGCACACAGTTCAGAAACGATTTTATGGGAAGAAGATGGCCAGGAATACCCGGTAATTAAGCTGGAGATCTCCAATACATCACATCCTTTTTATACCGGTAAAAATGTACTGGTTGATACTGCGGGCCGTATTGATAAATTTAAAAAACGTTACGAAAAGAAGGCAAAATAATTAATAAAGAACGATTATCTTTATTGGAAGTTTGTTTTTCATGGCTATACTTTAAGATCCCTTCGGTTTTCCGGGGGGATTTTCATTTGAATACTGAAAAATGAGTATCGGATATTGTTCATTTTGAAAATATTCAATATTCAACAAACAATATTCAATTTTAAAAAGCTTCTTAGTACTTTTATTACAGATGAATATATTTTTAGATGATAGGAAATCCAGGGATCTTCTTTTTCCATTTACACAAACAAGGCATGTTGCCGAGATCCGGGTTGGTATCCTGACGATCAAAGAAAAATGGGAGCAGCTTACCAGTAAAAAAATATGCCTTTCCCGGGAGGAATTGGACGGGGATGAACTTCATATCAATGCCGCCATTCTACCCACCCTTCAAAATGTTGACAATATATTAAGAGCAGCAAAGGATAAGATATCCATGCTGGATCATTCAGAAGTTAAGATACTTCATCATCCCTGGCAGATCTTTCAATACAATGACTGGGCGATCAGGCATGATTTTGAGATACTGGTGGAGAACAGGCTGTCACAACCCGTCTCTTCTACAAACAGGGTCATCAATGAAGAACAGATTTTTATTGAAGAGGGCGCCAGTGTTGAGTATAGTATATTAAATGCATCGACCGGCCCCATCTATATCGGGAAAAATGCAGTGATCATGGAAGGCAATATGATACGGGGCCCTTTCGGAATCGGGGAACACAGTGTTTTAAAAATGGGGAGTAAGATCTATGGTGCCACTTCACTGGGCCCTTATTGCATGGCAGGGGGAGAAATAAAGAATTCGGTGATCTTTGGATATAGCAACAAAGCCCATGACGGCTATCTTGGAGACAGTGTAATAGGAGCGTGGTGCAACCTCGGAGCCGGTACCAGCAACAGTAACATTAAGAATACAGGGGGAGATGTAAAATATTTCCTCGATAAGAACAGGGCGGCAAATATCGCCGGCAATAAAGGGGGCTTGTTGATGGGCGATTACAGCCGTGCTGCCATTAATACATCTTTCAATACCGGAACGGTAGTGGGCGTGTGCTGTAATATTTTTAACCAGCAATTCCCTCCCAAATATGTCGAGAATTTTTCGTGGGGTGCTGAACGTTATGTCTTTGAAAAGGCATTAAATGATATTGAAAAGTGGAAAAAAATGAAGAACGAGGTGCTTACAGAAAAAGAGATCGAAATACTTCACCAGATATATTTATCAAACCAATAAATTTTATGCGCAAACAAATAGCGGCAGCTAACTGGAAAATGAATCTAAGCCTGGAACAGGCTAATCAATTGTTAGAAGAGTTGCTGGCTACCAACCACTCATTGGGATCAAACCAACTGGCGATATTCGCGGTGCCATTTCCTTACCTGTTACCGGTGCAGCAAAAATTCGGGAATAAACAAAATGTATATATCGCTGCCCAAAACTGTGCGGCAGCTAAAAATGGTGCTTATACCGGAGAAGTGAGTGCAGAAATGCTCAGCGGCATCGGGATAAAATATGTCATAATCGGGCACAGCGAGCGGAGAGAATATTATCATGAAGACAGCAGCACCCTTATCAAAAAAGTTGATCTTGCTTTGGAGTCCGGGATTGAACCCATTTTTTGTTGCGGAGAACCTTTGAGTATCCGGGAAGCAGGTACGCAAAACAGTTATGTAGAAACTCAATTAAAAGAAGGCCTTTTTCATTTGACCAAGGAGCAATTAAAGAATTTCATCATTGCCTATGAACCGATCTGGGCGATAGGTACGGGGAGGACTGCCAGCAGCGACCAAGCGCAGGAAATGCATGCGCATATCCGTCATGTCATGGCTGGTCAGTATGGGCAGGATATTGCCGATTCTATTTCTATTTTGTATGGAGGAAGTGTGAAGGCAGCAAATGCCGTGGATATCTTTGGCAAACCGGATGTTGATGGCGGGCTGGTGGGAGGCGCAAGCCTGGTCGCTTCAGAATTTGCAGCGATCATTAACGCATTAAAAGGGTAGGCTTAGACCTTAATTAAAGAAATCGTTTCATAAGCATCTATTTTCTAAACCGGCTGTTTTAAAATGGGTCTTCCAATATAATAAAACCTGTTGCCCCATGTTGGTATCAATGAAGACAGCAGGATGGATATTTTTACGATCATCCATTGTACCAGTAACCAGGAAGATCTTATTTCCCTGAAAGAATCTATATAGGGCCAGCCATGCTCCCATGTTTTAAAATAAATGAGTTCCAGCCCCGCATTTTTAAATAATAGTTTTTGATTTGCAGCATTGGAAAAACTAACATGGTACGGTTCTTTGACCCGGGTGGAATCTTCATTGACCATCTTTTTTACAGCTGTAGTAAACATCCTGAAAAAACAAGCCAGGTTGGGATTTGTTTCCAGCGGGCCTTCTATAAAAAACAACCCATTGCCAGAAAGTTTCTCTTTTAATCTTTCTATAAGTTTTGCAGGCTCGTTCATATGTTCCAATACATCGCTTAGATGGATGATATCATATGTTGAGCCCGCCTCTTTCCAAAACGCATCTGTGCTAAAAAAGCTGCTGCCGCTGAATTTATTTGCCAGTTTATTGACCAGTTCCGGATCGTATTCAACGCCGTATGTTTGATAGCCAATTTTGTTCAGTTGATCCAGGAACCCGGCGTCGCCACAGCCATAATCGAGGACTTTTTTACCCGGGTATTTTTTTATTAAATTAAGCTGGGCTGTATAATGTTCTGAATATTTAAAATAAAATTCCTCGTGGTAACGGGGACTGTACAATCGTTTGAGGTCATCATTGGTTAAAAAAGGAAGTATGAAGATCAATGCGCAATTACTGCATTTGTACCAGTGGAAGGTCCTGTCATTGAAATAGATCACCGGGATAGCGGTAACTGTAATATTTTCAGATGCGCAAAATGGACAGGTTTTGCTCATTTATTTTTCGAATTAGGAAGAATGCGGTAATATATTTTCTTTAAAAATTCATAAATGAACTTATCCATATGCATGAATGTTCTTTTCAACCTGGCAAATACGAATGCAGTATTTCCCGCTGGGAAATGGCTATAATAATAACGCTCATAAAATTTCAGCAGCCGGCTGCCGGGCAAAAAACCGGTCAGCCCATTTTTTTTTCCATACCAGTGTATCAAATAAGGAAATGATCTTTTTTGTTCAATATCCTGTTCCGTTAGTGGCTGCACTCTCTTGTCCCAGCCCCAAACATGGAAGTTGAAATTTTTATAACTGAGTGAATTGTTTTTTATTCTCTCTGCTACGAGGTAATTGAGAATGCCCTGGTCGTTCAAAAATGCGTTTGCTACTTTTGTAGAAGGGAATTCCTGCCAATTCAGCAACGCCAAAAATTCTTCCCTGGCAAAAGTACTGGTATTAAAAAGTACCTGTCCGGCATTAAAGAAAAATCCCGGGTAACGATAACCAGGATAATTGTCAGAGAATTGCGGATCAAAAAAATACCATCGATGCTTTTCTTCCTCAATATTCCCGGGCGAATATCCATCGATCACGATATCTTCATCCAGTTGTTCCAAAATGGGGACCAGGTCGCACATCCAGATAATATCAGCATCCAGCACCAATGCACGTTCCTCTTTTTTTTCGATGAAAGGGTATAGTTTGGAAAAGTAACCAAGGTTTTTGATGCTGGTTGAAACTGTTTTTACATCAAGCGCTTCTTCAAGTTCCTTTGTATCAAAATCATCTTTTGAAAGATCTTTAATAAGCCGGATGGGTATGCTGGTATTCCAATACCGGATACTGGCTATACAGATCCTGGCAAAATAAAGATCCTCTTTGCTACACAATACATAAACGCAATCAATTTTCATGATGGCCCTGTTTCGTAAAAATGCCGGGAATATTCTCTTTTATGATTGTCCTGATCTTAAATAACTCCTGCATACTAAAATCATATCTTTTTTTAAAACTGGAAAGTAAATAAAAGAAATAAAAGCCATATGCCAAAGTGCAGGAAATGGCTGCTCCATAAATACCCAGCTGTGGGATGAGTACCAGGTCCAGGACAAGCAGGATGATAATTGAAAAAACAAGCGCTTTGATCTTAACACTGATCAGGTTTTTACCGGAAAAAAAAGTAGATAAAGGATAGGCTGCAGCCAACGTCAAAATACCGGGTGACAGCAACACGAAACTAAGATACATTTTTGAAAAACTTTCACCATACAACCAGGGGAAGATCCAGTAACCGATAGATATGACCCCGGTACACATGATAAGGCCAATGTAAAAATAAATGCTTACCAGTTTTAAAAGTTTTGTATCTATCTTTTTATCCTGGTGGATATGTGTTACGATCAATGGGAATAGTGAAAAAGAACTGAGTATGGGCACCAGCAAAATGACCTGTGTTAATTTGGTTGCCTGCAGGTAATTACCCAGGTCGTTGGGTGAACAGAAATAGTTTACCAGCCAATAGTCGCACCGCAGGAGCAATGCATAAAAAAGACTGTATACAAATGATTGCAGGGAAAAAGAAATGATCTTTTTTATCCAGGAATTATCCGGCCTGCTAAAATCCAGGCGGGTTTGCCTGGTAAAAAGTGAGGTTACAAATACCAGTGAAGGCAGGGCTGTTATTATTAAATACAGTTTTGTAAAATCAGTATTATTAAAATCATTCTTAAACACAAGGTTGCCTGGAAGCAGGAAAATGAGTGCAATATTCATTAAAGTGAAAGTAAGATTGGGTGTCCGGTTATCTTCGGATGAAAATAAGATGGCAGCCACGCAATTTGCCAGCAGTGAGCTGCCGATATTTAAAATAATGAAAGGGGCCAGTTCATACGGCGCAATCAAACTGAATTGAACCGCCCCGAAATAAAATAAGAACAATAGCCCTGATGCCAGGAGCGTCCATACAATACTTAAAGACAGCAGCCGGCTTGTACTGATCTCTTTGCGGGATGTAAAATAAGCCACGGCTGAATCAAGCCCGAAGCTGAGAAAAAGTACCACGAAAGCGATGTTATTCAGCAGGAGGTAAAATATGCCGGATCTTTCGGCCCCCAGGTTATTTGCGATAATAATATTTAAAATGAATGAACTAACGTATAAGCATAATCTCCATGCGAAACCATTTATTAATTTAGTTTTAAAACTGCTCATTTTATAAGATTAGGCAAATAAAAACGCCGGAACTGCTGCTGCTGGCTTTGGTTATTGGTAAACGGTCCTGTTACTGCACATCAATCCATATCCATCAATGCATTTTTCGCAAACAGCAGGAAGCTCCTTTGCCAGCCGGTGTTTATTCCTGAAATCAGTAAATGTGCCGGACCTGTATATTTCCAGCGGGTCATCAAACAGTATATTTCCGTAAACTACGGGAGGATTTTTGATTGTTTTTCCAAATAAGGTGAACGGTGTTGTAACTGCCAGGAAATCGCAAGGGGAGACGTTACCGTTATAATTAACAAAAAAAGCTTCCACGGCCTGGCAACCTTTCATGGTTGGTTTGGTTAAAGGCAGTTCCAAAACCTGTTTATTGCGTTTAGCGATCCTGATACATTCTTCAAAGATCTTATCCACTGCCGGGTTGCCTTCCGGGGAGTATAGTACCATATCCTGGTTCTCCTTGGTAAATGATAAAAGATTGCTTACATAAATAGATCTTACATTGTATTTTTTTACCATCATCAACAGGTTGGGTAACTCGTGGATATTATTTTTATGTGCAACAAATGTTACCGAGATCCTGTTGCTGAGTTTTGACCTGGATAACCTTTCAAGTGCAAGGATGATCTTTTCAAAATTTACGCCGGTCTTAAAATTCTCAACAACTTCCTTCGTGGCCCCATCAACAGAAATATTGATCTCGGTCAATGGGTATTTTTCAAGCAATGCGATCTTTTCTTCTGTTAATTGCATGGCATTGGAAAGGAATGGAAACTTTATGCGGGGATTAATGGCCAGCAGGTAGTCCATCATCCTGAAAATATCCTTGTTAATAATGGCTTCGAAAGTTGAAAAAATAAAGGTATTTGCCCTTTTTATCATCGGTCTTAATCTTTCTGCAAGAACGATAAACTCGTCATATAGAATTATTTTTGTTACACCATCTGAGATCTCGGTGCCGTAATTCGTAATAAAACAGTGCTTGCATTGTAAATTACAGGCGGATACTGTTTGAAGAATGATCGAAGTAGGATAATCGGAATAATATTTTTTAACCCCTAAAAACAGCCTGCTGAAGAATTTATTCCGGGGTATCCTTGATAATTTATTGTAATATATCCTTATTTTATTGCTAATGGCTGTCATTAATAGAAGTAAACGTTTGCGTAAAGTTACATTTAATATGGCCATTTAGTAAAGAACAGCCCTTTGGGAGCTCATTAAAATAGGAGATTTCAGCGCATAGTGCCTGTTCTTTTAGGCTTTTTTACCCCTTTGGGAAGGCCAAAACGACCGCAGGCTTGTTTTTTGGCATTTTACAGGTATATTTTTGCCAAATAAAGAAAATTATCCAAATATTTTATTATGTTTGTGCTGTAGTATATGGCTCTAAGAGCCTGAATGTCTATCCCCTAAAGTATCCTGTTAATAAATCAATTTTCCAATCTGCTAGTAATCCGAATAACTGTTTACCTTTTTTTACTTATATATCTTATCTCCTTAAAAAATCAAATTAATTCTTTTTAATCCTGATAACACAAGTGTCTGGTATTAATTTTAATTATTTCAGAAAAAAGAAAACTTTCAAATATGCTTAGCCTTTTTACCCGCTTTACGATTTTCGTAGCTTTTTTATTTACAATCTCTGGCAATGTAGTCGCCAATGATTCAGACCAGATAAATTGCAACCGGAGCTGGAAAATAGCGATCCTCGGATCTTCCACCTCTTTTGGTACCGGCGCAACCGTTTATGACAGTGCATGGGCAGGTAAATTTACCGCATATGTAAAAAGAAAGAATGCACTCAATGAAGTGTATAATCTTGGTATCCCTGGATTTACAAGTTACCAAAACCTGAACCCAACCGGATTCGTACCTCCTCCCGGCAGGCCTAACCCGGATGGCGTATTTAATATTACAGCCGCGTTGGATTTGCATCCGGACGCACTCATTATCAACCTGCCTTCAAATGATGCTGCTAATGACTTTACGGTTGCAGAACAGCAGGCGAATTTTGAGCGGACAATGCATCTTGCAGATTCTGCGGGCGTGCCTGTATGGGTAACAACCACCCAGCCGCGAAACAATTTAAACGCCGCACAGTTATTAAGCCAAAAGACAATGCGTGACTGGATCTTTACCCGTTTTGGAAACAAGGCGGTTGATTTCTGGTCAACCGTTGCAAATGAATCAGATGGGTCTATAGTAAGTCAATATATGTTTGACAATGTCCATGTTAATAATCTTGGCCATGATCTTTTTTATAAAAGGATGATCGCTGAAACAATATTGGATTCATTATGTATCCGGTCTGTACAAACTGTCGTTGCCAATGCTGGCAATGATGCTTCCCTGATCCTGCCTACCAGCAGCACTTCATTAAATGGAAGTTTATCTTTTAGCTCAAATGGGGGAGCTATCACCAACTACCAATGGACTAAAATATCAGGCCCGGTAAATTTCAATATTGTATCTCCTACAAGTGCTGTAACTGCCGTAAATAGTTTAACGGAAGGAAGGTATTCATTTGAACTAACGGTAACCGATAATCTTTTAAATGTTAAATCAGATACCGTAAATATTGTTGTGAGTTCGAGGATCCTTATCGACATAGGCCCGGACCTGACAACATCCCCGGATGCAAACGGAAATTTCTGGAATACCATGACAGATGCACAGAATGGCGTAAAGGTGCTGGATGCGGTCACTACCGGAAATATTGTTACCACGGTGGATCTTGAAGTTGTGAACCGCATTGATGGTACTTTCAATGTAGGTGGACCGGGAACCAATACCGGTAATACAGTTGGGGCAGTCAATGATTATCCTGCCTCCGCTACCAATGATTTTGCCTTTGCTCACCCCACTGCAACGAATGGCATCTGGAAGATCACTGGCCTTAACAACACGAAAGAATATACCATCAAATTCTGGGGAACAAGAAGTGTTGCTGATGAACGTATCATCCGCATAAAGCGTGCAGATCAACCAGCATCTACCTGGCAGCAGTACAATGCAACAAATAACAGTAGTTATACCACTGCTGCAGTATTTACATTTTCGGGCAAGACAGAAATGTCGTTTAATATAGAAACACCCAGCTCTTTCGGTCATATTTCCGTGGTAGACATCACCCGTACCTCTCCGGTGGCTGCAGGTAATATCCCGCCAACAGCAGCAGCGGGCACTGATATTCCAGTTTCATTACCTGCATCCAGTACAGTACTGGATGGCAGTAACTCTTTTGATGGCGATGGCGTGATAGTAAGCCATCAATGGACAAAGGTTTCCGGCCCGGGTAATCCCGTGATCGAATCTCCAAACAGTGCTGTTACGAATGTTAATAGTTTATCTGAAGGCGTTTATTTATTTGAACTTGCCGTGACGGATGACAGCAGCGCGGTAAGATTTGATACGGTAAAGGTGACCGTTAGTTTAAGGATATTATTTGATTTTGGTCCTGATATAACAGCAGCTCCGGATAACGGTGGAAAATTCTGGAACCAGGTTGCGGATGGCCTGCCCGGTATCAAGATTGCAAATGCTAAAACAACAGGCAATACAGCCTCTGGTGTGAGCCTGGAAATCATTAACAGGATCGATGGTACATTCAATACGGCCGGCCCGGGTACAAACACCGGGAACACGGCAGGGGCGATCAATGATTACCCCGCAACAGCAACGTCTGATTTTGCTTTTGCACATTCAAGTACCAGCACCGGAAGCTGGAAGATCGCAGGTCTTAACCCGGCAAAAGAATATACCATTAAATTCTGGGGAACCAGGAGTGTTGCTGATGAACGCATCATAGAAATCAAACGGGCAGACGAATCAACCTGGAAAAATTATAATGCCACCAACAATACTAATTATGACAGTTCCGCAAGTTTTACTTTTACCGGTAAAGCCGAAATGGGGTTTGATATCCGGGTAGAAGCCAATAGCACATTTGGACACATCTGCTTAATTGATATCAACATTACAAATCCTGTGTTGCCATGCACCGCAGCATTGTCCATCAGTGCACTGCCGGCTACTTCAACCTGTTCGGGTTCATTGGTAACCTTTACCGCTACACCTACAAACGGTGGTACGGCACCTGCCTATCAATGGAAGAAAAATGGTGTGAATATTAATGGTGCAACTGCAACTACTTATGCAACTACTACTTTAATGAATAATGATGTAATTACCTGTTCGCTGGTGAGTAATATCCCTTGTATTACCGGTAATTCCGCTATTTCAAACAGCATAACAAGAACAATAACACCGATTGCTCCACAGGTAGGCCCTATTACCGGTCCTGTTGAAGTATGTCCTTTTGTTGGAACTTCTGATATTGCAACATATTCAGTTGCTGCAGTGGCAAATGCAACAACTTATACATGGACAGTTCCGGCAGGCGCTACCATTGTATCCGGGCAGGGAACAACCAGTATTGGGGTTACTTATGCTGATAATATGGGTTCTGTTGATACTATAAAAGTGATAGCAGGTCCTTGTACAAATAGCCCTGCAAGAAAACTGGCAGTGACAAACGTACTACCCGCAATTCCAGGCGCGATCACAGGCCCTACCAATATTTGCCCTTTTATCGGGCTGCTTACAAATGTCAACTATTCAATTAGCCCGGTACCCAATGCTGTATCTTATACCTGGCTCGTGCCAACGGGAGCACTTATAATAAGTGGCCAGGGATCAACCAATTTACAGGTAATTTTTACCGCATTATTTACCTCGGGAAGTATAAGTGTGCGGTCAAATTCTAACTGTGGAAGCAGGGCACCAAGAACATTGACTCTTACAAAACTGGTACCGGCTGCACCGGCAGCTATTTCGGGTATAACAAATGCATGTGGAGTGGTTGGTACTGCTACACAGGTAAGTTATAGCATAGCGCCTGTTACAAATGCAACTTTGTATCTCTGGACCGTGCCTGCAAACGTTACACTGGTTAGCGGACAGGGAAGTACAAATATCCTGGTTACGTTTAATACCGGCTATGTAACCTCGAGTATTAAAGTAAGATCTGTTTCAAATTGCGGCAACAGTGCAGACAAGGCCTTATCTGTTTCTGTAACAACTGCCACAACTCCTGGTACGATAACCGGGCCAGGCGATGCGTGCGGTTATATCGGCGTTGGCTTAACAAGTGAAGCTACCTATACGATCCGCAAAGTGACGGGAGCCATTTCATATATATGGACTGTGCCTGCCGGTGCAACCATAACAGCAAATCCGGGCGGAGCGGGGGTCAATGATACGATCATTAAAGTAAGTTATAACAATAGCTTTGTTTCAGGTACTATTATTTCAGTGCGATCCGTTGGATCTTGCCTCCCAAGTACCGCCAGGAACCTCACTGTGGTTCGTTCAGCAATACCTACAACGCCATTAGCCATCACCGGGCCTACAAATCCTTGTCCATTCGTCGGAACATTGGTTGAAGCTACTTATACGACCCGGAAAGTAAGTCTTGCTACCTCTTACAATTGGGTTATTCCTGCGGGAGCCAGTGCAACACATCCTGCCGGTGTAGGAATGAACGACACCATTATTAAAGTAATATACAATGCCGGTTTTGTGAGCGGGAATATTACCGTTACATCGGCAAATGGATGTGGCAGCAACAATATCGCAAGGTCATTGCTTGTAAAAACACTTGCGCCTGTTATCGCTCCTACGATCACCGGGCCTACTGACCCTTGCCCATGGATAGGTACGTCAGGCGCCACTTATAAGATCAATAAAATTGCCAATGCCACTGGATATACCTGGACAGTTCCTGCAGTAGGGGCTACAGCGACACATCCCAATCCACCGGGGATAGATGATACAATTATTATTGTGCAATTTACAAGTGCCTTTACAACAGGTTCCATAACCTGTAAGGCAGATGCGAATTGCGGAAGCAGTTCCCAGAAAACTTTAACCCTTGTAAGAAAGCTTCCTGCAACACCTGGGGCTATTACCACAACTTTGGTGGACGTTTGCCCGAACAGGCAATATATTTATTCAATTGCAGCTTTGCCTGCAAATGCAACTTCGGTTACCTGGACCGTTCCTGCGGGCGCAACCATCAACGGGGGGCAGGGAACAACCAGCATATTGGTCACTTATCCGACGTTGGCTATATTGGGCTCGGTAAGTGCAAGGGGAACAAATAATTGTGCTAACAGTTCAGCTTCCAGCACACTCTCGATCATTCTGCCTTTGTGCCTGTTCTCGAGAACCGACAACAGTTTGGATGTAAAAGAAATTTCAGCGACAACAGATGGAATGGAAGTACAGGTGATGCCCAACCCAAGTTTTGGCCAATTTAAGTTGCTGGTGAGCAGTAACGATACAAAAACACCTATCCGTTTCCGTATTACTGATATCAGCAGCAAAACGATCGAAGTAAAACAAGGTATTACCCCGGGTCAAACGATCTTTATTGGCGCGAACTATATTAAAGGAGTATATATTGGAGAGTTCGTACAGGGAGATAAGAGAAAGATCATTAAACTAGTCAAACTATAGAAAAATCAACATTCATGCGGGCTGCTTCGAAAGAAGCAGCCTTTTTTGTATCCCGGTATTTTCTTTCATTCCTTTCGCTCAATCACAATTTTTGCATTCTTCTGTTCTGAAGAGGAAATAAATATCTCGTAGCGTTTGTCTTTTACTGTGGCGATCATCAATGAAGTGTTGGGAGGTATGGATCCAAGATTTTCCGCTACCATGATAATTTCGTGATGAGGATGAAGGGGATCGACCTTTATCCTGAAACTGATCGGCTTTGCAGATAATCCTGCGCGTGATACGATCAGTTCATTGTTGTGATAGATACTTACAGTATCACCGTCAATGATTCCATTGTCATATAATTCGATCAATAACTCAGCATCCCCTGTTTTAATCTCCTTTACCAGCGCGTTTTCCCTGGTTCGTAAAACGTTTGGTATAGGGATATCAGCCTGCTTTGCTTTGATAACCTGTTTAGCAGTTATGACCGGGTCTTTTACCGGCAGGCTGCTGATGCGCATAATATCTTTCCTCATCGTTTTATCAGCGGGTTGTATTTGTTTGGGGGTTGGTTTCTCAACAATGGTTGTTATTTTAACCTCCGGTTTTGGTTCAGGTTTAGGATCAGTTTTGAAAACCTGCGGTGGATAACATTCCCTGAAAGTAATATCATCCATTACAAAATCATTCCCACAGCCGCCATTGGTTGTATTGGTCATTTTCAGCATGATCGCTGTTATGTCTGCAGGGGTTGTAAAAAGGCCAAAGTATCTTGTCCAGCGCGGATTATCAGCCTGCATTAAAAGCCCTGTTTTAAAGCTGGCCAGTTTTTGCCCGGTATTGGTTTCGAGGGTAATGAGGATATTCGGGGGCAAAGGCGGGCAGCCGCTGTTAATTCTGCATACATTCATCATCCAGGCACCCATTTCATAGACAGTATTAGGCTTAAAGCCGATCAGTCTCGCAATAAAAAAAGTACCCGCCTCGTAAGAGGCATTTATAAGCATCATTTTCCCTTCGGGGTCATGTTGGGTATGATCTTCTTTAAGGGTTATCCAGTCACCATTAAAACAACCGCTTGTATTGGAAATGAAAGCATAGTAGCCGTCATCGGGACAATTACTATAATCCCGGCTGTAGTTTTTTAATGTGCTTAAATTAAAATCCTGCAGCTTCCCGGCAGTACCAAAATTAATGTTTAGAAGGGTATCCTTAAAAATACAACCATTATCCTGTGCCGTAGTCTGATATGAAAATGTGATCAGTATTTCAAAAACTAAAACCAGTCTTAATAAGAAACTCTTACGTTTAATTGCTATCATTATCCCGCTCATTCCTTAAACTTAACACTAAACTGCGCTTTTTGATAAAAAAAATTACATAAGGTTTTCTTAAAGTAAGAATGGGATTTTAATTTATTATCGTTGGAGGCTCGCCAGGGTGCAAAGAGTGCCACCCCAGACCAGGATTGCAAGATTAACCTTGTGAAACAACTTACCCCAGCCGCATTTCCGGAATCTTCAAAATGACCCTTATTACAAATTGGTAAATGCGAGTACCCGAAAAATCTTAGGGAAAAAAATGGTTGAAAAGTAAATTTTATTTATTTTTAATCACAAACCTCCTTCTATGAAACCATTTGATCCAAAGTGGTTAAGTGAAAAATATCAATTTCTTGCCACTGATATCGCACGTAAAGGAATTCAAACAAGTTTGTCTGAAAACTTATTTGAATACCGTAATAAAATGAATTTCAAAAAAATGGGGGTTACTCATCCCGATTTAAGGAACCTTACAATAGAAGAAACAATTGCCCGCTCTGAAAACAAGGATTCACACGTAAATACAGCCACTTCATTTTATTCACTCGATAAGGCGTTTAAGAATGTGGGGTTGAAACGCACCGATACTGTCATGCTGGATATTGGTTGTGGAACCGGCAGGGCATTATCATATGGAATGTTTTTGGGCTTTAAAGAAGTTATTGGTATTGATATTGATACCAAGGGACTTGAAATTGCTGAGGCCAATTGTATCAAGATGCAGGAGTCGGGCAATAAAACTACTTTCACCGTAGCTTTTGCAGATGCCTGTAAGTATGTCATTCCCGGAAGCATTAATCTAATTTATCTCAGTAACCCATTTGGAAGGAAAACCATGGAAGTCGTAGTGGATAATATCCTGCGTCATGCCGCTCAGTCAAAAGACGATATCTATGTCGTATATTTCATTCCTGAAGAACAGGAAATATTTACCAAACATGCTGAATGTAAAACGATATTTGAGAGTTCCTGGAAAAACAAAAGGAAGGAACTGGTAATTTTCAGGATATTTGGGGGTAAAAAATAAACCGGCCACAGGTTTACGGGATACACGGATATAATTTCTGGAAGGAATTTCATAACTACATTTACAATCATCAAATGAAAGTATTAAACGCTGAATGGCTGAACTCTAAGTATAGATTCCTCACAGAAGACATAAAAAAGAAAGGTGTTTCAAGAGCATTTTTTGAAAACCTGTATGAATATGGCAATAAGAAAAAATTTAAAAAACTGGGCATAGTGCATCCTGATTCCTGTGAAAATCTGGATCTCACAAACTCCAAATCTGTAAACAAGGATTCTCATGAAAATCAACCTTCCACATTTTATACCCTGAATAAAGCATTTAAGCAACTGAACATAGCGAACAAGGAAATAGGCATGCTGGATATCGGGTGCGGTACAGGAAGGGTATTGTCCTTTGGAATGTTGTTGGATTTTAAACAGGTAGCTGGTGTAGATCTTGATGCGCCCGCCCTTGAAAAAGCGGTTGAAAATTGTACCCGGATGCAAAAAATGGGGTATAAAACATCTTTTAGTATTGAGCATGCAGACGCAACGATATATGCAATTCCTGCAGGCATCAACGTTATATACCTGTTTAATCCATTTGGGGAAAAGACGATGGAAAAGGTAGTTGACAATATTAACAGGCATGCTGCCCGTTCACAATCCGATATTTATGTGATATATACAAATCCGAAATTCCAGGAATTATTTACCAGGAACATAGAAAGTAAAAAAATATTTGAAAGTTATTTTAAAAATAAAAAACCTGACCTGGCTATTTTCAGGATCAAAGCGGGTAGTAGTAATAAGATCTAATTTGGTTTATGCACAGGAGCATTTGAAAATGGGCCCTATCTATAAAAACCCTCCACGATCCCTGACCTCAAATTGAGTATCTTCTACTTTTTCAATAGCTCTATCCGCGATACCATCGACACCTTCTTTGATATTTTCGATACGACCGGCAATACTATCGGTAATATTATTCCACCCCTGTTTCAGGTCATCACCGATGCCGGCAATTTTTCTACGTGTTCTTGAGCCTTTTGCCGGCGCATATAATATGCCCAGTATTGCACCTGCGGTAAAACTGATCAGCATTTTGTTAATGGTTGTCATCTTAGTAATTTTTATGGAAAACAATGAATCGGTATTAGCTGTATATACATAATTGTGCCAAATATGAATTCTTAGCTGCTGATAGAAACAATTTATTAAGGAGGGGAAGAATGTAAATGATGTTAAATGATATCTTTAATGGTCCTGTTTTCAAGGATCCTTAAAGTAGCATCCCTTGCCTCAGCGAATACCCGGTTCATATTGCATTGCGTTTCATCACAATCTGCACATTTTTCATAGAAATAAAGACTTACACATGGAAGCATGGCAATGGGGCCATCTACTGTACGGATGATCTTTGCCAGGGTCACCAATTCGGGAGGGGATACCATATAATAGCCACCGCCTTTTCCTTTCTTGCTTTCAAGAATACCTGCTTTTTTTAGTACCAATAATATGTTTTCAAGGAATTTCAACGGGATTTTTTTGCGTTTAGAGATCTCTAGAATTGATATCGGACCCATATTGAACTTATTCGCCAGGTAACTGGTGGCTTTCAATGCGTATTGCGCTTTTTTAGACAGCATATTATATAGTCTATAATTTTGGTAGACTAATTATTGTTTGATAAATTTGTACAAATCTCTATAAAGATAATTACATAAATGAATCTGAATCTTTTTGCCTTTGCGGTACCCTTTTTTGTTGGACTTATGCTACTGGAATACTTTTACAGCACTAAAAAAGGCAAAAAGTACTTTCATTTTGATGAAGCCATTGCGAATATTAATGTCGGCATCGCGGAACGGCTCAGCGACCTGTTTACCACTGGTTTGTTTTATTTCGTGTTTACCTGGATCTATGAAAATTATGCCTTATTTGATATAAGATCGGGCATTTTTACTTTTTTGTTACTCTTCTTTTTCACTGATTTTATCTGGTACTGGTATCACCGGCTGGGACATGAGGTAAATATCATCTGGAGTGCACATGTTGTACATCATCAGAGCCAGGATTTTAATTTTACAGTAGCTGCACGCATTACTGTGTTGCAGGCACTTGCACGTGCGGTATTCTGGTCAATACTTCCTTTGATCGGTTTTTCTCCCCAGATGACAGTCCTGGTGCTCCTCGTTCATGGTGCATATCCTTTTTTTACCCATACACAAATGGTAGGGAAGCTTGGTTTCCTGGAATATTTCCTGGTGACCCCTTCTCATCACCGGGTACATCATAGCAGTAATCCGGAATATCTTGATAAGAATTATGGGGATGTGCTGATCATTTGGGATAAGATATTCGGAACTTTTGCAAAGGAAGAAGAAAAGCCCGTTTATGGGCTTACAAAGCCACTTGAAAGCTATAGTTTTCTATGGCAGCATTTTCATTTTTTGCTGGAAATTTATATTGCATTCAGGCGGGCAGATTCCTGGAGGGAGCGCATGAAGGTGATATTCGGGAAACCTGATAATATAGACCCAAGGATCAGGGCATTCCTTGAAAAAAAATTATTGAGGAAAACAGCCGTCAATCAACATTCATCTATACTGTACCGTTATATAAGTGTGCAGACTATAATTACTTTGACCGCATTGTTCGCTATTATTTTGCTGGAAAAATATCAAACTGGTATTCAACTGGCCATCGCCGCTTCCTTTATCATTGTAAGTGTGATTAATACGGGAGCAATGCTTGAACAAAAGAAATGGAACTTTCACCTCGAATATGGGCGTTTTTTCCTGTTGGGGATCTTTATGTACAGCTTTCCTCCATTTCACTGGATCGCAGTATTTGTAATATTCATCATGACGGCTTCATTGCTTTATTACCGGTCACTCAGTAGGCGATATTACAGTTTGCTATACCAGAATGTTTTTATTAAATAAGCTGCGTAACTGAAACAAATCTATTTATTTGGGGTCCATTTTTCTAAAAGGGCTTTTCATCAGCTGCATAAAATCTTCATCCTTTTCGTTGGGATAATATTTATCCAGGCCGTACCGGATCTGGGAAACATGCAGTTTCTTAAATGTTCCCAGCATCCTGTCCCATATTGAAAGTATCGCACCATAATTACTATCGGTAAATGGCTGTTTCCAATGATGGTGGACCTTGTGCATATTGGGTGAGACCAGTATATAACTTAACACAGTATCCAGCCATTTAGGCAAACGGATATTCGCATGCGTAAAAGCAGTTGAAAGCACCAGTATTGTTTGAAAGATCATGACCGCGTACATCGGGGCGCCACTAAGTATGATGCCCATAAAGAAAAAGATGCCCCTTAAGACACTTTCCACGGGATGATGCCGAAGCCCGGTAGTTACATCTACATTATTATCTGCATGATGGATCACATGAAAACGCCAGAGAAAGGGAATTTTATGTTCTGTAATATGTACCAGCCAACCCCCAAAAAAATCGAGGGTAAGGAAAACAATAATGATAGTCCCCAATACACCCGCATTGAGCCAATGAGCCAGGCCAAATTGATGAATAACACACCAATCGCTTAATTTGATGATGATCACAGCAAGAAAGGTATGTATCACAAGGTGAATAATTGTAAAACCAAAATTGATCCCGGCATGGCGCAGCTTTGTTTTCTTATAGCTGAGTTTTAATAAGGGAATAGAACCCTCAATGATCCAGAAAAACAATAGGCCACCCACCAGGAAAGCCATTCGCTCTAATGGGTGCTGTTCTAAGGTTTGAAAATAATGAATGAGATCTTGGAACATAGGATCATTTAAACAGAAAAGTTACAACCTAATTGGATAGCAAAAAAAGAAGCATTGTTAATAAAACGTCCTGGCGTTTCGGATACGGATCATAAATACAGGATTTTTCCTGTTTTTTAATCAAAAAATGGATGCTTTATTTGTATCGGTTTTTCATAGGATATTGGATTTTAAACCGGGGTTAGATATCTATCTTGACCCCTTTTTTATTACATAGAATTTAGGGATAATATATCGTTTCTTTACCCGTAGATTTACGAAAGATCCCGCCTTTCCCGGGTAAAAAAAACACTCACTTGCAGGGCAATTTACCCATTATAATAAATTATTTTTCTGTGTTGCAATAAACCTTCCGGCAGGGCGTTGGTTAACTAACCACACCTGTCTCTACCAACAACTTTTTGTTGCTAACCTTTCTTAATAATAACCCCAACCTGCTTTTTCCATGGGGCCATATTATTTTGAAACAAACAAACACCTATGAAAAATCTTTACCCTTTTTTATTGGTAACATGTTTTTGTTCTTTCTTCACAATAGTTTCCAAAAGCCAGCCTTGCTTATTATTAGACGCTACCTATATTACTTATGAATCCCGCTGTGCGGCAACAGGTTCTATAAAAGTAAATGCTTTTGGAGGCTCGGGCATTTATAAGTATAAAACAACCGGCCCTGTCACTACTAATTTTACTACGAGTGATTCTATTACAGGATTGTCTGCGGGAATATACACGCTGATCGTAAACGATGTAGTTACCAACTGTACCATTTCCAAATTCAATATAGTTGTTGCAGGTATTTACCAGGACCCAAGATTCACACTGTCAAGAGTGGATGTGAGCTGCGACAATGCCAGCAATGGAAGCATTGCAGTAAATGGACAGCAATTTGGAAGAGCGCCTTTTAATTATTCCATTATTGCACCTTCTCCCATGGGAATTGGACAAAACAATGCGGTCGGCATTTTTGCCGGGCTGATGGCAGGTGATTACACGATCAGGATGACAGACTCCTGCGGAGGCATTCAAACCAGGCAGATCACGATCGTTAACTATACATGGTGGATAGATTCATATTCATTTACAAAAACGGGTTGTGATGAAGCTGATGGCTTTATTAAAGTAGTAGACAGCAGGGGAAATATCAGTACGATGGGTGGTATTCCCGGATTTACATACGGGATCGTCAGGTCACCAGGTGATACGATCTGGTCATCCAGTCCGAACTTTACTTTCTCATTGGCAGGACAATCCAGTTTTGATGTAATTGCAAGGGACAGCTGTGGGATCATCAAGAAAGCACCTGTTACACTTTCCCTTGCTCCACAGGCAGGGGGTGCAGTTCATACTTATAACTACCAGTGTAATTTCTTTTCTGCATCTTTTTCAACTTTATCGAATTTCCTGAATCCGGATTTTTGTTTGTATGACAGCAGTGATGTGATGATCACCTGTAATGGCACAGGGGTATTTACAAATTTAGCATATGGCAGCTATTGTATTAAAGCATATGATGCCTGTATTGATACAATGATCACGAGGTGTTTTTCGGTGAGCCCGCCGCCGGTATTTATTGCGAATAACGTGCAGATCAGTGATAAGTTATGTACCAGCTTTACCGCAGCGATCACAGGCCAGGTGGGCCTTACAAATCCCGCTTATTGCCTGTATGATTCTGCGGATGTCCTGGTAACCTGCAATGCAACAGGCATCTTTATGAACCTTCCTTATCAACCCTATTGCATTAAAACAACGGATGGCTGCAGGGATACGACCATTACGAGATGCTTTAATGTCCTTCCGCCAACCCCGTTCGTACCAGCTGTGATCGATCCGTTTTACATTACCTGCACGAATTTTGGGATTCATGTAAACGGAGATAGCCTGACGCTTCCCCTGTATTGTTTATACGACAGCAATGGTGTGCAAATAATCTGCAACAATACAGGTGTATTCGACAGTATTCCACTTGGAAATTATTGTATAACGGTGTATGATGCATGTACCGATACAACGATCATAAGGTGCTTGAGTGTAACCGTTCCAGTTATCAACAATGATATTGATATAGACATTTCAAACCTGCAATGTTCAACGTTTACGGTAACAGCCAGCAGTAATAACCTAATAGATCCTGATTATTGTTTATATAATGCCGCTGATGTACTCATTGCATGTGATGTAAGAGGCGTTTTTGATGATCTTCCTTATGGAAATTATTGTATCAAGGCACGTAATGCCTGTCCGGATACTACGTTAATTTCATGTTTTACTGCGACCCCTCCAATCCCTTCTGTGAGCGCCTCGGTGTCAACCTACGGGAATACATGTTCAACTTTTTCTGCTCAAACAGGGCATGAGCAAAATCTTACCAATCCAACCTATTGCATTTATGATAGTCATGGTACTTTGATCGACTGTAATACAAGAGGCGCATTTACGGATCTGCCTTATGGCAGCTATTGTATAAAAATAACTGATGGATGTTATGATACCAGCATCACGCGTTGTTTCACAGAATCTCCTGTTATGGTTGACCTGGCAGGAAATGCGGGGAAATCCTGTTCTTTTGGGTATGCACAGTTTAATTTGAACATGGGTGGTGGTTATCTCCCCGTGAATATTAAGATCTATAACCCGGATGGAAGCCTTTATTCAGTGAGAAATTACAATAGCAATTCTGTACTGATTGACAGTATACCCGGTGTTCCTGCAGGGGAAACCTATAAAATTGTTGTACAGGATAATTGTGGAAATAAGGATTCATTATTCCTTGGATCAGCAGCAAGCTATTTCGATCATTCGCCGGCTGTTACTGCAAAATGCCCAGGTGCCAGCTGGCTTAATGGATCAGGTGATATTGCTACAACGATATCAACAAATTTGGGGTCGCCAACCGCTCGTATCATTAAGAAAAACGGCTCATTGTATGTTCCTGCATTGTTGCCTAATTTTGTTGCTGCAGGTGTTTATACATTTACTGATCTTGGCCCTGGTACCTACATAATAAGATCGACGGAAAATCAATGCAATAAATATTTCTATGATACAGTAACAATAAATCCGTATCAATATCCAAACCTGAACCAATCTTCGGCGTATCAATGTGATGTAAATGGTTTTAGTGTAGGCGCTGTCGCGATGAATGGAGTAGCACCATTCTTATACGAGATCATCGGCAGCCAGCCTACAGCACCTTCAATAATATCCGGGCCACAATCCAGCCCTATCTTTAACATCAATAATGGCTCAAATTATTCCCTGATAAGATTAAGGGCGCTGGATGCCTGCGGGAATGCCACTTTGGGGGATGCCAGTATTTTACCATTGTCCATCAACGGTATTGTAAGTACATGGGATTGCCTGGCAGTGCCTGTAACATTGACCGTTGATTCTATTTTCAACTCTACGTACATGTGGTATAAAAAATTAACAGAGAGTAGTACTGATAGTATCTTCCTTGGATCAGGAGCCAGTTACTATATTCCTTCGGTTTTACCTTCCGATACCGGAATTTATGTATGCCACGTAACGGTAAATTCGGGTTGCATAAACAGAACCTATAATTATCACCTCGATGGGTCATGTTGGGTGGTTCTTGCCGGTACGTTGGAAACATTTAACGGCCAGGTTATTAATGGACAGCATTTATTGCATTGGAAAACAAGTAATGACGAAAGCCTGGAGCATTTTATTATTGAGCGGAAAAATGACCAGGATGATTTTATTCAAATAGGAAGGGTGGGCGCAATTCGTAATTCAGGCGCCGCCCACCAGTATGATTTTATTGACCAGGTTCCGTTACCGGGTAAGAATTTCTACAGGCTGAAGATGGAAAATACGGGACGTTCATTCAGCTATAGCAATATTGTGCTGTTAAATAACAATAGAACAGGGAATCATTTTGGGTTTTACCCCAATCCTGTAAAAGAAAAACTGACGGTTGACTTTGGGCCGGCTTTAAAATATAATTATAAGATCCGTTTGCTGAATACAATGAACCAGTTGGTAAAAGAGATTTTCTTCACAGGAAATGGAACAGGAAAGCTTGAAATACCAAGGCCCACAGGATTACAAAAGGGATTATATATCCTGCGGATCATTGACCTTGATTCGAAAGAAGTGTTTACTGAAAAGATCATGTTTGAATAGGAGCAGAGACCTCAAAGGCCTTTAAAACCTTAGAGGTCTCTATACGTTATGGGTTACCTGTACTGACAGGATACGATTTAAACAAATAGAGTCAATAAATATAAACGATGCTAATCTTCAGTGGGAATAGGTTTTCGGAATTTATCATCCAGCGATAAATATCCACCTCCTATAAATGAGAATACGATCACCAACACCAGTACGATCAGTGAAAAAGGCAGTTCAGAAACACCTCCATAAAGGCCTCCCTTCAGGTTAACTAAAATAACAGCGCCAAACAGGATGGGGACCTGTACCAGGGAAGCGATGCGGGTAAAAAGACCCAGCACAATTAAAATACCCCCGATAATATGTACCCATGGAATAACTGAAATAAGCCAGGGCATACTTTTTAAAATACTTATGTCAGCAAAATGACTTTGCAATTCACTTGATTGGCTAATAAACTTAACACCTTTTAATAAGAGACTAAATCCCAAAACAATCCTTAAAATCACAACCCATTTTGGAACGTTTTCTCCTGTACTATAACTTTGATGAAGTAAGCCCATAACAATTAGATTTTAGTGAATAATTACTTTTAAGATACAAATTTTTTATATCAACAAGTAATTTTTTGCTAAAATTCACTCCACAGGTTTTCCAGATACCAAAATCGCCACTCAATTTTGAACGATCCAGGTAAGCAAAAATGGATTAAAGCTGTGCCTCAGCCCATTTATCCATTGACTTTTCAATGATTTCCAAAGGCATACAGCCATCTTTCAGTAATTCATCATGAAAAGCAGGCAGATTGAATTTACTGCCAGATTGCTGGTTGTATTTATCTCTAAGTTCCCTGATCTTTAATGCCCCCGTTTTATAACTCAATGCCTGCGCAGGATACACCATGTATCGCTCTATCTCAGCAGTTGCACCGGTTTCGCTGATCGCTTCATTATCCATCATATATTTAATGGCTTCTTGCCTTGTCATCTTGCCTGTATGCATGGCCACATCTACAACGAGGCGGATAGCCCGGTGTATTTCATCTCCCAACGCACCCATATATTGGTAGGGGTCAGTGTATAGCCCAAGTTCCTTTCCGAGGCTTTCGCAATACAAAGCATAACCCTCACCGTAAGCGCCATACCAGATAAAACGGCGAAACCTGGGGAGTTGTTCATTTTCAGATTGTATCGACATTTGATAATGGTGGCCGGGGATCGCCTCATGCAGGAAGAGGCTTTCCATGCCACTGGTGGTATTGAATTTTACAGGATCTACAATGGGAACATAAAAAATACCTGGCCTGGATCCATCAGGCAGGCCCTGGTAATACTCTGCACTTGCACTTGCCGCCCTGAATGCCTCTGTTTGTCGTATTTCGAATTTTGTCCGTGGCGTCAGTGTAAACATTTTTTTAAGGTTGGGGTCGATCCTGGCCTGTATATTACGGAAAGCGTCGAGCACTTCATTGGCTGATTTGTAGGGCATGAAGCGGGGATCTGTTCTCATAAAGTTGAAAAAAGCATTCATGTCCCCCTTGAACTGTACCTGTGTTTTTATTTTTTCCATTTCATCCCGGATCCGCTTTACTTCAGCAAGCCCCGTCCTGTAAATTTCCTGCGGATCCTTACTGGTAGTTGTCCAGTATTTAACCAGGTACGCATAATAGGCGGAACCGTTTGGCAGATCATTGATACCCGTGCCAGTCCTGGCATTGGGCAAATAGTTTGTTTCCAGGAAATCAGCCAGTTTTCTATAAGCGGGTATTATTTGCCGGCTGATAAGGTCAATATAAGATACGGTTAGTCTTTTTTTATCCGCATCACTAAAGGCTGAAGGCATTAAATGAATGGGTCCGTAAAACAGGCTTTTCGTTATACTATCGGTGACCATTGCCTGCATTTGCGGGATCATTTTTAGTACGATCTTTTTTGGAAGCGTATATCCCGCTGCCATGCCTTTTTTAAAATAAACGATGGCGCTATCTGCCCATGCAGAAAAAGCAGTTGCACGCTGTATCCAGTTATCATAATCAGTTACGGTTTTAAAGGGCTGGTTGCCGGTACCGCCACCCATTTGTCCAAGTAACAAAGGCACTCCGTTAAACTGGTCGAAAGGAAAATTACTGTTATCATTTAATGCGGAACTTCCCGTAAATTGAAATCTAAGCCCCGAAAGGCCCATTTCCATTTCATATTTAAAAATGTCATAGCTTTTTTGATCATTGTCATTTAGTTTTTCCCGGTTAAACTTGCTAATGGCAATTGTATAGCGTTCAAAAAATTGGGTGAGCCGGGCACGATAACTATCCGTAAAGTTGGCAGGCAATAAATGGTTAAAACGGGTATCTCCGTTAGCGGTAGCTTCGATAGGGAACAATTCCATTCGTTCGTCGTAATACTGATCAAAAAGGTTGGCAAGGTCTTTATTTACTGCTGCCGGGGAATTTTTTTCCGGTGAATTACAACTTATAACTGTTAGGATAACAAGCAGGAAGAATAATAGTCTGTTCATTTATTTTATTTAGCCATAAATATAAATAAATACAACACATGTAATCAGCGTAATTGATGGGTGGAATAAACCCGGTACTATTTTTGGCAGGTAAGGGATAAGGACGTTCTTAAATAGCCAGTGTAGATAGGATTAATAAAATGAATATTAAAAAGGCCTGTTACGTTAAAAATAATTAATTTTAAGTGATCCAATCCTGTGTTTATTTATCTTATTTCCTGATAAATTTATAAAATCTGATTTCAAAGGGGAAGCTTTAATTTATTGATCGTTATGAAATCTTATTTTATTTTTCTTTTACTATTCTCTGGCACTTGTAAGGCCCAGGACTGGATGGCAGAAGTGATGGTTGGCATCTCGGGGTATAACGGCGATCTCACCCAACGTGCATTTTCGTTCTCCAGGTTGAGGCCTGCAGCAACACTGAATATTAAATTTAATTCCGGTGACCTGATCAACCTGCGGGCAGGTATTGGGTATGGAAAAGTTGTGGCAGACGATAAAAGAAATCCTGATCCGGGCCTGAAAAGCCGTAACCTGAATTTTAAAAGTACGATCCTTGAATTTAATATATGCGGCGAGATCAATTTATTCGATCCTGCCATACATTATTCATTTCCTTATATTTTTGGCGGACTGGGGGTATTTCATTTTGATCCTTTTACACACGATAATGAAGGCAAAAAAACCTACCTACAGCCACTGGGTACAGAGGGACAGGGGATAGAGCAGTATCCCGACAGGAAAAAATACCCGCTCACACAGTTATGCCTTCCCGTTGGTTTAGGGTGGAAATATGTTATCAATGAAGATATGGAGGTTTGCTACGAATTAGGGTACCGAATCCTGTTTACAGATTACCTGGATGATGTCAGCAAGACCTACGTTAATCCGGATGTTCTTTCACTTATTAACGGCCCTAAAGCAGCTGAGCTTGCTTACCGTAGAAATGTTCCTTTCATGGAAGAAGGAGAGGTGAGGGGGAATGAAAAAGTAAAAGATATTTATTTTTTTACCGGCATAAAGTTGGCTATCAGGATCGGCGGTAGTAGCTATTAGAACCGGATTTCAGCAGCCTGTTTATGTAATATTGTTAATCTTTTGTACATCTGAATTTTCAACAGTGTTTATTTTTTTCGCATGTTTTGATTTTACCAGCCTACTTACCCGGAAGAGCATAAAAATACTAATGAGGGTAATAACAACAATCACATATCCAAGTGTATTATAATGTTCCAGCGGGCTTAGTTTTGTTTTTTGCACCACGATCATGCCGCCGATGGCTGCCGCTATTCCACCCGCAATTTGCTGCAGGGAGGCATTTATACTCATGAAAGCGCCGCGGTCATGCATTTCCGGTAGTGCTGAAGTAAGTGCCATCGCGGGCACCATACGACTCATGATGCCGATCATAAATAAAACATTCATCAACATTACGATCCACAATGGCACAGGCGTAAGATTGGTATAGATCAATACCATTACGATCATGAATAGGGAAGCGACAGAAAAGATCCGGAATTTATCTGCCTTGTCACTCAACCTGCCGATCACCGGCATGATCAGCAGTGAACTGATACCGGCTACCATGAACAGCATTGGAAGCTGATGATAGGTTACATGAAGGTTATTTATCGCAAATGCGCTGCCCCAGGGCATCATCATAAAGCCCCCCAGGGAAAGCAGAGCCGTGGCTAAAAAGCCGATCCTGTAATGGCGCCGGGCGATCGTATGCCATAAATGCATTACTGCATTGCGTTCGGTTTTTATGTCAAGGTGCCGGGTAATCGGTAACATTTTGAAAAAAATGCCTAGCCATATAAGAACCCCAAGGACCACGATCATCATAAAAGGCATCTGCCATCCCCATGTATTTGCTATGAATAAACTGATGGGAATTCCCAATACCTGGCTCGCGCCAAAACCCATTTGCATAAAGCCCATTACACGCCCACGTTGTTCGATGGGGAAAAGGTCTGCGACAATTGCCATTGATATGGAACCAATGACTCCGCCGAATAATCCTGTAACGATACGGGCTGCGATCAGCATTGGGTAAGAAGACGTTAAACCACAGAATAGGGTACCCGCAATAAACCCTATATAAAAGAACAGGAGCAATTTCTTACGGTCATAACGGTCAGCAAAACCTGCTGTTAGTAATCCGGAAAAGCCGGCACTGAAAGCATAGCTGGAAACGGCAATTCCAAACTGGAAGGGTGTAAGCTCCATAGATTTCATTAACATATCACCCAATGGCGACATCACCATAAAATCAAGTACAACCGTAAACTGGGTGAGTGCCAGCATCAGTATCACGAAACGCTGGTAAGGAGTAAAACTCAATTTTAATGTTTCGCTAACAGGCTTGGCTATCATTATTTGAATTAAAAATGGCGGAATAATTCCATAAATATAGTTTTTTAATGATTCACCAAAAAGCCTGAATGTTGAAGGGTTTAATGGCTGAAAAGGAGTAAACCTTATGCCATTAAACCCTAAAACGTTATTCTTACTTTCTAACTTGACGCCTATAATTTCATTATTTTCCTGCTGCTGATCCCACTCAGTGATTCAACTTTTACGATGTATTGTCCTGCGCTTAACGAGGTCAACCCATCCATTGTGATCATGTTGATTCCTTTTTTTACAAGTTGTTTTTTATTCATAAGCTCCTTTCCTGTAACATCATAAACTTTTACGATTACTTCTTCATCACTGGACGATACTACCTGGATATTCAGCTTTTGTACAAATGGGTTTGGATATACATTGATACTGTTCTCTTTTATTACAACATTCAGCAATACAATATTACTGTACTGCATATTACCATTATTGTCAACAATTTTTAAGCGGTAATAATTGTTACCGGTTGAAGGATACATATCATTATAGTCGTAGAAACTATTTACATTACTATTACCCTTAGCTGCAACCTGGCCAAGATATTTGTAATGTATGCCGTCTGTGCTACGCTCAACTTCAAAACGGTTACAATTTGTTTCCTGGATTGTTTTCCAGTTCAATTTGGAAATACCGTTTACATAAGTTGCTTTTAACTCAACTGCCTTTACAGGAAGTGTGAAGCAAAGGTTTGTGGCGAAAAGATAAGATTTCCCGATGCCATTATCTCCTGCAACAAGGCCGAATAATGTACCAAATGTATTTCCAAGGTTAAGCAGGCCTGAACCAAAGTCCAATGACCGCGAAGGAGAAGAAACCAATACATGCGGAGGAATGAAAGGACCATACACATTCCCGGCTCCTGCAACACTGAAACCAATAAGTGATGTGGCATTTACACCTAAGAATGCATCGGTTGTTGCCAGCAATGTCCATGATGGAGCGCTTTTATAAAGTCCGCCTGAAACACCTAAAAATACATAGGCAGCACCTCCTCCAACATTTGCATTTAGCAATTGAAGACCCGAAGAAGCCGGTTCACCAACAACAATATCCTGAAAGCCATCACAGTTTACGTCATAAATATTATCCAGGGAAAAGCCGAATAAAATATTGGCCTGTATCAGTTGCAATATATTATTATCATTCCTTGGTGAACTGATCACCTGGTCAGGCACCACTGAAGCAGCAGGTGATGAGGTTTTTTTCAGGAATACATTCACTGTTCCTGCTTTCACATTTAATCCAAGAAGATTTGCCAACACTCCACCAAGCGGGGCACCTACCATTACACTACCAGTGCGCACTTTATTGACAGATTTAATTCCCTTCACAGATGTTCCGAATAAATTTGCAACATTTGCGATCGTGCCGGAAAGGTTGGTTAACAGCCCTCCCGAAGTAGCCACCAATGTTGTCCCGGGATTTTGATTTACACCATTCCCGTTTCCATAATATACAATAGCACTTCCCTGCAGTAACTTACTGTTCAGGAGAACGCTGATCGAACTCACATCAATTCCAGCCGGTGCTCCAACAACAATGTCTGGCTTACCGTCACCATTATAATCACCCAGTCCATCTACACTGTATCCAAACAGCAATCCATTGAAATTCGCCTGGAGCAACCCCAATCCAAGCAGGCTTGTTTTAATCGGTTCAAGTTTTTTAATTGTCAGGTTATTATTTGATGCATTGGTTAAGAAAAGAAAAGCACCACCTGATTTTACGTCGAGGGAAGGAGTACCAAATAAATTATATTTGATCCCGGCATAAACCGGTGCACCAACAAGAATATCTTTTTTTCCGTCAGCATTCATATCTTCTGTAATAGCCACGGAAAAACCAAACAGGGCATTTACCGAAAGGTTAAGTCCATTTTCAAGAATTCCGCTTCCGGATAAGTGTACATTCAAAAACGGGGTGGTGGTAGTACCAAGTGTTGCGCCATCAAAAGCATATACTTTTCCTACTTTTGATGTAGCTGTTCCACTTCCGCCAGTACTGATCGTAACATTATCGAGTGGAGCGCCTACAAGGATATCATTTTTGCCATCATTATTAATGTCTCCGCCTGCTATACTGTATCCAAACAAAGCGCCTGCAACTGCAGTAGTTGGTTGTAACACAGCAGAAGGAGTGGCTGGTAAGCCAAGTGCACTGCCATAAAAAACAAATACAGCGCCTACAGCAGCCAGGGTTCCTGTACCCGAAATAATATCAACTGTAGCCGGTGCACCAATTGCCACATCATCATAACCATCATTGTTTACATCTCCCAATCCACATGAGGAAAAACCATAAGCCGCATCAATTGACTGCTGCCCGAGAAGATTTGGCAGGATGCCGTTTGCAGATGAAGCCCAGATCGCTGATTGATTCAAAGGATCTACTGTTACAGGATAACGGGCATTTTTATCATCAACAATTATAGAAAGCACATCTTCCTTCAATTCCATTTTAGCCATTAACTCCCTGTGATCAGCATCCCATACCTTCAGGCTGCGATAAAATAATTTTACATTTCCTGTTTCATCACGAAGGCACAATTCATTGTTCATAACCTGGCCTTTTAACGTACCTGCTAACTGAATTTCTATTTTCAGTTTTTCTGAACCTGCAGGCTGCCTGTTAATGATAAAATTCTGGCGAAGGCCATTTTCCCCATTCAGGTACTGGATACTGAAATCCTTATAGTCATACATAAGCTCGTAACCACTGGCAGCTGCTTTACTATCAGCTTTAGGAGTATATGCAGCCATGCCCTTATTAATATTTAATAACTCAAATGTTTGTTTCCAAACATTGGCAGCAGGGTATTGTTCATATAGTACAGGTGAAATACTGTAGCCGGAATGTTCCACCAAAAAACCTATTTTTTGGGTGGTACTTGCACCATAAAATCCATCAGTAAGCGAGGGATTGTTCTTAAATGAGTATTCGCGTACCCGTAATTGTTGTTGGGCTTTTGAGAACCACTCATCGCTTGATGGTAGGCTTTTTCCTGAAGTTTTTTCAATTTGTTGGAATTGTGCTGTTGCAGAGTTGATGCACAATACTGCGAAGAAGAATAAGTAGAAATTTTTCATACAAGTTTTTTTTGCGTTTAGAAAGTAAGCATCGGCAATTCGTGCCGGTTCTGGTTTTGGAAGGATAGTGAACTTGTATATTACACTGAATTAAGCGTCATAGCACGATGGGTGCCGGAGCCTGGTCTTTGGAAGGATAGTGAACCTTTTTTTTAATAAGAATGATGCGCATGGCAGTTAAGTGCCGGGCATGGCTTTTGGGAGGATAATGGAAGTATTTTTTGAATCAGTGATCTTAAAAAGATCTTAGCTGTCTGTTTTTTTTATAATCGGTATGCAATCGAAAAACCTTTTCCAGGTATTTATTTTGCATCCGTTATTCAGACCTGACATCTATATAAACAGAAGTTGAGAGATAATATTGTATCGAAATTTAAAAGCGAGAGCAAAGGCCCATTTTTATGAAAATCAGGCACATGGAGGCGCAATCAAAAAACAGTAATGACATTGTATATAAGACAGGAGGAGATCAAAAAACAGATAAGCGCATAACTGAAAAGTAAAATGACATTTAAGAAAACATAATTGCCATTTGAAAAACTAACAAATGCATCACAAAAAAAGATAGTGATCTTAACAGATTGTATTTTCAAAAAAAAAAAAATTTTTTATTTTTTTTAAATGTGCACAACTTTTCGGTTCCTGAATTTTAAAGCATTGGCATTTTTAAACTCAGAGCTGCTTGCGGTGAAAACTGATCTTATATATTTTTTTACGCCAAATGCAACCGTTACTAATCCGGCTTCCGGTTCATATAGAAGTTCATTTCTTGCCTCCCTTGTGAGGTGGAGCCGCTCGCTGACCGCAGCTACGGAATTGTTCGCCTCCTGTATTTGCGAAAAGTACTTTTTGATGTTTTCAATACTTAGCGCTGGTTCATTTGGCTGGTAAGCAGGTTCTTTTTCCACCGTTTTAAGCAGGTTTTCAAGGTCTGCAGCCTTTTCTTTATATCCATGCAGGCTGTGAGAATGGCCGATATTTTCTTCTATACCCGCTTGAAATCCAGCTGGTATAGTATTTTTTTGTTGCTGCTGGCCTTGTAAATTCCTGTTTATTACCCTCGCTTTGACGACTGTATCCCGGGAAGCTCCGGATGCATCCAATGCATTAACGATCCTTGTGCTTAGTATTTTTAGGGGTGCAAAAACAGATTTACGGCTATTTGTAACCGCTAAAAAATCATCCTCATCCTGTTTTAATTGCCTGATATTTTCATTTGCTTTTTCTAAAAGGTCTTTTAGCGCGCTGATCTTAAGAGATTCCCTGGTAGGATTATAGCTGGACCCGAAAGAAATGCAGGTTTCTATCAAATTTTCAAAATTGACCACATTCTTGCAATGACCCTGATTTGAGTTTGTTGCTGGGCGCATAATGGATTGTAAGGTTATTATAAAGGCAATTACAATTTACAATTAAAATATTTAAATAAAAACCTTGTTTTTCCTGTTTTTGGTTAACAAAATTTTTAGTATATTAAAAACATATTAATGAATAACCCTTGAAAGTGGAAGATCTCAATTGAACCCATCTTTTATTTTATGTCGTGCCTGTCAATACCACTTCCCTGATCGGTGCCTGAAAATGGGTTTATCCCGCAATACCACATATTGATGTGAGGCTGTATTCCACTCATATCAGGAAAGCAGCGTTTTATCCTTTTTACTCCCCTGCGTTGTAACTTTTTCGGTTGCTTTGCGTTCAACTTTAAAAATAAAAATTGCGATGAGAAATAAATTTTTACCCGTCCTTCTGTCAATATTGCTAATGTCGATGCAATCAATGGCCCAGGAGCCTGGAAAAGTCAGCGGTAGTTTATCCGATCAAAAAAGCAAAGCCTTGTCATCCGTAACTGTAACATTACTCAACAGTAAGGACAGCAGCCTGGTAAAAGCTGATGTGAGTGATATAAATGGAAAATTTGAGATCCCTGTGATAAAAGCCGGCGACTACCTGCTGAGTTATTCTTTGGTTGGATTTGAAAAAAAATATTCACGATCCTTTACAGTAAATGAAGGGCAATCTGTCGAGCTTGGAGCTGAATCCCTCACAACATCCGCCGTTAAATTGCAGGGCGTAACCGTTACTTCAAAAAAACCGATGATAGAAGTAAAGGCGGATAAAACCATTTTTAATGTGGAAGCAAGTATCAATGCGCACAGGAAGCAATGCATTGGAATTATTACAAAAAAGCCCGGGCATACAGGTAGATAATAATGATAACATCAGCATGAAAGGAAAGACCGGTGTAAGTGTTTATGTTGATGGCAAAATGATGCAACTGGATACAAAAGACCTGGCTGCATATTTAAAAGTATCAACAGCAATGATATTGAAGCGATCGAAATGATCAGTAACCCAAGTGCAAAATATGATGCAAGCGGTAATGCGGGGATTATTAATATCCGTCTGAAAAAGAATAAAAAATTCGGAACCAACGGCAGTGTTAACCTTGGTTTTGTGCAGGGTGTTACGCCAAAAGGAAATGGATCTGTAAATCTAAATTACCGCGATAAAAAGATCAACATTTTTAGCAATGTGGGTGGAAATATCGGCAACTATCGAGAACACATTGGATCTTTACCGTATTCAAAAAGATACTTTGTATGATCAGAAAACGGTCATGCGCAGTGAGAATAAAAACATCAATGTAAAAGCAGGGGCTGATTATTTTATCAACAGCAAAAACACCATTGGTCTACTTGCCACCACCAATTTTGGCGATAACGAATGGAGCAGCAACAGTAATACACGATATTTATTACAACCCGACAGGCGATTTGTGAAGAACCTGCAGGCATTTAATACTGTTCCAGGCAACCGGACCAATGCCAATTTCAATCTCAATTACCGGTATACCGATACAAGTGGCAGGGAAATAAATTTTGATGCTGACTATGGGTTGTTCCGTGGAACGGGCCGCAGTTACCAGCCAAATTATTATTATAGCAACAATAATAATTTTCTTGTACAGCATTATCAACCGCAACTATACGCCTACTGATATCGATATTTATACCGCCAAAATCGATGCGGAACAAAAATTGGGAAAAGGTAAATTGGGTTATGGTGCTAAAACATCTCTTGTAACCACAAAAAATACATTCGATTTTTTTAATGATAATGCAAATGGTGTGCCGAGTTAAAGTATTGAACCGCAGCAACAGTTTTAAATATAAAGAAAATGTAAATGCAGCCTATGTAAATTACCAGCGCCAACTAAATGAAAAATGGAGCATACAGACGGGGCTGCGCATGGAGCAAACAAACAGCGAAGGTATATTAACAAGGGCCGATGGCATTGAGCAGGCTGACAATAAAGTGAAAAGAAATTATCTTGATCTTTTCCCAAGTGCTGCACTTACATGGAACATCAATGAAAAACACAATTTGAACTTAACCTATAGCAGGAGAATTGACAGGCCAACTTACCAGGACCTGAATCCATTTGAAAATAAACTGGATGAACTGACCTATGAAAAAGGAAATGCATTTCTTCGTCCACAATATACCAACAACGTTGAACTTACGCATACATTTATGGGCATGATCAACACAACTATTGGATACAGCCATGTAAAAGATTATGCTACCGAAGCAACAGATACTACCGGCAATGCAACTTTTGTACAACAGAAGAACCTGGCACAGCAGCAAATAATCAACTTTAATATAGGTTCCCCATTGCCAATTAACAAATGGTGGAATGGTTATGCGAATTTCTGGTACAATTACCAGATGTTTAAGGGTGCCATCGGGGAAAATAAAATAAATGTAGACGTGCCTTCTTATGGGGCTTATCTGCAGCAAAGCTTTTCCCTGGGAAGTGATTATACCGCGGAAATAAGTGGCTGGTTCAATGGGCCAAGTGTATGGGGTGGCACCTGGAAAACAAAACCACAGGGAGGTGTAGATGTAGGTTTACAAAAGCAGTTCCTGCAAAAGAAAGCAACCATTAAAATCGCCGCCACTGATATTTTTCATACAGCGCCATGGACTGCCACAAATGATTTTGGTGGCTTGTATATCAAAGGCGGGGGTTCATGGGAAAGCCAAACTTTCCGGGTGAATTTTAGCTGGCGTTTTGGAAACAACCAGGTAAAAAGCTCACGGCAAAGGCAAACCGGGCTTGAAAGTGAATCGAAAAGGATCAAAGGCGGTAATTAACTAAATAAATATTGAATAATAAATAACCCCGGAAATTTTCCGGGGTTATTTTATTAATGATCGTGAATGCCTTCATGTTCCAGTGATCCCCCACAGTGAGGGCAACTGTTCATTTTAGGCTTTTTTATTTTTCTGAATTCTTCTAAAAAGCCTGCAGTGATGATACCAGCCGGGAGGGCAAGGAGCGCCAGGCCAGACAACGCAATAATGCCCGTGAGTACTTTCCCCAATATAGTTATCGGCACCATATCGCCATACCCAACAGAAGTAACTGTAACTACTGCCCACCAGATGGTAGCGGGTATGCTTGAGAATATCCTGGGCTGCGCATTGTGTTCGGCAAAATAAAGCAAACTGGATGCAATAATGATCAGGAAAAGGATCAATACCAGGCTCAGTACCAATTCATTTGCCCTGCTCTTGAAAACATTCTTAACCATTCTTGCAGATTTCATGTAGGCTGTTAGCCGGAATAACCGCAAGAACCTCAGCAGGCGCAGGATTCGCAATACCCTTAGGTCCAGGCCGATAAATGTATGGACATAAAATGGTAGTATGGCGAGCAGGTCTATGAGCGCTTCAGCAGACAGCATATACCTTAGCCTGCCATAGAAACTGTGTCCATATTTTGGATCGTGATTACTGCTCCATACACGAAGTACATACTCTACCGTGAAAATAATAACTGACACAAGATCGAAAATTCTGAAAAATTCCCTGTGCGGCTCATGAATAGTAGACACTGTTTCCAGCATAACGGCCACAATATTCAGAATGATCAGGGTAATGATAAACCCATTCAGGAACTTATCCCACCGGCTCTCACCCAATTCAGGATGCAGTAGTACGTGTACCTTCTTTTTTACTGTATGATACATACCGAAGGTTGTTTTGGTTCCCTTAAAGTTAATGATAATAAAAATTTCATTACCGAGATTTAACTGCTGTCCGTTGTGTAAAGTATTTCCAAATGTCTTTTCACATACATAGACTATCAGTTATACGGATTTTATTCAGAAAATAAAAGCATGTTATTTATTCCTTCATTATTTGCCTATCGAACCAGATGTAAACTGCAGATCAGAAATTTAATAGCATTTTATCGTGGCGGCAAATTAACTCCAAAAGGTCCAGCTATCTGTTACGTAATCTGAATGGGCATTGGTACCTGGCCAGTGTTCCTTATCAAATCCGGGGGCTTTTCTTAATGTTTCTTTCTTTTCATTAAACCGGAAAATTTTTTTTTCCGGATCAACTTTCAAAAGCCTGAACGGTATGGCAAAATATTTTTCACCAATTCCTAAAAACCCACCGAACTCTATAATATAATATTCAATACGGCCATCTCTGATATCAAGCATAACATCCTTAATAGATCCTAAATGCTCATCCTCATCGTTGTATACTTTATCACCTATTACGGAAGATGCAGTTAAAAATTTGAGCGGAATATTTACATTGGTTTGTTCTTCATTTTGCCCGGTAATATTGTCTTTGAATTCTTTGATTGGAGTGTCCATGATTATTTTTTTAGGAGTAATAAAATATTTTGGAAGTTTTAAATTACGAATTTTTATAATAATTCATGGTTGGAACCTTCGATTTTTTTAGAGGATACACTGGCAAGTCACAAATCTGTAGGGTTAAAAAGCCTTGCTAAAAACCCAGGCAAAGTTTCATTAATGCTGCTGTTCCTGCATTTTTTCTTTCAGTATACCTTTAGCTATTATGGATAACCGGTAAAATCGATAAAGCGAATAATGATTAATTTTACCTGGATGACGCAATTATCAACGCTCAACAAATATTTCTGGAAATACCGCTGGCTTTTTTTCCTGGGCATTCTTTTCGTGATCCTTACCAATTATTTCAGGATCCTTGCACCGCAGCTTACCGGCTATATAGTTAATACAGTTATTCATTCTATCAGGTCGGTTTCACATGATTCAACAGAAGTTTATGGCGAGGCATACCATAACTATGATATCATTGTGAGAAAACTCATTGACAATTTTAACCTGCTTTCTTTTAAAAGCAAGATATTTTACACCGGCATCATTTTGATCGTATTGGCCATTATCAGTGGATTCTTTATGTTCCTGATGCGCCAAACGATCATTGTAATGAGCCGTCATATAGAATACGATCAAAAGAACGGGATCTTTGCCCACTATCAAAAATTAGACAGCTCTTTTTATAAAACACATAGTACCGGTGACCTGATGAACAGGATCGCAGAAGATGTCAGCCGCGTAAGAATGTATACGGGCCCCGCCATTATGTATTTTATTAACCTTGCAGCGGTTATTGGCTTCAGCCTTTATTTTATGCTGCGTTCAGATGTAAAGCTTACGCTTGTAGCATTATGTCCTCTGCCAATACTGGCCCTGACCATCTATTTTGTCAATACCATCATCAATAAAAAAAGTGAAAGGATACAGGCCCTGCTCAGTGACCTTACAACAAATGCACAGGAATCTTATTCGGGCATCAGGGTCATAAAATCTTTTGTACAGGAAAAAGCGATGCTTGGTTTTTTTAAAAAGAACAGCGAAGCTTACAGGAGCAATGCCCTTAGCCTTGCAAAAACAGAAGCGATCTATTTTCCCAGTATGGGGTTACTGATTGGGTTAAGTACATTAATTACGATCATGGTTGGCGGGCTGGATGTGGCCAATAATGTACCCGGGGCAACTGTAGGGAAAATAGCAGAATTTGTGATGTATATACAAATGCTTACTTTCCCGGTAAGCGCTATTGGATGGACTGCGAGCATGACACAGCGGGCCGTTGCTTCTCAAAAAAGGATCAATGAATTTTTATTTACCGCGCCGGTAATAAAAAATGATCCGAAAACAACAGAAGCACCAATGGAAGGAAATATTTCTTTTATGAATGCTGACTTTATTTATCCGCATACCGGCATTCATGCGATCAGGGATTTTTCCCTCCAGATCAACAAAGGAGAAAAGATCGCCATCGTTGGAAGGACAGGTTCGGGTAAATCTACCATCGCGCAGTTGCTGTTAAGAATGTATGATCTGCAAAAAGGAATGATCACTTACGATGGAATTCCTGTTAATAAGATAAGTCTGGAAGAATTGCGTTCACAGATAAGTTATGTGCCACAGGATGTTTTCCTCTTTAGTGAAACGATGAGCAATAATATTAAGTTTGGTAAAAATGATGCAACGCCAGGGGAAGTTAGGATCGCGGCAAAACACGCAAGCATCTTCCATGAAATCGAACGATTCAACGAAGGATTTGAAACAATGATAGGGGAGCGGGGAGTCACCTTGAGTGGGGGGCAAAAGCAACGTATATCCATTGCAAGAGCATTGATAAAAGATCCAGATATTGTAATTTTTGATGATTGCCTGAGTGCAGTAGATGGTAAAACAGAAAAAGAAATCATTACCAATCTATACGCATACCTTCAAAATAAAACCGCCATTATTATAACGCATCGTATATTTTCTTTATTTCAGTTTGATAAGATCGTTGTGATGGATGAGGGAAGGATTGCAGAAAAGGGTACACATGATGAATTAATAGCAAAAAAGGGCATATACCTGAAATGTTTACAAGGCAACAGGAGCATGAGAGAAGGTCAGGTTAATGACCCAAATCGCTCAAGGGTTTTAATTTTCATTTATTTTGTTATATCAAAAACAACTTTATCTTTGTCAACTTAATAAAGACAATTTTTAAAAATAAAAAAAAACACAGTGGCGTACGAAAACAACGATAAAAAAATGGAAAGCGTTTATAGTAACCGTGTCAAAGCCGGTAAACGCAGAACTTACTTTTTTGATGTAAGAGAAACACGTGGTAACGATTTTTACTAACAATTACAGAAAGCCGTAAACGATTTGATTCTGACGGTTATGACCGTCATAAGATCTTTTTATACAAAGAAGATTTTAATAAATTTTTAAAGGGTTTGAATGAAACAGTTGATTATGTAAAAACAGAATTAATGCCCGATTTTGATTTTGATGCTTTCAATCATGATACTCCATTACGAGGGCAAGAAGAAGGACAGGTAAGGCCGGAAAACGGATTCGAGCGGCCAGCTTCTGTGGCTACAACAGAAGATAGCAATTCAGCAACCGACCAGGAGAAACCTGTTGATGTGCAGCCAACGGAAGAAAAGGAAGAAAAGATTGATACAGTAACCCCGGATACAGATCATGAAGAAGTAGATAAATGGTAGATTTAAAATTTTAAAAGTTACTAAAGCTGATTTAGTAAAAAGTCCTTCAATGAATATTGAAGGACTTTTTTGATGATTTAAAAACACAATCTATTACGTTTCGTCATTTTTTTAAAAGCATTGATCAGCCCGTTGGTGGAAGAATCATGGTTGTTAACCAATGGATCATCACCCAATTCGGGAATATTTTTCCTGCCAGTTGTTTCCCAAGTTCTACACCCCATTGATCGAAGCTGTAAATGTTCCATATAACTCCCTGCACAAAAATTTTGTGTTCGTAAAATGCGATCAGCTGGCCCAATGTATAAGGGCGTGATCTTTTTTATTAAAAAAGAATTGGTGGGCCTGTTGCCTTCAAATACCCGGTATGGATTTTCATGCGCCGGTTCCATTCATTAAGGCTTCTGTTTGCGCAAAAAAATTGCTGATCAATTTTGATGATGATCCCCGATTGGGTTATGCGATTGTGCAGGCGCAATGAAATCACAAGGTATCACTGGTTCCCTGGTGTATCAGCTGGTAAAAAGCATGCTGGCCATTGGTACCCGGCTCGCCCCAGATCACCGGCCCTGTTTGATAATTGATCGCATGCCCGTTCCTGTCAACATATTTACCATTGCTTTCCATATTTCCCTGCTGGAAATAAGCTGCAAAACGATGCATGTATTGATCGTATGGAAGAATCGCTTCAGTTGATGTCCCGTAAAAATTCCTGTACCATATCCCGATCAGCGCCATTAAGACGGGTATATTCTTTTCAAAAGGGGTTTCTTTAAAATGATTATCTGCTGAATATGCGCCTTTTAATAATTGCTCAAAATTTTCATAACCGATCGTGACAGCAATGGATAAACCGATGGCGCTCCATAAGCTGTAGCGGCCTCCAACCCAGTCCCAGAATTCAAACATATTAGCGGCATCTATACCAAATTTTTCCACCTCGGTTTTATTGGTGCTTAACGCAACAAAATGTTTTGCGATGTCATTTTCTTTCCCGCCATTTTTTAAGAACCATTCCCTGGCAGTGTGTGCATTGGTCATCGTTTCCTGTGTAGTAAAAGTTTTACTGGCAACCAGGAATATGGTTTCCTCCGCCGTGATCTTTTTAAATGTTTCAGCAATATGTGTTCCATCTACATTGCTTACAAAATATGGCTGTATATCTTTATGCCAATAAGGTCTTAACGCTTCTGTAACCATAACCGGTCCCAGGTCACTGCCACCGATCCCGATATTTACGATGTACCGGATCTTTTTTCCGGAATAGCCTTTCCAGTTACCTTATGTACATTCCTGCAAAATTCTTTCATTTGTTCCTGCACTTTTTTGATTGCAGGCATAATATCATTTCCGTCTGTTATTATTTTTTTTCCTGAAAAATTGCGCAAAGCTGTATGCAATACTGCACGGCTCTCTGTGCCATTGATTTTTTCTGCTTCGAACATTGCATTTGCAGCATCTTCCAGCCTGCAATCTTTGGCAAGCCGGATCAATAATTCAAGGGTTTCAGCATTAACCGCATTTTTCGAATAATCAAAAAGGATGTCTTCAAATCGAATGGAATACTCCGTAAACCTGTTCTCATTTTCTGAAAACAATGCTTTGATAGGGTTGCTTTTTACTTTTTCAAACTTTTGAACAACTGCTTCCATGCAGGAGTGGTTTCGGGATTTATTTTGGGGAACATAAATATTATTTTATCATTGCTTGCGATTGTCAATTATCATTATCAATTTTCCATTGTTTATCACATCAACTCTATCAACGATATCAACTCATTCACCATTTCTGGCGATATATCAAGATGTGTCACCATTCTTACTTCCGTTGCGGAAATGGGAATGCACAAAATATCTGCTGCTTTCATATAGGCTGCAAAAGAAGCAGCACTATATGAAGTGCCTATGATCTCAAATATCAAAATATTGGTTTCAACAGGCAGCATCCTGCCTGTAAAATCTTTTTTTAACAAAGCATGTGCGATCTGTTTGGCGTGCTGGTGATCGAGTTCAAGCCTTTCTATATTATTTTCCAGTGCGTATATGCCTGCGGCTGCTATATATCCCGCCTGCCGCATGCCTCCGCCAAAGATCTTGCGGATCCTACGGCCCTGTTTGATAAAATCCTCCTTTCCCAATAAAACACTTCCAACAGGAGCTCCAAGCCCCTTACTCAGGCAAATTGAAATACTATCGAATATCTCCCCATATTGTTTAGGATCTTCTTTATTTGCCACGATCGCATTAAATAGTCTTGCCCCATCCAGGTGGAGTCTTAAATCATATCTTAGGCAAACCTCTTTAATATATTGAATATCAGTAAATTCATAACAACTTCCGCCTCCGCGATTAGCGGTATTTTCAAGGCTTACAAGGCTGGTTTTGGCTTTGTGGACATCATCCGGATTGATCGCAGCCAATACCTGTTCCGCGTTGATCCGCCCACGTTCGCCATCCAATGGCTTTACCTGGCAGGCGCTATTGAAAGCGATCCCGCCGCCTTCATAGATATAAACATGACTCAATTTATCACAAATGACTTCATCTCCCGGTTGTGTGTGGCATTTTATGGCGACCTGGTTCGTCATGGTCCCACTGGGACAAAATAATCGCCGCTTCCATCCCAAATAGGTTGGCAGTCATAGATTCCAGCTCATTTACGGTAGGGTCTTCACCAAAAACATCATCTCCCACCTCTGCCTGCATCATTGCCTGCAGCATTGCTGGAGTAGGTTTGGTAAAAGTATCTGAGCGCAGATCTATCATCATGAGGCAAATGTAAGCATTGAACCTATCAGATTAACCGCCAAATGATTATTGCTTTTCGGGTACGGTTATTGACATATTATGAATAGGGAAGATAATTATCCAATTGTGGAAAAAAAGATAACCGATTTATGCACCATTTATCCATTTTTTCCCTATTTGTTATGAAATGCAAGAATTGAATAGTACTTTTGCAAATGATTTTTAAGGAATTAGTGCATTATACTTTCTTTTGCAACGTTTCCCCAACAATATCTGTCTATTAAGGGTACCATATTTAGAATTTAATATTATACAATGAGGCAACTTAAAATCGCAACGCAGATCACAAACCGTGATTCTCAGGCAGTTGAGAAATACTTGCAGGAGATTTCGAAGATTTCAATGATCACACCGGAAGAGGAAACCATCCTGGCTCAAAAGATCAAGATGGGGGATCAGCGTGCACTTGATAAACTGGTGCAGGCCAACTTAAGGTTCGTGGTATCAGTTGCCAAACAATACCAGCACCAGGGCCTTTCTTTAAGTGACCTGATCAATGAAGGAAACCTTGGCCTTATAAAAGCTGCGCAGCGTTTTGATGAAACAAAGGGTTTCAAATTCATTTCTTATGCTGTTTGGTGGATCCGCCAATCAATTTTGCAGGCATTGGCAGAACAGGGCAGATTGGTTCGTTTACCACAAAATAAAATCGGTACCTATAATAAGGCCAACAAAGCTTACATGGCATTTGAACAGGAGCATGAAAGGGAGCCATCTACCGAAGAACTTGCTGAATTGCTTGAAATGAGCGAAACAGAGATCAATAATATCTTTCAAAGCAATACAAGGCATACTTCACTGGATGCACCGGTGCATGAAGCGGAAGATGTGGCAATGGGTGACTTATTGAAAGGTGCGGATGAAACGGATGAAGATGTAATGCATGATTCATTGAAAAATGAGATCCGCCGTGTATTGAAATCTTTAAGCCCGCGGGAAGCAGAGATCGTAAACGCCTATTTTGGCCTTGATGGTGAAAATGGTGTGACAATAGAGCAAATCGGGCAAAAATACGACCTAACCAAAGAGCGTATCCGCCAGATCAAGGAAAGGGCGATCAAGCGTTTGCAAAAAGCCCGTTATAGTGGCGCTTTAAAAGCATATCTCGGATAATTTTCATTGAATTTCTATATAGGCCCCCGTTTCGGGGGCTTTTTTGTGCCCTATCCGGCGTTTAGTTACTTCAGGGCCAGCGATGAAGAATCCAGTACCCGGCATCCGGTATCAGGTATCTCATTAAGTAGTAAATTTGCAGTATGAATAAACTGATGGTCGTGCTGTTTGCTATTTTCCTCAGCTCCTGCGAAAAAAATATTGATTTTGACCTTAAAGAATCGCCCAATGTATTGGTGGTAGATGCCCAGGTAGAAAATGGGAAACCACCAACGGTAATACTTACCAAAAGTCTATCATTTTTTAGCCAGATCGAGCCCCAGATACTTGCATCTTCTTTTGTGCATGCTGCAGAAGTCTTTATGTCAAATGGTACCTTAACCCACCAGTTAAAAGAATACTCTTTTCCGTTAGTTCCCGGTTACCAGGGTTATGTTTATGGCATTGATTCTTCTTCCCTCGCTACCGCATTCCTCGGAGAATTCAATAAAAATTATACGTTAACGATCCGCTCGGAGGGAAAAGAATACCGTGCAGAAACGACGATCCCGGGGCTAAATACTTTTCCTGATTCGTTCTATTTTAAAAGGGCACCATTAAATCCTGACAGCAATAAGCGGGTAATGTTTATTAAAGCAACGGACCCCGGTGGATTGGGTAACTATGTAAGGTATTTTACACAGAAGAACAGCGGCCCGTTTTTACCCGGGGAAAATTCTGTGTATGATGACCAGGTGATCGATGGAACTACCTACGAAGTACAGTTACCGGGTGGTATTGACAGGAATGACCCTCCTAAACCGGATAGCAATTTTTTTAAACGCGGAGATACCGTAACCCTTAAGTTTTGCAACATCAGCAGGCCTACATATATATTCTGGAGTACCTGGGAATTTGCCTATCAAAGTATCGGCAACCCTTTTGCACAACCCAATAAGGTTTTAGGAAATATTTCAAACAATGCACTGGGTGCATTTTGTGGCTATGCGGCTTGGTACCGGACAGTAGCGGTGGAGTAGGTAGTTGGGTGGGCAAATGTTCAACCGTTAATTTTTTAACCAACAGAAAAACAAATAAGATAAACCCAATAAATGCTGAAAAGGCAATGTTAATATGGAAAATAATATCTCGGAAAAAGTAAGTTGTTTGATCATTGGTTCGGGACCTGCAGGATATACTGCTGCGATTTATGCGGCAAGGGCCAATTTAAAACCGGTAATGTACCAGGGTATTCAGCCAGGGGGGCAATTGACGATCACTACTGACGTTGAAAATTACCCAGGCTATCCCGATGGCATCCAGGGGCCGGAAATGATGGTGCATTTTGAAAAGCAGGCTGCACGTATGGGCACGGATATCCGGTATGGTACTGGCCACAAAAGTTGATTTTTCAACGCATCCTTTAAAAGTAGAAATTGATGAAGAAAAATGGATAGAAGCTGATTCAATCATAATCAGTACAGGAGCTTCTGCAAAATGGCTCGGTTTGGAAAGCGAGCAAAGGCTGAATGGTTATGGGGTAAGCGCCTGTGCTGTCTGTGATGGATTTTTCTTCAAGGGAAAAGAAATGGCGATCATTGGTGCCGGGGATACTGCAGCGGAAGAGGCTCTGTATTTGTCTAAGATTGGTACAGTGGTGCATATGATCGTACGAAGGGACCAGATGCGTGCCAGTAAGGTCATGCAGGACAGGGTATTAAGCACTCCAAATATAAAAGTGTACTGGAACGCTGAAGTGGATGAAGTGCTGGGAGAAAAAAAGGTAGATGGAGTGCGGATACTGAATAATAAAACAGGACAAAAACAGGACATACCAGTGAGCGCTTTTTTCGTCGCGATCGGCCATGAGCCCAACAGTGCTATTTTTAAAGATTGGCTGGATATGGATGAGACCGGTTATATCAAGACCATTCCGGGAACCAGCAAAACAAATATTGAAGGGGTATTTGCTTCAGGCGATGTGCAGGATAAAGTGTACCGGCAGGCAGTAACTGCGGCGGGTAGTGGCTGTATGGCAGCGCTGGATGCAGAAAGATACCTCGGGGAGAAAGGGTTGCATTGATCTATTTAGATCGTCATTGCGAGGAGCAAAGGGGTTATTAAAATTGACAGGAATTTACTGCGACACAGCAATCTTATCTTTGACAGAGACGTTGTTTTTAGAACAGATTGTTTGGTTCCCCGCAATGACGTGTAATTGTAATGATGGATACCATGGGCCTCAGGCCTTCATAAATTATTTTATTTTGATCACGATCCATTTAAATAAACTTGAATTTTTTGCCCATCATGGATTGCATGATGAGGAAGAGGTGATAGGAACAACCTTTGAAGTATCAGTAACCATCATGTTTGAACCGGAAGAAAAAGTAATATCCATACATCAAACAATCAATTATGTAGATGTATATGATGTCATAAAAAGACACATGATCCATCCGGTGGCCCTGCTGGAAATGCTTGCCGAAAACATAACAGATTCAATATCTTTATTGGATAAACGTATCAGGAATATTAACATCAGCATTAACAAAAAACATCCTCCCATAAAAAACTTTATTGGGGAAGTTGCTGTATCTTATCAAAAAGTGTTTGACCTATGAATTCACGCAAATGGCTATCAGTATTTGCTATTCTTTTTTTTACCTGTATAAATGGCATATCACAGGATATCAATATGCTTATCAAAGAAGCAGACAGGCTGGAAGCGATCCCAAATGAAAAAGAGGCCTTTCATAAATTCAAAGAAGCCCTGAAGCTTCAACCCGTGAATTTATATGCGCTCTCCAAATGCAGTGAGCTTTGCAGCCGCATTGCGGCCCGTGAGCCGGATATAAGATCCAGGAATAGTTATAACGAGGCTGCCATTATTTATGCAAAGACGGCGCTGAAGTTATATCCAAACAGCGATGAAGCCAATGTGGCGATGGGGATTGCGGTAGGAAGGACCCTCTTAACAAAAAGCGGTAAAGAGAAGATCGCAATGGTAAAAGACATTAAGGTTTATGCCGATATTGCCATAAAGATCAACCCGAATAATTTCAAAGCATGGCATATACTTGGCAAATGGAATTATGAAGTTTCTAATCTTTCAATGCTGGAAAGGGCAGCGACGAGGATCTTTTATGGTGGGCTTCCGGCCGCCTCTTTAAAATCTTCTATTGCCGCTTATGAAAAAGCCAGGGCACTCAATCCTAATTTTTCTTTAAATTACCTCGAACTTGCAAAGGCCTATAAAAAGGATAATGAAAAAGCCAAAGCAGTTTCCCTTTTAAAAATAATGATACCACTGCCGGTACAAACCGAAGATGATCCCCGGATAAAGAAAGAGGCCATTTCTTTAATAAAAAACTGGGAATAGGTTATTTATCAAAACCGGCGGTCTATTTTCCATTTGATAAATAAACGATTATGCGCAGTATATTTCTTTTCCTTTTAATGTCTTCATTTACACTTCTTTCCCGCGCCCAGGGCAATGGATCAATGCCCCAACCGGGTTATGATCCCTATACATTATTTCAGCCCATATTTTATCCTTCCGGCGGAACCATTACCCGTGCAGCCAATGGCGAGCCAAATACCGGGTATTGGCAAAACAAGGCCGACTATAACATACATGTTACATTGGATGATGTTAAGAATGAGATCAGTGGATCTGTAACCATTACTTATAAAAATAACAGCCCTTACGCATTGCCGTTCTTATGGGTACAACTTGACCAGAATCTATTTAAGAAAGACAGCCGGGGACAGGCACGTATGCCGGCGGATAGGGGCAGCCGCTATGGAGACTCCAAAAGCACGTTCAATGGAGGGTATAAAATAAAAGGCGTAAAGCTTGTCTCGGACAACAGGCAGGCTGACTATATCATTTCTGATACAAGAATGCAGATCCGTTTACCCGGGCCTGTTAAGCCTGCAGGCGATATCGTTAAAATAAAGATCGATTATTCTTTTATAATATCTGCTCAGGGTGCTGACCGCAGTGGCATTGCTAAAACCAGGAACGGGGATATTTATGCAATAGCGCAGTGGTATCCACGCATGTGCGTGTTTGATGATATCCAGGGCTGGAATACGGACCCTTATCTTGGCCCCAGTGAATTCTACCTTGAATATGGCGATTTTGATTTTATCATTACGGCTCCCGCATCACATATCGTAGTAGCCAGTGGTGAATTGCTGAATCCTGCTGAAGTATTGACTCCGGCCCAATTTAGAAGATGGACTGATGCAAAAACAAGTGATAAAACAGTGATGATACGCTCAGAAGCTGAAGTGAATGACCCCGCATCCAGGCCAAAAGGGGCTATGTTGAAATGGCATTTTAAAATGTTGAATGCAAGAGATGTTTCCTGGGGTTCGTCGAAAGCATTTATCTGGGATGCGGCAAGGATCAATTTGCCTGGAGGGAAAAAGGCGCTGGCGCAAAGTGTTTATCCCATCGAAAGTGTTGGAGAAAATGGATGGGGAAGGTCTACGGAATATATTAAAGGAAGTGTTGAAAATTATAGCAGGCGTTGGTTAGTGTATCCTTACCCGGTAGCAACAAATGTTGCAACCGAGATCAACGGCATGGAATACCCGGGACTTGTTTTCTGCCCTATAAATTCAAAGGGAAGCAGTTTGTTTGGTGTAACAGATCATGAATTTGGCCATACCTGGTTTCCTATGATCGTAGGCAGCAATGAACGTAAGTATGGCTGGATGGACGAGGGTTTTAGTCAATTCATCAATTCATTTTCTGATGATGATTTTAATAATGGAGAATATAAATCTGCCCCCGTAAGTGCAGGAGACCAGGCGCAGAATGTTTTCGGCAACAGGAGTCAAAGTATTTTTCATACACCCGATGCAATGCTGGAATCGAATATCGGAACAGCATTGTATTATAAACCCAGCCTCGGCCTGCAGCTTTTGCGCAATCATATATTAGGTCCAGACAGGTTTGATTACGCATTCAAAACTTATATAAACCGCTGGGCCTATAAGCATCCGACCCCCTGGGATTTTTTTCGCACCATGGATAATGTGGCGGGAGAGAACCTTGCCTGGTTCTGGAAAAGCTGGTTCCTTGAAAACTATAAACTGGACCAGGCAATTACAGGTGTAAATTATGAGAATGAAAAACCATCGAATGGTGCCATAGTTACCCTTGCCAACCTGGATCAAATGGCGATGCCGGTATTGCTGAGTTATGAGACGACCTCAGGATTAAAAGGAAGTATAAAATTACCTGTGGAAATATGGAATAATACAGCAGTCTTTAAAATGAGGCTGCCTGTTACTGAGGCTTTAAGATCAGTTACAATTGATGCTGATAAAGTTTTCCCCAATATGAATTTTGAAAATAATAAGTGGTTGGGAAACTGAGCGGGGAATGTTTATAGGTTAATGGTTTAAAGATTTAATGGTTGTGTTCTAATTGTAGAATATACACGCCTTAAGTCCTAACCTTTAAACGATTTAAACCTTTAAACTCTTAAACGATCTACTTCATCCTGCCCATGGCAATAATAGCTGCAGGCAACCAGCGTGTATCCTTAATATATAGCCCGATACCTGAATCCGATGTTTCATATTCAAGGGCCATTACCACAATACCAATATCACCCACGCCTGCTTTCGTTTGTAATACAAACGAAATTGCAGGCACAGGTTTACTGTTGTAAATAAAGCTGTATTGCTCTGTACAAAAATTGGACGGAAGTGGACTATCCCTGAAAGGAGAGGTCACAGCAATCAGCTTTATGTTTACTTTCATCGTACGGGAAGGGGTTTTAATATTATTCACAGGGTTTATTTCAGGGAAAGCAACAGTGAGGTTACCATTTCCACTATCGATTACCGTTATATCTAACTTAAAGAAATCACGCAGGTCTATTCCCGGGTTCAGCTGGCACATCCCGTTCTTTACGGAAAATTCCCAATTTGCCTGGTCCATGTGTTCAGCGTATTGGTTTCGCATCCATCCGCGCAGCCGGTTATACATATTCCTGTTCACGGGGAACCCGAAACTTTTTTTCATTAGCCCGATCATCGAAGAACCATATTTTGAAACCGTGCCAAAAATGCTGTTTAAGGGATTTGTTACCTGGTTTCTTTTTTTCTTTCTTTTACCCGGTTTTGACCTGATATAGGTTTTACCATCAACGGAATAATAAACAACATTTCCTATTGCCCCGCTGATACCCTTATCCGTCACTCTTGCCATTGGTTTTAAAATTTTATGATTAAGAACTGCCTGGTCCGCGTATTCCCGGGGTTTTATCAACTTGTCCATGCAAAATAATACATCCATATCAAAAAAACAAATAAATTATATAAAATCACATTTTTTGTGGTTTTATATGGTATTAATGTGGGAATGATATGAAGATGTATGTATTTATTAATGTTCTTTAAACTGTTTAAATGCGGTGGCTATTTGAACGTTTAAAGAGCAATAAAGCTGGTTAATGAGATATTATTCTACGGGTGGCTTTAAAGCAAGGTCAAAACCTTGTTCAGCAGATCATGTATGGGAATCAATGACCTGACCTTGCGGTTAAGGATGAAGAGGTGTTGCTGTGATTATTTTTTAATAGCAGGAGTTTTCCATTTCCCGCGTTTCAGGTAAAGGAATGATATGATAAAAATAGTTGTCCAGTAAATGAATTCGTTGCTCCATGCCATGGCAAGAGAGATATAATTGAACTTCATGAAATACCAGGTGTAAATAAGATAAAGGGTTATGGCCACAATTTCTATGAGCAGGTTAACCCTGGTTTTACCCGTTCCCGTTACCCCATTCAGCCAGATATTGGCGATACTCATAAACATAAGGCCCAATGATACTATGCGGATCACCGGTATCCCTTCCGCAACAAATTTTTCATCCTGCCCAAATAACCGGAAAAACAGTTCAGGAAAAAGGTTTAACATAGTTACCATAAAAAAGCAAAATCCAACACTCAGGTAAGTGATCTTGGTGATCGCTTCAATTATTTTATCTTCTCTTTTTTGTCCCATAAGATTGCTTACCATCACGTTACTGGTACTTGCAAATGCCCAGACAAATACACCTACCAGCCCAAATACATTTCTCATAATGTTGCTGATAGCCTTGTCTGTATTGTTTTGCCTTCCTTCTATCAGTAAAAAAAATATCAACCAGGTAGTTACACTGATCAGGTATTGCAATACAAGCGGCACTGATACCCGGAGTATTTCTTTGCTAATAGGAGCATTGAATTTAAAATGTTTCAATAAACCATATTTCTTTTTGAGGCCTGTACGGGCCAGCACCACAAAAACGATCAACAACCCGGCGCATTCTGCAATGATCGAAGCCACTGCAGCACCGTTGAAACCCATTTTCGGAAAACCGCCATGGCCGAATATCAACAGGTAATCGAACAAAATATTTATAAGGGCTTCGCAAATAAAGCCGATCATAAGGTACCGGCTGTTTAGGGAAGCCACCAAAAAAGCATTGCCCATCTGGAAAAGGTATAAAAAAGGCAACCCTAATATCCGGATCTTTAAGAAACTCATTTCCTGCGGATAGGCTACAGGGTCAGCAACCTGTTGCATAATGTAGGGAGCAATAAACCAGGTAAAAAGAATACATACGAATGCAAACTGAAGGCTTATCCGGATACCTTGTGCAAGGATTATTTTAAAATTTTCGCTGTTACCACTCCCGGCATATTTTGAAAATACCGTCTGCATGGCATTGTTGAGCCCATTGCCTGCTACCGCAAAAATCAAATAAAAAACACCGGTGATCCCTGCATTTCCAAGTGCTTCTTCGCTTAAACTTCCTAAAAAAATGCTGTTGATCAGCATATTTAGTTGAGGTATGAGAATTGCCAGGGTTATTGGCAAAGCAATAGACAGGATCTGCCTGTTGCTTACTTCTACTTTTAAATTGTTTATTGGTAGTGCTGTGTCCATAAAGTCAGCAAAATTATCTTATTTTGCCTCTTAAATAAATTATTTGAAAGCGGCATTCAACATACAACCTGTAACAGAAGAAAAAATACCATTGCACCTCCTTATCGAGGCAGGGAATTATGGCGTTTCATTAATATGGTTTTCAAAAGATCCATTTGCTGTAAAGGGATTGGTCGTGTATAATTTTTTTAATACAGATATTGCAGCAGAACTGGATGATGTATTCAGGCTGCATGGGAATTTTAAGAACATTTCATCAACGACCATCTGTTATAATTTTAAAGAATCCCTGCTGGTGCCGGTAGCATATTACCAACCCTCCATTAATACGGAGATATTATCCCAGATCTATGGTGAAGATGCGACCTCTTATATCAAAACTGATTTTATTAATGCAGCCAATATTTATAATATTTACCGTATTCAAAGAGATATTGAATTGACCTTTTCCAGGATATTTCCTTCGGCTACCATATTTCATTCCAGCAGCCTGCAGGTTGAGTTGTTGCATACAGGGGAAAAAAATACAAATCTTTACTGTACGATATTTCATAATACCATAAAAGTTATTTTATACAGGAACAGTGTGTTGCAGATCGTTCAGCAATTCAATTATAATACTCCTGCGGATGTAGCTTACCATCTTTTAAATGTTTGCCATCAGAATGAAGTGAGGGCCGATGAGACCAATCTTAAATTAAATGGCATGGTTGACGGGCATTCGATCCTTTACAAAGAATTGTATTCTTATTTCATCAATATAGATTTTGAAAATTTACCGGAACAGGTCCCCGTCCAGGAAGAAATGAAAATGTTACCGGCTCATTTTTTCAGTCATTTAACTGCCTTGGCATCATGCGTATCATAAGCGGGATCCATGGCGGAAGGCGCATTTCCCCACCTGTAAATATGCCCCATACCCGGCCTACGACGGATATAGCAAAGGAAGGCCTGTTTAATATTTTACACAACAATCTTGATATTGGTTCTTTGAGAACACTTGACCTGTTTGGTGGCACCGGCTGTATCAGCTATGAGCTTGCAAGCAGGGGTGCGGAGGATCTTACCATTGTAGAAAAAGACAACAGGATGTATGAATTCATAAAAAAAACAGTTTCCTCGCTTGGATTTGAAAATGTCAATGTATTAAAAACGGATGTGTTCAAATACCTGGAAACCTGCACCGAAAAATTTGATCTTATTTTTGCAGGGCCACCGTATGCCCTTACAAGTATAGACGATCTTCCACGCATCATCTTTGAAAAAAAGGTTTTAAATCCCGGTGGCTGGTTTGTATTGGAGCATACTCCACGCAATGATTATAAAAAAAATGACCATTTCCGCACAGAACGGAATTATGGCACTACCATATTTTCTATCTTTGTACAGGAGCATTAGTAATTACCAACAGCATAATATTTCATCGTTTTTTTTAAATGCATAAGCCCTTTGCTAAAAAGTTTCAGATACCTTCTTTTTCCTTTTGCGCTCATTTATGGTGCCATCATCTGGCTTCGAAACTGGTTGTTTGATAAGAACATTTTTAAGTCCGCGGAATTTAATTTCCCCATCATCTGCGTGGGTAATCTTGCTGCCGGAGGCACCGGTAAGACACCTATGACAGAATACCTGGTAGAGATATTAAGAAAAGAATTTAAAACTGCTACGCTTAGCCGCGGATATAAAAGAAAAACAAAGGGTTTTACCATTGCAGATCATAATACTACGGCGATCGATATCGGGGATGAGCCGATGCAGTTTCACCAGAAATTTCCCGGGGTAACTGTAGCTGTAGGAGAGGAGCGGCTGGTTGCCATTCCGCAGATCCTTCATCTGAGGCCTGAGACGCAGGTCATCATCCTGGACGATGCATTTCAACACAGGACGGTAAAGGCCGGCCTGAATATCCTGCTTACGGATTATAAAAACCTGTATACCCGTGACCTGATGCTTCCTGCAGGTGATCTCCGGGACGTAAAGTCGAGCAGGAAAAGGGCGCATATTATCATAGTCACAAAATGTAAAACCGACCTGTCAGTTTCAGAAAAAGATGCATTGATCAAAGAAATCAATCCATTACCACATCAGCAGGTTTTTTTTACAGAGATCGTTTATTCACAACCTTATCATTTATTTACCAGGCAGGGAGCAGGGATCAGTGCCGACAAGGATATTTTATTACTTTGCGGAATAGCGAATCCAAAACCATTAATGGAGTTTTTGACATCGCATGTTCATTCTTATGATATGCTGCGGTATGCTGACCATCATATTTTCAGCAGCGATGACCTGAAAGATATAAAAAGGCATTTTGAACGGCTTCAATCCCTCAATAAACTAATCCTTACCACTGAAAAAGATGCAGTAAGACTTGAAAAATTTAAGGCAGAACTGGTTGACTACCCGATCTATGTATTGCCGATAAAGCATTTTTTTTTATTTGGCGGAAACCTTCCTTTTAACAGGCTTGTTTTCGATTTTGCCCGGTCATTTAAACCGGCCTTATAGATATTCTACCGGAATTCAACGATAATGCAGGTACCGGAAATTAAAATACCGGATATTGCATCATATTTAAATTTTACCGACGAACTGCCCGTTACGTATATGAAGCATATTCTTTTCTTTCTTTTTTTATTTTTTATTTCCATACTGGGTTATGCCCAGGTAAGTGTAAAGGGCATTGTTAAGAACGATTCGGGAAAACCATTGGCAAATGCATCGGTATCCCTGTTTTATAAAGCTGACAAGGATTCATTAAAAACCTTATCAAATAATAATGGGTCCTTTATTTTTCCAGGCGTAAAATCGAAGCATGTAGCCCTATTGGTAACTTATATAGGGTATAAACCCTTCCTGGGCAGTTATGACTATACGAACCTGTCTGGTGAGCAGTTCATTGAGAACATTCAAATGATCCCTGGCATCAACACACTTGACAATATTACTCTGGATGCTGCAAAGATCCAGGTAAAGGAAGATACGGTCTCTTACCTGGTAGACAGTGCCATGTACCGAAAGAATGATAATGTAGAGGAAGTGCTTAAAAAATTACCCGGTGTGCAGGTTGATAAAGATGGTACCGTAACGGCTCAGGGAAAGCAGGTAACGAAGGTAAAAGTAAATGGGAAGGAATTTTTCGGTGGGGACGTTACAACAGCAACCAGGGAAATAAATGCTGATATGGTTGACCGGCTCCAGATAATAGATGATTATGGCGACCAGGCTGCTTTCACAGGTATAAAGGACGGGGATCCTACCAAGACATTGAATATCCAGTTAAAAAAAGACAGGAATAGAGGATATTTTGGCAACCTCACGGCAGGTGCAGGTACGGATAAACGTTACCTATCTTCTTTGTCCATCAATAAATTCAACAATAGCCAGCAGATATCGGTACTGGGGAACATAAATAATACGAATGCGAGTTTGTTCAACTTTGGCTCGATCGGGGGTTCAATGGGGAACATGATCAGCAGTATGGCCCGTGGGATGGGTATTGGCCAAGGTGGGGGAGGAATTGCTTCTGCAATCGGGAACTTTGGAAACAGTGATGGCATTGGAACAACAAAATCCATCGGCATCAATTACAGGGATGAGTGGGGAAAAAAGATATCTGCGTACGGCAGTTATAGCTATTCTCAAAAGGGTATAACTACGATAAAAAATATCACGGAACAGAATCCTTACCTGTCACCACCAAGTATCAATACCCGGAACTCAACCGATTATACGGTGGCCGATAATCACCGTGTTTCATTTAATATAGAGTACAAGATCGATTCCTTTAATTATCTCAAATTCAATCCCTCCCTTGTTTACCGGGAAACGGCGGGCAGTTATGCTGAGGGTAATGTATTCGTTGATGGCTCCGGCAAAAAATTAAATGTGGGAGCTGCCAATAAATTATCTGACTCAAAGATCCCGAGTTTCAATGGCAACCTGTTGTACAATCACCGTTTTGCAAAAAGGGGGCGTACACTGTCGTTAAACTTAAGTGCAGGCCATTCTTCAACAGATGGAAATGAGGATTACCAAAGCCTGAATACTTTTTTTATGAATGGGGATTCGATCAATATCAATAATGACCAAAACATCCTGCAGGATAATCAGAATCATAATTATGGGATAAGAGCATCTTATACAGAACCAATTAGCAGGAAAAGAAACCTCGAATTTAATTATGCTTATAACAACCAATCGACCGGGAATGATCTTGAAACATTCAGGGTAGACCCGGTTACAGGCATTCCTGTTTTCGTACAGGGGCTCAGCAATATTTATGATAATGTATATATCACCAATCGTTTTGGGCTCAATTTCAGGACAACCGAAAAGAAATATAATTATACGATCGGTTTCGCAGCACAGCCAGCTTCTATTCAAAGCAATTCTGTAACGGATAAGAATAGTTATACGCAGCATCTTGTTAATTACTACCCGGTGATCCGTTTCGCCTATAATTTTTCGAGGAGCAGGTCATTTAATATAAATTATAATGGCAGTTCAAGCCAGCCGGGGTATACGCAATTACGGCCGGTGGCTGACAGTTCCAACCTGCAAAATATTGTTACGGGAAATCCCTTTCTGAAACCGGAGTTTACGAATACATTCAGTACCCGTTACAACAATTTTGATTTTATAAGCGGAAATGTGTTTTTTGGAAATATATCAGTTTCATTTACCAATGATAAAATTGTGACAAATACGATCTCATTTGACAGTTCAGCCAGGCAGGAAACGCGCTACCTGAACAGCGATGGGTTTTATACCGTCCTAAGCTTTTACAATATTTCCAGGCCCATACAAAACAGGAAATTTGTTTTTAATCTTGGCGGGAATATCACTTACAATAACAACGTATCATTTATTAATGGCCAAAAGAATACGGGGAGGAACTGGTTGCTCGGCCAGCGCTTTGCAACTGATATCAAAATAAAAAAATGGCTGGAAACAAGCGTAGGTATCAATTATATGCTTAACAGCACCAGTTATACCATAAAAACCCAGGCACTGCAGAATTTAAACACCAACAGCTGGACACTGTCACATTCTTCCCGTTTTTTCCTGAAGTATGATTTCATTATCAGTTATGATATGGATAAGGCAATCAATTCCGGCTATTCAGGTAACGTGAATGCAGACCCGTTCATCATCAATGCTACCCTGGAAAAACAATTGTTTAAAAAGAAAAATGCCTCCATAAAACTGCAGGCCTATGACATTTTGAATGAAAATATCAGCATCAGCAGGTCTGTAACCGGGAACTATATCACAGACACCCGTGCAAATAAACTGGGCCGGTATTTCATGATGAGCTTTGTATTCAGGTTGAATAACTTTAACGCACAGCAGCAAATGCCGGGGGGTGGCGGAATGCATATGATGAGGCCACCGGGAATGTGATCCTGTTTAAAACTTTAAATCAATTATATGAGATATTTGTTTGTTTTAACTTCTGTTGTTGCTTTATTTTCTGCCAGCTCCTGTAAAAAAAAGGATACTGCCATCATACCTGATGCAGACCTTCCGGTAGTGTTCTCAAAATTTAATAACAGCGTGCAGATCTCCGTGGAGGGGAATTTTGTAGTATTACAATCAGACGGCTTGCCGCTGCATGGCAGCCCTTATTACCAGGGAACGCAATGGGAAGCTACCCTTTATGAAGCCTATAATGGGAGCAATCCCGCTTTCATGCTTAATCCCAACCGCATTGCGTTACAAAACCTGACCTTTAAAATTCCGGTGAACCCGCAGCCGGCAACTACGCATGAAGCAACTCCAATGGGGCCGATGGGTATTTCTGTCAATGGTGTTCCGATCTATAATCAGTATGCGGGAGGAGGCGCGCCTTTGACCGCGGAGATCAACAGCTTTGATCAATATAACGGCCACCCACAGATGTCGGGCCAGTATCATTATCATGTTGAGCCATTATACCTTACAGCAATAGGAGGCCGGGATGCACTGATCGGGTTTTTACTGGATGGTTTCCCGATCTATGGCCCGCTGGAAAACGGCAACACACTGACTACTGCAGATCTCGATATTTATCATGGGCATACAGGTGTAACGAATGATTATCCAGCCGGTATCTATCATTATCATATTACGGCAGACGCGCCTTACATAAACGGGAGCGGATTTTATGGAACCAAAGGAACTGTTACTCAATAAATGAAAGGGTATATTTTTACCGGCCTTTTATGTTGTTTCGGCGTAGCCTGTAACCAGCAGCAACCGGCAGCTGTGAATGCTTTGGCCGAGCAGCCCGAAAGCCTGCCATTTTATGTTGCTGCAGATTTCACTCCCCTATGGATCAAAGAGGGGAGTAGCCGGCTGGATAGCATCCATCATATACCTGCATTTTCTTTTACAGACCAACTTGGCGATACCATTACCGAAAAGACCGTGCAGGATAAGATCTATGTCGCGGATTTCTTTTTTACTTCCTGCCCGGGTATTTGTCCGAGGATTACAAAGAACCTGGCGCTTGTACAGGAAGCATTTAAAAATGATCCGGGCATAATTATTTTATCTCATTCCGTGACGCCAGAAAAGGATAAAGCTGCAGTATTAAAACGATATGCACAGAATTATGCTGTCATGGATCATAAATGGCATTTGCTTACCGGTAACAGGGATTCAATATATGAAATCGCACGAAAAAGTTATTTTGCCGATGAGGACCTTGGGCAGCAACTCGGCAGCAATGATTTTTTGCATACCGAAAATGTTTTGCTCATCGATGGTAAAAGAAGGATCAGGGGAATTTATAAAGGGACCTCACCATTGGAGATGGAGAACCTGGTCAGGGATATTAAAATACTTGAAAAAGAAAAGAAACCGTGAAACATTCTCTTTGTATATTCTTTTTACTTCCATTGATCCTGTTGTTATTTTCCTGCAGTAATGATGGCCGGTCAGTTTCAATGGCTGTTTCAAAACAGGAACTGAAAGCAGGAGATCCTTCCCTGCATGTAAGGAACGGGGTTTTGTACCAGGCGGCAAAACCATTTAGCGGAATTATTAAAGAATTTTATCCTTCACAGGCCGTTAAAAGCACTATTGAAATGGAAGATGGCAGGCAGCAGGGCATTGCCAAAACCTTTTTTGAAAATGGCACCACTGAATCCATACGTTGGTACATAAAAGGTGAGAAAGACAGTGTACACCGGGGCTGGTGGCCCAACGGGAAACTAAGATTTGAATATCATTTTAACCATGGTGTGTACGATGGAATGTTCAGGGAATGGTATTTTAGCGGCAATATGATCCAGCAACTCATGTATGAAAATGGCCGCGAAGTTTACGGCAAAGGCTGGAGGGGTAACGGGAAGCTATACATGAATTTCCTGGTAAAGAACGGCCGCAGGTTTGGACTCAACAATTCAAATCTTTGTTATTCATTAAAAAATGAAAAGGTCAGATAGGGCTATTATTTTGCAACGGCGATCTTCACTTTTTTATTCTTGATCTTCTCATCCTTAATAGATTCCACCACCTGGCCAATCTTGGATTTCCTGACTGCTGCAAATGCTGAAAAATCCTTAACTTCTATAAGCCCGATCTCATCTTTCTTTAAATGGCCTTTATTGGATAAAAAGCCTACGATATCAATTTTGTTGATCTTATCTTTTTTACCTGCAGCAATGAACAAAGTGCTCCATTTTGGTTTATCGGGAAGGGAAACCTGGTCCGGAATTTCAAAATGTGCAGATACGTTTTGTATATAAGCAGGCATTTCTTCTTCGGGTGAAAATATAACGTATACGTTACCGGTAGCGTCCATCCGGGCGGTTCTGCCATTCCGGTGCGTAAATGCGTCTTCGGTCAGCGGAAGGTGATAGTGAATGATGCTGCGGATATTGGCAATGTCAAGGCCACGGCTGGCAAGATCTGTTGTTACGAGGATATTGGAACTGCTGTTCCTGAATTTGCAAAGGGCCACTTCACGATCCTGTTGTTCCATTCCGCCATGGTAAAAAACATTCACGATCCCTTTTTCTGACAGGAAATTGCTTGTCCGTTCCACGGCATCCCGGTGATTGCAAAATACAATGGTGGAGGTATCATTTACATAACAGACCAGTTTAAAGAGGGTTTCCAGCTTATCGTTTTCGGGTGACTGAACCGTTTTAATGGTAAGTGCATCCGGGTTTTCTTTTGCGTCCCCTAAAAAATTGAGCGTAACAGCATCCTGCATTTTTGTGAATGCCGGTATTTCAACGGCATTGGTAGCCGATGTAAGCATACGGAATTCAACCGGTGACAATGCATTGAGTATAAACTCCATTTCTTCGAGGAAGCCAAGTTCAAGGATCTTGTCAAATTCATCGAGGACCAGGAATTGAATGGCAGAAAGGTCAATGGTATTCCTGCGGAGGTGATCGGCCATTCTGCCGGCGGTGCCGATCAGGATGGCGGGAGGCTGCTTTAAATTATTTTCTTCAATTTCCCGTTTATGACCGCCATAACAGCAGGTAATTTTAAAGCCGGTTTGCATTTGTTTTAAAACGCCGTCGATCTGAAGGGCCAGTTCACGGGACGGGACCATGATCAGTGCCTGGGCCAATTTGATCTCCGGGTCCAGGGATTTTATGAGCGGGAGCAAAAATGCCAGGGTTTTACCGGAACCCGTAGCAGAAAGTAAGATCAGTTCTTTATTCGTTTCAACTGAGCGTAGTGTAGCTTCCTGCATCGCATTGAGCGATTTTATTTTTAAATTTTCCAGTATATCCGATTCTGAGGCAGTTGCATTTTTCATGCTGCAAAAGTACCGTATCTATGGCGGGGTTTGATTTTTTAGTTTGGCGCAAGCCTTACGGGCCTGTATTTTAAACTAAAGAACAATTCAAAATGCCTATAATTAACATTATGTTAAACAGGCGCAGGGCTTTGTTTATTTCTACCCCACGCTCGTGGAGAATGGATTATGGAGAATAAAATGTGCAGAAATGATTGACGGTGCAGATAAGCTAAATTAAATAGCATCCTTCACATAGCCGTCACTAAATAAATTAGAAAATCTGTTTATTTGACGAAAAGAATTATATTTGTTCTGGAAAACACAAATGCCGCTTAAGCGAGCGGCAAAGTGAAATTTGGTTAGATTGAATCGGTACTGCAAATCTACGATTTCAGCTTCAATTCTCCAAATAGCCCTCCTTTAGACTATTCTAATTGTTTGCGTTTTAACGACATCCTGTTATATACAGGGTAATCCAATATCGACCAAACCGCTATACTGTAATGACTACCTTCCATCAAAAAAAGTTAAGTTATAACTTAAATATGTATATATTTGAAGTAGTAAGGATCATAGAATTTGATGAACTGTTTGTAAAACAACCAGTTAGTAAATTAAAAAGGGATGGCAAATGTTTGTTTGATGATTTTGTCGAGACAATTAAAAAAGACAAAAATCTAGAGCCTGAACTTGATGACTTAACGGCACTAATTGAAGGGGCCGCAAACAATAAAGAGCACCCAAAATTTAAAAAATTAAAAACAAAAAAGATTCAAGGTTACCCTATTTTCGAGGCGAAATCCAATAGTCTAAGATTGTATGTCACAAGGGAGCAAAATACCGGGATAATAATAATCTTGGGAGGTTCCAAAAAAAACCAGGATAAGGACATAGCAAAAACAGAGACAATCGTATCCCAATACAAAAACAGCAAAAGCTAGTACACATATGTTTAAAAAGGAAAATCTTTTACAAAGGCCAAATTATCTTCTTACCACCTATCAGGGCGAAATATATAGGCAATTGAAGGAGTACATGCAGGCCAATAAATATTCTCAACAAGATATTTCCGAAAAACTTGGAGTTAGTAACGCTTATGTTAGCCAAATTCTAAATGGCAACTTTAATTTTACTTTAAGGAAATTGATAGAATTAGCAATAATGATTGACAAGGTTCCATGTTTAGAGTTTGTCGACCATAAGGAGTACTGGCGAAGATGCAAAGATGGCGTGAAAGAGCATGTTGTAAAGAAATTCGTTTTTCGAAGTTATTCTACCCCACCAAGCGAAGATATATTTTACGCCACCTTCAGTGGCGGGATGTTGCCTACATCACAAGAGACAGAGTTTTTTAATGAGAGTGTTGAAAATTAATTTTCCATTTTAGTATGCTAGAATTTAATTTAAAGATTGACGGGATTAATTTGGCAGGTATAAGTATTGAGCCAAATACAGGTGACCTTGCTAATAAAGTTTTGAGTTTTGATGTTTCTGGAAAGTGTGCTATTATTCCAGACAGAAAGATAATTACAGTTCATACATCTGTAATCATAACAGAAAAAGGAACAAAAGTTAATGTTGGATCTATATCAACACTTATTGGCTTTAGCCTTATTGAGTTTGATAACTATATAAAGCTATCGCCAAAGGGCGTTTATACAATGCCAGACGCTTTGCAACAAAGGCTAAAAGTAGTGGCAATATCAACAACTAGAGGGATTATGTTTAGCGAGTTCAAAGGAACTAGACTTCAAAAGGTATTTCTCCCACTCCTTCCAGAGACTATAGATAATATAAGTACAATTATGTAGATATTAAGAATTTTTCAAATTCTATCGCTCCGCGAACACAAGAAATAAACAAATCCGCTCGGCAACCTGCCCCGCACGTGCTGAATGTTTCCCAGAAAAACTTAACATTCAGCCCCTCCCACAGGCTAACCTTTTTAACATAATGTAGCCTTATACTCAAACCGGTAGTGTTCTGTTTCATGTGCGCTAAGGCACGTGCTTTGTTTATTGCCACGCACGTTCGTGGAGAATGGTACACTTAATGTTTAAAAATTTGCCATTCTGCTTCCTTATTTTGTGAGATAAAGTTTTTATAGGGTAACAGAACTAGATTCGGGGCACTGTTTTTACAGAGCCCTTTTTGGTACCCAAAATGGCTATTGCGCAAAAAATGATTTTTTTTCAATTTTGTTTTGAAACTGCTGCAATGAAAGCCTATAATGAGAAATGCGACAAGGTCCTCCTATACCTTAAAGATCTCACGTCCATCGGCTGGGATACATTTTCTAAAGACACCGGCATTAAAAAGGAAGATGCTATAATTTCTTATTTGAAAGATGCCAAGGGCTTTATAAGCCACTCTCCAAAACATATAAGTATAAGCGACAAAGGACTGTCTTTTATTTCTAAAACCTCTTTTGTTGAGCAACGGAAGATTGAATAATTCTTCTCCGCAGATCTCGTTTTTACTGAAGCCCCTATTTTAAGCAATTAGCACCCCCCTTAGGACCTGATTTAAGCCCTTCACGGGCTTTTTTGTTTTGCAATTCAACTTCTTCTGTAATTAGCAGGTATTTTATTTTTTTAAAAAATCCTGAACCTGGCTAATTACGTAACTCCCGTACATTTTATGCCGGCGTGTAATCCACAGCAAACAGAATGTGCTATAAAATTTAGTATTTAAAATGTGGTATTTACTATTTCGTATCGTATAAATACCTAAAATTATCAAAGAAGTCCTATATTCGGGGAATTCCTATGTTAATCTTCAAATTGGTACACAGATTGGTAAAAAAACACTTAAGAAACCACCATGCTAAACGAATTAACCACACAGGAAAACGAAATATTGCGCAGCATTTCAAAGGGGTTTAGTTACCGGGAAATTGCAATTGGGATCGGGGTCCCTGTAACAGCCATAAAAACGTGCTTAAAACAGGTCTATCGAAAATTAGGCGTGCGTAACCGTGCTGAAGCTGCTGCTAAATATCTGAAAGAAACCAGGCTGAAACAGGATTGATTTCCTAAAATATAAATTAAAATGGCCGCTACAGGTGAGCGGCCATTCTTAATTCATAAGTTAATCTACCCTCTCTTTATTTGACATCTTCTTCGCTATTGTCTTTTTCATCTTCAACATCTGAATCGCCGTTTTCTGTTTCTTCCGTCAAAGTTCCTGCTGCAGATGCTACTTTATCCAATTCTTCTTCCATTTCATCCAGCTGGGTAATGGCAGCGATCTCATCTCCTTCGTCTACCCGGATCAGTTTTACGCCCTGTGTTGCCCTTCCCTGCTCGCTGATCTGGTTTACCGGCATCCGGATCGTGATCCCGGATACGCAGGTGATCATCAGGTCTTCTTTTTCTGTTACATCCAGCAAACCCACCAGTGCCCCGGTTTTGGCAGTCACGTTGATCGTTTTTACTCCTTTGCCACCCCGGTTGGTAATGCGGTAATTCGCTTCACCGGTTTCGGGATCATCGAGGAAAGTACGTTTGCCATAGCCTTTTTCACTCACCACCAAAACCGTCTTTGATTTATCTTCCTTGTTGATACAGATCATTCCTACTACTTCATCTTTTTCATCATCTACCTCGATACCGCTAACGCCTATTGCACCACGCCCGGTAGGCCGCACTTTTGCTTCAGGGAAACGGATAGCCCTGCCGCTTTTCACAGCCATCATGATCTCGCAATTACCATCCGTCATTTTTGCTTCCAGCAACTGGTCACCTTCTATGATATTGATCGCATTGATACCATTTTGCCTTGGGCGGCTGAAATCCTCCAGGTAGGTTTTTTTGATCGATACCCTTCTTGGTACACAATACGATATAAGTGATTCTTCACATATTCTTCATCATCAAAATTCTTAACATCGATGATCGCCCTTACCTTATCATCGGCGGGTATCTGCACCATATTCTGAATGGCCCTTCCCTTGCTCGTCTTATCTCCTTCAGGTATCTCGTACACTTTCAGCCAGAAACATCTTCCTTTTTCTGTGAAGAATAACAGCGTATGATGTGTAGACGCAACGAAAAGGTGTTCAATATAATCTTCCTGCCTGGTGCTGCTGCCTTTGGCTCCCCGTGCCACCCCGGCGCTGCTGGCGGTATTCTGCAGCTGAGGTCCGTTTGATATAGCCCAGATGCGAGATCGTTACCACCACATCTTCTTCCTCGATCAGGTCAAGCATATTTATTTCATCATCTGCATATACGATCTCGGACTTACGTTCGTCGCCAAATTTTGCTTTTACTTCCAGCAATTCTGTCTTGATGATCTCAAACCGCAGACCTTCATTGGCAAGGATCTCTTTTAACCGTTCGATCAGTTTCATCATTTCCGCATGCTCTTCCCTGATCTTATCGATCTCCATGCCCGTGAGGCGCTGCAAACGAAGTTCCAGCACTGCTTTTGCCTGTATCTCGGTCATGCCGAAACTGGTCATCAACCCTTCCTGGGCAATATTCGGGGTGGAACTTTCCCGGATCAGCTTTATGACTGCATCGAGGTTATCCAGCGCAATGATATAACCTTCCAGGATATGCGCCCTTTCTTCTGCCTTGCGTAATTCATATTTTGTACGGCGAACTACCACTTCATGCCTGAAGTCAATAAATTCAGCGATCAGTTCTTTAATGTTCAATATCCTTGGCCTGCCTTTTACCAGCGCCACATTATTGATACCATAGGAGGTCTGCAATTCAGTATGCTTGATACAGCTGGTTGATCACCACCTGTGCGACTGCATCTTTCCTCAGCTCTACAACGATCCGGGTGCCTTCTTTGTTATTACTCTCATTGTTCACATCACTGATGCCTTCTATGATCTTTTCATTGATCAGGTCCCCGATCTTTTGCGGTGAGTGAATCCCTGTTTACCTGGTAAGGGATCTCCGTGATCACGATCTTTTCCCTGCCGCGGCTGTCTGTTTCAATGTTTGTTTTCCCGCGAAGCACTACCCTTCCGCGACCGGTCAGCAAGGCTGTCTTCACGCCTTCGAATCCATAAATGATTCCACCTGTTGGAAAATCCGGCCCTTTAACATACCTGATCAGTTCCTCGATTGTAATATCGTTATTATCAATATAGGCGATACATCCATCAATCACCTCGGTGAGGTTATGGGGCATCATATTGGTAGCCATACCAACCGCGATACCACTGCTGCCATTTAACAGCAATTGCGGAATGCGTGTAGGCAATACCGTTGGTTCCTTCAGGGAATCATCGAAATTGAGCTGGTAATCCACCGTTTCCTTTTCAATATCTTCCAGCATGGCTTCGGCAAATTTTTCCATCCGCACTTCGGTATAACGCATGGCAGCCGGCGGATCCCCATCCTGGCTACCGAAATTACCCTGGCCGTCGATCATCTTATAACGCATCGCCCAATCCTGCGCCATGCGCACCATCGTATCATAAATGGACGCATCACCATGAGGATGGTATTTACCCATTACTTCCCCCACGATACGGGCTGATTTTTTATAAGGCTTGTTGCTGGTATTTCCCAATTCACTCATCCCGAAAAGCACCCTGCGATGCACCGGTTTAAGACCGTCCCGTACATCCGGGAGGGCACGTCCCACGATCACACTCATCGAGTAATCGATGTAAGACGTTTTCATTTGTTCCTCGATATTTACAGGGATTATCTTCCCGCGGTTATTGAGGTTACTCTCTTCAAAATTTTCCTTATTTTCCATATAATTTTATAGTGTGCAAAAGTACCGAATTTAAGTGGTTTTTCAGCGCCTAAACGAGGTTTTTTGCAATGTTTTGCACATAAAAAGGCCGATTTTGTGGAGAATTGGAATAATACTGCCTTAGGGCAGTTTTTGCTCATACGGCCAGGCATTATTAAGCGGATGGTAATATGAAATTTTCCGGTAGGAAGCGTTGAAAATCTTTCATTCAATAATGATAACTTGCCAAAAAAAATAACAGATTGAAAAATATATTATTGTTTGGAGCCGGTAAATCTGCCTCTGTGCTGATCGGTTACCTGCTCCAAGAAGCCGGGGGAAATAACTGGAAGATAATTGTTGCAGATGCAAACAAACAACTGATCGAAGAAAAAACCGGTCATCACCCCTTATCGGAAACGGTGGCCATGGATATAACGGATGCAGCTAAACGCAGAGAACTGGTAAAACAAGCTGACATCGTGATCTCGATGATGCCCCCTGCCCTGCACATTTTAATCGCCAGGGATTGTATTGATTTCAACAAGAACCTGCTTACCGCTTCTTATGCAGATGATGAGATCAAAGCGCTTCAACATGAGTTGGAAGAAAGGGGGATCCTTTTTTTATGCGAGATGGGGCTTGACCCTGGTATCGATCACATGAGCGCCATGCAGTTGCTTGATGAGATCAGGTCAGCGGGTGGCATTGTACATTCATTCAAAAGCCATTGCGGGGGCCTGGTTGCGCCCGAAAGTGATGATAATCCATGGCACTATAAGATCAGCTGGAACCCACGCAATATTGTATTGGCCGGCAAATCAGGTGCTATTTATAAATTGAACGGGAACCTCGTGGATGAAAAATACGAAGCCTTATTTGATGCTGGCCGCACAGTCCTCACCGGGAACGATGAACTCAACATATTAAGTTACTATCCAAACCGGAACAGCCTGTCTTATATTGACCTGTATGGCTTACATGAAGCCACTACTTTTATCCGCACAACACTCCGCAATCCTGATTTCATGTATGGCTGGAAAAATATCATTGACCTGAAACTGACAGATGAGACTCCTGAATACCAGACCGATGGGAAAACGCTGCAGGAATTTTTTAAAGAACACCTTACAAAGAATGGTTTTGGAGAATGGCTGAATCAAAAACTGACGGAACGTTTTGCGGATACGAAACTATTGCTGGAGAACCTGCGGAACATCATGGAAGCCGAAGCGAAAGCGGAGGAGGAAGGTGAGATCATACCGGAAAATTTAATGCTGGTGAATGAATCAGGAGATCTCAGGAATATTGAAATAGAAGCCATCAAGACCGAGGCTGCAGCCGCAATGGCTACGAAAATGCACGAGGCTAACCTGATCATGAAACAATTGACATTCCTGGGCCTGGATGATGAAAAAACTTTTATCAATAAAGGATTCTGCAGTGCGGCTGATGTATTGCAACTGGCACTGGAGCAGAAGCTGGCCCTGTTACCGGGTGACAGGGACCTGATCGTGATGCTGCACGAAATTGAATATACTTTAGGTAATGAACAAAGATCCATACACAGTTCATTATTTGTAAAAGGCGACGATCATATTCATACGGCCATGGCAAAAACGGTAGGCTTACCCCTTGGCATAGCCGCTAAGTTGATCCTGAGCGGGAGCATTAAAAAAACGGGCCTTCATATTCCTGTTGATAAAGATATCTATGAACCTGTTATGGCTGAATTGAAAAAATACGGGATCGAATTTACAGAAACGAGAGAAATCTTATGATGCGTCATTAACAAGTAAAGAGATAAGTTCCTTCACTCCTTCCGTGGCTGTTTTTTCTATCAGGGTTAAATTCAACTGGTTGCCCAATGCGGGGATCTTTTTATCGATGATATATTTAGGGATATCCATTCCTGCATAGTGGATCAATCCTGCTGCAGGGTATACCTGCAGCGAAGTGCCCACCAATACAAAAATATCCGCTTCTGTCATGATAGCTGCCGCTTTTTCGATCATAGGGACCGGCTCTTCAAACCAGACAATATGTGGCCTTTGTTGTGCACCATCAGTTGCTAACTGCCCAAGTAGTATATCCCCCTTTATTTCAGTTATTAAATGTTCCGTTTTGCAACTCCGCATTTTAAAGATCTCCCCATGCAGGTGTAGTACGTTGGTTGACCCTGCCCGCTCATGCAGGTCATCAATATTTTGAGTAATGACCGTTACCCGGTAATCTTTTTCCAGGGCTGCGATGCCTGTGTGTGCCTCATTCGGAATTGCCCCCGCCACTTCCCTCCTCCGCATGTTATAAAAATCAAGTACGAGCTGGGGGTCTTTTTTAAAAGCCCCCGGTGTAGCTACATCTTCTATATTATATCCCATCCACAACCCATCACTGTCCCTGAAAGTCTTTAAGCCGCTTTCTGCAGAAATGCCTGCGCCGGTAAGGACTACGATATGCTTCTTTGTAATCATGTCTTTTTGTGGGTACGAATTTACAGGTTTAGGCGATGTAAGATGTATGATTTATGATTTAGGCTTGTGTATTTACAGGTGCGGGTTTAAAATGTTTATTTCTTTTTTTCAGACCGAATATAATCAGAAGAATAAAGAGGATCAATGGCCAAATGGACATCAGGGCCACGAATATATCTGCTATCCAGCCTGTGCCGGCTTTAAAGGCATTGGCGATCCTAACAGAAAATGATGGCGAACTGTCTGCAGGAATATAACCTATGGCGGGTTGAAAAAATGTGAGATTGATCGTGCTCATGGATGATTGATGCGAAAGTGCATTGACCCTTCCCGTGGCAGCTTCAATTTCTTCCTGTATGATGTTGATCTCTCCCTGTACCTGCAATGATTCTTCCATATTTTTGGATTGCTTCAGGAATCCAAGGTATTTCAACCGCATTTGTTTTTTTGCTTCGAGGCGGGATCTGGTATCCACGATCTGGCCTGTTACATCTTCTGTTGTAATATTTCTTTCGAGGAGTTTTGAATCTTCAGCGGGCAATTCATTCATCAGTGTTTCAAAGTTTGACACCGGAACTTTTATGGAGATGATATTTTCGGATCTTTCATCTGAAAGGCTTTGCACTTCACTGGCAATATAGCCACCATGTTGCCTGACTGCTTTGTGCAGCGTCTCTGTATATTTTTTAAAATCCTTTACTTCTATTTTCACCGAAGCTGTTTTTACGATTTTCTTATCCCAATCCGGGTTTGCAATGGGTACCGGTAAGTTTTGTATAGGGGAAGAGTCTGTTGATGCCGGTTGAAAATTTCCTACCGGAATTTTTTGCTGTAGTTCTTTATTTTCAGCGGAATGTTCCTGGTCCTGGCGTTCTGTTAACGCGATATCTGCGGCTTCTGTTTTTTTGTTTGACCTGTCACAGGCAACGAGGGTAACTAAGCATAAAAATGCGGAGAGTGAGCATACTTTTTTCATACAGTCAATTTTAAATGAGAGATGCTCATTTATACCAATTGCATAAAAATGGTAACCGAAGATAAATGTTAAATGAAATCCAATGCGGGACGTGTCCTTTTATTTTTCACCCGCCAGTTCCATGATCACTTTAAATTCATCTTCCATTACAGGTGAGACGGAGAGTCGCCCTATTTTTATGAGCGCCATATTCGAGAGCCGTTTATCGGTTTTCATTTGAGCAAGGCTAACCGGTTTCTTTAATTTTTTTATGGGCTTCAGGCCTACTGAAACCCAATTCGTATCGTCTGTGGTAGGATCCTGGTAATATTCTTTGATTAGTTTTGTAATACCGACAATTTCGAGCCCTTCATTGCTGTGGTAAAAGAATACCTCATCTCCTTTCTTCATAGCTTTCAGATGAATACGGGCAGCATAATTGCGAACTCCATCCCAGGATGTTTGTTTGTCTTTTACCAACTGGTCCCAACTGTAGGTGGAAGGTTCTGATTTTACAAGCCAGTGTGCCATAAAATGATGTTTAATTAATCAACTAAAAAAACCGGTTAAAGGTTTAGTACGTAAGTTAATCGTTGTATTGCCATTGAACAAAATTGGAACGAAAATTTTTAACCTAAATCTTTTTTATGCTAAGCACATTTCTTTCACCTGTATTATTACTTTCAATGCCCGGCGGTTCTGAATGGATCTTAATTCTTTTAATCGTCCTTTTGTTTTTTGGCGGCAGGAAGATTACCAGACCTGATGCGGGGTATTGGAAAGGGAGTCAGGGAATTTAAAGATGCCAAAGACCATGTAACGAGTGAAATTGAAAAAGGAATGCAGGAAGGTATGAAAGAAAAAGAAGCACTGCCCGTTGTTAATCCAGTTGGAAAAGCACTTTAAAGTTCCGACGCTCATTGGCTCTGGCTACGAAGTAGCCGGAGCTTTTTATTTAAAAAGGATCTTCAATACGGGAAATTTTTCCCCTCTTCAATCAACGAACTGCAGTAACTATACTGCAAGTCTTTGTTTTTCTACTTTTCTTGAAAGCATGATGCTTATTTCATACAGCAATATGAGCGGTAAGGTTACAATGGCCTGGCTTGTCCAATCCGGAGAGGGTGTAATGATCGCGGCAAGTATAAGGATAATTACATAGGCGTATTTGCGGTATTTTTTCAATAAATACGGCGTAATAATACCAATCTTAGACAATACATAAGCGATCACTGGTAACTCAAATGCTATTGCGCAACCGAGTACAATGCTTGTGAGTGTATCAATATAATCAGTTAGTGTTGGCAGGTATTGATAAGCGCCTGTTGTGCCAAGCTTAAAATTTGCTAAAAAATTAAAAGTAAACGGGGCTAATAAAAAATACCCGAATGCAGCACCGGAAAAGAAGCATAATGATACCCAGGTAATACTACCTGTTACGGTTGTTACTTCCTTCGCTTTGAGGGCGGGTTTAATGAATTTCCAAATTTCCCAAAACAGATATGGGAATGCTAAGATAATTCCCCCGGTAAAGGAAATGGTTATTGCAGATGTGAATGGGCCGCTGACTGTATTACCCATTAATTTTATATCAACCGGCGGCATGCATAATGCATCCCCGATATGTAATTTATGCCCCAGGTTGCACAAAGCGGTATAAGAAATGAAATTTTTGCTGGCAGGCCCATATACTATGTTATCAAAAATCCAGTCTACACATATGAATATCCCAATGGTTGCACATAATATTACGATCGTTATTCTAAGCAGATGCCATCTCAACGCTTCCAAATGATCCATTATGCTCATCTCTCCCAAAGCAGGACTCTCTATATTTCTTCTTATGATTATTTTTCTTTTGCCTGTTATATTTTCCATGGCTATTATCTTATGGTTAAAAAAATGGCTATGCATATTTCATACATAGCCATTTTTGGTATCAAACATTTGTATTATAAAATAAACGGATCAACAATTGCCAATACCTGGTCTTTTGTCAGTATTTCATCGAATGCTTCTGATGCTGCCTCCGGTGAGAAAGTCTGGCCACCCACATTCAGGATATTTACACCAGCTTGCATAGTTGACTCTTCTCCATTATAACTTGCCTGTACTGCTGCAGTACCAATTGTACTTTGATTCAGCGTGATCCACGGTTTTATAGTTCCTACATATAACGGATTTGCAGGAAAAGCTGCCTGCCTGGACCTTCTCATATAACGCAAATGTGCAGCATGCCTTGCTTCAACAGAATGTATTTTTAAAGCAGCAGTTAATACATCATTATTTGAAATAAGGTTTTCCGCCTGACCTTTATAAGCTCGCACACCAGTGTCTTCGAAGGTTTGTGCAACGGCTAAAAAAACATCGTAGTCACTAAATACAGTTGGAAATGCACCACCGGCAGTAAAATCAAAGCTGGCTGCCGTAAGTGTTACGGGTGTTGCACCCAACGCGGTAATAGTGGCTCTTAGTGCTGTGACGTGAGCAACTTCATCATTGCGGATCTTTGTAAGTGCGCCTACTGCAGGAGTTCCTGGAGGTATGAGGCCCACAGTCGCAACTCCCTGCTTATAAAATTCAGATTCAAGGTATTCCAATGTCAATGCAAATTGCAATACATCTGTAATTGCATCATTGGGTGCGCCGTATGCTTTTTTAAACATAGATCCCAGCGCCAATGGAAGAGATGCCAATGCAACCTTGCCTGTGAAGCGGGAAAAATCTCTCATTACCTTCCTGCGATCGCTTATTTTTTCAAAAACTTCCGGATCGTTCTTTTCTATTTCAGAAATTATATTTTGTAAATTCATAATAATAAAATTTAAGAGGTTGGTAAATTACTTGCGTTGATCTGCGTAACTATGTAGGTATCGGCTATTGCCAACACTTCAGCCGGAGTTCTTGCCCCATCAAATCCATTCATATCCGTTGTGTCAGAAAAAGTTCCGTTTGTGATGAGGTCAGCGATCAATGCTGCATGGCGTGCTTCTACAGAAACGATTTGTCCTGCAATCGTAAGGTAAGCAGGAGTTGTGATCAATTTTCCTGCGCCATTATACGCAGTAACACCGAGATCTTCAAATGCTTTAGCAGTTGCAAGGACACTTGCCCGGTCTGCAAAATCAATGGAACTAAAATCTACTTCCAGGTCCTGGATTGGTGTAGCACCAGCAGCTGGATGGCTGCTTTAAAGAAATTACGATGCGCCACTTCATGATCGCGGATGTCGGTTAAAAAAGCCTGTTCTGTTGCAGTGATCCCTGAATAAAAAGAAAGCGCAACTTTTACGTAAAAGGCAGCTTCCAATTGTTCAAGGGCATAAGCATAATTTAAAACGCCTACATCACCACTGCCTAAGTCAACACCACCACTGGGCACGGGGTTCATATCATCCTTCTTACATGATGAAGCAACAGCAGCAGTGGCCAGAATGGCTGAGCCAGCGCCAATAAACCCAAGGAATTTTCTACGGGATACAGCAGAAAAGGCGCTTTCATTCAACAGCAGAACCTGGTTTTCAGATGAATTTTTTGTTAGCATAATGATGAATTTAATTTTGAAAAGATTGATAAAAGGATACGATCCTGTTTTGACATACGAGGGATATGTATATGCGGTTTTAAATAAAAAAAATGAAAATAATTCTGAGAAAGATGAGGAGCAATGGGGCGGCTATTGTTCGCTGTGGGGATTTTCTGCTACGCTTAATGGTTGGTTGATCTCATTACGTGGTGCTGCTGTCCTTAAGTTGAATGTGGATGATAAGATCAGTCCACAGAATAACCCCGGGAAATATAAATTGAAAAAGGCAGATCCTATTCCCATCCATTTGCAAGCACATCAGCAATATGCATTGTTTTGAGCGGCAGTTTTTTGTTCTTGATATAACCATCCAGCTGCATCAGGCAACTCAGATCTGTGGAGATGATATATTCGGCGCCGGTAGCCAATGCATTTTGAATTTTTTGATCGGCCATACCGATAGAGATGGATTCAAATTTTACGGAAAATGTTCCTCCAAATCCACAGCAGGTTTCATTGTCATTCATTTCCACCAGCTCAAGGCCTTTTACAAAGCTTAATAATTTCCTGGGCCCTGCTTTTATTTTACATTCCCTTAATGCTGCACAACTATCATGGTAAGTCGCTTTTGCATTCAGTGCTGCTCCATAATTTTCGATCTTTAAAATATCTGTCAGGAACTCGGAGAACTCAAAGATCGCTTTTTCCAAGATTCTTCACGTGTTGTGCGAAGCGGTATTGTCAAATAATTTTGGGTAATAATTTCTTACGAAACCAACACAGCTTGCACTGGGGGCCACGATATAATCCACGGTATCAAAATCCTTCATGAATTTTGTACCCACGGTCCTGGCTTCATCCCAAAATCCTGCATTAAAGGCGGGCTGGCCGCAACAGGTTTGATTGGTATTGTAGTCAACTTCGCAGCATGCTTTCTCCAAGCACCTTAACCATATTGAACGCAGTTTGCGGGTATAACTGGTCTACAAAACATGGTATGAATAGCTGAACCCTCATAATATAACAATGAATTTTTTTTCTTAAGATGTTCTCTTCTCACAAGCGGCATTGGTCTTATGTTTGGGGAGGCTTCGACAACCCTTCGACAAGCTCAGTATGACATCAGCCTGACAGTTCTAAATACAATTATTTCTTAAACGATTGCGACAATGCGATCATTTTCAACGCGGTGGCAGCAGCTTCTTTTCCTTTGTGCCCGTGAATTCCACCGGTCCTTTCATCTGCCTGTGCCTGGTCATTCACTGTTAATACACCAAAAATGGTCGGTACGGGTAAGGGATAAATTTAATTGAACGATGCCATCTGTTACAGCCCTGCATACGTATTCAAAATGAGGAGTATCGCCTTTCAGCACACAACCCAGGGCAATGAATGCATGTGGCTTATCATCTTTGTATTTATGATTGTCCCAATAATTTTTTATGGCAAAGCCCAGTTCAAATGCGCCGGGAACAGTGATGATCTTATAATGAATATTATTTTTGTTAAAACCGTTGCGCAGCCTCTTCCAGTATATCAACGATATGCGCATTCCATTCGGTACGTACAATAACAACACAGGCATCCTTTGCTAACCGGATGCCTGAAGTATTTAAAATATCAGATGAGCTTTGTGCCATATTTTGAAACGGGTCAACAGCTTTTTACAAATCCCTCAATTGAATTCACCTAGCCTTGCAAGGTATTTTTCAACTTCGCCGGAAGTTACCGTTGAATTGCCTTGGAAACTTATCTTTGAATTTCTTTAATAACTCTATCGCTTCTTTTTTCTTACCCAACACTTCTGCATAAGAAGCTGAAAGCATTAATGCATCCGGTGTAACAGATTCATCTTTTTCATTTACGGTTGCCGCTTTTTTATAAAACTCAAATGCTTCTTCTGTTTTCTTTTTTTCAGCATAAGCATGCCCGAGCATTATATAGGCTTTACTCTGTACCTGGCTTGCACCATCGGCATCATAATCTTTCAGGTATTTGATGGCCTTGTCAAATTCTTTGATCTGAGGTAAGCTGGCACCAACCATATATTTTGCACGGTTTCCTGTTTTGGTACCTCCGTAATTGCTGATGATCTTAAGAGGCCTGTTATATTTGTTCCTTCTACATTACCGCCATTTAATACCAGGTTCACAGAATCCTTATTAAAACCTGCTGTGCCCATTTTATCAAATATTTTTCTGCAGGAAAGATAGGTCACTTGCTTTCTTCTCTCTTGGAGTTACTACAAAATTCTTGTAAGCATAGTAACCACCTATAAGTAATATAATTGCACTTCCAATATATATGATCGGTTTGCTGTATTTAGCCCAAAATCCTTTTGCCCTTAATTACCTCGTTGGTTTCATGGTTGTTGTTGTAGGTGCTGTTTTAGTTTCTGCCATTTGTATTTTTTATTTAGTGTAAAGATGCCGGGATTTTATTTTAGACGGCAGTTGTTTTTAATATTTTAGTCCATAATGAACGGATAATCCTTCTGTACGTATACATCTTTCAGCAATTCATCATCATTTGGCCAGGGGCTTTCTTCTGCAAACTTCACACTTTCTTCCACTTCTTTTTTCACCCTTTCATTGATGGTATTTATATTCATCTTCACTTACTTTGTATTGGGTCTTTAAAATTTTCAATACATGCTCTATCGGGTCCTTTTCTTTGTATTCTTCCAATTCTTCTTTGGTCCGGTATTTCTGAGGATCACTCATGCTATGGCCTTTATACCGGTATGTTTTTATTTCCAGTAAAGTTGGGCCGCCTTTTTCCCTGGCCCTGTTCACTGCTCTCAGTACGGCATTGTGTACATCTTCAGGGTTCATGCCATCCACAGTATCACCAGGCATTTCATAGGCATCTGCCAGTTTATAAATGTCCAGTATTTTGCTGGTTCGTGCCACTGATGTACCCATCGCATAATTATTATTCTCGCAAATAAATACAACGGGCAGATCCCAAAGCATCGCCATGTTAAAAGTTTCATGCAGCATTCCCTGCCTTGCAGCACCATCTCCAAAAAAACAAAGTACCACATTTTTAGTGCCGCGGTATCTTTCCGCAAATGCCAGCCCGGCACCCGTACCGATTTGCGCACCCACGATCCCATGGCCACCAAAGAAATTCTCCTTTACGCCAAAGAAGTGCATACTTCCACCCTTTCCTTTACTGCAGCCTGTTGCTTTTCCAAACAATTCGGCCATACAGCTTTTCGCGGAAACGCCTTTTGCAATGGCAAGCGCATGATCGCGGTAAGCAGTAATGAATTTATCTTCAGCATTGGTTGCGGTCATACATCCGGCTGCGACTGCTTCCTGGCCAATATATAAATGGCAAAAGCCACGGATCTTCTGCATGCCATATAACTGGCCTGTTTTTTCTTCAAAGCGGCGTAAAAGCAGCATTAATTCGTACCAGTACAGATAAGTTTCTTTGGAAAACTTTGTAGCCAATGGCTTAAATTTTAGGCGGCAAAGATAAGGGAGAAATGCTAAAATGGTTCATAGTCATATAAATAGAAAAATCCATTTCATTTCAGGGTTATTTTGGACCTACTGCATTTATGTATCTTATACTTAACAGCTGGGCGACGGGTTGTTTTTTTTCAGCTTTTTACTGCATAAGCTTCCTTTTTTTCCCGAACCCAAATTAACTGGCATCAAAACTTTGGTACAATTTTTAATATGTAATGTCTGGCACATAAAAGATATCATTATGAATACACTCATTACTGTAGTAATCACACTTGTAATTGTGGGCCTTATACTTTGGCTCATTAACCGATATATTCCCATGGCCTCATCCATCAAATCCATATTGAATGTTGTGGTAGTCATTGCGGTAATAGTATGGCTGCTCAAAGTATTTGGAATATGGAGCGGGAAATTCTCCGTGTGATATTTCCCCATTTAAATTCATTTCTTTGGTTAAACAGCTTCTTCAAAAAGATGCCCTGCATTCGTATCTTGCAGCTCCCATGCTTTCGCTCGATAAAATAATCATCACCGCTTTTAAAAATTATGATTCAATGCATTTGATTTTTCTGAACATGTGGTTGGCATTTGCGGGCTGAATGGAAAAGGCAAGACCAACCTGCTGGATGCCATTTACTACTGCTGTTTTACAAAAAGCTATTTTTCAATTGCCGACGGGTTTAATATAAATTTTGATAAGGACGGTTTCCGGCTGGAAGCTTTTTTTGCAAAACAAGGCCAGGATCAAAAGGTCATCTGTATAAACAGGGCTGTGAATAAAAAAGAATTTTCCCTGAATGGGATACCGTATGAAAAATTTTCAAAACATATCGGGTTGCTGCCGGCGGTAATGATCGCCCCGGATGATATAGAACTGATCACCGGAAAAAGTGAGAACCGGAGGCGGTATATTGATACTGTTCTGAGCCAGGTCGATGCTGGTTATTTGCAGGAACTGATCATCTATAATAAAGTATTGCAACAACGCAATAGCCTTTTGAAAAAAATGGACGAGGATAAGGAAGGCTCCCGTACAGTTTTGGAAATCCTCGATGAACAACTCATTGCACCGGGTAACACCATTCATGGAAAAAGAACGGAATTCCTACAACAATTGTTGCCGCTTGTTCAGCGATTCTATCATATGATCGCTGATAATGCAGAAAATATTTCACTTTCCTACCTCAGCCAATTGAATGATGGACTTTTGAAGAACTGCTGAAACAATCCCTTTCCAAAGATCTGCTATTACAACGAAGCAATTGCGGTATTCATAAAGACGATATCGGCTTTTAACTGAATGGACAATTATTTAAAAATATTGCTTCACAGGGGCAGCGCAAAAGCCTGTTGTTTGCATTAAAACTTGCCGAGTTTGAATTATTGAAACTTAACAAAGGGTTTTCTCCTCTCCTGCTCCTGGATGATGTATTTGAAAAATTAGATGAAAACCGGATGCAGCAATTGTTGCAATGGGTCTGCATTGAAAATAAAGGACAGGTATTTATTACAGATACTCACCGGGCGAGGCTGGAAACAGCTTTTGAATCATTGGGGGTTGGGTTCCAGATCATTGAGTTATAAATGTCAGTAAGTTTATAGTTCGTAGTTCTTAGTTCGTAGTTATCCGTAACCTTGAACTTTGAACTATAAACTAAGAACTAAGAACTTTGAATTTAGTATTGTTGGGATATAATTTACCTTCGCCTTATGGGAGAAATTTCTTTACAGGATGCCATGCAGCATTTTTTAAAACACAGCCGTTTGAAAACCGGGATACAGGCTGTACGGATTGAAGCTTTGTGGGAGGAGATCATGGGGAAGACCATCGCAAAATATACAGATAAGATCCAGATCATCGGCAACACATTATTTATTACTTCTACTGTGGCCCCTTTAAAAAATGAATTGCTTTACCAGAAAGAAAAAATAATTGAGCGGGTGAATGAATCCCTTGGTGAAAAGATCATTAAAGAAGTTGTTGTAAAATAAATATTATTTATTTACCAATGGCCTGAGCGTATAACCTTCCTTCCTTAATAATGCGATCAATCCATTTTCACCCACGAGGTGCCCGGTTCCTACGGCGATAAAAACATTTGTTTCGTGCATGATCTTCTTTAACTGTATGACCCAGTTTTTATTCCTGTTATCAAGCAGGATATCCTTGTTCTCCTCCACGCCGAATTCAGCTTTACTCAACATTTTTTCTATCAGGGATAATTGCTGGCTCTTGTAAGTTGCTACCATTGTATCAAAATATTCTTTATAGGATGACACGCTATCGATCGTTTTTAATAATTCCCTTGCCTGCTTTTCATAAGGAATGCTGTCGAATACGGATGCCTGGAAAGCAATTGTTTCAAATCCTTTGATCTCTTTCTTTTCATTTTTTGCCAGGAGCATCAGTTCCTGCTCCACCCCGCTCATGGTTTTGCAGGGCATCATTTTAGGATATAAAAGTGCTTCCAGGAAGTTTGGCTTCATCCTTTGTAACATCGTAACGGGCATGCCAAGAGAATCTTTAAAAAAATTATTCAGCCTTGTATATTCTTCTTCCGTGTAGAGGTCTTTAAGGGTCTTGCCATCTTTCATATTCATGAACAACAAGGCCCCGAGGGTATTGGATGGATCATCCATGTCCATTTCAAGGTATAGTTCTTTGGAATCTTTTATGGCTTGTTTCAGGTTTTGAGACAACTGAATATCTTCTTTACACATCAGGTGAAAAGTGCCAAACAAATAACTTGGGCGGGATAGCCCCTTTCCGCTGATCTCCCAAAGAAGGCTGTTATCATCGGTATTTGTCTTAAGATGCTCACCGGGCTGTGCACGGCAATATTGAAAAAAAAGGACGGGTAAAAGCAGGAATGAATATTTCATGTTATAATTAAGATCCAAAAATAAAATTAATCGCTGACTTAGGAGAGCTTATTATATAAACTCCCTCCTTTATTAAATATGGGCTCAATGGCTTTTTCAGTTGCAGCATCTTTTTCAACCGCGGGGGCGTGATGAGGTTTGATCCGGGCGTCGATGACCAAGGGACCGCTGCATCCCCAATGTTTATTTTTAGTAAAAGCGCTTATCCCATAAATATCGTGCGAAGGATTGCAGCGGGTGAATGTTACCCATAAAAAATTATCAAGTCGCGATGCAACAAACGCAGCATCATCCGCCACGATCATTAATGGCCATTCATTTAAGAGGCCGGCATGTTGTTTTAATTGCTCATCCAGCAGATCCATCTCCTGCTGCGCATTTGTATAACTGGTAAATGTGTTGGATGATTGCAGTACAATAACACCGGGCAGCACCAATTGTGCATTTTCAAAACCATGTAATGATCCCAGCACGGGAGGGACTGATGTTCCGAGGTTCCTGAGGGGATCTCCATAGGCTGCCAATACCACTTTGCTGCCGCTGTTCAGGCCGCTGCCGGAATAATCAAGCGTGTCGATCGTTGTATTGGTATAAAAATGTATATCACGTTCGAGGTTGATCCTTTTGAGCATGAACATGAAAAAGTCATCCACTTTTTGTACGCTGATCCTGTTCTCGTCATCTGCAGTGATCCATAAAAATTTTGCCAGGCTCAATTGCCCGGTCCCGAGTATATGATTTGCAATGGTGAGTATCTCTGCCGGCTGCCTGGCGGGCGCATAGGGCGTATAACGTTCACTGCCTGTAGCTAACAATAAGGGATGTACGCCAGCTGCATCTACTGCATGCACTTCTTTAAGGCCGGGTATCTCCTGTTGCAGTGCTTCGCCGGTGATCTTGTGTATCAGCTGGCCAAAACTGGTATCTTCCTGTGGCGGACGCCCTACTACCGTAAACGGCCAGATGCCATTTTTCCGGGCATAGACTTTATGCACTTTCATTACCGGGAATAAGTGCTGCAAACTATAATAGCCGAGGTGGTCCCCAAACGGGCCTTCAGGCTTGTTGCTGCCGGGATCGACCTCTCCCGTTATTACAAAATCAGCGTCTGTACTGATACAATAGCCGTCTTCATATATATACCGGAACCTTCTTCCTCCCAGGACGCCGGCAAAGGTCATTTCACTGATCCCTTCGGGCAGCGGCATTACGGCTGCAACTGTATGGGCAGGCGGTCCTCCCACAAATACACTTACTTTTAACGGTATCCCTTTTTTATTTGCCTTGCTTTGATGGATGCCAATCCCACGGTGGATCTGGTAATGCAGGCCTGCCTCTTTATTGAGCACATATTCATTACCGTTAAGTTGTATGCGGTACATGCCCAGGTTGGCATTCATAATGCCCGGTTTATCTGCGTCTTCCGTATATACCTGGGGCAATGTGACAAATGCACCGCCATCCTTTGGCCAATGATGTACCAGCGGAAGGTCTGTGATATTAACCTGCTGCGCCATTACCGGCCTGGATAAGGGGTTCTTTAATGGAAATGCTTTCAGCGCCGCAAGCCCCGCATTAAAATTGTTCAACGGGTGTTTGAACGCCTGTACCGGGTCATTTTTCAGCGCGATCAATTGCTGAACCTGCGCAAGGCTGTCACGGAACAGGAATTCGCTTCTTACGAGGGTGCCAAAAATATTGGATGCTGCCCTGAATTTGCTGCCTTTTACATGGTCGAATAACAAGGCAGGGCCGGCTGCTTCGTGTACACGCAGGTGTATAGCTGCCATCTGCAGGTAAGGGTCTACTTCTTCTTTTATTCTTACGAGCTGGCCGTTTTTTTCAAGATCAAGCAGGCATTCTTCTAATGAGCGATAAGACATTTAATGATATGTGTGATGTATGATGTAAGATATATGATATAAGGTATATGATTGACGTTGTTCCCGATCCTTTGCATCATACATCATATATCTTAGATCATACATTAAAAGGGTTTTGGGCAGCTAACTTTGGCTTTACCTTTTCTATAGGTATATACCCTCGTTTTACCTTTGGGAGCAATGCGTACTCTTATACTCAAACCGGAAAAAGTGTACCAGTCTTTTTTCTTAGGGTTGCCACGTGGGGTTCCATCGGGGGGATAAGGAGCACCGCCGGGTAATTCATCACCGCGGTAGGCATAGGCCACTGCAGTACCACCCCTTTTCATTTGTAAAATCACCGGGTCGATATAAGTCAGGCTTACATCATCGAGATAATCTGTAAAAGTTTTACGGATGCCTATCACATATCCAATGCGTACATTATCTGATAAGGCCCATTGTACACCACCTCCCAATGGGATTGAAAACTGCCTCAGTTTATAAGGTTTCCTGTCCTGGTAAAACCCCTGTCCTTCGGTACTCAAGTCAAACAATGAAAAGGGATTGCCATTCTTGTCTTTCGTTTGTGGGCTGAAGTTAAACCTGGCGATGCCGGTAAAAAAGTACGGTGAGACTTTATATTCGTATAGGTTGATCATCACATATTCAAAACCGATAGAAAATTCTGTGATGTTTGAGAAAAAATTCAAATTCCGGCTCCTGTTTTGAGTAGTGATCCCATCCTGGCCGCTGATCTTGCCATATGTAAAATCCCCTCTTATAAGCATCCAGTCATTTAGCTCCAGTAATAATCCCAGCCCCCATGCGGGATGTGTGTTCTTCAGAGAAAATAGTTTTACCTGCAGGTCTCCTTTGTATCCCGATACACCGCCATAAAAGCTTGTAAAAAAGCTTTGTGCCTTAGCACTACGACCGCTTAGCAGTAACAAAAAAATAAAAATATGTTTCACTGCTTTTAATTTTCAGCTTGAATTACTTTTTGAGATACATCACCTCTTTTACAATTTTAACTGTGCGTGTAATATCCGGCAAATAAGCTGCCACTAAATTGGGCGCATAGTGCATGGGAGCGTCTGCAGATGTAATACGTCTTATCGGGGCATCTAAATAATCGAAACCTTCTTTTTGTATCCTGTAAGTGATCTCGGATGAAACAGACGCAAAAGGCCATTGTTCTTCAACAATTACAAGGCGGTTGGTTTTCTTAACACTTTCCAAAATGGTAAACCAATCCATGGGGCGGATGGTTCTAAGGTCAATTACTTCGGCGCTGATATTTTCTTTAGCCAGTTCTTCGGCTGCTCCCAGTGCAACTTTCATCATTTTATTAAAAGAAACGATGGTCACATCCTTTCCTTCCCTTACAATATTTGCCTTGCCGATGGGGATCAGGTATTCCTGTTCCGGAACCTCCCCTTTCTCTCCATACATCACTTCACTTTCCATAAATATTACCGGGTCATCGTCCCGGATAGCGGATTTTAATAAGCCTTTTGCATCATAAGGATTGCTTACAGATATCACTTTAAGGCCCGGAATATTCGCATACATGCTTTCAAAAGAAGTAGAATGTTGTGCTCCAAGCTGCCCTGCACTACCTGTTGCTCCCCTGAAAACGATCGGGCAGCCGATCTGTCCTCCGCTCATCGCCAGCATTTTAGAAGCTGTATTTAATATCTGGTCTAATGCAAGCACTGCAAAGTTCCAGGTCATATATTCCACGATAGGCCGTAATCCATTTTGCGCAGCACCAACCGCTATTGCAGTAAAGCCAAGTTCTGCGATGGGCGTATCGATCACTCTTTTTTCACCAAATTCATCGAGCATCCCCTGGCTTACTTTATAAGCACCATTATATTCGGCCACTTCTTCCCCCATTAAAAATACCCGGTCGTCCAATCGCATTTCTTCCTGCATTGCTTCCCGTAAAGCTTCTCTAAAGGCAATCTGTCGCATCTGCTTGTGGTTTATAGTTCGTATTAATTGTGAATGGTTGCAAATTTATTCTTTCATAAGCACACAAACAAATTGGGGTCAGTGCATGCGGAAGTAATTATGGATACGTTTTTAAATAAAAAAGGATGCCTTTTAGAGCATCCGTGATAAAATTGGTTTTTCCGTTTTGTACTAATTTAAAAACAGTTTCCCTATGATCCAATGACCGGCATTGAATCGGGGTTATGGCTGTATAAGCAAACCCTTATTGCTTTTTTTTAGGCAATAAAAAAAATAAAAGTCCAGGCGTCCCGGCATCAGCTTAAATGCAGCAGGACTATCCAGCACTTTTATTACATATAAAAAAAATAAATTGATAACGCGATTTTAAAATTGTCAAAATTTAAGTATTCCTTAGACGTTCAGGTCGTTTTAAATAACACGGGTGAATTGATCTTAAAATGTTGGATAAAAAAGTAAATCTCCGGATAAAGGATTAATAAAAAAATTTAGTAAAAGAGGTAAATCGAGTGATCAATGGGGTGGCGAAAAATTTATAAATCCTTCTTAACGTTGCGCAAAGTAGAAACAAAAATTAAAAAAAACAATAGCAGGTAAAGAAAAATAAAATTTTATTTCTGGTCCCCGCGTCCAGCCTGTACTACAGCGTAAAAAAAAGTGACAGCCAAAGCCATCACGATACAATTTTTATAATTTATGATTAAAGCGGTCAGATCTTTTCTATTACCATTGCACTGGCTCCACCCCCACCGTTACAGATACCCGCTGCGCCATATTTTGCATTATTTTGTTCAAGGACATTGATGAGGGTAACAATGATCCTGGCACCACTGCAGCCCAACGGATGGCCAAGAGATACGGCACCGCCATTTACATTAACTGTTGCAGGATCTAATTTCATGCGCCTTGTATTCTCAATACCTACCACTGAAAATGCTTCGTTCAATTCCCAGAACCCGATGTCTTTCATTTTTAATCCCGCTTTTTCGACAGCTCTTGGAACTGCGAGGGAAGGTGTAGTAGTGAACCATTCCGGAGCCTGTTCTGCATCCGCATAAGAAAGGATCTTTGCTATTGGTTTCAGGCCCAGTTCATCTGCTTTTTCTTTACTCATCAATACCAGTGCTGCGGCACCATCATTCATTGTAGATGCATTTGCAGCAGTCACGGTGCCGTCTTTCTGAAATGCTCCTTTTAATTCCGGTATTTTGTCAAATTTTACATTAAATGGTTCTTCATCCCTGTCCAATTTCAGCGCAGGTCCTTTACGTTGGGGAATTTCTACCGGGATGATCTCATTACTGAATTTTCCCCCTTCAACCGCAGCCTGGCTGCGCTTATAGCTTTCAACAGCAAAAGCATCCTGCTCTTCCCGGGATATTCCACATGTTGAGGCGCAAAGCTCAGCAGCATTTCCCATGGCTTTGCCATCATAAACGTCTGTAAGCCCGTCTTTTGCAAGCCCATCGATGAATTGGGTATTGCCATATTTGTTGCCCCAGCGTAAGCTATCTGCGTAAAAAGGCACATTGCTCATACTTTCCATACCGCCGGCAATCACAATATCAGCATCACCCAGCATAATGCTTTGGGCAGCCTGTGCAATTGCCTTCATCCCGCTCGCACAAACTTTATTGATGGTAGTACAGTTTACTTCATTGGGCAGCCCGGCAAATTTAGCCGCCTGCCTGGCCGGAGCCTGGCCCAGGTTGGCCTGGATCACGGATCCCATCAGCACGTCGTTCACCAGTTCAGCTTTTAGTCCTGATCTTTCCAAAGCGCCTTTAATGGCAAAACCACCCAGTTGGGTAGCCGAAAACCCTTTCAGGGAACCTCCAAAACTACCAATTGGCGTGCGTACAGCCGATATGATATATACTTCTTTCATATTAGTCATTTATTTGCGTGCGCAAAGGTAAGAATTAAGAATACATTTTTTCATGCTATTGTGTTATTTAATAAACCGGGTCGAATACTTCTTTTCGCAAGGAAATATGAGCGTGGGACCTTTTTTTTGAGCCAGCACAATAAATGCTGGTTTATTGCGTTTAGAGTCCCTTATTCCATAGTGGAGATACCGTTTGGAAACTGTTTATAAAAATTTCCACTAATAATTTGCATATTTAACATTTCTATGTTACTTTTGACGGAAAGATGGAAATATCAATTTCTACCTTTAATTGCTTATCCAATCCAGAAAAAGACCACAACTTTCAACTCCATTATCATCCATTTTTGAATTCATTCCTAAGATTAGTCCTCTAATTTGAAGTTTTTTGCCAAAACACTTCATTTTACCTCTCAAATCCACCTTCGAAAAATCTCCATTAGACTTATCATTAGAAACTGATAATTACAAGAAATAATTATAAACATTGTTTATGGCTCGACCTCTTCACTACATGTGTGTTTTATTGTTGGTTGTATGCTTTGGTACTTCATGCGTAAGTACCCAGAAAGCTACCTACTTCAATAATGCACAGGATACCACTTTCATGCCGAAGGCTGAAGAAGTTGAAGTACCTATTCAAAAAAATGATATTCTCAGTGTTACCATCAGCAGTGCAAATGCAGAGGCGTCGGCTGTTTTTAATACGAATAACAATTATTCCGTGACTACAACAACAAGTACCGGAAATGTGGCATCGGGCGCTGGTTACCTCGTTAACAGTGATGGATTTATCCAGTTGCCGATCCTTGGAAATATAAAAGCAGCCGGTATCACGAGGAAGCAATTAAAAAATGATATTACAACAACGATCCTTGATAAGAAATTGCTGCTTGAACCCGTGGTTAATATCCGTTACCTGAATTTTGAGGTTACGGTCATAGGGGAAGTAGAACACCCTACAGTAATCACGGTACCTAATGAGAAGATATCATTGGTGAAGGCCCTGGGTTTGGCAGGAGATATTACGATCTATGGGAAAAAAGATAATGTTTTACTGATCAGGGAGAGTGAAGGAAAAAGGAAGATCAAGCGTATTAACTTGAATTCCAGGAACTTCCTTACCTCATCTTATTATTATTTGCAACCGAATGATGTAATTTATGTTGAGGCCAATAAGGAGAAAATCGCATCGGCCAGCCGGAACCAGCAATTATTGCCGACCCTGTTGAGTGGTTTGTCGGTAGTAGCAGTTATCGTAACACAATTGATTAAGTAGTTTTAATAAATAAATGCAAGCAAGACAACAAAATAAGAGCCCGTTACAGAAAGAAGAGAGCCTGATCACCCAGCTGTTATCAAAATATATAACCTACTGGCCGGCTTTCCTTATCTGCATGATACTTGCTATTGCCGCAGCGTATGTATATCTGCGGTATGCTACCCCGATGTATGAAGCAACGGCCACATTGATCATAAAGGATGAAAAGAAAGGGTATGATAATTCCAAATTGATGGAAGAGCTTAATATGGTGAGTACAAAAAAGATCATTGAAAATGAGGTCGAGGTACTGCATTCAAGAACTTTGATGGATAACGTGGTGAAGAATCTGCGTTTATATGCGCCGGTGTCAATGGAAGGAAAGATCAGGGCCGTTTCTGCTTATACTTTTTCTCCATTACAGATCGAAGCTTCCAATCCTGATTCCCTCAGGGAAGTTCCGAAAGTGTTGCTTAAGTATGATGAGAAGTCAGGTGCTGTGCTTTTAAATGGGAAATACGCCGGATCTATCAATGAATGGCTAAGTACGCCTTATGGAAGGTTAAAATTCACTCCCAACAAAAAATACGTATCCCCTACTGTACATCCGGATGGGAGCAAACAATTTTATTTTTCCCTTATTCAGACAAAAGACATTACAAAACAGATATTACAACGTTTGCAGATAACTGCGGCCAGTAAATTATCAAGTATCATTAACCTGAGTTACAGAGACGAGATCCCACAACGTGCAGAGGATGTACTGAACCAGTTGATCGTTAATTACGACCGTGCTGCCATTGACGAAAAGAACAGCCTTGCAAAAAATACCCTCGAGTTTGTGGAAGAGCGTTTGAATATCGTGGCAAAGGACCTGGATTCGATTGAAAAAAATGTTCAGACATATAAAGCCGTCAGGGGCGCAACGGATATCAGTACCCAGGGACAGCTTTACTTACAAAATGTTAGCAGCAATGACCAGAAGCTTGGCGAGATCAATATGCAGCTTGCGGTGGTTGACCAGGTAGAAAAAGCTATTTCAAACAACCAGTCATCCAGCGGAAGTCTCATGCCTTCAGCGCTTGGTGTAACTGATCCTTCTTTGACTCAGTTGATGACCAACCTGAATACTTCAGAAATGGAGTATGACAGGCTTAAGAAGACCGTAGCAGAAAACAACCCGATGCTGGTTTCATTAAGGGACCAGATCAATAAGTTAAGACCAAGTATCCTGGAAAATGTGCAACTGCAAAAGAGGAACCTCGAGGCCAGCAGGGGCAACCTGTCCGTTACGAATAACAAGTATAGTTCAATGCTTAGTACGATCCCGCAGAAAGAAAGGCAATTGCTTGAGATGAGCAGGGATCAGAATATTAAGAACGGGATCTATTCTTTTTTACTGCAAAAAAGAGAAGAAAGTGAGCTCTCTTATGCGTCCACGTTATCAGATAGCAGGGTTGTGAATAAGGCTCAGTCCACCAAAAAGCCGGTAAGCCCCAATAAAATGCTGATCTATATAGCAGCCCTGGCTGTTGCATTTGGGATCTGTATCGCACTGATCAGTGCCCGGGAAGCATTCAGCCGGAAAGTACTTTACAGGCATGAACTGGAAGCACTTACCAGTATACCGATCATCGGGGAGGTAGCATTTAATAAAACAAAAGAGGAATTGGTTATAGAAGCCGGTAAAAGAAGTTTTATCGCAGAAGAATTCAGGAAGATCCGGGTTTCATTGCATTTCCTGGGCATTAATGCGGAGCATAAGAAGATATTGGTTACTTCAAGTATACCGGGAGAAGGAAAAAGTTTTATTGCTGCAAACCTTGCCATCAGTAATTCATTGACGGGTAAAAAAGTAGTACTTGTTGACCTTGATCTGCATAACCCGGGATTGGGTAAAATTTTCGATAAAACGCCGGATGATCCCGGGGTGAGCGATTACCTGACCGGGGACAGGGATCCGGAAGATATCATTAAGCGCGTGCCGGGGAAGGATAATCTGTTTTTTGTTTCTTCCGGAACGTTGCATGAAAGCCCTTCTGAGCTTTTATTAAATGGTAAGGTACAGGAATTCATTACTTACCTCGAAGGGATCTTTGACCTGGTGATCATGGATACTGCACCGGTGGTACTGGTTACAGATGCTTATGTGCTTTCGGCTTATAGTGACGCTACGCTGTACATCGTTCGCCATAAGTATACTCCAAAAATGTTGATCAAGCGTATTGATGAAAGTAATAAGATAAATCCGCTTAAGAACCCGGCGATCATATTCAATGGTGTAAAGACCAGGGGATTTTTCAAAAATAATTATGGCTACGGTTATGATTATGTGTATGGGGTTAAGCAAAAGAAAGATAAGAAAGGAACTAAGACAAAAACGTTGGTTAAGAATTCGAGTTAAGAGACATTCCGCTTTAGAACAATAATATCCTTCCGAAAGACTATTTCAAATTACAGGAAACTGTAACTGAACATGGCACAGCCATCTTCCTTTTAAAAAAACCGAGTATCTAGTCCAGTGAGAAACTGCATATTTCATCACCAAAATTTACCAAAATGAAAAAGAATTGGTATGCAGTTTACACTAAGTCACGTTGCGAGAAAAAAGTATCAGCAGCTTTGACAAAGAAAAAAATTGAGAATTATTGCCCTTTGAACCGCATCGTGAGGCAATGGTCGGATCGAAAGAAAATGACCCTTGAGCCGCTGTTTACATCTTATGTGTTTGTAAACGTTACGGAGTTCGAAATGGCTGCTGTAAAGCAGACGGGCGACATCGTTAACTTTGTTTACTGGCTTGGCCGCCCTGCCGTGATCAAAGATGTTGAGATCGAAAGCATCCAGCATTTTCTGAATGAGCACACTGATGTTCAGTTGGAAAAAACGGCTGTCAACGTTAGTGATATGGTACGTATTGTCAGCGGCCCCCTGATGGAATTTGAAGGGAATGTAGTCTCAATAAAGAATAACAGGGTGAAGGTAACACTCCCCTCTTTAGGCTTTATGATGAGTGCTGAAGTACAGAAATCAAGTGTTGAGCTGGTTGATTATTCCTTAAAATTAAGGAATAAGGTTTCTTAATGGAAGTATAGAATTTATTTGTTGTAACGAAATAATAAATGCAGCGATATCGTTATATTGAATAACTATATAAAAGATGATGTTACATAGATCTTCATTTATATTTTAACTAAAGAATTATATAACTCGTTTTTTTGATCGTTATGAATGTAAGGAATATAGCTGCATTTTTCATGTCCTCCCTTTTGATAATCTCGGGAAAAGTAAAAGGGATAAGAAAAAGGGCGGCGAACGGTGAAATTATTTTATCCGTATATTTTCATGATCCCAGTAAAAAGCTTTTTGAGTCAACCATTAAATGGTTCCTTAAAAAAGGCTTTAATTTTATTACGGTCACGGACCTTGAATTAATTGCCCGGGGGCAGAAAGATTTTCCAAAATCGGCTGTTATCATTACTGCGGATGACGGATGGAAAAACAATAAAGAGAATATTGCCCGGGTTGCCAATAAGTATCAGATCCCGGTAACCATTTTTGCTTCTGCAGAACCTATATCAAATGGGGGCGCCTATTGGTGGTCATATATTGCCCAGGCAAACAGGCGGGGCCTCGCCGATCATTCAGTGACGGCACTTAAAAAAGTGAAGAACGAAGACCGGCTGAAGATCGTTGAAGCAGTTAAGCAAAGCTTGCCGTTGAACAGGGAGGCACTTACCATTGAAGAATTACAGGAAATTTCAAATACTCCTTTTGTTTCGATCGGAAGCCATACCGTTACACATCCCATCTTAACATCCTGTTCGGATGAAACATCGAGGTACGAGATCAGTGAATCTAAAAAGATCCTTGAAGGCTGGCTGCATAAAGACATCAGTCATTTTGCATATCCTAACGGAAATTACACTCACCGCGAGATCGGTTTTTTAAAGCAATCAGGGTATAAAGCGGCCTTTACCACAAATCCGCAGTATATTACGAAAAATAATCTTTCTGATTTGTATACCTTACCACGCTTTGATATTTTAGAGGATGTTTCTTTTACTGAGAATATTTGCAGGATGACAGGTGCATGGTTCAACAGGTCATTATTAAATGCAAAAAAATAACTAATGGGAGGATTAAGTATCTTAAAGATCCTGGCCATCCTTAATTTGGCATTTTTCCTTGTAATTATGTTGTTCAGTACGGGGAATAAGAACAAACTATTCATAAAGTTCATTTTATTGTCATCCCCGCTGTTGTCGCTTTATCTTATACCGGTGATGACTGGTTTTGAAATGATCTCTTATATTTTTTTATTTCTTTTTTATAAGCCCAAAAAAACATCTTTCCGCAGTGGCGTGATCTATATAGTCCTCTTTGTTATACTATTGGTGATTGTAGGTTTAAGTCTTTTTACTGCCGATAGTTTAGGGGGTGAATATATTAATGATATAATCAGTATTTTCCCCATCTTCATTTTTGCAAAGATCCTGATCGATGAGTGTATTGAAGATGCTTCATTTTTTTATTCGGTTATATTGTACCTGAGAATATTATTAATAGCATCCCTGGTTTTTCTATGCTGTCAATTCGTATTTGGGGTGGAGTTTAGTCTTGCAAAGACTCAAAATCCGAATATAGTAATCTCCGGGGGTTTCAGGTATAACAGCTTTATGGCAGATCCCCAGGTATATGCGCAATTTCTTGCAGCGATGAGTTTTATTTGCCTGATAAAGGAATATGGTGCTACCAAGCTGCCAATGAAAAATTATATCCTCGCTGTGCTTGCACTGGTTGCAATCCTTTCAACAGGTGGAAGGGCTGGCCTTTTGGGCTGGGCACTTGGATTGTTTATTGTAGTGCTTTTTGGAAATTCCAATTACCGGGTAACTGTGATCATTACCTGTATTGCTTTGTATTTAATTGCATATAATTTCTCAGATAGTTTTGCCATATTTAAGAGATCCGGCGATATGACTGAAACCTATGATTTCCGTGCGGGTATCTGGCAGGATGCTTATGCCATTTTTACGGACAATCCTTTTTTTGGAATCGGGTTGGGCAATTATGCGCACTATGTATCCCTGCATAACCCGGATCAGTTTTGGCTGGTTGAAAATGAATTTGTTTATTTCGATCATCCGGAGAGTGGCTATTTAAAATTTTTGACCGAACTGGGCATAACCGGTTTTATTACGATCTTCTTATTCATACTGATACCCGTTTTTAAAGGCTTCATGCTTTATTTTAAGACCTGGGATACTTCTATCATATTATTGATTGCGGGTATCGTAGCCTGGTTGGTGGGGTTCTACTCTACTTATTCATTCGGTGAGGTACGGATCAAGATCTTGGTCGTGACAATACTTTGTTTACTTATCACAAGCCATAAACGATTGGCGCCGGAATATGAATATAATGAAGAAACTACTTAATTCTGTTTCCGCAAAATTTAAGACTAACCTCTTTAAAAACAGTTTATGGGGCGTACTGTCCAATATATTTCAGAATATATTGTTCAGCGTTTTTTTTATTGTACTTGCAAGGGAATATAGTACGCATGATTTTGCCAATTATGTTATCGCAAATACATTGTATGCATTTATGGGTGGATTTGGTTCGTTGGGGCTGGGCCAGTGGTTTATCAGGGAATTGATCAATACCGATAAAAAAAGTGAATTGATCGATAAATTTTTTAAGATCCAGTTATATATCGGGTTTTCAATTTATGCTGTTAATGTATGCCTGGCTTATGCGTTATACGACAGCCAGCTGATCAGGTCCCTTTCCATGCTGATCGGCATCAATATTATCTTCGATAATTTCATTTACGTGATCAAAGCGGTGAACGTTGCACAATTTGAACAAAAGAAGACCTTTGTAATACTTACGGTAGAAGCGGTTTTGAAATTTTTACTGGCCTGTATCCTGTTTATCTACCCGATCCCAATTTTATATCTCGCCGGGTTATTGATCCTGTTAAGGTTGACGACGTTAAACCTGTTCATAAGATTCGGCAGTTCAAACACGGTTAACCTCAGGCATATCATATCTGTTAAAGTGTCTTTGAATGAGTTAAAGCAGATCATAGGCACGAATTGGGCATTTGTGATCATCGGGAGTGTTTCGATCATTTATTGGACCATTGGAAATATCCTGGTCTCTAAAATATTAGCCCTGCGGGATGTTGTAAACTACGAGGTTTCCTATAAATTATTTGCAATGGCGGAGATCCTGCCCGTAATAGTTTCAACATCCATCTACCCGTTGCTGTTAAATGCGTTTAAGGATGGTATCCGGAAAATGCATGCCGTCTATAAAAAGTCGTTCCTGGTTTATTGGATGTATGGGCTTTTGGCCTTTACTTTTATTTATTCTTTTGCCGACCTTGTGATCCCTTTTCTTTTTGGTGAAAAATATGTAGAAACCCCGAAGTACTGTAAGGAAATGTTCCTAACCATTTTGATCTTTCCTACCGCATTATTGCAGGCAAATGTGCTTGTTACGATGAAACTTGAAAAACTCGATATGTGGTGCAATACGGCAAGTCTTGTGGTGAACCTTATTCTCTGCGGGATCGGTTTTTATTATTTCAAAACGCTTTCTGTGGTGAACTATGCCATCTTTTTCTCATTTTTAGCATTTCATATCATACAGGACATTGTATTGATCATACGAAAAATAACGACTGTTGGCCATGTATTGACATTTTATATCTGTAGCTTTTGTATTGTGGCCTGTTATTATTTCCTGGCTGAACAATTCAGTAAAGAATGGCTGTTCTTCATTTTTTGGGGAATAATTGGCGCGATTGTCATGGCCATTTTCTTTATTTTAAAAAAGAACAATAAGGAGTTCAGCCTTTTCCCGACAAATAAAAGTGTAGGATAGGAAACTATTTAACGCTAAAATCCGTTATACAAAAAATATTATATGGTTGTTGTTTATTATACTTCTACTCATTTCCTCGATGTTGCGATCGAAACGATCCAAAGCATCAAGAAAATAGTTGAACTGCATATATTTATTGAAATAACGAATGATTCAAAGAATACTACCATAATCGACGTGGAATCGCTGGATGGAATGCACAACATCGAAACACCTGAAAGATTGCTTGGAAAAGAAAAATGGGAGCAGTTAAAAGGGTATTTTGAAGGGGTAGCCAGTGTACAGTTTATTGTGCATAAGAACAAAAGAAGCCTGACCATTAAAAGCCAGAAAATTGCATTTTCCCTGGGTAGATTCTTAAAAAGGCATAAAGTTGATATCATTCATTTTGATACAATATCACCCCGTGCAATTGGCTTGTATCCTTTTTTGCTCACGAGGAAGGTATTTATTACAATTCATGATCCCATTCCTCATTCCGGTGAAACCAACTGGCGCGACAGCATTCCAAACAATGTGTTCTACCCGATTACCAGTGGCTTTTTCTTTTTTTCAAAATTTGCAACTGACCAGTGGAAAACGTTTTATAAACTTGCCAAGGCGCCTTCCTATACATTAAAATTGCAACCCTATTCATTCATCAGGAAACTGATGAAAAAAGATGTTGCACATGATCCTGATTCGATCCTGTTCTTTGGGAGGTTATCTTATTATAAAGGCATTGACCTGTTGCTTGAAGCGATCCCTAAAGTATTGGAAAAATACCCGGATCAAAAATTTGTAATTGCAGGGAAGCCCATGTATGGATATACAGTTGATGAAACTATCCTGAACCGTTATAAAGACAATATCCTTGTAATAACCAGGTACCTGTCCATTGAAGAACTGGTAGAATATATTGGAAATGCCAGGTTTATTGTTTGTCCATACAGGGATGCTACTCAAAGTGGCGTCGTCATGACTGCTTTAGCAGCCGGAAAAATGGTGTTGGCAACCAATGTGGGATCTTTTTCTGAATATATAAAGGATGGCGAGAATGGTTTACTGGCTGATCCGGATGCCACTGCAATCGCCAATAAAATACTTGAAGCATTGGAGAACAATAAATATATTCAAATTGAAAAAAGACTTGATCCGTATTTTTCTGAAACAGTGGCGGCTGAAAATGAAAAAGTAGTCTTACAGGCCTATAAAACGGCCCTTAAGAGGACAAATAAAAACATTGCTTCTTAAAAATGTAAACATATCATTCATGAAATTCTATTTTTGTCATGGTTTTTTTCAGGAAACAAAATAAACTATAAGTAATTATATGCGGGTATTGATACTTGTTCCGGGTTTTCCATTGAATTTGGATAATATTAAAGGTGGGGTCCATTCAGCTGTGAGCAATTTGCTGAAGGGCTTTACTAATTATGATATTAAGGTGAGGGTCGTTTCTTTTAGCCGGGAAGTAACTTCTGAAGTAAGAATAGCCGTCAATGAAAATATTGAAGTACTGTATTCCCCCGAGGGCCCCTACCCTTATCACTCTATGAATTATTTAATAAAAGGGCCGGGCATTCTGAAAAAACATATACGCGATTTTAATCCTGACCTCATTCATTTTGAAGAAGGAAGTTCTTTCATGTTCGTAAAGCTTTTAGGAATAAGTAAGAAAAAAATACTGCTTACCATACACGGGATGAGCTTTGCAGAAGCAAAAAGAAAGAAAAGGCTGAGGGATAAGATCACCTGGTATTATAATGGCTTTCTGCAAATGAAAACCTTACCCCGGAATGTTATCCACCTGTCAAATTTTTCAGCGAACCTTTTTAAGAGTAAGCACATTCCACATGCTGCGATCATTCCCAACGCGATCGTCCCGCAATATTTTAATCTTCAGCCAAAGGCTTCCACGGATAATTTATTGTTATATATGGGCGTGATCGATAATAACAAGAATCTTCTTTTCCTGCTATCTGCGATGAAGGTGATGGTAGAAAAAAATAAAATATTTACACTGGATGTTTTGGGAGACTACATCGGCGACATTTATAAACACATTATCGAATCTTATGTTGCTGAAAACAACCTCGGAGCTTATATACGGTTCAATGGTTGGGTACCACAGTCCAAAGTACTGACCTATATAGAAAAAACTGATATTGTAGTTGTTTCCTCGAAACATGAATCATTGCCGATGGTAATTGCAGAAGCAATGGCAGCGGGTAAGGTAGTTGCAGCATCAGCTGTTGGAGGGATACCCGAAATGATCCAACATGGAGAAAATGGGTATTTGTTTAATCTTCCCAATACAGACGAACTCGTCCAGATATTGGAAGACATCTACGATAACAATGAGAAGATACGTGACATAAGCCGGAAAGCAAAAGCAACCGCAGAAAGATATCGGTGCGACTGTGTTGCAAACAAGACAATTGAATTTTATAAAAAATGTATTTAGGGGGGAAAGATTCAATCATTTAAAAACCAGGAATAAAACATATTAAACAAGGATGATCAGTTACCGGAAAAAATTTTATTTTTTAAAAGTCAGGGAAACCTGGTTCAACTATAAATTTAAGCTGAAGGATCTTTTTTCACTTAGTACTTATAGCCATATTAAGAACCGCGAAACCCAAAAGCTGGTTGGTATCAAAGACAATTCCTACACAGTAGAATTGTCCCTGGTTCCTGATACAGAAGCAATTGTTTCAAATTTCCGGAATACTGTAAAACAGGAAATAAGGAAGTCTGAAAAAGAGGGTGTTGAATGCAGTTACCAGAATGATATCGATGAGTTTATTTTATTTTATAATGATTTTGCAGCATTGAAAAATATTTATCCTACGAATAAAAATATGATCAATGCCATCGGAGAAAATTTCAAGATAAGTTTTGCAAGGTTAAATGGGGAATTGCTTGCAGCACATAGTTACCTGGTAGATAAAGAAACCGGTATTGCACGGCTGTTTCATTCCGCATCAAGGAGACTGGATGAAACAATTGACAGGAACGTAATAGGAAGGGCCAATAAATTATTGACCGCAAAAGATATTTTTTTTTTTAAAGAACAGGGCTATAAGGTCATGGATTTTGGGGGATATGCGGAGCACACAGAAGATAAGAGCCTCAAGGGTATTAACGAATTTAAATTATCTTTTGGAGGCGAAAAAGTGGGTTGTATCAATGTGCATTCTGTCCCCTATTATTTTTTAAAGAAAATAACGGAAAAATTAGACTGGAGATATTGAAAGAACGAACCAGGATCAAAATAATTCGTATTTAATAAAACTATACTTTAAACCGAACGTAAAAATATTCACCAGGAACGTATGAAATTTATTGAAAGATTTATTGATAAATTCTTCATGAAGCAATGGAATATTGGCCTTGCCAGGGTGGATATTGCAGCACTGATCCATAATGGGAATCATGATATTGAATATAAATGGTTACCTATGAAGGCAAGCGACCGTTTTTTTGCTGATCCTTTTATTTTTAAAAACGAGGATGGAAACATCAATATCATTTATGAGGACTATTCTTATGGTGATCAGTATGGAAAAATATCTTTAACTACGGTTGATCATAAATTCAATCCTGTTTTTCAAAAAGAAATGCTGGATACCCAAAGCCATCTCTCCTACCCGTACGTTTTTGTGGAAGCGGGTAAAACATACATTCTGCCTGAGGCCAGTAAGACCGGTGTTTTATCATGCTACGAATATGATTTTGAAAGAAAGGAATTGGTCAATAAAATGGATATCATAAAAGGATTACCCCTTCTTGATTCCACCATCCTGAAGCATGACGATAAATATTGGTTATTTGCAACCAAGCGCGGAGAAGATAGCAATAACAAGCTGTATATTTATTATGCAGACCAGATGGAGGGACCGTATACCCCGCATGCTGGAAATCCTGTAAAGAATTCCCTGAATGGCTCGAGGCCTGCCGGGAACTTTATTAAGATAGACGGGAAGATCTACAGGCCCTCGCAAAATTGTTACGAGTATTATGGAAAGTCGGTCACCATTAACAAAATAGTCCTTTTAAATAAAGATGAATTTCTGGAAGAACCTGTTTTGGAGATCAGGTCGCCTAAAAACAGCCGATTTAATTATGCCATGCATACAATAAATCTATTAGATGACGTTATTGTAATTGATGGATTAAAAAGGCGTTTAATGATTGGTACACAAATAAAAATATTTATAAAGAAATTAGTTAATGGTAAATCAGCCAGCCAAGTGCTAAATTTATGTTGCTGTGGCGAACTGATCCTGTAATAAAATAGTCATCGAATTTCATACCTCTGTGTTTATGAACGATTTAGTTAAATATTATACAAAGAACAATCTACTTACGATCAGGAAGTTTAAAGAAATTGCACAGTTATATCATTTAGACAAACAAAAATTGCTGGAAAGGTATAATGAGGCATTCCTATTGACCTTCAGGAGAGCTTATAAATATTCTGAATTCTACAAAAAGCTATACAGGGAGCATGGGATATCCGTTTCAGATATCAAGGACCTGACTGATATTATCAAACTGCCCCGCATTGACAGGAGCCTCATTAAGAACGAGGTAAATAATATTTATCATGGTTTTAATTTTCTTAAGATTAAGGGACTAACCAGCGGCACATCCGGCACACCATTGACGGTATACAGAACACCCTTTGATATCGTAAAGGAACAGGCATATTTAAAGCATTACCGGCACTTGCATGGATTTAAATCGGGCCAGCCGTTGTTATCAATAAGAGGAATGCTGGGTAAAAGTGTGATGTTCCAGCATTTCAAGAAAGCAAACATCCTGTACATTTCAAGCCCGAATATCAATGCGGGAACGATTGATTATTACCACAAACTGATCAGGGATTTTGCACCTGTCGCGATAGAGGCGTTTCCAAGCTATTTATATAAGATCTGTACGGAGCTTCAGAAAAAGGGCCTTGAATTAAAGATTCCCACTACATTCACCTCGTCTGAAACATTGTATGAATTCCAAAGAGACAAGATAGAGCCATTTTTGCAAACAAAGATCCACGACTGGTATGGCAATGTGGAAAGAACGATTGCCATTGCGCAGGACAAAGCAGGTGTATACTATCCTTTACCGTTATATTCGATCAACGAGTTTGAAAATGATAAGATCATTACTACTGGCCTGATAAATAGTTATTTTCCTTTGATCAGGTATGTGGTGGAAGACAGGTTTGTGGTTGAAGGCAATGATCTTTTGGAAAATATTGTTGCACCTAAGATCGTCCAGATCCAGGGAAGGACCGGTGATACCGTTGAGTTGAGGGATGGCAGCATTGTTGGCTGTATGGATCATGCCTTTAAAGGCGTGGATAACCTTGAATGTGCGCAGATACACCAGTACGGGATGGATAAGCCACTTGAGATAAAACTGGTTGTAGGCCCTGCATTTGCACCCCGGGATGAAGAACAATTGGGGGCCAATTTAGCCAGGATGATCGGCAATATGCCGGTAGACTATCAATATGTCCGCCGTGAAGACCTCACCTATTCAGCCAATCAAAAATATAAACTAGTCATTAAACATACATTGAGAGCCGTCTGATCATGAAAGGTATCAACCATTCAGAAAGATCTTTCTTTAATATCCCCAATCATACGATTTTCCAGGCCTATCCCTAACATAGCCATGAAGAAAAAACTTAAAATACTGATCACCGGGCCGGTACCACCGCCCGCCGGAGGGATAAGCATTCATATCTGGAGACTTAAACATTTGCTCGAAGATGTATTCGAGATAGATTTTATCGATGAGGCTTCTTCCAAAAAAAGCGGCTTCTATAATTTCAGAAGTTTAAACATCTTCACATACTTAAAAAAGATCTTTAGAGCCGATGTGTTATATATTCACAGCGGCAACAGGCTTTTTAAAAAGATACATATCATAACAGGAAGGCTATTCGCAAAAAAGATCATTATTACGCTTCACGGGTATGGCCCCAGGAGAAAAATGCCTTTTCGTGCTATTGATAGCATGATCTTTAACCTGGCAAATAAGATAATCCTTGTAAATCCTGACATCGCTCATAAGCTTTCGCTGCCATCTCATAAATGCATTGTTAAGCACGCTTTTCTTCCGCCGGTCATGAAGGATGAGCCCGAGTTACCCCGACTGATCTCCGATTGGCTGGATAAAGCACAAGCTGGTCATAAAATGATCATTTGTGCAAATGCATCGAGGCTGGATATGCACAATAACCAGGACTTGTACGGGCTGGACATGTGTATAGAAATAATGAAACGAATGATTGAAAAAAAATTGCCTGTTAGTTTTGTTTATACGGTATCTGCGTTAGAGGGCACGGCTGATACTTTCAATAAGAACCTTCAATTGATCTCTGAACTCGGGCTACAGGATCATTTCCTCTTAATAAACGAACGGCTATCATTTGTAAAACTGATCGAGCGTGCCGATATTGTCCTCAGGCCTACCAATGCGGACGGTGATGCACTTACCGTAAGAGAGGCAATATTTCTAGGTAAAAATACGTTAGCTTCAGACGTAGTAGAGCGGCCTGCAGGCACGCTGCTTTTTACTACAAGAGATATCGCAGACCTTGAAAATAAGCTGGAAAAACTGGTTAGGGCCGGAAAATCACCGTTAGTATCTTTACGTGCTGATGGTATCGGGGCGAATGAAGATTTTCATCATTTTTATACGGGCCTCATCAATAATGTAGCTTTAAAATAAACAGGCATATTATACTAAAATAAAATTATCAATCACTTCAGTATCACAATGAGCGAAGCCTCCATTTTATGCTTAACAAATTCCATCATTCATTTAAACGGTTAGCTGCTTATTGTGAAGGCGAACAATTCAAAGGCTATGATCCTTATGATGGCCTGAATAGTAAATTATTTCAGCGTATCCCTTTACTGCCCAAAAGCCGGATCACAAGGCTTGCATGGATACAATTATTCAAACGTTCCCCGGTCAATTTGCGAAAACTGGTTGGAATAAAAAAAGAATATAATCCCAAGGCATTGGGCCTTTTTTTAGCCTCCTATTGTAATTTATATAAGCATGACCCGCTCCCTGAACATTTGGAAAAGATCCATTTTTTTATTGACAAGCTCAGGGAATGCAGTTCTGATGGGTACTCGGGCGCCTGTTGGGGCTATAATTTTGATTGGGAATCAAGGGCTTTTTTTCAACCTAAGTTCATGCCTACGATCGTGGCTTCTTCATTTATAGCAAATGCCCTGCTGGATGCTTACGAAATAACCGGTGACCCAAACCTGGTTACTACTGCAAGGAGTACCTGCGATTTCATCCTGAAAGACCTCAATCGTACAAATGATACAAAGGGGAATTTTGCTTTTTCTTATTCCCCGCTGGATTCAAGCGTAGTGTTCAATGCATCTTTATTGGGAGCCCGGCTATTGGCAAGGATGTATTCTATTACAAATGAAAGTGAATTATTGAATGAGTCTAAAAAAGCAGTCACATTTTGTTGTGATCAGCAAAAAGAAAATGGATCCTGGAGTTATGGTACACTACCCTTTCATCAATGGATCGATAATTTTCATACGGGCTATAACCTGGAATGCATATCCGATTTCATGAAATACAGTAAGGATAACAGTTATGCGGGGGTTTTAGATAAAGGATTCAACTATTACATTGAAACATTCTTTACAGATGAAGGCATTCCCAAGTATTACAATAATTCTGTGTATCCCATAGACATTCATGCGCCGGCTCAACTGGTCATTACTTTATTCAAACTCAATAAACTGGAAACACAGCGGGAAATAATGGACAAGGTATTGAACTGGACGATAGACCATATGCAATCAGAGCAGGGTTATTTCCGTTACCAGGTCAATAAATATGTAACATCTAAGATCCCATATATGCGCTGGTCGCAGGCATGGATGTTCAACTCATTAAGTATATATTTAAATTATTTCATGCCTAAAACGGAGAAGATATAATATGAAGATCTGGTTCGATTTATCAAATTCACCGCATATTAACATGTTCTACGATCTCATCCGGGAGCTCGAAGCAGACGGGCATACCATTATCATTACGTCCAGGCCGCTTGCCAATACCGTTGAACTGCTCGATCAAAAAGGATTAAAGCATACCGTTGTTGGGGAACATTACGGTAAAAATTTTCTTAAAAAGATCTTTGGATATCCTATCCGCGTAATGCAATTGCGTAATTTCCTTAGATCTCAAAAACCGGATCTGGCAGTTTCGCAAAGTTCATTTCATTCACCCGTCGTGGCCAAATTGCTTGGTATCCCTTCGATCTATACCAACGATAATGAACATGCGATGGGAAATAAGCCCAGCTTTTATTGTGCCACCAGTATACTGATCCCGGAAAACCTGCCGGTGGAAAATGTGGCAAAATTTGGGATCCCTGCAAAAAAAGTGACCCAGTATCCCGGAGTCAAGGAAGGGATCTATCTTTGGAGCAAAGGGGAAGCGATACGGGAGCAGCGAAGCAGGCCCCGCCGGAGGGCATTAATATATATATACGGCCTGAACCGCAAACAGCACAATATTATAAAGGGAAGGAAAATTTTTTGGATGATACGATCATCGCTTTACAGGAAAAATACAAGATCACGGTGTTGCCAAGGGATGCCAACCAGGCAAAGCATTACACACAGGAAAAATTTTCTTATACCCATGTGCCCGATAAACCAATGGGTTTTGATTTTATTGCAGCAAATTGCACCATGTTCATTGGTGCCGGGGGCTCGATGACCCGGGAGCTGGCTATTTTGGGAATTCCAACGATTTCTGTTTACCAGGATGAATTGCTGGAAGTAGACCAGTTCCTGATCGCAAAAGGGCTGATGCTACATGAGCCTTTATTACGGCGGAAAAAGTAGAAATTTATATCAACAGTTTACAAAATAAACCACCTGCTCTTGAACTAATGACGAAAGGAAAAGCAGCCTATCAGCTATTTAAAAACGAAATTTTAAAATTCGAAAAGAAATGGTCAAAATCGGATTAATTGGAGCAGGAAAAATGGGAATTTCGCACCTGGCCATTTTAGGAGCACATCCCGAGGTAGAGATCGTCGGTGTTGCCGATACTTCAAAAATGGTAACAGATGTTTTGGAAAAATATTCCGGCTTTGATTGCTATTCAGATTATAAAAAAATGCTGGAGGCAACAAAACCTGATGCAGTTTTTGTTGCAGCGCCTACAAAATTTCATGCTGATATTGTAAAGGACCTGCTGGAAAAAGGCATTCATGTATTTGTAGAAAAGCCTTTTTGTCTGGATGTTCAGGAAGGGCGAGGCTGGTAAAGCTTGCCAAACAGAAAGGACTGATCAACCAGGTGGGTTATCACAATAAATTCATTGGCACTTTCGAAGAAGTGAAGAAAATAGTTGACGGAGGCTGCCTGGGTGATATCTATCATTTTATAGGCGAAGCATATGGCCCGGTGTGACGAAGAAAAAACAGGATACCTGGCGTTCCGATCCTGCAGAAGGCGGTGGTTGCCTGCTGGACTATGCATCACATGTGATCGATCTGATCAATTACTTGCTGGCACCTGTAACTGTATCCATGGAGCCATCCTGAAATCCGTTTATTCTGGAAATGTGGAAGATGCCGTGTATTCATTGCTGGAACTGAAAATAATATGTCGGGTGTTCTTATCGGTCAACTGGAGTGATGAAACCTACCGGAAAATGTCTACTTCCATCACGATCATTGGCACGAAGGGAAAGATCATCTGCGACGCCAACTGAATTGAAGTTTATTTTAAAGAATGAACAATTCCCGGCGGTTATTCCAAAGGATGGAATATTAAATATATCACCGATCTGACCGAAGAAGTGGACTTCTACCTGCGGGGTGAAGAATATTCTGCGCAGGTCGACTATTTCGTAAAAGCAATCGCAGGGAAAAGTGCCGAACACTATAACACTTTTGAAACGGCATGGCTTACCGACAGTGCTATTGACCATCATTAAAAACAATAAAAATAATTAAGATGGAAAGAATTCTTTTTGGAGATAACCAGTTTTTTGCAGTGAACCATATTTCAGATGAAAAGTCAAGGGCACAATCGATCAAATTCAAGGATGACAATGCGATTATTAAAACGCTCGATATGCGACCGGAATGCGGGCATCAATACCTTCATGTGTACCACGCATGACCGGATTATCAACATCTGCGATATTCATCAGGGCAAATCCTGATAAATACAAGGATTTCAAGATTTTTCCCTGCATGCCCTATGCACATAAATATGCCAATGCCGTTACCGAACTGGGAATCGTAGGAACATTGAAACAATATGTGCCGGGCAATTTTTTCGGTTCGCTGTTTAAAGGGGGTGTGGCCTATTTTTCGAAGGATTATCTGTCGATCATGGAGCTCATGATCGATGCGGAAATGAAAATGTTTAAAGGAATCAATACACCGGTTATCTTTCTGCAAAATGTGATCACCGATCTGTTGCTGGGTCTTGGGATGAAGGATATCCTGATAGCATTTCACGATTATATCAGAAAAGAAATATAATGCAGAAGCCGGTTTTATCACGATGAATATGCCGAAGCTGTTGGATGTGCTCGAAGAGGCGGGGATTGAAAATCCCATCATCTGTTCTTCGATCAATAAAGCGGGATTCCGGATGTCTGGTGGAAAGGAATTCTATGAACACACACTTCAGACAAGAAAGTTGCGGGCCATTGCCATGCAGGTGCTGGGAGGTGGGGCGATCCCAGCAAAGGATGCGATTGAATATGTGTGTACGCTTCCCAATATTGAATCCATTTTATTTGGGGCATCTTCTAAAGGAAATATCAAGGAGACCGTTTCTTTAATTCACCAGTATGACAAGGCTGTGCAATTGAAAACTGTATAAAAAAATTAATACCATGGTAGTAACTATCGTTGCCGGGGCCAGGCCCAATTTTATGAAAGTAGCGCCAATCATAAAGGCTATCATAGAGGCCAGGGAAAAGGGCAATGATGTTCAATACAGGCTTGTTCATACCGGCCAGCATTATGATAAAAAAATGAGTGGAGATTTTTTTGAGCAGCTGGGCATTCCTGATCCTGATGTTAATCTTGAATGTGGCGGTGGATCACAGGCCGAACAGACCGCAGCCATCATGATAAGGTTTGAAAGGGAATTGATGGAATTTCCGCCCAGATGTTGTGTTGGTTGTCGGCGATGTTACTTCTACAATGGCCTGTACCATAACCGCAAAAAAATTATGCATTGATGTTGTACATGTGGAAGCGGGTATCCGTTCGGGTGATATGACCATGCCTGAAGAGATAAACAGGATCGTGACCGATTCGATCTGCGACCATTTTTTTACGACCAGCAAGATCGCCAATAATAACCTTGAAGCACAGCAGGTGTCAAAGGAAAGAATTCATTTCGTTGGCAATACCATGATCGATACTTTATACCAGAACCTAAGCAGGATCAGGAAACCGGCTTTTTTAGAGGCATCGGGCACGGCTGCGGATCATTATTTTTTGCTGACGCTTCACAGGCCATCAAATGTTGATGATCCTAAAAAGCTGGAGGCGATCCTGGATGCTGTGATGACTGCCACTGCAGGATTCCCGGTTATTTTCCCGGTTCATCCGCGTACCAGGCAGATACTGGACAACCTCGATTTCGATCACAGCAGGCTGGTCATGATCGACCCACAGGGATACCTGGAATTTATTTACCTTGTAAAGTATGCGAAAGGGATCATAACGGATTCAGGAGGAATAACCGAAGAAGCCACCGTGCTGCATATCCCCTGCCTCACTTTAAGAAATTCAACAGAAAGGCCTGAAACCGTTCTTCTTGGAACCAATGAATTGATCGGCGATGATCTTAATAAATTAAAATCATATTTAGAAAAAATAATTGCAGGGGAATGGAAAAAAGGATCGATACCTGATTTCTGGGATGGGCATACCTCCGGGCGGATCGTTGAAATCCTCGTTTCTATTTATTCCAGGACTGCAGTCCCGCAAGTATAAACAGTAAAACGTCTTAAAAGACATTCAATATGAACAGGCAATTTAAAAGATACTTACAGATCTCATTGATCATACTTGATATTCTTTTATTAAATATCTCTTATTTAATAGCAAGGATCTTATTTGATGACAGGATCTCGGAAAACTTTTTTAGTGCTTATTTATCATTCTGGCTGTTTTTAAATACTTTCTGGCTGATCCTTTCATTTATCTGCGGCACTTATTATGAAAAGATCATCATCCATTTTGAATCGTTTACAAAAAGGACGGTGCAGGTATATACTTTGTGGGTTATCGCCATGCTTTTCTATTTATTTTTCTCCAGGGAGATCGTGGTATCGCGTTTCTTTATCCTGGCGATCATTGGAAGCTTTGCCATTGGACTGTTCTTAAACAGGTTTTTGTACGTAGGTATCAGGCATTATTTCAAAAACAAGGATTATTTATTTAACCGCGTCATTATCCTCGGTTATAATGAAACGGCGATCAAATTAGCGCTCTATTTTGAAGAGGAAGGCATCAATACAAACTTATTGGGATTTGTTGAAGACCCGGAGAATGTTAAAGAATTAACCAACCACCCGATTTTATCAGACATCAAGAATGTTTTGCAGGTGGCAAAAGAAATGGATGTGCAGGAGATATTTTCCACGATTACTCCCGAGCAGAATGAATATATCTATTCCCTGATGAACCAGGCAGAAATGGAATGTATCCGCTTTAAAGTGGTTCCTAACCTCTCCTATTTTTTCAGCAAGCCGGTGATCATAGATTATATCAGGGACCTTCCGATTCTTTCCCTTAGAAGTGAGCCGCTGGAAGATGTGGGAAACAGGTTTAAAAAACGGATACTCGATGTGGCGATCAGTTTCCTGGTGATCGTGTTTGTACTTTCCTGGCTGATACCGATTTTAGGGCTGTTGATCTTACTCGAATCAAGGGGACCCATCTTTTTCTCTCAAAAGCGTACCGGGAAGAACAACCAGGACTTTAACTGCCTTAAGTTTAGAAGTATGAAGCCTAATAAAGATTCAGATCTGCAGCAGGCTACCAAAAATGATATGCGTGTAACCCGTATCGGTAAGTTCATCCGGAAAACCAGCCTGGATGAATTTCCCCAATTTATCAATGTATTCAAGGGTGAAATGAGCCTGGTAGGCCCAAGGCCGCATATGGTAAAACATACATCAGATTATTCTAAAATAGTTGATCAATACATGATCAGGCATTTCCTGAAACCCGGGATTACCGGGTGGGCACAAATAAATGGACTAAGGGGTGAAATCACGGACCCGAAGCAAATAAAAATGAGGGTTGCAAATGACCTCTGGTACCTGGAAAACTGGAACGTATGGCTGGATCTGCGTATTCTCTTTCTTACCGTGTACCACGTATTTAAAGGCGATAAGAATGCTTACTAACGACATCGCTTAACACAATTTTCAAATCATATAACCGGTCATTATAACTTATCATTTAATCTAAGAAAAAATGAATCTTTTTAATTCAAAGTTTATTTTAAGTAATAAAAGATTTGGGTGGATAGATTATGACAGGGGTATCAGTATTATATTGGTTACCTACCGGCATTGTTATGAGAGTATGGAAAAATCCGGTTTGAATTTGCAAGCTTACCCTTTTCTTGAATACATCAATGTTTTTTTCTTTGGATTCAGGATGCCTTTATTTTTTATTGCATCGGGTATCTTTGTTTCAGGAAGCCTTCGGAAAAGAGGTTTAAAGGCATATTCAAAGATCAGGGTGCAAAATATACTGTATCCCATGTTGGTTTGGGGTTGTATACAGATCAGCCTTCAAATTCTGTTATCATCCTACGCCAATTCTGATGTGGATGCAAGAAGCTATTGGTACCTGCTCGTAAATCCAAGGGCTACCGGGCAGTTCTGGTACCTGAATGCATTGTTTTGTGTTGGTATCATCTATTCCTTCCTGAAGGTAAAATTGAAAGCCCGTTTATGGCATCAATTATTAGTGGGTATCATTCTCTATACATTAGTAGCATACATAAGAACAACCCCACAGCATCTCGGCTTTGCAATGGATATTTTTGAATTCTATATCTTTTTTGCAATTGGTGACGCTATCGCAGCTTTCCTGCTGAGTGAAAAAGCGGCTCAACTGTTTACATCATGGAAGCTGGTAGTTCCTTTGTTGACTGCCTTCCTGGTGATCCAGTATTTCTTTACAAAAATTAATCTTGAGAAAGGGAATAATTATTTTGTGGAGCATCATATGCCTGTATTCTTTTTATTGGTAGCATTGGTTGGTTGCGCCCTTTCGATCACCGTGTCTTTTTCATTAAAAAAGAACAATGCGCTGAAGCCTTTGCGTGTTATTGGCTTTAATTCAGTTCATATATATTGTATGCAGATACTTGCCATGGCACTGGCCCGTATCGTATTCCTGAAACTGGGAGTTACTTATGTGCCTTTATTGACTTTGATGGTACTGGCAACGGGGGTATTTTTGCCAATGCTGATCTATAATATTTGTCTCAGGTTGAATATGTGGTGGCTTTTTACTTTATTGAAACCTGAAGAAGAGATACAGGCAATAAAGGAATCAAAAAAACAGGTGAGCACTCAAATTGTGGAGTAAACTAATTTTTTATACGATATGTATTCATAAAAAAAGGATCCCGTAACAATTGTTACGGGATCCTTTTTTATTCATTAATATTCTTCCTTTAGCGGCTATTTTGCTTTGACCAGCTTTAAGGTTTGTGTATTTTTACCTTGTGTTACTTTCACGATATAAATACCTGAAACGAAATTCCTCCCAAAACTATTCTTTTCGTAAACCCTGCTCCTGCCTTCGTATACTTTTTGTCCATTCAGGTTCATTACCACGACCTGTGCTTCTTCGTCCTTGTTACCATTTTCTATAACCAATGAAAATTCAGTGGTTGTAGGATTAGGATACGCATTTATCTTTAAGCCTTCTATTTCGTTTTTGTCATTCAGACCTGCTTCCGTGGTTTCTGTTGAAGATCTTCCACTTGTACATACCACATTGCTGCTGGAAATGATCGCATAGATCGTTGAAGTTGCGCCGGTAGCAGACTTCCCGGTAACGATATAAAATCCTGGTCTGAGATTGCTGAATGTATTATTGGAAGAATAAGCCCCGTAATTGATCCTGTAAGTGTAAGGAGCCGTTCCTCCGGAACCCGCTACCACGATCTTACCATCTTTCTTCCCTTTACAGGTTTCATTTGTTTTTGAAACAAGCAACAGCTTGAAGGCCGTTGTAGGTCCGGGTTGTGTGATCGTTATCGTTTTAACGGTTGTACAGCCTTTCGAATCCTTTATTGTAACGGTATGCGTACCTGCCAGTACGTTTGAAAAGATATTGCCTGACTGGTAAGAACCTGAATTTAATTTGTAGGTTTTTGCACCTGTACCACCCGATGCACTTACTGTAATTGTTGTTATTCCTCCAATGACAGGGATCGTTCCGGCAGAGACAGTTGCAGTAATTGCTGAAGGCTGTGTTACCGTGATACTGGCTGTTCCGGTTGTTCCATTGGCATCTGTTACAGTGTATGTATAAGTTCCCGCACTCACTGTAAAATTGCCTGTCCCGCTATAAGGAGATACTCCACCTGTAGCACTCATTGTTACGGTAGTTGTTTCACCATAACAGTTAATAGTACCTGCTACAGCGGATATCACCAACTGTGAGCTTCCTGTTACAGTAACTGTGAACGCTCTTACCGAAGTACATGCCCTGCCGTCTTTTACTGTTACAGAATGACTTCCGGCAGCTACATTCGCGAAAACATTGCTTGATTGATAAGAACCACCATCAAGTTTATAGGTATAATTAGGTGTTCCGCCGGATGCAGTAACAGTTGCCGTGGTTGTACCCGATTGTGATGAAACAGTTCCTGCAGCTACCGACACACTGATCGTTGTTGGCTGACTGACCGTTATTGAAGTGGTAGCGCTTCCGCCGGCCGCATCTGTAACTGTATAATTATAAGTTCCTGCAGTTTTAGTAAAGGTTCCTGTTCCTGTATATGGTGCTGTACCGCCGGTAGCGCTTACCGTTACAGTAGTAGAGCCGCCATTACAACTAATGGTGCCTGCTGTTGCTGAAGCACTCAAAGGAGTACCGGCAACCTGTGTTACAGTAAATGTTTTCACAATCGTACATCCTTTCGAATCTTTTACTGTTACAGAATGATTGCCTGCAAGCACACCCGCAAATGAATTACCTGATTGATAAGAGCCCCCATCAATACTATATGTATAGGCAGGTGTTCCTCCTGAGGCAGTAACAGTTGCAGTCGTTGTGCCCGTTGGAGACGAAACCGTTCCTGCAGCCACAGATGCAGTGATCGCAGTTGGCTGGGTAACGGTTACTGATGTGGTTGAACTGCCACCCGCGGCGTCTGTAACTGTATAGCTATATGTTCCCGCGGCTTTGGTAAAAGTGCCCGTACCTGTATATGGAGCAGTACCGCCTGTAGCGCTTACCGTTACCGTAGTTGTACCACCAACACAACTGACTGTTCCCGCTGTTGCTGTAGCTGCCAAAGGACTTGTTCCTGTTCCACCATTGCCCTCGAGGATACCTGAGTTAGGAATAGAAGGTACCGCGTTACCGGCAAAATCTGTTGTAATTCCCACGTTCTGTCCAAAATCAATGACAGGACTTCCGGATGCTGGCCGGTAGTCCCATGCGCCGGGATCTGAAGATGTGGAACTCATGAAAATATTTGTAGCGCTGGTTGTAAGTTCTGTGCCGCTGGCAGTAAAATTCAAAACGCTTCCTGATCCCAATTTGTAAACATTGTCTTCGTGGGTCAGCTGACCCCCGCTAAATCTTCCGCTTTGTGCTACATCCGTTCCGATCATCAGCCAAAAGATATTATTCTTAAGTTTGATGATTCCCTGTGTAGAAACAGTCTGTGCCATGGCGATGGTAGAAGAAGACTGGCCAAAGAGATTATTTGTTTCTACAATAACGTTATTATAAAATTGAAGGTTATTTACATTAATGGTGAACTGCCCGCTGTTATTGATCCATGTGAGACCGGTACAATTGATCACTTTATTATAAGCGATCAGGTTGTTGTCACTTGTTCCACCGTCGCCGCTTCCAAATTCCATAAAACCATTACAGTTAATGGCAGTGTTGTACATAACCTTATTATTGTGCGTACCTGAACCGTATATTTCTACTGCTCCCCCATCATACCCGTAGTCATAACTGGTAGCATAGCAATCTTTAAAATAGTTGCTAAGGATATTGTTATTCGGACTTGAGATCACAACAGGATTAGCGCCATAATCGTCATCACCTCCCTGGGTATTACGAACCATACGCATATTCGTGATGGTTGATTTTTCAAGCGTATTGTTACTGGCAACAAAATAAGCACCTACTCCCACCAGGGATATTTCGCAATTCCTGATGATAACATTCGCCGCACCCGATCCGTCTACATATATACCTCTTTGGATCTTTGAAGGAATAGAGCGGTCTGTTGGTGAAAGAGAAGGATCGGTGATATTGATCCCATCAATAATAATATATGAACGGTTGTTCATATAAATAAGGGATGAGATCGTGCTGCCGGTACCTGAGAATATGGGTAAGTTACCGGTCCCGTAATTATTAAAAGTGATCGGGTTGCCGGCAGTCCCTGAACGGGATATGGTAAAAGTCCCCGCATAAGTACCTCCCCGTTTAAAGGAAATAATGTCTCCAGGGTTAAATGAACTCATATTACTCTGCACCTGGGAAAGTGTTTTCCAGGGGTTGGCAAGGGTTCCGTTTTGTGTAGAAGATGTAGTGGAGGCATCTACATAAAAATTGGTGGCATTTGTGATACAGGTAAGAAATACCAATACCAATAGCATAGAAAATTTCATGTTTTTCTGTTGATAGGTTATTTAATGATTTTAAAGAAACTCCATAGGTAGGGCTCAAAAAATCTTTCATACATCATTTCACAAATGAAATATGACAGGATTGTTCTTAAAAAAAATTCAGTTGGAAATCAAATAATGCAGGAGTCTTTGGTTTTTCTAATATTGGATTCTGGTTGATATGGATCTTATAATCTTACCTTAGTCGCCATGCATTGTCAATTACCATGCCATGTTGAAGCATTGTTATTAGGGTAAGTAGAAGAAATCTTAAAGTTGAGTTAATAGGTCAACAGATCAGTCTGATCATATTAAATTCCTCTTAGAAATTCTCTTGGTTGGTTTAGGGGGTGCTTAACAGCATGCAAATTTACAACTGCTTTTTTCAAAAAATGTAGAGGTCTTTGTAATTATTTTGTAAATGTAACTACGACATCGCTCTATATTTTTTTTATATATAGTATAATGTCACTATGGTGAATGCAAAGCAAAAAAAACCAGCAAACCCTTTACAGGCGAGGATCCCGGCTTTTTATGAGCAGGGACCTTGTGTAAGAAAATATTTTTTATGTTAATTTTTAATACCCGGATTTAACAAGTTTAAAAGTATGAATCTTGTTTCCTTGTAGTATTGTCAGAATATAGATGCCTGGGATAAGATCTCTTCCAAAAACTGTCCTTTCATTCAGGTAACTTCTTCCCTCGTAAACTTTTTGGCCATTTAAGTTCGTTACTGTGAACTGTATCTTTTCAGCGTTATGATTTTTCATGATCAATGAGAATTCACTGGCTGATGGATTTGGGAATACATTTATATTTAGTTCATTTTCCTTTGTGATTAAAGCTGGAATTGTCTTGCTTTCGCCGGCAGACCTTGAACCTGGGCATTGAACCTGGCTGTCATCAATGGTTACCGTAATTGACTTGGTAACGCCGGTCCCATCTTTCCCGGTAATCGTATAAACGCCAGGAGCAAGATTCGAAAATATATTTGCCGATGAATAAGATCCACCATTTTTTTTGTATAAATAAGGCATCGTTCCACGGCTTCCGAGCACTTCTATCCTGCCGTCCGTTCTTCCGTGGCAGCTTATATTTGTTTTTGAAACCAGGCTAAGCATAAATGCTCCTGCAGCTGGTTGGGTTATGGTTATACTTTTTGTAGCGGTACATTCCTTTACGTCTTTCACTGTAATTAAATGAGTGCCAGCGGTAACATTCGTGAATACACTGGAAGATTGATAAGAACCGGCGTTTAGCTTGTACAATTTGGTGCTGGTTCCTCCTGAAGCTGTCACAGTAATTGTCGTTGTTCCTCCATAAGTATTGACCGTTCCGGCAGATGCTGTTACACTTAGGAGCGGAGGTGATACAATCGAAACGGATTGTGTTACCTGTATCCCGGTGGCATCTGTTACTGTATAGCTCCTGGTTCCCGCGGAAGCAGTGAAAGTACCGGTACCGGTATATGGCATGGTGCCCCCACTGGCACTGACTGTTACAGTTGTAGTACCTCCATTACAGAGGATCCATCCTTTTGTGATTGTTACTGTTAGCGGATTTGCAGGCTGTGTCAATGTAAAGTTCTTTGTAGCCGTGCATCCATTTGCATCTTTCACGGTTACTGTATGACTGCCTGCCGTAACGCCCGGGAACGTATTAGAAGATTGATACGAACCTGCATTTAATTTATATGTCTTTGTACCTGTTCCGCCGGTTGCGGTTACCGTAACAGAAGTTGATCCGCCATAAGTAGTAATGGTGCCAGTAGAAACAGATACTGAAATTGCAGCAGGTTGCGATAAGGTCACTGTTTTTGTAGTACTTGTGCCCGTGACATCTGTTACCGTAAAACTCCGGGTTCCTGCACCTGCTGTAAATGTGCCCGTGCCGGTATAAGGAGCTGTTCCCCCGCTGGCACTAACCGTTACCGTTGTTGTTCCTCCATTACAGGCGATCATTCCTGAAACCGCAGATGCGGTCAGCGGAGTTGTAACAGAAACTGTAAAAGTTTTGACAATGCTGCATCCGTTTGCATCTTTTACAGTAATTGTATGAGAACCTACGGGTACGTTTGTAAACACATTAGATGATTGGTATGAACCTGAATTAAACTTGTATGTCTTTGTGCCTGTTCCGCCTGTTGCAGTAACGGTAGCAGTTGTTGTTGCGGAAGCCGATGAAACATTTGCTGCGGCTATAGTGGCAGTGATCACTGATGGCTGTAAAACTGTAATGGACGTACCCGAAACAAAACCAGCAGCATCCGTAACATTATAAGAATAGGTGCCGGCGCCTGCAGTAAAAGTTCCGGTTCCTGTATATGGGGCTGTTCCCCCGCTGGCTGTAACCGTTACCGTTGTTGTTCCACCATTGCAACTAATGGTTCCTGCAGTTGAACCGGCAACTAATGCCGGTGCTGAAGTACCGGTCTCTAAAATGCCTGAATTAGGAACAGCAGGTACCGGATTCCCCGCAAAATCTTTTGCAAGCCCCAGGTTTTGGCCAAAATCTATTGCAGGACTTCCTGTAGGCGGACGGTAGTCCCATATAGAAGGATCCGGGGAAACAATATTTGTAAAAATTGTTGCACTGGTTGTGAGCTCTGAACTGTGCTGGGTAAAATTCAATACGCTTCCTGTTCCAAGACGATAAATATTATCTTCATGTACCATCTGGCCTCCGCTGAATCTCCCTGACTGCGCAACATCCATACCGGTTGTCAGCCAAAAGATATTGTTCTTCAAAAGGATGATGCCCGTGGTAGATACCGTGTTCAGCATAGCGATCAGCTTACTTTCCTGCGTTAACTGGGAGATCGTTTCAACGATCACATTATTGTAAAACTGCAGATTGAGTACACTTATTGCAAACTGTCCGCCATTATTGATCCAAACGAGGCCTCCGCAATTGATCAATTTATTATATGCTACCAGGTTGTTATTGCTTGTTCCTCCGTCGCCGCTTCCCATTTCCATAAAACCATTACAGTTTATGGCTGTATTGTACATTATTTTATTGTTGCCGGTATTGCCACCATAGATCTCAACAGCACCTCCATCATATAAAAAATCGTAGCTATTCGCCCAACAATCTTTAAATTGGTTTCCTGTTATATTATTATTATTCCCACTGATAACGATCGCCATTCCTCCATAATCATCCGTGCTATTAACGCTTGTAGGCGTATTTCTTATCATCCTTAAATTCTGGATAATGCATTTGTCAACTGTATTGTAATGACCATCTATATTCACGCCCCCGCCCACAAGAGATAGGTCACAATTTTTAACCGTGATATGATCGCTGCCATCAATGTTAACTCCAATATCAACATTTGCCGGGATGCTGTGATCGGTAGTACTCATAGCCGCATCTGTGATTTTAATGCCATCGATTACAACATATTCACAATATGATACGGATATAGCGATACTATTTCCTCCACCACTGAACACAGGCATTCCCGCTGCTGTTCCATACGAGGAGAAAGTAATGGGAGCAGTTTCGGTTCCGGAGCTTTCTATCTGCAACGATCCCGGGAATGATTGACCCTTTTTAAAATAAATAAAATCTCCGGGGTTAAATAAGTTCATATTGCTTTCAACCTGGGCAAGTGTTTTCCAGGGAGTAGCAAGTGCCCCATTTTGCGTGGATGATGTTGAAGATGGGTCTACATAATAATTGGTGGCATTTGCAATTACGACGTGCAGGAATAAGCAGGCCAATAAAAAAAACTTCATTTTTTTCCAATTAGATTATTAACGATTTGATACAGCGTTTTGACAGGTTGGATCAGCAATGCTTTGAAATATCATTCATTCATGACATTTTTAAGCAAATTCACATCGGTTTTAGAGATGCTTGCAACAAAACCAAAAAATCAAAAGGGAAATATATCTAATGTGGGAGGCGTTCGTTTTAAGATATATTGGATATAAAAACTTATCGTCTATGTCCGCTTTTCAAGGATTTTTTATTTTCTCATTTTATGAATGATTCAGGTTTTTTCATAATTTTTATAAAAATCAGATAAAAAAAAGCACTATTTGTAATTCATTGATTTGTTTTTCTGTAATAAGATTACTACAAAAAAAATAAAACAATGTAAATGGTATCTAATTAAAATATTACATATTAAATAATATTTTAAGCTATTATTTTCGCATGATAATTTTACGATGTAGTTAGTGTAAAGAATAGGAAAAAAGGGGTACCCTGAGCTGTTAGTTAAGAACCTCGCTGAAATAAAACAAAAAAATCCCGGCTACTCTTGAGGTAACCGGGATGTATTTAATAAATCCTGATATTTCTATTTCATCTTATTTTGCTTTGACCAGCTGCAGTGACTTAACATTTGCTCCCTGTGTCACCCTTACAAAATATGTTCCCGGGTTAAATCTTTGTCCAAAGCTATAAGTCTTATTAACGCTTCCTTTCTCCTCGAATAATTTCGTTCCTGTCAGGTTAATGACTTCTACGGTAACATCTTCCTCACTTTCACTCGTAATGGTCAATGAGAACTTATCGGCTGTAGGATTAGGATATGCATTCAGGTTAACTGCCATCCTGCCTTCATCATTAAGACCACACCTGTGTTTTCCATCAAATATATATACAACCAGTGAAACGATATTTCCGTTGGCATCTTTTGCATTAACCCTGTAAATACCCGCCCTGAGATTTTTAAATATGGGGCTCGAACTGAACCTGCCATTATTTATCTGGTAGCTATAAGGTGCACTTCCGCCAAAAGCTATTACCTGGATCGACCCGGTAGCGCTTCCCTTACAGGTTGCATTGGCTTTTGAAACCAGGGAGATCCTGAAATTTGATGCCCCGCTTTGTGTGATCGTTATATCTTTTACCTTCGTACATCCGCGTGAGTCCTTCACCGTTATTGAATGAAGGCCTGCTCCAACATTTAAGAAACTATTGCCTGATTGGTAAGTTCCCCCATCCAGGCTGTAGCTATAAATACCTGAACCGCCTGTGGCACTCGCAACAACGGTAGTTGTTCCACCATAAGTGGTGATCGTACCTGCCGTAACTGTCACCGCAATGATCGTTGGTTGTGCGATGGTTATTGTTGTGGTTGCTGTAGCGCCGGTTGCATCTGTAACCGTATAATTGTATGTGCCAGCATAGCCGGTAAATAATCCAACTCCTGTATAAGGTCCCGTTCCACCAGTAGCGCTTACCGTTATGGTAGAAATATTTCCATTACAAGTGATCGCGCTTGCCGCGGCAGAAACGATCAAAGGATTATCAGCAGGCTCTGTTAATGTAAAGTTTTTAACGGAAGTACATCCATTGACATCTTTAACTGTTACCGCATGGCTGCCTGCTGTTACGTTTGAGAAACTGTTGCCAGCCTGGTAAGAGCCCGAATTTAATTTATAAGTATAAGCGCCTGTTCCGCCTGTTGCATTTACTGTCACGGTTGTTGATCCGCCGAATACCGTGATCGTTCCTGCAGAAACTGTTACAGCGATCGCTGAAGGCTGTGTAACAGTTGCTGAAGTTGTTGCAGTGGCCCCGTTTGCATCCGTTACGGTGTAAGAATAAGTTCCTGCACTCACTGTAAAATTACCTGTTCCTGTGTACGGGCCTGTACCGCCGGTAGCGCTCACTGTTACGGTTGCAGTACCGCCATTACAGCTAATTGTACCTGCAGATGAAGCGGCTGCCAATGGATTATTTGCAGGCTCGGTCAGCGTAAAATTCTTCACTGAAGTACATCCATTTGCATCTTTTACAGTTACAGAATGGTCACCTGCAGTTACGTTTGCAAAACTATTGCCGGCCTGGTAAGAGCCCGAATTTAATTTATAAGTATAAGCACCTGTTCCGCCTGTTGCATTTACGGTAACTGTTGTTGATCCGCCGAATACAGTGATCGTTCCGGCAGAAACCGTTACGGTTATAGCAGAAGGCTGTGATACCGTTATTGAAGTTGTTGCATTATTTCCATTGGCATCTGTCACGGTATATGAATATGTTCCGGCATTCACTGTAAAATCACCTGTTCCGGTATATGGAGCTGTTCCGCCAGTAGCGCTTACCGTTACTACAGCCGTACCGCCATTACAGTTAATGGTACCTGCAGATGAAGCCGCAACCATTGGATTACTGGCAGGCTGCGTCAGCGTAAAGGCCTTCACAGAAGTACAACCGTTTGCATCTTTTACGGTTACAGAATGGTTACCTGCAGTTACGTTTGCAAAGCTATTGCTTGCCTGGTAAGAGCCTGAATTTAACTTATAAGTATAAGCGCCTGTTCCACCGGTAGCATTTACGGATACTGTTGTTGATCCGCCGAAGACGGTGATCGTTCCTGCAGAAACCGTTACGGTTATTGCCGCAGGCTGGTTAACCGTGATCGACGTTGTGGCAGTAGTTCCTGCAGCATCCGTTATCGTATAATCATAAGTGCCGGCACTTACTGTAAAATTGCCTGTTCCGGAATAAGGAGATACGCCCCCGGTTCCGGTAACCGTTACCGTGGTTGTTCCTCCATTACAATTAATCGTGCCTGCAGTTGATGCAGCATTCAGCGCACTGGGACCCGGTTGTGTAATATTAAGAGTTCTGACAACGGTACAACCATTTGCATCTTTTACAGTTACTGAATGGTTGCCTGCCAGGATATTCGTGAATATGTTCAACAACTGGAAAACACTTCCATTGATGCTGTAAGTGTACGGAGTTGTTCCACCGGATGCAGTTACTGTAACCGTTGTTGATCCTCCAAATATATTGATCACGCCCGGAGTAGTCGTTGCATTGAGCACCGGGGGCTGTGTTACTGTTATGGTAGCTGTTTTAACCGTTCCTGCCGCATCGGTTACTGTATAGGTATGGGTTCCGGCGTTTACAGTAAAAGTGCCTGTTCCTGTATAAGGAGCTGTACCGCCCGTAGCGCTTACCGTTACTGTGGCAGTTCCTCCATTACAGGCAATGGCACCTGAAGTTGCGCTGGCTGCCAGAGGAGTGGCTCCTGTGGCTGATTCAAGGATACCTGAATTCGGTACCGTGGGGACAGGGTTGCCTGCAAAATCTTTTACAATACCTACATTTTGACCAAAGTCAATGGCCGGGCTGCCGGTAGTCGGCATATAATTCCATGATTCAGGTTCTGTACCCGTTGTGCTTGTAAATATGGCTGAAGTTGTAGTTAGTTCTGAGCCATGTGCGGTAAAATTTAAAGTGCTTCCTGATCCCAAACGATAAATATTGTCTTCATGGATCAACTGGCCACCACTAAATCTTCCATTTTGTGCAACGTCCGTTCCGATCATCAGCCAAAAGATATTATTCTTCAGGCTTATGATTCCCTGTGTAGAAACGGTCTGCGCCATGGCGATGGTAGAAGAAGACTGGCCAAACAGGTTATTTGTTTCTACAATAACATTATTAAAAAACTGCAGGTTGTTTACATTAATGGTGAACTGGCCGCTGTTATTGATCCATGTAAGGCCGGTACAATTGATCACTTTATTATAAGCGATCAGGTTGTTGTCACTTGTTCCACCGTCGCCACTTCCAAATTCCATAAACCCATTACAGTTAATGGCAGTGTTGTACAAAACTTTATTATTATGCGTACCTGAACCGTAAATTTCTACTGCTCCCCCATCAAACCCGTAATTGTAGCTGATGGCATAGCAATCTTTAAAATAATTATTAAGGATATTGTTATTCGGACTTGAGATCACAACCGGATTAGCGCCATAATCATCATCACCCCCCTGCGTATTACGAACCATACGCATATTCGTGATCGTTGATTTTTCAAGGGTGTTTCCACTGGCAACAAAATAAGCGCCTACTCCCACCAGGGATATTTCGCAATTCCTGATAATAACATTCGCGGCACCCGATCCGTCTACATATATACCTCTTTGGATCTTTGAAGGTACGGTACGGTCTGTGGGTGAAAGAGAAGGATCGGTGATATTGATCCCATCAATGATAACATAAGAACGGTTGTTCATATAAATCAATGATGAAATAGTACTTCCTGTACCTGAGAATATGGGTAAGTTACCTGTTCCGTAGTTATTAAAAGTAAGGGGGTTTCCGGAGGTTCCTGAACGGGATATGGTAAAAGTTCCGGGATAAGTTCCGCCACGTTTAAAGGAGATAATATCCCCGGGATTAAATGAACTCATATTGCTCTGAACCTGGGAAAGTGTTTTCCAGGGGTTGGCAAGGGTTCCGTTCTGGGTGGAGGAGGTAGTTGAGGCGTCCACATAAAAATTAGTGGCTTGTATGACCCCGGTAATGAAAATCATTACTGTGAATAATACGCATGACCTCAGGATTACGGGCAATTTCATGGTTTTTCGGTTTAGTGATATTGGATTTTTACAGCTTTTTTTGGTTTTTCGCTCTGATCTGGTTCATGACACAGCATTTTCATGCAATATCATAGGTATTTTAACATAGGTATTCAGTAGAACGCTAAAATGAATAGGAAATTATGCCTGGCGAGTGAGTCTTGGTTTTTTTAGTGATATTGATCAAACGCGGTCGTGTTTCGGTATTCAAATTATTCTAAACTTGTTCAACATTTTCTGCATTTATTGTGTTGAAATGCAGTTTTTTGGGTTAACTAATTTTTACCGCACAAATAACGCTCGATATGAAAATGTTATTTGTACTATATAGTACCCTTTTCTTGTAATATAAATACTACTTGAAATTTCATGGCCCAAATAGCAGGATTTTCCAATAAATGGCGAGATATTTAAAAGGGAATAAATCTGCATTAAAGTCGCCGGAATAACCCAATGGGGGGCTTTTAAAAACAGGATCATTCTTTGACAAAAAGGGACTCGGAAGGATCGATACTGTAATTCAGGCTTCCTTCTGAGAGGTAATAGGTATTATTCCGGTGTACCAATTGCCCGTCAGCAAAAAGCCCCGCGCGGGCTACATCTATATTCGTTGTAAGCCAGAAGCAATTGTTTTCCAGTTTGATGATGACATTACCCGTGGAGGGAGCCGTCATACTGATCATATATTTTGGTGCTGTTAATTGGGTAACGGTTTCGAGGATCTTATTATTAAAAAGAAACAAATTCTCTACACTGATTGAAAAATTTCCCTTATTATTTACATAGACCAGGCTGCCACAATTAACGATCGTATTATTTGCTACAAAATTATTGTTGCTGGAACCTCCATTATTGCTTCCGAATTCCATAAATCCATTACAATTGATGGCGGTATTATTAATGATCTTATTATTGTTTGTGTTTGCACCGAATATTTCTATTGCTCCCCCGTCATACAAATAATCAAAACTATTTGCCCAGCAATCTTTAAAAAAACAATTTGAAATGATATTATCCTGTCCTGCAATAACGACCGGGTTGGCACCATAATCATCATCACCACCCTCTGTATTTCGAACCATCCGCAGATTTTCAAATTTGCATTTATCAACAAGGTTATTGTTACCAATCATATTCACTCCAATTCCCACTAATGAAACTTTAGCATTCCTGATTGTTATATAATTGCTTTCCTCAATGGCAAAGCCGATCTTAATATGTGCAGGTGTAGTATGATCCAATGGGTCCAGGTTATTGTCTGAAACCTCCAACCCATCCAGGATAACATGATTGCACTTATAGATCCTGATCGCAATGGCTTCCGTTGTCAACGCTGAATCAGCACGCTGGTAAAGGAATGCAGGCATTGTGGCTGCAGTGCCATACGTCATAAAAACAACAGGGGCATCTGGCATCCCGGAACATTTAATATCCAGGAAACCAAAATAAAGCTCGCCTCTTTTAAACAGGATCGTATCGCCTCCTTTAAAAAGAGTCATATTTTCATTTACCCTGCCAAGGCTCTTCCATGGGTTTTCTTTAGTTCCCAGTTCCGCAGCAGAATCCGAGGATGGATTGATATAATAATTGGATCCATTTGCAGAGTATGCAGAGATAATGATTCCCAATAAAAAAAGTATTCTCATAGATTCAATATTATGAAATTCATAATGACTAAGATAGTTTTAAAAAAACGAATCAGAAGTGGCAGGCTTTTCCCGAGGGAAATTTAGTGTACAAATTCTTTTTATCGGTACACAAAAAAATGTTATTATATACTTTATGATTTATGACAAAAACTTTATAATTTAGTAATTGATAAATTGTAAAACCTCGCCAGTGAACACAGAAAAATTTATCCCGCTTACCAAAGGGATCATAAAGAAAATATTTACCACGAAAAAATACGCCACTCTTACCGGGGGCACTGACAACAGCCGTTATTGCTATTCGGTTTGGATGCGTCATTTGGTTTTTGCCCATAATAATGGTATAAAAAATTTACACGGAACAATCGCTGAACTGGGGCCTGGTGATTCACTGGGAATAGGACTAACGGCTTTGCTTACCGGTTTTTCGAGGTACTATGCACTGGATGTTTATAAATACTGGGATATTGAGCGCAACGTAAAAGTATTTGATGAGTTGGTAGTTCTTTTTAAGAATAAGACTCCCATACCAACCGATGACGAATTTCCAAGACTAACCCCTTCATTGGAAGATTACAGTTTCCCCTCCCATATATTGACAGATGAAATTTTACACACGCAATTGTGTGAAGAAAGGATTACAAATATCCGGAATGAAATTCTCAATTTAGGCATGCAGGATAAGAATGAGATCATTAAATACTTTATTCCATGGAATGGTAAAAAAGTTATTGAAAGCGGGTCAGTTGATTTTATCATATCACAGGCTGTTTTGCAATATGTGAATGACCTGGACAACACTTATGCTACGATGAGAGAATGGCTAAAGCCCGGAGCAATCATGTCACATAGTATTGATTTTTCTTCTCACGGGATCACAAGATCATGGAATGGGCATTGGACATTTACTGATTCAGAATGGAAAATTGTGCATGGGAATAATAAGATCATTTTGAACCGGGCGCCGCAATCTGTGTATTTGGGATTAAATAAAAAATACAATTTTGAAATGATCAATAAAATGGATTATGAAAAGGAAAGCCCTTTTACAAATCATCATTTTTCAAAAAAATTCAGGGATCTTCTCCCGGGTGATATAAAAACATTTGTATCGGTAATCCAGGCAAAGAAATTGGGGCTTGTATGCTTTATAAATTGTGTCGTAAATAAATGCTGCCCCAAAATTGAGGCAGCAGAACAAACGTTTGAAAGGACTATTTTACTTTTTTCTTAAAAACCTCCCCATTGGGTAAGATCTTCAATTTTACCTTGTTTTCTCCTTTATTCAATTTTATCTCGTACATATCCATGTCCTTGTCATTTTCCTTGCTGATCTCCTCAATGGTATAGTCAGGATAATTGGCATTAATGTATTTATTGACCGCATCCGGTAATTTAGAATTACCGGGGATTTTTGTGGCGGTTTTTACCCAATCTCCCCTGTTATTGTACCAGGTAGTATAATCAGCGCCGCTATTATTAAATCTTACATAATAATACCGGTCATCCATTGGAAGATCGTCATTTTCAACAGGTTGGTAAGACATCCACTCGACCCGTTGTGCTTTTGGATATTTCTTTTCAAAGCCTGTCCTGATAGTATCGGGTACATCTGCAGTACTGATCTTTACAGATGTTCCTTCTGTTGAGGCCTGTTTGGCAACGGCAGCAACAGGCGTGGTGACAACGGTATCGGTAATGACTTCTGTAGATTTTTCGGATTTGTCATTACAACTTAACAGTGCAATTGAGCCAATGGCAATTATGCCCATAACATTTTTGATAATCATGATGATTTTATTTGATTCAAATAGTATTGTAAAAAATAATGCCAGATATACTTTCGGTGCTGGATTTTTTATACTGTGGGAATGAAAGAGACGTTATTTTAACTAAAGGGCACATCAGTTTAACCTGATCCTTGGGTCGATAAACTTATATAAGAAATCAGCGGCGAGGTTGATCAAAATAAAAATGCATGCGCTGAAAAGGACTGCACCTGTTACTACCGGGTAATCTAATTTTTCGAGGGCATCAACGGTTGTTTTACCAATACCCTTCCATCCAAATATATATTCCACGAAAAATGCACCGGCCAGTAATTCTGCAAACCAACCCGTTATCGCGGTGATCACGGGATTCATTGCGTTCCGCAGTGCGTGTTTGAAAATGATCCTGTATCGGCTCAAACCTTTCGCATATGCTGTCCTGATATAATCCTGCCCAAGTACATCCAGCATTGAACTGCGTGTAAGTTGTGTAATAATTGCAAGCGGCCGTATACCCAATGTAAATGCAGGAAGTACAAGGTTCCTGAGCACCAGGTATTTTTCGCCGGTCACTTCATCTATTTCAAATAAACTACCGGTGAGGTTTAACCCCGTAAAAGGATGCAGTACAATGCCAAACAGGTATGCAACGATGATAGCCATGAAAAAGGATGGGGCAGATATACCTGCAATACTGCTGAAAATAGCAGTATGATCAAGCCAGGTATCTTTTTTGACTGCAGCGATGACTCCGAGGAAGATGCCGGCCACGCAGGCAAATATCATGGCTGCCAATGCAAGCACAAGGGTTCCAGGTAAGGCATCCATCAATACTTCGCTTACATTTTTTTTTGTTTGATAACTCCGGCCCAGGTATGGTAATTTTATGGCAAGTTTTGTGTTGCCCCCGATAAAAATTCCCTGCAGTCCTTTCTTCTTTATTTCTGCGGTATCATGAAAACTTAGCGGAGATACGTCATTAAAATAGTGCAGGAATTGTTTCCATTTTGGCTGGTCCAGGTATAGGTCTTTCCGGATATTATCCATTGTTTCTTTATCACCTGTTTGTCCTGCGATCAGCCGTGCAGGATCACCAAATCCCTGGAACATGACGAATACCAATACTACAACTCCGAGGAGGACAAGTGTTGCGTATAGTATTTTTTTTAACAGGTATCGCATGAATAATGCTGCATTTTTCGTTGACCATTCCTATCAGAGCGTTTATGACCAGTGATGATCTTTATTTTAGGTCTCCAAAATCTGCCCAGCTTGTTTTTTTCTGTACTACCGGCCCTTTCATCAGGTACAATGCAGGATTGGCCCTGGCAGCTGTTTTAATGGCAGTGGCATCACAGGTAAAAATTCCATCAGTCCTTACCCCGTTCTTTTCTAAAAATTCTTTCACCACATTTTTCTGGGCTGTCACCACATAAAATTTCCTATGTTGGGTTTCAGCAGACCTGGAAATTTCTTTAAGATCTGGTAACCATTTTTTGGTATTGGATGGCAATTCTTTTATAAAAAATAAATAATAATCGCTGGCCGTATTTAAAATGGCTTCTGTAGAATCTCCACCATCTTCTGCGGTCAATGAGAAGTCATTGATAAGCGGCACATTGTTTTTCCCCTTTTGGATCAATTTCTGTTTTCTTTCAGCAAATTTCCAGGTGCTGTCGGGTAATGCAGACACAGGGAACGGTCTTTTTTCACCGGCTTTTTCATAAATAAAGATATAGTCGAATTTATCCTGTATAGCGTCAGCCGGCATTTTCCGCAACTCAAGCAGGTTGTTGGATCTTTTATAAGGAAGGCAATCAACCAATGGCAAATGTTTTAAGACATAACACTGTAAAACCAGCGTGAGTATGGTTGCAATCAGCACCAATAAAAAATTCAGCAGTGGTTTTAAAACCGGGGAAATGTATTTTCTGCCGGCCAGTAAAAATATTGCCAGTATCAGCAGGATGATGTCTTTGGTGAATGTTTGTACCGGCGTCAGTGGTATACAATCCCCGAAGCAGCCACAGGCCCGTATCTTACCATCACTGAATAATACATAGCTTGTAAGGAATGTAAAAAACAACATGAGTAACAACAAGATCCAGGTTGTTAGTTTTTTTTGCCATCCCAGCAGCAACGCTACTCCTACTACCACTTCCAGTGTGATCATAATGATCGAGAACTCTAATGCGTAGTCATGGAGGCTGTTCATCAGTCCCCTCATATAACCTTCATTGGCCCATACCTCAAAAAATTCCTCCATTTTATAGGCAAGCCCCCTCGGGTCAATGGCTTTTACCAACCCGGAAAAAATAAATAATAAGCCCGTTAATATCCTGGCAACTGTAACGATTGGTTTCATTTGTATCAGTTTGTTTGTTTGCCTTCAGCAATGAGGATCAATGCGAAGACTGAATAATTCAAAATATCAAAATAATTGGCATCTATTCCTTCACTCATGATGGTTACGCCTTCATTGGAAATGATCTGCTTAATACGCAGCAATTTAGCAAGTATTAAATCAACAAAACTTTCCTGGCTCATTTCCCTCCATGCTTCTCCATAATCATGGTTCTTGTCCAGCATTAATTGTTTCCCGGCTGAAACTTTGCTGTTATAATATTTTTCAACTTCATCTACGGGTAGCTGTTCGGGCTCCTCATTATTAATATCGAGTTGTATCAGCCCGATGATGGCATAATTTAATATACCTTCAAATTCACTTTTAATGCCGTCTTCAATTTTTTGTTGTTTTTTTTCCTGGATCGTCCGTATCCGCCTCGCCTTTATATAGATCTGGTCAGCGATCGAAATGGTCCTGTAAACCCGCCAGGAAGTACCGTAATCACTTGTTTTTTTTAAAAAGGTGCTCCTGCAGCCGGCTATTACGGTATCATATTGTTCATTGGTTGTCATGCTCTTTTATCATTTGCTCATGAATAATCTGCACATTTGTGTAAAGGTTCAAAAATACAATTACTCTATCAATGTTCACACTTAACTGTAAAGGAAAAATCTTCGAATTTGAAATGCCGGTGCTGATGGGCATTATTAATGCAACTCCTGATTCTTTTTATGAAGGCCATTTGTCAAGGACGGCCAATGAAATTCTCGAGCTTGCCGGAAAAATGATCGGCGATGGGGCAGCCATACTTGATGTTGGGGGGCAAAGCACCAGGCCGGGTAGTCAAAGAATTTCAGCGGAAGAGGAAGCCCTGCGTGTGATACCGGTCATTAAAGCCATTCGTGAAAAATTTCCCGGTATCATCATTTCTATTGATACTTATCATAGCGAGGTTGCCGGTGATGCCGTTGCTGCCGGGGCAGATATGGTAAATGATATCAGTGCGGGCGACATGGATCCTGCGATGATTGAAACAGTTGCTTCATTAAATGTACCATATATATGTATGCATATGAAAGGAGAACCTGGAACAATGCACCTGGATCCACAATACGATGATGTTGTAAAGGAGCTGCTTGATTTTTTTATCATCAAAACGGATACCTGCAGAAAGGCGGGTATTAAGGATGTTATTATTGATCCTGGTTTTGGTTTCGGAAAAACCGTTGCGCATAATTTTCAGCTGCTTAAGAACCTTTCGGTATTCAAAATGCTGGACAAACCGGTATTGGCGGGTCTTTCAAGGAAAAGTACGATCTACAAAACCCTGGATATAAGCGCCGGGGAAGCACTGAACGGCACTACTGTTTTAAATACACTTGCATTGGAAAATGGCGCCGATATCTTAAGAGTACATGATGTAAAAGAAGCCAAAGAAGCGATCACATTAATGAATGCCTATAAAAAATAAAATTGCCCCGTATGAAATATACAGGGCAATCCTTAAATATCGAAAAAAATTATTCCCTGCCTTTTGCTGATGTGTCTGGATTTGCTTTCCGGATACTATCGAAATATTTTTTCTGCTTTTCCTTCTTTTTTTTCCTGTCTGCTTCTGCAACTATTTTCGCACTTGCCAGGTCCAAAAGGTCCACTATTTCAATATCAAAAACCAATATTGAGTTTGGCTTGATATCGGCTGAAGGAGGATTGGCCCCATAAGCCAGGCCTGAAGGGATATAAAATTTCGCCTTTGTTCCTTTATTTACTAATGAGAAACCATCTTTCCAACCGGTGATCACATTCATACCAAGTAACATATCTGTGGTCATGTTTACATTCAAGGGATCTCCTTTTCCTTTTGAAGTATTACTGTCAAACTCTACCCCTTCCATCGTCCTGCCGGTATAATAAGTTCTGACAACTGCTACGGAAGTATCAATATTTTTGCCGGTACCCGGTTGTATGATCTCCACGTAGGTGCCATGTGGAGCCCTGGTAGCTTTAATATTATTTTTTGTGAAATAATCTGTAAGCGTTTTTTCGTCTTTCGCTGCTAAAGCTGCATTGTTGATCGAATCTTTTTTGCGGGCTATCGCCATTTCTGCCATTCTCGCGCTGTCAGCCTGTTCTCTTTGTAGTGAATATGTTCGATCACTTTTACAGTGGTAATGAGGTAATGTCCTTTTTTGAAGAATGGTGGCATACCCTGTGGCGACTTGGCAAATGCTGAATCCGTCAACAACCGGATACAAAGGCTGTCACCTTTTCTTAACTGGTTTAAGATCTCATAATATTGACGTGGCGTGGAAACAGTATCCAGCATTTCGATCAATGGCCCGCTGCTTGTCCTGGTATCAGACATCATGGAATCTTTGTTTCCGGTGTTGTAGTATTGGCCTACATGTATCTGCATAAAATTACCATCCTTTATCTTCTCTCCGTTGCCGTTAGAAATAATTTTATATTCCAGCCCGTTTTTTCCTTTTTTAAAAGACTCGTTTTTACAGGCAGATAATACAACAGCCGCCAGTAAGACTACATAAGAGATTTTTCTCATCATTTTTTATTTTTAGAAATTATAAGTGCTTAATTGATCCCGGTTTTCTTTCATTGCTTTTTTGAAATCCTCGACAACTGTTCCAAGGGTTCTTTGCTTTGCCCGCCGGCAGCATTAAAATGTCCGCCGCCGCCAAAATATTTTCGGGCGAAATGTATTCACATCAAAATTCCCCTTGCTCCTGAATGAACATTTCCTTTCTTCTCCCCTGTCAATGATGATCGCTGCCAACCTTATCCCCTCGATACTTAATGGAAAATTGACCAGGCCTTCCGTATCACCGGTTTTAATATCATATTTTATGAGATCCGCTTGAGGAATGGAGATCAATGCCGTATTGTATTCATAAAATATTTCCATCCGGTTCAATAACACATGGCCGATAAAACTCAAACGGCCTTCTGAAAAATTATCAAAAAGTGCTTCATGTACCGGGCTATGTTCCAGCCCTTTTTCTTTCAGGTCAGCAACCATCCTGTTGACACTGGCAGTGGTTGATGGGAACCTGAATGAACCGGTATCTGTCATTACCCCTGCATACAGGCATTCAGCCACATTTGTATCTGATCTTATCCGAATGCCCGGATCCAACAATAAAATCGTACACCATTTCTGATGTGGAGCTTTTCCATGTATCACTTATGCCATATTTAAATACTTCTGTTTGTGGCTGCTGGTGATGATCTACCAGGATCTTTTCTGCTTTTGCCACCAATAATTTTTCTTCCATTCTCTTAGTGCGCACCAGTGTATTAAAATCCAGGCAAAATATCCATTCCGCTTCATCCAAAAGCAGGTTTGCTTTATCCGTATCTCTTTCATAATCGAGTACGGTTTTACAGCCCGGCATCCAGTTTAAAAAAGAAGCCCAGTTTGTCGGTGAAATCACAGTAACCTCGTGGCCAAACTGGATCAGGAAATGGTAAAGCCCAAGTGTAGAGCCCATCGCATCACCATCTGGTTTCTGGTGCATCGTAATTACGATCTTTTTCGGGGTTCCAAGATATTGGTATATATGGTCGATTGATTGCATAAAGGCGGCGCAAAAGTAGGTGGAAAATACCAATTAGCCAATTAGTAAGCTTCTCCTTGCTGTTAAATCATTCCTTTAAAAATTAGCATATCAACACATACCTGCTTGACACATTCACTTATCTTTGCGCCCAAAATAAATAAATAATGACCAACAGAACATTTACAATGATCAAACCGGATGCGACGGAAAAAGGGAGCACCGGTGGAATTTTAGCAATGATAAATGCTGCAGGATTTCGCATTGCAGCCATGAAAATGACACACCTGAGCAAAGAAAAGGCAGGACAATTTTATGCAGTACATAAAGAACGCCCCTTCTATGGCGAATTGGTTGAATTTATGAGCCGTGGCCCGATAACGGCCGCCATCCTTGAAAAGGAAAACGCGGTAGAGGATTTTCGCAAACTGATTGGTGCCACCAATCCGGCGGATGCAGCTGAGGGTACGATCCGGAAAAAATATGCAACTTCCATTGGAGAGAATGCTGTTCATGGAAGTGATAGTGATGAAAATGCAGCGATCGAAGCTGATTTTTTCTTCAGCAAGCTTGAGCAGTTTTAGATCTGATCTTATTGATAGAGACTCTACGTTTTTGAAAGGAACGTGGAGTTTTTTTTTACCGACAAGGCGCGGAGGCACAAAGAAAATTTTAGCGCCTTTACGCCTTAGCGGTTAACCACGGGACAACTTTCCCTTATATTGCAGCTATATTTTATGGAGGTATCGCTTACAATTATACGTTATCCCAAAAGCTGCATACCATTTGCTTTTTTTGCAATGGCCATACACCGGTTGCCTTTGTGGCTCAATAAAAAAATATCCTTTTACAAGTTAATGGGTTGTGGGAAGAATGGGACCTTTGATAAAAAACCTGACCTGCAGCAATGGGCCATTCTTGGTAGCGGAAATTTTGACAGGAATGCCTTGGTCACTGAAGACCCGGTCAAAAATTTATATGGATCATTTATTTCGGGATGGTTTCATTTTTTTAAATGTGAAACCTTTACGATATTGTTGAAGCCAATAGAAGGCCATGGGCTTTGGGATGGCAGGAAGGTTTTTGGGGACCTGTCCTCAAGATCGGAACACGCAGGGCCCATCGCAGTATTGACGAGGGCAACGATCCGGTTCAGTAAATTAAAATATTTCTGGCAGCATGTAGCCCCGGTTGCCCAACAGATGAAACATTCCAAAGGCTTTATCAGCTCTGTTGGCATTGGTGAACTGCCCTGGTTAAAACAGGCCACATTCAGCATCTGGCAGAGCAAAGAAGATATGTTGGCTTTTGCGTATGGGATGAAAGAACATACCGAAGTAATAAAAAAAACAAGGCAGCAAAAATGGTATAGCGAGGATATGTTTGTCCGTTTCAGCATTACCGGCAGCTGCGGGACCATCAAAGGTATTAATCCCTTGCGGGGAAAACTGTAAATTTGAATTATGAAAAATATTAAGCTGATAGAAGTTCCATCGGAGATCGGGGCAGGTACGAGGGGAGCAAGCCTGGGGATAGACGCGATTAAGATCGCGGCACTGGATTTTATGAGTAATTTTTTTGTACACTTTCCTTCTGAAAAAATAGAGACAGAAAATAATTTATTGTTTGAACCAATACAATCCCCTTATGCCAAACGGATACAGGGAGTACTAGACCCTGTATGAACGCATCAGCAAAGCTGTTTGTGACAGCCTTAAAAATAATTTTTTCCCGGTTGTACTTAGTGGTGACCATAGTAATGCCGGTGGTACGATTGCGGGGATCAAAATGGCGAGGCCAAAAAGTAAACTGGGGGTTATCTGGATAGATGCACATGCAGACCTTCATACACCTTATACTACTCCCTCCGGGAATATGCATGGAATGCCACTTGCTACTGCTATCGCAGAAGATAATGAGGAAATGAAAGTGCATGACCTGGATGAAAAAACGACGAAGGCCTGGGAGCAGTTAAAATCTATCGGTAAAATAAACCAAAAGGTCTTACCCGAGGATATTGTATTCATTTCATTGAGGGATTTTGAAAAAGAAGAAAAATTCCTGATAGAGAAATATGATATGAAAGTGATCACTACCGGTGAAGTGCGGCGTAATGGCGCCGAGAATGTGAGCCGTAAAGTGCTGCGCTACCTAAGTGATTGCACAGATATTTATGTAAGCTTTGATGTGGACAGCCTTGATTCCGCTATTTCAAAAGGAACAGGAACACCTGTTAGTAACGGATTAAGGGAAAGAGAAGCAGAGGACCTGATCAGTAAATTCATGCAGAACAGGAAAGTATGTTGTTTTGAAATTACGGAAGTGAATCCCACATTGGACAAAGAGAACCTGATGGCTGAAATAGCATTTAATATTTTACAGCGAAGTGTGAATGTATTGATGATGAATTAACCTTTGTCTTTTTCTCAACTTTGTCTATGTTTCGACAAGCTCAACATGACAAAGTCTGTCAGACTGAGCTTGTCGAAGTCTTCCTGAATATAAGTCTTACAGCTTAAAATGACCATCTAATTTATCATCAATGAGATCATTTTTTATTTTCATAGTAATTTTGTTGAGTAGCCTGTGCCTTAATGCCCAGGACGTTGTTTATAAGGACAGCTTAAAAAACTTCCGGCAGAGATATGTAACGGATCATGAAGTAGTGAAGGAAGCAGAAAAGAAATATTTCAGGTTTTTCCCGGTTAGTGAAAAATATAAAGTACTTGCCCGTTTTGAAAAAATATATGACAGCACCGGGTTTATCATGAAGACATCCGGCCCCAAGCTTAAGAAATATTTCAGGTATGGAACACTGTATTTTGCGATCGGGAAAAAGCCTGTACAGCTCACCGTTTATCAAAGCGAGCAGCTTATGACCACCGATCAATATAAAGATTATTTATTTGTTCCCTTTACGGATCTGACTACCGGTGACAAGAGCTATGGAGGTGGAAGATACCTCGAGTTTTATATTAATGAAATAAAGGACAAGACAGTAACCATTGATTTCAATAAATGTTATAACCCATACTGTGCGTATGCCAGCGGGTATAATTGCCCGATACCTCCGAGGGAGAATGACCTGCCTGTTGCCATAAAAGCGGGCGAAATGGATTTTGACAAAAAGCATTGATATGATGCAAACCGCTTCACAGATATTAATGATCCGGCCGGTAAATTTTTTCTTTAATACCGAAACTGCGGTTAATAATACTTTCCAAAATGATATTGCAGAAAATATACAGGCAAAAGCATTGCAGGAATTCAATGGAATGGTAAACCTGTTAAGAGAAAACGGGATCGAAGTGACCGTTGTAGAAGATACAATAGATCCCGCTACCCCTGATTCTATATTCCCGAATAACTGGATATCCTTTCACGAAGATAACAGCATTGCTATTTACCCCATGTTTGCCCCTAACCGGAGGCAGGAAAGAAAACAGCATGTGCTGGATGCATTGAGCAATAAGTTTAGCATAACGCAAATACATAACCTGAGTCATTATGAAAATGAAGACCGGTTCCTGGAAGGCACTGGTAGCATGGTGTTGGACAGGAAGCACCGGGTTGCATACGCGTGTATCTCTCCCCGTACTGACCCAGGGATATTCCTGGAATTTTGCAGCTTATACAATTTCACTCCTATAACTTTTAATGCAAGGGATTCATCAGGAACGGATATTTATCATACGAATGTTATGATGTGCATGGCGGATAATTATGCGGTGATCTGCATGGGATCCATCCAAAACAAAAAGGAATTAGAAAAAATTTCAGATGCATTAAAAGCAACGCAAAAAGAACTCATTGATATTTCATTGGACCAGTTAAACCATTTTGCGGGAAATATGCTGCAGGTAAAGAACAGGGATGGCGAATTGCTGCTGGTTATGTCAACACAGGCTTTTGAATCATTAACACCTGTTCAGATCCGGGAGCTGGAAAAGTATAACCGGATCATTCATTCCTCGCTTGATACGATCGAAACATGTGGTGGCGGAAGTGCAAGGTGTATGATTGCGGAGATCTTTAACAGTGTAAAATAAGGACCGGGAGAAGAATCTCCCGGTCGTCCTGTAATCATCAATCGTCAAACAAAAAATATATGTAGAAGTATATTTTACTTTTTTTACATGCCAGCTATTTCTTTTTTCCTGCGAAGATTTGAAAGAGATGGATCCATTTCAATCGCCTTATCACACATTTGCTGGCCGCGGTCCTTCTCCCCTTTTTTCTGGAAATTCAACCCCGCCTGGTATAGCGCTTTTCCGTCCTTTGCATCAATTTCCATCAGTTTCTGGCAGTAAGACAAAGACCTGTCATATTGTTTTTGCTGGTATAGCACTTCTGCCAGTCCCCTGAGCAGGTCCTTATTTCCGGGTTTTTTTGACCAGAGTGTCGTCAATAATTTTTCTCCTTTATCATATTCACCGCAATACAGGGACGCATAGCCGAGATTCTCGTTGAAATCACTTGTTTGTATATAACCATTGTTGGCAGCATTGGTAAAAGAAGCCATGGCATTTTTGTAATCACTGAGATTGAAATACAAGAGTCCGAGTTCATACATCCATACATTTTTGGCGGGGTTCAGTTTTACCGCTTTTTCATAATATGGAACCGCTTTTTTATATTCCTCCATATCAAGGTAAACGCGTGCTAACGTAAAACTGGCTTCGGCATCATCCGGGTTTTTTGAAATGGATGCTTTTAACGCCTTTTCGGCTTCCATATAATCTTCCTGTTGATAATAGCTTATTCCGCTTATCCGCATCGAATTTTCACATTCAGTACATTTTTGGGCGAATTCTATTGCTTTTGCAAACTGGCGGTAATTAAAGTAAATCTCCATCAATTCCTTTATCGTGGCTTTATTGGTAGGATCCAGCTCATTGGCTTTAATAAAAAGCGCCTTTGCCTGGTCTGTCTTTTTCATTTCGAGGTGCGTAAACGCATTCTCGAGGATGGCATCTGTATATGAAGAATTATATTTAATAGCCTTGTCAAATGCCTGGGAAGCAGTTAGATACCGCTTTGCATTTTTTTCTTCCAATCCTTTTTTATAGTAAAATTGTGCGCTGTCGCTGGCTTGTGCAGACAAATTGGTGCATACCAATAGTGATAAAATGGGCAGGAGGTGTTTCATATTGTTATTTCAGAGGTATTAGCAATAATTTCCTAACGGAAAATCATAGCACTTAACGCTGGAATATCAATTATTATTTCACAAAGCTTCTTTTTTTTATCAACCGGGATTATAGTTGGATTTTCGTTAATATTTAGCCCGGAGCCCCAATAAGCATCACTATTGCTGTTAAAGATCTCTTTCCAGTGATTTTTCCCCTTAACGGGCAATTTCCACTCCTTGTAATGATGATTTGAAACATTCAGGATGATCAGCAGGTCATCATCCCTGTATTTGCCTTTTCTTTTGAATATCATCACTCCTTCGTTTCTGCGGTCCAGTTCTACCCATTCAAATCCTTTTGGATCAAACTGGTATTCATGCAATGCAGGTTCATTTTTATATAGATGATTGAGATCTTTTACACAATCCTGCATTTTGCTATGAATATCATATTGCAAAAGTTCCCAATCTAACTCAGATTTATAATTCCACTCCGTGGTTTGGCCGAATTCATTGCCCATGAAAAGCAATTTTGCGCCGGGATGGGTGTACATCCAGGCATATAATAACCGCAGGTTGGCGGCTTTTTCCCATTCATTGCCGGGCATTTTGTAGATCATCGGGCTTTTTCCATGTACTACTTCATCATGGCTCAGGGGCAACATAAATTTTTCATCATAAAAATACATGATGCTGAAAGTGAATTTATCCTGTGCCGCGGGCCGTTGATTAGGACTCAGCTTAAAATAAGTGAACGTATCATGCATCCATCCCATCATCCATTTCATTCCAAAACCAAAACCGTTTTTCTGCGTTGATTTTGTAATACCCGGCCAGTCGGAAGCTTCTTCGGCGATGGTTTGTACATCCGGAAAATCACGATAGATAATGTCATTCATTTTTTTTAAAAAAGAGATGGCCTCATAATTTTCATTGGATCCATGTTCGTTCGGTTCCCACTCTCCTTCTTTGCGGGAGAAATCAAGCCGGATGATGGAATTTACTGCATCTACCCGGATACCGTCTATATGGTATTTATTGAACCAGAAATGCGCACTGCTGATAAGAAAGGACCGGACCTCTCCCCTTTTGTAATTAAAGATATAGCTGTTCCAGTCTGGATGAAACCCTTTCCGCATATCGGCATATTCATAAGTATGCGTTCCGTCAAACTTATACAAGCCATGCGCATCATGCGGGAAATGGGATGGCACCCAGTCCAGGATAACCCCGATCCCATGCTGGTGTAATGATTCGATCATATGCATGAACTCTTCGGGTATCCCAAAACGTGATGTAGCTGCAAAATACCCGGTGCCCTGGTATCCCCAGCTTCCATCATAGGGATGTTCCATTACCGGCATAAACTCTACGTGTGTAAAGCCCATTGCCTTTACATAAGGCACCAGCCTTTCGGTTATCTGTGAGTATGTATTAAAGCTGGTCTCATTGTGTTTTTCAGGCCGCATCCAGCTTGCAAGGTGCACTTCATACACAGCCCAGGGGGCATTCAGGGCATTGTTCTTTTTGCGGTTCTCCATCCAGTGATGATCATCCCAATGCTTTTCAAAATCCCAGGTGATAGAGGCCGTGCCGGGTCGTAGCTCAGCAAAATTGGCATAGGGATCCGCTTTTTCTGATTCAATATTGTCGAAACCGGTGATATGGTATTTATACAGTGTGCCTTTGGGCAATCTTGGTATAAAGCCTTCCCAGATCCCCGATTTATCCAGTCGCACATACAATGGGTGTAGTTGCTTTTTCCAGCCGTTGAATGCGCCTATTACAGAAACGGCCGTGGCATTGGGTGCCCATACTGCAAAATAAAAACCCTCGGTATTGAGTACATGCAACCGGTGGCTGCCGAACTTTTCATACCCCCTGCAAAAGATACCTTCCTGGAACTCCCGGATATCCTCATCAGTAAAGAATGAATAATTCCATACATGCTTTGAACTGTCTACAAAATGCTCGTCTTCATACGCCATACCTATGTTTGTAACCGCTTGTGTAAAACACAATTAACGTAAATTTAAGAATACTTAATTTGCATACAGGATTTAATAATACAATTTTATTGCCTTAATCGTACACACCAAAACTACCTGCATGCATAAAAAACTTATTGTTCTCTCTGCATTCCTATTTTATACAGCAATTTCCTTCGCCCAGCTTTCCGAAGTGGGCGGCAGCATTAAAGATACTACTGCAAATTTACTGGTCAAAAATGCGGTGGTAGCACTCCTTTCTCCCAAAGATTCCGTGCTCAGAAGTTTTGCCAGGACAAAGGACGATGGTTCTTACACTTTAAAAGTACCCGCAGGTAAGTATATACTGATGGTCATGCATCCCTATTTCGCGGATTATGTAGATGATATTGAGATAAAAAACAGCACTGAGAAAATGGGAATGATCCCGGTTACTTCTAAATCTAAATTGCTCCAAGCCGTTATATTAAAAAGCGGGAGTGCTATTAAGATCAAGGGGGACACGACGATCTATACGGCTGATAGCTTTAAAGTAAGCGCCAATGCGAATGTTGAAGAATTATTGAAAAAATTACCGGGTATCCAGGTAGATAAAAATGGCGAGATCAAGGCAATGGGTGAAAAAGTTGAAAAAGTATTGGTTGATGGGGAAGAATTTTTTGGAGATGACCCGGGTATGGCAGTAAAAAATCTACGGGCCGATGCCGTAAAAGAAGTACAGGTGTTTGATAAAAAAAGTGAACAGGCTGAATTTACAGGTATTGATGATGGAAAAACTCAAAAGACGATCAACCTTAAACTAAAAGATGACAGAAAGACGGGGTATTTTGGAAAAATTGATGTTTCAGGCGGGCTTCTTAAAAATATAGATGACCGTTACAATAATAATATCATGTTCAGCACTTTTAAAGGCAAAAGGAAACTTTCTGCCTTTTTATTGAATGGGAACACCGGCCAGGATGGGCTTAGCTGGCAGGACAATGAAAAATACGGGGGTGAATCTGACAATTACAGCATGAGCATGGATGAAGAAAGCGGGGGGATTTATTATCAATGGCGCGGAGGCGGTTCGGATGAAGAGCCCTATGTAAATACCGAAAACGGTTATATCAAAAATGTGAATGCGGGTCTGCAGTACAGCAACAAATGGAACGATAAGCAAACAGTGAATTTTTCTCCAAAATACAATAGCCAGGTATATGACAATATCAAACAGACCTTTTCGATCAGGCAATTGCCAGGCGATTCTTCATTGATAGATACAGCTATTACCAATACCCATGTAAACCGTTACAATTTTAAAATGAGTGGCAGTTATGATGTCAAACTGGATTCCAATAATACGATGAAGCTTACCCTTAAATCAAATTTTTACCATACAGAAAGTGAAGAAGATTATTTGCTAAAAAGAACCGACCAGGATAGTATATTGTTAAATTCCAGTGATAAGAATACACGCATAAATAATGACAAGCAATCCTTTTCAGCGAATGTGATCTTTAAACATAAATTTAAGAAGCTACGGAGGACCTTATCCTTAACTGCGGACTGGTATAAGCTGAAAACAGATGGTACCAATTATTTGAAATCTGTCAATGAAGATTATAAGGAACTGATCTCTTTAAATGTAGACCAGAAGATCGACATTGATAAATCTACTAATAAAATATCTTCCAGGTTGGTTTATACGGAACCGTTAGGTAAAAAATATGCCATGGAACTTGGGTATGAAATTTCCTATAATTCCGGCAGCAATGACCAGTTAACACACAGTTATAATCCGGTAACAGGCAAATATGATTTCCAGGTTGATTCACTTACCAATGATTTTGACCAAAAGATAATCATCAACAAACCTTCCCTGAAATTCAACTACAGTGATAAAAAGATCAAATACAATTTCGGGTCAGGTTTTGGTGTAACGAATTTCGACCTGGTTGATAAGACCTATAACAAAGAATATAAAAGGAATTTCACCAATATTTTTCCTGCAGCTTCATTTACCTATACATATAAGGCCAACCATAGCTTAAGGGTGAATTACAATGGTAACAGTACCCAACCCACTATTAACCAGCTGCAGCCCTTAAGAAACAGTACAGACCAGTTTGACCAGTATATCGGTAACCCGGACCTGAAGCCTTCGTTTACCAATACCGTTAACCTTTCGCACAATACTTATAATTTTATTAAAGACATGTGGACCTATGCATCTGTTAATATCAGGTCCACCAGTAATTCTATCACGAACAGCAGGAATTACAATGGCGGGAAAGTAATAACCCAGCCGATAAACACCAATGGGAATCTTTCGGCAAGTATGTGGTCAGGTATGGGTTTTAAAGTAAAGAAAATAGATACAAGATTCTATATAGCTACCAATGCTTCTTACTACAAATTCGCTGACTTCATAGATGGATTGAAAAATACTTCTAAAACACTGAATGTTGGCCTTTCCCTGAACGCCTCCAAGACCAAGGATAAAAAATATGATTTTTCGCTGAACAATGAATTTAATTATAATACAAACCGGAATTCATTGAATACTAACAAGTATAGCTATCCTACCAATACAATGTCCCTGGATGCAACGATCTATATTAAAAAAGTGTGGTCGATCAATTCCAATTTCCAAAATTATTACCGGGGAAAATTGAATGACGCGGCTCAGCCCCTGAATAATAATCTATGGAGTGCCAAGCTCCAACGCACGTTCAAAAGCAATGAATTTACGGTTTACCTGAAAGTGAGGGATATATTGAATGAGAATATCGGGATAGACCGGACCTTTGATGCCAATTCATACGTGGAAGAAAGGAACGAACGCTTAAAGCGTTATTTCCTGCTGGGGTTTGCATGGGATTTTAAAAATAAGACGGCTAAAACAAAATAGGATCATTTAAATAAAAAAGAAATGAAAATCAACATTATTATAGCAATCCTGTTCTTCTGCTTTATGCAGGCGGGTGCGCAGCAATTCATAGAAAAGGCTGTTATTGAATACGAGGTAAAGACAAATATTAAAAAAACAATGGGTAGTAGTTCATGGGAGGAAATGCTGAAAGATGCCATGCCCACCTTCAAGACCGCTTATTACCACTATACATTCGCAAATAATAAAAGTGTTTACAAATTTGATCATTGGGATGAGAAGGCAAAGATCCCCGAATTTTTAAGGAAGAGTGATGAAGAGAATGTCTGGTACTTTGATCACAGTACCGGCAAATTGAATATGCAAAAGAATGTATGGGGTTCTAATTTTAATGTGGAGGATTCATGCCAGGAACATTGAATGGAAATTATCGAATGAGAACCGGATCATCGCAGGATTTAACTGCAGGAAAGCTGTTGGGAAAATTATGGATAGTGTGTATGTTTTTGCATTTTATACAGATGAGATCGCGATCTCCGGCGGACCCTGCTCGATCAGTGGTTTACCCGGAATGATATTGGGCCTTACTATTCCAAGAATGTACACTTCCTGGATTGCAACCAAAGTAACCGTGATAATGTTAAGGTTGCTGATATTAAACCTGTCACTGCCAAAAAATACCTTACCATTGCCTCACTGACGAAACCCTAAAGATCGTACCAAAGAATGGTTCAGCGAGGATGATGCTGATTCCAAAAAATGGATAGAGCAATTCTATTGGAATACGTGTTATAGTGAATTTCAAAACAACGTAGTTAGATCTCAAATCCGTCAGGGATGATCGCTCCTTTTTTTATTACAACGATCCCATCCTTTATTGCATAAAGTGAATGTTCTGCATCGGGTAAATGACTGCCTCCATTGATGGTAACGTTGTTGCCTATGCGGCAATCTTTATCAACGATCACATTTGTAAGATTACAGTTGTCACCAATACCAACTTTTGGAATTCCCTTTTCATAATTGTAGGCAATCTCCTCGATCGTTTCATAAAAATCATTGCCCATAATATAACAACTAATAATATTACTACCTACACCTATCCGGCTGCGAATACCGATCACTGTATTGCTATTTTCTGCGCATGTATGATGCAGCCTTCTGCCATGATCGTCTGCTCCAGCGTTGTGCCACTTATTTTGGAAGGAGGCAACATCCTTGCCCTGCTGTAAACCATCTTTTTATTATCGAATAAATTGAATGGCGGTATATCGAGCGTAAGGGCAAGGTTTGCTTCAAAAAATGAATAGATATTTCCGATATCTGTCCAGTAACCATCATATTGGTAACTGCACACTTTATATTTATCAATGGAATCCGGGATGATCTCTTTTCCAAAATCAGTTGCGTCTTTCTTTTCTACCTGTAACAGGTCGAACAATAATTTCCTGTTGAAAATATAAATACCCATTGAAGCGAGATAATTCCTTCCCTGTACTTTCATTTCTTCTCCTGTATCGCTTACCCATTCAGGCAACTGATTCTTTTGCCGGTTTTTCAATGAATGAAGTGATGCAGCTTTTATTGTCGGCTTTTAATATACCAAATTCAGGGGCTTCCCTTTCACCAACGGGAATGGTGGCAATGGTGATATCGGCCTTGTTTTGATCATGGTTGTCGATCATTTCTGCAAAATCCATCTGGTACAAGCTGGTCGCCACTCAGTATCAACACATAATCAAAATCATTGTTATGAATATGTCTTAACGATTGCCGCACGGCATCTGCAGTTCCCTGGAACCATCCCGGGCTGTCAGGTGTTTGTTCTGCTGCGAGTATATCAACAAACCCGCTGCTGAAACCACTGAACTGGTATGTGTTTTTTATATGCTTATTCAGCGAAGCAGAATTGTATTGCGTAAGCACGAACATGCGGTTGATATTGCTGTTGATACAATTGGAAATGGGAATATCCACCAGCCGGTATTTACCGGCAATGGAACGGCCGGTTTGCTTCGTGTAGCTGTTAACGGATATAACCTGGTCCCTGCTCCGCCGCCAAGGATCACAGCTACTACTTGTTTGCTAATCATAAAACAGGTTTTATTTATAGATAGATTTATAAAGTTCAATATATTGTTCTGCACTTTTTTCCCAGCTGTTATTCTATCTCCATCATCCGTTTCCCGTATCTCTTCCATCCTCGTTTTATCCGGTAAAGTTCCAGTGCCCGGTCAATGGAATAGACTAATATCTTCCACACTGGCATTATTAAAACAAATACCATACCCATTCTCATCCTCAAAATCTATCACAGTATCCTTCAATCCGCCTGTACTGCGTACAACCGGTACCGTTCCATATCGCATTGCATACATCTGGTTAAGGCCGCAGGGTTCTACCCTGCTGGGCATCAATAAAAAATCTGCACCTGCATACATCTGGTGGCTCAGCTTTTCATTGTACCCGATCTGGGAATTATAATACCCGATCCACCTGTTCTGTAAATGATATAAAGCCTGCTCCACTTCAGGCTCCCCGCTACCCAAAATCAGAAAATTGAATTTATTTTCATAATGCTCAAATGCATCTGAAATGGCTGCGGCAACAGATCAGCTGCTTTTTCATCCACCAGCCTTCCGATAAAAATCAAATAAAGGATATTTGTATATCCAGGCTAAACTCATCACAAAGTTTTTTCTTATTCAGTGCTTTGCCATGTTCTTTAATCTTCTAACTGTAGTTATCAATATATAAGTATCTGTTGCAGGGTTCCAGACACTGTAATCGATGCCATTTAATATTCCACTGACATTTTCCCTTTTCATAATTGAATAAAGCTTTCAAGCCCATTTGCCTCATACATCAGTTCTTTCATATAACCGGGACTAACTGTAGTAACTTTGTCGGCACATTTTATACCACATGCCAGTGGATTGATCGTATTATCCCAATCCAGTAATCCCCATTTCCAGGTATCCCAGGACGGGATATAAGTAACCTTATCCCAACCCATCCATCCCTGGTATTGGGCATTGTGAATGGTAAGCACCGTACGGATCTTGCCAGATGCCTGTATGCAAAGCAATGCTGCATCATGAAAGGTATCAGCGCTGCATGATGATCATGTACATGTACTATGTCGGGCTGGTGTTCCCATTTGCTCAGCCATTCCAATACGGCGATCTGGAAAGCAGTAAACCGTTCTGTATCATCATCATAACCATAGATCTTTTCCCGGTCAAGTAATCCATTAATATCAACACAATAAAGGTCAAAATCAAGCTTGTTGGTTTTTTCTTTGATGATTGTAAAATCAAAGTTATAGTGGGCCATGGAAAAATCCCTTTATGCACCACTTCCCATTCATTGTTGTATAAAAATTTTGTACGGTGCATTGGCATTACTACTTTTGCAATATGCCCCAGTTGTTGTTGGTATTTTGGCAATGCGCCCACTACATCTGCCAGCCCACCTGCTTTGGCCATCGGATAACATTCTGCGCTTACGTGTAAAATTTCCATGCGTTGATTAAATATTTTAATCAATGTAAGAAGGTTATCTCTAACAACAAACATTACATATATTAAAGGGGTTGGTTCATATTGAAAACTAATTTTTACTGTGATTGAAATTCTTGTTATTTTCAGTCTTCAAAAAATCTATTATGGCAATAGAACAAAGAAATCCTTCTCCCTCAGCATCACCTGTTCCTACCAATTATGGCGCACTTAGGCACATTGGTTACCGTATTTTTTTTCTGGGGATTTATTGCAGCAGGGAACAGTGTATTCATTCCTTTTTGCAAGCATTATTTTCAGCTCGACCAGTTTCAAAGCCAGCTGATTGATTTTGCTTTTTATCTCGCATATTATATCGGTGCGCTGGGTTTGTTTGCCTATGGCGCTTTTGGCGGAAAAGACCTCGTAGGAAAATGGGGTTATAAAAAAAGTATTGTTTATGGATTACTGTTTTCTGCACTTGGTGCCGCCGCTATGATCATTGCAGTTAATGCAAATACTTTTGCAGGGATGCTTGTCGGTTTATTTATTGTTGCACTGGGATTTTCCTTGCAACAAACAGCCGCACAGCCTTTTGCGATATCATTGGGAGATCCGTCAACTGGAACCAGCCGGGTGAATCTTAGGCGGTGGGATCAATTCGTTTGGAACGATGATTGGGCCCTGATCGTTGCATTTGCACTGTTTGGTGTCGCACAGACCTGACAGATGAAAAGATCGAAGCATTAAGTTGAGCAAAGGTAATTATATTGTATTCAGGTGTTGGAGTATTGTTTATTGCTGCTGCCGCCTTGTTTTATTTTTCCAAAAAAGTCCCTGCTGGTATCAAGGTTGAAAAAACAGAAAAGGCAAATAAAGCGTTGTATTCTTTATTGATCATTTCCGGCCTGTTGATCATCATGTTTGTTCCGGTTTTCAACAGTTATAAAAGCGATGACGCAAAAAAGATTGAGGAGATATCTACCAGCATCGCTCCTGTCAATAAACAAATTGATTCGCTGGACAATCTTACATTAAAACTGGCTGCCAGCGAAATTGTGATCGCTGAAAATAGAATTGCTGAACTAAAACAGACTATAAAGCCCCAGACGGATGAAATAGGAACCATAAAAGCTCCGCTGGAAACATATCGGATGAGTTGGTTTTTTGGTGCATTAGCGGTTGTTGTATTCGGCCTTTTGGTGTCAAAGTATAGTGCTAAGAAACAGGAAGGATGGGGAGCCATGAAATATCCGCAATTGGTTTTGGGGATGCTTGCGATTTTTGTATATGTAGGTGTTGAGGTGGCCATTGGAAGTAATTTAAGTGAACTGTTGAAGCAAAAAGCTTTTGGTGGATTTCAATCTTCAGAGGCTGCCCCCTTATATTTCCATGTATTGGGGAAGTTTAATGATTGGCAGATGGGCAGGTGCATTATATGCTTTAACTTTCAAAGCCAGACCAAAATTATGCTGCAACTCATTGTTCCATTGATCGCATTTGCAGTCATTATCGGGGTAAATACATTGCTCAAAATATGATATGAAACCGTTGTACTATTATATTGTATGTGTGATTATTCAAATTGCATGCCTTTTATATAAGTAATAACAAGCCTGCTAAAACACTAATGATCTTCGGATTACTGGGCGTAGCGGCAATGGTGATCGGTACTCAACCGGGTACTGTTGCTATGTATGCTTTTTTAAGTGGTGGGTTATTTTGTTCGATCATGTGGCCATGTATTTTTGCATTGTCAATTGCCGGGCTTGGAAAATATACAACGCAGGGAGCCGCATTTTTAATTATGATGATCCTGGGTGGCGGAATTATTCCACCGATACAGGGAAAACTTGCTGATTTGATCGGTATACATTCAATCATTCATTGGATGGCGGTCGTTTGTTTTGCTTACCTGGCATTCTTCGCATTCGCAGTGAAAAACATTTTAAAGAAGCAAGGAATTGATTATGATATTGCTGATGCATTGACAGGACATTAAATTGACAACTATATCCATTAAATAAAAAATGAGCATGGCATTACTATGAAAGAAAAATATGCAGTAGGGATTGATGTTGGCGGCACCACCACCAATTTGGTATTGTAAACAGTAATGGTGAGATCATTGAGCAGGACCGCATACCAAGCAATGATCATGAAATGGTAGAAGATTTTATTGATGACCTGTATGCCAAACTGATGCCGATGATCGAAAGGTCAGGCGGAGTTACAGAATTTTGTAGGTATTGGTATGGGAGCACCAAATGGAAATTTTTATTCGGGAACGATTGAATATGCACCAAACCTCAAATGGAAAGGAATCATTCCGATCGCGGATCTGATTTATAAAAAATTCGGCTTGAAAACCAAGCTTACCAATGATGCCAATGCTGCAGCCATGGGCGAAATGATGTATGGCTGCTCGTAAGAATATAAAGCATTTTATCACGATTACTTTGGGAACCGGTGTTGGAAGCGGTATCGTGATCGATGGAAAGATCGTATGTGGGGCATGATGGATTTGCCGGTGAACTGGGACATACGATCATCAGGCCGGGAGGCAGGCTGCATAAAAGTACCGGCATGCAGTGGAAGCCTGGAAGCTTATGCTTCGGCTACGGGTGTACGTGAGACTGCGATTGAATTGCTTACCAACGCACCCGGAAGAGCCAAGTCTGTTGAGAAATTATAGCATAATGAACTTACCAGTGAATCGGTTTATGAATGTGCCATGCAGGGAGATAATATTGCCAACAAGATCTTCGAATTTACCGGGCAGATACTCGGAGAATCGCTTGCAAATTTTATAATGTTCTCTTCCCCTGAAGCCATTGTTTTATTTGGTGGGCTTACAAAGGCAGGCAATCTGTGCTGAATCCAACACAGAAACATATGGAAGCAAACCTGCTGCCTATTTTTAAAAATAAAGTAAAATTGATCTTTAGTGAATTAAAGGAATCAGATGCTGCGATACTTGGGGCGAGTGCGTTGGTTTGGGATAGCTGTAAAAACAACTTCAATAAGTTATTAATTAAAAGATGCATAAACCGATTTTAACCTAATAACTATCAACTAATAACTTTCTTCTGCTTCCATCCCACTTATTTCTCCCCCATCCCTTTATCACATGTTTTTCGCTATGATAAGATGAACGAACCAACGGCCCGCTTTCTACATAATCAAATCCAAGCTCGTAACCAATTTCACGGAATTCCGCAAATTCATCCGGATGAACAAAACGCTGCAACAGGTAAATGTTTTTTTGTTGGCTGCAGATACTGGCCGATGGTTATCACATCTACATCGACTGTTATGCAGGTCCTTCAATGTTTGTACCACTTCCTCTTTTGCTTCACCCAGGCCAAGCATGATACCGCTTTTGGTACGCATGCCACCTGCCTTTAAGATCTTCAAGCGTTTCCATGCTTCGCCAGTATTTGGCCTGTATGCGCACCTGTTTGGTAAGCCGTTCCACAGTTTCAATATTATGGCTGACCACTTCAGGAGCTGCATCAATAATGCGTTGAATATTTTCTTTTTCTGCTTTAAAATCCGGTATCAATGTTTCCAGTGTAGTATCCGGGTTTAAAGCTTTTACCGCTTTGATGGTATTATACCAGATAATGCTTCCGCCATCTTTTAATTCATCCCTGTCAACAGAAGTGATCACCGCATGCTTCACTTTCATTAAATGAATCGCTTCGGCCACCCGTTGCGGTTCGTCCCAATCTACTGCTTCGGGTCTACCGGTAGCAACAGCACAAAAACCACAACTCCGGGTGCAGATATTGCCGAGGATCATAAAAGTGGCAGTGCCTGCACCCCAGCATTCGCCCATGTTGGGACAATTGCCGCTTTCGCAAATGGTATGCAAGTTTATGTGTATCAACCAGATTGCTGCACATGCCTGTATTCTTCACCGATGGGCAGTTTCACCCTAAGCCAGTCTGGCTTTTTAATTGATCGTTTGATTCTTCTATTGCCTGTTCACAAGCCATTAGCTGAACTTTTTAAATTGCTGCGCAAAGATAATTAAGTGAACCCCAATTGTTGACAATATTAACCAGATTGACACGCATCTATTTTCTCCTGCCAAAATAATTGCAAAATAAGCGGTAAATGAAAAATTGTTTTTGTTTTGATACACCATTTGCGGGATCTTCTTGGTATAAAATTCTCCGGATAGCCTACTTCAATTGCAGATACCATTTCGTTGTATTTTCCATAATCAAATCTTACGCAGGCTTAAGATATACACCAGGTGTTAGCTTTAAATTTTTCCAACCGGTACCAAGATTTGGGCCGCCATAAAACGTTTGAGGGATTTAAAAAGTAGTCTGTGCTATCGATAGATTCATATTGAACGATATTTCGCTTATCAAGTTTATTCACTTCGATCATATAGGGACGCAATAACCCGGCAATCAATCCGCCACCAACATTCGCAGTAATGCTCACCCCATTTTTGTTTCCTTTATTCCCTAACAGGAATTGTTGCTGTACTCCAAGTTTTATTGGATAAAAGAAATTGATCTTCGTATAAATGATCGGTGCAGTGGTGGAGAAAACAACCTGCTGTTTTTCTTCTTTGGGATGCTTGCGCTCCGAGATCTCTAATTGAAAAAGCAACCCTTTCTTAACAGACTGTGCCCTGCCAATTTCAAAGAAACCCCCATAACCATCGGTTGTTAACTTCACCCCAAATGCTGTATGTTTCCTGTATTTTATAACACCTTCCTCTTCCTGTTTTGCGATCGCGTTGATCCTTTGCCGGCGCAATTCCTTTTTTGACATCGGTTGCGTTTCTTGTGCTATCGCCGGAATTACCAAACTAACTATAAGTGCCAGTGAAAATAATTTCTTCATGTATCCTGTTTACTTGAGTAAATTTATGCAAAAATATTGTGTTTGTCTAACATGGATTAATTATGATCAACTATAAGCTTGCTCACGTACGGATTAATAAAAAAAAATTCATATGACAGCTTCAATTGTTTATAAAGGTGAACTGCGATGCGAATGCGCGCATCTGCAAAGTGAAACAATGATAGAAACAGACGCACCCACCGATAACCGCGGAAAAGGTGAAAGGTTCAGTCCCACAGATACACTCTGCGTTTCCCTGGCAACCTGTATGATCACGACCATGGGGATCAGGGCCGGGGATATGAAAATTGACCTTGGGGATACAAAATTAGAGATCACCAAACATATGTTAAGCGACCCGAGGCGAATCGGTAAAATTGAGATCGATCTTAATTTCCTCCCTTTGGGTTTGGATGAAAAAGACAGATTGCTCCTGCAAAAGATCGGGGATAATTGCCCGGTGATGAAGAGTATTCACCCGGACCTTAACGTTGAAGTTAAATATAACTGGTGATGCAAGAATTATGTTGAATGTTAAATGTTGAATGAAAATGCACAGTTCATTAATTTATATCCCTTAGTGATTGCTGGCTTGTTTTTACAATTTTTGTAATGATGTTTACTATATGATCAATAGTCATTAGATAATTTTCATAGTTAAAGTCAATTATCCTGCTTTTATCCAATAATCTTAACCAATATTTTGTTTCCCTTGCTTCTTTTGATGCAATGGACATTTTTGTTATAAAATCTTTTTTTGTTTGAGCCGCATCAGCTTCTTCGATATTAGCTCCTATACTTGTTCCGCATTTTAACAATTGTCTTGAAATCACAAACTCCTTCTTATCAATTAATATCTTGCATAATGAAATTATTTTCAAAGAAAAATCAAATGTCATCTCCAATATAATATTCTGCGTTTTCATTCAACATTCAACATTTAACATTCAACATAAATCCAACCCCTTCTTTTATTTATTTCTAAATAACCTTTCGTAAAATGGTATTCTGCGTTTTCATTCAACATTTAACATTCAACATTCAAAATAATGTCTTCACTCTTTGTTTCGTAAAATAGCATTCCCCACAGCGCACTCCAGGCACCTTTTGTGGTCGCAGTATTCATTTTTTAATTGTATCAATGCCTGGGAATCAAATGCGGTTTTATTTGCTGCACCCAATGCTTCAAATTGTATCGTGATATTATTTTTTTCAGGTGAGACCTGCTCCATCCATTGCAGGGCCCTTCGTTTGAAAATTTCCTGGTTATTGAAATATCCATACGCATATTGCATAGGGAGCACCGTATTTATCATGATATTGCGAATCATTTGTTTACCGAGTGTTTTCTTCTTTGAAAGTCCCGGCTTCATCCAGTACATAATGATAATGCCAATAATCATTGGCAGTTACATTGAATAATTTTTCTGCCCCGGTAAAATCCGTCATCTCCTTAATGGATGAAAATAATTGTTGCCGTTGGTTAATAAGCGCAGCCAATTGTGCGAGTGCGGATGGTTGGAAAATTCGCAGGTCGCATCCTTAAAAAATATAGCTGGCAATGGATCTTCTTTAACCCATATTTCTTTTGAAGGAAGCGATATTCTTTCTGAAGCATTACCGGGTAATCTTCTTCAAAAATTTTATTTAAAAGGCCTGCCTGTCCCAATAACAATGCTTCAAGTTGCAATAACTGGTTTTTATGCTTTGATAAGAATATTCATGGAAATACTTTGAGCCATTTTTTCAAAAGCATCACTGTTTATATGAATTCCGAAATTCCGGGCAAGCATCCACCAGAAGGTCTCTTCCCAATGCTGGTTATTTTTTTTGAGAAACTGGCCAATAAAAACTGTTTTGTGTTGCAGCCGCTCAATGAGCAAACTTTCTTTCCATTTGGAGTGGATGATATCGCTTACTTCACTGAAATGATCTTCACAGGGGATAAACCGGCGTTCCTCCATCAACTCCCCGTATTTTACCAAAAGCAGTTTGGAAACTTTTGATTGAAGCTCCAGGGTTTGAAAAGGCAGGCCCAGGTCTATATCATCATTCCACACAACATGTAAAATGACATTGTTATAATTGGGGTCATTGCTGTGGTTGTGCAGCTTCCAGTCAGATGAATTGATATGGAGTTCAATACTTCCGGCCCAGGTCGTATCCTCCATTTTTATTTTTGCATTTAAAAAATCGGGCCCTTGGTTGGTATTGTACAAGCCTGGTTTTATAACCTGCAATGGCTGTGCCTGCGTGGTTTGCAAATTGCAGGTATTAAAATGCTGGTATTGCCAGATGTATTGTAATAAACGTTCGGTCATGCGGTAAACGTTTAAAGGTTTAACGGTTTGATGGTTTAGGTTGGCATTTTAAAAATACACAAGCTGCCTGCAAATGCAGCGTGGAAATCTACAGTATAGAAGCGTGTTTTACCGGATGAAATAAGGAATAAGAAATGTAAAATAAGGAATGAGAAAGTACAAAGTAGAATATCCAGCATCCAGTATCAAGTATCCAGCGCCCCCAATTTTCCAAGTTCCTTCACTACCCTGCTTACAGGCAAGCCCATTACATTGTAAAAATCTCCGTTCACAGACCTGATGCCCACCACGCCTATCCATTCCTGGATGGCATAAGCGCCTGCTTTATCATAAGGTTTGTATTTATCAACATAAAAAATGATCTGTTCTGTGCTGAGATTGTGAAATGTAACGGATGTAATATCTGCAAAAGCAATTTCGGTTGAAGGGGTAAGGATCACTACGCCTGTGATGACCTTGTGCCGTGCTGCCGGATAATTGTTTTAATATACGGATCGCATCTTCGCGGTCCCTTGGTTTGCCAATGATCAATTTATCACAAACAACGATCGTATCAGCCGCGAGTATCGGTATAGGTAATTTATTTTTCGCTGCTACCGCCAGGGCTTTATTGCGTGCTATGTGAATGGCGGTTTCTTCAAAAGATAAACCGGGGGGATAAGCTCTCATCTGTTTCACTCACCATAATATCGAATTTGATCTCTGCCCATTCAAGCAGTTGTTTACGGCGCGGGGATTGTGAAGCGAGGATAATACTCATGTCACGAAGATAATTACAAACTAAGCACGAATTTTAAACGCGAATTACACGAATTAAAAAAAATCGCATTCGTGCGATTTATGTTACACAAATGAATTTAAAGAAAGCCATTGACAAGATACCGGCAAGCATCACAAACTTTATCATGCTGCTGATCCGGTGGTATTCGGATGGGGTGACTGCTTTATAAAGGTTCTTCAATATCAGGAACATTGGCAATATGATCAACCCGATACAATATGTAGCAGCGAGCCACCAGCCCAGCTGCCACGCATAAAATTGCACGATGGCCAATGCTGCAATGCATACCACGATCCAGACAGCCGTGAAAACTTTGGCAGCAGGTACGCCCCAAACGATGGGCATCGTTTTACAATTATATTGGGCATCCCCGTTCATGTCTTCGAGGTCTTTTACCACTTCGCGTATAAGGGATAAATAAAAGCGAAGCCGGCATAAAGTATCGTGAACTTGAAGAATTTACGGACATCAAATTCAAACGGGGTTGAATGCCAGCCGCGGATATTTGATGAACTTCCGGTATAGAAAAATAGATCACGAAGATCACCCATGCCGTCAATGCAGAGATGATAATATTGCCTATTAATAGTTTTTTTTTGAAGTTGGTAGAATAGAACCAAAGCAGGAAAACACATAAGATATTACCGAGTGCGATCAGCCAGTTGCCGCTTCTCCAGCTTATATATATACTGATCATAACCCCGGCAAATGAAAAGATCAAATGCCATATGATGGCCCACCTTCTTTTTACCAGGCTATCAAGTACAACCCTGTCAGGTTTATTGATGGCGTCTATCTGCCTGTCAAAATAATCATTGATGATATACCCGGCTGCGGCAATGAATATGGAAGCAGCGACCAATAAGAAGAAATCAACATAATGATATGCCACGGCCGGCTTTAAAACGGAATTAAATACACAGAAAAAAAATAAGCATTGGGTAATTGCAATAAAAAGGAGATTGGGCCAGCGGATCAATCGGAAAAATGCTACAAGTATTTTCATGGATGGTTTTCTGGCTGCTAAATTAATCTAAAGCCGGGTACTTAATGGTATGTAAGTACATTATTATTTCGAAGCTATGGAAGGATCCAGCATTCCAGTGGTCATTCAGTTTCATCACTTTTTCTATAACATCCCTTACACATCCATATCCCCCATTCAGGGGAGAAATATAATGGGAAATGCTTTTAATTTCCGGGACCGCATCTGCAGGGCAACAAGGCAAGCCAGCGTGTTGCATGGCTGACAAATCAGGAATATCATCGCCCATATACAAAACCTGTTCCCATTTCAGATCATGTTTTTTAACAAATTCAAACAACAATTCGTTTTTATCAATGACATTCATATGGATTTCATTAATGCCAGTTTTTCTAAACGGAGTCTAACCGCTTCTGAACTGCCCCCGGAGATCACGAGTATATGGTAACCATTCTTTATTGCCAACTGTAAGGCATAGCCGTCTTTGATATTCATCCTGCGGGCCATCTGCCCGTCATCCAATACCAGTAGACTGCCATCGGTAAGTACGCCGTCGACATCCAATACGAAAGCTTTAATGTGCTTGAAGCTGGCCAGTATGTTCATTGTAATTTTGTTGATAAAGTTGATATAGTAGATTGAGTTGATAAAGGGCCACTCCTTTATCAACCAGTTAACTTTTTCAACATGTTAACCTGTATCATTTCTGATTATCTCTCCATTCGTATACCCATGTACTTTGTATCATCTCCAAATGCCCTTCATTGCTTTCCGCAGCTTTGCCATGGAAATTTGGAATTTCCAATACCCATTTCAACAGGTCGGTAAAGCGGATGCGGTAGATCTGGGATTCACCAAACTCATCCCCGAAGCGTTCGTATAATTTCATGGCAATGTCTTCGTAATCGTTCCAATGTATTGGTAACTCGAAACTCATCTGGTTGCTCGTTTAAGTTTGAATAGGTATTAATGGAATTATTCAATATTCAGAAATAACCATTCCGGGACCGTTCCCTATTCTCCAAGGAATTGTGTCTGATCCGGAAGTGAAACGGTAACTGCCCCATCTTCATCCTGCAATACACACTGGCAACCCAACCTGGAATTAAGCCTTGGGTTGATCGCCCTGTCTATAAAATCTTCCTCTTTATCGCTCAGTTCTTCCAAAAAGGTTTCTCCCTGTTCCACATATAAATGGCATGTACTGCAGGCACAAACACCGCCACAATTATGATGAAGGTCAATATCATTTTTTAAAGCCACTTCAAGTATCGACTGATTTGCTTCCACATTTTCAATCATAACCGGTTCCAATCCCTTCTGTTCAAACTTAAACGTAATCTTATACATACTGCAAATTTCGGATTGCAAACCTACAGCAAATTACCAATTAAGGAAAATATGAATTGGATCATGTTGGCAGATTTAAAACATATTGGTTACTTTGCCAACGATTCATCCCTTATTTTACCAATAATCTTCATATGGTTTTGAAAATTAAATTTCTTACAATATTAAGCCTGGCGCTGCTGTTAATCAGTGCATGCAGTGGGGATGATAAGGAAACAGGCAAACAGGCTCCACCTGTGATATTAAAAAAGGACAGCTCTACTTCTAAAAAAAAGGGGCTGGTTAAAGATCCCCCGATCATCAATATTACAGATTCAATTGCTCCTAAATGCTTTGTCATATATATTAAAGACAGTGCAAAGACAAGTGTACGCCTTAGCCAGAAACTTGCGCAGATCTATGGGGTGAAGCTGGCAGAAGTGATCAAACAAAATAAACTGAAGTCGGCAGGAGCACCTATTGCATGGTATAAAAGTCAAAAAGCGCCCTTTTTTTTCGAGGCCGGGTTACCGGTAGATAAAAAACCTGCAAAGCTTCCAAAAAATGTATTGTTTAAAAAGATCGGCGGAGATAGCGCTGTCATTGCTCATTTTTATGGCCCCTATGAGCAGACAGGCCAGGCTTATGATGCTTTAAAGGATTGGCTTAAGTCAAATAAAAAAAGATCTACGTCGCCTCCATATGAAATTTATGTCGGTGATCCACTTGACAAAAATAATAAGCCGGTAGACCCTTATCGGGTTCAGACAGACATCATATTCCCCCACAATTAATAAGAGTTCTTAATTCGTGAGATTCGTGTTTAAAAATTCGAGCCTATTATGGATTCATGATACTATCCGTAAGCCGCAGGTATGTAGTCCGTAACTTCTGGTGGTTGGTCAATAATCTCAAATGTTTATCCAGTGTATGTATATCTTTCCGTACTGCGGGCCCAGTCTGTACAGCAGCAGGAGAAATGTGTTCAATGCGCTGGGCTGTTTCGAGGATCAGTGGCTTCAGCATATCAAAATCAACTGATTCTTTATGACAATATTCTTCGGCTATGGCATAGAGGTGGTTTGTAAAATTGCTTACGATCACAGCAGCCACATGTAGCTTTAACCGGTCTTCATCCGGGGTTCTTTGCACCAGTGGCGACAAGGTTCGGGCAAATGATTCAATGGCCTGGGCCACTTCTTCCCGGCTCCCATCTACGAGGAAGGGGATACCAGGTATTTCCTTCATTTCCTTGCGCAGGCTCTGCAAAGGGTATAAAACCCCGTAATTGAATGATACATGATTCAATACATCTTTGCTCACTGAACCGGCTGTGTGCACCACTAATTTATCCGTAAAATGAAAATGCTGGATACACTCATTAAGTGCCATATCGGAAACAGCTATTATAAATATATCCGCCGAAAGATCAGGAATGCCTTTAAAATCGGAAAACGGGCAACCGAGCTGCTCTCCCAGCACCCTGGCATGTTCGATATTGCGGCTCATTACCTGGACCACCTCGTGGCCTTTTTTCACAATAAGCTGGCTCAGGACCGTGGCTACATTGCCCGATCCTATGATAACAACCTTCATAAGCTTTAACTTTGGCGGGATGAATGTACAAAAAAAGTTAGCATTTGGCTTTATTAGAGCCAAATTAAACACATTAAGCATCATTAATAAGAAAAAAGCGGGCGAAGAAGCATTCAAGCTTTTTTGTACCCCGGTATTGAAATCCAGGAAGATCAGCTCTATTTTCGATAAAGCAGAAAAGCTGCAGTTCTTATTAAACGGCAGATCTGTTAAAGGTTTCCGGTGTAATCATCCCAAAGAACATAAGGTACTGCTGCTGCATGGATTTTCATCGAACTGCCACAACTTTGACCAGTTTGTAACTCCTCTTATAAATAAAAATTATGAAGTGATTGCTTTTGATGCGCCGGCGCATGGTGCAAGCGAAGGGGTTACTATAAATGCGGTTGAATACAGTGATATGATAAAAAAGGTCATCGATCTCTACGGACCGATCAAGGGATTTATAGCGCATTCATTTGGTGGGTTGGCGGTTTGCCTTGCCCTGGAATCAATTCCGCATGATGAAAATACAAGGATTGCTTTGATCGCACCGGCAACTGAGACAACCACGGCGATCGATATCGCGTTTAATATTATTGGTTTGAAAAATCCGGCCATCAAAAAATCTATGGAGGATGTTATCTTCCAGATCGGCGGAAAGGAGACAGCCTGGTATTCTATCAGGAGAGCAATGAATCAAATTAAAGCAACTGTGCTTTGGATACATGATGAAGATGATGATATCACGCCTTTGAGTGATGCGTTAAAAGTAAGGAACGATAGCCATTCAAATATTCAGTTCATGATCACCAGCGGCCTTGGACACCGTAAAATATACAGGGACGCTTATGTAAAAGAGGAGTTATAAATTTTTTATAACCAGCACGCTAAGAAGGAGTAATTCAACAAAAATTTTGATTTTTCAATTTTAAAGTAATATTGCATTGTCCTAACTGATCATGATCCGTTCCTTTTTGAGTAAAGGTATGCGGCACAAGTGAGTGACACAACAATGATGGAACCTGCACTACAGCTGGTTAAAAAACAGAAAAAAGGAACAAAAAAACATGGCAAAGAATCTTTAATAGTTGAGTCCCCTGCGAAAGCTAAAACCATTGAAGGAATCCTTGGGAAAGGATTTTGAGGTAAAAAGTTGCTATGGGCATATCCGTGACCTGGAGAAAAATGATATGGGCATTGATATCAATAATAATTTTAAACCTACATATATTGTACCTGCAGAAAAAGAAAAAGTGGTTAAAGAATTAAAAAGCATTGCAAAAAAATCGTGACGAAGTTTGGCTGGCATCGGATGAGGACCGTGAAGGAGAAAGTATCAGCTGGCATCTGGCAGAAGTATTGGGCCTTGATCCAAAACAACCAAGCGGATCGTTTTTCATGAGATCACTAAACCTGCTATTGAAACAGGCGGTAAAAAATCCACGGACTATTAATATGAACCTGGTGAATGCACAGCAGGCAAGGCGGGTTCTGGACAGGATCGTTGGATTTGAACTGAGCCCTGTGCTGTGGCGTAAGATCGGCATGCAGGGAGGACTGAGTGCAGGCCGTGTACAAAGTGTTGCGGTAAAATTGATTGCAGAAAAAGAAAGAGAGATAAACCAGTTTAATGCCAGCAAGCAGTTTTAAAGTTGAAGCATTACTTGGCTGCAACAGATATTAATAACAGAACAGTTACATTTAAAGCAGAAGGCAGAAAATATGATGATCAGAAGATGCAGAAAAATTTTTGCAAAGTTGCATTGGTGCAAAATATACTGTAAAAGATATACAGGTAAAACCTGGCAAACGTACACCTGCAGCGCCTTTTACCACTTCTACCTTGCAACAGGAAGCCAGCCGTAAACTGGGATATGGTGTTAGTAAAACCATGTTGCTTGCGCAAAGGTTATATGAAAGCGGTAAGATCACTTATATGCGTACCGACAGTGTTAACCTTAGTGAAACGGCTATGGATGATATTAAAAGCGGAGATCAATAAGCAGTTATGGAGACAAATATCTACAGGTACGCAAATATAAGAATAAAAATGAAAGTGCACAGGAAGCCCATGAAGCCATCCGTCCTACTTATATGGAAAACAGTTCACGTAGATGATCCTGAACTGAACCGCTTGTATGAACTGATCTGGAAAAGAACCATTGCATAGCCAGATGAGTGATGCAGAACTGGAAAAAACAATTGCAAAAATTAATATCAGTACCAACAACGAAGAACTTACCGCAACCGGTGAAGTGATTAAATTTGATGGGTTCTTAAAAGTATATATGGAAAGCAGCGATGATGAAGAAGACGAAAATGAAGAAGGAGATGAAAGCAGGTTGCCGAATTTAACGGTTGGACAGAAACTGGAATTTAAGCAAATGACTGCCACTGAAAAATTCACAAGGCACTGCCGCAAGATATACAGAAGCTTCGCTGGTAAAGAAACTGGAAGAACTGGGCATCGGCAGGCCAAGCACCTATGCTCCTACTATCTCCACTATCATAAAAAGAAATTATGTAGAGAAAAAAGATAAGGAAGGTGTAAAAAGAGAATTTCAGTGTTTTAAAGCTAAAGAATGATAAGATTGAAAAAATATACGAGCAGGAAAATACCGGCGCAGAAAAATCAAAATTATTTCCTACCGATCTTGGCCTGGTGGTTACCGATTTTTTAAACCAGCATTTTGACAAAGTGATGGATTATTCTTTTACTGCAAATATTGAAGAAGAATTTGATGAAATTGCCGAAGGCAAAATGCAGTGGAGTAAAATGGTGGGTGATTTTTATAAGCCTTTTCACAACGGTGTGGAACATACATTGGAAAATGCAGAAAGGGCTGTTGGTGAAAGAGTACTTGGGTAATGGATGAAGCTAGCGGCAAACCGATCATAGCAAGGATGGGAAGGTATGGCCCGATGGTGCAGATCGGTGCACAGAATGATGAAGAAAAGCCACGGTTTGCAAAATTAAAAGCCAATCAAAGTATTGAAACGATCAGCTTGGAAGAAGCAATGGAGCTCTTTAAATTGCCACTTAACCTGGGTGAACATGAAGGCCTGGAAGTATCGTGTGAACATTGGCCGGTTTGGCCCTTATGTAAAATTGGGTGAGCAATTTATTTCTATTCCCAAAGGAGAAGAACTGCTTGAAATTGATCTGGAAAGGGCCATCGAAATCATCACATGCAAAACAAATTGAAGATGCTCCCATCGGTTTTTATGATGAAAAACCGATTACAAAAGGCAAAGGACGTTTTGGGCCATTTATTAAATGGAACGATCTGTTTATCAATATACCAAGGGCTTATAATTTTGATACACTTACACAAAAGGATTGTAATGAACTGATCGAAAAAAAATTGAAAAAGAAGCCAACCGCTTTATCAAGCAATGGCCCGAAGAAAAAATATCCATTGAAAATGGCCGCTGGGGCCCTTTTATACGGTTTGGTAAAAAAATGCTGAAGCTTACGCAGGGGCCTAATGGAAAATATACTGCCGAAGAACTTGGCGGCCATTGACCTGGATGAAGTAAAGAAAATGATCCTTGCACAGGACCCCAAAGCATTTGATAAAAAAGGAGCAGCGAAAAAAAGTCGGCCCCTAAAAAAGCAGCCACTAAAAAAGCGGCTCCCAAAAAAGCAGCCCGCAAAAAATAATAAATGGTATCGCTGAAATATGCCATAACAAAGGAAGATTATGTGAATTATTACACCTATGTAATGTGGGATGCGCCAGAGAACAAAAGGAAAAGAGCCTGGTATTACCTGCGGCAGATCATTCCCCTCGCCCTGTTTATCATGGCATTTTATTATACAGGAATATTTGAACGAAGCAGTAAATTTATTTTACTGATCATGGGTTTCCTGTTGCTGACATCCATACTATCTTTATTCGGTGTGCGCACAAACGCCATCCGGCAGGCCGAAAAAGTGGCCGGTGATCCTGACAACAGTTCTGTTTTTCTCGATGTGAATGTGATTATCTCGGAAGCGGGCATCTCCGTGAAAGATGAATTAAAGGAAACAAAATATCAATGGGCCTCCTTTATTAAAAAGCAGGAAAGCAAACAATATTATTTTCTTTTTATCAGTGCTATACAGGCAGTTATCATTCCCAAAAGGGCTTTTACTACAGCCGATGAAATGCTGCAATTTGAGAAATTACTTTCACAACAGCTTTCCTTTGATGCTGAGCTTGGCCATATGTTGAAGGATTAAGAAACCGTCCCTCACTACCCTGAAGCGGGTAATAACCTGGCATTTCCCCTCTTTTACACAATAATATTTTAAAAATGCTGTTTTTTCAGGAGAACATATTATGTTTTTATAGTTCCTGTTATGGATGAGGGCCAAAAAATAGAGTCCCTTTGTTTTTAAAGAAAACAAATAGTAACAGCATACTTTTTTTAGATTTTAGCGTATTTATTGTAAGAAATAAATGAAGGGAAAATATAACCCACACCTGTGGAAAAATTTAACTTCTTTATTCTCATTGAATAAACGAATTTCATTTTTAATTAAAAAAATTGGTAGAAAATAAAGAAATAATGGCGCTTTTAAACCTGATCGACGATCCGGATGAGGATGTCTATAATACGGTGAGCGATAAGATCATTTCTTTAGGAAAAGACATTATTCCCAACCTCGAGAATTTATGGGAAACGATCCATAATGAAGATACACAGGAGCGCATTGAATTATTGATACACCGCCTGCATTTCCACGACCTGACCAATGAATTTATTGAATGGAAGGACAATGCAGCTGACCTGCTGACCGGGGCCATTATTATTTCAAAATATCATTATCCTGACCTGCAGCCAGCGCTGATCATGCAGGAGCTTGAAAAGCTCAGGAGGAATACATGGCTGGAACTCAACAGCTACCTCACTCCTATGGAAAAGGTAAATGTGTTCAACAGTATTTTTTATAATTATTATAAACAGAAAGGCGTTGAGATCAGTTATGAAACGCCCGACACTTTTTTGATCAATAAAACACTTGAAAGTAAAAAAGGCAATTCGATCAGCAACGGGATCATTTACCTAGTGCTTTGCGAGTTGCTTGACATTCCTGTAAGGGCCATCAATATTCCCCGCCAGTTCATCCTTGGATATTTTGATCAGCAATTTGAAGTACTGAATCCCGGTGGCGGCCATTCCTCAGAAAAAATTCATTTTTATATTGATCCACTGACCGGGCAGATGTATTCCCACAAGGATATAGAAAATTATTTTAAGCGTTTATCCGTTCCACCGGTTAATTCTTATTTCAGGCCGATGAATAGCAAGCGTATCATCCAGTTCCTCCTCGAAGAATTGAGCAAATGCTTTAACAATGCCAACAACCAGTATAAGATGGATGAACTGATGTCACTCGCAAATATGCTGGACACATGATCTACCACGTTACCAAAAAAGAAGATTGGGAAAAAGCTGTTTTGAAAGGTTACTATGAAGCTGCATCATTACATTCAGAGGGCTTTATACATAACAGTACCATGAACCAGGTTGCAGCTGTTTTAGACCGTTATTATAAAAATGAAAAGAACCTGCTCCTTCTCCACATTGATGAATCCAAACTGACGGCCCCGATGAAATATGAACTTGCGCCTTCTGTGAATGAAATGTTCCCGCATGTGTTTGGTCCTATAAACCTGGACGCTGTTATTAAAACTGAAGCATTATGATCAGCTGGGATGACTTTGAAAAAATTGATATGCGTGTTGGCACCATTCTCGAAGCCAGTGATCTTGAAAAAGCCAAAAAGCCTTCTTACCGGTTAAAGATCGATTTCGGGAAAGAAGGAATAAAGAATTCATCTGCCCAGATAACTGCTTTATACAGCAAAGAATCCCTTATCGGCAAACAGGTAATTGCAGTCATCAATTTTCCTCCAAAACAGATCGCCCATTTTTTCAGTGAATGCCTTGTGTTGGGTATATATAATAAAAACAATGAAGTGGTATTGCTTCAACCTTCCCTTGAGGTGAGTAACGGTGATAAGATCGGTTAGGTAGCTGAAAAGCGCTCGAAATAACTGCCGAGCCTTCTAAAATTATTTTTATTCAGGGTAAAGTAATTATTACGTCCTTCTTTCCTGCATTCGATGAGGTCACTTTCAGCCAATAATTTTATATGGTGTGAACAGGTTGGCTGTGATAAACCCGTGAGTACTACCACATCACTGCAACGGATAGATCCCCTGTCCAGGATTTCCTGTAAAATGCTCATGCGATACGGGTCCGCTACAGCAGCCATTGCTTTTTCAAAAAAAATATTTTCTGCTTGTTTTGTCGTTGCCATCGGATGTTGCAAAGATAAAGGAGATGCCCGTTAACTTATTTTTTTTGTACTTTTAAACAGGCCATGAATGAAACCATATATTATAAAAGCCCGGTTGGCGCCCTTTGTATTAAGAGCGACCAGGATGTCATTTCGGAAGTTTCATTTGTAAACAGGAATAGCAGCGATCTCATGAATGAAGATGAGCTTGAGTATGGCGTGCCCCGGTCACCTATCATCAAAAAATGTATTTTTCAACTGGAAGCATATTTTGCAGGCAGATCTTTCAAATTTGACCTGGATCTTTTGCAACCGGGCACCCCGTTTCAGCAAACAGTATGGTCTGCATTACTAAAGATCGGTTATGGAAAAACATGCAGTTATTTAACGCTCAGTAAGGAGTTGGGAAACCCGAAAGCGATCCGGGCTGTCGGGACTGCCAATGGCAAAAATAATATTGCGATCATTGTACCCTGTCATCGTGTTATTGGTAGCAATGGGAGCCTCGTTGGATATGGTGGCGGGCTGTGGAGAAAAAAATGGCTGCTCGAACACGAAGCCCGGTTTGCGCATGGGGTACAAACTCTTTTCTGATCACCCCGTTTTCGGCACAAATAATGTGACAGGTACGATATCATTCTAAAAACCCGGATATGTTTTTCATAAGTTCTACAATAAAAGCCTTTGCACCATTTTTTTTGCTTGCGTTAAACCTGTGTTTCGCATCCTGCAGTGAGGCACAGAAGCAAAAAAAGGTTGTTGTTATTGATAAAGACAGCAGCGCCTTATTCAAAAAATACCAGCTTGAAAAGATCAGGCTGCCTGCAGGATTCAGTATCAGCGTGTATGCGGAAGTACCGAATGCCAGGAGCATCACGCTTTCCCCCTCCGGTATTTTGTATGTAGGTAACAGGGAGGGCAATAAGGTATATGCCGTAGTGGATGAGAACAGGGATGGGAAAGGGGATAAAGTTTATACGGTTGCTTCAGGTTTGAATTCACCGAATGGCGTAGCATTCAAGGATGGAAGTTTATACATTGCCACCATTTCAACGATCCTCCGGCTGGATAGTATTGAGACCCGGCTGGCATCTCCACCGAAGCCTGTAATCGTCTACGACAAATATCCATCGGATGGACACCATGGCTGGAAATTCATTGCGTTTGGCCCTGATGGTAAGTTATATGTTCCGGTTGGGGCACCTTGTAATGTTTGTGAAAGAGATAATCCTGTATATGCTTCTATCACCCGAATCAATTCAGACGGAACCGGTATGGAGGTCTTTGCCAGGGGTATCCGCAATACGGTCGGGTTTACCTGGCATCCTAAAAGCAAACAATTATGGTTTACTGATAATGGCCGCGATAATATGGGCAATGATGTGCCGGGCGATGAATTGAATACCGCTTCTTCGGCAGAGATGCATTTTGGATTTCCTTATTGCCACCAGGGAAATATCCCCGATCCGGGTTTGGGAAAAACAAAAAACTGCAGCGATTATACCCCACCGGTACAAATACTTGGGCCGCATGTAGCAGCGCTTGGGATCAGGTTTTATACCGGCAGCCTTTTTCCGGCTGCATACCGCGACCAGGCTTTTATAGCTGAACATGGAAGCTGGAACCGGAGTGAACCGCTCGGTTACCGGGTAACGCTGGTGAAATTAGACGAGGCGGGGAAGGCGCTCTCCTATTCAAATTTTGCGGAGGGCTGGCTGCAGGCTGATGGAACTGTATTGGGAAGGCCTGTTGACGTGGAAGTAATGCCGGATGGAAGTTTATTGGTAAGTGATGATTATGCAGGGGTGATCTACCGGATCGTTTACAAGGGTTGAAAATGTTCAATAAGTTCAAGAGGTTTAAAAAGTTTAAGGCCATGCAACTTTTTAAACCTTTTGAACCTTTTAAACCTGTTAAACTTTTTAAACTCTTAAGTCCTCTCCCCCAAACGATAGCGGTAACAACTGGCTGGCTTTTTCCACCACGAATACTTTACCCTCCATGCCGCTCAGTATAAGTCTTATAGGATGTTTCATGCGTTCTTCATATTCCACGAGGTATTGCCGGCACATGCCACAGGGAGACACCGGTTGCTTGCTTTCCCCGTTTAAATTATGATAACTGATAGCCATTGTATGAATAGGTACATTGGTATGAAGCATGGCCGCAGAAGCCATTAAAGCTCTTTCTGCGCATATCCCTACCGGGTAGGATGCATTCTCCTGGTTTGTGCCGGCTACCTTCTCCCCGTTTTGTAATTTTGCCACGGCACCTACTAAAAAATGACTGTATGGGGCATAAGCCTTTTCTGTTACTTTCCGGGCTTCCTGTAACAGGTTCCTGTCTTCTTCCGGCAGGTCATTGATCGATTCATATACATCGAATGCAAAGCGAAATTCCTCTTTTTTCATATAACATGTTTAAGACAAAAATCCTCCCTGCATTGCTGTAGAGAGGACTAAAACCTTTGCTGAAATTACTGATTTATCATCAATAAATATTTTTTATTTAATGGACCTGAACAGGCGTTTCCAGCGTGGACCGCCTTCCCAGCTAAACCATATAACCGATGCCTTGCCCACAATATGGTCCTCCGGCACGAATCCCCAATAACGGCTGTCCTGCGACTTATGCCTGTTATCTCCCATCATCCAGTAGTAATTCATTTTAAATGTATAGCTGTCCGTTTCTTTATCATTGATAAAAACCTTGCCGTCTTTCTGTTCCCATTTATTATTCTCATAAACATGAATGGCACGCTGGTAAAATGCAATATTAGCCGGGGTTAATTTTATGGTTACCCCTTTCTTTGGCACCCATAATGGCCCAAAATTATCGGTGGTCCATTTTGCGATCGTGGTATCATAAGGCAGTGTCATATCACTTCCAACTTCCCTGCTGATACTTTTTATTCCCGGCATTTTTTTAATGATAGCAAGTTCGTCAGTAGAAAGATTGATCAAATAAACATTGCTTGTGCGGGTTGGACTGAAGTCAACACGGTTTCCTTCATCACTGCTCATATTCAGCCGTATCCCTGCATCTCTTAACATATCCTCATCCAGTAATTTGTTATCGGTTTCTACATTGTAGAATGTAGAAGAGGTTGGTGAAACATAAGCAGGTTCCTGCCCAATGAACAATACACCATCCTTAATAATGATCGTATCACCCGGGATACCGACACAACGCTTGATATAATTTTCTCTTTTATCAACCGGCCTTGTTGCAATGTGAAATTGCTCCCAAACCTGTTCCCTGCCCATCTGCCTCACGAGGTCATAGTATGGGATCTGTGAATCATATTCTTTTGTGAGTGTATCTCCCGCCGGGAAATTAAAAACCACGGCATCATTTCTTTTAACCGGTTTTGCAAACCACCTGGTATAAGGTATATACAGTGCTTCTGAATAGGATTTAATATTACCAAAAGGCAGGGTGTGGTGCACAAATGGCATCGCAATGGGTGTATTGGGAATGCGGGGCCCATAAGCGAACTTACTTACAAAAAGAAAATCGTTTACCAGGAGTGTCTTCTCCATAGATGAGGTGGGGATCGTATAAGCTTCAAAAACAAAAGTGCGTATAAGCGTAGCTGCTACTACCGCAAAAACGGCTGCATCGATCCATTCGCGGGCGCCTGATTTTTTATAATTATTCACAACCAGCGTGCCCGCATATTTTTCATTTTTGGAGAAACCGAGGTAAGGGAAATAAATAAAAGGTATCAGAACGGTAGCAGCATGGTGCCAGAAACCAAACCTGCCAAAATGCTCCACAAATTTTATCGTGATCCAGATGGTAATGAACTGCCCTGCTACCGGGATGAGCTGCAGGAAGAACCAAAACCTTTTCAGTTTCATCTTTTCCACCATGCACCAGGTATTGTAAAAGGGTATAAATGCCTTCCAGCCTTCAATACCCGCTTTTTTGAACATCCCATACAAGCCAACATGCCATCCAATCGCAGCAATAATAAAAATCATCATTCCAATGCTCATAAGTCAATTTTTTTCCGGCCAAAAATAGCATTCAATACTTAATAATGAATGCCTAATATAAAAAAGAAGGGGTTACAAATAGATATTTAACATTATTTATTAATATGGGAGCCTGCATTACCTTCTTGGCAATACAAAATTTTCTACGTCTTCGAGGCAGATCGTCTTTCCTGACAATATGATCAAACGCTCTACCACGTTGCGGAGCTCCCTGATATTGCCTGTCCAGTTATACTCCCGCAATGCATCCATGGCATTTCTATCTATGGCTTTTTTCGGTTGGCCGTATTCGGTAGCAATGAGTTCTAAAAAATAGCTTACGAGGTGCGGAACATCTTCTTTTCTTTCATTGAGCGAGGGAACGTGAATGATTATCACGCCAAGGCGGTGGTAAAGGTCAAGCCGGAAGGTCTTATTGTCCACTTCCTTTAAAAGGTCTTTATTGGTGGCAGCAATTACACGCACATCAACATTTATATCTTTATCAGCGCCCACCCTTGTTATTTTTCCTTCCTGCAAAGCTCTTAGTACTTTAGCCTGTGCGTTCAGGCTCATATCTCCGATCTCATCGAGGAATAATGTACCCCCATTGGCCTGCTCAAATTTACCGATGCGCTGCTTTATGGCTGAAGTAAAAGATCCCTTTTCATGACCGAATAATTCACTCTCTATTAGCTCGCCGGGAATAGCAGCACAGTTCACTTCCACGATCGGTCCTCCCCTTCGGCTGCTTTTTTCATGGATCCACCTTGCCACTAATTCTTTACCTACGCCATTATCACCCGTGATAAGCACACGGGCTTCTGTAGGTGCTACTTTTTCTATCGTGTCCTTGATCTTCCCGATCGATCCGCTTTCACCAACCATCTCCTGCACTTTGCCTACTTTACGTTTGAGCACCTTTGCTTCTGAAACAAGATTTTGTTTATCTGCGGCATTTCTCAGGGTAATAAGCAGGCGGTTAAGATCGGGGGGTTTGCTGATATAGTCAAAGGCGCCTTTCTTTACTGCTTCAACGGCTGTATCAATATTGCCATGCCCGCTGATCATAATGATCGGGATATCGGCGTTGATCTCTTTTGCTTTTTCCAAAAACTCAATGCCATCCAGCTTGGGCATTTTTATATCGCATAATATCAGGTCGTAGGTTTTTTCACTAAATCTCTTCAACCCCTCTTCTCCGTCAGATGCCTCGTCAATTTTATATCCTTCAAAGCTTAAAATTTCTGATAAGGTTTTCCGGATGGCTTTTTCATCATCAATAATTAAAATATTGGCCATTAGGTTTTTAGGTTTTATGTGGAAACAATACAAAGTTGCATCCCAGGTCTAATTAAATCAAAAATAATCATTTATGCACTGTAAAACTATTGTGGTTGTAATGCTGATTGTTTTATTTGCCTGTAAAAATAGTAATTCTCAAAAGCCGGGGCCGATCCCTGTTATTTCCAGGGATAATAACGAAAACCCATATCCTGAAATTGCAGCCATCCCATTGCCAGGCGGGTACAAGCGGTTAGATGCATCAAAAAATTCCTTTCCGGGGTGGCTTAGGGATATTCCGTTAAAAAAAGGTAAAGCCGTATACTTGTATGACGGCAGCCTCAAAAATAACCAAACAGCCCAGTTTGCGGTACTCAATATTCCTGTTGGTCATAAGGATCTTCAACAATGTGCAGATGCGGTCATGCGGTTGAGAGCAACTTATTTTTATGAGCAGGAACAGTTTGACTCCATTGCATTTTATGATAATGAGGGAAAATGTTACCGACTCTCTGCCCCATATAACAGGATCAATTTTAATAACTACCTGCAACGTGTCTTTGGAATGTGCGGCAGTGCTTCTTTATCCAAACAGCTACACCTGGTAGAAATGAAAACGATCATGCCGGGTGATGTCCTGATCCGGGGAGGTTTTCCCGGCCATGCAGCAATGGTGATGGATGTGGCAACAAACGATGCAGGTGAAAAAATTTACCTGCTTGCCCAAAGCTATATGCCTGCACAGGATATCCATCTTTTAAAAAACCCGTCCAACCTGGATCTTTCTCCCTGGTACCACGTGAATGAAGAAGAACTCATTCACACGCCGGAATATATTTTCAGAAAGGATGAATTAAAGCGCTGGTAATTTATCCTGTCAAATAGTTTGCTCTAAATAAAAGAGGCTGATTTAATGTAATGTGATATCATTTTTGAAAATTTACGATTTGCAAGTACATTTGCAGTTCTTAAACAGAGCGGGATGTAGCGCAGCCCGGTAGCGCACACGTCTGGGGGGCGTGGGGTCGCAAGTTCGAATCTTGTCATCCCGACAAATAGATTTAAAAAAAGGCCCTAAACTCAGTTTAGGGCCTTTTTGATTATATCAAACGGTTGCTAATACACGATCACCCGCGCAGCCGGTTGTCTTGATGCAGATACTGTTTTCGGCAGGAACATTTTTAATATCCCATTCTTATATTCCGCGATCACAAATTCCGTTTCTACATGTTCAGGTAAAATAACATTCCGGTTAAAACAATCATAATTGAATTCATGCAGCCGGAAATTTTGTTCCTCCGGTACATTTAAATTTTTATGCATCACAGAGATCGAAATGATATCATTGTCAATATTAATAAAAAAATCTTCGCGTTGTAAACCGGGGATTGCAGCTTCTAACTGGAAATAATATTTCTGTTCACTTACATTTACAAAGGGATCAGCGATCCTGGCCTTCTTTGTTTTTTTTAATTCCAGTTTTAATTCTTCTGCATCAAAGAGCGGAATATACTCACCGGGGTAAAGCGTGCAATTATTGGTTTGGCTTGAATGAAATGTTCCCATAAAAATATGGTTTTAGTTGGAGGTGATCGCTCTCGGTAAGTTACAAAATAAAATGGCAACTATTTCCAGCTAACAATAGAATTTCTTAATTAAATAACAAAGACCCGAGGTTGTGAACCTGCTGTGAATAAAATTTCACTCCCCTGCAAAACAGCCATTATCAGTTCAATGATTTTTGCAGCTGTTCTAAAATTTCATGAGCAGGGGTTACACCCGATCTTCGCCACAGGATCTTTCCTTGTTGAAAGATGATCAATGTTGGAACAGACATCACCGAATATTTTTGAGCATAAGAGGGATTTTTGTCAATATCCATTTTGATGATTGTCACCTTATCACCCACTTTCCGCTTTAATTCTGACAAGATCGGCGGCATCATTTTACAGGGGCCGCACCATTCTGCTGAAAAATCTACCACAACGGGTTTTTCTCCTTTTATCAGCGTATCAAAATTATTCATAGATATTAATTTATGCTCGTGCAGGTTAAGCAGTACAAAATTCCTGCCGGGTAAGATTAATACTTCCGGCCCCTTGCATTTCAGCATAGCCTGTTTTTGGGCAAGAATCCCTTTTTGAGTGTGATGGAAAACGAAGGATGGAAACTGTTTTTTGCAGCGGGTATTCGGCTGGTCGGAAAGACATGTCAGCAGATAAGCCCAACTTGGGAACGGTCCAGCCAGTTTTAATTAGTTAGAATTTAATTTTCGGTATCGCGTAGTTCCGCATTGTATTTATGTGAGTTATGCGTTCTGTTTTTAATTTATTCATGAAGCCTGTTGCTTTTTCCCCATAACTCCTTTTACTATATCCGAATAAGAGCACACCCTCCTTTCCTGATTTATCCTGCAGGTTTATATACCTGTAAGCATTCCATTCAACGACCAGTTTGTTTCCAGGGGAACTGCTTACGACAAAATCTAATAGGAATTCTCCTGTTTTGGGGTTTTCCGTCAATTGGTAATTAACCAGTGGATCCGTTCTTTTCCGATGCTGCAGTTCACTGATCTTAAGCCTTACAGCTTCTTCGAGGGAAATACTGCCCACAAGGGCTTCCAAAAGCAGCATCTGGGTGAAAATTTCAGGTTTTTCGTTGGGAAGAAGGTATTCCTGCTTAAAATAATTTTCATCCGGGTGAGTACTCCACGCAAGATCAAAAGAGCTGTTATTATATTGAATGGGTCCCTGTATTCCAAGGTAATTTTTTATGACGGGATCCTTGTCTTTTAAGCTGGATGATGCCAGTATAAAAACAGGCAAAATGCTTAGGTAACCTAACAATTTCATATTAATTTTTTTACATAACGTTTTTTACGCCGGAATATTTTAACTGGCCTTATTGGTTTTGCTGCTGAGGGTCTGCATTATATCAAACATGCCATTCATTATTTTGCTTCCCAGCGGGTCATTGAATAAGACATCTACAGGGCCCTGCCCGAAATGTAATCCGTTAGATGTGAGCAGGTTGATCCTTGCATCGCCCTTGGCAGGAGCAGCCGGGCGCAATCCATTCCAGGGTCCGATCTGTTTAAGGGTATCCTGTCCTGTCAGCAGGATATCATCGATCTTCTGGTCAAGGGAATGATCGGGACTCTCCCAGATAACCCCTGCGCCTGAATAATTATAATACCTGGCCGAATGATCCGCATATACTGCTACAAGGTCAAGCCCTTCCTCCATACCTACTTCTACTACAACTCCAAACAGCATCACATTTTTCACCGAAACAGCAGACAATCCTTTCAAAAAATGATATGCCTGCAGGTAATGCCTCGATTCAAGGCCGGGTAACTTTGTGATCTTATGCAGCGTTTCAATCGCTTTTTCATCATCGCCTTTATCAACATGGATCTTCACTTCTTTGAAAAGATTCCATGGCAATTCATTGCCGTTGATACCTGCCCAATGATCAAGGGAATGATCTCCAAAAAGGGTATCCCTTATAGTTATTTTCTCTAAATCGTGGTCCATTGTTTCGATCATATATTGTTTTTAGCCCAATGGCTTTTTTTAAATTTAAACGCCAAGTTCGGTCATGATCGCGAAAGCGTTCAATTCAAATTAGCTTACGGTTATTCCCGCCCTGCAAAAGGTTTATTAAATACAAGGTATCTATGTGTATCAGTTTGAAAATTTATTATATAACGAGTTGTCAGGTTGAGCTTGTCGAAACCGGCATCGATTAGTTTGCAATACGCCTTCGACAGGCTCAGGCTGACAGTTTTTTAAAAATGAGTCACAGCCTAAGCATCCTCCACATCTTGTATTCCCGGGAATTTTTCTGATATTTGCGCAATCTCATATAATAATGAAGGTTTTAATAAAGCAAGCCCACATCATTTGTTCTTCTTCTCCCCTTCATGGGCAAGTAAAAGATATTCTTATCGTGGATGGCCGGATCGATAAAATAGCGGATTCCATTTCGGACAATGCGGATGAAATAATAGCAAACGATAACCTCCATGTAAGTATTGGCTGGATGGATATATTTTCACATTTCTCGGACCCCGGGTTTGAGCAAAAGGAAACGATCGTGTCCGGCGCCGCTGCTGCTGTCGCCGGAGGTTTTACAGACCTGATGATCCTGCCCAATACGAATCCCCCCATATCATCCAAGGGGCAGGTTGAATATATTATCCAGCGAGCCGCATCCCTGCCGGTAAATATTTATCCGATAGGATCTATTTCAAAAAATGCCGAAGGAAAAGAGCTGTCCGAAATGTATGATATGCATGCAAGCGGGGCGATCGCCTTCAGTGATGGGACACAGCCAATACAAAGCCCGGGATTTCTTTCAAAAGCACTTCAATATGTACTGGCAATAGATGCTACGCTGATCCAGGTACCGGATGACCGGTCGATATCTGCCCATGGCCTGGTGAATGAAGGCATTATAAGTACACAACTCGGGCTGCCCGGTAAACCGGCGATCGCGGAAGAACTGATGATCGCAAGAGATATTGAATTATTGAAATATACCGGTTCCAGGCTGCATATAACGGGCGTCTCTACCCGAAAAGGAATTGAATTGATAAAGGCTGCTAAAAAAGATGGCCTCCGGCTTAGCTGTTCTGCTACTCCGTATCATTGTTTTTTCTGTGACGAGGACCTCGCATCTTACGATACGAATTTAAAACTAAACCCGCCATTGCGCAGCAGGCCTGATATGATGGCTGTTCGCGAAGCGTTGAATAACGGCACGATCGATTGCATCGCCTCCCATCATATACCGCAGCACTGGGATGATAAGGCATGCGAATTTGAATACGCGAAGAACGGTATGATCGGCCTGGAAACCCTGTTTGGTATCATGAACAGCGTGGTAACGGATACAGCAGTATTAATAGACCAGTTGACCGTGGCGCCACGGAAAATATTCGGGCTGGATATTCCCGAAATGAAAGAAGGAGCGATGGCCTGCCTTAGTTTATTCAATCCCGGCGAATCCTATATATTTGACGAATCAATGATAAGATCCAGGTCACGCAACAGCCCTTTTATCGGGAAGCGTTTAACTGGCAAAGTGATCGGCATTGTGAATAAGGGCAAAACGGTGATCAACTTATCATGATAAAAATGAGTGCTACATATAAAGGTTTACTGGTGGGTGCAGTTATGATCATTCTTTCCCTGGTATTCTTTTATGGATTTAAATTGCCGGCCAATGGTTTTAACCAGTTTGCTGTGCTGGCGGTATTCGTTATAGGGCTTTTGTGGAGCCTTATTTCTTTAAAGATCCGTTCGGTGGACGCACTTAAGTTCAAGGATTATTTCTCTGAAGGGTTTAAAACCTTTATCGTGGTAACATTGATGATGGTTGTGTATACCATTGTTTTTTATAAACTTAACCCGCAGATACTGGAAGCCGTTATTAAAGAAAATAATGAGCTGGTGATGAAAGATAAAAACTATATGGCATCGGAAGTAGAAGCCAATGCGAATAAGCTCAGGAGTATTTTTATGCCGATGATGCTGGCGATCACAACCATTAAGTTCCTGTTGCTGGGCGCAGTGATATCAGCGATCGGGGCTGTATTTTTAAATCAACAAAACAATCCTGGCAATAAATAAGACATGGATCTTTCAATTGTAATACCACTTTTAAACGAAGATGAATCTTTGCCGGAACTGGCTGCATGGATCGAACGGGTGATGCTGGCCAACCATTACAGTTATGAGATCATCATGATCGATGACGGGAGCACTGATAATTCATGGAATGTGATCGAAAACCTGCGACAAAAAAATACGCATATCAAAGGGATAAAATTCCAACGCAATTATGGCAAAAGCGCGGCGCTGAATGAAGGATTTAAAGCAGCAAAGGGCGAAGTGGTGATCACCATGGATGCGGATATGCAGGATAGCCCGGATGAAATCCCGGAACTCAGTAACATGATCCTGGACGGTGATTTTGATATTGTGAGCGGCTGGAAGAAAAAACGATACGACAATACATTTACTAAGAATATTCCCTGTAAATTTTTCAATGCTGCTGCAAGAAGCATGAGCAAAATAAAACTGCATGATTTTAATTGCGGACTAAAAGCCTATAAGAAAAAAGTGGTAAAAAGCATCGAGGTCTATGGTGAAATGCACCGCTATGTTCCGGTACTTGCTAAATGGGCAGGCTTTAGAAAGATCAGTGAAAAAGTAGTAGAACACCGGGCAAGAAAATATGGTGTAACAAAATTTGGATGGAACAGGTTTATCAATGGATTTCTTGATCTGATGACGATCTTCTTTGTTGGTAAATTTGGAAAAAAACCGATGCATTTTTTCGGGTTTTGGGGAACGGTTTTCTTTTTATTCGGGTTTATCGTATTTATATACTTGACGATCTCAAAATTCTTTTTTGATATAACCGGTATGACACAACGGCCGTTGTTTTTCTTTGCCATTCTTGCGATGATCATTGGTACACAGTTATTCCTTGCGGGATTTATTGGTGAACTGATTGCAAGGAATTCTACGGAAAGAAATAATTATTTGATTGAAGAAAGATTGGGCTTATAAATAATTTGAAGATTCGGCGATTTGAAGATTTGAAGATGATCTGCTTCGAAAACCTGCCTAATTACCAAATTTTCAAATCTTCAAATTTTCAAATCAACAATGACCGGGTCATCTAAAAATATCATCATCATGGGCCCGGCGCATCCACTTCGGGGCGGACTTGCCTCTTATAATGAACGACTTGCAAGGAATTTCAAAACCAGGGACACCGCGTCAGCATCTATACTTTCTCGTTACAATACCCTGGTTTTTTATTCCCTGGCACCACCCAATTTTCAGCTGAACCGGCACCTGCAGGGCTTAATATCAATACAGTCATCAATTCCATCAATCCCCTTAACTGGATAAAGGTTGGCAAAGAATTAAAAAAGAAATGCCCGATATTATTGTGGTACGTTACTGGCTTCCGTTTATGGGGCCATGCCTTGGCACCATCCTTCGCATTGCAAAAAAAAACAGGCATACCAAGTGGTTTGCATTGCAGATAATATCATTCCGCATGAAAAACGGCCGGGAGATACTGTTTTTACAAAATATTTTGTAAAACCGGTGATGGATTTATTACCATGAGCGAAAAAGTTTTGAAAGATGTAAAACAGATTCGCTCCATTGAAGCCTGCAAAATATGTTGCACATCCTTTGTATGATAATTTTGGAGAAAGGATGAGCAAGGGGAAGCAAGAATAAAACTAGGATTGATCCTGATGAATAAGATCATATTGTTTTTCGGGTTCATTAGAAAATATAAAGGGCTTGATATATTGCTGGATGCAATGAAGATGTTAAAAACAGCCATCGCAACTCAGCATATAAAACTTCTTGTTGCCGGGGAATTTTACGAAGACCGTAAGCCTTATGATGAGCAAGTTAAAAGACTTGGTATTGAAGATTCATTGATATTAAGAACTGAATTTATTGCAGACAGTGAAGTGAAATATTATCTCTGTGCAGCAGATGCAGTCGTGCAGCCCTACCGCAATGCCACGCAAAGCGGCGTCACTCCCCTCGCCTATCATTTTGAAATACCCATGATCGTTACCAATGTCGGCGGCCTTCCTGCACTGGTTCCTGACAATAAAGTGGGGCTGGTGGCAGAACCCAATGCGGAATCCATTGCTGAAAAGATCCTCGAGTATTTCGAAAAAGGCGATGATCATTTTATGCCCGGGTTGAAAGAAGAAAAGAAGAAATATAGCTGGGAGGTTATGGTGAACGAGATTATGAATAGCAATAGTTCATAGTTCTTAGTTTTTAGTTCATAGTTATTAGTTCGTAGTTTCGGGTTAAGAAGGGTTTACAACCAGCTTAAACTCAACTGGGAACTAATAACTAAGAACTGGAGTAAAAGAATTGGAAATTGAATATATGATTACAATAAGCATAAGAGAAAATGATCTATAGAAGTAAAGCCCCCCTTCGCATAGGCCTTGCCGGTGGTGGCACGGATGTTAGCCCTTATAGCGATATGCACGGCGGCGCCATTTTAAATGCAACGATCTCCCTGTCTGCCTATGCCAGTATTGAACCATTGAATGAAATGGCCATTATCGTGGAAGCGCTCGACAGGAAGGAACAGCAGCGGATGCCTGGGCTACATCGTTACCCATCGATGGCAACCTCGACCTGCTGAAAGGCGTTTATAACCGCATGTCATAAAGAATTCAAATTGCCTGCAACGGGTTTTCGCCTGTCTACTTTTGTTGATGCGCCTGCAGGTTCAGGGCTTGGCACTTCGTCTACCCTGGTGGTAGCCATTCTCGGCGCTTTTGTAGAAATGCTAAAGCTTCCCCTCGGCGATTATGATATTGCCCATATGGCTTACGAGATTGAACGCAATGAACTCCAACTCGCCGGTGGAAAACAGGATCAATATGCAGCTACTTTTGGCGGGGTGAATTTCATGGAATTTTACGGCGATGACAAGGTGATCGTTAACCCTCTGCGTATCCGGCCGCAGTATATGCATGAACTGGAGAATAACCTGGTATTATATTTTACCGCTACTTCAAGGGAAAGCGCATCCATCATCAAAGAGCAGGTTAAAAATGTGAACAACCAGGATGAAAAAAGTATTGAGGCCATGCATCAGCTAAAAGAACAGGCACGCATGATGAAAGAAGCATTGCTGAAAGGCAGGTTGAATGAATTTGGCGAGATACTTGATTTTGGGTTCCAGCAGAAACGAAAGATGGCGGCCAATATCAGCAACAGCAGCATCGAAGAAATTTATGAATGCAGCAAAAAAAGCTGGCGCAACCGGGGGAAAGATAAGCGGCGCAGGTGGTGGCGGATTTATGATCTTTTATTGCCCGGGCAATTCAAATCATGCCGTTAAGGAAGCGCTTTTAAAATTTGGCGGTGAAGTAAAAAAATATTCTTTTACAAAGTATGGACTGACGAGCTGGAATGTTTGACAAAAGCGATGGATAAAAACGCGGATGACACGGATTTAACGGATAAACGCGGATCTATGCTTAATTCCTTATTACTGGATACCAGATACTCGGATGCTGGATAGCTTTCCGATCAACGATTGAGCGCACGTTGTGACCATCCTGCTGTTATATTTTATTAGTTATCACAAAATACCTCCGTGAAAATCCGTTTAATCCGTGTCATCCGTGTATCTATCATTCGCGTGTACAGTTTTCCTACCTTTACATCGCAATTTTAATCATTCTAATAATCGTACATGAAAGAGCAGATCGAGCAATTGATACAGGCTTCCATTGATGTAAAACTGGAGGTCCTGGCAAATAAGGAATTGCAAAAAAATTTGGGGCGATGCGTAACAGCGATCGTCACCGCATTTAAGAACGGGAATAAAGTATTGTTCTGCGGAAATGGCGGAAGTGCGGCAGATGCGCAGCACCTTGCCGCGGAATTCAGCGGCCGTTTCTATACCGACCGGGAAGCCTTACCCGCAGAAGCACTGCATGTGAACACTTCCTACATGACCGCGGTGGCTAATGATTACAGTTATGATGTGGTCTATTCAAGAATGATACAAGGCATTGGAAAGGCCGGTGATGTACTGGTCGGGCTGAGTACTTCCGGCAACAGCGGCAATATTGTAAAAGCATTTGAGACCGCTAAGCAGAAGGGAATGACTACGATCGGTTTTACAGGCGCCAGCGGGGGAAAAATTAAAGAGCTATCCGATCTTTTGATCAATGTACCTTCTACGGATACTCCACGCATACAGGAAAGCCATATTCTACTCGGACATATTATTTGCCAGCTGGTGGAAGAACAATATTTTGCAAAATAAGTTAGAGCCGATGTCAATAGAACCCGAAAACCTGGGCCTTCAAAGCCCGGTCCGCAGTATGGGCAATGAAATAAAACAGGCGGTCATTCTTGCCGGTGGCCTTGGCACAAGACTCCGCAGCGCTGTTCCTGATCTGCCCAAATGCATAGCACCGGTTGCAGGTAAACCTTTTCTACAGTACGTGATTGGTTACTTAATGGAACAGGGAGTTGATCAATTCATTTTTTCACTGGGATACATGCACGAGGTCATTGAATCATTTATAAATACTCAATATCCAATGCTCAGTGTTCAATATTCAATTGAAAAAGAGCCCTTGGGAACAGGAGGCGCCATACAGCTGGCCTTAAAAAAAGCTGGCTCAGAAAATGTATTGGTATTGAATGGAGATACTTTGTTTAAGATCGATATCAATAAGCTGTCAGCATTTCACCGGCAACATGATGCCGCCTGCACGCTTAGCCTGAAACCGATGAATGATTTTGACCGCTATGGTGTGGTGGAGATCGATAAGGATGGGCATATACAGTCATTCCGCGAAAAGCAGTTTTTTAAGGAGGGACTCATCAACGGTGGCGTATACGCGTTAAAGGCCGCTCCATTCCTTGCATTGGACCTGCCTCGAAAATTCTCTTTTGAAAAAGATTATCTTGAAAAATATTATAAGGTTCATAAAATGATGGGGCTTGTTCTGGATGATTATTTTATAGATATCGGTATACCGGCTGATCTCGAAAAAGCTAACGAGGATTTGGTAAATATATGATGTATGATTTATGATGTATGATATGCATCCTAAAGCTCATTATTAATCCTGCATAATAAATCATACATCTTACATCATAAATCATAAATTTCTTCATGTTACCACTAAAGCAAATCGATAAAACCTGGACGTTGTTTTTAGATCGTGACGGTGTGATCAACCACGAAAAGCACCAGGATTATATCCATACCTGGGAGGAGTTTAAATTCTATGATGGAGCGAAGGAAGCCATTAAAATATTTGCTAAGAAATTCAACCGCATTGTTGTTGTTACCAACCAGAAAGGTGTGGGAAAAGGACTGACAAAACTGGAAGACCTGCATACCATCCACGCCAATATGGAAAAAGAGATCAAAGCATCAGGCGGAAGGCTGGACGCTGTTTTTTATTGCAGCGAGCTGGATGATACAAATCCTTATCGCAAGCCAAATCCAGGGATGGGATTAGAAGCCGCCAAACAATTCACCGATATTGATCTTTCAAGATCCATCATGGTTGGCAATACGATCAGCGATATGGAATTCGGCAGGAACCTTGGCGTCTACACCGTCTTCTTACCTACTACCCGCCCGGATGTGGATCTTACTGATGATCGCATTGATGCGGTCAGCAACAGTTTGCTCGCATTTGCGCAATCCCTGGGTGATGATAAGCTTTAGTTAAAGTTATTTACTTAAAGCAGCACTTATTTTCAATTGTAAATTGTTTGACTAAATTTAATCCATGAAATTTTACCCGGTCCTTGTCCTTGCATTATTATTCAGTACCACTGCACCTGCACAGCATATCAATCCTGCCGATCATAAATTGCTGAAGCAGAAAGAAGATTCTTTAAAAATTCAATCCAGGAAACTTGTAATGGGGATCAATCCCGCTGACAGGTTCAATGCAGATAGCAATTTCACAAGGATCCTTGTACGCAGTTTAAAGATCAGGAATTCTTTCTATTACCGTTTCGATTCATTGTCCACGATCTCGAAATTATATGCGCCCGATAGCAGCTTCCGGATCTTTACCTGGCAGATGGTGATCAATGATAATGTCATCAGGCAGCATGGCGCCATTCAAATGAGAACAGAGGATGGTTCGCTAAAGCTATTCCCTCTCATTGATAAATCAGATGTGACCATTGCCAACGAAGATACCGTTGGAAATAACAACGGATGGATAGGCGCAGTTTATTATAAGATAATACTTACAAAGCATTCAGGGCGAAATTATTATACATTGCTTGGGTATGATGAAAACAATATCCGGAGCAATAAGAAGCTGATCGAGGTCTTACGCTTCGAAAATGGACAGCCCATCTTTGGCGGCCCGTTTTTTAGTATCCCGAATGGTAGCCTTGTCCCAAAGAATCCCGCACGTTATATCATAGAATATAAAAAAGAATCAGCGGTCAAAATGAATTACGATGATGAAATGGGGATCATCCTTGCAGAACACCTTATATCCGAAACCAAAGAGCCGCAAAAAAAATGGACCTATGTTACCGACGGCGATTTTGAAGGATTCAAGTGGGTAAATGGTAAATGGGTATTCCTTGAAAATGTAAGAAATTACAAAACACGTGATCCAAAAACTCCGCTTGATAAGACCATCTTTGATGATAAAGGAACGATCGATGAATCGAAACTAAAAGGGAATGAGATGGATTCTATTCCAGGCCCTGTTAAGAAAACAGATGATTAGTTCTCAAATGCCAGTTCATCGTTCTTAATTCTTAGTTCATAGTTTGGGAAGCGTATACAATTACCTGCAGTTTTTTTTGATATGGAGTTTGTTATTCTCCTATTCGAAATTTTCTTCAAATTATTAAAACCCCAACTCAGAACCAGGAACTATAAACTCTATAATACCCTTCAAATTATATAGGTCGCTAACTATGAACTAAGAACTAAGAACTTTTTATGCAATTTGGGGATCAAGTGCATCTTCCTAAAAAACATTCCCATGCTAAAGATCACCATTCCCACCCCCTGCCACGAAGACTGGAACAATATGGCTGCCAACCAACAGGGCCGGCATTGTTCATCCTGCTGCAAGACCGTTGTTGATTTTACCAAAATGACCGATGATGAGGTCAGGCATTTTTTGATCAATAAAAAAGAAGAAAAAGTTTGCGGCAGGTTTACCAGCAACCAGCTGAACAGTATCCACATCGAACTTCCACAAAATATATTTTATATTGAAATGCCCTGGTGGAAGCAATTTCTTGTTGCAAGCCTCATCGTATTCAGCACTACCCTGTTTTCCTGCGAAGTAAATACTATGGGTGAGCCTCTTGCAAACCAGATCGCCATCAGCGGGCTGTCATTTCCGAAGACCCAACCTGCAATATATACCGATACAACAAATGATCCGGGACCTCGAAATCAGTTAGAAGCTACCGTTGTTGCACAAATGGCAAAACAAGGATTTGTAATACCCCCTCATCAACAACAGCTTGTTAAGATGGGCGAGGTAAGAGATACCAGCCTGCCGAAGCCGCCTGCATGCAATGTAGATATACAAGGAGATATTGAATTTATTCCTGTACAAAGTATAGACCCTGAAATAATGATTGGTGAACCTGCTGTAGTTCCGGTTAGAGATACTGCAAGCCATCCGGCAGAACCGGAGATAATGGGTAAGATCGCGATGCCGCCTAAACGCGGAGGATAGAAAAGCGGATTGGGTTGAAGCGCCCTGCGGGCATTTTTGATAGATACGCGGATGACACGGATGACACGGATGAACGCGGATTTTTATGGGGGAAAAACTATTTATTTCGGCGGGTTTTACTGCAAAAGCTGATAATAACTTTAAGACCTTGTTCCAAAAATCAAATGCTTTTACTGGAAGAAAAAACAGAAAGAATTATCAGGTGTTTTTACAAGGTTTACAACACACTTGGGTATGGTTTCCTGGAGAAGGTATACGAAAACGCTCTAGTAATTGAATTAGAAAATCATGCTTTCAAATGTCAGAAGCAAGCTCCATTAAATGTCTTTTATGAAACGCACAATGTTGGATTGTATTTCTGCGATATTCTTGTGGACGATGAACTGATCATTGAATTAAAGGCAGGACCTGGTGGTATAATTCTTCAGCATGAATTGCAAGTAGTGAATTATCTTAAGGCGACCCGTTATGAGATCGGTTTGATATTATTTTTCGGCGAAAAAGCAACCTTTAAAAGAAAAGTGCTAACTAATAATATGAAATAGATCCGTGAAAATCCGTCCAATCCGTGTCATCCGTGTTCCTATCAATCGCCCGCAGGGCGTCTTAGTCATTTAGTTTTAGAACTGCCAGGAAAGCCTCCTGCGGTACTTCCACATTCCCGATCTGCTTCATGCGCTTCTTACCCTCTTTCTGTTTTTCCAGCAGCTTACGTTTACGGCTAATATCACCACCATAACATTTGGCGGTAACGTCTTTGCGCATGGCACTGATATTTTCCCGGGCAACCACTTTGGCGCCGATGGCAGCCTGTATGGCGATCTGGAATTGCTGGCGTGGCAAAAGTTCTTTCAGCTTCTCGCAAAGCTTGCGTCCGAATTCGTGTGCCCGTCCCCGGTGTATCAAGGCGCTTAAGGCATCCACTTTTTCGCCATTCAGTAAAATATCCATCTTCACAATATCACTTTCGCGGTATTCTATCGGGTGGTAGTCGAAGGATGCATAACCACGCGTCATGCTTTTCAGCTTATCATAAAAATCGAATACGATCTCGGTGAGCGGCATGTCGAACGTCAAGCTCCACCCTTGTTGGAGTAAGGTATCGCTGGTTGATGAGTATGCCACGCTTGTTGAATGCACAACGTCATGATATTGCCGATGTATTCCGGCTTGGTGATCATCTGCGCACGGATAAAAGGTTCATCAATATGATCGATCCTCGTTGGATCCGGCATTTCCGTCGGGTTGTTCACCGTGATCACCTCACCCTTACTGGTAGTCGCAATAAAGCTTACGTTTGGAACCGTGGTGATTACCGTCTGGTTAAATTCCCTTTCAAGCCGCTCCTGTATGATCTCCATATGCAGCATGCCCAAAAATCCGCAACGGAAGCCGAAGCCAAGCGCCTGCGGATGTTTCGAGTTCGAAGGTTAAGGAAGCATCATTCAGTTGCAATTTATCCATGCAATCCCGCAGTTCTTCAAACGCATCGGTCTCTACCGGGAATATGCCCGCGAATACCATCGGCTTCACGTCTTCAAATCCCTTGATGGCTTCCAGCGCCGGGTTCACCGTGGTAGTGATCGTATCTCCTACTTTCACTTCCTTGGCATCCTTGATCCCGGTGATGATATATCCTACGTCTCCTGCACCTACTTCGCTGCGTGGGGACAAGGCCCATTTTTAATACACCCACCTCATCGGCCCCGTATTCCAGACCCGTATTGCTGAATTTGATCTTATCGCCTTTTTTGAGTGTGCCGTTGAAAATGCGGTAGTAAACAATGATGCCCCGGAAAGAATTGTACACGCTGTCGAATATCAGTGCCTGTAAGGGCGCCGCAGGGTCGCCGCTTGGCGCGGGTATGCGTGCGATGATGGCAGCAAGGATCTCGTCGATGCCGATGCCGCTCTTTCCGCTGGCCAGGAGAATGTCTTCCTGTTTGCAGCCTATCAGTTCGATGATCTGGTCGGTTACTTCGGGTATCATGGCGCCATCCATATCGATCTTATTGATGATGGGGATGATCTCAAGATTATTGTCAATAGCCAGGTATAAGTTGCTGATGGTCTGAGCCTGTATGCCCTGCGATGCATCCACTAACAGCAAGGCACCTTCGCAGGCCGCCAACGCACGGCTCACTTCATAACTGAAATCCACGTGGCCGGGTGTATCAATGAGGTTGAGGATATATTCCTCGCCTTTGTAGGGGTAATTGATCTGGATGGCATGGCTCTTAATGGTGATGCCTTTTTCCCTTTCGAGGTCCATATCATCCAGCACCTGTTCCTGCATGTCGCGCTCGCTGATGGTATTGGTGGATTGTAAAAGCCTGTCAGCGAGGGTGCTTTTCCCGTGATCTATATGTGCAATGATGCAAAAATTCCGGATGTTCTTCATGTACTACGATGCTCTTTTAGAGCTGCAAAAGTAGCGTATTTACCCCATTAGTACGCCATCCGAAACCAACCAATCTGCTAAGGGTTACGCCAGTGCAGGGAACGAACGCAATCTGCCGAAGGTTACGTCATTGTGGGAACTAAGCAATCCCCTAAACGTTACGTCATTGCGAGGAACGAAGCAATCTACCTTATACAACATAGAATGTCACACTGAGCTTGTCGAAGTGTGGTTGATAGATGCGTTATTGCATTTATGGAATATGCAGCCAACCCAATGTCCATTCTTTTAATCCTGCTTCGACAAGCTCAGCATGACATGTAGAAATACGACGCGTTCACGATACTATCGTCATTGCGTGGTACAAGCAATTAACCTATGCATATCCCCCATTCGGGGGATTTTTCAAAATCACTAAAATTTAGAAACTATAAAAACTATATTTATGCTCAACCCAGGCAACCAATTATAAAACCGCTTAAAAATGAAAAAGCAAACAAATCAAGCCCCCACAAAATTGAAATTAGAAAACTACCCCGCCAGGAAGAAATTGAAAACAGGAAGGTATGTAGCAGTCTTTAATGCCAATGGCACTGTAAAGCTATTGAATACGGCCCAGCTATTACCCGCAGGCTCACCCGCTACTGTTTACTTCGCAGGTATTGGCAGGGAGCTGCAGGAAACTTATGATACCGGGTATGGATATGGCCAGTCGGCGATCTCCGGCAGGTTTTTATTTCGCAGGGCCATCGTCAGCGGAAGCATCGAATTTGGGTGGCTCCTGAATAAGGGCCAACGAGATGAAGAATTGGAGTTTGCGGTATATATGGGTGCATGGGGTGGAATATTTCCGGAGCCTGCCCAGAATATCATGGTGCTGAAAGTACATGTACTTTGCCTGACTGATTCTGTGCTTGCTTTTACTGTAAACGGCACCGAAGTAAATTACCAGTTTGAATCCGGCGAAGACCATGTTATGCTTTACCTCCGGAAACCTGCAGGCAGCAGCCAATCGGTGATCAATATTAAGTTAAGGATTGCAGACAACCCGGGAACAAGCCAGATATGGATCACACATGTAGAGCGATATACTACGCTCATTCTGCCTCCGGGACCGTTGGATACGCTGGAGGAATGATGGAAAATAGTAACAACAATAAAAAATAAATTCACACATCATGAAACCTTTACATTTTATATTGAACAGTTTTTCTCAATCAGTGTATTTGGGTGTAATAAAATCAACAACAATAAACCTAATTGTCTTGTTATCCATCCTGTTGCCGTTTAAAGTATCTGCTCAATCTTATGATCTGACCGGGTATTGGCAAAGTGATGCCGGTGGATGCTATCAGATCCGTCAAAACGGAAACGAAGTTTTTTGGGCAGGTGGGCCAGCTGGGTCTGCCAGTGTACACAATGTTTTTCATGGAGCCATTGCGGGTAATACCCTTACAGGATTGTGGTACGATCTGCCGGCAAATCCGTACCAGGCTTTTGGAGCCAGTTTGAGTGTTCGCATTGAAAGCAATAACAGGATCGTAAAGGTATCTGAATCTGCTCCATACAGAGCCAGTACCTGGACCAGGGTAAACGGAACATGCAATACCACTAACGCCGGGGGCCAGGTGTCACAGCCTGCTGCTGGTGGTTTGTTAACAGGAGACTGGAATATAAAATGTTGCAACGACGACCTGGGATGGACATTGCACATTACGAGCCAGGATGGCAGCAATTTCTCCGGATCGTTCTCTGGCGGGTCCGGAGACGGCGCGGTCAACGGGCAGGTGCGTGGGAACACTATAGAATTCGTACGTAGCGGAGGTTGGGGAAAACAACAATGGTCTGGGCAGCTTGTGAATGATGGCGGAGGCTTACGCATGATCAATGGGAGCTGGACAGGCGACTACCTTGACAGGTATCCGGGTAAAAACAATTGGCATGCTGAAAAGAAAAGATGAAGAAAAATCCTGGCGAAACAAGACCTGGCGGATCTGGATAGTTTGGAGGAATAATAGCTAACGTCATTGCGGGGAGTTGCGAGGTACGAAGCAAGGCAATCTTTCCTAATGAAAGTTGAATTAAAAAAATGAATTTGAATTACTAATCCAGTCGCAGACTTGCAATCTTGTTAGAGACACAAGTGATCCTGCGGAACTTATGCCAGTTGGGGATATCGTTAAATTTATAAACACATCTATCTTAAATGCAAAATGGAAAATAGCCATAAAAGACGAGTATTTTTTGATAAGGTTAAGTCAACTTTAGAATTTTTAGCAAATAACCATATTATTGCTCTATTGACTTATTTGGCTCTCTTTATAGCTTTTTGGCATTTATTTGAGCTAACGAAGGTTTCAAAAAAAACTGAGACGTTGAGTAACAGGATGGATACAAGTATCTCAAAATTAAATAGGATTGTTTCAGAAATGCCAACTCAAAGTATAGGAGTTTTTCCTGATAATTTGGTAGCCATTAATAATTTTCTAAAAAGAATCAGTGACGGCACTATGGAAAATTCTGATAAGGATACTCTTTTTATTGTTACCGACGGAATTGGGTATGGGCAATTTTCTAATCCCAAACTATTTGAATCATATAAGAACCTTCTAATAAAAGTTGATAGGGTTATGCCAGTTCAACTGATAATTCATGATAGTGTCATCAAGAATATTATTAGAAATGAGCAATTTGAAAAACCGGATTCTAGTGATTATAAAGTAAAGTTTGAAACTTATCGTGAGTATTGGATTTCACTAATTGGTAAAGAGAAATTTGATTCAAGCGTTAAGGATAGGACTTCGCTACAATCTTTCTTGAGGCAAAAAACAAATGAATTTAAAACTGAATTATTGAACGGCGGGATTGAAATTTACGAAACTGGTACAAGGCAATCAATCTATTTATGGGCCATTAAAAATGAAGCAATTATTTCGTTTTCCACCACAAGACCAATTCGAGGAGAAACATCACTTATCACACAAGAGCCAAATCTTATCTCGTATTGTTTATTCAAGGCAAAAGATATATTTAGCACTGCAACAAAAATTAATTGACTAATTATTAACACCAGCTGCGGACGGAACATGAAATTCCCAAACTGCGGCAATGCTCGACGTTAACTGCAAGGTGATCGAGACTCTATGGCAAAAGAAACTCCCATAATCAATATTTTGACGTATGCACTTCCATACGATCTAGCCAATCAGATTTATAATGAATTTCAAGACAGATATAGAGAAGCTAACTATATTATTGAGATTTCGAATTGGTACAACCCAATGAAAAAATATATAAAAACAGTTGAACTGCTATTGGCTCTTTCAATATTTCATAAAAGAGTTATTTCAAGCTTGGATGGTGCTGTTAAGTTTTATGGAACTGTTACAAAATATAGTGATGCTGATACAATCACTATAGGGAAGTACGAATTTACTGGAGCTGAAAAAAATAAAATTCTTGGGTTACTTATCACTTATAGAAATTTGATTAACAAATTTGGAATTCCAGAAAGCTTAATGGACTATTATCACACAAAAGAGCTTTTACAAAAAATAAAAAGGCTTAAATTAGATATAGAATATGCCGCAGCCCAAAACAAAAACCAGAATCCCCGCAAAGGCAACAACAATTCCGAAGACGATATCCCCTTTTAAGGATCAAGCAGTTCTTGAAAAAGAGATAGCAGCCTTCATAAATAAGTTTAAAGCAACCGTAGCGAATCAAGCAAAGCGAATAAGTGATTTCTTTGAAATGTCTTGCTATAATTACATTGTTCGATTTTATGAACTAAATGGTTACACTCCAATTATAGAAAATTTGCAAAATGGCAAGTATAGATACAAATGTTCGACATCTGGTGTTCAGTCAAATTTTTCTAATTTTAAGATCTCCAAAAAAGTCGGTATTCGAAAATACGAATTTGAGATACAACATAATCTAGCTGTTCAGTCATCGCATGATGATGAAATTTTTACCACGCCTGATATTTCAATAATTAAAAGAAATAAAGTAAAAGAATCCACTACCTATTACGATACCGCAAGAAGATTTTGTTTTGTAGAAAATAATGATCTAATCTCTTTTTGTGAAGTGAAACAGTTCAATCCATTTCCAGAATTGATATTTAATTTTATAGGTATCGTTAATGAACTTAGAAAAGGCATTATGACAAATGATGCAAAAGAAGAAAAGCCAATTCATATTGCTCCCTCCCTTATGATATCAGGTAAAGCAAATAAACAGGCTCAGAAAATCAAAGAAAAACTAGAAGAACGTTACTGCATTAATATTATTTATGACATTTTCAATTCTGGACACGGAACATTTTCAAGATATCAAATAAATGAATTGAGGTGTGCTGGCAAACTGCCGAGCACCTAACAAAGCATTACCGCAATTTCCGAAACTGTTCTCAGTTTTTAACTCAGGAATCAAATGTCTCAGGACTATCCAGCCTATCTTAATTACATTGCACCCCACCTCTATACCCCTTACCCGACACCGTTACAACACACGGAGAAGCTTTAATAAATCTATGATCCACAAACTGCCTTGTCCATTTCATGATCCTTGTTTTGTAATCAAAAGCAGATACGGTGCCTGCATAGTAACTACTCAGGTCAGGTAAATAGTACTCGTGCTCTGTATTTGTATAGTAGATTATAGTACCGGTTAATGTACACCCAGCACCGGTATAGCCCGCGCCGGCAAATGTGTATTTTTCCAACCCGGTATAAGCATCCCTTACATAGATAGATCCCGCCGGGATGATCGCTAAACTATCCACAAAAATGGGCCGGATGCCATCAGAAAATTCAATATAGTTATTGTAAATATGATTTTCAATATGTGAAGATGATTTGAATGACCCGTCCGCAGAATCGAGTATGATCAGGTCGTCGGTGAGTCCATAAATATTTCCATTCTTAACATTTAATCCCTCCACATCATCAAGTGACAAAGTATAGTCGGGCTTTTTCCAGATCTCGGCTCCAGTTGCAGTATTCAGGAGGCTTATCGTACTAGGGTAAGAAATAACATAGGTCCTGTTAGTAAATACAACCGGTGCAATGGAAGCCTGGCCCCCTGTACGATAAGCCCATTTCCTTGATCCATTGGTTGCGTCAATTGCGTACAGTGAATCAGCATTAAAATAAACAGTATTGTTTTTGTAAATGAGCAAGGTACTTGCACCCGGTTTTGAAAAAGTCCAGAGGACAGCTCCGTTACCGGGATCGAATGCTGTTACACCACCCGTGCCTGAAATATATAAAACCGTATTGCCGATGATGGGAGCATTGCCCTGCAGAAGTCCCAGTACAGGTGCTGACCATTTGGGCACGCCCAGTGTATCAAATGCATAGATCTTATTGTCCTCGCAGCCCACAAATACACGCCCGGCTGAATATACCGGTGAAGAAGTTACATATGCAGGCAGGTTCGCCGTCCATTTAATATTTCCGTTCTGCGGATTTAAAGCAAGGAGCTTATTGGTATAACCGCCGCTTATAAACAGCAGGGTTGCCGGGTCTGGTTCCGGAACCGGGTCCTGCGTATGAAAAGAAACTTCGTTTCCATAAAATACACCATCCGAATTTACCACGTATGCTTTTACATAATAATTGCTGTTAACAGTAAGGCTGGTCATTGTGCAGGTGAAGGTGCCATCCCCGCTCCCGCTGGTAATTTTTTGATCCTGTACAGTGGGGCTTGCAGAAAGGCTGAAGCAAATGCCGCGTTCTGTAATATCGGCTCCACCATTGTTACTAACTGTTCCACCTGAAATGGCGCTGCTGGCAGTAATGGAAGAAGGACTGGCAGTGGTAACAACCGGGTTGGCATTAGTTGGTGTAGTTGGCCTGTCTGTATTTTTTTTGCATGAAATCAATATGCCGGCACAAAAAATTACCGACCAAAATAAGTTTAAAGGAAGCTTATTCATTTTCAGTTTAATGTTTTGGTTTGATAGCTTTTGCCCAGCAGTAGTTGAGTTAGGGTACCGCTCATGCTATCGGGCTTAAAGATAAATGGAAATTCTTAAATGGGAAATCGATTTATATCTTTCCCCGGGTGCAATCAAATGGAGTAAGCTAATTTTTATGGTACCCGCATTAAACGGGCAATTGTCTTTAGGCTTGAGGAACAACTTGCACCAGGCCGGGGCATCCTGATAATTCAAAAACCAGTTCCTATTCATCTATCTTCACAGTATGAATGAAACTATAGAAATCAAAAGACTTGAGAATTTATATAAATATGAGATCCTGGATACCCCGGCAGATGGGCATTTTGATGAGATCACTTCATTAGCTGCAAAGATCTTCAACGTCCCCATTGCTATTATTACGTTGGTAGATTCTGACAGGATCTGGTTCAAATCTTCATACGGAATTGATGTTGAACAAATACCAAGGGATCCCGGGTTATGCAGTTCTGCAATTATGTCGGAAGATATTTATATTGTTGAAAATGCAAGATTAGATCCCCGCACCCTTTCAAATCCTTTGGTTGCCGGAGTAATGGGGTTGCAATTTTATGCGGCTGCACCATTAAAATCAAAAGAGGGATTTAGACTGGGTACTTTATGTATCATTGATAAAGATCCGAGGCGGTTAAATGCAAAAGATTCTTCCATGTTATTTCAGCTTTCAAGAATTGTAATGGACCAACTTGAGCTAAAACTTCAATCCAGGCTATTGATAAAAGAAATACAAAAAAATACTAATTAGGACTAGTCCCTTTTTTTGTCCTGGTTAGCCAAACTTCCGCAAAGCTTGCCCGCAATAGGCGGGGATCACGTCAAAATAAGTTTGCAGGTCTGCGACCGGATTAATTTCCCAAAGTGATCCTGAGTTTTTAACTCAGGACTACAGTTCACTACCCTCCCCGCTTTTTAACCGCCTCTTCATATACCCTTGCCTCCGCCAATAAAAGTTCCCGCCTCAATTGCATTGCTGCCAAAGCCTCATGGCTTTTTTTGAGCCTTGCCTTCACCGGGGCAAGTTGTTTTTTCAGCCAGAGCCGGTCCCCTTTGAATTCCTCAGTCGGCGGCACGTCAGCCAGTTTTTGATCAATGATATCCAGCCAGGTCTTGTTCAGTTCATAACTTGCCTCCTGGTTTTCAAGTTCCCTTGCCATTTTCGCTGCACGCGCACGCTGCCAGTTGGCATGATCAGTATATTTCGAGATCCTTTTTTCACCCGATCTGTCAAGGTCGGGTTGTATTGACTGCCTGGAACTTCCAGGCCTTTTAGCAGACTTAATCTTTTCAAACTCCTGTTCCAGGTCTACCAGTTTCTGAAAGGCATATGCGGGCAGATTCCGGAGCCCGGTTTCCGACATAGCTAACAGGCTGGTTGATATGTCAAGGTATTCGGCGAGCTTGGCAAGGGTAACGATCGCCCTGATCTTCCAGGCAGGGGGATCTTTGAGCAATTTTTTCTTCATGGAATGAAAATTTTTACAAAGTTGTGAAAATTTGAGTTGTGAAAAAATAAATTTTCACAACCTGTTTTTTTACAAAATTCACAAAGAGCATCCCGGACTGGTGAAGACGACAGGCCTTTAAAAATATTTTCGGTTATTTTGATGACCTATCTCAAAAAACAGCATAGAATGCTATAAGCCCTAAAAAAATGACTGATAAAGAGATCATTGAGCATTTGCAACTTAATAAATATTCACTCGCCTTAAAAGGCCTGTACAATATTTTGCCGGATGTAAAAAAATATATCAAAGCCAATAGCGGTACAACAGATGATGCACAGGATATTTTCCAGGATGCATTGGTAGTACTGTATAAAAAAGTGCATTCAGAAAATTTTGAACTCATGACCTCTTTGAAAACCTATTTGCTTGCCGTTGTAAAAAATTGCTGGCTGCAGGAACTCAGGCAACGGAAAAAATTACCTGCTACAGAAACCGCCGCTGATATTGCTGCAATAGAAATGGATGAAGAGCCTGGCTTTGTTTTCGCAACGGCTGCGTTTAATTTATTAGGAGAAAAATGCAGGCAAATACTTATTCTCTTCTATTTTAAAAAACAAAGCTTTAAAGAGATCGCTGCTGCACTTGCATTCAGCGATGAGAAAACAGCAAAGAACCAAAAATACAGGTGTATGCAAAAAGCAAAAGAAAATTATACAATCCTTTCAAAAAACGGCCATCATGAATGATAACAGCATAGAAATAAACCGGTACCTGCAACATGAAATGAGTGAAGCCGAAAAAGCTGCATTTGAAGATCAACTGGCAAACAACCCGGAATTGCAACAGGAACTACAGGTGCAACGGCAAATCATGAACGCTGCTGTTCATGCGGGTGTAAAAGGGGAATTTACAAAAGCGATCCGGACAAAAATTATAATAAAAAGATCCATAACATGGGGAACGATCATTGTCGTAAGTATTGTTGCAGTTTTAGTGCATGAATTCAGGCATAGTATTTTCCCGGCTTTGGGATTTGGTGATAACCGGCAGGTTGAAACAACTATTTCTGCAAAGATCACCGGGCCTTTTATCAATCCACCTTTGGCTGCTATCAATGTGCCGCTTAACGAGTATAATTTTGATGCCGAAAAAGGCGATACGATCTTTCATTCCTCGGGTACCGTCATTTATTTTCCGCCATCTGCATTGGTAGATGGAGCCGGAATGCCGGTGAAAGGAAATGTAAGGATCACCTACCGTGAATTTGCTGACCCCATTGATTTTTTTGTATCGGGCATCCCGATGGGATATGATTCAGCGGGTGTTAACTATAACTTTGAATCCTCCGGCATGTGTGAAATATATGCTTATAAAAACAACAAAGCTGTTTTTGTAAATAAAAATGCCCCGCCGGAAATCAATCTTTCAGTAAGGAACAAAAGCCCGTTGCATAACTTATATTTTCTCGATACGGTCAACCGTAAGTGGAACTATATGGGAAAGGATATTGTAACTGAGGTAAAAAATATGGTTTCATCAAAACCTGTTTCAACAAATGCTTTGTCTTTTGAAAACAATATACCGGTAAAACCGGTTAAGCCTGCCCTTGCATCTGTTGATAAGCCGGCTTTCAGCATTGAAATTGATCCCGGTTCCTTCGAAGAATTATTTGCGTATGACCGACTGAAATTCCAGGTGGAAGATGAAAGCAGTTACCGTCGTTCAGATGCAAATGAGCACTGGGAAAATGTAAAGCTTGAACATGGATCTGCAGAAGGTATATATACCGTTACGTTTACGAATTCAAAAAGGAAGGTATCTTATAAAGTAAGGCCCATATTGGACGATGCAGATTATGAAGCGGCCTTAAAAATCTTTAAACAAAAGAATGCAGCCTATGAGCAAGCACTGAAAAACCGGCGTGTGAGAGAGCAAACTGAAAGCGACAGCATCAACTCAAAAAATAAAAGTTTGGTGGAGAAAATGAATGCTGATAACGCGTGGAATAATAAAATAAATAACCTTATCAATGCAAGAAATAAAAGAGTCAGGGAACTTAGAAAGCGACCAGTGAATGACACGGGAAAAGCAATTACAGCCAATCAACTAATGGTTGAGGACCAATTCCTGCTAATGGAAATGGACCCGGCAAAATATGATGCCGATACCCGTTCAAGTGCCGAAATAATGAGATCTTTTTCTATCAATCGTTTCGGCGTTTGGAATTGCGACCATCCTGAATATTTCGAAGAGATTCCTTTATATGCAAGTTTTACAGATAGTTTAAAAAATACAATTGCATTGTCAGCCATAGCAGTCGTATATAGAGAATTTAATGGGATCACTCAATTTCCATCGGCACAGATCCGTGTCATTCCGGGCAAAGAAAATATGATCTGGAGTATAAAGGATAGTACATTCTTCTATTTTACATATAAGGATTTTGGAGCGGCCAACATTGAAAAGGATGCTAAAACATTTACATTCCGGATGCGAAAGGCAAAGAAACAAATTTCCTCCTACGAGGAGATCAGGGAATTGGTGGGGAAATTATAGAGTTTTAACCTTGGTCATACTTTTTGCCTTGATTGAGGCCCTCACCCGAAACTTCAGGCTGGCGTTAACGCATTAGATTCTTTTATTGGCAGAAATTAATTACTTTAATGATATATTAATATCGTTACAACATGTATCCTGTTCAATTTCTTTTTCGCCTTGCAAAAACGATCTCAGTAGCTGCTATTGGGTTCATGTCATTATTGATCGTTATAGGCAATACAACCGATTATTACAGCAACTATCATTTTGTGGAGCATGTTATGAAAATGGATACAACGTTCCCGGACAGCAATATTCATTACCGGAGTATCAACAATCCGTTTCTTTTTCATGCAGGATATATATTGATCATCCTCATGGAAGCCATCATGGCTTTTTGCTGTATCAAAGGGAGCTGGCTATTATTTAAAAATATAAAGAGCAATGGCTCAACCTTCCATGCTGCAAAGAACTGGGCAGTGGCAGGGATCATCATTGGACTGATCATCTGGTTCCTCGGATTTGAAGTGATCGGCGGGGAATGGTTTGCCATGTGGCAAAGCAATACCTGGAACGGGCTTAACAGTGCTGAACGTATTGTTAGTTTTCTTGTATTGGTTTTGATCCTGCTGCAGTTTGAAGAAAAGGATTAAGATAGCCGGTTCGTGGTTTATATCTTATTTATATAAAGTTTCAGTATACTTTTCTGTACTCCCCGGGAGATTATGATACAATTGAAGGTTATTGCTGTTTAATACTTTGATCTCAAACGTATCCACGCCGATCAAAATATATTGGGCAGACAGCACTGAATAAGAAGAAGTATCTAATACCGCGTCAATCCTGGAATACAACTTACTGTCAGTTCTGAAGTCTTCATAATCATCAACGGTACCGCTGTAGGTATAGGTTGGTGGTACCACTGTAACATCCTCGACAACTATTGTACTAAGTTTCCATCTGCCTAATAGCAATTCCTGGGTTGTCGGTTCATTGGCTGGCTTACTGCAACTAAAAAAACATAAACCTGTGAGCGCAGTAATGATTATAATTTTCTTAATCATAAACAATTGTTTATGCTGCAATATATATTATTTCTAAATTTATTTGTAGCTGCAGTTCAAATAGAGTGGCTGGTGAAAACAGCAGGCTATGGCGACCACTCTATCCGTAGTCTTCCGAAGGGCGACTACGGATCTTTTATATAAGCCAGACTTTGTCTGGGGATAAGGAATGCAGATAAAATCTGCTTATCATGTAACACTCCTTAGACCCCACTCTATCCGTAGTCTTCCGAAGGGCGACTACGGATCTTTTATATAAGCCAGACTTTGTCTGGGGATAAAGAATGCAGATAAAATCTGCTTATCATGTAACACTCCTTAGACATCCTTCGGAAAGTCCAGGGATATAGAAGGTGCCAGTGCATGAATGTTGAGCTGTGTTATGTTCGATTTTCCAAAATAAAAGTTATGCTCCTTTGCTTCCATCCGCATACACTTCCATTAATGATTGCATACTGTCCTTCAATGCACCTGAAGCTTCATCAAAAAACATATCCTTGTTTTTTTTGGAGGCTTTATTGTCTGCTGATCTTTTTACAAGCGATCTCACTGTTTCTATGTCCCCGAAAAAACTGCTTGTATTTTTTTCATACCATGCATTCTCTCCTTCGATCTTTAGTAGTAGCCCTTCGTATTCGGCCAGTATGTTGTAAATCTCCTTCACATTATCAGGGTGATGTCTCCTGGGTATACGGTCGAATAAAAGATTGAGCGCGGTTGCTGTTAAGTTCATGGCGGAAAAATATATTGAAACAAATGTACGGTAATTGTCTGCTTCTGATTCAGTGACCGCTCTATCCATAGTCTTCCGAAGGGCGATTATGGATTATTTAGTAAAAGCCAGACTTAGTCTGGAAAAACCACCAATTTTACTGAGTTAATCATCTTTGTTCTTCCCAATCCCAATTTTATTTTGTGCTCATGAAAGAGGAAGGCTATAAAATAAGAGACCAGGCAGCAATTCATTTCATAACTTTTGCTACTGTTCAATGGGTAGATGTTTTCACCAGGTTTTGTTATGTAGAAACTGTGTTAAACAGCCTTAATTTCTGTATTAAAGAAAAAGGCTTACAGGTTTATTCATGGTGTGTAATGAGTAATCATATCCATTTTATTATTAGTGCAAAAAATGGAAACCTTTCGGATATTTTAAGAGATTTTAAAAAATTTACCTCAGCAACTATTTTAAAACAAATTGAAAACAACAATATAGAAAGCAGGAAGGGATGGATGCTTTGGATCTTTCGCCAGGCAGGTTCTAATAATAGCAGGAATAATAAATATCAATTCTGGCAACAGGATAACAGGCCAATCAATATTGAAACAGAAAAATTAAGTTCAGGTAAGTTGCAATACATTCATAATAACCCCGTAAGAGCCGGGTTGGTTGAAAGCCCGGAAGATTATTTATTAAGCAGTGCCAGGGATTATAATGGGAAAAAGGGTTTGATACCTATCGAATTTCTTGATGCGGCATTTTCATTAAGGTATTAGCCCAGACAAAGTCTGGCTTTTATTAAAAATCCTTAGACATCCTTCGGAAAGTCTAAGGATAGAGAAGGGGTAAAAGGGTTTGATACCTATCGAATTTCTTGATGCGGCATTTTCATTAAGGCATTAGCCCAGACAAAGTCTGGCTTTTATTAAAAATCCTTAGACATCCTTCGGAAAGTCTAAGGATAGAGAAGGGGAAAAAGGGTTTGATACCTATCGAATTTCTTGATGCGGCATTTTCATTAAGGCTTTAACCCAGACAAAGTCTGGCTTTTATTAAATAATCCTTAGACATCCTCCGGAAAGTCTAAGGATAGAGAAGGTGGCTGGTGACGACAGCAGATCATGGCAGAGCAAAAACTTATTTCAACGTAAATTCCATTCCCTCCCGGGCCATTTCAGTTTTGAATGGGTAAACCGTTTCTTTATGGAACCCGGTGATCATATCATTGAGCTGGCTATCGGAGCGGTAAGGATCATGATGAGAAAACAGCAAATGTTTTACTTCTGCCATAGATGCAAAAAGCGCCGCATCATCCATGGATGAATGTCCCCAGCCTTTCTTGTATTGATATTCCGGCCCAGTGTATTGCGCATCATGCAACAGCAGGTCGGCGCCGGAGGCAAGGTCGATACCGGAGACCCATTTTTTATCGGGGATCATACCATGCGGGCCCAGCGCAGGCTCATGGTCGGGAATAAAGGTCAACACCGATTTATGGCACTCCACCCTGTAGCCTACAGTTGCACCTGGGTGAATGACATATGCAGACTGAATGGTAAACGGCCCTATTTCAAAAATACTATTTTCGATCTCATGAAAAAACAGCTTGCACGGAAGATCGCGGATAAGTACCGGGAACAGTGGCGGTGAAAGATAACGGCTCAGCCTGGAATATAAACTGCGTGAACTGCTGGCAGGGCCCCAGATATGTATTTCCATGGACGGATCAAAGAGCGGCCTGAAAAACCCCAGTCCCTGTATATGATCGAGGTGCAGATGGGTTAATAATATATCGATCCTTTTCGCGGCAAGTTCGGGGTTCACAACAAGTTTTTGAATACCCGATCCGCCATCGAATACGAGGAGCCAGCCATCATCCCACACATCCATGCAGGAAGTATTGCCGCCATAATAAGCATTGTCGGGGCCCGTTGTGGGAATTGAACCCCTCGCGCCCCAGATCTTAATTTTCATTCATCTTTAGATTTCCAAAAAATAGCAACTGCACCCAACACCTTCCCGGTTCTGCCAATGACAGGATAAGATGTCACCGAAATTTTTTCCAGTTTCCCCTGCATACTTTCTATCCGGAACGTTTTATGATATGGCAAACCATCCTGAAGTGTTTTAACAAGCGGGAGTTCACTCGGTGGCAGTGGCGATCCCTGTTCATCCATCGGTTTAAAATCGGTTGACCATTTGTCAACCGGCATTTCACCCGTATCTTCAAACCTCCGCCCCAATATTTCTTCGGCAGGTTCATTATAAAAGACAAGGTTTCCTTCCGTGTCGGTAATAAAAACAGGAATTGAAAGGCAGTCGGCCAATTGGCGATTTAAAATCATTTCTATTTCATAAACTGCCATACGAATTGATTTTGTATACTGCTGTCGATGCAAACAACATTGAAAAGATCCACACCTCAAAATGCGAATTCTTTTTCAATCATCCAAGTAGAATTTTGGGCTGCGCCTGTCGGAATAAAAACAGCAGGCCGGGGCGGGAAATAGTTAAATAACTACATCCGGGTTGTTGTCCAGCAGCTTTTCAATTTTATTGATCAGGTTAAGGGTTGCAAAAGGTTTTTCTAAAACATCGTCGGCCCCGCATTCCGCATAATTGCGTAATGAATCAGGGTTTCCTGAACAGAGAATAACCGGTATATGCTTCATTGCATCATTGCTTTTTAATTCCTTACAGATATCTCTCCCATTCTCACCATTCAGCTGTACGTCCATGATTATTAACGATGGAGTAAAGTTAGACAGGTGATTGAATAAGCCATTACGGGAGAAGGTTGTGGCCGTATTGTACCCCTTCCTTTGTAATATCCATGGGAAAACCTCCAGGAGATCTGTGGAATCATCTACAATTAAGATCTTATTCATCGTAACGGTTTAGGCTATGCGGCGAAATGGTAACAATAACACATAAGCATTTCAATCATTAATAATGCCAGATTATCAGCAACTGAAAACAGGAGCTGGTGGCGGATACTCAAATTATGTTGTAGTGAAATTTCCCCGGGCTTTAGAAATATAACTACCCTTGCAGCAGGTGCGGAACTACTGCGTTAAAACACGTGCAGCTACAGTTGAAAAAGCATAAAGAAGATAGCTTTGCCAGGTATTTCATGCTAACATAAATTTTATATGAAAATTACTGTGCACTATTCCACGAAGACCGGTACTATAAAAAAGGCGTTCAATAAGATGTTCCCTTTCCTGAAAATTGAATTTCTTAAAGCCGCGCAGGCAAACCAGGAAGTTCCTTCATGGATGGATGCGATCCTCCATAACCGGTACGTTGGGGAGATCAATGAAAGTTTAAAGCAGGGTTCAATCCGTATCAACGGAAATTACAAGGTTGCATCCGTAGAACAACTATTTCAACAGAACTTTGGCTTACCAGTACATGTATTCAGAAAACAGAAAAAAGAATGGATCGAAACGGCTGAAACAGGCGACCTTACGCTTTCTGAGCAAAACGAACAGGGAAAAGAAAGCTGCATTCCTTCTTATTGAGCGTGGACGACGCACCATGCTAACAAAAACCTGTAAATGTTTTACAGTGGCCGCTGCCTTTTCCTTTTTATCCATCCTCCATTTGATCCTGCCCCTATCAATTGCTTTTTATAAATCTTTCATGAAAACTGTTTTCGCCATCTGACAGTTTGATTATATATAATCCACTATGCAGCGGGGTGAGATCAACCTGTATTTCAGGCCCACTCTTTCTCATTTCATTTTTAACAAGCCTGCCCGCGCCGTCATATATCTTTACAGAGACCGTTTCCTTATTACCCGCATACCTGATATTCATGTAAGATACCGGCGGGTTGGGATAAACAGAAAATGCATCGCTTTTTATGCCGGTTATTTTGACGATCCGGGAATTGGTAGAGCGTCCGTCGAGGTCGGTCATTTTCAACCGGTAGTAACCTGTGCCCTTCAACGGGGCATTATCAATAAATGAATAATTTTTTATGAACTGGCTGTTACTGGAAGCAGGCGTTGAGCCTATCTCAATAAATCCCGCCGTATTGCTGCTGCTTCTTTCTATGATAAAACGGCTGCTGTTTTGTTCGGAGGAAGTTTTCCATTCGAGCAGTACCTTCTCATTCATTCTTTTACCGCTGAAAGATAAAAGATTAACCGGTACCGTTATGCCACCGGGTTTATACATCATCAGCCCCTCCGTCATCGCAGAGATCCATAAATTGCCGAGGTTATCCAGTTTAAGCTTATGTACCTGGTAGTGGGTCAACGGAGAACTGCCATACATAAAGGTCGTCCAGGTACTTCCACTTAGTTTAGCGATCCCTCCGTAATAAGGGGCCACCATTGTATTGTAGGCGGATGCCCAGATACCATCTGTTGTTACAATAACATCAGACACATAGTTTGCGGGAATCCCGGAATTAGACGTGTTATAAGTCGTCCAGGTGGTTCCATTGAATTTCGCGAGGCCTTTGTCGGTCGCGACCCACATGATACCATCGGGTTGAAATGCAATGCCGTTTATCGTGCTGCCGGGCAGGCCGTTAACCGCTTCGTAATAAGTGGTATAATTCACGCCATCCGTTGTTTTATGAAGACCGAAATCGGTGCCGATCCACACAGCCCCATCCGGTGCTGTTTCAATTGCATGAATGTTATTGGGATTGTAGTTAGGCCCAAAACGCAAGCGGGTCCATGTTGAACCGTTATAATAAGCCGTGCCCACACCCCTGGTGCCGATCCATATCCTTCCCTGGTTATCCTTATTTACGGTTGTCACATAATTATCGGGGATGTTTGAATTGGAGAGATTGAAAATATTCCATCCCGATCCATTCCAATAGCCTACACCGTTAGAAGCCACCCACACCGTACCATCCTGCTTATCAACAAAAACATCATTTGCAGAATTATGCGGAAATGTCCAGGGTTCTGCGCCGCCGTTCTCGGGATTGAAGCCACGCCATTTAATACCATCGTAACTGCATGCGCCTCCCATGCCTGTTGCAAACCATGCTGTACCATTCGGGGCAAAGTCCATGTCATCCACAAAATAGCTGGTGAGCGATGTATTGTAAACATTATAGAGGAGCGTATTCACCCCGTTCTCATACTTCCGGATGCCCGCAAGTCCGCCCGCCCACACATTTCCGAGGCTGTCGAAATCTATACTGTATAAATGATTTCCGTATTCATAAGGTGTAAATCCCGAACCATCATAACGGACCAGCTCACCACTATAAGTGCCGAACCAAAAAGTTCCGTCGGGATGTATCGCAACGGTAGAATAATCATAATTGCCGGGCAGTGCCGGTACATTTTCCCATACATTATTGCTGAACTTGTAAATACCCGATTGGGAAGCTGTTACCCACACTTCGCCATTTTGCGGGAAGGCAAATCCTGTTACCATTCCGCCATTGTAACCACTGGTGCTGCCGTTATAAACTGTCCATACCGTTCCGTTATAAGTGGCGATGCCGCTGCCCCAGGTGCCAACCCATACATGATTATTAAGATCTACCCCGATACTCGTTATATAATTGTGTGGGATACCTGAATTGGAAGTATTGTATACCGTCCAGGTTGTGCCGTCATATTTAATAACGCCGTGAGCCGTGGTGCTGCCTTCCATTGAAAGAAACCATATATTCCCCAGGCCATCAATATGTACATCGCTGATATTATTTGAAGGAAAAGGAGCATTCGACATATTAAAGACCTGTGTATTGGTGCCATCAAATCTTATAAGGCCTTCCCCAGTGCCGATCCATGCCACACCATCCGCCTGGAACGCAACACTGTTGACGTACTGGGAGGGCATCCAGGTATCAACGTTAGAATATGGCGTCCATTTTACCCCATCATATTTTGCGATGCCGCCTTCACTCCAGAAGGGCCATCGGGCACTGACCCACAGGTTTCCCTGGGGATCAAATTTTCCAAAATGCACCACGTCCCCGGTAATGCCTGTATTAGTGGGTTTAACGACCTTCCATTCGGGTTGAGCCTGGGGCTTTAGGCAAACGATCATCAGCACCAGGAAAGGAAAATAAAATTTTTTCATAAAATTATTTTAGCGTGCTGTAAAAAAATTACAAAAACCAAGCCGCGTGATCCGGAAGAATTCTTAGTGAAGCCAGGCGTTCAAAAGCCGTACTATGACAACGATGTCCAGGTTATTAGATGGCTATTCGTTTTTGATTGTATTAAATAATACCCATTAATTGTGAATTAACCTCCACACTTATGTCGCAGTAACCACCAGGGATAACCCTGTATATCCTGTAGGAAAATCAGGAGAAATCCTTAGAAATTACATGGAAATGCCTCTTGTATGGGGGATGAATTTTCACAACCTTGCCCTGTTGACATAATCATTATTGCTCAACGGGAATCTGCCGAAAATCCGATCAAAGAGTAGGCGAATATTAATTGTAAGATCATGGATCACAAATCAGAACTGGACAAGCTTCAGAACCATCTTGGCAAAACAGAAGATCTCCTGAAAAAAGCAGGCGACTCTTCAGAACTGGATGAGTTAAGAAAAATTTTCCGCCGCCCGGGTTGGACCACACCCGCTGAATGGAGGTTTACAGTGACCTTAATTGATGCATTACAGGATCAATTAAAAAATGTCATTGCTTTAAAATCAGGCCTTGTTAAAGCGGCCAATCTGGTAGGCGAAGAGGTTCATGCTTAATGGAGGGCCTGGAGCGGAAATATTTTTTCCCGCTCCAGGCTTCTATAAACGGCAGGCCATGATATAATCCTAAGCCTAAGAAGAAAACTGCAAAAAAGAAATAATTGCTCATGTTAGCTTGTAAAATTATTGGTGGAATATTCACAGCAGTAGGCTTAATCATTGGAATAGCCGGGGCGGTACAAGCTGAGCCCTGGGCTGCGGGCGGTGCAGGACTTTGTTTACTTGGGAGAATTGTAACTGAAAAGTTCCCGGATTGGTTTGATTTGTAAATCTATCCGTGGTCTAACACTGGCGCAAGTGTTCCGCAGGATCACTTGTGTCTTATTAAGGCAGCAGGTCTGAGACCGGGTTAGCATTCCAAATGCTCAATCTCTATCATACCTTTCCTCTTTGTATAATAATCTATAGCACTGCTGTAAACATAATCCTGTGGTTCGAAAACAATTCCTGCTCTAACAGGGTTTTCATGTAAATAATCCAGTCGTTGTTTGAGCATTAAAGGAGTACTTAATTCAATAGGATGATTATCCTGGTTCCAAAATTGAAAATCTTTATTATTACTGTTTCTTTTACCTGCACGTTCAAACATATACATCATCCACTCTCTTCGGCTTTCTTTTGCATTTGCTTTTATGGCATTAAAAATTCGCTTACTTGTAAATTTTTTGAAATCTCTCAAAATGCTGCCAATTATTAAATTCTTAGATACGCTTATAATCAAATGAAGATGATTTGACATCAGGACCCACGCATTTAGTTTTAACCCTTTTAATTTGATGCAATATTTCAAGCTTTCAACAATAATGTTTTTGTATTCATTTCTTGTTAAAGCATCGATCCATTCAACAATGCTAAAAGTTATAAAATGTGGTAATTCGTTATCTCCTACCCTATATTTCACTGACATAATGGAAAGTTTGCTGTTAATTTCTTTGTATTAAAGGGAAAAAAAGAATTTTACTACTAAATAAAATTTAGTGACTATGAAAATTGTTGCCGGGAATGTGGATACGTTGGACTAGTGAATAAAACATTTGAATTTCTAACCCAGTCGCAGACTTACAACCTTAGTAGACACAAGTGATCCTGCGGAACACTTGCGCCAGATCTAAGAAAAACCGGCTGGTGAAAACGCCAGGCCGGTGCGGGGCGTTACGCTTCGCTGGAAATCGGTACCGGTATAATATTTTCGTCCACTGCTTTCACCACCCAGGTCCCCGGAATAGAATCATGCCATCCACGGGAATTCTTTCCGAGAAAACTGAGCGCATCGAACGGAATATAGCGGCAAAGGGTTCTGCCAATGATTTGGCCAAACCCGGGTTTGCGGCCATCGTAATCGACCACCATGGTGCTGGTAATAATTTTTCCAATGCTGGTATTGAAGATTCCTTCCAAAATAAGATAATAATAGAGGGTGATCCCGAATTCTATCAAAAACAACTCGAACGTACCCGTTCCCCTCAGTGAACGCCTGAGCCAGTAATTATCTATGATATCTATGTAGAGTACATACACGATCACCAGCACATCAAACAACCTGTTCACAAATCTCAGTGATCCCGCTGCGGGAGAAAATTCTGAGATGGCCTCGGTCCCGATCGTTATATATTTTAGTTTTGGGATGCGTTTCTTTGATAATAACCAAAGCCCGGTGCATGAACATGCCATAAGCATTAACGTAAGTAAAACATCCACTGTAAAATTCCACCTGTCTAATAGATTTATATGGTGTTTTACAGCATTGTCGATCGTGAATTTAATGCCCATCAGGAAAAAAGGGAAAATAAAAATAATGAAGCACATATATATTCTCAACAGGCCGCTTCTTTTAAATTTTGTGGCTGCAAAAATGATGGCGCCGGCCAATCCAACCAATGCCGGCAATAGATTGAGCATGATTTTCCAGTTCAACAGGAGATCAAACCTGCCAGCTCTTAAAAAATAAGTAAAACTGTACAGGCTAAACAACAGGATCAAACTGATAATAATTGTTATACCAGTGAATATTTTTTGTTCACGCTCCATGAGGTAATACGTTTAATAAGTTTTATGAGGGCCGGGCCTCTTTTTTCAATTGGCATCAAATATAGATTTTTTTGGCGGTCAGCTACTTAATGAGCGAATATCATAAAAATCAAAGTAATCAGGCAAATCATAGTCCAGGCAATCAATCCTCACCGTTTATCATATTTCAAAACATCCTTTTTTATTTAATGTATAACTTATACAAAACATCAGCCATGAAAAAGTATTTTCTATTTCTTTCCGGCATTTTATTGCTGGGATCAGTCAGTGCGCAGGTGAGCCATACGGCTTCACTTACAAGCCCCGCCTCTCAAAAGATACTTACGGCCGCAGACTGGCAGGCAGATCTTCGTTTCCTGCAGCATACGGTACATACCGATTATCCATTCCTGTTTAAAAATATTACGGCTGCGCAATTTGATGCCGAAGCCGATAAACTGTATACGGCTATGCCTGGCATGCAGGAGCATGAACGCCTGGCTGGACTGGCCCGTATGGTGGCTTCTTTTAAGTACGGGCATACAGATATCGGCTGGAGAGAATCACCGGTAAAATACCATGTAGCACCCATTAATTTTTACTGGTTCAGTGACGGTGTATATGTGGAAGGAACGGATAAAAAATATGCGGCAATCGCAGGCGCAAAACTGGTAAAGGTGGAAGGCAAACCCGTGATGGAAGCATTGGAAGCTGTGAAACCATTGGTACCTGTTGAAAATGATCAATACTTTAAAGCCTATGGGCTCGATTTCCTCGTTATCCCGGAAGCATTGCATGCACAGGGAGTGAGCACCACATTAAAAACGACCATCACCTATACATTTGAAAAAGCCGGTAAAACATTTGAACAAACCGTTACTTCCCTCGATGCATTCCATTTACCGAGAAGCTATGGATTTGTATCGAACCACTCCGGTTGGCAAACGGTGAGGGATACCAGCACCACGCCGCTTTACCTGAAAAACCTGGATAAGATCTATTTCTATGAATACCTGCCTGCCAGCAAGACCCTTTATGTAAGGCATAGCCAGATACAGGATGAAGCAGGTGAACCCATTCCCGATTTTTATAAAAAGGTTTTTGAATTTATTGATAAAAATGATGTAGAGCGGCTGATACTGGATGTTCGCCTAAATGGTGGCGGCAATAATTTTAAGAATAAACCGATCGTTACCGGCATCATAGAGAATAAGAAGATCAATAAACCGGGAAAACTTTTTGTGATCATTGGCCGGCGGACCTTCTCTGCCTGTCAGAACTTAGTGAACGAACTCAGCAACTATACCAATGCGTTATTTGTTGGTGAGCCTACAGCAGAGAACATTAATTTTTATGGAGATAACCGCCGCGTAATATTGCCAAAAACCAATACGCCTGTGTTTCTTTCCTGGGCATGGTGGCAGGATAAACCACAATGGCAAAATGGGCCCTGGATGGCACCGCAGCTGGCAGTGGACATGAGCTTTGATGATTACCGTTCCAACAAAGATCCTATCCTCGAAGCCTGTCTTAACTTTTCTGATAAGGACCCGGTAATAGATGCGATGGGCCGGTTAAGGGAACTGTTCAATGCTGGAAAACTGGATGAGGTTGAAACAGAAGCGATAAGAATGTCTGGCGATCCCAGGTACAGGTATATCAATTTTGAAGATAAGCTCAACCAATCCGGTTATGACCTGGTGAACGCAAACAAAATAAAAGAAGCCATTTTTGTTTTCCAGCTTAATACTAAATTATATCCCAAATCAGCGAATACATGGGATAGCCTGGCAGAGGCATACTGGAAATCGAAGCAGGCGGATAAAGCAATTGAATATTATAATAAAGCGATCGCGCTTGATCCCAATGGTATCACGGGGGATAATGGAAGGAATATGCTGAAACAGATACAGGCGGAGAAAGGGAATTGATCATTTCGCGTGGCAACTATATATTTCTATCATAAGGGATCAGATAATGGAACATAACGAAACAATGGCTGTTGTACAAAGAGTTAAAACACAACTGTCAGAATTTTATAACGGCAATTCATGGGTCACCGATAATTTCCTCAGCAGGTTACTTTTTATAGAGCCAGATCATGCCTTGCAGAAGATCGAGAACCATAATCATTCCATTGAACAACTCGTAGGCCATATGACTGCCTGGAGAAATTTTGTTGTGCAAAAATTAACCGGTAATAAAGATTATGACATCAATGATGATTCTCCGGTCAACTGGCCTTCGCCTGGTGACTGGAAAGCCGTTTTGAAGGAATTTGAATTATGCCAGCAACAGCTTTTAACTGCCATCGATCATTTTCCAATCGCGGATTGGAATTCCACTGTCCCAGGGCGTAGTTATACATTCCTGTATCTTATTTGTGGGATCATCCAGCATGACTATTATCATTATGGACAAATTGGAGGATTGCTTGCTGCACTGAAAAAATAATCATGTTTCCGTAACAGTTAGTCTTCGGCAGGTGCTGTTAGTTACCTATGATCACCCGGTATGTTTGACCAGTGTCACCTAAATTCTGTGCGGTGAAAAAAGTTGCACCTGCACTGAATCCAAGACGGGCCGCAGTTACTGTAACACCCTGCCCCGACGGAACGTCCACGAAATCGGTAACCGGACCGCCAGCCTCCACAGCTGCAAAATAATATCGCAACGTATTGTTACCGGGATTTTGCAGGCAGATACTGGTAGCAGCGTCAATACGCAATCCTTCTGTATTAATAGGGGCTGTGGCATTAGCCTGGACAGGGTCGGTTCTAACAGCTCCCCTGCAACCAAGTTCCAGTTCACCGCCTCCATTAAGCGTCCAGAAAGTAAGTCTCGGGGGATTGACAAATTCCCGGCAACAATCTCCTGCCCTGCAAAACCTGCCATTGGTCCTGGTCCCGGTATTCGGGAGGTTGGGACTAACCTTGAATTTTATCCAGTTATAAATCCGCCTTGCGCTGGCATCGCAAAATCCCGTTGCGGTCACAAAATCCCGTACCATGTCAATGTCTCCACATTTATTGCCCATATTAAATTCAGCAACAAAAATATTGGGATATAAGGAAGTTACTTTTGCCAATCTATATTGCTTGCATTGAATATCTACGTTCGTACTATAACCTCCATGTCTTACTTTGCCATCCCATGTTCCATGAAAGGTTAAGTATTTTGTCTCATTAGGCTCTACAGGGATACAACCGTCAGGTCGGCGGTTGTTAGGGCTTCTTGATAATGTGATACTCGTGATGAGGCCTCCATTCACTACGCTGCAGTTGATAACCCGGGGATCGCCGCCAGGATTCCAATAGATATATATTTTGAAATTTGAGTACGAACGTTTATTAATATTCAATTGAAATTTGACAAAGTCTGTTTCGAAAGCCTGCCCTGTTGTAAACTTGTCTTTACGGATTATTCTTTTGAGATATTCCCCGTTTCTCCTCCTGCTGAGGCCAACAATTTCAATCCTGTCGCAGATTGCCAGGTGAGGCCCATAAAGTGTGACGAGGTACTGTTTATCGAATAAAAATGGCACCGTATCTGTTTCAAAATTTATCTTGAAATCCCCTTCCGCATCAATTTGTAACATGCCGGAGGCAACAGAGTCATATCTTAAGCAATTCCTGTCAAGGCAGGGGTTAATTTTTATTTTTGTGATTTGCGAATTTACCTGGATCGCAAATAAACAGGTAGCTATAAATGACAGTAATTTTTTCATCTCAGTTTTTTTGGAGTTTTAGTTTATAAAAAGATTTTAATTCAAAGTGATTTATGCAAGTGTTTCTTTGTGCTGCCTATCCGGGCAACAGGAACCTTTTCCTGCTTGCCACAGAAAATGTATATTGGTGAAAATAAAAATAGGTCTGGCGAGGTGGATTAAATAAGGCCTGGAATAAGAAGAATAAGATATGAAAAAAAAATATACCGGAAGCAGTTTTTCCCTGAAATAAAAAAGGATATTTCCTGTTTTTTATGATGGAGATTGGTCTATTACTTATTTCATGACAGGCTACTATGGATTCTAAAGATCCTTTATGTAAGAGTCTCTTTCATTCACCGTTTCTTTGGTAAAACCCATTACTTTTAAAAAATCAAGGTGGTTTTTGTTAGTTACTTTATTATATACGATGCGTTTGATGCCCTTTGACAGCAGGTAATCCCTTTCCTTTTCGAAAATAAAACTGCCCACTTTATAGTCGCGGAATTTCTGAAGGGTATAGTTGACCTGCACACTGGCATCGCCGTTCTCTGAAACACTGGCGCTGAACATATTTGCAATTACAAGGTCACGCGTTACAACAAAATTCAAATTTCCCTGCAGACCTTCCCCATTGAGCCCGGGAAATAGATGGCGATATCTTTTTTGTAGAACTCCATGAATTTCTGCGCCAGCTTTTCATCTCCGTTAAATTCCAGGAGGTCGAAATTTTCTTTTTTCCGGTAAATTTTTACGAGGTAAAATAAATTGATGCCGAGTAAAATGAGATTCGTGATCATTACAGGGATCGCTGCTAACAGGATCGCATAAATGATGAATGCGAGGTTACCGATCGTATTGAACCAGCGGAATTTTAGGTCATTGTTTATTACGAGCGCAAGGATCAGGCACAAGGAAGCGAGGTAGCCGAAATATGGAGCGGTTTGATACAGCATGGTATGAGTATATTGAACCGCAAAGAAAATAAATAAAAAATGAATGTTATGATTCCTTCTGCGGTTTTAAGCCCGCATCTACCCGGTTCCTAATGAAATATCCTTTTTTGCCTTATCGGTGTACAGTGCTCCGCTAATATTTCCACCTTATTATCTTTTTTAATGACCACAATACTACAGCGTTGATCCTCATCAAAAGGATCACCCCGGTAATTTCCCTTTCCTTTCCAACGCGTGCTTACAATAGCAGTATTGCCGGAGATCGTTATCTCCAGTTCGGAACGATCCATATTCAATAATGAATAACCAGCCTCCCCTGCGGTGGCAACTACGCTATCCCTGCTGAAGATCCCGCCGCTCTGGGTAAAATAACTATAAGTGGGCGATAGCACTGCATCTACCGCATTCATGTTCTTATTTTCCCAGGCGTTATCAAATTTCCCGATCACCGCAATCACTTCTTCTTTGGTCAGCGGAGTTTGTTGCTGTTTGCAGGAATAAAATATTAGTGACAGGGATAAAAAAGATATAAAAGGCATTATCATAAAGTATAAACGAGGTTTAGGGTTCTTTCCTATTACCAGGTATACTACGAAGATATTGCAAACAGGCTGGAGAACCAGCGGATAACATAAAACGGCCTTTTAAAGATATGGCAGCATCGAATTAAATTAAAAAAGTATCTGGGTGTTTTTTTTTATATTGTATGGTATAATTTATTCCTATGATGTTGAATACTACATTTCACGGATCAGACCTGTTACTTCTAACATTATTTTATGAAACAAAAAACTGAATTTTTTCTCATACTATTCCTGCTGTTTATTCCTTTTTCTCTTTTTTCACAGGGAGGAAAAAAAACATCAGCCGGAATCATATACGGCAATAATGCCAAAACGGGAAAATACCTGGCTACCCGCGGAATAAAATTGTATTATGAAATATATGGCAGTGGTAAACCCCTGCTGATGATCCATGGCAATGGCGGATCGATCGTAAATTTTAAGAACCAGATCCCCTATTTTGAAAAACATTATAAAGTGATTGCCGTTGACAGCAGGGCCCAGGGAAGATCAACAGATCCCGGCGACTCACTTAATTATGAAATGATGGCTGATGATCTGAATGCATTGCTTGAATCATTGCACATTGATTCTGCTTACGTGATCGGTTGGAGTGATGGAGGGATTAACGGACTGTTGCTTTCGATCCGTCATCCGGCCAAAGTAAAAAAACTTGCGATCACCGGGGCCAATCTTATTCCTGATAGTTCCGTCATTGATCCTACAGGGTTTGCATTTATTACTGAAGCCAGGGCAGGCATCCTTGCGGCAAAGCAGGATGAAAATACCCGGAATGTATTAAAGCTGCTCCATATGATGGAGATCGAACCCAATATCCCATTATCTGACCTGCACAAGATCAAATGCCCTGTGCTGGTGATCGGTGGTGATCATGACGTAATAAGGCCAGGGCATACATTACAGATCTTTGAAAATATACCGCAGTCATATCTCTGGATACTGCCGGCAGCAGGGCATGCAACCCTTCAGCGGCATAAGGATGAATTCAATCAACATGTACAGGATTTCTTTGCTCATCCATATGTTAAGGTTACGCCGGTTGACTGGGATGAATAATACTTTCTTATAATGCTGACATTAATCAATTTTATGAAAAAATTACTCTGTTTTTTTGTTATTATTATTTCCCTCACAGCTAAAGCTATTAATACCGATTCTGTATGGATAAGGGATAACTATGCTAAAAAAGAAGTCTACATAACGATGCGGGATGGGGTAAGATTGTTCACTTCTATTTATCTTCCAAAGGATATATCCGAAGCACATCCGTTTTTGATCAGCAGGACACCTTACTCCTGCGAACCTTATGGTGAGGATCAATGGGAAAAAATATGGGATAAATATAAAACTGCGTATTTCAAAGAAAATTATATCATGGTCACACAAGATGTGCGTGGGCGCTGGATGAGCGAGGGTGAATTCAAAGATATACGGCCCTTCATCGCTGGTAAGAAGGGGAAACAAACAGATGAAGCAAGTGATACCTATGATACGATCGAATGGCTCTTAAAAAATATACCGCATAATAATGGCAAGGTGGGTGTATTTGGTATTTCTTATCCCGGATTTTATTCAACCATGGCTGCAGCCAGTAATCATCCTGCATTGAAAGCTGTCAGCCCGCAATCACCCGTTACCAATTGGTTCATTGGTGATGATTTTCACCACAATGGCGCATTCTTTCAAATGGATGCATTTGATTTTTACTCCGCGTTGGGAACTGGTTTTGGTGTGCCTCATCCTAAGCCCGTGAATATTGCCCCTGTTCCAGCGGGATATACCATTCATGATAACTATAAATTTTATCTTGAAACCGGCACGTTGAAGAACCTTACAAAATACATGGGCGACAGCATTGCCTTCTGGAAAGACCTGATGGCGCATCCTAACTATGACGAATGGTGGCAGGTGCGTGATGCCCGCCTCGCAACAAAGAATTTACAACCGGCTATGTTATGGGTAGGTGGATTATTTGATGCTGAAGATTGCTGGGGAGCATGGAATGCTTATAAGGCCGCAGAAGAGAATAACCCGGGTAAAGCGTTCAATAAGATCGTGCAGGGGCCCTGGTTCCATGATCAATGGTCGTATGCAGACGGAACCTTTCATGGAAACCTCAGGTTTGGTTCAAATACCAGTGAATATTTTCAGCAGCATTTTGAAATTCCCTTCTTCAATTATTTCCTGAAGGGAAAAGGAGATATATCACAGATAGCAGAGGCCAATATTTTTGTTACAGGTGCCAATGAATGGAGAACTTTTTCTCAATGGCCACCTGCTGAAAAAGTTGATAAAACAATGTACCTGCAGGCAAATGGCCGGTTAAGTTGGGAAAAACCGGTTGCCGCGAATAGTTTTAGCGAATACGTGAGTGATCCTGCCAGGCCGGTTCCTTATGATGAGGATGTACATTTCAACAGGACGCGGAACTATATGTCGAATGACCAGCGTTTTGCTTCCCGCAGGCCGGATGTATTGGTTTTCCAGACAGATACCATTACAGCTGAGATAACCGTTACCGGTAGTATGATCGCGGATATTGCGGCCAGCATTTCAACAACCGATGCAGATTTTGTAGTGAAGATAATTGATGTTTTCCCCGACTACATGGGTTATAACAAGGTAGATGTTTATTCACAACAGGATACCCTTTACCCATACCCGATGGGAGGTTATCAAATGCTGGTGAGAGCCGAGATCTTCCGGGGAAAGTACAGGAACAGTTATACGAACCCTACCCCATTTACGCCCGGAAAAATTGAGCACATCAAATTTGAATTGCCTTCTATTGCGCATAGCTTTAAACCGGGGCACCGGATCATGGTACAGGTGCAAAGCAGCTGGTTTCCCCTGGCAGACCGCAATCCCCAACAGTTCATCGACATTTATCATTGTGATGAAAAAGATTTTATAAAGAGTAACATCAAAATATTCCATGATGGTCAACATGCTTCTTCCATTGTATTGCCTGTTTTAAAATAATAATGACAGTTGTTTTATAATACAACTGGTCTAACTTCCGCATAAATTAATATCAAATGAAAAAAACGGTACTTCTTGCAGCCCTTTTCATGTTAAATACAACCTGCTTTACGCTGAAGGCACAGGATATGAACCCGGATACAGTTAGCACAGGCATCTACGTCACCAGCATTCATGATATTGATTTCAAGGAAAAAGAATACACGATCAGTTTTTGGCTCTGGTTGAAATATAAGAACAAGGATTTTGATTTCTATCAAAACCTCGAAATCCCCCAGGCCAAATCTGTTACAAAATCTTTCTTTACGATTGATACAACCGGCGAAAGGATATATATGTTGATGAAATTGCAATGCGTAATGAAAGATTCATGGAAGATCGAAAACTTTCCGTTTGACCGCCAGAAATTGCGGCTTTCGGTTGAGAATTCACAATTTGATTCGAAGTCCCTGGTATTTATCGTTGATACAGCAGGTAAGCATTACGACAGGCGGTTTACATTGAGAGGATGGAATATTGACAGTTTTAATATGTCCATATCAAAGAAACTGTATGAAACAAATTTTGGAGATGAGAGCCTGGACAAGCCAACTACAGAATACAGCGCTTTCAGGGTAAATATTGGGATCAGGCGGGATGCGCTCGGTCTGTTCTGGAAAATGTTTTTGGGTATGTATATTTCTTTCCTGATCGCCTATGTTTGTTTTTACATTCACGCAGACAACATAGATTCCCGTTTCGGCCTCGCTGTGGGTTCTTTATTTGCAGTGATCGGTAATAAATATATTATAGATTCAGCGCTGCCCGAATCAATTACGTTTACCCTCGTAGATACCCTGCATGGACTCACCCTGCTTTTCATATTGGCAGTGATCACTTCAACAGTCATCGCCACGCAGCTGGCCAGGCAAGACAGAATGAAACGGGCCAACAGGTTTGATATGATCGCTGCCCAGGCGTTGTTGCTGATCTATGTCATTCTAAATATCTATTATATTTCGGAGGCAAATAAATAATCTTATTGCCTTGTTTAATGAATGGTTGAGCGGGACTTATTGTTCAGCAACAACAAAAGTTACCGGTTGGCGGCGATAGGCATTTACTTTGCGCCCGTATTGTGTAGCAGGTATCCATTTCGGGCCATTCTTAATGATACGGATCACTTCTTTCTCCATCCCATATCCGAAATTTGTTTCAGCCTTAACATCATCGATACTTCCATCCTTCTTAACTATAAACCTTACGACTACCGGGAAAATGCCGGCGCGGGACCTATGATTGACTGGTACATTGGGATCAAGATTATCCTGCAGGTATCTTCTCCAGCCCTTTTCGCCCCCGGGAAAGTCAGCTTCTATTTCTTCCCGCGTAAATAAGGAGTCTGTTTGTATGCCTGTAGATGTATAGGATCTTAAAATACCTTTTTGACCAATAAAAAAAACTTCGCTGGATTTTGCGGAAGCTTCATCATAGTTAATGGAATGGTATGTATCGAGCAGGCTGTCCCTAAACGTATAACAGCTCATCAGGTTATTTGCATAATAACTGAAAGTAGCCACTTGCATTTTTTTATCCTGCTTATAGATAGCAGAATCTATGAATCTGCCAAGACTATCCCATTCATTCCATTCTCTTTCCTTCAAACTATTTTCATAAGAGCCGGTATTTCTCGTCTTCCCGTTACCGTGATAGCTGGTGAATATGCCTTCAAGATCTGAAAATGAAGAGTCAGTGCAATGCAGCGTCAGCAATAGCCTGTTATCACGGATAGAATAACAATCAATTCTAAACAGGTTCTTGTCTTTAAAACCTTTGCCAATGATCAATGCGTTGGCTTTTCCTGTTGAATTAAGCCCTTCATCCATATAATAAGCATGTGTATACTCCTGGCCATTAACAAAAGAGCAAATAAAAAGGAGCGGGATATAAAAAAAGGGAATTATTTTCTTCATAGGTGCCGAAGATAATTATTCCAATAGATAAGGCGAAAGAAACCTGGACCCAATCGTTTTCTAATATATTAATTATCAATAAGATAGAAAAAAATTAATATTTAATTTCTGCTGCGGACGGGTACATTAATTGTTCTTATTTATATGGTATTAACAGAATGATAGTAATATTTTAACAATAGAATTTGAATATTATTCTGTTTATGATTAAATTTACAGTATGATAATCGAAAACGAAATACTTTTAGACAAGATTGATCTGGGTATATTAAGGTTAATGCAGGAAAATGCCCGTATCAGCAATGCTGACCTGGCGCGGGAGTTGGGTATGGCCCCTTCGGCTGTACTTGAACGGGTAAAAAAGCTTGAGCAGAAAAAAGTGATCCTTCAATATACTACCCGCCTGAATCCCGCCCCGTTGCAGCAAAAATTACTGGCTTTTGTTTTTATGAAGGCAGCGGATGGCCTTGGCTGTAGCACCACCGGGAAAGAACTGGCTAAAATTCCGGAAGTGCAGGAAGTGCACAACATTGCCGGCGATGATTGCTACCTGGTCAAAATAAGAACCGCAGATTCAGCTTCGTTAATGGAACTGATGCGTAACCAGTTCAGCAAGATCCCCAATATACTTTCTACCCGGACCACCATCGTACTGGAAACAGTGAAAGAACAACAACAAATGATCATCCCTGAAAATTAATTGTATGGACACTTTAAATAAAAAAACCGCTTCACCCCTTATGGTCATCCTGGCATTTGCCATAGTTTATATTGTATGGGGCTCTACATATTTTTTTATTCAAAAAGCGATCGTTGGCTTCCCTCCTTTTATGTTGGGTGCGATTCGTTTTTTGATCGCCGGAATTATTATGCTTGCATGGACATTGATCAGGGGTGAACGGGTATTTGTAATAAAAGATATTAAACATGCCGTGGTAAGTGGTGTGCTCATGTTATTTGTCGGCACAGGTGCAGTTATATGGGTAGAACAATACCTGCCAAGCGCCATGGTTGCGATCATGGTCTCTTCCGGACCCATTTGGTTCATATTACTTGATAAACCAAAATGGGCACTAAATTTCAGGAACAAAAATACAATTGGGGGGCTGGTCCTGGGATTTGCAGGTATCATATTATTATTCGGTGAAAAAATAATCCCTGCATTTTCAGCAACCGGCAATAACCAGGATCTTGCAGGATTGGCAATATTGATCATTGGATCAATATCCTGGGCAGCCGGTTCACTGTACTCAAAATATAAATCAACCGGAGGTTCTGTTTCGGTAAACATTGCATGGCAAATGCTGGCAGCAGGTATTGCATTTATTCCAGGGAGTTTTCTCCGGGGAGAAGTACAACAAATGAATTGGAATTCGGTTTCAATGGATGCATGGCTGTCACTCTGGTACCTCGTCTTCCTCGGATCCATTGCCGCCTTCGGGGCTTATGTGTGGTTGCTGCAGGTCAGGCCCGCCACACAGGTGAGTACACACGCCTACGTGAATCCGGTTGTAGCTGTGCTATTAGGAGTATTTTTTGCAAATGAACACATTTCAATCTTGCAGGTACTCGGGCTGCTAACCATACTCGGTAGTGTATTGATCATTAACCTGGTAAAATACCGGAATGACCGCCATGCAGTACAGGCTGAGAATGCTACTCCTAAATCTTTGGTATCAGAAAACCCGGAAAAAACATGCCGGAAGATCGCAATACAACCCGTTGAAGAAATTGAAATATAAAAACTATAAAATAATGAGATCATGAAAAAGCAATCAACCAGTGTATTAACACAAATGAGCAACAACGAGGTGGAAAAACTTACAGGAACAGTAAATGAAAATTTGAGTGCTGGCCTTAATTCTTCCAAACAAAAAATATTTACTGCTGCTGATCTATGGAATATCCACCAACACCGGGACAAAAGGGTTGTAAAAAGAGGGCTATCCTTTTAATATATTCGCCCTGTTTCGTACGAACTGAAATCCTTAGCTCCCGGAGCTAAGGATTTTTAATATAAACCATTTAAATTTGCCGTATAATTTATATAACCCGGCCCTAACTGCTTATATGAGAAAAATATTTTTTTTTACACTCCTCCTGGTACTATCAGTCCACGCATATTGTCAACAATTTAAAGCCGAATGGCTTGCTGACCTGAAGTTGAAAAAATCTGTAAGCGATTATGAGTTTACCGGTACCGACAGTGCGGGATATTATCTTATAGAAAGAAATATCAATAATGTAAGCCTTGTAAATTCAGACCACGAGTACCGGGATTATTATACCATTACAAAATTTGATAAGAATTTCAAAGAAGAATGGGACAGGAATTATTTTAAAGATCTCGTAGAGGTTGATATTTTCAGTATCCGGCTTGTAAATAATGAACCGGTCATATTTGCAACAGATTGGCTGGAGAAAGAAAAGCAATTCAGGGTTTATGCCATTAAAGTGGATAAAAGCAATGGCAATCTTTCAGAAAAATTCATTGAGCTGGGAAGTTATGAAGCCGGGAAAAGGAAAGAAGATTTTATCGAAGCAAAAATTTCTACGATACATTCCGGTAAAAATTATTTGATTGCAAGTGACCTGTCGGGGAAAAAGCAGGTAGGTTTTGGAGTTACTATGCTGGACAGCAATTTAACCCCTTTGAAAAGCATCATCATTCAAACAGATTTTACGCCAGGTTTGTATGATGTGCAGGATATAAACTATTTGCAGGACAGGGTCCTTCTGTTAGGTAAAATTTTTGAAGAACATGGACGGGGAGAAAAAAAGAAGCGAGTATTTGAACATTTCATACTTTCCATTTATAATGAAAAAGGCATAAAGCTTACTGATATCGTGCTATATAACGCAGGGCAGGTTACTATTGCAGGCAAACTACTTGAACTGCCTGGCAATGAAGCGGGACTCGTTTCATTTTTCAGCAAGGAAAAAAATAAGGCTGTTCCTGATGGTTGCAGCACAGCGAAGATAGATCTTATAAAAAATGAGATCTCCTGGAACCCCGTAGTGGAGATACCTGCAGCATCTTTCGAAAATCAATTTATCGATCAAAGCGGGGACTCCGAAAAAAGAAAACGAAAAAATAAAGCAGAAGAAAATGAGAGAGACCATTCAGATTCTTCACAGGAACTTTCGATTGTAAACATAAGTACCAGCCCGGCAGACGGTTCAACGATCATAGCAGCAGAAATATCGCGTTATGATCTTTATACACATACTACCTACAGTTATCCCAATTCCTATACTTCATATTTATATAATACCAGGAAGGAACATATGATCGTGATGAGCGCTGGTGGAAACGGTTCTGTCAATTGGGTAAATGTAATTCCAAAACAGCAACAGGCAAAGATCCGGGAACCCCTTGAGCAGAAATTATTAAATGCATACAATTATTTTCCTTACGGGAAAATGCTCCCGTTGTTTTCTTCTTTTTCAGCCCAATGGAACAACGGTAAATATGTCATCTTATACAACGACCATAAAAATAATACCACTACAGGTGATCACAGCAATGTCAGTACGCTTGCCGATTTCAGGGAAGCCGCATTCTATGCGTTAAGCATTGATCCTTTAACAGACAGGCAGGAAAAATCACTGATCGGTCCATCTTTAATTGATGACCTTACTATTATGCCTGATCATATTTACAGCAGCGGGAATACACTCATTTTGACTGCCTGGAAAACAAATTCAATGGCAAAGAATGGTCTTAAGATTGCCAGGCTGACCTTGCAATAAAAGTTATCAAAATAATTGCGCCCTTTGATCGGGTTTTGACCAAATAAATGCGAGATCATGCTGAGGGGGCTTATTTCTTAACTTTAGACATGCAAATTTTATGGCAATACCTTAAACCACACCGTTCCATTATTTTTGTTTCGCTGCTGCTTGCAACCGTTGCGCAATTGTTAAGCCTCATTGACCCGCTCATCTTTGGAAAGATCATTGATGATTATGCAACCAATCCCAACCATCTTCCTCAAAATAAACTGGTAACCGGTGTATTATCCTGGCTGGGTATTGCTATTGCCATTGCCATGCTGGCAAGGCTTGCCAAATCTTTCCAGGAATATACCACCAGGCTTGCAGTTGCCCGTTTTGGGATGCAGATCTTTAATGATGGGCTGAGGCAAACGCTGCGGTTATCATTCCAGGAATTCGAGGAAAGTCGCAGCGGGGAAACGCTTTCTGTGTTGCAAAAGGTAAAAACCGATACAGAGCGATTTGTAAATTCTTTCATCAATATTGTTTTTTCTTCTCTCGTGGGAATAAGCTTTTTGATCTGGTACAGTATTACAAAAAACTGGATGCTGATACCGGTATTTTTAATCGGCATTCTTGTACTTGGTTCCCTGACGGGTTTGGTTTCAAAAAAAATAAAAACGGTTCAACGTTCCATCAACGCTGAAACGAATAAAATGTCTGGTGTCATTACCGAGAGTCTTCGGAATATTGAACTGGTGAAAAGCCTCGGGCTTACCTTCCCTGAAATACGAAGGCTGCACCATCAAACAAAAAAAATATTTGACCTGGAAATGCAAAAGGTTAGAAAAGTGCGCTCCCTCTCCTTTTTACAGGGAACTACACTTAACCTGCTCCGACAGTCGATCCTGTTCATCCTGCTCTGGCTTATATTCCGCGATGTGCTTACCACGGGCGAACTTATCAGCATGCAGTTTATTTCAACCACCATCTTTGTTCCTTTACAGGATCTTGGCAACATCATTTTACAGTACCGGGAAGTGGAGGCGTCTATCAGTAGTTTTGATATGCTTATGCATAAACAAATTGAGCAGCGTCCTAAAGATCCAGTTGAGATCGGGGAACTTGAAAACCTGTTGTTTGAAAATGTTGTATTCCATCACAAGACCGCGGATTACAATGCCATTGATGGGATTTCATTTGGGGTTAAAACAGGCGAAACGATTGCATTTGTAGGGCCATCAGGTTCGGGAAAGTCAACGCTGGTAAAATTAATGGTAGGTTTATACAAACCGGTGAGCGGGGCGATATATTTCAACAATGAATTGTCAACAGGCATCCGGTATAACCAGTTGAGGCGTCAAATTGGGTTCGTTACACAGGACACCCAATTGTATGCCGGCACGATAAAGGAAAACCTGCTGTTTGTAAAACCGGATGCAACTGATGAAGAAATAAAAACTGCTTTGAAAAATGCTTCTACAGATCAAATGATGAGCCGTTCAACCCATGGTATCAATACGGTGTTGGGTGAAAATGGAATGAAATTATCGGGAGGTGAAAAGCAACGTATTTCTATAGCAAGAGCTTTATTACGGAATCCAAGATTGCTGATCTTTGATGAAGCTACTTCTGCACTTGATTCTATTACAGAAGAAGATATTACCAATACGATCCGGAATATATCAAACAGTGGCCGTCAAATTACGATCCTGATCGCTCACAGGCTGTCGACAATTATGCATGCCAATGTGATTTATGTTTTAGAAAAAGGTAAAATATCAGAGATCGGGAGCCATGAAGCATTGCTCCAAAATAAAGGATTGTATTATGCCATGTGGCGCCAGCAGATCGGGGAAAGACGACACGAGGCAGATCGGGATAAAATTATTTCTTAAATAAAAAAAATGCCGCCGGCGGAAGCATCTGAAGTATGCAGGGATTAATAAGAAACGTAAAAAGGAATAAGTCAGTAAGCCGGTTACACTGCTACTTTCTTATTCCTTATTTTAACTTTTTTATTTCCTTACCCTCCTTTCAATTTCATCAACACATTAAATAATTTATCTACTTCGGCGCAGGTATTATAGAATGCCAGTGATGGCCTTACGCTGGTTTCCACACCAAACCTTCTTAATATGGGTTGGGCACAGTGATGGCCTGCACGTACCGCAATACCTTCTTCGGCCAAAGCAATACCGACATCCTCTGTTTTATAACCCTCCAGTACAAATGATAAAACACTGGCTTTATCAGGAGCGGTGCCGATAAGCCTGAGGCCCGGCACCTGCTTTAATAACCGTGTCGCGTACTCTAAGAGATAATGTTCATATTGATCGATGAGATCAATACCAACTTTAGTTACATAATCAAGTGCTGCTCCCAATCCCACTGCATCGGCAATATTACCGGTGCCTGCTTCAAAACGCCCGGGGGCATTGTGAAAAGTAGTATGTTCAAAAGTTACATCTTTGATCATGTTACCACCACCCTGCCAGGGTTGGGTCGCATTCAACAGGTCTTCTTTCCCATACACAACGCCAATACCAGTGGGACCAAAAACCTTGTGGCCCGAGAATACAAACCAATCAGGGTTTAGTTGCTGCATGTCAACACGCATATGGCTTATTGACTGGGCGCCATCCAGTAGAACCCTTGCACCTGAACTATGCGCCATGTCTATCACCTGCTTAGCAGGTGTAATGGTGCCCAGTGCATTTGATACATGAGAAAAGGAAACGAGTTTTACTTTTGGTCCAAGAAGCTTTGCATATTCATCCAGCAATAATTGCCCGTCATCATCAACGGGTATCACTTTTATCTTCAATCCTTTTTTTGCGGCAAGCTGTTGCCAGGGAACAATATTCGCATGGTGTTCGAGGTGGCTTATTATGATCTCATCCCCTTCCTGCAGGTATTGTTCTCCCCAGCTCTTAGCAACGAGGTTGATCGCTTCGGTAGTACCTCTCACAAAAATGATTCTTGTTCACAGAGCCTGCGTTGATGAACTTTCTTACTTTTTCCCTGGCCCCTTCATAGGCATCGGTGGCCCTTGCTGCCAGTTCGTGAGCGGCACGATGTACGTTTGAGTTCTCATGTTCATAAAAATAGCTAAGCCTGTCAATCACCTGCTGTGGCTTTTGGGTTGTTGCGGCATTGTCAAACCATACCAATTGCCGGCCATTCACCCGTTCCTGTAAAATGGGAAAGTCCTGCCTTACGAGGTTCACATCGAATGGTATTGCGGCGCCGGATTGTGCCTTTGCAGCGAGGAGCTTGTCCGGGTTGAGCGATGCAATCCCGGGATCAAAGCCGGGGCTAATCATTTTCGGTAAAAAATAAAACGATGGCTGATCGAATGAACCGGGCAATTGCGGTGTGTTTACAAATGATGTGAGCCCTGACAATGCTTCGGCCAAACCGTTTTCAAAACTGCTGTCATTTGAATATGGCAATGATTCCGTGGATGCAGTTTTATTTTGATCTTGTATTGAGGGAGATCTGCCACTACCCGCTACCGATTGTGGTACCTTTCCATCTGCAAAATGAGGATCCGGTAAACTTGTCTGCGGGTCATTGATATTAAAATCAGTGTACTGGTCTGGGGCTGTAGGTGATTTGCCGCTTCCCGCCAATGATTGCGGGACCTTACCATCCGAAAACCGGGGATCCGGCAGATCTTTCTGCGGGTCATTGATATTAAAAGCAGGGTACTGCGAAGCTGTGGGCGATTTGCCACTACCCGCTACCGATTGTGGAACCTTTCCATCCGCAAAATGAGGATCCGGCAAACTTGTCTGCGGATCATTCATATTAAAATCCGTTTGCTGCTGCGGTGCCGAGGGAGATATGCCACTTCCCGCCAGTGATTGGGGAATTTTTCCGCTACCAAAAGTATCAGCGCTGCTTTTTACGGGCGTCGCATTTTTTGCATCAGCATAATTATTCCCATAAGAAAAAACATTGGCCTGGTCAGCATTCCCCGCAGCGGCGGGCATTGAATTCATATTGCCGAATGGACCTGTTGCCATATTATTTCCGGATCTATCCAGGTCGATAAAATCTATATTTTGAACAGCAGCGCCCGGCGATACACCTGCTCCTGGTAAAGAAGGCAAGGCTGCAGGAGCAGCAAGATGCGGATCCGGCGGAGCATTATGCAGGCTGCCCAGGTCTGTAAGATAACCCTGGTATGCAGTATGCTGGCCCTGTAAATTCAGTGGCTGCGGCATTCCTGGTACACCTGTATTTTCCCCGGGTGAAACTTTAAATAGCTGGTTGGCCAACTCTGATAGCTGTTCAATATCGGGCAATCCCGTACTATGATTTGTACTCATGGTATTTGCCTATTTCTACATTATCCAATACAGCAATGGCATCCTCTACCAATACCGCCAGTGAACAATACAATGAAATCAAATAAGATGCGATCGCCCTTTCATTGATGCCCATAAACCTTACGGACAAGCCGGGTGATTGTTCACCAGGAAGCCCGGGCTGGAACAAACCAACAACCCCCTGGCGGCTTTCACCGGTACGCAATAAGATGATCTTTGTTTTGCCATTCTCAACAGGTACTTTATCTGAAGGGATCAATGGAATACCACGCCATGTAACGAAGGGCGACCCATACATAGAAACCGTTGGTGGTGGAACTCCCCGGCGGGTGCATTCCCTGCCAAACGCGGCAATAGCTGATGGATGCAGTAAAAAGAAACCTGGTTCTTTCCATACTTTTGTGATCAGGTCATCGAGGTCATCCGGTGTTGGAGCACCTGTTCTTGTCTTTATTATTTGTGAAGGAACAACACTATTCAATAATCCATACTCTTTGTTATTGATGAGTTCACTTTCCTGCCTTTCTTTAATGATCTCAATAGTAAGGCGCAGCTGTTCACTGATCTGGTTATATGGTTTGCTGTACAGGTCAGACACACGGGTATGTATATCTACCACAGTTGTCACAGCACTCAGGTTATATTCCCTCGGGTTTTCAATGTAATCGACAAATGTTTGGGGAAGGGCCCGCTCATCTCTTGCAGAACAATCTACTTCAACATTGTCTGCATCTTTTACCTTATTCAGGCGGTACACACCGGATTCTACCGGTATCCAGTTCAATAAATGGGTAAGCCACCTCGGAGTGATCTTTAATAATTGCGGTACTGTACGGGTCGCGATCGCAAGTTGCCTTGCGGCCACATCTCCTAAAGCGGTTTGTTTGGTTTTTTCAGCCATGATTTGGTATTGTTTTAATGATCAATTTATGAAGGGTGATTTATTGTTTTAACTATGTTGTTTTGTCCCGCAGCACTTCGTCTTGCTTACATGTATCGCACACCTGTACTACAGTAATTTTACTGATCTGTTTAATTAATTATAATTAATGGCTAAAATAAATAATATCTGAACTAGTATTAAAATTTTCAATTAACCATTTATACCCATTTTGGATCAATTTTTTTGGCCAGGATGGAAGAAGCGGTTTTATTGAAGGAATTTTGCCAGCAATTCATGAAAATGGTGTGTACCTTTTTCACGGGTAACAGAATATCGGCCCTCTTTATAAAAACGTGAGCGAATTCCTTTTTGCACCTGTTGTACGATCTCCTCATCTTCCATTTCTACTTTATCAAGGTCGCCGCCTGCACCGCCGCTTCTCAGGTGATCTTTCCATACATACAATAAGAACTGCACTTTTGTCTTGTCTACCGCCACCGGTTGTACGATATTTATGGAAAGTCCCCATGGATAAAAATTGAACATCATGTTTGGGAATACCCAGAAATAATATGCTGCAACCTTTCTGCCATGATCAGGAGCGTTGGCAGGTATATCAAAACAGTTTTTCCCGTCTTTGCTGATACCGAGCTGCAGGCTTGAAAAAGGATAGAACAATTCCGTAGAATAATCTGTAAAATCTATGGCTGTATTTAGTCCTCCATGTACAAAAGGGATATGAAATCCTTCGAGGTAATTCTCGCAATAAAGCGCCCAGTTGCAATTGATATGATATGCTTTTGAAAGATCGGGCCGAAACATGAATTCATTCAGCGGCAGCCAGGATATTCTTTCCATCATATCATTAAAGAACATGGAAGCGTCAAACAGGGGCTGCAGGCTGGTAAATAATAATTTTCCCCATTTGAAAAGCGGAAGCCGGGTAAGGTCATCATCGGGTGTTGGAAACGCTTTCACTTCTTTAAACTCGGGCATTGACCTAAACTTCCCATCGAGATCGAATAGCCTGCCATGGTATTTGCAACGCAGGTGAGATGTTGTGCAATTTTCATAGACCAATAAGTTGCCGCGATGCGTGCATACATTGGAAAGGCAATGCAGCATACCATTGGCGTCCTTTGTAAGTAACAACGGCTCATCAAGATATTTTTCCAGCATGCTGAATGGATGACATGCACCAGTGACCGCCAGCATATCGGTATCGCCCGCAAACTGCCAGCTGTGCGCAAATATTTTTTCCTTTGCCATTTCAAAAAACTCAGGGGACTTATAGACATCCGTTGAAATTGTATGAGCACGTGAAATGTCGGGGTTTACAAAAAAATGCTTCATAGTATGATTTACGGGTAAGATAAGAAATGTAAAGAAATGTTGAATGATAAATGATGAATGTTGAATGACCTGAAATCTTTGGGAAGCAATTTATTACAGACAATAATTTACTGGTGAATTATTTGTTATTGTATATTTAAAGATGCAAAAAACAACAGAGCCTGCGCTTAAACGGGAACTCGGAGCCGTAAGCCTTGCTTTAAATGCTATTAACCTAACCATTGGTGCCGGTATTTTTGTGCTGCCTGCTATCGTTGCAGAAAGTCTTGGCCCTGCAAGTTTCATTGCATATCTCTTGTGCGGTTTATTGGTCGTTTTGATCATGCTTTGTTTTGCCGAAGTAGGAAGTAAAGTTACCACAGCAGGAGGTGCTTATGCCTATGTTGAAAAAGCATTTGGCCCACTTGCCGGCTTTTTGATCAATACACTTTTTTGGTTTGGATTCTGTTGCCTGGCAGATGCCGCTGTTATTAATGTGCTTACGGATATGCTCGCCATCTGGTTCCCGGTTTTTACAATAACCTATATCCGGATTATTTTTTTTGTGACCGTATTTGGCCTGTTGACATGGATAAATATTCGTGGAGTAAAACAGGGATCACGGTTAGCCGTGATGGCAACTATATTAAAACTATCACCATTGATTTTACTGGTAGCTTTAGGGCTGTTTAATATAAGTGGGGAAAATCTTTCAATAAAAACCTGGCCGGGTGTAACTAATATTGGTGAAACCGCGCTGGTGCTATTCTTTGCATTTATGGGCACAGAAACAGCCTTATGTAACAGTGGTGAGATAAAAGATCCAAAAAGAAATATTCCGAGGGGAATTTTTATGGGTGTTTCCGGGGTATTGCTGATGTACCTGTTAATACAGTTCGTGTCACTCGGGGTGATGGGTGATCAGCTGGCCCGTTTTAAAGAAGCACCGTTGGCTGCATTGGCTTCAAAATTAATTGGCCCCGCTGGTGCCACGATCATTTTAATAACAAGTGTTGTTTCAATGTTTGGATTGTTGAGTGGAGATATTCTGGCAACACCAAGGATATTATTTGCGGCATCAAGGGATAAACTGTTGCCTGCTTTCCTCGGCAGGCTTCATCCAAAATATGCAACGCCGTACTGGTCAATCATCTTGTACAGTACCGTGGGGGCGATCTTTGCATCCAGCGGCGGGTTCAAACAACTGGCCGTTTTGGCAAGTTCTTCGGTATTGATCATTTACCTGGCTGTTGTATTAGCTACTATCAGGTTAAGGTATAAAAAAGATATTGGAGAAAAAGGAAACTTTAAGATCCCCGGTGGGTTAATCATTCCGGGCCTTGCCCTGGTAACCATTGGCTGGTTCTTATCTCATATAACAACAGCCGAGATAAAAGGGTTTGCCATATTCTTTGCTATACTGACCATCATTTATTTTGTCCGTAAGACACTGGGAAAAAAATTGTTATTACCTTAATTAAAAAATTGCACATGAAATCAATATTAGCTAACCTCTTCTTTTTTCCTTTTATCCCGGTCATCCTGTTTGCACAAAACGAAACCGTTGATCAAAGTGTAATGAACCAGCTGCGTAAAGAAGGAATGGAGAATTCTAAAGTAATGGATATCGCTTTTCATTTAACAGATGCCAGTGGGCCAAGGCTTACGGGTTCGCCCGGCTTTATGCGGGCCGCAAATTATGCAAAGGAGCAGTTGGCTAAATGGGGATTAACCAGTGCAATGCTCGATCCCTGGGGAAGTTTTGGGAAGAGCTGGGAACTACAGAAATCTTATGTGGCCATGACGGCTCCCTGGTACAGGTCTCTTACAGCTTATCCAAAAACATGGACCGGCGGTACCAATGGGCCGCGCAGCGCTGATGTATTGTTAATTACCGCGACAGATTCTGCAGGCCTGGATGCATATCGTGGAAAGCTTGCAGGAAAGATACTGCTTCTGGATAAAAATGATACTTTTAAATTAAGCTTTAAACCGGATGCAACCAGGTATAAAGATGAAGAACTGGATTCGATGGCGAATATCAGGATGCAGCCGGAAGATACCACTACCAGGCGTAGACGAAGAGAACAATCCAGGGAGCAACGCCGGACCCAGCAGGCATTGCTGAATACATTAAAAAAGCTCGCAGCCGGTGAAGGAGCGATCGCCGTTTTCAGTACCAGTCCCCGTAACCACGATGGAACTATTTATGTACAACAGGCCGGCCCGTATAAACTAAGCGATCCTGCTAATTTTTTGGACATCGCATTACAATGGGAAGATTATATGTCCATGATACGACTGTTGAAAAATGATATTCCAGTTAAAATGGACCTGGATGTGCAAACAAAATTCTTTGATACGGATTCGCTTGGATATAATGTGATAGCAGAAATAAAAGGGACTGATAAGAATCTGAAAGATGAAGTGGTTATGCTGGGCGGCCACCTTGATTCATGGCATGGGGCCACAGGTGCGACGGACAATGCTGCCGGGTCCGCAATTATGATGGAAGCAGTCAGGATACTTAAGGCGATCGGTATTAAGCCAAGAAGAACGATCCGTATTGCTTTGTGGAGCGGTGAAGAGCAAGGCACACTAGGTTCAAAAGGATATGTAAAGAAAAATTTCGGAGATCCGGCAGATATGAAATTATTACCTGCACATGAAAAATTCTCAGCCTATTATAACCTTGATAACGGTACAGGTAAGATCCGGGGGGTCTATTTGCAGGGCAATGAAGCGGTTCGCCCTATATTCCAGCAATGGCTGCAGCCTTTTAATGATCTTGGTGCAAAAACACTCACCATCAGCAATACAGACGCAACCGATCATATGCCATTTGATGCAGTTGGTTTACCGGCCTTTCAGTTTATACAGGACCCGATTGAATATGATACAAGAACCCATCATAGCAACACGGACCTGTATGATCATTTACAGGAAGATGATCTTAAACAGGCGGCTACTATTGTGGCAGCATTTGTTTACAATACGGCTATGCGGGATGCAAAGCTTCCCAGGAAAGAACTGCCAAAGCCCAGGACAGTAAGGCCCGGTATGTAAATGTAAGAACCAGCAATACTACTCACAAAGCTTTAAGGTTTCGGTGCTTTTAGAGCTTATTTGTATCTTATTTATTTTTCCTGCCTTATTGTAATATAATACAAGGGTGCCATACTCCATTTGAAATGCATCCCAGTTTATATCCTTTATTTTGGGATATCCCAGCAGTCCGAACAGGTTACTGCGGTTTACTCCTATCAGGGCCGGGGTTAATTTGCCTTTAAAATTCTCCCCTATTTCAATATAATTCCTTTCGGTATAAAAATCCACCCCCTTGTCCTTGTAAAAAATGCCCTTGCATTTGGAACTGGAATCACCTTCCACTATTTCTGTATAACAGGGAAAGGTTTTTTGTATCTCTCCCAATGTTGATTTGGGATGTATCTTATTTACATTACCGGCCAGTACATCCACTGCAAAAGGAGGGCAAAGGGCGGTTGCTTTTAACTGGGATGAGGCGATCTCCCAGCTTAGTATACAGGAGAAAATTAAGAAAAGGGTTTTCATATAAGTTGGTTTTAATGTGTGACCCGTAGATAATAGCAAATTCCCTGCTAAAAGTAAGTTATGAAGAAGGTGTAGATAAGTTTTAGCAAATATGGAGGGAAATTTTAAGTGCAAATTTTGTGCTTTGCCAATTTATCGCGCAAAATGCTCGTATTTCTACGTAGTTGATCTACGAGGGCAGCAGTAATTCCTTCATGCCGAAAACAGGGCAATAACGCTCTTGTTCAGCTTCTTTTTCTGCCGCATCTTTGTGTCAGAAGTTGATTGATAGCGTTTGAATTAGATATCAATCATTATCCAAGATCCAGATTAATTGCGTTTCCAATATCCAGAACGAAAAACTTAAAATCCGTATCAGTCAACTTCTCTTAAAATAATAAAAGTTCTTTATATACCAGATTTAATCCTTGTGAAAACTAACATTAAAATCCGATCCTGCTTATGCCTTAAAAAGCGATGATAGCAAAGAAACCAACAGATCCAAATCCTAAAGAAGACCAGGAAAAATCCAGATCCTGCCTATGCTGCCAACACAGCGATAATGGCGAAACCAAGACCCCGAACCTGAAGACCCAACGAAGAAATTGGGAAAAAAATTAAAACTTCCATACTAACAGTATGGAAGTTTTTTATTTTGTGCAGGTATGCCGTTCATATTATTTTCCTGTTATCCAGTAATCCCTTGGGTATATGCGATATAATTTGGTATCATTTCCTTCAACCGATTTCAGGTATGCTTCATAGGCAGTCATCTGTTTTTCTGCGCCGATCACAAAAAAGGTCCCGCCTTCCACATTTTTAGATGCGATTCCATAACCCGGAAGTATCTTTTCATAAACAAGGTCTTTCCTTTTATATAGTTCTGCAACAAGGTTTGGCATTTTACGGAGTTTTAATATGGCCGTGCGAAATTTCCTGACGACTTCAGGAGAATAGCCATCGGTAAGATCAGCAGCCATGGCTTCTCCCCTGCTTTCATAATCATTCGCGGAGCGGATCGCCCGGAACGCGCCTGCGATCACATATTCACCCAGGGCGGGATCAACCGGTGATCTTTTTATTTCATCGATCACAAAACGGAGTGTTTGGGGAAGTTCCGGAGTCCGTTCGGCATAGTAATTAAATAAACCGTACGTTAAAGAAGTACTAACGCCTGTACTGTATGATAATCCCGCACCGGTTGTTTTTGTATAAACACTTTGTTTCCCACCTCCACCATAAAGTCCTGCAGCCAAATAACGAAGCTGGCTTTCTGTACTGGTATCGTTCAATGTAACCAGTTTAGCTGAATTCATAAAAACGCCGGTCGGTGAATTGGGGTTCATCAACCCCACGAAAACAGGTTTCCCTGTTGAGCCAAGCCTTTCGTTTAAACGTTCATCAATAGTACGTGCATTTGAAAAACCAGTTTTGGCAACAGCAGCATTATCCAGGCTTTCAACAAGTGATAATACATCCCCACCCAGCTTTTGTTGTGTTGAACCCGATGCGATCATGAACATGCGTGTTGCTGATTTCTTCAACAGGCTTTTTCGCAGGGTTTCCAGTTCAGCCAGTGTTTTCTCCGGGCTTTTCGCAAGATCTTTTTCCATGCGAAGGCAGAGATATGCCCAGTCCTGCTGCAGGGAATTATCCGGGATATCATTCAATACCTGTTCGAGGTCATTGGAAGCATCTATCGCTAACTGTTTTGCAGTGGCTGGTAATTTATTAAATACCGCAACGGTTCCCTGCATACTGCTAATAACCAGTGATGCCCTGGAACTATCTCCCTGCAATGCTCCCAGCAGGTTCTTCCTTTCCTCACGGTTTCCATTAACAGCAGAAATAGTTTGCAGGAATTCAGTAATTGCTTTTTTATTTTCTTCATTTCCGGCATCTTTTAACATCCATTTCAGCCGGAAAATATTATGAGCCCTGGTTAAGAAAGAAACAGCAGAAAGCAGCAGCGGCTTATCCTGCACGCGATATGCATCTTTGGGATCATATACCCATGCTTCTTCCGGCTGCTGCATGATCTTCCGGATGTTCGCCAGGTTCTGATCAACAAGATCGCGTATTCGTGAAAGGTTATCTTTGCTCCAGTTTGGATGATGCAGCAGCAGTTTCATCCATTGAATGGCCCGCTGGGATTCTGCCACATTATTGCCTGAACCCTTCAGGAGTAATTCAGCACGGCCATTACTATAGTTTACACTATAACTGCATTGCAAAGAAAGAATTTCCTGTCGCAGCAACTCACTCATGTCTTCATAATTTATTGCTTTGCCATCTTTTATCGCTCCTGTTTCCCGTAGAAGTTGTGGCAGCATAGCGAGGTAAACCAATTGATCTTCGGATACGCCGTCCAGTTTGAAAGCAATACCTGTTGTGGCACTTGTCATATTATTAAAAGTGGAAGTCACCATTTTAATATTTCCAGCGATTGAGGTTGTTTTGAAATCAAGCGCATCGTCGAGGGTTAGCGGTGGATTGTCAATAAATTTTATGGAATTCGCTTTTTCGGCTTTTTCAAGCATTGCGCTGTTGCCATCATATTCCGCCTTATATTGGAGAATGGCAGCCTGGTCATCTGTAACATTGTATTTCGCTTTCAGGCGGGTTAGCTCATTTTTTACCCTTTCCTTGCGGTCCGCTTCACTTCTATCGATCAGTGATGAGCTGGCTTTACATAAAACGACATAAGGCTTAGCGGATAATATCTTCCAGGAAACGAGGTAATCATGCCAGAAATTCTTCCCGGATGCAAGCAATTTGCTGATCTCTTCAAACTGTGGTTTGAGAATAATTGATTTATGAAAATCTCTTACTTTGTTCATTTCTTCGATCTGCGAATACCATGAATCATAGGTATTCCGAAAGCCGAATCTTGGAGGTGTATTTATGAATTTTGTAAGTCCCCGTTCCGTCTCTGTAAGGCTGTTCTTAAAACGGCTGTTGAATTCCTTTAACTCAGGGGAATTATCCTTGAAAGCAGCTATGCGTTGCAGTTCATCCATTATCTTTTGCCTGATCAATTCCCCTTTTTCATTTGTGAGGTTTACAGATGCAATATCATTGATCCCTATAAAAACCGGTTGACCCATATTGTCATCCACATATCCATAAACAGATTGTGCGCCGAGGTCAACTTCCCGGGTTTTGCTGTCAATGAATTTTTTGTAAAGGTTTGTACTCGCGTCACCTGCGAAAACGTATATGAAATTGGCGAGCAGTAATTCTTCCGTAGCATTCAGGGTCCTTTCTGCAGGAAAAGCAAGTAACAAATTGCCTGGCTCCTGTTCGTTTTTCCCGGGATAATCTACTACGGCTATTTTGCCTGCATCAGCCGGCTGTGCCGGAGGTAGTTTCAACCCTGTATTGCTGCTTTTTACGGGATTTGGGTCAAGACGGTTTAAGATATTATTTGTTTCGGAAAGAATATCTGTCAGCGCCATTGTTTTTGGCAAAGCCGTAATGGCTCCCATATTCCAAAGATGATAATTGGCATCATGGAATTTCTGGATCTCGGTTGGTCCCAAAATACGTATGTCGGCAGGGAGCCCACCTGCATTGAAAGAAAGCGGGTGCGCCTCACCGTAAAGAAAGCGCCCCATCCTGTCATATAACTGTGAATATGGGTTGTTCATACTGGTGCTCATCTCGTTGTATACAGATCCTTTTTCTTCTATCTTCAATGTCTTGTCGGGGTTTTCAGATACTCCCCAGTTACGGACCTCCCGGTTCACTTCTTCGGGCGTATAATCCGGGTGCAGCAGCGCATCGAGGTAGCCTTCAAAAAGATTATAAAAGACCTTCACCCCTGCACCTGTATAGAAATGATAGGCCGTATGCAACTGGGAGGTGAATGCGTTGGAACTGGTGACCGACATCCCTTCCCTTGTATTTAATTCATGCCCTTTGCTACCCTTGGTTATCAGTAGGTGTTCCTGGGTATGCGGCTCCCCTTTATCGGAGACAGGGAATGTATTTACCCATATAAAGGTTTGTGGTACAGACTCAATCTGCAACAGGTCAAGTGTAAATCCGGTACGTTCATGAATAAACCGTCCACCCATTGGCTGACCGGCATCGTTTAAATAAACAGCTGCGGCAGTAAAGCCATTTACCTGTTGCCCCCTCGCAATATCAGCCAGCGAAACTTTTTTTGTTTGTGCATTCAGCAAATAACCATGTAAAGCAAAAAGAAAGCAACATAGACTGATCTGGATAAACTTCTTAAGTTTGGTATTCATGTTCAAAAAATTGACATTGTGATAAAATTGACATTAAGGATTGGTGTCTTGCAAATCCGGCAGCCTTCAGGGGATTTGAATTTGGAGCAGAAAGTTAAACAAAGAACTGAATTATTAAAATATTATTTAGTGGCCGATTAATAATTCCTTACCTAAAAGCGCGAAGCCTCATGCCTGGAAAAAATATAAAACCCGGAAACAAAAAACGCAGGATATGGCTTTTATTATTCCTGCTCGGCATTATTTGTTTTTTAAGCTATTTCCAGTTTTTGTATAAATCAAAACAAGTAGATAGCAATATTTTCAGACTTAACAGGATCATCCCGGCGCATGCTGCAGAGATATGGACCGTAAAGTTTAACCCGCAAGGGAATTTGCTTGCCAGTGCCGGTGTTGACAGTACGGTAAAGATCTGGAATAAAGACAATGGCGCATTGATATCGGCTTTAAAGCATCCTATTGGCGTTACGTACCTGGCGTTCAGCCCCGATGGCCAATGGCTGGCAACTTCGTCATATGATGAAATGGTAAGGATCTGGAAATTACCGGAAGGGATATTGATAAAAACTTTTGCAGGTCATAAGGGCACTGTCTGGTGTGTAAATTTCAGCCCGGATGGAAATATGCTTGCCAGCAGTGCTGAAGATGCTACTATAAAGTTATGGGATACCCGAAGCGGCCAGCTCATTCGTACATTAACCGGCCACAAGCTGAATATCTGGGATGTAAAGTTCAGTCCGGACGGCAGCCAGCTTGCAAGTGCAAGTTTTGATAAGACCATTAAGATCTGGGATACAGGCAACGGGCAACTGCTTCATAATTTAACCGATCATTCTGAAGGCGTCATATCCATCGCTTTTAGTCCTGATGGTCACATGCTGGTAAGTACCAGTGATGACAAATCCATAAAGCTATGGGATGCGCATGAATGGAAATTGCTGCGCACATTGGTCGTACCGGAGCATGTGCAGGCATCTGATTTTAGTCCTGACAATAAAAGATTGTTAACCGGGGGCAGGGATAAGCCTGTTATCGGGGAATTCCTTCAGAATTTTTTTGGTGATTCCCGGTACAACAAAGGGGTATCTATGCGGCTATGGGATGTAAAGACCGGTAAATTGCTTCAAACCTTTTCGCATCATGGAAATGATGTGAATGATGTTGCGTTTAGCCCGGACGGTAAGTGGATCGCTGATGGAAGCTCAGATAAAACGATTGAGTTATGGCGCTTATCAGAATAAGGCTGAACCACATTAGCGCATAATCCACTCTTTTCTAAAATAATACCCGCTTTTTGTCCGGTTCCGGCCTTGTCAATCGTCATTTGTTTTTAACAATTAAAAAATACAAGATGAAAGAATTCATGATGATCTTCAGAAATCACACCGAACCAGGTGGAGAAAAGCCTTCTGCTGAACAAATGCAGGCCGAAATGAAGAAATGGCAAAACTGGATCGGTGGCATTGCCGCCCAGGGGAAATACAGCGGTACCAACCGTTTGTCATCGGAAGGAAAGACCGTAAAGGCAAACAATGTAATTACAGACGGGCCTTATGCCGAGGTAAAAGAAATTATTGGTGGATATCTTATTGTTAAGGCGAATACACTGGATGAGGCAGTGGAATTGGCGAAGGGCTGCCCCAGCCTCGGTTATGGCGGCATCGTAGAAGTAAGAACTGTTATGTCTATTGAATACGATTTCAAATCTGAAAAATTCCTGGACATTAAATAACGAAATGTAATTTTATAAGATCTGCTGCACCCGGCGATAATCAGGTGCAGTGATCTTTATTATATGCAGGATCAAGAACTAATTCCGGGGTTATTCAGGACTGAGTACAGGAAAATAACGGCTGTACTAAGTAAACTTTTTGGCCTTGAGCATATCGGGATCGCTGAAGATATTGTAAGCGATACTTTTTTACTGGCATCAGAAACCTGGGGGACAAAAGGTATCCCGGAAAATCCAACTGCATGGCTTTATACTGTTTCAAAGAACAGGGTGAAAGATTGTTTAAAACGTCATGCGCTTTTCTCTCAAAAAATAGCGAAGGAAATAAAATATAGCAGTTCTATGTCCGAGGAACTGGAAGTTGACCTTTCGAATGAAAATATTGTCAATAGCCAGCTTCAAATGATGTTTGCCATTTGCCATCCTTCTATTTCCGATGAAGCACAAATAGGATTATCCCTGAAAATATTATGTGGTTTCAGTATTGAAGAGATCGCAAATGCTTTTTTAAGCAATAAAGAAACGATCAGCAAAAGGCTTTACAGGGCTAAAGAAAAATTAAGGACCGAAAATGTAAAAATTGAATTTCCCGGTAACGCAGAGATCGGGCAAAGGATCGATACTGTTTTGTCTACGCTTTACCTGATCTTTAATGAAGGATATTATTCAGCGTCAGAAAGCCAGACCATTCGAAAAGAATTATGTATTGAAGCCATGAGACTGGCGTTATTACTGCAGGAAAATAAGGGGACAAATACACCCAATGTAAATGCCCTGCTCTCTTTAATGTGTTTTCATTCATCGAGGTTTGATGCGAGGACCAACGAAAAGGGGGAACTGATCTTATATGATGACCAGGATATATCACGCTGGAGTAAGGAGCTTATTGAACGTGGAAATTATTATTTAAACCAGGCCGCAACCGGCAGTAAAATATCAAAATACCATCTTGAAGCAGCCATCGCTTACTGGCATACACAGAAAGAAGACAGCCATGAAAAATGGGAAAATATTCTACAACTTTATAATCAATTGTTACAAATAGAGTATTCGCCGGTGGCTGCATTAAACAGGACCTTTGCATTCTCAAAGGCCAATGGAAAAGCAGCAGCCATTTCTGAAACAGAAAAATTAGGCCTCACAAGCAATCATTTATACCATTCCCTGATAGGTTATTTATTTACCGGCACCGACCCCCAAAAAGCACTACTGCACTATACAAAAGCATTAAGCCTGGCCAGGACACAGAATGACAAAACAACGATCCTTAAAAAGATCGCTGCGTTGGGAAACGTTTAAAAGGTTTAAAGGTTTAAAAGTTTAAGGGTTCGAGGCAACCTGGATTAAAATTATTCGTCTTTAAGTAGATATTAGTTTCTTTAATGATCGTCCCATGAATATTGCTTTGCTGCCTCGCTTGATTTCGTATCAGCTTAAATAATTTTTTATGAAAATCAACAACGCAACAACCGTCCCCAGGCAAATTTACAGGGCAGGTTTAGCATTGATCCTGCTTACCGGTATCGTTTTCGGGGGGCCAGGCTGTAAAAAAGCAGCCGATTTGTACCCGGTGGAAGGATCGGCCGACAGTGAGAACAGGCCTCCCCGTCCGCCTGTGTATTTTTATTTTGATAACTGCACCCATCCTACGATCAATGGAAATTTTGTGGCGGGAGTTGCAACTGCTGCAACTGTCACATTGCATTATATCAACAGCCCCGGCGGCTCTTATCCTGCTTATACAAGCAGCACCGTTAACGGTATTCGCCTTACTGCGCCGGCCGGTACGTTAAGTAGTAATGGTAACATTGTATTTACGGCTTCAGGTACACCTGTCACTCCTGGTATTACTCATATTCCAGTTAGCATCAAAGGGAGTATCCCCTGCGACCTGGGCATCGCGGTATTGAATGCTCCACCACCGCCCGGAAACTGTTCAAATCCAGGCGCTGCGATCGGCTCCAAAGGATGTATAACGTTTACTTATAGGGGCCAGCAGGTAACTTATACAACCGTGCGCGCTGCCGATGGAAAAATATGGATCCAACAAAATTTAGGATCTCCACAAGTTGCACTTAATGGCAATGACCAGGCTTCCTTTGGCCATTATTTTCAATGGGGCCGTTGGGATGATGGACACCAGGTGCCAACAAGTTTAACTGTAACCGGCAGTGCTTTGCTAAGAAATCCTTCTCATATTCCGGCAGGTAATCCCAAATTCATAATTGGTACATCAACAGCTACATCCTGGTGGGGAATTGGCGGCGCTGCAACCAATACCTGGAGCGGTACAACAGCTTCCGCTACAAATGGAAAAGACCCCTGTACTGCCTTAGGTGCAGGCTGGCATATTGCAAATAGTGCAGAATGGCAAAATGTGTTGAACCTTGAAATAATCTTTGACAATGTATCCGCATTTGAATCAAACCTGAAATTAACCGAATCAGGTTACCGGACTAATAGTAATGGTGCGCTGGTGCCAAACTGGGTGGGTGGATATTATTGGACAAGTGATGCATCAAATGGCAATATCGCTAAAATGGTAAACTTCGATGCCTCCTATCCGCAGCTCATAAATATATTAGACCGTGGCTATGGGATCAATTGCCGCTGTGTGAAAAATTAATATAGAACGGGAGTTTTTGGTTTTTCTGTCCATGCACCAGTCGTCCTTTTTGACAACTGGTGCTTTTTTTATTTCAACTAATTCAATAGCTTTGAACGAATTGACTCCGTAGCTCAGTTGGTAGAGCAGCTGACTCTTAATCAGCGGGCCCAGGGTTCGAGTCCCTGCGGTGTCACTTTTTTTACTGCGCATTTATCCTATCCTGTGGTATCAAAATTAAATGTTGAATTTTGTAACCTTTTCCCTTCCCACGCACTCTATTATAATGTAACAGCAACCTGTCGGGGTATATATAAATTAAGGTATACAAATTGTTAGATGAATAACGTGAAACATTCCAAACAGTACCCCGATGCGGTGATCATTGAAAAGATCCTTGAGGGTGAAACCGCATTATTCGAGATCCTGATCAGGCGGTATAATCCTTTTTTATATAAAACCGGGATGTCTTATGGTTATACGCATGCAGATACGCAGGACCTGATGCAGGAGACTTTTATCAGCGCGTATTTGAATTTGATGAAATTCGAGAACCGGTCGACTTTTAAGACGTGGATCATAAGGATCATGCTGAATAACTGTTTTCAGAAACGACATAGATCCGGTTACAAACTTGAAATAAAAGACAAGTATTTGATCAATGAAAAATCAATACCAATGCATTCCAGTTACCAGGAACCTGATACAACTAAAACCTTGATTGATCGTGAATTAGCCGTTATTATTGAACATTCACTATTACAGATCCCAATGGACTACCGGCTTGTATTCTCACTGAGGCAAATGAGTGGCCTGGATGTAGCCGAGACAGCAGAAGTATTGAACATCACTGAATCCAATGTCAAGACAAGGCTTCACCGTGCAAAGTCTATGCTGCGCAAAGAAATAGAAAAAAAATACAGCCCTGAAGACATCTTTGAGTTTAACCTTATTTATTGCGATGCTGTGGTTCACAATGTGCTCGACAAAATAAAACAACATTCAGAAAAAAAATAAACATAAGATCATGGAAACAATAAATTCAAACCAGGCACTCAGGCCGGTCTTCAATATAATGAAATTGACTTATGGCATTGTACCGGTTGTAGCCGGAGCTGACAAATTCACGAAGCTGCTGGTGAATTGGGAGAATTATCTTCACCCGGGTATTGCCTCCATGCTTCCATTTACGCCACATGTATTTATGATGATCGTCGGAGTTATCGAGATCATCGCGGGGCTTATAGTACTTGCAAAACCGGCTGTTGGCGCATATATCGTGTCAGCCTGGCTTACACTGATAGCCCTGACCTTATTGGCAAGTGGAAATTATCTTGATGTAGCTGTACGTGACCTTGTGATGGCGATCGGTGCATATTCACTTGCCCGCATCGCGAAAATTGTTTAGCGATTTAAGCTCAGATTGCAGGCATCCGGAATTTCTCACCGACAGGTGAGAAATTATCATTGCTTAACGAACCTGATCATGGTTGACCCGCCATCTGTTTTTCTAAGCCTTGCATTATAAACTCCATTTCCGAGCGCATTGACATTTAAAGTGACCCTGGTTTGATTCCGGATATTTCGAGTAAGCAACCTAGCTCCCTGCGTATTAATGATCTCGATCGTTTCCCACGCGTCTGATAATTTCAATTCGTCCAATACTAAATATCCTGTAGTTGGATTCGGGTAAGTATAGATCCCAAATTCATTGGAGGAAGCAGGACGCCCTGCCAGCAAGGAATTTGAAAAGGTTGTGCAAACACCGCTTTCAGCCCTCACCCTGTATTCAGCAGGTGATGTGGCGGTATAAGCTGTGCCGGTAGCTGTGGGAACAATGTCTTCCCAGCTAACGCCATTGAGTACCTGCCAGGTGTAGGAAGCCGAAATTTCAGGGTTTGTTACCGTCAGCAATGAACCGGATGCGGTTACAACAGGCTCGTCTAATGATTGAACCGAAATGCTAACAGCGTCACTGGCTTCACAACCGGTCGCATCTGTTACCGTCATAACATATTCTATTGAAGCGGCCGGGGTTGAAATGGGATTGGCAACTAAAGGATTATCCAACCCGGTTGAAGGGGTCCAAAAATAAATGTTGCCACCTGAGCCAGACAATTGTACTGATCCACCTGTACATATTGACAGATCAGGCCCTGCATTAGCTAACGGTAGCGGAGAAACCATAATGGTTATATCATCGGATGAAGTACAGGGTCCTGCGCTGGCAGTTAAATGGTATGTCGTGTTTGTTAACGGTGTGGCAATTGGGTTTGCAATGGTTGGATCGCTTAACCCTACAGGCGGGGTCCATAAGAAAGTGGTGGCGCCAAATCCTGATGACAACTGAACTGAACTGCCTGCACAAATTGTTGTATCGTTTCCAGCAATCGCCTGCGGATCGTTAACGGTAACTGTTACCATATCTGATCCGGTGCATATGCCATTTGTGACAGTTAATATAATAATGTATGTGAACGGGGGTGTTGCAACGGGGTTTGCAAGACTGGAGTCATTGAATAAAAAACCCGGGATCCATTCGTAAGTACCGCCGCCGGATCCTGAAAGCTGTACCGACTCCCCGGCGCATATGGTTACATCGGGGCCGGCGTTTGCAGCAAGCGGATTATCAAGGAGAATAATAGCAGTGGCATTACCCGTACATCCATTTGCGTCCATAACAGAAACTGTATAAGTTCCCGAGGCGAGCCCATTAAATGTATTAGAAACCTGGTTAGTTGTGCCGCCATCGATCGAGAACTGGAAAGGCCCTGTGCCGGAAGGGTTTATGACGATGCTTCCATCGTTGCCCGCACAGGAAGCCGGGGTAGTCACAACACTGGCAGTAATTCCCGCACCTGTTGTGATCACTGCTGTTCCTGTTCCGGTATCTCCTATACCATCAATTACCAATACTGTATATGTTCCCGCCATAAGGCCTGTAAATGTATTGGAAGCCTGCTGGGCGCCAGCATTGATCGAATAGGTATAAGGTGCTGTTCCTCCTGCAACACTAATAACGAGGATGCCGTTGCTCGCGGCAGGACAGCTTGTTGATGTGGTTGCAATGGTTATAGGAAATGTTGCGGCAAATGCAGCTGAACTTAAGATTATTGCAGCAAACAAAAATGTGTAAATTTTCTTCATTTAAGTACAATTAGGTTTTTAAATTAAATCAAACATAAATATTTTTTTTAAGATGCCTCCTGTCATCAGAATGCTGCCCGTATCCCGAATTTATCCGGGTGATCCGGGTTGTACAATATCAGCTTACAATTTACAACAGATTTGCCGACCTGTAATATGCTGAAAACCCGCTTTGATAAACATATTACAAAATAAAAGTGGTCATCCCGATGAATCCTTTTTAGTCTTATATTTAGCGGGTTAAGATGGTCACAAAACTCAATTACAAGGCCTAATTTACCCTTTATGAAACGGTTCGTTCTATTAGTTACTTTATTATTCATTACAGTCCTCGCCTGCTATGCGCAATCCGTGGAGCAAATGCGGAAGATATTCCCGGATAAACTGGCCGTGTATTCGAACATCAACCGTGCCCTTGAGATCAGTTTTGATAAGGGGGTTCCATATGCTGAGGCGAATGAAGTATCGGAAATGATGATCCTCGATGACAATGCCAACGGGCTATATAATAAGGACAAGGTTTTTCACAGTTCTTTCAATGAACTCAAGAAAGTGGAGGCTTACACGTTGGTTCCTGACGGCAACAGTTCAAAAAAGATAAAGGTGATGGATTTTAAGACGCAGTCCTCCCCCAGCCAGGGAGTTTTTTATGATGATGTAAAGGAAACTTCTTTCGATTACCCACGCCTGATGAAGGGTAGTATCTCGCATGTTGAAACGGATCATTACAATAAAGATATCCGTTTTATATCCAGCTTTTACTTCAGCAATTATCTCCCTGTGCACAAGGCTACCTATAGTATCACGTATCCTGAAGACCTTGATATCCGTTATATCATCCGGAATGATGACAAAAAGATCGTGCAGGTAAAAGAAAGCTCAAGAGGCAGGAAAAAAAAATTAGTGTTCACGGCAACCGATGTTAAGAACTACGAATATTTTGGGAACGGCACTTCGATACCATACTATGGGCTGCATGTGCTCGTCTATGTTGCAAGCTACCGGAACAACAGTGAGACAGTGCCTGTCTTTGGCTCACTGGATGAATTGTATAAATGGAATGCAGGCTTTTTAACCAATATCAATTCAGTGGCGGATGAAAACCTGAAAAGGATCGCAGACAGTATCTGCAGTGATAAAAAAACGGACCGGGAGAAGGCACGTGCTATTTATTCCTGGGTTCAAAATCATGTAAAATATGTGGCTTTTGAAGAGGGACTGGAAGGATTTGTACCCCGGCAGGCCTCTGATGTTTGTTCCAAGCGGTATGGTGATTGCAAGGACATGGCAAGCATCCTGACTGCTATGATGAAGATAAGCGGGTTGAACGCCTGTTTCACCTGGATCGGCACCAGGGCCATCCCCTACTCTTATTCCGAAGTGCCCCTACCCGTAACCGATAATCACATGATCAGCGCGGTGAAAATAGATAAATCGTGGATATTTTTAGATGCTACAGACCCGAATTGTATCTTTGGAATGCCCACCAGTGGCATACAGGGCAAGGAAGCATTGATCAGTATCAGCCCCGATAAATTTGAACTGGTGAAAGTGCCTGTGATCCCCGCAACCAAAAATATCATCATTGACAGTACATTTTTAACGATCACCAGTAACAGCCTGCAGGGGCGCTCTTCAGTGAATTATTCAGGCTATTTCGGAAGCGAGATTTACAACAACCTGTTGTATAATAAAGGCGATGACGAAAGAGTATACGTACGCAAGCGGATGGCAAAGGGCAGTAATAAATTCATCATGCAGGGCTACGATGTTGAGATGGCAAACCCCGAACTTAAAATCGCCAATATTTCGGCCGCTTTCGAGATCCCGGATTATGTAAAATCGATCAGCGATGAGATCTATATAAATCTAAACCTGGAAAAATTATTCGGCCATAGCCTTATCGATACCGCTAAAAGAAAAGTAGCGATAGAGAATGATTTCCTGTTCACGATCAACCAGGTACATACGCTTAAGATACCGGAAGGCTATGTGCCGGACTATATCCCAAAGAATGTGTTGCTGTCCAATGATGTGCTGGACCTTTCCATTGAATACAAACAGCTGGGCGGGCAGATCTCTGCAACACAAAAACTTGTGATGAAAAAATTATATGTACAACCAACCGATTTTGCATCATGGAACAAGGCCATATCTGCCATTTCACCTGCTTATAAAGAACAGGTCGTTTTAAAAAAGAAATTGTAACAACGCATCAAACAGCAATTATGAATAAAAAGATCTTTTTAGTGGCTTTGGCTTTTATCGCATTTATCAAAGGCAGTATTGCGCAGGTAGAAAATTTATACGCTGGTATCCATCCCTGGGCCGAGTCACCCGTACTGCATAAGCTGCCGGTTAAATTCAAAGGCCAGAGCGCCGTTTACCTGATGGATAGCCGGACATTCCATTATAAGTTCGTAGGAAAGGACCTGGTGCAGTTCAATAATTTTTACAGGTTGATAAAAGTAGAAGATGATAAAGGCATTGAAATGTTCAATAAGATCTATCTCCCTACCTCACGCAATGCTGAGATATATGATATCAGGGCGAGGGTGATCAGTTCTACGGGCAAAGTGATCAATGTACCGGCGAATAAAATAAAAGAGGAGGAAGAAGATGGTAAGCTCTATAAATTATTTGCTATGGAAGGCATTGATAAGGGGGCTGAGGTCGAATACAGCTATATGGTAAAAAAGAGCCCGTCATTTTTTGGGACTGAGATCTTTCAAACCAAATCAGTGCCATTTTACCAGGCAAAGTTATTGATCATCTCCCCTGCTCATTTGAAATTCAAGGCCAAAGGTTTTAATGGATTTAAGATCCTGGAGGATAGTATCGGAAATGAAGAACGCTTCATCCCGGGCTATTCAGAAAACATCCCTGAGCTTGATGATGAGAAATATGGTTTGCGGGATGCATACCTGCAGCGGGCAGATTTTAAACTGAGTTATAACCTTAGCAAAGACAATGAAACAGAGCTTTACACCTGGAAGGAACTTGCTCAAACTGCTTATTCCAATTTAGTGAGTTTGACAGAGAAAGAAAAAAAGGCCATTTCAAAATTCATTTCCGGCGCCAAAATACCCGCAGATGCACCAGAACAGAAAAAGATCATGTTGCTGGAGGATTATTTGAAAACCACCATCAATGTAGATGATAAATTAGTGAATGAGGATGCAGATAATATAGAAACGATCATTAAAAGCGGCAATACGAATAATTTTGGCGCAGTGCGGTTTTTTGTGGCCATGCTGGATTACTATAATATTCCGTACCAGCTTGTTTTCCCCTCGATACGTGACCAGGTGCCGCTGGATGAAGAACTTGCCAACTGGAACAGGATCGATGAAACACTCGTTTATTTTCCGGGTACAGGTAAGTTGGTGCAGCCATCGGCGTCTGCATTGCGTTATCCATTCATTGATGCATATTGGGCCGGGACAAGGGGATTATTTTTAAAAGGCACAGCTATTGGAGAAGTTAAAACAGCGGTTGGAAGATTCGATGATATCCCTATTGAGCCGTTCGATCATAATGCACACAATATGGAAGTGCATGTAAAACTTGATGCAAGCGGCGATTCGCTGATCATTGAAAGTAAACAAATATTAAAAGGGTATGGCGCTATTTATTACCGGCCGATCTGGGCATATTTTCCAAAAGACAAGCAGGAAGAAACGGTAAAGGATATCATAAACAGTGTTGCAAAAAGCGAAAATATCCAGGATATTAAAACAGAAAATACAAGGCTTATTGATTCATGGGATAATAAGCCCCTTATCATCAGCGGTACTATCCATACCGCAGAATTGCTGGAGAAAGCCGGTAACAAACTGTTGTTTAAATTAGGCGAACTGATCGGTGAACAGGCACAGATGTACCAGGAAAAACCCAGGCAACTGCCGGCTGAAGTACAATATGCCCACATATTGGAAAGAAAAATATCATTTGATATTCCCGCGGGTTATACCATCAAAAACCTGGATGACCTGAACATGGATGTACAACATAAGAAAGGAAATGTGCTGACCATGGGATTTGTGAGCTCCTATAAAGTGGTGAACAACTCACTGGAGGTATATGTGCTGGAAACATACCGTGACCTGAAGTATCCACGGGATGAATTTGAAATTTTTAAAAAAGTGATCAATGCAGCCGCGGATTTCAACAAGATCGTATTGGTATTGGAGAAAAAATAGCTTTTGAGATACGGGCTACCCTAGGTTTTTTTTCACAGGAAAACTTTCTTTGCTGTTAAAAGCAATATTTTTACACAAATATTATTATACTTATTAAAATTAAAAAATGAAATCATTTACATCGGCCGCGATCTTAGTCATCGGTTTGCTTATTTCATCCGGCTGTTTTGCACAGGACTGGACCGGTACCTACAAATATTATGACATTTACCCAGGCTATATCATTACATTGACCGGGGATACCACGAAGGGTTATGTGGAGCACGGTAACCGCAGTTCCAATCAGAAAAACTGCATTTTCTATACGGATGCTTCAAAGAAAGACAAGCAAAAGTACAAGGCTTCGGAAATAAACGGCTATGGCGTGGCGGATAAGCATTACCGGAGTATCCATTTCACAGGGGGATTGAATAGCAAACCCATAGGTTTTGTACTTGTGTTGAAGCCCGGGCGTGTCACCCAGTTCTTTTATTATTCCAAAAAGGATAATGTGATGGAGATAATGGGTAAAAATGAGACCCAGGCCGAATATGATGCACGCATACATACAGATGAAGTGGTTTGGCAAAAGCTGGATGAAACACCCTTTCAGCAAACTGAGCTGATACTCGGCTACGCCAAAAAAATAAGTAAGTTATTGGCCGATTATCCTGAGCTATCTGCCAAAGTGGAAAATAAGGAAAAAGGATATGGGCTTTTGAATATATACAAAGTGATGGATGAATATAATGAATGGTGGGCACAAAAGAAGTAGAGAAACATATCCAACAAAGAACAAGGAATGTCGAAGTGAACTATACTTCGTAATTGGACATTCCTTGTTCCTTGTTCGATATTCTTTAGAAGCTTACCAACCCCATCCTGTAAATAGTTGTATTTTCTGCCCGGATGATATAGTGGTTCTCATCCACTTTAATAAACACATCAGGCCTAAGTAACATATCGCCTGATTTCCCCCCAATGGGGCCTGTATTCAACAAGGCCATTGTTTCTGCTGCAGTCCCCGTCGCCGGGTCAACGGTTGTGTATACCACGATCTTGGGGCTACCTACCACGAATATCCGCTTTTTGTCATCGTATTTATATTTATCATCATTAAAGATGATGTTGATCTTTCCCTTTATGATTGCGGCAAAATAAGATACCCAGGTGCCGTTATCATTCTTGGAGCTGTTGTTCTTTTCAATGTTTGTATTATAAAATGCTTTCCCTGTTTCATCAAAGCCGTCAATGATAATATCATTGCCGTAATAAGAATAATCCCTGGCAAACATATCTTCCGAACCCAATGGTTTTGAAGGGTCTCTTTGCGGCGCCTGGGAAGAAACATAATATCTTTCCCCCAATAAAATGCTGACCTTATCATGAAAGACAATGCTTTTTGCGATGATGTCTTTTCTTTTTTCAAAAGGGGTGACTACAGCTATCTTCGCTGAAGCACCAGTATGGTCAATGCGCTGCAGAAAAGAACCATGCAATGCGGTACCAATCCCCAGTTTTACTTTTGCATTTTCAGTATAATACCCTGCTACCGTAAAATCTCCTTCAGGAGAAAATGCCTGTGCGCTGGTAGCTACTTTTTTATCCCCATCGAGCACAATTTTGTACTCTTTAAGGGTTTTACTTTCAAAGGAAAAGATAGAATAAGTATTATCGCTGCCTTTCATATCGGTTTTCTTCAGGATGAATGCCGTTCCTTCATTGTTTACAAAAGGAGCATTGTCTACTGCTCTTGTCCAGGGATAAGTATAAGTTTGATCGGAGGACCATGATTTTATGAAGGAGCCACTGTAAAGGGTAATCGTAATTTTTTCATTCTCCCCTTTTGTATAATCAGGTTGCGACAGGACCAATAGTTTTGATCCATCCGGTGAGACAGCTGCATCATAACGACCCCTTGCGGATAGTTTTTCAGCGTTCATGAAAGCCAGTTCCACCGGTTTGGCTGTAGTTCCATCAGCATTGATAACGGTTGCAGACAATACATTTTTACCGGCATCCTTATTGTAAAGTGATGTTAATAGGCACAACGCATTGTTGAAATATACCACATTCACAAAGTCTTCCAGTTTTGTAATCGTGAGCGTTTTTGTGAATCCCCGCTCCTGTTTACTGTTGAAAAACTCAACAGTGATCGTTGGGGAAAATTCCATTCCGGAAGGGGGTTTTTTATTAACAATAAAATATCCCTGGCTGCTATAGCCGAGTATTTGCACGTCTATTAGTTTGGAAGGTTTCGTGTCTGCCATGCTCCAGCTAAACACCGGCGGCTGGGCAATACCATTAAATACACATAGAACGGCAAAAAGAAATATGCTCATTTTTTTCATAACTAATTATTGAATTAAGTTTTTTGAAGGGGCTAATCTACTGATAAAGCACGAGTGTAAAAAAAATCATAATAACTTTATAACCTGGCTAACGGTAAGTGAGGTGGACGGTTTTATATTACAACCATATTCTTTATAACATTTCCTGCTAAACGCTTATATTTATATCATACTTTAAATATCTTGATCTTTCATCTACACATACCTGCCTTCCCGCTCAACCAGTTTATTGAAAGTTTTATTTATTACAGGGATTTCAACCCGGTGCATTCCATTGACAGGTTTTTACCGGACGGGAATGTGAACGTGGTCATTGATCTTACAGACTATCCAAAATTCATATACGATAATGAATCCTTTAAAGAGATCCAGGCATGCAGGAATGTGTGGTTCTCTGGTATACGAAATAAGTATATAACGATCCCTTCCGGCAGGGATAGTGAAATGTTTATCATCAATTTTCAAAAAGGAAAAGCATATCTTTTTGTACAAATGCCTTTACATGAATTAACCGACAGCGTGGTAGACGGAGACCTGGTATTGACGAATGAGATCATGCATATGAGGGAAATGATATTATCAACCCCGGATATCCCGAAAAAATTTAGCTGCGCTGAACGATATTTACTCAAACATTTTGGAAGCAAACTTGTCCCCAATCCATTCATTGATTTTGCAGTGGATAAGATCCTTCGATCGCCCAGCCCGCTTTCCATCGAGTATTTATCAAACAAGGTTGGCTATTCCCAAAAGCATTTTATACAGTTATTCAAAGAAAATGTTGGATTGACCCCTAAGGGATTTCTCAAGATCACCCGTTTTCAAAAAACGATCCAGGAAATAGAAGCCAGTAAGAAGATCAGCTGGTCGGGCATTGCACTGGAAAGCGGTTATTATGACCAGGCTCATTTTATCAATGATTTCAAAAGTTTTTCGGGCTTTACACCTGCGGAATATGTATCCCTGAAAAATGACCAGTTGAATTATGTTCCTATCGGGTAGGTAAAATTTTTCCAATACCAGCAAAGAAGGATCATTTTACTTTGTCTGAAAAAAATATGGGACAGTTTTACATCAATCATTGGGCAGTGCTTGTTTGCGCTGCAGCAAACCTGGCGCTGGGAGCTATCTGGTATTCACCGCTAATGTTTTACAGGTCATGGCTGAAAGAAAATAATTTTTCAGAAGAACTATTAAAAAAATTAAATACGGGAAAGGTTTACACAATTGTTTTGATCCTGTCTTTAGGGATGAGTTATAATATGGCTTTTTTCCTGGGCGACAACAAAACAGATATGGTATGGGGAGCGGCCGCAGGATTTTTAACCGGTTTTGGGTTTTCAGCCCTTATATTCACGGTGATCGCACTGTTCGAAATGCGTTCCTGGAAATACATTTTGATCAATGGCGGTTATATAACGGTTTACTTTACACTCATCGGGTTCATACTTGGTGCATGGCGATCATAAAAAATAAAAATCATGGCAAAGACCTCAGGCGAATTTGAACAGGAGTTCATGCAAACAGCCAAAGAGAAAACGGGTAAGACACTGGAGCAATGGCTTGCACTGGTAAAAAAAACTGCTTATACCAAACAAATGGAGATCCTGAACTGGTTAAAAGCGGCGCATGGATTAAATCATATGCAGGCGCAGTTTGTAGCAGGGATCTACCTCAATAATGGCAAGCCGGTTTACCAGGATGAAAATAATTTGCTGGAGAACCAGTTCATTAAATGTGAAGAAATGCGGCCATTGTTTGAGGATATTTCAAAAAAAATATTAACTGAATTCCCGGGTACACAACTCATCCCCAAAAAAACATACCTGTCGTTTACCGCCACCAGGGAATTTGCCGCTGTGAATGTCAAACCTAAGGAGATCCGTTTGGGCCTTGACCTTGGAACAGTATCATTTACAGGTACATTGCAAAAATCAAAGCTATCCGGCCCGATGCCACGTATCTCACACATGATTGTCCTTACCAGTATCCAGCAATTGAATAAGCAGGTCCTTGATTATTTAAAACAGTCTTATGAGCGTCAAATCAAAAAATAATTGTATGAAATCGATCTTTTATCTATTTACAATACTGTTATCACTACCCTGTTTTGCCCAAAACGATCTCAATGCTAAGGACAATAACAGTAAAAAATATTTTGTCGCTTACAATGTAGCAGTAAAAGATGCTGCAGGAAAATCCAACTATGAGATCTTTTCCATGGATGCCGATGGCAGCCATAAAAAAAACATCACGAATAACGGGGATGTTGCATGGACCTATAGCGCTTTTGAAGACCGCCTGTTCTTTATAAGCGACAGGGATACCTGCTACCGCTGCTTTTTTTTATATGAAATGGATGTTAATGGAAGCAAGGTAAAAAAAATAGCAGACCTCCAATTAGAAGACAGCTGGATGGACAGCAGGAATAACGGGAAAGACCTGATCGTATCCGGCAGGAAGGGAAAGGCGACCCGGTACCAGTTATTTATTGTAAACACAGAAACAGGAACATACAACCAAATAACAAATGACACAGCTGCCATGTACAGCGACCCGGTGTTTTCACCGGATGGCAAACAGATCGCTTTTGCCTATCGCAAAAATAAAAGAGATAAAACACAGAACGAGGAATTGTATATCATGAATGCCGATGGAACAGCATCGCAGCAACTTACCCATTATCCGCAAAATGATATTTCAAGAAATGGAAACGGTTATAAGGCGGGTGCAGCCAAATGGCATCCGTCCGAAAATTTTATTAGTTATATTTCAATGCAGGGCGGCAGGCATAATATTTATGCCGTTACAACAGATGGCAAAAAACAATGGAAACTTACCGGGAATGAATTTTCTGAAGGTTACCATGACTGGAGTGCAGATGGCAACTGGCTTGTATTTGATATGACTAACCAAGATGAAACCCAATATCATATTATGCTTATGAACTGGAAGACAAAAGAAGTAAAGCAATTAACTGATACGTCACACAGGTACCAGCAATCCCCCGTATTCGTTGAAATAAAAAATTAATTTATGGATCCCGGAAATCCGATTCTATCCAGCAATATTTTAAAACGCGGATCCTTACTAAGTACTGGCGGAACCCAATGCTCATATTTAAGCATCATTAAAATGGGGTCTCTTTCCTCATATGCTTTTTCAAGATACTCAAATGCTTCATTGAGGTTTCCAAGATAAGCAGCCGAAACTCCTGTTACAGTGCCCGCAACATATTCAGTCTCCGATCTCAATTTAATTTCTGCCATCAGTTTATTGGCTTCAACAAGGTTTCCGGAGAGACAATATGTCCAGATAAGTGTATTCACTGTAAAATGATGCCTGTTTGAAAGATTCATAGCAACCCCGAAGGATAAAATGGCGTCCTCATATTGTTGCAGCGCAATATATGCCCTGCCTGCATTCACATGGCATAGAAAAGAATTGGCATCCATTTCGATACCTGTTTTGCAAATTTCAAGCGCCTCATTGAATTTACCTTCACTTTGAAGTACCAAAGAATACGTTGCATAGCAAAGTGAACTAAGCGGTTCCAGTTTTATGGCAGTTTTGCCATGGCTTTCAGCTTCATCAAATTTACCTTCCACGCAGGTTAAATAATTCCATCCATAACGGAAATGTCCTTCAGCATATCTTGGGTTTAATTCGATCGCTCTCAGAAAATTTTTCCTGGCTTCTGCCCAATTCCATTCATAGCATGTATAATAATATCCAAGAGAACAATAGGGCTCACTAAGTGCAGGATCAAGCAATAATGCTTTCTCTGCAGATTCTTTCGCCTTCATCATTACTTTCGAAGGTTTCAATAATCCATAGGTTGCGAGCAATAGGTTCGCATCTGCAAATGCCGAGTGTGCCAGTGCAAAACCAGGATCCAGTTCAATTGCTTTTTGAAAACACTGTATCCCGGTCAGCATTGAAGGTCCCCTTCTCGTTATAAAAAACCTTCCTTTCAAATACAATTCATAGGCCTCCGTATTTTGAGTATAGCTTTTAGTGATCCGGTCGCGTTCTTTTTTAAGCAATGTGACCATTAGTTTTTCAGTTATAGCCAATGCGATCTCATCCTGTATCGCAAACAAAGATGGTAACCGTCCTCTACATTGATCAACTGAGCAGTTATGCGTAACCGGTTCCCCTGCTTGCGAACACTGCCTTCCAATACTGTGTTTACGCTAAGTTTTTTACCGACATGCCGCAGGTCCACACTTTTTCCCTTGAATTGAAAGGAGGAAGTTCGTCCTGCTACATTGAGGTCTTTTAAATGACTTAATGAATTAATGATCTCTTCCGCCATCCCATCGCTGAAATATTCCTGCGCAGGGTCATTGCTCATATTTACAAAAGGTAAGACCGCAATAGATTTAATGGTCTTTGACTCACTGGTCTTCCCGCTAAGATCTTCCCGCCTTAAAGCAGGGAAATTGTTTACAGATAGTGAAAAGATCTCCATGGGTTCTTCCACATTTTTAAAATCGAAACTACCGAGGGAATGAAACCTGAATGCCGGTTTGTTCTTTATTTGTTCATGAACAGGTTCAGAGACCAATACAGCTCCCGGAACTCCCATACTTTCAATCCGGGAAGTGATGTTAACACAATTCCCAAAAATATTTCCTTCTTTATGAATGATATCTCCAAGATGAATACCAATACGGACAGGTACGTGCGGCTCATTCATAAAATCTTCCTGTAACATTCCTGCACAGCTAACGGCATCCACTGCATTGGTAAAAATAATGAGTGAACCATCTCCATAATATTGAATGAGCTCACCCTGGAATTCCGCTACTTTCTGATTCAGGATCGTTTTAAAACGATTCAGAATAATTAGTGCCTGTGATTCATCATGCTGCATCATGGCGGTATAACCGACAATATCAGTAAACATAATTACAGCAAGATGGCGGGATTCAGGCATTTGTTCGTTCAGCTTGAATAAGAAATGTACTACTATTTTTTATCTTCTACATACCACAAAGGGACCAGCCCATTAGGCCGGCCCCCTATATTTGATCATTTCATTCCTATTCCTTTGTCTTTAATTTATTCTTTACTTCATAACGCACCAATGCATTGTCAATTCCATTAAAATTGTAATTGCTTACTTCGGTATAATATTTCCAGGCATTTGTTTTATCACCGCTTCCTTCATAAGCCTTTGCCAGCAGGTATTTATTATAGATCGCCTGGGGATCGCCGGATCCGAGGTGCCCGATCGCCTCCTTATAATTTTTTTGTTTAAGGCTGATGAACGCATTGGTAAAATGATATCCTTCCAGCTTGCGGCCGTCTTTTAAGGGATCCAGGATGGTTTTCATTTTTTCGGCCTTCGCTTTCGCTTCGGGAAACTTTCCTTCCGTAGCATCCAATAATGCTTCCCAATGCAGCATATCTGCCTGGTCATATAACAATGCCTCGGGCGTGCCGACCGTCTTGGCAACTTCATTTGAAAGTGGTATGATCTGCTTAATAATTTTTCCAAGCGTTGCCGCGTCTCCGTTATGAACAGCTGCAGTAGCTGCCAGTGCCAGGAAATTCAGCTGATCGGAATTGTTCGAATTTTTATCCCCTCCTGCTGCGGCTGAAGCAGCAGCATATTTCAATAATTCAGCCGTCGTTTTTCGCGAATCACCTTCATACCCATAGGAAGTTGCTTCCATTACCTGCGCAAAGGCCTTCCTCGTATCCCGGTCACCCGCATCCTTGTAATTCTTCCTCGCTTCTGCCACCAGGCCCATATATATATTTACGTGACCCAGCTTGTAATATCCTTCCGCTGCTTTGCTATCCAGTTGGATCGCTTTCTGGTATTCATCCTTTGCTTTTGAAAAATCATTTTGAGCCCTGTACACATCCCCTAATGTGATATGGGCACCAGGACTATTTGGTGCGAGGGAAACAGCTTTCTGACCATGATTGGCTGCACTTGCAAGATCTTTTTTTTCTCCAAAAAGATAGATATTTACCAACCCGTTATAACCACCCGGCCAGGAGGGATTCAGCTTCACGGCTTTCTTAAAAGTTTCTTCCGCTATTTCAAACTGGTTATTGCCAAAATAGGCATAACCGAGGTCAACCTGCGCCCGGGCGGCATCGGGGTTTGCATCTGCAATTTTTTTGGCGATCTCGATCCCTTTATCCCTTTCCCCGGTTAAATTGGTATACAGGAAATCCGCATACATTTTTTCCCATTCGGAAGCATTTGCAATCTTTGCTTTTCCCTGGTTAATATCATCTGTATATTCTTTAGTGGTATTCGCGGTGCCGGAACGTACCAGGTAAGCCAGTCCAAACCCAGGGTCTTTTTCGATGGCCTTCGTGAACAATACGCGGGCTTTATTGTTTTCTCCAAGATCCCACGCCAGCAGGCCTTCATTAAAAAATCCAATGGCTTCTTTTGAATTGCTCGTCGGTGCAAAATCTGTAGCTTTCTCCGCTTTTTGCGGGTTACTGACAGGGATTTGTGCATGTAAGGAATTACTGAAGGACAAAAAATTGATCGCTGTTAAAACTAACAGTCGCATGAACCACGTTGATTTTTTCACACTAAATAAATTTTTGCCTTTACAGGCTGATTAAAAAAAGTATATAGGCATTACTCAATCAATTAGGTTTGGTCACGTTCAGGTGGGAGGTAACATTTTAAAAGGGAAAGAAAAGTACAAATAATTTATTTAGTTTACAAGAAACAATTGAAGGAATCCGGGTACTTTTAAAGGTATATTTGGTTAATAACCATTCAACTGCCACTTTTAACTAACAGCAACATATTATGAAGCAATGCCCAATCGAACTGTATTCGCTAACTGCCGCACGAAACATGAAGTATTGGTTCATCACTGCTATTTTATGCGTATTTACGGGTAATGGTATTGCACAAAGCAAATATGCCGACAGTCTGAAAGCGGCGTTGGTTAATACTACTGAACCCTTTGAACAGTTTAACCTGATGAATAAGATGCTGGAGGATGGATATATCAATGGTAGAAGCAACCCTGATTCTTCTTATTGTATCCGGTTACTTGATATTGCACAGGAGCTTGATAGCGATTCTCTCCTTGCGGTTGCTTATAACCAGCTTGGAAATTATTTTTTCCGGGACCGGAACGACCTGAGCAGGGCCCTGGAATATTTTTTTAAAGCAATTCCTTTTGCTGAAGCCGTGAATGATAAGCGGAGGATCAGTTCCCTGTACATTGATATTGCTGCGCTTTACTATAAACTTAATAATGCACCGGAGGAAATCAAGTACATCCGTAAAGCATTTGCAAACTTACCGGGAAAGGAATCGCCCCTCTATTATTTCATGCTTGCACAGGCACAGTATGAATCGGGCAGGTATTTTGTAGCGCAGCAACAAACAGATTCTGCCCTTTATTATGCGCAGGCACTGGGAGTAACCAACCTTAGTCTGAAAAGCCCTTTGTTTGAAGCAGCCACAAATGGGTTAATGGGAGTGGTATATGACAAAATGGGTGACCCGGTCCTCGCTGAAGCTCATATACTAAGGGCCAATTCAATTAATGACTCTATGCAATACGTATATGGAAAAATTGAAGGCAAGCGGGTATATATTGATTACCTGTTGAGGAATGGCAAGATCCCTGAGGCAAAAAAACAGGCCCTGCTTTTGATGGATGTAGGGGAACAAAAAAATATTCATGATGTGAAAAGAATTGCAGCCGGTTACCTGACAACTGTTTATGATAAAGACCGGCAGCCAGACAGTGCTTTTTATTTTTCCCGCATGGAATCAGCCATGAAGGATTCAGTGTTTAACCAGGATAACCTGAATAAAATACAGGCCCTGGCTTTTGATGAACGCATTCGTATAATGGAAGAAGACGACCGGCTTGCAGATGAAGCTGAAAAACGAAGACAAAACCTGCAATACGTTTTGCTCGCATTGGGTATTGTAATATTTATTATGCTTTACCTGCTACTCAGCCGCAGCTTTATTACCAATACTAAAATAATAGAGTTTTTTGGCATAGTCGCTTTATTGATCGTATTTGAATTTCTTAACTTATTGCTGCATCCGTTTTTAGCAAAACTAACAGATCATTCACCCGTTTTAATGCTATTGGCATTGGTTTGTATTGCAGCATTGTTGGTACCGATGCATCACAAGGTTGAAAAATGGGCAACAGGGAAACTGGTAGAGAAGAATAAAAAAATACGACTGGCGGCCGCAAAGAAAACAATAGAGCAACTGGGAGGTAACGAACTGTTATAATTGACCTGATCTATTTACGGAAAAATTAAAACATAAAGAAGTACAACGTTAAAAAAGAATAGCTACTCCTGAAAATACATTAACCACATAATATGGACGTACATCATCATTCAATTACACACGTAAAGAAAAACTGGAAAACATATATCTGGGAATTTTTAATGCTGTTCCTTGCGGTATTTTGCGGTTTCCTGGCAGAATATCAACTGGAAAAAAAAATTGAAAAAGACCAGGAAACAGAATTTGTCCGCAGCCTCGTTGCTGATCTGAAAGAAGATACGGTCATCCTTGCTGAAACGATCGGTAATCTTAATTCAAATGTAAAAAGAATGGACACAATGATCCATTTATTAAACAGTAACGATATAAAAGAGCATGGAGCAGATCTCTATTACCTCGGAAGGAGAGCATCCAGAAGTATGCGGTTGGCTATTAATGATCGCACTATCCAGCAAATGAAAAACTCCGGTGGATTCCGTCTGATCAGGAATGAAAACGCTTCAACTGCTATCATGGACTATTACAGCATGTTGAGTTTTATTGAAATGCTGCAAACCATAGATCTCAATGAACAAAACAGTTACAAGGAGCTGGCAATAGATGTTTTTCATCCGGTTATATTTGACAGCATTGCATTACCGGGTAATGAGATCATCAGGCCGAATGGGAACCCGCTTTTACTCACCTATGATTCAAAGATCCTATTAAGGCTATCGGGTATGATCTCTTATATGAAAAATTCGAGAATGGGACTGGCAAAGCAGGAGGCGAATATGAAGGCAGCCGCGGTAAACCTGATCAGTATAATAAAAAAAGAATATCACCTCGAATGATTGATTACTTAAATGCATCATCATGGATCAACAATTAACAGCCGGGCATAAACGAATTGAATCGATAGACATCGTCCGTGGTATAGCAATGGTGATCATGGCGCTTGACCATGTACGTGATTATTTTCATATCGGCGCCAATATAGATGATCCGTTGAATTTGGCAACCACTACCCCGTTGTTATATTTCACGAGGTGGATAACTCATTTTTGCGCTCCCATTTTTATATTTCTTTCCGGCACTTCCATTTATTTGCAGAGTTTGCGCAAAACAAAAAAACAATTGGGTATTTTCCTCATTAAGCGCGGGCTATGGTTAATTTTTGCTGAGTGGGCCATCATTGCTATGGCATGGACCTTTAACCCCCATTATAATGTGATCCCGTTCCAGGTGATATGGGCCATTGGTATCAGCATGTTAATCCTGGGGCTGCTGATGCTTATCCGCCTGTCCTATCATTTCATATTGATATTGGGGATCATCATTGTTTTTTGCCATAATCTCTTAGACATCCCGGAAGCAGCACCGGGTTTTAAAGCAGGTTTCTGGTGGGATCTGTTGCATCATGGAACTTTTGTCCCGTACCAGTTTGCAGAAAACCACTACGCCATGCTGGTATACCCCTTCCCTGCATGGACCGGGCTGATGATGCTGGGGTATTGCGCCGGGGTCTTCTTTACAAAACAATTTACAGCGGCACAACGCATGAAAATACTGAACAGGGCCGGCCTTATATTGACCATGTTTTTTGTGGTATTGCGTTTCTCCAATCTGTATGGCGACCCTGTTGACTGGACTGAGCAAAGAAACGGGTTGTACACTTTCTTCTCATTCATGCATGTTGATAAATATCCACCCTCTTTATTATACCTCTGCATTACTATTGGGCCATCATTATTGTTGTTGTCATTCGTGGAGCGTTTTAAAAACAGGTTTACCAATACAATGGTCATTTTTGGCAGAACGGCTTTCTTCTATTATATCATTCATATCTATCTCATACACCTGTTGGCTGCCATTTGCTTTTTTGCAAGGGGACATACGTTCCAGGATGCGGCCAATGTAGGCCAGAAGTTTCCATTTTTATTTGTTGCTCCCGGTGAAGGATACGGGCTGGCGATTGTCTATTTGGTATGGGCTGCAGTGGTCATTGCATTGTATCCATTGTGTAAATGGTATGATACCTATAAGACCAGTCATAAGGAAAAATGGTGGCTGAGCTATTTATAACCCGATACATCAGATCTAAAAGTCATTATAAAAATTATCATGAAGCATAAAATCAAATTCCTTTTCGCAGCAATTCTAATGAATGGCGGAATGCTCTATGCGCAGTCAACTGCCCAAAAATTAAGGCAAATGGCATATGGTGATTCAGTTCGTCTTGTGGAAATGTTTAAGGACATCCATCAAAATCCTGAACTGGGTTTTATGGAAATCCGCACATCGGCCATTGTAGCAAAAGAGCTGAAGGCACTGGGGTATGAAGTAATTACCGGCATTGCAAAGACGGGCGTGGTTGGCATATTAAAAAACGGAGATGGCCCCATCGTGATGTACCGTGCCGATATGGACTGCAATGCGGTAAAAGAAATTACCGGATTGCCCTATGCCAGTACCAGGATGGTGAAAAGAGAAGACGGCGATGTAGTACCGGTGATGCATGCCTGCGGCCATGATGCCCATATTACCTGGATGCTCGGTATTGCAAAAATTATGGTGGCTTTAAAAAATGACTGGAAGGGAACCCTTGTATTTGTTGCCCAGCCGGCCGAAGAGTTGGTGCTGGGGGCACAGGCAATGGTAGACGACAATATGTACAATAAAGGCGTACCCGTTCCGGATTATTTATTTGGCATGCATACAAAGCCTTTCAGCGTAGGAACTATTTATAACGGAACAGGTGAACGCTGCGCGGGGACAGACCAGTTAGATGTTACTTTCTATGGTATTGGTGGGCATGGCTCTGCCCCGGAAAACGCAAAGGATCCTGTAGTGATGGGCTGCATGGCGGTAATGGAATATCAAACGATCATCAGCCGCAGTATTGCTGCACAGGATGCCGCAGTACTTACGGTGGGCGCTTTTCAATCCGGCAATTCCAACAACGTCATACCAGCATCAGCACTGCTGAAATTAAACCTGCGATGGTTCAATGAAAAGACAAGAAATGTTTTGCTCGATGGTATCAGGAGGATCAATGAAAGTATTGCAATCGCCAATAACCTACCCAAAGAATTATATCCTACCATTAACATGAAAGCAAATGCCTATCCCCTTGTAAATGATACGGCAATGACGAATAAGATAAATGCTGCACTCTTAACTATTATTCCCGCCGAAAAAATAATAACGAACAGCGGTGCGATCATGGGCTCTGAAGATTTTCATCACCTGGTAAGGGCTAACAAAAAGACCGTGTATGATTATCTATTTGTAGGTACGGCCAATCCCGAAAAAGTAGCGAAGGCCACCCGGGAAGGAAAGAACGCCCCATTTTTTAATCATAATGGAAATTACGAAGTTGACCTGTCGGCCATTCCATTGGGCGCTGTGATCGGCGCTACAGCTTTGCTGGAATTGTTCAAAAAATAATTCGGCCTACGTCATGTGGAACAACTTGCTCTTTAAAAGCAGGAAAAAACAATAAACAATTGAAAATCATAACAGATTTATTATATTAGTAATCTAAACTAACCGCGAATAATGACCAGGAAATATAAAAGTGATGCTGTAGATTGGAAAAGTGTATTTGACCTCAAGAACTTTTTGCATATCTTGGTTGGCATCAGCCTGGCTGTATTGGCCATGAAGGGTTTTATGATCCCTAACAGGTTTATGGATGGAGGCATTACGGGTATTTCCATATTACTACACGAGATATTTCATTTTAACATCAGCATCCTGGTAATTGTATTGAATTTACTGTTCATATACCTCGGTTACCGGAGGATCGGCAAAACCTTTGCCGTACAGACAAGTATTGCAGTGCTCCTGCTTGCGCTGGGCCTGCTTTTTATAGAGATCAAACCCATCACTACGGATAAATTACTGATCGCCATTTTTGGTGGTCTATTGATCGGCGCGGGGGTTGGCCTTGTTATCAGAGCTGGTGGCGTCATTGACGGCGCCGAAGTAGTGGCTGTTTTTACAAAGAGAAGAACAGGCTTTTCCAATAGCGAGATCATCATGCTGATCAATACGATCATCTTTGCAGTGGCGGGATTGCAGTTTGGTATTGAAACAGCGATGTATTCTGTTATCACTTATTTTACGGCAACCCGGGCAACGGATTATGTAGTGGATGGTATTGAAGAATTTACGGCCATGAATATCATTTCATCACAGCATGAAGAGATAAAAAGTTTTTTAGTAAATGAATTGGGAAAAGGCATTACGGTTTATAAGGGTGAAAGAGGTTACCTGCCCGGTAGCTTTGATGTGAAAATGGATGCGGAAATTATTGTTACCATTGTAACCCGGCTGGAAATAAAACAGATCCAGGATACACTGATAAGAATAGACCCGAAAGCATTTGTGTATATACAAAGCATTAAAGAAGCCACCGGCGGTATTTTAAAACCAAAGGCGCATGCAAAGTAATTTATCCATGAAGGAATTTGTCATAAACCTCTTAAAAAGCGGGTTGCCATCGAATTATTATTATCATAACCATGAGCATACTTTGTATGTGCTGGACAAAGCGGTTCAAATTGGCCGGCACGAAGGCTGCACGGAAAAGGAGATCGAGCTATTAAGTGCCGGGGCATTGTGGCATGATACAGGATTCATTCATACCTTTACGGGCCACGAAGAAAAAGGCTGCTTATTGGCTCAGCAATATCTGCCTGGATTTGGATTTTTAGGGGATGATATTGATAAAGTATGCGGCATGATAAGGGCCACCAAAATACCACAGTCTCCACAAAATAAATTGGAAGAGATCATTGCAGACGCTGACCTCGAATACCTCGGAACACGCAGTGCAGCTATCAAAGCAGAAAGTTTATATAGGGAACTTAGATCTATAGACCCTGCATTCACAAAAGAGCAGTGGAACGAGGTACAAATTTCTTTCCTTCAAAAGCATCACTATTTTACCAATTTCTGTAAAGAAAAGAGGGAGCATATAAAGCTGAAGTATATGGAGCGACTGATGAAAAGTGAATAATCGTTTTTTGCAAAGATAAATAACAGCGAAAATTTGATTTATGTCTCAATCCCGTCAACTCGCCGCAATTATGTTTACCGATATTGTCGGGTACACAGCGTTGATGCAGGAGAACGAACAACTTGCCGTTCAGCAGAGGGACAAGACAAGAAAAAACCTGGATACTGCATTAACAAAGTATGGAGGTAAGCTGTTGCAGCATTATGGCGATGGAACACTTTCTGTTTTCAATAGTGCCATCAACGCAGTAAGATCAGCAATAGAAATCCAAACGGTCAACAGGCAGGATAAAATTGACATGCGCATCGGCATTCATACCGGTGATGTGATGTTTGATGATAATGGTATCTATGGCGACAGTGTAAACATTGCTTCCCGGATCGAATCACTCGCTGTTCCCGGCGCCGTTTTTATTTCTGAAAAACTTTTTACCGAGATCATTAACCAGGGAATCGAAGCAACCCCTCTTGGGTATTTTGAACTGAAGAATGTAAAGCAACCTATGCAGGTGTATGCAGTTTCCAATCCCGGCCTCGTGACCCCTTCAAGAGATGAAGTAAAGGGAAAAGTGACGCAAATACTGAATTCAATTGCTGTCCTTCCATTTGCATCATTAAGTTCCGATCCGGAGAATGAATTTTTTTGTGATGGCATTACAGAAGAACTACTGAATGTGCTGGCAAACATTGAAGGGTTGCAGGTGACTTCCCGGACATCTTCTTTTGCTTTCAAAGGAAAGACCGGGGATGTTCGGGAGATTGCCGCGAAGCTGAATGTGCGAAAAATACTCGAAGGCAGTGTCCGCAAAGTTGGTAACAAAGTCCGTATCACCGCCCAGTTGATCAATGCAGCCGATGGCTATCATGTGTGGAGTGAATCCTATGACCGCAATTTCGAAGACATCTTTGAACTACAGGATGATATTTCAAGAACCATTGCTAACAAACTCCGGAAAAACCTGTCTGCTTCCGATCATGAGAAAATGTTAGTACAGGTACCGACGGAAAATATGGACGCTTACAGGAAATACATGCAGGGCATCCATTACCGGAATATTCAAAACTTCGAGGCTGCCATGAAAGCGATGCAATGTTTTTATGAAGCAGTGGCTCTTGAACCAAACTTTGTTAATCCCAATTTCAACATAGTTGAATTGAATGCCTTTTTTTCTGATGCCGGCGTCATCACTGTTGAGGAAGCTGCTCGTATTTGTGGTGAGGCAACATCAAGAGCTATGCAGATCGATCCCATGAACGCCTGGTCGCAATTGACAGCAGGAATAAATGCATTTTACTTTGAATGGGACATGGAAAAAGCGGAGCATTACCTGGAAAAGGCGGTTGAGTTAAATCCCAATCTTGTAATGGCCCATCTTTTCCTGGCCCGGTTCCGCCTGGTAATGTTGCAGAGGCGAACTCATTGAAGAACCTTTACGGAATGCCTACCAACTTGATCCCATGGGAGGCATGACACTGGGAACAGCCGGGGAGATCGGTTTCCTGGCGGGTAAATTCGATCTGGCCATTGATTATTGCAATGAGGCATTAGCCATTGATCCGAATAATGGTTATGCTGCAGCTTTTAAATCCTTTGTGATTGGTTTTCGGGGTGACTGGAATACAACAATTGAAATGTTAACACCGATCTATGAGGAAACTCCCGATTTCAACTATGTGATCGCTTTTCTTGGGTATGCTTTTGCCAAATCAGGACAATCAGCAAAAGCTCGATGGATTTATTTTACAACTGGAAGAAAACCAAAAAAGACCTGGCGCTCCATCCCTTCATCATTTTCTCGCATTATTGTACCTGGCGATCGGGGATAAAGAAAAATTCTACGAATGTTATGAAGAAAGCATGCGAAAAAAATCAATTCTATCCTTGTATTCCTATAATTCTCCTTTACTTGCCGAAGTGGCCGGAGAAGAAAGGATAATTAAATTGCGAAAAGAATACGGACTTCCAGTGTAAAAGATAAATTCTCAATTATGCCCATCAACGCTGTAAAGAAAAGAGGAAGCCTGTAAAGCTGAAGTATATAGAGCACCTGATGAAAAGTGAATGATATTTTTCTTTAAAAAAATAACAGCAAAAATTTGACATATGTCTCAATCCCGCCAGCTTGCCGCTATTATGTTTGCCGACATTGTTGGCTATACTGCTTTGATGCAGGACGATGAAGTACTTGCCATGCAGCTTCGGGAAAAGATGAAGCAAAAACTGGATGCAGAAGTCAGCCTGCACTGGGGAAGGATCATTAAATTCAGCGGTGATGGTGCTATTTGCAGTTTCGAAAGTGCAGGCGAATGTGTAAGAGCTGCATTAGCATTACAATTAACCATGCAGGAAGACCCCAAAGTGCCGGTGCGTATTGGCATTCACCAGGCAGATACCATCTTTGAAGAATCGGACGTATTTGGCGATGGCGTAAATATTGCATCAAGGCTTGAATCGCTTGCGGTTCCGGGAAGCATATTTATTTCTGCAAAAGTATTTGATGATATAAAAAACCAGAAAGATATCCAGGCTGTATCGCTCGGAAAATATTCATTGAAGAATGTAAAAGAACCCATTGAGATCTATGCAATCAGCAATGCCGGCCTGCCTGTTCCGCTTAAAATAAAATTAGAAGGCAAAGGGGCAAAGTATAAACAAATAAGATCCCGAAAACAGGTTGCATTTAATTTTTTAACCCCTTTATTATTAATTGCCGCATTGGGTGCAACATGGTTTATGATCGTCAGCCCGTGGCTGAAAAAACAATATGCCCGCAATGAACTGATCCCTGCCATTCAAAAAATGGCGGGTGAAACATTCCGCCCTCCTACCAGGGCATTTGATATGGCGATGGAGGCTGAAAAGTATATTCCAACAGATTCTGCATTGATCAAATTGTGGCCTGTAGTTGCTACAAACCTATCAATGCAAACTGAACCAACTGCTGCAGAAGTATATTGGAAAGATTATGATAAACCTGATACTGCCTGGAGGCTTGCCGGAAGCACTCCCTTAAAAGATGTAAGGTTCCCACGGGTATACCTCCGCATGGAAATAAGAAAGAAAGGATACCAGACCATTGAATACGCCGGGCCCTGGCATGGCAGGAAATTAGGCGCTGGTATTGCCCTGCTGAAATTAGATGCAACAGGAAACCTGCCTGAAAATATGGTAAGGATGCCTGTTGATACCACAGAAATGTATATTGTTGGCCTCGAAAAAAGTGGAGGAAAGCCAGTGGGTGAATTTTTAATGGATAAGTATGAAGTTACTAATAGCCAGTTTAAAAAATTTGTGGATGCCGGGGGTTACACTAACAGATCATACTGGCAGCATCCCATCCGGTCAAATGGAAAAGAGATTTCTTTTGAAACAGCATTACCGTTGTTTACAGACCGTACCGGAAGGCAGGGCCCTGCCAACTGGGAAGCAGGAAGCTATCCTGATGGAAAGGAAGATCATCCCGTTACAGGTGTTTCATGGTACGAAGCAGCAGCATACGCAGTCTATGCGCAGAAACAGTTGCCCACGATATTTCATTTTGGCCGGGCAGCAGCAACATCCAGGACGGAGTTTATTGTTCCGCTAAGCAATTTCAATGGTAAATCAACCACTCCTGTCGGAAGCATGCCGGGCTATAACAGCTTTGGTATCTATGATCTTGCCGGCAATGCAAGGGAATGGTGTTTTAATGAAAGCAATGACCCGGGGTTCAGGTATAATCTTGGAGGCGGTTGGAACGATCTCTCCTACTCTTTCAATGACGGGTACACGCAGCCGGCAATGGACAGAAGTGTGGCCAATGGGTTCAGGTGCATTAAAGAGCTGCCTGGAGATCAAACTTTTGCAGCTTTGACCAAACCCATTTCCATTGACTTCAGGGATTATAAAAAAGAAAAACCGGTTGATGATAAAACATTTGCTCTTTTTCTTACACAATTTAATTATGATAAAAAACCATTGGATGCCACCGTTGAAAGCGTCATTGAAAACGAATCATGGAAAGCTGAAAAAGTCAGTTTTACGGCTGGTTATAATAATGAAAGAATGCAGGCCTATATATACAGCCCCAAAAATCTTAAAGGCCCCTTTCAACCCATTATTTTCTTCCCCGGGTCCGGTGATATTTATTCCAAGAAATTTGATCCTTTGTATATTACCAACAGGATAGATTTTGTCCTGAAAAGCGGCAGGGCATTGATCATACCCATTTACAAAAGCACGCATGAGCGGCATGATGAATTAAAATCCGACCTGCCGGACGAATCGGTCTTTTATAAAGACCATCTTATTATGTGGCGTAAAGACATTGGCCGTACGATCGATTACCTGGAGACAAGAAAAGATATGCAGGCAGATAAACTGGGTTTCCTGGGTTGGAGCTGGGGTGGTTATATGGGTGGGATCATGCCGGCGGTGGAGAAAAGATTCAAAGTGGCTGTGTTAAATGTTGGCGGTATGGTAATGAATAATTCGCTGCCTGAAGCAGATCAGCTAAACTACCTGCCACGCGTAACGCAACCGGTACTCATGTTAAATGGTAAGCATGATATGTTCTTCCCGGTGGAAACTTCTCAAAAGCCCATGTTTGATTTTTTGGGTACACCAGCTGAAAATAAGAAAATGATCATTTATGAAGCAGGGCATTTGGTACCACGCACAGATTTTGTAAAAGAAACACTGACCTGGTATGATAAATATTTGGGCTCTGTAAAATAGTAGAGTAGCAGGAAAGCATATCTTAAGAAAAAAATAAAAAAATAAAAATATGTCTTCCCCTATAAAAATACGATTGGTAATTGCTGTTCTTTGTTCCGTATTGGCAATATCAACAACTGCACAATCCATTCTTCCGCCCGTTATTCCATGGTCGGGAAAAAGTGAATCATTGATCGCCAAACCTGGTGATGCCTGGATAACCCCCACCGAGCAATCTGGTTTTGTTAATACTCCAGGTTATAATGAGACCATGAGCTGGTTTAAAAAACTGGCAACAGCTTCTCCCCTGTTAACGATGATCTCCATTGGCAAAACTGCAGAAGGGCGCGATATATTTATGATCATTGCTTCTACAGAAAAAAATATTTCAGCTGCATCATTAAAAAAATCGGGCAAACCACTTTTTCTTGCCCAGGCTGGTATTCACTCGGGCGAAATAGATGGAAAGGATGCAGGGATGATGCTGTTACGGGATATTGCTTTCAGCAACAAAAAATCACTACTGGATAAGGTAAATTTTTTGTTTATTCCAATATTAAATGTGGATGCACATGAGCGTTCTTCTCCATACAACCGGCCCAACCAACGGGGCCCACAGAATATGGGGTGGAGAACCAACGCACAGAACCTGAACCTCAACAGGGATTATGCAAAAATTGACACAAAAGAAATAAGATCGGTTATTAAGGTGATCAATGAATACGATCCATTACTTTACATGGATATTCATGTTACTGACGGTGTCGATTACCAGTACGACATCACTTTTGGAGGACTGGAAGGACAGGGTTATTCAAAAGGGATCTCCCATTGGCTGGCAACTACATATAAGTCTTTTGCAGATAAAGATCTCGCAGCCAACGGGCATATTCCCGGCCAATTATTATTTGCAGTAAACGATAATGATTTTTCGCAGGGAGCTGTATTGATAATGGGTGAACCAAGGTATTCAGATGCTTATGGCGATTTACGGCATATGGCTAGTGTGCTGGTAGAAAATCACTCCCTGAAGTCTTTTAAACAAAGAGTTTTAGGGACTTATATCTTGTTGGAAAGTACCCTGAAATTATTGGCAGCAGAAGGACAATCACTAAAAGAAATCACAAAAGCAGACAAAGCAAAAAGGGAAACAAAGATCCCATTGAAATGGAAAGTTCCTCAAATGAAAACTGCGACAACATTCGAAACGCAATCAAATTTACAAAATGACAGTAACGCAACTGCTCCCGATAGCATGAATCTTTTAGGTATTGAATCAATAATAAAAAAATCAGAAATAACGAATGCCGATTATATAGAATGGACAGGGAAACGGGTAACTATGAAGATTGCAAATTATAAGGGAACAGAATCAATGGAATTTGTTACCCGTCCCAAAGGGTATTATGTACCAGCATCCTGTTATGAAGTAATAGAACGTTTGAAATTGCACGGAATAAAAATGGAAATAATCAATCAACCGCGTGAAGTAACCGTAGAAATGGTTCGCATCAAAGACGCAAAATTCCAGGACGCTTCCGGGAAAGTACAACCATTCGAAGGGCATATGCAGGTTACAGGAACGCCGGTGCCTGAAATGCGCCAACAATTATTTGCAAAAGGATCAGCATATATTTTAACCGATCAGACACTCGGTGATCTTGCTGTTTTATTATTGGAACCCAAATCACCGGATTCTTATTTTCAATGGGGATTTTTTGATGAAATTTTTCAACGTACAGAATATATTGAGGCTTATGTTATGGAACCTATGGCAAAGAAAATGCTGGAAGAGTCTCCAGCCTTACAAAAGGAGTTTGAAGAAAAGAAAGCCCAGGATAAGGTATTCGCCAATGATCAAAATGCCATCCTCACCTGGTTTTACAGCAAAACAAAGTATTATGATGAACGATATTTATTGTACCCGGTTGGAAGAGAATTATAACGATATATTAACAATCAATTGATGAAAAAAATATCACTATTATTTATTGTCTTTTCAATTTCAACAATGCTCATGGCGCAGGAGCAATTGGCAAAGGATCAGCTGGCAGTACAGCAAACGATCATAAAAATGTTTGCTGCGCTATCCAACCGGGATTCGATCAGCCTGAAAGATCGCTGTACGGATGATATTTTATTATTTGAAAATGGCAGTATTTGGAATATTGATACACTTATCCTGAAGGCAATTACGCAGAACCAGGCAGCAGATTTTAAACGAATCAATAGTTTTGATTTCATCAATACCACAGTAAATGACAGCACTGCATGGGTCACTTACCGGCTTCAGTCGGAGATAACGAGGAATGCCAAACAGGGAACGGTACAATGGCTGGAAACAGTAATATTAGTTAAAAATAACAAACAGTGGAAAATTAAAGTGCTGCATTCAACGCTTGTTAAACGAAATTAAAAATTGTATATTCTCTCTCAATTTCAAAGAAAGGGTAAGCCATGCAATCAACACTAACGCTGAACTCAAAACGAATTGAATCCATCGATCTCTTAAAAGGGCTGGTAATGGTGATCATGGCCCTGGATCATACAAGGGATTACTTCCATTTTTCCGCTTATTATTTTAATCCTGCCGATCCGGTACAAACCACGCTTCCCATTTTTTTTACAAGATGGATCACGCATTTTTGTGCGCCAACATTCAGTTTTCTTGCCGGGCTTTCTGCTTTTATGGCCGGGAAAAGAAAAACCACCTCACAATTATCGGGCTTCTTATTCAAACGTGGGCTCTGGCTGGTTTTCATCGAATTCACGATCGTCAATTTTGGATGGTACTTCAATATTCATTTCAACAGTTTCGACCTGATCGTCATCTGGTCATTGGGTATAAGTATGATCTGCCTGGCTGCATTGATCCATCTTCCCCGAAAATATATCTTGTTGTTTAGCCTGCTGCTCATCTTCGGCCACGATCTGCTTGACCATATTCACTTCAATGGTAATTTCCTGTGGTCAGTACTTCATGAGCCTGGCCTGTTTAATATAACAGATTCTGTACACTTATTTGTCGGATACCCGCTCATTCCCTGGATCGCTGTCATGTCATTGGGCTATTATTTTGGTTCTTTCTATGATAAGTCATACGACCCTGCCAGGCGAAAAAGAATATTTAATATTATTGGTCTGTCAGCTATAATACTCTTCATCATTTTAAGATATATAAACAAATATGGTGATCCTTTCGCCTGGACCCATTATGATGATTTTTCAAAAAACCTGGTCTCATTTTTAAATCCCAATAAGTATCCCCCATCGTTGATGTATTTACTCATGACATTGGGAGCAGCTTTTCTTTTTTTGGCCAATGCTGAAAACCTTAAAGGAAGGATAGTAAATTTCTTTTCAACCTTTGGCAGGGTTCCTTTCTTTTATTATATCCTGCACCTGTATTTCATCCATCTTACAGCCATGTTGTTTGCACAACTTGCGGGTTTTGGCTGGCAACAGATGATCTTAACGGACTGGATAGATGTGCTGCCCTCCATGAAAGGATATGGTTTTAGTTTATGGGTCGTTTATGTAGTTTGGGCAGGTATCATTATATTACTTTATCCGTTCTGCAAAAAGTTTGATACATATAAATTAAATCATAAAGAAAAATGGTGGCTAAGTTATTTTTGAGTGCGCTGTCGATGGGAGATTGAAAACCAGAAAAACCTAAATAGATCATGGCAAAGAAAAGATCATTTCCCGGGCCCATTCCCATTTTAATGATGGTCATAATCCTGGCGGCTGTAGGCACCTGGCTATTGCCGGCGGGGCAGTACAATAAACTGTCGGTAACGGATAAATCTTTTTCAATGGTTACGGATACCAGTGAAATTACACTCCCACTTACACAAAAAACACTGGACAGCCTGGGTATTCATATCAACGTGCAGAAATTCATAGATGGCGAAATACGCAAGCCGGTTTCCGTACCGGGCAGCTTTACAAAACAAAAAAGAAATCCGCAGGGATTCATCCCTATTTTACAGGCACCCATTAAGGGAATCATAGACAGTATTGATATTATTTTATTTATACTTATTATCGGCGGATTCATGTTTGTCTTTAACGAAACCGGGGCCATGGTAAAAGGCATCACCTGGCTGGCATATTCGATGAAGGGCCGGGAACATTGGCTGATCGTTATTCTTACAACAGTATTTTCTTTTTTCGCCGCATCATATGGCATGGCTGAGGAAGCGTTGGTTTTTTATCCAATACTTGTGCCCTTGTTCCTGGCAGCAGGATATGACCTGCTGGTTCCGCTGGCCATTATTTTTGGCGGCACTTCTATTGGTTGCCTTCCTGCTTTCTCCAACCCTTTTTCCGTCATCATTGCCTCCAACGCGGCCGGCATCAACTGGATGGATGGATTGAGCCAACGTTTGATCCTTTGGGTTATTGTGACCGCCTTACTGGTATGGTATATTTTAAGGTACGCTGCCAAAATAAAAAAAGATCCTGGTGCTTCTTTGGTGTACAAAATCGATGGCCCCGTAAAACCATTGTATGAGGTAAGCATCTCTGATGAAACCAGTATTCCCAAACTGGAATGGAAAACAATACTCCTGCTGTTCATATATATACTCACCTTCCTGTGCATGATCGGTGGTGTAGTATTTTTAGACTGGTGGACAACAGAAATGTCTGCATTGTTCCTGGGTTCTGCTATACTAATTGCGGTGATCACCCGTATCAATGAAAAGATCTTTACCCGTGAATTTATAAAAGGCGCAGAAAGTTTATTATCGGTCGCTTTTATTGTAGGTGTGTCAAGAGGAGTTACGATCGTTCTAAATGAAGGGCATGTAAGTGATTCCATCCTGTATTATACCGCCAATATGGTACAAGGCATTGAGCCGGCTTTTTTTATCCTGTTACTCATGTTGTTTTATATTGTCTTTTCTATTTTCATACAATCTACATCAGGCATGGCAGTATTGACCATGCCCATTATTGGTGCGCTGGCTATTTTAGTGAATGTACCGGGAAGGGAAATTGTCAACTCTTATCTGTATGGCATGTGCCTGATGTCATTTCTCGCTCCTACCGGGCTTATACTTCCATCGCTGGCTATGGTAAATATCAGCCTGAAGACCTGGTTTAAGTTTATCATGCCGCTGCTGATCATGCTTACCATAATAAGTATCGTGGCACTTTTAATCGGTATTTATATGTAAGTAAAGAATGTTAACTTAACATATTCATTCAATACTTCCACCTAAACGAGTGTCAATGAGACAATCATCAAAGCCAATAACTCTCATAGTAGCTGTTTTGTCAATATTATATTGCGCCTGCTCATCTCCGGTGCATCCTTCCCCAACGATTGATATAGTAAATGAAAAGAAACAGATTATCGCCATGCTTGACTCTTTCAATCTCGCTGCAGCAAAAGCGGATTATAACGGTTATTTTAATTTTTATGCGGAAGATGCCATTTTCACCGGAACAGATGCAACTGAAAGATGGGACAAAGCAGCATTCATGGCCTGGGCCAAGCCAATATTCGACAAGGGACGTGCCTGGGATTTCAAAGCCATGGAACGGAATATTTATTTTGATAAAACCGGTAAACTTGCCTGGTTCGATGAATTATTAAACACTCAAATGAAGATCTGCAGGGGATCCGGTGTATTGGTAAAAGAGGGAGATTCATGGAAACTAAAACAGTATATCCTGTCAACAACTATACCCAACGACAAGATTGATTCGGTGATTAGCATGAAGGCGCGTCTGGAAGATTCGATCATTCATGCGTTGGAGAAAAAATAATCAATTAAGGTTACATACATGAAAGCAAAATCAATCAAAGGAAAATCAACAGAAGAAATCAGTTCTGCATTAACGGAAAGCATGGCCGACGGATTCAAGCCAACTTTAGCCATTGTATTCATATCTGTTAAACAGGACAGAGAAGCTATTTCCAAATTACTTGACGAAAAAGGCATTCAGATATTTGGTGCTACCACTGCAGGCGAATTTATTGATGGCGAAATTGAAGAAGGCAGCATTGTCATGATGTTGCTCGACATGAATCCAGCTTATTTTAAAATAGAATTTCTTGAAACAAGCCAGGAGACCGCCTTCGAAGACGCAAACAAACTGGGCATTACCGGAAAAGAAACCTTTACCAACCCTGCGTTTATTATAGCAAACAGTGGAGTGTCCTTAGATGGTGAACCATTTGTTGAAGGCATCATACAAGGTTTTGGAAAATCCTCTTCGTCGGCAGACAGGGAAGTAACCATATTTGGAGGTAAGGCAGGAGATGATCTGGCACTTGAATCAACATTTGTTTTTACCAACGGAAAAAGTAACAGACTGCGCACTTGTAGCACTCATTATTGATGAAGATAAAATAGATGTTAAAGGTATAGCTACTTGTGGCTGGCAAGGCTATTGGCACCACAAAAACAGTTACTAAAAGCGAAGGTAATATTGTGTATACCATCGACGATAAACCAGCATTGGATATGTTGATGAATTACCTTGGCGTTGAGATAAAGCAGGAAGACAACAAGGAAATCGTGACATTTCTAAGCTCCTGGTATTATCCATTGCAAGTGGAACGTGAAAATGTAGATCCTGTAATACGTACAGCCATGTTTGCCAATCGTGAAGACCGTTCACTTATTTGTTCCGGAAAAGTGCCGCAAGGGTCAAAAATCAAGTTTTCGCTGCCACCGGATTTTGATTCCATTGATACAGTCGTTGCAGATTGTAAGGGCATTAAGGACAATGCACAGCAGCAAGCCGATGCCTTGATCATGTTTTCATGCGTGAGCAGGTATTTATCGTTTGGGATTGTAATGAAAGAGGAGATAGAGCAGGTGCAAAAAATCTGGGATGCACCCATGGCAGGCTTTTTTTCCTATGGCGAATATGGAAAATCAAAAACCGGTAAATATGATTATCATAATAATACATGCTGCCTGGTGGTATTAAAAGAAAAATAATCCCTGTCTGCCGACAGGCAGGGCCTTCGCTGTGATATTTTTTTACCGCGGAGACGCAAAGGCGCAGAGAAAGTTATAAAAGAAAAAAACTAAATGAACCAGCATCTTCAAAACATACTCGATACCATTAAGGAGGATAAAAACCTGGCGGAAGAAGAAAAGAATTCCATCATTAAATCGTTAAAAGATGCCGATAAAGAATTTGAAATAACAGCCTTCAAACTCGACCGTACCGAAAAGGTTAAACGCACCACCGCCATTCTTTTGGAAGAAACCATTGAAGAACTCGAACACAAAAGAAAAGCAGTAGAAGCACAGAACCGGAAACTGGAAATTGAATCTTCACTTGAAAGGGTAAGAACGGTTGCTTTGAGTATGAATACGCGGGATGATATGCTGCTCGTGTGCCGCATGATTGCTGAACAACTGGAGTTGCTGCATGTAAAAGAGATTCGCAATGTACAAACAGCTGTTTTTTATGAAGACAAAGGTACTTACTCCAACTTTGAATATTATGCCTTTCATGACAAATCCATAATTACAGAGGTTGAGTATAAGAATCATCCAATGACAAAAAAATTTGCCGGGCAGATGCTGAGTGGCCGGTTGAATTTTTTATCCACAGCCTGGAAGGAAAGGAATTAAAAGACTGGTATGCGTTTCAACAAACAACCAACCAGTTTATTGATACACATCTTGAAGTAGCGGCCTCTTTAAATTACTACTGGTTCTCACTCGGTCCTGTTGCATTGGGTATTTCTACTTATGCGCCATTGACAGAAGAAGAGATCAGTTTATTCAAACGGTTTCGCAATGTATTTGAATTGGCCTATCGCCGTTTCCTTGATATTGAAAAAGCAGCAGCACAGGCAAGAGAAGCGCAAATAGAAGCAGCATTGGAGAAAGTCCGTTCCCGTTCTTTAGCGATGCATCAAAGTACTGAACTCCAGGACGTGATCATGGTCGTCTCTGAACAATTGCAGCAACTGCAATTCAGGTTTCATAACGTAAGTTTTAGCAACACCAACGAACAAAAGGAGATTAATTTCTGGCTCGCAACTCCAGGCAGGGCACACCCCTTTTTAATACAAACCCCTTACCTTGACAACCCATCGATAACCCGGTATTTTGAAGCCCGTAATAATGGAGTTGAATTTTTCGCGGATACATTAACTGCCGAAGAAAACCAGGAAATGCTGAGGCACAATGTTTTTAAATCACGCAATAGCTTTACTGAAGAAGATAAAGAGTATTTGCTTACAAGGAAAGGGGCGGCAAGGTCCGCTGTGCTGACAAAAAATATCACGTTAGCTATTCTTAATTATGCCAGTGTTCCTTATACTGAAGAACAAAATGCGATCCTGAAAAGATTCGGAAATGTTTTTGAACAGGCCTATACCCGTTTCCTGGACCTGCAAAAAGCAGAAGCACAGTCAAGGGAATCCCAGATAGAAGCCGCACTCGAAAGAGTGAGAAGCAGGACAATGGCCATGCACAAAAGCGAAGATCTCCATGAAGTGATTAAAGTGATAACAGAGCAATTGTTAGTACTGGAGATAAAATTCAATGTTTCCAATTTTGCCAAAGTGTACCCGGAAGGCAGCTGGGATCTTTGGGTTTCTTCACCGGAACAGGCCTATCCTGCGTTTATGCATGTACCTTACCTGGATCACCCAATTTTCAACAAGGTCATGGAAATGATAGAAAAGGGTGTAGATTCTTTCACAGATATTTATGAACAGGACGAAAAAAATAGTTTCTTTCACCATTTTTTTGAGAATACGGTCGCAAAAAACAGTCCCGAGGAACGAAAACAATATGTATACAGCACCAGGGGTTTTTCACGTTCCCTGATCGCAACAAAAAATATCTGGTTTAGCGTATGCTTATATGATACAACTCCATTCTCTGAAGAGGAAAAAGTCATTTTTAAACGCTTCGCCAATGTATTTGAACAGGCGTATACCCGTTTCCTTGATCTTCAAAAAGCAGAAGCACAGGCAAGAGAAGCCCAAATTGAAGCTTCTCTTGAAAGAGTTCGTGCAAAAGCCATGTCCATGCATAAGAGCGAAGACCTGCATGCTGCCGTGGCCATTGTATTTGAAGAATTGGAAAAACTGGATATTGGTGTACTTCGTTGCGGCATCAGTGTGTTAAATAAAGAAAAAAGATGCGGCAAGGTATGGCTCACTTCTACAGATGGAGACAAAGCAGTGCAGGTTACCGGTGATGAATCATTTGATATCCATCCATTATTATATGGCGCATTTGAGGCCTGGCTGAAACAGGAAGATTTTTATTATGAATTGGAAGGAGAAGATCTTGTAAACTATTATAAAGCGGTAAAGACCGCCGAATTCATGTTGCCGGAATCGCAGCTGCTTATTTCGGACACAAATATTAAACAATATTGCTTTGTCGCCGTTTATAATTCCGGTGGGTTGTTTGCATTCCAGGAAGCAGCATTTACGGAAGAGGCCAAAAAAATAATGCGGCGCTTTGCTGCTGTATTTGATCTCACTTATAAACGTTTTCTCGATCTCCAAAAAGCAGAATCACAGGCGAGAGAAGCACAGATTGAAGCTGCATTGGAAAGAGTGCGTAGCAGGACGCTTGCCATGCAAGGATCCGGTGAGTTGGGAGAAACGGCTGCTGTCCTGTTTAAACAACTCATCAATCTTGGTATTGCTCCCAATCGGTTGTACATCGGCATTCTTAAGGATGATAGTGGGCATATTGAATTCTGGGTAACAGATGAGGATGGCAGTAAAGTAAGTACACAGTTCGTTGGTGACATGAACCGCAATGCCAGTATGAAAAAAATATACGAGGCATGGAGGCAGCAACAAAAATCATTCAGCATTGACATGCATGGTGAAGAACTGGAAAACTATTTTCAGTATCTCGGCGCGGAAATGAAGGTTCCTTTTAAAGGCGGGCTTGAACAAAAACGCAGGGTGCAAAGCGTTGCTTATTTTGGAAAAGGGATGATCGGAATCGCTTCACCTGAACCGCAGCCAGAGGAAACAATTAACTTACTGGAAAAATTTGCTGCAGTATTCAATCTCACTTATACACGTTTCAATGATCTGAAAGTGGCAGAAGCACACGCCATACAGGCCGGGGAAGATCTCATCAAATTACAAACAGAAAAAAAACGGGCCGAAGATGCATTGACAGAGTTGCGGTCAACTCAAAAGCAATTGATACAATCAGAAAAAATGGCGTCATTGGGTGAACTCACTGCAGGCATTGCACATGAGATTCAAAACCCGTTAAACTTCGTCAACAATTTTTCTGAAGTAAGTGTTGAGTTGATAAAGGAAATGGTTGATGAAGTTGAGAAAGGAAATGCAGGCGAAGCCAAAGCCATTGCAGATGACCTCGTGCAAAATCTTGAAAAAATAAATCATCATGGGAAACGCGCCGATGCCATCGTGAAAGGTATGCTGCAACATAGCAGGAGCAGCAGCGCTGTAAAAGAACCTACTGATATCAATGTATTGGCTGATGAATATTTGCGCCTCGCTTATCATGGATTAAGAGCAAAAGACAAATCTTTCAATGCAACGATGAGAACTGATTTTGATGAAGCGATCGGTAACATCAATATCATTCCGCAGGATATTGGAAGAGTGATCCTTAATTTAATTACGAATGCATTTTATGCTGTTGATGAAAAAAAGAAGTCAGGAATGGAAAATTATGAGCCTACCGTTTCGATATATACAAAAAAACATAAGGATAAGATTGAAATAAGTGTAACAGACAATGGCAATGGTATCCCATCAAAAGTTTTAGATAAAATATTCCAACCCTTCTTCACCACCAAACCAACAGGCCAGGGAACTGGTCTGGGATTGAGTTTGAGCTATGATATTGTAAAAGCACACGGCGGGGAATTGACCGTACAGACGAAAGAAGCTGAAGGAGCAACATTTATTATTCAACTTCCGATATAACTAAATCAATGATAAAGAAAATCATAATCCTGCTTTTTTTACTTTTCTTTTTTATTTTAACAAATGCACAGTTTAAAGTAAAGTTTTTACTAAAAGAAAAAACAGCCATTCAACACGACAGTATTTACGTAACAGGCTCCTTCAGTAACTGGGATTCTACATTGAATAAAAATTATTTATTAAAACGGGAAGCCGGTAACAAACGAACAATAATGCTAAACCTGCCTGCTGGCGAGGTCAAATACAAATTTCACCGCGGAAGCTGGTTTACCGTGGAAAAACAATATTTTGGCGATGAAGTTGCTGATCGCAATATAATGATCAGCAGAGACACGATCCTTGTTGACAGCGTGGAATCCTGGCGTGACGAACGGATGATTGATAAAAAGGTATCCTTATATCTGCAGGCAAATGATACGGGCCGCATCAAAGTGCTTTCTGCCATCGCCAATGATTATGCTTTCAGAACTGATCAGTATAATAGTGATTCCGCATTCGCATATGCCCAACAGGCCGTATTGCTCCAACAAAAAGCCATGGCTTCAGGAATATATAAAACCTGGGATGCTTCCTATTTACCCTGGTTGCAGGAAATACTGGCTACACTGTTTCACTCATTGGGTAATTTTCCGAAATCATTGCAATTAAGATTGGAGAATTTACAATTAACAGAAAATGGAAAAAATAAAGCGGATCTGGCACGTGCACTATATAATGTTAGTCATGAATATTATTCGATCAAGGATTATCAGAATGCCTTATACTATTCCAAACGCAGCGACTCAGTGTTTGGCAACCTGCCAGTTACAGAGGATCCGTTTAATCGTTTTTGGAGCAAACTCGATGTGGCGAGGATTTACTACCATTTAAATAAAACCGATTCAGCTTTATTTTACGTCGGTCAAATACCAGATACCTTTGTAATATCTGATCTGAATTATTTCCCTTTATACACAGGTTCATTGCGTGGCGATATATATGCAGCGAAAGGAAATAAAGACAGCGCATTTTATTATTACCGAAAAGCCCTGGCTTTTGGTCAGCGCAGAAATGATAATGTGACGGGCCCTTCTGTAGGGTTAGCAAAGTTATTTCAAAAAGAAAATAAGATAGATTCAGCTTTGTTTTATGCACGTATGGCATTTCACTATTTTGAAAGCCATACGGTAGACATTCAAACTTGGGGAGAAAGTTCAGCGTTATGGCTGGCAGATTTGAGCCCATTGCTCGCCGATCTATACAAGTCAAATAACCAGATGGATAGCGCCTATAAATACCTCCATCTTTCGGTTGCTTTAAAAGACAGTATTTATACTGCTGATAAATTAAAACAATTCCAATCGCTCACCTTCAATGAATCTTCCCGTAAACAACAGTTGGAACAGCAGGCCATTGAAGCACAAAGACAATATGAAACCAAAATAAAAATGGTTGGGCTTATTACTGCAATGGCAGCTATTTTAATTGTTGCATTTCTCCTTTACAGGAATAATAAACATAAGCAAAAAGCAAATACATTATTGCAATCACAAAAGCAGGAAATAGAAACTACATTGGGGGAATTAAAGAATACGCAGAAGCAACTGATCCAATCAGAAAAAATGGCTAGTCTTGGAGAACTCACTGCAGGTATCGCCCATGAAATTCAAAACCCTTTGAACTTTGTCAATAATTTTTCGGAAGTAAATACGGAGTTGATACAGGAATTGGTTGAAGAAGTTGATAAAGGAAATACATCAGTAGTAAAAGCTATTGCAAAAGATATTAAAGAGAACGAAGAAAAAATAAATCACCATGGCAAACGCGCTGATGCCATCGTAAAGGGCATGTTGCAGCACAGCCGCAGCAGCAGCGGGCAAAAGGAACCAACAGATATCAATGCATTGTGTGATGAATATTTAAGGCTCGCTTATCATGGCTTGCGGGCAAAAGACAAATCATTCAATGCAACATTGAAAGCCGATTTTGATGAAAGCATTGGGAAAATAAATATCATCCCCCAGGATATTGGAAGGGTTATTTTGAACTTAATTACGAATGCATTTTACGTGGTTGCTGAAAAAAAGAATCAACAAACACAAACTTATGAGCCAACGATTACGGTAAGTACAAAAAAATTAAACAATAAAACCGAGATACGTGTAAAAGATAATGGCAACGGCATTCCTGCTTCAATAAAAGAAAAGATATTCCAGCCCTTTTTCACTACCAAGCCAACCGGGCAGGGAACCGGCCTCGGTCTATCTATGAGCTACGATATTATCACAAAAGGCCATGGCGGAACGCTAACTTTGGAAACCCACGACGGGCAGGGTACCGATTTTATTATAATTATATAACCTCACATAAAATTTTTATATTCAGGTACCAAAACAGGAAAACGTTTTATTCATAGAACCTTTATATGAAACGATTCTTCTTTTTTATACTACTGTTTATCATACATACTGCGTCCTTCGCACAGCAGCAATATACATTTACCAATTATACACAGGAACAGGGAATATCTTCAGGCTCCATCCGGGGAATGTTTAAAGATACCACGGGGTACCTGTGGCTTTACAGTGAAGAAGGTGTTTCGCGTTTCGACGGGTACAGTTTTAAAACCTTTCGGCACAATCCTGATGACAGCACAAGTCTTGCAGATAATATTATATGGTCAGGAAACAAGACCGTCAAAGGAGATATTTACTTTGAGACCAACTCCGGACTCCAGGTTTACGATCCACGCACTGAGTCATTTTCAAAAGGCTTTCCAAATGGGATCAATGAAACACCCAAGGTCTCATTTAAATTAAAAAATGATCCCCAGGCATATTATTTAATTACTAACTATACCCTTATCCGTGCCACCAAGACAGCATATAATTCCTACCCAATTCCCGATACTAAGAGTGCTCCCTATATGTACCAGGCAACTGATTCGGTAAATCTTATCCTGGTTGGATTGGGAAGTGTTGCATACCTCTTTGATATAGCGCATAAAAAGTTTGAAAAAATAGCTATTCTCAATAGTGAGGGAAAACCGGATACGACTATTATTGACTACCAATACATGCCCGACGAGCAAACATTTATTGCAATAAGCAACAGCAATCTCTATAAGTTTGATAAGACAACCAGGAAGTTTTCTCCTTATTTTACCTTGCGCCATTTGACCAATATAGGTGAACTTATTTATGGCTTTACGGTATCTTATAACAAGTATCTCCTCGTATTTGCAAGTTCAGGAGTAATCAACAGGGTAAACGTAAACGATGGCAGCGAAAAAATTATTACACTTAATAAAAAAATTCCTGAAGATGAATTGAAAGACCGGGTTTTCTTTCGTGGATATATTGACGAAAAAGGTTTTCTCTGGATCTCTACCAGGGGAATGGGTTTATTTCGTATGAATCCTGAGACAGAAGAAGTAGAACAGTTTATTCACGAACCCGGTAATTCGAACAGTCTTGTCTCTAACGCTTCCGATATGGTGCTACCCGACGAAAATGGAGTGATTTGGGTGGGCTGTTTCGGAAAAGGATTGGTTAAAATGGAACCCGTTGTTGCTATACTAAAAAGTGCCATTCCTGCCGTAAATAAAACCAAGGGTACTTCGGGAGGGTTTAATGAGAACATTCGTGCATTTCTTGAAAGGGAGAATGGTTACTGGATTGGCACTTTAAAAGGTTTATACAGTTATGATAAAAATAAAAATGAATACACCGAGATAGGTCCACAGTTTTCAGAGAAGATGGCCAGTGACGGCCGTATTGGAACTTTTACCCGCGACAACTCTGGAAATATATGGATCGGTACCTGGTATGGTGAACTGCTTATCTGGAATGAAAAAACGGGAAAGCATATATCACTTGTGATGCCATACCCGCAGCGTGACATGGGATACGGTGCCGGAATATTCCGTGATCTTTATAGTGATCGTAAAAATTCAATGTGGATCGCAACCTATGGCGGAGGCACCTACAAAATAAATATCGCTGATTTAAATTTTGAAAACCCATCGGCAATTCAAATAAGCAGCATTTTATTTAATGAAAAAGATGATGCGTCCATTTCATCCAATAAGGTATTTGCTTTTACTGAAGATGCCGATGGAAATATATGGGCAGGTTCTGAAAACGGGTTAAACAGGCTGGATGCAGCAACCAATAAGTGGATCCGTTATTACAATATTCCCGGGGATGAAAAAAGTCTCCACAATAGCAATGTACGCTCCTTTGCATTTGATAAGAAAGGCTTGTTGTGGATTGGCACTAACGGCGGTGGCCTGAACCGTTATAACAAAGCGGAAGATAATTTTACACATTTCACTATGGAGAATGGTCTCCCAAACGATGCCATTTATAGCCTGCTTTGCGATAATAACGGGATGTTGTGGCTGGGAACAAACCGGGGATTGTGCAGGTTTAACCCCGGAGATTTCACCTGTAAGAATTTTACAGAGAAAGATGGCATACAGAACTATGAATACAACACAGGCGCAGCACTCAAGTTAAAAAATGGCAATCTGCTCATTGGCGGTGTGGCCGGTTACAATATTATAGATCCCGATAAAATTGAAGACAAGCAATCAATAGCGCCTGTCGTTGTTATTTCTTCATTTAAAATTTTTGACAAGGAACAACCATTAGGCGACAAGCAATTGGAATTGAACTACAGGCAGAACAGCTTTAATTTCGAATTCAGCGCATTGAGTTATTACAGGAACCAGGACAATCGTTATGCGTATATGATGGAAGGCGTAGATACGAACTGGATCTATTGCGACACCCGGCGTTATGTAAGCTATTCCAACCTTGCCCCGGGTGATTATACATTCAAAGTAAAAGCCTGTAACAGTGATGGTACCTGGAATGAGACCGGGGCGCAGATAGCAATAACGATCAAACCGCCATGGTGGGAAACCGTCTGGGCAAAAATTTTATTCGGGATCATTATTGCCGGTGCTGCAATTGGTTATTACCGGTACCGGACACATGCTTTACGTGCAAAGCAAAAAGAACTTATAAGAGAGGTTGAAAAGGCAACGGTTGTCATACGCAAACAAAAAGAAGTAGTGGAAGAAGAAAAGAAACGCAGTGATGAATTGTTGCTTAATATCCTTCCTGCTGAAACTGCAGAAGAGCTGAAAAGGACGGGGTCAACAAAAGCAAAAGATTTTGAACAGGTAACCGTGCTTTTTACCGATTTTAAAAATTTTACATTGATGAGTGAAAAGCTGAGTGCCCAGGAGCTTGTAAACGAGATCAATCATTGTTACTCTGCTTTCGATAACATAATCACCAAATACGGAATAGAAAAAATAAAAACAATCGGGGATGCCTACATGTGTGCCGGCGGCTTGCCTGTTGCGAATAAAACCAATGCCTTCGATACAGTAAGTGCTGCAATCGAAATGCGTGATTTTATCAATAACGAAAAACAAAAGCGTATGGAAAATGGTTTGCCATTTTTTGAAATACGGATTGGCTGCCATACAGGGCCGGTAGTAGCGGGAATCGTTGGCATCAAAAAATTCGCTTATGATATCTGGGGCGATGCAGTAAACATTGCTTCCCGCATGGAATCATCCGGTGAGCCGGGGAAGGTGAATATAAGCGGCAGTACTTATGAATTGATAAAAGACAGTTTCAATTGCATACACAGGGGTAAGATAGAAGCCAAAAACAAAGGAACAGTTGATATGTATTTTGTAGAAAAACTACAATGACGGCAGTATATGATATTATTAAAGCACATGGAGGCGAATTAAAAGTAGAAACAACCGATGGAATAGCTACTGAATTTATTATTTCGTTATCTTTAAAAGATACGTTTTAAAAGGCAGCAAATGATCAGACAGAAATCCGTATACTTTGTTATAACTGCAGCTTACTTTTTGTTGATTACTTTGTTATCCTGCAATAATAACCCGGGCCAGGTCCCCTTCCCGGAAAAAGAACTTGGCCTCTCGCTACCGGATACAATGAGACTCCGGTTCACAACTGAAAAAAAAATAACCTGGGATAGTACCCAGGATGCCGTTATTAAGCCAGTCATAAAAAAATTAGACCTGGATGCCCTCCCTTCACTCCCATATGACAGTGCAGGTTTTATTCCTTTTAATGAATCTCCCAGGGAACTCAGATTTGATTTTAACAGCCTGCCGGAAACTGGTTTCAACATGGAGAAATTGCCATCAAAACCGTTACAATTCAAAACTTCTGTCCTCGCTCCCCCAACCTCGGTTAAATCGTTGCCCCCAATTCAACAAAAAGAAAGACCGCTGTCAATATATGACTTTGGAAAATTAAATGGCCTGGAACCAAAATTAATTACCGGGTTACTCATAGATAGAATGGGATTTATGTGGATCACTTCCGGGGAGGCCCTTTTCCGTTATGATGGTGTGTATTTACAGACCTACATTTCAGGGCTGAATGGAAATTTTATCAATGGAATTGAGGAAGACAATGCTGGAAATATCTGGATTAATCAAGTCAATAGTATATCAATGATTGACATACACAAAGGCACCATTAATAAGTCCCAAAAAATTGGAGCCGTTCCAAATAATCTCAATAAGTTCACAAAGGATAAAAACGGAAACCTCTGGGTATACAATTTCCTCGATAAATCGGTGAGTATAATAGACCCTGAAACCAGGACATTTAAAAGCCTCGATGCAAAGGCAGGCCTCTCAGATAGCACCGTATTTGAAATACTACAGGATGACCTCGAAAATATTTGGATCTCTACTTATAGCGGAGGTGTTGATATTATTAATAAAACGGGGAAAATTAAGCATTTAAAAAGATCTACCGGGCTAAGCAGTGACACATTAACTGCAATGGCAATGGACAATAAAGGACAGGTCTGGATTTCAGAATCAAATGGGGGATTGAACGCGGTAAATATTAAGAACGGCACCATTAAATATTACAGCACGTTGCCGGGTGCTAAAAACAGGTACACGTTTGATCTGTCGGTGGATAATAAAGGGCGTATATGGAAGATTACTTCGGGAGGTATTGAATTGATCGATCCGGAAAAGAATGTCATAAAATTAATAAATAAGGATGATGGGATGGTTACCGATAATATTATCGCCGGTATCCTTGACAACCAGCAACGGATGTGGATTGCCACGTTAGACGGTATAAGTATCATTGATAAAAACGGGGAAACGGTGCATCCATTCGGTACAACTGCCATTATAAGTTTAATGGAAGATGAATTGGCCAATATTTGGGTGGGCACACAGGGTGGGATCCTGATCATTGACTCTCTAAAAAATAAAATGAAGAAGTTGAATAGATCGAATGGTTTAAGCAATGACTTTGTTCAGTTTTTTTCTAAGAGTAACGGCAGGATCCTGGTAACTACCAATGGTGGCTTTAATGTAATAGACCTGGTGCAGAAAACCATAGAAACGATCGGCAAAAATGAAGGCCTGATCAATGACACTATTTATAGCATCCTGGAGGATAAAGAAGGCAATACATGGTTAGCAGGTCCGGGCAACGGGGTTGGCATTATAGATCCAATGAAGAATAAGATCAGGCGTGTAGGCATTTCCAATGGTTTAAATGATAACAATATACAGGATGTAAAACAGGATAATGACGGGCTTGTATGGCTTGCCAGTGCACAGGGCGGGGTAAACATAATTGATCTTAAAGCAGGGACAGTTAAATACCTGGTTGACCAGCCAGGACTGAAAGATACCTGTAATAAAATGCTGATGAAAGATAAATATGGACGGATATGGATTGGAACTGATAAAGGCATTTACATTGCTGATACAAAACAGGGAAAACTCATTGCCATCACAAAAAAACAAGGTTTAGCTGATGACCGGATCTTGTCTTTGCTGGAATATAATGGAAGTATTTTAGCAGGAACATCTAATAGAACATCCATTATCACGGCACCTGCTCCGGGTGCACCGCTTGCAGGATGGAAAGTAGAAATGCTGAATAAATCAGAAGATCTGAAAAAAGAAACCAATTCATGGAACGTAGATTGCATAACCAAAAAAGGAGAATATCTCTGGGGGGATAATGGTATAAAAATAATCAATGAGATCAAGCCATATAGCCAGCGTGTTTCCACTTATGTAACAGGCATGACGATCATGACACAGCCACAGCATTTTGCAGATCACGTAACCTATGAAAATAATGATACCTTATGGAGCACAGATAGTTTTTATATAAAAGGAAAAGAACCTTTGAATTGGGGATATTCAAGCAGGAAGAAATTTGATTGGGACAGCGTATCCGGGCCATATAACATGCCGGTCAATCTTTCCATCCCTTTTAATAGTAATTATTTGCAGTTTCAATTTGTACAGGCTCAATTGGCACCGGGCGATACTATTTGGTACAGTTATATGTTGGAGGGTATCGATAAAAACTGGAGCGCTGTTACAGCCAATACTTTTACTGAAAATTATCTAAACCTTCCTCCCGGGAAATACAGCTTTAAAGTAAACAGCAAAGGTATAAATGGGAAATGGGGCACCCCGGCTGTTTTTAACTTTACCATTTCACCTCCCTGGTATAAGACCTGGTGGGCTTATACATTATTGGCATTGGTGGGTTTAGGCCTGCTAAGATTTTATATTGTTTATCGTTCCCGCGCGCTGAAGAGAGAGAATAAATTACTGGAAGAAAAAGTAAACCTGAGAACTTCCCAATTACAAAAATCACTGGAAGACCTGACGACCACTCAGACCCAATTGATTCAATCAGAAAAAATGGCTTCGCTGGGTGAACTTACTGCAGGCATTGCACATGAAATTCAAAACCCTCTGAACTTCGTCAATAATTTTTCAGAAGTGAATACGGAATTGATAGCAGAAATGAACGAAGAAATTAAGAAAGGAAATTATGAAGAAGTAAAAGCAATCGCAAAAGATATTACGGACAACGAGGAAAAAATAAATCATCATGGCAAACGAGCCGATGCCATTGTAAAAGGAATGTTGCAGCACAGCCGCAGCAGCAGCGGTATAAAAGAACCAACGGATATCAATGCGCTGGCCGATGAATATCTGCGACTGGCCTATCATGGTCTTACGGGCAAAAGATAAATCTTTCAATGCAACCATGAAAACAGATTTTGATGAAAGTATTGGCAAGATTAATATTATTCCGCAGGATATTGGCAGGGTGATCCTTAATTTAATTACCAATGCATTTTATGCAGTTACAGAAAAGAAGAAAGCATGCAGCTGAACATGGATATGAACCAACTGTTACAGTAAGTACAAAAAAATCAGATGACAAGGTTGATGATCATAGTTAAAGATAATGGCAACGGGATTCCTCAAAAAGTACTGGACAAGATCTTTCAACCTTTCTTTACCACCAAACCAACCGGCGAAGGAACAGGACTTGGGATTAAGTATGAGTTATGATATTATTACAAAGGCGCATGGTGGAGAATTGAAAGTGGAAACAAAAGAAGGAGAAGGAGCAGAATTTATAATTACATTACCCATTTAAATCAATAAATTCTAACAAATGAAAATTTTAGTAGTAGACGACGAAAAGGATATTCAAACCCTGTTTGAGCAACGCTTCAGAAAAGAGATCAGGAACGGCGAAATGGAATTTGTTTTTGCTTTTTCAGGTGAAGATGCGCTGACTTATCTGAACCAGCATGAACATGAAGCTGTGCTGATTTTGTCCGATATCAATATGCCGGGCATGAGTGGGCTGGAACTGCTGGAGCATATCAAACAAAAATATCATAAACCGCCGCCGGTGGTGATGATGATAACTGCCTATGGTGATGCTGAAAATTATAATATGGCCAAGAAACTGGGCGCAGATGATTTTTTAACCAAGCCTGTTGATTTTACCTTATTAAAAGAAAAACTTAAAATTATCAGCTGATGGCAAAAATTTTAGTAGCAGATGATGAAACAGACCTGGAAATGCTCATCAAGCAAAAGTTCCGGCAGAAGATCCGGGAACAGCAATATGAATTCATTTTTGCCGTGAATGGCAATGATGCATTGGATAAAATTCAAGCAGCATCCCGATATTGATATTGTATTGAGTGATATCAATATGCCGGAAATGGATGGGCTTACCTTACTAAGCCGCCTGAGCGAATCCAGCCCATTGATAAAATCCGTGATTGTTTCCGCTTATGGCGATATGGATAATATCCGCACTGCCATGAACCGCGGCGCTTTCGATTTTATTACCAAGCCCATCAATTTTGAAGACCTTTCTCTTACCATGGAAAAAACAATTAAGCATGTGCTCCAGATCCGGGAAACACTTAAAGCCATCAAAGAAAATAATATCCTGAAAATGTATGTGGATGAAACGGTGCTCAATTTTATGGGTAGCCGCGAGTTTGAATCTTCACTGATGGCTGAATGAAACCGTGGAAGCTACGGTTGTTTTTATTGATATCTGCAGTTTTACTTCCATCAGCGAAAATGAATCTCCTGATACAGTTGTAAAATTGCTGAACAATTATTTTGATGTGATGGTGAAAGAGATCATTGCCCAGGGTGGATATGTTGATAAATTTATCGGCGATGCCATCATGGCGGTTTTCCGGGGCGATTATCATCTGGACAGGGCCATCGATGCCTGCCTGGCAGTAAGAAATAAAATAAAGAACCTGCCTGCATTGTCAGAAAATATTTCTTTTAAACCACAAAGTTTCCATCGGTATCAATAGCGGCGAAATGATCTCCGGCAATATCGGTTCCGCCAATCTACGCCGGCTCGATTATACGGTTATTGGCGATACGGTCAATACCGCACAGCGCCTGCAATCTGCTGCCAGGAAAAGCCAGGTAGTGATCAATGAAGCAGCTTATGAAAAAGTAAAAGAATCATTTAATTGCCGTAAAGTGGGAGAAGTGAGTTTGAAAAATAAATCTACTCCAATGATCGTATATGAAGTGATGGATTGAACAATGATGATCTGCCCAAACAGTAACGGTTAACCTTTCTGGCTAATTTTCGCAATCCAGTACATAAAAAGTAATTATTCACAACAGGGGCAATTAACTCCAGGCTCCTTTAGGTATTACTTAATAAATCTAACCGATTTTCTTTCATACCCATTTGAAACGACCAGCGCGTAAGCACCATGTGGCAACTGGTTTACCGGTATGCTTACAGCAGCATCTATGACGGGTAATTTTTTAGAAAAGATGGCTTTACCGCTAACATCAGTTATATAAAATTGAAGATCACCGGTTATGCCTGTTAATTCAACATTTACATCACTTAATACAGGGTTGGAAAGCAACCGTACAGCCCAGGGTTTGCTCTTTACTTTTAAGCTGATGATATTGCTATATGATGTCCTGTCATCAAGGTCTGCGGAGAGTAACCTGTAGTAGATCACCGTTTTTCCTGTTTTAAGGATACCTGCGTCTGTAAACGTATATCCGTGCCTGGTAGACGATGTTCCCAAAGCCTGGACAGTACCGATATTCTCAAAATGAGATCCATCAAAACTGCGCTGGATGGTAAAATCCTTACTGTTTAATTCCTGCGAAGTATACCATTGCAGTACTGCATCATCATTGCGGGGCTTCACTGTAAAATCTGTAAGCTTTACAGGTACGGGCACAAAATTGCCATCCACTGCATAGAGGTCCCTGGCGATGGGGTCGTCCCCGTTATTTGCCCCGAATAATACCTTGTTATTTACGAGGAAATCAACCAGTAAAGGATCAGATCCATTAATACCGGTAATAATATCCGCCACCATCGTTGTATTTGCTGGTGTGCCATCACTCTTCCATAATTCATTCCCGTTTATCCCATTATTGGCAGCAAAGAAAAATTGGGAAGATGTATAGAAATAAGAAAAATTACCCTGTTCAATCCCATCCACTTCACCGGGGTTGATGTCCTTTACAATATGGGTATTGGGAAGGGTGCCGTCTGATATCCATAATTCATTTCCTTCAAGGACACTTGGCGCCATAAAGAAAAATTTATTTTCCTGGAATAAAGCCTGGCTGAGCGGGAAAGTATAAGCATATGCGATAAATAAGATGGGAAGACTTTCACCATCGGTGAAATCTTTGAATAATGTGGTGTTCCCGGGTGTGCCGTCAGACTGCCATAGCTCATACCGGGTCCCTAAAATATTGGTGGATGGGAAAATGAACTTATTCCCAATGATCACTGCATCAGTTATAAGATCCAATGAACCCAGCGGACCTGGTTCAATATTCTTTAGAAGGCTGGTATTTGCTTCGTTTCCATCCGTACTCCATATTTCCTCCCCGTTAACACCATCATTGGCGCTAAAATAAGCACGCCCATTAAATACAAAATAAAAAGGGACGCCGAATAAACCCGCACTGCCAGGCAGACCCGGGTTGATATCTTTTAATATCACGGTACCGCCCGGTGTACCATTGGTTTTCCATGTTTCAACACCATGCGTACCGTCATTGGCTCCGAATAAGACCATGTTATTAAAAGGATAAAAAAATTGCACTGCGGACGAATCTGCTCCAGGGAAAATATCTTTCAATAAAACAGTTCCGGTTCCGGTGCCATCTGATCTCCAGAGTTCAACACCCTGGGTAGCCGTACGGGCCATGAATAAGAGATAAGTACCGGTGGAAAAAAGACGGTATGCACCTTTATAATTGCTTCCCGTAGGGCCGGTCACAATATCTTTCACAAAAGTAGTACCTCCGGCAGTTCCGTTTGTTCTCCATAACTCACGCCCCTCAGCTGCCCTTTCTGCGGTAAAATAAAGAAACCCATTCATAACCGCAGCTTCATCAGGGAAAGACCCGGTGGGCCCGGTAATAATATCCAGCAGCAGCGTAGTTCCCCCGGGAGTGCCATCGGTGATATACAATTCAGCACCGGTACCTGTTGTACTTCCGGAAAAAATAAATTTTCCATCTAAAAAGCCAATGCTGCTTAGATTATCAACAAAACTAATTGTAGTGGATAACTCGATCGTACCACCGAGTGTACCATCTGTCGCCCAAATATGCTGATCTATGTCTGAAACAAAAATGGATTTACTGTTGTTAAGTGGATGTGTAAATTGTAAACTCTTATTTGAATTGATCTGTGTAACCTGTGCGGTTACAGTGACCGTTATCCCGGTTAAGAGCAATGCAGGTAATATTTTTTTCATAACCAATTTTTTTAGAGTTGATAGTATGAATTAAATAGATTAGCAAAACTGGCGTGGATCAACAGGTAACGCGGAGGATTGGATAAGAAGGAGTTTTTAAAGGGGTACATGGGTAAATTACAAAATGATTTTGGAAAATCATAATGAATTAAGGGTCCCCGGATTAGATTACCAATAGTACCCCACTTAGGTTGGTCCAATAAGCGGCTACCCTTCAACAGCTACACGATATCAATTAATTGCAACCAGTTCCACGCGCCTGTTCAGTTTCCTGCCTTCCTCGGTCTTATTGGTAGAAACAGGAGCAAGCGGGCCAACCCCCTGCCCTGTCAAACGGCCTGGAGGGATATTGTATTTACTAACCAATTCATTCACAACCGCAACCGCCCGGTTCTTTGAAAGGTTGCTGTTGTATTCAAAGGATCCCTTTATATCTGTGTGGCCAACAACGTATAGATTCAACCCGGGATTTTGCATTAACAGCTTCGCGATCTCGGTGAGTGTATTTGCTGATTCCGGTTTTATATCGGCTTTGTCAAAATCAAAATAAATCCCATAAAGTGCAATTTTACCAGTTGCTTTTAATCCATTCATCATGTCACTGGCATTCACTTTTATGAGATCATCTTTCATAGGAGTGATCTCGATCACATCCAGTATAAATACTTTTTCATTGGCCTTGTATTGTTTTCCAGTGAGTACAACATAAGCGGTTCCCCCGTTCTTTTCAAGTTCGCCGGCAAGATAGCAGGTACCCCCCGAGGTTGCTGACCCATTTAGTATGTTAATGCCTTCACTGGAAGGAAATGGATTCTTCTCGAAAAACACATTCAGGAAGACGGATCCTCCTACTTCCTTGCCGACATTGTTTTTATCATCAACTCCCCTTGGAAGAAGTTTAAACCCCGATCTTTCCATGGCATGCATATAATTACGGTATACTTCTGTTAAAGTCATCGCTCCTTTCAATGTATAATAAATACGGGTGCGCTTTCCTTCCACATTTTTCCATTTGTCAATTTTCTTATAGCCGGTTACCGGGCCTGTGGCAATGGCATAAGGAATAAAATTTTGCTCTTCGTAATATTCGATCACACTGGCGGGATACCTTGTGATCAATGGATGGTCCTTACTGCCGGCAACATCCTGCGCATTTAAAGCTGAAAAGAGAAAAAGAAAAACGATCAATAGAATCGCACTTGTATTTTTCATACCTAATCTTTTAAAATGATGAAGTAATCGGATGAATTTTTATGTTTGGAAATTTTAAAAATACTGCTTGAAAAGAAAATTTGCAAGGTAAATTGTAATATTTTTATTAGCGCTATCACATTCTTATGCGAAGGAAATAACAGGTAGCCATTTAATCAAAAAAATACAATGGAAAATTTACCCCTCTATATCAGCCTCGTTTTCGGACTTACCACACTCCTTACGGTATTGATCTTCTACCAGGCTGCAAACAGGTCAAAAACAACACTGATCATCCTGCTGCTATGGCTGGTCCTGCAAGCCATCGTATCCTTATCCGGATTTTATACGGTTACCAACAGCGTTCCCCCGCGTTTTGCCTTATTGGCCGGCCCCGCATTATTATTCATCGTCATTTTATTTTTAACTAAACAGGGACGGCAATACCTCGATAAATTAAATATTAAAACCCTCACGATCCTGCACGTGATCAGGATACCCGTTGAATGTACGCTTTACTGGTTATTTATTTATAAAACCGTTCCCGGGCTAATGACCTTTGAAGGAAGGAATTTTGACATACTCTCCGGTATGACCGCTCCGCTCGTCTTCTACGCAGCCTTTATGCGAAAAAGATTCAACAGGAACTTACTATTGACCTGGAATTTTATATGCCTGGGGCTGCTGCTCAATATCGTTATTAATGCAATTCTATCCGCTCCATTTCCATTTCAGCAATTCGCATTTGATCAGCCAAATATTGCTGTACTGTATTTCCCGTTTGTATGGCTTCCATGTTGTGTTGTGCCGCTGGTATTATTGTCGCACCTGGCATCTATCAGGCAATTGATAGTGAACAATAAAAAATAGCATGCATGGTTCTTCTTAAAAATTTCACAATTGCTGTAATGATGTTCCATATTTTGTATACGAACATTATATTTATATAAAAAAGTGGTTGAAAATGGATATGAGATAGAGAAGGCCGAATTGACAAGGTCAAATGCTGGAAGCAGGAAATCAACTGCATCTTTTATTGAATTCTCAAAACTACAATTATACCTGCTTTTTCACGGAATTTTTATCGGCACAATTCTTTTATATCAATCGATCTGGCTCTTCAGCAAAACAACCATGGCTTATTGTTACGCTTACAACGAAGAGCAATTGCTAAGCAGGAATGAAACTCCAGGCACACTTGTCTATCATTATATTGTAGCTGATAAAATGTATCGGGAAACCACAACGAGAAATGAGATCCCGCTCTCACAGCATTCTATCAGGATCCGGTACCTGCCCTTTCTCCCTGCTTTCTCCCGCCCGGATACCTGGTCGCATAGCTGGGCAGGCTTTGAAATTGCCTGGTTCATTTTTTTTATCATATCCTCAATGATATTCTTTATACCAAATGAAACAATGCCGCGAAATAGTTTTTTTTATTTTACACGCAAAAAACCATGGATACATATGATCGTTAAATAGAGCCGCCCTTCGTTCACGATGAGACAATACTATGCTATATCATTTACTTGTTTGGAAAGCAGCTATTCGCTCATTACAGGACTCTTAACTTAAGTAATTCACCAATATCATAAATCCCACGCAAAACAATATCATCATAACGTTCCTTTTTCTAATATTGGCACAATCAATTGTAAAGGCACAGAAAAAACCTTCCGCTTATTTGTCTGTTCAATACATAAAAACATTGAACGACGAAACCTTGGGCAATAATCCATGGGGAGCGGGTTTAGGCTTCCAGGTTTTTTTTAATAATAGATCAAAATTCAAGCCTACGGTGGAGTTTACTGGCGATATTTATTTGGAAGATGATAAAGTTTTCAGGTTGACGTCCGATAGTGTATCGTTGAATGATATTGGGAATGCTATAAATCTATTTGCAGGCTCATCATTTCAACTAACCAGGAATATTTATTTATCGTTTTTACTGGGCCCGGGTTTTATGAGTGGTAAGATATTTTTTGGAGTAAAACCATCGCTTGGTTTTTTCTTTTCCAAAAAACAAAGATGGACGGGGAAGATCTCTTATATAAATGTTTTCAACAGGATCAATAAAACAGATTTTGGCTCAATAAGCTTTGCCATCGGGCATAAATTATTTTAATCATCATTGAAGCGAACAACTGTTGCATTATTCTGGAAATCAATCAAACAATTCCCCCTGCCCCTTTGCCTTCTCCTTTACCTCCCACTCCATTTCAACGGACTTAGAAAAATCTACCAGCTTTGCCCCTACCGCTTTCCAGCCCATGACTTCCACTAATTTGTCTACCTTGAATTTGGCCTTATTGATCTGCTGCCCACGACCTGTCTGCACCCTTAGAACAGGCGCATCATCAGTAGAAACCGCCTCAAGCCTGTTATCTTTTCCTTCCTTGATAAAAAGAAATTTGCTGTGAAGCGTAGTTGTTTCTATTTTAAATCGCTTGATATTGAACTGCAGCTTTTCATTATCAAGATAAACAGCAGTAATTATTTTCTCGGGATCGAATTTTTCGATCAGCAATATCTTGTCCGCATCAAAACGCTGGGTCAGTTCCTGGTCGGTGATCTCGTAATTGCCATCGTTATAAATGACCAGCATCCTGTCCTCCGCTTCAAATTTGCCAAGGTACTCCCCTTTCTCCTCCGTATTCAACCGGCCGAATTTATCATCAAACCACAGCTTCTTCGCATCAAGGGTTGATTTGCCTGCTTCTTTGAATTTAACCGACTTAATCGGGATATTTTGTTACCTGGTTGCCCATGCTGCCCCGGCTCTTTATTTCCAGCTCTTCAAAATAAAAATCAAATTCTTTTTTCCGGGCCGCACAATTCGGGCGTTAAAATAATTTTTACCACTTCTGCTTCACCATTAGGATTGGCCGTAAAATAATGCACCTTGCTTTTTTCGGCACCCTTTGGTAAGGTCATATTCCTTATCCCTGGTAACACCGGTTACATTAAAACGCTTGGCATAACTGATGCCTGGATTTACCATCCACATAGATCATATTATAAGTAGTGCGCTCATCATTCTTTTGAAAAACAGCCACGTGCATAATATCTTTTCCGATAAAGGCCTTTTCCGACACCTTCACCACTTTCATTATTCCGCCCTTTGTAAAGGCAATGATATCATCCAGGTCAGAAACTTCCGCGATCAAGTTCATCTTTCTTTAAGCCTGGTGCCGATAAAACCATCCGCAAAATTTGCATATAGTTTGGTATTGGCAATGGCCACACTGCTTTGCCTGTATGGCTTCAAATAACCTGATCTCTGTTTTACGCTCCCGGCCCTTGCCATATTTTTTCAGCAGGTTCTCATAATAAGCCACTGCATAATCAACCAGGTTGGCCAGGTCATGTTTTACCTGCTTTGATCTCCGCTTCCAGGCCTTTGATCTGCTCGTTCAGTTCATCAATATCCAGCTTGTAAATACGGCGTACCGGCTTTTCAGTTAGTTTGATAATATCTTCCCTGGTAATAGCTCTTTTCAACTGTTTTTTATAAGGCGTGAATGCTTTGTCAATTGCTGCCAGTACCTTTTCCCAGGTCTCATGTTTTTTCTCAAGCTCCTTGTATATCTTTTCTTCGAAGAATATCTTTTCCAGGGAAGTATAATGCCATTTTTCCTGCAGCTCGGCCAGTTTTATTTCCAGTTCTCTCTTCAACAGTTCTTTGGTATTGTCCGTAGCGATCTTAAGCAATTCATGCACCGCTGAGAAATTGCGGTTTCTTATCCACAATCACGCAGGCATTGGGTGAAATACTTACTTCACAATCGGTAAATGCATACAAGGCATCGATGGTGATATCAGGTGAAATGCCCGGCGCCAGTCAATGATGATCTCTACTTCGGCGGCAGTATTATCCGTTACTTTTTTGATCTTGATCTTTCCCTGGTCATTGGCCTTTACAATACTTTCCATCAATTGCGTGGTGGTGACACCATAAGGAACACTTCGGATGACCAGTGTTTTCTTATCCAGTTCTTCAATGATTGCCCGCACCCTTATTTTTCCGCCACGTTTTCCTTCATTGTAATTGGTTGACATCCATCGATTCCGCCAGTTTGGAAATCGGGAAAGATCTCGAATTTCTTTCCCCGCAGGTATTTTATAGAAGCTTCTATCAGTTCACAAAAATTATGGGGAAGTATTTTTGTGGCCAAGCCCAACGCAATTCCTTCTGCGCCCTGTGCCAGCAGCAAAGGAAATTTCATGGGCAAGGTGACCGGCTCATTCTTCCGGCCATCATAACTCAATTGCCATTCGGTGGTCTTGGCATTGAAAGCCACTTCCAGCGCAAATTTGCTGAGCCTCGCTTCAATATAACGCGGTGCAGCAGCTTCATCACCCGTACGCACATCGCCCCAGTTTCCCTGTGTTTCTATCAACAGGTCTTTTTGGCCCATGTTCACCAATGCATCGCCAATACTTGCATCGCCATGCGGATGGTATTGCATGCTCTGCCCGATGATATTGGCCACTTTATTAAAACGGCCATCATCCATTTCTTTCATGGCATGCAGGATTCGGCGCTGTACGGGCTTTAATCCGTCTTCGATGGCAGGAACGGCACGTTCCAGTATTACATAACTGGCATAATCCAGGAACCAGGTCTTGTACTGGCCGCTTACGCCTGTATCACTATGCGTATATTCTTCTTTTATTTTTCCTTTCGCCATATATTTCCTGCAAAGCCGCAAAGTAATTTTTTCTTTGCGGCTTTTGTATTTTTTCTCAGCGCCTTTGCGTGAAACGCGAAGGCGTTAAGTCGTAATTTATTTGTTACCTGGCTGTCCAGTATCCAGTATCTAGTATCCAGCATTATCCTTCCTTCGTTTTCAATTCAAAATCCTTCATATTCCCAACCTTTCCCTGCACATCAAATATTTCCTGGGTTATCATCAATTTTAACCGCCATAGCAAATATGCGTCACCGGTAGTTTGTTTGGCTTTGCTTAAAAAATGATGAATGATCTTTGAAGCCTTTTGCCAATCCGCCGTAATATACTTTTTAAGTTCCTCATCATAAAAATCATAATCTTCCTGGCCTAATTTTTTTCCACCTTCCAGTAACCGAACACCTTTGTCTTCGTCACAGATTTTTGTCCATTCATCCGGATCCACTTCAAATTCACTCAGGGTAATTTCCCTGGCAAGCTTTTTGGCTTTCAGAAATTCTTTTGCGGGGATTTCGTGTAGCCAGTTTGGATAAAAAATATTCCCTTTTTCATTTATAAATGGCAGGTTGTTGAGGTATAAGATAAATACCCTTCCCTGGAATTCTTTCATCTAACTCAGCAGCCAGTAATAACCACTTACATCATGTTTATTCTGTGCAGCCCATATCCATATTATTTCATTTGCATTTTCCTCCATTCCTGCATCAAGTTCTGCAACAGTTTTGGGATCATCAACCTTGCCACTATCAACCGATCCATCATAATCACCACCTGCCAGTACATCTCGCCACCATTGCTTACGGGCTTCAATGCCTTCGTCCGTATAAATATGTTCAAGCGGACCAACCGCATATTCATCTTTTATCTGTATCACTTCGCCCTGCATGGTTCATCCAGCTCAATGGCTTTCTGTCAATACTTCTACATCCGCTTCGTTAAAAACAATATGGATCATTTATAATTAATAAATTAATAATTAAGAATTCGCAATCATTACTTCAACATCCGTGTTACCAATTCATCCACAGGTCCATTTCACCGTAGATTTTCAATAATAAAATCCTGCCGCTGCGGTGTATTTTTACCCATATAATATTCCAGCAATTGCTGGATATGTTCCCCGGTTTCCATGATCACCGGCTGCAATTTCATATCCGCGCCAATAAACCGGGCAAATTCTTCCGGGCTGATCTCTCCCAATCCTTTAAAACGGGTGATCTCCGGTTTGCTGCCCAGTTTTCTCATCGCTGCCTGCTTTTCCGTTTCATCGTAACAATAAATCGTTTCCTGTTTATTTCTTACCCGAAACAATGGTGTTTCCAGAATATATACGTGCCCGTTCTTTACCAGGTCGGGGAAGAACTGCAGGAAAAAGGTCATCAGCAATAAACGGATATGCATACCATCCACATCGGCATCGGTTGCAATCACAATATTGTTATAGCGCAGCCCTTCATATCCTTCTTCAATATTCAATGCATGCTGCAGCAGATTGAACTCCTCATTTTCATACACCACTTTTTTGGTGAGGCCAAAACAATTCAGCGGTTTACCACGCAAGCTGAATACCGCCTGTGTTTCTACATTCCTGGCTTTGGTGATTGATCCGCTGGCACTATCTCCTTCTGTAATAAAAATGGTGCTTTCTTTTTGTTTTTCTATGATGCTATCTTTGTCCTTGCCTGTTGGCTCATCATTATAATGAAATCTGCAATCCCTTAATTTTTTATTGTGAAGGTTTGCTTTTTTTGCCCTTTCATTGGCCAGTTTTTTAATACCGGCCAGTTCCTTTCGTTCTCTTTCATTTTGCTCGATGCGCTTTTTTAATGCATCGGCAGTGGCTGGATTCCGGTGCAGGTAATTATCCAGTTCCTTTCCTAAAAAATCACCGATGAAATTCTTCATGCTCGGCCCGCCTTCATACACTGTCTGTGAGCCCAGTTTGGTTTTGGTCTGGCTCTCAAATACCGGTTCCTGTACCCTTATCGAAATGGCAGCGCATATACTTCCCCGTATATCAGACGCATCATAATCCTTTTTATAAAAATCACGGATGGTTTTTACATATGCCTTCCCGGAAAGCTGCAAGGTGCGTACCGCCCTGGGTGGTGTACTGCCCGTTCACGAAACTGTAATATTCTTCGCCATAATGCATTTTCATGCGTGAGCGCCACTTCAATATCCTCGCCTTTCAGATGAATGATGGGATAGCGGATCTCATCTTCATTGGTCTTGCGTTGCAGCAGGTCGAGCAAGCCATTCTTACTGACATACCGCTTATTGTTGAAGTTCATCACCAGTCCTGCATTCAGGTAACAATAATTCCAGAACTGGTTGTCGAGGTATTCCTGTACATAATGAAAATTCTTAAATATAGTTTCATCCGGGATGAATGTTACCAAAGTGCCATTATCTTCTGTTGGTTGTGGTTTCTTTATGTTCTTTTTTCAAGATGCCCCTTTCAAATTCAGCCGTTTTTTCCTTGCCCTCACGGAAAGCCGTTACCTTAAAATAATTGCTCAATGCATTCACCGCCTTTGTACCCACCCCATTCAAGCCCACGCTTTTCTGGAATGCCTTGCTGTCGTATTTGGCGCCGGTATTGATCTTACTCACCACATCCACCACTTTACCCAACGGGATACCACGGCCATAATCCCGCACCGTTACTGGTCTTGCTTTCAATGTTTACATCCACCTGCTTGCCATAACCCATGGTATGTTCATCGATGCAGTTGTCGATCACTTCTTTCAGCAATACATAAATACCATCATCGGGGCTGCTGCCATCACCCAGTTTACCGATATACATACCGGGACGCAGGCGGATATGCTCCTGCCAATCGAGGCTGCGGATATTTTCTTCGGTATACTCAAACAGGTCTTTCTCTGCCATATTATTTTTTTGGTTACCAACATTTGTTCTTTGCCCAGCTTCAAAGGCGTCGCACACTTGTACTACATAACCTTATTCAACATGTTTAATGATCAATTTTGAACACCCGGCCGCAAGTTACTAACTATTTTAGTAAAAACGGAACGTGACAAATATAGTTAAATGAGTAAAGAGCCATTGGCAGCGTTTTAAACAAGTGTGAATAAGTATATTAAGCCTGTTATTCAAAGTGGATGCGAGGTCAGCCTGGCATAGCATCTTAATAAAATAATTAATATCTTACCACGGTAAAAATAACGGCAATGCTTAAAATATTTTTTACAGAAACGATCATAGCGCTCCTCATGGTGCTTGGATTCAGGATCGCCACACAACCATCTTCTCAACAAGCATCATACGTTTCCAGGCAGGAGGTATACAAAAGCAGGTTTATTATGAGTTGTTCCCCTGATTGGTATAGTATCAGCCCCGACAGCCTCGCAAAAACGATCACGCCACTCCCCGGCTGGGGTAATTACCGGTGGGACATTACGACCTCCAGCGATAGCGCCCGGTTTTATTTTAACCAGGGCATCAACATGTACTATGCTTTTCATATTATAGAATCAATGGCTTCTTTTAAGAAAGCCCAGCTGTTTGATGATAGCAACGCCATGCTTTATTGGGCGGAAGCGCTTGCTTATGGCCCGAACATAAATGATATTGAATACGCCGCCACTCCCGGTGCTTTGCAGGCAGCACAAAAAGCGATCGCATTGTCGGCCAATTGTAGCACCCGGGAAAAGGCACTTATTAATGCAATGCAGGTACGCTATACCGATGACAGCACCATCAGCCGCACTTCGTTGAATTTAGCCTATGCCACTGCCATGGAACATGTTTACCGGGAAAATGAACTGGATGCGGACCTGGCTACCCTCTATGCCGATGCGCTCCTTGTGCAACATCCCTGGGATTACTGGAAACACAATGGAGAAGCGCAGCCCTGGACACCTAAAATCCTCGAAGTACTTGAAAAAGTTATTGCATTTGCCCCGGAGCATCCCGGCGCAAATCATTATTATATCCATGCTGTTGAAGCATCCACGAACCCGGGAAAGGCGCTGCCTAGTGCAGACCGCCTGGGCAAGCTAATGCCTTCAGTATCACATATGGTGCACATGCCCTCTCATATTTATATCCGGACAGGCAATTATAGGGAAGGCGTTAAAGTAAATGAAATGTCTGTGACAGGTTATGAAAAATACCTGCAGCTTTACCCGGATGTGGTTAACAATTCGCCACTTTACCTGATACATAATTTGCACATGAAAGCTGCCTGCGCCATGATGCAGCCAAACTACGCATCCGCAAAAAAAACTGCCCTGGAATGCGTATCAAGTTTCGATACTTCTTTCCTGTCAATGGCACAGCCCATGGGAAACTTTATACAATATGTTTTTACAACGCCCCAAATGGTAGATGTCAGGTATGGAAAATGGGCTGAGATCCTTAATTACCCCGACATTACCGCCAATTACCCTTACGGCTATGTGCTTTCTCAATGGAGCAAAGGATTGGCTTATGCAAATACCGGTAAAGTCGCCCATGCAAAACAATCCTTGCAGCAGATGCAGCAGGGAATGCTTAATACGGACCTTAAGATCGTCTTCTCCCCTTTTTAATGCCGCATTGGACGCCGCAAAAGTGGCAGAAAAAATACTGGAAGGCACCATTGCGGAAAAAGAAAATAAAATGGAGGATGCAATTGCTTTTTATCAATCAGCGGTGGTTTTGGAAGATGCCTTGATCTATACCGAACCCAGGGATTGGCTAATACCAACCCGCCACTACCTCGCAAAGGCACTCATCAAAAAAAATCAGCTCGCCGCTGCTGAGAAGATCTTAAAAGAAGACCTCGCTCAAAATCCTGCCAATTTTTATGCGTTGCATGCATTGCAGGATGTGTTGAACAGGCACGGAAAGCAGGAGGAATATAATGCGGCGGCAAAACTCTTTAAATCTGTTTATATAGAAACTGACCTTGCTTTTCCGGCTTTAATATATTGAACAGGGCCCTGCAGATGAATTAACTTTGAAGTTCTTAACCGATTCATAACTTAAAAAAAATCTCATCAAATTTTTAGAAAAAAACAGGGAAAAGATCGCATTACTTGCCACAGAGCGGGAAGATGAAAATGATGCGTTCCGTCATTTCCTGTCAAAGATAGACAGCAGCCAACTGGATGAAAAGGTGAATAGGATAAATGATGAGATCGCGCCGCAAATAGATTGCACGGACTGCGGCGCCTGTTGCAAAACACTTATGATCAATGTAACTGCCCACGAAGCGACCGGGCTTGCGGGTCACCTGCAGCTGGCTACAGCAGATTTCGAAGAAAAATATATTGAAAAAAGCAGCCAGGGCCAGATGATCATGAAATCTATGCCATGCCCTTTTTTAAGTGGAACTATATGCAGCATATATGAACAGCGTTTTAATGAATGCAGGGAATTTCCGCATTTACACAGGACGAATTTTAAAGGGCGTCTTTTTGGTACGCTGGTACACTATGCCATCTGCCCTATCATTTATAACGTAATGGAGGAACTTAAAACAGAAACCGGTTTTAAAATTTGATTATTTTAGATCAGCAGCCGGGAACCGGTACTATTGAAATATATTTGAATACTTTAATTAAATAAATATGGATCTTGATCTTGTTGGTAAAACCGCGGTTGTTTGTGGCAGTACACAGGGGCTCGGGTATGCGTCAGCGATAGAACTTGCATTACTTGGAGCCAACGTGGTGCTGATGGCACGCGGTGAAGAAAAACTAAAAAAAGCCATTACAACACTGGACAGTTCGAGGGGCCAGCAACATCAATACCTCGTGGCAGATTTTTCAGCGCTGGATAACGTAACTGGGGCTATTGATAAATTCCTTAAAGCGGGGAATATGGCGCACATTCTCATCAACAATACCGGCGGCCCTGCGGGCGGAACCGTATTGAATGCAACGGCGGATGAATTCCTGCAGGCATTTAATAACCACCTGTTGTGCAACCATGCATTGACCAAAGCGCTTATACCAGGTATGAAAGCGGCCGGTTTTGGAAGAGTCATTAATATCATTTCAACCTCTGTAAAGCAGCCCATACCCGGACTTGCTGTAAGCAATACCATACGTGCCGCAGTAGCAAGCTGGAGTAAGACACTGGCTACAGAAGTTGGTCCTTTTGGCATTACGGTTAATAATGTATTACCGGGCTTTACAAAAACAGTAAGGGCAGACTACGTGATACAGAAAAAAGCCGCAGATACGGGTAAAACAGAAGAGCAGGTAATGAAGGAATTGGTTGCCGAGATCCCGGTAGGCCGTATCGGCGACCCAAAAGAGTTTGGCGCTGCCGTTGCGTTTTTATGTTCCCCGGCAGCCGCTTATATCAACGGTATCAATCTTCCTGTTGATGGTGGCCGGTTGGCCTGCTTATAAAAATTTACGCACACCTTAGGAAACCGCATAAGTTAAATGTATATTGAAGCATCAAATCCTCACTGCTTTGAGACAGGCGTTCGCCTGTTTATCTTTCATCATCAAAAAATTAAAAAACATGAAAATGACAAGATTATTCATTGCATTAGTGATTTCATTAAGTTTGGGATTGCTCAGTTGTAAACCCAAAGACGCTGACATCAAGGCGAAGATTGAAGCAGCATTGAAAGCTGACCCAATGATGGCTGCAACTACTGTAGATGTAAAAGATGGTGTTGCTACAATCGGCGGTGAATGTAAAGACGAAGAATGCCGGTCTCATTGTGAAAAGACCGCTGCCGGCATAAAAGGTGTAAAATCAGTGGTTAACAATTGCACCATAGCTCCACCACCTACTCCACCGGTAGCTGCACCTGCATCGCTAACCACCACGCTCGATGAAGCTTCCCAACAAAAGGTGAAGGACGGGCTCAAAGATATCCCGGGAGTTACCGTTGAATTTACCGAGGATAAAGCCGTGTTGAGTGGAGAAGTTACAAAAGCAGATCGCATGAAGATTATGCAAATGCTTGCTGCGGCAAAAGTAAAGTCAGACGTTACCAAACTGGCAGACAAAAAATAATTTTTCAACTTTAAAAAAATTACGATGGCACTAACAGAAAAATATGCAGAATTGTTAAATGCTGCAAACACGATGGGCGTTACAAATTTATCCGTGGCGGAAAAGGATTCGGTGCTGCATGTGAGCGGCACAGCTAAGTCGACCGCTGATTATGATACATTGTGGTCATTATATGATAAGATCGACCCTAACATGTCGAGCGGTGACCTGATGATGAACCTGGATATTAAAGCTGAAGCAGGTTCCAACCTGAAAGTAACGACCGATTCCACGAACCTTAATATCCGGAGCACGCCCAGCACGGAGGGCTCCATTGTTGGGAAAGCAGCTCACGATGAGATCGTTACACTCGTTGAAAAGACAGATGACAGCTGGTGGAAGATCCGCACAAAAGACGGGGAAGAGGGTTACGCCTATGCGCAGTACCTGTCACCGTTAAATTGACGATTCTACAAATACTTTAAAGCCATTCCATTGGGAATGGCTTTTTTAGTTACAGGGTTAAGTATTACTTTACTCCCTTGTATTTGCTTTGATAAAATCACTTACCAGGTAACTGATAAGCTTACCCGTTTTTTCGTCCTTTTTTCCATCTGCTAACTGGCAGGCACCCTCGCTAATATGCAGGTAGGCTACTTTTGAATCTGTAGCTGCAAAGTTGATATATTGTCTTGCCTGTAGCACCGTTATCCCGGAAGGCGTACAGGCGCTGCTAAGTACGTTTTCAACACAGTCAAGGTCAAGTTCAATACCAGTCATTGTATCTTCGGTAAAGCCACTCGCGTGCGCAATTGACTGGATGAAATTTTTTCTTTCATGGATAAATATATCCTCGTAGCTGATGTATTGTACAAACGGGTTTTCATGCACATCCATGAGTACATTTTGAGGAATGTAATTTTCATGCATCCCGATGATGCAATATTTTCCGAGGTATCCATCTTCTTCCGCATACTTAAATGCATTGCCGCTATGCCTTCCTTCTGTGGGCCTGAAATCCGCCTGTGCATCGAGGTTGATGCAATTGATCTGGGCCAGTGGGATCATTTCAGCTTTATGCAATCCCTTTGATACACCTTTTATGATCGGGTATGCGTTATTATGTCCACCACCGATCACAACCGGGATCTTTTTACAGGATGCGATCACCTTCATCATATTCTCCACTTCTTCATCAATGATATTCACCGCATGCCGGTAAGCATCTATGAGTTCGTCCTGGTTGTATGCATTGCTGTCGATCAGGTATTTTATATCTCCAAAATCAAAATGTCCAAGCAATAAAATATTATCACCCGGTAAAAAATCATTGCTCTGTATATTCAGGAAAGCAGATAAAAAAGGAAGCCAGGCAGTATCTGCGCCACCTGTGCCATAATTAGCCCTGATCCCGATATCTTCCGGTATTCCCAGTATCACATATTTAGCAGTGGATTCCTGTAATGCTTCCGGCCAATCAACGTCTCTTTTCAAAAAATGGACCCGCTCCCCCAGCTTGGTCTCAAAGCGGCGCACTTTTGTGACAGACAAAATATCTGATTTGGAATAAAACTTAAAATGTTTCATGAATGGAAGGTAGGAAATCAATTTGGAAATGAATCAATTTGGAGATTTGAAAATGAAAGAATTAATACATCTCCAAATCGCCAAATTTCCAAATTAAAAGAATCTTGGGCACCTGACCTTATCTGCGGAAGAATTACGGTTAGTGCTAAATGCTTTGTAGGAAAGTGTGACTTCATAACCACCACGGTATTGGGAAGCTGATTTTAATTTACTGGTATTTATTTCATAGGTAATGCCAATACTCATTTTATAACAATCCAGCTTTACAACCGGCATCAGTGCGTCTTTCATCCGGTAAAACATACCTGCAGAGATACCCAGTTTTTCATTTTCATTTCTTTGCATAAGATCATGATTGAACAAAAGTCCGCCCTGCCCCTGCCGGCTGCCCCCCTGCATAAAATAATCAGCATAGAAAATAATCCTGTTTTCTTCATTCATCGCTGCAGAAAATCCGGCATTCACAACGTATTTCGGATTTAAACGGATATCATTTTCAGGCTGAAACGCAACCCTTGGTTTGGTAAAATGAAACAGACCGACCCCAATATAATAACTGGTACTGGTACCCAGCACGCTGCTGAAACACAGGCCTGCGGCAGGGTCCCAATAAGTAAGGGAAGTATTGGTAAATGTCTGCCTGGTTGGATTTGATTCACTGTATGCGCCCCCAACAAACTGGTCATCGAACTGGAGTTTGGAAGGGTCAAAACGTTGCATAACCGGGCCAGCCATGATTCCTGCAGAAATGTAGGTATCATTTTCTTCACTAAGTGCCTTATGATAATTAAATACAGGGAAAACCTGTGTACGGCTTAGTTTTGAATCTCCGGCAACATCATTGGTAACCTGCACGCCATAAGTAATAAAATCATTGGATTGCCCAACAGCCTTTTTTAATTCAATTCCAAGGCCGATCGTTTTATAGGGTACTGTTACACTTTGCCATTGGCTCCTGTATGCAGATGTGATCCTTATATCGCCGGTAAAGATCCCTGCCAATGCCGGATTCCTGAGTAAGGGCAGGTCGTAGAATTGTGCAAAATTTATATCCTGGCAGATCGCAGGTTTTGCAATAACCAGGAAAATAAGAATGAATAAAGATTGTTTAATTGTTTTCATTGGATAAGGTTATTTCAGTATGGTAGTATTTCCTTTTAAAATGTACACAACGTTATTGTCACAAAGCACTTCAGCTGTATAGACAAATACATCCGGTGTCGCCGGCACACCCCTTACTTTTCCGTCCCAGCCATATTTCACGTCATTGGCACCGAAATTCAATTTTTCAAAAACAAGCTCTCCCCAACGGTTGAATATCCGGAATGATTTTACCCTGATCCCACCACCCCTCACCATCAATATGTCATTCAATCCATCTCCGTCTGGGGTAAACGCATTTGGGATGAACACCTGGGCCTTTTCACAGAATCCGTTTATTGTAATGATATCGGTTGCAATGCAACCATAAGTATTTTGTACGGTAACTGAATAAGTTCCTCCTGTGACAACGGTTGTTGTTGGATTTGGACAATCATTGCAACTGAGCCCTGCAGCAGGCGACCATTGCCAGCTAACGATCGGCCCGTTCTGAGTGGTGGGATGTAAGGTCACCACGTTGCCCGTATTTGCATTGATATCTGGTCCTATATTAACCGTAGGTCTTGGGCCTACCGTTACCGTTACATAACCCGTATCTGTAAAGCAATGAAATCCATCATAGCCTATAACACGATACGTTGTAGTAGTAAGTGGCGTGGCGGTAGGCTCAGCCACATCTACCCTGTTAAGCCCGGTTGGCGGAGACCATAAATAATTATTTGCATGGATGGCTTTCAGTAATGTTGATTCACCTGCGCATAAAGTGTCACTGGGCAATACCTGCATTTCGAATGGCTTTTTTACCTCTAACCGTACCGTATCAAAACCGGTGCAGCCAAAATTACTAACGCCTTTTACACCATAACTGATAGAATCTGTTGGCGTCACAACCGGGTTCGGGCAGTCAACACAGCTAAGACCTGTAGAAGGACTCCAGGAATAAAATGCAGCTCCCGAAGCCAGTAAGTGGACCTCATTACCCAGGCAGACATTCATGTTATTATTTGCTACTACGGCCGGTGTAGGATGAACCGTTATTGTAAATGTCCTTCCTGCATCACCACAGCTGTTACTCGTACCCATAACCGTAATCGTTGCCACAATAGGGACACTTGTATTATTAACCGTAGTAAAAGCGGGGATATCACCGGTTCCACTTGCCGCCAAACCGATCGAAGGCTTGTTATTCGTCCAGCTGAAGCTTGTGCCACTAACCGGTCCGGTAAGATGGATCGGGTTTGTAGAGGCCCCATTGCATAATGCAACATCATCCGGAACATCTATGTTCGGGGATGGATTTACCGTAATGGTAAAAATTCCTGTAGTACTTCCACAGCTGTTGGCCGTTCCTGTTACATATATTATGGCAGACATAGGGAAATTGGTATTGTTTACTGCAGTAAATGCAGCAATATTACCGGTACCATTAGCTGCTAAACCTATAGAAGTAAGGTTATTGATCCAGGTATATGTCGTGCCGTTAACAGTTCCTGTAAAATTGACCGGGTCAACCATATCTCCATTACAAACTGTTTGATTTTGTACAGGAGACATATTAGGGGTTGGGTCAACTGTGATATAAAAAGTTCTGGAAAGGCCGGGGCATGTATTTGTGGAAGCAGTTACCGTTATGGAGGCTACTAAAGGAACATTGGTATTGTTTGTTGCATTAAATGATGGAATACTGCCTGAACCACTGGCGGCTAAGCCAATAGAAGGCAAACTATTAGTCCATGTAAAGCTGGCGCCGCTTACAGGGCTGGTAAAAGGTGTGATTGGGGCGGTTTCTCCATTGCACAGAAATAAATTCAATGGCTGGATCACCGCCGGGCTTGGTAAAATTGTTATGGTAAAATCTTTTGCAATCCCAGGGCAGTTATTTGCCATAGGCGTTACAGTTATAGTTGCGGTAACCGATACACTGGTTCCGTTATTGGGATTGAATGAAGGTATGTTTCCTGTACCATTGGCGGGAAGGCCAATAGAAGTAAGGTCATTGGTCCAGGTAAAAATAGTGCCGGTGGCAGCTCCATTAAATGCAATGGATGTAGTTGAACTACCATTACACAAAGATTGATTGGCGGGTTGGTTTACATCCGGTGTTGGATTAACTGTTACCGCAAAAAATTGAGGAATACCCACACAGCCGTTAAAAGAAGGTTCCACTGCGATCGTTGCTGTTACAGGATCATGTGTAGGATTGATTGCTGTAAAAGCTCCAATACTATCTGAACCGCTGCCGGCGATGCCCATAGATGGGAGGTCATTTGTCCAGTAAAAAGTTGTTCCGCTTACATTGCTGGTAAAATTGATCGCAGCAGAAGCAGACCCATTACAGAATGTAAGATCCGCCGGTGGAAGCACATCTGGCGTTGGATTTACTGTTATATTGAATGAAGACGGGATACCAGGGCAACCATTATTTGTTGGAGTGATCGTTATTGTTGCCGTGATAGGCGAACTCGTATTGTTAAGTGCGTAAAATGAAGGAATATTGCCTGTACCACTTGCCGGTAAACCGATCGATGGTAAATTATTTGTCCAGCTGTAGCTGGCATTGGTCACTGCACTTGTAAAGCTGGTCAGGCTTACGCCTGTTGTTAAAACGCCATTACAAACCGTTTGATCTGCAGGTTGTGAAACCGTTGGAATAGAATTAACTGTTATTGTAAATGTTTCTGGATTACCGGGGCAGCCGGCATTTGCTGCTGTAACAGTTATTGTTGCGGTAATTGCAATTCCGGAAGTATTAATGGCAGTAAATACAGGGATATCTCCTGTACCTGTTGCTGCCAACCCGATTCCCGGCTCATTATTGGTCCAGTTATAAGTGGCTGTACTTACCGAACCAGTAAAATGAATGGCCGTTGAATTTGCACCGTTGCAAAGTTCCTGGCTCGCCGGCTGATCTACAATTGGTGTGGACCTTATCGTTATTTGATGTGTTGTTGTATCAAAACAGCCATTGACCGTCTCCGTTATAAGCTGTACATCATAATCTCCCGGGGTTGTGAAATTAACTGTAATAGTATTACCTGAACCGTGGTCTCCATTGGAAACGGTCCATTCCATTGAACTCACCGGATCTGCGGATTGTACAACACTACTGAATGTTACAGGAACATTGGGGCATTCGATCGATGGACCCGTTATGGGTGCCACTGGTATGTTATTTACGATAATATTGACGGGCTTTATGATCGTGTCCTTACAACCCGTTACTCCTGTAATGATCAGCTGGACATTGTAACTGCCTGTTGTCGTATAATCGTGACTGGTAGTATTTCCCGTGCCGGTAGTTCCATCACCAAAGTCCCAATCATAGGATGCAATGCCAAAAAGGGCATGAGAAGTATCCGTGAAATTTACCCGGGTACTGCCGCAGCTTCTTTGAATGGTATGTGTGAAGCCTCCATCGAGTTGTTCTATCCTTATCGTGTCGTTGCCCGGAACTGCCACTTCGCAGCCACCAACTGAGCCAATTGCCAGGTTTGGAATATAAATACCTGGAGTGGTATATGTATGAGTAATGGATAGATCTGTTGTGGTAACCACCGTGCCATCTCCAAAATTCCAGATCAGGAAATTAAAATTACTTCCTGTTACATCGAACTGCACAACCTGGCTATTGCAGAAATTTCCGGAGGCGTAACTAAAGGCAGCGGTTGACAGCCGGATCCTGATGGTTTCCTGTGTGGATGCAGTACATCCGCTGGGAAGCGTGACAGTCATCGTAACAACATAAGTGCCCGGTAGCATAAATGTATGTGAAACGGTATCCCCTGCACCTGTATTACCATCTCCAAAATCCCAGGTAACCGAAGTTGATGGTAAATTTGTGTTATAGAAAGTAAACCGGTGCGGCGCACAATTGACATTTGTTTCTGATGCATCAAAATGTGCCGTAAAAGTTCCGGTGATTTGAACAGGCATTGTATCCCTGCATCCAAATTCATTGAAAGGTATCATTTCCAGGTAGAGCGTACTATCAACATGTGGCCCGGGATCCAGGACAACCTGCTCGCCCGTTGCTAACAGTGTTGTAAAATCCACATTCCACCAGTTATATGTTTGAAAACCCGGGGGAGCTGTTAAAGTGGCAATGCTGGTATTACAATCATATTGCAGATCAACAGAATGGCCACAGGTACTTTCCACATCCACATAAGCATATCCCCAATGCCCGCGGCGTACACAGTCTGCCGTTGTAAACTCAAGGAACAGGGTCCTTCCCGGGTAATTCCTCAGGCTTATGAAAACAGTTGACCATGGTTTATAGATCACTGTTGTATCAACGCCTGAGACTGCAAAGCCCGGAAGACTTGAAGTGGAGATATATTCAAAAGATGCACATTCGATATAAGCGTTTGCGGCGGAATCAAACAGCCGGGCTATGAACCTCGGCTGGGTCCAGGCGGTATGCCCCGGGTCTTCAAATACCACTGCGTAATCATATTTAATGGAAAAATTACTGTCATTCAAAGGTACCCTGATGGTATATTGGATGCGTTCGGCTTCCGCACCGATCATTGTATTACCAAGCTTTACGGCATGATCACTTCCATCTGGAGGATTTGTTGGAAACAATCCAAATGGATCGATCCCCGAAGGCATTGACCTGTTGATGATCGTATGACGGTTAGGTATAGGTGGAGATGGAACAACGGTAATTGAATTGGTTGCGCCGATCGAATCAACGTCTCCTGTAAAACACTTCCAGTTGGAAAAATTTCCATTTTCAAAATCTATATTGTCCGGGCAAATTGAAGTTACAGCATTTGCCACAGGCGAATTTGACCTTTGTGATGGCGGGTTAGCATTTTCATTACTAAGAATGATTTCGCCACGCGTGTTCATAGAGCCCGTTTTTCCATCCTTGATGATCTTCGCGGACCCATTGTTAAAACCAAAAAAAGCGGTGATATCCAGTGATCTTATAAGGGCCCCTTTTGTATTGATCAGCGACCATCTTTTATCTGCAAATACAGCCGTAACGCTTTCTTTAAAATCAAAGACAATATCATACCGGCATGGGATAACTATTTTCCCCGATTCATTCATGAATCCCCATTTTGAAGCTTTCTTAACTGCAACAAGCTTGTTGGTAAAATTCCTGGCGCCATCAAATTGCAGGTCACAGATCAGGTTACCGGCCCTGTTGACAAAAGAAAATTTATTCCTGCTTAGCACCCTGGCATAACCGTTCACAAAAGGCTCTTTTTCATCCCAAAGAATTTGATTTAAAGGCAATTGTGTTTGAGAATGGAGTATGGGCTGTTGGGATGTCGCTAAAGCGGGAGTTTGAACAGTCTGTCCGGAAGCAATTAAGCTGCATAATAGAAATATAGCTAGTAAAATTCTACTCATTGGATATTGGATATTTGGATAAACCCTGTTTCAGGCTTATTATAGGCAATGAGTTAACGTAACTATATTATCTATTATTTCAGTGACTACAACTTAGAGTGTTTTTGCGTTTGGGAAATCGTATATACACTTCGTATAAATACGTGAATTCAAATAGATAGCAATAAAAAAGAGCCTGTAAAAACAGGCTCTTCAAAAAATATAATAGAATTTTATTAAAGGGTTTTTGTCTTTTCTTTTATCATTTGCTTCTTTTTTCTTTCATTGTAGTTATTATAAACTTCCTGGCCCATTATTTTTTTCATGACAGCCTCTTTTTCCGCCTGGATTTTTGCCTTCAGTTGCACTTTTTCTTCAGCGTTCCCGTTAAAATTAGCGTTAGCTTCAGCAGCCCTTTTGTCGATCCTGTCAAGTTCATTATTCAAATCAACAATTTGTGCATCTGAAAGTCCAGCCTCTTTATATCCTTTCGGCGAGGAAGTTTCAGCAGTTTTTGCCTGTTCTTTTGTTTGCTTTGCTACTGCCTTTTCCTGGAGTTTTAGTTTTTCAGCCTCTTTTATCTTGGGATTAGTTGTTGCTGATTGATCCTTTGTAACTTTTTCTGGCTGATTGGGCGCTGTTGGTAAAGCAAGGGCTTCAACCCGGGAACTCGTTTGCGCATAAGAATTAGCACAAAAGCCTGCAAATGTGAATGCTACAAAAAATATTTTTTTCATTTCTTTTAATTTTGAGCCTTAAAAATAAGAAGGAAAACTGAGATGCAGTAATATTTTTTCTAAGGAATGATCCACAGTCTATCGATATACAGCCAGGTTAGTAATGTGCACAAACAAAAGAAGCCGGCAATATCAATTTGAACATCCCGGAAATCTGTATTCAGCAATTTTTTTAAACTGTTTACCCACCTGGAAAAAGTCGACCGGGAAATAGCATAACTGCTTCCTTTCGAGGTAAGATCGATAAAAAGGATCATTCAAAATTACCCTTCTCGGTTTATATTTAAATCTTATTGGATCCAGTTTTTTTAATACCCCGGCACAGAATTCAGAGCAGTATAAGTTATCATCTTCCTGCAACCTGAATAATGCATCAAAGTAGATCTTTCGTTTTTGGAAGCATTCAAAGATCTTTTTTAACCTGCCTTTGTCTTGCGGCCCTGCCTTGCATTTCCAGATGCTGAAATAACCGGCTTCGCCCGTTTCAATAAAAGATCCTGCTGAATCCATTTTCAACGCAGCACCCAATTCCCCTGCCTGATCCGTGACATGATAAATGTATACCCGGTTATTTTCAAAAAAACCAATACCTATATGTGTAATATTAGTATCAGAAATATTAAATGCCTTTGCTATTAGAGCGGGTTTACTTTTTGTTCCCCTGCAAAAAATATAGATACCCGCAGCTTTTCCTTTTATATGTTGCTTAATAAAAGTTGCCTCATTAAAAGATTGCATATAGCCGTTCACACTGCAAAAAAACATCATCGCTGCCAGGCAATATTTCATTTTCGCAGTTTTTTATAGAATGAAAGGCTGAACATGCGCTTATTTGCTTTTATCCGGTTCGTTTCATTTTTGTACCAGGAAAAATAATCATTAAGGCCATAAAGGGCCAGCTCAAATGATAAGGAGGTGGTGATCATTTTTTTGTATCCCACCGCAAAAAGGATCCCGGCATTATAGCCGAGGTTTGCCTGCTTTTCAATTTCATGGACCGAGCCATTGTTTAACTCTTTCCGGTCATAGATAAAATGATCACCCACCAATCCTAATTCAATAAAACTGCGGTCTTTGGAAGTCATAATAAAATATTTTCTTGCTGAGAAAGCGAAGTTCAAAAACTGCTTGCTGTTATACACGG
>CAVZYY010000001.1:0-1282088 GCA_963779595.1 uncultured Chitinophagaceae bacterium | reverse complement strand
CCCGGGCCACTGCGAAGGCCGTCTACGTTTACTCGCAATCCGCACGCCTTCCCCAATTCTGGAGACCCGACACCGGCCTCACGCCGAGCGCGATCCTCTGCACACTTCCCGGGCGCGACAACATCGGTGCCGCCCGGGCGCTGGCCAGCTTGGCCGCGTCGAGCCGGCGTTCATTCTGCAATGAAGCCGGGCATTCGAGCGCCGTTCAGCATCGGCGGCGACCAGACGGGCAGGCCGCGGCCCGCGGCATTTTATCATGCTGTCCTATCTCGATGCGAAAGAAGCCGGCAGCTACTGGGTCGCGCCGTTCATCCAAAGCGGCCAATGCGAAGTCCTCGATCGACGGCAACAAGATCAACCCGAAGGAAAAGTCGAAGGTGTGGGGTGGCACCGGCGCGTCCGTCGATCTCACCAAGGGCCTTCACCGCGTCGAAGTTTTCCAGACCGCACCCGGCACCGGTCCGTACTCGTCCAGCGCGAGGGATGGCGGGCTCATGTTTCTGACCTGGCGGGCTCCCAGTGCAAGCTCAACAAAGTCGAATCCCGGGTACTCAACAGTTCCGAGATTGCCCGCTCCGGCGCGTGCGACATCACCGCGATCGAAGCGCGGGACGGATCCCGGTTGCGGCAGGCATCGTCAAGCCCGGCCTGACTTATTGGTTTGAAAATGAGGATCCCCTCCTCATCTACGATCTCAGCGCGCTGACCGCGGGCCAGCCAGCCGGCACGACGTGGACGTGGACTTTTCCGGAAAATGCCACGCTCGACGGCGCAAAAGGTCAGTGGATCTTCCCCGGCTTCCGCGAGAGCAAAGTGAGGCTCACGGCCAAGTCCGGCCAGAGCGTCTCGACGTGCGTCATCCCGTTCTTCGGTTTCGGCACGCAGAGGACCAGCCTCGAAAACCCCGCCCATCGCAAAGCCCTTCGCGACACCTTGGGCGCCATGCTCGCGGCCTTTCCGCGCAATCCCGATCCGATCACCGGCTGGACCGATGCGTGGTGGAACAACCTCCTGCGCACCGTCGAGGGCGGCGAAGGCTTTCCGCTCCTGCAGCGCCTCTTCACCGATCACTTCGACGCCGCCCGCAAGAAGCTCGCCGCCGTCCAGCTCAACACGCTGGAGGATGTTTTCCTCGACCTGATGCTGCGCGACAATCCCGGCGAGGACTTCGAGTGGCTGCAGAAATTCTTTGCCGCCGCGTCCGATCCAGTCCGCCAGAATGAGATCTGCGGCTCCGCGAAGGCGAACTGCAAATGTATTACCTCGGCGACCGGAAGCAGGCGGAAAAAATCTTCACCGCGATCTCCGCCGTCCCCGGCGATATTCGGCGAACGCGCCAAGATCCGCCTCGGCGACCTCGCATTCATCGGCGGCGACCTGAACAAGGCCACGGGCTATTACGCCGACGTCCAGAATCGCGCCCGCACCCTGCGCAATGCCGGCCGTTCCGGCCCCTCTCCGGCGGGCTCGTGGCCAATCAACTCATCGAGGCCGGAACCGCGCGCCCTGCCGGCACCCCGCCTCCGCAAAAAACCGCCGCCGCCGCGGATCAAAAAGGCGGCGCATTGCAGGAAGTCTCGCTCTCGGAAAATGTCCGCACCCTCACCGAAGGCGGCTTTCTCCTCGAAGCCCGCCAGGCCCTCCTCGCGTGGGAAAACGAATTTCCGCTGAGCAAAATCAGCGGCGACTACATCCTCGCGCGAGTCCGCGATCTACATCAAGATGGCAGGACTGGAAACGCGCCCAGCCGATGCTCGAAGCCTATTGCCGCGAGATCGACGCCTCCAGCTACCTGCCCGATGCCGCCTCGATGCTCATCACGTGCGTCACTGGCGCGAAAGCGCCGCCTGAGTCCATCAGCGACCTCATCGAAAAAGTGAAAGGCCGGCTCAAATATCACCCCGTCGCCGCGCAGCTCGACAAGTTCCTCTCCACCGCCGGAAAACCGGCCAAATAATCATGGCACTTCGCATCCTCCTATTCGCCGTCTTCCTCGCCGGCACCGCCTTCGCCGCAGAACCCCTCGAACGCACACGGCTCTACACCAAGACCGATCCTGCCAACACCGGCGGACTCAAGGGCCGCATCACCAAGCCCGCGCTGCCCATCGAGCAAATCCTCGCCATCCCCACGGAGAACCCGGAGGAAGTTTACCTCGGCGAAGTCACCGATCCGCAGCGCGACCACGTTCGAGTTCAAGAATCTCCCCGTCGGCAAATACGATCTCATCGTCATCTACCCCGCCGCCTTTTACGAAGGGCTGCAGCTCAACCGCGACGACAGCACGCTCACCACCGACGACCTCAAGAAAATCGAAACCACCGTCCAGAAGTCCGAGCCTTTCTTCACCAAGCGCGTCATCCACCGCGTCGAGGGCGAGTCCGGCCGCGGCAAGAACGCGCGCGCCATCGTGACTTACTTTCGCGAAAAGGGGTCCGAACTTTTGCTCACGCAATTCGAGGGAGGATTCAGCCGGCCCGACTTCCGCCGGACCTTCAAGCTCGTGATGCTCAAGGATGTCGGCCCCGGCTGGCAGATCGCCCGCGCCCGCGATCTCTACCCCGTGTGGGTGAACCCGAAGAGCACGCTGCCCGTGCATCACTTCAGCACCGCCATCAGCCAGCTCCGCGTCGCCGATCAAATCAAGGACCTCGGCGCTCTCGACCTCACGCGCTAAAGCAGCTTCTCTCGCGCACTGCATTTTTCCCATGGCCGAAATCGAATTCAAAGAAGGCCCCTTGGCCGGCCGCCGCCTCACGCTCACCGCCGAAGAGCTACACCCTCGGGCGCCAACGCGATCTGGACCTCCCGCTGGACGACGGCCTGACCTCCGGCGAACACGCCGAGCTGCGCTTTCACGGACGGCGGATGGACCATCGTCGATCTCGGCAGTTCCAACGGCACGTGGCTCAACGAGGCCAAGGTCGCCACCGCGCCGCTCTCGACCGGCGACCTCGTCCAGATCGGCGGCAGCAGCTTCATCTTTTACGCCGAATCCGCTCCGACCGGCGGAGCGGCGAGTGTGCCCGCGGCCAGTGCCGACGAACTCGCGCTCGTCGAGCAAATGCGCGACCGCGCGGATCAAATCCGGCGCGAAGTCGGCAAAGTCATCGTCGGCCAGATCGACGTGCTCGATCAGGTCCTCATGTGCATCCTGGCCAACGGCCACGCGCTGCTCATCGGCCTGCCCGGCATGGCCAAGACGCTCATGGTCCGCACCATCGCGCAGGTGCTCAATCTCAAGTTCAAGCGCGTGCAGTTCACGCCCGACCTCATGCCGGGCGACATCATCGGCACCGACGTGCTCGAGACGAATTCCGCCACCGGCGAAAAGGAGTTCCGCTTCATCAGCGGCCCCATTTTTTGCAACCTGCTCCTCGCCGACGAAATCAACCGCACGCCGCCGAAGACGCAGGCCGCGCTGCTCGAGGCGATGCAGGAGAAAATGGTCACCGCCGGCAACACCTCCTACACGCTGGAGGAACCCTTCTTCGTCCTCGCGACGCAAAACCCGATCGAACAGGAGGGCACCTACCCGCTCCCCGAAGCGCAGCTCGACCGCTTCATGTTCAACATCTGGGTGGATTACCCGCTCCCGCACGAGGAGGAGGAAATCCTCCGCGCCACCACCGGCGGCAAACGCATCGAGCCGCAGCCCGTCCTCACCGCAGGCGGACGTCCTCCATCTCCAAGCCGTCGTCCGCAAAGTCCCCGTCTCCGACCACGTCATCAAATACGTCACCCGGCTCGTCGGCGCCACGCGCCCGCAAAACGCCGACGCCCCGCAGGTCACCAAGACCTACGTGAGCACCGGCGCCGGCCCGCGCGCCGGCCAGTATCTCATCCTCGCCGCCAAAGCCATGGCCATCCTCGAAGGCCGCATCCACGTGAGCTGCGCCGACATCCGCCGCGCCGCGCCGCCCGTGCTGCGCCACCGCATCCTCACCAATTTCGCCGCCGACTCCGAAGGCCTCACGCCGCTCTCCATCGTCAAAAAGCTCATCGAGCAAATCCCCGAGCCCGGCGCCGAAGCCTACGGTGCGCCGAAGTAGTCATCGCAATGTCCCACGGACCAGCGAAAGTCCCCGGCGGTGCGAAACTGAACCCGAAGGGTTCAAAGCCATTAGCCGGGGGTCGAGCGAGGAACTGGCAAGCGACACCCCCGGAAACCAAACAGCAAAAGAACTTCCCGACCCCGGCAGGGGTCGAAGCATCGCCTTTCCGAGTGTAGAGCGGTACAAACAATTCAAACGATTCTGTCGCCACGCGATATGTGTCTTGCCGTTGGGCCGCAGCACACGCGCTACGTAGCGGTGAATTTATTCACCGAACGGGCCGGCAGGCCCCTTCACTTTCAACCACAGCTTTTCTCAAACCGCTCTAGCCGTTGGCAGCCACACCGACACCTACGGACGGAGGACAACGTGCATCAACGTCGCCGCGTCCGGACATGCTCATCGAGCTCCTCCAGGGTGATGCCGATCCTGGGATCCGCGTCCAATTCCGCATCATGTTGCAGCGCCTCAGCAATACCGTCGTCCTCATCATGAAGACGGGTGGGAGTGACTCCCGCGCGGCCGTGCACTACTTTTCATGGCGTCGTGGGCCGCCTTCCTCCGTTCTACGCAACCCCTTGCTTTCTTTCGTTTGGGACCGCGGAACAGACAGCTTGCCCGACTTGAGCACGCGCACCGTTACCACATCGCCGACAGAAAGCTCGGTGTGCTCCAAATAGTGCAAATAGTGATTAGTTTCACGGTCGTCGACTTCCAATGCCCCAGCAGAAATTGACTGTAGTGGCCTCGGTGGCTTGGCTCGACGGTAGCTGTGAGAATAGCATCCGATGATCACTGTGCCATTGCCTTGACGCTTGAGGCCCACCGAGACGACCGGCTTACCATTGATTTCCACCTGGAGGACATTGCTCTTCAACTTTGGCATGTTTGATTGGCGAGATTACGATGAGGCCTGACGGGATGCGATGAAGAAATGAGCGACGTAGCACGGGCGTGAGCGTGGAATCAAAATTGCCGGGCCCCTCCCAAAAGCCGATGATGGGGCCATGAAGAAGAAAGCCGCCGCGCGGGATCACGGACTGCCAGACGACATTGACTCAGCGGTACGGGAAGCGCTCGTCTGGCTGGAGGAGGCCAGCAGCAAGCAGGTGCGCGAGGGGATGGCGCGATTCGGTATTCCGTCAGACAAAGCGCTGGGCGTGTCCGTGGGTGAGATCCGAAAATTCGCGAAGAAGATTGGCCGCAGCCCCGAGCTGAGCCAGGCGCTGTGGGCCACCGACGTGTATGAGGCGCGCCTGCTTGCCATCTTCACCGGCGATCCGATGCGCATGACGTCCGCCACGATGGATCGATGGTGCGCGGACTTCGATAACTGGGCGGTCTGCGACACGGCGTGCTTCCATCTCTTCGACACCTCCCCGCATGCCTTCAAGAAGATCTCCGCATGGGCCGGAAAGAAGGGAGAGTTTCAGAAGCGGGCCGCCTTTGCGCTGCTGGCGAGTGTGACCTCGCAGGATGTAAAGGCGGACCATCCAAAGTTCCTGGCTGGACTGAAGCTGATCGAAGCCGCGGCGGTCGATGAACGGAACTTCGTAAAGAAGGGAGTAAACTGGGCGCTGCGCAGCGTGGGAAATCGCAACCAGGCTCTGCACGCCGAAGCCCTGAGGAACGGCTGAATGATTTGCCGCTCCGAAAACTTCAGCGCGCGCTGGAACGGCAAGAACGCCCTCCGCGAGTTGCACGGCAAGGCGACACTTCAACGGATCGCGCGACGAGGGGAGTTCCTGACCTCTGCAATCGATCCATTGCCTTCCGGTCCGGAAATCATCGCCCACTTCCACCGCGCCGTGCGATACTTCGACATGAGCGTGCAAGTCTATGGCTGCAACCACGTCGCCATCGAAGTCGGCGACATCGAGAAAGCGGTCGCGTTTTACCAGGATGTCTTCGGCCTCGAAGAAACTCGATGACGGCGAAGGCGACGCCTTCTTCAAACTCGGCGAGCACCAGTTCCTCGCCATGTTCGAGCGCAAAGGCATGAAGCCCGACGCGGGCAATCACCACTTCGGCATCATGGTGCGCGACGACGCGCAAATCGCCGAGGTGCGCGACAAGCTCACGAAGAAATACGGCCTCAAGCTGATCGAAGGTTTCCGCTGCGACTTCCGCGATCCGTGGGGCAACCGCATCCAGGTCGTCGATCTCCACGACGAATCGCTCATCTGGCTGCTGCCCTATCGCGAGGTGCAGAAAGCGGGGCATCGCTTTTCGCTAGAGCGTATTCTGCATGGTTGCGACGGCCCATCGCGGGCCGAAGGCCCAAAGACAAGCAGCCCAGGGCAAAGCGAGGAACGAGCGGCGCCTGGGTTACCGCGTCCCAACCGGCATTCGCCCCAACGGGGCACAACAACCGACCTATCGACCCGATTCGATGCAGCGAACGTGCAGAACACGCTCCAGGGTGTGTCCTGAACGTGTGGGTGCGGCCGATGCGACCTGCCTCAGCGCCGGCGACCGTGATGATGAATGATGAGCGTGCGGGTGGAGCCCGACGGCCAGTATGGATACGGATAGCGGTGCGCGACCAGATGCTGGCTGGGAGTCGTGGTGAGGAGGAAATCGATCACCTTGTCGCTGACGCCCACGCCGCGTAGGAAGAGCACGTCCTCCGTGGTCATTTGATATTCGGCGAGCGAATTGTCGATGTAGCGATTGATAAAATCCGGCGGGACGCGGCGTGCGGAAAGTTGCGCGATCTCCGGCAGCGTCAGCGGTTCGCGATGCACCATCTTCTCATACAGCGGACCGGGAACGCGATGATCCAGCAGCACCTGGCGTTCCTGCGGGTCGATCGTTACTGCAACCGGCGGACAGGAGGAGGGTCAGCGAGACGGCTGCTCCGGGCCAGCCCGGGAACGTTTTGCCGAAGAAGGAGAGCAAGGAATGCATGTCGGCGCAATATGGCCCATTGGTCAACCGCATGCGAACCTGGGAGGACTTGACCTACGTGTCGGCCCGATCGCGCAGGGCCTTGACGCGATCGTGGGCGACCTGGATGCCCATGAATTGGCGATGGACCAATTCGCGGATATTCGCGGGTAACTCATCGTGCTCCAGGACTTCGCGATACTCGATCCACGGCGGCGTCCTCGCCGCGCTCGCACTCCGCAAGGATGGCGTGCTCATCGCCGCTCGTCAGGAGCGATTTCAGGTCCATCCAACCGCGATGCATGGCGCCGGCCACGGAGCCCGATGCGGCCGCGCCTTCGTCCAAAGAATCGAGCAGGGATCGGAGTTCCCCAACGTAGAGCTGGCGCTGATTGGCGAGCTCGGCGAAGAGCGATTTGAAATCCTGATCCTTCACGTGCTCGGCGGCATGGCGGTAGCCTTCCTGGCCATCCCGGCACGTTTCAATCAGGCCATTGAGAATCCACGGGAGTGAGGAGGTCGTTGTGCTCATATTCAGAGTTCGCAGGAGCCCAGGTTCCTGGCGGTGGATGCGACCGAAAAACCGCCCGTCTGCCGCCGGCGGCGACCCCTTTCTCATAGGCGAACCCGTGAGGCCCGAAGCTATTGGACTAGCACAGGTTGTGATATACTCGCGCCATGAGTCATCTGCACGCAGCTCGCATGAAACTCCGTGGCGAATTGGAAGCCCCACCGGCGCTGCGCCGCTTTGGTAGCGGGTGGATCAGCGGGGTGCTCGGCCTCGTCTTCGGGATCGGGGGTCTGCTGCTCGTCGTCTCCCTCCGGATGCCGGGCTTCTTGGCCATGCCGGAAGTGCGCAGCCTGCACGCGCATGCCGCGTTTCGGGTGGGCTTGTATGGCCTTCTGATTTTGGCTTTTGCCTTGTCCGCCCTGAGCCTCGCGCTGCGGGACGGGAAAATCCTTGGCACGACCGGCGTGCTCGCCACCTTGCTCGCCACGTTGCTCGGCGGCTCCCGAGCGACCGCGCTCGCCGCCGATCCCGCCCCGATTTTCTTCGGCCTCGATTGGTTTGCCCTCAATGTCCTGTTTACCGGCTTCCTCTTCATCCCGATGGAAAGGATTTTTCCCCACGCTCCGGAGCAGCACGTCTTTCGGGATGAATGGCGCGAGGACCTGTTCTACTACCTCGTGAGCAGTTTCATGGTGCAGGTGCTGACCTTCTTCACTTTCCTCCCGGCAAAGACCGTGCTCACCCTCGCCCCGCTCACCGACGTGCGACACTGGGTCGGCAGCCTGCCGTTCGTCGTGCAGTTCGTAGCCATCATGTTCCTCACCGATTTCGTGCAGTATTGGGTGCATCGCACCTTCCATCGCGTGCCCTGGCTGTGGCGCTTTCACGCCGTGCATCACTCGGCGCGGAGCATGGATTGACGCCCGTTGCTAACAGTGTTGTAAAATCCACATTCCACCAGTTATATGTTTGAAAACCCGGGGGAGCTGTTAAAGTGGCAATGCTGGTATTACAATCATATTGCAGATCAACAGAATGGCCACAGGTACTTTCCACATCCACATAAGCATATCCCCAATGCCCGCGGCGTACACAGTCTGCCGTTGTAAACTCAAGGAACAGGGTCCTTCCCGGGTAATTCCTCAGGCTTATGAAAACAGTTGACCATGGTTTATAGATCACTGTTGTATCAACGCCTGAGACTGCAAAGCCCGGAAGACTTGAAGTGGAGATATATTCAAAAGATGCACATTCGATATAAGCGTTTGCGGCGGAATCAAACAGCCGGGCTATGAACCTCGGCTGGGTCCAGGCGGTATGCCCCGGGTCTTCAAATACCACTGCGTAATCATATTTAATGGAAAAATTACTGTCATTCAAAGGTACCCTGATGGTATATTGGATGCGTTCGGCTTCCGCACCGATCATTGTATTACCAAGCTTTACGGCATGATCACTTCCATCTGGAGGATTTGTTGGAAACAATCCAAATGGATCGATCCCCGAAGGCATTGACCTGTTGATGATCGTATGACGGTTAGGTATAGGTGGAGATGGAACAACGGTAATTGAATTGGTTGCGCCGATCGAATCAACGTCTCCTGTAAAACACTTCCAGTTGGAAAAATTTCCATTTTCAAAATCTATATTGTCCGGGCAAATTGAAGTTACAGCATTTGCCACAGGCGAATTTGACCTTTGTGATGGCGGGTTAGCATTTTCATTACTAAGAATGATTTCGCCACGCGTGTTCATAGAGCCCGTTTTTCCATCCTTTATGATCTTCGCGGACCCATTGTTAAAACCAAAAAAAGCGGTGATATCCAGTGATCTTATAAGGGCCCCTTTTGTATTGATCAGCGACCATCTTTTATCTGCAAATACAGCCGTAACGCTTTCTTTAAAATCAAAGACAATATCATACCGGCATGGGATAACTATTTTCCCCGATTCATTCATGAATCCCCATTTTGAAGCTTTCTTAACTGCAACAAGCTTGTTGGTAAAATTCCTGGCGCCATCAAATTGCAGGTCACAGATCAGGTTACCGGCCCTGTTGACAAAAGAAAATTTATTCCTGCTTAGCACCCTGGCATAACCGTTCACAAAAGGCTCTTTTTCATCCCAAAGAATTTGATTTAAAGGCAATTGTGTTTGAGAATGGAGTATGGGCTGTTGGGATGTCGCTAAAGCGGGAGTTTGAACAGTCTGTCCGGAAGCAATTAAGCTGCATAATAGAAATATAGCTAGTAAAATTCTACTCATTGGATATTGGATATTTGGATAAACCCTGTTTCAGGCTTATTATAGGCAATGAGTTAACGTAACTATATTATCTATTATTTCAGTGACTACAACTTAGAGTGTTTTTGCGTTTGGGAAATCGTATATACACTTCGTATAAATACGTGAATTCAAATAGATAGCAATAAAAAAGAGCCTGTAAAAACAGGCTCTTCAAAAAATATAATAGAATTTTATTAAAGGGTTTTTGTCTTTTCTTTTATCATTTGCTTCTTTTTTCTTTCATTGTAGTTATTATAAACTTCCTGGCCCATTATTTTTTTCATGACAGCCTCTTTTTCCGCCTGGATTTTTGCCTTCAGTTGCACTTTTTCTTCAGCGTTCCCGTTAAAATTAGCGTTAGCTTCAGCAGCCCTTTTGTCGATCCTGTCAAGTTCATTATTCAAATCAACAATTTGTGCATCTGAAAGTCCAGCCTCTTTATATCCTTTCGGCGAGGAAGTTTCAGCAGTTTTTGCCTGTTCTTTTGTTTGCTTTGCTACTGCCTTTTCCTGGAGTTTTAGTTTTTCAGCCTCTTTTATCTTGGGATTAGTTGTTGCTGATTGATCCTTTGTAACTTTTTCTGGCTGATTGGGCGCTGTTGGTAAAGCAAGGGCTTCAACCCGGGAACTCGTTTGCGCATAAGAATTAGCACAAAAGCCTGCAAATGTGAATGCTACAAAAAATATTTTTTTCATTTCTTTTAATTTTGAGCCTTAAAAATAAGAAGGAAAACTGAGATGCAGTAATATTTTTTCTAAGGAATGATCCACAGTCTATCGATATACAGCCAGGTTAGTAATGTGCACAAACAAAAGAAGCCGGCAATATCAATTTGAACATCCCGGAAATCTGTATTCAGCAATTTTTTTAAACTGTTTACCCACCTGGAAAAAGTCGACCGGGAAATAGCATAACTGCTTCCTTTCGAGGTAAGATCGATAAAAAGGATCATTCAAAATTACCCTTCTCGGTTTATATTTAAATCTTATTGGATCCAGTTTTTTTAATACCCCGGCACAGAATTCAGAGCAGTATAAGTTATCATCTTCCTGCAACCTGAATAATGCATCAAAGTAGATCTTTCGTTTTTGGAAACATTCAAAGATCTTTTTTAACCTGCCTTTGTCTTGCGGCCCTGCCTTGCATTTCCAGATGCTGAAATAACCGGCTTCGCCCGTTTCAATAAAAGATCCTGCTGAATCCATTTTCAACGCAGCACCCAATTCCCCTGCCTGATCCGTGACATGATAAATGTATACCCGGTTATTTTCAAAAAAACCAATACCTATATGTGTAATATTAGTATCAGAAATATTAAATGCCTTTGCTATTAGAGCGGGTTTACTTTTTGTTCCCCTGCAAAAAATATAGATACCCGCAGCTTTTCCTTTTATATGTTGCTTAATAAAAGTTGCCTCATTAAAAGATTGCATATAGCCGTTCACACTGCAAAAAAACATCATCGCTGCCAGGCAATATTTCATTTTCGCAGTTTTTTATAGAATGAAAGGCTGAACATGCGCTTATTTGCTTTTATCCGGTTCGTTTCATTTTTGTACCAGGAAAAATAATCATTAAGGCCATAAAGGGCCAGCTCAAATGATAAGGAGGTGGTGATCATTTTTTTGTATCCCACCGCAAAAAGGATCCCGGCATTATAGCCGAGGTTTGCCTGCTTTTCAATTTCATGGACCGAGCCATTGTTTAACTCTTTCCGGTCATAGATAAAATGATCACCCACCAATCCTAATTCAATAAAACTGCGGTCTTTGGAAGTCATAATAAAATATTTTCTTGCTGAGAAAGCGAAGTTCAAAAACTGCTTGCTGTTATACACGGCCATATTATTTGAGTCGATGAAATCATATCTTAATACGGATACACCGATTGATGCAAACAGGTAAAGGCTTTTATGCGAACTAAATTCGTAACCAATATTTACCCCGGTGCACAACATATTTTTTTTGAATGACTTTGTTGATACGGTCGCATACCCTATACTGCTGGATATTTTTATTTCCTGTGAAAAGCCAAGGATCGGGCATAAATAAAATAGTTGAAGTAAGATTGGTTTCATGTCTGTAAAATTTAAAAATTCAAGCTGTAAGGATCATACAGCTTGAATCAATAATAGATCTAGGATAGCGCACCCACTACGCCCCCAATAATAGCACCTCCCAGGCCACAGAAAAACCCGCACAGGCTAAAGCCAATCATACCACCAACTGTGGCTCCCATCACCATACATGTTTCGGGTTCTGCCGGGCCGGAATATGTGGGCGTTTGAATCTGGCAGCCCCTGCTTCTTCCATAGCCTGCCGCATGTACATGATAAGATATTGCAGTCAGTGAGAGCAATAATTCTCTTTCGGGATTATCAATTTTGGCCGTTTTTATTTCATCCACTTTTGCTGCCAAATATTTCCTGAATTCATCCTGGCTTACCTTCTTTACATTCAGTAGTTGTGGAACGATTTGTTTAGCGAAAGCAGACAACGATGAGCCATTGACAAAGCCGGTAAAACTAAAATTAGGAGCCTTGAGGGTTTTTGTGATACCGGCAACCATATCCATCGATACCTGGTTTTGAAGCGGGACCATTTTTGAATATTTATTCAGCGTTTCGGTATTGAATTCCTTCACTTTACCGGCGTCAAAATCAGCTGAGACAATACTGACCGAAGTTGCATAATCAATTCCTTTTTGATCGTACGGATTATTTGGTTGGGCAAAACACAGGATTGACCAGCATGTCAATCCCATATTTAAAATTATTGTTTTCATTTCTTAACTGTTGAAGTTATTTCTACGTTCCAGATTAGACGCTGTTGTAGACAATAGAAAAAGCATATTCCTATCATTTCCGCCGGCAAAGGATCAATTCATGATGGCTGGTACATTCATGGATCATCTAGAATTATCCAATACACTTGCTAACTGTGTAAAATCCATCCATTTGCTGTTTCAAAAATGAAATCATTTTATGTTATATACAACGTGAAAACAACAGGGATGGAAGTATTTTTCCTGCTTATGCTTCGGTAAAAAACGGGCTCAGCCATTCATCCCTATTCATTAGCGGGTTCTCATTATTTTAACTAGCTTGAAAAAAATATCTTTTATGAAGCAATGGATGACCCTGGCTGCCCTGTTTATTTTTAGCGTCAGCACCTTCGCCTGTACAACATTTTGTATAAACCAGGATGGACATATTGTATTCGGCCGGAATTATGACTGGGTCACCGGCGCAGGCTGTGTGAATACAAACCAGCGGGGCCTGTTTAAAACTTCTATGAAGGTGCGGGATGGAGAACCCATTACCTGGGTATCAAAGTATGGCAGTTTAACATTTAATCAATATGGAAAGGAATTTCCAACAGGAGGCATGAATGAAAAAGGGCTCGTGGTGGAATTGATGTGGCTGGATGAAACCAGCTACCCGGCAAAAGATAACAGGCCAGCCCTTACAGTATTACAATGGATACAATACCAGCTCGACAATGCCGCAACAGCCGCTGAGGTCATTGAGTCTGACCAGAAAATTCGTATAACCGGTACCGGTACTCCCTTGCATTACCTTGTTGCTGATGCTTCCGGGAATGTTGCCAGTATTGAATTCCTGAAAGGGAAAATGGTAGTGCATACCGGGAAACAACTCATATTTCCGGTGTTGACAAATAATTCTTATGAAACATCTTCACAAACAGCAACAACTTTCCTGAAAGAAAAAAAGGAAATACGATTGAGTGATAATTCCCTGGAGCGTTATGTAAAAGCTTGTGACATGGTCAGCCATGTGAATTTAAAAGAAAATAAAATACCGCTGTCCGATTATGCATTTTCAATTCTGGATAAAGTTTCCCAGGGAAGCTTTACGCAATGGAGTATTGTGTATGACATAAGCAATAAGCAGATCCATTTTAAAACGAACAATTACCCGGATGTAAAAACGATCAGCTTTTCAGGCTTTGATTTTTCGTGTAAGGCCGTTCCGGAAATATATGACATGAACCAGCAGGGCAAGGGCGAGATCACTACAGCATTTATTGCTTCCAACAGGGAAATCAAGCGCAGGGTTATTGAACAGGCTGTGACAGAAAGCAGCAGCCGCGTTCATATCAGCCACGAAACCCAGGAAGCATTGCTGAATTACAGCGATACCATAAATTGCAAATAGGTACAATTACCTGCCTTACCTATTTCTTAAGATTTGTTTCAAAGAGTTTTAAAATGCGCCGGTATTCATCCGCCCAGCTGCTTGGGTCTGTAAAGGCATGATCTTCCATCGGGTAAACCGCAAGTTCCCAATTTTCCTTTTTTAATTCTATCAGGCGCTGGGCAAGCCTCACGATATCCTGGAAATGAACATTTATATCAACCATTCCATGACACATCAGTAACGCCCCTTTTAATCCTGCCGCATAATAAATAGGGGAACTTTTTTTATATGCAAGCGAATCCGTGAATGGTTCATTCAGGATATTTGAAGTATAACCATGATTGTAATGTGCCCAGTCAGTTACCGACCGCAGCGCTGCGCCTGCTGCAAATGTTTCCTGTTCACGGAACATGGCCATCAGTGTAATAAATCCCCCATAAGAGCCTCCATAAATGCCGATGTTTTTTGGATTGACGCCATATTTTTCAACCAGTAATTTCGCTCCATCCACATTGTCTGACAGGTCTTTTCCTCCCATATACCTGTAAATACCAGTGCGCCAGTCACGGCCATAACCGGCACTTCCGCGGTAATCAATATCCAGCACCGTGTAACCTCTATCTGCCAGTAAATTATGAAACATATATTCCCTGAAATAATCGCTCCACCACTTATGCGCATTTTGCAAATACCCTGCCCCATGCACAAAAATAACGGCAGGCCGTGAACGATGTTCTTTGGCAGGCCTGTATAATCTTGCGAATACATTTGCGCCATCACTGGCTTTAAAGTTGATCAGCTCCGGAACACGCCATGGATAAGAGCTGAATTCATCGGTTTGCGCTTTAAAGGTTACCTGTACCGGCTTTGCGGTGGCCTTATTCTCCTGCAGGAACAGTTCCCAGGGCTTGTTAAAGTAAGAATACAAAAAAGCGATATATTTTTCATCCGGTGACAGTATTACATTGCTGGCACCGGTCATAGAAGTGAGTTTTTCGATCACGCCCCCATTTACCGGCACCCGGTAAAAATGAAGCTCACCTGGATGTTCCCTGTTACCGGAAAAGAAAAAATGCTTTTTATTGATAGATAATTTAACTTTCTGCACTTCGTAGTTTCCAGGCGTCAATTCATGTCTTTCCTTTGTTGATACATTTATGCTGTATAAATGTGAATACCCGGATGACTCACTTTGGAACCAGCAATGATCATCATCCACCCATCCCAGTTCAGTTGGGCCAATACCCGGTCCCCCGATCCACGCCTCATCCCGCTGGCGGTCAACCAGGCTCAGTTTCGCTGTAGCCGCATCCAGCAACATCAGCCACCTGTCTTTATTATCCTGCGAGCGGATATCAACCACAGCGTAATTCCCTTTTTGATTCCAGGTAGGCCCATAAATGATCACAGGCCTTGCTTTAACTCCCATGCTGTCTTTCACGGGCCTTTCTTTTTCATAATCGGGAACATCTTTTATCCCTGGAACCTGGTCCGTATTAACCAGCATTACGGTATCTGATACCCTGTCATATATAAAGAACTCACTGCTACCCATAGGTGCGCCTACCTTTGTTCGGCCCGGAATATCCTGTGTAAAACCACTTTCAGTTACATAATTTGGAATAATGCTGTTTTTGGCATTGGTTGCCCGCTTATCCAGGCGGTAAGTAACAAATCTTGTATCCGGGCTGGCCGTGATGGCGGTCAATATTTTCTCTTCGTAATAAATAGCCCGCTGTTCCTTTCTTTTCGCTAATGCTTTTTGTGACGCGTCTATGATATCTTTTTTTGCTTTGCGGGACCTGAGTACTTCAAAATTCGCCAGTTGATCATCCATTAACGATTTTTCCTGTGGGATTATGGATGTTGTTTTTTCATCTTTCGTAGCAGGGTTATTTTTTTGAAAATTGGTCAGCTGTATGGTTTCTCCTGAAACTATATCCCACGCAAACAAATTTTGATTGCGGGTAAAAACGATCCTGTTATTAAGCAGGAACGAAGGATCAGATTCCGTTTCTGTTGTTTTTGTAACGGATACTTCCTTTTTTGTCCTGGCATAACCAACATAGATGTCGCCATTTTTGGCATAAGTGTAAGCCGAACGGTCAGCGTTATACGAAACCTTGTAAGCAGATGCATGATCCTGCAGCATTTCATAAGATGCTTTTTGCGGGACATTATTTGACGGGCTTATAAAATAGGTGGAATCGGTGATATTTTTTTCAGGATTCCAGCTAAAGAAAAGATATTTGCTATCCCGGCTCCAATAAGGGCTGGTTGGGGATGTCCCAATCCATTTCGGGTCCCGCATGATCCCGTCCACCGTTAATGAATCAAGCCGGGATTGGCTCATGCTTTCAAGTGAAACAAAAACCGATAACAGCAAAAATATTTTTTTCATAACAATTGATTAAGGCTTTCATTGGCAAAATAATCAATTGAAGGCAATTACGCAGTTCGCTCAACAAATAAAAGGGTAAACCAGCTACCCGCTTTTTATCATACCCTTAATAAGCTATGTCCCTGTGCCTCTGTGCCTTCGTGTTTCAAAATTGGTAATAAAAAGTATTGAAACACAGTGACACAGAGGCACGAAGGCACAGGTATCCAAAAATAACGCTGAATTAAGTATTCATATTTAAATGGCACGTCACATTAATATATAAATTGAAATTTTTCATTGCTTAACTTAAAATGAACACAGCGTTCATACAATGAGCCTAAAGAGAAAGAAGTTTCTTTAGAAGAAATATGTTTAAAAGAAAACCTTTTGGTTGAATAAGCCGAGATACCATAAGGCAATGCAGCAATGGTGGGTGTTGGGGTAAACCCTTTACCAAGTGCTTTTGAAATAACGATCAGCGTGTCGCCTTTTTGGAACCTTAGGGAATCTCCAGTCATTTTCGGTAGTTGATATAACCTTTCGGAATATTTGTGAGCCTTCTGCTCTTTGAAATTATAAACAGTCTTACTATCCATATCAAAAAGCAAGCTGTCCAGCCCCTCTTCTGAGCCGCTATTTGAAAACATCGTATTTGAAAAAGATATATCCTGGAACAATAAAAGAAAGAACCGGGCATCTTTGATGATCTTTAAACGGGCCTTTACTTCAAAGAACAGAATCGATGTCAAGTTGCCCCACGTCTATTTTTCCGCTGGAACTAAAATCATAATTAATTTCACTGGCCGGTCCATTTTCCTGGCCATATACTGTTGAACATACCAGGAGTCCTGTAAGGATGAAAATGAATCTCATAGCAACTTGTTTTAAACCAAAGACGGCGATCAATGTATTAATAACATTCATTAGCCGCCTTTGGTAGTTTTTAAAGTTTACATTTTTTTGAAATTACTGCATTTTTATTTTCTTAGGGTCCTTGTCTTCCGGCAGGTATATGTGAGATACAACCAGGTCGGTTACTTCCTTATCTTCCACCGCCACTTCCTTCGGATCATATGGATTTGTAAATACCCCTTTACCCTTATTCATGGGGCCGTTATAAGTAAATGGCAGGTCAATGCTCCCGCCGCTCCACGAAATCGTAATGGTTGCCGTCATGCTCAAATTCCCGGTGAAGACATTATAATTAGCATTCCCAACAATATGGATCGTATATCCACCCGAATGGATGGTGATGTCTATTTTTTTACAGGGTTTAACTGAAAATGTATGGGCCGTTATTGCATAGCCCTTAACTGCAGGGGTATTTCCGGCAAAAGTGCCAGCTGAAAAGATCGTGATAAATGCAAAAAAAAGAATTGTTTTCATATCGAAATTATTTTATTGATCACTCCACGTGCCAGGTCAGACGCTGTTGTAGAGAGACAGGAAAATTGTATTCCTGCCTATTTCCGTCAGCAAAGGACATGTTGGCGGGCATGTTTGCATCTTACGGTTGTCTAGAATTTTTCCGGGACGCTTTGGAGATGAGTGGATTTATCTTTTGCTGAAACAAAAATGAGCATCCAAAAAAATAATACCAAGAGGAATTCACCCTTTATGGATGTTTTTTTTCTCAACCCGTGCAAAGCCTACAATAGAATTGAATAAAATGATCGTTCCATATCTTAACTTTAATGATGATTTTATGCGTAAAATGAAGATGGCATGGATATAGAAAACACATACCGGGTCAACGGTTTGTTTGGGTTGGTCGCTTGTGGTGGAAAGAGTAGCAGGATGGAGTCTGATAAAAGCCTGCTTGTCTATTATGATAAGTCCCAGGCACAGCATGTATATGAAATGCTTGCTCCATTCTGTGAGAGGGTCTTTATTTCCTGCCGAGCGGCCCAGTTAGCTACTATTCCCGGCAACCATGAAGTTTTAACAGATCTCCCTGTTTATAGAAATACCGGGCCGATGGCAGCTTTGCTTACAGCTTTTACGCATTTTCCCGGGAAGCGCATCCTGTTGATTGGCTGTGATTACCCGTATTTAACGGAAACGGATATCCGTGATTTTTTGAGTATAGCCATACCGGCAGGAACATCAGCAGCTTTCTATAATGCATCTCATGGATTATATGAACCTGTATTGGCGATGTATCATCCGCGGTCAGCAGCCGGCCTTTTTGATCTGCATGCAAAAGGGGAATATGCTCTCCAATCCTTTTTAAGAACAAATGGGGCCACAAAATTTATTCCGGCAGATGAGCATTGTATGCTAAGTGTTGATAGCCGTGTTGAATTTATCAAAACAACATCCCAACTAAATGGAAAATAAGCAGGTCGTACATATACATGTTAAAAAGATCGACGCAGGAGTGGCCAGCGAAACGTCAGACCAGGTAGCCATTGAAGAACCCCTGGAAATTCAGCTGGCTTATAGCACTGCCAATGGCTACATGGAAAAAACGATTGCCGTAACGATGCGTACCCCGGGGAATGATGAAGAACTCGCCGCAGGATTCTTATTTACAGAAGGCATTATAAAGAACTCCCTTTCTATAAAAAATATCGCCCACCGTTCCTATGACGCAAACAGGGTGCTTGTGATTTTGCATGAGAATATTTTACCGGATTTAAAAAATACTGACCGCAATTTTTACAGTACTTCAAGTTGTGGTATCTGTGGCAAGGCGAGTATTGACGCCATTACCACCAACTCCGCTTATCAAAACCAGGAAGATGATATTTGTATCCTGGCAGACCTGTTTTATCAATTACAGGATAAATTAAGAAAGCAACAGGTCGTTTTTGAAAATACCGGCGGCATACACGCCAGTGCGTTATTTACATTGGAAACAGCATTCATAATGATGCGTGAAGATGTGGGCCGGCACAATGCACTGGACAAGGTCGTTGGCGCAGCATTGATCAATGCGCAATTACCCCTGGATCATTGTATATTGCTCCTGAGTGGAAGGACAAGTTTTGAGCTTGTACAAAAAGCAGCAATGGCGGGGATAAAGGTCATAGCAGCCATTGGGGCTCCTTCCAGCCTGGCCATAGAGCTTGCAAAGGAAGCCGGGATTACATTAATAGGTTTTTTGCGGGATGGACGCTTTAATTTATATTCAGGATACCAACGTATCGGGATATAGCATTCTATAATAATCATCATGAAACTGCGCATTAAAGGAAATTCCATAAGGTTCAGGCTGACAAGATCAGAAGTTGATAAACTGGCGCTGACCGGTTACCTGGAAGAGCAGACCTTATTTGGCCAAACCAAATTTCTGTATGCATTGCAAACAATTGCGGATGAAAATAAGTCGTCGGCAACTTTTGCGGATAATAAAATGACCATGTTCGTCCCAACGGATTTTATAAAAGACTGGCCTCATAATGATATTGTGGGACTTAATTTTAATATGCCAATAACTGCAACGGATACCCTGTACCTGCTGCTGGAAAAAGATTTTGTTTGCTTGGATGAAACAACCGAGGACCAAAGCGACAATTATGAAAATCCGAATAAAACCTGTTAGCCATGAGCGATGAATCATTGCCTTTGCCAGGTGCAGAAAACCCTGGAAAATTTACAGGGTTAACGCTGGGTCCGCTCAAAAAGACCGCAGCAGGAGTTCCTGCGGTGATCGTAAGCCTCAAACACATATTTGGAGAAGCAGGTTTTTTCAGAGGGCTGAAAGCCCTAAGCAAACTGAATCAAAAAGATGGGTTTGACTGCCCCAGTTGTGCATGGCCAGACCCGGATGATGAGCGGAGCGGCATTGCAGAATATTGTGAGAACGGAGCGAAAGCGGTTGCGGAAGAAGCTACCGCCAAACAATTGAAAGCAGGTTTCTTTGCTGCAAATGCGGTAAATGACCTGGCGCAGTTATCCGATTACGAAATTGGCAGGAAAGGCCGGATCGCTGAACCTGTTTATCTTCCTAAAGGCGCCAGCCATTACCAGCCGATATCCTGGGAAGATGCATTTAATAAAATAGGGACTGCGTTAAATGAATTATCAACGCCAAATGAAGCCGTTTTTTATACATCCGGCAGAACAAGCAATGAAGCCGCTTTTTTATACCAGCTATTTGTGAGGGAATTTGGTACCAATAACCTGCCCGACTGCAGCAATATGTGCCATGAAAGCAGTGGCGTCGCATTGGGAGAATCACTTGGTATCGGCAAAGGCTCTGTAAAACTGGAAGATCTTTATGAAGCAGAAGTGATCATGATTCTCGGGCAAAACCCGGGTACCAATCATCCAAGAATGCTCACCGCGTTGCAAAAAGCAAAAGCAAACGGGGCGGTCATCATCTCTATAAATCCTTTGCCCGAAACCGGCCTGATGGGGTTCAATAACCCGCAAACACTTAAAGGCATATTGGGAAAAGACAGCGCGCTTACTGATATTTTTTTGCAGGTAAAATTGAATGGCGATATGGCTTTATTGCAGGCCATAGAATTATTGCTTTTAAAAGCTGAGCAACAGTATCCCGGAACTGTTTTTGATCATGATTTTATCAAAAAAAATACAGAAGGCTATGAAGATTTTGTAAAGCACCTGGAGGAACAAGACCTGGACGCTTTAATACGGTCTTCAGGTATTGATCTTCACAGGTAAGGGAAACCGCGGATATGCTGAAAGATAAAAAGAAGATCATTGCATGCTGGGCAATGGGGCTCACGCAACATAAAAATGCAGTCGATACGATTAAAGAGATCGTGAATCTATTATTGTTGAAAGGAAGTATCGGGAAACCAGGCGCGGGCACCTGCCCTGTACGTGGCCACAGCAATGTGCAGGGTGACCGTACCATGGGTATCTATGAAAAGCCTTCCGAATCGTTTCTGCAATCATTGCAGGATCAATTTAATTTTATTCCTCCAAATGAGCATGGATATGATGTTGTTGATAGCATCAAAGCGATGCATGCCGGCAAAGCGAAAGTCTTTTTTGCAATGGGTGGAAATTTCCTGTCTGCAACCCCGGACACCTTGTATACGGCTGCCGCGTTACGCAAATGCAGTCTTACTGTACATGTATCTACCAAGCTTAACCGCAGCCACCTGGTACATGGTGAAGAGGCATTGATACTTCCATGCCTTGGACGAAGTGACCAGGATATTTTAAATGGAAAGCGCCAGTTTGTATCCTGCGAAAATTCTATGAGTGTGGTTCAGCCATCAAAAGGAATTTTAAAGCCTGTTTCTGCTGTGCTTTTAAGCGAACCTGTGATCGTTTGTATGCTTGCAAAAGCTACACTCGCCGAGCGGAGTAAAATAAACTGGGACCAGTACCTGCAGGATTATGATCATATCCGGGAGGATATTGAACGCTGTATCCCGGGTTTCGAAAAATATAATGAGCGCATAAGCGTCCCCGGTGGGTTCTACCTGCCCAATTGTAACCGGGAAGGAAATTTTGATACGCCTTCTAAAAAAGCCCAGTTCAGTACAGCTGTTTTTCAGCCGGTGATTATAGGTGAAGATGAATTAATGATGATGACGATCAGGAGCCATGACCAGTTCAATACGACCATTTATGGTCTGGATGACCGGTACCGTGGTATTTATAATGAGAGAAGGGTGATCATGATGAACCAGGAGGATATGAACAGCAGGGGGTTCCAAAAAGGCGACATTGTAAATCTGTACAATTATCACGATGGCACAGAAAGGATCGCACATAAATTTATCGTTGTGCCCTATCCGATCCCCATGGGTTGTACAGCCACTTATTTCCCGGAAACGAATGTACTCGTACCGATTAGCAGTGTAGCAGACAAAAGCAATACGCCCACTTCAAAATTAGTGTTGATAAAAGTCAGGAAAATATTGGAATAGGCAGGCCCGTGAATGGGTTATTCCGAGTATTGATCTTTGGTCTTCAACAGGAAATAAACAACAAACACCAAAGAAGATAATGAAATGAGAAAAGTTGCCATGTGAGTAAGTTTGTATAGGGTTAGGGATTAATTGTAAAGTTGATTTTCCATAAATACATAAGGGTTTACTGAAAACTCTTTTTCGCCCCTGTCAAGCTGTTCGCCAAATAACAGGTCAATAAAAGAATTCGCATCACTGACAGCCCATAACGTTAATAGCTTGTCTTCCTTTGTTTCACAGATCTCGGGAAGCATCACCCAGATCAGGCCATTCCAGCATGCATCTTCAAGCTGCTCTTTTTCAGAAAGTTTTTTCTGTTTTTCGTGCTCATCTTTTTTCCACCAATCCCTGGAACAGAAACGGGTATTAATGAAAAGTAAAATTTCCTGTTGTATAGAATTTGTTTTCATGCTAAGAGGATTTAAGGCTCTTATTAATAAGATTTCAGATAACCTTAAAAGAAACAATTAGTTCTGGTAAATCTTTGTTAAGGGTAAATGATACGGTTATAGGAAACGGCTTATATAGAGATATATTGTATTTGTAAGGGATTTGTTTAGTTTATTCTAACGGTCAGCAGTGGGCTTATTTTGATAGAACAGGCGAAAACTATGAAGGATAAGTATTACATTTATAAAGTGAATAAAGCATTATAAAATGCTCATACACATGAATATTAAGGCCATTTTGCTTTTCTTATTTATTCCCGTCCGGGATACGCTTGTTGCACAAGAGCCATTTAACAATTTAACTTTTAAAGCGGTAGACAGTTTTGCCCTTACCGTTAAGTTTGAAAATAATTATATTAAGCTGGCGAATGACCTCACTGCCCCCTATTTTGATGATGTCGATAAAGTCAGGTCCATTTTTAAATGGGTCACAGAAAATGTAGCCTATGACTACAGGTTCATCAACAAGGGAAGAGAGATCAAAAAGCCCGACTGTGAAGGCCAGTTTGATTGCATTGAGATCATGCGTTCCTGGGAGAATGATCAAATAAAAAGAATGCTGAGAACCAAAAAAGCGATTGACGAAGGTTATGCAAAAATATTCCAGAAATTATGTGATATCAATATGATACAAAATGAGATCGTCCCGGGATATGCCAGGACCAGGCCTTACCAGATCGGGAACAGGTTAAATGTGAATCATACCTGGAATGCAGTTTTTATAGATACAGCATGGTATTTCCTGGATGTTACCTGGGCAGCCGGATTTTGCCCCGAGGATGATGAAACAGGTAAATTGACCCGGTTCGTGAAAAAGTTCAACAACTATTACTGGCTCATGCCTTTTGACAGGATGTCCCGGACCCATTATCCAAAAAATGAAGTATGGGCTGAAGGTCATAACCTGTCTAAAGAAGATTTTTTTAATAAGCCGCATTATTATTCAACAGAAATATTAGAGAACATTTCCAATGATTTTCCGTCAACCGGGATCCTGCAGGCAAAAAAAGGAGATACCATTCATTTCCATTTTACTTATAAAAAAAATATCCGGCAGATACAGATCAATTCAAATATTTACCGGAACCCTTCCTTATGGACCACGATACAGGTAAAGAAAAAAACAAGGATCGTAAGGGATACCTGGGCCGAGAAGAAACAGGTTTATGTTCCATTCAGGAAACAGGGCAATGATTATGAGTTTGATTATAGGGTAAATGACAATTCTCTGTATTACCTCAAACTGGCTTTTGATTATAAACCGGCCGTAAGGTACCGGGTTAAGGTCGGCAACTGATACCGTTGATAGCTGTCAGGCCTCATTTTGAACGAGAACATTCATATCCTGTTATTCCATGGACCCACCGGGTAACTGCCACTGATACCGGCAGTTATTTTTTTATTCGTTATTTTGATGAATAAAACCCGTAAGGAATACTGTTCGTGCATAAAAAAACTTCCCTATTTGTAATAAAGGAAGTAAATTTATATAAATCCGATACCCTTGTTATCCAACATTGTAAAACAAAAGCTATCGGTCATGCAAAAAACATTACACAAACCACATGCGGTAATCACTCAAACAAAAAACTGGGTATTTGCTGCTATCTCCCTTTTTATTTTTAATACTGCCAATGCGAATAACTGGTATGTAAATGATGCCTCCGCTACCGGCGATGTTTTTACAACTGCCATCGGCAATGATGCAAACCCGGGAACAACAGCATCTCCTTTTGCAACGCTCCAGTTTGCGATAGATGCGGCTGCTGAAGGCGACACCATTTATGTGGACGCAGGTAGTTATGCGGGGAATGCATTGATATCAAAAGATCTGACCTTAAGGGGTGCAAAATTTGGTATTCCGGCGGGCCCGGCCGCAGTTCCCGTAAACAGGGGAACAGATGAAACGATCATAGTAGGCACAATAACCTATGGATTTGCCTTAGATAATACTTCCGTGGATGGTTTTACAGTAAACCGGGGTTCCGGGTTCAGGGGTATTGATGCCAAGGGATTTAATTGTATCATAATCAATAATATCCTTACAGGCATTAACGATATGACCGTTCAACAGGCGGGTATCTCAACAGGTGCAGCCGCTCCACTAAGGCTTCATAGTTACACCATTTCCAATAATAATGTAACAGGCTTTAGATATGGGATCTATTTTGACGGGAACCTCGAAAACAGCTCCGTTATGAGCTTAAACTACATAACAGGATCAGGTTCTGCTGGTATCATTCACAGCGCAAGTGAAGGCCACCAGATCAGGGCGAATCTTATTGAAAATAATTTCCAGGGAATTGTTGTGACCAGGGGTAATAATATCATTGAGCAAAATACGGTTAGAGGCAACACAGCCAGTGGAGTAAGGCTTGCAGGAAGCGCTTTTTTGTCAGGGAATGTCATCATAAATAATTTTTTGGAAAATAATGGAGTAGCCATCAATCTTACCGATCCCAATCCCGGAGCCGCAAATAACGAAGCACATTTCAATTCAATCACCGGCAATGCATTGAGTATTGTAAATTCACATGCAAGTAATTTTTTCGCAACCTGCAATTGGTTTAATTCAACCATACCAGCCGTAATAGCATTGCAAATTTCAGGTGATGTTACATTCAATCCATTCTTAACAGATGGAATAGATTCTGATCCGGGTACACCAGGCTTTCAACCTCTTACAACCTGTATCGTTGTACCGGTTATCCTGACAGATTTTTCAGCTTATGTAAAAAATTATGATGTTTTGCTCAGCTGGCAAACTGCGTCTGAGGTAAACAGCAGCCATTTCGTGATCGAAAGAAGTTCCGATAACCAGCAATTTGCTGCTATTGGACGGGTGGATGCCAAAGGATTCAGCGATGTAAAAGTAAATTATCATTTCACAGATGATAAACCCGCATATTTCGACAGGCCGACCTTTTACAGGCTTGCCATGATAGACAGGGACGGCAGCAAAAAATATTCAAAGATCATTGCAATTGTATTAAAGACCTCGGGATCATATGTACAAAATGTTTACCCGAATCCTGTGAAAGCAGGAACGGTTTTACATACCGGGTTTATATCCGGCACATCGCAAACCATTTATGCTTCGCTTATCAATACAATGGGCCAGGTCTTGTTGCAAAAAGAGGTTAAGGTTATAAAAGGCATGAACCAGGTTGAACTTGCAGTTCCAGGGGGCTCCGGCACGCATTTCTTAGTGATAAAATCAATTGATAAAACCCAACAGGTACCGGTATTCATCAATTAGGTTCACCAGGAATACATCATAACAAGACCATTCATAAAAAACCCGGCTCATATTCATGAACCGGGTTTTAATTTTAATGGTGCTGCCTTTTTTTGCAGTAAAAATTTAACAAACAGCGTTGGAATTCACCTGTCAGAAAAAAATGGAGGATCGAAATTTAAAGTAATTTTAAAATACAATGATTCGTGCTTGCCGATATTTCCTTTTCCCCATTTTAATGCTATTCGCAAAAAATGCGTTTACACAGAACATTACCGGTACCTGGGAAGGCCGTATGGGTTCGGAATATTTACAGATCAACATTGTGCAGAAAAAAAATGAATTATGTGGATACACCTATGACTATAGCATCTATGACCGAAGAGAACATTGTAAAGCTTATTTTAAAGGCTGGTATGATAAGGAGCGTGATATGTGGATATTGCTCGGCACTAACTTCATTGAGAACAGCGGCTCCCATATCCTGATGCAGATAAAGCTTTGGACGAATGGACAAAGCAATAATACTTTGAATGGCAGTGTTGATGCAAAAGACGCAGCTGTTTCTTTAATGAACTGGAGTTCCGGCCAGGCGATACGCCTCAAAAAGGTACCAACCGATCCTGCTAATAAAGCAGCTCTTTCATATTGTTTTCCAAAAATAGTTAAGGAAAAAATTCCGCAAAAAAAGGAAACGGTTGTAATAAAAAAACCGGCACCAAATATTAAAAAAAAGGATGTCACAAAAGCGCTACCTGCGAAACCAACTGTTATCAAACCCGCCAAAACATTGCAAAAAACAGATACGCTTAAACGACCCAACTATAACCCTACCCTGGTCAAAAAGCAAAACGAATATTCATCACTTCTTAAAAAAATGAATGCAAGAAAGAGTACTGAATTCAGCCATCTCCGGGTGAATGTGAAGCATATCACACTAAGCGTGTATGATAATGGTATTGTGGATAATGATACCGTCAGTATTTTTTACAATGGCAGGTTATTGGTTGGCAAGAAACTGCTTTCTGAAAAAGCACTTGTAATCAATCTTGACCTTGATGAATATGCAGTCCTGCATGAGATCACGATGTTTGCAGAAAACCTTGGCAGTATACCCCCCAACACAGCACTCATTGTGGTAAAGGCGGGGGATAAACGCTATGAGCTCCATTCAAAAGCAAGCCTGGAAGAAAATGCGGTGCTGGTATTTGAATACAAGCCTGATATAAAATGATGAAGCAATCTACTTAATTCAATCATGTATACACAGCACCGGGATATCTGTATGATAGATCAGGTCCTCGGTATGGCTCTTTGTAAAAAGCTTTTCAACAAGATTATGATGTTTAGGAATAGTAATAATAAAATCGAGGCTTTCCTGTTGGGCAAATTCATTAAGTGCGACAGTCACATCTTCATTTTCCACCGTATGGTATTTTACATCAAGGTCCTGTAAAAATAAATGTAAGTAAGCATGCTGCTCCTGGCTGCCAGGAGAATTTTTCCCATGCTTTGTATCTGATACATTTACTACGTGTAATGATGCACCAAATGCGGTTACAATATTTTTTAAATGATCGATCGCTGAAGTTTCTTCCACATTTTTATAATCACAGGCAAAACCGATCTTGTGAATGAGCCTGAAACTTGCATTTTTCGGAACGACGAGTAATGGATATTTCAGGTATTGTATGGCGGCCAATGTATTACTGCCTATTTTAATTTTTGACCTTGATTGTTTTCCTGTTATCCCCATTACAACAAGGTCCGGTTTTATTTCGTCACAAAAAGCGGTCAGCCCCTCATGCAAAGAATTCAGGTCTGCTTTATAACTGATCTTTAAAGGACGCCTCAATGTGCCCTGTATACTTTTTGCAAGCTCATTGAGCTCATATTCTGCCGACTCCTGGATCTCTGCAACAGTTATCAATGGGTAGCCATATTCGGGTAACCCCATTGGGTGCAAATACGAATGATAAAGCCATATATCAGCACCATAAAATTCTGCAAGGCCTGCAGCAAAAACGGCCGCATTTTCGGATGATTCTGAAAAATCGATGGGTATAATTACATTTTTCATAAAGAATAATTTTATTGATTTAAAATCTATCCTCTATGCAACTTAAAATGAAAGATACTATACATGTAACTGCGGTGATTCCATGGCGCGATCATTAAGACTGCTTCCATTTTGTTACACAGTAAAATAGTTACTATAAATTTACCACAGTTCCGGGTTAATAACAAGGTATATTTCAACCCGCAACCTCAGCGTAAATATACAGGATTAAAAACATATAGTATTATATTTATATATTATGCCGGGCCAATCCAACCCTTTCTATGAGAACGATCATTTTTTAAAAGATCACTAATAAAATAAGCTGCAACCTGCTAGGTTAAGCGTGGTTGGAAAAAGACTTTTTTTACTCCAGTTCCTGCAGGGTGCAGGAATTGAATTTTTAAAAAACTGCTCGTGGCTACCTGGACTGACCTTTATTTTTTTAACATTGAGCGGATTGTTTTGAGATGTTGTTGTTTTATAGGCTCACGGAGACGTTTACTTGAAGCTGTAAAATATTGATGGCTGCTTAGGAATTTTTCCTGCCTTACATTCCATTCATTTTCTGTGCTGATCATTCCCGCAGCTTTTAATTCAAGAAAGAGCAGATCCGCTCTTTCAAAAAAATCTTCCCTTCCCAAATAATCGAGGTCGGCATCACAAATGATCTCCTGCAACAGGTTTTGCGGGGATTGGGGAACTTTAGTTGCCATGATCATCCCACAAATGATCTCGATCTCACCAGCGGATAACTCAAACGAAGGAAGTTCTGCCTTTGCCAGTTCACAACTCATCGCCTCATGGCCTATATAAATATGCAGGAACCCGCTATCATGATAAATACTTGCAACTTTTAGGTGAAAAAGATCTTCAGTGTCTGTAATATTTTCTGCAAGGGCAATTCTTTCAGACTGGCGCACAATATCTTTTGTATGGTCCACGTCGTGATAAAACAGGTCCTTTGATAACCCGTGAAGTAATTTCAACTCCATTTCTGACCTTATATCATCGTATGTCCTTTTTCTAAACATCCGGGGCAAGTATAAATAAAATAATTTTAATATGAAACTCAATTTTTTCCGGCGGAGATAAAATCGAAAATAAGATAATTTAAAATTTAAAGGGAACCGCTTACCATAAAAAAATTAATTCAGGGGAAACGCCCCTAAAAAAGGGGCAAACGAATATTTTTTGGGGGATATCGGCCAATATTACGGGAATTTGGTATATATTTAAACCCCAATTAATTATGGCACATTATCCATTCCTATAATAGATCTGAAAGCACCCTCCTTTTTTAAATTTTTTGGTTAGAATTTACGGTTATGCATTACGGTCATAGCTTAATCTGTTCATTTGAAAATATAAATATCCCAGACCTTTTTATTTTAAACTAACACGTTATGAGAGATTTTAATGCCCGCGGATTCTGTAAGCTAATGTTATTAAGCGGAATGATCATGTTGATCTCCAGCCTGTCCCTGACCGCCCAACTAACAACCATCAAGGATTATGTTCTTTTTGGTGGAAGCAGCACCTGTGCCACAGGCTATGTTCAGATGGGATCTTCATCGGATATCCAGGGTGGATCTATCGGCAGTTATAAACTTGTAAAAACAACCGGGTCTGCAAGCCTTAACGCGAATATATATTCCGGGGGTACAGTTGTATTGGCAAACAGCAACCAGGTTACCGGGAAAATAACTGCTGCCAATACATTTGCAGCAACAGGAACCATTCTTTCCGTAGGCTCAAACGCAAACCTTGGCGGCAATATTGACGTGAATGGAAAGATCGTCGTAAGCAATGGTACCGTAAGTGGAAGGGTGACGCACCCTGTTGGTACTACTTATTCCGGGCCTGTTCCCGGCGGAGGCAATATCACCGGCCCGCCTGCCCTTCCCGGCCTACCGCAGATGCCTGCCATTACATCTTTCCCGGCTTATGCCCAGGTTGCAGACATTAACAGCACCAGGAGTATCCTTCCAGGTATATACAAGGATATAAAGCTTACGGGAAACAAAACCCTTACTTTCAACGGACCGGGAGTGTACGTGTTTAATAAGATCACCAACAGCGGCGGCACCAATACTTTTAAATTAGATTTTAAAAATGACCCTTCCGCCACTTTCATAATATACATTCACAGTGATGCGAAACTGGATAAGATCGGCGTCAGCATGATCAATGGTGGCAGCGCCTCCCGCATATTCACAGAAATACATGGAACCGGGTCAACTGCTTCTTCCGGTTATTGCTTTGATATTGCAAATGGTTCTTCCAGCAGCTCAGCTACCAAATGGCTGGGAACCGTCTGGGCTCCATATGGCACGATCAATGTAGGTGCAGGCTCCGGGTGCAGTAATATTACCGGTGCACTCTGGAGCGCAATCCAGGTAAATGTGCAATGCGGTGCTAAAATAATTTATGCCCCATTTATCTCCTGCAGCACACCGAATGCTAATGCGGGTCCCGACAAAGAACTGAACTTCCTGGCAACAACCAGGCTGGCAGGATCATCTACAACTACCGGCGCGCAATTCAGCTGGCAGGCGATCAACGGGGGAACCATTCTCTCAGGAGTAAGTACCGCTACCCCGGAGGTCACAACAGCGGGAACCTATGTACTTACAGTAACCACAGGCTCCAATTGCATTGCAAGGGATACCGTGATCGTAAGGGGTAAAATTAATAATCTGATCGGCAGCGAACTGAACTCGTTATACAATACCCATGATGTTACTTCGCCACTTTCAAAAACTATTTTCCTGATCACTAATGATAGTGTATTGATAGACGTTATAGCCATCCAGGGGAAATACAATGAATTGCGAACATTGCTGTTTACGGCCCCATATGGAATGAGAGATACGATCACGAATGGGCCAAACAGCCTGATCATCACCGGTAAATTCCCCATACCGAATTTGCGCAAACTGGATAGTCTCCCGCTGCTTATCAACCATTGCAGGCCGGTCTATCCACCGCTTGGAAATACCGGGCTGATCCAGACTGCCGGCGATAGTGCATCCAGGACCAATTACGTGCGCGACGGATTTAATGTGAAAGGCGAAAATATCAAAGTAGGTGTTATATCAGACAGCTACAATACCCTTGCGGGCAATCCTGCTTTCAATGATATCACCAATGGGGATCTTCCCGGCGCAGGGAACCCTGTTAACAGTACCCCTGTTCATGTGCTGAAAGAATATCCATTTGGCAGGGCTTCAGATGAAGGAAGAGCCATGTTGCAGATCGTACACGATATTGCCCCTAAAGCGCAATTATCTTTCCGGACAGGCTTCCTTACCGCTGGTGATTTTGCACAGGGCATCAGGGAGTTAGCTGCTGATAACTGTAATATTATTGTAGATGATATTACTTATATAAATCAGCCATTTTTTAAACCCGGCGTAGTTGAAGCTGCGATCAATGAGGTGTCTGCTGCTGGTGTTCATTATGTAACGGCTGCCGGAAATTTCGGCAGTAAATCTTACTCAAATATTTTTAACCCCATTGCTCCTCCGGCGGGATTAACCGGTTATGCGCATAATTTTGGTGGCGGTGATTTTCTGCAAAATGATTCTATCAAAGGCACGCTCCTGGTCCCCGGAGTTTATACATTGGTCCTGCAATGGGTAGATGACATTTATTCGCTGGGTGAATCTACGGCAGGTACACTAAATGACCTGGACATTTACCTTGCCAATGAAGATGGCACATCCCTGTTTGGGGTGAACAGGAATAATTTAGGTAAGGACCCGATAGAAATACTGCCGTTTACTATTACCAGTAATACAGTTACAAATTTCCTGATCGTAAATTCATCTGCAACAAGCCTCACGGCAAACCCTAACCTCGCTATTAAATATGTTGTATTTAGGGGTGAGTTAAAGATCAATGAATATGTAATGGGTTCTTCTACAGTTGTTGGGCATGGCAATGCGGAAGCTGCGATCACCGTAGGCGCGGCATTATATGAAAACACACCGGCATATGGGCTTACTACGCCAACGATCGCTTCCTTTTCATCTGTTGGCGGCACACCTGTAAATAATATTGTAATTAATAAGCCGGATATTATTGCACCCAACGGTGTAAATACATCTGTAAGCTTTGGGAGCGTTGATTATGACGGGGATGGCATTCCCAATTTCTTTGGTACTTCTGCTTCAGCACCACATGTAGCAGGTGCAGTCGCACTGTTACTGGAAGCAAAAAAGAAATTTTTAAATGAGACCACGACGCCTGCTGCAGCAAAACAACTGTTGATCAGCACAAGTATTGATATGAATACGGGAGGCTTTGATTTTACCACCGGCAATGGCTTCATCCAGGCAGACGCAGCTGTAAGAACTTTTGCAAATCCAAGGCCACAGATCAGCCAGCTTGAATTTGTTGATCCCAACCTGATCCCGGGTGCCCAGCCAATGCAATTGATCGTACGGGGGAATTACCTGAGTGCCGGCACGAGGATCATTTTTGGAACGGATACGTTACCCACAACTGTAACGGGTACCAGCCAGGCCATTACAACCATACCGGTTTTTTATAGTGACAAACTTGTAAGTGCTTATACCGCTCCGCGTACCACTTCCCTGTTAGATGGCGGTATCTCAAACAGCATTTCCATAACCGGGCTGCCTAAAAAGAATATTACTGTTATTGCAAATAACAAAACAAAAAAATATGCCGCCGGGCTACCGGTCTTTACTTCCACGATCCTCGTTGATGGAGATTCGCTGCATCATACGCTGCTCACCGTGGAAGAACTTGGGCTTACAAATATTTTGTACCAAACACCCGCAACGGCTCTGAGCACAGTGGGTATTTATTTTATCAGGCCTTCGAGGATATTTAACCCGGCAGATCCCGGAGATGCATTGTTACTGGAAAAATATAATTATGCATTTACAGATGGAGCACTTACCATCGAAAAACTACCCTTCAAAATAACACCGAGGGACACTACCCTGATATATGGCCAGAAGGCGGGCAATTTTAAATTTAATTATGAGTACGATCCCACGGTTACGATCAGTGACCCTGCCGCTCTACTAAACAGCATCCGGGCTGATCATGAAAGCCAGTTTTTCGGTGATATAACCGGGCTTATAAACAGGCAGGCGGTAACGATCGTTAACGGAGAGGCCGTCCCGGTCGTAAACGGGCAGGCAGTGACCATCGTGAATGGCCAGGCTGTAACAATTGTAAACGGTATAGCGTACCCGATCGTAAATAGGCAAGCCATTACAATCGTCAATGGTTCGGCCACCTTGACTCCGTATGACCTAAGCGCTGCAGAATTGGGGAATCTCAGCTTTTTAGCAACCCCGGTATCACTGCAAAATGCACGACAGATAATAACGCAGGCGCTAATAAACGGCAGTTATGTTCCTCAAACTACCAACGTAATAGATATTACCCAGGAATCATTACTGAATTTTAATGTGAATGCAGCGCAAACATCTATGTTGAGTTCTGTTTCGTTTGCAAATGCAAGGGGCCTTGCGGATGTAACATCCCTTGCCAATAAACAGGCTATTACTATCGTAAACGGGGAGGCGATCCAGATATCAAACAACCAGGCGGTAACGATCGTGAACGGGCAGGCGGTAACGATCGTGAACGGACAGGCGGTAACGATCGTGAATGGGCAGGCAATCCCAATCGTTAACAGCCAGGACCGCACGGCAGTAGTAGTGGATGAAGAAGACCTGGGTAATGATCCCAGCATTTTCAAATCAGTGAATATGATAACAGGGCTTGGCGCAGGTATCCAATCTATTATACCCGGGGCATTGACAAATGATAATTTAGCGATCAGTTATGGCCGTGGAAAACTCACTATCCTTCCTACACCGATCAGTATAAAGGCCAATAACGCAACAAAAGTCTATGGCCAAACCCTCGCGGTAAATTCAACTGCCTTTACGATCAGTTCAGGTATATTATTAAACCAGGATGGTATTGCGGGAGTAACATTGACAAGTACCGGCGCAGGACCCGGAGGTACCGGCGGAACCCATCCGATCATACCTTCTGCTGCAGTAGGTACCGCGGGCACGGATCTTGGCAACTATGCGATTACCTATGTGAATGGTACACTTACTGTTTCAAAAGCACCTGTTGTTGTGAAAGCAAATAATGCAAGTAAAGTATATGGAGACCCGAACCCGGCCTTCACAGCTTCCTATACAGGCCTTGTGAATGGTCAGACATTTGCAACCAGCGGGATCGGTGGCTCCCCGGCATTCAGCACCACAGCCACTACCAACAGTTGCGTGGGCAATTATAATATTGTAGTAACAAATGGCAGCCTTTCATCAACCAACTACAGCTTTAGTTTTGCGAATGGCACACTCACCATCACCAAAGCATCTCTGAATGTACGGGCAGTAGATAAAGTGATCTTTAAAGGAGATGCACTTCCAACTTTTACTGCAGTGTATACTACTTTAAAGGCCGGTGATAATCCCGGATCCACATTCACATTAAGTCCTTCCTGTTCGGGAGCTGCAGGCGTTTATACGATCATACCCAAGCTGAAAAGCTTTGCGAATTCGATCAATTATACTGTCACATATACGAATGGTAAATTGTATATCAATCCAAAAGGCAGCGGCGCAAAAAAATTAGTGCCATACCTCGAATGTGTTGAAGAGGTCATAAATCCACCTTCTTCTGCCCGCAGGTATATTGCTCATTTCTTCTGCGTGAATGACAATGCAACGCCTGTATACGTACCGGTTGGAGTTGATAATAAACTCTCCTCAACGGGATCTTTTGATGCTTCGCAACAGCCGTTCATTTTCAACCCAGGCATCACGAGGTGCAATGTTCCTTTTGATGGCACTTCATTGAAATGGGAACTAAAAACATATCAAAGCAGCGTTAAAACACTGGCTTCTGTAACTGCCAGTTCAGCATCCACTGTTTGCGTCAACTATGTTTCAGGCAGATCAGCCAATAATACAAATACGAAGGTTAAAGCCAACCCCGTTGAAATTCCTGAAAGCAATGTGAGCGCATATCCAAACCCCGGAACAGACAGGGTACGCATTTACCTGTTGAATGATGTGCTGAATGAAAAAGGCAATAGCCTGTTTGATATATATGGACGGTCATATCAGGTAAAGATCAGCAGCAGGATATCGGCAAATATTTTAGAACTGGACATTTCAGCGTTGCCAAAAGGAGCTTATTACCTCAGGTTAAAAGTGAAGGATGGATTTAAAACAGTCAGTATTATAAAAGGCTGATAAACTTTAGTAACTTTAATGCGGTGAAAAAGTTTTTTAAAATAAATCTTATGAACCCGGGAAAATATATTTTATGGTTATGCCTGCTTTCTATTTCCCTGCCGGGAATCGCCCAGGAACACGATAAAGCTCCCGTGAATATAGGTGACAGCAATACGGTGAATGACCTGATAAAGAAGAGCAAGGAGCGATTTGGTGATGCCCCCGATGTAGCAATTAAAATTGCCATACAGGCAAAAACGCTTGCAGACCAGATCAATTTTCCTAAAGGAGCCGCCTATGCGCTGAAGAATATTGGTATCGTTAATTATTTCCAGGGAAAGTACCTGGAAGCGCTTGATTATTACCACCAGTCGCTCAATGTTTTTAAAGAAATAAAGGACAATGTTGGCATTGCCAATTTGTACAGCAATATCGGTGTGGTTTATTACGACCAGGGGGACGATGCAAAAGCGCTTGAAAATTATCTCCAGTCGATGAAATACTCCGAGTTGACGGGTGACAAACTGCGTATACTCACAGCATTGAATAATATCGGGGGTGTGTATTTTATCAAGCGGGCAACGCATGACAAGGCGCTGGAATATTATTTAAAAGCATTGCCTATCAGCGAGGAATTGGGTAATAAAGAATCTATAGGCGCTATAGCAGTGAACATCGGTTCCATTTATTTTGATAAAAAAGATGATGCCAAAGCCCTGCTTTATTTCAACAAATCATTGAATGCATATGGTGAATCGGAAGGCAGTTTAAATGCTTATAATGCACTCGGGAAACTTTACCTGAGGGAGCGCAAATATGAACTTGCTTTCCGGAACCACAACAAAGCGCTTATCCTGGCCGAAAAACTAAATGTGCCCATTTCCACCGTTCAGTCGCTCCTTGGTTTGGGCAATGCCTATGCTGACAAAGGTGACTATCAGTCCGCCCTTTCTTTTTATAAAAGGGCGGAAATTCCCGCACTGGAGATCCAGGCAACTCATGAAATTGAAGACCTGTATAAGGGAATGACCTTGGCTTATGCCAAATCATCTGATTATGCCAATGCTTATAAATATGAATCCCTCCTATCAGGGATCAAGGACACCCTTTATAATATTGAAACTGACAAAAAGCTTGGAAGCCTCCAGTTTGATTTTGACCTGCAGAAGAAACAGGGAGAGATCAACCTGCTCACAAAAGATAAGGCGCTGAATGAATCCCAGATCAAGCGGCAAAAATTTGCCCGCAATGCTTTCGCAGGTGGGCTGACGCTGGTGTTCCTGATCGCGATCCTTATTTACAGGAATTACCGGGCAAAGGTAAAGACCAATAAGATACTTGATCAGCAGAAAGTGCAGATCGAAAGCCTGCTTTTAAATATTCTTCCTTCAGAAGTTGCCGGGGAATTACAGGAAAAAGGCCACGCTACTCCAAGGAATTATGAATCGGTTTCTGTCATGTTCACCGATTTCAAGGGCTTTACCACGCTGGCAGATAAAATGTCCCCGGGGGAATTGGTAGAGGAACTGAATACATGTTTTATTGAATTCGATCAAATCATAGGTAAGCACAATCTGGAAAAGATCAAAACGATCGGTGATTCGTACATGTGTGCCGGCGGTATCCCTACGCCCGACAGTCATCACGCCTATAATATTGTGCAGGCCAGCCTGGAAATACAGAATTATATTGTGAGAAATAATCACCGCAGGAAGGAAGCCGGCCTGGAACCATGGGATCTGCGCATAGGCATTCACGTAGGGCCTGTAGTTGCGGGCGTGGTAGGAAAGAAAAAGTACGCGTATGATATTTGGGGCAGCACTGTTAATATAGCAAGCCGGATGGAAAGCAACGGTGCCCCGGGCCAGGTAAATATTTCCGCAACAACATACGAGATCGTAAAAGATAAATACAACTGCACCCACCGTGGGAAGATATACGCGAAAAATGTCGGGGAAATTGATATGTATTTCGTGGAAACTGACGTAGAAGTTTTTGGAGATAACTTCAATGCCAATGAAATAAAAGAGAAGGATAAAACACAGCTACAACTTTAAGGGCGCAGACGGTACAAACCCTTTTATCAAACTCATAATATTATCCTGGCAAAGACCGGAAAATGATCACTGGAAAACCGGCCCTTCCAGCTTTGGGCAAGTGTTGCATGCTGCAACACAGTAATGCCGCGGTTAATAAAAATATAATCAATCGGATCATCATTCACTTCTTTCGGGCCGAAGGCATTGAAAGTACCCGAAGGGCCGTAATGGGATGAGCCGGATATTTTTTTTGTATCGGTTAAATGGATTGGATTTGAGCTGTCTTCAATGATCTGTATGGGTTCATCATGGGGAGCCGCATTAAAATCCCCGGTAATGATCGCTTTTGAATTTCCTGCAATAGAATCTGTTGCTTTCAGCAGCATCAACGCGCTCTCACGCCGTGCCATTTTGCCGATATGGTCGAAATGTGTATTGAAGTGAAAAAAAATGCTACCGGTAATTTTATCACGGAATTTTGCCCAGGTAACTATTCTTGTAATGGCCGCGTCCCAGCTTTTGCTACCCGGAACTAACGGTGTTTTACTGAGCCAAAAAGTAGCAGATTGCAATAATTCCAGCCTGTTGGTATTATAGAAAATAGCGGAGTATTCTCCTTTTATTTTACCATCTTCCCTCCCGCCTCCCGCATACCTGTAATTGGGCATTCGCTGCTCCATATCCATCACCTGGTTGTGCAACGCCTCCTGGATGCCAATAATATCTGCTTCATGAAACAATAGCTGCGAGGTTACTTTATCCTTCCGGTACTCCCATGCATTCATACTGTCTGAAGCAATATCCAGGCGTATATTAAAAGTGATCACATTGAGATGGGTTTGCGCATACTGGCTATGCTGAATAAGTAAGGCAATGACTACAAGCAGGTACTTTCTCATTGAATATTTATTTGGATACAATGCTACATTAAATATTCAACAACCATATCCAATATTCAATTTTCAACCAAACCGTTTAATGATCCTAATGCTGGTTGCTCGAGACCCAGCAACGCTGAAGTACAACCCGGTTTGTATAAATTACCTGCCTGGCGAGGGTTTTTAACCGCGTAACCCTTGGGTTAAGCTGCTCCCTTACCTTTTCATCTTTTGCCCATTGGATCATGGAAGCAAAAGGCGGCAGGGTTTCCCCGGGACCAGCAACATCACAGGCAATACTGTTCCAATGCTCTATCTCGTTGGAATGTTGAGCCCACATTGGATCCTCCTCGGTTCTACACTGAATTAACTTACCTGCAAATGTTTCTTCAAGCATTTTAAGGGCATTGTCAATTGTTTTTAATTCCACATCCGAAAATTCTAAGTCTGAAAGGGTGTTCCTGTTCATGGCAGCAGTTTTTATAGTAAAAAAATGTTGAGGTTAAAACGGTACGTCTTTTAAAGGATGGGAATACAATATAGGGAGAAGAAAATTGAAATACAATACTACAAATGGAGCATGTAGACGTCCCGGCCAATGCTAAAGTCCTGTTGAAGAAAAAGTAAGGGCTAAAACTCACAGGTAAAATTTTGAACCGGGAATGATTTCCCGGTTTTTTACGGGTCGCCCGTGAAGTTGAATAGCTCCAGGTATGTTAATTCTGCCCTGAAAAGCTTCTTGCTTTCAGGATGTGACCGGACGCTGAAATTTCACTGGGAATACGCCTGGTATTAAAAAAAAACTTATATTGGTAGGCATTTGCATAAATGATTACCAAACTAAACGAATTCCAATGAGAAAAACGCTACTCCTGCTTTGCATTGCTTTGCTTTTTTTATTTACAGATTTGTCTGCACAGACATTCACAAACAATACGGTTACGAATATCCCGGATGAAAATTCTGTTATTGAGTACCCCTTTACCGTTAGTGGCTTACCTACAGCCATAAACGCTGGTTTTGGGCTTGCTGGTATTTGCCTGGATCTGGACCATCCGTTTATAGGCCAGTTAACGATCGTGCTAAAAGCCCCGACCGGTACTGATTCTGTGAGGTTGCTATGGCACGATGGAGGAAACAGTTCTGTTAATTCTACCATTTGCCTTACTGAAGCAGCCTTCCAGTTTATTGCTGCTTATTCCCCTACGGGTTTCCCTGATTACTATGGGGAAGAGGATAATAATATCATGAACAATGGCAGGAATCCCAATGGCGTATGGACGTTGAGAATAATAGATGTAGTTCCGGGAAGCGTGGGATCTATCAATAGCGCTTCGATCACTTTTCAAACCAACCCTCCTCCTACCCATTCAAGGGACTTTGGCTGTTCGATGTCTACCCCATGGGGCTGTCAGTGCCCTGATGGCACCAATGATTGCGACCTGTTGCCGGATATGACCAATGCCCAAAAAGCATTGAGTGATGATATTTATGAAAGCGCCGGGGAGATCCGGTTCTCAGTGGCTACACCCAACATAGGCGCAGGGCCGCTGGAAATGAATGGATCTTTTTCAGAGTGTTTCTGCGACGAAACTCCTGTGCCGTGTGGAACGGTTTGTCCTGCAGGCGAGGAACTTAAGCACAATGTATATCAAAAGGTCTATCGCCGTTCAGGGAATTCAATGACTACCAGTACCCGGCTGGCGGGCCAGATGGAGCTCCACCCGGCGCATAACCATATACATGTAGATCATTGGACAAATAATACCCTGAGGATAAAGACAACCGATCCCAATCCTACACATTGGCCAATTATTGGTGAATCCAGTAAAATAAGTTTTTGCCTGATCAACCTGGGAAGCTGCGACAGCTACCCGCAGTATTGTAAGGATAACCAGGGAAATGTACTTCACAATTCAGATTTTCCGAATTATAATTTTGGAGTAGTATCCGGTTGTGGCCTTGGCCAGGGTATCTACCCGGGAAGAGTAGACGAATACAGTGCCGGCCTTGAAGGTCAATTCATTGATGTAGCCGGCCTTTGCAATGGCACTTATTTCCTGGTTTCAATAACAGATCCCCTGAATGCAGTACTGGAAATTGACGAAACCAATAACTGGTCTACGGTGCCTGTACAATTGTCACAGCAATTAGCCAATTGTTGTAAAACCGGTTTTTATGCAGATACGTTACACGGAATAGATTCATTGCTGGTTAAGTTCACAGACTCTACTGTGGCGATTCCGAATCAATGGCATTGGGATTTCGGAGATGGCTATACGTCTACGGAGCAATTCCCACAACACAAGTACACAGTACCGGGAGTTTATACAGTAAAGTTAGTTACTGAATCTTCAAATGCCTGCAAAGATTCGCTTACCAGGACGGCCTATGTTACCATCACCAAATCGCCTGATCCGGTAACTCCAATTACTGAAATATCGGTAACGGTAGGGCCTAACCCCTTCAAGGATAACCTGGTCATAAGATTTAGTACACCCGCAGATATGAATACTTCAATCGTTGTTTATGATGCCATTGGCAGGAAGATGCATGCTGAAGAAGCTGTTGTACCGGCCGGAATATCTTCCATTAATTTATCATCGCCACAGATCGGCCCATCAGGCGGACTTTATTTTGTAAAAATAAAAGGAGGATCTTATTCAAAAGTATTTAAAGTGCTTAAACAATAATTAACCGACTGACAATTTAGAAGCCCCGGCCATTGCGCCGGGGCTTATTTATATATTTAATTTTTAGAAGGGATGCGCTTTAATGTCTCCAGTAAGAATCCCCAGAATTTCTGAACTGAACTTACCTGCACTTTTTCATCCGGGGAATGTGCTCCATAAATATTAGGGCCAAAGGAGATCATTTCCATGCCGGGATAATTGGTACCCAAAATGCCGCATTCCAATCCAGCGTGAATGGCATCTACATTCGCAGGTTCATTATAACGCTCCTTATACAGGCTGCTCATTAATTGTACAATGGGAGCCTCGGGTTTGGGCTTCCATCCCGGGTATACACCACCGTAGGAGACTGTTGCTCCGGCCAGCTCAAAGGCACAGGTAATAGCACAGGCAAGGTCATTTTTCTCTGTGTCTACTGAACTACGGGTGAGGCATTGTACTGAATAAGTCCCTGCCTTCACCAGTACCCTGGCTATATTATTGGATGATTGCACAAGGCCTGCAATATCCGGGCTCATGCGGTAAATTCCATTGGGGCAACTATATATACTCCGCAACAACTTATACTGGAAGGATGCATCAAGCACTTTTAAAGCTGTTTCTATTTGTTCAAACGTAACCTGCAGGTTTGGATCTGTATAACTATACTCTGCTTTTACCACATTGTTATAGTCCGTTATCAGGGTTTTTAATTGGTCGATACGATCAGTGGCCACGACAATGTCTGCAACAGATTCCCTTGGAATAGCATTGCGAAGGCTACCACCATCAATAGACGCAATATTGATCTCCAGTTCGCTGGAAAGTTTTAATAAAATGCGGTTCATCAGTTTATTGGCATTGGCCCTGCCCTTTTGAATGTCTACGCCGGAATGGCCGCCGGTCAATCCTTTTACGGCAATGCGGAAACCGGTATTTCCTTTTGGGCTAACCTGTTCATAAGAACCGGTACAGGTAACATCAACACCGCCGGCACAGCCGATAGTCAATTCATTGTCTTCTTCTGTATCCAGGTTCAATAATATCTTTCCGTCAAGCAGGCCCCCTTTCAAAGCCAGGGCACCTGTCATTCCTGTTTCTTCATCGATCGTAAAAAGTGCTTCTATGGAAGGATGCGGGATATCTGTAGAAGCCAGTAAAGACATGATCGCGGCAACACCAATTCCATTATCCGCACCCAATGTGGTGCCTTTTGCTTTTACCCAATCACCATCTACGAACATATCAATTCCCTGCCGATCGAAAATCAAAATTTGTGTCGGCATTTTTTTGATGCACCATGTCAAGATGGCTTTGTAACACAATGGTCACTTTATCCTCCATGCCTTTTGTTGCCGGCTTTTTGATGATCACGTTTCCAGCGTCGTCCTCCTGCGTTTTTAAATGGAGAGATTCCCCGAATGCCTTCATAAAAGCGATCACTTTTGCTTCTTTTTTTGAAGGCCTTGGGATTGCATTCAGATCAGCAAAATGATTCCACAATGCTTGGGGTGATAATTGTCTTACCTGCTCGCTCATATTGAACTCTTTTAATGGGTGATAAAAATAAATTTAAATAGCGGGAAAAGAAACGCTTCCCTCTAAACCGCTCATCAAATTTAGCGGAACCCTTTCTTATTTAACATTTATATTGTTGGCAAATCATTCACTATGTTACCGAAATTCTTTCTACCTGCATGCCTGTTATTTTCAGTCTATGCAGGGGCTCAATTTAAAAATGACAATATTCTATATAAAACGGTGAGCCCCGATGACCTATGCGCCAGCCTGGAAAAAAATAAAGGGTATCTTTTGTTAGACGTGCGTTCAAAAGGTGAGTACAGTGATACTTCTGCTTTTACAGGCCTTAATATCGGCCACCTGAAAGGAGCCACGAACATAAACATTCGGGAACTTGGTTCAAGGCTTTCTGAAATAAAAAATTATAAAGATCAACCCGTTTATGTTTATTGCTCACATAGCCAGCGAAGCCGCAGGGCAGGCAAAATGTTAGCAGACAGTGGGTTCACGAATATTTATAATATCAATGGAGGTTTGACATCGATCTATTATACCAACGCAAGAGAAAAAGGCTGTTTACAGTCATTGGTAGAAACGAACAATAAATATGCGATCCTTTCAGCCATTGAGCTTTGTAAAAAACTGGCTGCAAAAAATAATAATGTATTCCTGCTTGATGTAAGGACGGATTCAGCTTTCAGGCACATAAGCAGGGATGTAAGAAGCAATGCATATGGCTCATTAATGAATGCCGTAAATATTCCATTGGGGACCCTTGAAAATAAACTGGCTGCTATCCCAAAAAACAAAGAGATCGTGGTTATTGATATAGATGGCGTAGATGCATCCAAAGCAGCATTCCTGTTAAAGGAAAAAGGATTTGACAATGTTTCTATCCTGATCGAAGGAATTGATCGCTGGCTGGCAACGGATGTGAATGAATTGTCCTGCAAATATGAATATTATAATTCACCGGTTTCTTATAAAATAATGGATACAAAAGAATTTGGGAGGTTCAACCTAACCAGTAAAGATCATTTATTACTTGATATCCGGGCTGCCGATGCATTTAACAATACGCACAAAGACAGTTTTAGAAATATTGGCCATTTGAAAAATGCGGTTAATATCCCTGAAACTGAATTGGGAAACCGGCTGTCGGAACTGGAAGCCTGGAAAAATAAAGATATTATCATTAATGGATTCGGTGGTGGTGAAGAATCATATAAAGCCGCGGAGATACTGGATAAACAAGGTTTTAAAAAAGTTCATGTATTGATCGATGGTTTATTCGATATCCGCTGGACGGCAGCTAATATCAAAGGGCAGGCTTATTTAAAGGATTTTATCACAGATATACCGGAAGCAAATCAATAATTAAATGCGGCATATTTTGGTGATGCTATACAATAACAGCCAGCCCTCTACGTTATATATGCGAGCTTATTATGAGTAGGCCGTTGTTAAGTATAAAAATACCTGACACAAAATGCCCCATTTAATGGGGCAATTTTTGTTGTTACAGGCATACAACAGGCTTTCACTTCGCGGCCTGGAGTTGTATCCTCCTCCCCGGCTGTTAAGTATTTTTAATAAAAGCTGGCACCATTTTTACTTTTAAATCAGTATCATTTATCAATCATTAAATTATAATAATATGAAACTCATTCGTATTGCCTTGATTGTTGCTGTTTCCCTTATTTATATTACAGGGTTTTCACAGGTCACCAAGATCCCCCCGGCTGCCAAAGATAATTTCGCAAAGCAATATCCAAAAGCGGAAAATTCAACGTGGGATAATGATGTTGTGAACGTAAACGTACGTTTTGATCTTGACGGGGAAAAAATGAACGCAGAGTATAATAATAAGGGCCACTGGAAAAGCACTGTCAAAGATATTTCCTTTGACAAATTGCCTCCTGCTGTGCTGGATGGCTTTAAAAAAAGTAAATATGCAGACCGGGAAGTTACCGAAACCAAAATGATCTACTACCCGGCCAACGAGATCAAATACAGGCTGAAAGTCGAAAAAAATGATGTAGAAAAAAAGTATCTTTTCTTTGACGAAAACGGCAGGCTGCTGAGGGATGCAATAACCCTGTAGATCTTAAAGAAAGTACTTTTAACAGGATCTGTTAAAGCATAAAAAATGGTTCTTTCGAACCATTTTTTTGTGCCTGTCCCGCACAACCTTCAAATCCGCCAATTATTTAGATCGCTTTACAAATGTCAAATACTTTGTACCATCGTCATTTTGCAACTGAATGATCGTATCAATCATTTTTATGATCTTCCAGTTTCCCTCGAGGTCTGCCCAATAGTGGGCAAGCTTACCGGTAGTTTCATCGAGGTTGAAATCAAAATCCAACGTCAAGTACCAGGGATTGCCTTTATCCAGCATGATATACCAGTTACCTTTGTATGAAAGAACATCATTCCAGACAGTAAGAGTATTATCAGGGCAGAATTCAAAATTCAACGGGCGGTATTGCCAGGTTTCATCTACTTCGAATTTGATAAAGGAAGAGATCGCCCATACATTGCAGGCTGCCGGGGTATTGGGATCTGCTTGCGATGAAGGTTTTCCGGCGAGAATAAATTCCGGTGATGATTCGTTACTATTGGCTGAGACCGGCACTTCTTTATTGCAAGATATAATGCTGATGCATAAAAGAAAGAAGGGTATAAATAATATCTTTTTCATGATAAATAGTATTTAAAAAATTAAACAATATTTACCGGCTGAGGTTATACCAGGTTAGCAATTGAATATTGAGTATTGAAAATTGAATAGTGAAAAAATGAATTTTTAACATTCAATGCTCAACAACCAATGCTCATTAAAATAAGTACAAAATTCATTCCAGTTGTATACTACATCCCTATCTTTCCATTCACGATTCCCAATATTTCTGCTTCCATTGCGATCGTTGTATTTTGTATTTCAGTGCCTTTCGCAATGATATCGTTTACAAAAACTTTGTCGTCATAATCAGTGGTATTGATCCGGACATTCATGAAAGCCCCCATCACTGCACTTCGGGCGCACAATGCGCCAACACCTGCATCCGATACAGAATTGGGATTACCGGCCGTTGCCATTGCTTTAATGATCTCCATACTGGCGAAAGCCACTTCCATTACTTTAAATGGTATTTCAATGGCATGCCTGGTTGCTTCCTGGATGGCCCTGTTGCGCCATAGTTTTTCATCGTCATTACTCTTAGGTAGTCCAAAAGCATCCAGTATCCGGTTGAAAGCACGTGTATCTGCATCGACCAGGCCAAGCAGTTCATTTTTATATTGCTCTCCTTTTTCTGCCCAGTCACTAAACTCTTCCCAGCGGTCATCCCATCCTTTTTTGTGAGAAGACAGGTTTGCCACCATGGTGGCCAGGGAGATCCCAAGTGCGCCAATATAAGCTGAAATGGAACCTCCTCCGGGGGCAGGACTTTCGCTGGCAGTTTCATCTGCAAAACCGGCAAGCGTCATATTTATGAGCCTGCTGGCTGCTCTATCCGCGAGCATATATTCTATGATCCTTTCTTCCGGTTTAAAAGGCCCCAGTTCATCCAGGCCCATAGATTTGATCGCGATCTTTATCAGTTCCTTCTCACTTACTCCCGTGGAACGATGTTGCTTTTTGAGGAAATATTTTCCCGCATCGGTCATGGCTTTTAAAGGGATCAGCCCAACCAGCTCACTTCCTGTTACGCGGATTCCCCTTGCCTCCGCTTTTTTACAAACTTCGTCAAACGCAATATGAACCGGGGTGATATTGATATTGGTAAGGTTCATGGATATTTGTGCAATGCCATATTCTTCAATGAACCACCCGATGGCTTTCACCGATTTTAGTGTTCCGGGAATATTCACATTGTTGCCATGCTCATCTTTTACGATCTTCCCGGTCACAGGATTTCCCTCACGTTTTACCCTGCCCGCTTCTCTCACATCAAAAGCGATCGAGTTGGCACGGCGCACCGACGTGGTATTTAAATTTACATTATAGGCCACTAAAAAATCCCTCGCGCCAATTACAGTAGCACCCCGCTTTGCATCAAAAACAGCGGGGCCAAAATCCGGCTTCCATCCGGGGTCCTGTATCTTTTTTGAAAAACCTTCATACTCACCGGCACGTATAACAGATAAATTGCTTCGTTGTTTATTGGGCTGGGCCGCTTCATACAAATAAACCGGCAGGTTCAATGCTTCTCCAACTCTTTTGGCCAGCTTCTGCGCATAGATGGCGGTTTCCTCCATGCTTATGTTTGCAATCGGGATCAGCGGGCAGACATCGGTTGCGCCCATTCGCGGATGCTCACCTTTGTGTTTACTCATATCAATTAATTCTCCCGCCTTTTTTATGGCCTGGAATGCAGCTTCTATTACATGGTCAGGATGGCCGACAATGGTCACAACGGTCCTGTTGGTAGCTTTACCCGGATCTACATTCAATAAACGAACGCCGTCAACTGCCTCGACCTGGGCTGTTATCTGGTTAATAATATTTAAGTCGTTTCCTTCACTGAAATTGGGAACACATTCTATGATTGGCTGCATGCTGGTAATTTCACGCAAAGATGCAAAGGAAACGCAAAGGAGCAAAGTTTAAACCGGAAAATATCAATATAAAAAGGAAAGATCATTTTATGAACGCCTATCCAGCTTAATAACCTGCCCTTAAATGAATTGGCCATTGAGCATCACCTTATCAATTAGATCGCTGCCAAATGAATATGGAATAAATGCCAGTGAAGGAATTGGCTTTGTAAAAATAAGGTTGGCTTTTTTTCCGGTGGTTATGCTACCCAGTGTCCCTTCAAGTTCCATCGCATATGCCCCATTGATAGTAGCTGCATTAATAGCTTCTTCAGGGAGCATTTTCATTTGGATACAGCTGAGCGCCACCACAAAATTCATATTGCCGCTTGGAGAAGAGCCGGGATTATAATCTGAGGCCAATGCTACGGCAGCGCCTGCGTCAATCAATTTCCTGGCTGGCTGGTATTGCATGCGCAGGAAAAAAGCAGCTGTTGGGAGCAATGTGGAAATACAGCCAGCTCCCGAAAGCAGTTTGATCTCATCATTAGAAAGTGTTTCCAGGTGATCCAGGGAAACCGCGTTCATTTTTATTCCTGTTTCAATACCACCTATACTTGTCAATTGGTTCACATGAAGTTTTGGCTTTAAACCAAGCGCAGCGCCTGCTTTACAAATGGTCTCTGTTTCGGCAGCTGAGAAAAAACCGGTCTCGCAAAACACATCTATATAATCAGCAAGTTTGTCCCCGGCGATTTGCGGAAGCATTTCATTTATGAGGAGATCGATATACCCCTGGTGGTTTTCTTTGAATTCAAGGGGGTAAGTATGTGCCCCAAGGAAGGTCGCTTTAAGGGACAGGTTCGACCGTTCTTTGAGTTTGCGGATCACTCTAAGCATCTTCAGCTCGCCCTCTACCGTTAGACCATAGCCGCTTTTTATTTCAATGGCACCGGTCCCCAACCTGCTCACTTCTTCGAGGCGTTTCCATGCCTGGTTAAAAAGCTCCTCTTCGCTGCTATCATTCAGTTTACTGGCAGAGTTTAATATGCCGCCGCCTTTCGATGCGATCTCTGCATAGCTAAGCCCATTGATCTTATCCACAAATTCATTTTCCCTGCTTCCGGCAAATACGATATGAGAATGGCTATCACACCAGGCGGGCAATATAAACTGACCAGCTGCATCAATAGTATGTTTTGGAAGGCGGGGTACTTTTAATTCAAGTTCATACATATGCCCGTAATCGGCAATGATCCCATCTTCAATAAGCAGGAATGCATTTTCAATGGATGGCAATTCAGCAAGCGCCTTTCCCCGAAGCAACTGGTTCTGCTCCCGTATATTCAGCAGCTGCCTGATATTTATAATGAGTGTTGTCAAATGATTGAATTTTTACGAGCGATTAAAGTTTTTCCCACACATGCTTACTAAATACTTCCAGTCCCGGATCGCGGGCGCCCATCAGCAACAGCACACAGTCATTGGTTAAATGTGGCCTGACGATCTCTAAAAAATCATTCCTGTCTTCTACAAAAAATGCCTTTTTCCCGGGTGATCTTATTCCATCGATGAGATCATTTGCAGAAATGTTTTTTTCAGCAGTCCCACCCGCATAAAATATCTCGCTCATCCATATTTCATCTGCAGGCCTTAATACAGTGGCAATCTCGTGTATAAAATCATCTTTTAAAAAACGGGTGGGGCCGTATCCATGTGGCTGGAACCAGGCAATTACCTTTGGAGCGATCTCCTGGCAGGCCGCAATGGAAGCAGCGCATTTCACAGGGTTATGGGCATAATCATCGATCACGAATACACCATTCTTTTTCCCCAATACCTGGTGGCGCCTGTATATGCCTTCATACTGTTGTAAAGCAGCTGAACATGTTTCCAGTGCAACACCCAATTGATTAGCAACCGCAACCGCAGCCAACGCATTTTCCATATTGTGCCTTCCTACAGTATTAATTGAAAATGGTACATTTTTTATTGAAAACTGAATATTCAATCCCTCCTGCTTAAAATGGGCTGCAATATACCCTGCCCCGGAATTTTCATCAACCGAAAAATCATGTTTCGCGTTTTGTGATAACTGTTTTGCCAAAGCATTGGACCGGTTCACTATGAAAAGTTCTTTTGTATTGTTTTTAAACGTTGTAAAAATATTCATGAGCTCTCCGATCTCCTGGTGATCCTTATCGATATTCAGCAACAACCCCACTTCAGGATGATATTGAACGATAGTTCCATCACTTTCATCGGCTTCAATAACCAGCCATTCCCCCTGTCCCACTTTTGCATTTCCTATCTTTCCTTCTTTAATAATACTGGTCAAGCCTGCCCCACTAATGATGCTTGGATCCATACCGGCTGTTTCCATAATGTCAAATAACATAGCGCTGGTCGTGCTTTTGCCGGAAGTTCCTCCTACAGCGATTGTTTTTTTGCTTTTTGCGATCAGCGCAAGGAGTTCACTTCGTTTTATAATGGGGATGGACAATGCCTTCGCCTTTTGCACTTCAGGCACCGTATCTTCTACTGCTGTTGAAACCACCACGAGGTCAGTTTGATCCGTGATGCCTTCACCATTCTGTAAAAAACATCGAACACCTGCGGCTTCCAGTTTTTGCTTTGTATCATTTGGTTCGCCGGGCAGGAAATAACGGTCACTGCCACTCACTGTTTTACCAATACCTGCGAGGTATTGGGCAATGGCGCTCATACCCGTACCCGCTACTCCAATAAAAAAAATATTCTTAAAATCTTTTACCGTTCCGGTCATCTTTTTTTGGTTTCTATTTTAAACGGATGTGCTTCTGTATTAAAAACTATTTTATCAAGGTTCGCTGCTGATGCCGGTGCAAAAAGCAGGTAAGCATACTTGAGGGTTTCAGCAAGGAAAAAACTTTGCATGGAATTCAGTTGCTCAAATGTCTTTACATTTTTTAACGCCGCATACCCGGCTTCTGTTTTGCAACGCGCTAAAATATCATCCGTCATTACTTTCGCCATCCATAAATAATCAAAATGCTGGGAGGCCCGGAATAAATAAAAACAACTTTCTATATTTTCCGGGCGGAGTATATAATAGGCACTCAACAGTGAATCTGTTTTATAATTGAATTCTTCCGGCTCAAGATTGAACCTGGTCCACATATAATAATTGGCCTGCTGGATATGTATGGCCGTTTCCACGTCACCGGCATACGCACAAAGCCCGGCATAAAAAGCGTCAAGTGCTCCATAAGTAGTAGCCGTTTCTTTGCCGGTATGCATTTGTGCATGACGGAGGAACCACCCGTTATCTGTCTTATCCAACAAATATTTTTTGATGGCTTCATTGTGCCTGTCAAATGCTGACTTAAAATCTTTATCGCCAAACAGGACCCAGCTTTTATATAAATATTCATAATAGCTGTCGATATAGCCACTGATATGAGTTTGCGTGCTTACCCATTTGCCGGTTATTACATTGATGGTTTCACCCACAAGATCCAGTTTGCTGCGTCTTTTATAAACCTGCATGATGGCCTTCTTTGCAGCATTGTAATATTTTTTATTCCCGGTAAGCTTTGAAAGCTTGCCAAATTCCATCATTAATGTGCCTATCTCGGCGGGGTTATTTATTGAATCCCATGTTTTACCGGTCTTTAGGTTCACATACCGGTAAGGCATTCCTGTAGGCGTCCTAAATGCAGGCATCATTTTATTGGCAAGACTGGTAGCGAGTTTTAAAAATTTCGGGTCGCCATCCAGTTCGTATGCCGAGATCAACCCTCCAAGTATCCTGATCGTAACTTCAAAAACCTGGATATCATTGTTAACACTAAAATCCAATTTCGAAAGGATCAGTCTTTTTGCTTCAGCAGCTTCTTCGGCAAGGCCCAGCATGATAAAAGTATCAAATGCATCTACTGGTGTCATCAGCATAGATGTTTTGTACCATAGCTTTGGCGACTTTGTCAGCGGTTGCAGGTCATCCGCCCCCCAGGCATATTGCTTATATCCCTTCCAGGCGTGCTGCGCCGCGGCCTTTATCTTTACGCACATTTCCGCTTTCATTTCATCTGTGAATTTTGCAGTCTTTCCCTGGGCAAAAGCACCTTGGTTATAAACAAGGAGACAAATAGAAAAACAAAAAACCTGTACCTTCATTTTATAGTTTGTGCTGCTAATTTACAGGTAAAAATATTTGTGGCAGTATTTATCTCGGGTGGATCTGCTCATAATCTTTGATATACTTTAACAATTAGTCAAAACCTGTTGTGTAGAAAGAACGTTTATGTATCACAATCAAAAAACATAACAATGAGACCGCTTTTTTTTACCCTTTTCTCAATTGCATTATTCTCTTCCTGTGGACATACTCAAAATAACAATGTAAAGATACCCGTTGCTTTAAAGCAGGCTCCTTCTGCAAATGAAGCGTTGGCTACATTTGCGCAGGGTTGTTTCTGGCATACTGAAATTGTTTTTCAAAGCCTGGTCGGTGTGCGGGACGCTGTTTCGGGATATGCAGGAGGCAAGACCAGCAACCCCCGTTATGAAGAAGTTTCCGGTGGCTCAACAGGCCATGCAGAAACCGTACAGGTTTATTACGACCCATCCAAAGTAACATATGCAAGCCTGGTAGCTGCTTTTTTTGCAAGTATGGACCCTACAACATTGAACAGGCAGGGAAATGATGCAGGTACAGAATACCGATCCATTGCATTTTACAGGAATGCTGCCGAAAAAAAGATCATTGAAGAGGAAATAAGCAGGATCAACGGCAGTAAAAAATACAAAAATAAGGTGGTGACGGAAGTGGTCGCTTTTACAAAATTCTACCCTGCAGAAAATTATCACCAGGAATACATCCTGAATAACCCGGGCAATTCATATGTGCAGCATGTATCAATACCAGACTTTGTAAAATTCAAAAGAGAATTTAAGGGAAATTTTAAACCCTGATCTATGGCTAAATTAATACGCGGGTTACTTTTGCGGTTTATCCAGCGACTTGTCCATCTGGCTTCCTAAAAAATATCCGAAGATCCCTCCTAATACTGCACCTGTCAACAACCACAACAAAGAAGAATCGGAGGCAAACCAGCCAATGCCTATCCCCAGCAATATGCAAAAGCTGACCGCAACCGGTACTGCAGACTTTCTTTTTTTCTTATGGGGAATGTAATCCAGATGATGTTTTTGAGTTCCCCTTTTTTTTGATTGAGGCATGGTATAAATTTTTGTGGATAATTACCGGATCCTGGATAGTTCTTTCATATAATCATATTGAAGATCTTCATGCAGTGTTTCGATCGCTGCCCCTATCTTTTTAATTTGCGCCGCATATAAATTAGATAAAGCTGTGCTTTTGGCGATCTTTAAACCCGATTCATTTATTTTACTGCATACATGCATCAAAAGAGTTGCTTCTGTCGATTTTAAACCACTGTATTTACAATACCTGTTCGTAATGCGTATTATTTTCCGAAGATTCTTTTTTGCGATATAAAGGCTTTTAATGTTCAGGTCCATGAAAGCCAGGTCGATCTCATTTTTTACACTCTCAATATAGCCACTTTCATTGTCAGCCTCAAATAAAAGATACGTTACCAGCTCCTTATTTTCCTTTTTAAATTTTGTCAGCTTCAGGCATAATGCAAATAATTTTTGTTGAGGCAAATTCTCAAATTCCGTTTTTATGTCTTTCAGGGATGCAGCTCTCATTAATCAGCCTTTTAATAATAAGTTATAAACTTAATAAATAAATAAGTATGATCCGTTTCTGAGATCTTTGAATGATTGTGAAAATATAAAAACCTTCGGTTTCGAAGGTTTTTATAAAGAGCGGGGGGTGTAATAATTTGCTTAAGGGAAAAGCAATCGGTTTTTCAGGAATAATTACTTTAGCTGGTTATCATTTTTATTGGCAGAAAAAAAACCTTCGCTTGCCGAAGGTTTTTCACAGATCAATATTTTTCATTGATATTTGGAATAATTGGATAATGGCCACTTTGGTTATTTTCAGAGATAATGGATCCTGGTTCTTCTTTGTGCTTTTCAGAGATAATGGATCTTGGTTCTTCGTTGCGCTTTTCAGAGTTATTGGATATTCAATATGCAAATATAGAAAGGATAAAATGCTGTGAGTGTAGCAGGCGGCTTGATAATGTTGTAGTACTAATTCGACTTTTTTGAGAATAATCGTATAATTGTATAAAATGAACCTTCTAATCACGTAAACTTACGAGGTAAATTCCCATGAAATCAAATAAAAAACAAATATCTGCGGGTCTCATGATCCTCTTAACCGGCTTGCTGGCAGGCGTTTTAGATGGTTCAGCAGCCATCATTCATTTCCTGGTAAAGGGAGGTAAAGATCCATCCAAAATATTTAAGTTTATTGCGAGCGGCATTTTTGGGGGAAAGGCTTTTGCCGGCGGAAATGAAATGATCGTGTATGGCGTTTTATTTCATTTTATGATCGCGCTTTCATTCACGGCATTTTATTTTCTAATTTACCCGAAAATAAAAATGCTTTCCGCAAATGTATTTCTATCTGCTATTTTGTATGGGTTATTTGTTTGGGCAGTAATGAACCTCGTCGTATTGCCATTAAGCAATACTCCTCCGCTCGGTTTTAAAATTGGCAATGCTGCTGTCGCCGCCGGTATTCTTATACTCTGTATTGGGGTTCCTGTATCCCTCCTGGCACATAAATATTATAGCCAAAAAAGTATACAGCCTAGGTGACTCATTTCCTGAAGTACGATGAGAAGTGATGCTGGATTATGTACGATGGATTATTAGTTATTCCGAGATAACGTTCCAGGTACTATTGATCTTCCTGCCTTCAATAAATTCCCTGTCTGATTCATTTAGATCAGCAACACTTAGATCGGAAAGCGGAACAAACAATTTAATATTCCGGATATCTTCTTCGGTTATAGTATCATTGATATCTATGAGATGACGCTGGATCTTGTTATAAGTTACCCTATCAATATCATGTCTCGTAAAAACAGGATTTGAAAAAGGTACTAATTCATTTTTTCTGTTTGCCATAACATAAATGTTTACATAATATTACAAAAACACGTGCCAACAAAGCATACAGAAAAAAGAGATAACACAAAGATAATATTGGGGAATATTATAATATAGCTTTAACGCGTAATTAATTGATACCTACATAATTGAAAATAATTACTTATTATTTTTTATCAACATGGGTAAAGCCTCTTTTTATTGATATTGTATATAGAGCGGCTGTGGGGTAAATCTTATTAGCTCTTCGGGGCTATATAACCCCAGCGCATTCTTTTTAAGATCATTCTTGTAGAACAATTTAAATCCTGTGAACTGTACCGGTTCTTTATAAATATATCGCAGCCATGTAGATTTCTTTAATATTTTACTTCCCCATCCATCCATATCAATGACTACCTGTACCTCCGGGGTCTTTTTTATTTTTTCGTACTCCGTGATCATGCCCTGGGTAAAGCGGTGAATGACCAGGATCTTGGGAGGAAGATTATTTTTTCGAACAATATTTGTTAAGTAGTCAACTGCAAAATTAATATCGTCTGAATTAAAGCTCCCGATCCTTGAGCCGGGAACCTCTCCATTTTTTAATGAAAATTCAGGATCAATTCCTAAATGAACGTTGGAGCGTTTTAAATACTTTTCCAGTGTTGGAACTTCTGCATTTACAGTGCTATGTCCTACCTGGATATCTACAAAGACAAGTGCATTGATCTCCTTTGCCCAGGCCATAACGGTATCTATTTGATGGAATGGCATGCGCAACCTGTGTTTGGAATCTCTGCCCGCTGCGCCTTGTGCAGTGACGGCTATATAATGCAGCGCCGGGATAACAGGCAATGAACTGTCTGCAGCCTGCCACTTTGCTACTTCTCCTTTTAATTTTTTGAGCATGGCATCTTTCGGTAGTTCTCCAAGGATCCCCATTCTTTTTGAATAGAGATTGCCATAGTATGCCACTACCCTGTTATATGGAAAAATGGCTCCCGGCAAAGGGTATGGCCCCTTAACCGGCCATTTGCCGGACTTGTCATAGTTGGCAATTGCCCGCATTCTTTCATTGTAATCTGCGGTATCGATGCCTGTTACTACAGGCACATCCACGGTTGTTACTGCCGGAATACTGTCCACGCCTGGCGGTAAACTATCTTTTTCAAGGCGGGCAATTTCGACAGGGATATTTTTCGTTTTTGACAGGGAATCATTGCAGGCTACAGCAGTAATGAATATTAAACAAAACAAAAGCAAATAGGTTCCATGGATATTTTTTTTCATCGGTACAAAGCTAATTTAATATAGAGGTTAGTGTTTTTATAATTTATCCAGCGGTATTAAGTATCAATTAAACGCATCCGGTAAGCATTCATTGCAGTGATACCCAGTTTTTTTATGAGCCTGTAATTTACATAAACTCCAACCGGGGCGCCAATCACAGGAACGAGCTGTGCCATTTTTGCAAGATCAATATAATCCCTGTACTCCTGCTGAAAATTGCGCCAGTCAAATTGATTGATATCATTGGGAAGATCCCTGCTTTTTTGATCCCAGCCTTGCATTTTCAGGTACACGTTCCTGCGATGCACATCACTTGAAAAAGCCAGCTCGAAAATATGCAGCAGGTAAACCCTTTCCTTGTAATCATTTACATCAAAACCATATAAGGCAGCAATATCAAAAAGTAGTTTTATTTTAAGGGCAATCAGGATGGGGAAATCTGCAAGCCCAAGCAGCAGGCCGCCTGCTCCGGTTATACCACCTTCTACGGCAGCCGTTTTCCTGTAAAATTCAATTCTTTGTTGAATGGCAAGTTCCCTGGCCTGTAGCGAAACATCTCCTGGTGGCGCTGCTGTAGTATGTTTTGCGCCAAACAAAACCCCTTTAATCATTTGCCGGATGGTTGTGGTTATTGCTACATGAACTTTTTCAGGGATCCAGTTATTGATCTTTACCTGGATCCTTTTTGAAAGACTGTTAAAAAGACCAGGACGTCGCAGCATTTTTTTTTGCCAAAGTTTTAATTCTGAACTGGCAATCAATTGATATGAATCCATCAGGCAGAGGTTAATTGAATGAAGGCCAATTTTACCGGAAGGAATAAAGGCGTTGAAAGGATCAGGAATGAATATAATTATCCAGGTGCGTGATCGTTTGTTGTTGTATTAATATCATTTGTTTGATAACATCGGAAATTGAAATAATTCCTTTAAGCTGGTCATTTTCGAAGACCGGCAAATACCTGGTATTCGTATCCGTCATCAGTAGCATACATTGCTCAACGGTATCTTCAGGTTTTACGCGTGTAAAGTCCGTGGTCATAATTTCCGACACAGTAGTTCCTGTTGAACTCTTTCCTTTCAATGCAATTTTACGGGAATAATCCCTTTCAGTTATGATGCCAAGAATTGCTTCATTTTCCGTTACCATCACCGAGCCTATATTGTTTTCTGCCATTACTTTTAATGCATCAAATACTGTAGTCCCAGGTAATACGGTAATGGGGGTCCTTGCTTTACGCGACAAAATATCTTTAACTAAGTTCATTAAGAAGGGTTTGGTCACTAATTTACGAAAAGAAAAGCCATCCTGCAAATTAACCTGCAAATTTATGCGCATCAATATACTTCTTTGATAACGATTTCTTTATTGTTGAATGAAAAGCTATCTCCTGTTTTTTTATTGAATAATATTTTAGCAATGGGAGCATTGGGAGATAATAAAAATACTTCTTCTCCTTCAAATATTATTTTACCCAGGCCCGCTGCTATAAAAAAACAAAAAGCTTCACATTTGACAACACAGCCTTTTACAGCAAAATGGTAAATCACACCGCAGTCAATGTTTACCAGTTCTGCCATTTCCCTTCTATTCTCTTCTAACTGTTTTGCATACATGTCTTTCTCAAGCTGGCTCATAGCCCTGGCAGTTTCATATTAATCTCCTGCACTACTCTTTTCTTCTTCATTGGCGGCTGCCTGTGCATCCTTCATGGAAGCAGCGGAATTGCTGATCCTTTGTTCAATGATAGCTATGCATTTTTGCTGAAGTCTTTTCTTATGATCAGATTGCTGTTGCTCATTCATGCTTCCGGTCTATAATGATCAATGGAATACCAGGGTATGATTATATCAGTGTTTTTACAGTTTTCCCGATCAGGGTACCATTGTGGTATAGCTGCACCGTATAATTTCCTTTCAGGGATCGATCTGTATTGAGCGAAAACGAAAGGCGCTTGGTTTCCCCTTTGTTATATTCAAAACTCACTTTACAGGAATAAACTTTTTTGCCTTCCCTCGTATCAAACCTGCCTGTTTCCCAGGCTGAATTTTGAAGGGTTTTTCCATCGGGTTGTAATATGACAACGACCACTTCTGTGTTATTATATTGCGAGGCATTGTTTTTTACGCTAAAAGAACCTACAAGTTTGTCCGTCTGTAAAGCCTGCAGGGTTTCCTGTTCTTTACCTTCATCAACCATCATTGCGGCAAGTCGTATATCTGATGTTGTAAACGCCGTGGTTGTGGCTGCATTGTTATTATTAACCGGCTCCCGGTTCTCAAAAACGACCGGCTTAATATTCTGAACTGCCTGCTTCTGTTCATTGGTTAATTGCTGGAGTACCGCGTAGAGCCTTTTATTTTCTTTTTCTACATCGAGGTTTTTGTCCCGCAGTTGGTCAACCCTTTTTTGCAGCTCACCAATTTTTTGCCTCGCAAGGTCCAGGTCTTCTTTTTTGGCCGGGTTCTTCAAAATAACCGCAATCTCATTTCTAAGTTTATAAAACTCGCTCAGCTTCACATCAAGGTTGCCTTTAAGAGAATCCGCCTGGGTCCAGGTAGAATCAAGTGTACCCATATTATTGATCGTAGCCCTGTATATTTTCTGCAATGAATCACGGGTAGCATTGGCCGAAGCGGTAGAATCCTTGATGATGTACACGGTTCCCTGCTTGTTCTTTGTAAAATTGTTGAAATTATAACCCCAGGTCCATAACAATGCGCAGGACACCAGTATCAATAGAACCGAAACAACCAGTAAAAGAAGGGTTTTGGAGTCTTTCATGAATCTTAGGAATAATTGATATGCAGGAAAGAAACTTATTTTGGTGATATACTTTGATCCACGTAAGCGCTTATCCAGCCTACCTGTCCGTTTTTAACAAGGAAGAATTGTTTTTTTTCATACACCCCTTCAAACTGCCGCATGACCTTCAGGAGCAAACCGGTTCCCGCCATAAGGGAACGTTGATCAAAAACCTTGTTGACTCTTTTTACTTCAGCAGCAATGGCTGGTTTATCCGATGTTGGATCTGAAAGATTTTTTACTATGGCCGAATCAGAATAGGAAGCATAATTGCTGAGAAGTTTTTCATTGAACTTTGCTACTTCATCATAGGTAACCAAAACAACCGGGTTATCGATCATCTCGGGTAACATCAACGTTGCTACGGACCATGCTATTCCACCGCTAAATGCGATGTTATCACTCATATTATAAGCGCCACTCAGGTTCACCTGGTACACGATCTCATCATTTGCATCGCCCTGCAGCACCCTGTAAAGTTGTTTGTTAAAATTGATAATGCTTTTATCATCGGCTACCCTCTTTTCAGTAGCATTGGCTACGCTTTTTGTACCCCAGCTGAGCTGGAATAGTTTGAGATTTTTTGTATTTCCATTCGGGAAATAACCGCCCTTCGTATTGCCACTCCCGATGTCGATCAGGAACGTACTGAACCTTCTTGCTGCCGGAACAATACCAAGGTGAGATAACCTTGCTTCTTCCAATACATCAATGACGGCAACATTGCGCTGCGGTTCTTTGATCTTCAGCCTGAATGAGTCAGTCATATTACTGATCCATTTGGTTTTATTATCCTTTTCGGCCTGTACTTTTACCCCACTGCTAAAAACCGTGAAGATCCTTTCTGAGGGAATATTATAATTCTTAACCGCTGTTGTATATAATTTATAAAGACCGGTAAGGGTTGCCTGGAATGTGGGTTCTGTAAAAGAAATAAAATCCGTATTTACCGAAGTATCCTTCAGGATATTAAAGTTCCCGCTGTTTTGGGAATTCCTGCCTACTTCCAGCAGGCTCATTTTCACGCCTTTTGACCCAACTTCAATGCCGGCATAAACCATTGAATTAGTGAACTTTAATTTTAAATTATTTTGAGCAAAAAGGGAAAAAACAAGTAATAATTGAACAAAACAGGTTAGTAAAAGACGCTTCAGATTAACACTTAACATTATATAGGTTGTTTGGTATTTAAAATTAGTAAATTAACTACAGGTCTATACCTGTATTGGCTTATTGTGAAAAAAATGTGACTAAAGATCTATGCAAATACTGTATTACGGCATATCACATGAAGAGAAATGAATAGCAGAAACTTATAATATTTCGTCTAAAAGCTAAAAAGTAAATGAATCATATTAAACCAAAATAACTTTTTCCATCACATCTCCCGCCCTGATATCATCAATGATCTCCAGGCCTTCGGTTATTTTACCAAAACAGGTATGCACGCCATCAAGATGTTGTGTTCCCGTGCGGTTATGACAGATAAAAAATTGTGAGCCTCCTGTATTGCGTCCGCGATGAGCCATCGAGAGTACACCGCGGTCGTGATGTTGTTTATTACCGGCTGTTTCACAGTTGATGGTGTAGCCCGGTCCACCGGAACCGGTACCGTTCGGACATCCACCTTGTATCATAAAATTGGGGATCACGCGGTGAAAACTGAGCCCATCATAAAATCCCTGCGAGATAAGCTTTTTAAAATTTGCAGTGGCGATGGGAGCATCGTCATCATACAATTCAAATTTCATTACACCTTTGTTGCTGTGTATCTCACCTTTCGTCAATGTTATATCGCTCATATTCTTATGTGTTTTTAAAGAGGTTGCAAAAATAGCGGATAAGAATTACTTTTCAATTCCCCCGTCAGCTTTCCATTGCACAAACACATTGATGAGGCTATCACTTAATTTGGCATGTTTAAAAGGCATAAATCCTTTATCACCCCGGTTTAAGTTTATCCGGGCAATCATATCATCAATATTTGCTTTTACAGCATCATAGCTATCAAGCGCCTTCTTAAAGCCTTTCGGCGGGATATGGCAGGGTGAACAATTACTTACGATGACCGGCTGAATATTGGAAACATAGGTTAGTGAAACATGGCCGGGGGTTGCAGTGGTTTTCTTAGAAGAGACACAAAATTGTAATGTGATCACACACAGGCATAGTAATAGTATCCATTTTTTCATGTTTGTATTTTTTATTAATAAAACCCATTTATAAATTTAATGAATAATCCCTGTAGTAAAACTAACCATATATGTTTTACATTTATATAATTGATTCATTAATTATTTTAACTGATTATGGGTAAAGGGCGATTAGAAGCTTTTAGTGATGGAGTGATCGCCATCATTATAACAATCATGGTACTGGAAATGAAAGTTCCGCATGGAGCGGATATTGAATTACTTGAGCCGGTGCTGCCGGTTTTTTTAAGTTATATACTGAGTTTTATATACATTGGTATTTACTGGAACAACCATCATCACATGCTGCATGCATCAAAGCAGGTGAATGGCCGGATTTTGTGGGCCAATATGCATTTACTTTTCTGGCTTTCCCTGACACCCTTTGCAAGCGGATGGATGGGCGAGAATCATTTTGCCAAATGGCCTGTGATTGTATATGGTCTTATTTTATTGATGTGTGCTATTGCATATACGATACTTTCCAAACAGCTTACAAAGCTTCATGGAAAAGATTCTACACTGGCAACAGCCATTGGCTCGGATACTAAAGGAAAAATATCCATCCTATTATATGTTCTTGGTATAGGGACATCTTTTATTCACCCATGGTTTGGTTTTTCATTTTATGTTGTTGTAGCTGCGATATGGATCATCCCTGACCGGAGGATCGAAAAAAATATTGCTGAAAAGGATGCAAACACTTAGCTATTAGTTCATAGTTCTTTGTTCATAGTTGCGCATTCATGTTAATTGATAATATTTCATATTCTTTTTCCCACTACAAAGCGGATATTCCTTGCAATCCCTGCTCCTTGTACCCGTATGAAATAAATTCCTGCAATACAGGCTGCCGGCAAAGGAATGCTGACTACGTTTGTTCCTTTTTCTATGCTGAGGGTTTGCTGCAACATTTTCTTACCTGAACGGTCATATAACGCAAATCGCAATGCTCCTGCCTGTTGAACAGTTGCCTGGAGATTAATACTGGTTAATACAGGATTATTCATAAGCTGAATATCAGCAATAGCTTCACTATCTTTTCTGAATGCAATGATATTGCTGTAAAAACCATTACTGCTTATTCCTTTTATCATGAGCCTGTAATACAGTACAGGGACCGAAACCAGGTCGGTGAAACGGTAATTATTAACAGTACCGTCCCTGCCATTCACTACGCCGATCCTTTCAAAATGAATTCCGTCACTACTCCTTTCTACTTCAAATATGGTTCCGGGATCTTCGTTGGCAGTAACCCAATGCAATGTGGTTAATTCATTTTCACGGTTACCATTAAACGAAAGTAAGTTCACCCGCACGGGGCCGGAAAGCAGGCCCATCTTTAAACCGTTGCCAAAACTGGTAACCCAAACCTCGTTGGCGTTATAGGGATTAAAGAAAACCCGTTCGGGTTGGCGAAAAGCATAATTATTTACAAGCGACCATGAAGGAGTGGCCACATTCATATTATTGCTTATCCACAGTCCCTGTATTTCTGTGGTAAGATATGCCTGGGTGGGCAGCAATGGATTGAAGGTAATAGAGGTAACCCGGTCGAACTGGGTACCGGTAAGCTTTGTCCATGACACCGCCCGGTTGGTTGTTCTAAACAATCCGCCTTTGCCATTGGGAGCACCGCCCCAGCCACTGAAAACGCAGACATACCAGGTATTTTGTGAAGGATCTGAAGGATCGATAATAATATCTTTTGTCCAGTATTGCATATCCGCATGAGAAACATCAGACCATGAATGCGGCTAACGGGTCATAAATAAAAACGCCGGAGCTTGCTGTAAAGGCACCGGCAGCAGTTCTCCTGCCGGAAAAAGTACAAACCATTTTTCCATCATTCAATACGACGATAGCTGCAGGATGGCCCTGTGTACGCGGAGGATCCGGAAGTTTTGTCCATGTTGATGCAGCAAGATTATTCAGATCATTGGTCATCCAGATCCCGCCCTGTCCTGCACCTCCGCCATAATGAATCACACTTGCATACATGCTGTTGGCATTATTGGGATCGGTAGCCACCCAAAAAACCGGGTGACCGAACTGGTGAAGCAACTGCCATGCGGCACCGTTATTTGTCGAATAAATAATCCTCCCACCGGCATCTGCAGCATCCAGGAGGTTGTCCTGCAACCTTGTGCTTTGATACATATCATGCACACCTGAAGTTGCGGCAAACATGGTATTACCGGCAGCATGCTTCGCAATACGGTACATGTGTTGATGTATGGCCGGTATAATCAAAACTCCAGGTAATTCCGCCATCTGTACTTCGGTGCCATTGATATCCGAAAAGCAGGCAAACATATTATTCGCATCCTGCCAATGCATTTGCCAGAACGTTGTGTTTTCCAGACCGATACTATGATAATATTGGTTTTGCGGCGTGGGTGCTCCCGGCGGTATGTTCATCTGCTGTATTCACATAAGCCTGCTGCCAGGTTGCACCGCCATCGCTTGTTTTATGCACAAATCCAAAATCGCCGAACAAAACTTTATTGGCAGTTATTGGGCGCAACCGTAATTCCAAAACAACTTTCACCATAACCCCAGCCACGGTCACCTCCCTGCCCCGACCAGCCGGTACGGATATTCTGGTTATTGGCAGTTAAAAAAACTTTGTTCCAGCTTGTACCCGCATTGGTTGTTTTCATCACACAATTACCGCCGGTTGCTCCATCGCTGCCTCCGAGGTAAACTGTATTGATATCATTCCGGGCCATGCCAACATACATCACGAAATCATTTGAGATATTGATGCCAGTCATTTTTGGATCCATGTATTTGTGCCTGCATCCATTGAATACACTCCCTTTGCCAAGCCCCAGTAATCCCAGGGAACATAGCCATTATATACATCGCCTGCATCTGCACTGATGCAAAAAAATCGTGTAACTGCGCCAACCTTCGCACCGGCAAAAGAAAAAATAGTCTCTGCCGCCGGCATCCCGGTTGTAACAAGTTTGGCAAAAGAAGTTCCACCATTGGAAGAATATAAAATGCCTTCATTGGTGCCGATATAAATATTATTGCCATCAAAGAAAACACCGGCGATGGTGATACCTGCACCTGCATTTGCCGCATTTCTTACCAATGTGAAATTCTCACCTGCATTATTAGAAATATACATTGAACCGTAATAACCCATCACGACCCGGTTTGGATTGGCATGATCTGCTTTCAGTGCATATACATCTTCACCATTCAACGGGTTGCCAGGCAAAGCATTCCAGGTATTGCCACCATCGATTGTTCGCACAGCATAATTGATATTGCCATCATTGGCAATGCAATAAGCAATATTGTTATTGCTGGTAAATTCATAGGTAGATATATTACCTACCTGTAATTTAGTAAAAGGCACCTGCGTATATGTATTTCCAAAATCAGTGCTGTGAAAAAGCTGGCTCATATCACAGGCAACATAAAACTCATTGTCATTTGCAGGGTTGATGGTCGGGTAAAATAAACTGCCGCCCCCGCCAACACCGCGGGCCTGCCAACTGGCGGGTTGTGCATGTAACGTGAACACAAAAAAAATAAAAATTGATTGCAGCAGTATACTGCGAAAAGTAGTGGTGTTTCTCATTGGATAGCAATTGGCGTTTTAAATAAGTTTAGCGCTGATAATGCCGCAAATATTTTGCCGTTCTTCCTGGATATAAAAACTGATTTGAAATTCGGGCATTAATACGCAGAAAGGTTCGTAGTTGTCCGTGGTATTATTTCTGTTGTAATGTACCTGGGGGAAAGAATATTAGTATAGCTATTAATATATTCGGCGTAATTAAATATGATCTTCCTTTTTTAGGGAATAGATCAACATATTTTCTGCTTCATCCATTTCATCTTCAAGTGTTAGATCATGTTTGAAATTGTGTTTTTCAAGGAGTCTCAGGGAACGTTGATTATCGCGGTGTGAAAAAGCAACAATTATTTTAAGGTTCATGCCCACAAAACCATATTCAATAATTTTTGATATTGCTTCCTGCATAATGCCTTTTCCCTGGAAGGCAGGAAGCAATTCATATCCTATCTCTGCACGATCATTCCCGGGAGAAATATTCCAATAACCGATTGTCCCCGTAAGTTTGTTTGAATCTTTTAAACAGATCACCCAAAAGACCCATTTATTTTCAAGGATCCCCTGGGATATTTTTTGAATAAATGCCTGTGCATCTTCTATAGAAGCAGCCCGGGGCCTGTCGACAAATTCGTTATGCTTTTCATCAGACCGAAGTAAGAAAATTTCATGATCATCAGACATTTCAAGCTGCCTTAAATGCAAACGTCCTGTATCCAGGTTGGGAAATGGAGTAAAATTGAGCGCTGGCATTGGGGAAGGCTTCTTAATTCCTCACTAAAAATTTAATACCATTGATAAGCTGGCCTTGAAAACCGGTCTTCATCATTCCGCGATATTCAGTCTTTTCAAAGGATGCATAATAAGTGAATGATGACCTGTCAATGCTCTTTATTTTTCCTTTGTAAGCCTTGTCGTCAAAGGAGGCATAATAGGTGATAGAAGTAAGGCCTATGCTTTTTAATTTTCCGCGATAAGCTTCATTATCGAAAGATGTATAATAAGTGAAAGGAACAGAAGCATTTTTTATTTTCCCTTTGAGCGAGTTTTCATCATAAGAAGCATAATATTCAAACTTGGTTGCAGCAATACTTTTGATCTTTCCTTTCAGAACTTCGTCATCATAAGAACCATAATAGGTAACAAGTGTTTTCCCGATATACTTTACTTTGCCCCTGAATGCCTCGTTGTCGTTGGCAGAATAATACTCAACTTTCCCCGGAAATTCGCCCAATTTTCCTGCAAAATTCTCTACCCTTCCGTCTACATAAATATCCGTACCCCAATTTATAATATTCCCGCTTTCTGTTACATTAACGATCACATTTGCCTCAATTTCAAATGAGATCATATCCAGCGTACCTCCCTGGGACATTGTTATCCTGGCGATCCTTTGTCCTGAAGCAGCAGCAAATAACATGGTAACTGTTATTGCAAGTAATAATTTTTTCATGATGTATAATTTATAAAAAATACTAGCCTTCTTAATTTTATTATCCTTAAAGATATAAAAAAAAAGTCGTAAAATAAAACAGCCTTAATAGGCAGTAGTGTATCAGTTTGAATATTTATTATATAACGAAATGTCAGGTTGAGCTTGTCGAAACCGGCATAGCTTAGTATACAACCCGCCTTCGACAGGCTCAGGCTGACAGTTTTTCAAAAATAAGACACTACCTAATAGGCGGCAGTAATTGTTATCACTCAGAAATTTTCTAAAAACGTTGATCCCTTGTTTAAGTTAATGCTTAACTTTGTATCTCATTCACCAAAGAAAAAGGAGGTATTCATGTCTACAGATATAGCATGGACAACTTCGGTAAATAATTTTTAACCGAAACCATTAAATCATCTGGCGCAAAGCGCAGCCACCAATAAGCATTGGTGGCTTTTTATTTTTTAGGCTGTTATTCCTAATTTGAATGCCAGGCTAAAGTAGGAAAAGGAATCACCCTTATTATTATTTGTAAACTTCCATTCCTGCCCGGTTTTGAATGGGGGGTGCTTTGAACTGCCGGCAGCTTCGCCTACCCCTATGCAGGCATCCTCGCTGTCCAATCTAAAGCCATAAGATTTACCCTTATCAAGATGCAATGCAGGGATATTGAACTCGATCCATTTACCGCTATCTGTTTTTTTAAATTCTACCCTGGCAGAACCCAGGGCGGGCCCCCAGCTTTTTTGATTTGGATCAAAGTTGTGAACAGTCATTACAACATGGCCATTATCCTTTACCATATTTGAAAATACTTCGACGGTTTGCAGGTCACCGTCAGCATCTACCATAAATGTCTGGCCTCTTGAAATATGTTCCTTATGACCAGGCAGGTGCCCGATCCATCCGGTTGTGTTATTGGTTGTTTGCCGGGTAGCTTCCTGTGAATGATTACTGCGAGTTGGTGTGTTCATAGTTAGAAATTTTAATTTTAATAATAGGCAGCAGGTCCAGGTGAGTAATTATAGAACTTTAAATTATTTTATTTATTGTTCAATTGAAAGAAGATCGGGCAATTTTAGCAAATGTTTATAATTCTGCAAATGGGTGTAAATGGAAGGAATAATGAGGATTAAGGAATAAGCTAAGATCAGCAGGGCACAGCTGTATAAAAACAACTTGCCTTTTCCTTTAATGCAGGTTTCCCGGTTGGCTTCGCGGTTGAGATAAGTAATATCCAGTAAATAGCTTGTTTCTCAGTAACCTGTAAAATAAGATCAATCCCCTCGTCCCCGCTAAGGTCTCCGGCAAAGATCAATTTTGGTGGGTATTCTTCATCAAGGACTGTTCTGTTGAGAAACTGGCTGTTGTTATTATAAACCAGGGAAAGATCCAGGCTATCATTTGGCTGCTTATTCTTTTTTAAGGATAGTGTATAGTTTTCATTGAGAAACTGAATATCGATCCGGTCCTTTACATCCATAAATTTTTTCTTTGTATAAGAAGCATTTTTTAGTACGGATCTTTCATTTAACAAGGTAGAAGCAAGCAATGGTATATCCGGGTCATAGTTCCCGGGTATCCTGAAATAAATGATCTTTTCGCCGATGCATTCATCATCCACTTCTTCAAATTTTAGGGATACTTTCTGCAGTATTTGCTTACCTGCCTTATTCATAATGGCATAATATAGTTGCTTTTTATAAGCTGGCTTGAATCCTGTTTTTTCAACATAGCTGTTATTATGAAACATAAAGCCCGATTCATGGGAAAGATCAAATACCTGCTTTGAAGAATGCGGGGCAGGCGGAAGCAGTAAAAAGATACTTATACTAAAGAAAAAAAACAGCCCGTTCATACATGAAGATTGAAGAATAACAGGAAGGTTACCAGGCACTAATATAATATTTTATAAGTATTTTGTTAGCAAACAGGGTTTCCCCGCTATATCCATTTGGGTCAATTTAAAGGATTTTGATCCCATGTTCACCGGTTTGATCAAAAAAAACAGGCGGGAAGGGGTTTTGCAATTTTTTAAATACAGCTTTAGTCTGTACATTCACAAAAAATATTTTATGAAAATTTTTGTTGCCGGCCTTCCCTATGACCTTGATGATGCTGAGTTGATGGAGATATTTGAAAAATTCGGAACCATAACTTCTGCCAAAGTTGCCATTGATAAAGAAACAGGAAAAAGCAAAGGATTTGCTTTTGTAGAAATGCCCAACCGCGAAGAAGGTAAAGATGCTATCGAAAGTCTGAATGATATGTCACTCGGAAAAAAGCCGCTGGTGGTGAAAGAAGCAGAAGACAGGAGCAGCGCTCCGGGCGGTTCCGGCGGATTTCGCGGGAATTCAAACAGGGATGGTGGTGGTTTTAATAAAGGTGGCTTTAACAACAGGAACCGCTAATACCTCGAGGTGCCCGACCATATTTTTAACTTCTTTATTTTTCTATCCATATAACCGAATTCCCGGTATTGAATTCGTTTTGCTCCCAGGTAGGATTGGCCGGATCTATTATCCAGGTGCCATCAACTATAAATTTATATAGGTGCTTTCCGATGGAAAGATGAACCGGGAATCTCCATTCATCCCCTTCCCTTTTCATAGCCAGCATATTTGGGGTGAACTGGTTGAAATCCCCGGCCAGGAATACATTTTTTGCGCCCGCGTATCCTTTAAGCCTGAACGTATAGTTTGGCCCGATGATCAGGTATGAATTACCCTTCTCCCTGCTTGTATTTGTGAAGACCGGGTTAACGGGGTCTGTCATTTCCTTTCCGTCCACGATAAACCTGTATTCATAATTGCCTTCACCGATCGTATAGGGTAATTCCCAGCCCTTAGCCGTTCTCTTCATAAATAATTCATTCTTACGCCAATCGTTAAACGAACCTGTTAATATAACCTGGCCCGCATTTGTAAAACCATTTAAAGCAAATAAATGCGGCTTCCCGATTTGTATAACGGAATTAAATTCATTGAATTCATTGGGAAGGCGGGTTGGGTTTGTAGGATCAATTATCCAGTTATCATCTACAATAAAACGGTAAGTGTGCGTGCCTTCGGCAAGATAAAGGGGTAACTCCCACCACCCTGCGGGGATGCGAAATAGCTGGATATCTTTTGGCTGCCAATTATTAAAACTGCCCCCGAGATAAACCTTCTTTGCATTACTGTACCCGCCAAGCCTGAAAATGGTATTGGTTTTAAAGAATATTGAATTCGTGTTTCCCAAACCGTCATTTTCACGCTGAAGGTTATCAGGGTCGATCATCCACTCACCATCCGCAATAAATTTGTACCAATATTTTCCGGACCCAAGCTTTATTTCAGCGATCCAGCCACTATCTGTTTTTTTCATTGACAATTTATCCGGGGACCAGTTGTTAAAACTACCGGCAAGCATGACCCTTTTTGCCTGGAGATTATTGCGTAAATAAAACCTGACCATTGAATCCCGCGTTGTAAAAGACTGTCTATTTTTAAAACGGTTATATCCGAATTTCAAATCACTGCTTACAGCCGGGAACAGGGATGAAAAGGATGGGTCTTTCTGGGCCAGCCTGATCAGTTCTGAAGGATCGATCTTATCTGCGGGGCTTATCAGTGGTTTACTGATCGCGATAACTTTATTTGTATTCTTGTTGATCTGCCAGCCATGCCTGTTAATGGAATCCTTAAAATTGAGTTTTATAAGTTGTTTAAGAGCAAGCTCCCTGAGATTGAATTGCGAAATAAAACTATCGAGCGATGATTCACTGATCTTCTTATCCAATTCGATATACATCCTTCCATTTTTGATCGTACATACCTTCATCGGCGGTCCCTGTGCCAGTGATTTCACCTGGAAAAGCACCATCAAAAAGAATGCATACGCAGAGATGCGCAAGCATTTTTTGAACAGCATCCAGGTATTTTTTATTTCCATATATACATTTTACGTTTTACAAAGTTAAATCCAATTTTATGCATGGATAAAAAATCAAAGCCCAACATGCCATCCAGGCAACGGTCATATGCAAAGCACATTTTTTCAAGATTTGTTACGATCACAGGTAAGACGCCAATATCCAGTTTGCCAATCCTCATATTACGCAGGTTTCCTGCAAGGGCTTCTGTTTTTTTTGAGCCCGTTCCCGCAAGCAGGATACGGCCTGTAATGGCAATATTCTCAAAGATCTTATTGGGCAGGCGGCTATCAAGTACATTGGATTCGGCCCCTGTATCGATCAGGAAGGTTAATTTTTTCCCCGCGATGTATCCGTAAGTCAGTATTTTATTGTCAAGTAAATCGATCGGGAAAATATTATATGCAGAGGTATCTTTCAATTGTTGATGTTGGTATGTACTGCTTTCTTTCTTATTGATTAAGTGAAAATGTATGATACTTCTTTCATAATCGATGATCATTTCAAAACGTTTAAAAAGCTGCATACCCAGGAGTCCGAGAATCTTCACTCCTTTACTGTTTTCTATATGTCCAAGGTTGATGCGGTCTGCTTCAATTCTATAATATCTTAAAGGACCAAGAGAAAGTTGTTGAAGGGTTGTGGGATCAGCACTGGTTACGGACCCGGTTATACCACCCTGTCCGGGATCTGCTGACGAGCTCGATGGGTAATTACGAAAATAGGTCACATTTAATATGAGACCCGGAGCCCCAGTATCCAATATAAAATTCCCTTCAGTTGTGTCTGCCCTGCCTTTTATCAACATTAAATTGCCGACCCGTGTAAAGGGAATGATACAATCAATGGAATCGCTGGTAACAATTGGGTCAGGGTATGAAGAAAAGGAATTTTCCTTTAATAGTGCCGGCTCATTGAGGGTCGTATTTGAAGGCGTTGCCTCAATAAAGGCTGTTTTGATACCGCCAGTAGATTCTGACAGCATCAAAATAACACTTAGATATTTTATCAATTGCCAAACCATAACATAAGACCCGGGATGTCCCCAAATGTATGGGATAAATATGTATCTTAAACTGCCTTTCATCAAACAGGTGACCATGATTCAAACAGCCACAGAAAGCGATCTTGATTTCGTTTACAGTTTGTATATGCACCCGGCAATAAATCCGTACCTGCTCTATGAGAATATGGATCAAAAAAGCTTTGAACCGGTTTTCGATGAGTTGCTGGCCAATAACCATAAATTCATTTTTATCAGCAATGGCCAGCGGGTTGGAATGTTTAAATTAATACCCCTCAAATGGCGCACATCTCACATAGTTTATCTTGGAGGACTGGCCATTCACCCGGATCATTCAGGGAAAGGATATGGCAAGATCATGCTGAAAGAGATCCTGCAATTTGCCCAACAACACGATTTTTTAAGGATTGAGCTAAGCGTTGCCGTTAGCAATGAGAAAGCCATTCATCTTTATAAAAGCGTTGGCTTCAACGAGGAAGGAATACTTAGAAAATACACTCATTTAAAGGCAGAAAATAAATTTGTAGACGAGATGATGATGGCCTGTTTATTTTAACCTAAATAGATTGCCCCGGGATGTTCCCGGGGCAATCGTAGATTCTTTAAATTATTAGCCTATTTTTTTACAAATTTGATACTGGAAGTATTTCCACCAGGCTCAATATACCTCAGCATATAAACCCCTGCGCTGAGTTTACTGATATCAATACTGTTAACGGATCTGCCGCTCGCAACATTTAAGTTTCGTGTCATTACGATCGCCCCCTTGCTGTCAATGAACTGCAGCGCCAGTTGGCCGGTTAAATTACTGTTGTAATCAACACTGAGTTCATTTACTGCCGGGTTCGGGTAAATGACGATGAGATTGCCATTAGCATCCATTTTGACTGCCGCTGTATTACTCCTCGTTTTGGCACCATCCAGGTCAACTTCCTCGATCCTGTAATAATTCCATTTGTTCAAAGGAAGTACATCAGTAAAGCTATAGTTCCGCTCGGCATTACTGTTACCCGCAGCGTCTACCCTGCCCAATTCTGTAGAAAAACTGGCAGCATCCGCTGAACGTTGTACGCGGAAATGATCGCTGTTCTGTTCGGTCGCCGTCTTCCAGTCTAACAACACATTTTTGCCTGATTTGCGGGCAGTTAAAACAAGGCTGTTGACCGGAACCGCCCCGGTAACGAATACCGAAACTATATTCTTACTAAAATTGGCACAGAAGGTTGATGGGTTATTAAAAATATTAGAGATCAGGGTACTTACATTACCACCTACAAATGTATTCAGGTTGAGGATGGTATTGGAATAAGATAATCCATAAACAGAATAGCTGCCTGCAGGATACGTACCAGCATTTGTAAGATTTGCCGTAGCGCTTATTCCAACAATGATATTTGTAGTATTGTTAACGATCACATATGTATAATTAAACCCTGCACCAGGATTGAAATAAGGAGTTCCGCCGGCATAAATGACGCCCCCTGCAGGTGTTGCAGATGAAACCGCCACTGAGTATGGAGCAGGCAAAACAGGTTGGGTATTACTGAATGTGCCGATGACCAGGCTATAAGTGGAGCCTACTGTTAGTATCCTCGTGATCGTAGTTCCAATACTTACATTCGGTGCCGTGTAGCTGCCATTCGAGTTCAGGAAGTTGGTACATGAATTTCCGGGATCAAAACTATTGCTGTACAAATTCATGATGGTGGGGAAAACACCGGTTAAAGTAAAGGTATACGTTGCCGTTATGCTGGGTGTAAATGTAAATACATCATATTTCATTTCATTCGAAAAGCCCTGGCATGCCGTTGTTGCTGTATTAAGAACAGCCAGATTTGAGATCGGGTCAGTGGTTTGAAGTGAGCCCGAAGGTGTAAGCGCCGTACTATATTGAGGACTTAATCCTAAGTTCAGCGCGGCATTTCCCGGAGGGGCCGAAACTGTATTGGCAGGAGCAACAACTGCACCTTCTGCACCGCAGACAGATGTAACCGTGATCATACCTACGTTAATGTCAAAGAAAATATTGCCAATTGATTTAACCATCACCCTGCCTTTAGTAGTGGTGGCGGCAGGTATGATAATACTTTGCGTACCATCATTGGGAGTACTGGCTAAGAGTGTGTAAGGAAAGGTTAGGCCTCCATCCACGGAAAACAAAATAGCAACATTGGGTGAATTGAATGGAGCAACTGTTGTTCCGGCAACGGTCCATGTGATCGTGGCAGTATTAACACCATTTGCTGTCCAGGCTGTCGCAGCTGGCTGGGAAGTAACACTAAAAGCAGCCGCGCCTGAAGTAAATACCTGTAACTCATCATAGCAAACACCGCCTCCGCCGGCGCGGTTATCCCTTACAGTAAGGCGAAAATCCATATCCCTCACATATGACGGCAGTATCTCCCCGATCGTTGTAACATTATTTGCCAGGTCAGACATTTTCGGAAATGTTCTTGAAGGAGAAGTTACAGGTTGAAAGGAACGGAATAAAGGCGCCTGGCCTGTAGGAGCATTCCAGTTTCCAAAAGCTCCGCCAATATCCATTTGTTCCCAGCTATAAGTGAGTACATCCCCGTTAATATCTGTTGCTGATCCTGTAAGCGTAAATGGAGTGGAGATCGGGATCGTAAAATTTGCTCCTGCATTTACAACCGGGGCTGTATTTCCAGTGGCTGTTGCAACGCCACATGCTGCCCCGCCACCAGTTCTCGAAAAAGTTCCTATCTGGTCAAAACTAATCCCGTGAAATTGGGGATCACTGTGTATAGCAAGATCATTCGTAGTGCAGATACCTGCATAAGCCATGATCGTTGTTCCACTACCAGGTTCAACATTGGTTGTAGCAGTTCCATTGCCGAGGCAATTTCCTGTAGCTGCATTAAAAGTATGATTGCCCCCAAACTGGTGTCCCATTTCATGCGCAACAAAATCAATATCGTATCCGTCTCCTGTGGGACTTGGGCTACCGGTAATTCCCCTCGCTTTTTGGGTGTTATTGCAAACAACGCCCAAACCTGCCAGTCCACCACCGCCTGTACTGAAAGTATGGCCAATATCATAATTCGCAGCCATTATATTAGCATTGATAACTGTCTGGCTTTCGCCGATCAATATTGTCGCATTGTTATTTCCGGTAAAAAGATCTGTCCCGGCATTTAAGAACTCAATAACATTATTGTTGGCAACAAGGGTTAAACGAATGGCAACTTCTTTTTCATAAACCCCGTTTACACGGTTTACTGTTGTTACAATGGCAGAATGCAATAAGGGTGCGGTTGTGCCACCTACCGCTACTGCATACTCACCGGTACATGCCACCGCGAGGCGGTAGGTTCGTAAAGTTGCTCCGAGGCAAGGGCCGCCCGTGGTTTCAACAGGCCTTGCCACATCTTCGTTGGGCAATACACCCACTTCTATGAATTGTTTAGGCTTCAGATCTTTTTTATAATAAGATATATAACTGGTTTTTGTGCCCCTTGCATATGGATCGATCCAGGCTGATCCCGAAACAGGGGATAATATCATTGCATGAAAACCGAAACCTGTCCAGTCGATCTTAATGGTAGCGGTTGGATCTTCTATGCCTTGTCCGCTGTAGGTCCTGATATCCGGGAACTTAGCCTGTAAACCAGGCTCCATCATACTATATTCAACAATATTGAAATGATTGACAGATCCGTCCGGCATCGGAATGGCAATGATTAGGGGATTGAGGCGCGACTCAACGGAAAATTCCGCGGGCGCATTTCTCAGGGCAGCCAATAAATGCACACTGTCCAAAGACAATACCCTATAACGATCCGGGATAATAACCCTTTCCTCGTTTGCAGATCTTGCAGCAGATTCCGGGATATCTGTCCAGAAATTATTCTGCGCCTCAAGCAGCGTACACACTAATAAAAGGGGAAGAACAAAAAGTAGTTTGGTAAAATTTTTCATGTAAATAAATTAGCAGATGAAGTTCCAAAAATTACCTGTATTATCAAAATTAATGATAAGAATAACGGGCTATTTTTATATAAATGGCAATTCCATTACAAATCTCCTGCTAAAAGATCAAAAAAAGAGGTAGGCCAGACCGTTTATAGACCGGGAGGATGGATCATTATTTATTAAACAGCTTCAATAATTTTGCGGTTGCCCTGATCTTCCAGGAAATTGTTAGCAATTCCCGCAGATCATCTTTGGAAACGGTTTTCAGATCGACCAACATTAAAGGATAATTTTTATAATGATCTGTAAAAAAGAAGCTGTCGGGTTTTGATGCGATCCATTCATCCCTGTCGTGGTTGTAAATAACCAGTGTTTCCCCATCCCTTAGCCTGGCAAACAATTTCTTTTCCGTATAAAATGCCGGGGTACCATGGCAGGGTTTTTCATATACTCCGGGGAATAAATGTAAACCTATAAGGTTTTAAAACCTTATAGGTTTTGGTTCGTTGCAATTCAACTTCTAAAAACTAACCCCAAGTCCAATTTTAAAACCACGGTTATACGCATTCAGGTTTTGATTGGCATCAACCTTTGATAGTCCATGATCATATGATGCCATTACATTAACACCATTTTTAAACTTATAGCCGATACCACCAGTAACACCCATATCCCATTTACTGAATTGAGAAGTAGCATCCATTTTACTATTCAATAAATTTATGCCAAGCAGGCCGGCCGTTGTACGAAGGTCTGAATGTAATAAATAGGATACCTGTGGCCCCGCGAAAATCTCCAGGCCACCAAGATTTGCTTTAAACAACACCGGGATATCAATATATTGTGACTGGAGCTGGGCTTTTGCATTGACACCGAGGAATTCCAGGCCTTTCACATTAAGCGCACCCTTTAATTCATACCCCTTCTGGGTATAATAAAGGCCAGGCTCAACAGACATGATCGTTCCAAGAGGTACTGATGCATTTACTCCTGCGAAAAAACCCGAGCGGTCATTGGTGGTGATCATGCCATCTGCATAATCAAGCAGGCCCTTCAGGCTGCTAACTGCATCGCCACGCATACCAGTTGAAGAAAGCCCTGCACGGACACCAAAAGATGGTTTTACCTGCGCAAAACTGAACGTGGAGATCAACAAGGCAAGGATAAGTAGAATTTTATTTTTCATATAATTGTTGAAGCGGATTTTAGAGCCGTTCGGAACTATAGAAAAAAAAAATCCCTGCAGGATTAAATGGAGGTTGATAAGTTTTTGTTAAACAGCTTTGCGGGCAGGAATGTATGGGTTACTTATTTAAAACTTCAGCTGCTTTTATCCAGTAAATATTATCTGCTCCATTTAAAGGGCCATGAAGCATCTTTTGAAGGTTTTTCATTTTTTGAGGTTGCCTGAACGGAGGTTTTATTTCATGTTTATTACTCGAATAAAAAAAATACTGCTTATCCGCCGTGATATAAGGGCAATAATCCAGGGCGGATGAATTGATTGCCGGCCCGAGGTTTTTTGCATCCTGCCATTCTCCTTTTTCATTCTTCCTGCTTATATAAATATCTCCATTTCCATAGCCATCCTTTCGCTTGTACCCTGAAAATAAAATATACTGTTCATCCGGATTTACGAATGCATTGAACTCATCCCCCACAGAATTGATTGCATCCGGTAAACTTTCCGCTACACTATAGTTCCCTCCTGAAAATTTACAGATCATGATATCTTCTTCCCTGCCATCAACAGCCCTTGTAAAATAAATATTATTGTTTTTGGCCAGGGATGCATAATATTCATCCTTCCCTGAATTCACTGGTATCCCGATATTGACCGGGCTACCCCACTCCCCATTCTTTTTTTCCAGCCACCAGATATCATAGTCTTTCGCCAGGCCGGTATCACCCAGTGGCCGGTTAGACGAAAAATACAATTTAGTTCCATCAAAATTAAAAGCTGGTTCAAGGTCTTTGTATTTCCCGCAAAAAAAAGCTACTTCGGGTACGCTCCATTTACCATCTTTCTTTTTTGAATGCAATATGGTACTGATCAGCCCATAATTATATTGCATCGTATAAAAAATTTCATCGCCCTTTGGTGAGATCGCCATATCCCTGTTACCAAATTCATCTGAGATGATCCCCGTTGCAAAAATTACCGGCATTTCACCGGCAGGTGGTTCGTTGAAATACCCATTATCGATACCGGATACAGGCTGGGCATGAAGACATGTGGCAGAGAAACAAAACAAAACAAAAATCAGGCGCATAATTGGTGATTATCTTTAAATATAATAAATAAACAATGCCCGGATTTTTACCATAGCTGTTTTTTACCCAACCATGAAATTATCCGGTTGAAGCAAAAATCTGATCTTATCCGTGATAGACCCTTGATTGTACGATCAGGCTTTCCTTGATCTCCAGCACTTCTGCGATCATCATATCGGGCTCATCGTCTACCCTTCTCAGGTATTCCATCAGGATCCGGTTATCATCAATAATCAGATTCTTTAATTCATACTGCAGGCTGGGCAACCTGTTAAAAGCATCTGCCCACCAGTTTTTCAACGCAGGCTTACCCCTGATCCACCCGTTGGTCTCCGGCTGCCTTGCTTTTAATTTGGGGCTAAAATGGATGGCTGTTTCTGCATATAGTTCCAGCAAATGCTCAAGATCATGTTTGCAGAATGCATCGATCCACTTTAATGCTGTTTCTTTATTATTTGCGGTTTTATCCATTTACCAAAATATGATCTCAGCAGGCAAATATTATTTCAAAAACACAAGTTTCTTTCTGTCTGCGAGGTAAATTGTTTTATAGAAAGCACATAGGTCGTCATAATCGCTCGCAGGAAAAATAGCGCCAACCTGTTCAAAACGACGGATATATTCTATCTTATTATCCCTAACACTTGTGACACAATCGTACCTGCCAAACTTTGTCCGGAGATGTACTTCTTCCGGGAGTGCTTCAAGGCTGTATCCTGCAGGGATGTTGAGTATTACACTATCAATATCAGTGTATGAAAGCTTTATATCGATATCAAATCTTCTTTTATGCAAGTGGTCTCCTTTCTTTGAAAACCGGTTCATGATATTTGGTGCAACAAATAATCGTTTACCCATCGTTGCAGCATAATTGGGTGCATCAATACTTAAAAATTCCCGGATAGAAGGATGAAATGACCTCGTTTGTTTATAGTCCGATTGTTTAACATTATAGGTAGCCAGGTCAATTTGTTTTTTTAAGTAATCCATCAGTTTATCTTTGGATAGCCCGGTGGTGAGACTATGAAGATCATCCTGTTGCTCGCAGGAAAAAACGGTATTAGATTCAAAGCTGAGATTCCCATCTGCTTTTATCTCTCCATTTATTTTTCTAACCTGCAGGTTATCTGCAGCAGTATAACGTGGCGTGCTTACAAGCTTACCGCCGTTCGCATCTACAAGAAGGGCTTTCCGGTTACCTGTAAAAGATCCCATATACCCTGCCGGTACAGTCTGGCTGGTGCATTCAAGCCATGTAGTATCTTTTGCCTGGGGTATGCAAAGGATCACATGGTTAAATTTCGCTGAAGGAAAATTCTCGATCGTTTTTTCTGAATTTACTCCGGCATAAACAAGGCTATAATAAGAAGTAATGCCTGCCTCTTTCAGCATAGCGTACATGAAATTTGACAAAGCTTTACAATCTCCATAGCCCTTCCCTGCCACATATTCGCTGCTGAAGGGTTGCCAGCCACCGATACCAAGCTGAACACTTATATAATGCGTGCTATGTTGTAAGAAATTATAAAGGACTTCTATTTTTTGTGTTTCATCTTTTAGCTTATCTGTAAGCTCATGTACTTTTATTTTTAGCTGTTCCGGTAATTGATCACGACCCTTATTTAATGCAAAAATAAATTTTCCAAAATTCAGCCAGTTATCCATTCTTCCTTCATAGTCTTCCATTTCAAATTCGGAAGGCGCCAGGTATACCGTTGTAGTTATACTATTCCATGAAGGAGGATTAAACTCTTCTTCAATAGCCGGCAGGTTTTTTATTTCCCAGGTGTAAGTTTTTGTAGATGTATTTTGAATGATCACTGGTTCATCTTTGTATAAAAAAGCCATATACCTCAACTCATAAGCTAATGGACAACTAAGTTCCATTTTACTGCTCTCTACTGAGAATTCAAAGTCTTGTTGTGGGCACCAGGTATTCAGGCCTAATATTCCTTTATACTCTTTCTCTGTTTCGTATTCGATCGTGTAAGGATAAATCTTACAATAAAAATTATGGGTCTTCACCCGGTTATCATCCATAAAATTTTCGCCTGTTGCACTTAGATCACTCATCGCTTTTTTCTTAACAGATTTAGCTTCCTTACCCGCTGCATTGTATAATCGCCCTTCAGCTTCATTTAATTTGACGAGCTTATTATAACCGGCGTAAAATTCAGCATAATCATCCCCTGCTTCGTTTAAAATCGTCAGTGCATATCGCTGCTTAACCGTTGCCCGTCCCGGATTGTGTATGGTGATCACCGTATGATCAAACCTTTTTACAACATTGGCATTGAGGATCAGTTCAGGAGAGATCGCAGAAACAGCATAGTTTGTTTTTTGAGCTATTGAATATGAAACGACCAGCATAGCTATCGAAAAAACAATGATCTTATTCATACAATACATTATTTTTTCTTTTTAAATACAACAAATTCTGCATGCTTTGCAACGATCGCGCCAAAAAATTCACGCAATGAATTATAATCTTCAGCATCAAAATCCGTCTTGTTTAGTTTAATGATATTGCGCAATTGAAAGCTATTGGCACCGGTTTTCCCGATGATGTATTCAAACATTCCTTCATCCCCGTTGAGGCTCATGCGGACACTTTTTGGGAATTCATCTACGGTATAGCCTTCAGGTATTTCCATGTTGACTATATACGTTTCGTTAGACGCATAGGGCATTTCAATGGGCAATACCCGCTCGGCAGATGCAAAAGGATTTTTACTATAACCTTCTCCGAGTAATGGGTTGAAGTAGATGATCTCATCTTCCGGTTTTGAAAATGTAAACGAATAACCCAGTTTAACCGGGTCTTCGTACCTTTTCAAGGAATCTATTGCCTGGTCAGCGATCTCAATATCAAATCCGTAATTTGTTTTAATTTTTTTCCAAAAATCTTTCTCCCCTGAACTTACGATCTTTTCCCTTGCTGACCTTGATTCCTCATTTCCCAGCTGTGACGAAAACACTCCTGCCATCTGTTTTGGAACCTTTTCATCATTAATAATATTGATAAATGTGGTCTTTACCTCGTTGATTGAATTGGTATGAAACTCTACCATGGCGGGCAGATCGGGGTTGATAACCCTTCCTATTCCATTATAAAGATTGCTGTTTATTATTCCAAACCCCGCATTACTCTCCGAGGCATCAAGCAGGTAGAAATCTGTGCCGATCGTTAGCCTGCTGATAACATAATTATATTTTTCAAGTAAGGGATAATAAGGATGCGGCCGGCCAAAGCTCCTCGTGGCACACAATACAGGATCTGCTGTAAACCCGGCACGAATAAGCATCGCCGTGAGTAATACGTTCAGGTCTGCAACGTTCCCGTTCTTTCTTTTAAATGTCTGTTTTAAGTTAGTGGTAAGATATTTTCCGTAATGTGATGAAGCCGTAAAATTCCGGGTGACGTAATAGAAGATCTTTTTTGCCTTTTTGATGTCAGTGGTAGCGCCGGCTACAATATCCCTGATGTCGTCCTGTAACCAGGCTGTGGTTTTTAACCCTGCTCCAAAATCATCATCCTTCAGCATTTCTTCGCTGACTTTTTGCCAGTTAGGAAGAATAGGTTTTTCGGGCTGGTTAGGAAAACGATAAGCAGATAGCTGGAATTCAACTTTGGAAACATAATTACGGGCAGAGGAAATATATGACTCAGCTTTTAAAGAGGTCACATCCTTCATCACCCACCTCGTTTGCACAGTGTTAGCATTGAAAGAATATGTATTGCTTCTCTCATAGGCATTAACGTCTCCATCTGTAATATTAAAGTACTGTGAACTTTCTTTGGTTGTTTTGAGAAAAAATGATTGAAATCCCTGGGTCAGAAAAACATAATTAAAAAATGACGGTATTTCAACTTTATATTCCGACCAAAGACACAGGTTCTCTCCCTGGAAATGCCACGGCTGAAGATTGGTAAGATATGGCGATTCAATTGTATAAACATATTCGATGATCGATCCTTCTTTAATAGCAGGCATTGCAAACTTTTTTGTTTTCCAGGACTTGGTTTGCTTTTCTTCATACACCGACTTATTGTCAAGTGTTGTAGTTACCACCTGGCCATTTTCAAGATTATAGGTATTGGCTTTAAGCCCGGTGATCTTTTCTTCATTTCGGCCGTTTGAAAAAATAGGCATTTCAACCGTCGCCAGGTCATACCCATTTTTATTCTTAATAAAGATCCTGGTATGCCGCTTGAATATTAGCGTGAACCAGCCACTTGCATTACCCTCAAAAACGGAGGAGCCAATATCAGAAATGATGATCGCACTGCTGGAGGTATCAGTCTTAAAAACGGGATTTTCAAAATCTGCCACGGATATTTTTCCAAACTTAATGGGATTTTCTTTTTGGCAAAATGCAGTGTTAATATTAAAAAATACAATTGAAAATAGGATTGCCCTGGTAACCAGGGAGTACGGGAATATTCTCATGTGTGTAAAAAGATTAAAGTCAGTTATGGATTAAACGAATATATCAAAAAATGCCCGGCTTTACTAAATTTCAGAAGAAGATTGAGTCAGGCCCTTAAAACCGGGCATATCATATGAAATTCCCTGGCAATCTTATAAAAACAAAAAGGACCTGAAAAAGTTCAGGCCCTTAAGGATAAATTCCGGATTTTAAAACGGGACATATCCGGTCATTAAATATCAGAAAACGTGCCAGTATTAAATATTGAAACTCATAGTGTTATATAAAAAGCCCACATAAATGCAGGCTTATTGGGTATTATGTAAAGGGATTAGTCAGTTGGTGATCGTCAATGAAACGCTTTATTCTTCAGCAGGCTGAGAAGGATCAGAAAACAGCAACGCATATGTAGAATAATAAGCTGCAACTTACATTGATTTTAAATTATTTATTTTTAGTCATTAATGGGGTAGTAATATTTGCTGAATGGTTAGCCAATGATTTTTTTGAAACCGCTGAAAGGTATTTTTTATTACTAAAAAGATCCAATGCAGCCGGGTTCTCCCTGGTCATTTCTTTCATTAATTCCGTAGAAAAAGCAACAATTGGACCACTTTCTCCGGATTGTAAAAAGAACTCATCCACTGCAGCAGAACCGTTATAATACTGCTTACTATATACGTTGATTTCACCTTTAAGGATTCTTACTGCAAATCCCGGCAGGCTTTCAACGGCTACATAACTGCGACGACCTGAAGCGATCGCTGACTGGGAAATGGCATAATGATCCTTATTCTGATATGCTTTTATGGCATCAGCCTTTATTTTTATTTTGCCATCTCCTAATAGGTGTGGGGTCATAAAAAGCCCGGTCACTAATTTCAAACTGCTGAAATACCTGATCGATCCATCATTCATTTGTACAAAACAGCTGATGGCAGCTTCTTTTGAGCTTTGGATATCTGCTTTACGTTGTACCATGGATTCTTTGCTGCTGCTACATGAAGCAAGAACAACCAGGCTAACTGACAAGAGGGGAAAAATACGTAGGGTGTTTTTCATATTATAGGGATTTTGATTTCGTAGTTAACGGAATTTCAGCCATATTATTGTATGATTTAACCCGAAGATTTACGAAGACCTTACAGTATAAAAAAACCGCCAGGAAATGCCCTGGCGGTTGAATATCTCTGATCGTATTTTAAATGCTATAATGCTCCCAGTTGTTTGAGGAATTTTTCAGAATTCGCTTTAACACCTGCGGGCGGATTCATGCTCAGCGATTTTTTAAAACTCACAATGGCATTCTTCTTATCCCCTTTTGTAAAATAGGCTTCCCCGAGGCTATCAAAGGTATTTGGGTCCCTGGGGTTCCTTTTTGTATTAAGTACGAACATTTCAATGGCTTTATCGTGCTGGCCTGCGGTGAGTAACTGGTAGCCATATAAATTAAGCTCATTGTTGGTAGCAATAGCAATGGCATCAGCCATCATCTTATCAGCTTCAGCTGTTTTACCCATCTCTTTAAGGATATCGGATTTGATGCTAAGTGTAGCAAAACTATTATTTTGAGTAACTGCCTGGTTGGCCCATGTAAGCCCTTGCTCCAGGTTCACCTTGTTTTGAAGCGCATAATTGGCAGCAGTTGAAAATCCCTGCCAGTTAAAACCAACTGTGCCTTTTAATTCTTCGGCTGCATTTGCCATTACAATATTATCAACATCGAATTCGATCTTCACGGGGAATTGTTTCTTTTCCCAGTTCAGAACCAGTTCTGCTCCAGTTTTTGTGAGATTCATGAAATCATATGTCAGCAATTCAGTATGGGGGATGGCGCGTAGGCTGATCTTCGCCCTTAGCTGATCATGCCTTGCATCATAGAAAAAACTTCCCCATGACCTGCTGTCCTTTGATAAGACCACTTCCCCGGTATTATCCTGGTTGATCACGAAAGTCAATCCATAAATTCCTGCAGGCACAGCCTGGCCTTCCACTTTGGTATCATGGGAGAAACGGATAGTAGTATTTTCATTTGCGCCGGCACGCCATGGAGCAGAGTTGCCGGCTCCAAATGCCTGAACGTTCCATCCATAAGGAACAAGTGCACCCCAGACTTCACGTCCTTTTACTGACGGCCGCGAATAGTTGACAGTGATCCGTGAGATCCCGATTGTTTGAGATACCTCTGAGGCGGGGCTGGGTGTTCTTGGCGTTGTGATCTGGCTCCATCCAATAAAAGATATAAATACAAGGAATATAGTCTGCCATATTCGCATGTTAAATTTCTGTACCATAAAATGCAATTTTAATTAGTTAATGAAATGAAAGATAATTTACTGATTACAAAGCAGAATCAGTATGACTTTTTGCTGAACCCGCCATTAGAAAGGATGAAAGGTTACCGGTGGTTATTAAGAATGTGTTGCACGAATAATGCTCATAAATTAAAATCGATTTACAAAGGAATATTGCCATGTTTCTTTCTTGGGCAGTTTCGCCACTTTATTTTCCAGCATGGCAAATGCTTTGATCAGTTTTTTGCGGGTTTCCTTGGGTTCTATTACTTCATCAATAAATCCTCTTTCGGCTGCCAGGTAAGGCGTGGCGAATTTTTCAGCATACTCAGCTTCTTTTTCAGCAAGTTTTTTTGCCGGATCTGCAGCTTCTGCATATTTCTTTTTTGAAAATAATTTCACTGGCTCCTTTCGCGCCCATTACCGCAATCTCTGCAGTGGGCCATGCAAAATTCATATCAGCGCCGATATGTTTTGAATTCATTACATCATAAGCACCGCCATATGCTTTTCGTGTGATAACGGTAACACGTGGCACGGTTGCTTCACTCAATGCATATAATAGTTTTGCGCCATTGGTAATAATGCCATGCCATTCCTGGTCAGTGCCCGGCAAAAATCCCGGTACATCCACCAATACCAGTAACGGAATATTAAAGCAATCGCAAAAGCGGGTAAACCTGCGCGCTTTTTTTGAACTGTCAATATCCAAGTACACCTGCCAGGCTCATGGGCTGGTTGGCAACAATGCCAATGCTTCTGCCTGCCAGTCTTGCAAAACCAACCACAATATTTGCTGCATAATCTTTATGAATTTCAAAAAAAGATCCTTCATCACAAATGCCTTCTATCACAGCCCGCATATCATAAGGCTGGTTATTGCTTTCGGGAATGATTGTTTCTAGTACTTCTCTTGTTTCATCTCCTAATGTATATGGAATTTTTGGAGTGGTATCTTCACAGTTCTGCGGCATATAACTTAATAATTTTTTTACCTGTTGCAATACATTCCATATCATTGGCAGCAGTTAAATGCGTAACGCCTGATTTGGTAGAATGTGTGGATGCTCCGCCCAGTTCTTCAGAACTCACTTCTTCATTGGTTACCGTTTTTACCACATTGGGGCCGGTAACAAACATATAACTGGTATTCTCTACCATCAATGTAAAATCAGTGATAGCGGGTGAATACACAGCTCCACCGGCACAGGGCCCCATGATGGCAGATATCTGCGGAATAACTCCTGAGGATAAAACATTCCTGTAAAATATATCCGCATAACCACCAAGCGATCTTACGCCTTCCTGTATCCTTGCACCACCCGAATCATTCAAGCCGATCATTGGTGCGCCGGTCTTCATAGCCAGGTCCATTATTTTACAGATCTTTTCTGCATGTGTTTCTGATAAGTGCTCCACCAAATACGGTAAAATCCTGTGCAAATACATAAACAAGACGGCCATTGATCGTACCATAACCCGTAACAACACCATCGCCATAAAACTGCTGATCCTCCATCCCAAAATCTTTGGTACGGTGTAGCACCAACGCGCCGATTTCTTCAAATGACCCGGGATCCATCAACAGGGTAATACGTTCCCTTGCAGTCAGCTTTCCTTTTTTATGCTGCGTTGTCATTTCGCTGCTGCCCACCACCCAGTTTTCCTTCTTCAATCTTTTCTTTAATATTTCTGTTTTTGATTTCATCTGTTTATACAAATGTTTTATGGGCGACTGGTTCAATATATAAATCGAGGAATTTTAATCCAGCCTGCTTTTCCAGTTAGTAGGCTATTGTATCTGCAACCGGTTTTATTTCTTTTTGTTTTTCCAGCCAATATTTTCAACGCGATGATGGATGCCAGTTCTGCATTGCTTTTTTGTTTGTCTTTTAATTTTTCGGGTGTATAATATTTCTTTACAAAATGCGTATCAAATTTGCCCGATATAAAAGCTTCGTGCTCAAAAACAAAAGTGCCGAATGGCAATGTGGTCGATACTCCTTCAATCTTATAATCTCTAATGGCTGCTTTCATTTTTTGAATAGCCTCCGTCCTGTCTTTTCCATGCGTCACCAATTTGGCGATCATCGGGTCATAATAAACCGGAATTGTCCATTCCTTCTTCATATCCATCATCTACCCTGTATCCTTCGCCCGGTGGCGGTTTATATATTTCGTAAGCTTGCCGATAGAAGGTAAAAAATCATTCAACGGATCTTCTGCATACACTCTCAGTTCAAGCGCATGGCCATTGATAGAAAGATCTTCCTGTGTGAAACCCAAGTTTTTCTCCCCTTGCAATTTTTATTTGTTCTTCTACCAGGTCAATACCTGTTATCATTTCAGTAACGGGATGTTCTACCTGCAACCGTGTATTCATTTCCAGGAAATAAAAATTCAATTGATCATCCATTAAAAATTCAACGGTGCCCGTGCTGGTATAATTACAGGATTTGGCCACCATCACTGCTGCTTCTCCCATTTTTTTCCGGAGCTCCGGTGTTAAAATGGAAGAAGGTGATTCTTCCACCACTTTTTGATGGCGCCGCTGAATGCTGCATTCCCGTTCAAATAAATGAACGGTATTGCCATATTTATCCGCCAATACCTGTATCTCAATATGCCGGGGGGACTGCAACATATTTTTCAATAAACACAGAACCATCACCAAAAGAAGACCTTGCTTCGCTGATGGCTCTTTCCATTTGTTCTTCCAGTTCATTTTCTTTTTCCACTATCCGCATCCCTTTACCGCCACCGCCTGCAGATGCTTTGATAAGAATCGGGATAACCGATCTCTGCTGCAATCTCTTTTGCTACATTTATATCTTCAATCGCTTTATCAATACCCGGCACCATGGGGATATTGTATTTCTTTACACATTCCTTGGCTGCCAGTTTCGAACCCATTGATCCGCATGGCTTCAGGGCCGGGGCCAATAAAATTGATACCGGCCTCTTCTACTTTTTTTGCAAACTCAGCATTCTCACTCAGGAAACCATAGCCCGGATGAATACCATCTACACCAAGTTCTTTTGCAAAAGCAATTATCTTATCACCATTCAGATAAGATTGGCTGGAAGGAGCCGGACCCAGGCAAACCGCTTCATCTGCAAATAATACATGAGGTGCATTCCGGTCAGCTTCAGAATAATACGGCCACGGATTGAATACCCATTTTCCGTATCGTCCGCATGATCCGTAACGCAATCTCTCCCCGATTGGCAACTAATATTTTTTGCATAATATTATTTAAGGTTCAAGATGTTCAAGAAGTTTAAAGGGTTTAAAAGGTTATGGGCTTGTTGACTTATCAACTTCTTGAACTTCTTAAACCTTTTAAACTTTTTAAACCTATTAAACTATTGTTATTCAAATTCCACCAATACCTGGCCTTTTTCTACTGCCTGTCCTTTCTCAATGATTATTTTTTTTATCCTTGAATTTGAAATGGCAATGATACTGTTTTCCATTTTCATAGCTTCAAGGATCATGATCTTATCTCCGAGGATCACATCCTGTCCTACTTCCACCGCAATTTCCAATACCAATCCCGGCATGGGCGCTTTGATATTCATTACCTGTTTTTTTGCAGCTAATCCAAAGCCCATTTGTTCAAGTGCCTGGTCCAGTTCGTCCCTGATCTCGACAACGAATGTTTCACCCGCGATCTCAATGCTCATTTTTTTATTGGCAATATCAGCTTCTATCATTTTTGCATTAACAGAACGGTTATCTTTTACGAGGTTGTATCCTGTAGCGGATGTTTTAATGAGATCAAGATCATCCATATCTGTTTTGTCAAAATAAAAGACAAAATCATTGGTCTTTACTTTGTAAGGTTTGGCAATATCATTCATAAGTGATGAATATTAATATTTGCAATGCTGAAATAAAAGAGGTCTATGGTTTATAGATAGAGACCACAACACAATTTAAAACAAATGAACATGATAGTGTAAATCAATTTTAGCAGGTTAACTAGGTTGTTTTCCCGTGCGGCTTATTTGCTGATTAGGATATTGCTAAATCCCTAACAGTTCCCTTAATTTACCATAGCCTGTTTTACTAACGGGTATGCGTTTGCCATTGGTGAGTAAAACAAGGTGGCTATCTTTCTCATGCAGGTCTATCCTTGTAATTAATTGGGTATTAATTATGTAAGACCGGTGAATGCGTACAAATTCCGGGGAAGGCAGGCTATCATCAAAATACTGCATTGTCTTCTTCTTTAAAAAAATGCCTTCACCTGTGTATATTTTCACATAATCATCTGCTGCTTCGATGTATTGCACCTGTGATACCGGGATTATCTTTATTTTCCCGTTTTCTTTTACCACGATCCTGTTTGTTTGCAAAGGAGATTGATGGGCTGTATCCAGGACGGGTTGGATTGCACCCGTTTTCTGCTGCAACATTTTTTGCATGGCTTTATCAAACCGTTCTTTGCTAAACGGCTTCAATAAATAATCGGCAGCGTGCGCATCAAATGCTTTGATCGCATATTCATCAAATGCCGTGGTAAAGATAACCAACGGAGGCTCCTCAATCAATTCAAGCATTTCAAATCCACTGATCCTGGGCATTTGAATGTCTAAAAATACCAGGTCCGGCCTGAATTCCTGGATAGCTTTCAGCCCTTCAAAACCATCATTGCATTCTGCCAGCACTTCCAGATCTTTATAAGATTGAAGATATTCAATGATAATTTTCCTTGCCAGTGGCTCATCGTCTATAATGATTGCGGTCATGCGATTTGTGGTATTGTGATAACGGTAATAAATTGTTGTTCCCCTGTTCTTATCTCTAACAGGTCATGCCGGGCAAATAACAGGAATAAACGCCGCTTAACAGATTCAAGCCCAAATCCTGTACCCTTGCTATATTGGGATGTAGATGGGTCATAAGGATTCTGAATACTGATCTCCAACATTCCATTTATATTTTTGGCAGATATGCCGATCGTTACTTCACCGGTAGTATCATACAATCCAAATTTAATGGCGTTTTCCACGATTGGCTGCAGGATCATGGGTGGCAACTTCATATTTGATACCGCCTCATCATATTCGATCCTGGTTTGCAGGCGATACCCGAAGCGTACCTTTTCTATTTCCAGGTATAATTGCAGGTATTGAATTTCTTCCCCGAAACCAGACCATTGTTGTTCTTCTTTTTTAATTGAACCCCGCAAAAAATCTGAAAGCTGCTGGATCATGAGCCTTGCTTTTTCCGGCTGGCTTCCTGTTAATGCGCTGATAGAATTTAAGCTGTTGAACAAAAAATGCGGCTGTAGCTGTTGGCGCAGCTTATTCAATTCAGCTTCACGGACCAGCCTTTCTGTATCTGACCTTCGTTGCTGTTCATCTTTTTGCTCCTGTTGGTTATACCACAAAAGGCTCAGCATGGTCAGGCAGCCAATCATTAAAAAAGCAAAAGCATAACGGATACCCGATGATTGCAACAATATATTCATGTAAGCCGGATCCTCTCCATAAAGGGATTTTAAAAAGAACCTTGAAAGGAATAACCATACCGCACTCAGTACAATACAAAGAACAAGTACGTATAAATATTTTTCCTTGCGGGGCAGGTAATAGCTCATATTATTTATGACGAGTAAACAAAAGGCAGCAAGCAGGCAATTACTGATCGACGCGTCCACAAGGGCTTTCAGCGGTTGTATCCCCAGGTCCTGTAAGATCACGAGGTGCAGGATAAGCCAAAAGCTCCACCAGGTAGAGAAAATTACCAGGAAACTGATCTTTCCTCTTTTTTGTGCAGGTGAAACATTAAGTGCCAATGGGTGCATTATTTAGATCACTGAATTGATGCAGGCCTTCCTGCAATAAATGTTTAGCTCTTTTTCAATTATATGAATGTACGACTCTGCTGCTTCTTCTTCCCTGACGGCTGAATAAAGCTCAGCACCATCAGATAGCTGGGATAAATGGTGCAATTCACTTACATCAATAAATTTCCATTCAACCGGGGTTACTGTATTAAGACCTTCTGCTTCACCGATCAGCCTCGCTTTATAAAAAGCCTGCAGGTTATCTTCGGCGGAAATTAATCTTAACTGCTCGTCGAACTGCGGCTTATGTTTACCGTTACCACAGACGATCCTGAACACCAGTTTTGCAAGATACCATTTCATTGAAAAATATTTGGCAGTTAAAAAATTAGGATCAATAGCTCCTGATATCAACACCGGCGAATACGGCGGAGCCTTTCAGGATGAGCATTTTATTCGGGTCTGCTCCAACGACCGTGTTATACTTTCTCTTATCTTCTACCCCATGAAAGACGCCTCCCACCTGGTTTTGTATCGTCCAATGAGGGGGGACGACCAGTTTTACACCACCAAAAACAAGGTCTATTTTTAATACAACGGTACCTTGCATATCCGCCTGGGAGAGATCAATTTCCGCACCACCAAATACACAGGAGATATTACCTCCCTGGAAGTTCTTTGAAAGCACGATCCGGTTTACACCGCTGAATACAGAATCAACACGCAGGTAATCTGCACTGTAATAAGAAGAATCCTCCGACTGGTTTGAGGGAGCGTCTGCGGTCATACCACTTAATTTATTTTGGGCTTCATTACTATTATTGATCCACCGGTTTTTGCGGGGCCGTATGATAAATAATATACCGAGGATAATGATCGCAACCGGCCAGAAAGAAGGCTCAAGTTTTAAGCCGGGCATTATATCATCCAGCAAGAAAAAAAATCCCACAAGGATGAATATGAACCAGGTATTGTTCCTGAAATTGTGTTTGATCCCACTATAAATGCCAACCAGCACTAAAATGACAGGCCAGGTAAATAACCAGTAAGGAAGATCATAACCCATATTCCGCATTAATAAAGCAGCGCCAACCGCTACCAATATCAGGCCCGCCACGATCCTTCCCCTGTCACGGTTGCCGAAATTTGTCCTGTCATCCATTTTTGTAAATTTTTGTAAGGCAAATCTAAGACAGGCCGCAGCTGATAAAAAGCCCGATTAGGTGAGTGAATGGAAATTGTCGGTAAAGAACATATTCAGGTGGGGTAAGATCACACTTAGGGTTTAAAAAAAAGAAGTTTTTTATTATTTTTAGTGAGCCGAATTTTTCGGGATGTAGCCCCGCCGCTGGCGGGACACTACGTTCGGGACGTAGGGGCCCGTCCCGCCGAATTGCGGGATCATCCTGACCAATACCAATGGTCTATTTTCTTCTTTGCTGATTTCTCATCTCCCTGATCTCTTTTGGAATATCTGCAAAATAGATCAGGTCGCCTTTTTTGAGGGTATCAGTAGGAAATACAAATTCCTTCTTCAAACCTTCCAGCATTACAACCGATTTTCCATTGACTTTTTTGGCTGACTCAACCCTATAAGTGCCGTTTTGAAATTTACTTGCAGTACAGCCTGCCAGGAACAACAGGAATAGTATAATAAGTGCTTTCATGTTCTTTTATTTAGCGTTTCGAAGGATAGTTCCGTGTAATGCAAGAAAATTTTGTGCCGGATTGTCTTAAAGGATTATTATTTAATTATAAATAGGGATACGCTTACTGGTAAGAAAGTGGCCTGTGACACCCCACCTTTCGTCAACAATATTATTGCCTGTTCTATTAGCCCAATAGCCTTTCATACAAAATCAGGATAAATAAGATTTTAATTTCAGAAATTGTTACGACTTAAAAATTAAAATGATTCACGCAGTTTATTCATCCATAAAAAACATTCGCATGAATAATTCACCTATAAAATCCACAAAGCATCCGTACAGGTTTATTTTCCTTAATGTACTATGCATCCTTCCTTTTATTATTTCAGGGTTTTCATTAAAAAACATTTACCGGCATAATGATAGAAATGAAATAATAAAAGATATTAAAGTATCCGGCATTCCCCCATTAAGAGCACACCATGCATTGGTTTATGATGAAGCAAACAAATGTATTTTACTTACTGCCGGCAGCACTCCTGTTAATGGTGGCAGCTCTTTTGTTGTGTACAATGACCTTTGGTGCTTTGGCGGCAACGGGTGGAAAGAATTGGGTGAGGCAGGTGATGAAAGGAGCGGCATCAGGCTCGTGTATGATTCAAAGAGCGGTAAAATATTTTCATTCGGTGGATATTCGGAAGGTAATTCCCTCGCTGATCTCCGGATGCTTGAAGGAGGAACATGGAAAACGATCTCTGAATTACCCGAGATGAAAGCATCAGAGCCCGGCTTTGTTTATGATACTGATCGAGACCGCTTCATTGTATTTGGCGGTTCGTCAGCAAGAGGAATTGTAAATGCGGAAACATGGGAATGGGACGGTGTTTTATGGAAAAAAATAACGGGGCCTGGGCCTGGCGGCCGCCAGGCATTTTCCATGATCTACGATAGCAAACGGAAGCGAACGGTATTATATGGAGGGATGGGATCCAGTCCTGCTGAATTATTTAATGATACCTGGGAGTTTGATGGCATTCGCTGGACCAAAGTCGCTGATACGGGACCCGGTACACGCATGTCCCCCGGCTTTGCTTATGATTCAAAAAGAAGCATGCTGATCATTTTTGGAGGCTTTAAAGGAGATAAACGGGATTCAGAAACATGGGGATGGGATGGAAAGGAATGGAAACAACTGGCAACTACCGGCCCCAGCCCGCGGGCTATGGGGTATATGGCTTATGATAAAGACCGTGATAAAATTGTATTATTTGGAGGAAGGCTGGGATGGCCCAATGACGCAAATGATACCTGGGAATGGGACGGAACAGCATGGAAGGAAATTCCAGTAAAATAATACGTTGAGCAGTTAAAAAATACTTCTTATAACTTTGTGATAATAATTTGAAAGTTACAGTCAGGTCATGTACAACCTTACCGCAAACCTGCATTCTTAATTCAAATCTCCATTTACAGCCGTTATCTTTTGTATCTTAACAGCAATGATATCAAATTGCAAAAACTGCGGTACAGCTTTACAAGGGAACTACTGTCACATTTGCGGTCAAAAACTGATGCGGCCGGGAGATAAAAAACTCCGGCACCTCGTAATAGAATTCTTTCACCACTTCACCCACCTCGACAGTAAATTTCTGAAGACACTAAGGAATATCTTTCTCAGGCCCGGGTTAGTTACAAAAGAAGTCGGCGATGGCATTACCGTCCCTCATTTCAAATTGAGTGCCCTGTTCCTTATTGGAACCATTATTTATTTTTTGCTCCCGGCAGATTTTACGGTAAGCAGCATGAATACAGATTTTAAAAAACAAACTGCTGATACAACAAGTGATTTTTATCAATGGAAACAGGAGTTGGTGGAAAAAAAACTAGCCAGGACACATACCAGCCTGGAAACATTGGCCACAAAATATGATACCAGGCAGCATGAGTATGGGAAATTATTGACGTTAATACTTATACCACTTTTAATCCCGCTGTTATGGATCATTAATTTATTGATAAAATTATTTAAGAGGCAACATCCCATCACCGCTTATGATCTCGGTGTGGCATCCCTCGAGATCAATTCAATATTTCTTCTTGGGATGGGATTATTTGCAGGCTTGTTAGTGCGTGCATTGGCTTTGATCATAAAAAATGAAACATTTATTCAAACGGTTTTTATTATTCTTATTACAGCCCTTGCTTATTTATTGCTGCGTTTTTTTATGAATGCATATCAAATAAAATGGTGGTTGGCTTTAGGCTGTTTACTCTTATTGGGTTTGGGATATTCAATCATACTAAGCATCTATAGCTTTATATCATTTTTGATCTTTATTTAGCCTCATTTAAAATCCAGGAAAAGGAATTCCTTTCAGGGCTGTAATGATCATGGCTGTCACCAGTAAAAAATAGGCCGTACTGAAAATCAATAAGGAGAAAGGTTTTTTGAAAATATAATAGCCCGCCAGTGGTAGTAACTGTAAAGCATGCATGCCAAAAAAATGTGCCACCCGGAGATCCCCTAATTGTGTACTCCAGTTAACAAGAGGAAGACCTGCTCCCCCATCAGCCCCCCCGACCGTATGCGATAACCGCGAAAGCATCAACCCGGCTTCCAGTGAAAAGATAATAAAATAGAGCAGTCCCAATCGTATCCCGAGAAGATACGACGGCTGTATGAAAAACTTTTTTTGCCTGGTGAACAGGATCAGCGCATAAATGGAAGTAAATGTAAACAGCACTATGAAGATCCCCATGATACTGAATAGCATGGCATTTGTGGGTTCATGCACATTGAAATGGGAACGGATCCCACGGGCTGCCTGTAGTGTAACAATGGCATTTTCCACGAACATGCTGAAAACGATCAATATGGAAATGACCCGCACGCTTTTTTTGGGATCAAGGTAATAAAGTATCCAGCCCATTGTCCATGACATGATGCCGACTGAAAGAAAAAATTTCAGGGGTTTGATCCAGCGGTTGATGCCAAGTATCTGCATTGAATCAAATTGAATCAAAGCAATACAAATTAACCCCATGAACAGGTTATAACAGCCAAACCAAAACAACAGCCTGTTCCTTTCTTTAAGCTCAGTGATAAATGAACGCATTCGAATTGATTGAGATTGCAGCGTTAAACTATATGTATTCGGCGGTTAATTCATATAATACTGGTTGAATGGTATCTGCAAAAGAAGCAAACAACTAAATGGCTAAGCAGTTTCCCGGGCTATTGATTTCTCCATCACCATAAATTCCAATTCACGTAAATGCCTGCCTGTTAATCCATCTTCAGCAAATGGTTTTCTTTCGCCGGTATCTTTGTATCCATGGCGTTCATACCAGTTTATCAATTCGGTCCGGACAGATATCACAGTCATATAAATGGCCGTGCATTTCAGATAACGGGCATATTCTTCTGAGGCGATCAATAATTGCTTGCCTATGCCGCCGCCCTGTAATTGGGGCGATACGCTGAACATACCAAGGTAAATTTTATGATCGTGTTGCTGGAGGTTGACACAACCGGTAACCTGTTGGTTTTCGTCAGTATACTTTAAAAAAACGCTGCCTGGCCTTTGAATCACCTCTTGTAATGTAGCGTCATCTGTGCGTGTATTGCCAGAGATCAGTCCTGCTTCGGTTGTCCATCCCTGTTTGGAACTTTCGCCCCTATACGCACTGTTCAGGAGATCTTTGAGAGCGGCAATATCTGGTGTGCCGGCGATTGAAATATTTGGATCGGAGAATATGGTATTCATAAGGCTAAAATAAAATATTCATTTCAAACTTTCATTTTTGCATGTGGTCCTGGTTTATTACTCTTTAGGGTGATCCACCGCAATATTAAAATTAATTCGGAGTTATAGGGTGTGCTCATTTACATATCCAGTTCTCAAAACCCTATTTCCCCCGGTCATATTCATACATATAAAGTTTTTTCAACTTTTGAACAGGCCGCAGTAAAAAGAATTACCTGCATCAAATCCTGCATATTAACATACAGGATCACCAGCATATTGCTGGGTAAGACCCATGTATTATCCAGGTTATAACATCCCCTTGCATAAGAATTGAATTGTAGCGCTGTTACGGTTCTATCAGGCCCGTCATCTGCTTTATCCATTTCCTGACTTAAATCCAATCATAATGAAAACTAAAATATTACTTAATATAATAATTGCCTTTACCCTCCTGTCTTTCCCGAAAATAAATTTTGCACAGGCACCTGACTTAGGAACTGCAGCCAATTTTGTGCTTTTCACAATTAACGGTGCAGTGAGCAATACAGGAGTTTCACAGATCACAGGGGATATAGGTACGAACAACGGGGCCATTACCGGCTTTGGAGCTGCTACCGTGATCGGTACCATCCATAATGCGGATATTGTAACATTGCAATGCTCAACCGATCTGTTGGCTGGTTATAATGAATTGTACAATATAAGCCCAACTGCCACTCATATACCTGTGCTTGGAAATGGAGAAACCCTTTTTGCCGGTGTGTATTCTATAGGAGGCGCTGGTTCTGTAGCCTCGGTGCTTACGCTGGATGCAGCGGGTGATTCCAATGCGATATTCATTTTTAAGATAGGAGGAGCATTTACCACGGCCGCCTCAACTACAGTCACTTTATTGAATGGAGCCTTAGCACATAATATATTCTGGATAGCCGAAGGAGCAATAGCCATGGCTGCATCCACCAACATGAAAGGAACGCTTATCTCACACAATGGGGCCATTTCAATGGCTGCCGGCGGTACGCTGCACGGAAGAATGTTTTCTACTACAGGTGCTGTTTCTATCGATGCAGTGTCCGCGGTATCTGCATCTATCCTGCTATCCTGCCCGATCGTAAATTATCAATCTGCCCCTAACCTGGGTTCACTGGCCAATTTTACGCTCTTCACCGTCAGTGGTGCGATCGGGAACACAGGAGTTACAGCGATCACGGGAAATATCGGTTCGAATGCGGGTGCCATCACCGGTTTTGGAGCGCCCAGTACGGTGAATGGAAATATTAATATTGGAGATCTTATCACAGCACAATGTATCACGGACCTGCAAGCTGCTTATTCCCAGCTGAGTTCCATCCCGGTAACCAACAGTACGCATACTCCTACTTTCGGAAGCGGGGAAACGCTTTTTGCCGGGGTATATTCAATTGGAGCCGCAGCATCAGTGGCAGGTACGCTGACATTGGATGCACAGGGAGATCCAAATGCGATATTCATTTTTAAGATCGGTGGTGCATTTACAACGGGCGCTTCTACTACGGTCAATTTGACGAACGGCGCATCTGCCTGTAACGTGTTTTGGGTTGCAGAAGGAGCGATAGCCATGGCTACGCTGACAATAATGAAAGGCACACTTATTGCGCACCCGGGAGCTGTTTCAATGGGTGCAGGCGGTATGCTGGAAGGGAGAATGCTATCTACTACCGGTGCTGTTTCTGTTTATGCTGTATCGGCGTCTATCCCTACTGGTTGTTCTGTCGTCACATCGTGGACAGGTGCTGCGGGAACGACAGATTGGTTCACGACCTGTAACTGGGACAGAGGGGTTCCGAATAGAACGATTGAAGCAGTGATACCAACTATCTTGATGGCCGGGAGATTTTACCCGGTAATAAATTCGGGAGCCGCAGCCGTTGATTCAGTTACGATTCAAAACGCAGCTACATTAACTGTTAATAATTCAAATCTCCAGGTACATGGTGCTATAGTCAATAACGGAATAATGAATGCTGCTAATGGCACCATCGAAATGAATGGATCCTCCAGCCAGGTTATTGCAGGAAATACATTTGAAAATAACGCACTGAATCATTTAATTATCAGCAATAGTAGTGCAGGGGCTGTTAGCCTTGGTGGGACCCTGAATCTCTTTGGTTCCCTCACCTATTCAGGAACCGGCATGCAATTAACCACCAATGATGCATTGACATTAAAATCAACTGTAGTAAATACTGCATGGTTGGGAGACATGACTGGTAATGTCATAACCGGGAAAGTGACTGTTGAGCGGTATATTACAGCCCGTAAGGCATGGCGTTTTTTATCAATCCCTACAAATACCAACCAAACCATAAAAGAAGCCTGGCAGGAAGGAGCAATGAGCACCGGCTCCAACCCGGTAACAGGTTACGGAACACAGGTCACCAGCAACCGGTCAACATGGCTTGCTGAAGGCTTTGACATGTTTTCTGCAGGTGGGCCTTCTATGAAAACATATAATGATGCCTCAGGTGACTGGACCGGTATTGATAATACCAACACAAGGGTTATTAAAACTACCGGTGGCTACATGACTTTCATTAGAGGGGACAGAACCGCCAATGCATTCAATTCAATTCCTACAGAAACTGTATTGCGTACAACCGGCGAACTATACACTGGTGACCAGGCCCCAATTATTGTAAATACAAGTGCCGGTATATATGCATCAATAGGTAACCCTTATGCCTCAGCGTTAGATATGCGGTTGATCCACAAAACAGGGCTCAAAGATTTTTTCTATGTATGGGATCCTAACCTGGGAGGAAGTTTTGGATACGGTGGTTACCAGACCTTTTCTTACAACGGAACTGATTATGAGATCACCCCAGGGATGGGAAGCTATGGTGCCGCCGGATCAGTCAGTAATTATATTCCAAGTGGCCAGGCATTCCTGGTACAGGCCACAGCTGGAGGTGGCAGCCTTAGCTTTACGGAAGAAGCAAAAGCCGGTGGCATCCCCCCCGCTTCTATTATGTCGGGTTCAACGCAACCTCAATTGCGTACCAGTTTATATGGAGTAAGGACAGATAACAGTGTCTACATGATCGATGGAGTACTTAATAATTATGGAGACAGCTACAGCAATAATGTAGATGATATGGATGCGACGAAATCAACCAACAATTCAGAAAACCTGTCTATAAAAACAGCAAACACTTTATTGGTGGTGGAAAGAAGGAATAACATTGAAGCCAATGATACGATCTTCCTGCACCTGTCAAATATGAAGATGCAACAATATCGTTTTGAAATTACAGCTGATCATTTAAACCAGCCTACATTAACCGGTTTCCTGGAAGACAGTTATCTACATACAAGTACAGCACTCAACCTGGTTGGAAATGCTATTATTAATTTCAACATTACAAATATACCAGCTTCATATGCGCCGGGGCGTTTCAGGATCGTGTTGAGCCAAATGGCTCCCCTGCCTGTAAGATTCACTTCGATCAAGGCATTCCGGCAGGATAAGCATATCCAGGTGGAGTGGAAGGTAGCAAACGAAGTTAATATCTCGCGTTACGAGGTAGAGCGTTCAAATAATGGCACCCGATTTAATAACATGGTTGTTATCCCCGCAACAGCAAACGGCGAACATTTTGCAACATACCTGGGTATAGATACCCAGCCCGTTGAAGGATACAATTACTACCGCGTGAGGGCCGTTGGACTGGATGGGAACATTGAAAATACAAACATTGTAAAGGTTATGATGGAGCAAGAAAAACAGGAGATCACGATATATCCCAATCCTGTTATTGATGACGTGATCCGGATTCAATTCAAAAATATGCCTGGGGGTAAATACAGCCTTAAGCTTTTCAATAATAATGGACAGGAAGTACTTAATAAAATGATACTACATAAAGCCGGGAACAGCACTGCATATATGACCATGGATAAAAACATTGCACATGGCATATATCAACTGGAAGCAACAAAACCCGCTGGGGATAAACTGACCATGATAGTTGTATATTAAATACCTGAAACGCTGTTGGCTTTCCGCAAAGAGAGATCGTTCTTCTGTTAATGGAAAACGATCTTAATTACTATCATTAGCGGGATCACTGTCATAGGCAAATGCTCATTTTAAAAATATACCTTGCATGCTCAATCGGCAGCATGAATAATAAATTTGATCTATTGATCGATAGCTACCTCGATAATAAGGTAGGAATTGATTCCGGCTTTTTAAATGAGGCATTGTCAAATGGCTTGCAACAAAATATCCTGCAATTGCAAAAGGAGGAACTGATGACTGTTGCCGGAATTGGAAATGATGTGCTGAAAGATCCCCAACAAAAAATGAGGGGTGATAAGATCTACTGGATGGATAAAAGCCACAACAATATTTACGAGCAGGAATTCTTACAATTGGTTGAAGATCTTATCGGTCACCTGAACAGCACCTGTTATACGGGGATCAACGGGTATGAATTTCATTATGCAGTGTATGAAGAAGGCAGTTTTTACAGGCGCCATAAAGACCAGTTTAAAAATGATTCAGACCGAAAATATTCGCTCATCAATTATTTAAACAAGGATTGGCTGGAAGAAGATGGCGGGCAACTGCTCGTATACCAGGATGAAGCGGTCCAGACAATTATACCGCGTTCCCGGACGGCCGTATTTTTTAAGAGCGATGAAATGGAACATGAAGTAACAAAGGCCAACCGCGAGCGGATGAGTATTACCGGTTGGCTGAAACGAACATAATTATTCGATAGCCTGCTTTTAAAACTGAATGATCAATACCATTGACATTGAGCCAATTCCTTTGTATATTTATATACCCTTCTAAAATAAATATATTTTACAATGCAGACCCGGTTATTGACAATCCTTCTTTGTCTTTCCTTTTTCCCGTCTGTAGCACAGGATCAAAGGCGCCTCCTGTTATTTGATCAAAAAATAAATGAAGCGACCAATGACGCAAAAAAGATCATTGCCTTAGGAGAATTGGCTGAATATTATTCTGTTTTTAAACTGGATTCAAAAGCAGACAGTATTTTACAAAAAGCGTTTTTTATTGCAGAGATCTCAAGTGACAAAGACCTTGTCTTGCAGATCCTGTTTGATAATAATATCACAAATATCCATGCCTGGAACAGCAAAGAAACATTTGAACGAAGCAATAAATTCATTCAAAGAGGGCTTGAATTTGCCCAGGAACTTAACCGGCAGGATTATATTGCGGTGGGGCATATCAGGCTGGCAGGATTGTACAGGAAGCGTTATCAATATGACGAGGCCGTACAGGAAGCTACCCGGGCTTTTACGGCTTTGGAAAATGTAAAAGCCGATTCATTAAGATGTGTACTTTATATTGAACTCGGAGATATTTACGTTGCAAAGGCAGATGCAGTCCAGGCTTACAAATTCTACAATAACGCATTTGAGATCGCTTATAAAAAAAAGAATACTCCCCTTCAATCAGAGACCTATCATCGCTTTTTCGAACTATACCGGTCGCTGGGCAATGAGGATATGGGGAAAAAATACTTACTCCAGAGCCTGGAATTAAATACAAACCACCACTATACCCTGGGCCTGTTTAAAGACTATTTAGATCTTGCCCGGATCACAAATGATAAGAGCCATATTGACAAAGCTGCTTCATTGGCGAACGATCTGAATTCTGACAGGTATAAATTAGCTGCCAAAAGGCTTTTATATTACTGGTACATGGTAGAAGGGAAAAACAGTGCCGTTACATTCAATTTTCTTTACAGCAACCCGGACCTTGTGCAATTCTTTACAAACCCCGGTCCCGCCAATTTTCACTGGCAGGTGGGAAATATCTACCGCTATTCAGGAGCGTATGATTCGGCCATCCATTACTACCGTATGGCAGATACTGAACATTTGGCAAAATATGATATTGCCATCAAGCTGGCCATATACAATGCAATGGCAGGTACTTATTTGCAAAACAAAGACAGCAGCAATGCAAAAGAGTATTATATAAAAACATTTGCCCTTTCCCGCCAGATCAATCAACTGGATTCGCTCCCGGCTTTATGCGATAAACTTGCAGCATTGTACGCAAAGGACCTGGATTTCAGGATTGCATACTATTATGCCGGGCAGGCAGATTCGGCTAATAAAATATTGCAATTGAATGCAGCAAAAGATAAGGTTGTATTACTGCAGGTAGATCGTGAAAATAAAAAAAGAGGAAGTGACCTGACTGAAGCCACGCAGAAAAAGGCAAGGAAGAATTACCTGCAGATCATGGCGATCACTTTAATGATCACGATCATCTTTGCCTGTATGCTTTTTATAGGAATGTTCGCCGTTTCCAAAACTACCATCAGAATGCTCGGCTATTTTGCTTTTATATGCCTGTTTGAATTTATTATTTTACTACTTGACCATCCGATCATTGTTATCTCCCATGGTGAGCCCTTGAAAATATGGGTGATTAAAATTATCCTGATCGCATTACTTGTACCGTTCCAGCATTTCCTGGAGCATGGGTTGATCCGGTTTCTTCAAAGCAGGAAATTACTGGAAGCAAGGCAGCGGTTCTCCCTTAAGAACTGGTGGTACCGTTTAAAAAATCCGGCACCCAATAAGGATGCCGGCATAGAAGAAGATACAGCAGTATTATAATGTTCCTGTAAAAATCAATCCCCAACGTGCGAAGTATCAAATGGCGGTGGCGGAGGAGGATCACTTACCGGCAATTCACAACCCGCCGGTGGAGGGCAAATAGCTCCCTGGTTCTGCATACCTCTCATATCGGGAGTGAATACATCCTCGATATTACAATAAGTATAACTATCCCCTCTTTTAAGTTGCATGATCATAGTGATCTTATTCGTTCTCACATCAGCAGCAGCAATCAATTTTACCCGGTCGGTTTCATATAGGAGTAATTCCAGTAAGGATACATCCATTGTAATATGTTGTATTGCCAGTCTGCCGTTTGCCTTTACAAGCTCATTGTAACGTGCTGCCATTTCCTGTACCTCATTTTCCGGCATACCAACCAACGCAACGGTTCCGGTTAGCGGTAGGTCGCAACTGGGTGGAGGCGGACATAAAGAAGTCCTGCCAAAGATGGAAATGAAGTCACAATATTTATAACTGCCATCTTTTTCCCATAATTGAATGAACATGGTAATTGCATTCGTTGTCAGGTCAGCAGCTGCGATCAGTTTAATACCTTGTCTTTCCGTCACGAGATCCATTAGTATTTTTCCATCCATGCTGATTTGCTGGATACCGATCCCCGGGTCATTTAAAACAATTGTTGCGTAGTTCTCCGCCATCCGGGTCACCTCTTCGGGCGTAGCCTTACAATCACCTCCTGTAAATACCTTCCTGGTCATCGTCGCATCAGCAACTGAATTTTTGGGGTCTTTGTCACTCTTTTTGTCCTGGTCGCATCCCGTCGTTAAACAGCTGATGCTGATCAATAAAAAAATTAATTGTTTCATGTGTGCTGGTTTAATTAGAAAATAATCGGGGATCAAAGGTTGAGGCGTTGATACAGGCGGTTACACAAAATATAAATAAAATCAGGAAAAAAGAATAAACAGGCAATCTTTATAAAAGAAGCCTTCTAAAAAGGAAGTACAATCATACCTTAAAACAGGCATCCCGCAGCATTTTCATATAAACAAGGCCTTTATCCCGTGCAAAATTTATATTACGGTCCGGGATATCCTCCGGGTTCTTATAGTGGTCCAACGCTTTATCGATGCTTGCTTCACGCAACAGGTGCATCATCGGGTATACTGACCTGTTGGTATAATTCGCGGCATCTTCCTCGTTAGAGTTTGCAAAAAGGTATAACGGATGAAAACTTGCAAGTTGATAGATGCCTTCATATCCATGCTGTTTTAATAATTGCTCCGCAACAGATATTGCATCCAGGTAATCATCAAACCTGGTGAACGCATTCGGAAAGATCAGGAAACTGGTTTCTATGTTTTGTTCATTGTCGAGCCGGGTTGTTTCTTCCAGTAAAGCCTCCAGGCAGTCAGCAGCCGTTGTAGCGGTTTCAACCTCGTAGTGTACTGACTGCAGTTTTAATGTGTTTGCGGCAAAGGGGCAGAAATTACATCCTACCACTACATCATTGATCCATTTTTTTGTTTGATCAATTATTTTTTCGGATGTCAGCATTGCAACTATGATAGAATCGTAAAGCTAACTGTAATTATTAATACCCAGCTATTGTAAGAAGTCCCATGCTTTATGCCTTAAGCGTCAATCCTCATTCTCGTGGTCAGCTCATTAAAGCGTGGATCAGATTTTAGTTCTTTCAGGTGAGGATACCTAATACAGAAGATCATGCCAAGGCATGCAATACCCATCCGGTTTTCGTATGTTTTGTTGAGATAATAAAATGCTTTGTCATGGTCCCTGAGTCCTGCATACAGGAATGCATAATCCATGTGAAATACTTTGTCAGGTTCAGCTGCAGAACGCTGATTGAGTTTATCCAGGCATTCAAGCGCCTTTTCTTTTTGTCCACTCATCGCATACGCATGGCCGAGCGAGCTAAGCCCTTTGAGGGGATGGCCAATGAGTTTATGATATTGTTCAAGATTCTCAATGGCCTTATCATACTCGCCAAGAGACAGGTACATCATTCCTTTCCCTTCAAAAGCACGCCTGAAACTTGGATCCATTTCAATGGCCTTATCGTACTGTTCCAACGCTTCTTCAAAACGTCCTGCAAAAGCATATGCATCAGCCAGGTTACAGATCAATGTGAGGGAAAGCGGGTCAAGCACAAGGGCCTGCTGCATTTTCTCAATGGCTTTGCCGAAATCGCCTCTGGCTATCAGGAACCATCCATGCACCTGGTTGACGAGTGAAGAATTAAAACTGAGGCTTTCCGCTTTTTCAAGTGAGCTCTCTGCTCCTTCAAAATCCCAGTTGTGAAAGAATTTAATGATTGCCAGTGATAGATGCGAATCCGGATGATTGGGATCCAGCTCGATCGCTTTAAGTGTATAATCTTTTGCTTTTGGAAAAGCTTCCGCCGGGGGCATCAGTCCCGCGGAACCCATAAATGAATAACAATAAGACAGGGCGCAATAAGGCAATGCAAATTCCGGATCAAGGCGGATCGCTTCTTCAAAATTTCTGATGGCCTTGGCCGCGTCTTCGGGATTTGATTTATTCCAATAATAGCGTCCCTTGAGGTAAAGGTTATAGGCTTCGAGGTTCTCAGTGGGCGCCTTTACGATCTGTTCAGGTTTCTTGGTTTCTGAAAAATTTTCTTTCAGCCTGTTTAATATTTTCATGGAGATCTCATCCTGCACCTCGAATATATCCTCGAGATCACTATCATAAACTTCTGACCAGATATGATAACCATCAGCGGTATTAATAAGCTGTGCCGTTATCCGTATCCTTTTGCCCGCCCTGCGCACACTCCCTTCCAGTATCGTTGATACACCCAGCTTACTACCGATCTGCCGGATATCTTCATTTTTCCCTTTGAAAGAAAAAGAAGAGGTACGAGCTGTTACCTGCAGGCCTTCAACTCGTGTGAGTGCATTCAATATCTCTTCAGAAATACCATCACTGAAATATTCATTTTCCGGATCAGCACTCATATTGACAAAAGGAAGCACCGCGATCGTTTTTTCAGAACCGGCTTTGACACCCACCTGTGCAGGAGAGGGAATTACCAGGCCTTCATTGGCTACGGCATATACTTCTACCGGCTGCTTAACATTTTTCAGGTTGAATTTACCGAGGAGGTTGGCCTGAATTTCCTTTTGATTTTTTATTTCATCAAATACTTTATCTGAAATAAGTACAGCGCCGGGAACAGATAAGCCTTCGATCCGGGATGCAAGATTAACACAATCGCCATATACTCCCTGGTTGTCATACACGATATCCCCGGAATGTATCCCTATCCGAAGGGATACCTTTGGTTCCTTTTGCAATTCATTTTGAATTTCGATGGCTGATCTCACCGCATCGATCGCACTGTCAAAAATGCTGAGGGTGCCATCACCAAAATATTGTATGATCTTTCCGTTGTGACCTGGAATAAGTTTTTCGAGTGTATTTCGTTGCCGGTCACGCAAAATTTTTGCCCTTTGCTCATCTTCCTGCATCATGGCAGTATAACCTGTCATGTCTGCAAACATAATGGCTGCAAGTTGCCGTACTTGTTTTGGGGAAGTTCCTGGATGAATATCTGATGCCTGCATTTCACGATTTTACCAATGATAAAATGTTCCGGGTCAGCTACCCAAATTTAGACAATTTATTGGGTAAATCGCCGATTCTTTTTTAATATCAATACAGCCCGGATGTTAAAAACCATGGATAAAAACATTCCCTATTTATAAATAAATGTTTACCCGCGATTTGGCGGTACGGGAATAAATAAAAGGCCGTTATCGCCACTGGTCATATAATTTTATTAAACAACAGATCTGTTTTATAATTTACTGCCTGTTATGAAAATTTAAAATAATTGGCCATGAAGCAAATTACAGATGAATACATGCAATCTATGCTTGCAACGATCAAGCCTTATTGTATTGTATTATTAAAACCTTCCTCAAATACTTTAGCGGAAAACGCCCAACAGGTTCTTTGGGAACATGGCAGGAGGAATTTTGCATTGCGGGAAGAGGGTAAAATATCGATCGTATGCCCGGTGTCTAAAGAAGCAGATGTAGCCGGGCTGTATATTTTCAACTGCAATGAAGAAGAAACTGCTGCCATTATGAAAGACGATCCGGCAGTGAAAGCCGGCATTTTTGATTACTACACTTACCCATGCATGAGTTTCCCGGGTGACTTACTCCGGTAAATTAACACAGATTCCGGCACAACTTTCGTAGCAGGATTGGGCATGGGATACCTTTTCCTAATATTAACCATCCTGTTCGAGACAGCTGCTATTATTTTTATGAAATTATCGGCCGGCTTTCACCACAAGGCCTGGGCCCTGGCAGCCATCAGTACGTATTTACTCAGTTTTATTTTTCTTACGCTTGCTTTGAAGCAATTACCCGCTGGCATTGCAAATGCAACATGGGCAGGAGCCAGCACCATACTCGTAGCGGTAACAGGTATTTTTATTTTTAAAGAACAACTTAGTATAGCGCAGGTCATCTTTTTATTGCTGATCGTTATTGGGCTTGTAGGATTAAATCTTACCAAACCAATATAGCCTTTTAAATATATTGTACATCCTTGTAATCAGAATATAAAACATGAAAAAAACCGTATTGCTCCTTTTATTTATTTTCATCATTGTAATAAACACAGGTGCGCAGGTGATATATCCTTATCCCCTGGATTCTATTTCGCTTACCATTGAGGGTAAGAATGTGCATATGGCGTATATGGATGTAAAACCGGGTATTGCAAATGGTAAAACGGTCATTCTTTTTCATGGGAAAAATTTTAACGGCTATTACTGGAAAAATATGATACCAGCCCTGGTTGAAAAAGGCTACAGGGTACTTATCCCCGACCAGGTTGGTTGGGGGCGGTCCGGTAAGCCAAACCTGCACTATAGTTTTCACATGCTGGCAGAAAACAACCGCTTATTGCTCGATTCACTTAAAATTGACAAGGTAATATTGATCGGTCATTCCATGGGATGAATGCTCGCTGTGAGATTCGCTTTGTTATACCCCGGCAAGACAAAAAAACTCATCCTCGAAAACCCAATAGGGCTCGAGGACTATAAAACATTTATCCCCTACCGTTCTCTCACTGAGATTTATACGAAAGAGCTCGCAGCAACTTATGAGTCCTATAAAAAATACCAACAATCTTATTACCCCCAATGGAAACCCGAATATGAGCAATATGTAAAGGCACAGGCCGAAGTAATTACTGATACAGCATTTGAGAAGATAGCATGGGTAAATGCCATCACGTACCAGGTAATATATGAACAACCTGTGATCTATGAGTTTGAGCGATTGAAGGTTCCTGTTTTGCTGATCATTGGCCAGTCAGATAGAACCGTGGTAGGCAAAGACCTGTTAACAGGTGACGAAAAAAATAAATTCGGGCAATATCCCGCGCTTGGGAAAAAGGCAACGCAGTTAATTCCTGGCGCAAAACTGGTTGAATTAGAAGGGATCGGCCATATTCCGCACATCCAGGTGCCGGAACTTTTTAAAAAAGCATTATTTGATTTCCTGGGTAGCTAAAAACTAAGCCTTTTTGGTCGCTTTCTTCAAACCCTTTTGGTTTTTGGGTTCTATCAATTTAAAATAACTTGCTTTAAAACGGCCGTCTATTATTTCTCCCTGCACTTCCGCTTTCCTGATCGCGTTGCACATTCCTTCTTTCGCGTGGGCATCACCGGGAGAATCTATACCGGTGCCATCCACGAAATACGATTTGCCATTGATACGTACTGCCAGGTCGCAGCTTTTACCATGCAAACCAAATTTACACTCGCCGCAGGCCGCTTCCACGATTTGTATGGGCTTACCTGGATCGGGAAGGATCGTTTTTCCATGCCCATTTTGACCAAATGCAGCTAACATAAAAAAGCAGGATGCCAATACAAATACTGATCTCATAAAATGTTTTTTTACCGGCATCAAAGTTACGATATTTTATCCTACACGTGCATCACATGGCTGCCATCGACATTACGTTAGTAAGGAACAGCTTAAAGAACAACCCCTTTTGCCAGGACCAATTGAAATACTAATAACAATAACAGGAGTATGATCACCGGCACCAGAAATATTTTTTTATTGACATCGCTGTTTACAGTGTAGTCAACCTTGGCTTTCCATGCATGCGCAAATACCATTGGTATAGTTATCAGGGTAACCATTACCGGTGCTGCGGCACGATCCCATGGCATGATCCGGAATGGAATAATTAACAATACGCCAAATACAGCAGCCAGTACTGCTCCGTTAAGCAGGTAACTAAACCTTCTCCGGGCTGTATTAACATGATCCATCGATTGGGCCAGCCTTAATAAGTGCTCACTGAAAGATGCACCTATATAAAGCATCGATACGATTCCCGTGATGCTGATAACCACTCCTGCAGTATTCCCAATCCCAAGATAAGTAAATGCCTGGCCGGTATCCGTATCCGGGGCTATTTTGGCGGTTATGAATTGAGGGATAGATTGAGCAAATCCCTGGAAAGCCATCCAAAGAAAAAACAAATGCAGCCACCCGGGTGACCGTTTCCATTTGTATGCAAGAAAAAGGCAGATCAATCCAGTTAGCAGGATGGCAACAGCTCCATAACCTTGTGCGAGCCGATCCATGGGATGTGACCCTTCCCAGTTATGATTATTATGATATAACCAGGCTTTTAATCCCAGCCATTTCTTTCCAAGCGCCAGGAATAATTCCTGTATAAAAAAAATGAGATTAAATGCAAGTGCATATAATACAGCTGAATTAATGATCAGCGGCCAGGCTGATCTTTTTGCAGTAATTGATGAAGTTTTTTCTTCCCCCCTGGTTTTAGAATATCCATAGATGCCCCATGCCAATGGGAACAATAATAACAGGAAGGGCAATGAATGGCTGATAAATTTCATGCAGTTGATTTTGATATTCGCTTTCTTAAATGTAAAACAATGCGGAGGACGACAGGCTATAATATTATAAAAGGCATAAACTGCTGTCAGGGGGAAACAGTGGCACGTGAAGGGAAATAATCAAAACTTAATATTTTAACCCCCGTTTAATGGATAAATGCTGTAACTTTTACTGTCGGTAAAATTGTTGGATCATTTTATACAGTGGCATGAAAGAAATTGTAAACTGTGCTGCATATGCTGAAGGCAAACGGATCGCAGATGTGAACCTGGGCGATGTACATGAGGTTTTAAAAAAAGGAGATCAATTTGTCTGGATCGGTTTACACGAACCATCAGAAGATATATTATCCATCGTGCAACAGGAATTCAACCTGCATGAACTTGCAGTTGAAGATGCCCACCTCGCCCATCAACGTCCGAAAGTTGAACAATATGCCGATTCGATCTTTGTAGTGTTGCGTACCGCGCAAATGAACCAGGAACATCATATTGAATTTGGGGAAACCCATTTTTTTGTTGGCCCCAATTTTATTGTAGTGGTAAGGCATGGCTCAAATGTTCCATACACGGAAGTCAGGACCCGTTGTGAATCCACACCAGACCATATGAAAAAAGGACAGGGCTTTGTTTTGTATGCAGTGATGGATTTTATTGTTGACCGTTACTTCCCGGTTGTTACCGAAATGGAACTGGAACTTGAATCAATAGAAAAAAAGATCTTTAAAGAGCGGCCAAGCCGTGAAACAACGGAACAGATATACGATCTGAAAAGGGAATTGCTTGAAGTAAAACGGGCCGTGTCACCATTGGTTGATATTTGCAACAAACTGATGCGTTTTGAAATCAGGTGTATCTCGGAAGAAACAAGGCCATATTTCAGGGATGTGTATGATCACGTGGTACGCATCAATGAAATGGTTGATAATACCCGCGAGTTATTAAACAGTGCCATGGAGGCGAATTTTTCACTCATCTCCATTGCCCAAAGCGATGTTTCCAAAAAATTTGCAGGCTGGGCAGCCATCATCGCGGTTCCCACGATGGTGGCGGGTTTTTATGGGATGAATTTTAAATTTATGCCGGAACTTGAATGGCACTATAGATATTTTATAGTCATTTTTGTAACTATTACTATTTGCAGCACGCTATATTATTTCTTTAGGAAATCAGGCTGGCTCTGATCTTATCTAATAAATGCTATGCTTATACGAATCTTCTTGCATATACCAACTATTCCATCTTTATTTACATCAATTAAAATTTAAAAACAAATTTCCTGTAATGAAAAAATACATAGTTATACTTTTCATGGTTGTGTTTACAACAGCCTGTGCCCAGCAATCAAACAGCATTGTGATCGGCACCATCGACAGCATTCATTCAAAGATCCTGAATGAGAACAGGAAAATATGGGTACACGTTCCCGATAGTGACCCAAATTCATTTTACAGTAAGGATCATTACCCCGTCGTTTACCTGCTTGACGGGGATGCCCACTTTTATTCCGTAACGGGTATGATGCAGCAATTCAGCGATGTAAATGGAAATACGGTATCCCCAAAAATGATCATTGTTGGGATACCCAATACTGACCGCACGCGGGACCTTACACCCTCACACAGTATCAACAGCCCCATGGGAGGCGGCGACTTTGACAAAACCTCCGGAGGTGGTGAGAATTTTACCGCATTCCTCGAAAAGGAACTGATACCATATATTGATTCGCATTACCCAACCGCACCCTACCGGATGCTCATCGGGCATTCCCTCGGCGGTATATTGGTGATGAATACACTGATCAACCATACCGAACTTTTCAATTCCTATCTTACCATCGACCCCAGCATGTGGTGGGATGACAAAAAATTATTGAAACAGGCTGCAACTGTATTGAGTCAAAAAGACTTTAATGGCAGATCGCTGTTTCTTGGCATTGCCAACACCATGCCCGACGGTATGGATACATTGAAGGTGAGGAAAGATACTGCCCAGTTTAGCATACATATCAAATCTATCCTGGAGTTGGCAGACCTTTTAAAAACAAGCCAGCCAAAAGGCTTACGCTGGAAGTATAAATATTATAATGATGAAGATCATGGATCGGTACCACTGATGGCCGAAAATGATGCCCTGCGCTTTTTCTTCAGTGCCAATAAAATGACATTTGCCCAGTACCTGTTTGATCCTTCCTGGAAGGGTAATGCGGATTCTGCGATCAACTCACACTATAAAAATGTATCCGCACAAATGGGCTATACAGTGCTTCCCCCTGAATCGCTTATTAACGGACTTGGATATAATTACCTGCAGGGTAAGATGTTTGATAGAGCTTTCAGTATGTTCAGTATGAATATCCGCAATTATCCAAAAAGCTTTAACGTATATGACAGCATGGGCGATTTCTATGAAGCAAAAGGAGATAACGCGAAAGCCATTGAACTTTTTACAAAGGCGCTAACCCTCAGAGACTTCCCGGATACCAGGCAAAAACTGGAAAAATTAAAGGCAAAAAAATAGAACCCTGCTTTTCGATAAAACGCAGGGCCCCGGTTACTAATATAGATTCCTTATGCTGATTTTCGGGCTATGAGAATAAGCCTGGGAGAATTGTTATTGTCATAATCATCAAGTTGATAGTTGCCATATACTTTTTCCAGGCACAACCCTGTGGAACGAAACATAACTTCAAAATCATGAACATCAAATTTTGCAACCTGCTCGGTATACTCAAGTGGACCCTCTGGCCGTAAGATATCTATGCATATCTTTTTATAAAAGAATCTTTCGTCGCCCCACCTGGAAATCCGGTAAACAATTCCATCTACTTCCTTGATCTCCTCCGGCACCATACGTTCCTCGCTATAGCATGAGTTTATGTAATCCAGTACCAATAAGGCGCCGGGCTTTAATGCCTGGTAAATATTATTTATCACACGGTTGTTCTCATCTTCATTCTGAAAATATCCAAAACTTGTAAAGAAATTAAAAACATAATCATACCGGTTATTACCAAAAGGCATGCGCATGTCATGCCGGTAAAATTGAAGGTTGTTTGTTGCAGATTTTTTTGCTGTCCTTATACTGGATGAAGCAAGGTCTGTTCCCGTTACTAAATATCCCTTTGACGCCAGGTATTTGGCATGTCGGCCAGCTCCACAGCCCAGGTCAAGCATACATGCTTTTTCCGGTGGTTGCAATGCTTCCAGCAATGCTTCAATGAACCCGGCGGCTTCATGTTCATCCCGGTGTGCGTATAGTTGATGATAAAAAGAGGAATCAAACCAATGGCTGAACCAGGCATCATCGTTTGCTGCATTCAATGTTACTGCATTTTTCATTTTTTTTTGTTTTACTTGATTTTTTGATAATGTTTAGCTTTTAGCGATTATAGTTCGCCCCGTTCCAGCCATTTTGAATAAAGAATGATCACGCAGGTACGCTGAGACCCACACGATCGAAAGCATGAGAGCAGGAATAATGAAAATGCTCCCGTGTGACATCTCCACCGCCATAGCACCACCGAAATAACCGGTCAGCAGGCAAAACCCGACCTTCATACTGCGTTCCAGGAGGAACAGCACGACAAATAATACTTCAGCAATTCCCAGTATGGGCATATATTCCAGGAGCCCGATCCTTGAATATATTTCTACCAGTTGCGGGTTAAGGGCCAGCTTCATAACTGCACCCATGACAATGGCAAGTGCGATAACCACTGAGGGGATCCATATAAGGATCGTTCTTGTTTTACTTTTCATGATCTATTTTTTTAGAGAACAAAAATACCTGCATGAAAAGCCGCTGCCATTGATGTAGATCAAGAAAGAAAAAAGGAAATTATTTTTTTTGGGATTGAATTTTACGGATGCGGCTAAGTGTTTCTGCCGTTATGCCGAGATAAGATGCAAGCATATGTTGAGGGACGCGTTGGGCTATTGCAGGGTAGGTTTGCATGAAATCATTATATCGTTCTTCTGCGCTCGCAGTAAGGGAATCAACGATCCGTTGATCTTTGGCAACAGCTCTTTTCTGTATTCCTGCCTGGAATATAGCGGCATATGCCGGAACCTTTTCCATGAGTGTATGATGCCCAGGCATATCTATTAGCAGTACCTCGGAATCTTCAACCGCGTCAATAAAAAAACTGGCTGGCTTCTCCCCCGTCATTCCCGCTTTATCGCTGATCCACCAGTTTTCCGGGGCGAATTGGATAATATGTTCTTTTCCTTTTTGATCGATCACATAACTCCGCAAAAAACCCCTGGTAATGAATGCCCCGTAACGGGCTATCTCTCCTTCACGTAAAAGAAAATCTCCCTTCTTTATTTTTTTTGGCACGAATACAGACCTGATGATCCCGATATCATCATTGGATAAAGGATGGTTGCGCTGAAGATATGTAAGCAGGACTTCGAACATAGATCGTTTTGCTTTTACGAATGTACATTAAAGTAAAAGCATTACATGGGCTATTGATTTTCAACTGAATTAACACAAAAAACTACCATTCAAACCGCATAACTTGTAAATTTTACCGCTGCTATATTTTGCATAGGCAGGTCCCCTGGCAAGCCATATAATTGGTGGATGAAAACAACCTGCCTGCTTGCGATAACCTTCAACCTGCTTTTCATGACCGCCAGGGCCAACCCGGCAGATACTACTATAGAGAAAAAAAAATATTTCACAAAACACCTCTCTGGTACCATCGTATTGGATGGCATACCCTCGGAAGATGCATGGAATGATGTGGAATGGGGAGGCGATTTTGTTCAATGGCAACCCAACGAAGGAAAAGCCCCTTACCAACCCACTAATTTCAAGATATTATATGATGATAAATTTCTTTACATCGCATATAAATGCCATGACGTGGCACCGGATTCTATTATAAAAAGAATGGGCAGGCGCGATGAATTCCCGGGTGACTGGATGGAAATAAATATAGACAGCTATCATGACAAGCGAACCGCTTTCTCCTTCACACTATCGGTATCGGGTGTACGTGGTGATGAATTTGTATCCAATGACGGCAATAACTGGGATGCGAGCTGGAACCCTATCTGGTTTGCCAAAACACATGTAAACAAAGATGGCTGGAGTGCAGAGGTCAAGATCCCCTTAAGCCAGTTGCGTTACGGAAATGAGAAAGATAAGGTCTGGGGAGTCCAGGTATCGAGGCGCATATTCCGGAAAGAAGAACGCTCCTTCTGGCAACATATACCACTGAATTCGGGTACCTGGGTGAGTAGCTTTGGAGAGTTGCATGGTTTGAAGAATATACCGATGCACCGGCAGATCGAGATTGCTCCCTATCTGACGGCACAGGCGGACACATATAAAAAAGAACCAGGGAATCCCTATTGCAGATGGTTTTGACAAAAGAGTTACTGTAGGCGTGGATGGAAAACTTGCCATTACCAATGACCTTATCCTGGATTTTACCATTAACCCGGATTTCGGGCAGGTAGAAGCCGACCCCTCACAGGTACGTATAGACGGGTTTCAGAATTTTTTCAGTGAAAGAAGGCCTTTCTTCATTGAGAGCAGGAATATTTTTGATTACCAGCTCACCGGGTCCGAGGCGGGCGGCAATTATGATTCAGACCTGCTTTTTTATTCCCGGCGCATTGGCAGCTCGCCACATAGTTATCCTGCTACAGGCCCCGGCGAGTATGTGAAATACCCGCAGAACACTTCCATTTTAGGCGCCATTAAATTCAGCGGCAAAACAAAAAAAGGCTGGAGCATTGGCATCATGGAAAGCCTGACCGAACGGGAATGGGCCACCATCGATAGCAGTGGCAAAAAACGCAAAGAACTCGTTGAACCATTGACAAACTATTTCGTGGGCAGGCTTCAGAAAGATATCAATAGCGGCAATACGATCATCGGGGGAATATTCACTGCGGTGAACCGGGAACACGGCCTGGACAATACCCTCCACCGCAGCGCTTATACCGGCGGGCTTGATTTTTTACATTACTGGAAGAACCGGAGCTGGTTCATTCGCGGAAACGCCGTGTTCAGTAATGTGAATGGAACCAAAGAAGCCATTCTAAACACCCAGACAGCATTTGAACACCTTTTTCAGCGGGCCGGGGCAAAGGAACTAACCGTAGACCCTAACCGCACATCGCTGACCGGTACCGGCGGTACGATCCGCTTTGGCAAGATCGGGGGAAAGTCAGGAAAACTGGGACAGGTATGGAAATTTGAAACAGGGGTAACCTTCCGCTCGCCTGAGCTGGAATTAAATGATGTGGGTTTCCTGCTTACGTCAAACGAGATCAACCATTTTACATGGGTAGGATTGCAGTTTCAAAAATCTTTTTCGGTGTTCCGGAATGCCCGCATCAATTACAATCATTGGCTGAGATGGGATTATGGGGGGCAGATGCTTTATAAACAATTTAACGTGAATGCCCACGCGATTTTTAGGAATAACTGTCAAACGGGAACAGGCATTACCTGGAATCCTTATGATGTGTCAAACAACGCGCTCAGGGGAGCTGGCTCCCTACGCAGGCCTGCAGGTATTGGTTGTGACTATTACCTGTCAACCGATTACCGGAAAAAAATTTCAGTGAGCGGGGACTACTCCGGCTTCTGGGGATTTGACCATACCCTTCGGTTTAATGACTTCGGTTTTTCCGTATATTATGTTCCGATCAATGCATTTAATATTAACCTTAGCTGTCAACTATGGTAATTACTGGCGCAGGCAGGACCAGTTCGTGCAGAATGTTTCCTATAACAATTCCACCCGCACGATCGTTGCACAGGTTAATCAAAAAACCCTGCGCTTTACCGGAAGAGTGAATTATAATATTACGCCGGATCTCACCGTGCAATATTATGGACAACCATTTATCACCAGGCCATTGTATAATAACTTTGCCTATGTTTCGGATGCACTGGCAAATAAATATGATGATCGTTTTACCCCTTTTACGCACGCCCAGTTAACTTTCAGCAATGGTGAGTATGCAGTTGATGAGAACACTGATGGCGCAACTGATTATAGTTTTGGCAAGCCTGATTTCAATTTCGTACAATTCCGTTCAAACCTTATCCTGAGATGGGAATACAGGCCGGGTTCTGAATTTTATCTTGTATGGGCGAATGGCAATACACCCGATGCATATGCCGATCTTGACAGGCCTGTCTTTAAAAGCCTTTTTGATAATGCATTTGCCGGCCAGTCAAGGAATATCTTTTTGGTGAAATGGACCTACCGGTTTTTAAAGTAGGTCACTGGTAAACAATATACTATAATGAAAGTGAAATGTAGAATATTAAACCCCTGATACCGATCGGAAACCCACATCGGCATTTTATATTTTGCCCGATCAATTTAACATTTCACTGGTTTATCTTTGCATAGATGAAAAAAGGGAATTACACAAACTTTATGGGGAAGCAGGTTTTATTTCCTGCCGTTGTGAAAATAAGTTTTGCGCCGGTATTTGAGTCTTTGAGGAAATTAAGCAAGGACGAAGACGCTTCAGTAGCCGATTTTGCAAATAAGCTCCTGGATGACCTGAAACCATACCCCGAACTTGAAGCAGGTTTTTCTGATCACAGCCTGGTTAAAAAATATGAACAGCCGATTGCAAAATTACTGCGGATACTGTTTCCCGATGCCTTGCGGACCAACGAGATCAAAGGGGTGACAGCGCCCTTTGGCTTCAAACCCTTTTTTACTTCTACCCGCTTTCATAATATTTTAAAGGCAGCGGGCGACGATTTTGAAATATCCGTCATGAATTATACTGACGATGAAGTGTACATTTTTGTTTGTTGTGTGATACTTGGCCAGCTATACCACTACCCTGTTGACATTGCCAGCCCTTTCAGGCTATCTATACCTGATATTGCCAATAAGATCACCCGTGTATACAGGTTAGCGTTCAATGCCGATATGATCAGTGTGGTACCTACAGATAAGGCCCCGGTTATTACGAAGGACGATTATGCATTACTGTTAGAAAGATTCACTGATATTGAATTATGGAAAGAAAAATTCCCTCCCGGGAGTTATATACTGAGTGGGATCGGGATCATTAACCTGATGGACGTAACAGTGGACCAATCCATAGCAGGTATCACTACGAACCTGTTGACCAAATCAAATGGTTCGCTGGATGAGATCTCAGCACACCTGAGAACAATTTTCAGGAGGCCCGACCTGCGTGTAGGTTATTCCGGTTATGAAAACGATTGTTTTTCAAATCCCCCGGAAAAAAAGGGGACCAGTATTTTTTTAGAACAGTTCACAGGCGTTTCAGTTGGCAATTGTATCTGCGCCGAAAGTTATGAGCAGCTCGTTGAAAATAAGCAACCACTGGTTATTACTGATACTGAACGATATGATGCCCAGTCGAAAAGCCGCTTGTCTGAATTGCTGCTAAAAAATGGCGTCGGGAGCTATATTATGATCCCCCTTGTTTATGAGGATGATTTTTTAGGGTTTATCGAACTGGCGTCAGAAAATAAACATGAATTAACATTGGCGTCACTTTCAAAACTCTCTGACATATTACCGGTGCTTTCAATGGCGCTCAGTCATTTTAAGACAGAGGCCAAAAATGAAATGGATGCGGTGATCCAGCAGGAATATACCAAGATACATCCTGCCGTAAAATGGCGTTTTGAAGAAGAGGCGAATAAGTATATCCATGAAAAAAGAAATGGCAATGAAGCTACATTGCTTGACCTCGATTTTCAAAACGTTTATCCATTATACGGGCAGCTGGATATTAAAGGATCGTCAACCATCCGGAACGAGGTCATACAAAAAGATATTAATGCGCAGTTCACAGCTGTAAAAAATATACTGGACAGGGCATATCATAAAAAACAATTGCCCCTATACGAAGAACTGAATTTTAGAATCGAACAACATCTTGTAAATATCAAAGACGGTTTACAGGCAGGTATTGAGCATGAGCTGCTTCATTTCCTGAGAAAAGAGATCACCCCGGTTTTCGAGCACCTGAAAAAAGCTGACAGGACCCTGGCCATGGCTATAAAAAAATATGAAGAGCAGCTCGACCCGCAATCGGGCGTAATTTATTTCGAGCGTAAAAAATTTGACGAAAGTATCGGCCTGATCAATAAAGCCTTATCAGAACATCTTGATCTGCGACAGGAAGAAGCGCAGCAGATGTTCCCCCATTATTTTGAACGCTATAAAACAGACGGGATCGAGTATAATATTTATGTTGGTGCGTCTATTGCCAAAGGGCTTATTTTTGATACGATATATGTACAGAACCTCCGGCTCTGGCAGCTGATCGTGATGAGTGAACTTGAAAATGAATTTTTTAAACTTAAACAGAACCTGCAGGAGCCCCTCGAGATCGCATCGCTTATCATGGTACAAAGCGACCCACTTACGATACATTTCAGGCTGGATGAAAAAAGGTTTGACGTAAAAGGCGCTTACAATGCACGTTATGAAATTATAAAGAGCCGTATTGATAAAGCTTTTATTAAAGGTACCGACGAACGTATCACCTCACCCGGCAAACTCAGCATTGTGTACAGCAATGACCAGGATGCAGATGAATATATGCGTTATATCAACTTCTTAGCAGCCAAAGGTTATTTCAAAAAAGATTCCCTGGAAAGGCTTGCCATAGAAGACCTGCAGGGAATTACCGGCCTCAAAGCACTCAGGATAGGATTTAATTATGCGAAAGCTGCCGAGAAAGAAAAACTTCCTATAAAGCAACTTATGGAAGCAATGGAAAAAAACTAGCTCCACATTATGTTGATTAAATGCTAAATGTTGAATGAAAATTTCATTTAAAATTCATCATTCAACATTTAAAATAGTTGTTATCTCCCGCTTGTAAAAGCATCCATCAAACGCATCACTTCCGCTCCTTCTTCCCCACTGCAGGGATTGGGACCGTTATCTAAAAAATACTGAACTGTTTTTTCTATCATGGGTTGCTGTATATGTTGCAGCGGGTCAAATGAAAAACTAGTTGATCTATCATTGGTTGTCAGTGTAATAATATTATTATTAAAAAAACTAAAACTGATCTTGCCTGCACTCCCAATGATCTCGCAATGATCGGATGAGGCAAATGCATTGAAACACCAGGTGCCGTTAAAGCCTATTCCATTCTTGAACAAAATATTCCCCGCAACCATATCATCGGCTGCATATTGGCTGGCCTGGTTCGTTGCTGTGCCGGTAACTTTTTGCACAGGCCCAAAAAAATAAAGCATAATATCAAGCTGGTGTGGTGCAAGATCATGAAATATCCCTCCTCCTGCAATGGCTGGATCTACGCGCCAGGCATTTTTGGGAATGGCCAATGCTTCCGGGCTCATGGGAGCCTTATAAAACTCAAGGCGCACGATCCTTACTTCACCGATCGCATTTTCATCCAGTAACGCTTTTATCTTTTTGAAGAACGGGTGCTGCCTGCGGTAATGTGCCACTACCAGTTTTATATTGCCGACCGCAGCTGCATTTACCATATTGCATGCAGCCGGGTAATTAAGCGCCATCGGTTTTTCTACATATACCGGTTTACCCACTTTAATGGCTTCAATACAATATAATTCATGAGACGAGGGCGGTGTGGCAATGTAAACAGCATTCACTTCAGGGTCGTTGATGAGTTCGCTGGCATCATCATACCAGCGTGGCACCTTGTGGCGCTGCGCATAATCCTTTGCCTTAGCCGCATCCCTTCGCATCACGGCAACCAATGCAGAATCATTTACCTTATTAAAAGCCGGGCCGCTTTTTATTTCTGTAACGTCTCCGCAACCGATCATGCCCCAGTTGATCTTTTTCATGAAGCTAATTTACTATATAGTTATTTTAAATGATAAATGTTGAATGTTAAATGAACCTCCATTCAACATTCAACATTTAACATTCAACATAATTATTTGGCTCCTTTATTTTGATCGATATATTCCCTGATAAGTTTCGCTTCGCCTTCCTTCTTGATCCGCTTAAACACGCCAGTAGCATGATCAATGATGGTTGATCCTTTATCAAAAGGTAATGCCGCATATAATTTACCGCCGGGAAAATGACAGGGTGAACAATTTTTTTGAAGAACAGGCTGCACCTGTGTGAGGAAATTAATGGTATCTTTTTTTGGAGAAGCAGTATGAACCGTACGCTTCCCCTGGCCTGCATTTGTATAAAAGACCCATGAACAAATACCGCAGATGAATAATAGAAGAACCGTTTTCATTTTACCTGGATTGCAATATAAAAGTTAGCAATTTTTTGCACATTTCTATTACCGCCTAGCATGTAAATCAATTTTAAATGTTAAATGATTCCCCCATTCAACATTCAACATTCAAAATTCAACATAACCATTAAACCCCCAGTGATTTAAGTAGCTGTTCTTTATAAGTGGCAGAAACCTCCAACTCCGATCCATCAAGTAATGTTACAAATCCGCCGGCGCTTTTTGAATAAGATTTAATGAAGTTTACATTTACAATGAATGAACGGTGTATCCTGATAAATGGAGCATCTAATAACTCATCAAAATGTTTTAAGAATTTGCAGATCATTTTACAGGAACCATCGGTAAGGTAAACATCCGTAAAGTTTCCATTTGCCTGCAGCTTTACGATCAATTCCGTTTTAATGACATCAAATCCCTGGAGGGTGGGTAAAACGATCTGTTGCTTTCCAGGGTTTAGTTTCAGGTTTTGCAGGAGGACCTGGGTCCTGTTGAATTCTTCTGATTTGAGGATCGCCATTTGTACTTTATTTACCGCTGCAACAAGTTCCAGGATATCAATTGGTTTAAGAATATAATAAGAGGCGCTTTTGTTCAGGGCTTTTAAAGAATATTCTGAATATGCAGTAATGAATATGGTCTCAAATTGCTGGTCGCTGACAGGCTTCGAGGATGTCAAATGCATTTCCAAAAGGCATTTCAACGTCTAAGAATACCAGCTGTGGCTGCAACTCCTTTATCATGGGCACCGCTTCCTTAATATGCTGCGCCTCCCCGATCAGTTCTATGATCGGGCAGTATTTTTTGAGATAATTTCCCAACACATCCCGGGCGATTGATTCATCATCAACTATGATACTCCTGATCTTCATGCTATATATTTTTTAACAATGGGACGGTTATGTTTACTATTGCACCATGATCCGGGGCCGGCTTGTCTGCCACTATGCAGCTGATATCCTGGTGATACAACTCATTCAATATCTTGATCCGCTCCAGGGTATTACTGATCCCCCTTCCCGAATGTTGCTGCTGGTTACTGGTCTTGGCTTTTTTGCTTTCTGCGATCCCGATCCCGTTATCTTCTATGATAATTTCCATCCGATCCTGTTTCCTGCTAAAACTTAATTTTAAAAACCCTTTCTCATCCATATATCTTAATCCATGCCAGATGGCATTCTCCAAATGCGGCTGTATCAGCATACCGGGAATGTATAGTTGTTCATCTGCAATAAGCGAATCATCGATCTTCATTTCAAAATTGAATTTATCCGGGAACCTGCTTTGTTCCAGCTCGAGATATTTCTGCAGCAGGTCTGTTTCTTTTGAAAATAATACGAAATCCTCTTTTGAATTTTCCATTACGCTCCGCATCAATGTGGAAAATTTTGCGAGGTATTGATTGGCTTCCAGTTCATTGTTATTAGCAATGAATTGGTTGATGCTGTTTAAACTGTTGAAAATAAAATGAGGGTTCATCTCCCTTCGTAAAGACTGCAAGGCGATCTTTTTATTTTTTATTTTTAATTTTTTGAGGATGTATAAGATCAGGCCCACCAGTATTACCAGGACAATGACCGAACCGGTGAGCCAGTAATTAATGATATTTTTCTCGCGGATCAGCCCGTCTTTAAGTGCTTTTTCCGTTTCCAGTATTTTCAATCTTTCTTCCGTTTCCGCGATCACCTGGTTATCGGCGAGTGAGCTGTCCTTAGTAATGATCCCGGGTAAAACACTCAAAAAATCCTTGTACAGTTTCAGGCTCATTTCCTTTTTCCCATTGCTGCTGAAAAATGCTGTCCAGTTTTTCAACGCATTTTTTGGCTTCGAGGGTATGGCCATTTTCCACTGATATGGCATAAGCTTCATTTAAGAGCCGGGTGGCTGTACTGTCTTCATTTTTCAGGATATAGATCGCAGCCAGCGAAGTGATCTCGGTTGCTTTTGTAAGTGTGGAATTTTGCACAAAGCCTTCCTTTAAAATTTCCTGCTTGGTTTCAATGGCCTTTGGGTAGTTTTTATCTTTTAAATATACATCCGTAATTAACTGGTTATACCGCAGTGCCTGTGAAGGATTGTTCTTTGAAAAATCATATGCTTTTCTATAAGCCCCCACGGCAGTATCTGTCCAGTTATTCTGCACACTCATATCGGCCATGAGGGAATAATTGGTCACGATCTCATTCGTGTCCTTATTAATTAATCCCAGGTTGATATTTTCTTTTAAGATCTTTTGCTGCACCTGGATCGAATCCGGTTTTGATAACCTCGTTATATCATTCCCGTTCAGAACACTGGAACCAATATCGCCGGTCTTCGCGTTGTTTGTCTGTGCAGTATAATAATTTTTCAGGGCATCCATTTTTTTATGCAGCTCTTCCTGCACTTTCCCCAATGCCCTGCTGCTTTTTGCAATGCCTTCTGCATCCGGCATCTTTTCAAAGAGATCCTTTGATTTCTGATAGTAGGATTCGCTTTTTATAAGGTCGCCCTTTTGATAATAGTTCTCCCCGAGATCAAAGTATCCCTGGGCAAGCGTATCCTTATTATCAGATTTAAATCCCCTTTCTATTTTCTTTGATGCTTTTCTGAATTTTTCCTTCGTCTTTTCCGCCTGCGCAACAACGGTGGTATGAATGCCGCTGAAGAGCAGCACGAATATGGCAACAACTATTTTACGATAAACCAGCTTCATAACCATCGATCATTTGTTGATACAAAATAACGTCATTTTAAAACGACTTCCTTATCTCCCACCAAGTCAGAACCCGGTTTCACCAAGTGTGGTCTTAAAGGGCTTTGATCCCTTGCTATTTTCATGCTTCAAAAAACAGACATTATGAAAAAAAGTACAATCTTATCCGGCCTCATCATGATAATGATGATCGCCCTAAAAGCACCCGCCCAACTTCAAAAAGAAAATTTATCCATGCCGTTCAGCGAATCTTCGAGGACCGCAAAAGCAGGATTTATTGTCAAGCACAAAAAGATCACGCTTTATTATATCAAAGCAAAGCCTTCTTTAACGGCTGCATTCAAAGGCATGGGGAAATATACCACCCTCGAAACCGCCCTGAAACAATCCAAGATCAAGATACAGGAAACCTCGGATGGTGGAACGGTGAGCACGCTTAACTTTAAAAATGTTTCAAAAGATACCATCATCGTGGGAATGGGCGATATTGTAAAAGGCGGCAAACAGGACAGGGTGATCGAGAAAGATGTCCTGATCAGCCCGGGACAAACCATTCCCGTATCCGTTTATTGTGTGGAACATGGGAGGTGGACGGCGTCCACGGACAATACCCGCAATGGGGCAGCCAGTTTTACCACCTACCATAGCAATATCAATAACACGGTGAGGAAAAGTATTGTAAAAGACAAGAGCCAGAGCAAGGTCTGGGAGAAAGTAGCACAGATCAATGACTCAAATGGCACTAAAACAAGCACCGGTACGTATACAGCCGTGACTCAATCTGCTAACTACAATAAGGAAATAAAGGATTACATGACAGAATTCAGCAAAGCCATTGCCGCCGATCCTACCATCGTGGGTGTGCTCGCGGTAACGGGTGACCGCATCATCGGCTGTGATATTTACGGAACGCCTGATTTGTTTAAAAGCAATATGAACAACATACTCAATTCATATATTTCTGAAGCAGTCTATAATGGAAAGCCGGTTACAATTTCCGATAAGGAAGTTGACAAATACCTTACCGCTTTATTAACGGATGAAGCAAAGCAGGATAAAATGCTTGAAAATAACGGAAGAAGCTTAAAAGTAAATGGGAAGAAGATAAAGATCACTGCATTTGATAAATAACGCAAACTATTTTGAATGTTAAATGTTGAATGTTGAATGGGGGTTTCGTTCAATAAAATAATACCCGATGCTAACTGTTAATACAGGGGGATTGCTATGCAATCCCTTTTTTTTGCCACAGATTCACAGATTACAGTAATTGGATTGTTACATTTAAATATTATTACTGCAGATCATAAACATTCTCTTCATTCAAATCACGTATACTTTGAAAGTATAATACCCTAATCTGTGAATCTGTGGCAATAATATTTGCCGCCAGGCAAATTAAAATTTAAGTAATAGTTCGTGAGACACGGCCATGGCATTCAGGGAACCCCATTCAACATTCATCATTCATCATTCAACATTATTCCGAAAACCATTCATTGTGTTGCTCCTGTACCCGTATAAAAGTTGTCCGCTTGGTTAATTCCTTTAAATGCAATGCTCCCACATAGGTACAGGCCGAGCGTATCCCGCCCAGTATATCCTGTATGGTTTCATTCACAGGCCCCCTGAACGGCAGTTTAATGGTCTTACCTTCCGAAGCCCTGTATTCGGCGATACCACCCGCGTATTTATTCATGGCTGTTTCAGAGCTCATGCCATAGAACAGTTTATATTTTTTACCGTGTTCATCTTCTATCAATTCACCACCGCTTTCCGTATGTCCGGCCAGCATTCCACCCAGCATTACAAAATCAGCGCCGCCTCCGAATGCCTTGGCAATATCCCCCGGCACTTTACATCCCCCATCGGAAATGATCTGTCCGCCCAGCCCATGTGCGGCATCTGCACATTCTATGATGGCTGATAACTGCGGGTATCCCACACCGGTCTTGACACGGGTGGTACAAACTGAGCCCGGGCCAATGCCTACTTTAACGATATCGGCGCCTGCCAGTAGTAATTCTTCCACCATTTCACCGGTAACCACATTGCCTGCAATAATTATTTTTTCCGGGTAGCTTTCCCGGGTCTTTTTTACAAATTCCACAAAGTGTTCCGAGTACCCATTGGCTACATCTATACAGATAAAACGCAACGTTTTACAGGCATCGATCACCTGGTGCAGTTTTTTAGCATCTGCCTTTGATGTACCGGTACTTAAACAGATATAATTCGCTATCTCTTCAGATGCCGACTTCATAAAAGCGCTCCACTGCTCAACGCTGTAATGTTTATGGATGGCTGTTATCAATTGCTGCTGTGCCAGCACATTGGCCATTTCAAATGTTCCCACGGTATCCATATTCGCGGCAATGATCGGTATCCCCTCCCATTTATTATTACCATGCCTGAAATGCAATTTTCTTACCAGCGAAACTTCCGCACGTGATTTCAGCGTTGAACGCTTGGGACGGATCATAACATCTTTAAAGCCCAGTTTAATATCAGTTTCAATGCGCATAGATCATATTTTGAAACGGAAGTTATGTAAAACATGATTGTATAACTATAAGATTTTTCAACATTGGCACATAATTCCGGCTTTCGCCAATAAAAAAAACGCTTTGATTTTAATTTTTTAACCTTTAGTTTTATAGGCTGCTCCTTTTTATAACCACAAGCCGGGTCACTTTATTTTTTAATCATTAAATCAAACATTTATGAAGCGGTTAAGTCTATTAATTCCTGTGATACTATTTATTATCCTTGGCAATGTATCGTATGCACAGGCCGACAAAATGAAAGACCTTTATACGGCGGATTATTCTTCCAGTTTTAAAATGGGCGATGATGCCTATGCAAGAAAAATACTGGAGATGTGGAAAGACTGGGACGAAAATAAACTGGACAGGCATGACTATTTCTCCGACACTGTTGCTTTCTATTTCGCCGATGGCTCAACGATAAAGGGAAAAAAGGAAGGTTACGAAGGTGCAGTAAAGTACCGGGCTACCCAGGGCACCGTCAAATCAACCGTTCACGCGTGGGTTCCGTTGAGAAGTACAGATAAGAACCAGGACCTGGTTTGCATCTGGGGAAAGGAAGAAGCTACTGCGGCGGATGGAAAAGTTACGGTGCAGGAACTTCATGAAGTATGGGGTTTCAATAAGGACGGGAAAGTGGTATGGTTCAGGCAATATAGTGCGAAGCACGCGGATATGAAGAAATAGATTAAAATCTAAATGGGGAAGATTGCTGCGCAATCCTCTTATTGCCACAGATTCACAGATTAGAGTATTAAGTACAAAGAATATTAGTTTCTTGCGCAGCATGTAAACTTGCATATATAGAATTATAAGCTGTCGCGATAGTATTGAATTGTAACAATTCGATAACTCTAATCTTTGAATCTGTGGCAATAATAAAATCTGCCGCCAGGCAGATTTATATTTATTAAAAAACAAATGTTGAATGTCAAATGAAACCTCATTCAACATTCAACATTTAACATTCAACATATTCTTCTATACCTTAGTTCTTTATAACCTGCCTGGTAATGTCAATCCCTTCTCCAACGATCCTAAGCTGGTAAACGCCCGCCGGAAGCGCTTTTGCGGCGACCATGCTTTCAACGGCGGAACCACCTGCGTGTGCAATTGTTTTTGTCAGCACCTGCTGGCCCATTTCATTGGTTAATTTCAGGGTATAGTTTCCTTTTTCAAGATTCAACTGTAAAGTAATATTGCTTTCATTTATGGGATTAGGATAAATGGTCACCACATTTACAGAGCCCTTGCTGATCTTTACCCGCAGTACCTCGCTGTAAGTTGGCTGGCCTGCTTCAATGATCTTTATCCTGTAAAAATTATCACCGATGAGTGGAAGCGGATCAAACAGTTTATAATTTGCTACGGTGCTGCTGTTCCTTGCATTTACTGTTCCCTGCTTTGAGAACTGCAGTCCGTCCCTGGAACGCTCTACTTCATACCTGTCTATATTGATCTCCTGCTGGGTGGTCCATTCTACCTGCACGCCTTTATCTTTCTGGTATGCCCGCACATTGGTAAGGGTTACCGGCACCACGCTGAGATCTATTTGAAAGACCGAAACGGAGCTTGCTGTACCATTGGCTGACATGAGTTCGGGAATACCATCTCCCTCCATGTCACCGATGAAAACAGCAACAGGGCTGGTACCCGTGGTAAAATCTGATTTCGCGGCAAAAGAAGTTGCATCTATCGCACCAGTAGTAGCAGTATTGCGCAGCACCGATACACTCGTGGAATTTGTATTGGCAACTACGAGGTCGGGCTTGCCATCTCCGTCTGCATCACCGATCGATATATAACGGGGAGCAGCACCTGTAGTAAAATCCTGTTTGGCCGCAAAAGAAATTGTTCCGACAGTGGAGGTATTGCGCAACACGGATAAAGTTGTGGAAGCAACGTCTGAATTGGCAACGGACAGGTCAGGCTTGCCATCCCCGTCAATATCCCCGATCGCAACAGAACGTGGAGTAGTACCCGTAGCAAAATCCACTTTAGCAGCAAAACTAACGGTGCCCACTATGGAAGTGTTACGCAGTACGGATACTGAATTGGCACCAACACCCGCATTGGCAACCGACAGGTCCGGCTTGCCATCCCCGTCTACATCGCCGAAGGCAATACCAAAAGGCGTGATCCCCGTGGTAAAGGTCACCTTCGGGGCAAAACTGATACTGCCGGGAGTGGAGGTATTGCGCAGTACAGATGCCGCAGCAGAACCTGAATTGGCGCTGATGAGGTCAGACTTGCCGTCTCCATCCACATCGCCGACCGCAACAAAAACGGGGCCTACAAAAACAAGGTCAAAATCTACTTTGGCTGCAAATGAAGTGTTATCAATAGTACCGGGCGTTGAAGTATTCCGCAACACGGATAAATTATTATTATTAACGACCACGAGGTCTGGCTTGCCATCTCCATCTATATCGCCGGCTACAACATGTGCTGTAAAAGTGCCCGAGGCAAAATCTACCTTGGCGGCAAAAGACGTTTTGGTGATAGTACCCGGTACGGAGACATTGCGCAGTATTGAGATCGTGTTAGAGTTACCGTTAGAAACCACGAGGTCGGGCTTGCCATCCAGGTCTAAATCACTGGTTACCGCATTACGCGGACTGGTGCCCGTACTAAAGTCAACCTTGGGAGTGTAGAAATTAGCAGGTATCCCGGTACCGAATGGATTGACGAAAGTGGTTATATATGGTTTGGAAGAATAGCCGCTTAAGCCGGTAGCATTATTCAGTACCGATACGGGGTCATAAGTGGCGCCCGCAGGAGCCGTCACTGTTAAGCTGGTTATGGAACCGGCAGAAACCGATGCCTTCACCGCACCAAAAAATACAATATTATTTGCAGGCACTGCATTAAAGTTAGTACCTGTTATGATCACGCTTGTTCCCACCGGGCCACTCGAAGGGCTGAATGAAGTGATCGTAGGCTGGGCGGTTGCGGTTGCGGTGATCAACAGGAGCAATGCAAAGACTGTTTTGCAATATGCAGGTATATGTGTAGGCATAGTGTTTTTTTTAATGAACCGGTGTAAAAATTAAATGGCCGTTTTATAAAAAACAGGAATGCAGATCAGGAGGTTTATATGGGGTAAATAGAAGGTGTTCAGCGGTGAGGATAAAATAACAGTGTCAGATTGGTCAGAAAGAGAGGTATAAAAAGTATTTGTCTGTGTTACTTACCTTACTTGAATAGGAAAGGTAAAAATTTATCCTGAAAGTCTGCTAAGTTTTTTGGGGGATGCCGGCCACTTACAGGGCAGTCCATTTAAACCGCTACAGTTCAGGTTATTGGCGCGGTTTGACTGCCTTCGGCAGACAATTGTTATTGCCACAGATTCACAGATTAGACCTGTTGAATTGTTACTGTTCACGAATATCGCCACTGTATAATATCATTACCACAGATTGCACAGATTAAATACAATGCTGAAAGGAATTTCCCTGAAAGCAGATCCTTTAAATTAGGTTGATGCATCATGCATTAATATCTATTTAAAAAAACAAATGTTGAATGTCGAACGAAAACCTCATTCAACATTCAACATTCAAAATAATTATTCAATAGTTGCCCAGGATTGGAAACAGATCCTAATTCTCTTCTGTGTATTTCTTAAAATTATCCAGTATCGCCTGCCACCCACCCTGCTGCATTTCGATGGGATTCATACTTTCTGCTTCGAAGCTTTCAACCACTTTGGTGCTGTTCCCGTTAGCCGTAAAATTTATTTTCACTTTCCTCCCATCTCCCATCGTGTATTCGATGTATTCATTTTTTTTCACGGCATCATATATTCCACCGAAATCAAATCCCATACTGCCATCTTTTGCTTCCATCCTCGAAGAAAAACTCCCTCCTGTCCTCAGATCATTTTCAGCACGGGGGGTATGCCAGTCGTCGGATGCATTGCACCATTTTGTGATATGCTCCGGGGCCGACCAGTATTTCCAGACTTTTTCGACGGGAGCGTTGATGGTATTTTGTACTGTAATGACCGGTCTTGTTTGCGTTTCCATTTTTTAAAGTTTTATGGTGATCGTGTTTTGATTGACCATACAAAAATGAGGAATCTTTTCAGAATAAATGCTGTGTAAAGCCGACAATTAAAGGTGCCTTTTGCGACAGCCCGGATCTTCACGCAAAGCCGCTAAGATTCGCTAAGCCGCGGAATTGCGCCTTATGTATTGGCCTTTGCGCCTCTGCGTGAAACAGCCGTTTAATAACGTACAGCCGCCGCTCGCAAATTATCCTGCCCGATCATTCAATTGCACGCTATTTTGCCGCAAAATTGATCAAATGATTAGGATCGTCTCATTATTATTCCTGTGTTCTTCCCTTTTTTTCACTGCCTGTAATAACACGTCCCCGCAGCGCTATTTTGATATTGCCGTTCTCAATTCAAACATGCTCACTGGTTTTGCCGATGAAGGGCAATTGAGGCAACTGCAATCTCCATCCGCCAAAGCAGACGCTAATGGAAACCCCGTAGCCATGAAGAGAAAAGAAGAGCTTGATCAAAAAATCGTTTTCCTCGAAGAAGAACTGGGAAAAATAAAAGCACTGAAGGAAACTGATGAAACAAAAGAAATGTTGCAGGCCTCCCTTGCTTTATTTGAATATGTAATGCCTGTCTATAAAAATGAATATGCCCAGCTTGCCGATCTGTATGATATGAATGCGGAAAAGGAGTTAATCAATTCCAAATCGCAGGCCATTCATGATAAATATTTTGCCCGCTACGACGAGCTTTATAATAAACTGATCGTTATCGGGAAACTTTACGCTAATAACAATTCTATTAAAGTTAACTGGAACTAGGATGACTATTTTGAATGTTGAATGTTAAATGTTGAATGAAAGACGCGATTTAAAATTCATCGTTAAGTAATTAAAAGAATTGGTTTATTCCCGGGCGTTGGATTTCCATCCTTGCCCCCTTTTTTAAATTAATATAACACGAATTTTAACCACGAATTTCACGAATTAAAGAAGCCTCATTTAACATTCAACATTTAAAATAAGCATGGAGTCTTTTTAAAAACTTTAACAGTTAAAGGAGCAACTTTAAAGCCTGCCGGGAGTCTTATTGGTAAGTTATTTAAGTGAATGATTTGTTACGGGCGTTGGATATCCATCCTTGCCCTTTTTTTATGCCGCGAATTTTCACGCAAAGCCGCTAAGATCCGCTAAGCCGCGGAACTGCGCCTTATGTATTCGCCTTTGCGCCTTCGCGTGAAACCAGCAAAACAATTATTGATCTAAAATTCGTATTCTATCGCAGATACGGAGTAATTTTAGTGAACATAAAAAAAAGCGATCATGGAACATAAACAACGTATGGAAGCACTAAACAAGGAAGCGCTTGAAAAACTGGAAGAATATATGAAGGCAAAGGGAGAAGCGGGAGCTGAGCATCATGAAAAGATCAACACTGCAAAGGATAAATGGCAGACGGCATGGAATGAGTTTTTAGAAACCTTGCTGGTACTGGAAAGACTCGAGATCTAATATAATGATGAATTATGAATGATGAATGAAATGCAGCTTCTAATCCCTTTCCATCATTCATAATTCATAATTCAACATTCATAATTTAAAAGGAGATCCGCCGGCATTCCGGAAAGGATCTCGCCAGTCATGAAACCACTAAAAAAATAGTCGTTCCTATGATCCTGGCGGAATAGAAATTACATAAACGTAATGTTGCCTTTAACAAATAATTGAGAAGACTTAAACTATTTTGAATGTTGAATTTTGAATGTTAAATGAAATGCAGCTTTTGACCGTCATTCAACATTCAAAATTCCTGATTCATAATTCCAAACAGTTTATTTCAGCGTATCGGTGTATACTTTACTGCATGCAGCAGGATCCATATACTTTCCCTGCAGGGCGCCATCTTTGACCTTTTTAAAGTATTTATATTTTTTACCATCCCAGCGATAGGCAGGAAATACGAAACCCGGACCGCCGATAGCAATATCCGGGTAGCCCGCATTTTTTGTTAATAGGATCATGGCGATCCCACCGCTTAGGTCGGGTTGCTTTTCAAAATTACCCGTTTTGTTTTTTGTATACAGATCAAAGGATTGGCCGGTATTGCCGAAAAGGGCGGTGCTTTGCATCACGATAAAAACTTCTTCGGTGCCATCTTTATTCATATCGGTAACATAAGACTGTACCGTTACTTCATATTCATCCGACATGAATTGCTTTTTATCTTTTGACAGCGTAAAACCCAGCTGTTTGAACAGCCAGTTCTTTTCATCATTCGTCAGTTTGCTTTTGCCATCTTTAAAAAGCAGGGCCGCGCCTTCGGATAATGCAGTGGTATTTGCCTGTGCAAATGAAAGGATGGGGATCAGCAGCAATGCTGCCATGGTTAAATATATGCGCATAAGGATCTTTTTTAATTATTTTGAATGTTGAATGAAATGCAGCTTCTAACGATCATTCAACATTTATCATTAAACATAGTTATAAATCCGTTTCTACTTACTTCGTTGTGGTGGCCGTGAGAATAAAAGATATGCGATATACAAAATGACCATCACCGAATCCGCAATAACAGCGGTTCCTGCTCCGAACCCTGCATACGATTTGTCCGCCGAAAGCACGAGGCTGATGAATATGATCTTGCTGACGCCTGCTATGACCAGGACGAACTTCCTCACTGCAGGAGCAAATGCGCCGTAGACCAGCATAATGCCCATCAGCCCGATCAATGCAGCCCAGTTGCGGACGATGATCTCTGTCGCCAGTGGATGATCGATCGTCTCGCCGAAATTCGACTTCAACGAAGCTTCCGGTGACACCAACCCGAGAAACATGGTGCAGGTCAGCAGGCCGGAAATGAGCATGATCCATTTAAAATTTGAAACGAAAAAACGCATGGCGTAGTTTTGGTTAAGGCGGTTGCCCGTGCCTGTTAAGGATAAATTTCAAATGCCTGGCATTGATCAGCGACTAAACTGAACGACGATCCCCCGGTGCCCGGAGAAGTGCAAATGGGAACCTGGGCAATATAAGCCAGGCCACTGTTGAGATCCGGAAGATAGCCGCCATTGGTAAGATTGCATTCGGGCACGCCGGCGGAAGTTCCGGTAACATCGATATAGTTATCGTAGACAATACCAGTACCATCAGAGCCTGTCAGGTGGATGGATATGGTGCCGCCACATGCAGCAAGTTTAGCAGCATTGGCCGTATAGAATTTTACATCGGCATTGCCTCCTCCTCCTTTGGCGGCATTATCTTTTTTGCAGCTGATCAGTGCAAGGCAACTGGCGGCTGCCAAGATAAAAACAGTTCTATTAAATATTTGCTTGTAACACATCCATATAAGATATGAAAATTATTTTTAATTTCAAAATAACGGGTTGAAAATTATTTTGAATGCTGAATGTTGAATGAAATACAACTTCTAATGGCATTCAACATAGTTGGTGTTTTAGCCTGGGCAGTTAACTGTTTAATCTTCGCTCAAGCCGCTCATGGATATGCGCTTCGGAAAGAAACAGGTCAATTTTGTGCTGTAGCATGGCCTGCATATGTTCTCCGGATCTCATAAGCCGCTTCCTCATTTCAAGCTCCCGGATCCCCAGCCATATTTTCTGGCCGGACTCTTTTTTACCCGTTGATTGCCCCGCAAGCAATATACTGATAGCCTTCATACATGTCTTTGCACTTTCATGTTCTTTTACAAGCTTATTAAGTTTATACTTCATCATACCGGCATTTAACCTGCAGATCTCGGCCCGGTTTTTAACCCTTTTTGCTTTTAAAACTTTTTGTTGCCGGATACCAGCCTCGAGTTTGGCGTCGGTAAGTTGCTTTTTTTGTTGAAGGGCGGCGTGATAAGATTTCTCCATTTCAGCCAGTTTAATAAATGCCGCGGTGGGCAGGCTGCGTGCACCCTTTTCCGCCAGCGTTATAAGCGGCCTCGAAACACCAAGCCAGTCTGCCAGTTGCTGTTGGGTAAGCAGGTATTTTGAGCGAATATCCTGTAGTGATTTCATGTGTAACATTTTCAAGTCCAATGTACGAAATTGTTACAACGTTGTAACTATTTTTTTCCTATAAATTTTATTTGTTACAGGTTTAATCTGTAATCTGGGCGAAGGATAGATACACGGATGCACGGATATAGCGATTAACACGGATTGTTTTTCCAGGTTAGGGATATCTGAATATATCCTTAATCCCGTGGAATCTGCCCCGGCGAACCGACAATTAATCACATGATCCTTCGGGATTTCATGACTGCTGTATTATGGTTGAACTGTATTAGTGTGAAGCCCCGCCGGGACGGAATCCCAAATCATACATCATATATCATACATCATAAATTCTCCACAAGTTATTTCAGCTTTACAAATTTTATCGTGGTGGCAGGAACCCCTAACTGCGAATAAGTTACTTCCAGCTTACCGGGGCCGGTCAGCCGCAGATCACAATTAAAGGGTGGCCAGTTTGGATAGTAACCTGATGAATAAACCCGGTCCAGGGAGTCTTTGCTGAAATAGTAAGGACGGGAATCGCCGGACTTCATAACCAGGTCGAAATAATTGTAAGTAAATTCTATCCTGTACTTCATGGAATCCGTTGTTTCCCAAATACCGAGGAGCTGCTTTACATCGATGTATTTATCAGGGGTCAATGCAGGAAGGATATCGGGTGGCTTTTGAGCTGTCAAGGGCTGAAGCGCAAAGACAAGCAATAACATGAAAAGATATCTCATAATTTTCCAAGTTACTAAAGATAGATACACGGATGACGCGGATTTAACGGATTAACACGGATTTATTTAGTCCCGTCGGGGTCTGCCCTTAGGCGACCCCGACAATCATTAAATCTGTCTACTGTTCCTCCCCAATACCCTCCACGCAATATTCAATCTCTGCCTCACATTTTATACTGCCATGTATCCTGTGTAAGACCGACCGGTCATTATTACCCGGAAAATGCCAGCTGTCCTCATAATAGTTATAAAATGCCACTACAAAATCGGTTGCAAATATTCCATCCAGGCTGGCTCCATAACCCATGATCGTGGTATCGATGCCTTTTGATGTATCTATATATCTCACCGGCCACTCGTATTTCTCATTCATTACATATTCAATACATAAGTACATACCCTTTGCGGGTATTTTTAAATGCATACTATCGAGGCGGATCGTTTGCTTACCTTCTTTTTTGGGCAGGTAGATAACCTGCCGGTTTGAGATCAATTCACCCGGCAAAGAATCAACATCGATATCATAGAAGGAAAATTTTATCGGGGCCCGCACCGAGATCTTCGGGGCGGCAATATTCTTTTTTAGCCAGATCGAAAAAGCATTTAGCCGTCCGGGTTTGCCGGGAGGTTTTAGCATCACCGCAATTTTTGCATTCATTGCCCGTTTGTCCCAGGATACGCCACCAAATGCTCTTGCCGAAGGATCGCCGGTCAGATTGCTATAGTCAACATTTTTCCATTTTTTACAGCTTTGAACCCGGACAGATTGCATTAACTGCTTTTTGGAACTGAGCGAATAAGGCTGCATGTTAGTGCTGTCAAACCTCGTATCCAGGTCATCATAGCCCACATAAGAAATGCCAATTGAATCCCCATTTTGAAAGTTGGCTGATAAGTTACCCTGTTCATCAGCGAATAACAATGAATGCTTACTGTAATTTACAACAGTAGCATATGATAATGATGTGTGATCTTCACTGGACTCTACATGGATCACTACCTGGGCGTATAGTGAGTTCCCAAAACATGGGCCCCAGATTAACAGGTACTTAATTAATGATCCGATCATAGAATTCATTGCAGGTTGTTATAAAGCTACAGAATAAGATAGAAACGCGGATGACGCGGATGACACGGATTAACACGGATTTATTATGAATGCCAGCGTAACTTCAATAAACGCTGTATTATAGTTCTGTAATCTGTGCAATCTGTGGCGAACCAATCTGCCGCAGGCAGATCCCGCCAGGAATAGCCGAAGCTGTGTCACAAAAGTTTTTCTACCAGCAGATCCTGGATATAACTGGCCAGTACAAAGGATATGGCTATTATTCCAACAGACTTGGCGATAATGATCCATTTTGAAGGGTTCTTAAAAAAATGAAAATTTGTAATGACCGTATATACAACGATCAGGGGTAATTCGATATACCTCGTCTCAAGATCCGGGAAAATGAATTTTAATAGATGGATCACAACCAAAAGAAGGAAAAAAAATGAGAACAGGTATAACTGGAATACCATGATCTCGGCATAATTCAGCCTGGATTCCCTGAAGAATAAATAAGTGATCAACGTATATACCGGCAACATAACAACCTGCAGGAACACCCAGTACTGGTGAAAGAATTCGGCCTCCTGTGAATCACCTGCATCAAGATATTTTACAATAGACATATTGATCCAGTACAAACACAGGGCAGCAACAGTGCCGCATATAAAAAACATGGAGAATGGTTTCTGGTATTTACCCCTCACCCCTTCTACATATTCTCTTTGCATGTGGCCAGGCGCAGTAATTAATTTTTTTAAGGTATAGGGAAACCCCTTGTCAAAATGGGTAAAATAATGAAATACTTCGTGGATCAATCCTTTAAAGGTCAGGCGCTTTATCAAAAGCCTTTCTCCACAGTTTTCACAATAGTCCCCTGCCCCGGTAATACCGCATGATTTACATTTATTTATTATCTCATCTGTCATACTATATAACTGGTTGTCTTTAAACGGTCTGCTGATGCTGATTAAAGGAACGAAAATTTTCTTTTAAATACAAAACCTGCAAAACAAGCCCTGTAAAATACCGAGTTTGGCATTAAATTTTGTGCATAAAAGAGAACTAAAAACGCATAAAATGAAAAGCGACATAAAAGCTCAAATGAGCACTCAAATAAATGCCCCTATTTCTAAAGTATGGGATGCATTGACCAGGCCTGAGATCATCAAACAATATTTTTTTGGAACAGATACGTTTACCGACTGGAAGGTTGGCAGCCCCATTAAGTTTACGGGTGAATGGGAAGGAAAAACTTACGAGGATAAGGGAACTATACTGGACATTGAAAAAAATAAAATGATCAAATACAGTTACTGGAGCTCTATGTCCGGTATTGAAGACAAACCTGAGAATTATGTTATTGTAACCTATGAATTATCCGGTACTGACAATAATGTCAGCCTGACCATTACCCAGGAAAATATTCCTGATGAAAAAACGAAGGAACATTCGAAGGAGAATTGGCAGAAGGTTATGAACGGGTTGAAGGATGTGGTTGAGAGGAAGTTTGAAAATGCATGATTGCAAAAGATAGATACACGGATGACACGGATTGAACGGATTAACGCGGATTTGATTCAGAGTTATCCTGAGTTTTTAACCCAGGATTTGCTTTTGTATTACTTAGACCCGTCCTGAGTTGCAAACTCAGGACAGCCATGAAGAAGAATACGGATAGCTGGGAATATTTAAGGATAAAATTTCCTACCGTTCTCATCAGTGGTCAAGTTTTTAAATTCGTTTAACACTCTTTCAGTATCATAAGAAGAATCATAGCGTGGATACATAAAATATCTATCAAAATCTGGGTTCCTTAAAAAAAATTCAAAATATTCTTTTCTTTGTCCAGTTTTTAACACAAAAATTAAAACTTCATATCTCTCACCATTAGGTGGATCAACTGCCCTTTTAAAAAGCAATAATATACTTCCTGGTGGGAAGTCTGTGGTATAATTAAGACTTTTCGCAAAATTTCCTATTAAAATAAATTCCATATAAAATATTTATGATGCAATGATTACTTACATAAATTGCCTTTCCCCCCAATTACCGATTTTTCCATAAATACCCGAACTATCCTAGCCATCCTGACTTTGCAACTAAGGATTTGCCCTTGTGTTAAAACTCAAAATAACCCTTAACTCTTTTTTGTATTTATTCTAATGTAACTATCCTTAATCTCGTAAGAAGATATATAATCAATCCTCTTCAAATTAATTGCTAATTCATTATTAAATTCATTTACTAATATCTTGGGCCTATTCCCCTTATGAGTAATTTCCACATATTCATCGTTAAGGCTTACTAATAATTCCTCCACTTTAGCATTGTCTGTTGAAAATGTATCAAAATAAAAATTGAATAATTTTACTCTCGTTTTAGACGCTGAGGAATTTTTAACAAGACTCAGCAAAAATTGATAATCCATTTCACCTTTATCAGCCTTAAGTAACAATTCACTAACAAGATTTGCAAGGTTGTTAGATTTCAAAATTTGTTCGGAAGTTATTTTTTTACTTAGTTCTTTTTTCTTAGAGAAACTCAAATTTTTAGAACTCAATAAAAGTTCATAATCCCTAACTTCAAGTTCAAACTGATCAGATATTTCAAGATATTTTTCAAAATTAAGTTCAATTAAAAGAATTTCTTTTCCCAATGAATTCTGTCTTAGCAACTCAAAATTATTACTGTTGAGAGCAATAATTCCCCTTTCAATTAGCATCTTAATTTTATCTTCATTTATTTTGCCTAAATCCAAGCCATCATAACTATTCTCAATCACTTTAAGTAATAAGTCGTAGAATTGATTTTGAATACTATCATTTAAAAGTAAAGACGGTATAAACTTCTCTATTAGTTCATCCTCAAATAAATTATCAGGCATTTTTTGCTTTGCAAGAGCTTCCGCATTTTTTCTAATGTTTAAATATGAATTAATAAAATTATCAAATTCATATTGTTTGAAATAATAAATTAAATTTTCCCAAGTTGGCTTCACTTTCCCCAATTCAAACACAACACTCCAAAGAGGAATTTCAATAATACTTAATATGCTATTAAATATTATGTTCTGTCTTTCTATTATTAGTAGCTTACTCTCATTTTGTATTTGCTTATTGTTTAAAAATTGAAGAACGACAGGCTCTTCTTCATTTACGTTCTCTGCATTCAAAAAAACATTTGTTATGTAAGTTTCGATATTTTCGTCTATATATTTGATGAGATTTTGGCATCCAGAATCCAAGATTGTTGAATAATTAGCAAATTTTAAATTTTCAATTTTCTTGCCCGTAATATTACCCTTTATTACTACCATGAATTCAATCATAGGTCTATTTAGTTCATAAACCTCATTTTCATAGATAAAATCAAGCAATGTGATATTATCCTTATTCGAAATAAGTGGATTACTAAATTTTATGCCTAGTAGCAATAGAAATTCTTGAATCTTTTTATTGCTTTCATTTATTAAATTCAAAAAGTCATTTTTTTGTGATACATAGTGAGACAAACTCTTACTTGAATTTTGTTTGATCAAATCCTTATTATCGACTTCATAAATCATTTCTTTAAGAACATAGTCGATTTTGACATCGAGTGTCTGGCTCTTTTTTAAAATGTAATCCCAAAATTTGTCCCAAAAAATATTTACTTTTTTTATAAATTCTTTTTTATTCTTTCCTTCCACGATAAATAAATCAACGAAATTTAATAGTCGTTCATTTGTATCAGAAAATTGTGTAAAAAGAATATCAATGAATTCGTCGTTCTTTTTTTCAAAAAGAAAGTCTAACAACTGAATATTAAGGACTTCGGGAGAATTGAAGTCATTTTTAATCTTCTTTAAAATGCCCTCTATCTTATCTAATTTATAATTAAGATCTAGGGGAGTTCGGTTTCTAATGCTTAATATAAAATTCTTATCACTTCTGGTAATACTTTCTTCATAAAAGATCGAAATGTAATCGAAATAATCTTCCGCAATAAATCCTTTTCTCAAAAAATAAATTAGAATTTCCTTACTCTTAATACTTTCGTCTAACAAATCCAAATTTTCAGCATCATTAAGTATGTTTTGTGCGGATGTGTTTTCAAGTTTATTACTTTGCTTTTTTAATTTTACTATTTGAGAATTGTATTCATTACTTATATTGCCTTGCTTCGCAGTTATTAATCGAGCTTTCTCCAAATAATTTACTTTAACATCAACCTCTTCTTCAATTTTTTTGAATGATTTATTCAATACCCCTTGAGTAGCCCGACTATACCCAGCTACATAACTTAAATATGTAAATTGAGTCATATTCAATAATTCGTCGAAATATTGATCCGATATCAATTTAGAAATTTCAGTACTTAAAATACTAGCAGTCAGTTGTATTGACTGAAGCCCAGGAGGTAAATTTTCAAAAAGTTTGAGTACATATAATCGCCTCAAATCTTGAATATTGTTAAGATTTATTTGTTCTAGTTCAGTCAGTTTGTTATTTAGAAGATCAATCGCCTTTAAGTTACTTTCAACTAAATTATTTTTAATATTCTTAATATCATTTTTAAAAAAATTAAATATCATTCCATTATTAAACTGCAATAAGGTAAAATCCTCTGGATATAAATTTTTATAAACAACAAAAGCTAACAATTTATTACTATCAATACGGATAAATGTTAATTTAGCTTTGTAAATTTTAAACTCGTTAATAATATTTTTAAGCAATCTCATATCATCAATAAATAATGATATATCATCTAGGAGATTTTCTTTAATATTTTCGTTTGTTAATTTCTGTTTTAGAAAATCAAATGAATTGTAAGAATTAATCACTGGAATTATGGGGATAATAAAATCAAAAAACTTAGTTCTTTTGCCATCCTTAAACATATCATCTCTTAACGCATATATAAAGGTAATTCGCCTATTGACCTGCTTTGAATTATTGGCCAGTAAATTTATTTCCCTCAGCTTTGTAAAGATTTCTGGTTCTTTAAATCGATCTAGATCTTCTATAATTACAACATTGTAGCTGGTTCTTTCAAAGAAGTAAATGATTTCATCCAAATTTCGATTTAAAATAGAATTACTATCTACTTCCCGATTTAATTCAACTTCCCCCTTAGTATTTATCTTATCAAATTTAAAAGTATACGCAGTCTTGATAAATTTATTTAAAAGAAAAAAAAATCCTAAAACAAATAAAATCGTAGCACTAATTTCTGCTAGCCTTTCCACATCTTTCAAATATTCTTTGTAAAGAATGAATTCTTTTATGGTTTTTCTATAAAACAAAAAAACAAAACTAAATAGCACCAAAATCCAAATTACCGAGTACCCAAATAGTGAAAGGAATTTGTAATTTTTAATTCTTTTAAACCTTGAGTTGGGTAACTTCTCCCCTTTTTCTAAATATAATAATTGTTGTAGAATACTTAATTCAACCTTTTTATTTAAATCATCATCTTTTCTTTCATCTTCAAAAGTTGCTAACGAAATATTCAAATATTTAAATTCTTTATAATTTTCTTTGAAAGTTTTTAAAATACTACTCTTACCTGAGCCATAGCTTCCTGTTAACGCAATATTCTTGATATTTTTATTACGTAAAGCCCAGTTCAAAGAATCTGTGTAGACTTTCGCATCATCAATAATATTGGGCGTTAAGTCTTCAAATAAGCTTGGGTTTTGACTAAAAGGGTAATCCAACTTACTTGCAATTGAATTAACCCTTCTCTTGAGGAAATTTGTTAGTTGATGATACGGAATTGTGAAAATAAGTCTTGCTAGTATTTTGATCTTACTCATATTTACTCACACGTGCTTTTTATATTGCAAGTCAGCAATCAGTTTATGTTAACTCTAACGTTAAGTGGAAAGATATTGCTTTAGCGTCTAGTTAAATATACCCCGAATGGGGGATATTTATCAGTTCTTAAACCCAACCATCCTATGCAACACCCCTGGATCATACTGTTGCCCTTTTTTAATCACCTTCCATACTTTCCGGATATTGCGTATCTCCGTTAAGGGATCAGCATCCAGGATCAGCAGGTCGGCCTGTTTGCCGGCGGTTATGCTGCCGGAGTTTTTATCCATGTTCATTACTTTGGCTGGTATGATGGTAGCTGTTTGCATGGCTTCAAGCGGCGTTAGTCCTGCCTGTACATATAACTCCAACTCACGGGCAAGGCTATAGCCGGGGAAGCCCATATCGGTGCCGGCAACGATGGTTATGCCTTTATCATGCAACGCTTTTACAAGGTTCATCATGGCCTGCATTGTAGGTTCCTGGGTCTTCGCCTGTGCGGCCGGCATGCCGATATTGGAAAATATTGACTGGAGAGGCGCGGGCAGGTTATAGTAATTGGGTTCCATTTTTAAAATGTCATCATCAACAGAACGGAAGATCATTTCATATACACCGATCGTTGGATCGATCACGGTGTTATGCGCTTTTAAAAATTCAAAAGCCGCCATATTCGTAGAATCCTCCAGGTTAACAGATTTGTCCTTATTTTTTTTCATCATGGCATAGACAAACTGCATATGGTTTATCATGTCCATACCGGAATCGATGCCGGCCTGGGTTGACATATTCCGCGGTATATGTCCGGTAACGGTCATGCCCAAACGGTGAGCTTCATCCGCAATGACCTTTACAATGGCAGGCGTTACCGAACTGTAGATCTTTATCTGCACAAATCCGTGATCCTTATACATCCGCACCGCCTTAATGGCTTCTTCTGCAGTAGTCGCCCTTACCACGCCTAGTCCTATCTCGCCAGGACCATCAATGATACCCGCTTTTAATATCAACGGGCCAACACCTTTATGCCCGTCAACGGCACTCTTGATTGCATTGATATATTCGAACTCGTTGCCGCAATCCCGCACGGTAGTTACACCCGCGGCTAAATACGCCGGCCCCCACTCCGCCTGCTGGAAATGCGCATGCATATCCCATAGCCCGGGCAGGATGAATTTTCCTCTTGCATCGATGATGGTTGCAACGGAAGGTATATCGACCTTCCCGGCCGCTCCCACCCCTTTGATCACCCCATGCTCGATCAGTATGACAGCATCGGTAATGGGCTTATTGCCATCTACGTTTATGACGGTTCCCCCGGTGATCGCTAATATGCCGGATCCCGCAAGATCCATTTTCATGGAACTGCTGAATAACTTCATACCATAAGTCGCCGCTTTTTTGATGAGCTCGGGCAACAGGGTTTCATAGGCTTCGCTCATCATCTCCAGTTTATCGCCTTCGGCATCATTGGTGATAAGGCAGATGAGGTTACCGCTCTTGTCGGTCCATACAATTTCATTGCCCCAGACTAGGCCGCCCAGCACATGCCTGTCAAGTATGAGCGGTTTTCCCATGAAAGTTAGCGTATCCCTTCCGTCTTTTTGGATGGTTACATCTCCTGTCGGCAACAGGTGCACGCTTTTCGGTTCGCCGTGCTTTTTCCAGTACTTCAATAATACCATCTGCACCGTACCCGGGGAATAGCCTCCTACCGGGAATGCAATAGGTTTCATGGCCTGGCTATACACAGAATCATCCACGCGGATCTTCGCCTGTTTGTTTTTTATGTGTATCGTATCATTGATGGTGGAGAACCGCGAGGTGCTTCCTTTGATAAAAAGGCTGATGGGCTCGTGGTTATTGGTAGTAACGAGCTGTGCCTTTAACGGTACCGGCTGGCCGCGGTCGGTGAATTTGAAATCGATCTCGTAACTGTATTCATCGCCGGTCTTCGTGAGTTTATAGGTTTCTTTACCAATGTTCTGGGCAAATTTGTGGAGGAAGAAAGAACCTGAGTCTGTTGGGTTTTGAGCGATGGATATAATCGAACTTATAATTGATACAAGTAGCAATGCATATTTTCTCATGTGGGGATGTTTAGTAAAGCAAAATAAGAAATAAGAAATGAAAAATAAGGAATAAGAAAGTGGAGGTTTGGATATCGAATAAGGATGTTCAATAATGAAACATGTCCATTTCTCACGCAATGTCATCCTGAGCCTGTCGAAGGGTGGTTAGTACTTCTGTTGAGTATTGAGCATTGAATACTCATGGGGGCTGCATTCGTTCTTTCAACCATACTTCGACAAGCTCAGCATGACAGCGGATAAAAATTGAGCATGTCTATTTCTCACGAATGTCATGCTGAGCTTGTCGAAGGGTCAAATGCGACTTCCATTGCCGGATGGCCTCTGCAAACTGTTTCTCATTCTTATACCATTCCCTGAAATATTTTTTACCGGCGATCTGCTCGCCGGTTAGCAGGTCGAGATACCATAGGATATTTGAGATATAAAATCCGTGTATGGTAGCATTTTCACTTCCCGATATGAACAGCGGGTTATGTGCCAGTAAATAAAGTGAGAATTCAAGGGCAACCGCGTCTTCTATTTTCCATTGGCCATTTTTCATTTTCCTCGAATTAACCAGCGGCTTCCTTGCCTGTCTTTCATTCAAACGCTTCAGGGCAGTAACCCTCGCGTCAGGATTCCAGTGTGCGGTCATTGCAAGCATTGAATAAAAATGATCCATACTCAGCAGGTAATTAAATGCTCTCTCATAGTCCTGTGCCGATTTAAATTTTTTGAAACTCAACCGCTCCAACCAATATTTTGCAGAATCATCTTTAATGATCTCCTGCTGCATCCCCAAAAGCACGTGATCGGTGATCAGCGGCGGCCTGGGATACTCCGACCAAAAAGTGGTCGTATCCTCCATAATGCTGTAAATGTATTTTTTGAAAGAGGAAAAGCTGCTGTCAGCTGGAGAGTTTTGCGCATAACCCGCCATACTGATCACAAGTGAAAGTATGAGAATTCCTGTTTTCATTTTGAGTTTTACAAATGTTCAATAATCAATGCTCAATGTTCAAACGAGATGCCATCCTGAGCCTGTCTAAGGGTTAGGAAAACAATTGCCGTTCTTTCAACCATGCTTCGACAAGCTCAGCATGACATCCAGGTGTATATTGCGGTTACCCGTTCTTTCAGGCATGCTTCGACGGCTCAGCATGACATCGCGTTGTTGGAGTGGCCCGTGAGACACAAACTATCGCGGTCCGAAGCATTCAACATTCAACATTCAAAATTCAAAATAACTATCATCTCAGTAGCATAAAGCTTCCCCGCTCACTCATCATTTTCCCATCCTTAAATTTATAAGAACAAATCCACACGAACCCGCCGGTATTTTGTCCTGCGCCCTTCAGCATTCCATTCCATCCTTTTTGCGGATCAGTGCTTTCAAATACGGTTTCGCCCCAGCGGTTGTAAATTTTTATATGATAAAATTCAAGCGTTCCGTATACGCCCGGCCGGTAGCTGTCATTGCTGCCATCCCCATTCGGCGTAAAGGCTCTCGGGAAGAATATATTATTCGGGCATTCCTTTGCAAATACCCGGATGCTGTCTTTTCCAATACAGCCATTCACGTCTGTCACGGTCAGCCAGTAAAGTCCCGCTGTGCTCGTCCTTATCTCCGGCAAATGGCTTCCCGTATTCCATAAATATGATTCAAATATTTTATTGGGGCCGATATCGATCGTATCATAACGGCAGGTCGCGGGATCGGCAGCCGGCAGAAATCCCGCGGGTACGGCATATTCATGCAGCACATGCAGCGTATCAGAAGCCTTGCAGCCGTTCGCGGCTTTTACGGTCACCCAATAATCTCCTGTGCCGGAAACACTGATCTGTTGCGAACTATTCCCGGTATTCCACAGGTAAGCAGTAAAGCTTGGCCCGGCATTCAGTATCGCTGCTGTGCCGCTGCAAAAGGATGTGTCGCCGGTCGCATCTATAACGGGCAGGGGCAGCAGGCTGAGAATTTTTATGGTATCGCTGGATACACAATGACGGATATCCGTTACCGTTACATACCAGGTTCCAATGGTATCCGCATAAATGTACGCCCCATGCTGGCCGGTTGACCAAAGATAATCGGCATATCCCCCGCCAGCGTCTAACGGGATGCTGTCATGGATGCAGATGCTGGTATCCATGCCAATATTGGGCGGGGCAGAAGGCTCAAAAACACGGATGATCATTGAATCCGCATAAGGGATACAGCCACTGTATAATATTGCTTTTAGTTTGATCTCACCGGTAGTAAGGAATTCCAGGCGGATATGGTCATTGTCCATATAGATCAGCTGCGCCTTCGACTGGTCCCATTCCCATTGCACCGGGCTCTGGCAGCCATCGTTCTTCCTGGCTGTATAAGTATATTGTTCCCCGATGATGTAGCAAATGGTATCTTCTCCCTCTAAATAAAGCGTATCGCAACCTGCCAGCGACGCACATAGCAGCAACTGCGCCTCTGCCAGGTAATGCTGGTTTGTAACGAAGGGGATCGTCCTGAGTTCAAAGCTGGTATCAGTAACGGTACAGGTTACCGGCGCAGTACTGACGGGGAGCGTTCCATCTTCGTATTCCAGTGAATCAGGTGGGCAGACACCCACATTGCCTTCCGGTGAATACTTTACAATGAATGGGAAATTGTATGTATAAGGCACGCTGAAACTGGTAGTGAGTGAACCCGCTTCATAAAGCGTTTGATCCGGCCCGGCAAGAAGCATAAAGCTGTTGTTTATATAGGCTGTGGGCCTTTTCTTGGCATATACCCGCTCAAAATTACTGTTGAGCTTGATATTTATTTCGTGGCCATTATATAAACCCGCGGCACCAATGCTGTCATAGCAAAAAGTAGTAAAGAACATATTCCCTGCTGCATCCTGCGTTGTACTGTACCGCGGCATTCCAAGGGCCGTATGTATACGGATCGACCGGATGCTTGTCATGTTCCCATCCGTATCAAATTTGCCCATCACTTCGGTCGGGTTTACACCTGGACTGAAGGCCCGCCCGGTAAAATATAATTCCCCGTTATACATGTTCAGCGATTCACCGATATTAAAATTCTCATCCGAATTCACAAATCGTTTATACCAGTACATGTTACCGGTAGCCTGGCTGAACTTCAACAGGATGGATGATTGCTTGTTGTCCGACGGATTCAAACAGGTTATATATACATTGTCCGCATCCAGGGCGATCTTTCTTCCCTGCATCCTGTTGCTGGCACCGGCATAACTGATGCGCAGGATCTTCGCCCATACAAGCGTGCCGGTTGGAGAAAATTTTAACAGGAAGCCTCTTGGGCCGTTCCCTTCTACAGTATATGCGTCAAAGGCCAGCACAAAATAACTTCCATCGGCAGCCTGCTTCAGATCACAGATCCCAATTTCAGCCGGTGAATCCATGAAATTATGCAGGCTGAAATTCCTGTTCCAGAGCATATTGAGGTTGGTATCCACTTTGGCGATAAAAAGGCTGGCATGGTTCTGCCGGTCGATGCTATAACCGTAATGGACAAGCGCATTGTCTATCGTCTTCTGGATCGCTCCCCCACACTGGTTTCCCAATGCATAGGAACGTTGCTTGAGCATATGGCCATTGGCATCCATTTTAGCAATAAATGAATTCTCATGGTCAGGCATATATTCCAGCTGGCTTGCAGTGCCTGCGAGGTAAATACTCCCGTTTATTTGTTCCATGCCACGGATATAATTGAACTGGTTATATCCCTGGTAGACCTTGTAAAAACTATTGATACAACTATCCGCCACCGGTAGTACCGGGCAATGGAGTTCCTTACAGCTTATGTTCACAGGCATTACGGGGTTATCAACGGGTACCACATCATTCATCGCGGTCAGCATATCTGCCGTATATGAATAATGCACATATTCCATGAGAAAAGGATAATCATGGACCCTTTCATAATCCTGTGGAATGCGGCTGATACAGGATGGGGTAACCCCGGCGCTGTCGATCTTAAGCTGCACGGTCTTTTTGCTTCCTCCCGTTCCTTCCTTTGTTACAAAAATGGCAAACCCCGCGTCCCATGTCTTCAGGCAGCCACCTAAAACAATGCTATCGGGCCAGGTGGTTTTGGATGCCCAATACCTGGAAGTATTGACCGTATGGCTTCCGGTCCATTTCATCAAATGAACTTGATTGCTCTTGCGGCCAGGCGTAAATGCGATGCATTCACCATATAAGCTGATGGTTGAACGGGAGTTAGTATCTATGGAAACACCAGGAACTGAGAAATGTTCGAGGGCTTCAAGCGTATAGCCATACCCGATGTTCATGCGTACCAATTCCCATGGCTGGCCATCTACAGACCGGATCCCGGAGAAATAAGAATATACATCATGCATTTCCATATCATGCAGAATAAAATTAGCCCGCTGGGTATGGCCTCCAAATTTCCGGGTGAGGAGTATGTCAGTCATACCACCATACAATGAAATGTAGTACATATTGGCAACATGGTAGGCAGAATCCATCGCATTGGTCATGATCATCAATCCCTGGTTAACAGCAGAAATATCTACGAGACGGGTAGAACTATCTGTTTTGAGCGAACGCTGCCATAAAAGATTGCCGGCATTGTCTGAAAGGCCATATATGATGGCTGAATCTGTTGCCGCAACAAAATAGCATTCGTCCTGTTGAGAGAGATATAACTTTGCGTTGCTTATTTCAGGAGATAAATTATTGGAGTAATTTTTTTGCCAGGCAGGATTTCCGTCAGCAGAAAATTTGCATAAGAGCATTGTTTTCCGGAAGCTGACAAGGTCAAGGACGGTCCCGATAACAAACAGGTCTCCATTATAGGCTTCCCTGAATCCTGTAAACTCATATTGCGTACCCGGCTTACCGATTGTTTTTTTCCATACAATGTTCCCGTTACGATCCTGCTTGATGATCAGTCCTTTTTTGAAGATACCATTGGAAACCGTTCCAATACTAACGATCCCATGATCCTTTATAGTCCTTGCTTTTACGATCTCCTGTGTTCCTGCATCGCTTCCTATCTGCTGGTAATATAAATAGGTCCTGCAGGTGTCGTATATAGGAGCGGCATTGCTAAGATTACCATTGAGTTGACTGAAACAGAGAAGCGGATTAAAAATGAGCAAATATTTGAGAAAGGAAAACCTCATTTATCCTTATTAATTAAGCAGGTGTCCTGTAAGTTAAAATATTTCGGCCAGAATTGAGGATTTATGGGGCTGAATTCGTCCCTTCACCCATGCTTTGATAGGCTCAGCATGAGGCAAACAAAAATTGAACATGTCAATTTCTCACGCAATGTCATCCTGAGCTTGTCGAAGGGTTAGGAAAACAATCGCCCTTCTTTCGACGATGCTTCGACAGGCTCAGCATGACATTCCGTAAAAGTTCCGCGGCCTACTTCATAATTGGAAATTCCTTGTTCCTTGTTCGATATCCAATTTATTTCAACCGATCCTTAATATCCAATTTATACCTTCTCGCATAATCCTGCGCAACATCATATCCTGCATCCGCATGGCGTATCACTCCCATACCCGGATCATTGCGCAACACACGGCTAAGCCTAACCGCCGCATCGGGAGTACCGTCCGCAACGATCACCATGCCAGCGTGAATAGAGTATCCCATGCCTACGCCGCCGCCATGGTGTAAGGAAACCCAGCTGGCGCCGCCGGCAGTATTGATCAATGCGTTTAATATCGGCCAGTCTGCAACGGCATCACTGCCATCCAGCATGGCTTCGGTCTCCCGGTTGGGAGAAGCCACAGAGCCGGTATCGAGGTGATCGCGGCCAATGACGATCGGGGCTTTTACTTTACCCGTACGCACGAGTTCATTGAATGCGAGCCCTGCTTTCTCGCGGTCCCCCTGCCCGATCCAGCAGATGCGTGCGGGCAATCCCTGGAAGGCGATCCGCTCCTGCGCCATCTTCATCCAGCGCAGCATGCCTTTGTTTTCAGGAAACAATTCCATCATAACTTCGTCGGTTACCCGAATATCTTCCGGGTCGCCACTCAGCGCCGCCCAGCGAAAGGGGCCCTTGCCCTCGCAGAATAAAGGCCGGATATATGCAGGCACAAATCCCGGAAAATCAAAGGCCCTTTCCGGGTCTGCATTCGTAAGCTGATTTTTTATTTCATATTCCCGGGCCCTTGCACGGATATTATTGCCATAATCAAAAGTAATGGCGCCCATGCTTTGCAGCTGGGTCATCAGCTCCACGTGCTGGTACATGGTCTCGTAACTGCGGCGGATATATTCCTCGGGATCTGTTTCCCGCAATACATTCGCTGCAGGCAGGCTGATATTATAGGGCACATAGCCGATCAGCGGGTCATGCGCCGAGGTCTGGTCGGTAAGTGTATCCGGAACGATCTTTCTTTCGATCAGTCGTTGCAGCAAAGCCACTGCATTGCATTCGATGCCGATGCTGATGCCCTTTCCGGCAGCCTTGTATTCAAGCGCTTTATCAATGGCAATATCAATGCTGGTATATTTTTCATCGAGATACCTTGTCTCCAGTCTTTTGTCAATGCGCCATCCTTCCACTTCTGCCACCAGCGCAACGCCTTCATTCATCGTAATGGCCAGTGGCTGCGCACCGCCCATGCCCCCAAGCCCTGCCGTTACATTGAGCGTTCCTTTAAGCGTTCCGCCAAAATGTTTATTGCCGATCGCTGAATAGGTTTCATAAGTTCCCTGCACGATGCCCTGCGAGCCGATATAGATCCAGGAGCCGGCAGTCATTTGTCCGTACATCATGAGGCCCTTTTTTTCCAGCTCATCAAAATGCTTCCAGTTGGCCCAGTTGGGCACCAGCTGCGAATTGGATAACAATACCCTCGGCGCATCCTTATGCGTTTTTAGCATGGCGACGGGCTTGCCGCTCTGGATGAGTAAGGTCTCATCTTCCTCGAGGTCCTTTAGCGCTTTTATAATAAGGTCAAGGGATTCTATATTGCGGGCGGCTTTTCCGCGGCCGCCGTATACGATCAGTTCCTCCGGGCGTTCGGCCACGGCGGGATCGAGGTTGTTCAGAAGCATCCTTAGAGCTGCTTCCTGTACCCAGCCTTTGCAGGATAATTTAGGGCCGGTGGGGGTTTTGTATTTGGCGAAATCGTAGGCGGGTTGTGTTGCTGTGGACATATGATGTGTTTCTTGGTTGTAAAATTAAATAAAGCCACTGAAATTATTGCCATTGATTGCCGGTTGCCTGCCTGCGGCAGGCAATATATTGCCACAGATTCACAGATTAGATCGTTTTGATTGGAGAATTCATGATTACTGCTACGCTTCAAGAGTAAATTACTACAGATTGCACAGTTAAATGTATTTCATTGAATGAAACATATATCTGAATAAACTTTGTATAATAATTCTCTAATCTGTGAATCTGTGGCAATAAAAATTACATGCCGCAGGCATGTAATCAAATAATTGGCTCTGTGGCAATAAATTTAATCGCAGCAATCATATCATCATGCAAAATTCTATCTGCCTCATTAAAGCTTACGACTTTCCTAAATGCCTTAATAATCTTTTCAAGTTCGTCGATGTTTTCAACGGCCTCCGGAATTCAATGGCCTGCACCGCGGTGAGCAATTCGATCGCCAACACTTTTTCTACATTGTCCACTACCCTTTTACATTTCGTGGCTGCATTCGCTCCCATGCTCACATGGTCTTCCTGGTTATTGCTGGAAGGAATGGAATCCACGCTGGCAGGTGTACACAGTTGTTTGTTCTCACTTACAATACCGGCTGCGGTATATTGCGGTATCATCAAACCGGAATTCAGTCCCGGGTTCTTCACGAGGAACAGCGGCAGGCCGCGTTGCCCGCTGATGAGCTGATAGGTCCTTCTTTCAGTGATACTACCCAGCTCGGCCATGGCGATGGCTAAAAAATCAAGTGCTAACGCCAACGGCTGCCCGTGAAAATTTCCGCCACTTACAATCAGGTCCTCATCCGGGAAAATATTGGGGTTATCGGTAACAGAATTGATCTCCTTGATAAAAATGGACTAGCACATAATCAAACGTATCCTCCGTAGCGCCATGTACCTGCGGTATACAGCGGAAAGAATATGGATCCTGTACCTGCTCTTTTGTTGTTTTGAAATAGCACTTCCCTTCAATAATTTTCTCAGGTCGATCGCCGTATCACCTGTCCTTTGTGTGGGCGTACCCGGTGGATATTTTCATTCAGCGGATCGGAAACGCAATCAAATCGCATCAAAGCTGATGGCGGCAATGATATTGGCCCATTTCAATAAGCGGTCCGCCTTTACGAGGCTATGCAAACCATAAGCGGTCATGAATTGCGTGCCGTTGATCAGTGCCAGCCCTTCCTTGCTTTGTAAGGTAAATTGGTTCCCAACCCAGTTGTTTCAATGCTTTTGCAGCAGGCATTTTTTTACCGCCGAAATAAACTTCCCCCAGGCCGATCAGCGGAAGGCTTAGATGGCTCAATGGTGCAAGGTCGCCCGATGCGCCGAGGGAACCCTGTGTATAAATCACGGGAAGCATATCATTGTTATGCATATCCATCAGCCGGTTCACGGTATCCACCTGTACACCCGAATGCCCATAGCTGAGTGATTTTATCTTGAGTGCGATCATCAGTTTCACAATATCCTTCGGTACTTCTTCCCCGAGCCCACATGCATGGGATTTCAGGAGATTGTTTTGTAATTCTGTGAGCTGGTGCTTATCAATTTTTATATGTTGCAAAAAGCCAAAGCCGGTATTGATGCCATAGAACAATTCATTAGAACCCGCCATTTTCTTATCGAGATATTCCCGGCACTTTAGAATTCGTTCATGCGCATCAAAGCTGATCGAGACCATTTGATCATAACCGAGCAGGTTCTTTACCTGCTGGAAATCAGTATGGCTTTTGTCTAAGGGTAAATAATTATAACTCATGCAACCGCTCCCGCAGGGAAATTTAGTTTTTGGTAATTTAAATTGTCGTTATCTTTTCAAAAGTAAACAAAGTTAGGAAGATAGAAACGAAGATAGAAATAAGGGTAGTGTCTCATTTAGAAAGACTGTCAGCCTGAGTTCGTCGAAGGCGGGTTGAGTACTAAGCTATGCCGGTTTCGACAAGCTCAACCTGACAACCCGTTAAATAATAAATTTTCAAACTGATACACTACTTAAATCCTGTATCTATAAAACCATAAATATGAAAACAACCATTGTATTTATACTTGTATGCCTTTTAGCAGCACCCATAAGTGCTCAAACCGTAAAACTGCTTACCAGCGGCATCAACACTTCTATCAGGGGATTAAGTGTGGTGGACGACAAAACGGTATGGGTTAGCGGCAGTAACGGAACTGTTGGCAGGTCGGTTGACGGCGGCGATACCTGGAAATGGATGATCGTGAAAGGTTTTGAGCAAACCGACTTCAGGGATATTGAAGCATTTGATGATATGACCGCGGTGATCATGGGGATTGCAGACCCCGCTTATATTTTGAGAACAATCGATGGCGGCGACAAATGGACGGTTGTGTTCCGGGACACCATGAAGGGCATGTTCCTCGACGCGATGGAATTCTGGAACGAGCAAAGCGGCATCGTCATCGGCGACCCGATGAATGGCCGGTTTTATATTGCCCGCACATTTGACGGCGGCAGTACCTGGCAGGGCATACCGGAAAATAATAAACCCCTTGCAGATAGTGGGGAAGCCTGTTTTGCAAGCAGCGGCACCAATATCCGCAAGCTGAATAAATCAGAGGCCGTGTTCATCAGTGGCGGATCATCGGCACATTTATTCATCAGGAATAAAAAGATGAAGATGCCCATCCTGCAGGGCAAAGAAACCACCGGCGCCAATTCCATTGCGGTGAAGAATAAAAAAACAATGATCGTTGTAGGGGGAGATTTTAATGAACCCGATCTAACGAATTACAATTGCGTGATCACAAAGGACAGGGGAAAGACATGGACCGTTCCTGCAGTTCCCCCGCATGGATACCGAAGCTGCATTGAATATCTTGGCAGAAATAAATGGGTCTGTTGCGGGCTCAATGGCGTTGATTATAGTAAGGATGGAAGTAAAACCTATTCCTGGATCAGTAAAGAAAGTTTTCATGTTTGCAGAAAAGCTAAAAAAGGAGGGGCTGTGTATTTTGCTGGAACTGGGGGGAGGATCGGGAAGTTGATACAGTAGTTCTTAGTTCCTGGTTCTTAGTTTTTAGTTCGTGGTTTTTAGAGCAGGAGATTTATACCTGGGCTATTGTACCAATCCAAAGTATTAATCCGTGCAAATCCGTTTAATCCGTGTCATCCGTGTTTCTATCATTATTTCTTAAACATAAAATACACCGCTCCCAGCAACAACGCAAAGCTTACCAGGTATTTCCAGTGAAAAGGCTCCTTTAAATAAAATACGGCAAACACCGCAAACACAAACAGCGTGATCACTTCCTGCGTCATCTTTAACTGGAAGCCGCTGAATCCATTGATATAGCCCAGCCTGTTGGCGGGCACCATAAGGCAATATTCAAAGAAAGCAATGCCCCAGCTGATGGCAATCGCCTTCCAGACAGGCATAGTGGTATTTTTAAGATTACCATACCAGGCAATCGTCATGAAGATATTAGAGGCGGTCAGTAATAATATGGTCCTGAACATAATAAATAAATTTAGGGTTGACCTTCATTTGTTCAATTCTTATAATTCGTGAAATTCGAGCTTAAAATTCGTGTTTTTAATTCACCCAATAAAAAAACCTGGCGGTTAAGCCAGGCCTTTGCACGTGTATCTCATTTGGGTTAATGATAGTCAGGTTATTCACAGATAATTTCTTCCGCTTTAATTCTTGTTATAAAAATACTCGGCTTTAATTCGTGAAATTCGTGCCTAAAATTCGTGTCTTATTGCTTCTCCAACCCCACTGCCACCTTTATCTTCACATAATCCTTCATTGTTCCATTATAAACTTCTTTCTCCTGGTACTTCAGCTTTACATTACCGTTAAGATTTTTTGAGTCGCTCAGCATATCAGCGCCCGGGAAATATTCCATCCACCAGATCTTTTCCGTTTTACCGGATTGATCTTTTATGAGAAAATGACTGAATTCTCCTGGCACAACTTTTACAAGTGTTCCTGACAGTGACTGGTATTCAGTTTTCCCGGTCCTAGCCGCTTTGCTTTCTTTGAATGTTTCGCTGGATACGACCAGTTTCATAAACTCGGGGCAATCACTGGCCAGTTTCATGCCAAGGTTTTGTCCAAACTGCCGCATACCATCTGACTCATTGGTATCCACTCCGAAAATATCCTTTATGGCTTCAGAATGATCAGAGAACACGGGCAGGATCGCAAGGCCCAACTCCATTTCAATATCTTCCTTCTTCATATTGGAAAGGTCCTTTTTCTTAAGCACCTCGCAAGCTTCGCCCACAAGGATCTTCATCAGGCTGTCCTTCTGTTTTTGCTGGCTCTTTGCAACAAAAGAAAGGCTGAGGCCTATCAATAAAATACAGATCTTCTTCATAATAATTAATTAGTTAAGCTTCTGAAATCCACCGGCACCAGTTTACTTACACCCGGCTTCCTGCATGGTTACGCCATAGATCACATCCACCGCGCTCATGGTCATTTTGTTATGCGTTACAATGATGAACTGGCGGTTCTCGCTGAATTGTTTGATCATCTTGGTGAACTTACCTACGTTGGCATCATCCAGCGGCGCATCTACCTCATCCAGGATACAGAATGGCGCGGGCTTGATCAGGTAGATCGCAAACAACAACGCGGTTGCCGTCAATGTTTTTTCTCCCCCACTCAACTGGCCGATGCGATGACGGGCGTTTACCTTTTGGCTTGGCCACGATATCAATGCCGGTCTCAGCCAGGTTCTCCGGATTCTCCAGTACCATATCCGCCGTATCATCTTCGGTAAACAATGCCTTGAACACTTTCTGGAAATTCTCCCGTACTTTATTGAAAGTATCCAGGAATTGCTGGTTGGCAGTAGCTTCCACTTCCTGGATGGTTTGCATCAGGCTATCCTTTGCCGTTACCAGGTCATTTTTTTGTTCCAGGATGAACTCGTAACGCTTTTTCATTTCCGTATATGCTTCAATGGCCGTTGGGTTTACTTCACCCATATTTTCGAGGCGCTTTTTCATGCGGTCATTTTTTTCCTGCAGTTCTTCCAACGGGTATCGCCTGTTCGTGGCTGATCGATGATATCATCCAGGTCGATTTTGAACTCTACGCTCAACCGTTCCTTCATTCCTGCCAGCTGCAGTTTCAGTTCATTCAGTTTGTCTTTTATCTCGCTCAGTAAATGTTCAATGCTGTTCTTTTGCTTTCTACTTATGACGCAGCTCACTTTCTTTTTCGCTCAGTGCATTGCGGAAATTATAATATGCCTGGTCTGCTTCGTTCAATCTTTTTTCTTCTGCTTCTTTATGCTGCAGCATAGTCTAGCAATGCTGATTCCAGCTCTTGTCAATTGTCTTCGCGTTTCGGCAATATTCTCCAGACGCTTCGGTTAATTGCGATGTACTGTTTTCTACCTGGTTTTGCAGATCGTTCAGCTGGTTGGTCTTAAACTCAAGCTCCTGTTTCAAGCGATTGATCTTGCTTTGCTGGCGGTGTAAACTGCAGGTTACTATTCATTGTAAGCAGCGGTGTGCGGTATTGTATTCCTGTTCTGCAGCTGCATAATCCTCTTCTACCGCTTGCAACTTGTCGCGCAATTCATTCAGCTGGTGTATTCAATTCTTCCAGTTCTGCCCGTGTACCTGCGATAGCATGCAGTGGTTGTCTTCCAGTTGCATCTGCAATTCTTCCAGCCTGTTGCGACTGCTTGTTTCGAGCTGCATGCAGGTTCTCCATTTTATTTTGTAATGAAAACACCTGGTTGGTGAGGTGTATTGATATCCTGCTGCGTTTGTTTGATGGCATTTTCTTTCAACTGCTCGTTGAAAGCGATCACTTCATTGTGCTGTTGCCTGGATATCTGCTTTCAATTCGTTCACGATATTTTCCTGTGCGCTGATTTCTTCGACGCAGTTTTTCCAGGTTCTTGGCACGGCCAATTTTCTTTCCTTCAAACAAACCAACACTGCCACCGGTAAGAGAATATTTTCCTTTTACATATTTACCATGTTTTTCCAACACCACTGCACCATTGCTGTTCTGCAAGGCATCTTCATTTTCCGCAATGAAAACATTGCCCAGTAAATGTTCGGCCAGCTTGCGGTATTGCGCATCTACCTCAATCACATCCAATGCAGGAATGGTACCTGTCGGGCTGATGGCCTGAATCTGCGGTATCCTGTAAATTTATCCAGCAAGAAAGAAATTTGCCTTCCTTTTTTATTATCATCCAGCAAATGAACGGCCTGTAAGCCTTCCTCCAGGTTATTCACCACGTAATAGTTCAGGTAAGGCTCCAGCACATTTTCAACGGCTGCACGGTATTCTTCTTTTACATAAATGATATCAGATAAAATGGGCGCTGTATGGTTCCAGCCTGGTATTCTTGTGCAGGAATTTTACGCTTTCGGGATAACCTTCCATTGAATCGATCAGGCTTTTCAACAGATCGTGCTCATTCTTCTTGGCATCCAGCTTGCGGTTCTCTTCAGCCAAGTTGCTGCGCAAGGCCTTCCAGCTTGCTCTGGGTTTGCAAGATCTGTTCTTTGGTACATTCGTGGTGTTCCTGTAATTGCTGCAGGTCAGTTTGTCTTTTGTTCCAGTTCCTGCTTCTTTCGCTTGCTTTTCCTGCTTCCAGTTGTTTTAACTGCGCCTGCGCGCTGTGCCTTTTCTTCCTGTATCTGTGCGATGGTTCGTTGTAGGTTCTGGATAGAGGTATCGGCAACCGCTACTTTCTTTTCTGCTTCAAACTGGTTGCGCTGCATGGCCTGGTTCTCCCTCCGCAAGCGTATCAATACTGCTGCGCTTTTCATCAAATACCCTGCGCTTGTCTTCCACTGCATCTTTAAGTTCTTCCAGTTTTGCTTCCAGGCTTCTGCAGCTTGGCTTCTTCATCGTTTATCTGTTGACTGGTAAAGCTGAATGCTTTCTTCAAGGCCTTTTAACTGCCCTTCTGCTTTTTGCAAAAATTCCTGCAGGCTCGTTCTCGCTTTCTTTTAAATAGTTGCAGGCGCTGGGCAGCCAGGTTTTTTTCATTTTCCTTGCTGCGCACTGTTGTCGCAGCATGTCATTGAAAGCATGCTGCATGTTGCTGCAATGCTTTTTCCTTTTCAATAAAACCCAGTTTTTCCTGTTCCAGTGCCGCTTCTTCGTTAGCGATGGCCGCTTCCAGTTCTATCCGCTTATCTACTTCCTGCTTGCTGTTGCTGGTTCAGGTCGCGGTAAGTGATATTAAAACCTTCCAGTGCTGCTTTGGCCAGCTCGATGCTGACTTCTCTGTATTCTTTTTTTATCTCGAAATATTTCTCTGCTTTTTTTGCCTGGCTCTCGAGGCTTTTCAGCTGGTTGTTGATCTCAAACAACAGGTCTTCGATACGGGCAAGATCCTGCTCGGTGGCATCCAGTTTTAGTTTGGCTTCTTTTTTTCGTGTTTTGTAAATGGAGATGCCGGCAGCCTGTTCCAGCATTCGGCGGCGGCTGTTCTCTTTGTCCTTGATGATATCATCCACCATGCCCAGTTCAATGATGGCATAGCTGTCGGTGCTTACACCGGTATCCATGAAAAGGTTATGGATATCCTTCAGGCGGCAGGCTACATCATTCAGGCGGTATTCACTTTCACCGCTTTTGTAATATTTGCGGGTAACGGTAACCGTATTGAATTCGGTAGGAAGCAGGTTCCTGGTATTTTCAAAAGTGAGGCTCACTTCGGCCAGGCCGCTGGCAGCTACGGGTTTTGGACCCATTGAACACCAGGCTTTCCAGGTTCTCACTGCGCAGGTGGCTGATCTTCTGCTCACCGATCACCCAGCGGATACTGTCAACAATATTGCTTTTTCCACAGCCATTGGGGCCGATAACACCGGTAATACCTTCATCAAATTGGAGTACGGTTTTATCGGCAAAACTTTTAAATCCTTTGATTTCTAAACTCTTTAAACGCACTTTTCTATATTTTTAATAAGGTAATTACCTACGTGAAAATAACAAGTTTTTATGCCGGGGATCGAATCACCGGTAGTATGTGGGTACAATGCGCACCATAATTGGTAAATATAGAGGAATACAATAAAAAAAGGGTCGTAACTTCCCATAGAGCAAGTTAAATTATACACAGTTTTTTCACAAATCAGGGGATAGAAACACGGAATTTTGACAGGAATCGTATGAATTAAGAAGATGATGACCCGAATTTTTAGCACGAATTCCACGAATTAAGAAGACGGGCGAAAACTTATTCGAAAACATACAGTAAATTATTGTATAATATTTGCGGCTAAAGCATCATTCAATTGTTACAACCAAATAATCATAATATGCAAACATTGACCAAAGAAAAATGGGTCATTGACCCGGCGCACAGCGAATTAGGCTTTAAAATAAAGCACCTGATGATCAGCAATGTCAAAGGCGTTTTCAGATCCTTTGAGGCAAGCATTTATACAACCGGGGATGATTTTATGACGGCAGAGGTTGATTGTACGCTCGATACGTCATCCGTTGAGACCGGCAGCCCTGAACGGGATAAGCACCTGAAAGGCCCCGATTTTTTTGATGCCGAAAATTATCCCCAGATCAGCTTTCTTGCCAATAGCTATGAAAATGTTGACAATGACGGCAGCTATGAGCTTTGGGGCGACCTGACCGTCCGGGACATTACCAAACGAATAAAACTGGATGTGGAATTTGGGGGTGTTATAAAGGATCCGTGGGGAAATGAAAAAGCCGCTTTCACCATCAATGGAAAGATCAACCGGAAGGATTGGGGGCTTGTATGGAATACCGCGATGGAAACCGGCGGGGTTTTGGTGAGCGAGGAAGTGAGGATCAGTTGCGAGGTGCAGTTGATGCGGGGGGCCTGATAATTGACAATTGACAATGAGCAATTGATATTTAATTCATTTAAAAAAAATAGATGTACAAAATTGCGATATTGTCTGCGAGTGTTCGTATTGGAAGAAAGAGTAACCGGGTTGCTGCCTATTTTAAGCAATATATCAATGAGCACCAGTTGGGTGAAACAACCCTGATCGACCTCGATGAATACCAGTTTCCCATTTTTGATGAAAGGCTCCGGCTTTTAAAAGATCCATCAGAAAAATTACTCGACTATGCCGCCCGGATAAAAGATGCGGATGGAATTGTATTGGTAACGCCGGAGTATAACGGCGGTTATCCTGCAAGCATAAAGAACGCCATTGATGTGTTGTACGATGAATGGCATCGTAAGCCAATCGCCATTGCAACCGTTTCTGACGGCGCCTTTGGCGGATCACAGGTGCTCACATCCCTGCAATTCTCTTTATGGAAGATCCGTGCATGGACCGTACCTGCTATGTTCCGGGTACCAAGCGTAGATAAGTCATTTGATGAGGAAGGCAATGCACTCAATAAAGAGGTAATGGATAAAAGAGCGGCAGCATTCGTTGCGGAATTAACCTGGTGCATGGACGCAAAAGCAAAAATGGAAATCCCTGTTAAATAATTTACAACCGTATGAAAAATTATTTTCATTCAATAGCAGCCTGTATCTTGGGCTCTAAAAAATAAATATGAAAACATTATTACTGGCAGGCTTTGTATTAATATCCGCTGCTGCATTTTCCCAGCAAAAGAATGTTACACAGGCAGTCATTTATACAACGACAAATATTATTGCGCCGGAAGAGGATGACGTACAGAATATACAGGGTGCGAACCAGGGAGGAATGAATTTCAGGAATATGCTGGATGGAGAAATAAAATCCACCACTTATATTAAAAATGACCTGATGAAAACGGTTTTAAAATCTGAAATGGGCCGGTCAACCATCATTCGCGACAATAATAAAAAACTCACCACTACCCTGATGGAGATCATGGGAATGAAACAAGGCTTTTATGCAACGGATGAAGAACAGGCCGAAGAAAAAAGAAAGCGGGACAGCATTCAACAAAGTCGCAGAAAAAACGATTCTACATTTAAGGCTCCTCCTGCCCCGGATGATAAGCAGGTAGAGGTAGTCTATACAAATGAAACAAAGAAAATTGCAGGCTACCAGTGCAGGAAAGCATATTTCGTTACAACCCGCTTACTTGGAAAAGATTCAATGGCCGTTTGGTTCACTCCTGAATTAAAAATACCTTACCTCAGCTTCACCGGTGGTTTAAGTGGATTGCCGATGGGTGCTTCGGCAAACCTTACCAAGTTTGAATTAATAGATGGTTTTATCATGGCTTATGAAACCAAATTCATGCGTAACCGGAAAATGCAAATAGAAGTAACAAAAATTGATCTTGAAAAAGAAATAGCTGATAAGGAATTTGATATTCCAAAAGATTTTGAATTAAAGCCGATGAAGGAAATGCGGCATATGTTTGGCGGCATGGGTGGCCCGGGAAGAGGCCAATAAACTGCGAGCCATTTAAAAACAACATTGGCAAAGTTTCGAACTTTGCCAATGTTTGTTTAATAAAAATATTTTTACTTACATCTTATCTGCTGCCTTGTTCTTTGCTTCGTATTCAGCAGCTTTCTTCGGATTATTCTTTAGGCTATATATATCACTCAGGTAACCGAGGACGATCTTATAATTGGCTCTTTGAATGCCTTTCAACGGATGGTTTGCTTCGAAGTATTTTACCGCTGTTTCAGCATACGTGATACACTCATCCATTGTTTTATTTGACTGGCCTTTTAATTCTGTCTTCTTTTTTACATCATCCGGTTTTGTGCTTTTGATCATATTGGCTGCATTCAGTTGGTCAGCAGCCATATTGAACAAATGATTTGCCATGAGTACGGTTGCGTCAATGCCTTTGTCATTCCCGATCGCAATTTTCAATACTGATGTCAGTTTATCTTTCGCTGCACTGTTTTCCCCTGGCTTTGCATCTTTTCCATAAATACTGTTGTACAACTCAATCCCATAGTTATAGGACAATGTGAAATTGGTTGGATCCTTTGTAAGCATTTCATCATACTTGGCAAACAATGCCTGCTTATCCCCTTTTTTACCGATCGACCTTATTTCAAGATCAGCCCAGAATTCATTTTGAGGATAGAAACGTTTTGCTTTTTCCAGTAATGGTCCCAATGAAGCCTCATCTTCTTTTTTATTGTAATAATCGGCCAGGTATATGTATACATCCGCATAATCTTTCCCGGTAACATTTGCATCTGTTAGCTTACGGTAAAACGTTACTGCCTCTTCTTCTTTTTTACCCTGCACCGCTGAAGCCGCAGCATTTAAGACCAATGCAGTATCCAGGTGGTATAATTTGGCCTGGCTGTATTCATATTTCTTTTCGAGGATATAATCCTTTACTTCAATGGCTTTTTTAAAAGATTCCAATGCCATATCATAATTCTTGGCATTGAATTGTTTGGCGCCGAGGTCATAAAATCCAAAATAAAGGTCGAGGTATGAATTGTGTGTTTCGAATAACAACCGGATATCTTTGGGATCCAGCTGCTGATTTTTTTTGAAGGCATCGTACGCACTTGTTTTCAGGCTGTAGATCTCTGCCAGTGGTACGGTTGAATCATAGGAAAGTGCATTGTAGATCCTGCCTTTATAATACCAACCTTCCGAATTATCCACATTTTTTGGAGCAGCCATATATTTATCAATCGCTATTTTGGCCTCCTTATACTTCGATTTGCCCATCAGCTCATTGATCTCGTCAAGGTCCTGTGCCACACTGATCACAGCACTAAAAGCCAGCAGCACTATTAAAAAAAGTTTCTTCATATAAATATTTTTTTATGGGTTAAAGATATTGGTTTATGGAGATTAAAGTTACTATTATAACTGTTTTTTCACAAACCATGCCACGCTTATTTAATATTTTATTTAAATTCCATTTAGTACCTCATTAGAGCGCATCTTTGGCTATTTTTATTTGATATTTGCAGCTTGATCAGTCAAAACTCCATACAACAGATCCTTAGCCGGATTGATATCATTGAGATCGTGGGTTCTTTTGTGAAACTTAAAAAAAGAGGTGCCAATTACCTCGGCCTATGCCCTTTTCACAATGAAAAAACCCCTTCGTTTACGGTATCACCTGCCAAAGAAATTTATAAATGTTTTGGTTGCGGCAAAAGTGGCAATACCATCGGTTTTTTAATGGAGCATGAAAAATACAGTTATGTAGAAGCGCTTGCGCTGGCTGGCCAATAAATACAATGTTGAATTGAAGAAACGGAAACCAGCCCGAACTAAAACTGCAGCAACAGGCAGCCGACAGTTTATATATCATCAACAATTTTGCGCAAAAATTTTTTCAGCAATGCATTATTTAATACTGAAGAAGGCCAGGATATCGGCCTTAGCTATTTAAAGAAAGAGGATTTCAGGGAAGATATCATTAAAAAATTCCAGCTCGGTTTTAACCCTGCAGCAACGAGATGCATTTGCCACAGCAGCAATTGCCAGCTCAATATAACCTAGAACTACTTGTTAAAAACCGGCCTGGTTGTGTCAACGTGATGAAAAGCTCATGGATAATTACCGCGGCAGGATCATTTTCCCTGTTCATAATCAAAGCGGAAAGTGTGGCTTTGGTGCAAGGATTATTAAAACAAATGACAAGGCGCCGAAATATATCAATACCCCGGAAAATGAAATCTATGTAAAAAGTAAAATTTTATATGGATCTTATTTTGCCCGGCAGGCGATCGATAAAGCAGATGAATGTTTATTGGTGGAAGGATATACGGATGTGGTTAGCCTTCACCAGGCAGGTATCGAAAATGTGGTGGCCAGTGGAGGCACTTCTCTTACACCGGACCAGTTAAGGCTGATTAAAAAATATACCAATAACCTTACGATCATTTATGATGGCGATAGCTGCCGGTATAAAAGCAGCACTGCGGGGACTCGATCTTGCACTGGAAGAAAGCCTGAATGTAAAGCTGGTATTGATACCTGATAAAGAAGATCCCGACAGTTATGTGAATAAGGTAGGTGCGGATGCTTTCACAGAATTCATCGCATGAGAATAAAAAGGATTTTATTCTATTTCAACTTGAGATTGCTCTGAAGGATGCCGGTAACGATAGTACCAAAAAATCAGCATGTTGTAAACCAGGTGGCAGAAACCATTTCTAAAATCAATAAAGCGGAAGATTTTACCAAACAGACAGGATTATATCAAACAAGTGCTCCGAATACTGAAGATAGAAGAAAGTGGCATGCATGCGCTGGTAAATAAATTCATCAGGGAAAAGATTAACAAGGAGGAAACCAAGGTCAGTCAAAAGCGGTTGATGCAATTGATACTGGATTAACACCAGAAAATGGACTGAAGAAGATGAATTGCAGATCTGCTTAATAAAGATGAGATGCAGGAACAGGCAATGGTAAGAAGCCTGATAGAATTTGGTTTGAAGCAATGGGATGAAGAGCAAAAAGTGGCCGATTATATTTTTAGCCAGATCGAAGATAATGAGCTGGAAGAAATGATCGACAATAAAAACCTTGTCGGTATCATTGAGATCTATACAAGAGTGGTATGATGAAGGAATTGAACCAACTGCTAAAAATTTTTTATATCATGAAGATCAGAAATAAATGGATTTGTGATAAACATGATGGATATCAATACGGAGATCAGTCCAAACTGGAAAGAACATTACGAAGGACATATACCAACAAGGGAAGAACTGTTCAAAGAAGAAGTGATTATCAACATTGAATTACCTTAAGCTGCGGAAGATAAAACGACTGATGGATGAAAACCAGCGTGATCTGGAAAAAGCAACCGATCCGGAAGAGCAAATGATGCTCTGCAAACACACCAGCATTTAAAGCAAATGGAAATTGACCTTACCGTAAAGCCGGGACCGTGATTATAAATGATTATTTGGAGGTAGGGTTTTTTTGCCCGTGTTAATTTTTCCAGATACGTTTCGAGCCTTTTGGTCCTGTTTCCTGTTTTTTTGCTCCAGCAACCCATTCCACATATTCTTTTTTATTATAAGTGGAAGGCTGTCGAAAAATTCACTGGCATTTTTATTTTTCCTGAAAACGGACTTTTAATTCTTCCGGAATCATGGAACGGTAGCATTTTGGACAATAGCGGGTAGTTACAACGGTAAAGTTGATCTTTTTTGGTGTAATATTCTCCTGGCGTTTGAAACTCATTGCGCTCCAGGTATTGTCAAGGCATCTAAGGTCACTGTTTCAAAGCCCATGAGGTCATGATCATTTTCCAGTTGCAATCGCGACACAGGTCGCTGGCGATCTTGGAGGCCAGGCTTTGGGTATGCGATCCATAATTTCGCCTCCTGCTGCAAAGCGGGTATCACATCTATTCAGGATATCATACAGTTGTTTCTTACTAATCGCAAATACAAGTGCAAAATCTATCTTTTTGGATTTTAATAAAGGAGTTACACTTTTTGCAAATGATAAGTTTGATGAACTGCTTTTCTATGGAGGAAGGAAGTCCCTGGATCAATAAATTTTTTTCGTCTTTTATCTGTAATTTTTCTAATAATGTTTGAACAGACATAGTAAATAGAGTTAATGATAAATTATTTAATATGAATTGAAATTGAGCAATCGGTCACCCCGGTGCGGGGATCCTTGATATTATTGGTAATTAATCCTGGGACTGCAAATTTACCACTTTGTTTGGCAGCTGCAATAGCTACAATGAAAAAACTCTACATAAAGTAGAGTTTTTTCATTGAGTATTAACTATTTATGATTTGATAATTTTGAGACAGGCTTGTAATAACTGAAAGCCTCATTCATATAACCCTGGATTTTTGCGATCCGGTTTTCATCCGATGGGTGCGTTGCAAGAATTCCGGGGGCTCCTGTTTCCACTACCCGCTTTCGACATTCTTTGCCAGAAAGGAACCGCTTCCCTTGGATTATAACCTGCCATGGCAGCGAAGATCAAACCAAAATGATCAGCCTCATATTCCTGGTTCCGTGAATTTGGTAACAATACACCTACCTGGGCTCCCGGGCAAATATATTGTTAAAAATGGAATTGGCTTTTTGATTGTTCTGCGTGAAGATATTGCCCGCAACTTCCAGGTCCCTGTGCTACGGCAACCTGGCTCATTCGCTCATTACCATGGTGTGCAACAGCATGGGTGATCTCGTGGCCTAGTACAACCGCCAGTGCCGCTTCATTTTGAGTTATTGGCAACAAGCCGGTATATACTACTACTTTTCCGCCAGGCATACACCATGCATTCACCTCTTTGTTATCAACCAGATTAAATTCCCATTTATATCCTTTCAGTTCCTTGCTCAGTCCTGTTTTGGATAATAATGTTGTGATTGCGTTGGCGATCCGTGACCAACCCTTCTTACCATTTCAGCATCCTTACTTGTATTCTGGACTAACAACTTTATTTTGACTTAAAAAGATTGGTATTGTGAGACAGCCTTGCCTGCAATGTTGACTCAGGAAAAAGAGAAAGTTGCTTTCTACCGGTGATCGCATTTGTGCTGCAAGCCACCAACACGGGAATATGCAAATAATAAAAAGAATAACTTTTTCATTGTTTGTAGATTTAGTATACAACACATAGATAATCAATTGGCATACCAAAAATTAAAAATTGAAATGATAAAATTGCAGAGAATTAGGTTAATCGAACGTTGCGGCGGGCTTTTCTTCTGTCGCGGTGTTTGAGGATGGGGATGCGGCTTTCAACTCCTCTTAATATTCGGCCAATATTTTTTTGGTGGGTCAGGATACACCAGGAAAGCTACGAGAATGCGAAATACCCGGTAAAGTAATTCATGTTCATTCCAGATCCAAAGGACAGAAATAGGCAACATCAATGCGCACCAAGTATTGAACTTAAGGAAACATACCTGGTAAGATATAATACGATGAGAAAAACGCCAACACAACTCACGGCTACAACTGGCTGTACGGCCAGTACCATTCCGAAAAAGTAGCTACTCCTTTTCCGCCTTTAAAATCGCAAATATGCGGGAACACATGGCCCAGCACTGCCGCTAATCCCAAGACCGATCATGAAATTGGTACGATCCAGCTCATTGTGATAATAATATGGAAGGAAATTAAAAAGAGAAACGGCAAGCATCCTTTCAGGATATCAACAGATCATTACGATTGTGCCATATTTTGACCCAAGTACCCTGAAAGTATTCGTGGCGCCCATGTTTCCGCTTCCGTAGTCGCGGATATCAATACCAAAAAATCTTTTGCTAATGATCAATGCAGTGGGAATAGAGCCAATCAGATATGCAATAATGATAAGAGCAATTCTTTCATTGTCTTTCTTTAGTGAGTTGAAGCGCAAAAATAACAAAAAAAACGGTATCCTTAACGTATAAATTCATATTGTGTACAATTGGTGTAACCTTTTCGCAGATAGCCAGCCAGTTATCTTTTATGAATGTTTCGGCTATGTTAATTTTCTTTTCCGCAAATGCATACCGGAGTTGGTCGCGGTCCTGGCTAAAACACCGCTAAAAAGGATCGTCGCGCCAGGCTTCGCAGCTGATAAAATGGCGTCGAGATTTGCAATGATCACATTGAGATTGATATTGGCCAGGATAATATCCGCATTTTCACCAACAGGAATGGTTTCGTCTTTTTCAAGCATGATCCTGCTGCAATGATTGGCTTGAATATTTTCCTTCGCATTGCTGAATACTCCAGTCATCATTGTCTATTGCCAATGACTTTTGTGCACCCAGCTTTTCTGCGAGTATTGCCAGGACGCCGGTTCCGGTGCCAAAATCAATGACGGTTCTTCCGTTAAATCCAGCTTGCTCATTTGCTGGATCATAAGCAAGTGGTAGCATGATGGCCCGTTCCAAAACTCATTTTTGGAGTAATGATGATGTCATATAGTACGCCTTGTAATTGCTTTATGAAAACCGGCCCTGATCACAGCGAACGGTTGTCCCGTTATAGGATCAGGAACAATGACCGGGCTAAAGCCTGATTCCCATTCCTGGTTCCAATTAGTTTGATCAATAATTGATTTAGAATACTTAAAACCATCGTTCTCAATAATATCATTAAACTCAGTTTCATTAAAGGCGGTTGTTTCAATAAAAGCTTTCAGGTTTTCAGCTTCCTCTTCAAAACCATCAAGCCAATATTGCTCAGCAATGCGATCAGCAGGTCTTTCTGTTCCGGCGAAATATTTTCAAATAGAAATTGATAATGGTCCATAAAATAAAAAAAGCTGCAGTAGTTAAGCCTGCATGCTTTATAAGATTTAATATTGATTATTAGTTTTGTTTCCTGCTGCCTTGCGGGTGCTTCAGGCTTTGGCATCAGCGCTTTGCGGCTCAGTTTGAATTTACCGGTCTTTGGATCTATTCCATCAATTTCACTTTTACCTTATCCCCTTCTTTCAACACACCTTCCATTGTTTCAAACGCTTCCAGCTTATTTCACTGATATGCAGCAATCCTTCTTTCCCAGGAAGGAACTCAACAAATGCACCGAATTCTTTGATGCTTTTCACTGTGGCTTCATAGGTATCTCCTACTTCAGGCACAGCAACAATTCCTTTGATCCAGGCAACTGCTTTGTCGAGCCTTCTTTATCTTTGGAGAAAATACTTACTTCACCCGTTGTCCACTTCTTCAATATTGATGGTAGCTCCTGTTTCACGCTGGATTTCCTGGATCACTTTTCCACCTGGCCCGATCACCGCACCAATATATTCTTTATCGATGATCAGTTTCTCCATTCTTGGTGCATGTGGTTTCACATCTCGGCCTGTGCTGCAGGCATGCATGTCATACATCGCATCCAGGATATGCAAACGTCCTTTGCGTGCCTGTTCCAATGCCTGCGCGCATAATATCCATGCTTAATCCATCTACTTTAATATCCATCTGCACACCACAAATTCCTTCGCGGGTTCCCGTACTTTAAAATCCATATCACCCAGTGATCTTCATCACCAAGGATATCGGTAAGTACAGCATATTTATCTTCTTTTGTGATCAAGCCCATCGCCACACCGCTTACGTGTTTTTTGAAAGGAACACCTGCATCCATCAATGCCAGTGAACCGGCACAAACTGTTGCCATGGAAGAAGAACCATTGGTTTCAAGGATATCACTTACTACCCGTACAGTATAAGGATATTCAGCTCCCGGCATCATTTTCTTCAATGAACGCATGGCCAGGTTACCATGACCTACTTCCCGGCGGCCAACACCTCTCATCATTTTTACTTCACCGGTAGAGAATGGAGGGAAATTATAATGCAGGATAAACTTTGTATAATCAGATTTGTGTGCACTTTCAACCAGCAATTCATCTAAAGGAGTTCCTAAAGTAACTGTTGTTAGTGATTGTGTTTCACCTCTTGTGAATAATGCAGAACCATGTGGAGTTGGCAAAATATCTATTTCCATATCCAAGTGGACGGATATCTTCAGTCCTCGGCCATCCAGACGTCTTACGTCGTTCAAGGATCATATCTCTTACCACGTGATATTGCAGTTCGTCAAAATAATAGCTGATCAAGTTTTTTATCTTCATCAGGCAATTCTTCGCCCAAGATATTCTTTCAGTTCTTTTTTCAATGCATCAAATGCATCGCTGCGCTGTCGTGTTTTGCAGAAGCTGCAGATGCGATGCTGTACATTTTATCTTTCGCAAATGCATTGATCTTTTCATTCAGTTCTTCGTTGCGGTAAGGTTTCGTATATTCTCTTTTGGTATTGCATTCCTACTTTATCTCTCAAGTTCTTCCTGTGCTTTGACCTGTATTTTGATGGCTTCATGTGCCATTTCAATGGCTTTGACCAGATCTTCTTCCTGCATTCTTTGCTTCACCTTCCACCATCATGATATTCTTGTCAGTAGCGGCAATGATGAATTCCATATCGGACTTCTGCCAGTTCGGTACGGGTTGGGTTGACGATCATTTCGCCATTTACCCTGCCAATCCTTACTTCAGAAATGATCTCCTGGATGGGAATATCAGAAACAGCCAATGCTGCAGATGCAGCCAGACAAGCCAGTGCATCCGGCATTACTTCAGCATCAGCTGATATCAAGCGAAACCAACACCTGCACATCACATAAATAATCTTCAGGGAATAAGGGACGTAATGCCCGGTCAATCAAGCCTTGAAGTAAGTATTTCATAATCATTTAACCGTGCTTCTCTTTTAAAAAATGAACCCGGGATACGGCCTGCAGATGCAAATTTTTCCTGGTAATCTACAGATAGCGGGAAAAAGACTGCCCTTCTCTTGGTTCTTTATTTGCAACAACAGTTGCCAAAATGATACAATTGCCCTGGCGAACTGTAACGGCGCCATCGGCCTGGCGGGCCAGTTTGCCTGTTTCGATGGTTACCATACGGCCACCACCTATATCAAATGTTACTGATTTTGGTTGTAATACTGACATTTGTAATGTTATATTTTTGTAACAGGATACCGCTGTTATATCTATGAAAAGTTATGTATGTATAAAGAAGAATTCCCAACTGTAAATAACTAGTTGGGAATAATTCATTTATATACATTGGATATATTATTTACGGAGACCTAATTTTTCAATCAAAGCCCTGTAACCGGTAAGGTCATGTTTGCTGAGGTAAGTGAGTAAACGCTTGCGCTGACCTACCATCTTCATTAAGCCTCTCTGCGAAGAGAAATCTTTTTTATTGGCTTTCAGGTGATTAGAAATTGATTGATACGCTCTGTTAACAGCGCAATCTGGCCCTCAATTGAGCCTGTGTTGGTAGCTTTTCCACCATAATTTGTGAAAATGTTTGCTTTTTTTTCGATTGTTAAATACGGCATTTCTTTGTTTTTTTAAAACGTCTGTTTTAATTTTCTTTTTTAATTGGCTGCAAAAGTAATATAAATAAATGAATTACAGATGGGGATTTGGAACTTTGTTGGAAAGATTGGCCAATTTTTTTATTTTTTATCCACCCTTCATTGGGCTGATTTTAAAGCCAGGCCGGCGGTGAAAAGGGTAATTATCAGTTCTATATATCCGAAACTGTTAAAAGCCCCTGTTGCAGGCCAGCCTGTTCTTGAAAAATACCGCAACTTTGTATTATGAAACCAACATTTGCCATCATCGGTTGTGGAAGAATTGCAAAACGCCATGCCGAACAAATCAATAAAGTAGGCAAACTGGTAGCGGTATGTGATATCGTTGCAGCCAATGCGGCAGAACTTGCAACTGACTACAATGCAAGGATATATTTATCCATTGAAGAATTGCTGTTTAAGGAAACGGGCATTGACATTATCAGTATCTGCACGCCAAATGGGCTTCATGCGGAACATGCCATCCTGAGCCTGAAAGCAGGCAAACATGTGCTATGCGAAAAACCGTTGTGCATTTCCGTTTCAGATGCAAGAAAAATGATCAGTACAGCCAAATGACTGAAAAAAAACTCTTCGTGGTAAAACAAAACCGGTACAATCCACCTGTACAGGCTGTAAAAGAATTATTAAAGGAAGATAAGCTGGGCAATATTTTTTCATTCCAGGTAAATTGTTTCTGGAACAGGCCTACCGCATATTATTCAGATCCTGGAAAGGAACAAAGAACCTCGATGGGGGCACTTTGTTTACACAATTCAGTCATTTTATCGACCTGCTATATTGGTTATTGGGTGACATCAAAGAAGTCAAATCGATCATCAGGAACTTTGAGCATCCAACCATTGAAATTGAAGACACGGGTGTTGTGATGATAGAAATGCTGGGTGGCGCGATCGGTGCTTTAAATTATACCGTGAACAGCTTTGAAAAAAATATGGAAGGTTCCATTACCATTTTTGGAGAAAAAGGAACTGTAAAAATTGGTGGCCAATACCTGAATACAACTGGAATACCAATGTATCGACGGTGAAAAAATAAATATCCTCGATCCCGGTAATCCAGCCAATGCCTATGGCTTTTACCAGGGCAGCATGAGCAATCATGATAAAGTGTATGAGAATCTGATCAGGGCATTGAATGAACCCGGCATGAATTTGCGAGCGCACTCGATGGTTTAAAAACAGTTGAGATCATTGAGAAAATATATGCACAGGCAGCTATAAAATAAAAATCCTTTATTTGCTTTTAAAATTCCAGCATTGCCCATTTTATATTTTGCAGTAACAAATGATCTTAGTTATGATCAGCGCATGATACGCATCTGTACTTCGCTTGCCAATGCAGGATATTCAGTTACGCTCGTGGGGAGGAGACAAAAAAAATCGCTTCCGCTTAAAGAACAACCCTTCAAACAAAAAAGGCTGCGCTGTTTTTTTGAAAAAGGAAAACTATTCTACATAGAATATAACCTCCGTTTATACTTTTTTTTACCGCTTTAAGAAAATGGATTGCATTTGTGCGATTGACCTGGACACGATTCTTCCTGTATATTATATTTCCAACATTAAAAAAATAAAACGCGTTTATGATGCCCATGAGCTGTTTTGTGAAATGAAGGAGATTGTGAGCCGGCCTAAGATCTATGCTGCATGGAAACGGATAGAAAAAATAACCGTTCCACAATTTAAGCATGGGTATACGGTCAATAAACCCATTGCAGATGAATTTAAAAAAATGTATGGCTGAAATATGAAGTGATCAGAAATATTGCTTTATATGATTTTTCATTGCAGGAACAAAGAAAAGAAAAATTCATCCTCTACCAGGGCGCTGTAAATGAAGGACGTAGTTTTGAAACATTGATACCTGCTATGCAATGGGTAAATGCCCAGCTGATCATTTGCGGTGATGGCAATTTTATGGAACAGGCAAAAAAATAGCATCAGATCACCAGTTAAATGAAAGAGTGATCTTTAAAGGCAAGGTTGAACCAACAGCATTAAAGGATTATACAGCGAAGGCTTATATCGGGATCACTTTGTTTGAAAAGGACAGCAGGAGTAATTACTTTTCTTTGGCGAACCGTTTTTTTGATTATCTGCATGCCGGCTACTCCACAAGTATGTGTTGACTACCCGGTGTACAAAGAAATAAATGAGCAGTATCATGTTGCTGTTTTAACGGATGACCTTAGCCCTGCAACAATAGCCATGCACCTGAACGGTTTACTGGATGATAAGAACAAATGGCAAAGGATGAGGGCCAACTGTATGAACGCAGCAAAAACATTGAACTGGCAAAATGAAGAAATAAAATTACTGGCATTTTATAAAAATATTTTTGGATAAGCATTTACATATCGTAACGCATGATGTTCCATGGCCCACTGATTATGGCGGGGTGATCGATCTTTTCTATAAGATACTAGCGCTTCACAGTCTTGGAATAAAAATTCACCTGCATTGTTTTACCGGTAAACGGGGTGAGCAACCAGTATTGGAAAAATATTGTGAATCCGTGCAGTACTATCCAAGGAAGAAAGGCCTTGCAGCCATTTCATGGAGTAAACCTTATATTGTTCAATCAAGAAGCGATGGGGATTTATTAAAAGAACTTTTGAAGGATGATCATCCCATTTTACTGGAAGGCATCCACTGCACATATTTTTTACAGCAAAATAAATTGCCTGGAAGAAAGGTCTTTGTGCGGCTGCATAATATTGAATATAAATATTACGGTCAGCTGGCGAAACATGAAACCAATATTTTAAAAAAGACATACTTCCGGTTTGAAAGTATGCTGTTGAAAAAATTTGAATGTAAGCTGGCGAACAAAGCATTGTTTCTATCAGTCAGTACTGCTGACACTTCATTGTATAAAGACGAATTCAGGGCAGCCGAGGTTAATTTTCTCCCTGTATTCCTTCCCTGGACAACCGCAACCCATTCACCGGGCAAAGGAAGTTTTTGTTTATACCACGGTAATTTATCCATTAATGAAAATGAAAAAGCGGCCGAATGGTTATTAACGGAAGTTTTCAATGAATTGGATATCCAGTTGATCATAGCGGGGAAAAAACCCTCCACGAAACTTCAAAAGCTTGCCTCCGGCAACCCACAAACCAGGATGGTCATTGATCCTTCCGAAACTGAGATGCAGGGGCTCATACAAAAAGCACAGGTAAATATCCTGCCTTCGTTCAATGATACCGGTGTAAAATTAAAATTGCTGAATGCATTGTATAACGGGAGGCATTGCCTGCTAAATAAACCTGCAGTGGAGGGCTCGGGCCTGGAAGGGCTTTGTCATATTGCAGAAACGCCAGAAGACTTACGGTCGCAAATAAAAAAATTGTTTGATACTGTTTTTACCGAAGCAGATATGCAGGAAAGAAATAAGGTATTATCAGGCCTCTATGATAATGATAAAAATGCCCGCCTCCTTAGTTCATGGATATACTAGCATTGTCCCACACCTTTCCCAGCTCTGTTTTGATGGTCCTTGCAGGAAATTTATTGATCACCATGTAATCATGGGTAGCCATCACGATAGTTGTATTGATAATCCCTGCTGATATGGAAAAGTAATTGCATCATCTCATCACTTGTTTCGGGATCCAGGTTTCCTGTTGGCTCATCAGCCAATATCAGTTTAGGGGAATTCAACAAGGCCCTTGCCACATCGATCCTTTGCTGCTCTCCGCCGCTCAGTTCAAAAGGCATTTTAAAACCCTTTGTTTTCAAGCCAACTTTATCCAACACATCCGCGATCTTTTCATTCATCAGTTTTTCATCTTTCCAGCCGGTAGCTTTCAGCACAAATTTAAGGTTCTCATTCACGTTCCTGTCTGTGAGTAATTGAAAATCCTGGAACACGACACCGAGGTTGCGGCGAAGAAAGGGAACAGTTTTCCAGTTTAACTCGCGAAGGTTATGGCCGGCAACCCATCCTTGCCCTTCCCGGAGTTCCAGGTCCCCATACAGTGTTTTGAGCAGGCTGCTTTTACCCGTTCCCGTTTTACCCACGAGATACACAAATTCCCCTTTGTCTACAGAAATATTTACGTCACTTAAAATAAGGCTCTCACTTTGATAAATGTTTACTTTACTCAGCTCTATGATCGATTGCGACATGATGATCCCTTGTTTTATGAATGATTGAGGAACAAATTTAATTGTTTGAAAACGAGGGATGAAAAGTTTTTTACATACAGGATGTTAATAATGTGGATAACTAATTTTATAGTTTTAAAACTAATTTTATAGTTTTACCGGGTAAATACACAATTATGATCAAACCATTGACAAAAGCGGAAGAACAGATCATGCAGGTTATCTGGAAGCTTGACAAAGCATTCCTTAGAGAGATCATTGATGCGATTCCCAATCCAAAACCTCATAGTAATACGGTTGCCACCATCATTAAAATACTGGTGGAGAAAGAATTTATCGGGTTGCAGGTATTTGGAAGAACGCATCAATACTACCCTTTGGTGAGCAAGGATGCATACAGCAAATCTACTATGAAGAGTTTTATCAAAGGATATTTTGAAGGTAGTTTCAGCAATGCCGTTTCATTCATGGTAAAAGAAAATAATTTAAGTGTGGATGAGCTGGAATTGTTGTTGAAACAGTTGAAGAAGAAATGACGTAAAGCTGATACAGGATACTGGATGCTGATTGATAACGGAGCCTGATCCAGGATCAAGTATCTAGGATCCAGTATCAATCAAATACAAACCATTTAATAAATTAATTATGGTCAGTTTTGGATTTTATCTTTTAAAAGTCATCATCTGCTCAGCAGTTCTATTTGGATATTACTGGTTCTTCCTGCGCAATAAGATATTTCACAGTTATAACCGTTTTTACCTGCTGGCCACCATTGTAATATCGCTTTGCCTGCCTTTGCTGCAGGTCAATATCTGGCGTCCGGCTGATGAACCAAAAACCAGCGTGATAAAAATGCTGCAGGTTGTGAACAGCAGTGATGCGTATATGGATGAGATCATTTTGTACAGCCATAAGAACCATGTCTCCAAGGAGCTGGTTTTTTCATCGATCTATATAATGGTCTGCGCCGTTTTTTTCTTTGTGTTCATCCAGGTATTATTCAGGATCAGGAAATTATTAAAGCAAAACCAGGCCACATCCATAGAAAATATTTATTTTATAAAGACCAATGCAAAAGGAACCCCCTTTTCATTCCTGAGATTTATTTTCTGGAACGATGCGATCGACATAGAAACGAAAGCAGGTAAACAGATATTCAGGCATGAAGTGGCACATGTGCAGGAAAAGCACAGTTACGATAAACTTTTCCTCAATATCATATTGATCGTTTTTTGGTGCAACCCCGTCTTCTGGCTAATCCGCAAAGAGCTGAATATGATCCATGAATTTATCGCTGACAAAAAAGCCGTGGAAGATGGTGATACCGCCGATTTTGCAGCCATGATATTGCAGGCAACATACCCGAAGCAACAATTTCCCCTTGCCAATAATTTTTTCTACTCACCCATTAAACGGAGACTACTCATGTTGACCAAACAAAACAAAAAAAATCTCAACTACATCAGCCGCGTGCTGGTATTGCCGCTTGCCGTGATCGTGTTTGCAGCATTCAGTATAAAATCAAAAACCTACCCGGCAAAATATACTGCCGCGGGTAACAAAACCATCACTGTTGTTATTGATGCCGGCCATGGCGGTAAAGACATGGGTGCTGCAACCAGTAACGGGATCTTTGAAAAAGACCTGAGCCTCGACTTCGCCAAAAAGATCAAAGAACTGAATACATTAAATAATGTGAAGATCATCCTGACCCGGGAAACAGATATATACCAGAGCCCACAGGAAAAAGCGGCATTTGCCAGGAATGCCGGTGCAGATCTTTTCATATCCGTGCATATGACATCAACAACAAAAGAAGCAATGAATAAAACTTCCGGAATGGAAGTCTATGTTTCAAAAAATGAATATGGCAATAGCGAAGCAAGCAAACTATTCGCATCTTCCATTATTTCAAATTTTCAAAATAACTATGCACTGAAAGTTCCATTGAATCCTTTGCAGCGTAAAGGAGGCACCTGGGTTTTGCAGGAAAGTAAATGTCCTGCAGTATTAATTGAAGCGGGTTATTTATCCAATGAAAAAGACCTTGCATACCTGCAATCCGGGGTTGGTAAAGAGCAATTTGCAAAAAATATACTGGAGTCCATCAATGGGTTTTTAATAAATAATGCCATTGAACCCGCACGTGTAGCAGCACCCGACACAATACCCAACAGCCCTAAAATAGCAGACAGCAGCCTGATACAGCTGAAAGAAGAACTTAGATTGATAGAATTGAATGCTGAAAAAATGAATGCTGATCTGCCCCTAAAACGCAAAATGGAAGCGGATCAATTGATAAAACTGAATGAAGAACTTGAAGCATTGAATGCTGAAAAAATGAATGCTGATCTGCCTTTAAAACGCAAAATGAAAGCGGATCATCTGATGAAACTAAAAAGAGAACTTAGAGCATTGAATGCTGAGAAACTGGATCGTAATTTAACTTTAGAACGCAAAATGGAATCCGATCAATTGATAAAACTGAATGAAGAACTTAGAGCATTGAATGCTGAAAAAATGAATGTTGATCTGCCCGCAAAACGTAAAATGGAAGGCGATCAATTGATAAAACTGAAAGAAGAACTTAAAATGAAAACATTGGCAACTGAAAAATTGAACCAGGACCTGGAGAAGATCAATAAAACATCAGACAGCACATCGACCAGGCAAAGAATAACAGATCAGTAAAGAATTTCTTCATCCTTTAGCCGGATCAACAATTCTTTTTTTGATGCGCCTTCTACCCTGCCAATGACCTGCGCATCTATATTAAATGCTTTTGCAGCATCGATCATGATCGCTGGCATTTGCAGGATCGCAATAAATTTCGAGGCGACAACCCATATTGAATACCTCGTACATTTCCCGGTTGCTGCTTCCGCTGTTTTCCTGTATGGTATTGAATATGGGCGGGGCTTCGAATAGGTTATCCTTGATGATCTTAAAATTTCCGGGAAGGTATTTCATGCATTTTGTTTGTCCGCCGCCGCTGCAATGAATGAGGCCATGGATCTTTTCAAAATGGTCATTCAATAAGCCTTTTAGCACAGGCGCATAGGTACGTGTCGGCGAAAGCAGTAATTTTCCAACAGTAACAGACGCTTCGGTTGTCGGTAGACGGTAGTCAGTGGTCATCTTATTCTTTCCGATATACACTACTTCGTCTTCGAGGGAATTATCATAACTCTCTTTAAAATTTTCTGCATAGAATTTATTCAATACATCATGCCGGGCACTGGTAAGCCCGTTGCTGCCGATACCACTGTTGTATTCCGTTTCATAAGTGGACAGGCCATAACTTGCCAAACCAACGATCACATCCCCTGCTTTTATTTTATCATTGCTGATGATCTTATTTGTTGGCCAACGACAGGTCATGGTACCATTTACCGCGACCGTGCGGACAACATCTCCCACATCGGCGGTTTCGCCACCGAGGTAATGAATGTTGATGCCGAAACCTTTTAGCCGGTCAAATAATTCCTGTGACCCATTGATGATCTGCTGCAGTACTTCCCCCGGTATCAATAATTTGTTCCTGTCAATGGTTGAGTTAAAAATAATATGATCATATATCCCCACACATAACAGGTCATCGAGGTTCATTACGATCGCATCCTGTGCAATTCCTTTCCACACAGAAATATCGCCGGTCTCTTTCCAGTACAGGTATGCAAGGATGCTTTTGGTACCGGCGCCGTCTGCATGCATCACATTTATAAAATCTTTATCCCGCCGAGATGATCGGGATAGATCTTACAAAAAGCATTCGGAAACATGCCCTGGTCGAGCTGCTTTGTGGCAGCATGCACTTCTTCTTTCTGGGCCGAAACTCCTCTTTTGTTATAAAGGCTCATAATAAAACTTGAGTTGCAAAACTATATTTCAATTATCAATTATCAATTAATAAATTATCAAGTAGTTTTGCACCCATTCATATATGGAGGTTTACAAAAACATAACTGAGCTGCCCGGATTCAGGAATGCAGTGATCACGATCGGTACATTTGACGGTGTACATCTTGGGCATCTGCAGATCATTAAACAATTGATCAATGAAGCAGCCAACGTAAACGGCGAGCCGGTACTCATCACTTTTTACCCGCATCCCAAACAGGTGATCGGGTCTTCGAAAAAACCACTCTACATCATAAATACGCCGGAAGAAAAATATGAACTGCTGAAAAAGGCTGGTATCAAGAACATTGTGGTGGTTCCGTTTAATGAGGCATTTGCGAACCAGCCGGCGATCAGTTATATCAACGATTTCCTCGTAGAAAAATTTCATCCGCATACGATCATTATTGGTTATGATCACCGCTTTGGAAAGAACCGGGAAGGGGATTATCAGCTTCTTGAACGGGAAGCAGAAAAATGCGGGTATATCGTAAAAGAGATCCCTGAACGGGTATTGCAGGATGTGACGATCAGCAGTACCAGGATCCGTGAGGCCCTGCTGGCGGGAGACGTGAATACCGCCAGGGAATGCCTGGGATATGATTATTTTTTCACCGGGAACTGTCATTGAAGGAAATAAATTAGGAAGGACGATCGGGTATCCTACTGCCAATCTCCAGGTAGTGGATGAAGAAAAGCTGGTCCCGGGAAATGGAGTGTATGCGGTAGAAGTAAACATTGAAAATTCCACTACGGTTTCCAGGGGCATGATGAATATCGGTATAAGGCCGACTGTTGATGGCACACACCGGGTGATCGAAGTAAATATTTTTGACTTTGATCAGGATATCTATGGAAAGCTGTTGACCGTTTCCCTGAAAAAAAGATTGCGCAACGAAATAAAATTTTCCGGGCTGGATGCTTTGAAAGCACAACTGGAAAAAGATGCAGCGGACGCTAAAGAAGCACTAGGAGGATAACACGGGTTCTTCAGCTATGAACTATGAACTAAAAACTATGAACTAAAAGGTACGAACTGGTCTTTTACTCCACCATCATCTTCACCACCATTTCTTTCATAAGCAATGCCCCTTCGGTGCCACTGTCTCCCACCCCCACTCCTTTTAAGTTATACTGGTGCAGGAGTAATATTAATTTCTCAATTCCATCATACCCATAATTTTTCATCATTTCGTGGGCCTGCCTTACTGAATTCGGATTGTAATAGAAGAAGGGTTTCAGGGCAGCTTCACTGGTATCCTTCATACTGTAAACTGCGTATACTTTGCTGAATTGTGAATACAGGGCCGGCAGCGCCATCTGTATGGGAACAGCCTTGGGATTGCTGTCAAAATAATTGGTAATGCGTATGGCTTTTGAAAGGTCCTTTTTCGCAATGGCTGCCAGCAGTTCAAAAACATTGTATTCCTTGCTGATGCCAATGTATTTTTCAATATCATCTTCCTCAATATTTTTTTTACTTCCCGAGGTTTACGGACAGTTTGTCAATTTCATTTGCAATCCTGCTCAGGTCGTTGCCAATATGTTCTTCAAGCAGGCTGATGGATTTTGGTTATATGCTGTATCCTTTGGATCTTAACCAATTCAGCTATCCATTCCTGAACCTTTTCTTCCCTGATCTTTTTCCGAATTAAACATTTCCGCCTGTTTGGCCAGTATTTTATAGCAGTTTCGTCCGTTTATCAAGTGTTTTTGTCTTGTAGCCAACAACGAAAATGGTTGAAGCGAGTGGCGATTCTAATATATGATTCCAGCTTATCAATTTCCTTCATGTGCTGTGCTTCTTTGAGCAAAACAACCTGTCGCTCGGCAAACATCGGGTAACGGTTACAGGCGTTTATTACAGCTGCCCAGTCGGCATCCCTCCATAAAATACCGTTAAATTAAATGCTGCTTCAGACTCTGGAAGTATCTTATGCTCTGCATGATCCATCAGCATATCAATATAATATTCCTCTTCACCCTCCAGCCAATAAACAGTTTAAAATCCTTTTTTTTCCAGCTTCCCAATAATTTTTTCCGCACTCATTTAAAACCTTTTTAATTTGCAATGTAATTTATTTACCCGATTGTTTAAAAGAATGCTGGTTTTAGCCGTTTCTGGCATAGTTTTGGAAAACATCAACTGTGTTAACATATATAAGTTTAAATCCTACAATCCGATCTCACCTTTAAAAGCTGGGATTTGATTTTAAAAAGAAAAACTCTATCAACATGGCTTTCGAAAATTTTCCCGAAGCTGAGAAATCCTACCAGGATGTAAGTACCACAATGATGCTCAAAAGAGCAGCATGCGTGGTATATTAACAGTTGGCCTGGTGGTGGCTTTGCTTGGAACCTGGGGTTATATCATCTGGGATAAGAACAATACGAAGGAAACGATCGAGCAGAAAGAAACTGTGATCGCAACCACCTCTTCACAACGAGATGAATTACAGAAAGAACTGGAAGACGCTACGATGCGCTATGATATGCTGAAAACCTCCAATTCCAAGAAAGATAGTGCTATCTCTGCCAAAGACAGGGATATTGATGAGAAAAAGACAAGGATCCAGGCATTTATTATCAAAAGTGAATGCAACGGCTGCAGAACTAAAGGAAGCGAGGGACCTTATCGCTTCCCTGAACGGCGATATTGAAGGCTATAAGACACAAATCGAAGTTTTGCAGGGCCAGAAAATTCAATTGGCCCATGAAAAAGTAGTTGTAACCCAGCAACGGGATAAGGTGCAGAAAGAATTTGATTCAACTGCAGTTGTTGTAAAAGAGAAGGAAAATGTGATTGATGTTGGTTCAACCCTGCATGCTTCTAATTTTAATATTGTAGGGATCAATGAAAAAAGCGGTGGGAAAGAAAAAGTAACGACCACTGCCAAACGGGTTGATAAATTAAGGATATCATTTGATCTTGATGAAAACATGATCACCGAATCCGGCACCAAAAAATTATATATTATGCATCACTGCCCCCGATGGGACAGCCATGGCTGTTGAAGCTGGTCAGGAAATTCAGTACAAGAGACGGTGAAGAAAGAACCTACACACAGAAAATAGATGTAAATTATACGCAGAATAAACGGCAAACAGTGAGCTTTGACTGGAAACAAAATTCAAATTTCTTAACCGGGAATTACAAGATCGAAGTGTATAACAATGGATTTAAGGTGGGTGAAGCATACAGGCCTCTGAAAAAAGGCGGCTTGTTCAGCTAATGATTTTTATTCGACACTCATAAAAAGCGGCTATTATTTTTGGCCGCTTTTTATTTTAGAAGATCGCTCTTACTGCTGCCCGCCCTATATGGACGGTTGGAGAATGCCCGGCTTTCTTCCTTCATACTGCATACTCATCTCAATATTTCCCGCAAGCCTTTTTGTATATTCAATATTCCATAAATAATTTTTACCGGGCAATAAGCCATCTAACAAAATATAACCAACGGTTGTATTTGCCGCGCCTGTATAAGCATTGAATGATCTGTTAAAGAAAATTTTGCATTAATGCTGCTGCTGGATAGGATATTATATTTCACTTCTGCTGTGACAGCATGATTGCTGACCGTTCCATTGAATCGATCGTATTTCTTTTATCCGTAAGCATAACCAAGCGTAACCCTGAAATTTGACCTGTATACATAGGATAAGGATTTGGCTCTACCGATATTTTGCAAAACAAGGTAGTTCCTGTTATCAAATTTTGGCCGCCTTCGTTTCCATACATTTTTTACCTTCCGTAAAACTATATTGGATTACAAAATTGCCTGTTGATGTTCACCCTTAGTCTTCTGATCACATTGCGCAGTCCCGGCTCTCAAACCCATAAGCCAATAATGATTTTCCTGGATGATTTGCTGTGTGTTACATCAAAGCCCCATTTTGAACTGGTCTGTTATAATAAAAAGTGTTGGAGAAAAAAGAATTAAGGTTACGAAGGTTGTATCCACCAGTTCATTGGCGAAATGGATTGAAAAGGAATTTCCATCTGCAATATTTTTTTTACTGATCTGCAAGCGCAGAAGTTGTGCTGCTGACCTTACCAGTCTTTTTTTGAAACCTGTTGGATAAGATGCTTTTATAATCGCCTTTGGATCCAGGTCGATGCTGTAATTGAACTGCACGTAATTTGCTTTTACATATTGGTTGCCCGGGTGTATAAACACGGATGTATTTTTTTTGATCCTGGAAAATGGCTATTTCAAATTCATTCAATTCGGGAATGCCATTGTTGTTATAATCTTTCCAGGTATATTCGCCCTGGCCTGCAGGCACCGGCACATACGCATATTCTCTTTTTTGCTCCTGCCCCGACCAAGCTCATATAAAAAATTGCCATTTACAAATCCTTTCCATTCATTCATAATATTCTATCCTGCCCAAAATGCTTTGATCTGCCTTTTGCCGGCTCATAGGGGTTGTTGATATGCAGCTTGCGGTATGTTACATTGAATTTTACCTGGTGCTTTTCATTCTTAAGAACTCTGTAAATAAATTATAATTATTACTCCTGTCAGCCGGCCGTAAAGATGCCCCCGAGGGCAGGAGATCATTTCGCCTGAAGAAACTGACGCCCCATTTATTCGATTTGGATTCATCCGATTTCACATACATCTCATAGATGTTAAATGCAAAACTTGCCGGTAAGGGTATCGGCTGCTTTATTAAATAGCTTATTGATATTCACCGGTATATTTCACGCCAACCTGTATCTTTAATTTTTGTAAACTCTTTTTTTATATCAATGCCGGGCCTGAAAAAATTACCTGTTTGCAGTTGGACTGTTGATAGTGTTACAGGCTGAGCTTGCCGTTATCTTCCAGTCTTTAATGGCTGTATACTGATCCATGGTTGCCTAAGCCATTATAGTGATCACTCCTGTGATAATTGGTTACTTCATACTTTAAATTATTGCCTGTATCTGCCAGTTTTAAAGAGGCATTGGGCAATGCTTTCATCGGCAGCCTCGATTCGTATGGCAGGCTCCAGTCACGAAGGAATTCAATATTTCTCGAGCCTTTCAATTGGTTTGAAACGTTTCTGAACAAATTCGTAACCCTGCTATGGCCTGAGTAAAAGGCGGTCTTGAAAACAAGTTTATTTTTTTATCCTCTTTCTGTAAATTGAAATTTCCCTGCAAAGCCTGTATCGTTGGCTTTGTCTTTTGTGGAAAAAAGGTTTACATCATAATTGCTCATGGCTACCTCAGTCTGAGTCTTGGTTGTGGCTGAGAACGCGTAATTCAGCACCCAACGAGTAACCACCTGCTGTTTTTTGGGAGTTACCAAAAACGTACCGGGCTCCCAATCGCCCTGCTTTTCATTATTGGGCTCCGGCTGCACCCATTGAAATACTTTTCCATTGGCTGCATTCCAATAGCTGCCTGTAATTTCCCTTGCCAGGGCCGAGGTATGTAAATGACAGGCTATACAAAATATCATGGGGTGGATCGGCAGACTGACAAAAATTGAATCATGTATCCCTGCCATTGTAAACCGTATCGATTTTTTTGTACAGTATCTTGCCGGGGAAAAGGTATCACTTACCGCATTTACATAATATGCATTGTCAATACCGTCTCCGATATCTGCGAGGAATTGCTTTTGCTTGTCATCCAGTGGCTGGTTAATGATCGAATTTTTTGCATCCAGGTTTGAATAAGCGCCAATATTTACAAAAAGCTTATCCTTAAAATTCATTTCATTGTTCACATAGATCTGCGAATTGAGAAAATTCCGGTCTGCATATTCAAATTCAACCTGTATCCTTCTGTCTTTTGTTATCAAACGTTTAGGTGTAAATGTAATTTCTGCCGTATTGTAATTGATCACGTAATCCTGGTCCTCTCCTCTTTGCAGCAATTCGCCATCAATAAAAACCCTTTCAGTGCCCGCCAGCACCACGAAATACAATTCATTGTTGGCGCCTGCGAAGCCGGTAAGGGCCCTGGTTTCCTTCCAATGGCGTAAGGATGTTCCGGGTAAATTTTCCTTTTGCAATGGCGCCACTTAGCAAGGAATGAATTTTGAATGTTCTTCCCGATCCTGTTATCTGTACTGAATGAAGCTCCCTGCAGGCGCTTATAAAAATTAAGAAAATAATTTTTGCTTTGCCGGATATCGATATCCCCGAAACTTACCTGCCAGCCTTTTCTTTTAACCTGTAAAAAGATACGGTCAAAGTCTCTCAGGTCCTGTGTATTGCCATCGGGCTGGATGGGCATGTTGTTATCAGTGATGGCGGCTGTTAGTTCAAGGCTGTCGCCGATAAAGCCATTCAGCTGCAGGTTCATGCTCGAATTTACAACGGCATCCTGGCTGTTGCCGAATGAAATGGCACGGCCAAAGCTGCCTTCAGACTGGATGCCACCACCAAAATCCATAAAGGGGTTAGCAGGTTTTACACCTGTTTTTACCTTCAGCGGTTTTTCTGCCAGGAAATTATTGCGCACAGAATCGTAATTGTAATGCTGGCGCACTGCATTTAACCTTAATGGGAAGACCCGGTAGATCACCGCAACACTATCTGCAGCAGGCTTCATGATCCATTCAAGTGTTGCATTCACTTCATCCAGTTTATAGGCGGACGCGGGCACATTTAAGACAGACATGGTATTGGGTGCAATGCTGAGCGTATCAATTTTTTGAAATGGGATCTTTGTAGAAATATATTTTTTACGAAGATTGGATAAGGAAGCCTGCTTTTTTTGTGCGAACAGCCCATGCATCAGCAGGGTAGCAATAATAAGCAGGTATATCCTTTTTGGCGTCAAAAGTTGATTTGAGATATGGTAGCTAAAATTAGTATTTATTATACGGACCCTGCTGACAGTGTGAATGCTGCCATTAAAAAAACCTTCTGTTTACCAGAAGGTATATATAACAGTTTTAATGAATGAATTATTGTTTCCGGAAGAAGAGGTTCAAAAGTTTGTCATGTTGAGCTTGCCGAAACATTGATCATAGAACTAATATTCAAAAATCCTTCGACAGGCTCAGGATGACATCAATTGTTAGCTTTCGTGACCGCCTCTCGCTCCTTACTATTATTCTTCCGTTCCCAATCCTGCTCCTAAATATTCCCTGTTCATCCTTGCGATATATGCTACAGAAATTCCCTTCGGGCATTCTGCTTCGCACGCATATGTATTGGTGCAGTTACCAAATCCTTCCTTATCCATTTGCGTAACCATGTTCAGCGCCCTTGACTCCCTTTCAGGACTGCCCTGCGGTAACATCGCCAATTGAGAGATCTTGGCTCCTACAAACAACATGGCACTTCCATTCTTACAGGTCGCAACACAGGCCCCGCACCCGATGCAGGAAGCTGCATCAAAAGCACTGTCAGCCGCTTTTTTATCGATCGGAAGGCTGTTCGCGTCCTGTGCATTTCCTGTATTCACACTGATGAAACCGCCGGCCTGGATGATACGGTCAAAAGCAGTGCGGTCCACTACCAGGTCTTTTATTACGGGAAATGCTTTGGCGCGCCATGGTTCTACCACGATCGTATCTCCGTTGCTGAAAGCCCGCATATGCAACTGGCAGACAGTATTCCTTTGCCACGGGCCATGCGCCTGGCCATTGATGTACATGCTGCAGGCGCCGCAGATCCCTTCGCGACAGTCATGATCAAACGCGATCGGATCCTTTCCTTCCCGGATCAATTCCTCATTCAGCACATCGATCAATTCAAGAAAACTCATTTCAGAGGAGATATCCTTCACCTTGTAAGTTTCAAACCGACCCTTTGTTTTACTGTTTTTCTGACGCCATACTTTCAGCGTTAAATTCATGTGGTAATGTTCCATGTTTGAGCTATTAGCTGTTAGCTGTTAGCTAATAGCTTAAAGCTAATAGCTAATGGCTTTATTTTTATTTATAACTTCTTTGTGATGGTTTCACGATCTCGAATTTCAATGGCTCCCGGTGCATCTCCCAGTTTCCTTCCGGTTTTAATTCCCAGGCTGCAACATAGCTGTAATTATCATCGTCCCTTTTTGCTTCGCCATCCTCGGTCTGGCTTTCTTCCCGGAAATGGCCGCCACAACTTTCATTCCTGTTCAAAGCATCCATGCACATCAATTCCCCGAGCTCTATAAAATCTGCTACCCTTCCTGCTTTATCAAGCTCGGCATTGAATTCTTTGATCTCTCCCGGAACCTTTACATCATTCCAGAATTCTGTTTTTAATTTCCTGATCTCTTCTATGGCTGACCGTAACCCGGCCTCATTGCGGGCCATGCCGCATTTATCCCACATGATCTTACCGAGCCGTTTGTGAAAACTTTCAACTGTCTGGCTGCCATTGACCTGCATCAATTTGCTGATGCGCTCGCTGACGGCCTGTTCTGCTGCCTCAAATGCAGGATGCGTTGTTGGTATGGTGGGAGTACGGATCTCATCGGCCAGGTAATTTCCGAGCGTGTATGGGATCACGAAATACCCGTCAGCGAGCCCCTGCATCAATGCAGATGCACCCAGCCTGTTGGCGCCATGATCACTAAAGTTTGCTTCGCCCAATGAATACAATCCCGGGATAGTTGTCTGTAATTCATAATCTACCCAAAGTCCACCCATGGTATAATGCACCGCCGGGTAAATGCGCATAGGTAATTCGTACGGATTTTCCCCGGTGATCTTTTCATACATTTCAAAAAGGTTCCCGTATTTTTCTTCAACGACCTTTTTTCCAAGCTCAATGATCGTTTTATCTCCGGGAGATTCATTGCCTGTTTTACCCGCTTCTGTTTTACCATACCTGATGATGGCATCCCTGAAATCGAGGTATACCGCCATTTTGGTAGTGCCTACGCCATATCCTTCATCACACCTTTCCTTGGCTGCACGGGAAGCAACATCTCTTGGAACCAGGTTGCCAAAGGCAGGATACCTCCTTTCGAGGTAATAATCCCTTTCCCCTTCCGGTATATCCGTGGGCTTCCTCGTATCATCTTTTTTCTTAGGCACCCATATGCGGCCGTCATTGCGGAGGCTCTCACTCATCAGTGTTAGTTTGCTCTGGTGATCGCCGCTAACGGGAATGCATGTGGGATGAATTTGCGTAAAGCAGGGGTTTCCAAAGAATGCCCCTTTCTTATGTGCCTTCCATGCGGCGGTTACATTACTGCCCATCGCGTTCGTACTCAGGTAAAACACATTTCCATATCCCCCGCTACATAACAGTACTGCATGGCCGAAGTGACGCTCCAGTTCCCCGCTGATAAGATCCCGGGCGATCACGCCCCTCGCCTTACCGTCGATCACCACCACATCCAGCATCTCATGCCTTGAATACATTTTTACATTTCCCAGGCCCACCTGCCTTTCCAGTGCGCTATAAGCTCCCAGCAATAATTGCTGCCCGGTTTGCCCGGCGGCATAGAAAGTACGCTGCACCTGTGTGCCTCCAAAAGAACGGTTGCTCAGCAGGCCGCCATATTCCCTTGCAAAAGGAACTCCCTGTGCCACGCACTGGTCAATGATAGCTGCACTGACTTCGGCCAGCCGGTATACATTGCCTTCCCTGGCACGGTAATCTCCCCCCTTTACTGTATCATAAAACAACCTGAAAACCGAATCTCCGTCGTTCTGGTAATTCTTTGCGGCGTTTATGCCTCCCTGTGCGGCAATACTGTGCGCCCTGCGCGGGCTATCCTGGAAACAGAATGCTTTTACCTTGTACCCCATCTCTCCGAGCGCTGCGGCAGCAGATGCTCCTGCCAGCCCCGTTCCTATCACGATCACTTCAAGTTTGCGCTTGTTGGCCGGGTTCACCAGGTTCACATGCCCTTTATAATACTCCCATTTATCCTTCATTTCCCCGGGTGGTATTTTTGCATCTAAAGACATATTGGTTATTTGGTTTATTAATTGATTGTTCATTTATTGGCCGGCTCTTTAACTTTATTCAGCTTCACAGGCGTCGCACGCTTTTACATAATATCATTATTCAGCACTTCGATGTATTAATCGACCCATCCCAGGTAAATAGATATGGGCATCAATGCGAAGATCAGGCAGATACCCACAGAATAGATCACCCCGATCGTTTTGATCACTGGGGTAAACCGCTTATGGTTGATCCCAAAGGTTTGGAAAGCACTTTGAAAACCATGCAGCAAATGCCAGCACAAAGAGAACACTCCCAAAACATACACGATCACAACCCATAAGTTATTTTGAAAAACGTCCAGCATGGATTTGTATAAATTATGCGCTTCTTCATTTGCATAGTCTCCCAGTGTGGTCGTTTCCAGCACGTGCACATTTGCCATACCTCCAAACCTCGAAGGAACCCAAAAATGATACAAATGCAATACAAGGAACAATAAGATCAGCGTACCCAGTAACCCCATGCTCCTGCTATACCAGCTGCTGTTCTTACCGGGGCGGTTAACCGCATATTTTACCGGCCTGGCAGCATTGTTTTGCGCCCACAGCACCAATCCCTGAACGATATGCAGGATCAAAAAAGCAAACAGGCCAAGTTCCAGGGTACGAACGATCAGGTTACTACCCATAAAATGCCCCCAATGGTTAAATGTCTGCCCGCCATCATCAAAAAATATCATCGAGTTAATAAGGCAATGAATTATTAAAAAACTTATCAAAAAAAAGCCGGTAAGCGCCATTGTGAATTTTTTACCGAGAGAGGAAGTAAAAAAATGTTTCCAGGTCATATAAGATAGTTGAGAAATAAATTTGTGCTGCAAAAATACGGCACGCAGGCTCAAAATAAGATTTTATTCAATCATTTTTATTACAGAGAAACGTTGGGTAATGTCTCATTTAGAAAAACTGTCAGCCTGAGCTTGTCGAAGGCGGGTTGTGTGCTAAGCTATGCCGGTTTCGACAAGCTCAACCTGACAACTCGTTATTATAATAAATTTTCAAACTGATGCGCCACAAAATGTTGCTTTAAAAAAGGGCGTTTACTCAAGGCGTTTTATCATTTCATTGTCTATGAGCTGGAAAACAAATTCGGGTTTCAATGTGCGCCATTGGGGTAGTTCCATCAGTTCTATAAAATTGGTCAGGCGGGTTCTTTTAAAATCATATTTACTTTGTTCGGGCATATCCAGTATGACTACCCATCCACGATCATCTTCCAGCTGCTCTCTCCACTCCTCATAATAACTGTCATCACTGCTGTGAAAATTAAGCACATTCTCACCTATTAAAATGTATTTAGTGATACCCTGTAAAAACAACAGGTCCGTAATATCCCTGCGCAGTGTCATAATATCATTTTCAATGGCATCGTTCCATTCACCCAGTAATTCAATGATCGCATAATGCTGGTCATAATCCACGAAAAGAATTTTCATATAAAGGGTGCGGGAGCCAAAGTCATCCCATTGAGGATGGATATAATAATTGTACAAGGTTTGTGAATATTCAAATTCACTGTATGTGCGGCCATAGAACGGAGACAGCTTATCTTCTTCTGCCGTATATAAATGTCTCCAGTTGTAAAATGGTTCTATGTCCTGCATGGAGTTATTTTTCATTACAAAACTGCAACAAAAATCTTATAAATAAAACAGGATTTAATTAATAAAAAAAGAGGCTACCTAACGGCAGCCTCCTGACTTATTAACCCAAAATAATTAATTATTACTGAACAACTATTTTTTCATTAATGATGATCTTTTTATTTTCATCCAGCACTTTCACCATGTATACGCCTTTAGCGGCAGAACGGTTCAGATTAACCTGTTCTGTCTGGATCCCTTTGCTGATATTAACAGATTTTGTCAGCAATATCCTTCCGGCAAGATCTGTCAACACAATAGAATAATTTCCTTCTTTTCTTCCATCAAACAATACATTGAATGAAGCGTTGGTAACCGGGTTAGGATAAACCTTTGCATCCCCTGCTGCATCCGTAACAGGTAGTTTTGAATTGACCATTGAGAATTTAGTGGCTGCATCTTTTTCTTTCTGCAACAATAAATTTCCATTGGCAAAGTCAGATGCATTGTATTTTACATCAGAACCTTCGATCTTTACAGCTGCGAGGTCTGTGATCTTTAATTTAAAATAGCCATCAAATTTATTGGCACTTCCAACAACAATGTTGCCACCATTGTCTACGGCCGCTGCATTGGTCGTATAACCGGCAGGCAAGCCGCTGATCGCTCCTTTGTAAGTCGCGATCCTTGTTTTGATATCAATTTCAAATACATTGTGATTGGCAGAAATTACATACAACTTTCCAAAAGCATCTGCGATCATGTCACCACCCCAGCTGCTGCATTTATTGTGTATGGAAGCCCCTGAATTACCATCAGCATCCACGATATTGCCCAATTCTGTGATGACAGGTTTTTTACCGGTTGTAAAACTGATAAAACGATTGGCATCATTGCTCATCGCATAACCATTGCCATCAGCGCCGATAACCATGCGGGTTATATGGGTCGCTTCATCATTGGCAACACCAACTTTGAGCAGGTCAGTCTGCATCGTAAAGAACTGTGGCGTCTCATTTTTTATATTCAGGTCGAGCCAGCGCAGCTCTCCCATACGCATCGGCGTAAAGAAAAGCTTGTTGCTTGTTTTATCGTATGCTGCTGCAGCAACATAAGTACTCGTCGGGTAGTCCGTTGAAGAAAAAATATTTCCATTGGCGGTCGCCGTCTGGTCAACAGATCTTTTCGTATTAATATCCGTTAACAGGAATTTTGTTTTACTGCGCTCGAAAAGTGTTTTTGTGACCTGGCCGGTTGAAAGATCTACCTGCCTGATGTTCATCCAGACAAAATCGTTGTTTCCATCACCTGTGATGGCATAAGCCATCTTGCCGGATTGTGAAAATGAAGCAAATGAACTGGCAATGAAAGCGGTCGTGAGTAAAAGTTTGTTGTTCATAAGTGAGGTTATTTTTGATCGTTAACTAAATTCAATGAATTGATTAGGAGACTAATTTACAAAAATCTCCCGATGCCTCCAATATTTTTTTATGGCTGGTATTTTTCGATCATTTTTTTCACACTCCCGTACTTCAGTAGCAGCTTTTTGGCCATTTCCGGGTCGTTCATGCCCAGTTTTTCCATGACCATCTTCACGCCTCTTTCCACGAGTTTCTCATTGGTTAACTGCATATGTACCATTTTGTTATCCTCCACCCTGCCTAACAGGATCATCACAGAGGTTGAGATCATATTCAGCACCAGCTTTTGTGCTGTACCGGCTTTCATACGGGTACTCCCTGTTACAAATTCAGGGCCTGTGATCACTTCAATGGGATGATCAGAAACCCGGGACAGGGGCGCGCCGGGGTTACAACTGATGGATCCCGTTACGATCCCATTTTCGCGGCATTTTTGCAGGGCTTTGATAACATAGGCCGTTGCACCGCTGGCTGAAATACCAATTACAATATCAGCCGGGTTGATCTGATGCTTTAAAAGATCCAGCCAACCCTGCTCTTCGTCATCTTCAGCAAATTCCACAGCCTGGGTAACCGCTTTTTCACCTCCTGCGATCAACCCTACCACCAATCCTGGTGGTACGCCATAAGTAGGCGGGCACTCACTGGCGTCGAGAATACCGAGGCGGCCACTGGTACCTGCACCGATATAGAACAGGCGGCCGCCTGAGAGCATCTTATCTACAATACTATTTACAAGGGATTCAATTTGGGGAATTGACCCGGCAATGACTGCTGCCAGTCCCTGGTCCTCCTTATTGATGTTTGCAAGGATATCCGGCACAGCCATCTTTTCGAGGTGACGATAATGTGATTCGGATTCCGTGATCTTTTCAAAAGCCATCGTTTCGGTATATCGTATAGCTATGATTGATGAAATTTTATGAGTCCTTCCATCGGATTTTTCAAAACCCTGCCCAGCTGGAGTTCATAAGAATTACACATTTCTTTGAGTACATCTTTAAAACCATATGCAATGCTTCCAACAAAATGAATGGGCAAAGTCCAGCTTTCCCGGTATTTATACACATGGTTAAAAAAGAAATCATTGAAGCTGTCCTCGATGATATTCTCGATCATATAATGGCCCCGGTTCTCCACCAAAAATCCGGCGAAGCCCGCAAGATACCTGTTAGGCAAGGGTTTCTTATAAACTGCATCCAGTATCTCAAGCGCATTGGTTTTGTATTTTGCATTGAAGCGATCCATCAGGTCGGGGTCAAAAGTATTATAGAGGTAATATTGGATCACTTTACGGCCGAGGTAAGTGCCACTGCCCTCATCACCCAATACATATCCAAGCCCGGGGCTGTTCTTTACGATCTTCCTGCCATTGAAATAACAGGAATTGGATCCTGTACCAAGAATACATGCAACGCCTTTCTCATTCCCACATAAAGCTTTCGCAGCCCCCATCAGGTCATGGTCTACCATTATGCTGGCTTTTTTAAAAACCGATTGAATGGCATGCTTTACCATTTTCACATTGGCAGGATTGCTGCAGCCTGTACCATAGAAATATATTTCGGCGGGGGATTCTTTTTTTAGTTTTGGCAATAATTCTTTTTCGAGGATCATCCTGATCTGTTCACCGGATAAAAAATAAGGGCTGATACCCTGTGTATTGATCATTGTCTTTTTCTTTCCATTTACGAGACACCATTCTGTTTTTGTAGAGCCACTGTCTGCGATCAATTTAACGGCCATTTATTCAATTTTAATTATTCATCAAGGTAAAACATTCACTTCAATTACACAGAAAAATTAAAAGCTAAAAACAAAAAATTAACTTCGCCTCCGATCGGGATCGGTCAATGTTTGTATTGCAGAAATTTTAATATAAAAATGGAGAATAAAAAATTACAGATCTGGCTACCCTTGCTCCTGAGCATTTCTATGATCGCCGGAATTTTTATTGGATATAAAATGAAGTCCGGCATGCCGGGCAAATCTTTTTTTTATGTAGAGAAGCAACGGCCATTACAGGAGATCATGGACCTTATCGAAAATAAGTACGTGGATGATGTAAAATTAAATGCGCTGGCAGATACTGCCATACAGGCAATGCTTTCAAAACTTGACCCACATTCTTCTTTCATACCCGCAGAAGAACTGGACGAAGTAAATGAAGAGATACAGGGAAGTTTTTTTGGGATTGGAATAGAATTCAACATTTTTGATGATACCCTGCATGTGGTCAATGTGCTGAAAGATGGGCCGGGGTTTAAAGCAGGTGTAAAAACGGGCGATAAATTCCTGAAAGCCGGGCAGAGAAGCATTGCCGGGCAAAAAATGAAAACAGATTCTATACGCAAATTATTAAGGGGTAGCCGTGGCAGTAAGATCGATATCAGCTTGCTGAGGGGAAACAAACAAATGAGCGTGAGCATTACAAGAGATATTATTCCCGTTACGAGTATTGATGCTGCTTATATGATGGCCCCTGGCACCGGTTATATCCGTATAAATAAATTCTCGACACAAACCTACCGCGAGTTCATGAAAAGCCTGGAGGAATTGAAAAAAAATGGCCTTAAAGCACTTGTACTCGACCTGCGGGGAAATGGCGGAGGTGTGCTGGAGGAAGCGATTGAAATAGCAGATGAATTTCTGCCCGGTGATAAGCTGATCACTTATACGGAAGGCAAACATTTTCCAAGAAAAGAATACCGCTGCAGAAGGGAGGGTCAATTTGAAAAAGGCGGGCTGGTACTTTTAGCAGATGAAGGCACGGCCAGTGCCAGTGAGGTATTGATCGGTGCATTGCAGGATTGGGACAGGGCCACGATCGTGGGAAGAAGGACCTTTGGAAAAGGCCTGGTGCAGGAACAATATGACCTGGTTGATAAAAGCGCTTTGAGGTTAACGGTAGCGAGGTATTATACCCCTGCCGGCCGTAGTATCCAGCGCTCCTATGCCAACGGCGGAAAAGCATATTATGAGGAGATCAGCAAAAGAATGCTTACCGCACAACTGAATGCCGATACCATAGTCATGGATAGTGCTAAAGTGTACAGAACCCAGGCCGGTAAAAAAGTATATGGTGGCGGCGGAATTGCCCCCGATTATTTTGTAGCAGTTGATACAAGTGGTTTTAGCCTCCTGGCCGCAAAGGTCTATGCAAAGGGAATTGTAAATGATTTTGGATATAAATATTACCTGTCCAACCAGGCTTCCCTCGATCAATATAAAACCCCACAGACATTTGCTGCTTCATTTCAAATAACAGCAGATAACTGGAGCTTATTCGAAACAATGAGTGCAAAAGATTCAATCGATCTGAAAAATATCAGCCCCCGGGAAAAAAACCTGCTGACCAGGGCGCTCAAGACATCAATTGCCCGCCAGATCTGGAGAAATGAAGGATATTTCGAGTTGAATAACCTGGAGGACAATGCCGTAAAGAAAGCTTTGGAGATACTGCACAAATAAAAAAACCTCCTGTTGGAGGCTCTTTTACTTATTATATTGTTTTAAGCAAGACTAATAAAGATTTTTCAATTGGACCTGGAAGAAAACCTGGTTAATTACGATGGATATTATGCAGTAAAGGTCCCTTCCTGCGCCCGGCTTATAAGTAGACAAAGCGGGTATTGTTTTGTAGTATATCGGCTACACGTTCTTTTGAGAATTACTTCAGCTTATTAAAATTTATCATTTTTTGTCCTTACATTTCTTCTCCCTAACTGGTATGAATAATCTACGATCTTCTTAAATCCTGTGCCCGGTATTGATCAATCCACATTTTTCACAAACCAAACACTTCATTATGAAAAAGATTATTCTTATACTGTTACTATCTGCTGCAGGTAACGTATACGCACAAACTAAAACACTCTCGAGTGTCAATATTGTCAAGCCGAAACCAGGGCAGTGGGCCGCCTTCGAGGATAGCTGGAAGGCGCATCTTGGCAAATACCACGTGAAGGACACCACGAATAAACGCTATGTATACGAAGTACAGAGCGGGGTCCGCAGCGGTTATTATTACCTGGTGGAAGCCGACATTTCATATGCTGACCTTGATATTGAAAGAACCACAGATAAGGCACATGACCTGGATTTCCTGAATACAGTAACCAATAAGCTTGACATAGATAACGGGCCTGAATATTACAGGTTTGTTGATTCCTTAAGTTATCGCCCTGAAGTGCAGGCAAGTAAATACCTGTTTACTTTTTACCAGCTTAAAACCGGTAAGCAATCTGAGTTGGTCAACGAAATATCAAGAGCTGTTGCTGTCAATAAAAAGAATAACGCCCCCACCAGTGTGAGTATTTTCGTAAAACAACTGGCTGGTGGTGCACCTGTTGTTGTACAAATTTCAAATTTAAAAGATGGCTACAAACAACTGGAAACAAATTATTTCCCCGGTAATAATGATAAATTCAAAAGCACCTATATCCAAATGTATGGCCAGGATACATGAGATAGAAGGCTTGAATTATTAGGTGAAATATCGGTTAGTGTAGAATCTGAATTGGTAAAGTTCAGGGAAGATATGAGTTCGAAGTAAAATATATTAAAGGTCCGCAAAGAATCCAGGCCTGAAAACCTGGGTTCTTTTTTATATGTTCACAAAATACTTTTTGTTTTCACCTATGGCTTACTCAGCTCATCCGGTGTTATTGGGCTGCTTAATAATTCACCAAACAGTTCCCAGCGTTTACCCGGTGCCGTGGCTACCCCACCATTTGATTCAATATAATTTTTTACCAGTTCAAGGCCATAATTATAATTAATGACATAACTCCCGTAATTCTTTATAAAGCTGATCGACTTCAGGGCAGTTTCCCGGTTACTCAGCCCGTATTGCATCAGCCAGCGAAGGGCCTCTTCTTCGGTCATGGTCTTATTCAGCAATCCACGCCCCACTTCGTTACGGGCAAAATTCAATGAAGATTTTAATTCAAGTACTTTAAAGTAATTCTCAATCCCAGTTGTATCAAGGCCGGCCAATGGCAATAACACGTTCCTGGCAAAATCATTCTTTTCCTTCCCCGGGAATGCAACCTCAATTCCATAATTGGCGCTCCCCTCCGCAATGAGGGATTGGGGGCTGAATAAAGGATACAGGGATATCTCTACCCAGCCCTTATCCCGGTAAAGATTTTTCTCCAGCAGCATATTATAAACATGATGCCCCGGATAACTTTCATGGGAAGCCACATCAATGGCACGTTCAATGAAAATATCAACATCCGTATTTATTTGTATAAGGCTTGTATAATTCCCCTTGTACCAGTTATATCCAGACCATGATTTACCAGTCATAAATTCCAGGGTAAACTTTTCATCGGAAGGCAAGGGATAATGTGCGAGTGTGCGCCTGCGTGACTCAGCGATGGCCGTCTTAAAAACAGTATCGATCTTATCTTTTGGAATGATAAAATGACTGGCCATATCCTGGAACCTCGAAGGGAGGTCTCCTGTACCTGGTATAACACTGTCCAGTTTTGCCACCAATGCCTTAAAATAACTTTCAGGATGCGTAGGTGCTGTTACCCCAAACAGGTCTTTGGATTCTTCATCAAAGGATTTTCGTTCACCGGCAAATATTTTAATGCGCCTGCTGAAAGCGGTAAGTTGGTAACGCATAAATGCAGCCCTCATACCGATCGTATCATGCTTATCTGCAGATTCGAAGCTTTCCAGCTTATTCAACAGTTTACTTACCTCGTTCAGGAAAACATATTTCGGAAAAACAGGCAGCTTGGGGCTGGTTGGCTTTAAAGAATCAGGTCCGTAGTAAGCATCTACAAAATCGGGATCATACTGGCCAATATTAAGTCCCAGCCTTACATATTCTTCCGCGACCTGGTTAAAACTTTCTTTACCTGAATTTTGGTTGCATGAAACAGCAAATAAAACCAGCAGGACGTACAGTATTCTTTTCATAAACGATCGTTGCATTTAAAGTGTGGAATATCCTCCCGGCAAAATACGTTCATTTACATGATTGTGCGAAAGCAAACATACAAAATGAATGATCTATGATTTATGATATATGATGTGTGGATGTGCTTAAAATCATACATCATACATCCATAAATCATACATGTTCCCCTACCTTTGCGGAAAATAATTGCTATGTGGCTTAATAATATTTTAGAAACCATTGGAAATACCCCGCTTATCAAATTAAATAAGATCACCAAAGATCTTCCCTGTACGGTTCTGGCAAAAGTGGAATATTTTAATCCGGGCAATTCTATCAAAGACCGCATGGCGTTGAAAATGCTGGAAGTAGCCGAACAGGAAGGCAAAATAAAACCCGGCGGAACCATCATTGAAGGAACCAGCGGCAATACCGGTATGGGACTGGCACTTGCAGCCTGTGTAAAAGGATATAAATGCATTTTTACCACTACGGATAAACAATCCAAAGAAAAAGCAGATATTTTAAAAGCAGTGGGTGCCGAAGTGATTGTTTGCCCCACCAATGTAGAACCCGAAGATCCCCGCAGTTATTATTCGTGTATCCAAAAGACTTGCTACCGAAGTTCCCAATTGCTGGTATGTGAATCAATATGATAACCTTGCCAACCGGCTGGCGCATTATGAGCAAACAGGCCCGGAGATCTGGGAACAGACCGAAGGTAAGATTACTCACCTGGTTGTGGCCACCGGAACAGGCGGTACGATCGTCGGCACCGGCAAATATTTGAAAGAAAAAAATCCCGAACATTAAAATATGGGCAATTGATAGTTATGGTTCTTTGTTAAAAAAATATTTTGAAACCGGTGAACTGGATCAGAAAGAAGTTTATCCATATATCAGTGAAGGCTTTGGGGAAGATTTTGTACCGGCGAATTATGATATGAGTGTGATTGATGAATTTACAAAAGTAACAGATAAAGATGGCGCGATCATGGCCAGGCGCATTGCAAAGGAAGAAGGCATGTTTTGCGGGTACAGTGCCGGCAGTTGCTTGCAGGGAGTATTTCAATTGAAAGACCAGCTTAAAAAAGATGATGTAGTGGTTTGTATCTTCCATGATCATGGCAGCCGGTATGTAGGCAAAGTTTACAATGACCAATGGATGATGGAAAGAGGATTTCTGGATGTGAAGACATTTAAAGACCTGATCAATGGCCGTGGAACGCAGCAGTTAATGAGCGTATCCCCTACCGCAAACCGTTGCTGACGCTATCGAACTGATGAAAAAATATGATATTGAAAATATACCGGTATTGAAAGATGAGAGAATGTAGGCGCTATATCTGAAAGCGGTTTATTTAATAAGATACTCAATAATCCTGATATTAAAACGCAAACCAGTCAGCAATGTGATGGAAAAAGCGTACCCGGAAGTCGCTTTTGATACGCCTGTTGAGCGGTTAAGTTCATTTATCAATAAAGAAAATGGCGCTGTTCTAAGCAAGGATGAAAGCGGTTCATTTCATATTGTTACCAAATACGACATTATTCAAAGTCTTTCAAAATAGAAGCCCTAGTTATTGTACGATTCGGCTTAAAATCGCTACAATGCTGCATTTCAACGATGCAGCATTTTTAATTTTATCAATCGATACCCTCGAAGAATCGTATTTTTACGTGAGACAACAACGTATGTTCCCCTGCATTTTTAAGGTTGATATACGATTGCGGCAGTAATTACTTCATGCCGATAAAAGAGCAATATCGCTCTTGTGTAGTACTCTTATATCGCTGCATCTTTGTGTCAGAAGTTGATTGATAGGAATTAATATATCAATCATTATCCAAAGATCCTGATTAAACCAAAAAGAGTTTTCATCCAATATCCGAACTGAAAAACCTGACAATCCAATATCAGTCAACTTCTATTTTAATTTATTTTTAGAACCTAACATAACTAAGATCTTCATCCTTGAAAAACCGCAGATCCAAACGGTTATGAAAACAAAGAGAATCTAAATCCTAAAAAAGACCAACCAAAACCAATTCCCTGCTTATGCCCTCAAAAGCGATAATAGCGAAAGACCAAAATAACCAATATCCAAACCGACGCTGCCAATACAGCTAAGCCGAAAGACCGGAAGAATCCAAACCCTGTAGAAAGACCTAAAACCAATTTTCCAGCCTATGCTGCCAACCACAGCGATAATGGCGAAGGACCTAAAACTCTGAAACCAGGATAACTTACTTTTTACTATAGGGGGATACCTCCAGTAAAATTCAGTCCTGAAAAACCGACGAGTGAAAAAAAGTTGGTTCAAAAATTTAACTCCCAGTGTAAAAACCTGGGAGTTTTTTATTCCCCTGGCTGAAGGATATTTGAGCTTGAGCCGGTCGGCACGACACCCTACTATGATTTATCTCTGTGTCCCTGTGCCTTCGTGCCTTTGTGTTTCAAAACAACACCAGCCAGGGTTATTTTAAATAACAATGGAATCTTGGATCACAGAGACACAAAGCCACAGAGAAAAGCAAAAAGCCTGTTTGAAGTTGCTTCTCTAATTGCCTGGCATTTATAAATAAAAACTGCTGGATATTAAAAATTCACCGGATATGAGCTGGCACCATTTTTTTAGACATCCTGGCTTTGGTGAATTTGATATTGCTGTCGAATCCTTTGCAGGCAAGCTTTTCACAACTTTTACCGGCAGGAAAAAAGGCTTAAAGCAATTAATTTAAACGTAATTATACGAAGCTCATTCAAGTAACTTTCCTGGTGTATTTTTAGTTGATATACGATTGCGCCGGTAAATACTCCATACCGATTAAAGAGCAATAACGCTCTTGTACAGTCTCTTTTATCACCGCATCTTTGTGTCAGAAGTTGATTGATAGGAATTAAATATCAATCATTATCCAAAGATCCAGATAAACTGAAAAAGTGTTTCCAATATCCAAACCGAAAAGCCGAAATCCGATATCGATCAGCTTCTACTTTTAAAACTAAGAATACAACATAGATCTTATTTATCCTTGTGAAAACCAAAATCCAGATCCTGCCTATGCCTTAAAAAGCGATGATGGCGAAAGACCAACAGATCCAATATCCAGTGCCTATGCTGCCAACACAGCGAAATGGCGAAGAACCGAAGAATCTAGATCCTGTAGAAAGATTTAAAAACCAATTTCCAGCCTATGCTGCCAACCACAGCGATGATGGCGAAGAACCAAGACTCTGAAACCAGGATAACTCATTTTTTACTATAGGAGGATCTCCTCTAAAGTAAAATTCAGTCCTGAAAAACCGACGAGTGAAAAAAGTTGGTTCAAAAAATTACTCCCATGTGTAAAACGTGGGAGTTTTTTATTTCCCTTGGCTGAAGGATATTTAAGCTTGAGCCAATTGACACGACACCCTACTATAATTTATCTCTGTGTCCCTGTGCCTTCGTGCCTTTGTGTTTCAAAAAAGGAACTGGTATTTTGAGAAGCTTTAAAACTTTGAACCACGGTGACACAGAGGCACCAAGGCACAGTGAGGAGCACAAACTACTGTTTTAAAGCACTGGTATCAATTAAATAAAACTTGTTGCATATTAAATTCACCACAGAATATTGGGGAGTTTTTTTATTTCCCCTGACTGTACAGTTGGAGGATATTTTGAACCTGGGCCAATTGGCACGACTCCTTATTAGTTCTATCTCTGTGTCTCTGTGCCTTCGTGCCTTTGTGTTTCAAAACAACACCGGCCAGGGTTATTTTAAATAACAATGGAATTTTGGATCACGGAGACACAGAGACACAGAGAAAAACAAAAAGGCCGAGTTTGAAACCGCTTCAATAATGTGCCGGTGTCAATTAAATAAAAACTATTGCATATTAAAATTCAGAAGATATGACGTTGTCCCATTTTTTTAGACATCCTGGCTTTGCTTAAATTCCCAAAGCTTTCAAATACAGTCCAGGCAAGCTATCACAGCAATCACCACAGCAGAAAAAGCTGATTACTTAATAATTTATGCGTAGTTATACGAATCGTATCCACGTAGCTTCCCCTCCTTATTCTTGGTTGATATACGATTGCGCCGGTAATTACTCCATCCCGTTAATAGAGCAATAACGCTCTTGTATAGTCTCTTATATCGCCGCATCTTTGTGTCAGAAGTTGATTGATAGGAATTAAATATCAATCAAATATCCAAAGATCCTGATAAAACCAACATGAGTTTTCCAATATCCAAAAACTCGAAAGAAGAAAAACTAAAATCCAGTATCAGTCAACTTCTATTTTAAATTTAGAACATACGCTTTAAGATCTTATTAAATCCTTATGAAAACCAACAAGATCCAACAGTTTATGAAAACAACAGAATCCAGATCCTAAAAAAAGACCCACGAAAACCAAATCCTGCCTATGCCTTAAAAAGCGATGATGGCGAAGAACCAGAACACTGAAACCGGGATAAATTTATTTTTACCATAATGGTAGCCCCCAAGAAAAAATAAAACCCCTGTCCTAAAGAAACCGGCAAGCAAAAAGTTGGTTCAAAAAATTAAGCTTCCACAGTACAAATGCATAATGCATCGTGTTGTGGAAGTTTTTCTTTTTAGCCGATTGCCTAATTTTACCGGATGATTTTAAAATCTCCGGCTTCACTGGACTATATACCAAAAAGGATCATCTCCCTTGTTCCTTCCCAAACAGAGCTTTTACATGATCTTGGACTGGAAGCCGAAACCATTGGCATCACTAAATTTTGTATTCATCCGGGCGAATGGTTCCGGTCCAAAATTAGGATCGGTGGCACAAAGGCGCTTCATATTGAAAAGATCACAGCCCTCGATCCCGACCTTATCATTGCCAACAAAGAAGAAAATGTAAAAGAACAGGTAGAAGCATTGGCCGAAAAATTCCCGGTATTTGTGACTGATGTAAATGACCTGCCCACTGCATTGCAAATGATCGATGATATTGGCAGCCTGACCGGGAAAACAACTCCTGCTTTATCCCTCATCGAAAAAATTAAAACCGGGTTCAGCAATCTTCCCAAACCTGTTATCAGACCCAAAACAGCCTACATGATCTGGAAAGATCCATGGATGACCATTGGAGGGGATACCTTTATACACAACATGCTTGAGGCAGCAGGCTTTGAAAATATATTTGGTAATAAAACCCGGTATCCCGAGATAAATATCATTGAACTAAGCACTATGAACTGCGAACTGGTCTTACTGTCCTCAGAGCCCTATCCTTTTAAACAAAAACACATCGATGAAATACAGGCTTTACTACCAGGCACAAAGATCCTGCTGGTTGATGGTGAAATGTTCAGCTGGTACGGTAGCCGCTTATTGCATGCTCCCGGATATTTTAACCGTTTGAGATATATGATGTATGATGTATGATATATGATTTAGGACGCATCATCGATGTGAACTTCCAATACCTTGTATCCAGTATCAAGTATCCAGTATCCAACATCCCCTATCTTTAAACTTCCTGATTTTTTAAACCTTCACTTTCTTACTTTTGTAAAAAACCAACATCTATGGCTGCTAAGAAAATTATTGAGTTATTGGGCAAAGATGCCGACAGTTTATTGAACCATGAGTGTAAAACAATTTTAAAAGAACAGATCCATTTACCCTCCCCGAACCATGTAGATGATAGCTGGATAAACAGTAACCGCAATAACCAAACCCTTAAAAGCTTACAGGCCATGTTGGATCACGGCCGCCTTGGGGGAACAGGGTATGTTTCTATCTTCCTGTTGACCAGGGTATAGAACATAGTGCCGGCGCATCTTTTGCCCCTAATCCCATTTATTTTGATCCTGAAAATATTGTTAAGCTTGCTATTGAAGGCGGCTGTAATGGCGTTGCTTCAACTTTTGGCGTATTGGGGATCATGAGCCGTAAGTATGCGCATAAGATTCCTTTTATAGTTAAAATCAATCACAACGAATTTTTAAGCTTATCCAAATAAGTTTGACCAGATCATGTTTGGACAGATAAAGATGCCTGGAATATGGGTGCACGTTGCAGTTGGCGCCACTATTTATTGGGGCAGCGCAGAAAGTACACAGGCAAATTAAAGAAGTAGCAAATGCTTTTGAAATGGCACATGAATTGGGAATGTGCAACTATGCTTTGGTGTTACACTGCGTAACAATGGCATTTAAAGTTGATGGTGTAGATTATCATACTAGCTGCTGATCTTACCGGCCAGGCAAATCATCTGGGTGTTACTATACAGGCTGATATCATTAAACAAAAATTACCTACCAATAATGGTGGATATAATGCCACCAAACATGGTAAAACATCTAAACTTGTTTATGAGAAACTTACTACTGATCACCCGATCGACCTTTGCGTTACCAGGTTGCAAATTGTTATATGGGCCGTGTGGGCTTGATCAATAGTGGCGGAGAAAGTATGGGCGCATACTGATCTGCAGGAAGCAGTTACAACTGCTGTTATTAATAAACGTGCAGGTGGTATGGGATTGATCAGTGGCAGGAAAGCATTTCAAAAACCAATGAAAGATGGTGTTGAATTGTTGAATACCATACAGGATGTATATTTGGATAAGAGTATTACGATTGCTTAAATTCAAGTTCTTAAAGTTCATAGTGTTTTAGTTGAGAGACAACTATAGACACGAGCCTTACTGATAATTATGAACTAATAACTTATAACTATTAAAGCATGAAACAAGAAGAAGATTTTGATGCCAACCTTGCCGGTGAAGAAGGGAAGTCCGAGGAAACAAAAAGCAAGTTGGTTCAAGCGAATAAAAAAAGGATTTTAACTTCTACAAAAGATAAAAAAGATGCGCCGGAAGGCTTATGGGCCAAATGTCCCAGTTGTAAATACACCTGCACCATTTCAGAGCTTTCGGAAAATAAATTTGTTTGCCCTAAATGTGAATATCATCACCGCATCGGCAGCGACAGAATATTTTGATATTTTATTTGATGACAATGAGTATAATGAACTGTTTGGCAATATCAAATCAAAGGATCATTTGGAATTTTGTTGATCTTAAACCCTATAAAGTCAGGCTGGAAGATACCTATGCAAAAACAGATATTCATGATTCAATTACGGTGCCCATGGCAAAGTAAATGGACAATGACCTTGTAATTGCCTGTATGGATTTTGAATTTATCGGCGGAAGCCTTGGCAGTGTGATGGGAGAAAAAATCAGCCGGGCCTGCGATTATTGTATTGAGCACCAAGATCCCGTTTATGATCATCAATAAAAGCGGCGGGGCAAGTATGATGGAAAGTGCTTTCTCACTGATGCAACTTGGCCAAAACCTCCGGTAAACTATCCCAGCTCAGCGATGCAAAAATCCCTTATATCTCACTTTGTACCGATCCTACCTTTGGCGGAACGACTGCTTCGTTTGCCATGCTAGGCGATATTATCATGGGCGAGCCCGGTGCTCTTATTGGATTTGCAGGCCCCCGGGTAATTAAAGAAACCATTAAAAAAGATCTGCCGCCAGGTTTTCAACGAAGTGAATTTTTATTGGAACATGGTTTCCTTGATTTCATTATTCCGAGAAAGGAACTCAAAGAAAAGATCAGCAGGCTAATATGCCTGTTTGCCCACTAATCCCATCATAAGCTGTGGTATTTGTTATTTGCGCCTGGATAAAAAATTAATTTTTTGAGGCATCCTTTATTTATTTACCCGGGTTTAGGAGGATAATTTTGAAATATTCGAACTTATTTACATAATTCCCACATTTGATACTGCATTTTTAAGGCATTGAAAAAAATAATATTCCATTGTTGATTATGTAAACCTGACCATTTAACTTTACGATAGTTTTCATAGGGTACGGATTAAAAACGACCGGGGTTTTTACCCTGGTTTTTTCTTGAGTATGCTTTCCGTCATCGCGAGGTACGAAGCAATCTTCCTTTTTTTGTCCTCAATCTCTTTTTTAAAAAACTACGGTACCCAATAAATGCCCAACAGGTATAATCTGCCCTGCAGGCGTATCTTTACAAAAAAAAATTGGAGCTCAGCAACCGGAAAGCATATTATGAATATTTTTTTGAGGCGACTTATATTGCCGGCATGGTGCTATCGGGTACTGAAATTAAATCCCTGCGTTCAGGTAAAGCAAGTTTCAATGATAGTTACTGCATTTTTAACAAGGGGGAACTTTATGTAAGAAGCCTGCACATTTCTGAATATGCATTCGGCACCTATACCAATCATGAGCCGCTGCAGGAAAGAAAATTGCTGTTGAATAAAAAGGAGCTTCGAAAACTGGAATCAAAGATCAAGGAAAAAGGCTACAGTATAATACCACTCAGGATATTTCTCAGCGAAAAAGGTTTTGCAAAAATGGAAATTGGACTTGGCAAGGGAAAAAAGAACTATGACAAACGAAATACCATTAAAGAAAGGGAATCAGACAGGGATGTCAAAAGGAAATATGGAATTTGATCTCACCTGGCCCTTCGTTTAATACCTGTGAATTATGTAATTTTTTTAAAGAATTATATAACCTAAATAAAAAATATTGTTGTAAACTTTACTTTAGATGTTATAGGATACCGGGATCTAATATCGAGACCTCCTTCTACCCTGGTCTTTTCTTCCTTCGCTGGACTCAACCTTTCTTAAACTGTAATTAATTTATTTGAATGAATATGCAAGACCCTGTACATATCATTATTGGTTCAGGGCTTCAAAACCCTGTGGACAAGGAAGGTACTTATGCGGTCTTTTTTATGAATGAGGAGAAGGTATTCAAAAATATTTCAGATGCGGCTCAGTTTTATAACCATTTTAGCGGTGAGGCATATCTGTGGGACCTGACTGATTCGATCAATGATGACATAAAGTTACTGGAAGCAAAACTGGTAAAAAATTATGACCCAATGGAACTTGTATCAGCGTTGTGACCTATTATTTCCTTCTAAAAAACCTTCCATTCCAGCTTCAGATTCATTCAATAAAAGTTTGTCGGGTTCTATATTCAGAAGCAATAAAATTGCATGGAAAAGCTTAACTTCATTAGACCCAATTAACAGGATGATATTAACATAATAAGATGCCCGAATCAGATATCGAAAAAACAAAAATACTTTCTAAAAATTTATTTCCTGTTGTTGGGGTTGGTGCTTCAGCAGGTGGCCTGGAAGCTTTTAAGCGGCTGATCCGTGCAATACCCGAGCACTCAGGCATGGCTTATATCCTGGTTCAGCACCTGCACCCGGATCATGAAAGTGCGTTGCCGGCCATTTTGCAAAAAGAAACAAGCATCCCGGTGCTTGAGGTCAGTAATAATATTACCGTTGCGCCGGATCATATTTATATCATTCCTTCCAATAAATTATTGGTTGCCAGTGACGGAGTATTGAAACTTGGCCCGAGGCTTCCCAATAATCAACGCAATATGGCCATTGACCTGTTCTTTTCATCACTGGCAGAAGTACACCAGAGCCATGCCATTGCGATCATCCTGTCAGGTACCGGTACGGATGGCACCCAGGGGTTAAAATCCATTAAAGACCATGGCGGCCTGACCTTTGCACAGGACCCTGGCTCTGCAGCCTACGACGCCATGCCGCTCAGCGCCATTGAAGCAGATGTGGCCGATTTTGTGATGCTGCCTGAAATGATACCGCAACAACTGCAGCTTGCGGAAAGTACATTCAATGATAAGAAAACCAATAAAGAAGTCGGTAACGAGTTGGAGGATGATGAGTTATACAAACAGATACTCTCGGTAATACGCATACGAAGGGGAATAGATTTTACTTACTACAAACAAACCACCATCCGCAGGCGTATCATGCGGCGGATGGTGATCCAAAAGTTAGAAACACTCGCAGCATACCATGAATACCTGAAAACAAATAAGGCAGAGCAGGACAAATTATTCCAGGACCTGTTAATACCGGTGACGGAATTTTTTCGGGACACCAAGGCATTTAACCTGTTATGCGAAAAGGTATTTCCTGTCTTGTTAAAAGATAAAACTCAGAATAATCCCTTACGGATCTGGGTAGCCGCCTGCTCAACGGGGGAAGAAGCCTATTCTATCGCCATGAGTTTACACGAATTCCTAAGAAACAAGGCTGCCGCCATAAAAATACAGGTATTTGCAACCGATATTTCAGAAATAGCGATTGCTAAAGCAAGGAGCGGTATTTATTCCAAAAGCGAGCTTGAAAGCGTTTCAGAGAGCAGGCTTCAACAGTTCTTCACGAGGATCGATGGGAGCTACCAGCTAAATAAATCGATCCGTGATATGTGTGTATTCGCGGTTCACAATTTTTTGAAGGATCCACCATTTGCAAAAATGGACCTGATCACCTGCCGCAATGTGCTTATTTATATGGAACCTTATCTCCAGAAAAAAGCTTTCAACACATTTCATTATGCGCTGAATGAAAAAGGTTTTTTGTTCCTGGGGAAATCAGAAACAACCGGCAAATCCGCGGACCTCTTTGCGCCCTTTGATGCGCATGATAAGATATTTACCAGGAAACAGGTGCCCGGAAGATTTATTCACCCAACACCGGAACGCAGTGAACCAGGCTCTAAACACAGAGATGAAGCATCCCGAAAACAGGGAAACAATACAGGAATTCTTAAAGAAGATTTTCAAAAAAACGCTGATGATATCCTGCTCTCCAAATATACTCCTGCAGGTGTGATCGTGAATGATCATCTTGACATTGTTCAATTCCGCGGTTCAACCGGTGCATTCCTGGAACCTTCCCCAGGCAAAGCCAGTCTCAATATTTTGAAGATGGCACGGGAAGGCCTGGCCTTTGAACTGCGTAATGCGCTTCACAAAGCAAAAGCAGGCAATGAAACCATTATTAAAGAAAATATCCCGGTTGCCGGTGGAAAGCAGCTGATTACCATTGAGGTCATTCCCTTATTAAATACGATCGAGCTTCATTACCTGGTTCTTTTTTCCGGCAACTTACCGGAAGAAAAGAAAGTAAAAGGAAAAACCGGAAAAAAAACTGCATCAAAAGACAATGGTAATGAAAAAGATCTTCGCATACTGCACCTCGAAAAAGAACTTATGCAGTGCCCGTGAAGATATGAGAAGTGTAACAGAGGACCAGGAAGCCGCCAACGAAGAGCTACAAAGCGCCAATGAAGAATTGCTTAGCGGCAGCGAGGAATTGCAAAGCCTGAATGAAGAACTGGAAACCAGCAAAGAAGAGATACAAAGCACCAATGAAGAACTGACGATCATGAACCAGGAATTGCATGAACGCAATGACCAGCTAAACGTCGCCAGGCATTATTCAGAAGCGATCATAAAAACACTGCGGGAACCCCTGATCATTCTTGACCAGCAGCTCCGGATCAAGACCGCGAACAATGCCTTTTACGAAAAATTCCAGGTAACAGACCTGGAAACAGAAGGTAAATTAATATACGAACTTGGAAATAATCAATGGGATATTGCTCCATTGCGTAAATTACTCCAACAGATCATTTCAGGCAAGACAACGATCGAAAATTTCGAGATCACGCATAATTTTCCTTCTATCGGGGAACGCTCTGTCCTGTTAAATGCCCGGCAGGTCGTCAATGAAAAAAATGTGGTGCAATTGATCCTGCTTGCCATAGAGGACATCACTGAGAAGAAATTACTCGAAAAGAAAATACAGGAACACGCAAAGCAACAGGAATTATTTGCAGAAGAGCTGGAAAGGCAGGTATTATCAAGAACGCAATCCCTTAAAGAAGCTAATATTGAACTGGAACATTCCAATAAGAACCAGGAACAGTTTGCTTCCATTGCCTCCCATGACCTGCAGGAACCTTTAAGGAAGATCCAAACCTTTGCATTGCTTTTGCAGCAACGGCATTCAACGGAAATACCTATTGAGGCGAAGGAACTGATCAATAAAATTTCAAGCGCCGCTGCACGCATGTCGGTATTGATAAAAGATGTGCTTAATTTTTCGCGGATGGCTCATGAAGAAAACAGGTTTGTAAGCCTGGATCTTAACGTGATCCTTGACAATGTTTTAAAAGATTTCGATCTCCTCATTTTTGAGAAAAAAGCAGTTGTAACAATAGGAGAACTGAGTACCATTGAAGGAATTCCTTTGCAGATCAACCAGCTTTTTTATAATCTTTTAAGCAATGCATTGAAATTTTCGAATGAAAATATTCCTCCCGTAATCAGGATCTCCTCGAGGCTTATGTCGCCCGAAGAGATTGAAAAATATCCTGACCTTAATAGTGACCTTCCTTTTTGCGAGATCATTTTTGAAGATAACGGGATCGGGTTTGACCAGCAGTTCGCGGAGCAGATCTTTTTAATTTTTCAACGGTTAAATACCAGGCAACAATTTGCGGGCACCGGGATCGGCCTCGCACTTTGCCAGAAAATAGTGGTCAATCACCATGGCGAGATACGTGCTGAATCAAAAGAAAATGAAGGAACTAAATTTTATATCTTCCTTCCACTAAAACAATCAGGTACCCTTGTTGATATTTAATTTATGAAATTCAATTCCAACATATTTTTTAAGTTTAGCGAACTGAGCAGATAATTGATTAATTTATCCGCTGTTATATTAACCAAATAAAACATCCATTATGTCTGAGCAAATAACACTGTTACTGATAGATGATGACGAGGACGACCGGAAAATATTCATGGAAGCGGTGAATGAAGTAGACGAAAATATTGAATGTGTTGGATTACCTGACGGGCAGGAAGCTTTAAATTACCTGAACGATGAATCCAACATACTTCCTGATTATATCTTCCTCGACCTGAGAATGCCGGGCTTCAGCGGGAAGAAATGCCTGCAGGAGATCAGGAAAAAAGAAAGGCTGCTTCATATCCCGGTGATCATTTATACTACTTCAACGGAGCAAAATGAAGTCATAGAATTGAAAAGCCTGGGCGCCGTACACTTCATTAGTAAGCCTACTGATCCGAATGAAATTTATTACCTCGTATCAGCTGTTTTGGGTGAGAAATGGAGTTAATGTTTTTTTTATGATTAAATTTAATAACCCCTGATATTTTTTCATACCCCTTATAAAAATGAAGATCTTCATTAAAAATATGGTCAGTATCCGGTGCAAGATGATCGTGAAAGCCGAACTGGAGAAACTTGGCATTCATTATAAAACGGTCGGGTTGGGTGAGATCCTTCTTACAAAAAAACTTACAGAAGAAAAACATCAGCAACTGAAAACTGCCTTGCTGGAATCCGGCCTGGAGTTAATGGATGATAAAAGAAGCATTATCATTGAAAAGATAAAGACGGTGATCATAGAAATGATCTATTTTAGCGATGAACTTCCAGCCACGAACTATTCAACCTATATCAGCGAAAAACTGCAATATGATTACACATACCTTGCTAATTTATTTTCCGATGTGCAGGGAATAACGATCGAACATTACATTATAGCTAATAAAATAGAAAGAGTAAAAGAATTTTTGATCATGGATGAACTGAACCTTACACAGATCTCTTACAAGATGCATTATAGCAGTGTTGCCCATTTATCCAACCAGTTTAAAAAAGTGACAGGCTTCACCCCTACTTTTTATAAAAATATGAAACATAAAAAAAGGATCGATCTCGAGAACCTGTAAGATGAGGAGATAAATATCCCCGTCTCTTTCTTCAAACCTGTGAATTATGCAAATAAATTACAGAATTGTGTAATGCTTCGAGGCCCTAATAGTCTTACATTTACTTTTTATTTTGGTATTTAAATTTTGATTGAAAAACGACAAGCAGGTAATTTAATCACAGATCTTTGGTGGTTAATCCAATGGAAGACGTTGAAATAAGCTCTAGCGATTTCAGCGTCTTTTTTTGTTATAAAGCCTTTAGTAACAGCCATCCATTTATTAACATTCACTCAGGCTCAGGGGCACATTCACCGCCAATCCTCCATCAGAAGTTTCTTTGTATTTGCTATTCATGTCCTGGGCTGTATCCCACATCGTTTTAATAACTCCATCAAGGCTTACTTTGGCAAAATCCGGCGTGCTTTGCAATGCAAGCTGGCAGGCAGTAATAGCCTTGATGGCCCCCATTGTATTTCTTTCGATACATGGTATTTGTACAAGGCCACCAATGGGGTCGCAGGTCATTCCAAGGTGATGCTCCATGGCGATTTCCGCAGCCATCATCGCCTGCCTTTGTGTGCCGCCCAGGCATTCCGTCAGTGCGCCCGCAGCCATAGCGCTGCTTACGCCAATTTCGGCCTGGCACCCACCCATAGCTGCAGAAATAGTGGCCCCTTTCTTAAAAATGCTGCCGATCTCCGAAGCCGTCAATAAAAACTGGATGATCTTATCATCAGTACCCCCTTCACAAAAAATGATATAATATTGAAGAACGGCAGGAATAACACCTGCTGCGCCATTGGTGGGTGCCGTGACTACCCTGCCAAATGCAGCATTTTCTTCATTGACAGCGAGGGCAAAGCAGCTCACCCAGTCCAAGATATAATTGAACTGGCTGCCACCTTCTTTTATCTGTTGTTCCCAACTATGATAGTCGGAATATTTTTTATGTTTTATTAGTTTTTTGTTCAACGCATAAGCACGTCTTTTTACATCAAGGCCACCGGGCAAATATCCCTCTATATGGCAACCCCGGTAAATACATTCACGCATCACGCGCCAGATCTCCAAAATACCTTTCCTTGTTTCTGATTCACTGCGTAGGGCTCCTTCATTTTCCAAGACCACTTCACTGATACTTAAGCCTGTTGTACGGCACCAATGTAACAGATCGGCGGCTGTATTTATCGGGAATGGAAGTACCACAGAATCATCATTGGATGCTTGTTCCCCTTCCTTTACTACAAATCCCCCTCCCACCGAATAGTAAGTTTCAGCAAGGGTATCCCCGTTTTTGAGTTCAACCAAAAAAGTAAGTGCATTGGGATGATAAGGCAATGATTCACTGTATAAAAATTCAATATCATCAGATGGGGTAAAATCAATTTCATGCCTGCCCGCAAGCAGTATTTTATTCATGGCTTTAATATCATTGATCTTTGCATGAATACTTCCTACATCAAACGTTACGGGGTCATCGCCGCTCAGGCCCAGCTGAAGGGCAATATCGGTACCATGGCCAATGCCTGTCTTGGCGAGTGAGCCATACAATAATATTTCTATTCTTACCACATCAACCAATATGTTTTTTTGTTGTAAAGACTCTGTAAATAATTGCGCAGCACGCCAGGGGCCCAGGGTGTGACTGCTGCTGGGGCCAACCCCGATCTTAAACATATCAAATACGGATATAGCTTCGTGGCTCAAGTGTATGTTTTAGGATAAAAAAAGCTTTGATGATTTATCAAAGCCTAAATTTATTAAATATATGGTTAAGAACGGTTAATATTTACAGTTATTGAACGCTCACCAGGGTAATGTCAAATCTTAAATATGAATTAGCGGGTATTACCACGTTTCCATTTGGATCCATTTTTACAATGGAACCATATGCAAGGGAAGGTGGAACAAATAAAGTCATAGAGCCTCCTGCTTTTAGTACAGGCAATACTTTCTGCCATCCCACGATCAATTCACCCAATACAAATCCTGCTCCTCCGGCAGTTGTATAAGAATCAAAAGAAACCCCGCTGGTCATTAAATAGGCTGTATAGATCACTTTTACATTAGAACAGATCCCGGGTGTTTCACCGGTACCAAAATTAGTACTTGCATAAAAAGCACCACTTGAATGTTGGGCAGCCGCAATGCCACTGTGCAATGTATAATTCCGGATAGAATCAATTTCTGTAGCCGTAGCAATTAATGAAGACTCGGTATAATTGCACTTATTATTGGTGCCTTTAATACATGAACCAGCCAGTACCGGTAAGCTAATTAACAGGAAAACCCATTTTTTCATAATTATTTTTGTTTAATTGTAAGAGTAAAAAAATTATTCATTCGCTGCATCCGGGGATCTTTCCTTTTTTTTTAGTTCCTGGTAAAGCTGGTCATTCATCTCCCATTTAAAATGCATGCGGAAATATGAAAAGAAACCTATAAAAATAAATACAGAAAAAAGAATGATGCCCGATGAGCCGGCCGCTGCCTGGGAAATTTTTGTATACCATTCCGGGGACAAAAAATACACCAGGGCAATGGAAAACAGGATCGGCAGGCCAAATAAGATTGCCATTGGCAATCCCCTGACAAACTTGCTTACAAATGAGCGCTCTTTTTCCCGGGTCGTTTCCCAATGCCGCAAAAATTTAATTTCTTTTTCGGAAAGCATCCGGCAAAATTAAAACAATTGTATTTAACAGTTTGTAATAATATGAATATCTTGCAGGTTAGCTAATATTAACGCTTTTCATGAAAATAGAACAATTAATTGTCCAGCATCTTTATAATACCAAAAAAGTAAGCCTGCAGAATATAGGAATATTTTATTTATCTCCCAACGTCACCATTCCGTTCGAAAATGATAAGGATTCCGTGATGCCCGAAAATGCCATCAGCTTTGAATATAATATTAAAGCTACCCAGGATGAGGATCTTATAGATTTTATTGTTCACCAAACAAGAAAAATAAAACCTTTGGCAACTTCCGATCTTGAATCTTTCACCATCCTCGGAAGTCAATTCATGAATATCGGCAAACCATTGCCGATCGAAGGCCTTGGCATTTTACAGAAGAACCAGCTTGGACAATATGAATTCATACAGGGAAACCTGATCAATGCAAAGCTGGAGCCAGCACCTGCATTATTGCGCGAAAAAGATAAGGAAGAAATTATTTTTACTACCCCCAGCCGGAAGCCGGAAAATAAAACCGGGATCATGCTTGTGGTCCTTGTTTTTGCAGTACTGGCGGCACTGGCTGTTTTTTATTTTTTATTCAAGAAGAATAAAAACCCGCAATCTGAGCAATTGGTTACAACTTCAGATTCAAACAGGACGAATACATTACAAAATTCAATAGATACGACGGCTACATTGACCACCGTTAAACCCGATTCGGCGCTGACAATGAAAAAAGATGGTTTTAAAGTAGTCATCAGGGAATATTCTAACAAGGCTGCCGCTGACAGAGCTCTTATAAGGTTTACCAGTTTTGGGAATAAAGTGGTCATTTACCCAAAAGATTCTGTTAGTTATAAATTGGCTATCCCATTCAGTTCCCCGCTTTCAGACACATTACATATAAAAGATTCTTTGCACCGTTTATTTGGCGGTAAAACCTACATTGACATAAACTAACGCTAAAAGACATGCGACCGTGACCAGGAAAAATATATATTTATTTTTTTGGATCATTGTGTGTTGTGACCTATTTGCGATCGGGTTTGATCGTGAAATATTCCATATGATATTAAAGCCAATGCTAATGCCGGTTTTAATAGCCGCTGTTCTTTTACTCAGTTCCCCTTCCGGCCTCAGACCTGTTATCATCTGTGGGTTATTTTTTTCATTCCTCGGGGATGTTTTTTTATTATTTGATCATGAAAATTCACTATTTTTTATGGCCGGGCTTATATGCTTTTTAATAACGCATATTCTTTATATCAGCTATTTTATAAAAATGCCTAAACCGGTTATTTCATTATTAATGCAGGCCCCCTGGCTTATTTTATTGATATTGTTATATACAGCGGGTTTACTTTATGTACTGTTCCCGGGTTTGGGTGATCTTAAAATACCAGTGATCATATATGCTATTATCCTTAGCTGTATGCTTATTGGCAGCATTCATTTTTATAATTCAGCCAGGCCGGGAACAGGCTTCTTATTTGTAATGGGTGCAACCTTATTTGTTATTTCAGATTCCCTGCTTGCCATCAACAGGTTTTACAGCCCGCTGCCATATGCAGGAGTTTTTATTATACTCAGCTATTGTGCAGCACAATTTTTGATCGTAAAAGGTTTTATAAAAAACAATATTTAATAAACACCTGATAAAGTTTTGAATAATATTTAAACCACCAGGCTAAATCATAAAATTACATGGAGTTCATCGATTATTACAAGGTCCTTGGGGTTCCTAAAACTGCCGGTGCTGAGGAAATAAAAAAAGCTTACAGGAAGCTTGCACAAAAATTACACCCGGATACCAACCCGGCTGATAAAGAGGCGCATAAAAAATTCCAGCAGGTAAATGAAGCCAACGAAGTGTTAAGCGATCCTGAAAAAAGAAAAAAATACGATAAATACGGCAAAGACTGGCAGCATGGTGAAGCACAGGAACAGGCAAGGCGTGCACATGGGCAATCGCAGGGTTTTGGTGGCGGGCAGTCATTTTCCGGCGATTTTGATGATGATCGTTTTTCGGATTTCTTTTCATCCATGTTCGGGTCCGGTAAAGGCAGGCAGCGCCAGTCGAAATTCAGGGGGCAGGATATCAATGCAACCATGCAGCTGAATTTAACAGATACCTTTAAATCTCAACAACAAACCATTGCCGTAGCCGGAAAAAATATCCGCGTAACAATCCCTGCCGGTATCGAGGATGGGCAGGTGCTGAAACTTAAAGGCCACGGAAGTACTGGTGCCAACGGTGGGCCTAACGGTGACCTGTATATCACGTTCCAGATCATTAACAATACAAATTTCCAGCGAATGAAAAACGACCTGTACCTGGGCCAGGAAATTGACCTGTATACCGCAGTACTGGGCGGTGATGTCACCATCAATACCCTTCACGGAAAATTAAAATTAAAAGTAAAGCCGGAAACGCAGCAAAATACGAAGATCAGGGTTAAAGGAAAGGGGCTACCCTTGTACAAATCTGAAAGTCAATTTGGTGACTTGTATGTAACCTATACGATAAAGCTGCCCGGGAACCTGACTGAAAAAGAAAAAGAGTTATTTACACAACTTAGGGGATTATCAAAAAGTTAAGGTCACGCAACTTACCCATTCTTATATTTCTTCCAGGCACGTAAATATTTTACTCCCTTTGAAGTCTGGAAGCGGGTTGCTACCGATTGCCACCTGCCATTTTTGTCACTTCGCCATACCAGGAAATGCAGGTGAGGAACGGCCGCATACCCTGTCTTACCGCTCAAAGCGATCAACTGCCCTTTTTTCACCGTATCCCCCACATTTACAATGGCGCCATCTTTTTGAATATGCCAATAACCGGCCCTTGATCCATCTTCATGTTGTATGATGATATTATTCCCATCCCGGCGATATTTTTTATTGAGCCCTCCCCGGTCGCCGTCTTCTTTCACACGGATAACAACACCTTCCCTGGCAGCTGCTATTCCCGTTCCTCTTTTCATATTAAAATCAAGGGCCGCCCGCTCTTTATGGGAAAAGTGACTGAAATATCCCTGTATCACCCGGAAAGTTTTGCCCGGCTCAAACGGCAAGGCATAAACGTAACTGCTGTCATCCTTCAAAATGCCCTTTTGCAATAATTTCACCTCCTTACGCTGGGGGTTCTTACTCACTGAGCAACCGGCAGAATAAATGATAAAAAGAAAAAGAGTCAACCTCATCAACTTATTGTTTAAAAACAAATAAACGATAAACCTGCTTAATTTTAGTTATAAAAAGAATAAAACCGCTTGTATATTATTTTTATTTCCCTGTATATGTAATGATATTTGCATATTCAATTTTCAGATCATGAAATTAAAGGTCATTATAACAGGCGCAACGGGGATGGTTGGAGAAGGCGTGTTGAACGAATCCTTGCAACACCCGGATGTTGAAGAGATACTGGTAATTAACAGGAAACCCTGCGGCGTTATTCATCCCAAATTAAAAGAGATCATACACACAGATTTTTTTGACCTGTCTGCCATCTCAGGCCAGGTCAATGGATATGATGCCTGTTTCTTTTGCCTGGGTGTTTCTTCCATTGGAATGAAGGAAGAAGCTTTCACGAAATTTACCTATACCCTTACGATGAATTTCGCCACGATGCTTTTAAAGCACAACCCGGGAATGACTTTCTGTTATATTTCGGGCGCAAGTACTGACAGCACTGAAAAAGGCCGCGCAATGTGGGCAAGGGTAAAAGGCAGGACAGAAAATGACCTCTTTAAATTGCCCTTTAAAAAAGTATATGCTTTTCGTCCCGGGTTTATGAAACCAACAAAGGGCTTAAAGAATACATTGAGTTTTTACAAATACGTAAACTGGATGTACCCACTGTTGCGTTGGCTATTCCCAAAAAGTGTTTCTACCTTAAGAGAACTGGGCCTATCCATGATCTATGTGCTAACAAAAGGATATCACAAAAATGTTTTAGAAGTAAAAGATATTGTTGCGCTGGCTAAACAATAGTTCATTTATTTTTTACCGCGCTTAATGCATATACCATCGGGATCTTATTTTCCAAATGTGCTATCCTGAATTTTTTAGGTTCAAATTCAATGGTTTTATTAAAACAGTTGTAAGGCGAATAATCAAATTCTTCAAAGGAGTTTATTGAAAGACCATGTTTTAGAAGGCTGGTTAATACTTCACCGATACCATGATTCCAGGTGATCATTTCTGTAGCGATCGGCGCAGATTTATCCGCGTATGTTCCCTGTTCTGTTTCGATGATCGGATCGCCTTTGGCATAGCTGTATGCGATCTTCTCAAAATCATTGTCAAACATCCATACGACCGGGTGAAACTCGGCAAATATGAATTCTCCGCCCGGATTTAGGTATTTTGAAATGATCGAAGCCCATTTATCGAGATCTGGAAACCATCCAATCGTGCCATAGCTGCTGAATACAATATCAAATTGTTCATCGAGGTGCTGTGGCAGATCATAAATATCACAGCAAATAAACCGGGCATCAATATTTGTTTTCCCGGCAAGGTCAACGGCTTTTTTGATCGCATTGTCTGACAGGTCAACACCGGTAACCTTAGCCCCCAACCTGCCTAAAGAGATCGTATCCTGGCCAAAATGACATTGAAGATGCAGGATGCTTTTATCTTTAATATCGCCAAGTAACTTTAGTTCGATCGCATTCAGAGAATTTTGACCTTTTAAAAAGCCATCGAGGTCATAAAATGCTGAATCGATATGATAATCTGTCCTGCTGTTCCACGCAGCCTTGTTCTTCTCTATATAATTAAAATCATCGCTCATACTTACATATTTATAGATCCTTGTTTAATCCTGTAAATTTTTTCAACAATGTTTTTGGTGCTGTATTCCGCCATGCTGACTCAAGCGCATCTTTAAAAATATCCTTTTTAACTTTCGTCAATTCTATAAAAGTTGCCCCTTGCTTACCCCAGCCACCCGGGACAGGATAGATAATATTCCTGTCAATATCTGAGAACACAGATTGCTCTACCAAAGTTAATTTTAGCATGGCTTTCTTTTCTGCAGTATTCAGTGTTGCAAAAATTTTATTTTTTATCCTGAAAGACGCGAGGTGAAAATGTGGCTGTTCTGTGACTTCCGGCAATGAAAGAGCCATCTTCCTGAAATTGTCTATTGATACCATTTTATCTATCCTTGTTAAGCGGCTCGCCAAATTGCAGCATGTAACCGTTATTATCAAAGATGGCAAATTCCCGCATATCCCATGGAAAATTTTCTACCGGGTAAACTATAGAAGCAATGTCTTTTAGTTTCTCCCAGATCTCATCTACCTGTTCCACCCTGAAATAAAAGGAACCTGTGAAACCGGGTTTTTCAAAAGGCATATGTGCATTTGGCTTGGCCAGCATTATTGAAACATCATCCTTATTCAGGGATGCCCATCCCCATTCATCATTTTTTTCTGCACAGGTAAACCCCAGGATGCCTGTATAAAAATCAATTGTTTCTCCCAGCTTATCCGTCCAAAGCAGTGGAGTTAATTCATTGAATTTCATATTTTTTTATTTTTCAAAATCTTCCAACTTATATTTTAAAAATACTCATTCAGAACTCAATACCTAAATAGCATAAGTAAAAATTACAGTGCCAATTGAAAATCTATCAATGCCAGTGCAAAGTAAATAATATACCTACAATAGCTGCGTTGGAGCTATATGAATCCTTTAAATTAAATGCCGGAATTTTCCTGCATTCATTAAGAATACCCTAAACCAATGTCCTTATGAAGCCTTATCTACTCCAATCCTGTAAATACCTGCTTCTTACTGCGTGCTTTTTAAATAGTTACACAAATATAACAGCTCAAACAAAAACGCGTGTCACAGGTGCTGCTAACTGGAACACAAACTCCACCTGGGTCAAAACGTTATCGGGGGGAGTTACCTGCCTGTTGATTAGCAAGACTGTGCTGGGTTTGGGAACCTCCTTCACAACAGAACTTTCGCCCGGAGACGTGCTAACCACCATTAGCGGGCAGCAGATCGGAACCGTCGCAACAATCACTAATGATGCATCACTTCAACTTGTTGGCAATGCATCTATCTTATTAACGCTGTTCACAAGTTATGGCAGTGAAAAGGTGCCAACTGCCCTGGATGACGTAGAAATTGGAAATACTGCGCTGGGAACGGCAGTTACAGTTACGTTAGACGCAGCTTCCGCGACAGTAAATTCTCTTACATTTATTGCAGATAACCTGAATAATACACTTACCCATTCCGGGACAAATGCACTCACCGTAAACAATGCTGTCACAATTAATCAGCCGACTGCGGCCTCAAGAACCATTGCGTGGAACATCAATGGCGGAACAGCCACTGTTTCCGGCAATTTAAGCTTTGCGGGATCAAATGCTACAGCTTCGAGGGTAGGAAAAATTGTTATTACAAGCGGAACACTCAATGCTAACGGCGGGATCAGCTTTGCGGGTGCTACTGCAGCGACAAAGCTGATAGACATGTCGGGTGGCGCAGGATCACTCAATTTGAAAGGTGCTCTAACCGTACCTGCTTCATCTGCCACACTTACGGCGGGAACATCAGGCAGCATTTTCAATTACACCGGCAATACTGCCCAATCAATCAATTACTTCCCGGCAGGAAAATACAATAACCTTCATATCAACAATACCAGTGCAGGCGGAGCTTCATTGAGCAATGCCATCACTACCGCCAATGTTGAGGGGAATCTATCTGTTGGAAATATCAACACAGGCAGTTTATTCAAAACAGGTAATTATGCTGTAGCATTGAATAATTCGAAAACAGTAACGATCGCTTCCGCTTCTACGTTAGATGCCGGAACCAGCACCATTAGCTTTGGAACAGGTACTCCAAACCTGACGATCAATGGCACATTTAAAACAGCACAGGCAAATGGATTTTCCGGTACGCCCGGGGCAGCCATCAACTCTACTTACCCACCCACTTTTATTCTTGGCTCAAATTCTACGGTAGAATATAATTCTGCCGGCAACCAGGTGGTTACCGGCAGAACCGATTATGCAAACATCATCGCATCCGGGGGAGCAATAAAAACAGCAGACGGCGAGATAACTGCCCGAACCAGTTTGAGCATTGGCAATGCCACCACATTTGATGCTGCCACATTTATACATTATATGAGAGGCAGTTTATCCTGTACCGGAACATTTATCGCCAATACTTCAACGATGAATTTTTCCGGAACAGGCGCCCAAGGCATCCCGGGAGTAACATATAATAATCTTCAAACAAGTAACGGCGGCACAAAAACAGCTGTTGCGGGATTGACAGTCGCAGGTAATTTAATCATCGGATCCGGCACTCTTTTCTCAGCCTCCACATTTACACATAATATAGCAGGTAACTTCACAAATAATGGGAATTTTACAGCCGGAACATCAACGATTCATTTTAACGGCACGTCAAACCAAGTGGTCACCGGAGTAAGCAGCTTTCATCATGTAACCCTTAACAGTTCTGCTGACCTGCAAATTGCCAACGCCATAACAATAAATGGGGCATTGACATTAACGGATGGCCTGTTTGACATAAACGACCAAACGCTTACTTTAAATGGAAGCTTTTCTGGTGACGTTGTAAATGCACTAAAAGGAACGCAGGCATCTAACCTTGTGATCGGAAGTAGTTTTAACAGTGCCGGCCAATCCATCTACTTTGATCAGAGCACGGGCACTGATAATAATTACATTAGAAATCTTACACTAAACAACAGCATTGACCTTGGAAATAAATTAAATATAGCCGGGGGTGCATCAGCCGGCAGCATTACAATTGCAACAGGAGTAACCTTATCTACGAATGATCACTTAAGCCTGAAATCAAATGCGACCGGTACGGCCAGGCTGGCAGCATTGCCTGTGGATGGTTCGGGCAACGCAACAGCATATATCACCGGCAAAGTGAATATTGAAAGATTTGTCCCTGCGGCAAGAGGCTGGCGCCTGCTGAGCGCGCCTGTAAAGGCTTCCGGAGGGCCAACGATCAATGAAACCTGGCAGGAAGGACTCACTACAGCTTCGGTTAACCCTGACCTTTATCCTGGTTTCGGCGTAAAGATATGTGGTGGCAGTTCGGCAAATGGATATGATACAAGTTCTACACCTAATACTTTTATAAAAATATACAACAACGCGACTAATAGCTTTACTGCCTTGCCAGCTTCACCGGGCACTAATATTCCAATCAGTACCTACCCAGGTTATTTTTTGTATATCCGGGGCGACAGGAGTGTTGATATGCTGCAGGGACTTAGCGCCGCAGTAACAACTGCTCTTATGAGAACCAAGGGCCAGGTAAAAACCGGGAATCAGATCATTAACGTCAACAGTACCAACTACACGTTGCTTGGTAACCCCTATCCGTCAGCGATAGACTTTCATTCATTGACAAAAAGCAATGTGAATGATGTTATATATATATGGGACCCCAAACTTGCAGGGACCTACGGTATAGGTGGCTATGTAACGTTGAGCTGGAACAGCGGCACACTCAGCTATGATGCAACTGCCTCAGTGAGCAATGTAAGCCAATACATACCAAGCGGAGAAGCAGTACTGATCGAATCTGCAGACCATATTAACCCGGGGACAATAACCATCAAAGAATCTGATAAAACGACGAATGGCTGTGACCAGGTATTCCGTGCAAACGGCTTAGACCAAAAACTCAGGGTAAACTTATACCTCGCAAATACTGACAGCACTAGCTCGCTGCTTGATGGCGTGCTTACAACCTATGATGATGATAACATGAATGCAGTTGACAATAATGATGCGAAAAAAATAAACGGCAGCAACCAGAGTATCGGCATCAAAAGGGCAGGGAAAATGCTGGCGATAGAAAGAAGGAAAACAATTACCGAAACTGACAGTATTTTCCTTAATATCTTCCAAATGAAGGTCCAGCAGTATAAACTGGAGATCGTTATTGATAACATGGACAATACCGGGATGATAGCGATCCTTAAAGACAGTTATTCAAATACTACGGATAATTTTCCGTTGCAAATGAATGGTACAACCAATGTTCCATTCATCATTACAGCGGATCCTGCCTCATATGCTACGGGCCGGTTCAGTATTGTTTTTGTTCCTATGGCTCCGGTACCTGTGACTATTACGAGGGTGAATGCATACCAGCAGGAAACTAATATTGCCGTTGAATGGCAAACCGAAAATGAAACCAATATGAGGCATTATGAAGTAGAACGGTCTGTAGATGGCACCGGCTTCATTAAGATCAACAACAGTCCGGTCCCGGCTTTAAACAATGGCAGCGGGAATTATCAATTCATTGATAACAGGCCTGTAAAAGGGATCAATTATTACCGGGTTGTTTCTGTATCAAATGAAGCAGCCAAAAAGTACAGCAATATTGTAAAAGTGAATATAAAAGCAATGGAAAATGAGCCGGCTATAAGCATCTATCCCAACCCGGTAGCAGGTAATACGATCCACCTTGAACTAACAAATATTGAAACAGGCATCTATCATTTGCAGTTATTCAATTCGGCCGGGCAATCGCTGCTTGTAAAAACAATCAAACAGCAGGAAGTTTCTCCATCGGGGAGCTTCGATGTAAACTGTAAATTCCCGCCGGGAACATACCAGTTAAGATTGACCGGGAACGGGTTGAATTTAAAAACAGCATTTATCAAACAATAGAAACATTCATAATCAAATAAGCTGCCGACAAAAAAGATCCCCGCTATTCTTTTGAATAACGGGGATCTTTTTTATATGATCTTTTCGGGTATTAATATCCCATGCCACCCATATCAGGAGCGCCATGTCCCATCATTGGTTCATCTTTTTTAGGTTTGTCAGCTATGACACATTCTGTAGTCAATAACATACCCGCAATAGAAGCTGCATTTTCAAGGGCAACACGGCTAACCTTTGTCGGATCGATAACGCCTGCCTTGAATAGATTCTCATAAACCTCAGTTCTTGCATTGAAACCATAATCATTCTTACCTTCCTTCACTTTCTGAATAACGATAGAACCGTCAATACCGGCATTTTCAGTTAATATTCTCAATGGTTCTTCCAATGCACGGCGAACAATGGCCATACCAGTTTGCTCATCAGCGATCTGTCCTTTCACCTTTGGATCAAGGCTGGCAATAGCACGGATATAAGCGACACCACCACCCGGTACAATTCCTTCTTCAACAGCGGCACGCGTTGCGTGTAAAGCATCGTCAACACGGTCTTTTTTCTCTTTCATTTCTACTTCTGTAGCAGCGCCAATATAAAGAACGGCTACTCCACCAGCTAACTTAGCAAGGCGTTCCTGCAATTTTTCTTTATCATAATCTGAAGTAGTATTACTTATTTGGGCTTTAATTTGGTTTACACGTCCAATAATATCCTTTTTCGCACCTTTACCTCCAACAATCGTTGTGTTATCTTTATCAATTGTTATAGAAGCTGCTTCGCCAAGGCTTTCAAGGGTTACACCTTCAAGGGTTCTTCCTATTTCTTCACTTATAACTTCACCTTTTGTAAGAATTGCAATATCTGTAAGCATTTCTTTCCTGCGATCCCCAAATCCGGGAGCCTTTACAGCAGCAACCTTAATGGTACCACGCAGTTTGTTTACCACCAATGTAGCCAATGCTTCGCCTTCAAGATCTTCAGAAATGATCAATAACGGGCGGCCACTTTTTGCAACAGCTTCAAGGATATGAAGAATATCTTTCATGGCAGATATCTTCTTATCATAAATAAGGATATAAGGGTTCTGTAATTCAACCTGCATTTTTTCGCTGTTGGTTACAAAGTACGGAGATATATAGCCACGGTCGAATTGCATACCTTCTACGATATCAGAAGTGGTATCCGTTCCTTTTGCCTCTTCAACTGTGATAACACCTTCTTTGCCTACTTTTCCGAAAGCTTCTGCTATCAGTTTTCCGATCATTTCATCGTTATTTGCGGAGATCGTAGCAACCTGCTGAATTTTCTTACTGTCATTTCCAACCGCCTGGCTTTGATCTTTCAGGCTTGCAACAACGAGGCTAACAGCTTTGTCGATACCACGCTTCAGATCCATTGGGTTTGCACCGGCAGCTACCATTTTAAGGCCTTCACTGATAATAGACTGCGCTAATACGGTTGCAGTTGTAGTACCATCACCCGCAATGTCAGCTGTTTTTGAAGCTACTTCTTTCACCATCTGCGCACCCATATTTTCGATCGGGTCTTCCAATTCAATTTCCTTTGCTACTGTAACACCATCCTTGGTTACCTGTGGTGCGCCAAATTTCTTTTCGATCACCACGTTGCGGCCTTTTGGGCCAAGGGTTACTTTAACTGCGTTGGCCAATGTGTCAACGCCTTTTTTCATTTTATTTCTTGCTTCGATGTCGAAGAAAATCAGTTTAGACATTCGTAATATTTTTAGAGTTTGTTATTTAATGAATTGATTTAGGATCATGAGTGTTGGAATTCAAACACTAGTGTAGAGTATTTAAGTTGATCTTTATATTATTGCAAGTATATCATTTTCCCTCATAATCATAGTAATCTACACCCTCATGAGAAAATTCTGTACCGGCATATTTGCCATAAAGAACCGTATTGCCAATTTTAACCGCTGGAGTGTTGCCATCTTCATCCTTTGGACTTACCGCTACAACAATGCCTCTTTGCGGTTTTTCCTTTGCAGTATCAGGAATAATAATACCGCCAGTTGATTTTAATTCAGCTCCGGCAGCTTTCACAATTACTCTGTTCTTTGTTCCTGCAACAGGGGTAATGTTTAAGTTTTTAGCCATAATTCTATGATTTGTTTGATTTAAAATGGTATGCCCCTAATTTTGGGATTGCGAAGGTACTCAAATAAAAAATTATACCAAAGTATATAAAAAGAAATGCTGACAGATAATTACTCACCCTGTCAGTTTTCATAATACTTGTTAAGACATTTTTTCATTTTGGCAATATTTCTGACTTTCAGAAGCTCCGGCAAGCTATAAAACCGTAGTTTTGCCAACTTAATAAAAGTTCTTTATAGATGATAAGCAGAAGAAATATCCGGGTGAAAGTGATGCAGACGCTTTATACCATCGATAGCATGAGCGGTGATGCCAAACCCGGGGAACCGGTAGCTATCCTTACCAAAAAAATTGAACAAAGCCGCTACTTATATACATACCTGGTCTATTTTGTAACTGAAGTTGCCCGTTTCGCTGAAACAGACGCCCGCCAAAAAGCAAGCAAACATTTACCAAGTGCCGGGGACCTTGCCGTAAATACAAAAATATCGGGCAATGAGCTTTTATGGAAGACGCTCGAAGATCCTAATTTTAAAGCGGCCGTGACTGAAGCAAAGCTGCAGTCAATTATGGATGCCGACCTGCTTAAAAAAACGTATATCGCCCTGAGCAATTCGGACGAATATAAAGAATACATAGAGCTGCAGTCCAGGGATAAAAAAACGGAAAAGAAGATCCTTGACTTTATTTTCACTAACCTGATGCTGCCGGATGAAAACTTTATCAGCCATGTGGAAGAGAATTTTATTAACTGGGATGATGATGCAGAAATGATGCAGGCCCTGGTATTGAATTATTTTAATAAACCCAACCAGCAAAGTTTCCTGGATATATTGAGTAAGGAAAAATGGGAATTTGCAAAGACCTTGCTGACGACGGTGCTGGAAAAAGCAGACCACAGCCTGGAACTGATAAAACCAAAATTAAAGAACTGGGATGCGGACCGTATTGCCGCTCTTGACCTGATCATACTGCAGATGGGCGTGTGCGAGTTCTTGTATTTTGATACCATCCCCACGAAAGTTACCATCAATGAATATATTGACCTTGCAAAGGCATACAGTACCGTTCAAAGCGGCCAGTTCGTAAATGGCCTCTGGACAATATTCATAAAGAACTTACCGCTGAGAATAAAATTCATAAGAGAAATTTTAAGAACAGTATTATAATTGATGCAAAAGAATAAAACAGATATTTATAAAACGATCTTCGGCATAATTTTATTTGCAGCTGTTATCGGCTGCGATGTGAGAAAAAATGATAAACAAGGCGATATCCCGTACAACAGGAGATAAAAGATCCAACAACCGTGCAGTTGATTGACAGTGTGTTTGATTTTGGTAAAGTTACAGAAGGCGAAGCACGTAGAATTCAGTTACCGGTTTAAAAACACGGCACCAAGCCGCTGGTAGTTTCCAATGCCCAGCAAGTTGCGGATGCACTGTGGCAGAAAAACCGGAAAACCCTATGATGCCAGGAGAAACCGGGTTTATCAAAGTAAAATTCAACAGTGACAAAAGCCCGGGTGAAGCACATAAAACGGTTACCGTTACTTCTAATGCCAATCCCCCGTTCCCGGAACTATTATTAAAAGGAGAAGTGATCGGCAAACAATAAAATTTTCTTTTTAAACCTGCTGTATGCAGCAAAAAACAAAACAATGATGCAATTTATTAAGTATTTTTCTGATGACGGACCCAAGGGAAAAGGCGGAAGTACAGGAACATTGATCATGATGGGTTTGATGATCCTGGTATTTTGGATGTTCATGATCCGTCCGCAGGCAAAAAAAGCAAAACAGCAAAAAGCAATTCATCAACAATTTGCAGAAAGCTGATAAGATCGTAACGATCGCCGGCATTCATGGCACTATCAATAAAGTGAATGACGATGGCACATTAATGCTGGAAACCAGCCCTGGTAGCTATATCAAAATTGAGAAAAGTGCTATCAGTATGGAGTGGACGGCGAATGTGAATAAGCCGGTGGAGGAGAAAAAATAAGAAAATATGTATGATTGTATGATTTATGATGTATGATTCCGATGGTACAGATCAAAGATCATACATCATAAATCACAGATGAATCGGATTATGTTAAGAGTTGGCCTTAACAGGTGGTATTGGGAGTGGAAAAACACTGTCGCCAAAATATTTGAGGTGCTCAATGTGCCCGTTTATTATGCAGATGATGCCGCCAGGCGTTTGATGAATGACAGATAATTCCCTTCGTGCGATAATCGTAAAACAATTCGGTGATGAAATATATGAACGTAATCAACTGAACAGATCGCTCCTTGCTTCGATTGTTTTTAAAGATCCTGCTAAACTACAGCTGCTTAAATTCGCTGGTACATCCAATTACCATTGCCGATGCAGAACAATGGATGAAAAATCCTTTGAATGAAACGGAAAAACTCCTTATGCAATCAAAGAAGCGGCACTGATATTTGAAAGTAATGCTCATTTGAAACTAGATTACGTAATTGGCGTTCACTCTCCTCTACAGATTGCGGTTGTCACGTGCTATGAAAAGTGACAATTTATCAAAAGACGAAGTAGAAATAAGGATGATCAAGGCAAATGGATGAAACGAAAAAAATGAATCTCTGCAATTTCATTATCACGAATGATGAAGTGGAATTGCTGATACCGCAGGTTGAATAAATTGCTATTCTACATCGACAATGCTGGTGCTGGATGCTGGATAGTTAGAAAGAGATCATGTTTTTTATCAAAGATCTGGATACCAGATGCTGGATAGTTTACAAAGTGGAAATTTTATAATTATAGTAACTCTGCAATACTTTTATCGATTAATGAGCTTGGCGAAATAGTTTAAAGTTATCTGGTATCAGTCTAGTATCCTGATCTGTTTCAACGCAAAATCTACATCTTACATCTTACATCATAATTTTCCTACTCACATCCACTTCTTGATCTACGATTTTCGTCTGTACTGTTTGCAAATGAAATACGGATACAATTCGGTTCTCCAAAAGCCTTGCCTGTAACAACAGATACATGTGCCGTATTTAAAAAATACATAGCAGAGGTCATCTGCATTCTCTATGATATCTCCTGACCAGGGTTGTTTGCCAAAATAATGCTCTCACATCCGGGAAAATATAAAATGCACCGGGAGGCTCATTGCAAATAATTGCGGGAATATCTATCAGCAATTCCATTACTCTTTTCCTTCTTTCCTTGAATTTTTCACCATCAGTTCGTTGGCCTGAAGTCGCCTGTTAGTGCGGCTATGGCTGCCCGTTGTGTAACTGCATTTGCGCCACTTGTAAACTGTCCCTGTATCTTTTCGCATGCTTTCGCAATCGTCTACAGGCGCAGCAATATAGCCAAGCCTCCATCCTGTCATGGCAAAACCTTTGCTTAAACCATTTATAATAATGACCCTGTCTTTTAAAAAATCAAACTGTGCAATGCTTTCATGTTGCCCTACAAAATTGATGTGCTCATAGATCTCATCACTCATGATAAATACCTGCGGATGTTTTTTAAATACTTCTGCCAATGCATGCAATTCTGCTTTCTGAATAAACAGCTCCCGTTGGATTGCAGGGAGAAGAGAACATGAATAATTTTGTTTTGGCTGTGATAGCCGGCTTCCAATTCGTGCGGTGTTATCTTAAAACCATTTTCAATAGACGTTGTTTACAAGTTTACTTTACCACCTGCCAGTCTTACAATTTCACTGTAAGTTACCCAATACGGTGTTGGAATAATCACTTCGTCGTCCTCATCAACAATACTTAACACTGTATTGGCGATACTTTGCTTGGCACCGGTACTCACCACGATCTGTTCCGGCGTATATTCAAGGCCGTTATCACGTTTCAATTTTGTGCAAATGGCTTCTCTCAGGTCGAGGTAACCGGCATACCGGTGTATAATGGCTGTAGTTATCATCGATCGCTTTTTTTGCAGCATCCTTAATATGTTGGGGTGTATCAAAATCAGGTTCACCGAGGCTCAGGTCTGTTATATCAATGCCCTTTGCCCTTAATTCACGGCCAAGTTTTGCCATTTTTAATGTTTCCGGTTCATTAAAGCGGGTTAACAGGGATGATAATTGCATACAGTTTTTTCGATTGGAAAAAATAACTATTTATCGTAGCTAAACATCAGGTAAGAAAGATCAGGACGGTTGTCTTATCCTTTTCAATTCATAATCATAAATCGCCTTTCCAATATCTTTCATGAAAGGAAGGCCAATACGTACTATACTCATATTTATCATCATTTAAAATCCCATTGGCTTTGCAATAGATCGTTGCCGAAACAAAGAACTCGATCTTCTTCTTAAAATCCACAATGTAAGCAACATCGATCATTTGCCCGTATGCGATCACCGAATTTATTAAAACTTCGGATATTTTTTGATGTCGCTTCTTTTCCCGATCCATAAAAAATATATTTGAGTAAGCGGCCATAATTTACCGTCTGCATCATAAGGAGGGATAAACAGCTTCCCGTGGGATACTGGTCATATATTTTAAAACAAATTTCCTGTCATCTTCTGTAATATTGAAACGGGCGGTTCCTTCACCTTTGCCGGAAAAATAACACTGATCAGCATATTATGCAGGTCTTCGAGGCTGATCCGGTTCTTCTTTGAAAAATCCATTGGCCTGTTCACAAGTTTCCATCGGCATAATACCCGCGACCCACCGATCATCCCGTTTTTGATATATTCTTCGTATTCACTTGCAATGGCTGGCTGTAAATAATACGATTGTTATTATAAAAATTTACAGGATTGGTTCGCACTGTTCTCATCTCCGGTAAAAAACAACCCAAGACGTTGGAGCACCTTTGCGCATCTTATACCCTTTTTCGGATAAAGCAGTATTGATATATTCCTGCCCAAAAATTCATATAACCGGTTGTATGCATCGTTATCCCCTACCATCAATATCCTTTTAATGTATTGGGATACCGAGGGTTTTCCATCTGCTGTGTTTGGATCATTGAAAACCGCAGTCTGCACAGGATTGACAGCTTCAGTGATCATGGCGGAATTCCTGTCCAGCCCCTTATTTTTTAATTCATTTAATTTTTGTAACGACAATAAGGTCAACGGGAGAGCTACGGAGGATGCGGGATAAAAATACCGTGCATTTTTTTTATTGAAATAATGATGCCGGAACCGGGGTATACCATTCCTGCCACGATCTATTTCGGTATATATAACCTGCACGTTCCAATCTTTTCCGTGGACCAGTATGCTGTCAAATTTACCGGGGTTATTTTTAAACAGGTCCACAAAAAATCCATCTTCATTGTCGTAATTACCCATAACAGGCTTTGGATAAGTGGCCGTGTCGGCAATCGCAGGGAAACAGGATATCTTATTCGCTGACGAACTATTGATCATAAAAGCTATAACAAAAATGATACATATATTTAACCGCCTGTTTAAAATCATGCCGCTGGTTTGGCTGCAATTTGGCTAAAATTTAAAATAACCTTCATACAATCTTCAATCGGTTTTTCCCCTATCTTTGCACACTTCTAAAAAAAATTAACTAAGTAGCTACTAAAAGTATATTAATATGAAACTGAAAGGTTTAGTTTGGTTTTTTACCATTGCTTTAATTCTGATATCACTTTGGGAACTTTCTTATACCTGGGTGGTACGCAATTATGAAAGCAGGGTAAAAGCTACAGGCAGAAAAAATTGTAAAAACCAATTATCCCGAACGTCAATGGGCGATGAAAAGAAACTGCTTGTCAAAGAAAGGACACAACATATCCTTGACAGTACAAGAGATAAAGAGATCTACCCGATTGTTGGAACCACCTATCAAAAGTGTAAAGAAAATGAATTGAATCTCGGCCTTGATCTGCAGGGTGGAATCAGTGTTACGATGGACGTTAGCCTACAGGGTTTGTTAAAATCGCTCAGCAATAACCCTAAAGATCCGCCAGTTATTAAATGCGTTTCAAACGGCTACCGCACAAAAGAGAATAGCGAATGCTGATTATATTACTTTATTCAGCGATGCCTATATCAAACAAAACGGCGAGGGTAAATTAGCTGGCCTTTTTGCCGGCGCTGGTAAAGAAATAAAGATCACTGACAGTGATGATACAGTTATCAGTAAGATCAGGAATGTAGCAAAAGGCGCCATTAACGAAACTTATAAGATCTTGTTAAGCGTATTGATAAATTTGGCGTTGCGCAACCCAATATCAACCTCGATGAAAATAAAGGCATTATCAATGTGGAACTTGCCGGTATCACCGATCCGGAAAGGGTTCGTAAATTATTACAGTCATCTGCAAATCTCCAGTTTTGGGAAGTTTATCGTATCGATGAACTGGCTTCATCTTTCACTGTAGCTGATAAGAATTTACAGAACTACCTGAATGGCGTAAGTGCTACGGATACTTGCAAATAGTGGCAGATACAACTAAAAGCTCAAAGTTAAACGAAAATCCATTTTTTAAAGTCATTAATCCGAATAATCCACAAACAGGATGCAAACGGGTAAGCAATTCTTTCCGCCTGCTATGGGAAATGTTGCGTTAAAGGATACCAGTTTATTTTACAGTTACATGAATAATGATGTTGTAAAAAATACGCTCCCGGCCAATGTTAAATTTTTATTCGGTGTCGAAGAAAAAGCAGCGAAAAGGCAACATAACGATTCTTTCCATTATATGCCATTAAAACAGTTCCCGGTAGTGATAAAGCTCCGTTTGAAGGTGAAGGTGTTGAAGAAGCAAACCAGGATTTTGATGAAAATGGAAAGCCTGCCATTAAAATGCAAATGACCAGACGCAGGCACAAAAACCTGGGCCAGGTTAACCAGCTAAAAATGTCGGCCGCCCAATTGCCATTGCATTGGATGATATCGTTTATTCTGCTCCAAATGTAAACGGAGCCATTGAAGGAGGCAATTCAGAGATCTCCGGAAATTTTACTGTAGAAGAAGCACAGGATCTTGCCAATATTTTGAAATCCGGTAAGCTGGATGCCCCTGCAAAAATCGTTGCGGAGCAGGTTGTTGGGCCTACACTTGGTAAGGAAGCCGTAAGTGGCGGAGCATGGCATTTGGCTATTGCTTTCGCTGTGATATTTCATTCTTATGCTGGTTTATTATAATACGGGCGGCTGGGTTGCCAATATTGCTTTGATATTAAACCTGCTGTTTACGATTGGTGTGTTAACTGCAATGGGCTTTACACTAACTGCTGCAGGTATTGCCGGTCTGGTGCTCACCATTGGTATGGCGGTGGATACCAACGTAATCATTTTTGAAAGAATTAAGGATGAACTTACAAAAGGTAAAACTTACCAGCAGGCGGTTAATGATGGTTACCAGCGCTCACTCGCGCCCGTCATCGATGCCCACGTTACTACATTCCTAACTGCCATCATCCTTGTCTATTTTGGACTTGGACCTGTACTAGGTTTTGCCACCACACAGATCATCGGTATCTTATTGTCTTTGTTCTGCGGTATCTTGTATCAAGGCTGATCACTGATTTCTGGACGAATAAGAATCGTCACTTCAATTATTTTACGAACTTTTCAAAACGCATTTTTAAACATGCGAATTATAAATTCATTGAATACAGGAAAGTAGCCTATGTAATTTCCGTGGTTTGTATTATTGGCCGGTATCGGATCCTTCTTTTAATGGCTTTCATGAAGGTGTTGAATTTAAAGGAGGCAGAAGCTATACGATCGCATTTGACAGGCCTGTTAAAAACAGTGATGTACAGGATGATTTAAGAGAGGCTTTCCAGGGCGATTTCCCCATTATCAAAACTGTCGGCGATAACAAGCATCTTAACATCACCACTTCTTATCTTAAAGGTGTTGACAATGCGGACAGTCTTGTGCAAGCAAAATTGTATGAAGGGCTTAAAAAATGTATTGCCAGCCAATACTTCAGCTACAGTGATTTTAAGAAAAAGCATATACAAAGTTCCACAACGGTGCAGCCAACTATTTCAGATGATCTGAAAAGCGGCGCTGTTAAGGCAACCATTTTTGCGATGCTGATCATCTTCCTCTATATCTTTATCCGCTTCCGCGACTGGAGATATTCTGTTGGTACGATCGTTACTTTGTTGCATGACGTGTTGGTAACCCTGGCTGTATTCTCTTTCTTTAAAGATATCGTCCTTTCCCGCTTGAAATTGATCAGCATTTTATTGCGGCCATTCTTACGGTGATCGGTTTCTCCATGAATGATACCGTAATTGTATTTGACCGGATCCGTGAATATAGCAGGGACCTGAAAGGCGCGGATAAAAAGACCATCATTAACCGTGCGATCAATGATACGCTAAGCCGTACGATCATGACCTCGGTTACCGTATTCCTGTACTGTTGATCCTGTTCATCTTTGGTGGTGAAGTAACCAGTGGATTCGCTTTTGCGATGTTGATAGGTGTTGTTACAGGTACCTATTCTTCTATATTTGTGGCAGCCCGATATTGGTTGATTTTGCAAAAGACAAACCACTTGGGGCTGTTGATACGGTTCATACAACCATTACAACAAAAAGCGGGACCAAAATAACCGTATAAAGAATATACATAAAACAGAAAACCCGCCGGAAACGACGGGTTTTTTATGCTTTATTAGTTCATAGTTCTTGGTTCATAGTTGATACATTATAATTTGAACTAAGAACTATGAACTACGAACTGGTTTCAAACAGCGAAACTTGTCCCGCACCCACAGGTAGCGCTTGCATTTGGATTATTAAATGTAAATCCCCTGGAATTCAAACCACCTTCCCAGTTCACTTCCATTCCCAGGAGGTAGATACCATGGGATCTGTCAATAAGAAATGAGACCCCATCCGTTTCAAAGATCTCATCATTATCCTGTTGTATATCAAAATCAAGTATATAGGTCATCCCGCTGCACCCGCCGCCTTTTACCCCTACCCTTAGCTTCCTGCTACTATCAAACCCGGCTTCACCCATCAATCTTTTGATCTCGGTGATGGCAGCTGCTGTAAAATTTATTGGCGCCTTTAATGTAGTTTCCATGATTAAATTCATTTATGCAAAAATACGTTGAAAATTAAATCCATTTTGCGAGGTATTTGCGAAAGCAGGAATTTGTTGCTGCTTCTTGTTTATTTTTGCAGTTAAATAACAGGTATGATTCTACTGGAATTCAACTTCGCATATATTGAGGTCGCTGTGATGGTGCTCTATTTTGTACTGATCGGGCTGTTACTGTTTGAGTTCAGGGCGATGAAAGAACAGATCAAAGAAAGGCTTGGGATCAATAATGAAAGTATAAAATTGAAGCTGCAGGCATTGGAGCGGTTAACCGTATTCACAGAGAGGGCCGGGCTTAAAAACCTGATCAGCCGGGTGGAATCCATGCAAATGAGCGCTGCCAACCTGCATGCCAGCCTGATAGATACACTAAAAAGCGAATATGAATATAATATCACCCAGCAGATCTATGTAAACCCGGAGATCTGGAATGCGATTACGAGGCTGAAAGATCAAAATATCTATATCATAAACCAGTTAGCCGCCACCCTTCCGCACCAGGCCAATGCACTTGACCTTAGTAAAAGAATATTGGAATACAGTATGACAAACAATGCGGAATTAAATTTGATCGTTTTGGATGCGCTGCAGTATGAAGCAAAAAAAGTACTCGCATAAGTTTGAAGGATATAGGCCTAAACAGTTTATCAAGTTAATATGTCTACAAAAAAATTAAGTACCGATTCCGATATCGTAATTAAGGAAGTTTATACAACAGGCGATATAAAAAACATTGATAACTCCTTACCAGGCGAATACCCGTTTACGAGGGGTGTGCAGGCTTCCATGTATCGCGGTAAATTATGGACGATGCGGCAATATGCCGGGTTTTCTACCGCGGAAGAAAGCAATAAGCGATATCATTATCTGTTGAACCAGGGTGTAAATGGCCTCAGCGTGGCATTTGACCTGCCAACACAGATCGGGTATGACAGTGACCATCCATTGGCAGAAGGGGAAGTAGGAAAAGTTGGTGTGGCGATCGACAGCCTGGAGGATATGGAAAAGTTATTTGAAGGGATTAAACTGGAGGATGTATCTACTTCAATGACCATCAATGCAACAGGCTTTATTTTACTGGCTTTTTATGTGGCACTTGCAAAAAAGCAGGGCGCCGATCTTAAGAAGATCACCGGCACCATCCAGAATGACATTTTAAAGGAATATGCAGCCAGGGGAACCTATATTTACCCTCCAAAACCTTCCATGCGTATCATTACGGATATTTTTGAATGGTGCAGTAAGGAGGTACCGAAATGGAACACGATCTCTATTTCTGGTTACCATATCCGTGAGGCGGGCAGTACCGCCGTGCAGGAGATCGCCTTTACGTTAAGTAACGGAAAAGCTTATGTGCAGGCTGCTTTGAAAAAAGGACTTGATATCAATGTCTTTGGAAAAAGGCTTTCTTTCTTTTTTAATGCCCACAATAATTTATTTGAAGAAGTGGCCAAGTTCAGGGCTGCGAGGAAAATGTGGGCCACGATCATGAAAGACCTTGGCGCTACTGATGAAAAGGCAATGATGCTTCGCTTTCACACCCAAACCGGGGGCAGTACCCTTACAGCACAACAACCACTGAATAATATAACCCGTGTGACCGTGCAAACACTCGCCGCAGTACTTGGCGGTACCCAGTCACTGCATACCAACGGCTATGATGAAGCGCTAAGCCTTCCTACGGAGGAAGCTGCAAAGATCGCGTTGCGCACCCAGCAGATCATTGCTTTTGAAAGCGGCGCTGCAGCTACTGCTGATCCCCTGGCAGGAAGCTATTTTATAGAATCCCTTACAACGGAAGTTGAGCTTGCTGCCTGGAAATTAATAGAAACCATTGATGCAATGGGTGGAAGCGTTGCAGCCATTGAAGCAGGATTTATCCAGGATGAAATTGCAAAAAGCGCCTACAGGTACCAGCAAAATATAGAGGATGAATCAAAAATAATCGTAGGAGTAAATAAATTCCTGTCGGAGGATATTGATAAGATCCCCGGCTTTAAGATAGATGACAGTATACAAAAAATGCAGTCGGATAAAATAAAAATTTTGAAAGCGGAAAGAGACAATGCAATTGCGCAGGAATGCCTCCAAAAGATTGCTGCTGCCGCTGCAACAGATGAAAACCTGATGCCACACGTGTTGAATGCGGTTGAACACTATTGCACACTGGGGGAAATTTCGGATACATTGCGGGGAGTGTTTGGAGAATATAAATAAAAACAAGATGCCCGGATACAGGATGCTTGATACTGGATCATGCAACGCTTTCTTTAACTTGTATCCCGATTTATCAAGTATCAAGTATCAAGTATCAAGTATCAAGTATCAAGTATCAAGTATCAAGTATCAAGTATCAAGTATCAAGTATCAAGTATCAAGTATCAAGTATCAAGCACATTAAATAAATAAATACATGAAAATTACCATTACGTTATTATTGGCATTGTTTACGATCAGCGCTAATTGTCAAAACCGGATGACCCCGGAATTGCTCTGGCAACTGGGAAGGGTCTCCGGGACAGGCATCTCTAAAGATGGGAAGTATGTAGTTTACAATGTAAGTACTCCGAATGCTGAAGCAAACAAAAGCAGTTCTCAGAAGTATTTTATCCCGCTGGAAGGCGGCACAGCAAAGACTGTTACCAATGCTGACAGCCTTGTTGTAAACAATAAAATTTCTCCTGATGGTAAATTCCTGCTCAGTCATGGAGAAGTGAAACTGAAAAAATTATCAGGGGCTGATCTTTACTCGGAGTTGGCCAAATCCAATGTGCATATTTATGATAATCTCGCTTACAGGCATTGGGATACCTGGGAAGATGGAAAATTTGATCATGTCTTTTTGAGTGATATGAATGACCCATCTGCCAAAAAAGATATTATGCAGGATGAACTGTTTGAGTGCCCGATAAAACCACATGGCGGTGTGGAAGATTATATCTGGAGCGCTGACAGTAAACAGGTAATATATGTCACAAAGAAAAAGTACGGTAAAGATTATGCGCTGAGTACCAATACCGACCTGTATGCTTACGACATAGAAACCGGCAAGACAACAAATCTTACCGAGGGTATGGCAGGATATGACCTGAACCCTGCTTTCAACAAAAAGAACCAGCTGGCCTGGATGAGCATGAAACGGGATGGTTTTGAAGCAGACAAGCAGGATATTATTGTATGGAACGGCATTACAAAGATGAACCTTACCCAACACAGGGACGATATACATGCAGAAGGTTTTGCATGGAGTGATGATGGAACAAAAATATTTTTTTATGCACCCATCAATGGCACGTTGCAATTGTTTGAAGTGAGTTACCCGGGCCTGACTAAAATGATGCCTGTAGTTAAACAGATCACAAAAGGAGATTTTGACATCAATGCAATTGTGGGCCAGTCTGGTAATGTATTGGTTGTAAAGCGTGCCGATATGAATCATGCAGACGAATTATATACGGTTGATCTTTCCAACGGGAACATGAAACAACTTACTCACGTGAATGACAATTTCTATGCTTCCATAAAAATGGGCAAAACAGAAAGGCGGTCCGTAAAAACAACCGATGGAAAAGATATGCTTGTATGGGTGATCTATCCCCCTGATTTTGATGCAGCCAAAAAATATCCGACGCTGTTATATTGCCAGGGTGGGCCGCAGTCCCCGCTTACCCAGTTTTATTCTTTCCGCTGGAATTTCCAGCTGATGGCAGCTAACGGTTATATTGTTGTTGCACCCAACCGCAGGGGAATGCCCGGGCATGGCACAAAATGGAATGAGCAGATCAGCAAGGACTGGGGCGGACAGGTTATGCAGGATTATCTGAGTGCAATCGATGCCGTTAGTAAAGAAAAATATGTGGATACTGCACGTCGTGGTTGTGTAGGAGCAAGTTATGGAGGCTATTCCGCATTTTATCTTGCAGGCATCCATAATAACAGGTTCAAAACTTTTATTTCGCATGATGGTGTATTTGATATCAGGAGTATGTATGGCACAACGGAAGAAATATGGTTTCCGAACTGGGATATCGGAGGTGCTTATTGGGAAAAGAATAATAAAGATGTGCACAAAATGCCCTGAACAATTTTAACCCAATCAACTTGGTGGATAAATGGAACACGCCCATTCTGATCTACCAGGGAGGAAAAGATTACCGGGTTCCTATAGAACAAGGCCTGCAGGCTTTCCAGGCTGCGCAGTTAAGAGGAATCAAAAGTAAACTGGTCTACTTGCCGGATGAAAACCATTGGGTGCTGACTGCACAGAATGCATTGGTATGGCAGCATGAGTTTTTTAAATGGCTTGATGAGACACTTAAATAAGTCAAAGGTCAAAAGTTAAAAGCCAAAGCCGGGAAAGTTTTTGTGATTTTTAGGTTTTGAATTTTAACTTTTGACTTTCTTTTTAATGCGCAAAATCCATTTCAAAATTTCCTTTGATCCTTTCCATGGAGGGATTGAAATAACCAAATTTCAATCAGGGAAATTCTTCTTGAATCAATTCCATGATTTGTTTTACACCCATGCATTCCCCTGTTTCTGCAACGCCAATTTTTCCGAGATACCAATCGGGATCGATATTAAAATTTCGCCATTGGATCATGCACAGATCTGTTTCTCTGATCAGTTTTCGCAAGGCTTCATATTCTTCAATGCTGTCCGTCATGCCCGGGAAAACAAAATAATTGATGCTTGTCCATGCCACCATAACTGCGGACTACTTTCAAGCTTTCAACCATATCGTCAAACACATAATTATTGGGCCTGTAATAAGGAGTATAAATATTTTCCCTTGCCGAATTGGTACTCACCCGCATGCTGTTCAAACCCGCTTCACACAAGGCTCTTACGGCATCGGGTTTGCTGCCATTTGTATTGATATTGATGCTTCCTTTTGTGGTATGCTTTCTTATTTCAATGATTGATGCCCGAATAGTTTCCCACATCAGCAATGGCTCTCCTTCACATCCCTGTCCAAAACTTATCAATGGAAAAGGTGCTGTTTCCAAATGTGGAACAGTAAATTCCACGATCTCTTCCGCGGTAGGCTTGAACGTTAGCCTGTCTTGTGTGCTGACGATTGTTTCTTCTTCCGGCTGAAAGGAAATACAACCGATACAATTGGCATTGCAGGCAGGCGAAACAGGTACCGGGCATTCCCATCTTCCCAGGCAAAATTTCTTGCCGCCGGACAAGTATAGGTCATGCAACAATTTTCCATCAGGTGTTTTACCAGCCGGTTATGCGGATATGCCTTTAATAATTGGCTGGTACCTGTTTCAATTTGTTGATCATCATAACCTGCAGATTCCTGCCGGATATCCTGTTCTATTCTTACAGCAGGAACATATATTTTTTCATTCTGCCACCTGCAGCTGTATAACAAAACAATGGAAGGTGGGCGCATCCGGCAATGTTTCATAAGCTGCCATGTATAAACCGGTATGTGCCGGCGGAATAAATGCAGCAACTGCCCAGCCTTTTTCACATAGCCGCATCTCCCCTGTCTTTACATCTATGCCAATCCCCCTGCGCCCAGGCAATTCATATAATTGTCCACCTTCAGGTAATACTATCCATTCATCCACCGGGACAGGCATTGCATCCCAGCCACTTCGGCCGGTAACATATAAAGTGGTATCTTCAAATATATTTCCGTTGCCGTCAGAATATAATAAAAAAGGAGATCTTGTAAGTGCTTGCATCAGGCTGCAAAAATACGATATTAATTTAAGGGAATAGTGAAGGAGTCATTAGGTGCCGGCAGATACTTGTTTTCTACAAAACTCATTGAAATACAGTTTCATTGATAGCTTCTGCTGATTCCTTTGCGACCAGGACCTGTATTAATTTGTTATTCTTCAGATCGATGGTGAGGATATTGTCTTTCAAAATCATATTATTTACTTCATCCCATAAAATGATCTTTTTGGGGAATGAAGGATACTCGATCTTTTGCGTGGTAATCAACTATCACAAATTTCCGGTTACGTATAAAAGCCAATGATCGCAAACATGATGATACATAATGCAAGCAGGTACTTTCCCATCATCAGCCATAAAATACTGACAATGATAAATGAAAATTCAGAACGGAATAAGATTGCTTTTTGCGGTAGGTATTTGAAATAAAATATAACCAGTGATAAAGCGCAAATGACCGTTCCTGCCAGTGCGAATTTTATTATTGTTGTGTCAATCGTAGTAAAAAAAATAAATCCAAAAACAAATACGTTTATCAATAAAATAAACAACAGTGACATACCTGTAAGTGGTTGCTTTTTCATTGGGCAATATGATTCTATACTGCTCCATGCCGGGCTATTACTTGCGATCAATAAATTACAAAGCTTATACAATACCCTCGCTCCTACGTTTTCATCCCATTCATCATGGCTCACTCCTACTTCATTCAGGTCGAACCCAATCGATCTTGCGGCCGCTTTGCAACAATTTTTTAAACAGATAAAAAATCTGGTCCGTCTCGAAACCCGCCCTGCACCGGGGTTCCGGTATGTGGACAAAGTTTGGGATCAAGCCCATCAATATCAAAACTGATAAAAACATTTTGTGGCAGTTGGCCGATGATCTCTTCCACGATCTGCTTCCAGGTTTCGCCTTCAAATTGCCGTTCCTTAATATCCTTGTCAAAATAAGTTACGATCCTGCCATTGCGTTGCTTCATATAATCAATTCTTCTTCGCAATAATCCCTGATCCCAACCTGTACCAATTTTTTAAGCTGCGGGATTTGCTTCAATGGCATTATACATGATGGACGCATGGGAATAATTAAATCCTTCATATGCATTTCTCAGATCGCAATGTGCATCTATCTGCAAAATACCAAAATCACCATGTTTTTCACGCAATAGCTTTAAAATACCCAAGTGGCGTGCTGTGGTCTCCTCCAAGAACTCCAACCAGTTTTCCCTGGTCCAATAATTCTTTTGTTTGCTGGTAAACCCAGTCATTTAAAAAAAGGCTGCCTGGTTGATTTCTTTCAGAGTGTTTTACACATGAACTTATTATCTGCCACGATCTCTCCCTGTGAAATATAATTGATATACAGTTCAGCTTCCTTCCGCAGGTAATCACTTTTCATCAGGATCTTCTTATCCGGGCTTCGCATAAAAAATCCCTGCTTCCAGGCATCCCTGATCTCGGGATCAAAAAGGTCAACCTGCAGGCTTGCCTAAAATATGGTCCGGGGCCCTTGCTGTACCTGCATTGTAGCTTACGGTTACTTCCCAGGGAATGGGTAAAATAATGAGCCTGGATTCTTCTTCTGTAAAAGGGAAGCCGAAAATATTGTTATTGGGATTTCCTACGGAGTTGGGATCAAAATTCGACAGATCTGTCATGCTGTTCTATTTAAAATTTTAGCAAATATAATTGAAGTAAACCTTTTCAGAAATGGTAAAAAATCATGGGTTCAAAATCTTTTATAAACGGGTTTTGAGTTACCTTTGCGGTGAAATTTCAGATATGAAAAAAACACATATTATCATATTGCTCGGGATCGCTGCGTTGATCGTTGGATTGCTGGCATATTCGGTTGATTTTTCAACTTATGACACGATCCATTCCGCACAACAAAAGCAGGGCAAATTTGTTCACCTGATCGCAAAACTGGATAAGTCAAGCCCATTAGAATACGATCCCTAATAATCCTAATTATCTTTCTTTTTATGCTGTTGACAGCCTTGGGGGAAAAACAAAAGTTGTTTATCACAACAGTAAACCCACTGACCTTGAAAAAAGCGAGCGTATCGTTATGAAAGGTAAAATGCAGGCAGGATCATTTTGAATGCAAAGATATTCTACTGAAATGCCCAAGTAAATATAAAGATGATAAAAAAGCAGCTTGAAAAAAACATGACTGAGCAAAACTATAACAACTAGTTCCTACATCTAAATTGCTGTAATGAAATTTGAAGGCGAACATTTGCTTCCCGGACAATTAGGACATTTTTTTGTTATTCTTGCTTTTATCGCTTCCCTGCTTTCCACCATTTCATATTTTAATGCTTCCAGGCAAACGGATATCAATCTAAAGAACAATTGGCTGAAACTTGCAAGTGGCGCCTTTTTTACACAGGTGATCAGTGTACTGATCATATTCTCGATCATCTTTTTTATCTGCTCCAATCACTATTACGAATACATGTATGCTTACAAACATGCATCGAAAGAACTGGAACCAAAATATCTGTTGCCTGTATCTGGGAAGGCCAGGAAGGAAGTTTTTTATTATGGACCATCTGGCATAGTGTGCTGGGTATGATCATCATGTTCCGTCGCAAAGAATGGCAGGCCCTGTAATGACGGTCATCAGCTTTGCGCAGTTTTTTTTACTGATGATGATACTCGGTATTTATGTTTTTGATGTACGGATTGGCAATAGTCCTTTTACACTTAACCAGAAATGAAATTGTAGCGCCCATTTTCAATCAGACCCAATTATCTCAGTTTTATAAAAGATGGCATGGGATTGAATATCCTGCTGCGGAATTACTGGATGGTGATCCACCCACCCGTATTGTTTTTGGGATTTGCATCTACCATCATTCCTTTTGCATTATGCCTATGCAGGCATGCAAACGAAACGCTATGGTGACTGGATCAAACCCGTATTGCCATGGGCTCTTGTTCAGCGCCTGTGTGCTTGGTGTTGGGATCATGATGGGAGGGAAATGGGCTTATGAATCGTTGAGTTTTGGCGGTTACTGGGCATGGGATCCGGTTGAAAATGCTTCGCTGGTACCCTGGCTTATCCTGATCGCAGGCTTGCATACCATGGTTATTTATAAAGCCACCGGGCATTCACTGAGGGCAAGCTATCTATTTACCATCCTCTCATTCGTTTTTATATTATATTCAACTTTCTTAACACGTACCGGTGTATTGGGTGATACTTCTGTGCATGCTTTTACCGAAGCAGGGAATGCGATCAATATTATGATCGGCATTTTTGTATTGGCATTTACGCTGCCAATGCTGTTCTTGTTTTATAAACACTTCAATAAGATCCCTGCCATTCATAAAGAAGAAGAAACCAGCTCCAGGGAATTCTGGATGTTCATTGGCTCACTTGTATTTTTTCTGTCGGCTTTGTTCATTATCGCAATAACATCTATTCCTGTTTATAACAAAATCTTTAATCAAAGACCTGATCCTCAAAATTCATAAGGGACAACTGGCCATGCCACAGGATCCGGAATTTTTATACAATAAGGTCATGGTTTTGGTTGCCATCATCCTCGGATTGCTGACTGCCATCACACAATATTTAAAATATAAAACGACTCCTACTTCTTATGTTATTAAAAAAATAGCAGTTCCTACTTTGATAGCTGCCCTTGTAACAACACTGGTTGGCATCTTTTACCCTTTTACTTTTCATAAACATGGGCCGGCATTTCTTGTTGCCATTTATATGGCATTCTTTGCAACGATTTATTCCGTCATTGCAAATGCCATGTATATCTGGATCGGGCTCAAAGGGCAATTTAAAAAATGCGGGGGCTTCTGTGGCCCATCTTGGATTTGCATTGATGCTGGTTGGAATATTCATCTCCGGCAGTAATAAGGAAGTGATCAGCAGCAGCATGGTAAATGGGATCAATCTCCCGCCAGCAAAGATCCCATGACAAAAAAGGAAGATGATCCCCGCGAGAACCTTACACTTCCCCGCCAGGTGCCAACGAGGATGGCAAATTATGAAGTAACCTATCTCAAAGATTCTGCAGGTCATGAAAAGGGAAGAAAATTCTATGAACTGCAATTTGAGAAAAAAGATCCTGTCACAAAAAAGACGGTCGCTTCATTCAGGTTATTGCCGGATGTGTATATGATGAAGGACAACAACATGAGCAGTAATCCGGATACAAAATCATACCTGGACAAGGATATTTTCACCTATGTTTCCTATGCACTTGGTGAAGATAAGAATGTGGATACCAGCCAATTTAAAACAATTGAGCTCAGTGAGGGAGGCATTGCCTTTTACAGCAATGGAACGATCACGCTGAATAAAGTGGTAAAAAATCCGGTGAATGAAAGATATCGTTTCAACCCTTCTGACGCTGCATTGATGGCGGATATCACTTTACTACCAAGGACAGTATGCATTATAAAGCCATTCCATTGATTCAGATAGACGATCTCGGCATCTTACAAACAGATGATACAGTATATGCCCAAAATCTATTTGTAAGATTCTTAGGTGTTGGCGAAGACAAAAAGATCAAAATAGGATTAAAGGAATCTGACAAGCCTATTGATTTTGTAACAGTGAAATCATATATTTTCCCCTACATTAATTTGGTTTGGCTGGGGCTCATACTGATGGCTATTGGCCTTGTGATGAGTATGATCAAAAGAGCCGGCTTTTCTACCATACAATCTGCCATTGCACTGATCTTTGTGGCTGTTGCTCTTTTTTATATGTTCTTGTTGGCAAATTAGTGTTGCATTTTTTATCATAGCTTTTCGCTATTATTCATAAACGACTTTCACAAGCTCAGTCTGGCAAATACCGTATGATGAGCTTGTCGAAGCCTCGCCAAATACTTAAAAAGCAGCGCATGGCCTGCTTTTAGCGTCTTAAATTTATGGCGCCCGTTCCCGGATTTATAATTTTAAGGTTACTTTAAGCGTTTCCCTGTATTAAAGATCAAATTGAAACCGTTAAATTTACAGGGCTGTTTTTCAGAAAATTGCATATGACATTGAAAATCATCGTTATTTTTTCCTTTTTGTCTTTATTTTTTGGCAGGAACCTTTATGCCCAGTATGGTGTAAATGATACCCTTGTTCATGAAGCCATCGTTTATAACGGCGATACCATTGAATCAAAGACCCTGGCGAACCAGTATTTCTACACTCATCTTACAGAAGCACAACGGGCTGCAAAGCAGGCATATAACCGGCTTCGCAATGCTGTTTATGTCACTTATCCCTATGCCAGGCGTGCCGGCATTGTTATGAATGATATCAATGCAAAATTACTCAGCATCACCGGCAAAGCGGCACGGAAAAAATATATCAATTCGAGGGAAAAAGAATTGAAAAAAGAATTTACAGAACCGCTGACCGACCTCTCTGTTTACCAGGGAAAGGTACTGATGAAGCTCATTAACAGGGAAACCGGCAATAATTGTTACGAGATCATCAAAGAATACCAGGGTGGCTTTACTGCAAGGGTATATCAAACCGTAGCATTTTTCTTTAACAGTAATTTAAAGCAGCCTTACGATGCCAAAAATGCCGACATCGTCATTGAAAAACTAGTACAGGAAGTTCAGCGGATGTATGGCTACACTGATATCCATAAGACGCAATCTCTTTAATAATATCCCTGCCACCTCTCCCGTTATCCACAATTGCACAAATTTGCCCACCAAACTAGCCTATGGTACCCTTTTTGTAACTTTTATAATGTACCTTGCAGGTTAAATTTTCAATTGAGGATATGAAGATAGATGTACTGGCTTTTGGTGTGCATCCGGATGATGTGGAACTCAGTTGTTCAGGGGTTTTGATGGTAGAAAAAAATAACGGTAAAAAAACAGGTATCATTGATCTTACATTAGGCGAACTTGGAACGCGTGGCTCAGCGGCAATCAGAAAGCAGGAAGCATTGGATGCCGCAAAGATCCTCGGGGTAGATATCAGGGAAAATCTAGAACTTGCTGATGGCTTTTTTAAAAATGATGAACCTAGTCAAAGAAGGGTCATTGAAGCGATCAGGAACTACAAACCGGAAGTCATTATTTGTAATGCTCCCGAAGACAGGCATCCCGATCATGGCAGAAGCGCAGTATTGGTTTCGGATGCTGCATTTTTATCCGGTCTCCAGAAAATAAAAACGAATGAAAATGGGTTGGACCAGGAAGCCTGGAGGCCAAAATATGTATTGCATTATATACAGGACAGGTATTTGAAACCCGATTTTGTTGTTGATATAACAGAAGTGTTTGAACGAAAACTGGATGCGATCAAAGCTTATAAAACGCAATTTCATAATCCCGGGGTTGATGGGCCGGAAACATATATTTCGACTCCTGATTTTTTAGAAAGCGTGGTGTACAGGTATAAAATGTTTGGAAAGATGATCGGGGTGAAATATGCAGAAGGGTTTATTTCAGACAAGGCGATCGGCATCAGGAATTTTGATGCGCTCATAAAAGAAAACACATAAAATAATTAATAAATACTAATACTATGGCAACCCCGAAATTTCTAAATGTACAGGGCTCCAATTTCCACCAGGAATTAAAAAGAAGGGTGAATAATTACTTCGTGGAAAATAAGAAACAAAGCACGGGAAATTTCTCGCTTTACTTTAAAGCCGTGTTGTTTTTTATTGTGTATGTTCTCCTGTATGTCCATCTCGTTTTCTTTACCCCGGGCACCTGGTGGGCCATTCTTGAATGCGTGTTGATGGGCGGGCTTACCGCGGCAATCGGTTTTAATGTGATGCACGATGGCTCACATGGCAGTTTCAGCAACAGTAAATTTTTTAATAAAGTAGCAACTTTCTCTGTCAATATGCTTGGCGCGAGCGGAATCATGTGGAACAATAAGCACAATATCATCCACCATACTTACACAAATATTGATGGTGTTGATGATGATATTGAGATCAAGCCACTATTGCGCATGTGCCCAACGCAAAAAAAATATATGATACACCGCTTCCAGCATATCTATGTTTGGTTCCTGTACACTTTATTGCTAATCGTTTGGCTGTTTGTTATCAGATTATACAAAATACTTCAAAGGAAGAGTGGGTACTGTTCCCATTAAAAAAATGAGTGCATTTGACCATTTTGCTTTCTGGACCGCAAAGATCGGTTATGCATTCATGATGATCGTTCTGCCAATTTATTTATTGGGATTTTTACCATGGCTAGTGGGTTTCCTGGTACTTACAATGTTTGCGGGATTTGTATTGAGTATTGTATTCCAACTGGCGCATACAGTTGAAGAAACTGCTTTCCCCGTAGCAGCCATTGATACAAATAAGATCGAAAACGAATGGGCGATCCACCAGATTGAAACAACCGCTAATTTCGCGACTAAAAACAAACTTATTTCCTGGCTGGTCGGCGGATTGAATTTCCAGATCGAACACCATTTATTTCCAAAGATCTCGCACATACATTACCCGGAGATCAGTAAGATCATTAAAAAGACCTGTGCAGAATTCAATGTAAAATATATTGAATATAAAAGAATGAGAGATGCAATGCTTTCCCATACTTCTTACTTAAGAAGAATGGGCAGGGCTGATTAAACGCACTGCTCCGTTAAGCGAAAAACCTGTGTTATTGAAGCACAGGTTTTTTTATGTGACTGACTTCAAGGTGCCGTCATTGCGAGAAACGAAGCGATCTACACTTTTATAATCATATAGATTTATTGAGCCAGATTGCTTCGTTCCTCGCAATGACGTTCTTTTTATTGCTCCCGCAATGGGGTTCTTTTTATTATTCCCACAATGACGTGCGCATTCAATTAATTGAATTCATTCTCTATCTTAAATCCAAAAAGCCGCCCTTTCTTTATAAGCTTCATTTCTTTTTTATAACGCTTCCCGTTGCTTTTGGTGAGTTCTTCCGGATCAAGCTCACTCAAATCCGGTTTGCCTGCGTTTACCCATGCTGTATACCAGTAATTGGCAAGGTCCTGTATCGCATGGCGCATCTGGTTTTGTACCATTCCATTCAATGCAGTATGATAAGCCTGTGCGTATTCAAAAGTATGCGTGATCGCCCCAAATTTATTTTTGAGCACTTTACCATCCGCACCCATTATGTAAATTTTTTCTTTTGGATAATTGGCTTTTAAATTTCTTTCGATCAATAATAATGTATCAGCGAGGCTGTGAGAATGTTTGATCATATCCCAGGTCGCAACTGTCACATCATTTAAATACACGGCCCCATTTACTTTAAAATTATAGCTGTTGCCAAAAAGCTCCGGTATCCGCGCTTCCCAGAGGGCATGAATACCTTTTTGGTCGGTCATTTGCCCGTCATGATTGAGTGACGTATGCAGGGGCATGTTGGCATCACCGATATAATGCCCGAGGTCGGCTGCCAGAAATAATATTTCCGTCTTTCGTTTTTCTTTAAATGCTTTGGTAAGCTTTTCCATCATCTCTACAATGTACCAGGGAAGTATGCCCATGTCCTGCAAAAATTTATCGTCGTATTTTGCAGCCGCAGCTTTCATCGTACGTGGAAAGCTGTCGAAAGGAGTATTGGTAAAACCCTCAATGTCGATAAAATGCCTTGGATTTTCTGCCTTATCCCTTAATGTATATTTCCTGAGGTCGGGCACGGTAGATTCTTCCGTGATAAAATCAATATGGTTGTAAAAAAACATCCGCATTTCCTCCGGTAGCGCAAATACAGCGGCGTGATTGATATGCTGGTGGCCGAATGTACCCCAGGCAAATAATAAGGTCAGTGAACTGCAGGTCAGGACAAAGGATAACAATATCCTGGTGATCATTTTTTTCATAATAAACTAATTAATGTTAGCTGTTGATCTATATCTTCAAAACTAAATATAATATTCGCTACTGCCCCGCAGAATTTTTTTTATGCCTATATTCATTTTGCTGCACGTCTTTTCGTCTTCCCGGCCATTTTTGAAAATTGAAATCGTAAATTCGCACTTCAATGATTTTTTATGAGTGAAGAAAAAAGCCTGAATTTTTTAGAAGAAATCGTAGAAGCAGACCTGGAGCGGGGAAATATCAACAGATCCTTACCCGTTTTCCCCCCGAGCCCAATGGCTATCTGCATATCGGCCATGCTAAAAGTATTTGCCTGAACTTTGGGCTGGCGGCCAAATATGGGGGCAAAACCAATCTTCGCTTTGATGATACCAACCCGGTAACAGAAGAAACTGAATATGTAGAGAGCATTAAAGAAGATATACGATTGGCTTGGCTTTGACTGGGCGATGAATTATATGCTTCTGATTATTTTGATACATTATATGATTTGCTGTAAAACTGATCAAAAAGGACTATGCATATGTGGATGATAGCACCGCTGAAGAAATTGCCATATTAAAGGGCACACCTACCGAACCGGGAAAAGATAATCAATACAGAGCAGGAGCATTGAAGAAAATCTTGAATTATTTGCCGGGATGAAAGCCGGTAAATATAGAGATGGTGAAAAAGTGTTTCGGGCAAAAATTGATATGGCAGCAACCAATATGCTTATGCGTGACCCCATCATGTACCGCATCAAGCATGCACATCATCACCGTACCGGAGATAAATGGTGCATTTATCCGATGTACGATTTTGCCCATGGACAAAGTGACAGCATTGAAAACATTACCCATTCTATCTGCACACTGGAATTTATTCCTCACCGGGAATTATATGACTGGTTCATTGAAAAACTGGAAATTTTTCCTTCCCATCAATATGAATTTGCCCGGCTCAATATGACCTATACGGTAATGAGTAAACGAAAACTATTGCAATTGTAAATGAAGGACATGTAAATGGCTGGGATGATCCCCGTATGCCTACCATCAGTGGTTTCAGGCGAAAGGGTTATACCCCTGAGAGCATGCGGGTATTTTGCGAAAAGATCGGTGTTGCAAAAAGAGAAAACCTTATTGACCTTAGCCTGCTGGAATTTTGTCTTAGGGAAGACCTGAATAAAACTGCTAACCGCGTAATGGCAGTGCTGGATCCAGTAAAATTGATCATTGATAATTATCGAAGACGGTAAAACAGAAGATATTGACCAGTGAAAACGGGCCTGATGAAACATATGGGTACAAGAACACTTCCCTTTCAGCAAGGAGCTTTGGATAGAACGGGAAGATTTTATGGAAGAACCTGCAAAAAAATGGTTCCGGCTTGCACCCGGCGGCATGGTTCGGTTGAAGAGTGCCTATATCGTGAAATGCGAAAGCTTTGTAAAAGATGCAGCAGGGAATGTTACGGAAATTCATTGCACCTATATTCCGGAAAGCAGGAGTGGCAATGATACCAGGGCTATCCAGGTAAAAGGAACCATTCATTGGGTAAGTGTTGCACATGCAGCTACATGCCGAGGTAAGATTATATGACCGCTTGTTTAAGGTCGAAAACCCTTCTGCTGAAGAGGGCGATTTAAAGATCATATTAACCCCGATTCCTTGCAAGTAATTAAGTCAATGCTGTATGTAGAGCCCTCCCTGTTCAACTGCAACTGTAGATAAGCGTTATCAATTCATCCGGAAAGGATATTTCTGCCTGGATAAAGATTCAACAGCCCAGGTAAACTGGTTTTCAACCGGACAGTAACATTAAAAGATGCATGGGCGAAAGAAGTGAAAAAATAGTTTATAGTCCCTGGTTTTAGTTGAGGAATTTAACGGTTTAATGTATTGCTCAACCTTCCCGAAATTCCAACTATGAATTAGGAACTAGGAACTGGAATCAGAAACTTCTCCTTTCGGAAACATAGCCGCAACCAACATAATAAAAGATAAGACAACGATCCCGTAGATCCCGGCCCGGTTTTCAACCTCACCCTCAAACAATGCACCGGTGAAAATAATATAGGTACTGATACAATATGCAAACAACAAGGCAGTTAAAAAAAGATTGATCCTCCTGGCCCATATTTTTGGCAATAACATAAATAGTAATATCAACACAGCCAATCACGTAATGCCGATACCGGCTTTTCCATAATAATTCCCGGCTAGAACTGGTATGAAAACCCGTAAAGGTCTCATTGATGCTTTTATAATATGTCCAGGGTATAAAACAGGTACCAATAATGGCGATGCAGGCCAGTGACCCCGGTATAGTACATGATCTTTGAAATACATATGACGTAATTACAATCGCCCCGGGGGCCGGGGCGATGTTTTTTTAGAGGTCCCTAGCGGATTCGAACCGCTGTAGAAGCTTTTGCAGAGCTTTGCCTAGCCACTCGGCCAACAGGACCAATATTAATAATCATTCAACTTCAATTTGCCTATGACCAGGCTGGCCGATATGCGCCATTTTCATGAACGTTGCAAAAATAGGGGATTTTTTGATTAGATTTTGTAAGCGAAATTCGGCATTCAATATTTTATTAAGTAAATTTATGAACAGGATTGCTGAATCAGAATTGATCATTAATAACCGGGGGGCTATTTACCATTTAAATTGCAGGCCCGAAGAAATTGCACAATACGATCATTACGGTTGGCGATCCCGACCGGGTTAGGGAAGTAAGTAAACATTTTGACAACATTGAATATAAAAACAATCACCGGGAATTTGTTACACATACCGGTTATATCGGGAAGAAAAGGATCAGTTGGTAACGTACCGGCATTGGTCCGGATAATATTGATATCGTTTTAAATGAACTGGATGCCCTGGTAAATATTGATTTTGAAACCAGGACCATAAAGAAAAACTTAGCCAGCTGAATATCATCCGCTTTGGCACTTCTGGTTCCCTACAAAAAGATATACCTGTAAATAGCTTTGTTGCGAGTACTCATGGGTTGGGATTGGACAACCTGATCATTTTTATCGTACACAGCAGCAATGAAGAAGAAAAACAAATGTTGCAGGCTTTTAATACGCATACACAATTACACCAGGGAGTTTCCGGACCTTATATCAATGAGCAAGCGTGTCATTGCTAAAACATTTTACAAGAATTTTCACCAGGGGATCACGGTAACCTGCCCGGGATTTTATGGCCCGCAGGGAAGGGTGCTACGGGCTGGGACTTACGCACCCGGAATTGATCAACCGGCTTACAAGTTTTAGCTTTGGGCAATCATCGCATCAGTAATTTTGAGATGGAAACATCCGCTATTTACGGCCTGGGAAAAATATTGGGGCATCAGTGCTTATCCTTAGTGCTATCGTGGCTAACCGCATTACAAAGGAGTTTAGTAAAAATAGCGATACCGGCTGTAGAAGATCTTATTAAACAATCATTAGAGATCATTTCATCTAATATATAATGAAAATAATTTTTTACAAATACCAGGGAACAGGAAATGATTTTGTGATACTCGACAACCGAAAAGGCCTTTACGCAGGACTTACCACGGACCAGGTACAGGCACTTTGTGACAGGAGATTCGGGATCGGTGCGGACGGCCTGATGCTGCTCAATAATAAAGCAGGCTATGATTTTGAGATGATCTATTACAATGCAGATGGCAACGAAAGCAGCATGTGTGGAAATGGCGGCAGGTGCCTGGTACGATTTGCCAATCACATGGGTATTCACAAATACACTTATCGCTTTTTAGCAATAGATGGTGAACATGAAGCAGAGATTGACAAAAATGAATTGTTAAGTTAAAAATGAATGATGTTCATGAACTGGAAGAGCATAGTTCCTTTGCGGTACTCAATACCGGTTCTCCTCATTTTATAAAATTTGCCAATGATATCATGAATTAGATGTGGTGGAAACGGGAAGGGAGATACGCTATAGCAAAGCTTACGCTGAGGAGGGAATCAATGTGAATTTTGTAGAAACTATTGGTGAAGACCAGATCTATGTAAGAACCTATGAACGGGGTGTGGAGGACGAAACACTGAGTTGCGGTACCGGCGTAACAGCCGCTGCATTGGTATCAGCTCATAATGACCGTGGCTTTAACCGGGTAGAAGTTAAAACCCCCGGGGGTCATCTAGTGTAGAATATAATAAAATCGATGACAGCAATTTTGATAATATCTGGTTATGCGGTCCTGCTGAATTGGTTTTCACAGGCGAAATTGATATCAAATGACAAAGGAAGAAATTGTGGCTGCTACCGAAAAAACAGTGGAAGCATTTTCACAGGTATGCAACGGAGCAGATGATCTTGTTTTCTTTAAAAGACAGGGGAACAAATGGTCTGTTGCAGAAAATATACAGCATCTTATTATTTCATTCAATACCACTACCCTTGCCTATAGTCTTCCCCGGATCTTTGTTCGCTGGATCGGGGGAAAGCCAAACCGGCCTTCGAGGAGCTATGAAGCACTGGTTGATAAATACAAAAAGAAACTGGAAGACGGGGGAAAGGCAGGAAGCCGCTTCACCCCAAAAAAGATCGAAATAAAAAATGGAAAAGAAAAAATATTGTCAAACTGGAACAAGGCAACGTCAAAATATATCACTGCGTTAAAAAAGAACCGGGATGAAAAAGACCTGGATAATTACCTGGTGCGACACCCCCTGCTTGGCCGGATAACTTTAAGGGAACTATGTTATTTCTCGATCTATCATACGGCCCATCATTTAAACAGCATTCGTAAAATCCTTAACAGCAAGCAATGATCCAATACTTTAAAATAATTGACCAGCACACCATTGCTGTTGATAAACCGGATGCGGGAACATGGGTGAATGTTTTGCCGCCGCTGAGCCAGGAAGAATTTTCAGAACTGAGCACAGCGCTCGCCATACCCCTTGATTTTTTGAAAGATTCATTGGATATTGATGAGCGGAGCCGTTATGAAACTGAAAAAGATGTAAAGCTTATCGTCATTAAAACACCTACTGAAAATAATTCCTTTAATGACAGTGATGCTTTTTATATCACCATTCCTATCTGTATTATTTTAACAGGTAAACAAGTTGTTACTGTTAATTCATTTGAAAATGAAGCCATCAAAAAGTTTCTGAATAGTTTTCAGAACCGGCAACCGGATAAACCGAATATGATGGTGCTGAAGATCTTCGAAAAAATAACCATAACCTTCCAGGGCCATTTGAAGGAGATCAATCAACGGAGGAATATGCTTGAACAAAAATTATACGATTCGATCCGCAATGAGGAACTGTTGCAGCTCATGCGCATTCAAAAAAGCCTTGTTTATTTTTTAACGGCGCTCCGCAGCAATGAGCTGCTGATGATGAAGCTGGCAAGAACAAATTTTCTGCAGCTTGATGAAAAAGAAAAGGATTTTCTAGATGACCTCGTTATCGAAACATCACAGGCCCTGGAAACAGCGAATACTTACACGAATATCCTGAGCAGTACACTGGATGCGTTTGCAAGCATTATCAGCAATAACCAGAACGAAGTATTGAAAAGACTGAGTACGATCACCATCTTCCTGAGTATTCCCATATTAATTGCCAGTATCTATGGCATGAACGTGCCCATGCCTTACCAACACTCTGTCTATGCATTCTGGATACCGGTAATATTATCCATTATCATTTTAGCCTTCGTGATCTTTAATTATATACGGCGCACAAAAAAGTAATCATGTTTAATATCAGGGTATATGGAATTTTGATCAATGAACAAAAGCAGGTACTCGTCAGCGATGAATATATACGTGGCGGGTATTATACAAAATTCTGTGGAGGCGGCCTTGAAAAAGGAGAAGGCACAATTGATTGCCTTAAAAGAGAGTTTATGGAAGAAATGAACCTGAGGATTGAAGTGACCCGTCACCTGTATACCACCGATTTTTACCAGCAAAGCGCTTTTAACCGGGAGCACCAGATCATTTCCATTTATTATTATGCACAAGCGCTTGAAAAGATCAAAGCGCCTATAAAAACAAAGCTTTTTGATTTTGATGAAGTCGCAATTAAAAGTATATGCTGAAAAAGGAGAAACAGAAACTTTCCGCTTTATTGACTGGGATGATTTTTCGGAGGATTCAGTTACGCTTCCCATTGATAAAATTGTAGCAAAAATGATCAAAGCAAATGAACACCCTTAATTTTTTTAACGAGGAATTCGTCCTTGAAAATGAGCGGGCAAGGCTGGAACCGTTAACCGAAAAGCATTACCCATGGCTGCTCCCCGTAGCCATGGAAAAAGAACTATGGGAATTTACAAGTGTTACCATAAAGGACGAAGCTGATTTTAAGGGCTACTTTAATGAAGCTTTGTCTGAAAGAAAGCAGGGCCTTTCCTACCCCTTCGCCATTTATGATAAGAAAGCGGGCAGGTATGCGGGAAGCACCCGGTTTGGCAGTATCGTATTTTCGCATAAAAGGCTTGAGATCGGCTGGACCTGGTACCACCCTTCCCTGCAACGTACCGGCATTAATAAAGCATGTAAATTCTTATTATTGAGTTTTGCTTTTGAAACGATCGGGCTCAACCGGGTAGAATTAAAAACAAGCCTGCTGAATTTAAAATCCCAGGGTGCGATGCTTAAGATCGGGGCCATCAAGGAAGGAATATTCCGTCGTCATATGATAAACCAGGACGGCAGCCTGCGGGATTCTGTTATGTTTAGTTTTATCGGGGAAGAATGGCCGGAAATAAAACAAACCATTTTCAAAGAATTCGTATTACCGTGAAAATAGAAAACGGCAAACTTCCTTTTTAAAGGACGAATCAGTTTAAAAATCTATCAGCCATAAGCCGGATTCTGTTATCCCGGTAAAACCGGGACGGCCATCATTTATCTGGTTGTGTTATTGCTAACACAATCTTGCTGCCTACCCTTCAACGTTCCCGGTAAACCGGGATCGGGCGGGCCGCCCTCAAACGATGGTATACGTGGCATTACAGCACACAAGGTTTACCCGTAATGGCTATTACTAACCAAAACTGTGAGCTCTTACCTCACATTTTCACCTTTGTTCCGCCGAAGCGGAATAGTTATTTTCTGTGGCACTGTCTCTTTCCCGATCAGATCGGAAAGCCGGCTGTTAACCGGTGTGTTGCCCTTTGCTGTCCGGACTTTCCTTCCTCCCGCAGAGCGGAAGAACGATAGCCGGCTGATAGAAATGCAAATATAATTTATAATATTGATGCTGTTTATCTTTGATAACAATATATACATCACTGATCATTCATTATTATGCAAGACAATTATATCATTCCTCCCAAAACATGCATTGGGCATGTACACTTAAAAGTGGCCAACCTGCAACGCTCCATTGATTTTTATTGCGGTTTGCTCGGCTTTGAAGTAACTACAATGTATGGTACCGATGCGGCCTTTATTTCTGCAGGGGGTTATCATCATCATATCGGGCTAAATACCTGGTACAGTAAAAACGGGCCCGCAGCCCCGCCCCGGGCAACGGGCTTATTTCATACGGCCATCCTTTATCCAACGAGGAAGGACCTCGCGATCATATTTAACCGTTTAAACGAGGCCGGCTATCCTTTCACGGGCACAGCGGATCATGGCGTTTCTGAAGCCTTATACCTCGATGATCCTGATCATAACGGTGTGGAGTTATATTGGGACAGGCCAAAAGAACAATGGCCTGTAAATGAAGATGGATCCCTGCTTATGTACACCAGGTCCCTGGACCTGGAAGACCTGCTAAATGAAATTAAAAAAAACAACAACATTTAAACAGCACATATGCTGCCCAGGGTATATATTGAAAATTGGCCGGCTATGCCGGCCAATTACTAAATAATGCATATGAAGAAAATTACAGAATTACATTTCCGTCCTTCGCAAACTTTACAGTTTTTGTTTCTTTCTCTTTAACGAGGGTCACTTCGTAAAATTCAGCTTCTTTTTTTACCAAAAACGCTGAACTAACGGTCCAGCCTTTATAGTCAGCTGAACTAATGGCCTTTTTTATTGCTTCAGGCAGTTCTTCAGGCTTTACAGGTGTTTTTTCCTGGCTTTCGATCTTTACAGCCTTTTCTACAACCTGCTGTTCCTGTTTAACCACCGGCTTCTCATTGGTTTGGGCAGAAAGGTTCGTGATTGCTGCAAAGAATAAAGCCGCTGAGGCTACAAGTACTTTTTTCATAGTTAATTGTTTAATGCTTATTAAAATAAATGAACCTACTACAAAGGGAAAATTATGCCAGAATCATTTTTTACTGTTAAAGAAATTAAAATTACACATGGCAATTGATCATTATAAATTAATAAGCTTAACTGTTATTTTCCCTGTTCAAAATTATCAAGGCTTTTTGTTACATTCATAAAGGCCTCGATGGTTAAAATATTATCAATCCCTTCAAGTTCTGTATTGATCAGTAAAATTCTTCCGATCCTTGTAACCGGGTCAAAAGAAATAAATGTGGCGAGCCCAACCTCATGACCTGTAAGTGAAATCTTTCCTTTGCGGTTATAAGCCCAGAAGAGTGCCCTGTTGGTTTCGCGGGGATCCATATTAGCGGGCATATTATCCGCTGCGAATTGTTTCCTGAATAATGTTTCAAACGATTTTTTGGGAAGCATGCCTGGTTTTCCTGTGTATCCCTTTATCATGGCAACCAAATATTTGCCAAGGTCGGCAACAGAACTGCGCAGGCTAACAGCAGGATAAACAATGTTGCTGTAGGTCTTAACGGTCCCATCACTATTCACCAGGGTTTTATACACAGGGTCATCCTGCCTGTTCACCTGGTAAAGGGTTGCATACCTGTTGCTTTTCGCCTCATCATAAACCCAATGCGTATCCGCCATTTTTAACGGGAGGAAAATATTAGTTGCGGTAAATTTATCAAATGAAGTATTGGCTTTCAGTTCAATGATATAAGCTGCCAGTGCAGCGCCTATGTTGGTATAGTTATATTGCCTGCCGGGAACAGTGTTGCTGAAATTTGTTTTATTATAATACACACCTCCTTCCGTATAATAAGCCTTTAAAAAATCTTTTAATTCCATCGTTGGCTTTTTGGCCTGCACATACAGCTTTTTGTAAGTAACCTCATCGTCAAGAAGGCTGGAAGTATGGGTAGCGAGATCCCTGATCCTGATCACCGCGGCTGGTTGCCAGGGATTAATTATTTTGAACGGAAGCAAGTCATTAATGGGAGTTTCCAGGGTAAAATAACCCTTGTCAATCGCCTGCATCAAAGCAAGCCCGATAAAGGTCTTACTCACCGAACCGATCGGCTGAACCGTTTCAATGGTAAAGGGTGTTTTCTTTTTCTTATCAGCAAAGCCATACCCGCCCGAAAAGATCACTGCATCATCTTTAATAATCGCTACAGCAAAACCCTGCAGTTTAGATCCTGCCTGCACTGCCTTTAAATGATCGTTCAATCCCTGGATTGTTTTTTGGGCTTTAAGACCATCGGCGAAGAATACTGGTATTAAATAAAAAAGAATACAACCGGTTGCTTTTAAGAAAATACTTTTCATTAAATAATATTTAAATGCATCTAAAAGTACGATGTGACGGATAGATGGCAAAATACCAGTTGCCAATGTAGTACCACCGCGCATGATACATGTAGGACAAATACTACATTGTTAATATTAACCTACAAACTGCCCCATTCACCGATTGTATTTGTTATCATCCAAAAAAAGAAATAAATTTAGATACTCATTGTTTTTGCGCCATTAAATGAAAAACCACTTGAAGCTCTTCATTAAAAATATGATCAGCCTGCGTTCGGTAAAACAGGTAAAAATCTTACTTGAAAACTATGGATTTCATCCTACTGCTATAGAAATCGGGGAAATAGAAATAGAAGAAAAGCTTTCTCAAAAACAATACGATGAAATGAAAGCAACCATGCTTAGAAACGATTTTGAGCTGGTGGATGATAAAGAAATCATCCTGTTGGAGAAAGTAAAATCCATTGTAATTGAAATGGTTCATTATTCAGAAGAATTACCCAATATAAAATACTCGGATTATATCAGTAAAAAATTAAAGGTCAATTATACTTATCTCTCTAAATTATTTTCCAAATTAAGGAGTATAACTATTGAACAATTCATTATTGCCCACAAAATAGAACGCGTAAAACAATTGCTGCTGTTTAATGAATATACACTCTCAGAAATTGCATGGAAACTTAACTACAGCAGTACGGCTCACTTATCGGCTCAGTTTAAAAAGATCACCGGCCTGACACCGTCCCTTTTTAAAAAATCAAAAAATAAAAAGCTGATCCCATTGGAGAATTTGTAATGAATTCCAATGCGGGTAAAACCCCGGGAACCCCTCCCCGCTTAAATCAATCAACTATAACATTCATTTTCCAGGTGACATAATTATATAACCTTTTATCTGAATTATATAACACATGCTACGGTAAAATTTTCCACTTTTGTAGGGTCATTATTTTTAAAAAAATTAAGAATATGATCCATGAAAAACCTACTTCCACTTACGAGAACAATTATTTTATTCCTAAGAGGAACCATATACTTTGCACGGCAGCATCCTGCCCCGGTTTTTAATGAAACATCATTTCCCGGGGCAGCTGCATTTTCAAGGGATGGGCCATTAAGAACATTGATAAAACGCATGCCAACGTTTTTATGCCTGGGAAATATTTGAAACCAATTCAACTTATCTGCTTACTCGCCTAAACTAACTACCACCCAACCTAATAATCTTCGCACCAGACCAGGGTGAATTCAACGTTCAAATATTATAATGAATGGCGCCTCTCAAGGCGCTAACAGTATTCTATTGTCATACCGGTTGTACTATGCCCGGGTATTTCAACCTATATATTTAAAAAAGTTAACCTTTAAAATTAATATCATGTCTGGAAAAACAATTTTATTATCGACAGCTGCTTTTTTTATTTCGATGTTATCCACAAAGATCATCGCCCAACAAAACAGGTCTTTAGAAAGAAACCCATTTATATCACAGCCACGCACTTCGCCATTCAGAACTGTTACGGTTATGCGCCCACCATTTTTTCACAGCCCGTATAGATCTTACAATGGCACAAACAATAATATCGGCAGTAGTTTAAAACAATTATGGGGGGCAACTGATATACAATTATTCAGGGAACTCACGCCTGAATATGCATCCAGTGATCCAAGGAATGCAATGGGAGGCACAACCCGCCCCTCTCCAAGACAAATTTCCAATCTGGTGTGTGATGAACCTGTTACACAATTTAATTCCCGCAACCTGAGCGCATTTGTGTATGTATGGGGACAGTTTCTCGACCATGACATGTCGATAACACCTACGGGTACTACAGAATATGTACCCATCGCATTGCCCCCCGATGAAACATTGTTTACAGAAAGTATTCCTTTTTTCAGGAGTGAGATACAACCGGGGACAGGGATCAATAATGCCAGGCAACAATCCAATGCAACCACTGCATGGATCGATGCTTCCATGGTGTATGGTTCAGATGATGTGCGGGCCATCTGGCTGAGGACCCTGCAAAAAGGCAAAATGAAAACCTCCCCAGGTAATTTACTTCCATGGAATACCGTCAACTTACAACAGTCAGGAGAAATAGACCCCGATGCCCCGAGTATGGGAGATGATGCCGGCCACAGCGTTAAGACCGTTGTAACCGGCGATCCGCGGGGTGCCGAACATCCCGGGATCACTGCCCTTCATACAATATTCATAAGAGAGCATAACAGGATCTGTGACAGGCTGATTGCACAGGGATTTAGGAATGATGAATACATTTATCAAACCGCAAGGAAAGAAGTAGGTGCTTTGATCCAGGCAATTACTTTCCAGGAATTTTTGCCGGCTATGGGGGTTTCCCTTAACTCATACCGGTTTTATAATAATGATGTAAGGCCTGATATCCTGAATACTTTCGCAACGGCAGGTTACAGGATCGGTCATACGATGGTCGCAGATGAATTAGCACTGCGAAGCAATGACTGTGAAGAAATTGATCCGGGCGCTTTGGACCTTCTTGAAGTATTTAATACTCCCGCTACAACGTATAGTTATGGGCTCGAGCCATTTCTAAAAGGATTTAGTACTCATAAACAATATGAGACTGATATCAAGATAAACAGCGTATTACGCAATTTTCTTTTTGGAAATATAACGGACCCTGTCAGGTTTGGAATTGACCTGGCTTCCTTAAATATTCAAAGAGGAAGGGATCATGGTTTGCCAAACTATAATAGGGTCAGGGCATATTATACAGGTATAAGCGCTGTGAGCTTTGCAAATATTACCAGTAATACTGAATTGGCAAATAAGCTAAAATCACTCTATGGCAATGTCAGTAATATCGATCTATGGGTGGGTATTTTGGTCGAAGACCGCCTGCCTGGAAAATCTGTAGGAAAAACAATGCATGCCATCCTCAAGTCCCAGTTTGAAAAAGTAAGAGATGGAGATTATTATTTTTACAGGAATGATCCGTATTTACCCACAGCTACGCGTAACCAGGTTTTAATTACCAGGCTCTCAGATGTAATCAAAAGAAATACGACACTCACCAGCCTGCAGGCTAACGTATTCTTCATATCACCATGCCCCGGGGAGGATGGAGAAGACAGGATGATCACTGATAATGCAGCTCCGGATTTTGTAGATAATATTGCCTTGAATGAAAAAAACGCAACTGAAGCAAAAGAAATAGCAGCAATTAAAGAAGACGCAGCATTCAACATATATCCAAATCCTGCTACAAACAGGCTGAATGTAAACCTGGGTAGTCTTGATGCATCGGGCACGATCGAATTGAGGGCATCAAATGGCAGCCTTGTGAAAAAGATCACAGCTGTTCGCCAGAAAATGCTGCAAATTGATTTAAGCGGCCTGGCCAAAGGTATCTATATGCTGAATATAACCAGCAGCAAAGAAACCAGGTCATTCCGGTTTGTGAAAATGTAATGGGTTAGTATTGTTAATAAAGTTGATGAAGTTGATGCAGAAAAGGCATGCCTTTTTATTATATCAACTTTGTCAACTTTTTTTATGCATGCCCATTTTTTGAGAAGCAAATTACTTTACCCGTTTCAGGTCAAGGTCATGAAAGTCAAAACTGAAATCGGTAAGCGGCGAGATCGCTTTCATTGTCAAGCCGGTAGCCTTGCCTTCATTGTCCAAACTAAACAGCGCATATGCATCAGCGTCAAAACTCCTGTCAGTCCATTTAATGATAAACGTATTTCCTTTATACGGCGTCATCGAACCATTCAGGCGGGGCGATTTTTCTGAACTGAACCACAGCCCATTATCCTTACGGGTGATGTTGATATTGCCAAACCATTTGTCCGTATATATTCCGGTGAATAAACTGTCTACGGGTTTAGGTTTATTATTCTTCAGTGCCGCATTGATCGTGCTCCATACCTCATCAGTGATCTTTTTGGCATTTATTTCATTGGATACTACCCGGTCATGATAAGCCTTTACCCAGTTCTTCCCGGAAATGCCGAGGTAGCTGTCTTTGACCGTATTTGAGATCGCTGAAAATGCAGCTCCACTCTGCTGGTTGGTTAAAACAATGATCCCAAGTTTCAATTCCGGCAGGAGCGTTACCTGTGTAACTGTTCCCAGTAGCCCACCGGTATGTGAAGCTTCTTTGTATCCCTTCACATCGTTTAAAGCCCAACCAAGCCCATAACTTGAAAAATGCGTATTGTACGTCGGGTTGCTTCGAACTGGTATAATGGTCTGTGGTGTCCACATTTCCTCATGCACTGCCTCACTGAATAAACGCTTATTTAAACTATCGCCATACTTGCCATTGTTCATCTGCATAATGATCCATTTACTCATATCTGTTAGATTGCTCAAAATACCACCTGCGGCATTCGCTGTTTCACTCCAGTCATGTGGGATCGCTTTTACAATCCCATCCATGGGTGCGTGGGCATCAATGATATTCTTATCTTTTACCCTGCCATATGATGCCGCGCTTGTCGTAAAGCCCAGTGGCTTCATAATGCGCTGCTCAATAAATTCCTCCCAGCTGAGACCCGAAATCTTTGCCAGGACTTCACCGGCCACGATATACATATTGTTATCATAGTCATACTTCGTTCTGAAGCCTGAGACCTGCTTTAGATAACGAATATTGTAGATGATCTCCTTGCGGGTGAATGTATTCCCGTCTGGAAAGAACATCAGGTCACCTGCACCAAGACCAAGCCCACTGCGATGTGTAAGCAGGTCCCTTATCGTAAATGCATCGGTTACATATGGATCATACATTTTAAATTCCGGGATATAATCGGTCACCTTATCATCCCATCTTAATTTGCCTTCATCTACCAGCATTCCCAGTGCCGCACTGGTAAATGCTTTACTGTTGGAGGCTATACCAAATAAGGTATTTTCGTCTACAGGTAATTTTGTGTTCAGTGATCGTACTCCGTAACCTTTCGCATGAACAACCTTACCATCCTTCACCACAGCTACGGCTATGCCTGGCACATCAAATGTTTTTAGAGTAAGGCTCACCAGGCTGTCTATTTGTAGAGACGTAATAACCTGTGCTTGTAATATGGAAATACTAAAGACAAAAATCAATAAGCATATTTTTTTCATTGCCGTGGCTTTATGTTGAAATAAATTTCTATTTTTTCTGTTCCCTCACCGCCTTAAATTCTGAACCGTTTTTCCAGGAAGGCCATTCATGGCTGAAAGCAAGCCTTCTCCCGATCTTAAATAGTAATTGAATATCATCAATGGCTCCATCCAATCTCCATGTTGCGGGATCATATTCATCAGAAGGCCGGTGATAATTATTTTTTGTATAATCTTCAGCCATTTTTATACCATATCCCGCTTCTTTGCCGATCACTTCGGAACCATATTTCAGGTCCAATGCCGGCACACCTGCTTTTGCAAAATTAAAATGATCGGAACGGTAATACGAGCCAGCTTCGGGGTGTTTTTCAAAACTAATTACCCGACCTATCTTTTTTACCTCCTCTTCGAGATAATCTTCCAATTCGTTTTGTCCCTTTCCTACTACTATTATATCTTTTGTTTTCCCAAAAAAGTTCAGTACGTCCATATTTAAATTTGCAACTGTCTTACTGATGGGGTACACGGGATTTTCAGCATAGTAAGCCGAACCCCATAGGCCCTGTTCCTCTGCAGTTACAGAAAGAAAAATAATGCTGCGTTCAGGAGCTTTTTTTAAATGCTTAAATCCTCTTGCGATCTCCAGTAAAGCTGCGGTGCCGCTGCCATTATCCAGGGCTCCGTTATAAATGGAATCCCCTGTTTGATCAGGAGCACCAACACCGAGGTGATCCCAATGCGCCGTATAAATGATCGTTTCATCCGGGTATTTAGTGCCTGTTATTTTACCGATAACATTGTGTGATCTGTCATAAGTCGCTTTTACTTTCATCGTTGTGCTCAACCGGACCCCGAGCTGCTCTCCCTTAAAACCACGGAGGTCAGCCTTTTCCAGCAGCGTTGAGTCCTTACCGGCAGCTGCCAGTATCTTACCGGCAGCTTCAGCAGATACCCAGCCATTCATGTCACAAAGCGTTTCATTTTTTCCACGGTTATCAAGGCGCAGCTTTGAAGTGTTCCAGTTATTCTGAACCACTTTAAATGGGTAACTGGCCGCTATCGTATTGTGAACAATAAGACAGCCCTTGGCTCCATGTCTCGCGGCCTCCCCAAATTTATAGGGCCAGCGTCCATAATAGGTCATTGCTTTCCCTTTAAATAAACCCGAATCGCCTGCATTGAATCCCGGGTCATTTACAAGCACCAGGACGATCTTCCCTTTTACATCAAGCCCCGCATAGTCGTCCCAGTTATATTCAGGGGCTGTTACACCATAGCCTGCAAAAACCAGCTCTGTATTATCCAATGAAATGACGCTATCTGTTCTATCTGTCCATATCACATAATCATCCCGGCCTTTCAACATGAAATTTCCTTTAGCTGACTGAACCTGCATTTCCGGTGCAGCTGTTGTTGCTATATTCACCATCGGAACATCCTGGAAATAACTGTCCCCATTACCGGGTTCCAGGCCTACAGCTATAAATTGTTCCTTTAAATAATTGATGGTTTTTGTTTCGGCAGCAGTAAAAGGTTTTCTTCCCATATAATCATCTCCCGAGATCGTGATAATATGTTTGGCCAGGCTGTCTGCACTAAAGGCATCAAGGCCATCCCCTTCGGAAACTGTATTTGTATTGACATTGCAGGCTGCAAAAAACAGCATTAGCACTGCGATCCGGCAATGAAGTGAAAGACGATTCATATAAGCGGTTTAATTTTGAACGAATGTAAATTTAAAATGGCATAAAAAAGCCAGCTCATTAAAGCTGGCTTTTTATTGCGGGTGGTTATTTTTTTGGTTCCAATAGTTTAAAAAACTGGTCAAGCTGGGGTAATATCACGATCCTGGTCCGGCGATTTGCGGATCTTCCTTCTGCAGTACTGTTATCCGCAATAGGCTTATACTCGCTCCTGCCGGCAGCAGCCATGTGTGCCGGGTTCAGGCCATATTGCTGCTGGAGGATTTTAACAACTGTAGTGGCCCTTTTTACACTAAGGTCCCAGTTATCGGTTAACACTGCATTCCCTTTATAAGGAACATTGTCCGTATGTCCTTCCACCATGAATTCAATATCAGGCTGGTTTTTTAAAACCAATGCTACTTTTCCCAAAACCTCTTTAGCCCTATCCGTTACATCATAATTACCACTCTTAAATAAAAGCTTATCTGATATATCAATATAAACGACGCCTTTGTCTACCTTGATATTGATATCCTTATCATCCATATTGCCTATGGCACCTTTTAAGTTTGTTACAAGGGCAAGATTCAAAGAATCCTTACGGTTTATCGCTGCCTGGAGGTCCATTATATACGCATCTTTTGCACCGATATTATCCAACGATTTTTTAATGCTCTCAGCCTGTGATGAACTTATTACGGATAGGTTCTCGAGCTGTTTTAAAGCCTGTGTATTATTCGTTTTCTGGAAGTCCAATTCCCTTTTAAGGTTGGCAATCTCTGTTTCCAGCTCGGCTTTTTTCCGGCTATTCTCAGCGGTGAGATCATTGCAGTTTTTAAGTTCATCCTGCAATTTTGTATATTCAGTTTGTAACTGAACATAACGTACCTGTTCACCCTTAAGCACTTTCTTACTTACGCATGAGCTCATAAAGAGCATGGCAGAAACGGCAAATAAAATGACATATTTTAATTTCATAATGGGTTGTTTTAGTGAATGGCGAAGTTATTTCTTTGCAATTTTAAAAAAAGAGATACAGGCACTTGTTTTGTTAAAACCTTGTTTAAAAAAGGATAGCAGCACCTGAATCATTCCAATCCTCTTTTTGCTTATATGTTTTACTTATTCCAAAGCGGTTTTTTACCTGAAGGCTTCATATTCACTTTTCTCTTCGTTGGTGAAATATTGCCGTGATATGGATCGGCAGGCCTGGCATATTTTTCAACCGGTGCAGGAATACTATGTACAACCGGGATTGGCTCATTACCTGTTACCGAAGCTTCCTTTTTTTCATCTACTCCTGTTTCACCGCGTGAAATATTATCATCAAACAAGGATGCCTGGCTGTTTGTTATAGCAATATCCTGGTTTGTGACACCTGTTTTAGGAACAGCCGGTTTTCCATTTAAGACCGCTTTGTTTACAACAGGTTTTGACTGCACATTATTTTTACGGGCAACTTTATTTACAACAGATCTTTTTACGGCTGCTTTCTTTGAGGTAGCCTTTTTTGTAATTGGCTTTTTTGCAGCCGGTTTCGCGGCTTTTTTTGTAACCGCTTTTTTAATAGTGGCCTTTTTCTGAATTGTTTTCTTTGGAACCGGTTTTTTGCCGGTTGTTTTCTTTGATGCAGGTCTTTTAGCAACTGCTTTTTTTGTTACAGGTTTTTTTGTGGCAGATTTTTTTGCAGCGGTTTTTTTAGGAACTATTTTCTTTGCAGCAGTTTTTTTAGGAACTGTTTTCTTTGCAGCAGTTTTTTTTACGGAGGGAGTGCTTTTTTTCCGTTTTACAGATTTTGCCATAACATGAAATTTAACGATTGAGTAAATAAATATAAATCATTAATAAATGAAATACAGTATTAACGGAAGGGTCAAAAACCGTACCACTACATGGGCTGTTTTAAACAAAGGCAGAAGACAGGATATATCTAAAAATAAGTTGAAACACCAAAACTAAAGCCACCTGTTTTTGCCGGGGGATTGCCAAGAATATCTTTTTGTTGCTGGTGACGGTAATTTAACCTTAATACGGTTTGTGCTGTTGGCCGGAAACTGATGGCGGGCATTATACTCCACAGGTCTTCTGCAATATTACCACCTGTACTTTTAAAATTGCCTACGTTCCAATCTACATATTCAAACCGGCAGGCAAGATTGATGGTTGCTTTTTCCCAATCCAGAATTTTTTTCTTTAACACCGGTTGAACAATATCTATAAAACCCCCTTGTTGCTTGTTGCCAAATTGTTGTGTAAAAGTGGCGGGTACATTTACTTTTATCCATGCCCATTCGCCGGTGATAAATGTATTGAGTTTTGGCAAGGTGGTATTGAAATCAATGGCAAAAACATCCACCCTTCTTTTATCATCCATCTGTATTCCATCATCCTGGAATTTATTATATACTCCTCCCATATAGGAAATACCCAATTTCGCCCACTTTGTTATTTTTCACGCGCAAGTTTACCGGTAAAAAGCGGGAGGCCGCTGTTTATTTCTTCAAACCGTTCTGAGTTATTTTTTGCAGCCGGCAAAAATGTTTTGTTTTCTTTATTGTCAATAATGGAATTATCAAAACTGCCTGAAAGATATACTTCATAACCAAACATCCAGTCTTTTTTGTAATGTTTTCCATATAAGCCAAATCCGGCATTGCTCCAGGTGGCCGGAACAGTTGCGTGGCAGATACGGGCCGATCAATAAATTCCCATTTAGGCCCATCATGGTTTTGATTGAATGCTCCGATTGGATTTAGGATCATTCCTCCCCGGAAATTCAACAAGGGGTGCAATTCAATATCCAGTGCCGCAAACTCGATAGCAATTTCTTTTGCACCATCTTCAAATTCTATTTCACTCAAAAATTTTAATCGTTTACCAATGGTGGATGAAACAAATAGGGTCATTCTCCTGAACTGGAACTGGTGCCCTTCTGAAATACCATCTGTACCAAGGTGTTGCCAGTTAGCTTCCATATATCCTCCCAATGAAACAGGCAATTTTCCAACCGCTATAAACGGACGGTTATACACAGCATCCATATTCATTGTTTGTTTTGACCGTATCTTTTGGAACTCGTTTTAACAATGCAGGATCTATCTGGGCCTGTACATTGCCACAAAGAAATGAATGCATATAATATATCGATAAATATTTTGATCATACTGCTTTTAATGAAATTTTAAGTTGATTGTTTTCAATGGTTACCGGAAATGTTCTCAGTTTTGCATCTGCCGGGCCGTTTTGAACACCCCCTTGTTGTCAAACTCACTGCCATGTGCAGGGCATTGCAGCTTGTCGCCAAATACCTGCAATTCTGTTCCCTGGTGGGTGCATCGCATCCATAATGCAGTATATTCATTTTCATTTAACCGATAAACACAAATCGGGATATTGCAAAATGTCGTTTTGAACAACCATATATTTTTTAAAATAAATATCTTTGCCATTCCTGGTTTCAAAATCACTTACGGGCACTATCAGATTGTCGCCGGCAATCTTACCATTCAGTAATTTTGTGGCTGCTGCAACTTTGTAGCATAGCAGCCAATGCCAATGCCTCCCATGCAGGCAAAGCCACAGTTTTTATAAAATCCTTCCTGTCCATTGCTTACAATGATTTTAAAAATTTGATAATGGCATTTTTTTCTGCTGCTGCCATTTGATTGAATTTATTTTTGCTTGCTGCCGCTTCACCACCATGCAGTTGAATGGCTTCTTCAATACTTTTTGCCCGGCCATCATGCATTAAAAAATATTGCCCTCCCTGTGAATTCGGTGATAGGCCCAGTCCCCATAAGTGGCGGTGTTCGCCATTCATATGTTTTTGCATTGCCTTCTGTATAACCATCATCCAAGCCACGGCCCATATCATGCAATAACAAATCGGTATAAGGATGAAATGTTTTGTTGGATAAGGGAGCGATCGAATGAAGACCCTGTTTTCAAAGTTTGCTTATGGCAGCTTTCACAACCGGCCTGTATAAATAAGTTTTTCCCCTCGTATCACTTCCGCATCATTTTGATTTCGTTGGATAGGCGCTTTTAATGTTTGCAGGTAAAACACAACGTTGTGTACTGTTTGATTTGTTACTTCAGGATCTAATATCCAGCCCGGAATACACATCTTTTGGTGCAAAAGTAGGAAGTAATACCCATATCCTGGTTATAGGCATTTACTGTTTGATGCAATAAATTATAGGCCGCTGCTTTTTTCCCAAAACGATGAATGTATTTTCCATTTTGTGAAATGGCATTTGCATTGGGCGAAATAAATGAGGGCAATGCAATCCAATTGGGTACTCCCGAAATACCATCCCCGTCTGCATCTGCCGGATCTGCCATCGCCAAGTATATCTGCATCAGAAACCAATTCTAAAAAGCCCAGGCCGGTATTGGCCGGTGGTGTAAATTTTGAAAATGTTGCCCCGGCCGGGATTTGTTCAGGCATATAACCCGGCAAGGCCCTGTTTTGCAATTGCGGGCCACCCAAATGCAGGAACTGGTTCCCGGTACTATCTGTTTGCCCAAACCTGGTAAGCGTAGTAAAAGGATGTCCTTTACCATCACCTGCATGGCAACTGCCGCAGCTGGTTGCAACAAATATGGAGCCCAGGCCAGTTTGCCGAAGTAAATACTTCATCGTTAAAAGCCACATCCCCTGCCAGGAACCGCCTGTTTTGCTCATAGCTAAGCCCCTCTACCGGGCCATCCAGCAACTGATCATCTCGCGGGAGCGGCCGGCTCCAGTTTTGAGCAGGCCTGCACCATCGCAATGCAGATTATAATAGCCGTAATGAACAATATACGTTTTTTTCATTATCCTGATTTAATATTCTATATGCAAAAGTAATAACTTAGACTCATCTAACAATATTTTTATTTATTGTTGCTGCCGGATTATACGACCCTAACTTTAATATGTACTTTTGACTATGCATTCATATACAGAAGAAAATTATCTGAAAGCACTTTTTAACCTGCCAGCTGATAAGGGGGAAGTAAGTGCTAATGAACTTGAGTAAACGGCTGGCTATCAAAATGCCCACAGTAAACAGCATGATGAAAAAGCTGTCAGAAAAAAAACTAGTCCATTATGAAAGTTATAAACCCCTGCGGCTTACGGAGAAAGGAAAAAAAGAAGCAGGGCTTATCATCCGAAAGCACCGGCTTACAGAAATGTTCCTGGTACAAAAAATGGGCTTTGGCTGGGAGCAGGTGCATGAAATTGCAGAGCAGATGGAACATCTTCATTCGCCTCATTTTTTTGAAAAAATGGATGAGATGCTTGGTTATCCAACCATTGATCCGCACGGATCACCCATACCAGACAAAACCGGGAAAATTGACTGGGTACATTATGAAAAATTAAGTGATTGTAAAGCAGGGGATACTGTGAAGCTGGCGGCTGTTATTCATACCACCGATGAGTTCCTGAAATTCCTAAACAGCCGGGAATTGCATTTGGGATTGAAAATAAAAATAAAAGCGATAGAAAAATTTGATGGCAGTATGCTGGTCGCCTATCACAAAAAAAATGCTGAATCACTCAGCCATACCGTAAGCGAAAGGCTGCTGGTAGAAAAATTATAAATCTCTTTCTTAAAAGCAAGCTCTTCAAAAGCGGCAAATAGCATCCCGGGAACAAAATTTTTATGCTTATTTTTAAAGCAATGAAAACAGACCGGATAAATATTTTCCAGGCATTTTTTAAGAAAAAAAATGCTGATGGTTCGCCTATCAGTTATAGTGAAGCAAGAAAGATCATTGAATATAAAATTGAACTAAAGGACTTCTGGATCGATTTCTTAATGATATGCGTAGGTGTTCTCTCCGCTGGATTTGGTTTAAAGGGCTTCCTGTTACCGAATAATTTTTTAGATGGAGGCGCGACAGGAATATCATTGCTTATTGCCGAATTAACCGGCTTCAACCTGGCGTTCCTGTTGATATTGATCAACCTGCCTTTTATTATTTTAGGTTATACCATCATCGGCAGGCAATTCGCTGTCAAAACAGCACTGGGCATTATTGGGCTATCCATCTGTGTAGCCTTTATGCCTTATCCACAAATAACAAATGATAAATTACTGGTAGCTGTATTTGGCGGATTTTTTTTAGGGGCGGGTATAGGCCTTGCCGTTAGGGGCGGTGCCGTAATAGACGGCACTGAGGTATTGGCAATTGCACTAAGTAAGAAATCCGGTCTCACTATTGGGGACGTAATTATGTTAGTAAACATAGTCATTTTCTCCATGGCGGCATGGCTCGTCTCTATTGAAATAGCACTATACGCAATGCTTACTTATCTCTCAGCTTCCAAAACAGTTGATTTCATCATTGAAGGTATCGAAGAATATACGGGTGTTACGATCATTTCTCTAAAATCGGATAAGATACGTAAAATGATCACGGATAAGCTTGGCCGGGGCATCACTGTGTACAATGGTGAAAGGGGATTTGGGAAGAGTGGTGAAAAACTATACGATATGAAGATCATCTATACCATTATCACCCGGCTGGAAGTAAGTAAACTAAAGGTTGAAATTGAAAAAATTGATCCCAATGCTTTTGTTGTAATGAGCAGTGTAAAGGATATGAAGGGGGGGATGATAAAGAAACGACCCTTAAAGTAATGTTGAATGTTGAATGCTAAATGTTGAATGTTGTGCTTAGAAAAGTTTAGGGAATTGATATACTAGTTAGATCAACAAGGCTTACAAATTTTTCACTTTTCGTTTTTCACTTTTCACTTAAAATATATTTCCGTTGCCCCATATCCATACGCCGCATGAAACTGGTTCACAAACGATTTGACCTCGTGTTTATGCCTGAGCCGTTCATGGATCTCGTCTCTCAACCTGCCTTCCCCTATTCCATGGATGATGATCAATTCCGGTTGATGATGTGTTACTGAGAGGTCGTAATATTTTTCAAATGCGTTCAGTTGCAGGGCTAAAATATCTGTATTGGAAAGATCTCTCCATGTATCTGTAAGCTTTTCAATGTGCAGGTCCACCACAGACCTCGCAGGAGCCAGGTTCTCCCTGATCTTCGAGGCATCATATATCCTGAAACCTGAGTTACCCAGTCTTCCAAGGTCAACTTTTTCTTCTTCTATTTTATCCGGATAAGATTTAAATAATTCATAAGAAAAGGAAGGCTCATTTTTTTGTTGCAATGCTTCAATTTTCTTAAACACCTGCTTTCCCTTTAATTTTAAGGATGTTTCAAAATAAGGAGCTTTCTTTTTGTGTTCTTCCAGTAGGGAAAATTCAAAATCGAACCGGGGATTATCACTCAGGTCTTCGAATTTTACATCATGCAGGTAAAAATCACTTAAGCCCCGTATGGTATTCTGCAACTCGAAATGGCTTTCACCCGAAAAATTCAGGTCATATTTAAAAGTAAAAGCTTCTTCCTCCTCATTTATAAGGTAAACCCGAGTTTTTCAACCACATCATCGTCAAACACGTCCTTATCAAAAACCGGAATAAAATTCAGCCAGACGCCCTCCCCTGTTTTTTTCTTTACTATAGCTTTTTCCTTCTGAACATTATCAATATGGATCTTCTTTTTTTCAACGATCTTTTTTTCGGAGAACATTTTAAAATAGGGGAAATCGATCTGGTCCATATAAGCGGGAAACTTCACACCACGTACTTCTATCATCACCATTTTATCATTGATGAAATCAATGACCTTACCCTCTTCATTAGAATGAAGCACTATAATTTTATCGCCAATTTCGTATTTCATCGGTTAACCATTCTGATATAAAACAACGGCACAAAGTTAAATTACTTTGTGCCGCTATTCAATATATTATTTTTTTGAAACACGAACTACACGATCAACTGCTGCTTTGCCAGTTTGCTGTTTTTATACCCATATAGGAAATATATAATTATTCCCAATACCAGCCAGCCAATGAACCATACCCAGTTGCTTTTTGTCATGCCCGTAAGCAGGTACATACAGGTGATCACTCCCATCAATGGGATCAGGGAATATTTTTTAATAAAAGCAAACAGAGCAAGCAGTATAGCGCTTATCCAAAAAATAATCAATGAGATATTTGGTGTGGCAACATCCATAAAGCTTTTTTTACCGGCGGCATAATCTTCATTGGCGCTAAAATCAAAATTGAACAGATCGGTGAAATATGTATTTGATAATTTATAAGCGATGAACATTGCACCTGCAACGATCAAGGGAAAAATAAATTGCCCGTTGATATAAGGCAGGTGAAAACGGCCGCCAAGCTTTTCTTTACGTGGTATTAACAATACACCTCCACAAACCAGTACAAATGCAAACAAGGTCGCGATACTTGTAAAATCCAAGTACAAATGTTTTATCCGTAAATAGAATCGGCACCCCTACCACCAAACCGGTAACGATCGTAGCAAAAGAAGGGGTTTTGAATTTTGGATGAATTTTTTGAAATACCGGCGGCATCAAACCATCCCGGCTCATACTCATCCATATCCGTGGCTGCCCCATTTGAAATACCAGTAACACACTTGTCATGGCAATTACCGCTACTATTGCCACGAAGAACTGCATCCAGCCAACATTAAGATTTTGCTGTTCAAAAATAAATGCCAGCGGGTCTCCAACCCCATCAAACTTTCTGTAATTCACCGCGCCTGTTAATACCAGCGTGAGTAAAATATAAATGATGGTACAGATCACCAGCGAAAGCATCATTCCCCTTGGCAGATCGCGTTGTGGGTTTTTACTTTCTTCTGCCAGTACACTTACCGCATCAAAACCGATATATGCAAAAAATACACCGCTAACTGCAAGCATCACCCCACTAAAACCATTGGGCATAAACGATTTTACGCCATCTTCATTTGCCGGGAGTCCAGTTGAGAGTCAGCCCGTTTGAAAAAACGAGGTAACCGCCTACGATAATGATCAGCGCCACCACTGCAATTTTTAATATGACCATCACATTGCTGAAATTCCGGCTTTCTTTTATGCCACGATATACGAGGTATGTTATCAGGAAATTGATGACCAAAGCAGGGAGATCAAAAATAATTCTCAATCCACCCACAACCGGGGCAGTATTCCATGCAGCCAATACTTCTTCATTTGTGCTGCCTCCTTCAATGGCATGTTTTGCTTCCATATAACTGGTAGCTAAATATTCCGGTATATGCACATGCATTTTACTCATGAGAGAAGTAAAATAATCACTCCAGCTGTAGGCAACATAAATATTACCGATCGAATACTCCATGATCAGCGCCCAGCCGATCATCCAGGCAAACAATTCTCCAAAACTCGCATATGCATAAGTGTAAGCGCTGCCTGCGACGGGAATGCGGCTTGCAAATTCAGAATAACAAAGCGCCGTAAATGCGCAGGCAATGCCGGTGATCACAAATAATATGACTACCCCGGGCCCGCCATGAAAAACTGCAAAACCAAGGCTGCTGAAGCTTCCTGCACCAAGGATAGCCGCTATCCCGAAAAAAGTAAGATCTTTTACGGATAAGACTCTTTTGAGGCTGTGCCCGCCGCTATGAGGTTCAATGTCTCCTTCCGCTAAAATACTGCTGATATTCTTTCTCCTGAATAAGGAATTGATCATGTTAGTGTTGGTTTAAAAAGTAAAATAGCGAAATATATTTTCACCCGGAAATTTTATTGGAAACGGGATACTTGTTCTTATTTATCCTTCTCCAATACAATGTATTTCCATGGATCAAGTGAAAACGAATCATCTCCTTTCAATTCATATTTTTTGTTAGTGAACAAAGCCGTATAACTGCCTTTATGATACTTTGATTGAAGCTTCACCTCCAGGGGTTGATCACTGAAATTGAAAGCAACCACTACCTTATCGCCATTCTTCTCCCTTGCAAAAGAAATAACCTGGCTTAGCCTGTCATTAAAGATACGCAGCATTTCTCCCCCGCCGGCACCATTCCATAGAGCCTCGTTACGATGCTTAAGTGCAAATAAAGTCTTATACAAATTAAAAAAAGGGTGAGCCTTCCATTCGATCGTGTCTTTATCAAAGAAGCGCAGTTGCTTTGGATTGCCGGCTTCCTGTCCACCGTAGACCAGCGGCATTCCATTGACAACACAGCTAAGCACCATGCATGCTTCAAGCCCGTTGCCGAACATCGTGAATGGTGTTCCAGTCCAGGAATTTTTATCATGATTATCCGTAAATGTCATCCGGTAAGCGTCTTTTGGAAAAGTATTTACGTCATGGGCCATATATTCAACGAGCCCGCCAAAATCTTTTTGCTCAACCGTTACACTGTGCATCTTGTCATACAGGCTCCAGGAATAGGTCATATCGAATGCATGTTTATGCATATCCCGCGAATCCCATTCCGCAAGCATGAATACCGGTTTTATTTTATCAAGTTCCTTCCTCACGTTATCCCAAAAATCAACCGGTATGAAACCGGCCACATCGCATCGGTAACCATCAATACCTGTTTCCTTCACCCAATATCTTAGCGCATCGGTCATATACTTCCGCAATCCGGGCTGATCATAATCAAAATCGATCACATCATCCCAGTCATACCATGGTGTGGGCTGAAAATTCCCTTCAGGCGTTTTTGTATACCATTCAGGATGTTGGGTTACCAGTTGGTTATCCCATGCTGAATGATTCGCCACCCAATCCAGGATAACGTGCATGCCCATGCTATGTATCTTCTTCACGAGGGATTTAAAATCGTTGAGTGTTCCAAATTCAGGATTCACTCCATAATAATCCTTTACAGAATATGCACTTCCCAAAACACCCTTCCTGTTCTTTTCGCCAATAGGCTGTATGGGCATAAGCCATAAAATATCTATTCCCAGTTCTTTTAATCGCGGAAGATGCGCTTCAAATGCCTTAAAGGTTCCTTCTGCTGTGTATTGCCTTGTATTCACCTGGTATATAACCGCATTCCTGCTCCAGCCCGGATGTTTTAATGTTGAGTATGGAACAGGACTATAGCTTGAAGCAACGCCAGTTTTTTGTGCCCCTACTCCATGGATCCCTCCTAAAAAAATAATTATACCGGCGATCGCTATTTTTTTAAAATGGCTGTTCATGACTTCTCGTGATTTAATGATGGGATCAATTACACGTACCGGATTTACACATAACTAATTTAGTACATTGTTTCTTAAATTCGTAATCCTGGTTTATATACCGCACATTAATTCAAATACATGAAAAAGTATTTCCCCTTTGCCGTTATCATTTTCTTTGGATCAAATGCATTTGCCCAGCCTAACAGAACCTGGCAGTCTAAAAAATGTGCGGTCGTAATTACATATGATGACGCCATCAGCCAACACCTCGATAACGCTATCCCAGTGCTTGACTCACTTGGGCTAAAAGCAACATTTTATATTACCGGTTTTTCGGCTGCGTGCAGAGAACGACTTACTGACTGGCAGAAAATAGCAGCTAATGGACATGAACTGGGCAACCATACATTGTTTCATCCCTGTATGGGTAACCTTCCCGGGAGGGAATGGGTACAGGCCGACTATGATCTAAGCAAATACACAATACAAAGAATGGTGGATGAAATAAAAATGACCAACCTCTTTCTGCAGGCAATTGATGGAAAAACCAAAAGAACTTTTGCGTACACCTGTGCCGATACCAAAATCGGGGACTCTTCTTTTATCGGCCAGGTAAAAAATGATTTTGTAGCGGTGAGGAATGTACGATCAGCAATGTCACGTATTGAGGAGGTGAACCTGTACAACATGGATTGCTATATGGTAAACGGGGAAACCGGTGAACAAATGATCGAATGGGTAAAACAGGCAACAAAAACCCAATCATTGCTTGTGCTGTTATTTCATGGAGTGGGCGGCGGCAATCCGTTAAATGTATCAGTGGTTGCTCATCGCCGGCTATTGGAATATTTACAACAAAATGAAACAGACATCTGGACAGCTCCGATGATAGAAGTAGCAGAATATATCAAGGTATACCAGCAGAAAAAATAGACAGCTGAATTTAATTTGACGAAACAGGAATGCAGATTTCGAACATCAATTATTTGTCACCTGTAATTTTTTTCTTCTTCGATATCCTTTGCAATGATCTTATTGATGTCTGACTTTGCTCCTTTGAGTAAAAATATTTTTGTTCCATATTCTCTTGAATATAGATTGTCATTTTTTCCAACCAATAGAACGGTATCAAATAATGGTTTTTCTTTCGACCTTGTGCTGTCGTCATCGCCAACTTCCTGTACCAGGATCACATTTTTGATCTCCTTATCCAATGGTACCCAGTTTATATAATCAGCATTCAGTGATACAGCATTGATATTCGGGAAAGAAGAATAATAATTGATCGCGCCAGCCTGGCCGTAGTTATCACACCAAACAAGTGTATGTTCTTTATCCACAAGCTGGCTATACGTGCTGTCAACCTTCTTTGCAAGTTCACTCCAGCCGATCATATCCGCGAAATCCTGTGGCAGAATATGATCCCTTCCATCTTCCCAACGCAGGAGCCCTGTTTTCTTATATCGCTGGCTGTTCTTTTGAATTTGTGGCGGACTTTGAAATGGAAAAGCCACCATAATAAATGGAATGGATAAACCAACTACCCAGGCTATTGAAACAGGTTTCAGGTATCTTTTCCACCCTGCAGCAAATATTTTTTTCGAGGTATACGGAACCGAAAGCGATCAAAATGGGATATAAGCCAATCGCATAATACCCCTTGGCTTTTAAGAAAATAAACATAGCTAACGTGAAACAATAACTCCAGAAAAATAACCTGTATTTTTTAAAGGGCTGGTAAAAAAAGAAAGCAATGAAAGCAGCAATAATAATAAAAATGGAACTGAAAAAGAATAACAACTGTTCCTTGATAAAATCAGAACGCTTCACATTTACAAGCTGTGTGTCAGATAATTCCCTTAACTGGTTAATTGTAGGGAAATTGTTTTGGTATTGCCATATAATATTGGGCAATACAATGATAAAAGCAATGCCAATACTGATATAGAAGTTCTTATCCAGCAATATTTTCCTGTGCCCGGTTAACAATACCGCCGGCAATAGACCCAACAGTAAGAAAATAATATTGTATTTGCTTAATATGCCAAACCCGATTACAAATGCCGTAACAAAGAACCATTTTGTATTGCCGCTGTTGATGTATTTAACAAGTGTGAAATACAAAGCTGTCCAGAAAAAAATGTCCATGGAATTGGGTTGAAATAAAATATTGATCCTGAGAATTACCGAAACCAACAATGCAAGTGAGGCAAGGACCAACGCAAACAAATTTCCTTTTAGGGCTTCTATCGTTTTCCATACAATGAGCATTGTAAATGCACCAAACAATGCGGGGAAGAACTTGATCCAGAAATAACCATTGCCGAATAATTTAATAAGCCATGCGATCCAGGAAGTTAGAGGGGGCACGGAAATATAACCCCAGGCCAAATGCCTGCCCTGGTCGAGATGGAGGTATTCGTCCCGGTGCAGGTCATACTCCGGGCTGATCAATATGTACTGCAGTACAAATTTGGCAATGATAAATCCGGCCAGGACCAGGTTCCTTTTTTTCATATCGAACTATTCAATAAAATAATATCTAACGTTGTACTATGGCCGCAGTATGGCCAGGAACTATCAATGCTCCCGCTGCAGGAGATATGTTGCCAGTTCATGCAACGCTGCTTTTCTCGAAGAAAGCACTGCGACCTCATCGAGGTGTTTCAGGGCTATGTCGTAATATTTTTCTTTCAATGAGCCTGCCCATGCATCCACTTTACAATCCCTGAACACCTGCAATACTTTATCAACTTTATTTACCTTGTCAACTTCCCCGGGCGTTTCTGATCCTATTAGCTTTTTCAACTGGTTCTTTTGTTCTTTCGTGGCTACATCCATTGCATGGATCAATAAAAAGGTTTTTTTATTCGCGAGTATATCGCCACCTGTCTGTTTACCAAATTTTGCAGGATCGCCAAATGCATCGAGGTAATCATCCTGCACCTGGAAGGCAATGCCAAGGTTCTTTCCAAATTCATAGAGGTGTTGCTGGTTGCCAAGGCCCGCGCCACCAAGGATGGCGCCCATTTGCAGGCTTGAGGCGAGTAATACCGATGTTTTGAGCGTGATCATATGTACATACTCGTCAAGGCTAACGGGTTCTCTTTTTTCAAAATCCATATCCAGCTGTTGTCCTTCACAAACATCCTTAGCTGTTTTATTGAACAGGGATATGATCTTATGCAGGTAACCGGTTTTTATTTTGTTGATATACTCATAAGCGGCCACAAGCATTACATCTCCCGCCAGCAAAGCGGTTGCCTCGCCATATTTGGTATGCACCGTGGGCATATTCCTGCGCAAGGGCGCTTTATCCATGATATCATCATGTATGAGGCTAAAATTGTGAAAAAGCTCAATGGCATTTGCTACCTCGTAAGCGTCAGGGTCAATGGGATTAAACAATTCATTGCCCATCAGTACACAAACAGGCCTTACCCGCTTGCCCCCTATATTTAAGATATACTGGGAAGCGTCATATAAATTCTGAGGATCCGTTGGAAAATGTCTTTTATTAAATTGGGCCTCGAAAAGCGCAGACAACGCCGTAAAACTCTGCATGTAATGATAGTTGACAATTGATAATTGATAATTGAAAATTGATAATTGATTATATCAACCTCTTTTACCTACATTCCTTTTACCCTTACCCATTTTGCTCTTAACCCCATCCTGCACCCATTCATAATCCAGCTGGCGTTTGGTAAGATTGGCAGCTACCAGTTTGATATGTATCTTATCTCCCATCCTGAATTTTTTCCCGGTCCTCATCCCTACCAACGCATAATCTGCTTCATCCAGCCTGAAATCGTCAAACTCATTCAGATCCTTCACACTCACAAGTCCCTCGCATTTATGCTCCACCGTTTCTACCCAGAAACCAAACCCGGATACACCACTTATGATACCTTCAAACTCATCTCCGAGGAATTGCTGCATAAACTCTACCTGCTTATACTTATTTCCTGCCCGCTCAGCTTCCATGGCAGAACGTTCCCGGTCGCTGCAGTGCTTGCATTTTTCTTCCATCTTCTTGTCGATCTTCAGGTTCTTTTCAAGACATTCCTGCAACACCCGGTGTGCCATTACATCCGGGTAACGGCGTATGGGGGAAGTAAAGTGGCAATAATTGTCAAAGCCAAGCCCGTAATGGCCGATATTCTCTGATGTATAGATCGCCTTCGCCATCGTGCGGATACCCAGTTGCTCCAGCACATGCTGTTCGGGCTTTCCCTGCACATCATTCAAAAGTTTATTGAAAGATGCCGCTACCTGTTTTTCATCATGGATATCAAACTTATAACCGAATTTTTTTGCGAAAGCGGCAAATGGTTTTAGTTTCTCTTCATCCGGGGTATCGTGTATGCGATACGGAAAGGGAATAGGCTCTTTATTACTTTTAATTTTGGAAACATATTCTGCAACGCTGCGGTTAGCCAGCAGCATAAATTCTTCGATCAATTTATGGGCATCCTTGCTTTCCTTTATGATCACCCCGATCGGCTTTCCTTTTTCATCAAGCTGAAACTTAACTTCCGTGGATGAAAAATTAATGGCGCCATTCCTGAACCTTTCTTCCCTGAACATCTTTGCCAGGCCATTTAACAGCAGGATAGGCTTATGGTGAAGGCCGTCTTTCGATTCAATGGTTTGCTGCACTTCTTCATAAGTGAACCGGTGATTGCTGTGAATGATGGTACGGCCGATCCATTTATGCTTTACCTCCGCCCTGTTCGTTATCTGGAAGATCACGGAAAAGGTATATTTGTCTTCATTGGGCCTGAGAGAACAGAGCTCATTGGATATTTTTTCAGGTAACATGGGGTTCACCCTGTCAGGAAGATATACACTTGTTGCACGGGCGTATGCTACCTTATCCAAAATACTATCCCTGGTAACAAAATGGCTTACATCTGCAATGTGGACACCTATCTCATAATTCCCATTATCAAGATTCCTGATCGATATCGCATCATCAAAATCCTTTGCATCCACCGGATCGATGGTAAATGTGAGTATATCCCGGCAGTCTTTTCTTTTACTGATCTCCTCACGGCTTATTTTACCGGATAATTTTTCTGCTTCTTCTAAAACGGAAGGTTCAAACGCCAGTGGGAAGCCCGCATCAATAATGATCTCTTTCATGGCCATATCAGCCTCATCTTCAGCTTTTATCACGGCGATGACTTCGGCCTGTGGCTTTTTATCAGCCTTGTCCCATTTTACAAACCGGGCTATTACCCGTTCCCCATCCTTGGCACCGTTCAATTTTTCAACAGGAATATAAAAATCAGGCACCGGTTTTTCGCCACCCGTTACAAAAAATGCTATGTTCTTGTTCACCTGCACATTGCCGATAAATTCCGTTTGCTTTCTTTCAGCCACATCCGTTATTTTACCTTCTGGCCGCTTGCCCTGCCCGGTATGCTTTGCAACCTGTACCCTCACCGTATCACCATGAAATGCTTTTCCAAAATCATTGGGCCTTACCATAATATCCTTCTCCTGTCCCTCCACGATCACGTATCCCATGCCACTGCGGCTGATATCAAGCTTTCCCTTTAAAATTTGTGTTTGTGAAGATCTTTTTGGAACGCTGTTTTTCGGTTTACTCATAATGGTAATTACTTCAGGTCTTTAATTTATTTATATATTGGATAAACTTAGCAAAAATCAGGCAAATTTAGCCAATGCAATGTACTGAACTATTGGCAATTGGCAATTGGAGTAGTGGACGAGAATGCCATTCAGTCCAAATCACTAACTTTATAACAAAAGATGTCTATGGATTCATATGATACCGTGGTAGAGGCGATCAATGGATTAAAGAAGAAAGGTTATACCATCGATTTTAACCTTGCCTTTGATAAACTGATATGTTCAGAAAAAAAATATTGCTTAAATCCTTCAGAGTTTGAAATAACGGCCGTTCATCGTTTTGAAGGCGATACCAATCCTGCAGATGAGGATGTGGTTTATGCCGTTGAATCAAAAGACGGCAACCTGAAAGGCATTATTACAAGCGCATATGGAATGTATGCGGAAAGCCTTTCTACTGAAATGATCCAAAAACTTTCCATGCATAAACAGGTATGATGAACCGGAAAAAATTTCTACAAATAGGCACACTGGGATTATCTGCTTTGCCTTTATCATCCTTTACTTCTGCTACACAAAAGCCTATTGTGATATCTACCTGGGATAGCGGCATGGCTGTAAATGCAGCAGCATGGAAAATATTATCTGCTAACGGAAAAGCAATAGACGCCGTGGAAGCGGGTGCAAGGCAGATCGAAGCAACCATCAGTTGCTGCGTTGGCCTGGGAGGTTATCCTGACCGCGACGGAATTGTAACACTGGATGCCTGCATCATGGATGAACATGCCAATTGTGGTGCTGTTGCAGGATTGGAACAGATCAAACACCCTGTTTCAGTCGCCAGGAAAGTGATGGAAACAACGCCCCATGTGATCCTTGTAGGCAATGGCGCCCAGCAATTTGCCCTGGCAAATGGTTTCCGGAAGGAGCCAGCCAAACTTTCTGATGAAGCTGAAGCTGCTTACAGGAAATGGTTGAAAAAATCTGAATATAAACCGCAATTGAATATCGAGAATAAAAAAAGCGGGGCATTTGCTCCCTATTTTTTTGATGACGGAACAGCCAATCATGATACCATGGGCTTGCTGGCAATGGATATGAATGAAAATTTATCAGGTGCAGTAACCACGAGCGGCATGGCATTTAAAGTGCACGGCCGCGTGGGAGATTCCCCGATCATCGGCGCTGGCCTGTTTGTTGACAATGAGATAGGCGCTGCAACCAGCAGCGGCGTGGGTGAAGAAGTGATCCGCATTTGCGGAACCCACCTCGTGGTGGAATTAATGCGGCAGGGAAATAGCCCTGAACTCGCCTGTAAAAAAGCGATTGAACGGATCGTGAAAAGGGACAAACAAAAAGCAAAAACAATCCAGGTAGGTTTTTTAGCAATGAATAAGAAAGGAGCATACGGCGCATACGCGATACAGGAAGGATTTGTTTTTTCAGTAAGAAGTGATAAGGAAAATATAATACATACTTCAAAATTTATGATCTGATAATTTTCAATAGCCAATGTTCAATGCTGAATATACAACTGTCACCCTTTGAGCTTTGAACATTGAAAATTGAGTATTGAACATTTATGAATTTCAAACTGGAGGTAATTGCTTTTAATATTGACAGCTGCGTAATTATAGAACAATGCGGAGCTCATCGCATTGAACTATGTGATAACCCCGGGGAGGGCGGCACTACCCCATCCCATGGATTTATCGAGGCTGCCCGAAAAAAAGTTTCTATTGAATTGTATCCTATCATTCGCCCGCGGGGCGGCGATTTTTTATACAGCCTGGAAGAATTTGATATCATAAAAAATGACATACGCGTTTGTAAAAAGATCGGTTGTGACGGGATCGTGACCGGTATGCTGAATATTGATGGGAGCGTTGATACAGAAAGATGTAAACAACTGGTTGAGCTGGCGTATCCCCTTGGCGTTAGCTTTCACCGGGCTTTTGACAGAACCGCCGATGAATCAAAGGCATTGGAAGATGTCATTGAAATGGGCTGCGAAAGAATTCTAACCTCCGGCCTCAGGCCAACTGCCATGGATGGTATTGCTAATATTGAATCCCTCATAAAACAGGCGGATAACAGGATCATCATCATGCCGGGCAGCGGGATCCGGTCAGAGAATATTATTGAAATTGCCGGGAAAACCGGGGCCATGGAATTTCATACCTCTGCCAGGAAATTTATTGATAATAAAATGAGATATACTAATATTGAAATGAGGGAGCAATTAAAAACGGTTTCGGTGGATGAAACGGAAATAAAAAAATTAGTTGAATTGCTTAACTCTACTTGATAAGGATGATTACCGGTCTTGTCATGCTGAGGTTTCAGCTATTATACAAGAGTTATTAATGAAAAATCGATTACTATTATTGATCGCCTTACTAATATCAGTGGCAATTCCTGCCCAAAATATTTCTATTGAATTAAACCAGGACTGGCAGTTCAAAAAACAAGATGAAACCAAATGGTACAAGGCGACTGTACCCGGAACTGTTCATACAGATCTCTTAAATAACCATCTTATTCCTGATCCATTTTTCCGGGATAATGAAAAAGAACTTCAATGGATCGATAAAGTTAATTGGGAGTACAAAATGCATTTTAATGTTGATTCAAAAACGTTCGCGAAGCAAAGAATTCAGTTGATATTTAATGGGCTGGATACCTATGCTGATGTATTCCTGAATGGGCAGTTAATTTTACACGCGGAAAACATGTTTCGGCAATACACTGTAAATGTCAGGGAACACATTCTCGGATCAGGAAATGAATTATTGATACGCTTCTATTCAGCACAAAATAAAACGGATAGTATTGCAACATCCCGGCTGCCATTGAAGCTTCCTGATAATAACCGGGTTTATGTACGTAAAGCTGCATTTCAATTTGGCTGGGATTGGGGGCCGAAATTCACAGGTTGCGGCATCTGGAAAAGCATCACATTGAAGGCATGGAATGGGATACGGATTGAGCCTGCTTTTACGGTACCGGACAATAAGATCAGGCTTATACAAAAAAAAGATGCTGCAGGCACTTCATTTTATTTTGAGAAAGACGGGAAACCCTTTTATTGTAAAGGCGCCAACTGGATACCTGCTGATATTTTCCTGCCCCGCGTAAAAAAGGAAGATTACCGAAAATTATTGCAACTGGCAAAAAATGCGAACATGAATATGCTTCGGGTATGGGGAGGCGGTATATATGAAAATGATGAATTTTATACCCTTTGTGATGAAATGGGCATCATGGTATGGCAGGACCTTATGTTTGCAAACAGCATGTATCCCGGTGACAAAAATTTTATTGAAAATGTAAAACGAGAATTGGAATATCAAATAGGCAGGTTAAAAAAATATTCCTGCATCGTATTGTGGTGCGGTAACAATGAGATCGATGAAGCCTGGCATAACTGGGGCTGGCAGGATCAATTTAACCTGCATGTTAATGATTCAGCAACCGTTTGGAATGATTATAAACGTTTATTTGAAGACAGTTTGCAAAAATGGGTGAATGAATTTGACGGCACAAGGCCCTATATAACTTCTTCGCCTATGCATGGCTGGGGACATGAAGAAAGTTTTAAAGAAGGAGACAGTCATTATTGGGGACTTTGGTGGGGATTAGCCGATTGGGAAAAATTTGAAACGAAAACCGGGAGATTTATCAGTGAGTATGGCATGCAGTCAATGCCAAACTATGCAACCGTTGAAAAATTTACAGGCCCCACTGACAGGAAAACAAAAAGCTCCATTATACAATGGCATCAGAAAGCCAACGGGGGATTCGAAAAACTGGATCATTATCTTGCCCGTTATTTCATAGATTCATCAAAGATCAGTCAGCTTTCATTAAAAGACTATACTTACCTGACACAGTGCCTGCAGTATTATATTTTAAAGAACAGTATTGCCATTCATCGCAGGAAAGAACCCGTAAATATGGGTACGCTTGTCTGGCAGTTGAACGATTGCTGGCCCGCCGCCAGCTGGAGTATTGTAGATTATGACAGGAAGCCGAAAGCCGCATACTATGCAGTGAAAGAAGCTTACAGGGATGATATAAAACCTGTAAATGACAGCATTTATCCAAAAGACCTTAAGCTTTCAAAACCAGGTTTCAAATTAAAAAAAATAAATGCTTCCGCTTTTACCATTGAAAGCAATACAGTGGCAAAATATATTTTTATTGATGCCGGGGAAATGACTGAAAATATAAATGAGAATTATTTTAACCTTGATGCCGGTGAGAAAAAGACGATCACATTCAAGGGTATCATTTTCACCGGTGACCTGCTTAAACAAATAAAGCTGATCTCACTTTATGATATTACAGGCAAATAATTTTGTATGAAACTGAGAGCAGAAATCCTGAGAGAACATTCGAAAGCACAATGCAGCAAGATCGTGGCCTGGGTAGGCCGTTCAACCGAAAGATTCGACGAATTGTTTTACCTGTTCCTCAATGATGAATACCGGGTGGTACAAAGAGCAGCATGGCCAGTAAGCAATTGCGTGATCGCTCATCCGGAATTCATCACAAAACGCTGGACCAATCTTTTAAAAAATCTTAATAAGCCAAACCTGCATGTTTCGGTGAAACGCAATACAGTCCGACTTATACAACAGGTCGATATCCCAAAAAAATACCAGGGAGAAGTGATGGATATATGCTTTAATTATGTTGCATCCCCTACAGAAACTGTTGGGGTAAAAGCTTTTTCATTATCCATACTGGGTAACCTGGCGGCACAATACCCGGAGATCATACCGGAAATAAAATTGCTGATCGTGGATCAGCTGCCACTGCAGACCGCGGCATTTAAAAGCCGGGCAAAAAAATTCCTGAAGGATTTTGAGTGATCAGGTCTTTTCCTTTATGCCTGGTGCAATCTCCGTGGAAGGCTGTGTTGAGGCCGGCTCCCGGTAAAAAGCTTTAAAGATCAATCTCAGGTTCTGGTCACGGGTGAAATAACTATATACCCAATTTAAAAAAATAAAAAACCTGTTCTTGACTCCCAGGATAAGCATTAAATGAAGCGCCATCCAGATGATCCATGCGAAGAAGCCATGTAAATGTATCTTAGGTTTAGGTATATCTACTACGGCAAGGTTCCTTCCAACGGTCGCCATGCTTCCCTTGTCTTTATAACTGAATTCAATGAGCTTGCCAGCGGATTTTTTTGTTTCAAGGTTCCTGAAATTCTTTGCAAGCATTTCTGCCTGCTGCATTGCAACCGGTGCAACCTGTGGATGGCCATTTGGCCAGGCTGGCTCTTCCATATACGCAACATCCCCAATGGCATAAATATCAGTCATTTCGTTTACACGGCATTGCCTGTCCACCTTGATCCTGTTTCCTTTTGCAACCAGGGCTTTATCAATTCCTTCGGGAATATTTCCCTTAATACCTGCAGCCCAGATCAACAGCGATGTCTCGATGGTTTCCCCGTTTTGTAATACCGCTGTCTGACCATCATAATCTTTTAAGTGGGTATTGAGTATTACGGTTACGCCTAACCTTTCGAGGTATTTCCGGGAATCATGACTCGATTTTTCACCCATGGTACCGAGGGTTTTCGCGGTACCTTCCAGTAAATAAATTTTCATGAATGAAAAATCCAGTTCAGGATAATCCTTGGGAAGCTGGTATTTTTTCATATCTGCGATGGCCCCACTCAATTCCACTCCGGTTGGCCCACCGCCGACAATGACGATGTTCATCAGCCGCTGCAATGCGATGTCATCACCCAGGTCTTTTGCACGCAAGGCGTCTTCAAAATTATGCAATAAGCGATACCTTAGCTGCAATGCTTCAACCGTGCTTTTCATCGGGAGGGCATGATCTGTTAATTGCTGGTTGCCAAAAAAATTCGTGTCTGCTCCAGTCGCAATGACCAGGATATCAAATTCAAAATCGCCGATATCCGTTACTACTTTCTTTTCCCGGGATAAGATCTTCGTAACATCAGCCAATCTAAAATGTATGTTCCTGCTTTTCTGAAAAACTTTCCTGAGCGGGAAGGAAATATTACTGGCGTCCAGCCCGGCGGTTGCAACCTGGTAGAACAATGGCTGGAACTGGTGATAATTAAACCTATCTATTAAAGTGATATCAAATCCTGTTTTATTGCTGAGTTTCCTTGCAAGTTTTAAACCTCCAAATCCCCCGCCTATTATGATCAGTTTCATGTGCTGTGATTAATATTACAAAGTTACTGATTTTTCAGTATTTATTGAAAATAGAGAAACTTTCAGTGTATGCTATCTTTTAAAACACTCCGCTATTATTAATACAGCATTCGCACTTTAATGGTTTGTTTCACTTTCCGCAATAATTCGAGTGCATTTTTACTCATGTTCATATCTACATCAAGCACCACATAACCGATATCATCATTGGTTTTCAAATACTGGGCCAGTATATTGATTTTATTCTGGCTCAGCGTGGTATTGATCTGGCTGAGTACGCCCGGCACATTCTGGTGTATATGCAAAATGCGGTGCATGCCCTCCTGGGGTGGCAGGGATAATGCAGGTATGGAATGAGATCCTGTGCTACTCCCTTTTTCGAGGTAATTAAAAAGTTTGGTACTTACATCAAGACCGATATTATTTTGAGCCTCCTGCGTACTTCCGCCAATATGGGGAGTAAGCAATACATTTGGCAATCCCTGCAATGTTGTGTTGAAGATATCACCATTCTTTTCGGGCTCAACCGGGAATACATCCACCGCTGCCCCGCCCAGCTGGCCTGCCAACAGCGCTTTACGCAATGCGACGAGGTCCACTACTTCTCCCCTTGCATAATTGATCAAAATAGCCCCTTTCTTAAAATACCTCATATTGTTCTTATTGATGAGATTGCGGGTGCCTGATAATTCAGGAACATGCAGGGTAACGATATCGCTTAGTTGCAACAACTCTTTCAATGATTTTACTGTCAGCTGCATTTCCAAGCGGCAGTTTTGTTTCTGCATCATAAAAAATCACTTTCATACCAAGCGCTTTCTGCCAGTACACTCACCTGGCTGCCAATATTACCATAACCAATAATGCCCAGCGTTTTTCCCCTAAGTTCATGGCTGCCACTCGCATCCTTCATCCAGATACCTTCATGAGCAGCTTTATTCTTGTCAATGACCTTTCTTACAAGCATGATCGATGCGCCGATCACCAATTCAGCCACACTCCTTGTATTGCTATATGGTGCATTGAACACAGCCACCCCGGCCCTGGTAGCCGCTTGCAGATCCACCTGGTTCACACCGATACAAAAACAACCAATGGCCTGGAGTTTTGGTGCAGCCTTCGATGACTATTGGCAGAAATGTTTGTTTTGCTCCTGATACCCAATAAATGCACATCTTTTATAAGCTTTAATAAATCAGCTTCACTGATGCGCCGTGGTTATTTTTTTTACATTCCGGTAGCCTGCCCTTGAAAATTGTGCTACAGCAACTTCACTTATATTCTCTAAAAAAAGAATATTGATTTTTTCCTTGGGATAACTTGTTAATTTTTTCTTTGCCATAATAATTACACCGTATTTTGCACAAATATATTCTCTTTCAAGGTTTAATATTTATATGATACCAGCTTACAAAACTATGTGGAGCATCTTCGTGCCCGTTTTCCCGGTAAAAAGATCACGATCCTTTCGTTGTCTCATCCTCTTTGTATCATTATTTATAACTGCCGGTACATTAACTTCCTGCCAATCTTCCGGCAAAAAAAGCAATGAAATACCGGTCGATTCCCTTCTTATCCGGTTAAAGCCACCTGACCCGGTGAGCCCTGCAGAAAAAAACCGGCTGGCTTTGGCCTGCGGAGAATGGTATGACAGCGTGCTTGAAAAAAGCGGTTTTAATGGAGGAATGATCCTGGCAAAGGGTGGGAATATTGTTTTTGAAAAGTATAGAGGGACAGGGCATCTCGGCCTCAATGATACGATCACCAGCCAGACCTCATTTCATATTGCGTCTGTAACTAAAACCATCACGGCCATGGCAACTTTAAAGCTATGGCAGGATGGGAAACTCAACATTGATGATGAATACAGTAAATATTTTCCTGCTTTTAATTACCCGGGAGTTACCATTAGAACCCTCCTGAACCATCGCAGTGGCTTGCCCAATTATCTTTATTTTATGGAAGAGTTGGGTTGGAATAAATCCACATACATTAAAAACCAGGATGTGCTGGATCAGTTGATCAACCATAAAGCTGAATTAACAAACATCAGCACTCCAAATACACGTTTCACTTATTGCAATACGAATTATGCACTCCTTGCGCTTCTTATTGAAAAAGTATCGGCTGTTTCATACCCCGAGTTCGTACAAAAAACATTTTTTTACCCTTTACAAATGAAGCATAGCTTTGTTTTTACCCGCGCAGATTCTGCCAGGGTTACTCCCAGCTACGATTGGCGTGGACAGCTTATCCCGATCAATTACCTGGACCTGGTTTATGGGGATAAAGACATATACTCCACCCCCCGGGACCTTTTAATATGGGACAGGGCCCTCCGGAGCAATACGATCTTTAAACCCGAGATATTTCAACAGGCGTACACGCCTTACAGTAATGAGCGGCCCGGGGCAAAGAATTACGGCCTTGGCTGGAGAATGGTCATACATCCTGATGGGAAAAAAATGATCTTTCACAATGGCTGGTGGCATGGCAACAATGCCGTTTTTATCAGGCTAATAGAAGAAGATGCCACGATCATTGTGATCGGCAACCGTTATACGAACGCTGTTTATAAGGCAAAAAACCTGGTAAGCCTGTTCAACGGGCAATTTATCACAGACGAAGAAGAGTAAAAGAATTACCAGGGCAACGGACCGTGTACATCAAAAAAATAATCCTATCCAAAGAACAGGTAAGCCAGTATGATGGATGTAATAATGCCGGCAAGGTCTGCCAGCAACATGGCGCCTACTGCATAACGTGTATTCCTGATTGATACAGAGCCAAAATAAACCGCTATCACGTAAAAAGTAGTATCAGAAGAACCTTGTAAGATACAGGAAAGCCTTCCTGCAAAAGAATCAGCACCATAGGTCTTCATAGTGTCAAGCATCATTCCCCGGGCACCGCTTCCACTCATGGGTTTTATTAAAGCAGTGGGAAGTCCATCAACAAAGCGGGTATCCGTTCCCATTGCGGCAAATAATGTCTTCATACCGTTTATGATCACGTCGAAACATCCACTTGTACGAAGCATGCTGATAGCAACAAGCATACCCACGATGTATGGCAGGATCCTGACAGCAGTTTCAAATCCTCCCTTTGCGCCTTCAACAAACGCATCAAAAACGTCTATTCTTTTGTAAACAGCACCCAATACGATCACGAGAAAAATGAAAAGTATGAGCCCATTGCTTAAGATGCCGGAGAATACCTGTGCATAAGAAGAATCAAGGCCCCTTACATACAACACAAGCAGTGTGATCAATACAGAAATTCCTCCTACCCATAGCAGTATGACCGGCTGAAATAAATTGATCTTTTGTTTGAAGGATACAATGAACATTGCAGCCATCGTCGCAACAAAAGTTGCAATCATACAAGGGATAAAAATATCTGTGGCATTTTGCGCTCCAAGGCCAGACCTGTACGCAATGATAGTAACAGGTATCAGTGTCAGTCCCGAAGCATGTAATGCCAGGAACATGATCTGGGAATTGGATGCAACAGCTTTATTTGGATTTAATTCCTGGAGGCTTTCCATGGCTTTTAATCCAAATGGCGTTGCGGCATTGTCAAGATTCAGCAGGTTTGCAGAAAAATTCATCATCATATGCCCGGTAGCAGGATGCCCTTTGGGAATGTCAGGGAAAATCCTTGAAAAAAACGGCCATATGATCCTTGACAAGACCCTCACCCCACCTGCCTTTTCGGCAATACTGAGTAAACCCATAAACAATGCAAGAATTCCTATTAGTGGAATGATGATATCCATGACCGCATTCTTCGCAGTTTCGATAATACCGTCTACCTTCCTGACAAGTTTTTTCTGGATGGATACATAACTATAAGTCTGGATGGAAGGTTTTGCGGCTTTGATGAGATTAACAGAATCATGTTTTAAATTGTCAGTCAATAATACAGAAGCCTGCGAGAGCGAACCAGCCTGGTGATAGCCATATTCCTTTAAAAAATCAATATAGTTGGATGAAAGTTGTTGGTTAAGCGGTGACCCGATTTTTAGATAAAACGTGCTATCGTATTTTTCAGAAGATTTGCCCACCACCATCCGTGTAAATATTCTTTCATCGCCGTTTATCATCCTTATTGTGGCTACGAGGACAGCAATGATTATAAAAGCTGACCAAATACGACTTAATACCATTTAAGTTTAAAGTTTAAAGTGTAGGGTTTAGGGTTTTATTTTATATGTATTTGTCATCAGGCTTAACCAGTAACAGGATTTGAAATTAGGATTTTATAATGAATTCTGATATTTCCACTCAAACCTTACCTTTGCACCCGTTTGAGAAGTATGCTGGGAAACCCGGATACATCTTAAATCATACATCATACATCATAAAATAAGAAATGGCATTACAAGCAGGAATCGTCGGATTACCCAATGTGGGAAAATCAACCCTTTTTAACGCAGTAAGCAACAGTGCGAAAGCACAGGCCAGCAATTACCGGTTTTGTACCATTGAGCCGAATATTGGGCTGGTGAATGTGCCGGATCCACGTCTTGACAAACTGGCAGGAGCTGGTAAAACCAAACCGGATAGTTCCTACCCAGATCGAAATCGTTGATATTGCCGGGCTGGTTAGTGGCGCCAGTAAAGGAGAAGGCCTGGGAAATAAATTCCTGGCCAATATCCGTGAAGTAGATGCCATCATTCATGTGATCCGTTGTTTTGAAGATGAAAATATTTTAAGGGATGAAGGACCGATCAATCCTGTTAGTGATAAAGAGATCATTGAAACCGAATTGCAGCTGAAAGACCTGGAAAGTGTTGAAAGAAAATTTCAGCGCACGGAAAAAATGATCAAAGACGGTGATGCAAAAGTAAAAGTAGAACTGAAGATGCTGCTTAAATGTAAAGAACATCTGGAAAAAGGAAAAAATATCATCACCCTCGATCTTGATCAAAGGATGAAAAGGCTGCCATCGCAGATCTTTTCTATTAACTGATAAACCAGTTTTATATGTTGCCAATGTGGATGAGGCAAGTATGCATACAGGTAATAAATATTCGATGCATTGATTGAAGCGGTAAAAAATGAAGGGCAACGAAGTGATCATTATGACCAATGCGATCGAAGCACAGATAGCAGAATTTGAAAACCCGGAGGACAAGCAGATGTTCATGGAAGAATATAAAATGACAGAACCTGCATTGGACCGGCTTATCCATTCTACCTATAAACTCTGAACCTTTCAACTTATTTTACTGCAGGTGTGCAGGAAGTAAGGGCATGGACCATACATCATGGCTGGAAAGCACCACAGGCTGCAAGTGTGATCCATACTGATTTTGAAAAAGGTTTTATCAAAGCAGAAGTGATTTCTTATAATGATTTTATAAATATGGTTCAGAAGCAGCTGCCGGGAAAATGGAAGTTAAGAATTGAAGGAAAAGAATATGTTGTGCAGGATGGAGATGTAATGCATTTCAGGTTCAATGTTTAACATAAAAAGGTTTGATAAAAAAGGGCTTCAAAATTTGAAGCCCTTTTTTTATTTCGGTTGAATGCTGACTATTATTGAGGCAATAATACCTGGTCAATTTTGTGTAAAACCCCATTCACAAAATGCTGATCGCTCGTGCCGGCCGGATCAGGGATCAATGGAGAGGCATTGATTACAACGTTTGCGGCTGTTGGATTGCCAACACCTTTCACCGTAGCACTTGTTACAAATGGCACACCAAATGTTGCTGTTAAGCCTATACCCGGATGAGATGGTATACCGCCATTTAATAATGTAGGTACAAAAGTTTCGGCAGTAGGTAAGTTGTTTGTAAAAGCACGGGTTCCTAAAATATGATACACTACAATTCCTTTTACAGTTTCTGCTGTTAAAACACTCCACAAAGCAGGGTTTTGAAATACTGTTGGTGAAGAAGCCAATGCAGTTGCCTGTGCAAGTGCAGTAGCAGGAGGAACACCCATTGCTATTAAAGCCTGTGCTATTGCACCTGTTAATGTGGCCTGGAATGCTGCATCTGTAGGAGCAAATACAGTCAGGTTAGCGCCGATATTCAGTAAGGCGCCCTGCAATGTACCCGGCGCTGCGGTTCCGCTATCAGCACGGATAATAGCAGCTTTTAAATAAGTTAAGCCCGGGTCTGTATCGATCCTGTCCCACAAAAATCTTGAAGGAGGTGTAACCAGGAATGCAGTATGATGTATTATTCCATTGGCCGCCTCCTGATCAACGTCGATCAGGGGAATATTATTTATCCATGCGCCATTATTCGTAGTAGGGAAAGTCGTTAACCTTAAAAGAGCGCTCACTGCCGGCGCCGGGTTTAATATACTGGGGAATTGAAAATTAGGAAAACTGGAAGGGATATCCGCAGCACGGATGACCTGGGGAACAATATTGTAACTGACGATTGCATTTGCAGTTGCTGTCGGTAGAGCTGTATTAATAAAACCTACAAAAACCGCATCGGGTGATCCAGGAGGTACAGCACCGCCGGAAGCAGCAGTGATAAAGATCCTCATCGCGTTATTATCGGGTACGAACATCGTAAACGAAGTCGGCTTATTGTTGATCATCGCCACTAAAGAAGCCCCGCCTCTTTTTATAAGTGCGTAATAAAGACTGTCATCAGGATTGGCAGCAATTGTTTCACCTAAAGCGGGACCGCTCGGTGCAGGGATTACCGGATCCGGTATCAGCTGAGGATCCTTATTACAGGAAGACAGGACCACGATTGCTGAAAGGGCTACCAGAAGACTGCTCTTAACAATTTTTGATATATATTTCATATTCATTTTTTTAATTTTAAATTGACCGCGTTTATTGATCGGCATTAAAAAATATTGTATCCAAAACTCACATAATATAAACCGCCTACCTGTGAGTTGCCTACTCCATTATAATAATACTGGTTCAATAAATTGGTGGCCCCGATCTTTAATAGGGATTTCGCTTTTGGTAATTTATAGCTTACCTGCGCATCAAGCGTTTGAAGCGCTTCGACGTCGCCATTTGCCAGGTCTGCCTGGTAGAGGAACTTATCCTGCCACCTGTAAACTACATTAAATCCAAAACGTTTTCCATTTCCAAAACCTGAATTACCCAATGCCGCATTTAATTTGTATTTCGGCGAATTGAATGAAGCTATAAAGTTTTCAGGAACATCTGTTAAGTTATCAGAAGCAGCATTTACACTTATTGTAAAATTATACGGCAACCTGTAATCTAATCCTATTCCAAAGCCATAGGTCTTCACTTTGGCAGGTGAATTGACGGGTATTGAATATATCTGTCCAAGTGAAGTATCAGCCTGTGTTATAGGTGATCCGCTTTTAGATTGAACAACCACCTTACGCGCAAGGAAATCTGTATACTGGCCATAATAACCATAGATGTCGATCAGTAATTTTGAATTCATCAACAGCCCTTTATATCCCAGTTCAAAAGAAGAAAGGGCTTCAGGTTTGAAATTCCCGGGGTTCTCCTTTACGATTACATTGTTCTTCAATGAATCCCTGTCATAGATCGGGTTGCCGTCAAAGTTATGGATCGTATTAAATGCTTTATTTCCACCGACCAATCTATAAGAGCTAAGGTCAAGATCGATCCATTGTTGCTGTGTAGAAGGGAAGCGATAAGCAGTCTGGTAAGACAACCTGACATTGTTGTTCTCAGCAACTTTAAATACTGCAGTTACCCTCGGGGTGAAGCGTCCTTCAAAATTTTCATTTTTATCATACCTGCCTGAGGCCGTTACCTTCAACCTGTCGGTAATCGCTCTTGATGCCTGGATGAATGCGCCAAACTCTTTAATTCCAATGGTACTGTCCGGCTTATCCGCAAATAATGTTCCTTCAGAATTCAGCACATATTTCCTGAAATTGACGCCGATCATTATGTCTGCAAATGATTTCGTATATTCAGAAAGGTTGTAATTGGCTTCTGCACTATAAAGATCTGTTCTATCCAATAACGCTCCTCCTGCCGGTACCGGGAGTTTACGGATCTTATCATACAGTTGATTAAAAGCAAGAGTACCAATTGCGGGTCTGCCAACATCGGCCACTTTTCTTGCAGCTAAATGTGCATCGTAATCTGATAAGCCTGCCAGTTTAGCTCCCAAAAATGCCTGGCCATACTGTGCATACCAACCTGTAGAACCCGGGCTTGGCTTCCAGGCTTCATTGAAGTTCTGGGTGGTAGCCGCAAGGTTATATGACTGTCCTGCATTTTCCTGGGTAGTATATGCACGGAACATCCAGTTTTTACTGTTGATCTCAAACTTATATTGTCCCATTTTAAAATCCTTGATAGAATACCTCGAAGCACCTGTGTAGACTGTATTTCCTGTGCCCCAATATCCTGCGAGGATAGCTTCGGTTCTGCTTGATAATTTATAATGGAAGGACCCTCCCAGTTTAAAATTCAGTGTATTCGGATCCAATAACTCCTGTTCAGTATAACCGGAGCGGGAAACATTGATTGCCTTTGTTGTTAAAGTGCTGATGAAAGGCGCGAGGAAAGGAGCCTGGGCGGCTACCCCATTTAGTACAGCACGGATATCCGCAGTTGTTTCATCGCCATAGGTATTTACGCCGTCATAATTTGGATCTGTTAATCTTGTGCCTGCTTTTAAAACACCGGCAGACCTGTCATAGTCCCTGTAATCCATCCCGATCCAGTCTTTAGCCTGTATCATTTCAGAGGTTATCTTGAAAGCGAATTTTTCAGAAACTTTATTTGCCCACCGTACGCTCCAGTTATGATAGGATGATATAGGCCTTTCTCTCTTATCTGTGTGAAGCACTCCTTCTTTAATAAGGAAAGATATGCCCTGGTATTTAAATGGATTTTTACTGGTCATCAACAATGTTCCATTCATGCCACCCGGGCCATACAAAGCGGAAGATGCACCAGATAGTAATTCTAAATTGTCAACATCCAGTTCATTTAAACCTATAATGGCTCCAACAGAAAAATTCAGGCCCGGGGCCTGGTTATCCATGCCATCAACTAATTGATTGAACCGGGCGTTGCCACTTCCTCCAAAACCACGCGTTGTGGGAGTTTTAAAAGTGAGGGAAGAAGTTGTTACATCTACTCCTTTTAATGAAGTAACTACATCGTAAAAATTAGAAGCCGGCGCATTGCGAATATTTGCGGCGCTCACCCTTTCGATAGAAACGGGGGATTCTAAAATTCTTTCAGGAACACGGGAAGCAGATACAACAATTTCCTGTCCCAAAGAACTTGCCGGCTTAAATGCGATATCCAGTTTTTGGCCTGCATCTGTAACAGTTACTTCCTGTAGTTCAAAACCTATGGAAGAAAAGATAAGCGTTACGGGTAAACTTTTAGTGCTGATGCTAAAATTTCCACGGTCATCTGTGAATGTGCCCGCAGACCCACCTTTAATGGTAACAGAAACGGCGGAGACATTTTCCTGTGAGGCACTGTTTCTTATATTACCGCTGATGGTTACATTTTGAGCCAGGGCTGCAATAGTTATGATATTGGCCAATAGGAATGTAACCAAATAGCTTGTAACTTTTCTCATATTCGGTTGTTTAGGTTTAAAATTATGTAGCAAAATAAGCATAGTTCTTTTGGATATAAAATTTTATTTTAAACATGTGTTGAAATCTTCTCAGTATTAAAAAAAAGAGAATAGCCCCGTTGGCATTACTTTGCAGGATGGCTGTATATCAATTTCCAAATCAAACAGGGTTCTATAAAGGAAAAGTAAGAGATGTTTATTATATTTCAGATGACCTGCTTGTAATGATCGCAAGTGACCGTATCTCTGCATTTGATGTTGTGTTGCCACACCCAATTCCGTTTAAGGGACAGGTGTTGAACCAGATCGCTGCTTATATGCTGAATGCATGCAGGGATATATGTCCAAATTGGCTCCTGGATACGCCGGCCCCAAATGTGAGTATCGGTAAAAAATGCATCCCTTTTAAGATTGAAATGGTCGTACGCGGAAGCCTCACAGGCCATGCCTGGAGAACATACGCTTCCGGTAAAAGAATTTTATGCGGCATAGCACTTCCCGGCGGCATGAAAGAGAATGATCTTTTCCCGGAACCAATAATAACACCCTCTACAAAAGCAAGCGAGGGACATGATGAGGATATCAGCAAAGAAGAGATCATCCGCCAGGGATTGGCAACAGCAGAAGAATGGGAACAACTTTCCACATATGCGTTACGGTTATTTGAAAGAGGCCGTCAAATAGCTGCGAAACAGCACCTGGTCCTGGCAGATACAAAATATGAATTTGGGAAAATTGCTAATGCCATCTATTTGATGGACGAGATCCATACGCCGGATTCATCGAGGTATTTTTTAAAGGATGGATTTGAGGAACGGCAGCAAAAAGGGGAGAAACAAAAACAATTAAGCAAGGAATTTGTACGGGAATGGCTGATCGAAAATAATTTTATGGGGAAGGAAGGCCAGGTTGTTCCCGCCATGTCTGAAGCCTGGATCAAAGAGATCAGTAACAGGTATATCGAGTTATATGAAAAAGTGATCGGGGAAAAATTTTTACCACAGGCCTTAAGCGATGAAGCAACCGAAGACAGTATTTTGCGATCACTGGCCAACTTACAAAACAGGCCTTACTCATCTACAATTTCACCATAATCAATCAATAACTCCTCTCCTTCCCTGATATCTTTCAGGGCTTCAAAATCTTCGCCATCATTTATGGATGCAATGTTTGGATCGTCAGAGTGATTTAAAAAAATGACAAGATCGATCATTTTAAAACCATATTCCGGAACAAAATAATGATCATTATCGTATAGGCAATAATTTTCCACAAGTGCCTTACTGTGTAGAGGAAGTGCCGCAATCTCCGTTTTGGGGATCTTTATCCATTCGCTTTTATCATCAGAGAAAATTTTTCGCTGCCCCTTTTTAATACCGGTCAACGCAAATACACCTATGCCTTCTACCGGCGAAGGTCTGATCATCACTAATGTATTGTTTTTTAATGCATTCAATAAACGCTGTTTTTTCATCCCATTATATTCTTTGAACGCTAAAGTACAGCTATCCGCAATCATTTATAGAAATGTTGGCATACCGTTTGAATTTGTTATAGCGGACCTAATTATCAGTCTGGGAATTTATTGAACCTATCATTAACAATTAAAATTTATCATCATGGGAAATCTATTGTACACAATTGCCGTGATCCTCGTGATCGTATGGGCAATTGGATATCTGGGATTTGCTGCAGGCGGGCTCATTCACCTGTTGCTGGTAATAGCAGTTATCGCAGTCCTGTTGCGGTTGATCTCAGGAAACAGAACTGTCTGATTTTAACAATCAACTAATTCTAAAACGAATAAATCCGGATGCATTCGCTTAACAGTGGGTGCATCTTTTTAACGTACCTCACTCCTGTTTTTTATCCATTGCCGGGCGACGCAGTTTTGATTTATTAAAAACCATCCGGCCTTTATCAATTCCTTTTCTCAATAATTTTTGTTCCTCTTCCGGGAGATTGATCACGGTAAGACATGCTGAGCTGCAGCATCCCTGGTATTTTTCTGCACATTGGCTGCACTGGATAAATAATAAATGACAGCCTTCATTTTTGCAATTGGTATGGGTGTCTGCGGGTTCGCCACATTGATGGCATTTGGCGATCACCTCATCCGTGATCCTTTCCCCCAGCCTGTCATCAAATACAAAATTCTTTCCGTGGAATTTATTGGACAGGTCCTGTTCCCTAACCTGGTTGGTATAATTAATGATGCCGCCTTCGAGGTGAAAAACATTTTTGAACCCATGGTGAAGCATATATGCACTTGCTTTTTCGCAGCGGATACCACCCGTGCAATACATGATAATATTTTTCTCCTTGTCCTTTTCCATCATCGCTGCCGCCATCGGCAATTGCTCCCTGAAAGTATCGCTTGGGATCTCAATGGCGTTCTCAAAATGACCCACTTCATATTCATAATGATTGCGCATATCTATGACCACTGTTCCTGCATCATTGGTAAGTTCATTGAATTCAGCGGCGGTAACATACCTCCCTTTATTGGCCATATCAAAACCGGGATCCTTAATCCCGTCTGCAACGATCTTTCCCCTGACTTTTATTTTTAACACCCAGAAAGATCTTCCATCATTATCAACAGCAATATTTAATCTTATGGCATGGAGTGCGGGAATACCATTCAGGTAATTTTTAAAGGCTTCAAAATTACTACCGGGAACGCTTACCTGTGCATTGATACCCTCATGCGCCAGATATACCCGGCCGAACACATTCAATGCATTCAACCCTTTATACAGCTCATCCCTGAAAAGCAGCGGATCCTCAATAAAAAAATATTTGTAAAATGAAACAGTTACCCGGTCTTCTGTTTCTTCGTACAGGCGCTGTTTCAGCTCCGCCTGGGATACGCGGTTATGTAATATTGCCATAATGTTAATTTGATCCCTTAATAAAGGGAAATCTTTTAAGATTGGATGCTTGCAGGGCAAACCAAATTGTCTGGCAAAGATAAATAAAAGAAAAGTATTAAAAAGATAGAGTGATATTATTCCCCCTCCTGCTGCCTGACAAACTGCTATTTATGCTCCCTCCCAATAGTCCACCCGCTCCTATCTTGATGCCGGTCAATCCATTTCTTCCGTTCTCATAAGCTGCTACAAAATCCACACGGAATATTTTAAGAATATTTTCCAACCCGATAAATAATTCCGAATAATTATTCTTTGCATTCACATAAAAAGCATTGCCTCCGCCAACAAGGTTCCAGTTCAGCCGCTTGAATAAGGGTATTTTATTCGTAAGCAACCCGTTAAAATGATGCTCGATATGTGCGAGCCCATAAAGATTGGCGGTTGTGCTGTTGGCATAATAAGGTGCCAGCTGAAAACTGTTGACATAAGCACTTGCTGCAAGCTTACTCTGGTTACCGTTAAAATGCTGGTAATCCTGTATAAAAACGGATCTCCTGTTTAAAAAACCTCCTATGCCAAATTTATATTTTAGCGCGCCGGCCAGTTTAAAGTTCTTATCATCGTTGACACTGAAATTCCACTTATCAAAATTTACATCGCTGCCTAATACATTGCTGACGCCCTTTGTATAAGTAAGGGTAAATGTTGGATATTTAGAACCAATGGATATTTTGTTATGAGGCAGCTGGATATAACGTTGCCCGGGCTTAAAACTGATACTGAACGAAGCTGTTACCGCCTGGTGAGGCATGAATTGCACGGTATCCGGGGAATTCTTTTTATAAGGGAAATTGCCCGTTATATGTATACTGTCTTTTTTCTTAAAAGTAAAATTGGTTGTATTATTTAAAGGTATCCTGTCTTCATATAATGCAAGGATGCTGAACTGGAGGCCGCTTTCATACCTTTTATTGAAACGGACACTGCCGAAATAATTTTCGTAGGTCTTCATATAATTATTCCCGTAAAAAAGAGTGCTGATGCTGTTTCTCAATGCACTGATCGGGTTCTGCTTATTGAACTGTGAAACTCTTTTGCCACCCGATAATGTCCAGGTCTGCCGCTTTATTTTTTTATCCGGGCTCCAATCTCGTGTACGAAGCTCCACATCCATCCATGCATTTAAATGTGTATTATTGAATCCATACCGCACGGTGGGATAGATCCCCACATTTGTCTTTGCTTTCTTGAGGTATTTTTCAAAATAACCGGTTACATTAGTAACCACGCCTTCCGCAGGATTGTATTCAAGATTCAGGATCAATGGTTCGATCCCCCAACGATAGGTATTTGTTTTGCTATAATGGGTCCGGTGCAGGCCGCCCAGGAATATTTTATAGGGCTTTATTTTACCCTGCATTTTTTTCAATGAATCAACATCTCTTTTACTAAGCAATGAATCTTTTTGCGAGAGATAGATACTATCCTTTATTTTATAATCCTGTTGTTCCTCTTTTTCAAGTGGCACGGGCCGTACTGTATCCCAGTATGCCTTCGATCTTTTATTTACGGCCGTATCATATTTAATAACAATCTTATCAAAAAACTTTTTATTAAAGGGAGGGTTGATCGCGTAATTGGAATAAACGGTCAGGAAATTGCCGACCGCATCGATCTTAAACTGGTTAAAGTTAAAATGAAGCAGCTGGCTTTTTACGCGCCATATGTCATTCCCAACGGGAACGTGTAGTTGAGTAATTTGCAGGGTATCCAGTATCTCGAGCTGTGCTGTTCTTGTAAGGAACAGGTCGAAACTATGGATGCGCCAGTCTTCATCTGTAATATTGATAATGCCTGAGAACAATGGCTCATAGATCCTCCGGGGGATCACCCGGATGGCATTAATGGCTTTCCCGTTTTCCCAGAATGTTCCGAGGAATTTATACCTGTAATACTTCAGGGCTCCGTCAGCAATGGGTGATACGAATCCCCTGGGGTTTAATCTCTCCGAAAACACGGTAACATTATTTGTATACAGCGAAATGAAAACCGGGAAGGTAAATCCAAAGCCGCCACTGCCACTTACGCGACTGCTTTGTACTTCCATCTTGAATTTATCAGGCTGCTGTGAATAAATTTTTGAAATTGACTCTGACAAATATATGATGCCCTGCCCTGTAGAATCAAGCCCCATATTCTTCCGGTCTTCTTCCGGTATCTTTTGCCCAAACATTTTTTTAGGAAGATTGCGGAGTTTTATCATGTCTTTACTATACAGGTCGCAGCTAAACCCATTCACCTGGGAATGATAGTAAGATCTCTTTTTTATAGCCTGCCGGATGATCGCATAAGCAGGATCTTCGGCCCCGCTTTTAATGATGACCTCCTTCAGTGTGAGCTTCTGCCCGCTTAATATGAAAGTAACTTCCGTATCACCGGAAAGATCAATTGTTTTTTCCGCGGCAGCATAACCGATATGCTGGCAGACGAGGGTATAGCTGCCTGCGGGCAATGAAAATGAAAATCTTGCCTTGTTATTTGCACTGGCGCCAATAGAAGTACCCTTTACCGTAATAGAAGCGAAAGGTAATAGGTCGCCCTTATCATTAAAGACTGTTCCATAAATTTTTTGTGCTGATACATGCAGGCTTAAAGCCATTAAGGAAAAAAGAACGATAAGTCTCATAAAACGGTTTGGGTGTAGACGAAATTAACCGGCAAATTGTTACAAAAATGCAAATATGTAAAGAATTTAATTTGCAGCAGGCCTGTTCCTGAGCAAACTACCTGCAAGCGCGGCTAATGAAGCTACAATACCGCCGATCAGGCCCGTAACAATTATTAATAAATATGGGTGATCTCCCTTTAATATGAGCAGCGAAACTTTGTGAGCAAGAATGTGACCGTTATTATTACTGATCCAAAAACTTAACCCTGCCCACAAAATAAAAAGAGACAGAAAGCCGGTAATTAAAGCTATGCCGGGGTGCTGGCGGATCAGGAGTGAAATGACAAAACAAACAATGGTAATACTCCACCATGGCAGGTATAAACATGCGGCAAAACTTAATAAGCTCATCAATAAAAAAGATATAATAAATTTCATAACAATTAATTTTGTTTAACGCTGCCAGGGCAACTAAGAGGTCAGGACTTACTAAAACTCATCTTCCATTTTATTTTAGGATCATGTTGCTCGGCTTTGGTCATCATCCAAAGTGTATAATACTTACCCGCAACCCAATGATCAATAAAATTGCTGTAATACTTGCTGCCGGGGTTACCGCTTTGTCCTCCGGGGTATACTCCATAAGCCTCTGTTTTTTGAGTAAGGCTCACGATCATTCTCCAGCTTGGGCCATGGTCTTCTTTAGTGGCATTGATAATATTGGTGCCTCCTCCAACCGGCAAATGTAAACGGCTGAATGCCGGTAGTTTTAAAAGATGGCTTATATGGGTGTCCTTATATTTTCCCCAGGCAAGGCGGCCATCCAGTTCTGCCTGTGCCAGGTCGATCACTGCACGCTTGAATGCGATCGTTGTTTCATCAGCAAGCGTCTCCTTTTGCGGAGTAGAAATATCATCTAAAAATTGATAAGCAGAGTCTTTCAATATTCCTTCAAGCAACGTGCTTTCAAAAGGCAGGGCGATGGGGGTGGCTTTACCTGCATATTCATCATGAAATACAGTATCCTTAAAATATTTCCAGGTGAGGACAAATGTGGTTGCAGCTTTTGAATCTATATCATTCCTGAAGTTCCAGTTTGCCAGCAGCGTAAAATATTTTGTCTCTGCCATATTCAGGTCTACCTGTTTTATATTTTTTAAGAAAACAGGGACCGCCATTTCAGCAAAAACATTGTAATTATCTGTTTGCATGGTCATCATATCCTGGGGAGTGATCTGCTGCATAGCGGCCAGTTTCCGGTTAATGATAATACCTCTCGGTGAGGGGTAATCTCTTCCCAGGTAATAAGGATAGGTAGTATCTGCCGGCCGCTGGTTGGCGCTGCTTACAAATCCTCTTTCCGGATTATATTGGAAAGGGGTTTCGTCCTGTGGGATCATTCCCTGCCACATATAACTGCTGTCTGTGCCCGGCATTATGAAATCTCCCTGTCCTTTCCATTTTGCGGGAAATTCTCCCTGTGCACGCATGGCAATATCCCCTGTCTTGCAGGCAAAAACACAATTTTGCCCGGGTGTATGAAGATTGGTTACGGCAGCAGAATAATCTGCATAATTGTTTGCCCGTTAAGCATATTGAAGATCAGTAACTCATTGCTTGGGTCATGTGCTGTCCATCTCACAGCATAATTTTTATTATTGGTTGTTCTTTTTCCGCCAAATGATCTATCGTACATAACCGGGCCGAATAGTGTATAAGCAACTGTATCAATAAAATCGGGTTTACTAGCGATTTTATCTTTTCATACCTGAAGCTGGTTTTCTTCCATTCATTATTGAACCAATATTCCTGCCTGCTTTCATCTTTAAATTTGATCTCGTAATAATCTCTTACATCACGGCCCCCGTTTGTAAATCCAAAAGCACAACTGTCATTGTAAGCCAATGATGACACCCGGTGCGCCCGGGAAAACTAGCACCATAGGCATTAAATTTTGGCGTCGACAATTGCATTTCATACCATAATGAAGGCAGGTTGAGGCCAAGATGCGGATCATTGCATAATATGGGAGCCCCGGTTTTGGTTTTTGTACCGCTGACTGCCCAGTTGTTACTGCCGTTGTCTTTGTCTGGTTTCACTGATTCTTCCGCAGTTACCGAATCTTTTAAAAATATAAAGAATCAGCAGCAGCCGGTTTTTTAATGATATTTTCAGCTGGGCGTAAAAGTGTTCCTTTTGGAATGATCGGGTCCAGTGAATCCTGGATAGGCGGAAATAATTTATCGAAAATCCTCGCTGTTGAAATAATTCTTTGCATTCGTCATTTCAAAATCGTTCTCATGAGCTGCCAGGTCGTACGACATATACTTAAGAAATAATGCAGTTTTGAAATTGCTCCATTTTTCAGGCTTGTATCCCAGTAAGTTTATATTCTATAGGCAAACTGCTTTCAGTAAGGCTTTCTATGTAGGCATTAACGCCGGCAGTATATGCATCACATTGTTTTTTAATAATGTGCATCAGCCTCCATTTCCATTAATGAATTCTCCGCAGCATATACCATTCCCAATCTCCTGAATTCACGGTCATGGTTAAGTGCAATATCGCCAACGACTTCACTGGCCCTTCCGGCAGCAGACAAGGTCTGCAATTCCATCTGCCATAATCGGAACTTTGCATGCAGGTATCCCTGTACAAAATAAACATCGTTTTCCTGCTCTGCAAAAATATGGGGCACCAAGCTTTCATCGAAGTACACATTTACTTTACCCTCCAGTTGGGGAAATTTCAGGTCTGCAGAAAAATCTTCATTGTCAGGCTCTGCATTTTGCCACAACCCATGTTGAGGAGCTAATAATTTCCCCAATGGAGCAGGTAATAAAATTTAGCTATTAAAACCAGACAAAGCCCCACCGTAACAAAGCACCATAAAACGGAAAACAAATTCTCATAATGTATTTTGTAAAATGTAAATTAAAATAAAAATATCCAATGCAGCCTGTGTTTTCCATATCCAAAAAGGTTTACAGTGCGTAACCCGGCATTGTTTTATTTTTGCTTATGGATGAATCGTTCAGTGAGCATACCAAAAATATACTTGGGCTACAATTGCCAACTGATCCCCGCTGGGTAAACCTTGCGGAAATTCAACTGGAAGAAATACTCACTGACCATGCTTATTGTGAGCAAAAAGCAGCCACTACCTGTATTTCGCTGATACAAAAAAACCCGGAAAAACAATTATTGGTTGATGAACTGAGCCCCATCGTTACGGAAGAATGGGGGCATTTTAGGATGGTTCTGGCTGAATTGAAAAAAGCGGAATTTAAAATTGGGGAGGCAGCGGAAAGATATATATGTAAATAAGTTGCTGCAGTTTCAAAAAAAAGAAGGCAGCCCGGATGAAAGTTTTCTTGACCGGATGCTGATCATGGCATTGATAGAAGCCAGAAGTTGTGAACGTTTTAAAAGGCTAAGTGAAGGGCTGGACGATGAATACATGAGAAATTTCTACCGAAAGTTTATGGAAAGCGAAGCGGGCCATTATACCCTGTTCATTACACTTGCGGAACATTATATTGACAAGAAAACGGTTCGTAAGCGATGGGCAGAATGGCTGGGTTATGAAAAAGAATTAATGAACAGCCAGGAAGTAAGGGGTGACAGGATACATTAGGCCACCGCCCAGAGATGACATCTTTCCTAAAAAAAGATGTCATCTCTGGGCGGTGGAAAACCCCGATTGGTAAAGTTTTTTTCTCTCTTTTTTTACCTGTAAGAATAGCAACTTAGACTCTTATAAGAGATCACAGATGTAGGTTTATGGGTATAGCCAGGAAATATAAAGCGCCTTTCGTAGAAAATGAATTATTTCATGTCTATAACAGAACAAACAACAAGGAGTTGTTATTCAATAATGATGAAAACTATCTTTATTTTTTAAACCGGTTTGATCATTATGCTTCCCCCTTCTTAGAATTGATTTGCTGGAATCTTTTACCAACTCACTTTCATTTTTGTGTAAAAATTAAAAGCTTCACAAACATCATTCATTATTTGAATGCTAAAGAAAGTAAGGGACTTTGCAAAACTGAACAAAGATTTTTACAGGGAATAGCCACTATACACAATATGGTAGATAATGCTTTCCAGCGTTTTTTTATTTCATATACCATGTATTTTAACCAGTTGTACAACAGAAAGGGCAATCTCTTGCATAGGCCGTTCAAACATGTACATGTGACTAAAGACAGCCAGTTTACTCAACTTGTTATTTATATTAATGCCAATGCAATTAAACACAAACTTGCAAAAGATATTTCAGAATATAAATGGTCTTCCTATAATAGCATTCTTTCTGACAAGCCTACAAAACTTTTAAGAGAAGGATTGCTGGAATGGTTTGGTGGGAAAGCAGCATTCATCAAACTACACAAAGACCAAACTGAATACTACTATTGCGACAATTTCATTGAAGATGATTAGAGATGACATCTTTTTTAAGAAAGATGTCATCTCTTAAGTTTTGAAATAGCTTAACTCTTCTGCAAAATCTATGTACGAATATTTTTCCTTTAAATTCATCAGCTTGTCGAGGCTGGTTTGCATGAATTTTTTATGCTGTTCTGAAGTTGGATTGAATGCCTTATGATTCTTTGCAGCTATGATGACAGCGATCTCTTTCATGAGCTTTTGATCCGTTTCCTCAATACAGGTGAGTACAAATTTCTCCCAAACATAATTGGTAGCCGCATAATTGGGGTGTACCATATCCTCTGCATAAAAACGATAATCCCTCAAGTCATCAATGACCAGTTCGTAGGCAGGAAAATAAAACACCGATTCATTATTGGCCAGCATATGCACCGCCTGCATCAACGCTGCTTTACTGCGATTGTTCTCAATAAACCCTTCCCTTAAGTGCCTGACCGGGCTGATCGTAAAAATAAATTTTACTGCAGGATTGAAAGCCTGTACAGCCTCTATCATGGAGGATAATACTTTTTCTATTTCAGGCACTGAAAGCAATCTCCGGTTAAACTTATCTGTTGGCACTTTATGGCAATTTGCAACTACGCGAATGTTATCTCCTTCCTGTTGCGCTGTTTCATATACAAATGCAGAACCGAGGGTAACCATCAGCCAGTCTGCTTTTTTTAAAAACGCATGCGCAACATGTTGCGAATGGTTGATGTTTTTCAATGCTTCCAGCTTATCGATTCCCGAAAACCTGCTATGGTGATGCCAACTGCTCCATAACTCATTAAAATAAAAAAGGTCATTCTCCGTATATTCTTTATCCTGCACATAAGATAAAACCGCCTCAGCAATACTTACAGGATTAAATAAGATGCCGTTTGGGTTTTGAAGTGTTTCAAATTTATGCTGGGCCAGTTTATGGCCGATCTGCTCTGTAAAACAGGAACCGGCCAATAATATTTTATGGCTGTGCCTGATCTTTTTATCAAATGGCGCGGGAAAAAATTCTGCATGAAAATCCATGATGATATGCTATTGAAATATTATAACGGGCAACCCGTCTACCTTAAATTATACAAATATGGCCGATGCAAGACTACTGCATTCAGCCAATGCTTCAAAATTGATATCAACAGGTATGCCCGAAGCTTTAAAATGCTCTATCAGGTGTTCTGTATCCATGTTGCCTACGAGGTCATTCCCTGCCATGGGGCATCCGCCGATACCTTTAATGGCAGCATCAAATCTTTTGCAGCCGGCGGTCAGCGCCGCATCGAGTTTTTCCGAGCGGTTATGGGGAGCTGAATGAAGATGAACGCCGATCTCTGTGGTTGGAAATGCAGGGATCAACTTCTCTAAAACTGCAGATACCTGTGCGGGTTCTGCAAGTCCAACTGTATCTGCGACAGAAATAATTTTAATGTCCAGGTCCGTTATTTTTTTTACCCAGTGCATCACGATGTCTTCATTGTATTCGTCCCCATAAGGATTTCCGAATCCCATGGAAATATATACAACCAGTTCTTTCCTGTTTTTTATGCACAGGTTTTGGATCTCGCTAACTGTTTCGAAAGAATCGGCGATAGATGAATTTGTATTCCGTTGCTGGAAGGTCTCAGAAATTGAAAAAGGGAAACCAAGATAGTTGATCTCATCAAACAACATTGCGTCCACTGCTCCCCGTAAGTTCGCAATGATTGCAAGCAGTTTGGTATTTGAATGCCCGGGTACCAGGCCTTTTAATACCTCTTTCGTATCCGCCATTTGCGGGATCGCTTTTGGAGAAACAAAGCTTCCGAAGTCAATAGTGTCAAAACCGACTTTCAATAAAGCATTGATATATCCGATCTTTTTATCAGTGGGTATAAAGTGAGCCCAGCCCTGCATGGCATCCCTTGGGCATTCGATCAGTTTAATCTGTTTGGTCATGGTCATATCTGCCACAAAGGTAAGCAAGAGTTACTTAAGCCTTGACAGTCGCTGGTGGATCTTGTCACGCAGCTGGTTAAAGAACCTTACCCGTTCTTTTTCGCCAATGGTACTGATCATGGTTGATTTTTTTACAAGATTCTGCAGGTTATCAAACATGGCATTATTAAACCGCTCATCTTTCGTAGCAACAAAATAAAGCACACTGTGATTTAAAAAAGTAAGGCGTGCCCCATCCAGTTCAGCCATATAAGTATTATCGCCGAGGATCAATTCATTTACAAAAAGCCGGTATTCTGCGGCGTTGCTCCTGACCTCCTCTCCTATATTAAATTTAAGCCCCAACTCCGCCTGCTTTTCAATATGATTGATGATCTCTTCTACTTTTGTATACAGCAATTTTACATCGTCGGTATTTTTAAAACAACCGGATTCATAATAAAAATTGATCTGTCGCAATGTGCTGTTAATGCTTTCAATATTCCATATTTCAGTCATGGGTATCCGGCTATAGAGGTCAATGATCTTTTTACTTATTACATGAAAATCATCATACCGGGGATCATCAAATGAGAACTTTACTGATCTCATATTATCATAATGAAGAATGGATTTCATCCAGAAATAAAATTTAAATGCGGCAAGCTCTGGTATCTGGAAATGAATAAATGGCGGGATATCCTTCATCAGGATGTACATATGCTTATTGGCAAAGCTGTTGAAAAACTGGAAATTCTGATGCACATTTTCGAGGTAATCTTCAAAGGCCCTCCCCGAATTATTTTTGAGCTTACCCGAAAAAATAAATGTATCAGATTGCAGGTGCAGGAAATGGTCGAGCGAGACCTTGTAATGGCTGCATAATTTCTGGATCTCCTCCAGGCTGATCGGCTTTTCTCCCCGGATACGCCTGTAAGCGCTGTCATTGCTGATATTCAGTACTTCAGCCACATCGTCAGCCATCGAAATATGCCCCGGTAAATTTCCCTTAATATGCTGAAAGAAAAGCTGCTGTACTCCCGTCGATTCCATTGCCTGTTTGTTTAGTAAGAAATGCCCATTGGCTTTATCAGGTTTAGTAATATCTACTAAGAAAGATAATTAAATTGGCATTCTCTGCAAAATTTCAGGTATTTGAATAGGATAGTTCAACAGAAAAGCAGGATTTACCAAACCTGCGTTATACAAAGGATTTATCAATTAGTAAAAGGCTTTGCCACGATATAGTTTTGAATCCGGCGCCACACATCTACCCCTTTAAAATACTAAATCATGAAAAAGATAATCCTGGAGGTTCTTATTTTAATGATCATCATACAAACAACCCGTGCTTCTGTACCAGTAACAACCGAATCCGGAAGGCCTCCTGAACAAAACAACAATTTACCTGCTTCGAGGATTGATAAGCGATTACTTGTTCTCTTAGGAGATTCAACCATTCTTCCCGTAAATGAACACGATTATTACCTGCAAAAAAGTAAAAATCAAAAAACAGCTGCCTGGATATTGTTGAGTGGGGGTATTGTGTGTGCCGGCATCGGTATTGCGATCGGGGTCAGCCAAATTAACAATATCCTTATTTCAGCTTTTGAAGAAAATAATTCCAATGATGGCACGGGTGCCCTGTTCCTTTTTATTGCAGGATCAGCTATGACACTGGGAAGTATACCATTGTTTATCGCCGCAGGAAAGAATAAACGTAAGGCCTTCTTAACGCCTGCAAGTCAAAAAACTTCGTTCGGCTTACCATCAAACAAAGCTAAAAATATTAATGGAGTCACGTTGACAATTCCATTGGGGAAATAATTGTTCCCATATTAAATAAAGGGTATGCCGAAAACCTCCAAGAGTAGGCGACAAATAAAAAACTATTGTCATGAAACATTCCACAAAAATTATCGCAGCCATGTTACTGGGAACTTTTATGCTAACACAGGTTTCCTGCAAAAAAACAGAACAGCCAATACCAGCTACTCCGGATATTGCCGCAATGCTTCAGAATAAGAATTGGAAAGCTACGGCTATCACGGTTTCCCCGGCAATGGGTGGCATTACAGATATTTATAACAATTTCCTGGATGCATGCAACAGGGACGACCTGTTTAAATTCAATGCCAATAATATTTTCTTATATGATGAAGGCGCTACGAAATGTAACCCTGCGGATCCCCAAACACAGGATGGCACCTGGAGCTATAACAGTACCACAAAAAATCTATTGTTTCAACTAACTCCTCCTTCTGACGAGTACAATATGACGATCAAAGAAATAAGTGATACCGGTTTTAAAGCCGAAATGTATGAAACTGATTCAGGAGTAGATTATATAGTTACCTGGATCTTTTCGAAACAATAAAGCTGCTTCCGGGCTGAATTAAGATAACTGCCGTTGTTTCATCACTTCATATAAAACAATACCTGTAGATACCGACACATTGAGGGAATCAAAATTACCGGTCATGGGTATACGAAATTGTTCATCGCATATTTTCATAAGGGCAGGGTATATACCATGCTCCTCTCCACCCATCACAATGGCAGCCGGTTCTGAGAAATTACAGTCAGCCAGGTTTTTTTCCGCCTTCATTTCACTGGCAAAGACCCTGATGCCATTCAGGTGCAGTTCATCCACTGCTTTCATCAGGCTGCCCACGCGGCACACAGCTATTTGTTCAAGGGCGCCGGCAGAAGTAAGTATGGCATCTTCATTCAATGCACCTACTCCCTTGTCCGGAATAATGATCGCGTTCACTCCAAAACAAAAAGCGCTCCTGGCAATCCCCCCGATATTCCTGATATCCGTAATGCCATCCAGCATTAAGAACAGGGGAACTTCCCCTTTATCTACAATAAACGAAATCACCTGCTGCAGGTCCTGGTATTGAATTTTTGAGATCTGTGCCACGCAGCCCTCATGATTGCTGATATTAAATCCATTCAGTTTTTCAACAGGTACTTTATTCACGGGAACACCGTGTTCTGCCGCAAGTTTTTTTAATTCATCTATTACAGGCCCATGTACCGTTGACTGAAGGTAAATCCGTTCCAGCTGTTTCCCTTCCTGCATTGCTTTAATGATGGCATCCCTGCCGATCACCAATGTATTTTTTTTAGGACGGTGATGTTGATGCCTGAAATTTTTCACCCTTCAAAATTAGGTTTAATTGATTCAACTAAAAAACCCTCTCAGTGGAGAGGGCTTTTCTTAAAAATGTATTTTTCTTATTTCAATCCAAAAACTCTTTTTACCTCTTTCACATCATCCAGCTTTTCCCAGGTAAACAACTCTACTTTTTTCTTAATGGATTTACCATCAGGCGACGTAAATGTTTTTTCAACCATTTCATTCTTACGACCCATGTGCCCATAAGCAGCTGTTTCGCTATAAATCGGGTTACGCAGTTTTAAGCGCTGTTCAATGAAGTAAGGGCGCATATCAAACATGACATTCCCATTACTCTTTTTGCAATTTCGCCATCCGTCATGTCCACTTTTGCAGTACCATATGTATTCACATTGATACTGGTAGGTTGTGCCACGCCGATCGCATAAGAAACCTGTACCAACACTTCATCACACAACCCAGCCGCAACGAGGTTCTTGGCAATATGCCGTGTTGCATAAGCCGCAGTACGGTCAACCTTGCTTGGATCTTTACCACTGAATGCCCCGCCACCATGTGCTCCTTTACCACCATAAGTATCCACGATGATCTTGCGGCCTGTTAAACCTGTATCACCATGCGGCCCGCCGATCACGAATTTACCGGTTGGGTTGATATGATATTTGATCTTGTTGTTGAACAGGTGGGCATATTTTGGATATTTTGCTTTTACCCTTGGTATCAGAATGTTGATGATATCTTTCTTGATCTTTGCAAGCATCTTTTCTTCTTTATCAAAATCATCATGCTGCGTTGAAACTACAATCGCATCTATACGTACAGGTTGGTTATTATCATCATATTCAAGTGTTACCTGGCTTTTTGCATCCGGGCGCAGGTATTTGATCTGTTTATTTTCCCTTCTTACTGCAGCCAGTTCAATGAGGATGTGATGCGCCATGTCAAGGGCCAGTGGCATATAATCATCTGTTTCATTGGTTGCATAACCAAACATCATTCCCTGGTCACCTGCACCCTGTTCCTCTTTCTTTCTTACGGTCTACTCCCTGGTTGATATCAGCCGATTGCTCATGAATCGCAGATAAGATACCGCATGAATTTGCTTCAAACATGTATTCACTCTTCGTATACCCGATCTTACGGATAACACCCCGTGCAATTTCCTGCACATCGAGGTAAGCTTTACTTTTCACTTCGCCGGCAAGTACTACCTGGCCGGTTGTCACCAATGTTTCACAGGCAACTTTACTGGATTGGGATCAAATGCTAAAAAATTATCAATCAGTGCATCACTGATCTGGTCAGCAACTTTATCCGGGTGTCCTTCACTAACAGATTCTGATGTAAATAAATAAGGCATGATTTTTTTTTAAGATTGCAAAGATAAGGGTGTCGGACTTAAACAACAAAGTCCTCCTTTATTATAAGGAAGACTTTGTGTATAAATTTGAGATTATTTGATTTTGGAATATACGATCCTCATACGCATCCGGTAATTTGGATCGGGATGACTGCCCCCGCCAACTTTTACACGCCCATATGCAATACTATTGCTGTATGGGATCAGTACATAAGGTACCGTTGCCGAAGCATATTGTGGATAACTGAAACTGTGTGCCGGAAATAAGCGAAACTTATAATTCGGCGCCTGTTTGGTCACCAGCCGCTGTACATACCTCGTAAGATTGATCGTATATGAAACCCTTGTTCCACCGGCGCCATCCTGTTTCTTTTTAGCAAAAGCCCCAAAATAATTGAAATCCACTTCAGCATTTACCGGGTAATACGGTGGGCCTCCTATTCCTGCTGCAAAATCAGGGTCATAACTGGTATTGGGATTCAGGTCATAATAAATGGGCTTCCATTTGTTTGTTCCCGAATCCACGAGGTCAACATATAGGAAATTGGGCTCCTTATAGATATCGTCAGAAGGATCAGGTATTTGTTCGACGATCAGTTCTGCACGGTGAACGATCCGGTTGCTTAAGTTCGTCAGGCTGTCAATGAAAAGTGTTGCAAATGTGCCCGGGTTTGTCTGCAGGGCAAGCTCCTGGTCGCCGGACGTTAAGCCATTGCGTACACGCACTATATTATCAGCAACAGCAGAACGCGATGGCGCTGAAGGATCATCACCTGGGTTGAAATATAAATTGGTATAGAGGGTATCAATCACACCCGAAGCTGTGTTCTTGGCTTTATAATGAAGTTCCAGCCGGGTATTCTCGGAATTCAGGCTTGTGTATATTAAAGCGTTCCCACTGGTTGCTTTTATTGCAAAGCCATTCGTAAAAGCCCGGAAGGTAGAATCGGTATGAAAAGCCCCATCAATAGGAACCGCAGAAGAATCCTTTGAAAAAAAGTCAGTTACATAAGCACTTGATAGTTTAATACGTATCTGGTTCCTTACAGAATCTTTCCCCTTGCCGATCTTTACATAATTACCAAGCGTTGGAATATTGATGTTAACCGGGCTGTAAGTGATATCTGCACCAACTGCAGGTGCAAAATTAATATCTCTTAAAGAATTTAATGAATCCCAGAAGCCATGTGCACTTGAAGACACTTCATTTACCTGGAATTGTATAGGTGTTGTACTGTCCCCGTAAAAGGCCTTATAATTCAGGCAAAGAACAATGGAATCAGCGGCGATGATACTATCCCTTGAAATATAGTACGGGTAAAAGCCAGGTTTCAATTGCAGGAAGAGCGTTGCATCCGTTCTTCCCATTAAAGGGTCGTTTGGTATTGTTCCCACCACGTAATCTTCAAATAAACCCAGTTTTGTAGTGTCTTTATAAACACCTGCAAATTCACCCTGCGTTGAGTGCAGGTAAAAAGTATCGGCAAATGTGTTGATATTATCTACTGCCGGAATAAGATCACTCCCGATCGTAGTTGTATCCAATTTTGTGCAGCTCCAGGTAATGAATGTAATAGCGGTAAAACCTATAAAGGCAAGGGATAAAATTCTTTTGGTCACAAATGTAAATTTATAGAATGGGTTGGTTTGTTTTCTATTTGGCAAGGTCGGTATATAATTGTAAATAGTCTGTTAAATCACTGTCAGCATTGAATTTCAAAACCTTCTTCCCCTTCACTTTCGAGAATTCTTCCACCAGTTTTTTATCAACATTGTCGGCGCCAAATGTAATAGCATCCGCATAATGATGCACCTCCCCGGAACATCGCTGCATTGTTAATATCTTTTAAAGGCTCCAGTTCCTTTTTTGGTAATATGATCATTGATGGTCGCAAGCTTTAAGAAATCTGCGCCCAGTTTTTCTTTAAAGGTATTTTGGCCGATCGTATACACGATCTTGCTATTACTGAAAACAGGTTCTTTTTTATAAGCTACCCTGATGAACATGGGTATCAATCCTGTCATCCAGCCGCTGCAATGAATAATATCCGGAGGCCATCCGAATTTCTTTACTGTTTCCAGTGCACCTTTACAAAATAGTACCGTTCTTAATCCATTATCCTCAAACCATTTCTCCTTTTCATCGGTGAAAATTGATTTGCTTTTAAAATAATCTTCATTGTCGAGAAAATATATCTGCAACCTTGCATTGGGAAGAGAAGCAACTTTAATAACCAACGGGTAATCATCATTGTCAATAGAAACATTGATACCCGAAAGCCTCACCACTTCATGTAGCCGGTGCCTCCTTTCATTGATGACCCCAAATCGTGGCATAATACATCGCACTTCCATGTTATTATCATTGGATATTACGGCCAGCTTATTAACAATTTCAGCAAACTCAGTCAACTCTAAATAAGGTGACATTTCATTTGCAATAAATAAAATTCTTTTCTTTGTTGACATTTGTGCTTGGTTGGATGCAGTAATAATTTTTCAAACGGTGTGCAAAGGTACAGATATTTTCTTGAAATTGTTATTGGACAGGCATTTGTAGACATCTTAACGTCATTTGATGATCATTATTAAAACGGCAGCAGCGCTGGCGGCATTAATCGGAAACAAAAAATCATCCGGCAAACTAACTGGTTTTGTGCCTACTATGGGAGCCCTGCATGACGGACATATTTCCCTATGCACCCGGTGTAAAGCCGAAAATAACCTTACTGTTTGCAGCATTTTTGTTAACCCTACCCAGTTTAATAACGCGGTGATTTTGAGAAATACCCAATAACCATTGAAGAGGATATTGATATGCTGGAAAAAAACGGCTGTGACCTGTTGTTTCTCCCTTCCGTGGACGAAATATATCCACCGGGTTCTGCAAAAGATACTTACAACCTCGGATACCTTGAAACGGTTCTTGAAGGAAAATACAGGCCGGGCCATTTCCAGGGAGTTTGCCAGGTAGTGGACCGCTTACTCAGCATTGTTCAACCTGATACATTGTACCTCGGCCAAAAAGATTACCAGCAATGCATGGTGATAAAAAAACTGGTTTCACTAAAAAACTTTCATACCAGGATACGCATTATCGAAACGATCAGGGAAGCAGATGGACTTGCAATGAGCAGCCGTAATAAAAGACTGAATCCCACCGAAAGGAAGCAGGCAGTGAAGATCTTTGAAACACTAAGCTTCCTGAAACATCATATAAAACCGGGCTCTCTTGAAAAAATAAAACAGGAGGCAACGGCAAATTTAACCGGCAACGGCTTTAAAGTAGATTATGTTGAAATAGCTGGTGCATCTGATCTTACCCTGTTAAGCGATTGGGATGGAAAGACAAAGATTGTCATACTGATCGCGGCATATCTGAATGAGGTCCGTTTAATTGATAACCTGCTATTGAATAATTTTTTTGGGAAATTACGAATGGTAATTCTAATCCCTTTGTAACTTGTAGGCAATTATGAATAAACGCTTATTTTCAATACTTCAATATATCATTTTTTTAGGTGGAGGCATATTCCTGGTCTGGTGGCAGCTTGAAATCAATGACCGATGTGGAAAGGATGGAATTTAAGAATGCCTTTACCCATGCCAATTACTGGCTCGTGGTGCCCATTGTGATCATGAGCCTGCTCAGCCATATCAGCCGGGCGATGCGCTGGAAACTGCTGATGGAACCTCTTGGCTATGACCCAAATTTAAAAAATGTATTCGCGGTAACCATGGTTGGCTACCTTGCTAATGCGGCCATACCCCGGCTCGGGGAAATTCTGAAATGCACTTTTCTGGCCAGGTATGAAAAGCTTAAAGTGGATAAACTGGTCGGAACGATCATAGTGGAAAGGACTTTTGATTTTACCTGCTACATTATTTTTATCGGCATTACGGTTCTTATCCAAATAAATGTTGTTGGAGGTTATGTGAAAGAAAAACTGAATCTTATCGCGAATTCGCCCGGGTTTTCCTTTGTGGGGTAAACTGTTACTCGGTATCATTACGATCGTTGGGTTATATTTATTTGACAAAATTCCTGCGCAGGCGGTTTCCTGAGAATAAGGTCATTTTGAAAATAAATAATTTCGAAAAAGGCATTGCAGAGGGTTTTACATCGATCAAAAATCTTAGACACAGGAGATCATTTATCTTGCATACTTTTTTTATCTGGACGATGTATCTTCTACAGATCTATATTGGGTTTTCCGCAATGGAAGGCACCACGCACCTGAGTTTCAAGTCAGCCTGTTCTGTACTGTCACTGGCAACGCTGGCGATGATCGTTACCCCTGGTGGCATTGGTTCATTCCCGATCTTCGTGGGTAAGACCTTATTGTTATATGGAATCGCTATACAGCTCGGCGAAGCATTTGGCTGGCTGATGTGGGGCGTATCCACGGGTATCGTTATCATTGCAGGATTTACGGCACTTCTGCTCTTGCCTTATATAAATAAAAATAAACATGAAATCAGTTCAATCAATACCCCTGAAAATATTTAAACTGCAGGAATTGCTGCAGGAGGTAAAAAGATGGAAGTTAAAAAATAAAAAAATTGTTTTTACGAACGGTGTTTTTGATATTCTGCATGAAGGCCATATCGCTTCACTTTGCGAATCCGCTGCTTATGGAGATATACTCATTGTAGCTGTTAATTCAGATGAATCTGTCACGAGATTAAAAGGGGCTTCAAGGCCTTTAAATAATGAACAGGCCCGGGCTTTATTGCTTGCCTCACTGGTTGTGACTGATGCTGTGATCTTATTTGAAGAAGATACCCCACTTGAACTCATTAAAGCGATCATGCCGGATGTGTTGGTAAAAGGAGGAGATTATACGATTGAACAGATCGCAGGAGCAAAAGAAGTGATCGCAAATGGCGGTGAAGTTAAACTGGCTGCGATGGTAGAGGGAATTTCTACAACGGGGATCATTGAAAGGATGAAGGGATTGGGTTGAGTTAACATAGTTGATAAAGGTTACGAATCTTCATCAACTGTATCAACTAAATCAACCTTGTTAACCTCACCGACAATTCACAATTAATTAATATTGAAAACAGCTTCATAAATATATTAGCCTTTAATTTCAGAATTTTAATACTTATACACTGCTTTGCATAAACGAAAAACGATCATAAGGGATATCAGCTGGCTTGCATTTAACAGCCGGGTATTACAGGAAGCTGCCGATGAAACGGTGCCATTGAAAGAACGGATCCGTTTCCTTGGCATATTTTCAAATAACCTGGATGAGTTTTTCAGGGTACGGGTTGCTGCACTCAAACGCATGATCGAGTTGGGAAACAAGGCAAAAATGCACCTCGAAGTTGACCCGGGAAGTATCCTCGAAGAAATACAGGAAAAAGTTATCATACAGCAGACAGAATTTGAGAGGGTCTGGAAAGAAATTTTAAGTGAATTAAAAAAGCAAAAGATCTTCCTGTTAGATGATAAGAAACTCAACTGCTGCACAACAAAAGTTTGTGCTTGAGTATTTTAATGAAGAAGTGAGAAGCTATATCGTTCCGCTTATGATCGAAAGCATACAGGGCTTCCCGGTATTGAATGATAAATCCATTTACCTGGCCTGTAAGCTTTCGAAAAAAGATCAGGTCATCCCGCAGAAATTTGCATTGGTATCAGTTCCTGCGAGGCAGTTACCAAGGTTTTTGATCCTGCCCTCAAAAGCATGATGAGCAATATATTATCTTGCTGGAAGATGTGATCCGGTTTTGCCTGCCGAATATTTTTTCCTTCTTTGGGTATGACCAGTTTTCAGCCCATATGATCAAAGTGACCAGGGATGCAGAAATTGATATCGATAATGATGTATCCACTTCATTGATTCAAAAAATAGAAAAGGATTAAAGAACAGGAAAAAAGGAAAACCGGTACGCTTTATTTATGATAAGGAGATCGATCCTTCACTCCTGCTTTACCTTATTAAAAGAATGGGGCTTTCTTATAATGACAATGTAATTCCCGGTGGCACGCATTCATAATTTCAAAGATTTTATAAATTTCCCGGAATCTGTTTTCCAGTCAAAAAGGTCAGCGGAAAAAACCATTTACGCATCCCCTTCTCAGGCATGCAAACAGCGTTACGGATTTGTGCTGGAAAAAGATGTCATGCTTCATTTTCCCTATCATTCCTTTGATAGCGTTATTGATCTCTTGAGGGAAGCTGCCATTGATCCCGATGTGATCAGCATAAAGATCACCTGTTACCGGCTTGCAACGAGTCAAAGATCATTAATGCCATTACCAATGCAGTGAGGAATGGAAAACATGTAACGGTAGTGCTCGAAATCAGGGCAAGGTTTGATGAAGAAGCAAACCTTGAATGGAAAAATGAACTGGAAGAAGCAGGGGTAAAAGTATTGACTCGGCGTACCCGAATATGAAAGTGCATGCCAAACTCTGCCTGATAAAAAAAGGGTAACAACGTTACGACGCATTATGGTTTTGTAAGCACCGGCAACCTCAATGAAAAAACGGCGCTTGGTTTATGGCGATCATTGCCTGCTTACATCCGACAGGAATATCATGGCAGATGTGAACCGGATCTTTACATACCTCGAAAATCCGAAAACCAGGGAACAATATTTAAAAGCCTGCAAGACGCTGATCGTAAGCCCGATGCATATGAGAAGGCTTATGAACATCTTCATCAATAAAGAAATTAAAGCTGCAAAGCATAAAAAAGACAGCTTCCATTACTTTAAAATTAAATTCACTCAGTGATGAATTGCTGATAGAAAAACTACATGAAGCAGCAAGGCGGGTGTAGAAGTTAAAATGATCATCAGGGGCATCTGTTGTATGTTCACAGAAAATAAAAAATTTAAGATCCCTGTCCAGGCTATCAGTATCATTGATGAATACCTCGAACATGCAAGGGTGATGATATTTCATAATGGGGGAAAAGAAAAGGTTTTTATTTCTTCTGCTGATTGGATGGTTCGCAATATTGATCATCGCGTGGAAGCAGCATGCCCGATCCTTGAAAAGAAACTGCAGCAGGAATTAAAAGACCTGCTGAATATACAATTGCAGGATAATTCAAAGCCAGGATACTGGACAATGAACTTAGCAATCAATATGTAGATGCACAAAATAAAAAAAGTTTCGCTCACAGGTTGAAACATATAATTATCTCTACCGAAATTGATCCACATAAATTTTCTCATTCATGTTTAATTAATCGTTCCAGTTCTGGTTGAAGTTAAACGAATTTTGAAAATATAGCATTAAAAAAACTTATTTGAAACTAGCAGCAATTGATATAGGAAGTAATGCCGCAAGGTTTCTCATCACCGAAGTGACACAGGTAAATGGACGCCAAACCCATTTTTAATAAAATAAACCTGATACGCGTGCCCTTGCGGCTTGGGTTTGATGTGTTTGAAAACAAAATTATTTCAAAAGAAAAGACTGATATGCTGATGCAGACCATGAAAGCATTCAAGCATTTGATGAATGCATATGAAGTAGACGCGGTGAAAGCCTGTGCCACCAGTGCCATGAGGGATGCCGCCAATGCTACAGACATATTACAAATAGTGAAACACGAAACCGGGATTGATATCGAAGTCATCTCGGGTGATATGGAAGCTAACCTTGTGTATGAAAACCATGTTGCTGAAAATATGGATAAGGACCATAGTTATATGTATATTGATGTGGGTGGCGGAAGTACTGAAATTTCTTTTTTTAGCAATCGGCACCCTTGTTTTTAAAAGATCCTTTAATATTGGCACGATCAGGATATTAAAGAACCTGGTAAGTGAAGATGACTGGGAAGAAATGAAAGATGATATTAAAAATGTAACGAAGGGACACAAGGAAGTGGTAGCGATCGGAAGTGGTGGAAATATCAACAAGGTATTTTCACATGAGTAAACGAAAAGATGGAAAACCATTGGTACTGGACCTGCTTCGGGATTATTATAAGGAACTGGAAGCTGTTCCGCTGGAAGATAGAATTACCAAATACGGTTTAAGAGAAGACCGGGCTGATGTGATCGTACCTGCATTACTGATATATATCAATGTAATGAGATGGGCAGGAGCCACTGAGATCTATGTTCCCAAGATCGGGCTTGCTGATGGATTGATACAGCATTTGTGGGAGGAAGTGAGAAGTAAAGAAGCTGTTAGCCATTAGCTGTTAGCTATAAGCTGTTAGCAGAAATTATTAATACCGGAGCTTTTAATATACCCATCGAATTAAATGAACAACTAATAGCTAACAGCTAACAGCTAATAGCTTGCAGCTTACAGCTATCCGCTTTTTCCTTACATTTACATCCTCAAGCGATAGCCCCCGGATTTGTTTTATTCTAATGCAGAGCCATCTCCCCCTTCGCTATATTAGAAATCATAAAAACATTTGTATGTCAGTTCATAAAGAAGTAAAAAAGATCACTACCAATACTTTGCAGAAAATGAAAGCCGGCGGGGAAAAGATCTCGATGATCACCGCTTATGATTTTTCATTTGCAAAGATCTTTGATGCGGCAGGCATTGATATCATCCTCGTTGGCGACAGCGCCAGTAATGTAATGGCAGGCCATGAAACTACTCTGCCCATTACCCTCGATCAAATGATCTATCATGCGCAAAGTGTTGTACGCGGGATTGAAAGATGCCTGGTAGTGGTTGATATGCCCTTTGGTTCCTACCAGGGAAATTCAAAAGAAGCATTGAATTCTGCCATCCGCATCATGAAAGAAACCGGCGGCCATGCCGTAAAACTTGAAGGCGGGGAAGAAGTAGTGGAATCTGTAAAAAGAATTATCAGCGCAGGGGTTCCGGTAATGGGCCATCTTGGACTTACGCCACAATGTATTTATAAATTTGGCACCTATACCGTAAGGGCAAGAGAAGAAGCATGAAGCGGAAAAACTTAAAAAAGGATGCATTGATATTGCAGGAAGCGGGCTGCTTTGCCATTGTACTGGAAAAGATCCCGGCGGCACTTGCAAAAGAAGTTTCAGAAAGCCTCAACATTCCTACCATTGGTATCGGCGCAGGTGGGCATTGTGACGGGCAGGTGTTGGTAATGCATGATATGCTTGGGTATCAATACAGAATTTAAACCACGGTTCTTGAGACAATACCTTAATCTCAACGAACAGGTTACCGATGCGGTTCAACAATATATCAGTGATGTTAAGAGCAAGGATTTTCCCAACGAAAAAGAACAATATTAAAAGCCTGTTTATATCTTCCAATAACTGACTCTAATTTTGCGGCGCCAACTCATGCGCAAATACAACTGAGGTGCATATGGTCATTCGCGTTATATCATCATTATAAATTTATATTAATAATGGATTTTTAAAAGCATCTGAATATACAGGCACAAAACGCCGGTGTATCAACCGGCATCAACTGGATCAAATCAAAAGGAGAAAAAATAAAATCCTTTTCCCCTGTTGATGGAAAATTGATCGGCTCTGTAACCGGCGCTGACAGGAAAGCTTATGAAGCAGTTGTAACTAAAGCACAGGAAGCCTTCGCAGCATGGCGGCTATGGCCTGCACCAAAACGTGGCGAAATTGTTCGCCAGGTTGGTGAAGCATTAAGAAAATATAAAGAGCCATTGGGTAAACTGGTGAGTTATGAAATGGGTAAAAGCCTACAGGAAGGCATGGGCGAAGTGCAGGAGATGATCGATATCTGCGATTTTGCTGTGGGCCTCTCCCGGCAGTTGCATGGACTCACCATGCATAGTGAAAGGCCGGGGCACCGGATGTATGAACAATATCATCCGCTGGGTATTGGTGGGGATTATTTCCGCTTTTAATTTCCCTGTTGCTGTGTGGAGCTGGAATAGTATGCTTGCATGGGTTTGCGGGGATGTGTGCTATCTGGAAGCCAAGTGAAAAAACACCGCTTGTGCGCAGTTGCCTGTCAAAATATCATCCAAACGTTTTTAAAAAAAATAATGTACCCGAAGGCGTTAGTTGCCTGATCGTCGGCGGCAGGGAAGTTGGCGAATGGATGAGCAATGATACAACGGATCCCATTGGTTTCTGCAACAGGAAGTACAAGAATGGGCAAAGCGTTGGTGCAGCAGTTGGCCAAAGACTGGGAAGAAGCTTACTGGAACTGGGTGGAAATAATGCCATCATCATTTCGAATGAAGCAGATCTGGATATGGCTATTGATGGCAGCCGCTTTTGGCGCTGTGGGTACTGCGGGGCAGCGATGCACCACTACCCGGCGGCTGATCATTCATGAAAAAATCTATAATAAATTCAAAGAAAAACTGGTAAATGCTTATAGCCAATTAAAGATCGGCAATCCGCTAAATGAAAAAAATCATGTAGGCCCATTGATCGATAAAGATGCGGTAAATATGTACCTGGAGGCCATTGAAAAATGCAAAGCAGAAGGCGGGAAATTTCATTGTGGAAGGCGGCGTATTAAAAGGAAAAGGATATGAAAGCGGCTGTTATGTAAAGCCATGTATTGCAGAAGCAAAGAATAGCTTACGAGATTGTGCAGCATGAAACTTTTGCCCCTATTTTATATATTATGAAATATAAAACACTGGATGAAGCTATTGCCATGCAGAATGGCGTGCCGCAGGGATTATCCTCTGTCATCATGACCAATAATTTACGGGAAGCTGAACAATTCTTATCACAGGCCGGCAGTGATTGTGGTATTGCCAATGTAAATATCGGAACCTCAGGTGCAGAGATCGGCGGTGCATTTGGCGGTGAAAAAGAAACAGGTGGCGGACGTGAAAGCGGCAGCGATGCCTGGAAAGTTTATATGCGCAGGCAAACCAATACCATTAATTATACAGATAAGCTCCCATTGGCACAGGGGATCAAGTTTGATCTATAAATTTTAGCCAATATAATATGAGTGGTAATGGCGGTTTATATAATAGCAGTATTTTCGCTATTACTAATTTTTAAAACACATATGAATAAAACATTCATCGTTTCTTGGAGTAGCACTCCTTATATCGGGCATTGCATTCGGACAGGGAACTTCACAAAAAGATAAAACAGTACCTAAGAACTGGCACCAGCTGGACGCTGTTACTACCGGCTACAATGGGATTAGCCTTGACCAGGCCTATACCCTGATCAAAGAAAAAAAATTAAAAAGCAACCGTGTGATCGTGGCAGTGATCGACAGTGGTATTGATACACTTCACGAAGACCTTATACCCGTGATGTGGACCAATCCAAAAGAGATCCCGGGAAATGGCAAAGACGATGATAAAAACGGTTATATCGATGACGTTCATGGCTGGAACTTTTTAGGTGGCAAAGATGGCCGTAATGTAAAAGTGGATAGTTATGAAGGTGCCCGTGTTTATAACAAGCTGAAAACCAAATGGGAGGACAAAGATGTTGATATTGAAGCTTTAAGTACTTCTGAAAGGGCAGAATACCAGGATTATTTAAGGGCCAGGCAAAAGATCCTTGGTGATATTAACACTGAGGAGATCAGTTATCTAAAGCAGTTGCTTCCAAGATTTTTAAAAGGCGATTCGATCTTAAGGAAAGAGATCGGTAAGGAAGAATATAACGGCAACGAGCTGAAGGCTAACAATACAGATGAATGGGATGCTAAATTCACCAAGAGGATCATACTTGGTATTTGCAAAGTAAATAATGACAGTTACGATATCACGAACGTACAGTTGATCGATGATATTAATGGCAAGATGCGCAAAGCAGATGCAGCCAACAATCCGCCAAAAGAATACCGTAAGGAGATCGTAGGTGATGATGAAACCGATATCAATGACCGTTTTTATGGCAACAATGATATTATGGCTTCCACTCCATTTCATGGTACGCATTGTTCCGGCATCATTGCGGCTGCAAGAAATAATGATAAAGGAATAGATGGTATTGCGGATAATGTACGCATCATGATGCTTCGTGCCGTTCCCGATGGAGATGAGCACGATAAGGATATTGCCAATGCAATACGGTATGCGGTTGACAATGGCGCAAAGATCGTCAGCATGAGTTTTGGAAAAGATTTCTCCCCTGAGAAACAATGGGTAGATGACGCTTTCCGTTATGCGGAGACAAAAGGTGTGTTATTGGTACACGCGGCAGGCAATGATTCAAAAAATGTTGATTCCACTTTTAATTTTCCAAATCCTGAGTATATCGATGGTAAAGGAAGGGCCAATAATGTGATCACCGTAGGCGCCAGTGGAAATATGAAGAATGGCGGATTGACTGCCTATTTTTCCAATTATGGCAAAAAAGAAGTAGATGTATTTGCACCGGGCGTAAGTATCTATTCCACCATTCCGGGCGGTACTACTTATGGGAATGCAAGCGGTACCAGTATGGCCTGTCCCGTTGTGGCTGGCGTTGCTGCATTGGTTTTGGAACATTATCCCGCCCTGACCCCACAGCAGCTTAAATATATTATTGAAAAATCCGCAATAGCACCTGCTGAAAAAGTGAACAGGCCGGGAACAAAAGAAAAAGTTGACCTTGCAGACCTGTCAAAAACGGGAGGTATTATAAATGCTTATGAAGCTATAAAAATTGCCGGTACACTTATGCCGGAAAAACAAAAAGAAATACTTCCAAAATCAAAGATCAAAAAGGTTAAGGTGGGTTAATACATTTATTCCGTTTTTATATAATGATGCCGTTCCGAAATCTACCGGAACGGCATATTTTTGTTTAAAATATTATTTATGCCAAAGCCAGTAACAGGTTCCTACCCTCCTTATTTTGAAAACTATATCAGCCAGGTGACTGAAGATGATCTGCAGAAAGCTTTTAAGAACCAGGAAGAGATCGTGAATTATTTTTTTGACAGCATCACGGAAGAAAAATCAGCCTATGCGTATGCCCCGGGAAAATGGACATTAAAAGAACTGCTGCAGCATGTGATCGATGCGGAAAGGATATTCAATTACAGGGCACTCTGTTTTGCAAGGAAAGAAACAACTTCCCTGCCGGGTTTTGATGAGGACACTTATGCCGCCAATTCATCTGCCAATGCAAGAAGCTGGAAGAGCCTGGTTGATGAAATGAAAGCCGTAAGGGAAACAACGGAAATGCTATATAGCAGCTTTAATGAAGAGATGCTGAATACAACCGGTACAGCCAACAACAAACCAACGATTGTGAACGCTTTGGGTTTTATCACGATCGGCCATTTATATCATCATAAGAAGATCATAGAAACCAGGTATATGTAACCTGCTACCCGGGGCCAGGTGTGTCTCGAACCGAAAATACCACAGTTTTTATCCGTGAAATCACCTTGTTTCTTTGTGCCGCCGTCTGGTCTCAGATCAACGGCTTGAAGTGTTGATTTTTTTGCCCTGTGCCTTCGTGTCTTTGTGTCTCTGTGTTCCACGATAAAAAAGCATCTTAGTAATTGTGTTTTGAAACACATAGGCACAAAGGCACAGTGGCACAGAGGTATAGCTTAAATACAGTTTCCCTGTCGGTCGGAGGCCAGACCGCGGCATAGCAATAAGGAAAAAAAAGTTGACAACAAAAAAGCCCTGCAGGAATTGCAGGGCTTCAATATTATTTTTATTAATTCTCCTATTGCTTAATTTCTGCTTTTGCCAGGTTATTCGTAGAGATCATCTGGTTCAACACTCTCACAGATTCATCGATATAAATATCAGTGCTGCGTATTTTGATCCATTGCTTGTTCTTGTCTATTTTATCCTGGGCCTGGTTGATGGATGAAGTATCAGCCGCCAGGTTTTCGATCGCCATTGGTTTTTGCAGTTTATACAGTTCCTCCAGTTGCTTAACCACAGCCTTTAACTGCTTTTGATCCTCTTTATATTTGGTGATATTCAGCGAATATTCTTTATCGTTATATTTTTCCAGCCACTCGGCATTGCTTCTTATTTTTCCAAACGTACTGCTGGTATTTACTTCTGCGTTCGCCTTGCTGATGATCGCATCTGAACTGGGCGTGCTTGTCCATGTGCTATAATCTGCCTTTGATATCTCATCCCATTTCAATGCGTATTGATTATCTCTTTCCCTGAATTTTAAATATTCAAGCCTGTCAGGAATAATGATATCCGGTGTAACACCCCGCAACTGGGTGGCCCCGCCATTAATGCGATAGAATTTTTGTAACGTTAGTTTCACTGTACCAAGGTCCTCCGATTTTTTATTTGCAAACAACGGGTTCTCAGTTTCAGGATTCAACGGGATATTTCTTTGTACAGTACCCTTGCCATAGGTAGTACTGCTACCGATGATCACCCCTCTTTTATAATCCTGGATAGCTGCTGCAAAAATTTCTGATGCAGAAGCACTCGTTTCATCCACCATTACTGCAAATGGCCCCGAGTATAGTACAGACTTATCCTTGTCACGCAGGATATTAGCTTTTTCATCGCGGCCCTTTACCTGGCAGATCGGGCCATCCTCGATAAAGAGGCCGGCCATCTGGACAACATCATATAAAGATCCGCCGCCATTTCCGCGAAGGTCCAATACGATCCCATCTACATTTTCTGCTTTTAATTTCTCAATTTCTTTTGCAACATCTGCTGCGCAACGGGCTCCGTTGGGCCTTTCAAAATCCGCGTAAAATTCAGGCAAATAAATATAGCCGATCTTATTCTCTGCTTTTATGATGGCTGATTTTGCAAATGTATCTTCCAGCTTGATATCATCTCTCATCAATGAGATCACTTTGATCAGCCCATCAATTCTTTTTATGGTAAGGCGAACCTCTGTCCCTTTTTGTGCACCACGGATCAGTTTCACCGCATCTGATACCGCGTATCCCGTAACATCCACCGGTTCCTGGTTTCCCTGCGCCACTTTTATGATTTCGTCATTTTCTTTCAATTCACCGCTTTTCCAGGCCGGTCCGCCGCTCACGAGGCTGGCGATCTTGATCCCGCCGTTCTCTTCTTTCAGCTGGGCACCGATGCCATAGAACCTTCCGCTCATAGATTCATTGAATGACCGAAGGTCGATCGGTGGAAAATAACTGCTATGCGGATCCATGATATTGGTAATCGTATTCACAAATGTGCTGAAATTCTCATCATTCGTTTCCCTGGTCTTCTTGGTAGAAAAATACCTTTCCAGTTGCTTGCGTGCGTAGTCCCTTGATTCCCTCTCAAGTGTACTATCCGGCTTTACTTTAAAATCCTTTTGATCTTTATTTTTTTCTCTTTCCTCCTGCAGGTCAACATATTTTCCCAACACTGCATATTTCAGGCGTTTTCTCCAAAGCTCCAAACGCTCTGCTTCGTTTTTAGCGAAATTACTTTTTTCGCCATCCATCAACACTTTTTCATCCTTTGTAAAATCAAAGGGCTTAGCCAGGATATCTTTATACAAAACAGAGACCTCATTCAGCCTTTTAAGATAGATTTCATTGATGGTATAAAAAGATTGCAATTCAGTTCCGTGTATCTCATCGTCAATGCCCGCTTCATATTTCTTAAACCCGTCAATATCTGATTGAAGAAAAATGGTCTTATCATTGTCAAGCTCTTCTGTGAATTTCTTGAATACCTGTCTGCTGAATGCATCATCTATTTTCCGGGGGCTGAAATGGCCTTCTTCCAATAAGACGCCAACGTTCCTGAGGATCCTTGTATACCTGCTTTTAGGGTTATCATCAGGGTCGTTTCTGCCCTGTGACTGAAATGTAAAAAACAGGCTTGCTCCTGTAAGTGCTAAAATTACCGGGATGAATTTTTTGCTCATAATAAAATTTGCAATTTTTTGCATGATGTAAAAATAACGTAAAAAGGAATTTCTCCCTGTAACATTAACGTAGAAAACGCAATAATGTTTTGTTAAACAGCCTCTATGGATTCCTTTGAGGATGAGCGGAAAAAAAATCTCCCGACCGAATGGATCAGGGAGTTAATGAAGGGTGGATGAGGGGGCTCGAACCCCCGACCCCCAGAATCACAATCTGGTGCTCTAACCAACTGAGCTACAACCACCATTTGAGCGATGCTGCAAAAATATATAAAAACAGCACGCATACAAAATTACATTTTGAAAGGCCCTCGTTATTACCCTAATTTTGCCCACAAAATTCACTACATGAGCCCGGCACAAATGATAATACTGATCTTTTTTCCCGCATTTGCCGGCTGGCTTATATCATGGATCAGCATTCGTTTTTTGTTTACCCCGGCCTTACAACATCGCTTTGCCAGCAAGATAGGCAAGGCTGCAAGGCAGGATTTTTTAAATTACAAAGGCGTAGATGAAAAAATTGCAGACCCGGGATTGCTTGAGAAATTAAAGCCCGCCATTGAGCAGCATGTTGATCTTTTTTTAAACGAAAAATTAAGTACGGTCTTTCCTTTACTGTCAAAATTAATGGGAGAAAAAACCCTCATGCAGTTTAAAAATGCATTCCTGGCTGAAATTGACATCTTATTTCCTGTTGTTATCAACAGCTATGCAGGTGAATTTAAAAAAACCCTTGACCTGGAAAAGATCATTTCAGAAAAGATCACTGCCATTCCCATTGAAACGATCCGCAAAGCCTTTTATAAGAATGCACAAAAAGAAATCATATATTTTAAAGCAATATGTATCTCGATTGGGCTCCTATGCGGGATCCTGGGAGTCATATCCTCCAGGCTGATCCAATGAAATTTTTGACGCCCAACTTGCGGTTGCGGAAGACAGCAACGGCGGCTGAAAACTTAAGAAGATAATTGCTATAAATCACAAAAGCCATCCTTTAGAGATGGCTTTTGAGTATACTTTAGAAGGTAGGCTTGGTAATATTTTTTTTATTTTGCTAAGAAAGATCAGAGGGTACGGACCAAACTGCTAATAAAACTAAAGCAGTGTAAATAAATTCATTTTTCAATTCCAACATAATGCTAATTAACAGCTGTGTAAAATTCAGCCAAATCCGTGTTATTTGAGACCATAATTGCGGATGATCATTTAAACATGTTTAAAAATTCATCCCTTCGCCTGCTGGCCACTTCAATAACGGTTCCATCTTCCATGATCACCGTGCCACCTCTCCCCTTGCTGTATTTTTTGATCCTGTTCAAATTTACAAGGTGTGAATTATGGATCCTGCAAAAAATAGATGTTGGAAGCAGTTCTTCGTATTCTTTGATATTTCTTGAAGCTGTTATTTTCTCATTACCAGTAGCAAATATTATGGTATAAGAGCCATGAGATTCACAACGGATAATATCTTCCACGTTTATAAATACAAATCCTTCCATGGTTGGAATGGCGATCTTTTGGAGGCTGTTTTGAGCATTTTTGAAATTGGATAATAAAACAGACAACTGTTGGTTAATATTTTTACCTGATATTTTTTGTACGGCCTTATCCGTGGCTGCCTGCAATTCAGAAATATCTACTGGTTTTAATAAATAATCCAGGGCACTGTATTTAAATGCCTTTAAACTATAACTGTCGAAAGCTGTAATGAATATGATCTCAAAGTCAATGGGCATGAGGCTGTCCAGAAGGTCGAATGCATTTCCATAAGGCATTTCTATATCAAGAATTACCAACTCAGGCTTCAGGTCAGTTATTACACTGAATGCTGATTTTACGTCCCCCGCTTCGCCGGCTACCTGGATCTGCGGGCAGAAGTCCTGCAATAATTTTTTCAGAATGCGCAGGTTCTTGGGTTCATCATCTACAATCACTGTTTTAAACATATATACTTATTTAGTCGATCTGTTCCAATGGAACAACGATGGTGATCCTTGTTCCGCAAGGTTGCCGGCTTGAATCAACCAGGTCCTCTATATTCAGAATAATATCTGACTGGTTATTTTTATTCATCATCTTGATCCGCTGGCCGGTCAGCGAGATGCCTTTTGACTGGTAACTTACATGTTGCATACTTTTAAATGCATTGGCTGCCTCTCTTCCAACGCCATTATCTGTTACAGAACAAACGAGGTTCCGTTCCTTTAATTTAAACTGAATATCAATGAGTCCTTTTCCATTGTTTTTATGCATGATGCCATGCCGGATGCAGTTCTCAATATAAGGCTGCAACAACATGGGAGGCAGGCAATCATGTTCCTTTTCAATGGCATGGTCAATATGAATATTATAATCGAACTTATCTTCAAAGCGGCTTTTCTCCAGTTCGAGGTATGACCGAAGAAAACTTTCTTCTTCCGCCACACTGATATTCTGTTTGCCTGAATTATCAAGGGTTTGCCGGATCAGTTTTGCAAAGCCGGTTATAAATTTATTGGCTCCCTGCACATCTTTATCAATTACATATTGCTGAATTGAATTAAGACAGTTAAAAATAAAATGGGGATTCATTTGCGCTTTTAATGCCTGCTGCTCCAGCCGGGCGATCTTTTCGGCATTGGCAATTTTCGCACTTTGAACGAGCTTGATCCGTTTTATGCGCCATGTTAACATGAACCAGATCACGGCAATCGAAAGCAGGATCATTAAAATGATGAACCAGGTTTGTTCGAAAATTGTTTTTTCAATGATGAAACTGATCACGACCGGCTCACTATGCACCCCGAATTTATTGACTGCATATAATTGCAGCTTATAATCCCCGGATGGCAGTGTAGGATATTGTAAATAATTTTCTTTGGTGGTTTTCCATGATGTATCGATTCCTGAAAGCCTGTAATAGTATAAAATATTTCCCTCAGATTTATACGAAATGGCAACAAAATCGAACCGGATATTATTGTCCTTTTTTTTCAGGGCCAGTTTTGCAGAATCAAAATAATATTCTTTGCCGGAAACAGTTATACCCAATACCCTCAGATTGCAATTGGAAGTGGTTTTTTCCTGCAGGACATTAATGAGGCTCAGCCCTTCCGATGTTCCAACATAAGCAGTATCCTGTTGCACATATACCGAATTGATCATGTTGCTCGCCAGCCCATCACTGATCGTATACTTTTGGATAACAGGATACGAGCCATCTGAAAGGCTTATCATATTCAATCCGTGGTCGGTACCTGCCCATAAAATATTGTTATGAAGGTATAAAGCTCTTATTACGTTCCCTGTCAACCCATCCTTGATTGAAATATTCTTCACAATTTTATTTCCATCAAAACATACAATTCCAATATCATTGGTTCCTATCCAGAGTTTATTTTCTGAATATACTAATTGGGTGATCCTGTTTTTAAGTAAAGGGAATTGTTTGCCCAGGTCAACAACCTGGTTCTTTAAATCGATGAATTTAAGGCCGGATAAGGTTCCTATATAGGTTCCTGAATAAGCAGAACAAATAGATGTGCTTCTTTCAGTCAATAAATATTTGATCGTATTATTTCTTTCTGAAAAAGAGAGTGCCGCCTGGTGCGTAGCAAATAAAAACTCTCCTGCCCCGTTCATATCCATATCCTTGTAAGTGGATTGAAAACTACTCACTGGTAGATTTATGAACTTTTTTTGTGATTGATCCAGTTTATACAGCAGGTTTTCTGATAACAGGTAAAGTGTATTGTTACGTTTTATCATTTTTATTACGCGGCCGGAACGTTGTTCGGGATCAAGAAAAAGTGGATAAGTACGCTTCCCCGAATGAGTGACCTCATACAGCTTATTGTCTGCACCTGCTAAAACTGATTCATTCATTCCGATTACAAATCCTATTGGCCTGCTGATACCATTTCTCGCAGGGAATCGTAAATTCTTATTTGCCCTGGAATGCAGCCTGAATACGCCGTTGCCAAGTGTAGTAAACCACAGATTGTCTTCAGAGTCTCTTAGGGTGCTGGAAACATTTTCTTTGTCAAGGTATTTATTGAGGTATCTATGTTGCCTGTAATTATATTCGAAAGCGCCTGCAAAGCTGTTATAAAAGAAAATGCTATCATTTATAAATGAGATCAGGTTCAACCCGTCAGGGAAATCCAACATATACTTTTTCTCTTCGGGATAATGATAAAAAACAGCCTTTTGATCAAATGCCCTTTGTGGAGCGTTGTCATTGTATATTATTATTTCTGGTGTAATATAAGTATAGGTCATTTTATTACCCCAGAAACGGATGTCTTCCTTTTCTTTTATAATTGAAAAACTGTTTGAATTAATTTTTATGCGATAAAAGAAGGTCTGCTCTGTGTTCCTTCCAATAAATACTGCCGGCCTTGAGTGCCCGTAAACACCCCCGCCGTAAACAGATATTGTATCAGATTTTGCATCCTCGCAAAATAAAATTTCCTTGTTGTTATGCAGCATGAACAAATTAAGCGATTCAAGAAAAAACAGGTTTCCCTCCCCATCTTCAAACATTTGCTGTACATAAAGTTTTATATCCATTTGTTTCAGGATGCTGTCATTTTCAGTATTGTGAATCTTACCTTTATAATAATAACAGACTGCTTTTTTAAAAGGCATCATCCATACCCTACCCTTACTGTCTACAAATAATTTCAAAATTTCATTATCGGGCAGGCCTTCGGCAGTAGTAAAATTTTTGAAAGAAGTTCCGTCAAACCGGCTTACCCCGGTTTCGGTAGCAAACCATAGAAATCCTTCCTTGTCCTGCACGGTATGGTAAACGTTATTGCCGGTCAGGCCATCCTTGCTGTCATAATGCCTGTAAGAATATTCCTGGGCTTTGCCTTCATAAAAGAAGCAACAAAAAAAAAGGACCGATGGGATAAGATTAAATATCTTCAATTTGGAACATGTAAATTCTGGAATACACTAATATCGTTAAATTAAAATAATTAGCATTATTTTGCTCCCACAATATTTAAAAATGAAGCCATTTAATTTCAAAAAATTATTGCCGCATCTTGTTGCTGTTGCAATATTTCTCATCGTAGCTGTAATTTTTTGTAAACCTGCACTTGAAGCTGATACCGTATTAAAACAAAGTGATATAACCGGCTGGCAGGGAATGAGCCATCAATCCTTCCAGTATAAAGAGCTACATGGTCATTTCCCCCTCTGGATCACCAATATGTTTAGCGGTATGCCGGGATACCAGATCGCCATGGAAGGCGCCTGGTCACCGTTGGGTTTCATCGACCACGCATTTCAATTATGGCTCCCCCAGCCATTGAATTTTTTCTTCCTTGCATGTATCTCATTTTATTTTTTATGCATCTGCCTGCGGGTAAGACCTTTTGCTGCTATATTAGGCGCACTTGGTTTTGCATATTGCAGCTTCTCTCCCATCATCATAACGGCAGGGCATGTAACACAAATGTTTGCACTGGCATATGCACCTGCAGTAATTGGAGCTGTTATTTTAATATTTGATAAAAAATATATTGCCGGCTTTGCTTTAACGGCATTGTTTACTGCATTACAGATCGGCCAGGGGCACCAGCAGATCAGTTACTACCTGTTTTTGGTATTGGGAGCTATGGCTCTTGCTTATATTATTCAATTAATAAAAACCAAACAAACACCTCATCTTGCAAAAAGCCTAAGCCTTATGGTAGTGGCAGGTTTCATTGGAGTAGCGGTGAATTCATTGACCCTGTTAACTACATATGATTATTCCAAAGAATCAAAACGTGGGGGCCAGCTTGTTATAAATGACAATGCAGGTAAAACAAAGGATGTAGTAAAAAACGGCAAGACAACCGGGCTCACGAAAGACTATGCCTTTATGTGGAGTTATGGCAAAGCAGAAACATTCAGCCTGATGTTCCCGGGTGTTAATGGATACGGAACACACTATGCAGAACGGGACGATGAACAATATATTTTCCCGAAACTGGATGAGAATTCTCATACGGCAAAATATCTTGTAGAAAAAGTAGGCGCGCCCGAAGACCAGGCAGCAAATTATGCGATGCAAAAAAGTACTTCCCTGTATTGGGGCGACCAGCCTTTTACCAACGGGCCCGTATACCTCGGCGCCATAATTTGTTTTATGTTTTTATTTGGAATGTTCTACCTGGATGGAAAGCATAAATGGTGGATACTGGCGGTAAGCATATTTGGGGTCCTGTTAGCCTGGGGCCATAACCTGGTGGGCTTTAATTATTTTATGTTTGATCACCTGCCTTTGTATAATAAATTCAGGGTACCGACCATGACGCTCGTTATACCGCAGCTACTCTTTCCAGTTATTGCCGCATTGACATTAAATAAATTAATTGGTAACAATGATCCCTCGGCCTGGAAAAAATTCAGGATGGGAATTATTGCCACCGCGGCTGTATTTGTGCTGGTGACAATGTTCTATATAAGTGCAGGTTTCAGCAAAGAAAACAAACAACGTACTTCAAAATTCAACCAGGTTTACAACCCACAGGATGCATCATCTGAAGCAAAACTGGCTTCCTTGGATCAAACAATGCGTGCCGAGACTGACAACCGGCTGTATGAAGAAATGGTCATGAATCTTAAAGGAAATCCCAATGCTCAAAAGGATGCAAGGGATTTTGTAAGTGCGCTGAGAAAAGACAGGGCAGCGTTGCTGATGGCTGATATCCTTCGCTCATTCATATTTGTTTTGATAGCCGCTGCATTGATAGCGCTGTATTTAAAAAACAAGATCAATGCAACCCTGTTGATCATTGGAGTTACACTTACTTCCTTAATTGATCAACTGGGGATTGGTATGAAATACCTGAATGATAAAAGTTTTGACAGTAAAGAAAAATATGAAGCCAATGAATTCCCGGTATCGGGCGCAGACCGGAAGATCATGGAAGATAAAGATCCCAATTTCAGGGTATTTAACAGCCAGAGTTTAGAAGAATCCAAAACATCTTATTACCATAAATCAATTGGTGGATACCATCCTGCAAAGATCGGCATCTATGATGACCTGATGGCGCACCAGCTGAATGGGTCCCCGAATATTTCTGTATTGAATATGCTGAATGGGAAATACGTAATACAACGCCAGGGAAATGATCTTGTTGCATTATTGAACCCTGGTGCAATGGGCAATGCCTGGTTTGTAAAAGCATACAATTTGTAAATGGGCCCGTTGAAGAAATGAAAGCGCTGACAATTTCAACCCGGCTGAACAGTAGCTAGTGATGACGAAAACTAAAAGCCAGTTAACGGCCATTACGGCAGCCGACAGCACGCCACTATTAAACATGTTGCATTTGATAATGATGCCATCAAATATGAAAGCAACAGCGCTACCAACACATCGTAGCTGTGTTCAGTGAGATCTTTTATAAAGACTGGAAAGCATACATCGATGGCAAACCGGCAGACTATTTCAAAGCCAACTATGTATTGCGCGCCATGTTGATACCTGCAGGTAAACATACCATTGATTTCAAGTTTGAACCATCTGTATACTATACCGGCAGAAATATCAGTAATATAACCACCTGGGTGCTGATGTTGCTGTTGGCAGGATTTATTGTTTACACCGCCAGGCAGAAACGCGATACCTGATTTTATTTCATTTTAAACGATCAATATTCATATTGGGCAGACCTACCAAGATAACAGTAATCATTCCTTATAAGACATATCCCGCAAAAATGGGAGGGCAAAAATTCAATGCACTGGTTTACCAGTATTTATCCGGGTTATTGCCTGTTACTATTATTTCCACAAAAAACAATGAAGCACCTTCTGGCAGGAATATCGTTTTCATACCGATGTTCAGCAATTCAAGATCAAGGTATATCAACCCATTTTTATTTTTCAGGATAAGAAACGAGGTAAAAAAAAATAATACAACCCACCTCAACCTGATACATCCATACATGGGCTGGTTAGGACTTCTGGTCAAATGGTTCAGCAATGTTAAGCTCGTCATTCAATCCCACAACATTGAAGCGCTCCGTTTTAAAAGCGTAGGAAAATGGTGGTGGGGCATACTCTGGCATTATGAAAAATTCATACATCGCAAAGCTGATATTAATTTTTTTGTGACCGAAGAAGACAGGCAATATGCCATTACCCATTATAAGGCTGACCCAAAAAAATGCCATATCCTGACCTATGGTTTTGAATTTGATAAGATACCTGCTGCGGGTGAAAGAGCTAATGCAAAAAAAAAGGTACAGGAAATTCATGGTATTGATCCCGGTGAAAAAATATTATTCTTTAACGGCACACTGGATTATAAGCCAAACCTGGATGCGGTTGACAGCATCATTAACCATATTAACCCGGTACTATTAACTACGAACGGTTTTAGATATAAAATTATTATTTGTGGCAGGGGTCTTCCTGCTCATTATAATGAATTGAAAGATCATAGATCGCAAAATATTATTTACGCGGGTTTTGTAGATGACATAACAATCTATTTTAAAGCCGCTGATATTTTTATTAATCCTGTTATCGACGGAGGCGGAATAAAAACAAAGTTGGTAGAAGCACTGGGTTACAACGTTTCATCTGTAAGTACGCAAAGCGGGGCTAACGGGGTTTCAAAGGAGGTCGCAGGCACTAAGATTGCCATTGTGCCAAATGCAGACTGGGAGGGATTTACGAGAGAAATTATAAAGATCGATACCTCAGAAAATACCGGTGCTGATTTCTTTAATCATTTTTATTGGGGTAATATTGCAAAACATACGGCCTCTATCTTTAATGGCATTGAATAAGTAAAGGATGAAAATTTTAATAACAGGTATCTCGGGTTTTGTAGGGAGGCATTTTGTGGAATTACTTTCTTCAATGGGTGGAAGCTACGAAGTGGCAGGAATTTATTTTAATAATACTCCCGCATTTAGCGAAGATCAATACCCCCATGTTAAGTGTAGCTTTCACCAGGTCAATTTATTGGATGGCGATAAACTGAAAGCTATTTTACTGAAGTTCAGGCCAGACTATGTTCTACACCTGGCAGGAAAAAGCAGTGTTGCAGACAGCTGGCTGCAGCCTGCAATTTCGATCACCGAGAATACCGGGATATTCCTGAATATAATAGAACAGGTGAGGCTACTCGAATTAAAATGCCGGGTTTTATCTGTAGGATCCACTGAAGAATATGGATACGCAAATGCTGGCGTGCCATTGGTTGAATCGGCTTGTCCCCTGCCTGCCAGCCCTTACGGAGCTGCCAGGGTGATGCAGCAAAAGCTTGTTGAGGTCTATTCGAAAAATTACGGACTGGACATTTTACACACAAGGTCTTTTAATCATATCGGCCCCTATCAAAATGAGAATTTCGTGATTTCCTCATTTGCAAAACAGATCGCCCAGCAATTACAGGATGGTAAGCTACCTCTTGAATTAACAGTGGGTGATATAGAAGTGATCAGGGATTTTACGGATGTGAGGGATGTGGTAAAAGCATATTACCAGTTATTCTTAAATGGTAGAACCGGTGAAACATATAATGTATGTTCGAATAACGGGATCATTCTAAAAAACATCATACAGAAGTATAGCGAATTGATTGGCTCAACAATAAAATATAAGATGGACCGGAAAAATTTCAGGCCTTCTGAAAATAAGAGAATTGTAGGATCTTATGATAAAATCAATGCGGAAACAGGCTGGGTGCCGCTGATCCCCATTGAAAAAAGCCTCCTTGACCTGCTTGAATACTGGAAAGAAAGAATTGCAGTGAATGCCGGCGGTTAATACAGGCAGGCATTCCATATTATCCTAATACCTTATAAAAAAAAGGTTTATTGTTGATTATTGTGGGAACATACCCCAATATGTTGAATACATTCTTCGTATACCCTTTAAATTGTGCAAAATTATATCTGCGCTTACCCGGGAATATTTTTGAAAACAGCAGCCCGATAAAAAAAACAGGGATCGCTAACACATAAAAAAACAAGTCGAATAAAAACCATCCTGCACCGAATTCCTTTCTTATCCGCAAAAAATTACTAAGCATTATCTGGAGCCCTTTTTTATCAAATAAATTAAAATATCCCTTTCCTCCTGAAGCAAAAGCTTCATTGGCACTTTCTCCCTGCAGGTGAATTACATGCTCATCCCCATAAATACAAAGCCTGCCTGTTTTTCTTAACCTGCTGCACCACTCCGCTTCTTCTGCATATAAAAAGAAATCCTCATCCAGCAAACCAGCCTTGTCAATAGCTGATCTTCTTACCATCAAAAAAGCCCCGTTAATCCAGTCTACTTCTACGATCCCTGAAGCATTGGGCACGTTTGGCTTTTTTATATTGAAAATACCTGCGATCCATTTTAAAAAACTCCCCAGAAAAGGCAATGGCAATAGATAATTTAACCCTCCTTTCATCGCAAAGTTCCCGGAAATCTGGGGGGAACCATCCTCATTGAGTAATTGAACGCCTGCAGCTATATATACCGATCCAAGGAAATTAGCCAGGCAATTATTTACGGCATTGTCTTTTATGAGCGTATCGGGGTTAAGCAGGAGAACAGTTCCAGCCTGCGAGGCCCTGATACCGGCATTATTTGCCCTGGCAAACCCGGAATTATAACCCATTTGAACAAACTTTGCTGCTGCGAATTGCTGTTTCAGCAGGCTCTCCATGTTATCCCCGGAAAAATTATCTACAACAATAATTTCTGTACCTGTGTTGTCAAATTTATGTATGGAACGAATGCAGTTGAGGACCAGGTCAGCCGTTTTATAATTTACAATGATAATGCTCAATTTCATAATACAAAATGGTATGCAGAGGCTCAAACTTAAAGTTTTAATGTTATTTTTGCGCTCTTTCACAAAAAGAAAATATGAAGACAGCACTTATCACAGGTATAACCGGTCAGGATGGAGCATACCTTGCAGAACTTTTATTAAAAAAAGGATACAATGTACACGGGATAAAACGCCGCAGTTCCCTGATGAATACAGACCGGATCGATCATTTATTCTTTGATAAATCACTGGCAGAAAGATTTCATCTTCACTATGGCGACCTGACTGATTCAAGCAATATTATCCGGATCATCCAGCAAACACAACCGGATGAGATCTATAACCTTGCCGCCCAAAGCCATGTACAGGTGAGTTTTGAAACACCGGAATACACGGCTAATTCCGATGCAATGGGCGTATTGCGTATCCTGGAAGCAATCCGGATCCTGGGACTCGAAAAGAAAACACGCTTTTACCAGGCATCTACTTCCGAAATGTATGGCAAAGTGCAGGAGATCCCCCAAACAGAAACAACCCCTTTTTATCCACGCTCCCCTTATGGCGTAGCCAAATTATATGGATACTGGATCACGGTAAATTACCGCGAGGCTTACAACATATATGCAGTGAATGGGATTTTATTCAATCATGAAAGCCCGCTGAGAGGTGAAAGCTTTGTAACAAGGAAGATCACCATTGGGGTGACGAGGATCGCTCTTGGCCTTGATGATATGTTATTGCTTGGTAACCTCGATGCCAAAAGGGATTGGGGCCATGCAAAAGATTATGTTGAAGGGATGTGGCTGATGCTTCAGCAGGATACCCCCGAAGATTACGTGTTGGCGACGAATGTCACTACATCTGTCAGGGATTTTATAAAAATGGCATTTGACAATGTGGGAATAACGTTATCATTTACCGGTGAAGGTGAAAATGAAAAAGCATTTATACAAAGCTGCAATAACCCCCTGTATCAATTACCGGCGGGCAAACAGGTAGTGGGTATCCATCCCCGTTATTTCCGCCCTACCGAAGTTGACCTGTTGATCGGTGATGCAACGAAAGCAAATACAAAACTTGGCTGGAAACCAAAGTATGACCTTGCCATGATGGTAAAAGAAATGATGGAAGAAGAAATAAAGTTTCAATCGAAACTAAAATCTTAATTCATGAAGTTTGCCATCATTCGTTTTTTAAAGTCAACCTTTATAAGATTAAGGCTACATGTATTATTCGGCCCTTTCACGGGTGCTTTCCTGCAACTGGCTTACATGACCAAACTCTCCAAATGGGTGGCGCAAAACCCGGAGATCCCGCATAATGATTTTTATTCAAAATGGGATTATACTAAACGCTTTGCGTTATATAAAACGGTGATCAGCCAGGAACAATTGATAGCTCCTGTCAATTATCTTGAATTTGGCGTAGCCGATGGTTATTCCTTTGATTGGTGGATGACGCAAAATGTACATGAAGATTCAAGGTTTTATGGCTTTGATACATTCACCGGGTTGCCCGAAGATTTCGGCCCTTATAAAAAAGGGACATTTAATTCCGGTCAACTCCCGGTTATCAGGGATGGCAGGGGTAAATTTTACCAGGGCCTGTTTCAGCAAACGCTCCCGGGGTTCTTAAAGCATTTTGACAATACACAGAAGACCGTGTTGATGCTGGATGCAGACCTTTATACTGCAACTTTATTTACGTTGGCCAGCCTTGCCCCCTATTTAAAAAAAGACGATATCATCCTCTTCGATGAATTCGTGGTACCTACACATGAATTCAGGGCTTATAGTGATTTTATAGATGCTTATTACTTTAAGATGGAACCGATCGCAGTTGCCAATAATTATTATTTCGCGGCATTTAAAGTGGTATAAAGAATTATCAGCGAATTAATATTACAGAACCTTTCAAATTACCATTTTTCCCTGCTTTCTTAAAATTGCAATACCACACATAAGTACCTGCGTCTGCGTTCTTCCAGTTGAATTTACCATCCCAGCCTTTAATAAAGTCATTTGTTTCAAAAATTTTCCCGCCCAACCTGTTATAAATTACAAGCTTGTAACTTTGAAATGCAAAAACATGCAAGGCCTTAAAAATATCGTTGACACCATCATCATTGGGCGTAAATGCGTTGGGAAAAATGATATCGCAGATATTAACATCAATTTTTATACTATCTGAGATATTGCCGCAACTATTATTTATCGTTACTCTATAGGTGCCTGAAGTTTCTGCAATATAAGTGCTTTGGGTTGAACCATCCTGCCATAAATAATTACCAGCCACCCGTGGATCAAGTAGAATTGTATCTCCCTGGCATATGGATTTATCCAGCCCAAGATTTAGAGAGGGCAGGTCTTCAACGCCAAGATGAATGATACGTACACTATCACAACCATTTGTTGCAACTAAAGTATCAATATAGCTGCCGCTTAAACTATATCCTTCATATGTTTGACCACGGCAAATATTCTTTGTGATATCAGAACCAGGACTTGATGTTACATCCAGGTTCAGTGTTCTCATGCTATCACAGCCATTTGCCGCAACCAATACATCCACATAGTTTCCAGTGCTGGTATAACCTAAGTAAGAACTGCCCTGGCAGATTGTTTGATTGATCGTAGCGTAAGATTTTGGTTTTACACTAAGATTTAATGTTCTTACACTGTCACAATCGTTAGCTCCAACAAATATATCTATATACGATCCAGTGGTGCTATGTCCGCCTGAACTTTGTCCTTCACAAATCGACTGGTTGATGGTTGAGAATGATTTTGGTTTTACTGTAATGGTGACTGTGTCTTTTGAGATCCCGCAGCCTGGTATATTAACCGTTAAAATATAATCACCAGAATTGGTAATAGCAGGATTGTTTATAACCGGGTTTTGCTGACCACTTATAAAACCGGCAGGGCCGGTCCATGAATAAGCCGCAGACGAGATCGTTTCTCCAAATAAAAGTATATTAGAATTGGCACAAACAGAATCGTTACTAGTTGAACTTGTGGCTTTTAAAGAATTGAAATCACTAAAGTAGCCAAAGGCATTGCTTAAAGCATCTTCCTTGAGTACACCCATTTGAAAAACATTGGTTGAATTACTCACATTGATAACAGAACCACTTGGATATTGAGATTCGGGTAAGGATACTTTAGCATAATACCAAACACCACCCGTACCAGGCACAACAGTAAATTGAGCTGCGGTTATTACTCCTCCAAGATTGTTTACTAAAAAATTATTCTGGCCTCCGTTCTTGACCAACAGTGTAACTATAAAATTTACATCTGAACTCCTTGTTACTGAGATCGAACTGCTGCCTGTACAATCGATTTTCGGTAAAACCGCCGATCCCACTTCACATCCATAACCAGATAATTGATACGCGTATGCCGGGTGTGAAGTTTGTACATAAGTAACATTTCCTGATAGACTTAACTGAACAGATTGACCACTATTCAAAGTCGTAACCAAAGAACCATCCTGTGTAACCGTGGTTGCATCCTGTGTAGCTGTGATATAGAGTTTATCATAAGGTGGATTTAAATCGCTTCTTAAAGCGATATATTCATTTCCGGTTATACTTACAGGCACAGTTTGATCCCCTGCCAGATCTGCACATCCTCCATATGGAGCGCCCAGCAAAAGATCGTCAGACAATGTAATTGCTATAGCTTTTGTTGAAATGACATGAGAACCCTGGAGATGCTGTGATGATAACTGGGAAGAGGCGATTGCTGCATAAGTTTGGCCCTTATTTAATGTTATTGTAAAAGAAAGGTTTGCCGCATGGCCCACAATATTAGCCGAAGGAGTTATAGTAACCTGTGTATTATCTTCAGATGCTACAATATTGAAGGAAGAATAAGGTATGGGAGAATATCCTGTGTTATTATTAAGAAAATATTGCGAGGAAATATAAAATTCATTCCCTAATGCATTCCTTCCTTTTAATGCGTAAATTTCAGAATTAGGGCCGTTTTCATTTACCTCATAATATGCGCTTATTTTATTATCAGATGAGATTTTTATCCCTTTATTTTGAATGGTATTTCCGGGAGTGCATTCTATACTACTTAGCCAGGGAGTTAGATCCACTGTTTGTGTACTATTTGGAAGCAAAGAAATTGTTTGAGTTGGCATTCCGCCAACAGCTGGTTGAGAAATACTAACATTGCACGGCTGTTGATTTGCAGTTATTCTAAGAAGAATGGGTTGGTCCCAATTAAGATTTGAAGAAATATCCGGTGCAGCAAACCAAAAAGCAGTGTCTGTTTGTGCCCGACTGATAAAACCATAAACTACCAGGATAATTAATAGTAAAACTTTTCTCATGAATTTATTGAAGCATTTAAGTACACTTTTTGCTTCGGAGTGTGTTATTCGGACTGGAATAAAGATAATTAAAAAAAACGGAGGAATCTTTAATTTATACAGTATCAGTGCCCATTTACCATCATCTCGGCAAGTACATCGAAAGAAATTTCGGGATTAAATCCGATAGATCTTATAAGTGAAGCGTCAGAAACCAATTGACAATATTCGGCTTTGAAACCAGGTTTTTCAATCACATGATCTCTATAGTCCTTCCCGATGATCTCAAAACACTTTTTTACCCAATCCAAAATAGAATATCCAAGCCCGGAGCTGATATTTGCTTCAACAATTTTATCCTGCGAAACCAATTGCCATATGCCTTTCACTACATCTCCCGCATATGTCCATTCTTTTATAACTGACATATCGCCTATTTCCAGTTGCTCATCATTACCTGAAGCAATACGGCTTGCTGTTGCTGAGATTTTTTTTGCGATATGCCTTTCCGTACGCCTGGGACTATCATGATTAAAAAAATACCCAACATAAATTTTCAATCCAAGCGAACGGAAATACCTTGCTGCATAAACAGATTGAATGCGGCTTACAGAATATGGGTCACGTGCTTCAAATGCATCCGTTTCTCTAATGGGTTTGTTCTCATTTTTAAATTGCAGCCCACTGCCTGAAATAAAAACCTTTGTACGAGGTGAAAATTTTTTTACAGCTTCTAAAACATTCAATGTGCCTGTTGCAATCACGGAATGATTTTCAAACATGGCATCATGCCGTGTAGTAGAATTTGCCGCCAGGTGAAAAATAAAATCAGGCTGCTGCTGCCTAACCAAATTACTTACTTCTTCATAATTAGTAATGTCTGTACGCAGGAAATTTCCACTTCGGCTTATGCCGATCACGTTATATTGCTGTTGTAATAACAGCTCATTTAAATAATATCCATCTTGTCCGTTAGCCCCAAAAATTATAGCGGTCATTTGTTAAAGATATCGTTTCGGCAAAAAATAGTATTTACTCTTGTATCTGCATATACCGAATAGCCTTGTGAGAGCATAAAATCACCAATACCTGTGAGCTTAAAGCCCTGTTGATTTTCATCATATCCTAATGTTTCCACACAAATGGCTTCGGGCTGAAACTTTTTAAAATCAAGGCTTTTTAATATCTCAAGATCAAGCCCTTCAACATCAAGGGAAATAAAATTTGGCGCCTTGTCCTTAAAATATTTTTCAAGTATTGTGTTTACCGGTACCAATGACATTTTAATAACTTTTTCTATGGGAATTTTTCCATGCCCCTTCATTCCTGTCACTTCCCAGTGCCTTGCTTCTTTTTCTGAAAAAGTGCTTAATCCATTGGCATAATCCGGGAACACATAAAAATCGGCTTCTGCAGTTTCACTAAAGCCAATGCCTGTATTCAGGATCGTATCTTTTGGCCTAACCCTTTTTAATTTTTTACACAGGTACGGATTTGGCTCTATCAACACACCCCTACTGCCTTTCCGGTAAAAATAATAGGTATTACTGATATATCTTGGCTCATTCGCTCCTATGTCGAGGTAGGTTGGATTATTAACATCCAGCAGAAAAAAAAGATGCGCCAGTATAAGATCTTCTCCAAACTGTGAATACCCAAACTGAGCCTGTGGCAGTATGATCTTTCCTAACCTTCTAGATAATTTCATTTTTGTTTGTTCCTTTAAATAGCGTTTTTAAATTAAGTTTTTTGATTTTTCTTTTGTATTTTTTTATTTTTCGTTCAATGCGGTCAGCGAATTTTTTTTCTTTTATGGGCAATACAAAATTATCCCGCGACCGGCCTTCATCTACAGATGAAACAATATTTTTAAAAAGTGCTTCTTCAAACTTCCGGGTGAATTTTTCAGGCATCCAATCAGTTTTCATTTTTTTAACAATGGGTATGGATCGTTCAATTGATTCCTTTAAACTCATTTCAGGATAAGGTTGCAGGTAAGCCGTAATATGACGGAATGTATCGTTGTCAGAAACAGAAAGTGCAGTTTCACTTACAATCACCTGGTCTGTGGTTGCGGAAAGTCCTGGCATATTCCTGTCGTATAAAAAACAATTAAGTGTATTTCCGGCACACCATTTTATCAAATCTTCTTTGCTCATAAAATCGTGTGTAATGCTTACTTCGATCCCTGGTTTTGCCTTTTTCCGGCACATTTCGCCAAGAAAGAAAGCATATTCTTTTGATTCAGGAACAAAGTCGCCATAAGGAATGTTGATTCGGACTATGGCCTGGTCAAATTCTTTATTAACAGCTTCGACAACATGATGAAAGCCTTTTCCTTTCGTAGAAAACCCAAAACTACCGATCACGGGGACCTCATTATAAGTTACCGGCAATTTAAAATCAATCTTTTCGAGTGGGCGTGGAAATGGATAAAGATATCCTTCTTTCGATTTGATCGTAGGATCAAGTGCGCAATAAAAATTGAAGTGCCGTTCAGGACACATTATAAATGCATCATTGGGAGCTACTTCCAATATCATTGTAATAACAAAACCCAGTTGTTTCTTAAGAAATTTGGTTTGCAACCATCCCATGGTTATCGGGTGGTAATTAAAAAAATAAAAATCGTACCCGGTTTGTATGTTCCGGTCATTTATATCCACTTCAGTATAATCCAATAAATATTTATCCGACTGCTTCAGGCACTGATATACCATGTACCCCGATTCAAAAATGCTATCCTTCGCTCTCTTATTATTAATGAATAATCCTTTTTTCAATGAGATCCGATTTAATAAATTTGCAGCCCATCAGCTAACTGGTTAGAGTAACTAGTGAGACTAGGCCCTAAGTATCTGTGTACCATAAAGTGAAAAGAAATAATTCCCATTTCCAGCCGGTTAAACTATTAATTGGTTCTATCCCACTTTCCAACTAGCAGGCATCATCACCTTTTAAGTTTTAAGTAAACTAAGTTCCCATATATTAAGGTACCTGAATATATCTTGAAGTAAGCATTAAAGCTGATCCGCTTATATTAGCAATACTTGTAGTATGAAGATAATTATCTTTTATCTCAATTAAATTCCAGGTATAAGTAGTTGGGAATGGCGGCCCTATTGTCAGGCTTGCATTTCTTAGATCCGTATCAAGAAAATTCCATGCAAGTGTATGAGAGGTATTCGTCTCATCTACATATGAGCCCGTACCGCCGCTTACAAACGTGAGTCTTAAATTTCCGTAGTTAACACCTGTAGTATTAACACCGCCTCTTACATAATGGGTATTGACGCCCTGATAACAGCGATATAATTCATCAATCTGCCAGGTCTTTGCGGTGAAGATTTCTTCTTTTGTCGGTTCAATGCAAACCGTATCGTGAATTGTATTCGTCGGTCCGGTAATAATTGTCTCTTTTTTACAACTAAAAAAACAAATAACTAAAACAACAATAATAAGAACAGGGAAAATTGCCTTCATATTTAACATTTAATATCTGAAAGGTAGTCTCTTTTTAACCACTTTTAAGTTTAAGATTGCAAAAAACCTTTCTTACTGAATAAAAAAATAATATGTCTGCGTACTGCAGGTTTCTTGTTTATAAATCCCGCTATGGCTAAAATATCAGGCTAGATTAAAGTGGTGTATAAATAGTTATCAGTATAACCGCTATAAATAACTAATTATTTTTTATATATCCCGATCTTAGGTACCGGGAAAATAAATCCTGTTCCTTTATCCAACGCTTCCTTTTCCCTTTCTAAAAACTCTGTTTTAAAATGCCATGGTAAAACGAGGTAATAATCCGGGTTCATTGCCCTGCTTTCTGCTTCACTGATAATTGGAATATTTGTTCCAAGTGTCATGGCGCCAAATTTATCCGGGTTACGTTCGGATGCATATTCAACCAGTGTATGGTCAATATCGCACCATTGCAAAATGGTATTCCCTTTCGTGGAAGCACCATATACGTGCACTTTCTTGCCTTCCTTTTTAAGCTTTACAAGCAGGTCATGTAATTCCGTTTTTAATTTTTCAATGCGCTCCTGGAAAGCCTGGTAAGGCTTATCCGTATCCAGCTCGAGGTCAAATTCCTTGTGCCTGATCTCGTTGATGAGCTGGTAATTTTCCCTGCTGTCATGGCGGCTATTGTCTTTATGCGTTGCATAACACCTGATACTGCCACCATTGATATCATTAAAGGAGATCTTAAATATCTTCATGCCCGCCATGGCTAGTATCTTTTCCAATACTGCAAGACTGTAAAATTCGAGGTGTTCATGGCAGATGGTATCATAACTATCCAATTCGAGCATCTGTGGCATATAGCTCATCTCAAATACCCATACTCCCTTTGCCGATAAAAAGCGGCTGATCCCCTTTACAAAACCTACGGGGTCCTCCAGGTCATAAAACATTGCGATGGATGTTATTACATCCAGTTTTTTACCCTCCAGCATCTTAAACAATTCTTCCGAAGGAAATATGTCCTGCACTACGGTTGCTTCCTTTACTTCCTGTGCCACATCGCTTGGGTCGCACCCGTATTTAATAAAGCTCTTCGGGTAATAGCCCAGCAACGTACCGTCATTGCACCCGATATCCAATACGGATGGGTGTTTCAGGTTCTGAATAGTATCTGTCACACTGTCCACAATATCTTTCAGGTGATTGCGCATGGTATTGTTTGTTCCGCTGCGATACCAATATGCTGCATACAGGATCTCGGATGGTACAGAATGTTCCATTTGCAACAGGCCACAGGCATTTTCATCAACTTCGGGATTGCAACGTACCAACGAGCAATCAATTTTCCTTGTGCTGGGAAGTTCTTTGCCGGGTTTGATAAAACTGCCCTGCAGGTATTGAGGGCCAAGATCTATGACCTTTTTTAAAGAAGAGGAGCCACACACACGACAGGTTGTTCTTTTGCGGATATGCATTATTTTGGGTTGTTTTTATTAATTATTAAACGGCTAAACTGTTCATTAATAGCATCAATACATTTATTTCGCTCGAGGTTTAAAAGCGCCAGCTGTTTTACTACTGCATCTTTTTCTGCTGCTGCAACCTTTTGAAAATCATAAACTTTTTCCTGTTCGTGCCAGAGCCTGCAATTTACATCAGCCAATTGAAAAAACACTTCTCCAAAATTACCTGAGACCTCGGATACCACATTGCCCTCCTGCTTAAAAACCTTATTGGAAGCAAACGTCATCCTGTCTAAAGGAATATTGCCATTTACAGCTTCAGTAATATACTCATCTATCTCCTGCTGAAGCTGGCCTGCCTGTGTAGTAAGACTGGCGAGCCGTTGCTCATCTTCCGTATGGTATTGTTTAAGCTTTACAATAGTGAGTTTATCGCAAAGCATACCCAGTGTTTCTGCCATAATTGAAATTTATGCCTACTTTCAATAATATTGCGTTTAAGCGTTTTAAACGTAATATCAATAATTTCGCAAAAATAGCTGATAAATTGTTCCAATCCATTTGTAATCAATGTCACAAATAAGAAAAAAAAGTTTAAGGGCTACAACATGGATTTATATAGGTTTTCTTATTGGCGCTATTAACCAGTATTTCCTGACCCATAAGGACTGGTTCAGCACGGGAGAAAACGGGCTTACAATAGCCTTGAGGGACGTTGGCATGCTATTATGTGCATTTTCTACGCTTGGAGTTACGACTTACCTGTATAAATTTTTTCCTTACTATGAAGATAATACGGAGCCAAAAAAGAATGACCTGCTTTCAGTGGCACTCGTTGTAGCCCTCTGCGGGTTTGTTGTTACTGCTTCCCTATCCTTCCTGTTTGAACCGCTTATCATAAGAAAATTCAGCGCCAATGCCATTTTACTGGTGGAATATTTCTATTGGACGCTCCCAATGGCTTTTTTCCTTCTTTTATATAATATCCTCGAAGCCTATTCAATTGGGTTTCAAAAAGGAGTGCTTACGAGCTTACTGAAAGAAACGGTGCTCAGGTTATATACCATGCTGCTCATCCTGGCAAAGATTCTTAACCTGATCAGTTTCCATACTTTCATAATTTTATTCACATTTCAATACGCTGTCATTGTCCTTGTACTTGTTGTTCATTTGCAACTGGAAGGAAAATTATGGCTTAGTTTTAAAATAAGCAGGGTCACAAAAAAATACCGTAAAAAGATATTTTCGATCATGGCCTTTACATTCATTGTTGTTATCGTGAATGTATTAAGAGGAACGATCGATGGCCTTGTGCTGGCTGCCAAACAAAATTTGGGAAAAGTCGGCATCTTTGCTTTCGCCGCGTACATGATCTCGGTGCTGCAGGCGCCGTTACGAAGCATTATAGCCGTTACACTCCCTATTCTTTCAAGAGCATGGAAAGAAAAAGATCATCGCGAGATCAGTAAAATATATAAACGTTCCTCTATTAACCTGCTAAGCTTTGCCTTATTTGTATTTTTTTGTATCTGGCTGAATTTTGAGGATGGCCTCAATTTTTTTAATATCAATCCTGAGTACCTCGAAGGCAAATGGGTCTTCTTTATTTTAGGGATCGTGACGATCATTGAAATGGGTACCGGCGTTAATGGCCAGATCATTGGAACTTCATCGCAGTGGCGTTTTGAGTTGTGGACAAGCCTGTTGCTAACCAGCATTATTATCCCGCTAAGTTATTGGCTCACCGTTAAATACGGCATACTTGGGCCGGCTATTGCAAATCTTGTTTCATTCAGCATCTATAATTTTATTCGCTGCTGGTTCTTATGGAAAAAATATTACCTGCAACCATTCTCGTTTAAAACACTTGAAGTTTTTCTTGTTGCAATCGCCAGTTATACACTCATTTATTATATCTTCTATAATATCCACGGAATGATAGGAATCATTTCCAGGACGGTTGGTTTTTCTGCAATGTTCCTGACGTTGATCTATATACGCAACATTTCGCCTGATTTTAAACCGGTTGTAAATACAGTTTTGAAACGCCTGAAATTGATCAACTAAATTGTTTAGATCAATTTTAAGAAAAGGGCAAGAGCCTGTCTTTTGTTATCATCTAATTTGTAATCAATATTGGAGGTATAATATTGATACATATCATAGTCTTCGAATTTATTTTTTGCAACGATTTCATCAATATGTTCAAGGCCCAGGGAAGTTGCTTTGTTGAAAGATTGTATAAATGAAGCAGGCAATTCTTTATTGGCTACCCAGGCAGCAAACACGAATGGCAGTCCTGTCATTTCCCGCCATGCGGCGGCAAGGTCAAAGATATATGTTGACTTTTTTCTTTGCCGCAATGCCCGGTCACCTATCACCAATCCCGCAATATTGTTTTTTATTTGATCTTCATAACCTGTTTCTGAAGCAATTAATTGGGGAGATATTTTCCAGTGCTTTTCCAATAATATCTTTAATAAGGCTACGGACGTTTTGCTTTGGTAATCCAGGAGCACAGACGATATCTCATGGAGGGGTACATCACTGAATAAACAAACACTGGCTACCTCGGCATTGGCGCCAATACAAAAATCAGAGATGATATGTGCTTCTTTTAGCATTGGAATTGCGGCAACAGGGATAAGGCCTACATCAGCTTCATTAGTCACCAGCATCTGCGCCACCCTTGCAGGATAATCAAACACAAGACTGATCGCGTCTGACATCAGGCCATTCTCCAATCCATAGACGAGTGGTTTTGTATTCAGGTAACTCACTGCCGCAACCCTGATTTTTTTGTCCAACTGCTTTAGATTAATTTTGGCGCAATTTACTTTAATCTCATTTAATAAAATGCAACTATCCCCACTAACTGCAGTTTCCCCCATCGACGGTCGTTACTATAACAATACCAGGGAGCTTTCAGATTATTTTTCTGAATATGCATTGATAAAATACCGGTTGCATGTAGAGGTTGAATATTTGATCATGCTTGCTGAAAAGCGTTTTTTTAAGATGGATCTCAAATTAAAGCACCATCTAAGGCTGCTTGTAAATGAGTTTTCCGTGGAAGATGCCAGCTTTGTTAAAGAGACCGAAGCCATTACCAACCACGACGTAAAAGCAGTGGAATATTTTTTAAAGCGTAAACTGGAGGCTTTTGGAGCCGCTAACATCAAAGAATGGGTGCATTTTGGATTGACCTCCCAGGATGTAAACAATACGGCCGTGCCGCTGCTTTGGAAAAATGCGATAGAATTGGAATGGCTACCCGCAGTTTTAAATTTACAGCAACAGCTCTTTAAACTGGCCGGGCAATGGAAAAACGTGCCGATGCTTGCCCGCACCCATGGCCAGCCCGCCTCTCCCACCCGGTTAGGTAAAGAACTGATGGTTTTTGTTGAACGTATCGAAAACCAGGTCCAGCTATTCAGTTATATTCCGTTTACTGCAAAATTTGGCGGTGCTACCGGCAATTTTAACGCTCACCATATCGCCTACCCGAAATATAACTGGTTAAAATTTGCGGATGAATTCGTAGAAAACAAACTGGGACTGCAGCGCCAGCAATACACTACCCAAATTGAGCATTATGATGTGCTGGCTGCGCATTTTGATGCGATCAAACGGATCAATTCAATTTTCATTGATCTCTGCCGGGATATATGGACGTATATCAGCATGGATTATTTTAAGCAGCAGACGAAAAAAGGAGAGATCGGCAGCAGCGCCATGCCTCATAAAGTAAATCCCATCGACTTTGAAAATGCGGAAGGAAACCTTGGCCTTGCAAATGCAATATGGGAGCATCTTTCATCAAAATTGCCGGTATCAAGGTTGCAAAGAGACCTGACAGACAGTACCGTCCTGAGAAATATAGGCGTCCCGATGGCACATAGCATACTTGCTATGATCTCCATAGAAAAGGGTTTGGGCAAATTGATCCTGAATGAAGGAAAACTGAAAGAAGACCTTGAAGCTAACTGGGCTGTGGTTGCAGAGGCCATCCAGACCATATTGCGCAGGGAGAATTATCTGAACCCTTATGAAGCATTGAAAGATCTTACAAGAGGGAAAAACAGCATTGATAAAAAAATGATACATGCTTTTATCAACGGACTAAAACTATCTGCTACCTTAAAAAATGAGCTTAAAAAAATTACACCCTATAATTATACCGGTATATAGTTTTTTTCGCTATATTTAGCGCAAACCACCTTATGCGCCATTATATTTTATTTTTTCTCCTCCTGACTTCAAACGTAGTTTTTTCGCAGGATTTAAGTGTAGGGCTAAGTGCATACTATCCTTTTACCGGCAATGCAAACGACGCCAGTGGCAATAATAACAACGCTGTTTTGAATACTGCCAGCCTAACTTCCGACAGGCTATCTAACCCCAATAATGCATACCATTTTAACGGAACTGATTCTTATATTCAAATTCCAAATAGCGCTTCGCTCAATTCTGTAAACCAAATTTCAGTTTGTACCTGGGTAAAAGTAACCGGGTTTAATTATGGTGCCTGCCATGCAAATGGCGTTTTGAATAAAGGAGACCTTGACTTCATGCCAGGAAATTATTTGATCCGGTTTGATGAAGTTTTGTTTGCCCCGTTAGGCAATTGTAATGACCCGTTGACTGATAGTATACACCAGAATTTCAGGGGAGTTTCATCGCCTTCAATCCCACATTTACCATATATTGAAAAAGATCAATGGTATTCGGTGGTTTATACTTATGATGGAACCACTGCCAGGTTATATGTTAATTGTGAATTGAAATATACATTTGTCTCTGCGTTAGGATTTACAAACAGCGATGACCTTTTCTTCGGCAAAGCCAATAATGTAAGCTTCCCCTTTTGGTTCACCGGCGACTTGGATGAAGTGAGAATTTACAATAGGCCATTAACCCAAGATGAAGTAAATCTTTATGGCGATTGTACAATTGTTCCTGTAAGGATCACTTCTTTTAATGCAAACGTAATTGGGAATAAATCAATTCAATTAACATGGCATACAGAAGAGGAATTGGATGTTATAAATTATACCCTTGAAAGATCGGTTTCCGGTTCAGATTTTACACCGCTTGCGTTGGTTCCCAAAAAGAATACAAATACTTCTGCTGATTATTCATTTACCGATCATACCGCAAAACCAAATACACTTTATTATTATAGAATAGCCGTCAATGAAAATCATGGCCCTAAAAAATATTCTGTTATAAAGACAGCTAAAATTATAAACAAGGAGTTTTACACATTTACTTACCCTAATCCTACAAAAGGATTGATAAAAGTAAACATTTACAACCCCACCAGCGACGTTCAAATAAATATATTGAATAACATAGGCCAGGTAATAGCAGCCAGGAAAGCAACTGATATCAATGTCAGCACAGTTTCAATGGATATCAGCAATGCACCGAAAGGCATTTACTGGATCAGAATACAGGCAGGAATGAATAAGGCTATTGAAAAGATCATAAAAGAATAAGACCGGCATCTCAATGAACTAAGAACTACAAACTAAGAACTAAGACCCTATTTGTGTATCTCACTCGTAAAATGAAATTCAATGTCGGGGTTATTCTGTTCTTTCAGTATTTAGGAACCATTCACTCTGGGCCAGGTAAACGAGATGGCCATCTTTATCCTCAGCAATATTTGCCTGTTTATATTTTACAAAGTCCTCTAGTTTTTTAGGATCCTTACTGGTAAGCCAGCACGCTTTATAAAATGGCAGGCTATTCATTTGAACAGATGCCCCGTATTCCTGCAGCAGACGGTACTGGATCACTTCAAACTGCAGTTCCCCCACACATCCGATGATCTTCTTATTTCCGCCAAACTGGGTGAACAACTGTGCCACCCCTTCATCCGTAAGCTGCAATAAACCCTTTTCCAGCTGCTTGGTCTTCATGGGGTCTTTATTGATCACTTCTTTAAATATCTCCGGAGAAAAACTGGGTATTCCTGTGAAATAAAAATTTTCTCCTTCGGTAAGTGTATCCCCGATCTTAAAATTCCCTGTATCAAATAAGCCAACCACATCGCCGGGGAAAGCCTCTTCGATCACTTCCTTTTGCCTGGCCAAAAAACTGTAGGGATTGCTGAAACGAACGTCCTTATCCTGCCGCACATGATGGTAATATGTATTGCGTTCAAACTTACCGCTGCAAACTCTTAAAAATGCGATCCGGTCCCGGTGCTTGGGATCAAGGTTGGCATGGATCTTAAAAACAAAGCCACTGAATTTATCTTCTTCAGGCTTTACATCCCGGTTGGTTGTATGCCTTGGCCTGGGTGTAGGCGCAATGCGGATGAATGTATCCAGCATTTCCTTTACGCCAAAATTATTGACCGCGCTGCCAAAAAATACCGGTGCCGTTTTGCCCGCCAGATAATCCTTCAGCTTTCAGTTCTCCGTAAACTCCATCGATCAGTTCAACATCTTCCCTTAATGTATCGGCATCCTTCTCTCCTATTTTGTCATTTAATATTTGATCGTGCAGGTCTTTTATTTCCAAAACGTTCTCATCATTGGCCCTGGTACCGGCAGTAAATAAGACCAGGCTTTTTTTATGCAGATCGTACACCCCTTTAAAATCTTTGCCGCTATTGATAGGCACAGTCATCGGGTGTAGCTGTATCTTTAATTCATTCTCAATTTCTTCCAGCAGGTCAAAACGGTTCTTTCCATCCCGGTCCATCTTATTGATAAAAACGATCACCGGCGTTTTGCGCATGGCAATGACTTCCATCAGCCGTCTCGTCTGCTCTTCCACCCCATTCACACTGTCGATCACCAGCACCACGCTATCCACCGCTGTTAAAGTGCGGTAAGTATCTTCCGCAAAGTCTTTATGGCCCGGTGTATCCAGCAGGTTTATTAAATGACCGTCATATTCAAATGTCATAACGCTGGTGGCAACACTGATACCACGCTGGCGCTCGATCTCCATGAAATCGCTGGTGGCATGCTTTTTTATCTTATTGCTTTTTACGGCACCGGCTGTTTGTATGGCTCCGCCGAATAACAGGAATTTTTCAGTTAGGGTTGTTTTTCCCGCATCCGGGTGAGAGATGATGGCAAATGTTTTGCGCCTGTTTATTTCATTGATGTATTTCATAAAATCGTAAAGTTCGCAAAGGTAAGCAAGTTCAAACCAAGTTCAAACCAAGTTCAAACCAAGTTCATAGTTTTCAGTTCATAGTTTAGCAGTGAATGAATTTTTGAAAACTTTCCAAATTATATTTATCCCAACTAAGAACTATAAACTAAGAACTGGTTCATTACAATTCAATCCCTATCTTCTTCATCAATATGGATGCATTCAGGCTTGTACAAACCCCCGGCTTGAGTTTATAATCAAAATACAACTCTTCTTTATTCACCTGTGCATCAAAATGATAATTTAAGATATTGCCGGGATATTCTTTTTGAAGTTCAGCTAAAGCAAGGTCATGGGTAGCAATGATGCCAACGGCCTGCTGTTTGATTAATTGTTTGATCAGTGCAACTGAACCAGTATGCCGGTCAAGTGAATTGGTTCCCCGAAGGATCTCATCCAGCAAAATAAAAACCTTCTCCCCATTGTTTACCTTATCGATCACTGTTTTTAATTTTTTCAATTCGGCGTAAAAAGTGGAAGTGCTTTCTTCGAGGTTATCCGCAATGCGCATACTGCTGATCAACTGAACGGGCGAGAGCTTCATCCGCGCAGCGCATACCGGCGCACCTGCCATGGCCAATACAACATTTACGCCTACACTACGCAGGTAGGTACTCTTGCCAGCCATGTTGCTCCCGGTCACCAGCATCAACTCCCCGCTCCGGTCGATCTTAATAAAATTATTGACCCGCTTTTCTTTGGGGATCAACGGATGCCCCAGTTCTGTTGCTTCCATAAAAAAATGTTTCTCCACCAATTCCGGGAAATTCCATGCAGGGTTATTAAAGTGGATCGCAGCAAAACTGTTTGACGCTTCTATCTTACCCAGGGCAATGAACCAGTTTTCAACGGCGGAAGCATATTGTAGTTTCCATTTTTCGAGGTCAAGCACCTGCTGCAGGTTCCATAATAGCAAGAGGTTAAGCGGGGCAGAAAGAACGATATTGTAACGTAGATCAAGCCGGTCAAGTATCTTTCGTAACCGGCTGATCCTTAAAGATGCAGAAGCATCTCCTGAAATAAAATTCTCCTTCAGCTCTTTCAAAAGCCCAGCTGTAAATGATTCCTTTTCTATTAGCCGGATACTTTGTGAAAGGGTCGTCATTTCATCCACCATCTTCGATAATTTTTCATGGAGGGGGGAAATGATCTTATTAAGCTGGTAGGCCAGTACCGCAAATACCAGTAAAGAAATATACATCACATTCATCGGTATCCATGTTGCGATTGCTGCCGCAACTACTGATAAAATAATGGCAGGCAATAATATCCTGAGCCATTTCCAATGCCTGAATTGTAAGAACAACGTTGGTTCGTGTAACCATTGCTGTAATCTTTGAAAAGTTGTTTGCCTGATAAGATTTTCTTTACCAAATGCCTGCAATTCCTGTCGCCAGTAAGTTTTACCGGCAAGTTCCTTCACTGCTTCCTGTCTTGAAGCTATGATACCGGGTGCTGCAGGAAACATCAGCCAATCAGCCAGCCGGGAAGCACCCATATCCGAAGTAGTGCGATTTAGGAACTGGTAAAGCGATGCATGGCCAAATATGTCAATGTCTGCAGCATAGCTGTGATCTTTCGGCAAAAAACTGCCACCATCGGGGAAATGAAAATATTCGCCATTGATGGCTTTTATCTCGTCCTCATTAATGGTTATGAGATGGCCGGTATGCTTTATGGCGGCACGGTTCGCAAGATCCTTGTATATTAATCTCACAAAAATGATCATTAACAGCAAGGCAGCTGAAAGCGCATACGCCATACCTGCAGACCATAAAAAATAAAAGATAGCAATGATCGCTGCAATGGTTCCAAATCTTAATATTCCAAATACTGATTTCTTTTGCTGCAACTTTTTTTGTTGTGCTTTTAACGCTGCCAGCCTGTTTGTATTACTCGTAAGGGGATCCATTAAAGAAGTTAAAATTTAATTCGTCAAAAGTAAAGGGGAATCTTTAGACCTTATCAACTAAATAGTTTTCGTAATTTTGGCTATTAGCTGTTAGCTATTAGCTAATAGCTTTTCGGGGCTGACCGGTTTTGACAGCATAGATCTTTGTAAGTGTAAGCATGTAGTGCGTTGGATAATTAGCACTTTAATCTGAATATTCAAAACTTCAAATGGCAATACTCAGTATGCCATGGCTGCTTAATTATTAGATTAGGTCGTCATTAGGGCCGTTGAACAGGTTTCCTGTTACCATGTTCTTCCGCCGACTCAAAACAAAAACAGGATGCTGCAACTGGAATGAAGTGACCATTGCTTAAGACTCATTCTTCTAAGGAAACGGTTGGTTTGTTATGCCCCGGCTGTTTCCCGACAATCAATGCATAAATAAACATGTAGAAAGCTTATGACGAATATGTTTGGACCAGGGTTCGATTCCCTGCAGCTCCACTTTAGCCGCCATAGCTTTAGCGAAGGCGGCTTTTACATTTAATATTTACGGCTGCTTCGCCAAGGATACAACAGATAAGGTCTGCTTTCGCCAAGTTGTTTTTACCTTGAATTTTCGCTTTTTTCACTGCTTTATCTCATTGAGAGCGATTTATTTTTGCTTTTTTAAACCCCTTACCCATGTGGTACGTGTATATTCTCCGCTGCAGCAACGCCGATTATTATAAAGGATGTACCAATGATATTAATGCAAGATTAGAGCGACATCAGAAAGGTTGGGTAGAATCAACTCGAAAGATTCTACCTGTCGAATTGATAACATATACAGCCTTTCACGAGCAACACAAGGCTTACGAATTCGAAAAATATTTAAAAAGTGGCTCTGGGAGAGCGTTTCTAAAAAAGCATTTAGTATAGTCTGCTTTCGCCAAGGCTACAGCAGATAAAAGTTCGATTCCCTGCAGCTCCACTTTAGCCGCCATAGCTTTAGCGAAGGCGGCTTTTACATTTATCAAAAAGCTGTAAATATGATATTTATAGCTTTAATTGAGTGAAGCATACAAAGCAACACTTAAATTACTTTAATTTTCTGCAACCATTTCTTCACTTCGGTTTCTGCTTTTATTTTTTTCTCCCCTTCCATCACAAACAGGATTCCATCTCTTTCCACGCCACCCTTTACCTCAAAACCCTCCAGTATTTTACTGTTCTTACAAAGCTCCTTTACGGTTTGAAAGCTGTTACCCGTTCCATAACCCGCATTTGTATTAAATGGAATGACCGTTTTTCCACTGAGATCGTAGTGCTGCAAAAAACTTTTCATTGGCGGCGGCAACTGCATGCCCCAGGTTGGAAAGCCTACAAATACCATATCATAGTTTTGAATGCTGTCTATTTTTGTTTTTAATTGCGGTAAATACCCGCTTTCATTTTCTTCAGCTACCTGCTTCACGATTGCCTGGTAGTTTTCTGGGTATGGTTTTTCCAACTCAAGTGCAACTAAATTTCCACCTGTTTTTTTGTGGATCATTTCTGCAACGGCTTTTGTATTATTTGTACGGGACAGATATACAATTAATATTTTTTTACTCGAGTCTGACACAAAATTAAGTTCAGCATTCCCACTTTTGTTTTCAAATGCAACACAAGCACCAAACCAAAATGGAAAGGTGAACAGGAGGTTAATCATATAAGTAAGTATTTTCATTTACTGCTAGTGCTGCTGATTGTTATTAGTCATTTTAACCGGCCTTAGCAGCTTTGAGAAAGTAAGGGAACCCATTTTCCATGTGTCATTTTCTTTGACATATACCTCGGTCACCATAAAAGGATTGAGGAGATCATTCCCACCTGCAACTGCCAGGAGATCTATTTCATTTAACAAAATGATCGTATTGTCTATCGTATTCACTATAACCGAATATACTTCGGCTTTCTTATACCAAATTGTCCCACTCTTAATTACATTGATCTCCTGAGCCTTGCCCCAGCTGCCTCCCATGTGAACGAACATGGATTTGTCATGAAAGAGCACATTTAAAGAATCTACATTTTTATCTGCCATCCACAACCACTTCTTTTTTGAGAGGTTGACAATTTCCTGTTCTGCAACTGTATAGGTCCTTGCACTACCAACTTGTTTAGATTGAGCGAAAGACCCTTGCACACCCATAAGTAAGAAAATAAGAACCAGAGTTAATGATTTCATGTAAGCTTGTTTTTTGAATGAACGGGAAATTTTTTTGTTACAGTTTTGCTGGTGCTTCAACATCGGAAAAATCAAGTACCATCTTTGGCAAACGTTCTCCTTTAATTTCTATCTTCGATATTTCAGTATTGAATTGCATCAAGTCATCGGCGGAAAACCGAATATCAGCAGCACCGGTATTTTCCAGCATATGCGCCATTTGAGTTGTACCGGGAATGGGTACAATCCACGGCTTCTGCTCCAATAGCCATGCAAGGGATATTTGACCAGGAGTTGCTTTTTTCTTAACAGCCCAGGTTTTCAATAAATCTACCAGAGCTAAATTATTGGGCAGATTCTCCGGCGAAAACCGGGATTCAATTCCCCGAATATCGCCCTGAGCAAACCGTGTATTAGCGTCAATAGCACCTGTAAGAAAACCGACTCCAAGCGGGCTCCACGGAACAAACCCGATACCGAGTTCCTCACATAATGGAATGATTACTTTTTCAGGCCCGCGCCATAGAAGCGAATATTCATTTTGTATAGCAGTAACTGGGTGAATCGCATGTGCTCTCCTTACCGTTTGGTGGCCCGGCTCTGAGAGTCCATAATGAAGAACTTTTCCTTCCTTAATAAGATCTTTAATTGTTCCAACAACATCTTCGATCGGAACATTCGGATCAACACGATGTTGATATAATAAATCTATTCGGTCAGTCCGTAGACGTTTCAGCATACCTTCCACTACTTGTTTGATATGTTCCGGACGGCTATTGAGTCCTGGTAGCCTTTTGCCCGTTTCAAGATCTATGTTCCAGCCGAACTTCGATGTGATCACGACCTTATCCCGGAAGGGTGCGATGCCTTCACCGAGGATCCTTTCCACTTCATGAGGACCATAAGCCTCTGCTGCATCGAAAAAGTTAACGCCTTTGTCGAAAGCAGTACGGATGATGTTGAACATTTCAGACCGGGAAGGAATCGTCGTTTGATAGGTGCGGCTCATGTTTTGAACCCCAAGACCAATGCTGGAAACTTCAAGAGAATTGCCAAGTTTGCGCCGGCCTGGGGTAGGCTGCTGCGGGTCGTCTTTGCTACCCAATTCATTATTTAATGTTGTAGAATGAGCTGAGGACGAAAATGGATACAAGACAGTTCCGGCTACTGCAAGACCGGCTGTTTTTAAAATTGTACGACGATTCATGATTTCTATTTTTTGTTAAACAATGATTCTATTTAAAATTCAGCCAGTTCCCATAATGGGTATTTACCTGGTATTTAATTATATAGCAAAATTCATTCTTAAAACTGTGGCAGCAGGTATACAGGTTACGGTTTGTGCAACCAATATTACTGGTAGCACCTCTTGTTCATTGAACGGGCTATCTTAATGCGTAAATTTGTATTAACAAAAAACAAGTCATGAGTGAAGTTGTGAATTTTAATACGATCAGCGACTACAATGCTTTCAATAACCATGAAACATTGCACCCATTGGTAAGTGTCATCAATTTTTCAAAAGCCAAAGAAAGAACAGGTTCTAAAATGAATTTTGGGCTCTATTGCGTTTTCCTGAAAGACGTAAAATGTGGTGATTTGAAATATGGTCGTAACTATTATGATTACCAGGAAGGGACCTTGGTTTTTATTTCACCCGGCCAGGTTGTTGATGTGGAAAATAAGATCGATTACTATCAGCCGATGGGATATGGTTTGGTTTTCCATCCTGATTTGATCAAGGGCACCTCTCTGGCTAAAGCTATCACGGAGTATAATTTTTTTAGCTACAATAACAGTGAGGCGCTGCATTTGTCTGCCAAAGAAAGGCAGTTGGTGTTGGATTGTTTTTCCAACATTGAATCAGAATTGCAGCAGTCCGTCGATAAGCATAGTAAAAAGCTGATCGCCTCCAACATTGAATTATTCCTGAACTATTGCGAGCGTTTTTATGACCGGCAGTTTATAACAAGAAATAATGTCAACAAAGGCATATTGGAAAAGTTTGAAGATTCGTTGAACAGCTATTTTTCTTCCGAAAAGCCGCAAAATATAGGACTACCTTCTGTTGCCGCATTTGCTGCAGAAATGAATTTGTCTGCGAATTATTTTGGTGATCTGATTAAAAAAGAAACGGGGAAATCTGCCCAGGAATATATACAAACCAAAGTAATTGACGTAGCAAAAGAAAGGATCTTTGATGTTAATAAATCCATCAGCGAAATAGCTTATGATTTAGGGTTTAAATATCCGCAACATTTTACAAGGCTGTTCAAACAACGGGTTGGGATATCGCCTAATGAATACAGACAGCTTAATTAATTCGATTAAAGAAATAAAGACTTCATTCGGAAGTTGTAATAATTGAGTCTTAACCTTCCGCGATCCTCAGCGCAAATATGTAATAACCATAAGGTACGGATGAGCGTTTTTTACAGGTTTTTGGACGGATATGTCAAATTTACTTTCCAGCGCCGCCTTTGACCTGTATAGAGTCTTTACCAGTATCATGCCTTGATCTATCAACCTGCCCGCTACGGCTATTCTTCACCGGTATAGTAGTGCTTTTTTTGAGCCTGTTCCGCGGTTTCTTCACCGGTTTTTTTACAGGGGGCACAGCTGAATCAACCAGGCTGCTCGATCTTTCATTGACCTGCGCAGCAGTATCCGCATCGATCTTTATAGTTGGCTTAATGAAGGTGGTGTAAGCACTGAGCCCCGCTAATCCAAATGCTATTACCAATATGAAAGCAAATAGTCCCTTTGATACGCCGGTTGATCCTGCCCTGGCATATTCTTCTGAATACTGGTACTGGTACAAGGCCTTATCCCGGAGTTCCACCGTCACCTGCAGGTCTTCGATCAGGTAATCTTTATTGGCTACCTGCTGCTCCAGGTTTTGAATTTTTTGTTGCAGTTCCTGTTCAGTTTCAAAAGTTGTTACGTGGGCAGGTGAATAATCCGGTGTCTTCCTGCTTTCTTCAGCAATGATCCCTGCATGAATAAATTCCTGCAATGTGCACCATCTTTAAAACGTTTTGCAGGATCTTTTTCCAGGCATTTGATAGATCATGCTCAGCAAGCCACCCCGGCACCTGCATTTCCTTTTCCTGTTTTTCATTGCTCCAGGAATCGGGTATTGCCATCCTGCGAAGTGAAACAAGATCAGGGGGCAGGGTTTCCATATGTGCAAGCATCACCGCATTGCGGGCCATTTCCACCTTTGTTATTTAAAGGGAAAGGAACCTGCCTGCATAACAACTCAAATAATATGATTCCAAAACTGTAAACATCCGTTTCAAAAAGCATTTCGCCGGTGCTTTGCTCCGGCGCCATAAATTCTATCGCTCCTGCATGGCGGATACTGGTTCGCCGTTGCTCATCTGACATAACTGACAAACCAAAATCCAGCAATATATAATTACCTGTATGCTGGTTAAATTTTACATTGTTGCTTTTTATATCCCCATGCTTTATATCGGCCCGGTGACAATGGGCCAGTGCATTGGATAATTGGTCTGCAACTTTAATGGTTTCCTTGATCGTAAAAACAGGATCATAAGGAGGCTTGAGCAATTCCCCGAGGTCAGGGCCTTCAATATATTCCATTTCAATATATGGAAGATTGCCCGAAGCTGGTGATGCCCGAAGTGATAATGCTTACGACATTGGGATTGGGAGTCTCATTTACTTTTTTTAATTTCTGCACTTCATTTTGAAAGGAAATAAAATTCTTATCGTCATCCGCTTTCACTGGAGATAGGGGTAGGTAATATTTTAATGGCCGTTATAATCTCACCGGTCTTCCTTGCTTTATAAACAGATCCCTGCCCTCCTGATTTTAATGCCCCGAGGTTTTCCAATCCTTCTGTTATTGTAAATACTTTTGCCATAGTTATATTCGTCGCCGAAATAAGTGAATTCAAGTACTGCAGCATCACCAAGTATTACCTGGTCTCCTTCCTGCAGGCGATGGCCTACTTCGATCGCCTGCATTTTTATGAAATACCCTCCGCGGTACGCACTTTCATTTTATTGTTGGGTGGAATTCCACCTTCATCCGCAAAAACCAAAAATGAACCACTATCAGGTTCCCATTCAATATGTGCATGCTGGCGGCTGACAGAACGGTTGATTTCCATGCGGCTGTAAAAGCGATGGTATTTTTTCTGATATAACTTCCTCAGCCTGTACCTTTGCTTCCCGGCCAATATTTATTCTTCCGTCGGCAGGCATCAAGTAAGTAGGTTTCCTTTTCTGCCTCACCATTCAATACTTTTATAAAGGCCCGGTTCTTTTATTGCTCAGGCCTGATCTTTTGGTTGAGATAAAAACTGCTGCATCAATATCTTTTACGATATCAGCCTGTGCAGGAAACTTATCGGTAAAACCGACTTCAAATTTCCACGAGGGAGATAACGCAATGGCATAATCATCCGCTATTTTCTGTACTTCTTCGGTTTTAAATTTACCGGGTATATTTGCAAATACTGCAGCTTCATACAAATGCTTTTCATGCATCACTGCAATTGATAAAAAGATATATGCCCATTATATTGGCTCCTTCACCACCCTGCCTCTTTGCAATTTTTCCTTGATGAACTGTAATAGTATATTACGGATTCCTTTTACGTCGTGGACGTTCTTTAAATAAGTTAAACATATGATAAGTCTTCGTTTTATAATGTTAATCACTGTCATAATACAATAAATGATCTGCAGTGAAAATTTCCATCCTTTTATCGCTTGCCATACAGTTATTCGGCTCCTGTATTCCAGCGGTTCAAAACTTTTTATATAATTGCGTTCAAGCAACAATGGTATGATATGTTTACCCGCCAGTCTTACCGCTTCACTTGAACCCTTTGCTCCTTCTATCCGTATACAAACTACCATGTGCCCTGTGCCGTCAGCTTTGGGTGCAAAAAAAACATACCAGCCATCGTTGATCCGTTCACCTTTAAATATCCTTTCCGGTGTACCTGTTTTACCCGCAACCAAAATGCCCAGCCTGCTCTTTTTGGGAGCGCTTTGCTTTCTCATATAATCGCTAACAGGTATTGTGCATATAGCGGATCTTTTGCAATTGGTACTCCCTGCTTACTGTTCATCGGTTTTCCATTTATATTCAGTACATACCGGTTGGGCATCATTATTCCATTATTTGCAATGCCCGATGCGATCCGTGCAACAGCGGCAGGTGTTGCCACCAGTTCTCCCTGTCCCCATGACATACCGGAAACTCCGATGGCCCTTGTGCGGCGGATATTTTCAGGATTATACCGGCGAAGGCTTTTGAATTCTGTTTCCCTCCATAATGTCTCTCCATTTTTCCTGCTGTGAGTTGTTGTTGTTTCATTTTCAAAATAATATCCGCCAACACCATGCAGGAACATCCCTGATTGCATATATAATGTTGCCATCTCTTCCTGCAATTGTTCCTCGTTTGCAAGACGGATAAAAAATGAATTATTAGATCTTACGATGGCCCGCTCCATCGTAATCAATCCCGCTTCATCCGGTTCAGGGCCGTTCAGTCCTGATAAGATCTTTCGGATAAACCCTGATTGTTTTTTTTGCAGCAGCTTCTCCCAGTTTATTAAATGCAGCCATCGCTGTAACCAGTTTTGCGGTTGAACCCGGTTGCGTGGCATGCGTAAAACCAATATCTGTATTTACATTCCATCCGGGTAATTTATTTATTTCATTTTCGGCCAGGTTAAGCGTTCCCAATCATTCACCGGGGGCAATGGCCAGCAGGCAGATGCGATCACATCGCCCGGTATTATCTTCCATTATCACTACGGAAACCCTTTTCTTGTTTACACTGTCATCATCCTGTATGGCAAGTTCGATCTTGGTTTGCAATGCAGCATCCATTGTTAAGTGTAATATCCCGGTTCCGTTTTTTAAATTCTTCAACTTCATTGCTGTTGATACCTGCAATCAGCAGATCTGAAAGCGCACTGTAATCTCTTTTTGTTACGGTCATTTCCGTTTCTGTCGCAGGCAAAAATCTTTCTGGCCGGAAGCGGTTTGCACTTACCTGGTATTTAATAGCCGGTGCAGGAAATCCCCTGAGCTCAGCAGCATGGGCATATTCTGCAAAATATCCATTGGTACCGCCGGAAAAAATTCCGGTATTTGCATCGCCTGTCCAGAAAAACATGTGATCCACCAAAAGGATAATAACGGTCCAGCTCTTTTATAGGCCAATGATTGTAATATCTCGCGGGTGATATTCCAATTGCAACAAAGAATCTTTTTGTGCCTGCACCAGTTCCTGATCACTGGATGCCAGTAAGTTTCCCATTCCTGTCAAATACATTACCTGCCTGCAACCTGTTCATTAAAATATTTATCCTTGGATTATAACTATACATCCGGGCACCACTGCGGTCTGCCACAAGCGCAGGTTCCACTATCCATTTCTTTTCATTGAATGTATAACCGGAACATTTATCATCAACAATATGATCGCAACACAGGCTGCCAGCAAAGCAGGCATCAAATTTTTATCCTGCCGCTGGGTAATGTATTTCATTTGGGCCTGTGATCCGCTCAACCGGGATACCGACAACAAAAAACCTGCTGCCATCATATTGCATAATAAAGATGTGCCGCCATAACTGGTAAATGGCAATGCCACTCCTGATAAAGGAAGCGCCCCGGTGGAACCGCCTGCGATCAATAAAAACTGCACAAATGTGCCGATACCCGATACCTGCACATAAATAAAATAAAAAGGGTGCGCCTGTCTGCCTGCCAATTATAATTGAACGGTGCAGGTATAATAAGAATAAAATAAAAATACAGGTGATACCTGCCCATCCAAATTCTTCGCCAATGGCAGGAAGTATCATATCTGTATGTGCTTCAGGAATTGTTTTGGCAAAACCTTCACCAGCGCCCTGGCCGGTAATGCCCTCCGCTGGAAATTGCCCAGATGCCATTGGCTACCTGGTCGCCACCATATACCTGGTTGTTCCATGCATCTGCCCAGATGGCTTTTCGGTCTACCAGTCTTTGTATAGGCCCCGGAATTAATTTTGCAAGCACCGGGATCTTATCCAGTAATAAAAATCCACTTACAACCACCAGCGCCATGACTGCTGATTCGCTCAGTTTCTTTTTCTGAAGAACATGTATAATACAAGAGCCCCGACAGTAATTGCCGGTTGCAAGCCAAACATTTTTAAAGGTCCAGGTAGCAATTGCATACAAAACCATTGCGGCAACCATCTGCATAAAATCGCCTCTTGAAAAAGAAAAAAGTATGATAAATGTAAAACAGCATACGATGGCCGGGCCCAGATCACCCAATACCAAGAACAATAAAATAGTAGTAATAATAGCAATCAACGGCAAATATAAAAAATGATAACCGTTTATTAAAGGAAGGATATTCAGAAATGAATTTTTCATTGGTTGCAAAAAAACCCGCCAGGAAAAAGATGACCATGTATTTCACGATCTCGCTTGGCTGAAATCCAAAAAGATTTACTTTAACACCACTTCCTTCGGGACCGGTACCAAATAAGATGGTCAGGAACAACAAGCCCATTGCCCCCAGCGCCCATGGCCAACCGTTAGCTGCTTTCCTGTCATTCTTAAAAATGAATAAGCGAAAGAAGCCGGAATCAGGTGTAAACTTTTTCAGGTTGATAAACTGCAGGACCAGTATAGCCTGCCATCCCGATGCAGAAATAAATGAAATGTGCTTTTTGCAAGGAAGCGGTCCCGTAAAGGATCCTGCAAACTGAACAAGCGTTATAAATGAAAGGCCCGTGAGTATCATGATAACGGGTAACAATAACTGGTCGGCGCGTGGAAAACGGATCGAAAAGTATCATATGCAGTAACAGGAACGAGGCGAAAAAATGCTATTACGATTATCCGGAACCAATTGGTCACTTCTTCCGGTGTTCTTACTATAAATGCTTTTTCTTTTTTAAACGTATTAAAATCCTTCGGCGAAAAAAGCCTTATCATATGTGGCGACTGCACAAAATTAAAAGTTGCATTCCCTTCAAGATTTTCAATACCCTGTGAACGCCCAAATTCATAACCCGGCTGCAGCGGGATAATTCATATGACTTGTTCGCAGGCAACCCTGAAAAAATAAATTTGCCCGATGCATCTGTACGTGCATAAGCATTAAAAGAAAGCAATTGCAAATTCTTAGCTGAATCCGAAATGAATATTTTTCTAACCCCATTTTTAAATTGTATGATATTGTTTTCATTTTCTGATTGGCCAGGTGTAGCGACTATTGTCCTGGCGAACCAATTGTTTCAACCTTACCAATACACCGGAAGCGGGCTGACCATGCTGGTCTTTTGATTGTGCCGAGATATCATGATTTCCCAATCCAACATTGGTTTGGACATTAACGGCCAAAGGTTTTGATCTTTCCTTTTCAAATGCTATGGAATCCTGCTTCCGAAAAGCCCAACAAGTTCCTCGATAAAGCACCCGTCTTTTGAATGATCTTCCCGCCTTTCGAAAAAGCTTCATCAGCATTAACGAAATATTTTTTCTTATTCAGTTCGCCGATATTATCCATCCTGAAATTGCTGTCTTTTACCGCAGCCACGGTGGATGCAATGAATGCTATGTCTTTAGGATCTTCGAAATACAAGCCTGTTTTCAACAGCTTTGCGATCTTTTCTGCGTTGCCGTTTCATTCAGGTTTATCATGGTACCATTTTCCAGCCGGGTGCTTACTTCGGCAAAATCCCGTTGCAACACTGAAAATAATTTCCAGAAAAGCAAGCCCATGATGAAGCAATAAGCAGCAGGCAAATGCGCTCCAGCTTTCTGTTACTATACCATTTTAAAATAGGCAGCATCTAAGGTGATTTATGTTTTTTTGATCGGTGATGAATATTGAATCTTTAAGCCGGCCCGATATCACCGAATCTGTAAACGACAGCAAATACTGTACCGGAACACGGCAATTAATGAAACGTACATTCCTTAATATGACATTGTTCTTTTGCACAATAATAGCCACATCAAAATTTTCAAATACCATGCTATCCAGCACGACCTGTTTTGCAGAAGGACCAATCAATACAGCAGCACCGGTGTAACCTGAATCAGCTTTCAGCATCCCGCCATTGCCCTTAAGATGAAAGCTATCTTTGTTGATCATGATAGGGGCAGCCACCTCCAGGGAAATTCCCGGTTGCGGCCATGCATATACTTTAGTTGAATCATTCACCCGGGAAATAAGCTGGCGAAGTTGATTCGGGGTCTTGAGTGCTTTGCTGTTTACAACTTTGTTATTAATTGCCTGTTTGGAATTATAATTATTTTGAAATAATACTATAAGTAATGTTGCTAAAAGCGCTATGGAAAGAAAGGCCATAAATACAAGGGCAACACGATTGGCTTTTGTTACAGTTACAGCCCCCTTTTCAGGCGTAGGCTTGGTTTCCTGAAGCTGTGGCAGTGCAACATGCCCATTCCTTCTTTCTTCGGGTTTTAGCGCAACCTGCTGAACGGGTGTTTTATTATTCATGACCAATACCGCGGTAATATTATCGTTTCCCCCGGCATCATTCGCAGCGTCCACGAGTTTCTTTGCTTTCGCGGCTAGGCTGTTTCGCTTGGTCAGGATCGATGTGATCATATCTGAACCGATCATATCGGAAAGGCCATCACTGCATAAAAGAAGCAGGTCTCCCGGTAAGAAAAGGAGATTCGCCGGTCTCGATCAAATCTGCGTCGATATCTTCTTCAAATCCCAACGCTTTATTGATCTCGTTGCGCCTTGGATGGCGCATGGCATCTTCCTCTGACAAACGGCCCGATTCTTCCAGGAAACCTACAACAGAATGGTCTTTGGATATTTTTACAAGCGAATGGTCCCTCAACAGGTATAGCCTGGTATCACCAACATGTGCATAATAGAATTTGTTATTCTTTATATGCGCTACCACGCAGGTGAGCACACAAGCCATGTGCTCATTTTCAGGGCCTTTCTTTTTTTCTTCCTGTATTTTCGCATTGGCAGCAACGATCGCATTTTGCAGGATTTCGGATCACATCCCCGGAAAGTCTTGCAAATGTTCGATTATAACGGAACGGGCAATTTCGGCAGCAACTTCACCGCCGTTGTACCCGCCTACCCCATCGATCACACAGGCCACCACAAATTCTTTACCTGGCAGTTCACCTGCAATAAAAGTATCCTCGTTCTTTTCGCGGCGTTTTCCCTTATCCGTTATTCCAAAGAAATATTCAGCCATTGTTTTTATGCGTTTTCTTAATGTCATGAAAAATGAGCTATCAGTAACATCACACTGATCACTAATAAGCCTATGGCCAATAGTTTGTCCATATTATAGTTTGAAAATGTTTATAGATACGATTCCATTCAATACGATCCTTGAATTCACAGGAAGTTCTGTCCATACCGGCGCAGCTTTATCGCTGTTCTCCACCTCGTTCTCATTCACGATTGTCTTCTCACCGAAAGAAGCAAGAAAGAATTTATCGGCATTTTTATCATAGCGGATAGAAAGATGGGGAGTTGATACCCATTCGGAAGGGATACGGAAAACACCCGGCTGACCTGCGGTTTCTTCAATCCCGGATACCATGATTGCTTCATCTTTCATGAGGTATTCCAGTTTTTTGCCGGCATATTGTTTATCAGGAAGCGTAGTTTCCAAACGGGCAAAATAGGTTGGGGTTTTTGGAGCCATTGTTTCCTCCGGCGACAGGCTATCATGGTAGGTAATTTCATAATAACCATCACTGTAAAAAGTAAAATCCTTTAATAATTTCCTCGGCAATGTCGAATGTCTGGGCAATACCGGTTTGCCTGGGAATAAAAGTAACCCGGAGATTTTCTTCTTTTCTGATGCACGTTACCCGGCAAGAGTTTTCCAATAAAACTCTTATCTCCTTTTTCATAATCGGGGTGGGAAACAAAACGAAAGACCCATTTGTTGCCGGAAGCCGTTACCTTTTTTCCTTTTTGCCTGTGCTGCTGTAATATGTCATAAAATGATTTTACAGATTCTTTTATGATAAGGGAAAATATTCCCCTGTTATTGTCCATGAATTTATTGTAGTCAGGCGGGCTGAAACAAATAATATATTCATGATAAAATATTACCCTGTCGGCAAAAGAAAGCTCAGCAGATAGATTCCTGGAATTTTTCTATAATATATTTATATACTAGGTCGGGAGTCAGGGAAGCCGTTTCCGTGATTCCTGCTTCTTTTTTAAGGAACCAGTTGTGCATGCCTGCACGTTGCCAGAACGTTGGGTTTGTACTCATGGGTATTTTTTTCTTTAGGTTTAATGCTGTACCAGGCACCACTGCTTCACAGGCAATACAATGCATCACTGAACACATTATAAGGAGGATCCCATAAAGTTTTCTGTGTAATTAATTTTCTATTGTAGCTATGGATCGTGTTTTTAATGAATGGTTTGGAGGTAGCATTAAAAAGCCATTCACACAAGTAGAGATGAAATTAAGTCTTGATATCTTAATGTATTGTAAAATCATCCGCCGGGTTAGTGAAAGAAAACATAAAAAAAATTCAGGCCAACATATCAACAGTAACGCGGCCGTAAAAAATTAAATTGATTTGTACACGGAAATGTATGTGTTCTATCCAACAAAAAACCTCCCGTAAATTACAGGAGGTTTTTTTTATACATTCATTGGATCATTTATTTCTGAACCTGTTCCATTATCTCATCCATCATAATGCCGCTATGGCTTTCTTCGTATACGCATTCCCCATTCCTGATCAGTAACACCTGCGGGGATTCGTGGGCAACTTTGAAATCCGTTTCAACCTTATTGGAAACCTTCCGGTATTTGATGAGGTCAAGAAAATTAAATTCTACACCGGGGGGAATTGCACTTCTTTCTAAACGGCTTTTGGCCATGCTGCTGGTTGCACAACGCGTACTATGTTTAAAGATCAATTGAGGAGTGTGTGCAGAGCGTTCTTTTAATTCATCCAGCTGGTCTTCAGTACTGAGTTCTTTCCAATCCATTATTATGCAACTGCTTTAATTTGTACCGGGTTTTTAGCCTGTGACGGGCAACCCAATTTCCTGCTTGATCCGCAACTAACTAAACCTGCAATTAAAATGGCAAATAACAGGCCCTTAAATAATGGCTTTTTCATCTTTTGATTGATTTTATGTTTTACAAAGATACTATATGAGCGGTAAACGTGAAATCGGGGGAAAAATTACATTTAAACACAAAAATACTTTCAATTTCCTAACATACCTTTGCTTACCGGATAATTAAATAATCATTAACAGCAAAACGAAATATGCTCCAGTTAAACAGGCCTATTGCATTTATTGATCTGGAAACAACCGGCGTTAATCTTTCAACAGACCGGATCGTGGAAATTGCCATCATTAAAATATTGCCTGATGGAAGCCGGCAGGTAAAAAGAAAACTGATCAATCCGGAAATGCCCATTCCGAAGCCAAGCACTGATATTCATGGCATTACCGATGAAATGGTAAAAGATGCCCCTACTTTTAAACAGGCAGGCAACGAAATAAAGCAATTTCTTGAAAACTGCGACCTGGGCGGCTATAACAGTAACCGTTTTGATATTCCCATGCTGATGGAAGAATTTTTACGTGCAGGTATGGAGGTTGACCTTAGCACCAGAAGAATGGTAGATGTGCAGCATATATTTTATACCATGGAACCACGCACCTTGACTGCTGCATATAAATTTTATTGCGAAAAAGAACTGGTAGATGCACATAGCGCAGAAGCAGATGTGAATGCCACTATTGATGTGTTGATGTCGCAGATTCAAGCGCTATCACAAACTGGGAAATTCGGTGGATTCTATTTTAGAAGTGATTGGGGAAGAAAAGATAGTTGATTATGCCCGCCGCTTTTGCTTTGATGATAAAGGCATTGAAGTATTCAATTTTGGAAAACATAAAGGCAAGCCGTAATAGATGTATTGAAAGCTGAACCTCAATATTATGACTGGATGATGAGGGGTGATTTTCCCCTGCATACCAAGCAAAAACTCACTGAAATACTTAACCGTACCCTGTTAAAAAATAATTAAATAAGCTTGTAGAAAATTTGTTGATAAGGTATTACCTGAATTTAAATAGTAAATTTGATTGTAATCAAGCCATTCAGCTATATTGGAAAAAATTGTCATCATACCTACTTACAACGAAAAGGAAAACATTGAAAGTATCATTGGTGCAGTTATTGGTTTGCAGCAGGATTATCATGTCCTTATCATTGATGATGGTCTCCTGACGGCACTGCAGATATTGTAAGATCATTATTTCCAAAATATCCCGGACAATTATTTTTAGAAGAAAGAAAAGGTAAATTAGGACTTGGTACTGCCTATATTCATGGTTTTCAATGGGCCTTGAAAAAAGGTTATCAGTTATATTTTTGAAATGGATGCTGATTTTTCACATAACCCCAATGACCTTGAAAGATTATACGCATGCCTGTAAGAACGGAGCCGGTGTTGCCGTTGGTTCAAGGTATGTAAAAGGCGGGGCTGTTGAAAACTGGCCTGCCAACAGGATCGCTTTTCAAAAGGAGCTTCTTTGTATACAAGGATTATTACCTGGATGCCGGTGAAAGATCCTACAGCCGGTTTTGTTTGTTATAGGAGAGAAGTACTGGAAACGATCAATCTTGATGGGATCACTTTTGTCGGATATGCGTTCCAGATAGAAATGAAATTTGCTGCCTGGAAACTTGGATTTAAGATTGCGGAAGTACCCATTACTTTTATTGACCGTCAAGCTGGCGCCAGCAAAATGAATAAAGGCATTGTAAAAGAAGGTATATTGGGCGTGTTAAAATTACAATGGCATAGCATGTTTAAAAATTACCGTCGCCGTGTTATCAATAAAGAGTATATCGAAGTGTCCGTCTTCCCTTCGCAGGATGATACTTGCTGGAAAGTAAATAATTTTCCTTATTCTTATTTAAATGCAGGATGAAATTGCTGCAACGTTGTTCGCAGGAATTCCCTGTCGAGATGAGTATAAATTTCAGTGGTGGTAATACTTTCATGTCCCAGCATTTCCTGTACGGCACGCAGGTCTGCGCCGCCTTCCACCAGGTGTGTGGCAAAAGAATGACGGAAGGTATGGGGTGAGATATTTTTTGTTATGCCTGCCTTTTTTACAAGTTCTTTCAGAATTAAAAAGATCATCACCGTGCTCAGCCTGCTTCCCCGCCGGTTCAGAAAAAGAATATCTTCCTCACCTGGTTCAACGCCGGATATGTGTACGGATATTATTTCGATAAATATTTATGTACTTGATGGCATCGCTGCCAATCGGCACCAGTCTTTCTTTATCGCCTTTTCCAATTACTCTTATAAATCCCACATCCAGGTACAGACAGCTGATCTTTAGATTCACCAGTTCAGCTTACCCGCAGGCCGCAACTGTACATTGTTTCCAATATTGCCTTATTCCTGCCCCCTTCCGGTTTGCTCAGATCGATCCCCGCAATGATGCTTTCTATTTCTTCAAAAGCTAAGCACATCGGGAAGCAATCTTTTCAATTTTGGGGCTTCCAGCAACACGGTAGGATCTTTGTCGCTTATCTGTTCCAGCAGGCAATATTTATAAAAACTTCTCAGTCCCGAAATGATCCTTGCCTGGGAAGTGGCCGTCATCCCAAGTCCATGTATCCATTTTATGAATTTTTCAAGCTCTTCCAGGTCTATCTCACCAGGTTTCTTCGCTTCATGCTTTACCAATAAATAATCCGTAAGTTTTTCAATGTCCTGCAGGTATGCCTGTACAGAATTATCGGCCAGCGATCTTTCAAGCTGCAACCAGGCTTTATATCCCTTTTTATATGCTTCCCACATAATTTTTCAGATGTTTCGATAACATTGATTGTACAATTTAATTAAACATTATTTTCGCAGCTTAAATAATTTACAAATCATAATCGTCCATGCTAACCATTAACTTAGGTCTCTCAGAAAAAAACTTTCGCTTCATAGAAGATCTTACCGGAGCTTTCTGAATAAAATGGAAAAAGATCCACCCAAAGGGATTGATAAACTTGTCAGCCTGGTGGAAAAAGAAGTATGGAAAGAAGTTGATTGCCTCAGTTGCGCCAACTGTTGCAAAAAAATGACCCCTACTTTTACAAAGCAGGATATGAAAAGAATCTCTGCGCATTTCGATCAAACCCCCGAAGCATTTACAAAACAATGGCTGAAAAAAGACAGCAATAATGACCTGGTAAATAAAACCCAACCCTGCCAGTTTTTGAATCTGGCAGATAATAAATGTTCTATCTATGCTATCAGGCCCGTTGATTGTTCCGGCTTTCCACACCTCTCAAAAAAGAAATGGAGTGATTATGCACATGTACACAAACAGAATATCGATTATTGCCCTGCTACATTTAAGATGGTGGAGAAGATCAAAAAACTTGTTGAAGCTTAGGGGGGTTTAGGAGTTTAGGGGTTTAGAGATATACATCTTCAATGAGGAAATATTCGGGTTCCTGATTTTTACCTTTGAACAGGATCGATAAGATATCAAATTGAATTCTTTGCCATTGAGGGTTTTGAAATAAAAATTCTTCTGAAGCATTTATTAGGTAGCGGATCTTTTTCGCATCCACTTTTTCTTCCGGGAATCCGAATTTCAAGGACGTCCTTGTTTTTACTTCAATAAAATAGAGTGTCCCGTTTTTTGTCGCAATGATATCTACCTCCCAGTGTTTGTGCCGCCAGTTCTGAAACAAAACCTGGTAGCCATTCTTTATGAAATAAGCCGCTGCCAATACTTCCCCCTGTTTCCCGGTATGATGATGAAGGGCCATTTTTTTAAATTAATGCTGAAAATAACAGATCGGTAAAATTGAAAGAGAACAGCCTTTATAAAGATATATTTTCTTAATTTTGCTTCAAACTTTTATATAATGACCCAGAAAAAATCGAATTTTTTAATTGCTGTGGCTTTGATCATTTTTGCAGCGATCTTAAAAGTTATCACATATCCCAATAGTTTCACCCCGATCATTGCCATTGCGCTTTTCAGTGGCGTGGTAATTACCGATAGGAAACTGGCATTTGCAATGCCGTTACTGGCCATGTTCGTATCTGATCTTATGATGGAAGTTTTTAACATCGCACAAGGCTTTTATGGCTGGGGGCAGATCGGCAATTATGCTGCTTTGTTATTCGTAACAGTACTGGGCTTCTCAATGAAAAAGATCAATGTGCTGAATGTTGTTGGATATTCAATTGTATCATCATTGCTTTTCTTTTTCCTCAGTAATTCCAACAGCTTTATTTTTGATACGTTCAATCTTTATGAAAGATCATTTGCGGGCTGGATAAAATGCCTTGGTGCAGGTCTTCCTTTTCTAAAGAACAGGATCCCAACAGACCTCATTTATTCAGCGCTGTTATTCGGAAGTTATGTGCTGGTCTTCAGGCCAGCTCATAAGAAGGTTGTTGCATAAAAAACCCTCGTTTCTCGTTTCTGGTTTCTGGTTTCTGGTTTCTCGTTATGGAGTCTGGGAATTTCAGCATTTCATCCATTAAGAAGATATATCTTTCTTGTAATAGTTATTCGCTAAAAAGAACGGAACGAGAAACGAAAACGAGAAACCAGAAACAAGAAACCTACTACAATCCCTCTTCATACCCAGCATCTACCTCGAGAACTAACCCGTCAGCGGCTGTTGTAGCCAGTTCATCACAACGGTTATTGTATGGATTATCTGCATGCCCTCTTACCCATACAAATTTTATATTAAAGCCCTGGGAAAGATCGTAATATTCTAACCACAGGTCCTTATTCTTTTTGCCTCCTTTAAAATCAGTTTTTATCCAGTTGTTCAGCCAGCCCTTATTGGTTGCATTTACCACATACTGGCTATCTGAATAAATGGTTACCGGGAGGTTATTTTTCTTGATGCTTCCAGTCCCGCGATCACAGCCAGCAGTTCCATACGGTTATTGGTAGTAAGCCTGAATCCTTTTGAAAGCTCCTTGCGGTGATGACCCGATAATAAGATCACTCCGTAACCACCCGGCCCGGGATTTCCGCGGGAAGATCCGTCTGTATAAATTGTTATGCTGTCCAAATTGAGAATTATTGTTTGATTGAGTGTAGTGGCTGTCTTAAAGCCTGTCATGTTGAGCTTGTCGAAACATAGTTGATTTTAGTACTACATTCAAAAAGCCTTCGACAGGCTCAGGCTGACAGTACATTTAAGCTTTTAAGAAAAACATTATACCTGGAAAACACCTGTTTTAAACTCAGCCATATCAGCATTATTATTGGCTGCAGCAATACCTTCGGAAATAACAGTCCTTGTTTCACCCGGGTCGATGATAGCATCTACCCATAAACGTGCGGCCGCGTAAAAAGGCTTTGTCTGGCGGGTATAGTTTTCCGTGATCTTATCAAGGATCGCTTTTTCTTCTTCGGGCGTTACTACCTGGCCTTTTGCTTTCATGGCTGCCACCTGGATCTGCAACATGGTCTTTGCAGCCTGTTCCCCACCCATTACCGCGATCTTGGCTGTAGGCCATGCATAAATAAAACGCGGGTCATATGCCTTGCCACACATCGCATAATTGCCGGCACCATATGAATTGCCTACGATAATAGTGATCTTTGGAACCACCGAATTGGCCACTGCATTTACCATTTTGGCGCCATCTTTAATAATACCTGAATGCTCACTCCGGCTCCCTACCATAAAACCGGTAACATCCTGCAGAAAAACCAGTGGTATCTTTTTCTGGTTGCAGTTCATGATAAAACGTGCTGCTTTGTCTGCACTGTCATTGTAAATAACGCCACCCAATTGCATCTCTCCTTTTTTGTTCTTTACGATCAGGCGTTGATTGGCGACAATGCCGACTGCCCAGCCATCCACGCGGGCATAACCGCATATGATGGTCTTGCCATAATCCTCTTTAAATTCGTCAAAGCTTCCTTCATCCGCAATACAATCGATAATTGCAGCATATCATAAGGCTTCGTATTTCCTTCGCTCATAATGCCATATATCTCCGCATTATTCTTTTTAGGTAATTTGGGGGCTATCCGGTTGAAACCTGCTACTGTGCAGGCCCCAGTTTTCCCATGATCTTTTTTACATGATCCAGGCATTCCTCTTCCGTTTCAAATTTATAATCCGCAATGCCGGAGATCTCCGTATGTGTGGCAGCGCCTCCCAATGTTTCATTGTCTATATCTTCTCCCATTGCAGCTTTCACCAGATAGGGCCCTGCAAGATAAATGGAACCATTACCCGTTCACCATCAGTGTTTCATCACTCATAATGGGCAGGTATGCGCCACCTGCAACACAGGCCCCTATGACCGCGGCGATCTGCGTGATACCCATTGCACTCATCCTGGCATTGTTCCTGAATATGCGGCCAAAATGTTCCTTATCAGGAAATATTTCATCCTGCATCGGCAAGAAAACACCGGCACTGTCCACGATATAAATGATCGGCAACCTGTTCTCCATCGCATATCTCCTGCATCCGCAGATTCTTTTTGCCGGTTATAGGAAACCAGGCGCCGGCTTTTACCGTCTGGTCATTTGCAACAATAATGCACTGCCTGCCGCTTACATAGCCAATGCCGCTTACAGTACCGCCTGCGGGGCAACCTCCATACTCTTCATACATTTCGTATCCTGCAAACGCACCGATCTCTACAAATGGCATATCCCTATCAGTTAAATAACTGATCCGTTCCCTTGCAGTGAGTTTATTCTTTTCTTTTTGCTTTTTAGCCGCTTTTTTTCCCCCTCCTTCATAGATCTTTTCCAATTTTTGCCTTACCTGGCTCCACATCATCTTAAGGGCATCCTCATTTTTATTGAAATCTTTGCTCATACGATAATTGTAAATGATATTTAATGCCGGCAAATTACGAATGCAATTTTAAACTTTAATAAATAAATAAGGGATAAAGATGCTGGATACTGGATACTGGATATTTGATACTGGATGTTGGTTGATGCTTGGTGAATAAAAAACTATATTTGGGAAAAGCGGGGTACAACATTCTATGCAATCTTTTACCAGCACTGATATGGCAGGATCTCAACCGGGGTTTTTGAACAGGCTCTTCCGCCCCGTAGACAACAGCCCGCTCATTATTTTCAGGATAATTTTTGGCTTTCTTTTATGCTGGCATGTTTTGTCTGCCCTTTTAAACGGGACAGTATACAATAATTTTATCGCTCCCCCTTTTACATTTACCTATATAGGTTTTGAGTTTCTACAACCCGTACCCGGCAACGGCATGTATATTTATTTTGGCGTGATGGCATTGCTGGCAATACTCATCATCCTGGGAGCCTGGTACCGGTTTGCCATGACAGCATTTACATTTTTATGGGGAGTGATATACCTCATGCAGAAATCAGATTACAACAATCATTATTATTTAATATTGTTATTGTGTTTCGGAATGATCTTTATGCCGGCAAACAGGTATTTTTCGCTGGATGTTAAAAGGAAGGCAGTTACGGAAACGATTAGCTGCCCACAATGGGTGACCTGGGCATTCATTGTGCAACTGGCCATTGTTTATTTTTTTGCTGCACTCGCAAAAATATCATCAGACTGGTTTACCGGGAAATATATTGCGATACAATTTTCAAGGTTAAGCACGCATCATATACTGGGCCTGGTCTATGGACAGAAATGGTTCCAGCTGTTCATTTGTTATGGTGGCTTTCTTTTTGATCTTTTAATGGTTCCTTTATTGTTATGGAAACGGACAAGGAATTTTATGTTTATTGTTTCCTGCTTCTTTCATTTGTTCAATTCGTTTACTTTCCGGATCGGTATCTTTCCCTACCTGTCCATCGCATTGAATCTTTTTTTCCTGGATGCTGAACAGATCCGCCATTTCTTTTTCAGGTCAAAACAGGTATTTTTAAATACAGGCAATGCTTTCATTGTTGACCCCCGGAAGCGGAAGGTCATTCTATATTGCCTGGGTATTTATTTCGGGTTCCAGCTGTTAATGCCGATGCGTTCCTGGCTTTTCCCGGGTAATGTATTCTGGAGTGAAGAAGGATACCGGATGAGTTGGAAAATGATGATGCGTACAAAAAGCGGGAAAATTCATTTTAAAGTAATTGATCCCCGCTCCCAAAAAATATGGATTATTGAGCCCGAAAAGATATTTTCACCCACGCATGTGATGTGGCTTGCCATTTGCCCGGACATCAGCTGGCAATATGCGCAAAGGATCAAAAAAGATTATGCACAAAAGGGCTATCCTAACGTGGAAATATATGCGCTGGGTAAGGTGAGCCTGAACCGGGGTGTCCCTACCCCGCTTATAGACACATCAGTGAACCTTGCCTCCGTAAAATGGCAGCCATTCAGGCATTCAGATTGGATCTTACCTTATAAAAAGGATCCCTGACGGGATACTTAGGGGGCTCATTGATTTACGCACATTTTATGAAATAGATTTTCATCAATTTCTAATGCGCCTGTTTTGTCCTGGAATGGTTTTACTGATGTAGCAATCCCGTACATATAATACTTATTAAACCAGTGTTCTATTTTTAGTATAAGGCCACCACCCGCTTTTTCACCATAAAAGCTCCAGTTATATGCCCGGTGTTTTTTATAAGTAGCAGGAGCTATTTTTAAATTCTTACTTACATAATATTTTGTGCGGAAAAGCTTTGATTGATATTCCAATACTTTACATGCATACCCCAATACTTTTTCGTCGGTATCATATATCTTAAACGCCATGACCGAATCTGTGTCTTTGCCATAATCTTCGCATAAACTATCAAGGATCCCATGTTGCATGGATAAACATTTATTCAAATTGCCCGAATAGAAATAGGTAAATGTATCTTTCCCGATAAACCTGCTTTGATAGTTTTCGAGGCCGTACCTGAATTTACTTTCCCACGGCTTTTCTGATCTCAAAGAATCTGTATTTAACTGGTCACTTTCATATTGATATGAGTAGTTAACCTGGCCAATAAAAAAGTCTGCTTCTTTATTTCCAGTACAACTCATTAAAATAAATACGAGTATTCCACAGTATATTTTCATAATGAGCAAGTTTGATAAGATGCGCAGGTGAACATGATTCAAAGTTAGAAATTCTTCAAGAGAAAAGCAGTTTCCCTAACCAGCTTACCAAGATGCCCTTAACCATTTTTTTGATCATGATCCGCTAATTCCTGCTACTTTGCAAATATTTTTCGCTTAGTACATTACTCATTGATTTTCCGTAGAGTTTGCTTTCCAGCCAGGAAATGATATCGAGATATGCAAATGACCTTGTTTCATAACGGATATGCTCAACCTCGCGAATGTTTTCAAGCAGCTTTTTCAATTCAACCTTTAATTTTTTTGGTGGTATATTAAAAGACTTTCTTAAAAACCTGAAGATCATTTCCTCCACTGCGGTAAAATTTTCCATTTTTGACATGAATCGGTAAACGGACCTGATGAGATGATCCATCAACTCATAATTGCCCAGTTCATAATGAGCGATCAGGTGAAGCAGCCTTGCATAACATTGCAGGTCGATCCTCAGATCGACATTATCATTAATGATCTTCCTTAAATAATCAATACAGACCTCGTAATTTCCTGCCCCGAAATAAAGGGTTGCGATCTTATAATTAAATACCAGTACCCTGTGGGTATCAAGGTACAGGGCGTACTCCCCGAGTCCCTGTTTAATATATGGTACCAATGCAAGCCCACCCATGAATGTTCCCTGCATGATATGCTGGTTGATCCTCGCACTGTTCAAATACACAAACAGCTGGATACGGTTTCCATCCTGTGCCAATGCCGGTGCTGATTTAGAAAATTTCTCAAACTCCCCAAGTGTAATTTCAAATTTTTTATGATTCCGGAGTATGAAATGAGCATTTAGTAAATTATGCATCCCCTTGATATAATGCCCGGTTTCCACTTCGATCATCAATTTATTGTCCCCGAAAAGGTTCACCCATTTCTGAGTGTAGCGGTAATACTGCAAAAAATCCTGCCGGATAAATGCATACCAGCAATAGCTCTGGTAATTATACAATTGTTCATAAAAGCCGGCTAACTGAAAAGAACCATCGGGGAGATGTTCCCGGAAATATTTTTTGATCGCCTCTTCATCTTTTTCATTGCGGGCATGCCCATTGGTTATATACCAGCTATAAAGGTTCAATGCAAGATTCGACAGGATGGTGATCATCCTTCTTTTATCATTGATCGCTACTGCTTCGGCACTCAGTTGATCAGCCCTGTTATGCAGGCTCCTTGTAATATGCAGGGTCTCTATCTTTTTTTCCAGCGAGATCACCTGTATGAGAAAAGTATCCTGGTTATAATGTATGGCCAGCTCTTTTACTTTGTCCAATATCCGCAGGCTTTGCAAATAAAGTCCTTTATTATAGAGGATACGTGCATAATCGAGTTGTTCATGTAATTGGAGATCAATACTGTCAGAAGAACGGATCAACCGGAGGCTTGCAAGCAGCTGCTTATATAAATGCGTCCTCGTATTTGATAACTGTTGTTTTTTGATAGAAGTAAGTTTCTTTAACAGAACTGCTTCATCATAATCATTCAGTTTTTCTATTGCATCAAAAAGCTCGATGATCTTAAGGTCTGTATTGGCAGAGTTTCTTTTAATATATAGCTTGAAATTTCTTTTCTCGGATTTTTCCAAAGAGTGGATCAGTTGAAATAATATGTCAGAATTCCGGTTGGGCATCATGTTTTTATTTTGGTCAAAGCCTGTCCTGTCGCATATTCCAGCATTCCATTTTATGTTTTACCATAATAAAACAGCGGATATATTGAATTGAATCATTGAAATTTAGCCGCTATTTTCGCAGAATAAGATCAACATCATTTTATAGCAGGCAACCGGGAAGGAAATGTGATCGAAATCGCTGATCTGCAGATCCTGCCGGTAAATTAAAATAAAAACAGTTAAGAAAAAATTTAATCTAAGAGTTTCATATAGCAAGCAATCGTTGAGTCGCCCTGTTTCTACGGGGCGGCCTATTTTTTAAAATGCTGCGGGATCCTGGTCCCCGCACGTGGTTCGTGGTTGATCCGTTTAAATATTATTTTCATGATTCCCAGGTATTTTTTCCCCGTTCAGGTTCAGCAAAAAGTCAAATAGATTTATTTCTGTAGGTATCTGTAATTTTTTTCTAAGCCTGTACCTGCTGATCTCCACACCCCTTACGGAAATATTCATGAGCTGTGCAATTTCCTTTGTAGATAAATTCATCCTGAGATAAGCAGATAATTTCAATTCATTGGCGCTGAGGCTGGAATACCTGTTCTTTAACGCGGACAGGAAATCACTGTGCACATTATCAAAATGCATGGCAAATTTTTCCCATTGCTTATCTATTTTGTCCTCTTCACTGATCACGCGGATGATCTTTTTAAAATCGTCCGAATCTTTTTCATTCTCCGTGTTCTTTTTTAGCCGGACCATCTGGTCTTTTATCTTCCCAAGAAGTTCCCCCTTTTGAACAAGGTGCATTGCCACAGAAGCCAGCTCTGTGTTCTTATGCTGTATCTCCGCTTCCAGCTTTTCATTTTTTAATTTCACAATTTCTTTATCTGTTTTCTCAAGTTCCAGCTGGTGCATATAAAGTAACCGGTTCTGTTCTTCTTCATGCTTTTTTTGCTGCGCCCTGAATTTTCGTTTCAGGAAGCGATAGAGCAAATAATTGGCAGCAATAAAAAAGAAAATATAGATCGTATACGCCCATTTGGTTTGATACCAGGGAGGAAGCACAGAAAAGCTATAGCTTCCAGCTGCAGATTCATTACCAAGATTATTTCTCGCCTTCACTTTAAATAGATAGTCCCCGGCTGGCAGGTTCGTATATTCTTTCTCGGTTTTTTTTGAGAATTCTGACCATTTATCTTCAAACCCCTCCAGGCAATAACTGTATTCGATATTTGACTGTTGCGCATAAACAGGGGATGCGAATTCGAAATGAAAGGAATTCCAGGAATGACTTACTGTATTTTTTTTATTTTTTACCCGGCTGCTATCTTCATTTACTTCACCGGTATAGCCGCCAAAGATCAGGCTATCCCTTTGATTCATTGCCCTGACAGATGTGATCTGTACCTGCAGCGGATATTTTATCTTTTTATATTGTTCGAAATTAATATGATAGAAACCCCGCTCACCACCGATGAACACATTGTTCTTATTCACCGGGTAAATATGTTCAAAGCCACTCACAAATTTATTAGCAAGCTCAGGAAAGTAAATGACCTGCGGTTTTGAGCCCGACATATCAACAACTCCGAGGATCTTATCAAATACAAACCAAACATTGCCTGATCCATCCTCTTTTAAGTAACGTACATTCTTACCCTGGAACAGATCATCATAAAATGCCGATGGCACAAATTCATCTTTGGGCTCATTATATTCATATATGCCATTCTCGGTAGTAAGAATGATCCTGTTCTTGATCTTGAATATATAATTACCATTGGGTGATAAAACACCTTCCTTAGGTGTGTAATATTTAGTCTCTGCCTTTGCCCCGTTGAATTGCACCCGGTATATTCCTTTATATGGATGCGCCACCCATATCTTACTGTTATCTATACAAACGAACCTGGCCGATTCAAAATGAGCTACTACATGCTTATTACTGAATGAACCGTTGTTATAGTCATAAAAATTGATCCCCTGGTAAGTGCCGGCGAACATTACAGCAGATGGCAATACATTTGAATAGGGATGAAACGTCCAGAAACCGGAACTGTTATCAATGGCTTTTGCCGTATTATTTTCGATCATGAAGGCCCCATCATGATGCCCCATCAGCAATTTTCCATTTACTTCTGATAAATTCCATACCTGGCCTTTTGTATTGCCAACTTCTTCAAAATTGCCTTTTACATAGCTCAGGTCTTTCTCTTCATAGAGCTGCGTTTTATATAAACCGTTAGACGTGCCAATATACAATTCATTGTTGAAGATACTGGCTGCATACCCTGAGCCTTCATTCAGGTAATCAGGGTAAATATGCTTGATCGCATTATTATAGGCAATAAAGTCGATCCCGTTATCCAGTCCCAGCCAAAGATTTTTTTCCTTATCAAGGAATACATCCAGTATATTATTATTCTGCAGGCCTTCCTTCCTCGAGAATTTTTGAACAAGATTTCCTTTCTTGTCAATAATATAGCAACCGTCTAAATTGGTGGTGAGTGCAATATGATCTTCATTCACCATCGCGGAAGCAGATATATGCATACCCGCGATATTGTCCAGGAAAGGGGAACTAAAACGTGTAATATCATCTCCCCGCAGGAGAAATGCCCCGTTTTTCACAGTGGTGAGGATCGCGCTGTCTTCCCCAATACTGGTCAGCGAAGTAGCAAAATAATCCGCAGGCAATTCAGAACTTTTCAGGAACGGAGACCATACCCCATTTTGAAAAGAGAGCAGCCCTTTATCAAAATCCTGTGCGATCAGCTTGTTATTACAAAGGGTTATGAACCTCCAATGTGTACTATTATAAACAGAACAATGATTTCCGCTTATCTGGTATATCTTATTGCTTGTTTGAAAAAACACCCAATCCCTGTAAAAATATATTTCCCACACATCAGTAAACGATCTTTCCCTTGGGGGAAGTAATTCCTTCATCGAATGATATTCAAGCTGGCCGTTAGCTGCAGGTGAAAAATACCCGAATTCATCCTGCCCACCCACATATAATTTATTATCCGGGCCAAATTCAAGTGACCTGACAATGCTTTTATTTGGAATTGGGTAGGTTTTCCAGTTGATCCCATCAAAACTCAACACGCCTTCGCTGTTTGCAAAATATAGAATTCCCTTTTTATCCTGTCTTACCTGGCGATTCTGGGCGCCTGCTTTATAATACTGTTTGGAATAATTAATGATATCCGGTAACCCAATGGCATTTTGCCCAACCGAATAACCGGAAATCAATAAAACAAAAAATAGCTGAATGAATGCCTTCATCTGGTAAATTTCAATGTGAAAGTAATAAAAATATAATGATGTAGTAATGATGTAGTAATAATAAGCTGAAATACCTGATTATAAGATTATTGATGTAGTAATGATGTGTAGTTTTATTTCATAGTGATGAAAGTTTTCGTAAGCTTTACATACTCTTTTCTTCTAAGAACTAAATCTAAATTCTTTCAAGTTTAATTAAACGATTGTTTATGAAGCCAAAACTTACATCACTAGGTGTTTTATTTCTATTCTTCAGTATTTTCAACTATTCTTACGGACAAACCATTGCTGTTTCCGGAAAAGTAAATAATAGTACTGGGGAGCCTTTAACGGGTGCCACGGTAACTGTGAAAGGTACATCGCAGGCTACAACTACTGACTCCCAGGGTAATTTTTCGATCAATGTGCCTCAAAAAGGTGCCGTCCTGGTAATTACCAACGTTGGCATGAAGCCGGAGCAGTATACAGTAAAGAGCAATGCGCCAGTTTCTATAACCATGGAAACTACCCGCGGAACACTCGAGGAAGTAGTTCTGAATGTGGGTTACGGCAGCCAAAAAAAGAGTGTAAACACTGGTTCAATTTCCAGTATCAGGAGCAGGGATCTTGAAAAAGTGCCTAACGGAACTATCGCGACAGCTCTCCAGGGAAGGGCTGCGGGAGTATTTGTAGCTGCCAATTCAGGACAGCCCGGCTCTCTTTCCACTATCAGAATACGGGGAATCACTACTTTCGGAACGGGTGGAAATGATCCGCTTTTCGTTATTGATGGAATTCCTGTTGACAACGGGGCCATCAACTTCCTCAACCAGTCAGACATCGAATCGATCGAAGTACTTAAAGACGCCACCGCTGCATCTATTTATGGTACGAGGGCGGCAAAAGGTGTGATACTTGTTACTACAAAAAAAGGCAAGTCAGGAAAATTAACGGTGGGCTATAACGGATTCTTCGGCACATCTGCCCCTGCAACAAGGCTTGACCTGTTAAATGCCACGCAATATGCCGTACTGATGAACGAAAAATCAGTGGCAGCAGGGGGCAGCATTCTTTTCCCGGATATTAGTACGATCGGAAAAGGCACGGACTGGCAGAATGAGATCTTCAACAATCAAGCACACCGGTTTTCGCACGAAGTGAATGTAAGTGGCGGGAATGAAAGATCTACTTTCTATTTATCATTGGGATGGCAGAACCAGGAAGGCATCGTATCCACGAGTATTTCAAATTATGAGAGGAAAAACATCCGTATCAACTCCACACACAAAATATCCAAGGTATTTACATTCGGACAAACGATCGGTTATGCACACCAGGAAACAAGAGGCATCGGAAATACAAACAGCGAGTATGGTGGCCCGTTAAGTTCTGCCATTAACCTCGATCCTATTACGCCTGCTGTTGTTACAGATACGGCCATTGCCAATGCTGCTCCTTATAGTGTAAATCCCGTGATCAGGGATGCCAATGGCAACCCATACGGCATCTCTACTTTGGTGGGCCAGGAAATGACAAATCCCAAAGCTTATGAACGGACGAGGTATGGAGGCTATAGCTGGTCTGATGATTTTGTAGGCAATGCTTTCCTTGAAATTAATATTACTAAAAATATAAAGATAAGGTCTAACATAGGTGGCAAACTGGCTTACTGGGGCAACCAGGGTTTCACGCCGGTATTCTATTTAAGTCCTACTGTATCAGTTCTGAAAAACAACTACGGCAAAGCCACTAACAACACTTTTAACTGGACGGTTGAAAATTATATAACCTATGATCAAAAGTTCGGCGACCATCATATAAATGCGGTTGCCGGCCAGGGTGCTTATGTTGAGAATAATGGTGGTAGCTCTGCTGTTACGTTGTTTGACCTGCCGATAACAAGTTTTGAAGAAGCTTCTTTCAACTTTGATATTCCCCAGGCAAACAGGACATCGGGCTCTTCTGATTTCGTAAAACATAAACTCAGTTCCATTTTTGGAAGATTGAATTATGACTATAAAGAAAAATACCTTTTAACAAGCACAATTCGCCGCGATGGGTCTACCAGGTTCGGTCTTAATAATAAATACGGTTATTTCCCTTCTTTCTCATTGGGATGGGTTGTTACAAAAGAAGACTTTTTCACACCCAACAGGTTTGTAAGATCCTTAAAGGTACGTGGGGGTTACGGCAGGGTTGGTAATGATGGTATTGGTGATTTTGGGTATGTTTCAAGGGTGCAGGGAGGTTTTAATTATACCTTAGGAAATACGGGTGCGATCACAACCGGCTATTCTCCGGTAACATTGAGCAATCCTGACCTGAAATGGGAAGAAGTACGGGCGACTGATGTTGGGATTGATGCCCAGGTATTCAATGACTTTATGGTAACATTCAACTTTTATGACAGGAAAACAGTTGGTATCCTTCGCGAAGTGAGAGTGCCGGGTTATGTTGGCGTATCTTCTTCTCCGTTAGGTAACGTAGCAAGTATGAAAAACAGCGGTTTTGAGGTAGAGCTTGGCTACCAGAAGAAGTTGGGCCCCGTTAGCTTCTCTGCCAATGGAAATTTTTCAACATTGAAGAACAAGGTTACGTACGTAGCGCTGACACCAATTTCATTGGTGGAGATGCAGGCTTTCAATCAATGGGAACTATAACAAGGACAAACGTGGGATATGCATATAATTATTTCTATGGTTATAAAACGGCCGGGATCTTCCAGAGCATGGCAGAAGTGAATGCTTATAAAAACAAAACGGGTGGCCTTATCCAGCCAAATGCCGTTCCGGGTGATTTCCGCTGGCAGGATACGGATGGAGATGGAACAATTACAGACAAGGATAAAACTTTCTTAGGGTACAATGCTTCCCAAAGTAACATTTGGCATTACCATCAACCTTGAATATAAAGGATTTGAATTAATGGCTTTTGGACAGGGAGCTGCCGGCAGCAAGATCTTCCAGGGATTGCGCAGGCTTGATATCGTCAATTCAAATTACCAGACGAAAGCATTGAGCCGCTGGACCGGAGAAGGCACATCTAATTCTTATCCACGGCTTACAAACAGTGACCCGAATGGAAATTTCTGCAACATGTCTGATTTCTACCTGGAAAAAGGCGATTACTTGCGGCTTAAAGTTGTACAGCTGGGTTATACATTTAAAAACAGGTTCCTTAGCAATAAGCTGAGTATATCTAAACTACGTGTATATGTAACAGGTGAAAACCTTGCAACGTTAACAAATTACACAGGTTACGATCCTGAAATTGGCGGAGGTGTACTGGGAGTTGATAGAGGACACTATCCACAGGCCCGTTCTTTTATTGCAGGTGTGCAAGTTCAATTTTAATATTATAGACAGATGGTTTTAAAAAATAAGATCACAAATAAATTTAAATACATGAAAAAAATACAAATTAATCTCTTACTGGTTACCATAGCAATGATGTCATTGTTTGTTTCCTGTAAAAAAGCATTTGTGGATATTCAACCGGAAGGGCAGTTCCTTACATCTAACTATTATGCCGACCAGACCCAGGCTTATGGAGCGCTTGTAGGCGTATACGATGTGATGCGTAAAAATGCCGGTGGTTTTGAAAATATGATCACCATGATGAATGCCGGTTCTGATGACCATCTTGCGGGTGGTGGCAATGCTTCTGATGGAGCAGGTATACAGGGGTTTTCCAACTACACCTTGAATGCCCAGATCATACCTGCCAGTTTCTGGAATGATCATTACCAGGGGATTTTCAGGGCAAATACCCTGCTGCAAAAATTACCAAATACTGTAATGGACGCAGGGTAAAAGAAAGGTTTGTTGCCGAGTCAAAAGCAATCAGGGCAATGTATTATTTTAACCTCGTAAGAATGTTCAAGAATGTACCATTGCTTTTGCAACCCCTTACTACCGAAGAAATATACGATGTTACACAGGCTGCACCGGAAGACGTCTATGCGCAGATTGAAAAGGATCTTACAGAAGCAATAGCTGTTTTGCCTGGCACTGTTTCCATTGCTACTGAAGGAGGTCGCTTTACCAAGGCAGCGGCCCAGGCCATGCTTGGAAAAGTTTATTTGTATGAAAATAAAAATGACCTCGCTGCTGCTCAATTCGCAGAAGTAAATGGTACACCAGGCGGGGCAAGCCAATATGGAAACCAGCTGCTTCCTAATTTCAGCGAGCTCTGGGTGTTCACGAATAAATTCAATTCTGAATCGATCCTCGAAGTCGGACATAGCAGTGCCGGCAATTCTGATTGGGGATTGTGGGGCGCTTCAAACGATGAAGGAAATACCGTAAATCAAATGGTTGGGATCAGGAGCTATTCAAGGCCCGCAGGTTCAACAGCACCCGACCTGCCATCCGGCTGGAGTTTCAATGTATTTACACAGGATTTTTATGATGCCATAAAACTGGATCCACGATTTGCTGCAACTGTTTTCGATATGAAAGCATTGAAAGCAGCCGGCCAGGCGGATTATATAGAAGGATATCAAAACACTGGTTATTTCTTAAATAAATTCATGCCAAGAGCATCGGATGTAAGAACAGGCGGAGGTGCTTTGGAATTAAACTTTCAACAAAATACTTATTTGATCCGTTTAGCTGATACCTATTTAATGGAAGCTGAAGCACTGGGCGCATCAGGAACAAGGGCACAGGCGTTATTAGATGCCGTTAGGGCAAGGGTTGGCTTAACCCCTGTTCCGGTAAGCCTGGCTGCGATCAAGGCTGAGCGCAGGTTGGAACTGGCTGGCGAAGGGCACCGGTTCTTTGATTTGGTAAGATGGAATGACGCTGCAACCGTATTGGCCGGCAGGGGTTTTACACCCGGTAAAAATGAGATCTTCCCTATTCCCAGCGCTGAATTACAGGGTACACTTTTAACTCAAAATCCAGGTTATAATTAATTAAAACTGCAACATGAAGAAAATAAAATTAATATACAGTATCGTATTCCTGCTGGTAATCGCCACGGGTTGTTCAAAGGAAGGAATAGACGATGACCTGTCGTTCCTCAATTCCGGCAGCTCGGGAAACCTGTCACAGATCTTTAAGATCAGTGATGATAATTCAGGCAATGTGCAAATAACCCCGCTGGGAGAAGGCGTTTCTTCCTTTACCATAAATTTTGGCCATGGCCCGGACAGTGCTACCATATCACCAGGTTTTAGCGCTATTCATTCATACCCGGAAGGAACATATACTGTAAGCATTACTGCTTACGATATTTCAGGACATGCAACAAGAACCGATTACCCGCTTACGGTAACGTATAGGGCCCCGGAAAACCTGCAGGTAGATATTTCGAGCGATATGCAGGTGAGTGCAACTGCTTTATACGCCAATTCTTTTTCCGTTTATTATGGAGACGTTGTAAATGAAACTCCTACCCCATTGGCAGTTGGAGCTACACTTCCGGCACATGTTTATCCAGAAGGTGGACCGTTTGATCTAAAAGTGATCGCTCAAAGCGGTGGTGCTGCAACTACAGAAACGACCAAGACCTTGTTTGGTTTTCCACTTACTTTCGAATCAGCGACCATGGATTATTTTTTTGGAACTTTCGGAAATGTGGTCTTCAATAAAGTGACAAACCCTGCTCCCGGCGGTTTAAACACGAGTGCAACCGTTGGTAAATACGAAAAACCGGGCGGAGCAGAAACCTGGAGCGGTACGTATAGTCCTCTGAATATCCCCATCAATTTTGCCCACGGCAATAAAGTAAAGATCCTGGTTTATAATCCGGATGCAGGGAGTATTGGAAAGCAATTGAATGTTGAACTTGAGTCAGCAGTTTCAGGTACAGGAGCAACTCCAAACGGAGTAGCCGTATTAAAAGTTCCTATCACAACTTCAGGCGCATGGGAAGAATTAATTTTTGACTTTAGTACCATTCCGGCAATTGGTGCAACCGCAAGATTTGGACAGCTTGTATTCAGGTTCAACGATGTTGCATCGGGCAGTGGCGAGACCATTTATGTTGATAATATTAGAATCACTAACTAAAAAATAAAATAATGAAAAATAACTTTAAAAGCCTCTTAGCAGTCCTGGCAATGCTATTGATATTTAGTGGTTGTGAAAAAAAGGATTACTCGATGGGTGATTTAACAGCGCCAAAAGATATTGTCATTACTACAGAAGTTGTTGGACAGGATGCAACTCATCCCGATGGTGATGGCTCAGGGGATGTAAAATTTACAATCACTGCCAGTAATGCTTTATCCTACAAGATAGATTATGATGCGAATAATGCAGTGGACCTGGTTTATGTGCCCACTGGTGCTGTCACTAAAAAATATACAACGTTGGGCACCAATACATATACAGTTACTGCTGTTGTTTATGGAAAGGGCGGTACATCATCTACCGCTACGAAGGATGTTACTGTAAGGAGCGATTTTACTCCAGACGATGCCATTGTTCAGGATTTAACCGGGGGTACTTCTAAAACATGGGTTGTAGATAAAGACATTCCGGCTCATTTTGGTGTTGGCCCCTTTAATGTAGGTTCTATCAGGCCTGAGTGGTATGCGGCAGTGCCAAATGAAAAAGCAGCCTGTTGCCCTTGTTTTTATAGTGCAAGTTTTGTATTTACTAAAAGCGGATCTAACTATACACTTGAATCAATAACACCTGGCGGCGCATTTACAAAAACAGGAACTTTAGCGGGAGGACTTCCAGGTATTCCTGCATCAGGACCAGAGGCATGTTATGCCTATGGAGGAGGCTCCGGTGCCTTTTCATTTGTTCCTGCTTCATCCGGCGCACCGGTAACGGGAGTGCCACCGAATTTTGGATCAACCCAAACAAGTATACTGTTAGCCGGTGTTAACACATTTATCGGTTATGGCGCTGTTCTGAAAGAATATGAGATCCTTGAAATTACGGCTACTACCATGCACTTAAGAGTACAGGGTACGGAAACCGGGAATGCCTGGTATCTAAGATTGAAGTCATTGTAAAAATGAACAGTTGCCTCTGAATTTACAAAAAATAAAACTGCAGTTCATTTATGATAATGAACAGCTCTTCAAACTGAACTTATGAAAGTACTGATTAAGGCATTACTGATCTGCAACATGGCGCTGTTGATGTCCTGTAGTAAAAAACCCGGCGGCAGCCCTTATATCCCACCGGTGGTAAACCCGCCGGCAGGGCCAATTGATTCCGGCTGGACCTTTGAAACCACACCGGTATTCCAGGAGGAATTCGACTATATCGGAGCACCTAACCCTACACGTTGGTTCTATGATATTGGGGGTTCAGGCTGGGGAAATCATGAGCTGCAGTATTATACAGATGCATTAACCAATGCCAGTGCTGATGGCGATCATTTAACCATCACCGCAAGACACGAGCCTTTTGGCGGCATGAATTATACTTCCACAAGGCTGCTTTCAAAGGGACTGGGAGATTTTTTATATGGACGCGTGGAAGTAAGGGCAAAGCTTCCCGCAGGCAGGGGCACATGGCCTGCAATATGGATGTTACCTACCGACTGGGCCTATGGCAGTTGGCCAAATTCAGGCGAGATCGATATCATGGAACACGTTGGGTATGATCCAACCAATGTCCATTTCAGCATTCATACACAGAGCTATAACTGGACGATAAATACTCAAAAAACGGTTATAAAAAATATCCCGACAGCTATAACGGATTTTCATAAGTACCGTATTGACTGGACGCCGTATGCAATCAGGGCATATTTCGACGATGCCCTAGTTTACATTTTTGTAAATGATGGAAGAGGATCTGCTTCCTGGCCATTCGATAAGCGTTTTCATATTTTGTTGAACGTGGCGGTAGGCGGAGACTGGGGAGGGCAACAGGGCGTTGATGATACTGTTTTTCCTGCTTCGCTGGTGATGGATTATGTGAGGGTTTATAAAATGATACGATAGCTTTTAAATTCCTGCAAAAAACAGGTGTTGGTTTAAGAGAACCGGTATTAACCAGTCAGTTAATATCCCCACTCTTTTTGCCTAATTAATAGATAAATTAACTCAATGCATTTAAACCGCTTATTCATTTTCCTGCTTTTCATTCTTATGTCATCTTCAGCAGTTGCACAGGGATACCTGAAAGCTGCCGGTAAAAAGATCATAAATGATAAAGGCGAGATTATTTTAAAAGGTATGGGTTTAGGGGGGTGGATGTTACAGGAACCTTATATGCTGAAGCTTGGAGGAGTAACAATGGCCCAGCATGACATTCAAAAAAAGATAACCGGTCTCATTGGTGAATCCAATACAAAGAAATTTTATGAAGCGTGGTTAGCCAATCATTGTACAAAGGCGGATATAGATTCACTTGCGGCATGGGGCTTCAATTCCGTACGCCTGCCTATGCATTATAATCTTTTTACATTGCCGGTGGAAGCAGAAAAGATCGCGGGGAAAAATACATGGCTTTCCAAAGGCTTTACTTTAACGGATAGTTTGTTGAGCTGGTGTAAAGCAAACCGTATTTACCTGGTACTCGACCTGCATGCGGCACCAGGGGGGCAGGGAAATGACAATGCTATTTCTGACAGGGATACATCAAAACCTTCGTTGTGGCAATCTGATGCTAACAAAAAAAAAACCATCGCATTGTGGGAGCAACTTGCAACCCGTTATGCGAATGAAGAATGGATCGGCGGCTATGACCTCATCAATGAACCCAATTGGGGTTTTCAAAATGAATCAGACAAAAATGGCTGCTCAGAAACGGAGAATGTACCGCTCAAAGAATTATTTACAGAGATCACAAAAGCAATCCGGAAAGTAGATAAGAATCATCTCATTATTATAGAGGGAAATTGCTGGGGGAATAATTATAAAGGGATGTTCCCGTTATGGGACGATAATATGGCACTCAGCTTTCACAAATACTGGAACTATACCAACAAAGAATCTATTCAAATCTTCCTGGATTACCGCGAAAAATACAATGTGCCGGTATGGCTGGGAGAAACCGGTGAAAATTCAAATACCTGGTTTACTTCTACCATCAAATTAATGGAAGAAAATAATATAGGATGGAACATGTGGCCCTGGAAAAAATCGGGACTGAACAATCCCCTGCAGGTGAAGATCAATAAGGGCTACCAGGATATCATTGATTACTGGAACGGGCAGGCGCCGAAGCCGTCACAAAAAGATGCGTTCAAAAGCCTCATGGAATTTGCGGAAAATACAAGGGCGCAAAATAACATCCCCCAGTTTGGTGTCAGGGACGCGATGATCAGGCAGGTGAACAATGAAACGGCTATTCCATTCACTCAAAATATTATCAGGCCCAATGCAATCATTTTTGCTGCCGATTATGATATTGGAAGGAGTGGTATTGCTTACCATGATATTGATTCTGCAAACTATTGGGTATCTACCACTCATAGTACCCAATGGAATGAAGGCAGTGGTTATAGAAATGACGGGGTAGATATAGAGCATTGCACAGATACTGTCTCGAATGGCTACAATGTTGGCTGGATAAATGACGGGGAATGGCTGCAATACACCGTGTATGCTGAAAGGGACCAGGAATACAATGTAAATGTGCGGTTCTCCTCTGCAAAAGACGCAGGCTTACTGCAGCTATTGATCAATGATAGTGATCCCGTTAAAAGTTCTCCCCTACCCGTGACCGGGGATTTTAAAAAATGGATGACCGTCACTTTAAAATCTCTAAAACTCAATAAAGGATCGAACAGGCTGCGTTTGCTCGCGGTAAAAGGAGGATTTAATCTTAATTATTTGAAATTCATTGCAACAAACAATACTGCAAAAATCGATTGAATAAAGAAACATATAAAAAATGACAAGACAAATTGGTTCTCTTAAGATTTTCGGGATACTTATCTCAGTTGGTTTTTGCACCGTTGCATTCGCCCAGGTGAAAATTGATACGGCGGCAAAGATCAGTGACCTTATCTCTAAAATGACGCTGGAAGAGAAAGTGACTATGATACACGCTTCTTCTTCTTTCACTTCAGGTGGCGTTCCCCGGTTAGGCATACCTGAATTCATTACTTCCGATGGTCCGCATGGTGTGCGTCCTGAACATGGTCGTGACTGGAACCTTGACAATAACTCAGCGGATTCAGGCACATACCTTCCAACCGGTGTCTGCCTTGCTGCAACCTGGAACCCGCAATTGGGATATGCTTTTGGGTCCGTACTGGGAAGCGAAGCTGCCTATCGTGGCAAAAACGTCATTCTTGGCCCCGGCATCAATATTATACGCACCGCATTGAACGGCAGGAATTTTGAATACCAGAGTGAAGATCCATTCCTTGTTTCAAAAATGGTAGTAGGCTATATAAGGGGTGTGCAGGACCAGGGAATATCCGCCTGTGTAAAACATTATGTTGCCAATAACCAGGAAGTAAAACGCCATACCATTGATGTGCAAATGAGTGAAAGGGCGCTGAGGGAAATATATCTGCCGGGATTCAAGGCAGCAGTACAGGAAGCGGGCGTAAATACGCTGATGGGATCTTACAATAAGTTCAGGGGGCAGTGGGCCTCTCAGAATAATTATTTATTGAACCATATATTAAAAAAAGAATGGGGGTTCAAGGGAGTCGTTATGAGTGACTGGGATGCGGTTAACAGCACCATGCAGGCATTATGGAATGGAATGGATCTCGAAATGGGTACAGACCTTCATATGCTTCCAAATCCAGATTACGGAAAATTCTATTTAGGCGATACCGTTATATCCCTGGTGAAAAAGGGGAAATTCCCGGTATACCTGATCAATGAAAAAGTAAGGCGGCTTTTATACGTAATGTATAAAACAGGCATGATCGATGGCACAAAAAAGAAAGGGGCATACAATACAAAAGAACACCAGCTGGCAGCCGCGAAGATCGCGGAAGAAGGCATCGTGTTGCTAAAGAATGATAACAACCTTTTACCACTTGATAAAAAGAATATAAAGTCGATTGCCGTCATTGGATATAACGCTGAAAGAAAACAGTCCATGGGTGGAGGAAGTTCACAGGTAAGGGCATTTTACGAGATCACCCCGCTCGAGGGCATAAAAAATACTGCCGGAAAAAATATTAAGATCACTTATGCCCAGGGCTACGAGATCAGCAGAAACGCAACCGCCAACCCGGCATTGATCACCGAGGCTGTACAGGCAGCCAAAGCAGCGGATGTGGTGATCGTTGTTGGTGGATGGACACATGGCTTTAGATATGATGTATGGACCGATAATGCGTATGATGCGGAAGATTATGACAAGCCGGATATGAATATGCCGTTTGGACAGGATGAGTTAATTAAGGCAATTCAAAAAGCAAATCCTAAAACGATCATAACATTAATGGGTGGTGGCGCCATTGATATGACGCAATGGCTGGACAATGCACCGGCTGTGATCCAGGCATGGTACCCTGGTTTGGAAGGCGGCAATGCCCTGGCAAAAATAATTTTCGGTGAAATAAACCCATCCGGCAAGCTTCCAATGACTTTTCCGAAAAAGCTGGAAGACGAGCCTGCGCATAAACTGGGAGAATATCCCGGGGACTCTGCCAATGTTTATTATTTTGATGATATCTATGTGGGATACCGGTATTACGATACTTACAAAGTTGACCCGCAGTTTGCATTCGGACATGGCTTGTCATATACCAGTTTTGATTACAGCAATTTAACGGTAGTGCCAAGTGGAAGATCAGCATCTGTAACACTCACGGTAAAGAATACCGGCAAAGTAGCAGGTGCAGATGTAGCACAGGTTTATCTTAAACAGGAAAGGGCAGCCTTGCCACGCCCTGAAAAAGAATTAAAAGGATTTCAAAAGGTATTCCTCGGACCGGGGGAACAAAAAACCATTACGATCAGCCTGGATGAATCTGCATTTCAATATTTTGATGATGTACAAAATAAATGGGTAATGGAACCCGGCAGCTTCGATGTGCTTGTTGGCAGCTCGTCGAGATCTATCAAATTAACCGGTAAAGTGAAAATGTAATTACAATGTTAAAAAAGCTTCCATCGGGAATTATAACCGTTTTACTTTTATTAAGCCTGGCAGGCCTTAACTGCGGTAAAAATGGCGGGAGCAATAATAACACTACCCCACCGGTGGTAAACCCGCCGGTACAACCAACAACATCTGATGTTTCTTCATGGCTTACAACAGGTACAAGAACTTCTTTGTTGGCCAAAGAGACAAGCGTGCTGGCCTTTGGGACCCAGGCGAATAATTATCCCATTATTAATGTTGACTCAACATTGGCTTATCAACAGGTTGATGGCTTTGGATATACACTTACCCAGGGTAGTGCAGAAGTGATCAATCAATTGTCGGCTTCACAAAGAAATGTTTTACTTACAGAACTCTTTGGCAATGCGGATAACAGCATTAAAGTAAGTTATTTGAGGATCGGGATCGGTGCAACAGACCTCAGCAGCACTGTTTTTTCTTATGATGATATGCCTGTGGGCCAGACAGATCTGCCACTGGCTAATTTCAGCCTGGCCCCGGACAATGCCGTCATTACCTTATTAAAAGAAATCCTGCTGATCAACCCGTCACTGAAGATCATTGCAACACCCTGGTCCCCGCCTGTGTGGATGAAAGATAACAGCAGCAGCATTGGCGGGAGTTTAAATATGGCTCACTATGACGTATATGCGCAATATTTTGTAAAATATGTACAGGCCATGCAGGCAGAAGGGATCGTCATCAGTGCCATTACCCCGCAAAATGAGCCACTGCACCCCGGGAATAATCCGAGTATGTATATGACGGCAGCACAACAGGCAGCTTTTATAAAAAACAACCTGGGGCCTGCTTTTGCAACAGCGGGCATCAATACAAAAATCATCATTTATGATCATAATTGTGACCATGCGGATTATCCCCTGGGAATTCTAAATGATCCTGCTGCCAACAGTTATGTAGATGGTTCAGCCTTTCATTTATATGCCGGAGATATATCAGCTCTTTCGCAGGTGCACAATGCGTATCCCGGCAAGCATATTTATTTCACAGAACAATACACTGCTTCCACCGGCGATTTTGCAGGAGATCTTCAATGGCATTTAAAAAATGTGATCATTGGCTCCATGCGAAACTGGAGCAGGATCGCATTGGAATGGAACCTGGCGAATAATATCCTGTATGGCCCCCATACTCCCGGGGGGTGTACTACCTGTTTAGGTGCGCTTACCATTGGTTCGTCCACCATTACCCGGAATGTTGGTTATTATATTGTAGCGCACGCGTCTAAATTCGTCAGCCCGGGCTCCGTAAGAATTTCAAGTGACAATAATGGCAGTTTACAAACGGCGGCTTTCTTAAGGCAGGATGGGAAAAAAGTGCTTATTGTTCTGAATGAAGGGAGCACTGTTCAAAGCTTTAATATAAAATATAAAAACAAATGGGTTTCACCATCGCTTCCGGGTGCTGCGGTAGCAACATATGTGTGGTAACCATAAAAATTTGTAAAATGAAATATTTGCAATACGGGCTGGTGCTTATTTTATTGGGAACAGCAATGTACACTGTAAGCGGAAGTATGAAAAATAAAAGCATAGCAGTAATTCCGCCTAATGATAGCGCTTTAAAATTTACCAATGCAGGTTATGACGCCCCGCTCTTCTATCCCGGTTACCGTTTGGCCTGGTCGGATGAATTTAATAATGCTACCCTTGACAGTTCAAAATGGACATATGAGAACGGTGACGGGTGCCCGGGAATATGCGGTTGGGGAAACAATGAATTGGAATATTATACGGATAGGAAAGAGAATCTCTATTTCCAGGAGGGAAAAATGATCATTAAAGCAAAAAAGGAAAAGTTTGGAGGCAAGGAGTATACCTCTTCAAAGATCCTTACAAGGAATAAGAAAGTATTTAAGTTCGGGAGAATTGATTTCCGAGCAAAACTTCCAACAGGCAAAGGAATCTGGCCTGCTTTCTGGATGATGCCACAGGACAATGTTTTTGGTGGGTGGCCAAAAAGTGGTGAAATAGATATTTTGGAAATGATCGGGCACGAGGCAAACAAGACCCACGGTACATTGCATTTTGGGCCTGGGCCCGGGAGCACACAATTGGGAGGAAATTACAGCCTGTCTTCCGGGAGCTTTAATGATTCCTTTCATGTTTTTTCAATGGAGTGGAAACAAAATGAAATAAAATGGTTGCTGGACGGGAATGTTTTTTCAAAACATACCAGTGCGGAATTTGGGAGCAATAATTATCCCTTCAACGAAAATTTCTATTTCATCATCAACCTGGCAGTAGGCGGCAACTGGCCTGGTAACCCGGATGCGACCACCCGCTTACCACAATTTTTTATCATCGATTATATAAGAGTTTATCAATGATGTTTTTCTCATATGCGTTTTTTTGTAAGTTTTGATTAAGTACCCGGATTTCTATCCGGGTTTTTAAATCCTTGTTGAACAGTTGTTTTAGAACTATATTAAGGACATTTGTATGAAGATGCGGTTTAAAATTTCATGGACCCTGCTATTACTGATGATAAGTCATCATCTTGTTGCCCAACTGTGCCAGGGCAGCCTGGGGGATCCCATCGTTAATATAACATTTGGAGCAGGGGTCAATCCCGGGCCTCCATTGTCTGCTGCAGCTACCGGTTACCAATACCTGCCGCAGGATTGCCCCAATGATGGGCTGTATACAGTACGTAATCAAACGACGGCATGTTATAATAATACCTGGCATACCCTTGCATCAGATCATACCGGGAATACGAATGGTTATTTTATGCTGGTGAATGCATCATTTCAGCCCAGCGCATTCTACCTGGACACGGTAAGGGGTTTATGCGGAAACACTGTTTATGAATTCGCGGCCTGGATCATGAACGTAATAACCCCTTCATCCTGCAACGGCAATACCATTTCACCAAACCTGAGCTTCCAGATAGAAAAGACGGATGGCAGCATTATACAAACATACAATACCGGGAATATCCCGGCCCAGGCCGGGCCTTTGTGGAGACAGTATGGATTTTACTTCACCACCCCTGCAACGGCAACAGATATTGTATTGCGCATGATCAATAATGCACCTGGTGGCTGTGGCAATGATCTTGCCCTGGATGATATCAGCTTCAGGCCATGTGGCCCATTGCTCAGCCCTTCGATCACAGGTATGCAATCAACTACCGCTATTTTATGTGAAGGAACTGCGGGCTCATTCAATTTTTCCTGTGGGGTATCCGGTGGATTCATAAATCCTGCATTTCAATGGCAGCAAAGTACAAACGGGAGTGCATGGACTGACATTCCCGGTGCAACCACAACTTCTCTTGTTAGAAATTTTACAACATCCTCACCGGCAGGCATCTATTCGTTCAGGTTATCGGTCGCTGAGTCAGGAAATATGGGGTCCGCACAATGCCGGATCGCTTCACCAATACTAACTGTGCAGGTGAGTAGCAATCCGGTTACGACTGCTATAAACAACGGACCTGCATGCGATGCAGGTTCACTCTTACTCACTGCGTCTGGCGGAACCCAGTATCTATGGTCAGGGCCAAATGGATTTTCCGCTTCAGGTTCGCCGATAACAATAGAGCATATACAACTGAACGCAGCCGGTAAATATTATGTTATAGTAAAGAATGCAGCAGGTTGTGAGCACACCGATTCAACAATGGTGATCATTCATCCTGCACCAACAGCTGCGACATCATTTGTCAATGCCAGCATTTGCGAGGATTCCACCATTATTTTATCAGCGAATGGTGGTACCAGGTATGAATGGATCCCGGCTAATGGGCTTTCTGATGCAAATATGCCGGCCACCCGGGCTTCACCTCCAATTACAACAAGGTATATGGTAATTGTCTCAAACAACCATTCCTGCAGTGATACTGCTTTTGTTGATATAAATGTGATCCCAAAGCCCTATGTTAATGCAGGCCCCGACAGATTAATTTTCTCCGGTCAGTCAATACAGTTATCAGCAACTACCAACAGCCCTGGCAATCACTATTCCTGGTCGCCGCCTGATTATATAAATGACATTCACTCCCTGCAACCCACCATAAACCCGCCAGCTGATGCCCAATATATATTGAATGCAGTTTCAGATTTTGGTTGCGGTGTTTCTGCTGATACGATGTTTGTAAAAGTATATAATGGAGTATTCGTTCCCAATGCATTTTCTCCCAATGGCGATTCAAGGAATGATACATGGAATGTGCCGGCACTGGGTGCCTATTCAAAATTTGAGCTGTCCATTTTTAACAGGTATGGAGAAAGAGTTTTTTACCTGAAAGATGTAAACCATTCATGGGACGGGAATTTTAAAGGGCTGCCATTGCCAGTGGGAACCTATTGTTATTTTATAGATCTTAAGAACCAGGCGCCAATGATGAAGGGAACAGTTACGATCATACGATAATAAATAACGATGCCAGCTTTTTTATTACCTCAAATTATTAGTACTATACAATTATTCATTCCTGTTAATTACCTGGCCGGTCTCTTCATCTATGAAAATGATCTTATCTGTTACAAACTGAATTCCATGCTGCATACCAACATCGGCTGTTTCCCGGGGGGCTCTCCTGGCAATCACGGTCTGCCCTGCTAACGTAAGATATACGAGTTGCTCATTGCCCATATTCTCATAAGCCATTACCTGCAATACACAATCTGGTTTTTCATTGGGATCATTTTCATTACAAATGAAGATGTGTTCCGGCCTCACTCCTATTTGTATTGGCTTATCAATATAATTTTTTAAGTAACCCGGAATCTCTGTTCCAAGGTAAATTTTACACTGGGCATTTTCATGGATAAAGAAACAGCCGTTGTCATTTTTAATATACCCATTAATAAAATTCATAGTGGGAGAACCTATAAACCCGGCAACAAATTTATTGGCGGGATAATTATATAAATGCATAGGGGTATCCAACTGCATCAATTTACCTTTATTTAAAACAGCAATACGGTCGCCAAGCGTCATTGCTTCTACCTGGTCATGCGTTACATATATCATTGTGGCATCGATGGCACGATGCAGTTTCTGTAATTCAATGCGCATCTGGCTTCTCAGCTTGGCATCGAGGTTACTAAGCGGTTCATCAAAAAGAAATACTTTGGGCCTCCGGATGATCGCCCTGCCAATGGCTACTCTTTGGCGCTGTCCGCCTGATAATGTTTTTGGTTTCCTGTCAAGTTCTGCCTCTATCTCAAGCAGCTGGGCTGTTTGCATTACACGCTCCCGGATATCACGCTTACTATAATGTTTGAGCTTCAATCCAAAAGCCATGTTATCATAAACGGTCATATGTGGGTAAAGGGCGTAGTTCTGGAATACCATCGCAATATCCCTGTCGCGGGGACTTTGTTCATTGATCCTTTTACCGTCAATACTAAGGGTGCCTTCATCGATCTCTTCCAATCCAGCGATCATCCGCAGCAGTGTTGATTTACCGCAACCTGAAGGCCCAACAATGACCATGAATTCCTTATCACGCACAGTAAATGAAATATCATCTATGGCTTTGGGCCTTGCAGCATTTTTTTTACTTCCCTCATATATTTTTGAAATATGATCTATTGTTACTTCTGCCATAATATTTTTTTTATGATACTGTTATTCTAAAAAGTGTTTTTTCGAAATGCTGGTAATACGGCATGCCAGGTCCAGTTCACCCGAAGCAAGAATAAAATTGTCTCCATGCCCCGCGATGCCTGTAGTAAACACAACATCGTTTAAATAAACCTGGTGCCGGATATTCTCTGTAAGCGATGCATTCGCTTCCAGCAAAGGAACCCCATCTTCCAGGCGCAGGATATTGACTGGATCATCTTTATCAAGGATCGCCCAAAAACTGCGGTAGACACCAACTTCCCCATCATCTTCCACACCATGATACAACATAAGCCAGCCTGCCGGTGTTAGTACTGGTGGAGTACCTCCACCGATCTTTACATTTGATAAAGAACCACGCCTGGCCCGCAGAAATGGCAGGTCACTGGGTTTCCAGTGTAAGAGATCCGGCGAAGAAGCCATGTGGATAGCCGCACCAGGATGCCATAAAGATGAAGGTGATGTTGCAAAATAACATTCTCCCATTGGTCTTGTCAAAGCATAATATTTATCATTGATCTTTCCCTCAAACAGCAGCATGTCCTTATTCTGGTGATCAAGTACAATTCCGAGGCAGGAATAATTCAATCCGTCATCCGAAATATACAACATGGTTGAATGACGTTCAGCACTAACACAGCAACAGGTCATATAATAACGCCCACCAATAAATGAAATCCGTGGATCTTCAATTCCATACTCCTGGCTGGTAAACGCAGGTGAAATTATTTTGTCATAGTGGATATGCATAACCGAAGAACCATCAGTATTCAATTCTACCGGTAACAACCAGGATAAAGAGGTTAATGCATATACAGGAAAACCGTAGGCATTTATTTTAAACTTACGGGGATCCTTCATATCCACTGCTGCCAACGGCCATGCTTCGGCAACGAAACCCTTTTCTTTATTCCAGCGTATGCAGTTCACTTTATCCCCAACAACAGGCTGTGTCAGGGCTTCAGCAACCCTGATCATCAATAACAAATTACCATTTGCTAAACGGCATAGCCCCGGATTGAAGGCTCCCAATACATAGGTTTTTTCCCTCAAATTTTTTCTCAATGGAGAAAAAGATAAGTTTACATCATCTGGTGTAAAAATTAAATGATCAGATAGTATATGGTTGTGCTTCATTATTTGTTACGCTAAAAGAATATGTTGTTTAAGCGTTTAAACCTTGTGTCATCTTTTATACCTGTTCAATGCTTCCCATACTGCAGGATATTTTTCTACTTTTTGAAAAGTAAGAAGCGCTTCAATGGTAGATTCCGCGCCGGAATTATGATTGATATTTCCTCCTGTTGCAATCGCGTCAAAACAGCGGCCCGTGCTCTTGTCATAAATATTACTACTGGTTTCATTTGCCCCAAGGAACCACGCTGCCAGGTGCCCTGCAAGGTCAGCATATGTTGCCTGACCTGTTAATTCATAAGCCTCAATGGATGCATATACCATCGGCCTGATACCATAAGCGATCTGTTCATACGCGTTCTGGCTTAATACCTGGAACGCTGAGCCAGTGTTCTGGATAGCAAAGGATGATTTGTAACCATTCTGTAAAAGCCAGGGATAAAAATTATCGACCTCTGCAAGTCCTTTGTTCCTGTAAACGGTATCCTGCAAAAATACACCGGCCTTCAATAACGCATAAGCCTGGTCGCTGCCCCAGGCATGCCAGGTATTTTCCCAGCTCAACGTACAGGAATAAGGAAATTGTGTAGCAGTACCCTGCTGCATTAATACAATACCATCTGCCAATTTTTTTATATAAGTTGAAATAACTGCATCGGGTGTGGCATTACAATAGGGTATTAAACCAAGAATAAGCAAGGCAGCCTGGTCCGTGCCACTGCCTGCGGGAAGCCATTCGGGAATAACAATACCCTGGACGGTCCTTGTAGTTGCAGGTAGGTTTACAAGGTCTGTTTTTATTCTTGCAACGAGGTTATTTACTGCCAGTACCATCCTGTTGTAGAGGAGTATATCCTTTACTTTTATCAATGGAGCGGCTTCTGTGAGTGCATATAAAGCCCTCCATGACCACCAGTTGGCATTATCCACGCTGGTAATACCAAACTTATTGATCAGCCCGTTGGAATATAAAAAATTATAAAAATATCCATTTGTTGATTGCATCTCAAGGATGAAGCGTATTAAACTGTAGACTTTGGCCTGGGTTGCTGTATCTGTATTGAATTTACTGCTTCTTATATACACAAACATAGCCCTTGCCACATCATCCACGCAGGTGTATCCCTCACCGGCGGCTTCTACGAGATGATAATCCGGTGCATCAGCGTATATATATACACCGGCAGCATTGGCGCCCCCCGGGAAACTAACGGGAGTGTATAAATGATCCAGGTGAGCAGTGTTGACGTATGATGAATCTACAGGCTGCGAAGGGTCTGCACCTTTTTTTTCACAGTTGAATCCGGCACATACGATCGTGCCAATGAACAGCATCAGCGTTAATTGCTTTTTCATATTAGTCTTTTAAAGGTTTCATTTCATTTAATATCTCATCGAGGGAAACAGTTACAAAGCCCGTTGCCGAATCTGATACAGCATAGGGAATGATCAGCAGGTTACCATGACGCATAAGGCCGCAGGTATACACCACATTCGGTACATAGCCCTCTCTTTCAGTTTCATCTGCTTTGATCAATGGTTGATCCATCCTCCCGATAATTTTAGCCGGCTCATGCAGGTCAAGTAATATGGCACTGATCACATAAGTACGCATCGGCCCTACGCCATGTGTAAGCAATAACCAGCCTTTATCTGTTTTCACAGGTGATCCACAATTGCCCAATTGCAGGAATTCCCAGCTATACATTGGCTCCATCAATGGCTGGAAATTTTCCCAGGTATACAGATCATCTGAGAACATGATGTAAATATTTTCTCCACCCTGTCTTGATATCATTACAAATTGCCCGTTCACTTTTTCAGGGAATAATGCCATGCCTTTGTCTGATACAGCAGCACCCTGGAATGTATGTATCTTAAAGACATCAAAATCCGTCGTTTCAATAAGCCGGGTCCTGATCTGATGGCCATTGTAAGCTGTATATGTTGCGTAATAACAGGATACCCCATTATTGTCAAATTTCACAAAGCGGGCATCCTCCATACCCATACTTTCTTCTTTTGCATTTGGAAAGATCACTTTCTCATTCATGGCTAAATGTGCTGAAGATGCTAATTCGTAGTTAGTATCAGTATTACCAGCATCCATTCTTTTTTCCAAACGGGTATAGAACTGTGGTGCTTTATCCAGTATAACATCTCCCTTTTCATTTGCCACACCTGTTTGAAAAACGATGGATGAAATATGGCCTTCACCGGTAGCCCGCAGGCTTATAATAAATCTCTGTTCCCCGGGTCGTAACCCATTTTGATCAGGATGGGCCACGATCGATGGATTAAACAATGCTGCCGCCATGATGGAATATTCCATCGTGAAAAGGGCACCTGTCAATAATTTTTTTTGCTCAGAAAATTGAAATGGCTTACCTGTATACATATCATTGATCCTGCTAAAATGTTCCCGGAAGGTTTGCTCAATGTAACGGTGACGTCCACCGAATTCCTGCATCAGGTTCTCAAATAATATACCTGCATCCTTCTCCGTTAGCCCTTCCACCCTATTGATAACATTTCCCACCCGAACCTCCCCGTTCACTTGCAGGAAACGGGTGATCACGGCCTTCGGGGTAGCCTGTAAACGAATCAAACTTTTTGTGACCTTCGCTGCCATCATATCAATTTTTTATCATTAATCTTTTAAGCCTGTTGAAGCCATGCTTTGAATAAAATGCTTTTGAAAAAATAAAAAAGCAATCATTACCGGAAGGCCAATAATACAGCTGCCGCTATTTTTACTCCAAGCTGGCTATCGGCCCTTCCTCCTACTGCAAACAATGTTACCAATTGCGGCATTGTCATTAGTTGTTCATTGCGTACCACGATCAGTGGCCATAATACTTCATTCCATGAACCGATGAATGTAAGAATGGCTACCGTCACAAGTGTTGGTTTTATATTGGGCCATAGTATCCGGAAAATAATTCCCAGCTCACTACAGCCATCCAGCCGTGCCGCATCGATCAATGCCTGTGGCAATCCCTGGAAAGCCTGCCGGAACATCAGGATGGCAAATGCACTTACAGCAAACGGAATGATCAATGCGAAGAAAGTATCTACCATATGTAAGTTCACCATGGTGATATAATTCGGTATCAGGGTTATCTGGAAAGGAAGCGACATCGTAAAAACAATTACATAAAATATAAGCTGCCTTCCTTTAAATTTCATTTTTGCCAGGGCATATCCAACGGTTGAACCGGTTATCATTACCAAGAGTTGTAAATACAGCCACCAGTAAGCTATTGATCAGGGACCGGGCGATCGGAATTTTTTCAATCATCGATTTGAAATTTCTCCAGGTCGGATGTGACAGGCCACATGGTCATTTTTCCGACTTCATGCATGGGAGCAAATGATGCCCCGATCATCCAGATAAAAGGATAAATGAATGACAGCGCAGCAATTGTAAGCGCCACATATAACAATATTTTTTTTATCGAAATATCTTCCTTTCATCTTATATTTCTTTTTCAATAAATTTTTTCTGCAAAACCACTACAGTCATGATCATCATTGCATAGAAAAAACCCAAGCGTTGCCGAATATCCCATATTATAATACTGAAATGCCTGTTTATAAATATATAAAACCGCTGAAAGTGTTTGATTCAAAGGGCCTCCACCCGTCATAATATACGGTTCAATAAATAAAGAAAATCCACCGATCGTTGATAATATCACCACCATAAAAATGGTGGGATTTATCATGGGCAATGTGATATGATAAAATTGCTGCCAGCGGCTGGCGCCTTCCATTTTTGCTGCTTCATAATATTGCGGAGGCACAGTTTGCAAACCAACCAGGAAAAGAATAACATACAATCCTACATTTTTCCAGGTAGCCATTACCGCAATGGAATAAATAGCAATATCAGGATTTACCAGCCAGCCAATCTTTTGTAAATCCGATACCTGTCAGCAACCGGTTGATCAAGCCCGAATCATATCCCAGTAATTGCTGCCATAGTATTGTAACCACTACACCCGAAACAATCACCGGCATAAAAAAAGAAGCCCTGAAAAAAGAGACGGCCTGATTTTCTGATTGAGCAGTTGTGCAAGGAATAAAGACACGACCAATTGCAAAGGAATATGCAGCAATAAAAATTTGAGCGTATTTCCGATCGCTTTCCAGAATAACCGGTCATTGAATAAGCGGGTATAATTATCAGTGCCGATAAAATGCATTGGGGCAATAATATTCCATTTATGAAATGTGAGAAAAAAACAAAATAACACCGGGAACAACTACAAATACCATTACAAAGATCAGGTAAGGAGATACCAGCAAATAAGGAAGCCATTTTTTCTTCCGAAATGCCCGATCTTTTTTTATGTATTATTCATTACAGTGATATCCATACTCATGGCATGTAGTATTATATTTTTTGTGCCGATGCGCTGTTGCCTGCTTCTGCCATTCTTAATGACTCGTACCGCATTGCCTCATCAATGATCCTAATATGCTTACGATCCTTGATCCAGTCCCACTGGTCTGTTATCATTGCTATCAACAATTCTTCGTAACGGTCTTGCTTCGTCGGAAACATTCCCATATTCCAGTGTTATATGGTTATCAAATATCAATATCTCGGAACCGGCCACGTACTTTTTGCTTCCCTTGCATCCAGTGCTTTGATGGACAATCAGTAAGATATCTCCAGCCATTCATGTAACCGTTTCTATTGTTCCTTTTTTAATTAACCCATGTAAACGCATTTTCACCGGGATCCATTCGTACAATGTAATATCCCCATGTTCAAACTGCAGCCTCATTTCCTGCCTGTCTAATATTTTAGGCTGATCAAAACCATGGTAAAAATTTACAGCCCCTTCATCATACAATACCGTTGCCTGCACCCGGTCAATGATCTGTTTTTCCATGCCAGGCCTTTCCAATTGAAATGCACTGACCACTTTGCCTTCACCAACCACCCGGAAAACATATCAAAAAAATGAACCCCGTGTTCAATGAATATTCCACCGCTTTTTGCTTCATCCCAAAACCAATGATCCGGTGCAAGATTTTCATCGCTTGCATAGTTCTCAAAAAAGCCATGTAAGAAATGACCGAATATTTTTTCTTTAATGATCTGCTCAACTACATCGATACAGTGGATTGTAACGCTGCATCAGGTTAACCACCTACAGTAGCTGTAATGATCCTGCCAACGTGGCCAGTTCTTCCGCTTCACTTGTTTTTAATGCAGCCGGTTTCTCACAGATCACATGCTTTCCCTGCAGCAATGCCATCTTCGATTGCTTATAATGCAAAAAAGGTGGCGTGGCGATATATACAAGATCAATACGGTCATCCTCAAGAAATGCCTCATACTGCATGAATACCTCCGTTACGTTCCATGCAGCAGCTGTTTGGGATAGGCAGCGTCTTCATCCATGTCCGTTACAGCAATCAGTTTTATCCCCGGACTTTTAAAAATACTTTTACTGCAAAACGTGCAAATTTTCCTGCGCCTGCAATTCCAATATTCAATTCCATTTGAAAATATTTTTTATTAGAACTAACAGCAATATGGTAATCGTCGTGCGGACCCAGTAAAACAATCTTTTCAAAAGAGATTAGATTGCTTCGTACCTCGCAATGACAAACTCAAGGTATTACTGCTTTCCCAGCAATACATTCACTGCTGCCTCTGCATCCTCTATTGCTTTTTCAGGCGTTTTTTTTCCATATACCACACAGGCTTCATATTCCTGTGAAATAATATCCAGCACTTCTACAATCACTTCACAATTATCATCTCCTTTTACATATGGCAGTTGTTTTGCAAATGGCAATAACATTGGGTTGCTGTTAAAAAATCCGGTAAAAAAGGATCTGTTTACAAGATTTTTTCTCCGGGGCAACTGACCGGTCACTTCCAGCAACTGCAGGTCACCCTTCTTATCAACGATCGTTTTTATAAATTCCCAGGCCTGTTGCGGATTTGAACAGGTATTGAACATCACGATATTTTTTGGATCAGCATATGTATATACCGGTCCCTGGTGATCGTCCGGAACGATGGCTCATAATAATCGTATTCGAAATCCCGGCCCGGTATATTATTCAAATAGTTGAATTTCCCAGGGGCCTGTCCATTTGGTGGCGATGTCTCCGTTACAAAAGGATCGCAGAAGACGATAATATTTCCCTCGAAAAATAATCATCGGTATATAAGCTTTGCAAGAAACTGAAAAACTTCAATGGCATATTTATTATTAAATGCAGCCTTATTATTTACAATCAGTGAGCGCCCACCGGAAGCAGCGAGGTATAATGGATAAAAATTAAACCGGCGCTGATACCAGATCGCCTTTACCCTGTATAACCAAACCAGTTTTGATCCAACCCTGTTTTGTTATTATTGTTTAACATGGTTGCTGCAGCCCGGTAAGCACTATATGTTTTCGGGACTTCGGTGATCCCATTTTCCAGAAAACATATTTTTATTATAAATGGTCATGATTGGATTTACCTTCCAGGGCACCTGGTAGATATGGCCATCTGAAGAGGTGATCTCTTTTATGACATCAGCGCTGTCACATCGTTCCTGAATAAATTCCAGGAATCCTTTTAATGTATCCAGCGGGATCAGCACTTCTGCATGCGCATACATTTCAACGTTTCCCTGCCACATGTTTGCATAAATATCCGGGGTGGTTTTTCCAACTACCGCGGCCAGGATCACTTCCTCACTGGATTGCCCTTCCGGTATCGGCTGCATGTGAACCGGTTCACCGTATGATTCTGTTCCAGTTTGTCAGTGACCGCAGTACATAATTTTATTTCCTGGTTATTATTGGAACACCAGAATAATAATTCTTTATTTTTTTCTTCCCCTCTTTTGCAGGAGCTTACGAGAAAAAATACCATCAACGATCAATCCATATCTTAAGTGAATTAGATCATTACCGAAGCGAATTAATTAATTACCTGTTATTGAAGGAATATCCAGAAAAAGGAATAATAAAAACCCCCACAGGTTATTGAATCTACTGCGGGGGTTTTCAAATCGATCAACCCTCAATATATTTAGAGTGTATTTTGATTTGCATAAATAGATTTTACCTGCGGCGCCGTCAACGGCGATGTTATAAAACATTACATCATCCATATCCCCTGTAAAAAATCCTCCCCATGCTACCTGGAAGTCTCCATCAACAGTAAGGTATTTACTGGTTGGCAGATCCTGGCCAATAACAAAATTGATCGGGTTAGCCAGTGTAAGTGCATTACCAGGAACCGGATTTGGCGTAGATGCATCCCATGTTTTTACTAAATCGCCATCAATATAAAAACTCATTGCACCTGACTTCAAAGTAACCACCATATGACTGCCACTATCTTCAACGATCGCAATACCTGCATCATCACGATCATAAATAGTTGTATCTCCCAGGCAGCTCCTTATCAACTTTTACAGTGTAAAATGGCAAATGACCCGCTCTGTAATTGAAATTTATATCCATTCCAGCGGTTCATTGCAAGGAATGTATACGTATCCGGATTTACTGTTCTGCCTGCTGATGCCATTTAGCCCAAAGGCTTATTGACATTTGCTGTGGATTAAGCGCAGCTTTATAAGGTACTTCGATATTTCCGCCATGATCAAAATGATAGGCCATGCTGCACGGCCGAAACGATCTGCTGTAAGCGTAGGAGTACCCGCTCCATAATAAACGTGCCCGGCTGTTACAACACCATTATTGCCATTACCGGATGAATCATTGGCATTGCCATTCATTTTCCAGAAACCAATAAGATTAGCCGCCGCAATTTCTTTAATGAAATGTGCCTGGTAGGCAGCAATAGCCGCCAGCAACTGGGCTGTTGTATTGTTTACTGCTGCCTGGGTGGCGCTGGCATCTGCTAAACTACATTTGATGCATCCAATGCTGTTGTTAAAGCAGCTTTTGATCCCACTTCATATTGCCCGGGCTTTGGTACCTTCCACGGTATTATCATTAAGAGTCTGGGCTGTTGTAATGGCAACGTGTAAAGCGCCTTATCACATGGTGGCGGTGTAGCCGGGTCATCGTCTTTACTACAGGAAGTTATAATTACCGCCTAAGAGAAAGCGTCCAGAGCAGAGTGGCTTTGATAAATTTGCAATTGAAGAATTGATGATGTCATGATGAGAAATTTTTAAATTGTTTAATAATGTTTAATAATGAACTGAATTAATGCAAAGCCGTGATTTCTATCCCTTTCAATTTGAGGAATAGGAAAATGTTTATTTAGTTCGTAATTAAAATTTGGTTTATCGCTCAAAGCCTGTGTCCGCATAATCTTTACCCCAACGGATCATGTCGAAGTAGCGGTGAAATTCAAATCCCAGTTCAACACGCCTTTCATGCTGTATTGCTTTACGCACATCAAGCTGGTTAGTGAAGTAATATCAGGCAACAGGCCGGCGGGAATATCTGGATAACCAACCTGTAAAGAATCATACAGGTAACTTTCCCTTGCCCTTTTTCTTACACGGTTAAGCGGTATTAATGCTTCAGCGCTATGACCCGACTCATTCAACGCTTCTGCATACCAGAGTAAAACATCTGCATACCGGATAGACACATAATTCAGATTCCCATCACTTTTATTGGCAACTTCGGAAAGTGGTTGCTGATGTTTTCGTGTAAGATAACCGGTACCGGTGACCAGGTTTTATCAAATACCCGGTTATTAAACCAGGGCATCGTGTCGCGGCCAACGGTATAATCCAGCCGTGGATCAACAATACCTGCACCTGTTTTTTCAAATTCATCTACAAAATTCTGAGTCGGTGCATTAAAAATAATATCCGCCATCAACTTGCGGAGCGAAATATTGATTTAACTCATTGCCCAGTTTTGGATCCTGCCCTGTTAAATGCTGTACTTCAAAAACGGATTCTTTATTGTTTTTAAAATCCTGGTTAAAATTCTGGCTATAGACCGGCATCAGGTCATAAACATTACTGTTCACAATTTTTGCCGCTGTAGCTGCTGCCTGGTCCCATTTGCCCTGGAATAAATATGCTTTTGCCAGTAAAGCAGTGGCGGCGCCTGATGTAACCCTGCCAACATCTGCTCCGCTATAACTTACCGGAAGATCAGTTGCAGCAGCCAGTAAGATCAGGTTCAATAACTGTTTCAAAAATTTCCTGTACGGGAGACTGGGCGATCTGCAATTCATCAGGATCCAATGGCACTAATACGACGGGCACATCTCCAAAAATATTGATGAGCTCAAAATAATAATATGAACGTAAAAATTTAGCTTCTGCCAGGATCCTTGCTTGCAGATTCCGCATCCATTTCAATTGGCGGCACTTTACTTAATACAATATTGCAACGGGTAATACCATCATATAAAAGCGCCCATATACTCGCCAGGTTTCCATTGGTAGAATTAATGTTGAATTGATCTATGAATTCTATATCTGCCTGGTCGCCGGGATTGCCACCTTTTGCGGCATCATCAGATGCCACATCGCCAAATACCCATAACCTGTTATTATTAGAAGTTGTAAAAGCAAGTGGCTGGTAAGCCGCGTTGATAGCAATAATGCCTGTGCCTGCTGTTTTATAAAATTCACTTTCGGGATATTGTGCCACCACATCCTTTGTAATAAATTTTTTACATCCGGCTATACTTAACATCAGAAACAGAATTAATATAGTATTGACAATATTTTTTTTCATACGCAATCGTTTTAATTATTTATTCATACTTCCGGAACGCTATCTCCGCAAGCTGGGTCTATTATATTTCCTTTTTAAAAATTCAAATTCAAACCTATAATATAACTCCTTGCACTTGGATATGTACCCCAATCAATTCCCGCAGCTACATCTCCGCCATATGTATCTCTTTTTACATTATCACTCATATGCATTTCCGGATCAAGACCGGTATAATTTGGTCCAGGTCCATAAATTTTGACCCGGTTACGTAAAATCTCAAACTTTTTATACGAAACCTGCTAAGCAATTTTTCCGGGAATCGTGTATCCCATCTGCAGATTTTTTAAACGGACATAAGAACCATCTTCGAGGAAACGGCTGGAAGGATATTTATTATTGGAAGCGCCATTGAAAGAAACCCTTGGCATCGTATTACTTGTTCCTTCGCCATGCCAGCGCTCATCATATACCCGTTCTGTAACATTAAAGGCCCGTAAAATCCTTCAATATCCATATTCACCTGGGAATAGATTTTATTTCCATATTGTCCCTGGAAGAAAACAGATAAGTCAAAATTCCTGTATTCCAAGTTGGCTGTTGCACCGAAAGTATATTTTGGAATAGCGCTGCCGAGAAATGCCCTGTCATTTTCATCGATAACTCCATCCCCATTCTGATCTTTGAATTTTACATCACCCGGGTTGTATATTTTTTCCCTGGTAAGCACTGGCAAATACATCTGCAGCATTCTGAAAAATACCTTCCTGCTTCATACAGATAAAATGACCCGATCGGATGGCCGACGGTGGTTAATGTGCATTGTAATTATTATCAATTCTTCCTCCCGGCTATCGGCTGACCGTTGCTTAAAGAAATAACCTTATTGGCGAGCGTTGAAAAATTCAAGCCAATATCATACTTAAATGCAGCGGTCATTATTTTTATAATTCAGTTCCACTTCCAATCCCTTTATTCTCCACTTTGCCGGCATTTAAATAAGGAGGTTTCGCGCTGCCGCCTATCAATGGAAAGGGTATCGGAATCAGCATGTCTGATGTTGTTTTGATAAAATAATCAACGGTCAGGTTTAATTTATCCTTCCATATACCCATATCAATGCCGGCATCAGCCTGTGTAGAAGATTCCCATTTTACTTTGGGATTGCCCCGGGTTGCAATGGTAGATCCGGGATTACTGACCGGTGTTTGCCCAAACGGATAATTATAAAGATTTCCGATAATTGAAACAAATCCATAATCAGGTATTTCCTGGTTACCCAATTGGCCATAACTGGCCCTCAGCTTTAATTTTGAAATGGCAGGCAAATGATCCTGTACCCATTTTTCATTATGCGCATTCCAGCCTGCCGAACCGGAAAAAAATGTACCATATTGATTTTCGGGGCCAAAACGTGAAGATCCATCCCGGCGGACATTCAGCCGATAACAGGTAAAGATTGCGGTAGGAATAATTTGCATTGCCAAAAAGGGAAAACAAGCGCCGATTCATTCTGGCCTTCAAAAGCCGTAGTGGAACCCGATCAACCCATTTCCATTACCTATAAACCTGAACCTTGGAGCTCTGATTGGCGAAATCCCGGTCTGTACCTCCATGTGAATTATTTTTATTACTGATCGCCTCTGTGCCTGCAAGCACTGTTATATTATGAACAGTATTGAATGTTTTATTGTAGCTAAGTGTATTGTTCCAGACAATATTCATGTTGTGTAGCAGTACTAACAGTTAGCCTGCTGGGGTTGTTGATGCGCAGGTTTGTTCCATAATTTTCATCGAAACGTTTGTCATTGGTTATGATCGCATCAAGGCCTACGTCCGATTTAAATTTTAAATTCCTGGTGATCTTATATTCCGCATATAAATTGGTAAATACCCGGTACTGAATTTCTTTATTATCTGTTTTATTGGCCAATGCAACGGGGTTGTATCCATCTCCAAAAAAGCCGGGATAGGCAGGAAGATCAGAATAAACATCGATGCTGTCATAAACCGGTATCGGCGGCGTACGGAATAATGCATAGCGCACAACGCTTCCGCCGTTACCACCATATCCATCACCCGAACTTCCTATTACATTTCTTTTGGAATATGAAATATTGATATTATTGGCAATGCTTAATTTATCAGTAAGCTCAATATTTAGTTTGGATAATAATGAATACCGTTCATACCAGGAATTAATAATGATGCCATCCTGTTTAAAATAATTGCCTGAAATGTAATAGAGTGTTTTTTCATTTCCTCCTCTTACAGATAACTGGTGACTTTGGATCTGTCCATTTTGAAAAATCTGCTTTTAGCCAATCCGTATTGGCCATGCTGATACCCGCAGGAATTTTAGGCCGTATCAGTGCCGGATTGGTAACACCCGCATTATCATTATCGGCAGCTTCATTATATAATTCTACATATTGAGCAGCATTTGTCATTTTCGGAAGTGTCCCATGCGATTGAAAACCACCGTATCCCGAATAATTAAACTGCGGCCTTTCCCTTTTTTCCGCTTTTGGTAGTAATCAGTACTACACCATTGGCAGCACGTGAACCATATATAGCTGCTGAAGATGCATCTTTTAAAACAACGATTGATTCAATATCATTGGCAGAAAGAAAATTTATACCATCCTTTGTAGGTATACCATCAATTATAAAAAGAGGATTGTTGTCATTGATCGTTCCTACTCCCCTTATTCTTACTAGCAACACCTTCTCCCGGCTGACCGGTATGTTGTGTTATTCGTACTCCGGATACCTTTCCCTGCAATGCCTGGTCAACAGTTCCAACAGGTAATTTTGAAAGACCCGCGACATTTACTGTTGAGACAGCCCCTGTGATCTCGCCACGCCGTTGTGTCTGATATCCTACAACGATCAATTCATTCATTTTGGCATCAGTATCTTCCAATGCAACCGATATCTCAGACCTGTTATTTACCGGTATCTCCTGGGTTCTGTAACCAACATAACTAATAATAAGCACCGCATTCTCCGGCACATTTATGGAAAAATTTCCATCTGCATCTGTTATTACAGATGTAGTGGTTCCTTTGACAGTTATAGTAGCGCCATTCAAAGGGTTACCGGAGGGGTCTTTTACAGTTCCTTTTACAGGCAGATCCTTTTTACTGCTGACAAGGATGCTGTTTTGTTTCTGGGTGAAGGACAGGTCCGTTTGAAGAGAAATGGATTCCAGCAATATATCCAAAAGCTGGGTTCCTGTCTTTAATGTTACTTTTTGAGAGAGGTTGACTTCAGTTTCATCATAAGCAAAAACAACCGGGGATTGTTGTTGAATTAATCCAAAGAGTTTAGAAACGCTTAGGCTGCTATTTTTAATTGTTATATATACATCGCCGGTATTTATTGGTGGCGGTGGACTTGCTTTTGACGGGATAAAGCTCATCAAAGCAATTGACAGGCCGATTAGTCTCTTATAAAGAGACGGAAAACATGGTTGGATAAACATAGCAATCAATTTTTATAATGCCTTGGCACTATTTGATAAAAATCGTATCTCCCTGTACCTGGTAATCTAATTTTTTTACGATGCAAATATTTTCTACAATATCCTTTGCGGTACTGTTATTGAATGTTCCTGTAAAACGCCAGTCTTTTTTATTGCTTTGATTAACGACGGTGATCCCAAAAACAGTTTTTAACTGTTTAGCAATTGTTTCAAAACTATCCCCGTGGAACTCCAGGTGGTTGATGGGGGTTGCCTCCGGGTGGTTGGTGGGTGTTGCCTGTTCTTTGTCCGGTTGCCAGGTTTCTTTATTTAATTTTTTTCCATGGCGGTTATATACTACTCTTTCATCAGGATTCAGAAGGATCGATTGGAGGGGCATTCCTGCAGCATCAACAGTCTCTACTTTTAATTTACCTTTTAATAATTCTACCTGCACGATTGAATCTCCAGGCTCCTGCTTTATATTGAATATGGTTCCTAAGACCGTAGCCACTACTTCTCCTGAGTAGACCATGAAAGGATGTGCTATATCTCTTTTAACATGAAACTGGGCTTCTCCTTCAAGGTAAACCTTCCGCGCTTCATTACCAAATTTCAAAGAATAATGTAAACTGCTTTGAGGAGCCAGTGTTACAACTGTACTATCACTTAAGGTAAAAACCACGGGAACATTGCTATGATTATATTTTTCTGCTAACTTAATCTCCTGTTTTGTAAAATACTGGAACAGGAAATAGCCTCCTGTGAAAAGGATCAACAGCACAGGTACAAAAAACTTAATGCCCCGCTTTAATTTATCTTTAAGAGAACGGGGGGATTTTTTCCAATTCAAAGATCTTACAATGGCGGGTGGCTCATTTTTACTTGTTGGTTTTCCATAATGTATGGCTTTCTTCATTTTTATCAACTCATCCTCATACTCTTTATCAGAAAGCGTTAATGACAAGGTCTGTATCATCTCCTTCGCGGCTTCCACCAATGCACTGTTACCCGGATGTTCGTTCAGCCATTGTTCCCAAAAATCCTGGTCATCACTATTCAGGCGAAAATGGTAGTTAATGAACGATTCATCCGTAACAAAATCTTCTATCTGGTAATTTTCCGGTTTCTTCCTGTCCATGAGTATACTATTTCCGCTAAGCTTCAAGGCTTATATATAGTAGTGGAAGAAAACGTGATTTTTTACCGGCTTTTTTGGAAATATATTTTAGAAAAATACAAAACTGGAGATAATCATATGGAATATCACAAAAACACATAGGGTGCACGCATCACTTCTCTTAAATTCCGTAAGGCTTCGTAGATCAGGTTATATACAGTTCGGGGAGTGAGGGAGGTCTGTACAGCTATGGCACGATAGGAAAGGTTATCAAAAAATTTCAGCCTGATGATTTGCAATTGTTTTTTGGTAAGACTTTTGAGTGCAAGCTCGAGTACTTCTTTTTTTTCTTCTGATTGCTGGAAGGCGATCAGCAGTTCTTCATAGGAGGATTGAGTAAAAGAAACCGGTTCAGAAAGCTGGTTTGGCTTTTCTTTTTCCAGCCGGGCGAATTCATGGGTTATTTTCCTGCGCAGCCAGGTAAAAAGATATGAGCGCACATTTGTAACGACCTTATTTAGTGAACTTCGGGTATTCCATATTTCTAAAAATAATTCCTGGATACAGTCCTTTGTCAGTTCCCTGTCTGTTGTAATGCTGAATCCATAGCAAAAGAGTGCCTGGTAATGGCATTTATATAAACTCATAAACGCCTCCTTATCCCCTCCTGTCATTCGCTCCCATGTATCTATCATCCTTTGAAGTTCGGCTAAAAAGAGAACAAAGCAGTAATAAATACTAACTTATGCAAAGAAATATATGAATTTTACAACATGATGTATCATCATGATATTTTGACGTAATACACTTAATAATAAGCATATGCAGGATCAAAGCCAGGGTATTCCAGGCTCCAGGTGGTGGAAAGAAGCAGTTGTCTATCAAATTTATCCCCGCAGTTTTAAGGATAGTAATGGGGACGGCATTGGTGACCTGGCAGGCATTATCTCCAAACTCGATTATATTCAAAGCCTGGGTATCGATGTGATCTGGCTTAACCCCATCTATTCCTCACCAAATGATGATAACGGTTATGATGTATGCGATTACCAGGACATCATGAAGGAGTTTGGTACAATGGATGATTTTGATAGGCTCCTAACAGGTATGCATGAACGTGGATTAAAGCTGGTAATGGACCTGGTGGTAAACCATAGCAGCGATGAGCATGAATGGTTCAGGCAGTCACGCAGTTCCAGGGATAATCCTTACAGAAACTATTATCATTGGTGGCCCGCAGAAAAAGGAAGGCCTTCGCCGCGGTACAGTCATTTTGATGTGAACAGCGATGCATGGAAATATGACCCGGCAACAGATGCATATTATCTTCACTACTTTTCTCAAAAGCAACCTGACCTTAATTGGGAAAACCCGTTTTTAAGAGAAGAGGTATATAAAATGATGCGTTTCTGGTTTGACAAAGGGGTGGACGGTTTCCGGATGGATGTAATACCGTTCATTTCAAAAGACACCGATTTCCCCGTACTGCCGGCTGAATATAAGGGTGATTTTATAAAATATTATGCCCATGGCCCTCACCTGCATGAATACCTGCAGGAGATGCACAAAGAAGTATTGAGTAAATATGATATCATCACGGTAGCAGAAAACGTAGGGATCACCGCGGATGAAGCACTTGACTTTGTTGACCCCGACAGGCACGAACTGGATATGATGTATCATTTTGAAGGAGTGGATATGGGATATGTTCCGGGTAAATTTAAAACACCCGATCCAGCCGGGTATAGCCTAATAGCTTTTAAAAATATGTACAGCAGGTGGGACCTTGTTTTTGAAAAAAAAGGCTGGGGAACCATTTATCTTGGGAATCATGATCAGCCCCGTATGGTTACCCGCTGGGGGAATGATGCCCCGGAATGGAGAGCGCTCTCATCTAAAATGCTTACCACATTTTTATTAAGCATGAGAGCCACCCCATTTTATTACCAGGGCGATGAATTGGGCATGACAAATATCAAATTTGACAGAATAGCTGATTACAGGGATATTGAATCTATTAATATGTACCTGCAAATAAAAAACAATGGCGGGGATTTAAATGAATTTATTGAATCTCAAAAAATAACGGCCAGGGATAATGGCCGCACGCCCATTCAATGGGATAAGAGTATGAATGCAGGTTTTAGCAATGGAGAACCCTGGATAGGCATAAATCCCAATTATGAAACGGTGAATGTTGCTGCCGAAGAGAGTGACCCTGACAGTTGCCTGCATTATTTTAGAAAAATGATAAAGCTGCGGAAGGAAAATATGGTACTCATTTATGGCGACTACCATTTACTGGATAAAGACAATCCCGATACGTATACATATACAAGGACACTGCATGAAAAGCAGGTGCTGGTGATGCTCAATTTTACGGACAGAATGGCATCGGCAAATACGGGTATAGACCTTACTAAGGCAACCATAGTATGTGGGAACTATCCTGGCCGTTCCGGAGATGCAAAATTGCGGCCATACGAAGCTGTTATATATGAATTGTGATCATCCTGGTCATAATTTTATTAGACCCTTGGCTCCCACTAAACCCCTTAAGTAATAAGGGCAGCCTGTTAAGACTGCCCTTATCAAAATATGTTTGACTTTTAATTTGTAAGCGGTTTGCCATTAATATCCAGTTCTACCAATGTAGCTTTTCCCAGTTTTTTTACTTCTTCCAGTTGTGTAGCCTTATCCCCTACAACGAGGTAGATCATATCTCCCTCTTTCAGTTGTTCATGAATGATGTTTCTAAAATCAGGAAGCTGCATACTCACCAATTGCTGCTGCTTGTCTTCGAGGAATTTCAATGACTTCTCATATTTGCTTATCTCAGCCAGCATAGCCAGTTTGGAGGCCAGGCTTTCATACAAAAGTGTATTTTTTTTCAATACTTTATTTTTGGTTATGGCAACTTCGGGTTCGCCAAAACTTTGTTCATAATCACGAAGCATTTCCTGGATAATTTGCAGTGAAGCAAGGGTTGCATTCGCCCTTACACTGGAGGAAGCAATGAAGGGTGCTGTTTCCTTGGCCTTCACTAATTGGGAACCTGCGCCATAAGTATATCCCTTGCCAATACGAAGTACCTGCGTAAGCCGTCCGCTTGATCCACTGCCTAACACTTCGTTGGCAAATTCAAGTTTATCACTGTTAGGGTTAGCAGTCGAAAGCGCTAATTTCCCAACATACAATACGGATTGCTTTGAGCCAGGTACATCAATAAAAAATACGATACCAGCATTTACCTGGCTTGGTATTTTGTAAGATGGCAATGTTACCGGTTTGTTCTTCCATTCTTTTCCCAGTGACGCGAGGGTCCTTGTAACCTTCTCTTTTGTAACGGCGCCGGCCACGTGAAATGATGCCACAGAGGGAGAAAAATAATTATTATAATAAGCTTTCAGATCTTCCAATGTTATGGCAGCAGCTGTTTGTAATGTACCTGCAGCAGGATAGCCGAAAATATGTTGATCGCCATATATAAGTTTGTTGAAGTTGAGACTGGCAATAGCAGTTGCATTGGCTTCCCTTCCTTTTAAATTTGTAAGCAATGCTTTATATAAACGATCGTATTCCGCTTTATCCCAGCGAGGCTGCAGTAATATTTCCTTCAGCAAAGCAAAGGTCGGCTCAAAATTCCGTTGCAGGCAGGTGCCCCTGATCCTCATTTCTTCATTATTGCTGGTTACTGTGATCGCTGCACCTAACATGTCAATCGCTTCTTCCAGTTGGGCGGCTGTTTTTGTGGCTGTCCCCTGCAGCATCATACTGGCCAGCAGGGATGCCACACCAGATTTCTCCAACGGGTCGGCCCAATGCCCGCCTCTTAATACTACTTCAAAATTTACCAACGGGATCTCATTGCTTTCCAATCCAAATATTTTCATACCATTGGCCAGTGATTCTGTCCAGACAGTAGGCATTTTGAATAACGGCATTTCTCCAAAAGCAGGTTCAGAACGGTCGTGTTTGGTTTTTGTTTTTTCAAACTTTGCATCTTCACCGGGATTTACATTTTCATTCTGTACGCCTGCTACAACCGGCTCTATCCATACCGTTGCAGCTACGGCATTATCCAAAGCCAGTTCCTTTTTTCCTTTGGGTACAAAACTGGTTACAATAAATGGTTTATTTTTTATGTATTTATTAAACACTCTTTTCACATCTTCCCTTGTAACAGCCTGCATTATTTCGGCTTCTTTGCTGATATAGCCGGGATCGCCTTTAAATTCATTGTCCCTGCCCAGTTGTTGTGCCTTATCCAAAATACTTTCAATACCAAAGTATAGATCGGTTTCCAATTTTGCTTTTATGCGCTGCAGGTCTTTATCGGAAAATGGTTCTTTGTCAAATAAATTCAATGCCTCATCAATGGCTGTTTTTACATCGTTTAGTTTTGTGTCTGCATTACCCCTAATCCTTATATAAAATTCACCGGCAATTTCCTTGCTGTCATGGTAAGCGACTGCATTCGGCGCCAGCTTTTTATTTTCCACAATAATTTTATACAATGGAGATGTTTTGCTGCCGCTGAGCAATTCGGCCAGTACATTCAATGCATATCCATCCTTATGATATTGTTCCACTGTTGGAAAAACCATGGTCAGTTCAGGCAGTTTTGCAAAATTGTCTTCATAATAAAATGATTGTGTCTCTTTTAATGTTACGGGTTGCGGTTTTATTGGTTCTACGATTGGCCCCTTCCGTATTTCTCCAAACCAGCGCTTGTACGCTCTCTTTTGTTTTGGCTACATCAATGTCTCCTGCAATGACCAATGTTGCATTGGCAGCACCATAATATTTTTCATAAAACTCTTTTACATCTTCGAGGGTAGCAGCCTGCAGATCGGGAAGCAAACCAATCACCGTCCAGTTATAAGGATGTGATTTGGGATATAGGTTGGAAACGATCACTTCATTGGTATTGCCATAGGGAACATTATCGTAGTTCTGGCGTTTCTCATTTTTTACTACCTGTATTTCTTTTTCCAAATGCCTCTTTCGTAACCGTATTGATCATAAAACCCAGCCGGTCAGAATCGATCCACAAGTATTTTTTCAAATGCATCTTTAGGGATCACTTCATAATAGATGGTCCCATCGTTCCAGGTGCCACCATTGCGGTTGCCACCCCATTCAGGGATCAGTTTGCGGTTTGCACCGCGCGGAGTATTTTCCGAATGGTTAAAAGACATGTGCTCAAAGAAATGAGCAAAGCCTGTTTTGCCTGGTTTCTCCCGGTTAGATCCTACGTGCACAAGGGTGGATACAGCCACAATGGGATCAGAGTGGTCCTCATGCAGGATCACTTCCAGTCCATTTTCCAATACAAATTTTTCATACTTAATGCCGAATGATTTGGACGGAGGAGCCTGTTTGGTTTGTCCAAATGAAGCATGCATAACAGTCATGGATAAGACCGGCAGAAGTAGATTTCTGAATGTAAACATGGCAGTTAAATTAATGATGTAAATTAAGACGGTAAATGTAGAAAAATAATTAAACGAAAGATCCATCTATTGTATAAGCGGTTGTAAAACAGTACATGGGAGTTTTTGCTTAAGATCGGTCATGCTGGAACTACCTGTATGAATGCAGCACAGGGAAGAAAAGTAATCATCTGCCGCTGAGATCGTTCCATCCGCCTCCGCCTGGGACACGTGCGTACTATTGGCCGTAGTCTTTTTGTTTGAGTTTCTTTGCCATTTTAAAAGTATGTTTCAATGATCTTTTATTTGTCCAGTCGTTATGGCCCGTAATGATATATGCCGGGTTTTTACACTTTTCCTGAACATTTTTTAATGTTGCTGAATACGCTGGTACATTGGCATCTGATAGATTGCCAAGATTACTATCCTCCACGCTTTTTATCAGGCATCCACCATAAAGTACCCTTTCCTTCTCAAACCAAATTACAATGTTGTCCGGCGCATGACCTTGCCCGGGAAAATAGGTTTGAAAAGAATATTGCCCGATCGTAAAAACAGTGTCGTTGTCAATTAAAAATTCAGCTCTTTTCATGCCTCGTTTCCTGCTAAGTTCATCAGTCTGCCTGGTTGTATAAGTTTTGATACCCTGTTGCCTATAATATTCAAGTCCCCCGGTTCTGTCTTCGTGAAAATGTGTAGCAAAACACAGAACTACACTTTTATTGTGTCTTACTCTTATACTATCCAACAAAGGTTGAAATTGTGTAGAGTCCCAGGGAGAATCAAATATAACTACTCCTTTGTCCGTTAAAAGATACATTCCATTCGCGGGTATTCGGTTCCCTTTATAATAATTATATGTTGTATAAACATAAAAATCATCCCTTAAATGGGAAATTTTTAGACTACTATCTGAATGCTGCCCAAAAATGTTCCCTAAGAAAAAAAGGCAAATGGTTGTCGTCGCTATTTTCCGCATAATGTTGTTAATAAAATTACCGACACAATTAGTGATTGCTGCTTAGATTCCTGCCCTCAGCAGTGCTTTATTAGCTGAAGGCTTGGTCACTTCCTGCCAAATTCTAACATTTTTTTCACTTTTAGAGTGTTAGATTTAATGATCATTCACGCCAACTAAAACTATTTTAAGATGAAACTCCTGCTTTTCCCGCTTTTGTCAGGTATTTGTTTGCTGCCCCTGAATAACAAAGTTAATGCGCTTGAGAAACCAACAACCTTACATAATTATTTACTTAAAAATGTGTCTCCCGAAATTAGCTCACAGGAAGAATCAGGTTATGGAAGAATGTCTTCTATTGCATTTAAAAGCCAGGACTATTGCCGTGCGGAATTGGATAATTTTGAGTTTGATGCTCATTTCTCAGTTGTAAGTGCCACTGTATACTTTTCAGGAGCGAATTTTAGAGAAGTAGAAAAGGGTTTTATTACAAGTAGCAGTTTTAAGCCGATCAAGAATTTAATGGCGCGCTGTTTACCAGGTACGAGAGTTGTTTTTGATGATATTAAGGTAAAAGGCCCAGACAATATGATCCGTACAATTCAAGGTATCGGTCTATTATTATATTAGATCCCCAATTTATTTATTGAATGGGTTCTCTTCACATCGTTATTACAACTTTTCCTTTGTGTTCTGCTTTACCAAAAAGCCTGAATGCTTCAACAAACTCGTTTAGTTTGTAAGGCCCATCTATCACAGGTTTGATTTTGCCCGCTTCGAAAAGCTCGTTCATATAAAATAGATCCTTGTTTGGTTTCAAGGCAACGATACGTATGTGTTTTTTACTGATCATCGAAATCCATGGCGCCAGGATCAAAGCCTGGAGAAGCCGGCCCATGGAACCTCCAACTGTCACATAAATTCCATTGGGACATAATGCACGGGTATAATCGAACATCGAACGATTTGTCTTTACATCAAGGATCAGGTCATAACACTGGCCATTTTTAGTAAAATCTTCCCTTGTATAATCAATGACATGATCAAAGCCCATTGAGCGCAGCATATCCAATTTGCCTGTACTGTCAACACCAGTTATTTCAACCCCGTATAATTTGGCGATCTGCACTGCAAAAGTACCAACACCTCCGCCTGCACCATTGATCAATAGTTTTTGTCCCGGGTGAATTTTTCCTTTATCAATAAGGCCCTGTACAGCCAGCATTGCCGCCTGTGGTATTGCTGCTGCTTCTTCGAAACTCATACGCTGCAGGTTTCAACGCCAATGATTTTTCACGGGCACAGGTATACTCAGCGAAACCTCCCCAGTGACCGCTCAGATCGCCATACACTTCATCCCCTGTTTTAAACCTGGTTACATTTTTACCAACTGCTTCAATTCGCCCCGCAATGTCGGAACCGAGTATTTTTCTCTTCGGTTTCAGAAGACCATTTATCAGGCGATTTATGAAGTCACCCTGGAGCAGGCCCAAGATCCCAATCATTTATTGATACCGCATGAACTTTGACCAATACTTCATCGTCCTTCGGAGAAGGTTTTTCTATTTCCTTTATCTGCAGAACTTCAGGCCCTCCATATTTTGTGTAAACAATTGCCTTCATTTTGCTTTGAATATTAATACTGAATCGTTGCTCCCCATTATTACCTTACTGGCCAGGTTAATGAATAAACCATGCTCAACTATTCCTTCCATTTCATTTAATCTTCCCGAAAGAACAACCGGGTCGGATATTAATCCAAAATCAGCATCGATTATATAATTGCCCTGTTCAGTTAAAAATGGTTTGCCGGAAAAAGACCTGATTTTTCCAGGCCCATTTATTAATTCTATTTGTCTTAAAACATAGTTAGCTGCAAATGGAATTACTTCGATTGGCAACTTGAATTTCCCAATAGTGTCTACTTTTTTTGAAGAATCCGCGATAATTATTACTTCCTTTGTCATTGAAGCGACTATTTTTTCTCTGAGTAATGCTCCACCACCACCTTTAACTAAAATTAAGTCTTCATTAAATTCGTCCGCTCCGTCAATTGTAATATCTATTGAATCAATTGAGTTAATATCAACTAAAGGAATATGTAACAATTCGGCAATTTCTTGGGTTTGGGGTGACGTTGGAACGGCCAGAATTTTGAGGCCGTTTTTTACCATTTCACCAATTGCTTTTACGGCATAGATAGCTGTTGAACCAGTTCCCAAACCAATAATTTGATTATCACTGATAAACTTTACAGCCGCTTTGGCAGCAAGTTGCTTTTCTCTTTCCAGATCATTGGCCATTATATCGTAAACATATTTGAACAATCAAAAATACTAAAGACCTGGGAACACAGTTTCGGGAATTACCAATAAATTCTACATTTGAATAATCTTTGCAACGATGTTTGACTCAGAATCACTAATCCGATATGGCGGACTGCTCTAATTGTTTCTTTCAGTATTTTGTCAAACGGGATTATTTTTTTGTTTTTTTATCCCAAGTGGCGGACTGTTATTTACAGCAGGTGTGTTTATTGCTACGGGTGATTTACCTGGGAATATTTTTACCGTTTGCAGTTTACTCATTATCGCCTCATTTTTGGGAAACATTACTGGTTATTGGTTTGGTCTGAAAGCGGGCCCCATAATGTATAAACGAAAAGAGTCGAGGTTTTTTAAAAGAAAACATCTTAACGCTGCAGAAACATTCTACAAAAAACATGGAAATATCGCCTTAACAGCAGGACTGTTTTTTCCCGTCATCCGGACATTTGCGCCGGTCGTGGCAGGAATGATAAAACTCAATTTCCGCCGTTTCGTATTTTTTACATTTATAGGCTCTGTGCTTTGGATAATAAGTTTTGTAATGGCAGGTTATCTAATAGGGATCATGCCCTTTTTGAAGCCTTATTTAAAATATATCGTTATTGGTATTGTCCTTACCGTAACAACGCCTATTATAATTGGAATCATCAGGAACCTCAATAAGGAAGAAAAGCAGTGATTTGTTGTTGGGATCCCTCCTTCCGGTGTTTTGTTGTTTGTCACTACAGTCATCTTTTGATTTCTGACTTAAAGATCTTGTAGCTATCGCCTTGTCTTTTTAAGTCAAGGCCTAATTTAATAATTTGATTCCTTGACCGCACTTTACTAATCACTACATAAACATGATTTTTATCAATAAATTCTACTTCTTCAAATCTAACAATGCCATTCAGCAATACCTTTGATCCTGTTTCATTGATACTTCTCAAAATAGTGGCGGAATCGTCCTGAAGTACAGGTAAAATTGACTTATTTATACCGAGGAAGCTATCCACTCCTGATTTATTCAAAGTAGAGATTTTACTGAGGTCCAGGACATAGCTTTCCGTATTAGATTCGGAATAAGTATTCAAGGTTTTAGCTAAACAAATTTTCAGCAGGTTAAAAGCGAGGGTACTTGAAGTTGAATAATCTCCTTCCAGATTTTTAGAGGAACAGGCTGCAAATATGAAAATAAGATAAACAAAAACTAAAAATTTAACAATCATCATAAATATTTAAGTGCTCAAACTTTATTGCAACCACGGACATTTCCGTCTGCCTGCCTGCTGATGCTGAACAATTAAAGGAACTAAATTTTATTGTAACCGCAAAAGCTAACTTGTAAACGATGGCTTTAGCGAATGTTTATCGGGACGGGTTAAGGCGAAAGACCGGAGTATCCCATTTAGATTCTTTCTCCTTGCCTGATGATATTGCTGCCGGGACATGCCAAATTGCTTTTTTAAAGCATAAGAGAATCCAAAAGGGGCGGATCTAAATTTTTTTGCCAATTACTTTGAAAAGCAATATGTTTTATTTAACTTTGTAATTCAAAGTACTTTTAAACAGGTTAATATAGACGGTAAACTGGGCAATTACTAAAACTTATCTACCCTTGTTTGATCTGTAAAAAAACCAAGCCGAAAATAAAGTTTAATAATATCTAAATTTTAAAAACAAAATAATGAATAACAAATCAGCAATCGCCACGAATGACATAACGATGGTTGGGAAGATGATCAGCTGGCTGTTTGGTATAGCCGTTTTAGCTGCCGGGATAGTTAATGCTTTTTGGGGAAACAACGCGGGTTTTGGTATTTTCCTGATCCTTCTTTCTTTCGTTTATTTTCTTCCGGTAAATGTTATTTTCAAAAAAATGACCGGCTTCTCAATTCCTGCAATAAGAATACTAAAAATCCTCCTCGGCATTTTTATAATTTGGGCTGTGCTTGGCGTGGGCGAATTATTTGAAAAGATAGAAATAATGAAAATGGATCTAAACTAACATAAGAGATACCTATACAAACACATTATTTTAAAAAAAGGGATTTATGATCATGAAGAACAAAAGACTTGCCGGCATTCTGCTCACAGTGGCACTTCTGCTACTCATACCATTCATAGCAATGCAGTTCACAGATGAGGTGAACTGGAAGCTGTTCGATTTTGTTGCAATGGGTTTCCTGTTGCTCGGCACTGGCCTCATGTGTGAACTTGCAATCAGGAAGGTCAAAAACACCGAGCACCGATTGGCCATCTGTGGAACGATCCTGGCAGCGTTTCTCCTTATTTGGGCTGAACTTGCAGTGGGCATCTTCGGGACAGCATTTGCCGGAACGTAGACATTAAAACTATGACACGACGCCACATGCAAATTCTTTTTAAAATTTTGACGCAAACGGGAAACCATGCAGATTAATAACAGATTTCGGTTTTATTGATTGGAGCGGAAAATAAATCAGGGCGCTACCTGCAGAAGCGTTCATTAATTACGGGAAGCAATTTGACCTTATGCAATTCTTTGTTGAAAAAAATTCGGTTGTCAGAAAGATCTGGGGCAAGAGCGACACCGTACTTTTTATTTTTGCCGGTGCCGCTGCTGAATTTGCCCTTAATAAAGCCGTGGACTGGCTTTACTTTACCGGCAAGCTGCCTTCCGATCCTTTAGGCCGGCTGTTCTCCACAGTCAGGTATGCAAGAAAGATTGTTTTTTCATCAATGGATGAAGCCCATAAAGCAATTGACACCCTGCGGCAAATACATACTGCCGTGGAACAAAACCGTGGCGCTTCCATACCCGACTGGGCTTACCGTGATGTGCTGTTTATGCTGATACATTATTCCATTGCATCATACGAGCTGCTCGAAAAAAAATTAAGCGATGAAGAAAAGGAAGAAGTATACAATGTTTTTTATCGTGTTGGCGCAAGAATGGGATTGAAAGAGTTACCACTTACTTATATCGAATGGCTGCCTGTAAGAGAGGCACATTTAATGGAAGACCTGCAAAAGAGTGAATACACTGCCGATCTTTTTAAACAATATAAAAAGCACCTTGGTGCCATGCGGTTTAAGGTATTGATCGAAGGTCAAAAATTAGTGGTTCCCGATAGGGTAAAAGAGTTGTTGCATTTTAGTGATTTTTCTTTGCTTACACCTGTAGTGCCGGTGTATAAAATCAGCAGGCTGATGAAGATGGACTGGCTGCTTAAAAACATCCTGCTTCCTTCCGATTATAAAGATCAGATAAACGAACTGGATGTGCACCCGGGTTAAAAGCTAATCGGATTACCCGAAGAATGAGAAGAATTATTCTTTTGAATACTCCAATAAATCTCCCGGCTGGCAATCCAATGCTTTGCAAATAGCTTCGAGTGTACTGAATCGTATGGCTTTTGCTTTGCCGGTTTTGAGTATGGAAAGATTGGCCAATGTCAGATCCACTTTTTCTGAAAGTTCATTCAATGACATTTTTCGTTTGGCCATCATTACATCAAGGTTTACAATTATCGGCATGGTTATACGGTTAATTCGTTTTCAGTTTGGATTTCGATTCCTCTCTTAAAGATCTGTGCAATTACAAAAAGTATAACGCCCATAAACAGCCACACATCAGCTCCGCCCAGGCGTAAATGTTGTGTATCGGGCATTTTCACTCCCTGTTTAACTAACCACTCGGTATATTTAGCTCCCCACCAGGTGAACAATGCCTATACCAAAAGCCAGGCAGGATACTTTAATAATAAAAAGCCTTACTTCATTACTGAATGGCTGAGACATATTCAGCTTTTTATCATGCAGGATTTTTATGATCAGGTAAAATATACATGCCTTTAACACTCCTGCAATGCTTATCAGCAATGTTTCTGCTAAAAAAATGCCCCGGATCGTATTTATAAAGGCGCTGACAAATCATTTCCCTCCCAAAAGGTTGCGGCATTGACCGGGTTTATCACCAAAGTATAAAAAGCACTGAATATAGAGCCGCCGGCTTCAATACATACTCCTACAAATATTATCCAGGAAAGGACATACAATACGTTTTAGTATCTGTTTTGTTCTTGTTTTCATTTATTGATTAATTTTTAATTATACTGCAAATATAGATAAATATTTATTGATAAACAATAAATATACATCTTTATTTAATAAATAATTATCCACATTTATTAATGAAGGCGGTCAAAATGTTTAATCAAGGCTGATAATGTGAGAGTTGCTTTGCTGCCAGTATTAATAGGATTGGGACGCCTATTTTATAGTGTAGGTTCGATTTGCCGTTTATTTTTTATCCTGTTTCGAAAAACAAAAATCAGGCCGCTCAAAAGGAGCGCAAGAATGACCATGGAGACAATATGACCATCAAAAAAGTTCATAAAGCTTCCCCCAAGTTTAGTTCCGTCAATACCGTCACCCATAGCTGAAATGTCAGTGTTAGGCCTCAGCGTATGTGTATTACCCAAAACTGCACATTTGTTATGAAGCAGCACGGTGCTGGTTGTTTCCGGATCAGGGCGGTAATTTTCAATTTGCCATGTGCCAAGGACATGAATACCGTAGAAAAAAAACATGCTTAGCAGCACCCCCATTCCTAAAGAGCGTGTAAAGTTTCGTGACGTAGATTCTGTTTTGGTCTTCATGCATTAAAGATAAAACATTCAAATAGTGTAACGATAAAATTTAATCACAGGCGCAATTAAGGTATCTGATATTTCACCCATTTGGTTTCAATTGAAAAATAATGTCTAATTGCACAGAGGCGCCAAAAGGCAATTGCGCAACGCCCGCTGCTGTCCTCGCATGCTGCCCATTTTCTTTAAATAGCCCGATCAACAGGTCAGAAGCCCCATCGATCACTTTGGGTTGTTCTGTAAAACTTGCGGCCGAACGTACAAAGCCGGTTAGTTTTAAAACTCCCGCAATTAGATCTAAATCTTTAATGTCTTGCCGGATGATTGCTAAAATGATCAAAACAGTATGTTGGGCAGCTTCTTTGGCTTTATCCAATGTAACTTCTGTTCCTACCTCTCCGATGCAATCGCTAACCCTGCCGGATGCAAAAAGAATTTCTCCCATCCTTTTGCTTCCTAAATAATTACCCACCGGAGGTCTCACTTCCGCTAAGGATAACCCGAGTTCTTCCAGCCTCTTTTCAACAATGCCCATTTTTTATCGGCTTTATATTTTGATTACCCAATGTTGGGCACGCTCTTTCCCTTGACACAATTTGCTTCACGCTGATCTTAATTCTTTAAAACTTCGTCTGACTTGATCTTATAACTATCTCCCTGCTCTTTGCTGTCCATTGAGTAATATACTTCACTCAGGTTTTTGTAATATTTTGCTAAATCCTTATGCCCTTGTCCGCGTTGTGTAATTTTATTTTGCAATGCTTTTTCAAAATATTCTATGGATTTCTTATAATCCTTTTTGTCTCTGTAAGCTCTTCCCAAATTTGTATAAGATTCAATAACCTCAGCACTTGCTTTGCCAAAAACATTTTCCCTGATCTTCATTGCTTTCAAATGAGCATCGATAGCTTTTTCATAGTTCTTACTATTTAAATAAACGTTTCCTATGTTCCCGTAATTTGTTGCAACCTGGGCATCATTTTCTCCTAGTTTCAATAATCGTATCGATAGAGATTTGTTGTGGTATATTAAAGATTGATTGTAATCTTCTTCAGCATTATAAATTACTCCTAAACCAAGGTAAGTCGTTGCAATTGCAAGGTTATTACTGTCAAGCGAAGAAAGGCCTGTTGATAAAGCTTTCTCCAAATAAGATTTTGCTTTTTCATATTTATCCTGCCTGGTAAGGATAACTCCTATTTGATTATATGAGTTTATGAATTTTTCAGTGCTTCCAAGTTCTTTAAATGCTACAGATGCTTTTTCATAATAAATTATTGCACTGTCAGGTTTCAGGTTCTTTTTATAATCGTCTGCTAACCGGATATATTCTTCAGGACTACTTTGGCCATTTACGTTGTTAATCAAAGCCAATAGAAATAAAGTATAAGCAATAATACTTTTGGGCGTTGTCATAATTTTAGAAATTTAATTGTAAATTATTTCCTGTCAATATTTGTGCTGATTAAAGGAACGAAATATACGGTATTCCTTAAATGCCAATTGATAAGCGGTCAGGCCGGTCTGTCCTGGTTATTTCGGGATGATTGATGGTTGGTAAGTGGATAATGCTGATAGTCCTGCCAGGCTTAGATTTATATTGTGTTATAAGTGAATTTAATTCTCATCGAATTACTAATCATTTAATCCCTTTCCATTGAGAATTTGCTGCATATATTTTTCAACCCTTGACTCCCGGGTTTTGGATTGTTTGGGTGCAGAAAAATAAAGAAGGTATCCTCTTTGCCGTCCCGGCGTCAATGCTTCAAAAGCAGTTTTCAAGGCAGGGATCTTATCTAATTTCTTTTGAAATTCTTCAGGAATGTTGAATTCTGTAGTCTTTTTTAAATTCACTTTCAAACCGGCTTTTTCCACTTCAATGGCTTCATAAATATAGGCTTTCAGGATGGGTTTCATCTTAACTATTTCCCGAACATTGGTGAACCGGATCTGGCGCGCCGCCTGCACATTCTTCGTTTGCTGGATCAGAATACCATTGGCATCATTTAACAAGGCACCTTTGAAAAACAAAAGCGCACAGTATTCTTTAAACACATGTATTAAAACGATGTTACTTTTCTGAAACGTGTAACAAGGACACACCCCACTTCAATTCTTCGGTCAGCCCACAGTCAAGAACGATCGTTCTCAATTGCTCCAGTTCTTCCTGCCACTTTTTGGCTTTATTAAAATAAAAATCAACCTTAGGATTCATTTCATTCTTTGTCATAGTATGTTATTTGTAAAATTTAAACCCTTAGCGAGCCACGGAATCCCCTGGCAGCATAGTAAGATTCTGCACCGTTGTGATACAGGAAGACAGTGTCGTAGCGGCGATCACAAAAGATGGCACCACCGAGTTTTCTGATATCAGCAGGTGTTTTCATCCAGCTCGATGTTTTCGTATCGAAATTTCCAAGTTTCTGCAACTCCCGGTATTGTTCTTCCGTTAAAAGCTCAATGCCCATGTCAGCTGCCATCTCAATAGCGCTATTTTCCGGTTTATGTTCTTTCCTTGACTCCAGCGCTTCATGGTCGTAACAAATACTTCTGCGGCCTTTAGGACTTTCCGCTGAACAATCATAAAAAATGTATTCGCCCGTCTTTTTATCATGACCAACAACATCCGGTTCACCGCCGGTTCCTTCCATTTCATTGAGCGACCACAGTTTTTCAGGATTGGCTTCCAGCTTTGCCTGTACTTTAGCCCATTCAAGACCTTTATGGCGGTTCATGTTTTTCTCAAAACGGGCTTTTAATGTTTTGAGTAGTTCTTCACGTTGTTCTGATGACAACTTCTTTTTATTGCTATTTCATCTTGTTCATTTACTATTATTGATTAATTAACTGAAATGATTTTTCTATCTGCAGGTCTGAAATACCAGGATACCACAGTCAGGATTAGTAATAATATGGGGCCAAAAATTTCTTTGGCGGCATCTCCCACTGGCTAAATGAGAAAAGACAGCTCCCGACATGGCAAAGAAAAAGCCTGCATAAGCCCATTCCTTTAGTAAAGGAAATTTAGGAATAAGCACTGCTATAACTCCCAAAATTTTCCAAATACCCAGTATGGTTAGAAAATAGACAGGATAACCCAAATGTGTCATCATATCTACTTCTTCTTTCATTTTGAATAACTGTACTATTCCGGTTGATAGCATTCCTAATGCAAGCCAGATAGTAGCAATCCAATAGATAATTTTATTTCTCTTTGTCATAATGTGTTATTTTAATTTGCTTACGATGTCTTGCAATCGGTTATGTGCCATATTTATGCCCTGGGCAAAGGGCAGCTGCAGCATTTGGTCTCTGAGTGCGACTGATCTGTATACTATATGCATATTGAGTTTGCTGGTGTCGTCAGTGAGTTTTTCAAATTCCAGGAACTCAAGCTGAACGGCAAAAGGCGTATTCTCCATTTCAAATGTCCGGGTGATTTTCTGGTTCGGAATAAACTCATGGATTACCCCATTGAACCTGAATACTACGTTTCCTTTGGGATCGGTTGTTTCAAATTGCTAACTGCCGTGCTTTTTATTTTCAAGTTTCAGCACTTTCGTTCCCATCCATTGCTCAACAATTTCGGGCTCTACATATGCTTTAAAAAGTAATTCCAATGGCAAATCAAATTCCCTTGTGATCACTAATTCCTGTTTGCCGTCTTCGGCATTGATTTTTGTTTTTCGTTCCATATTATTCTATTTTTTTGATTTGTATTTTTTCATGATGGTTTCTAATTTATTAAACCTGTCATCCCACATTTTGCGGAATGGTTCAATAAAGTCGGCTACTTCTTTCATTTTTTTTGCATTGATGTGATAATAAATTTCCCTGCCGTTTTGCTCTTGTTCAAGTAATTCGCACTCGGTGAGTATTTGCAGGTGTTTTGAAACTGTCGGTCTGGCTGTGTCAAAATTTGAGGCTATTGCGCCGGCTGTCATGGATTGCGAGGCAACCAACAGAAGTATTGCCCTTCTTGTCGGGTCTGCTATGGCTTGAAATACATCTCGTCTTAAATTCATTGTGTAGCTATTTGACTACAAATATATGTGTAGTTATTTAACTACGCAAATTTTTTTTGGATTTTTTTTCCGATTACGTGTTGGCAGCTGTAATTCTGAATGAGTCTCACGCGACTTTACAATTGTGGGTTGTGCACTTGCTGCACTGCCGGGCACGGCATTTTCATTTTCAGTGTCAACTTTTAACAAAAAACCCCAAGGCATTTTATACGCTTTAGGGTCTGTGAAGCAAAGGTCGCCTTTATGCTTATATCCATGTTTGCTTAAGGAAGAGCCTACTATTATACAGGTACCTGCATAGAAAGAAGGATTGGCTCCTTTACTGTGTGACGGTCTTTCGCCTCCTGTATATTTGGATCAGTCATGATAGCTCCGAGTTTTCCCATATCTGTTACTTCTAAAACCAAAATAACAGATTTAGGATCATCCTGATCCTGGAATGTTTTGAAACTTGATACAGCGGGAGCAAAAATCTTCACCCTGTCCTCATGGCCTTTCAGCCATGTATCAAAATCACCTACTTTGTGACGAACTACTACTGTTGGCATGATCATTTTTTTTAGTTATAAAATATTCGATAAAAATAGAGCATGACCAAAGAAAATCCTAATTTCCTTTGCCTAAAAAAAATGATTTGTGCGAAATTTCGGGTCCGTTTGCCGGGGTATTCTACTTTCGATTTAATGATGCATCTATCATTCCCTTCAGAACTTTCAGATCGATCTCCTCCAACTTATTTATGTAGAGGCAACCAACACCAGTCTTATGCTTGCCGAGCTTTTTAAGAGCAGCAGCATGCTCCTTAATATTTACGCATAAGGTACAACGATAGATTTGCTTTACGGGGAGAGAAACCTATCCGGAGCCAATCAACTTCCCTGCCGGTGGTGGGGCTTTTGTATCTTTTATTACCAAAACCGATGATCGAGCTGCCCCATATTACCGGCTCTTCCCCGGTTGCTTTTTTCATCATTTCCAAAAGCACAAAACTGTCTTTACGCTTTTGTTCATCCTTAACATTATTGATAAAATCCTCCACGCTTGCAGCGGTTGGTTTTGTTTTTATTTCAGCCAGTTTTGCTTTTTTTTCAGCCATTTGAAATTATTATTTGTTTGACCTGCCAGTGCTCCATCCGCCTGCTCCAGGTTCGTTGTCATGGTTGTTTGTTGAACATTAAATAAGTCGTGAGTTTGCTTATTTTGCCATTGGTAAAATGAAACACATCACAGAATAGAGCATCAAGTTTATTTCCGTCCTTCATTTTTGCTTTCACTGTTCCTTCGGCAATCACAATGTCTCCTTCTTCAACAATCCGGGAAATGGAAATATTGGGATGTCCGTCAGCATTTGGACTTTCGATTTCCTTGTCAAACGCCTCCTTGCCTTCGTGATAAAAGAAGCCTGGCATTTCCCAAATGACATCGTCATTAAGACACGATAAAATTTTTGCATGGTCGGTAGAACGAAATCCGTCCATGTATCTTTCTACTGTTTGTTTTTGATTAGGCATATTGCCTGTTGTTTGTTTATTATTTCAAATTACCAGTGCGAATCGCTTTTAACTGAGCTTTCTAATAATGGCCAATACTCCTTCTTTTATTCCTTCGTAAAAATTTCCATTTTTGAATTCCGGTATAATTGTTTCGTCAATGATCTTTTTAGTCTCACTATCTGATAGCACTTTCTCTATCCCGTATCCGTTACTAATTCTTATCTTTTTTAATGACGAGCTTGCGCCAATAATGATTCCATTATTAACATCCTTTTTTCCAACTCCCCAGATTCTTCCCATTGTTGTAACCATATTATCAAATTCGTCTGGTTGCGCAAAAGTAGAATCGACCGTCAATACAGCAATTTCTATCGTTGTTTGTTTTTCAAAAGTGGCAATAATTGAATCAAGCAGACAGATTTGATTTTTTGTAAGGATATGTTCATAGTCATTTACCCAGCCAATAGGTTCCAATGGGGCATCGATTAAAGAAGATTTATTTTTATTGAGTTCTCCATGGTACCAAACACAATTGCTATCTAATACCGTTTGTTCGATAGCCTGTCCATAACCCGGGCTTATGGAATATAGTGTTGCAATTAATATTATTAGTATTCTAAGCATAATAAAAAGTGGCGCATTACAATTTCGTGTTCCCCATCCGTACGGCGTTCAGCCGGCCGGGACGTCCATCTGCCGATACCCGCAATTAAAGGAAAGGATTTTTATTGTAATCACAAAGGCTAACTTGTAAACCATTTGCATTGGTGAAGATTTATTAGCATTGATCACGATGAAAACTTCCCGCGTAATCGCGGGACAAGGAAGAACAATAGTGGATTTACCGTTGAGATTTTTCCCAGCGGCCCAATCAAAAAACTGCTTTGTAAGTCATTATTAAATTTACATTTTGCAAACCGCTAGAATATGTGATTGGATTAAGTCCTCCCACCCCATCAGTTCCGTTCGCATACAATTTACCATTCTCTACAATTACTATGCTGTAGTGACCGGCAGGAATATTTGTTTGAAAAAAGCCATTGTCATCAGCATTAACCTCCGTAACAAGCTGGGTACTAAAACTATCAAAGAATACATGAGAATTGTCCGAGGGAACTGCCTGGCTAAGCAAAGTATATTCATAGATCTTTACTGTTCTTTTAACCGGGCAATGCGTACAGCTGGAAGATTGGGGAGGTACCGATGGCATACAATCCCCTTCCATTGAGGAAACTGTACCCCAAATACCGTTTGTGATTGTAACCTTTGTGGCATTTTCTGTATGGGCTTTTTGAATATCACAAACTGTTGGATCACATCGATGCTTTTTACAGCCAAATAAGCAGATAGAAAATAAGCTGGCTAAAAATACCGTTTTCATAACCCTTTTTTTAAAATGACAAGGGTAACAATTGAAACGCTGCGTCAGGGTTGTTGCCAACGTCGGGCACGCCGTCCCCCACCTACGGAAGGAATTTTCGTGTTCCCCGTCCGAACTGCGTTGAGCCGGGCGGGCCTCCACCTCCCGCAAAGGCTGAGCGGCTTTGTTAGGCAGATGTGTCTATTTTTATGTTTTTATAACTTCCCATTTCCCGCTGTTTTTCGCTATATCAATAAGCTTTTGCCCTTGTTCAGTCATTAATCCTTTTTCGATCATCCTTTCTGCCCGTTCTCTGTTGGGTTTACTCCAGTTACTTTTTTTAGCATTTCGTGGAGTAAATGTCAGATAGAAGCTTTCCGCATCTCTCTTTTTTGCCAGGCTATCTATCCAACCAAAACATAGGGCTTCTTCAGTGGCATCGTTTAAATTGATACATCGCACATTACTGTTCTTGTGATACAGAACTAACCAAACAGATTTTTCGGATTGGCTGTTTTGTTTTAACCAATTTCGCCACTTTAATCTTGTCTTCGCGTAAACAACTTGTCTTCCATCTTTTGTTTCCTTCATACTATCTTAAATATACCAATAATTGTACAAGGGGTATTTTCTACAGTTTAATAAATTTTAATGCAGGCTGTTTATTGTTTTTTAGCCGGATAAAATAAAGTCCATCTGGTAAATCTGCAATATTAATTTTCGGTTGTTGCCCCTGATACTTCCAGTACTTTTATTAAACGTCCGATTGCACTATAAATTTGAATCTGTTCTTTTATAATGTAGTTTGGTAAATTTAATGGTAATGGTTTCTGATGCGGGGTTTGGAAATATAGTCCAGAATAATTCCTGATCTACTCTCTCAATACCAACTGAACCACAATCATATTCAATAACGTAAGAGGTAGTATCTAAAGGACAATTGGAATTTGGATTAATTACTTTACATTCATATTTTCCTTCTGTAGATATTAATAATGTGTCTTCATTGGTCATAGATGGTAAAAGCGTATCATTTTTAAACCATAGTATATTTTCTAAACCGGATAAGAAACCATTTGTATGTAATACAGCAAATGCTACTGTATCCCCGGCGCAGGGATCACCCATTATGTCAAAGTAATAACCAGACCATTCAGGACTTTCTGTATATACTTCTGATAATTCAGAACAACCATTCAAAGTAGAAATAACGGAAAATCCCGAAATAGCATACTGAGAATAATCCGGTAAGTATTGACTGGTTTCAGGTAAAGGAACTCCATAGGTAAACCATTGATAGGAATCTGCTGGTTGTGTCCAGAGTGTATCATACTTGCACAACCAGGGATGAGATGTATAAATGGTTGGTGTATGGCTGCAGAATTGAATAACAGTATCCGCAAAGCTGGTATGCAATCCCTGCAGATCACAATTTGTTGTGGTTAATGAGACCGTGTATGTTCCGTCAGTTAAATAGGAATGTGTTGGAATTGGCGCAGAAGATGTATCGCCATCTCCAAAATCCCAAAAATAGGTTTGCCGGACACCCTGGCTTATTGCGTGAAAAATTACTTCATTAATACCAGAACCTATCTGATAGCTAATCTCAGCTATTGGCAGTTTCTTAAAATCCCACAATTGTAAACTGTCGAAGACTTGTGTTTTGACTGCATTTTTTATGATGGAAGCATCGGTTGCATTTAATCCAAAATTAAAAGTAATCAATGTAGGATCTTTTTTAAAAAGGCGTTGCATAAAAGCAACATGCAGCAGCATAAGAACCTGCTGCCGAAGGATGACTTTCGTCTGCCTGATACAATTCAATGCCTGGATAATTTTGCCGAAGGTAATTCCACACAACTGAAACAGGAGATACTTCTCCATTAATGGAAGCCGTGAGATTTAAATAACGATTTCTTATGGTAGTGTCCATACCCTGATATGTACACATTACAGGGAAGTAGGCACAAGTTGATGCATCTCCGTTTTTTCTTCCCCAGGTCATATAGGGCATTATTACAGCACATGGGTTATATTGTTTTACAAGGTTATATAAAGCTGAGCCACCACTGCTAAATTCACTGGATGACGTAATAGGCTCCTGGCTTTGTCCCTGGATAACTACATAATCCCAACCACCTGCCATTATTTTATTTTGACTGGTAACATCAAGACTATGATCTATTAATTGATATCCTCCGGGAGCATGGCTGTCAAAAACTAAAGTATCTCCGGCTGACAAGGCAACGTCATGTATAAGTTGTGGCAAATTATTAACGCCGGTGTAACTGTTTCCAAGGAACAGAACTTTATAACTGAGTTGAGCTTTTAATTCATATCCTGAAATACAGAAGAATGATAAAAACAAAACGATAAGAAAATGATTTATCTTATTGATGGTTGAATGTTTTCGCATTTGAAAGTTTCTAAGAATTTATCACGTATTTAAATTACAGCCAACGCCGGGCATTGCAGCCCCGAAAGTGCGGGATCCGCCCCGTGTCAATGCGGATTAAAGGAACGAAATTTTCTGATGACGGCAAAGCCAAATTCCCCCCATCCGTCTCTCAAAAGGTGGACGGCAATGCTATGTGAGCAGATGGTTTTGTAGCCCCCCGGTTTTTGTCAGCCCATCGCTGTGCAGATCTCAATTAAAAACCCGTCAATATCTCTCAGATATGCGACAACTTGTCCCCACGGTTTGGTTTTAGGATCTTCAACAATTGTTGCACCGGCATTAACTGCTTTTTTAACTGTTTCTTCTACATTGTCAGTTGTAAAACCAATTTCAATTCCGAATGGTTTGTTTGCCAAGCTACTTTCTATAAATCCACCTTTCAAATTTGAGTTTGCTAATCCTGTCGAAGCAAATGAAAGTGTTGTTTCCCCTGCTAAAAGTTCTCCGTAGTCATTTTCAGCTGTTATAAATTTTCTTTTAAGGTCAAATGCTTTTTCATAAAACCCGATAGCTTTCGTTACGTCCTGTACGTAAAGAATTGTGTAAGCGAATTTTATCATCGTGTAAATTATTGTTTGTTATAGTTGCGATGTTAGCGGCTGGCTATTTCTGTGTTATCATTTTCCTTATCAATGAAATTTGCCCTAAATGATAATAGCTATGTTCGATAACTCCTTCAATATTTCGCAGGTAAGTTCCGTACTTTTCATCCACAAAAGGTTTATCTAGCATACTATCTGTAAATTTTTCGACCTCGCTTGCAAATTTTTCAGCATTACTCAAAAAGCCGTTAACTAATTTATTCCAATCTGTTTCAGACTCAATTTGTGGAAGGTCAAAACTGTACTTGTCACTAATTTCAAGGCTTCCACCGTTAAATACCTGCAACAACCCTTCCAAATAATAATTTATATGAAAGGTCAACGCGGCAATTGTATTAATACTGCCAACTTTTTGTGTTGCCTGGTTCCAACTTACACTTGATAACTGTTCTTTGTAATTCGTGTTAGCAATCCAGTGTCCGTTGAGTAGTACTTCCCGAAACCGGTTTGCTATAACTAAACTCCTTTTCATTTAGTTTTCTGATTAAGATGTTCTTATTAGAACTTGTTTGCGGTGCTGCTGCCAATTAAAGGAACGAAATTTTCTTAAGAAGGCATTATTTTCCTGTTTCCTTTAATTATTAAATAATCAATAATAATGGCAGATATTTTCGGAAACAGGATCATCGTGAAATATACTACATACGAAACAGTTACTATCGGCTGCAGGATCGTAACAAAAAGAGTATTTCCTGCAAGTTTTTCCGGGAAAATGAAATTTTGGGTCAGATTCCAGCCAAAATGCATCGCAAATGGCAAATACAATGAAAGAGATCTTGCATATGAATATGCCAACAAAAGACCAAAAGTAAATGTGTAAGCAAATACAATCGTCATTTGTAGTCCATTGCCCCAAACCCCATTATTTAACCAATGTAACACCCCGAAGATTATTGATGAAATCAGGATTGCCCATTTTTCGCCCAACAGTTTTATGAGTATATAAAGACCCACGCCTCTGCAAAGCAGTTCCTCAAATAATACCGACTTAAAATTTACCCAAATGCCAGTTAATACAAATGAAATATTTAATTGCGGATTTATGCCAAATTGTTCTTTTGAAAAATATGTTCTCATGAAGAAGCCGGTTGAACAACAAATTGCAGTTATAATAAACAGGATTGCAGAGATCTTTAATTTGCTCCTGGTTGGTCTTAAACCTAAAACAGACAGATCCCCTTTTTCAAACAGCCAGATAAGTAGCCAGGATATTGAAAGTAAGCCTATAATTTCAATCATATGTCGCTGTATGGTTTTAGCGTGTTTGAATTACGGTTTCACGGGACTTGGTCAGCCGATGACTAAAGATCGCTTGTTTTGAGTTGCTCCTTATTGTTGATTATTTTCTCCATAAGCAAAACAAATCCAATTCCTGCCGTATAAGCAAAGATGTCAATCCAGGAAAACGAAGTTCCAATAATTATTCCTGCAAACTTAGAATTTTGGAGGCCAAGTTTTTCAACAATTTTAAAATACTGCAGCACTTCAACCGTATAAGAAAATAATAAAACCAAAATGGCTGTTGTCCAAACTGATAAATCTAAAAATGATTTTAAAAGGCAGTAGATTAAAATAACCACTAAAAAGTCCCCGATATGAGGCCTGATAATTCCATCGTGAATAAATAATGCAATGAATAATTCAATAAAGAATATTAATACTGCTAAAATGAAATAACGGTATCGAAACTTTAGCATGCTGTTAATGGTTGTGTACAACGTCGGGCATGGCGCTCCACGAATTCTTCCCCGCGTGCGATAATTATTTTTAATAATATTTATAAAAAAGGCAACTCTCTGAAGAATTACCTTTTATCTAATGCTGTGCCCAGAACAGGAATCGAACCTGCACATCCTTGCGAACGGCAGATTTTGAGTCTGCTGCGTCTACCAATTCCGCCATCTGGGCATTAGAATTTGGGTTGCAATATTACATTATCCACCTAATCTGTCCAAAATCCGCTTCAAGTATTTTTTTTGTAATAATATTCTTTCAGCTTTGCTAACAGCTCATTGCTTCTCTGTGTTGGCTTCATTATAGTTTTCTATCATATGGCCGAACTGCTTCATAGAATTTATTTTCATAATCAGCTACCTGTTGTTTGATCGCAGTTCTTCATCCTGCATCGGTCAACTGCTTCATTTATTTCCATCATTTCCATCAAAAAATCCGGCGGCAACTGCATATTTTTCTTCTTCCTCAATAATCCTTTTAGTTGTAAAAAATATTCGATCGTCTTCTCTTCATTCTGAAAAATTTTGAATGCTTTATTGATATCATGCAGATCTTTCCAGAGCTCTGCTCTGTTTCAGTTTCCGTAGCCTTGGTAAAAAAATCCGGATGATTTTCTTTCTGCAGTTCAAAATATTTTTTGCAAATAAAGTTCTGTCAACGTTGAAGGTGCCTGTGGAATTTCAAATAATTCAAAATAATTCATCTGCAAATGTAGCATGTAGCATATTAAATGTAAAATGTAAATTGCTCGCCATAAATATATATCGGTATGCTGAAAATTGGATTGATAAGGGAAGGAAAATGTCCTGCAGACAACCGGGTTGCCCTTACACCTGCACAATGTAAATGGATCCAATAAAAATCATCCGGATATTAAGGTTATCGTTCAACATTGCGAAACCCGGTGCTTTACTGACAAAGAATACTGAACTGGCGGGAGTGGAAGTAAAAGAAGATCTTGATGATTGTGATATTTTGCTGGGCATTAAAGAAGTGCCTGTGAAATGCTGATCGAAGGTAAAACATATTTTTTTTTTCTCATACAAAAAAAATGCAGCCCTATAATCAAAAACTACTGCAGGCGATCATTGCAAAAAAAATCACCCTGATAGATTATGAATGCCTGGAACATGATGATGGAAAACGAATCATCAGGCTTTGGTTTTTTTGCAGGTATCGTAGGTGCTCACAATGGCATGATGGCTTATGGAAAACGAACGGGACAGTTTCATCTTGAAAGAGTAAATTCATCAAAAAATTTTCAACACCTTGATCCATACTTATTTTGGATTGAAACTTCCGACTATTAAAGATTGCTGTAACGGGTAGCGGCAGGGTTGCACATGGCGTTCTGGAGATCATGAACCTGATGGGTATTACATGAAGTTGAACCCGATGAATATCTTGGAAAAGAATTTGCTTACCCAGTGTATGTTCATCTGAAAGGAGCTGACCTTTATGCACATAAAAAACGGTAAGTATATGCCAGGATGGATTTTCACAACAATCCCTGCAAATACAATTGCCTGCTTTCAAAAATTATATTCCGATACAGATATTTTAATGAATGGCGTCTATTGGGAAAAAATATTCCAAGATTGTTTGAAATGGAAGATTTGAAAAGGCCAGGATTTTACGTATACAAACTATTGCAGACATTACAGATGACAGGAATGGTTCTGTGCCTTGCAATATCGGTGATTCAACCATTGAAGATCCGGTTTATGGCGTTGATAAAAAAACTTTTAATAAACAGCGCCTTATCTTCCCGGTTCAGTTGATGTGATGGCTGTTGGTAATTTACCCAATGAACTGCCAAGAGATGCCAGCAGGTATTTTGGTGAACAACTGATCAAGTATGTTCTGAAAGACCTGTTTGAAGGAAATAGTATAACGATTGATAAGGCAACCATTGTGAAGAATGGCAGATTGACCGAATATTATAGTACATGAAGGAATATGCGGGGTTTAGGGTTTAGAAGTCTAGGGTTTAGAAGTTTAAGGTTTAGAAATTTAAATAATAATCTTTCAATAGTTCTGTAAATGCCTGGCAGTATAATTTCTTTTTTCGTCATGAATGATTAAGTCATCGTCTTCTAACAGGTTCGCCTTAACAGAAGTACATAATAATATTGTGCGAAAATAATCGTGCGAGGGGGTTTGTTTGACAAATAATATTTTTTTGATAAATAATTATTGTCTTCCATTAATTTTTTTGCATAAGTCGTGCGGTGAAAGGGCAATAGTATTGCAACAGCTCCTTCTTCTTTCAAATATTGTTTAATTAAACAAGATCAATTCCTCCAACTTCAATTTGCATCATGCTTCGCTGCATTTTTATTGTCGTCTTCATGATTTAGGTCTCCTTCATAAAAAGGCGGATTGCAAATGATGAGATCATATTTTCCAGCCGGTTTTAGATCCTGCAGTGAATATCTGCAGCTTTATTTGATCTTTCCATGGGGAACCGGAAATTTTTTGCCGGCTTGTACGCATGCATCTTCATCGATCTCTACGGTATCAATGACGCCTTTGTTTTTTGAGCAAGCATTAAACTTAACAATCCTGTTCCGGCACCGATGTCCAGTATATTATTTATTTCAGTCCTACTTTCGGTGGCCTTCCCGCAGTCCATGCGCCCAGTATACATGCGTCAGTGCATACTTTCATGGTACAGTGATCCTGGTGAACGGTAAATTGTTTAAATTGAAAATATGTGTTTGACATGAAGTAATTATGAATACAAATTTTTCAAACACGAATTTTATACACGAATTGAAGACAGCAGATTTTAAGCAGGAATTACATTCCGCCCTTGCAGTGAGTAGCATCAAGGCTTACAAAATCCTTCGCGAGGTATTTATGATAACCCGTTATGGCGATCATTGCGGCATTATCGGTACAATATTCAAACGGGGGAATAAATGTTTTCCATCCCGATTGTTCTCCCATATCTTCAAATGCACTGCGTAATCCACTGTTGGCGCTTACCCCACCTGCAATACAAATATCTTTGATACCGGTTTCTATCGCCGCCTTTTTTAATTTATTGAGAAGTATACTTACGATACGCTCTGAATGGATGCACAGATATCCGCCAGGTTTTTTTCAATAAATTTTTTTCTTTCTTCTTCTGTAGCAGTAAATTCTTCTTTAAATACATTGCTTCTGCCGGCATTTTGTAGAAAATAAAGAATAGATGTTTTTAATCCCTGAAAAACTAAAATTAAGCCCAGGTATTTTCGGTTCAGGAAATTTAAATGCTGTGGGTTTCCCTTAGCTGCGCATATTTATCGATCAATGGGCCGCCCGGGTAAGGCAAACCCAAGCATCTTGGCAGTTTTATCAAAAGCTTCCCCGGCCGCATCATCAATGGTTTGCCCAATCACTTTCATATCTGTTGGGGATTCACATAACACATTTGCGTATGTCCGCCACTGACAGTAAGCATAAAAAAGGAAAGCCGGGTTTTTCATCGGCGATCAAATTTGCCAGTACATGTGCCTGCATGTGGTGCACCGCTATCAGGGGTTTATCCAATGCAAGCGACAAGGATTTTGCAAACTGGCCCCTACCAGTAATGCGCCGATCAGGCCGGGCGCCTGGGTAAATGCAATAGCATCTGAATTGATTCAAGTCTGCAGTCCTGCTTTTTCATGGCTTCATCCACCACCGGTACAATGTGTTGCATATGGGCCCTGCTGGCAAGTTCGGGAACAACACCTCCATATTTCTCATGGATCTTTTGTGTGGCAATGACATTTGAGACATGATCCGTCCGTCTATACAAACAGAAGCAGCAGTTTCATCACAGGAAGATTCTATCGCGAGAATTGTAAGGCATGAGTTTAAAGTTTAGAGTTTGAGTGATAAATCTAACCTGCAATTTATGGAACATCCGCCAGATATTTTTTGACATTCAAACTTCAAAATTTAAAATGATTAGCTCCTTATCGCAACAACAGGATCCATCTTAGCAGCTCTCGATGCAGGGAATGATTCCTGCCAGGATATCCCAACAACCAGGCAATATAATCACTGTTACGATCAACATCGGGATGAGAAATATAAACAGGGAAATTTAATAAGTGGTAATAATGATTTTTGTAAGCCGATATAAACAAAGAACAATCCGAATGCACCACCGATCAAGCAGAGAATCGACCGCTTCCAGTAAAAATTCAAAAAGGATGCTGCCTTTTTTTGCGCCGATCGCTTTTTTTAAGACCAATCACACTGGTTCGTTCCTTTACAGTTACAAACATAATATTAGCAATACCGAACATTCCAACGATCAGGCTGATACCACCAATAATCGCACCCACAATATTCAGTGTTAAAAAAATCCGTAATAGCCTTGGCTAAATGCCTCCACACTGTTGAGTGAGAAATTATCTTCCTGCTGGGGCCGAGTCTTCTTATCTGCCGCATGATACCCTTCAGTTCATCCTTAAGGCAGCAGTTGTAACCCCTTCCTTTCCCTTCGCAATTAGAATAGGATTGCTGAGTTTTCTTCTTCAAATAATCCGTTTGCAAAATTTATATGGCAAGCATGATACAATTATCATAATCCCAGCCAATAAAATTTTTCCCTTCTTTTTTTATTACTCCCACGATGGTGACTTTTTTACCTTCAACTTCAATTTGCTTTCCTAAGCCCTGTCGATGTTCCCAAACAATTCTTCAGCATTTCCAAAGCCAATCAAGCAAACCGGGCTTCCCGCATTGAATTCACTGGATGAAAAAAAACGCCCGGTCCGAAATTTAATGGCTGTATCGTCATCTGTGCTTCCGTGATGCCATACACACTGGCATTCTGGATCATATCTTCTCTGTGCGAAATCTGGTCGACATGTCTGCATCAAAAAAGCACACATCATCCAGCAGACTGAGACGGGTCTCTCATCATATCCAGCTTCTTCATATTTCATCACTGGCCTGCCCTGAATTTCCATAAGGGTTGATCCGGGCCACCGCTATAATCCCATTTATCAATATAAATTGTATTGCTGCCAAGGGTTTTTACTTCTTCTGGATATTCCGTTCAAAACTGTTCACATGCTGCCAATACACACCAATGATGCAGAATATACCAAATGCAACGCCGGTAAGGCTGAGTGCATGTGCGCAATTTATTCACTCTCAGCTCCTGGAAAGTAAGCCTGAAGTGAATTTGGCAGTATGTTAAGACGTTTTACGCATGAATAATAAAAATTACAGCAAAGTTGATTAGTTGATATGGTTGAAAAGGTTAAACGACAAGACCCCCTTTATCAACTTGATTAACTTTATCAACCTTTAATCTACCAACCAGGAACTACAAACTAAACACTATCGTCCCCTTCCCCATCCAAACCAATCATTTCCATTTGCATATAACATCAGTGCAAGTAATATCACCATCCCGACCTATCTGTGCATACTCAAGAATTTTTCGCTGGGCTTTCGGCCGGTGATCATTTCTATCAATGTAAACAATACGTGCCCGCCATCAAGCGCTGGTATTGGCAATAGATTCATGAAGGCAAGTACGATAGAAAAAAAGGCGGTGATGGTCCAGAAATGTTCCCAGTCCCATCTATTACCGGAAAAAACAGAACCCATGGCTTTAAACCCACCTACCCCTTTATAAGCGCCGGTTTTGGGAGATAGTATTTTTTTAAACTGGTCTATATAAAACTTCAGTTCACTGCCAGCTCTTTTGACACCCGCAGGTAACGCTTCAAAAAAACCATATTTTCTTACAGTATACTTAAACACGCCAAGGCTATCAAATTCTTCAAACGCTCTTGGCATGGCCAAACCGATCTTTCCTCTTGTCTGCAACACTGTGGTAAAATTAATGAGCTATCATTTCGTTTAACCGTAAGTTTACTGGTCTCCTTTTTTATAGTGGCCATCATATGCCTCAAATTCATCATAATATTTCGTTTGTAGTATTATCGATCTTCAAAATTATATCGCCATTTCGCAAACCGGCTTTATAGGCATTACTGGTATCGGCAACATTCAATACAAACACAGGCACCCTTGGGCTTATCAGGGGGCCTTCCGTTTTCTTTTTCTTTTCAACCAGCTTGCCGATCAGGTCAACGGGCATCTTAAGCTCCATTGTGTTTGCCTTCTCTTTCGATGGTTACTGTTTTATCAACGATCAATCAATTTTCTTATAATGTCTCCATATTCTTCTACAGGTTTTCCATCCACTGCTAAAATCTTATCGCCGTTTTTAAAATCCATGTCATTAAAAATGCTGTCATTGAAAACAATACCATCTCTTAGAACGAAGCGAAGGTATTTTCTTTTCACCCCATACCATTAATATGCTGCGTAAATGATAAATGCGAGGAGAATATTAACTGTAACGCCTCCGATCATGATGATCAATCGCTGCCAGGCTGGCTTACTCCTGAATTCCCAGGGCTGAGGAGGTAATTTTAAGTTGTTCTTTATCCATGCTTTCATCAACCATTCCGGCAATCTTTACATAGCCACCCAGCGGCAACCAGCCAATGCCATAAACTGTTTCTCCGACTTTCTTTTTAAATATTGAAAACCATGGATCAAAAAATAAATAGAATTTTTCTACCCTGCACTTGAACCATTTTGCAGTGATATAATGCCCGAATTCATGAAGTACAACAAGTATAGATAAGGATAATAATAATTGAGCCGCTTTCAATCCTACACTGCCCCAGTCAATTGCTAATAACGTCATAGATGTAATGCCCAAAGGCTAATTTAAATGTTTATAGGGTTTTAAAACGTTTAAGGGTTCAAGGGTTATCATTTTGAAAGCTTCAACTCATTAAAACCTATTCAACAATTTATACTTTTAAACTTAATCGGCTATAGTTTCATTAATGAAGCCGCAAAGTTACGTGCCTCACCATCGCTGTCAAAATATTCCTGCAATGTTGGCTTTTCTATAAAACTGATCTCTTGCATCGTCTTTTCCACCACTGCTGTGATGTCGAAGAAGCCTATCCGTTCTTTAAAAATGCCCAGACGGCAATTTCATTTGCAGCATTCAACACGCAGGCAGCATTACCTCCCTTCTGTAAAGCTTCTGTGGCAAGCCCAAGATTTCTGAATGTTTTATAGATCCGGTTCCTCGAAATTAAGGGCTGGATATTTTCTAAAATTCAATCTTGGATAATCATTTTTCATCCGTCTGCGGAAAACCAAGTGCATATTGGATCGGCAATTTCATATCCGGCAAACCCATTTGCGCCTTAATACTACCATCTTCAAATTGAACCATGCTATGAATGATGCTCTGCGGATGAATGACCACTTCGATCTGTTCGGGTCCAGATTGAATAAGCCATTTCGCTTCGATCATTTCCAAGCCCTTTATTCATGAGTGTTGCAGAGTCAATAGTGATCTTTGCGCCCATGTTCCAATTGGGATGTTGGAGTGCATGGTCCCGTTTTACATTCACAAGAAAATTTGGTTTCTTGCCGAAGAAAGGGCCCGCCACTGGCTGTTAAAATGATCTTCTCGATCGGGTTTCTTGCTTCACCAACCAGGCATTGGAAATATAGCGGAATGTTCACTGTCAACAGGAATGATCGGAGCCCTGTTTTCAAGTGCCATCTGCATCACAATTTCACCTGCTACCACCAATGTTTCTTTATTTGCGAGTGCCATTACCTTTCCTTTTGAAACGGCTTTAAATGTAGGCTTCAACCCCGCAAACCCAACGATCGCTGCAAGCATGATATCGTAGCTATCAAAATCGGCCACTTCTTCCAATGCATCCTCACCGCAAAACACTTTTATATCTGGTGAAGCAAGTGCAGCTTTTACTTTTTCATATTTTTTTTCATCCCCTATCACCACTGCATTGGGTAAAAATTCCAGGGCCTGGGTAATCAGTAACTCCTCTTTTGTTTGTGCAGTTAGTATCTCCACTTCCATGATGTCCGGGTAGGTACGTATCACTTCAAGCGCTTGTGTACCAATTGAGCCTGTAGAACCAAAAATTGCTATGCGTTTTTTTGCACTGGCTTCTGCCATATCATGGAATTTAATTTAAATTATTTATATATGAGCGAGCAATTTACTGTAATAAATCCTGTAAGGCGGGAAAAACCCCATAAGGTTTTCAAAAACTTATAGGTTTATGATGAAGCGGGCCATTCATTTATTGAGACCATTCTTTTTGTTTTATCTGCCAGCTCTACCGCTTCGATCATCCGCATTGTATTCAGGCCGTCCTCCCCTGAAACAGGAACTTTTTTTCCATGCATTATAGCTTCATACAATTCATTATAGAACTGCATATAATTGCCCCGGAGAGAAGGGACAGGCTTACGAACTGTTTCGCCATCAACCAGGATACTCAACATTCCACTTGCTTCTAATGGCTCTGTACCCCAATCTGTTGAAACAGGCTTTTTTCCATTCTTTAATTCATCTTCCTGGATATCTCCTCTTTGTTTAACAAATGAACCGTTGATGCCATGGAGGCTATAGGCTGGCAATGGTTCCTTTACGATCAAACCTGCTTTTAAACGCACCCGCAGATCTGGATAAAACAATAGTATATCAAAATAATCATTTACCATTGAACCGGGCCTTGTTGTAGAAGGAAACCGAATAAAGACCCAGGCATCCCGAATAAATACAGGGCCTGGTCAATGAGGTGTGGCCCAAGGTCGTGCAGGAGGCCCGCGCCGGGATTTGGGGTTTCTTTATGTTTTTTGGACTTAGGTTGAGATTGTACCTGTCAAAATGAAATTCAGCCTCAATGATCTGCCCCAATGCTTCTTCGTCCACTATCTTTTTCACGGTTTTAAAATCACTGTCGTACCGGCGGTTCTGGTAAACAGATAACTTCTTACCTGTTTTCCGGGCAATGCCGATCAATTCTTCAGCCTCGCTAACGGTAACGGTGAACGATTTTTCCACCAGTACATGCTTATTGGCGAGCAATGCCTTTTTTGCAAATTCATAATGTGTATAATTGGGTGTATTTACCACCACCAGGTCAATGATTTCATCTGCGAGCATATCTTCCAGTGAATCAAAAGATTTGATACCAGGATATTTCGCGGCGGCTGTTTTTTTGGATCGTTCCCAGACCGCATACAAATTAAACCCCTCATTCACTTCAAGGAAGGGAGCATGAAAGACAAGCCCGCTCATACCAAAGGAACAAAGAGCCACATTAATTTTTTTCATGATCTGGATAATAAGAGGGAATAAAAACTTAAATAAGTAAATTACCAATTCTCAATATTCAATCCCCAGGCTACCCCCCGAATTCATTGCGCATTGAATATTGATAATTGAATATTGAATATATTTTTTGAGGTTTTACTTGTCTTTAACATTAACCCTATGTTCTTTCTAACTCAAGTGTAAAAGGCAGCAATTGTTCAACGATCTTCCGGTCATTTCCGAGCCTGGCCACTTTGTTTTGGCCACCCAGTTTACCAATACTCTTCATGTAATCGACAAACCCATTTTTCCTGACAAGGGTTATTTTCAGGGGCTGTAAGATATTGCCGTTTATAAGATCATCATAATAGACATTTTTGCTACGCAGGTTATCATCCATCTTTTTTGCAAATGCCAACAGATCCAGCGGTTGCTTTTCAAATTCAATGAACCATTCATGATAACTCTTTCCTTCATCAGTACTGATAAAAGGGGCAACTGTAAATTCGGTCAGCTGAATATTTTCTTCCCTGACTGCAGTTAATATAGCAGCCTCCACTTCTTCCACGATCACGTGTTCGCCAAAAGCAGATATAAAATGCTTGGTGCGCCCGCTAACCACGATCCGATAAGGATCTATAGAGACAAATTTAACGGTATCCCCAATATTATAAGCCCATAAACCTGCATTGCTGCTGATGATCAGCGCATAGTTCTCGCCTTGCTTTACATCTTTCGAGCATCAGCCTGGTGGGATTTTCATTGTGTATCTCTGCTACGGGAATAAATTCAAAAAATATCCCGCTGTTTGTATTCAATAACATCCCCGCTCCTTCTGTGAATCCTGGAATGCAAAAAAACCTTCGCTTGCCGGGAACAATTCTATAGTATCTACATTTCGGCCAATGCTTTCCGTTAGCTTTGCCTTATAAGGTTCAAATTTACGCCTCCCTGCACCATCACGCTGAAATTGGGGAATAACTCCCCTATCTTTTTACCGGTTTTTTCGATCAGCCTGTCAAAATACATTTGCATCCAGGGTGGGATCCCGCTGATCAGCGTCATATTCTGGTTAATGGTTTCCGCTACAATCTTATCCAGTTTCTGCTCCCAGTCCTCTATACAATTTGTTTCGTAAGACGGCAATTGGTTGGCACGTAAATATTTTGGCACATGATGATTTACAATACCACTCAACCTACCTGTTGGTATGCCGCCGACCCTTTCCAGTTCGGGCGAGCCGCTTAGGAATATCAGTTTTCCATCGGCAAATTCTGTATTGCCCGTTTCTGCCATATAGCAAAGCAGTGCATTGCGCGCCGTATTGATATGATTTGGAATTGAATCTTTGGTGATCGGAATATATTTTACGCCGCTGGTAGTGCCGCTTGTTTTGGCAAAATAAATGGGCTGTCCTTTCCACAATACATTATGTCTGCCCTCTTTGATCTTTTCTATATAAGGTTTGAATGCCTCATAATCCCGTATGGGTACCTGCTTTGCAAAATCCTCGTATGATTTTATGGAAGCAAAATCATGCTCTTTACCAAATTCGGTTTTTGCGCTGCTTTGATCAAATGATTGAATATGGTTTGCTGGTCCGCAACAGCCGTGACCATTTCTTTTTTTATGTGGCGGTATATATAATTGGCAAATGGTTTTGCCAAGAAAGATTTTATCTTCATTTAATATGCTATTATAAAAATAACAGGCAATAATATTCTTCAAAATTAGCAATTGTTACCGGTTTTTTCCGCTCAATAACAATTACAATCCCATTCCTTGTCCAGGTCGATCACTGTTACAACAACAAGTTTATTTTCATGGGGTGCAAATACGATTCTTACATGCTGTTTATCATGGGTAATGCCTTCCAGAGGGTATGTTTTCCCTTTGGGATCCTCTTCAATTTTATCATAATTGATAGTTCCTTCTTTTAAGATCTCCTTTACTTCTGTTTCATCTATATGCCTGCATTCCATCCTGCATCGGGCATGTTTACTATATGTAATATGATTGATATTTCTTTCAAATGGCTCCGCCCTGGTTTTTGAAATTTCTACCGGGACTTGTAAAGAAGTTCCCCGCTGGTTTTTTTTAACCCAAAAAAACAAGATCGCCGCTGCGATCAGAACAATAAGAGGAAAGTATTTTTTCAACACGTTGCAAGTTAGGATGAAAATTGCTAAAGTTCAAAGTTCTTAGTTTATGGTTGGCGGATTGGAGCAAATAAAACACGAACCAGGTATTGAAAACAGCCTATACAAACTATGAACAAAAACTACAAACTTTACTTATTTTTGCGCCGGTGAATAAAACAGTGGCATTACATACATTGGGCTGCAAGCTTAATTTCAGCGAAACGACCTCTATAGGACGTATGCTGGAAAATGACGGCTTTATTAAAAAGAATTTTGATGAAGTGGCAGATGTGTATGTAATAAATACCTGTTCGGTGACGGAAAATGCAGATAAGGAATGCAGGCACCTCGTAAGGCGCATACAGCGAAAAGCACCGGAAGCACTTGTAGTGATCACGGGATGCTATGCCCAACTTAAGCCAACCGAGATCGCTTCAATACCCGGGGTGAATCTAGTATTGGGTGCTGCTGAAAAATTCAACATTGCGAACCACCTGAAAGAGCTGACTAAAAATGACCCTGCAAAGATCTGCAGTTGCGACATTGAAGATGTAAATGTTTTCACTGCATCGCATTCGGTAAAAGAAAGGACGAGGATATTCTTAAAAGTACAGGATGGCTGTGATTATAACTGTAGTTTTTGTACGATTCCTATGGCCAGGGGTAAAAGCCGCAGCGACAGTATTGCCAATGTTTTAAAAGATGTGGAAGAAATTGCTGCCGGGGGTGCAAAGGAAATTGTGCTTACCGGGATCAACCTCGGAGATTTTGGAAAAGGGTACCAGGGGGGCAAGAAACATGAAGAAAGTTTTTTTGACCTGGTGAAGATGCTGGATTCGACAACCGATATTGAACGATACCGGATTTCATCCATTGAGCCCAACCTGCTGAGCAATGAAATGATCGAATTTGTGAGCAACAGTAAGAAATTCATGCCGCATTTTCATATACCCTTACAAAGCGGCAGCAATAAGACGCTGGCGAATATGCGGAGGCGTTATAAAAAGGAATTATATACTGAAAAAGTGGGGTTAATCAAAATGCTGATGCCACATGCATGTATCGGTGCAGATGTGATCGTGGGATTTCCCGGTGAGACTGAAGATGATTTTAATGAAACTTCGCAATTTTTGCAGGAGCTTGATATTGCCTATCTGCATGTATTCACTTATTCTGAAAGAGACAATACACATGCCCTTGAACTGGAGCCGGTTGTACCGGTTCATGTGCGGCATGAAAGAAATAAGCTGCTCAGGAATCTCAGTTATACCAAAATGCAGTCATTCACTGAAAAGCATATCGGGCAGTCAAGAAAAGTTTTGTTTGAAAATGTAAACCAGCGGGGAATGATGGAGGGTTATACGGATAATTATATAAAGATCACTACGCCTTATAAAGCAGGATGGGAGAATGAAATTGTTGAATGGGTCATTTAAGAAATATTTTTACGATAGAAATAAAAATTACATGCGCCTGGCGCTTTCTCTATCTCAGTATTTATTTTTACCAATTCCCAGTCTTTTCTATATAGCTGGATCCATGTGGAGAATTTCCTGTGTAAAACATGGTTACGCAGCGTACCATCTACATCCCAGGCATAAATGATCACGTACTTCCTGGATGCATTAAATAAATGCGCCAGGTATGCTTCATAAACATTCGTTTCAATTAAATGGTAGGTTACATCCAATGACAGGCCAAGATCAGCACTGAACAATTGGTGGCTATCTTCAAATACCAGGGAATTATATAGATAGAAGCTCTTTGTTTTGTCGTTTTTAAACCTGCTGATACATTTTTGAATTCCGGATACCGATACATCAAGGCCGATATAAGACGGGTAGTCGGATAATGATAATTGATTCCCGTCTCCACAGCCGAATTCTATCACGGAAGAAATATCGTGTTCTTTCACAAAATTATTCAATACCGTTGCCTTATAGATTGACAGTTGGCCATAAGAGCCCTGGCCGGAATTTCCCCCGCCGGCATACCGTTTTTCCCAATAAAGTCCTGAACTGCTAAAAAGTTTTGACTGCCTGATCCTTCTGAGGTTGGACACAATTTGCTTTAACCCCGGAATTTTAACTGCCATATTTAATGCTGTTAACTTGTTGATTAAAATACCAATAATGTATGATCCAACGATATAGTGTTCCGGATAAATCTATCCTAAAATTCATTCCAGTTTGTAGAAGACAGGGCTTTACTAAACAGGGAACGGTTCCTGTTATCTGACAAGGCTGCAAGATGCCTTTCATGATGCATATCTGTTCCCAGGAAGGATACAAGGCCGTTTTTTAAAATATACTGCGCCACCTTAAGCGCTTCCTTTCCATAATACCCTGTCAATGATAACAGGTTTACCTGTAATAAAAAACCCAGGTCTTTTAAATGATGAAAATATTTATAGTTATTATAATAGTATGGGTAGCGTTCCGGGTGTGCAAGTATTGGAATATAGCCTTCCGTGATAATGGCAAAGGACATTTTCTCAGGCTCCTCCGGCATGGATGAATAGGAAAATTCAGTCAACACCAAGTTATCCTTTACCGTTAGTAATGATACTTTATTGTTTAACAACTCATAAAAATAGCTGTCCATCATATATTCTGCCGCAGCGCTTACTGTAAAATTTATTTGCTGTTTTTTCAACTCATCCTGCAGGATCTTTAATGCACTGTTGATCGTTCCCGCATCATTTCGGTACATATCCCCAATGATATGAGGTGTAGCGATGGACCTCGTTACGCCCAGTTCCATTAATCCTCTGATCAGTGCAATGGAAGTTTCCACGTCGGGTGAACCATCATCTATACCGGGCAGTATATGCGAATGCATATCCGTTTTAATCGGAAAATACCCGCTGTTGCCCGCGCCGGAATGTTTTTTTTTGAACAAAGAGAGCATGGTTACTTATTATAATACTGGTGAACTTTACTTAATGGCTTAAGTATAGACACAAAAAAAGCGAAAGGGATATTATTTTTTTTCATCGCCAGGTAATCTCTCCTGTTAGCTCTCAGGCGCTGGCGGAGGCTGCTGTTGCTTTGACCTCCCCTTCTCATTTTTACAATGAGCTTGGGAAGGTAATAAGCACTTATCCGGTACCTGAAGAGGTAACGCGCCATAAATTCATAATCGGCGGCGCTGTAATAATGGCTTTCATAACCACCGTATTTCTCAAGCAAGGCTCTTTTAAAATAAAAGGTTGGATGAGCGGGCATCCACCCATACTTAAATAAATTCCGGTTATATGGCTTACCCTTCCATATCCTGTAAATCTTATTGATGTCCGTAGGATCCACGTACTCCAGGTCTCCATAAATACTGTCAACCTGCTTTTCCTCAAATGCTTTTACAACGGCTTCGATCACATCTTCCGAATCAAGCATATCGTCACTGTTCAGGATACCGATAATTTCCCCCGTTGCCAGTTTCATTCCTTTATTAATGGCATCGTACATCCCGCGATCGGTTTCTGATACCCATTGGCCGATGTGTGATTCGTATTTTTTTATAATGGAAATCGTATTGTCGGTTGATTTATTATCAATAATAATATGCTCAATATTCTTATAGCTCTGCTTTATAACAGAACCGATACATTCCTCGAGGTATTTCTGCGAATTATAAGTTGCTGTAATGAGCGTCACTTTCATTATTATTACACATTTAGTTCTCCTAACACTGCACAATAATAAAGGTTTATTGCTAAACCTGCCTTCATTACAATATTATTTTCTTTGGATCAATATGTTTTCGATGACAAGCATGTCCATTTTTGTTCGCAAATAACAGGCCAGTGCTTCTTCCGGGCTGTTTACAATGGGTTCATTTTCATTAAAAGAAGTATTTAATAAAATGGGCACCCCCGTTTTTTTCCTGAATGCATCTATCAATGCATAGTATTTCGGGGAAATATTTTTATCTACCGATTGCAGCCTTCCTGTACCATCTACATGCGTTACCGCGGGAATTTCCGCTCGCTTTTCCTCCCTGATCGGAAATACTTTTTCCATGAAAGGCACTGCCTCGTCCAACTCAAAATATTCGCCAACATATTCCTTTAAAATAGAGGGTGCAAATGGCCTGAAACTTTCCCGGCGTTTTATTTTGGCATTCAGTATTTCTTTGGCATCTATCCTTCTCGGGTCAGCTATGATCGACCTTCCTCCAAGCGCACGGGGACCAAACTCTGCCCTTCCATTCATCCATCCTACCACACCTCCGTTCACCAGGCAATCGGTGACTGTATCATACAGCTCATTGTCTTCTAACTGCGTATATGCGATGCCTTTATCATCAAGGATCTTCCGGATGGTTTCATTGCTAAAATGGCTGCCTGTGTACGCTGAATAAATGGGTTCCTGCCTGGGCAATTGCATTAACTGGTGCTGCACAAATAATGCGGCTCCCATTGAAATACCGGCATCATGCCCCGCCGAAGGAATATATACATTCTTAAAGGCAGTATTACGGGTGATCTTTCCATTCGCGACACTGTTTTGAGCTACCCCTCCGGCAATACAAACATTCTCAAGCCCGGTTCGCTGATGCAGGTGATTGAGTATATGAAAGATCGTTATTTCCGCCATTTTCTGAACGGAGGCTGCAAGGTCCTTATGATACTGGCTCAGGGGCTCATCTTTTCGCCTTGGCACACCGAATTTCCTGATCATATGATCACTGTACATCGGTGCTACTACAGGTATATGATCATCCCCGTATGATATGACACCCGAAGTGCCTTTCCGGAAATACTTCAGGTTCAGTTTAAACAACCCGTCTGTTCCCAGCTTAACAACATCGTGTAACTGGTCTGTATAACTTGGCACACCATAAGGCGCCATTCCCATCACTTTATATTCGTCCCCATAATGCGGGAATCCCAGCAACTGGGTGAAAGCTGTATAAAAAATACCCAATGAATGTGGGAAATCGACAGAACTTATCACATCGATCTTATTTCCTTTACCTGTTGCGATCATCGTTGTGGTGAAATCGCCAGAGCCATCAATGGAAAGGCAGGCAGCTTCTTCAAAGGGCGAAGCAAAGAAAGCAGAAGCGATATGGCTCCGGTGATGCTCTACATTTTTTATTTTTTGGTTAAAAGCAGCTTCCGGTAAACCGGATATTATTGATAACTCTTTCTGGATGGAAGCTACCTTCCGGCTATTGACCATCCTGTCTTTAACCACAACGATACTTCCAGAGGGATTGGCGGCCAGGTACAATAATTTGCTGATGAATTTTGCCTTAGGATCACGGCCGATAGCGAAATGATCTACCTGCTCATAACTTACGCCGGCTTCCCTCAAACAAAATTCTATAGCCATTTGCGGAAACCCGGCCCAGTGTTTTATCCTTTTAAATCTTTCTTCTTCAATGGCCGCGATCATTTTTCCATCTACAAAAATTGCTGCGGAAGCATCGGCGTGATATGCATTTATTCCTACTATGATCATTTATGGCTTATTCTTGTTTTGGTGCGAAGATATTTCCTGATACTGGATACTGGATACTGGATACTTGATACTTGATACTAGATACTGGTTCGTTTAGGGGCAATTTTAGAAACCTTCTTTCCGGACCTGTCGAAAAAATATATCATACTAAATATGGCTATATAAGCTACAATATTAAACCAGGTATGGTGGTCAATGCTGAGGGGCATTCCCCAGTGCCTGTTGTAAGCTACAATGAGCAAGCTGATGCGGCATATATTAATGAAGCATAATAATCCCAATCCGAAGATCACCCAAAATGCTTTTTTACGTAAAGAAGCGGAAGAAGCTACTACAAATGCAATCCAGAAGCTCATTACTCCATAGCCAACGCAATCATATGCGATCTGTACTCCCGTACCATTCACGATCCTGATTACAAAGTTAGGAGCAAAATATGTCTCGATCCCAAAGATGGACAATAGTCCTTTTGTGCCGTACAGTAGTAAGTTTGTGATCAAACTCACGTGGTCTAAATATTTTGCCACGAAGGGACTGTAATATCCGTCCGGCGCCGCCAACCCGATAACTGCCAATGTTCCGAAATACAAAATTGCAAACAGCAGGAGGAATTTTATAACAAAAAATTTGAAGTTTTTATCTTTAAGAAAGTTCATTATATATTAAATTTTACTACACGCATTTCGTTTATACTATTTAGTTATCCCTGTCCAGGCCATAAAAATATCATCCTTTAGCGGGTTAAATGGAACATCTCCCGGTATTGTTGCCTGGTGCCTTCCATGTCCAGTTCGCTGGCAGCATACAGAACAGCAGCATCACTCCATTCCGTATATTCGTCCTGATCCATTGCCACAAAAAAATGGATCGCATTTTTAACAGCTTCCAATTCCAGGTCAACATTGATCCCTGCTCTCTTTTCTTCGAGGTGCTGCCAGGGTGTATTCCGGCTGCTGATAACCGGTTTGCCGGCAGTTAAGGCTTCGTAAAACGCATGGCCGAAATTTTCGCTTTTACTTGGGAGAATAAATACATGCCCTTTTATTAAACACGCTTCCACGTCGGGCGGTTGCACTTCGCCGTAATAATGAACAGCTACATTAAAAGGAAGTTTTTTTATCAGCAGCAGGCACTGTTGCCAGTATTCCATGTCCTTCACAGGGCCATATATGTGGTAGTCAACAGCTGATTTACAATCTAACAGCGATTCCAATACCAGTAAGTGGTTCTTCATCGGGCTGATAAGCGCGATACTGATCAAATGAAGTTTCCCCGGTTCTTTGATCATATTTTTTTGTGGAGCAAATCTTCTTGGAAAATTACCGGCCACAACTACCGCTGTATCCGCTCCCATAAAATCCTTAATAATTTTTTTTTCTTCAACATCTGTGGCATGAAATCCCGCCCTTTTTTGAAACCGGAATAACCGAAAAATCCCGAGGTAAAATTTCTTTTTTATTTTCTTTTGCGTCAGCGCTCCCGGGTGCAACATCCCCCTCACGGAAATTATTTTTTGAGGAACTTTGCAAAATAACAAGGGAACCATATTAAAATGCCAGGAATATAACCCAATGATGAACAAAACCTGCGGCTTTGTTTCTTCAACCAGTTTTACCAAAGTGCTGCTGCGATCCCCAGGCTTCGCATACCAAACCTGTGTATGATCATTGTAATATACCCACTTGCCTGTCTCAATGTTTGCAAGGGTTGTGTTATTCAGATCCGTATTACCGCAAAAAATTTTGTACTGAACATTTTCTTTCAATTCAGAAACCAAATTGGCTACAGATTGTACCGGGCCACCTGCCCGGAAAGCAGGATGAAACCATGGTATAGAAATAAAAATAGTTGTCAACACTGGTTTAAATAACTTTCAAAAAAAACTTTCTTTTGCCCGCTCATTCTAAAACTGGAAGTAAATAAACTGGCTGATAGGCCTTAAAAAGACAATTACAAACGCAATGGCAACTGATAATACAACAGTATTTATAAGCTGACCGGTAAATGTATTCTCAATCAGAGGTTTTATATAGGTATTTATCAAATAAGTAATGATTATTAAAATGAGTATGAAAAAAGTAACCAGGTAAGTATTTTCCCTTAACCCCATCCACATATACTCACCGGGTTGTACGATCTTTTTAAAATAGGCCAGTACAGTATCCACATTTGTAACACGAAAAGGGATCCATCCTAACATTAAAAAAGGCAATGATATCATCCATCCAAAAATATTCCTGACTTTGACGTTTAAGCGCAAGGAATATTTAGCGGTTATCCGGTGAATGGTAACTAATAGCGCATGATATAATCCCCAGATAATAAAGGTCCAGTTGGCCCCATGCCAGAAACCCATTATTGCCCATGTAAGAAAAAGGGCTGAGTATCCTTTTATTGTATTTGAATTTCTTATTTCTGATATTGCTTCCTGGTGATCATAAACTACCTTTTTCCCGGTCAGGGGCAGGTATAAATAATCCTTTATCCAGTTAGATAAAGAAATATGCCAGCGTTTCCAAAATGCTTTTGGTGAAACCGCCAGGTAGGGAAAATTAAAATTTTCAAAAAAAGTAATTCCCATTAACCTTGCACAACCAATAGCGATGTGCGAATAAGCACAAAAATCAAAGTATATCTGGAATCCAAATAAAAATGCAAGTGTCCATATGTCAAGTCCACTAAGTGCTGAAATTTGTAATGCAAAACCCTGGTCAACCAGTGGGGCGATATTATCTGCTATCACTACTTTTAAAAATAACCCGTAAACGATTCTTTTAAAGCCTTCTGTTATATAAACCCAGTTAAAAGAAACTCTTTTAGCCAATTGGGGCAAAATATCAGCAGCTCTTAAAATGGGACCAGCGATCAAATGAGGAAAATATACAAGAAAATTCAGGTAGCGTATAAAATTCCGTTCAGGTTTAATATGCCTTCTGTACACATCTACTGTATAACTAATGGTTTCAAACGTATAGAAACTAATGCCGATAGGAAGCAATACTTCAAGATGAGGAAAAATAATTTTATTATTCCCAAATGAATTCAATGCCATTTCCAGGTTATCACTAAAAAAAACAAGGTATTTGAAATAGAACAATATCCCAAGATTTAAAACGAGGCTTAGAATAAGCCAGTTTTTTCGTTTACGTGGATCCTGGTTTTTATCAATTTCGATAGAGACAAAATAATCAAGTATCGCAGCAAAAATCAAGAGCAACGTATACTCGGGTTTCCAAAATCCATAAAACACCAGGCTCATGACGGATAACATCCACAGCCGGGCAACTTTTGGCAAAATCCAATATAATATTACCACTACTGGTAAAAAAATTAAAAAAGTAATTGAGTTAAAGATCATGGATTTTTATATTGGCTGATCGTTTTAAAAATAGAATCGGCTAAAAGCTGATGTCCGCTTTGCTGGAAGTGCATGAAGTCAATTACTTTTTTTTCGTCTCCCGCTTTAGCAGCTGCTGCCTGTCCCCAATATTGGCCGGGCACTAAATTTTCGAGGTTAACAAAAGATACCCCGGATTTTAAACATTGCTCTTCAACATCTTTCTTGAAGCTGTTGTAAGCGGCATGTTCATAAGGTATCGGCACATCATTCCTTATAGGAGGAATATAGATTAAAAGTGAAATTTTATTCGTGGTGCAATATTTTATAATGCTTGTAAATGCCGTAAAATTATCTTTATACCTTCCGGGAATCATCTTCCTCGTTGTAGTGGCATCTATTCCAAACATTGTGTTTCTGAAGTTGTAGAGATCATTAAAAAGATTACCGCGGATATCAGGCCGGCTTTTCCATATACTCCAGATTGCTTCCATCTTACGGTCCAGGTACCTTTCAGAAATATCCTGTAATGTTTCTTTTATACCGCTAAAATCATTGCCATTTGCGCCTGAATTACTATCAATTACAGGCAATTTCAATGACCTGATATTTTCTAATGTTGAATAATAGGCAGGCTCATTTTGAACGGAATCAATAACTGGCTTTAATTTGAGTGCATCCCTGATACCATCTTCACGCATGTCATCAAAACATATGGGCAAAATAATTCCTTTGGGTGGGATCAACTTTGAAAAATAAAGGACAGATGTTAAAAATTCCTGCATATTACCATTGGGATAACTTATACCAAGCACTTCCTCTTTAAATGTCTTCAATTGCTCAGATAAAAAACTAATGCAATTTACCTGGCCTGTTCTGTATTGATTGACGCCATGCAATTGAGAATTGCCGATCCACAGGTAAACTTCTTTTTTGCCCCTTTCTATCCAACCTTCTTTCATAGAAGCTGCCAGGGATGGGTTGGTGATATGAATCGGGCGTTTTTCAACATATGGAGTAAACGTAGCAGTTCCTTTCCCCAATCCAATATCCTCGGCATCTCTTATACCCTTCTTATAACTATAGAGTAAAGCAACAGCTATTATTATGGGTAAAACAATGGTGAACAAAACAGGATATTTCTTGGTTATTGCCATGCTATTAAATTAAATGCATTCGTTTATACGGGGAAGATTTCAATGTATTTCTAAAAAGCACAATATTTGGGTAGTGCCAGGGTGATAGAAGTTCAATGTACTTTGGCTAATGATTAAACAGATTTTAACTGTAAGAATACCTGAGTTCAAATTTATGTTTCCATATCTGTATCATCACAAATATAAGAAAGGATGACTTGATCAAATGGCCCAAAATGGTTTGCAACTCACAATCGGGTCGTATGGGATAATAAAAAACAAGGCTTGTAAACAAGATAAGTACGGGATATGTTTTGCTAAAATGATAAAATCCCTTTAGCACTTCACTGAAGAACATTCCATAAATAAACATAAATATCCATCCTCCTATGATCCCGAAATTAATATAGGCATCCCCCACAGAACTCAATCCCATAGATGTGCCCTTTGCAATGCGCATTCCTGAATACTTCATAAAAAATTCCCGGTCTCCTGCATTTAGCTTATTTGGAGCGATCACCCGGGGAAGAACTCCTGCTTCAATGATCTGCATAAGCTCTGCCCCATTTGAAAATGGTTGCCTCGAAGGAATATTATTCATAATATTCGTAATAATAAATCCCTGGTTTATACGCACATTACTTGCTCCAAGTTTTTCAACACTGATAAAAGTATTTTTTTCCTTGCTGGTCTCATATGTTTTTGCAAGGGTTTCCAGCCCCCCTTCTTCCTTACCACTCCAGGTTGCTTCCCTGTAATCTCCCTTGAGAAGCTGAATTACTAAAGCCAATAATACAAAAGCAACGCAGAATATTGCTTTTACTTTTATGCCAGGTTTATATTTAATGGCAAATACTGATCCGAGGAAAATCAACCAGGTTAGCAAATCATGAAACATAGCAGCACCCACAGAAGACAAGATCACCGATCCATAAACGAGCACAATAAAGATGGGCTTTAAATGCTGGTTGCCAAGAATAATTAAAAATGCCCCGATATACTTAAATGCACCTAACAGATAAAATACAAAACCAATATCAGATGAAACGAAACCGGAAGTAATACTCGCAACAAATCCAACGGCAACGAAAATATAAGGTAATTGGTTGTTCCTTTTTACAAATTCTCTTATTCGTTTTTCGTCCACTATTTCACCTTCCAATTGACCGGCACGTATATGCAACCCCCAAATGAAGCACAAAACTGCGGGGATCACATAAGAGAAATATTCCGCCTCAGGTATCTGCATTTTTAAGAAGCCACGCTGGTATTTGTCCAATCCATTATATGCAAACGTAGGACCTATGAGCATCTGCAAGCACATAAATGCGCCCAACAGGTACCGCATTGGAATTATAGCGCCGAAAGAATAAAATAATATAAGGAACTGGTGAAGAGCAATCAATAAAGCAAAATAAGAGTACCAGCTTAAGTCAGGAAATAAGAACAGGATTCCAAGGCTTATTCCGAGGTATAAGTTCCAGTTAAAATTTACTTTGAGTAATGAATACAATTGAAAACTATTTTCGTGTTACGAATTTCGTGAACTTTATGGACCTGGCCTGATTCCCCATGCTTAAGAAATTTTCATTCCGGAGATTTTAACATTTGCTAACCTTGGCTTGAAATACCCAAGGTAATAGCTGAATGAAAAATCGCTTTGCCTTGAAACATACATGAGGTACATACAAAACCCGCTTATGATCGAGTCATTTTTTTGTCGCCAGGATCATAGCATCGCCCTTTGTAAGCGGGGTATATAATGCAGTCTGTTTTTTATCTTTTGTTATGATGAATAATTTGTAACCATATTCCAGCAGTATCTGCTGGGCATCTCCCGCCCTGGCATGAGCAGAAACTTCTGCCCAATCCATAAATTCAAAAAGTATATCAGGCGCTTCTGTGCTGCTCAATATTTGCCGTGCTCCTTTAAAAGCGAAATATTCATATCCTTCTATATCAACTTTAATAAAATCTATCTTATCTATTTTTTTTTGTTGCAGCAAAGTATCCAATGTTATTGTTTCTATTGTTTCTGCGTTTTTCGTATAGACACTGGACATGGAACCTTTTCCGAACTTCTCAACAGGGCTATAAAAATTAACAGTTTTACCATCAGTATCAGACATGGCCCTGTTAACGGTTATGCAATTTTTTGCCTGGTTATATTCTTTATTGAATTCGAGGTATTTGTAAACCCTTGGAGAAGCTTCTATACATACAGCTTTAATATCATTGCGTTGTTTGCATATAGGCAGGGATATAGAACCGATATTTGCCCCGATATCAATCAATACCGCACCAGGAGGAAGCCTGCCCAAAATTAAATGGATGGTATCTGCTTCAAACATTCCATTTATATAAATATCAAAGCCTATATTTTCCTGAATGTTTGGAATTTTGTAACTACAGTTGAATTTACCCTTAATGATGGTATCTTTCAACGTGAGTATTTTGTTTTTGAGCAACATTCTTCCAAGTCTTTGTTTACCCTTAAACACCGGTAATTTTCGAAGGATACTCCCAATCATCGCTTAACAATTAGTGAAGAAATCATATTTTTTTGTGAACGCGTGTGCTAATGCTTACAGGATCAATGCCCTCAAAATAGTCAGCCCTGGCCGCAATCAGGCCGTCTTCTGAAAAGCTTTGATCAATATCGGCACTTGCCAATATGATGAAATTTCTTTGCTTTAAAAAATCGAGGCATTTATAATGCAATTCATTTGAATGCGTTGAAATGAAAACATAACCGATCTTCTTTTCAAGAAATGTAGTTCCTGCCCCCAACAGCATCTCATATTCAAATCCCTGGATATCGCTATGCAACATATGAACAAAGGATATCGAATTTTGTTGCACCATGTCATCGATGCAAATCGTATTTCCGTTTTCCAATGTTGCCGATTTTTGACCGGCAAAAGCCTGGATGAAAGTTCCTTTCATTTTATTTAACCTGAAATTCCTTTTTCCCTGGCCCAAATTAAAAGCATCCGGCTCAATCATGTAATTCACTGCATGTTTTACTTCTTTCTGAAACCACATCGAATAAAAACTCCAAAATGCTCCCATTTCGATCATAATTGCATTTTCAGGCATTGCTTTCAAAACCTCCATAAAAACACGCTCTTCCTGCGGTTCATGAATTCCTTTACTCACCAAAAGCATTTTTGCGTATTCCGGTCCATAATAACTGCCCAAATGAATCCGCAAGCCATTATGCATTAACTGTTTGCCGGCTTTTATTTCTCCCGCGTTTGAAACCCTGGGGATGAATTCATTGTCCTTGCTTTCAAGTACATGCTGTATTCTTTTCTCCCATACACCTGATACCTTATAATTTTTGAAGAACGAGTCAAACAAACCTGAAGAAGCGAGGTAGTAGCCAATAAACTTCCTTATTACCAGGTTTTTTTTGGCAATAGTTCTTAGCCAGTTAATCATCAAAGAAACAATTATTGTGAGGGTAATATTTAATTGCCGGAAAATTCAGTCTTCATAAAATTGTTAAAACATGCATCTTCGGCCATGTATCTGGATAGTTTTCCAACTCCTACAGCGTTCAAATGAGTTGAATTGTAAAAATTATCAATGTCACTATTTAAAATTTCATTGTTCATATCACAAAATGGAATTCCCAGCGCATGGGCTATTCCTTCATTCTCTGTTAAATCACATTCCCGGTAAACCTTCTTAAACAGCGGGGTTTGAACCAATATTAATTTAATTTTATTTTTTTTGCAAATGCTATAAAACGTGGACAAAGCGGACGTTAAAAACTGTTTATCACTTTTATAACTATTGCATTTCAACTCAGGTTTTACGGGATTTTTTATGGTATCCCATTTCGCGTCATGACGGGCATAGCCTTCCTTTTCCCAGTTATTCCCTTTATCGTTCAAAAGAGCGGATGATAAAAACTTGTACCTAAGAAGCGCATAAGCGGGAATATACTTTTCAAGAAAATTATAATTGAAATAACGCGACAACCCTGGTTCCTCGCTAAATGGCAAAAAGGCATACCTCGAAAAATAATTTTTATGCACATAATTTTTCCCGCTTTGTCCCAATGTATTTGTAAGAAGATCAAAATTCATTACAATAACCTTTGGCGGTTTATTCCTTTTTAGGTAACTGTTTAATTTCAATATGTGTATTTCAAGCTCACTGTGGCCGTCAATTCCAAAATTTAAACTCCGAAGATGGTAAGCGCTATCAAAAAATCCTGGATCAAAATGCGCCGTACATCTTGAACTACCCATAAATAATAAATCTATTTTGTGATCATATTGAATGTGAAAATTATCATGCATGCTTAAAACCGCTTTATTTTTGATCCTTGCGGAAACAAATAATTGCAGGGCGGCTGCAATAACAAGACCTATAACACTAAATATGAATATCTGGGTTAAAAATCTTCTCATTTCTTAAAACTGAAAATAGATAAATGACACATTGTTACCGGATAAAAAACCAAGGAAGCGCCAATCCCACCAACTGTAAAAAAAATAACTGGCTGCGAGTATTAATAAATTTTGAGGACTCGATGACCGGTTTGCCACAAACCAATAAAGAAAAAAACAACTACAAGGAAAATAAAGAATTCATACGAGTTAAAAAGCATTTAATACACTTGATATTAACCTAAGTAAATTGTCAGGTGGAGTGTACAACCTGCAGGATATTATCTTTTAGCTGAGGATGTACTTCAGTATTAAGGGGTCCTTCGTAATATTTTTCATTAATGTCCGCTGATCTGAAAGGCGCATACAGGTGATCAGGGTGCTTAATAAGCGGCGCGTCTGCTAAAAATCCTGCCCAATAGCTGAAAGTGCTCCCATTTGCTGCAACTATTATGCGACTTCTACTTAACAACAAAAGGTCTACAATATCGGCATTACCTTCCACCATTTCCACATTTTCTAAAGTAAACAACCTGTCAAATTCATTCCGGTATCCATCAGTAAATACAGATACCGGCATTTTCACGTCGCCTATTTCCCGGATCTTTTCTATACAATTTATAAAATAATTTTCCGGTGTTCTTACATGCCCTACCTTACTGAAATCCTCTCCTTCCTTTAACTTTCTAAAATCCCCCATGCGGATATGCACGCCAATAACAGGTTTCTCCGCTTTCTCTAATTCTTCAAGGACCCAGGGATTCAAAAGCGACGTCAATATTTGCCGCACCCTGTCGCGGTGATCCTTTAAATGAATAAAATAATCATGGTAGGTAGGAAGTTTTTCGAATATGAAAATTTTATTTTTAAGATCTTCCTTGCCTAATTTTTTAACCGGAGGTTCATTAACGGTGATAAGCCTTTTTTTAAGCAGGTAAACCCTTAACTGATCAAATTTTTCTCCAAGGATATTTTTCTGGAACCTGAAATACCCCCTGTACTTACGCTTAATTTTTTCTTTCCGGATATAAGGGCCTATTTTCAAATGATGGTAGCCAATGACAATGACCGGAACATCATTCAATGCTGCGAATACATAGGCATTCATGAGTGGGTACAGATGATTTCCCAATCCCGCTTTTGGCAAATTGCAAACTACGATGCTCATTAATTATACCTGCTTATATTTTATTGACCGCTTGTTTTTAAAACAACTGCTTCAATTGAAGAAGCTAAATGGTCAAAAGAAAAATTCCTTATTTTGTCACGGGATCTTTTGCCCATCATTTTCGCATAGCTTTTTTGACTGACCATTGTTCTTAATGTAATTTCCATGTCCTGCCTGTTTCCTGCTTCGAAAATATAACCATTGATCCCATTTTCTACAAGGTCAGCCGCACAACCACATTTATCACTTACGATGACCGGCTTGCCATTAGCCATTGCTTCATTTATGGATAAGCCCCAGGTTTCACCCGGGCCTTTTGAGGGCAATACAAAAACATCGGCCATTTCATAAACAGCGGGCATTTGCTGCTGGTTTTGGAAATCCAGGAAATGAATATTGGGGTTATGTGAGAACTTCTCTTTTAGCATTGATTCCAATACCCCATTCCCGGTTATCAAAAGTTGTATATCCACCGGGAAATCGCACCTGGCAAATGCCTCCAGCAAGATCGCCGGATCCTTTTTTGCTTCGAGCTTTCCTGCATATAAAAAAACAAAGTCAGTGGGTTTAATACTCAGCACTTCACGGATCGCGGCAGCTGCCTGTTTACAGCCAGGAGCATCACATTGAAAGCGTTCGTTTTCAATGGCATGAGGTGCAAATACCAGTTGCTCCTTTCTTAATCCGGCCTTGCGGAAATAGTCATAATTGCTTTTCCCGACATACAATGCAATGTCGATGTTCCGGTATACATATCTTAAAAATAAATTCCTTATGATGCCTTTTATAAAACCGGTATGGTCAAGCAAATTGGAATCTCCGCGAAAGATAACCGGTACGCGTTTCCTGAAATACCTTAATGCTTTCAGGTGGCTCACGAAAGACCAGCCATAAACAAGTATGGCATCAGGGTTAAAATCTTTTATTGTTTGAATGATAACTGGATTGATGATCCCTTTAAAATGATGGGAACCTTTATCAGGAGCGGTATTTTCGAGGAAACTAAAATCATAGCCCTTCAATAATGGAATATCCCAATCAATCACTCTTCCGAAGCCGGGATCGAATTTTTTTTCCAATACAGATTCTCCCCATGTATAAAACACCTTGATGCGGATCTTTCCCCGCGAAGCCAATAATTCAAACATAGGTGCATTGTACTGTACGGGGTGGGAAGTTATTATAGCAAGTTGCTTCATTCAACAGGTTCATTTACATGATCCAGCAGTTCGTTATAAATATTTTCATAATAATAATTTGAGGGCTCAAATTTCATCCCCTCCCGCGATACTGCTGCCTTATGATCAAAATGATCCAGTCTTGTAAAGTCTACCGGGATGACTTTTGGATAACTATCCTGTGTTACGTATTTTAAAGTATAGGTCATATCCTTAGAGAACCAAACATCGAGGCCGCAGGAAAGGTATTCAAAAACTTTATTGGAGACAGCATTGACTGTATTTACAGAAAAAGGCTTGTAGATCACCAGGCCTATATCATAACTGCGAAGGATAGCCGGCAATGAATGATAATCACTCCCTCCGTGATAGCGTATATTTTCAAACTGGCTTTTCTTAAAAGTTTCTCTTGCCTGCTGATCCATATTATAGGCATATATATCCAGCGTGAATTCATCCCCATGAGCAGTCACCCAATCAATTAATTCCTGGAGATAAAAATTCTTATACCCCAGTGAGCCCACATACACGAGGCGTTTTACATGAGCAGTGACTGGGGCTTTAGCTCTATCAACGATCCAGTCTCTTGGAGGATAATTTGGCATCACATGGAAAAGGCTTTTAGGTAATGCATTCAAATTATTATCATCTTTAAACTGCTGGAGTCGTATTTCATTTGTATGTGAGATCCAGGCAAACTGATGATACATCTTTAATTCGATCCTATGCATCCACCTCGTAAGCCGCATAAGAGTCGCAAATTGTGCCGTACTTGTATACTCATGATAATGTACCATGAGTTTTAGCCGTTTTCCCCTCAGCTTTTTGTAGATCAAGCCAGGCCAGGATGAGATGGTCATAAAATATAAAACCACATCCGGAGAATGCTTTACCAGGAAGAATAAACAACCGAGGTAAAAAAAAATATAGTTATGATAACGTTTCTTTGAAAACTTTGAAGCAACACCCAATCTCAATATTTTTATGTTGGGTGCATTATTACTATACGCATTTGAAAGCCAGTTATTGCCATCCTTATTTGTTACAATGGTCACTTCCAATCCAGGAACCTTACTTAAGTAATCAATGATATTCATGATTGGAGGGTAAAGTTCCAGCGGTGCAAAATGTATTAAAAAGATCCTTTTATGTTTTTTTTTCACTGGATACTGCTGTTTGTGAGTCAACGCTGCCCGATGGGATGAGAAAAAGATTCACTTATTACATTCATTGCTTTACTGAAATGCCGTTCAAAGTTCAATTCATTTTCAAAATCATTTCTTGCAGCTTTTGAAAGTTCCGGCAGGTTTTCCAGGATCTTAATGATCGTATCCTTTAATGACCCCTTAGATCCATCACTAAAAAAGGTCCATGAATATTTTTTCAAATATTTTTCAAATTGTTCAATATTGTACAAGATAACCGGCAGGCCTGAGGCTGCGTATTCATATATTTTATTGGATGCTGTTCCAAGTGTTTTGCTTACGTTATCCGTTTTTATATAAAGCGCCAACCCAATATCGCAGCCACTTGTAAGTGCCGGCAGATCAGCGTATGGGCCAATAGCAACCCACTTTAATTTGTCTGACACACCAAACTGTGTAGCCAGGGAATTTAATTTTTCTTTGTATTCTTCATATACGGGCCCTTTAAGAATTAACTGGAGCTCCAACCCATTCATTTTTTCACACAGCAATTCAATCATCTGCTCCAATGCGAGGCCCTCGCCGATAAATCCCTGGAAAATGACCGTTAGTTTTTGAATTACAGGGGCTTTTGAACTATTTGAACGATATACTTTTAAAGAGGGATAATTTGGAATGGTGAAATACTGTAGTTTTTTTTTGTCAAGGTTTGGATAGAATTCAAGCCTGTCTGAGGAAGGCAGCGAAAAGAAATCTATATACTTCATCGCCTTCTGTTCATACTTTGCTGAAAACCACCCTATCGAAAATTTCTTTGTAAGATTTATATCGGGCATATCATGATTATGATACCATACTTTTATTCCACGGCTTAAAAAAGTTCTTATAACAAGAAAAGAAAGAAGCGGAATGGGATCATAGAAAACAAGGAGGTCTGTTTTTTTTTCACGCGCATGTTTTAAAATTGCTTTTGAAAATTGAACAAATGAAAACACTTTAAACATCATGCCCTTAGTTTCAGTATCCCTTACAGAGATAAAAGGGCCAACTTTTTTCAAATAAACATTGCCCGGAAATGGATAATTGATCCTGCTGTTATTCCTGCTGATGACAATAACCTCTTTAAATTTTTCTGCAAGATTAAGAATAGCATTAATGGTGGGTGGATAGAAATCAGGATCTATATATATGGATACTATAACACGATTCATCGGGTATTATTAATCACTAAAAATATCACTCAAAACTTTTTTAAGCCTTTCTTCGTGGTAGTACCCGCTTTCCTTACACCTGAGTAAGGCATTTGCAGCGATTGCCGCTCTTTCAACGGGCCTTGCAAGGTAATATTTTACTTTTTCCAGCATGGCTTCTTTCGAATCAAAATAAACCGCTTCCTTACCATCCTCAAATAAAGTCAGGTGAAGCTCACTTTTTTCAGCAATCATGAAAACCCCACATGCCGGGATCTCAAAAGTGCGGCTATCCTGCTCATCCCTGTTTGCGTGCCTTAAAAAATGTAAGGCTATATCCATTCCATTTATAGCCTTTACATATTCCTCTTTATACACCGAAGGCCCTGCATAATGCGGCTGGATAATTTTCCAGTATTTCCCCGTTGGCCATCCATCACCAATAACCTTTACGGGCACATTGTTTTTAATCAGGTAAGCGACATATTCTTCCCGGTTACCTTCGTAAGTGCCGATAAAGCCCACAGCTGTATGATATTTTTTATAGTCCTTGTCGGTAAGTTTTAATGGCCGGTGAAAAGAAGGATCATAAGAACGATAACAAAGTTCTACTCTTCTTGCCCCCGCTTTTTTCAGCTCGTCTACATTCACGCTTCTTTGTACAAAATGACAATCATACAAGGAACAAGTACTCAAACATAACCGCCACGCATGCCTGTATTGGCCGGTAGGGTCATCAGTAATTAGATTGATGATCTTTATGGCCGGCCAGTTTTTCCGGATCCTGGTGAGCGTGCGGGCAGTAACAAAAGGCCTGTTATCGATCCATAGAATATCAGGGGCTTTCGAAGAAATTTCATGCAGGATCTCCCTGTTCAACCGGCTGATACCGGGGCCAATATTAAGGTGGTGATGAAATTTTTGAAATAGATTACCGTAGATATACCGGTCTGTATCAATTCCCTTTGTAGTATGTCCCATCAAACCAAGGCTTTTAAAGCGCCTGTATGAATTGCTATACCCGTTTAAACTGCCAACATATAAAATATTCAGCTTCCCCGGTATACTTTTTTCGCTCATACGTCTATGAATATTTTTTTAATGCTGCCAGGTAATTGATATTCTTAAAGATTTCCCATCTTTCATTATACTTTGCAATACGTACAAGCCCGTTTTTTACAATGCGGTAAAGATTAAAATCATCTTTGAGCAGGTACCAGTAATCCTGGAAAAAAGTCCTTGAATCTATATTGCAGCCTCCAAATTCAAACTGGATAAAATCGATTTTTTTATCCCGCAGCAATGAAGAACTGCCAAGTAGGCATTTGTATTCATGACCTTCAATATCCAGTTTTAAAAAATGTATGCGTTCAATTTTTTTTTCTTTGCAATAATCATCGATCGTCCGGATCTGTACCTGTTCATATTGAGACATATCTATTCCTGAATGTTCCAGCCGACGCTCATAAACAGATGACAAGCCTGAGACCGGGCCCATTTGAAACAGTTTTACCGTTTCCGGCTTATCCCCAAAACCAAAATTATTTACGGTTACCCGTTCATTGGCGCCCACATTTTTCAGCAATACATCGAAAGTAGCTTTGGAAGGTTCAAAAGAATGAATATCAAAACTTCTATCTGAAAAACTATTAGAAAGTTCGATCGTATAGTTACCCCTGTTTGCGCCAACATCAAATAGTGTTATTCGCTCTTTATAAATTGCCAGTTTTGATTTAATATACTTAAGCACGCTTTTCTCGCCACTTTTCCTGAAATCACCGCCATTTCCATAATTCATTCCGTACACTGCTCCAGTGTACAGGGTTTCAAAAAAACCCTGAAGGGCTTTCCTTCCTGCAATCCAATCTATTATTTTTCTTTTCATACGGTTATTTTATATAGCCTTTCCACTGATTAAAATATAGTTGGTACCAGATAATATAACTAAGCGTTCTCCAAAAAACTGACACATCCGCAGCCGGTACATCACCAGGAGTATTGTAAAAATTATTTCCAAGTTGCCCGGTTTCTTTTGTTTTTAATAAAGGGGTATTTTTATAAAAATCGTAAAAAAGCGCCTTTCCCTCTTCGTTATTTTTCAAAGCATGATCAATGGGAGAAGGAAACCCATACTTGCCCTTCTGCTGTAATACAACATCAGGCACAATGCCTTTAAATGAATTTCGCAACAGGCTCTTGCTTTTCCCGTCAATAATATCTTCTGTTGCAAATTGTAAAATAAATTCTATCAGCACATGATCAAAAAAGGGTACCCTTGCTTCTATTCCAAAGGCCATCGAATTCCTGTCTTCGTAATGAAGGAACGGAGGCGCAGTCCAGCTTTTATAATTATTGATGAGGCTGGCAAAATAAGGGTCTTTATGCCTGTGATAGTAATGAGGGAACGCAGGATCAATGCCAAGATGCTGTATTTTTCTACGTATTTGTTTATTTTTTATATTCCTCCTGATGTTTAGCGGAATATTTTCATACAGGCTTTTAATAAAAAGTTGCCTGTAAGAAATAGATGCATTTTTACTTACCTTCTTGATATCTTTAAAATATTTCCGGATGCGCCATTGTGATAATAATTTTGCGTGATGCGCATGTATATGTGACGCGTATCCGCCAAACAGTTCATCCCCACCTGACCCTGAAAGTAAAACCTTGATATTATTTGCTTTTGCCATTTCGCACAATTTAAAATGCGCATACATGGATCCATCCATGGTTGGCTCGTCATGATGATAAATAAGCCGGGGGATATCCGCAAAGAAATCATCGCCACTTAATAAGAACTGGTGCGCCGTAATGCGTTCACTACTGCCAAGAACATCTTTGATCAATGCATTTTCAGGATGGTAATAGGGTAATACTGCAGAAAAAGTATGCAGTGTAGGCTGTTGCATATTCCGCAAGGCAAAACAGGTAACGGAAGAAGAATCAATACCCCCTGAAAGAAATGAACCCACGGGAACATCGGATCTCAAGTGCATCCGGATCATTTCATTAAAGATCCCCAGGAATTCATCTGCAGCGCTTTCATCAAAATGCCGGTTACCCGGTTCGGGAAATTGCCAATACTCTTTGGGCATTTCCATCCTGCCCTGGTGATCGACCCATACATAATGCGCTGGTAATAATTGATGAATATCCTTAAACAATGTTTCATCATTCGTATCCATCTGGCAATTTCCTAAAAACTCATAGGCCTTTAATTCATTAATTGCTTCCCGGCCATCCGGTTTCACGATCGCCTTGATCTCCGAAGCGAATAAAAAAGCATCATTCATGAACCGGTAATAAAGTGGTTTGATGCCAAAGCGGTCTCTTGCCAGCAATATTTTATTTGTTGCCTTATCAAACAAAGCAAAAGCGAACATCCCTCTTAGCTGTTTGAAAAAATCGATTCCATATACCTGGTAGGCAGCCAAAATAACTTCTGTATCAGAATCCGTTTTGAAGTGATACCGGCTTCCGATCGCTTCCTTTATTTCAAGGTAATTATATATTTCCCCATTAAATATGATCACGTTGCCGGTTCCAGGATCGATCATCGGTTGGTCAGCATTATGACTAAGGTCTATAATGCTTAGCCTTGCATGCCCCAAAGCAATACTACCGGCCTTCCAATAAAAAAGCCCGTCAGGGCCGCGATGCCTGATCTTTTCAAGCATAGTTTCTATTGACAGGTTTGTGTTACCGGTTGATATGATTCCCGCTATCCCGCACATGATTTATAGAAATGATCGTTCATTGTTATTTCACTCAATAATTACTTTTTTAAAAACATCAGCAAGCATACCGGTTAAGTTCTTTCGGTGAAATGAATCAATATATTCCATGTTTAATGAAAATGTTCTTCCCTGTTTTACGAGGTTCATAAATGTTTGAACTGCCTCAGCGGTATTATCCGGATCGCAAATAATACCCAACCCGCTCTTTTCGATAAATTCCTTTTGTATACCTTCTGTCACAAAGCCAAGCACTGGTTTATTCATTCCAATACTATCAAATGATTTGGAAGGGAGACAGTAATGTTCATCCCCAATCACCTTCTCGGATGTAGCTAAGATAAGGTCAAACCGTTCTTGTATTTCCATTGCTTCTTCATGTGAAACAAACCCATGGGTAAAAACGTTATTTTCCAACCCAAACTCCTTTATCATACCATCCAGCCAGCCTGGCGTCTTACCGACAAATTCAAGGCGAACAATGCCTTTCATTGAAGGATACTGCTTAAAAACAGCCGCAATCATTTTAAAGAAAAAATATGGACTCCGATATAGCCAATCTTCTTTTACAGCGGTATACTGTAGTTTCCGGTGCCATTTTCTTTTCCACCATTTTTTAAAAATAGACTCCCGGGTTTCTGCATTATAGTACAATGTACCTATATATCCAATGCTGATCTTTTCTTTATTTGCAGGAAAGTTAAATGTGGGTGCAGCTTGCTTAATGCCGTCGAACCCATTGGGTATATAATGAAATTTAGCTGGTTCAACTCCCGGATGGGAACGTTTAAAATTGCGTAGGATCTGTGGTGTTACTCCTAAAACAGCAGCGGAGTGTTTGAAGATCTTCTCCTCCTCAGCTATGGTCAGGTTAAAATGTATCCTCGTAGCAAAAGGTGAATAGCCCCACATGGCCCAGGCATCCCGCATATCGGTTATTAAAGGTAATTTATAGGTTTGCGATACGGCTACCGCCAGCATGCCTGAACTAAAGGGCGGCAGTGAAGTAAAAATGGCTTTGGGTTTGTGTGTGGCAATGATCGGTCCCAGTTCCTTAAACAGGTGTTTCTTCCAACGAACCGCAAAAGTATCTTTGATACTGAAATAAATGGTTATAAATCTTTTGAACCTGTTTTTATAATATTTTTTCCCGTCATCACAATGTATCCTGTAAACAGCTGTGTTTGCCGGAATATCTTTTAAAAGATCCTCATCGATCTTTGCATTATAAAATGAGGCGGCTTCCTCCGCTTTAAAAGTGACTACGACAGGCTCAAAACCATACGCCTGAAGGTATTTTACAAATTTAAGCGACCTGTAATTTCCCGTGGTATTAACAGGCGCAAACTCCATCACTAAAAAAAGGACAGGTATTGATGCAGTGCCCGGCAAATTTAATACAACATTTTTTTTAAAATAAGGGCGATCTGTCCAGATGCATTCCCGTCACCGTACAAAGGTTTCCAGGTACCCGGTTCAATATTCCTTACAAGGGCTTCCTGGATTTTGCGTGTATCCGATCCTGTTAATATATTCCATTCGTGATGAAGCGTTTCTGTCCATTCGGTATCATTACGCAAAGTGATACACGGCTTCCTCATCCAGTAAGCTTCTTTTTGTAGTCCGCCCGAATCCGTCATAACCTTGCTGCAATTCAGAAGAACATGCAGCATTTCAAAATAAGAGAAAGGTGCAACGATCGTAAGGTTCTGTGGTAAAGAAATATAATTGTCATCCAGCACTCTTGTGGTACGGGGATGTACGGGCCAAATAAATTGATAGCTGCTTTGGGCAATGGCAGCAAAAATATTGTTAAGGTTGTTAAGGTTATCTGTATTGGAAGGCCGGTGAATCGTCATTAGCACATGGCCATTAAATTTTTTTAGCTGCTCATTCCGTGAAAGGCCACTGAATTGCAATAAAGCATCGTACATAACATCCCCAACATCAAAAACATTATTTACAATCCCTTCCCTGGCTAATTGTTCAACGGAGGAATTGGATGGGCAAAACAGGATGTCTGCAAGATGATCTGTCATTACCCTGTTTATTTCTTCAGGCATCTCCCTGTTAAAACTTCTCAATCCCGATTCAACATGAATAATTTTTATTCCAAGTTTGGATGCTGCAAGGGCAGCGGCCATGGTACTATTGGTATCACCGTAAACCAATACAGCCTTTATTTTTTGAAAATTTTCCTGCAGGTATTCTTCTATCCTGATCAGCATTTGTGCAGTTTGCACACCGTGGCTGCCGGATCCGACATTCAAGTTCATTTCACAGGGCGGAATGCCGAGTTCTTTCCAGAAAACAGCGCTCATCTGCTCATCATAATGCTGTCCGGTATGAATGATCTTTTCCTCAATGCCCGCCAGCAGCAATTGTTTAGATACCACGGCTGCCTTGATGAACTGGGGCCTTGCTCCTATTATTGTAACGATCATTTATTTTATGGAAGTCTCCTGCTGGTTGATTCGTTTAATGAAACGGGTGATAAAGAACTGGCTGCATATATTTTTTCAATGATCTCTACTACTTTCATGCCTTCCATTGCATTGGTGGAAATAGGCCCTCTTTTATTTAAAACATTCACTACGTTCTCAAAAATAAAATGATGGTTAGACGCAGACCCCTTATAAGCCCCATAATCATTTGGAGGATTCGATTCACTCAATACCGGCATCGTATAATCTTTTATATCGCATACTTCCACATCATTCATATACTGGCCTCCTACCTTTATAGTGCCTTTTTCGGCGATGACGGTAATACTGCTCTCCAGGTTTTTGTTCCATACAGAAGTAGAATAATTCACTACTCCCATTCCCCCATTCAGGAAATCAAATGATACGAAACCCGAATCCTCGAAATCGGTCAGCGTGCCATGGTTAAAATCCCTGAACCTCGCATGGATATTGGTAATATCGCCAAACAGCCAATACATAATATCAATGAAATGGGAAAACTGCGTGAAGAGCGATCCTCCATCCATTTCTTTAGTGCCATGCCAGTTGTCTTTCACATAATACCTTTCGTCGCGGTTCCAATAGCAGTTTATCTGGACGATATATATCTTTCCTAATATGCCTTTTTGAATAACATCTTTTAACCAGATAGATGGGGGTGAATAACGGTTCTGCATAATGCAAAACACCAGTTTGTGTTTATGCAATGCCTCGAATACGATTCGCTCGCATCCTGCCTTACTGAGCGCCATCGGCTTTTCCACTACTACATGATGTGCAGCGCGAAGGGCTTTCAATGCATGTGCTTCATGCAAACCATTGGGTGTAGCGATACATAAAACATCAAAAGCAATTTTACTATCCAGCAATTCATCGATAGAATTAAAAAAGGGTACTGCATAATTTTCAAGTTGCAGTAATGATCTGTTCTTTACATCACATAAAGCAACCAGTTCACATTCCGGGTTACTACTTACCATGGCAGCATGCCTTTTACCGATATGTCCACAACCTATTACCGCAAATTTTATTTTCTTATCAAGCATGTTCCTGTTTTATAACGGCATTATTTTTTAGCAAGTATTTTTCGTTGCTTTCGGGACATATGGCAATGTTGTTTTTATCAAATAACAACTTGTGCCCATACTCACTGATCCATCCTGTTTGCTTTGCGGGATTACCAATCACCAATGCATAGGCAGGTACATTTTTCGTAACCACTGCCCCTGCCCCGATAAAAGCAAATTGGCCAATATCATTACCACAAACGATCGTGGCATTAGCGCCAATGCTGGCTCCTCGTTTCACAATGGTTTTCATGTATTCATTTTTGCGAACAATGGCACTCCGTGGATTGATCACATTCGTAAATACCATCGAAGGGCCCAGGAATACATCATCTTCACAAATTACCCCCGTATAAATAGACACATTATTTTGCACTTTTACGTTTTTACCCAACACAACGCCGGGGGAAATAACAACGTTTTGCCCAATATTACAGCCTTCCCCAATATTACAGCCAGGCATAATATGGCTGAAATGCCAGATCTTTGTATTCTTTCCAATGATGCAGCCTTCATCAATCACCGAGCTTGGATGTGAAAAATAGTCCATCAATTTTTTTTCGATGTTTTAATATTATATGCCTGAAATAATATTCATTGAAATATGATCCCGCGGTTAGCTGCCTGCTTAAATTTAATGAATTTCGAGATTCTTTACTATTTTACCAGGTACCCCTGCAATAATTACATAAGGCGGAACCTCTTTCGTTAGAACAGATCCTGCGGCAATAATAGCACCCTTACCTATTTTTACACCTGGCAATATTATCACGCCAGCGCCTATCCACGCACCATCATCTATAATAATAGGCTTTGTTACAGGCTTACCCTTCCAGGGAACTTCGCTGTTCTCTTTATAGTTATGATCATGTGTATACATGATGCATTGCGGGCCTACAGAGACATTTTTACCTAATAAAATATCATCTGAAATGTCCATGATTGTTCCATCACCTATTGACGAGCCCACTTTTAATTTTAATTTTCCATAAAAGTTTCCCTCACGGGAAGATATTTGGCAATTCCGGGCGATGTTGGTTGAATCTTCAAAATTCCATTCATTGTGAATGATCAACGTTGAATCCTGGCCTATACTTACATTCGAACCTGTTGTGAGCATAGCATTCTCTCCACAAATGATCTGCACGTTTTTACTTAAAGAACAATTATCTCCAAACTGAATGATCGATTTTTTTGAAACAGCAAGGCTAATTCCTCCGGCAAGAATTGCATTATTTCCAAAAATTATTTTTCCTTTCCCGGAAATTTTTAATCCCAACTCAATTTTTGGAGAACTTCCAAACTTTATTTTTGATGCTCTATATAATGAATAAAACTTTCTTGAATATGTATGTAAAACCGCTCTTATTAATATGGCTAAATTCATAGTTGAAATTTATTGATGCCTTACGGCCAATTGCCTTAAAATCTTCAATTCTTTATAGATTCGTTTTATATTCCAATCTATGAATTATATATTTTCAGATTTCGGATATTGACTTTTAACATTTGAAAATCCATTTGCAGGATATTCCTTAAAATGTATCCCCTCACTCTCGCACTTTCCCTCTTAAGGATCTGCTTTGATACATTTTTTTCAAGGGGACAATTTTCGGAATTTAAAAAATCCGTCTTTAGCTTTTCGTATAGATTAATGTACGGTGGAGTATTTTCGGTTGCTTCCTGTTCATTATGGCTTCTGTACCAAACCATTCCCTGTGGCATTAAAACAACATTAAAATCCTGAGCCAGCCGGTGCCACATTTCAAAATCACCTGCCATCCTGATCGGTTTAAAACCACCAACCTTGTGAAATACGTCTGTTTTTATAATAGTGGATAAAGGTGCCCTGGAAAATAATCCCGGTCCCTGGTAATGGTATAGATAAGCCTCTCTTGGGTTTAGTTCAAACGGAAATAGTCTTTCGCGGTCAGGTTGCATAGAACAAAGCCCCCAACCTGACTGTGGGAATTTTTCCATCATAGTAACCATTAATTCCAATCCCCACGGGTATATCAGATCATCCGAATCCACATATTTGACATACTTTCCGGTTGCATAGGAAGCAGCCCGGTTTCGGTTAGGATAATCGCCAAGATTCACCTCGTTCTGATAGACCCTCACTCTTTTGTCAATTTCCGCAAAACCTTTTGCAATGGAAACAGTATTATCCTTTGAACCATCATCAACAATAATAAGTTCAAAATTTTTATAGGTTGAACATAAAACACTTTCTATAGCAAGGGTTATGTACTTTTCCCTGTTATAACAGGTCATCAACACACTAATCATTGGGTTATCGGCCATAACTTCGTTCAATTTGTAGCGTGGATATCAATCCAGAAATTAAAACCTCCAAATCGCCTGGAGTTTTCAAAAGATGTTTTATAAAATTGGTAGACTTTTAAGAGCTGTTCATAGTCAACCCATCTACCCGGAAGTCCCTCACCAAAGGGCCCCGAACTTCCCTGGGCATGGTCATAATTAAATAATTTACGATACTGTGCCAAACAATACCTGTTCACATACTTTTCAAATAACTTGCGGGACGCCCTCACAAAAAAATTCATTGAATGCGAAAAGAAATAATGTTTTTTATATATCTTAAACTCCCTTGTGGCTGGTAATTCAAGTGGAAGAAATTTGAACTGATCGATCAGCTTAAACTTCCTGTAACCTAATTCATATAGTTTATTAAGGATACTTATATCGTTTACTTCGGCGGATATATATTTAGGCTTTTCTTTACTGCCTGTTAATGACATTAAACAAAGTATATCATTACCCTCGATATCAATTTTCATATAATAAGGAAGCCCCTTGTCTCCAATTATTTCATCGAGGCCTGTTGTTCTTATTTTTATGATTTCAAATCCAAGCCCGCCCCGCTCCCCGATTTCTTTATCAAATGAATTCCACACGGAATTGGCTTTATTGAGGTAAAAATCCATAAAGTCGCTTTTTGATGCAATGCCGACATTCAGTATTTCCAGCCTCTTATCCGCAATTTCCTGTTGAAATCGCAATTTTCCTTTTTCTACAAGATCGGGTGAGGCCTCAATTGCAATCACATTATACCCTAAACTGAGGTAATAGGCTGTATCATCGCCATTATGCATTCCAATATCGTAAATTAAATTCTCATTCATTTTAATGTCCCTTTTAAACCTACTTTTATATTTAGCACATATCTATTGTGCTTATTAATACACTACCAATCGTTTTTTATTTTCCAGCTGTAATTACCTTTGTTTATACTATATGCTGAAGGGGGTTTTAATTAAAACAATAAATTTCTAAAAACCGATATCGCCCGCTTGTCACAAGGTCACTTATCTCTGTTGCACTGACATTCTTTTCTAATTCAAAGCCATCGTTCCGGATATAGTTAAACCCAACATTCGGGTTTAAACGAAATAAGTGGTCAATGATCCAGGTCGTTTCTTCACTGAATTCCGGCAAATTGCATTCAAAACTTATTATCGGTATTTTTAACTGCAAACCACTGACTACTTCTTTTTCAAATCCTTCCACATCTATTTTTATATAATCAGGTATGCCGAATGTTTGAATAAGTGAACCCATGCCCATCGTTTCCACTTCCCTGGTCTTAGTGAACTTATGTGTTTTCTCGAAGCGTGTTTTATCAGCCTCGCTTAATACATTTATCCATTTATTGCTCAATGTATTCAGTGCGCTTCCTTCGGCTTCAATGTGAAAAACAGACAGGCCATCTTCTTCTGCGATTGCTTTTTTTACAATAACAATATTCTTATTATTGCCAAACCTGGCAACAAGGATATCATTGTTTTTATCATCAGGCTCTATACATACCAATTTATTGCACAGGCCAGCTAATACATAACTATAGTCCCCGGCATTTGCACCAATATCAAAAATCAGCGAAAGTTTTTTATTTTTAAAAAGTTTATTATAGAACTCAGTCAATGTCTCAATTTTGGCTTTATATCCGGGTGACTTATATTCCCTATACCACTGAGTATATTGTATGCGATACCAAAGTCCCGCTTTTAATAAAATATTTTTAAGAAATAATTTTATCCGATGCAAAAGTTAGCTGCTTTTTTTAATCAAATTCCTGATCGCTTTTGTAATACCATTATATATGAACGGATGATCGAGCCTTGCTCCTATCTTTATTTTTTTATGTTGCTTTTTTTTATAGAACTCCTTGTACCGCAAAAATAGATCATGATATGTTTTAGCCGTTTTGACAATATCAAATTCTGCAATGACCTTTTGCCGGCAGTTTTTACTGAGCGTATTTAACAACGCTGGTTTTTGATACAATTCTGCAATGGCATTGGCGAAACCTTCCAGGTCATTCAAGGGGATCCTATATCCAATTTCATCATTAACAATATCTGTGATACCCCCGGGCAAACTGGTTATTACAGGCACAAGGCCTGCACTCATTGTTTCCAGCAGTGAAACCGGTGTGCCTTCAAATTTGGTCGGCAGTACAAATACATCCATTTTTGCACAGATCTCCAGCACATCCTTATTAGACGAAGGAGACAGGAATTTTACTTTATCTTTTGGGTCCCATTTTAGTTTTAATGCTTCCAGTTCCGGACCATTCCCAATACAGGTCCATTCAAATTGCACAGCTTTGCTTCTTAAGAAATCATTGATGACGGGTAAGTCAAAAATACCTTTGGATGCTGCCATTCTTCCTAAAAACAATAATTGCAGGGGTTTTATGTCCTTTTTTTCGGGGCGATATTGTGCAGGGATCGTTACACCATGTGGTAAATAAAAAACCTCGGATTTTCTCTCCGGAAATAATTCCAGGAGTTCCTTATAAATCACCGTATTGTGGCAAATAAATACATCCGACACATGGCCATATTTCTTGGCAAGTCTTAAATTGTAATGATCATGTACGAGCTGGTAACTGGTTTGAGGAAGTGAATAACGATCCAGCACAACCATTTCATATTCATAATTTAAGATCATTGCTCCCTCGGTTTCAGGTATTAATTTGCGCAGTTTTCTTATAATAGAATATGTATTCTCTATTCCGCTGAAATTAAAATAAATTTCCTTGTCAACAGGGAAGGCAATGTTTGCCCTGGACATGTCCCATTCTTTTTCATCTATATGTATGACTGTTTGATTTGCACCTGGCAGGGCATGAGATGCAAGATTATAATTGAGGGAAGTAACTCCCCCCAGTTTGTTATCTACAAAATAAATAATGTCCATTGTTTAAAAATGATCACTTTACCGACATCAACCATTCGGACAGGTTGCGAACTCCGGATTCCAAAGAGAATTGGGAAGTAAACCCAAGCCCCTTAATTTTCGAGATGTCTGCCTGCCAATTGAGTGGGTCACCTTCCCGGGTTTTGTTGTTAAAAATAATCCTTGGTGTATGCGGAACGAATTTAAATAACTGCTGCACTACATCCTTAATAAATGTTTGATTTCCCGAAGCGATGTTATAAACCTCTCCTTTCATTTCAGCTTTCTCTAATATAAGTTCAAAACAATGCAGCACATCATCTATATAAATAAAATCCCTGCTTTCACTTCCGGTGCCCCACAATTCAATACTGGATTGATCGGCCATATATTTCTGATAGGTATCCCAGAATAATTGTTTTTTTAAACCCGGGCCATAAATTGAAAAAGGCCTTACAATAACAACGGGCAAATGATAAAGTAAATGATATTCCATGCACAATTGCTCAGACAATAATTTATGCCAGCCATAAGCTGATAATGGTTTGCACGCAGCATCTTCACGCACCGGCAAGCTTGCAGGATTGCCATATACAGCAGCACTTGAAATATGGAGGTATTTGCATGCGGGATTGTGTTTCCTCATCGCATCCAACACTTTTATAACGTCAAGCGTATTGGCCTCAAAATCCCCCACCGGGTTAGTCATTGAATAATTTACATTTCCACTACCCGAAGCATTGATGCATGCATCATATTTTTTAGACAGGAAAATATCATCGAACTCGGGAGATGACCTTGATATTTTAAAATAAGTATAGGGGGATGAAGGAGTTTCATACAGGTCACATCCAGACACATCATATCCAATTGATTTAAAATACCGGATCAAATGCTTGCCTATAAAGCCTTCCGAACCTAAGATGATGATCTTCATTTTCATCAATGAACCCCTTTAAATTTATTGGCTCTTTTAAGAGATTGAATGATGGCTTCCGAGTTTACATGTTTTATTTCCATGGTAGTTACATCCATAATTTCAAGCCCATCAATGCTTTTTATTTTATCCATTCCTTTTTGTGGCTCTCCATTTTTTCTTGATTCAGAAAAAAATAGAAAAATTATACCCTTCTTCGACTGTTTTTTCTTCAACCGGGCAGGTTGCTCTAAATTTATTATGGATAAAATAAGCATTGTTTCCTGCACTATTGCAACCAATAAAAAAATACCCACGCTCGCTCGCAAGCTGATGTGCAGCCTTTAGGGAAGTGCCATAAAAATTAAAAGGTTTTACCCTTCCCCTAACAAAGCCGGGATCATATTTTATGGTGAAGGCTTCTTCAAATCCAAACAAACTGTTGTATTCACATATGATAATGCCTGGTTCAACCGAATTTATTTCTTTCCAAATCCAATAATCATTCCCGTCAATATCAATGCTAAGAATGCCGATCTCCCTGTTAAATCCTGTTTCACTTAATATTGAATTAATATTTTCTTTGGTAATAAAATGCTGACCTGCTCTCAAATCATAATAAGAATACAGGCCATCATTTTTTATTCTTTTCACATTTTCAGGACTGCCATCCATTACCATGCCTGCCCAGTAGTTACTGATCAAAAGGAACCTTGTGTTGGCTTCCCGGTAATTTTCAACGCCAAACTCTATAAAAGTTTTATTTTTTAGGGGGAGCTTATTTACAAGGTATTGTATGATCCCATCGTCACCAAACTGCGAAAACACCTGGAACTCTACCTCGGCAAGGCTTTTGATTGTTGCCTTCTGGCTATTCATTGCTGCCTGTATTTGTCCAAGGTTTACTTTCGCATGCTTGTAATCATTGAGCTCTCTTTGATGCAAGAGATCGATCTTCCGGTAATTTGACAAATTCTCTTTTAAAACTGTAATTAGTTTTTTTATCATATACTATAAGAATATCGCTTGTTTAATAAGAGCTCAATGATCAACTTCAACCCACTGTAAAGGGAAGTATAAATTTCCGATCCTGTTATCTGCCGGTATATTTGAATTTTCCACAACGCCTTCAATAACGGTAAGTGGAAAATGATAAACCACATCATAAAATTCACTTTTGTCCGGTGAAAAAAGAGCGATTGTGATCAGGTATTCGCCCGTGCGTAATTTGGGGGTATCCATTTTTATGGATAATTCAAAATATTTGTCCTTTACGATCGTTTGTTGCTTATCTGATAACTGTGTGCAAAAAAGAGCTTGTTGTTTATGATTTTCAATGGCGAAACTCATATCAAAATTTAACTTTTGATTGGGCTCAATTCCAAATACAATATCAAATGATTCTCCCTGTTTAAGTCCTTTTACAACCTGGCCGTTTTTCATTACCTGCAATTTTACAACTTTTGCCTTGCGGTTACCCTGCCGGTCATTATACAGGTTAATATTTTCCATACTGTCAAAAGTATTCAGGTATGAATCAATGATCTTTCCTGTTTCCCCGATCTTAAATATGCGGCCTTCTTTTAAATATATACATTTAAGGGTGAGTGTCTCGATCGAATCCATTTGATGACTTACAAATAATACCGTTCTTCCTTCGTTCGTGCTCACATCCTCCATTTTCCCAAGGCACTTCTTTTGAAATGCGGCATCACCCACTGCCAATACTTCATCTACTACTAAAATTTCCGGTTCGAGGTGTGCAGCCACAGCAAAAGCAAGCCTCACGTACATTCCACTGCTATACCTTTTCACAGGTGTATCTAAAAATTTCTCCACTTCTGCAAAGGCAACGATCTCGTCAAATTTTTTTCGTATCTCCAGCCTGCCCATCCCAAGGATTGCTCCATTTAGAAATATATTTTCTCTTCCCGTTAATTCGGGATGAAAACCAGTTCCAACTTCAAGCAGTGAAGCCACGCGACCCCTGATCTTTATGCTTCCCGAACTGGGTTCGGTTATACGTGACAATATTTTTAATAAGGTACTTTTTCCTGCCCCGTTCCTGCCAATGATGCCTACCCGTTCACCCTGCTCTATTTCAAAATTAATATCCCTTAGTGCCCAGAATTCCTCTTTAGAAACTTCTACGGCAGGTTTCATCCATTTAGGAAAGGAGAATATTTTTTTAGCTTTATTGCTGATAACATCACGCAAAGCCATATAGTTTTCCCGCTCTTCATGGTTAATGATAAAGCTTTTAGAAACCGAATCAACCTTTATAATGGAAGGCATTTTATTTTTTTTATTTAACAGACATTGCAGTCACCCTTGATAAACCTGGCCTGTTTAATCAACATACTTAACAATGTCCTGGCTATTATTACCAACTACCACCGCATTTGGAGGTACATCTTTTGTTATTACGGCGCAGGCGCCTATGATGGCCCCGTTGCCGATCGTAACACCTTTTAAAATGGTTGCATTAAACCCTATCCAGACATCATTGCCAATATTAATTTCTTCTCCCCTATAATCCGTTTTATTCATAGAGGCGGCACAAAAAATATGTAGAAAATCCTTGTGTCGTTCATCTGCATTTAATGGATGAGCTATATTATCATGTATATTAACATTGTGGGAGATCAGTACGCGGTCGCCTATCACAATTTTTTTCCCTGACCATATCCTTGATCCTGAACCAATATAACAAAAGTCCCCGATTATGATTTCCCCACCCTGTTCCATAACAAGCAGCTCTCCATTCACATTTGTCTTCCGGCCGATCCGGATCAGGCTTTTATCTTTTAGAAGATTTATGATATTTCCCTTATTTGTAACAGTTGCTTCCGGGTGAATCCCTGCTATTTTGTCGTAGCTATTCCGTTTTATAGCAGCTATGCGTATCCGGTATTCTACCCTTCCCAGGTAATAAAGCTTATAACAGATATACCTTATGGCACGCATAAACATGATAAATAAATTTTATTTTGAATACCATTCAGGATTAATAATGATATTGCCATAATCATTGGCCTCATACAATGCCAGTTCAGTTCCATTATCATGGATCGTAACTGGGCATACGCCATTTACTATATCATATACTTTTCCATCTCTTGTCCACAACGCAAATACAAATGAATAATAATTGGGGGCGATCAGGCCCGCAGGCAGCTTCACTTCACCCGAATACCGGTTACCTTCTACTTTAAAAAAGTCCACTTCCTTTAAAACAGTAAATACCCTCGTGTTGAATTTGTCCTGCAGTGCAATACCGATCTGCAGGCCCATTGTTCGCTCTGTAATGCAAAAAGCGAATTTAAGCAACACGCTTTCATCGAATTTAAAATCGGAAACCGGTTCGCCGCTTTCATTCACCACTTCTATTGCTGAAAAAAAATTCTTTTTGGTATTATTAACGGGCGCCTTATACTGATTTTTTACATCTTCACTTTTCAGGTAATTTTCTATGATCTTTTTAACCTCATCTTTCATTTTTATTTCCCCGTTAGACAAAAGTATTCCCCTTTTGCACAGCTGCATAACCACACCCATATTATGGCTTACAAAAAGCACGGTCCTGCCTTCATTAGTACTCACATCTTCCATCTTCCCAAGGCATTTTTTTTGAAACTGCGCATCTCCAACTGCCAGCACTTCATCAACTATCAAAATCTCCGGCTCTAAATGAGCAGCTACTGCAAAGGCCAATCTTACATACATCCCACTGCTGTATCTTTTTACCGGGGTATCAAGGAATTTCTCTATTTCTGCAAACGCAACGATCTCGTCAAATTTCTTTCGGATCTCAAACCTGCTCATACCCAGTATCGCGCCATTAAGGAAAATATTCTCTCTTCCCGTCAGTTCAGGATGAAAACCTGTACCTACTTCAAGTAATGATGCCACACGGCCTTTTATTTTTACACTTCCGCTGGTAGGCTCCGTGATGCGTGATAAGATCTTTAACAAAGTGCTTTTCCCTGCTCCGTTCTTTCCAATGATACCAACCCTGTCACCCGCTTCAACCTCGAAATTGATATCTTTTAATGCCCAGAATGCTTCCTTGCTCACATTTTCCGACGGCTTCATCCATTCAGGAAAAGAAAATATTTTTTTTGCTTTTTTGCTGATCACATCCCGCAGTGCAGTATAATTTTCTTTCCCTTCATGCGAGATGATGAATCTTTTAGAAAGATCAGTGACCTGGATAATTGGAGAAGAGGGCAAATGTCTGTACAGTATTTAAATGATGATCAATTTTGAATAATACCCGATGCTAAATATTATCCGCAAATGTCTTTTCTACTTTCCTGAAATAATATATACCGATCCATAAAAATAGAAGGGTGATCACAACGGAAACGATGAAGGATTGCCAGTGCATCGGGTCTCCGAGTATACACCACCTGAAGCCATCTATCACACCAACCATCGGGTTAAGTGAATAAAATATCCTGTATTTTTCATTGATGACAGAACTATTAAATCCCACGGGACTTATATATAATCCAAATTGAACTATAAATGGAATGATATAGCGAAAATCCCTGTACTTCACATTTATCGCGGTAAGGTACAAGCCGATCCCAAAGGCACACGTAAATGCCAGTAATATGAACAATGGTAAAAAAATGATATGCCAGGAAGGTAAAAACCCATACCAAACGCAAAACCCAAGCAGGATAAGGAAAGATATTCCAAAATCCACCAGGCTGGTGATAACTGAACTTGCGGGAATGATCATGCGGGGAAAATAAACCTTTGTTATCAGGTTAGCATTCCCGATCAGGCTTGAACTCGATTCACTCAGCGCATTACTGAAAAACTGCCAGGGAAGCATACCCGCAAATACCATGAGTGCATATGGCGCTGCGCCCAGGTACTCCAGTTTAGCAATACGGCTGAATACTACCGTAAAAATTATAGTAGTGAGTAAAGGGCGGATAACACTCCATGCGGCGCCAATTACCGTTTGCTTGTAGCGTACTTTAATATCACGCCAGCTAAGTATGTAAAATAGTTCACGGAAACGCCACAGGTCTTTCCAGTAGTTTTTCCCCGCCCGCCCCGGTGCTATCACCAGGTCCCACTGATCATCATCTTTTTTTATGGTTGTAGATTCACTGTTCATTATATTTCTTTTTGCGGGGTATTTGATATCCCTTGTATGTTCCGGTGATTTACAATAATATGTTCTCCAGTTTTACCTTATAACTATCATAACTAAACTGATTCATCAATAATTCACGGTTAGGAATATACGCATTTTTATCCAGCAATATTTTTTCGACGGCTTCCTGGATAGCAGTTACATCCAGCGGGTCAACCAATAAACCCAGTTCCCCATTGCACAAGGCATCCACGGAACCGTCCTTATTACCAGCAATCACAGGGAGTCCGTAATACATGGCCTCAATAAAAACAATACCAAATCCTTCTTTCATACTGGGCATTACATATATATCGGCCATTGAAAAATAGGCTACGAGGTCCTCATCGGGAATAAACCCTGCAATGGTCACCTGTTCATTCAGCGAGAGGCGGTTGATCATATTATCCAGGTATATCTTTTCATTTTTATCATAACTTCCGCCAACGAGGTAATGGATCCTGGGATATTTTTCTTTTAACGATACAATAGCCTGCAGCACCTTATCGTATCCCTTGTACCTTTCTTTGGAAGATAGCCTTGTAAGCGTGAATAATACCTGGTCTTCATTTTTCAGGCCATACCTGTTGCGCAGGTCTTTATTTGCAGATATATCTTTACCAATGGGCAGGAAGGGATCCAGGCAATTATTAAGCACCCGGCATTTATTTTCGGGGATATGATGGCGTTCCCGTATTTTGGCCCTGGTAAAATTGCTTACGGAAATGATCTCATCACAACAGTGCAACATGATTTTTTTTCTGCGGTTAACGGGGCCCCAGATCTCAATACCATGTGCAAATAAAATGATCTTTGTAGCCGGGGATATTTTTTTAATGAGCCAGCCTACCAGTAACAGGTTGATATGGCTTAATATTACAACATCGCATTTGATCCCTTTTCTCAATGCGGCATAGATAAATTTTACTTTGTTTGTGCCAAACCCTTTGAAAATTTCTGTTGGAAAATATTTATTGTCATCCGCATCCGATGGTTTGTCATACATACAAAAGATCTCTACACTGGTTCCGTGCGTGATCGTTGTTTCATACATTGCTTTTCCCGCTACACGACATACTTTTTCGATGCCACCGGTTGCAGCAAATACTTTGAGTGTAAGAAAAAGAAAATGATTAGCCAATTAGATTAAAAACAGATTAACACGGTATCCTATATCCTTCTTACGCAACATTCCTGTTACTTAAGATTATTAAAGACATCATATGTGACCAGTGCAGCTTCCCATTCATAAACTTACTGTAATTGGTTTTGGAATTTTTATTGCTATTCCCCATTAATTCCTTTACATATTCACTGCTGCTCAGCCATTTTGCAAATGGAAAACTAAAGCCCATTTTTGGCCTGTTCCATATTTCCTCCGGGAGAATGTCTTTGAATGTATTGATGAGAAGCTGTTTTGACTTCGGTCCTTCAAATTTGATAGAGGGTTCTATTTTTAATGCAAGCCTGATGGCATCATCATCTAAAAACGGAACCCTGATCTCTACTCCATGTATCATGCTCATCACATCTGAGTCCCGCAACAGTTGGTTCTGCATATACAGATTGAACTCCATCCAGCTCGCCTGGTTCTTATATTCAAGGCCCGTGATATTAGTCAGTATAGGAGCTTCATTCAAAATCGACCATACCTGCTTTTCATACGAACCCAATTGCTTGGCGATTTCATAGGGGCTAAAATGCCCCCTTAAAAAAAGATAGATCCCTTTAATCCCGTCCAGGTCCAGGTAAGACATCCTGTTCAGCTTCTTTGCATTGCTCCGTCTTCCTGCCTTTACCAGTGCATGTGGCAAATGCTGTAATAATGAAGCAGTCCTAAGCCGGTTAAAAGAAGGATATCCGCCAAAAAGTTCATCACCACCCACGCCGGATAATACGGCTTTTAATCCCTGGGAAGCAGCATATTTACTGATGAACCAGGTATTGATACCATCACAGCTGGGCATATCCATGCTGTCAAGTATATAAGGGAACGAAGTATGAAACTCGTCTTCTTTAAGCAGGTATTGGTGATGATCGCACTGGAGCTTTTTAATTAAGATGTCCTGGTATTTTTTTTCAGAATACTCAGGCTCCTCAAAATAGATAGATAAGGTTTTTAAAGCTGACTGTTTATACTTGGCTGCAAGTGATGCTATGATACCGGAATCAAGTCCCCCACTGAGAAAAACGCCCAGGGGTGCATCTGCAATAAGGTGACGTTTTACTGACTGTTCAAGAGATGCCCTGATCAGGTCCTGGCTTTCACCAATATCACTGACCTGGCAGCTATAACTATAATGTGCATAAGATTGTACGCTGATTAGATCTTTGCACAATTCATATTTTAAAAAACAACCTTTATGAAGCGGCTTTACTTTTGAAAGTATACTAACAGGTTCGGGTACATGGCCGTATGCCATTAAATATACAGGCCAGTTTTCATTTTGTTCCTTTAAGCCGGTTACCGGCATGAAGGCTCTTGTTTCTGAAGCAAAAACAAGGAAACCTTTTTGGGAAGCATAGTATAAAGGCTTGATACCCGCAACATCTCTCACCAGGTATAATTCCTTTTCACGATTATCCCAAAGGGCAAAAGCAAACATCCCTTTCAGACGGGCAAATCCCTGGGTGCCCCATTGTGAAAAAACTGCAAGAATAACTTCAGTATCTGTGTGATTCCTGAAGATATGCCCAAGCCTTACAAGCTCTTCCTTTAGTTCCAAAAAATTGTATAATTCACCGTTATAGGTAATAAAATAACGGTCCAGGTATTGCATGGGCTGATGGCCCTCAGGGCTTAAGTCCAGGAGAGCAAGTCTCCGGTTACCCAATACAAGTTTGTCTGCTGCAGAAATATAAAGCCCCCCATCATCCGGCCCCCCATGTTTTTGAAGATCGCACATTTGCTGAACCATGCTTTCAATCTCACTCACATGGGCTGCAGCATCAATCATTCCGGAAATTCTACACATGTAATATTGCTTCGCTCCGGTTTGTGTAATAAAAATAATTCTTTTCGAAATTATTATAGGTAGAAGCAAGACCTTCTTCCAGGTCGATGACCGGCTTCCAGCCAAGTGTCTTTATTTTGTCAACATTCAACAATTTTCGGGGGGTGCCATCAGGCTTAGATTCGTCAAAAATGATATTCCCCGGATAATTTGTGATCTTCTTAATGATCGTCGCCATTTCCTTAATTGTATGATCCAACCCCGAGCCCACATTGATTATTTCAGGCGACTCATAACGCTGCATCAAAAAATAACAAGCCATCGCAGCATCATCTACATGCAGAAATTCCCGCCTCGGCTTACCGGTACCCCAAACCGTTACCGTTGGATCATGGTGCAATTTTGCCTCGTGAAATTTGCGCAATAATGCAGGAAGTACATGCGCATTCTGCAGATTGTAATTGTCTCCCTGCCCGTAAAGATTGGTAGGCATCACACTAATGAACCGGCAGCCATATTGCCTGTGATATGCCTGGCACATTTTGATCCCCGCAATTTTAGCAATGGCATATGCATCATTGGTAGGTTCCAGGAATCCCGTCATCAGGTAATCTTCTTCAATGGGTTGAGGTGCATTTTTTGGATAGATACAGCTACTGCCCAGGAATAATAACTTTTCTGTTCCGGATTTATAGGCAGCATGAATGATATTATTCTGTATGGAAAGATTATCAAAGATAAAATCAGCAGGATAGGTCTGGTTTGCCATAATACCCCCCACTTTCGCAGCAGCGAGAAAAACATATACGGGCTGCTCATTTTCAAAAAATTCTGTAACCAGTTTCTGATCCCGGAGATCTAGCTCCTCCGAAGTTCGGGTAACGATCTTGGTATAGCCCTTTTTTTTAAGCAATCTCATGATAGCACTACCCACCAAACCCGTGTGGCCTGCTACATAAATTTTGTCAGTTAGCTTCATCAGAGCGCTGTTTATATGTTAAGTTAATCATTTTTTCCCGTATTAGCCGCGTAAAATGCCATTATTAATATAATTTAACCCAGGTCAGCAGGTTCAAGATTTTTCTTATCGAAAAGAGCACTTAGCTGAATTCCCATACTATTGATCTGAACCCTTGCTTTGCTCCCGCTTACCTCAACAATTATACCACGATAATTCATTAGTACCCCCTGCTTGACCAATACCTTTGAATTTATATTTAATTGCCTTTCAACAACTTCCACATTGTTAAACTCCTGCAGGAACATCCTGATCGTATAAATTTCTGAATCTTTTACTTTTGCCGGTTTCCCTAACCAATAAACGTAATTAATGATCCCATCGATTTTTTTTACATCCCATTTATTGCTTTCAGGCACATGAATGAATACATATCCTTTGAAAAGCGGTTCCAATACCACCTTTTTCCGGTCACTCCATTGTTTCATGACTTTATTGAGCGGGCAATAATTTTCTATGCCTCTTTCGGAAAGTGATAAAGCAACTTTCTTTTCCCACCTGGGCCGGGTGTAAACTACATACCAGTTTTTATGATTATCAGAAGAGGTCAAAGCTTCGCTGGTCCTCAGTCACATTGTTTTAACTGAAGACATTTTTAATGAATAATATTTTTATGCCGCCTCCTATTTTTTCCGGAAGAGCTTTTTAAAGAAACCCTTTATGTTCCAAAGGTTTTTAAATCCCGGGTGGCTGCCATCCTGGATATAGTATCCTTCTGCCTCACTGCCATATCCATAGCCGTACCCATAGCCATAACCATAACCATAACCATAACCGTTCCCATAACCCCCGAATCCATAATTTAAAATAGATATTCCACGTGGTTTTATTCCATTGAAAACAATCGACATATTATTGAATTTCTTCTCTTTCTGAAATCCATCGATCATCCTGATAAATACATTCGGGGTTATATTATGCCTTACCACGAAAATGGTAGTTTGGGCATAGGGAGTCAATAATTGGGCGTCTGTAACCGGGCCGATCGGTGCTGTATCAATAATAATATACTCAAAACGATCATTGAGTTCTTTCATCATGCTGGCAAATTCCGGCCTCCCGATCAATTCAGTGGGATTTGGAGGAATGGGCCCTGCCGAGATCAAAAACAAATTTTTATACGCAGTGGGTTTTATGATCTCTTCAATGGTTGCCTTATTTACCAGGTAACTGGAAATTCCCGGATCGCGGCTTACTCCTAATTTTTTACTCAGCTTGGGCTTGCGAAGATCCATTTCAAGGAGTGCAACTTTTTTGCCTGTTAGTGTGATGCTCATCGCCATATTAATAGCAATAAAACTCTTACCCTCTCCCGAAACGCTTGACGTTATCAACAAGGTTTTAGACTGCTCATTAAAACCCATGAAAGCCAGGTTGGTCCGGAGTGCCCGGAACTGTTCGGCTATAACTGTTCGCTTGCCTTCGGAGATTGCAACAGGCTCATCTTTTTTTGCCTGGACGATCTCCCCAATAACGGGTATGCTGGTCTTATTTTCTATTTCAGTCCTGAACATGATCTTATTATTGAATTGCTCGAAGCCTTGTACATATAAAACAAATACAAGTAAGCCGGCAAGTAATCCCATCCAGTAATAATTCTTCGCAATGGGCCTGATAGGACCATAAGAAAACCCCCGTTCCAACACACGCAGGTCAGCACTGGTAGAGGCAGAGGAAAGCGCGGTTTCTTCGCGCTTTTGTAAAAGAAATGTATAGATATTATTTTTGATGGCCTGCTGCCGGCTGATCTCGAGCAGTCCACGTTCTTTCTTGGGAACCTGGCTTAGCAGGTTATTATTAAGGGCAATATTGGAAGCAACGCTGCTTTTCTGGGTTGAAAAACTATTGCGGATATTGTTTATATTTTCACGGATATCTTTTTTTAAACGGGCAACTTTTTCTTCACCCAATATTACCGGTTCACTTTTATCACCCGCGGAGGCTTTTGCATCATCCAGGGTGAATTCGGCAAGATATAATTGATCCAGCAGTGATTTCAGGATCGGGTCATTTATGAAAGCCACCGACGGTACCGTTCCCGGCTTTTTACCTTTTTTATCTACATACCCTTCCAGTTCATTGAGGATATCCATCTGGATCTCGATAGTAGCTTTTTCCTTATCAAGGCCCTGGACATTTGCCAGGTAAATAGAAGCCTGTTGGCCAAGGTCATTTACTCCTTCACGGATCCTGTAATTTTGAATATTACGTTCTACACTGTCTAACTGCGCTGTTACAGTATTAAGCCGCTCATCAATAAATAACAGCGTTTTGGTAGCTATCTGGTTCTTATCGTCTATCCCTTCAATATTATAGACCTCAAATAACTTATTAAGAATATTGATCCCTTTTTCCGGTACCGGGGTTTCCATTTTCAGATCAATAACGGTGGATGAAAAAGACAGCGGCGCAGCTTTTAAACTTCCAATGATCCGGGATGCTGCGGCCTGAACAGAACTAAAAACAACAAAATAATTCTTCCCTACTATATTCCTGTTATATTCAAGGTTCAAATGTAAACGGTAATTGGTCTTACCTGCAGTAAAAATTCCTTCGAATGGAATCTGCTGCCCGGCAATCTTTACAGTTGCTTTTTTCCAGTCTATGTCAAAAGAATATTTGCCGCCATTTTCAATGCTTTCCTTATCGAGTGCAATGAATTCAATGGGTGAATTACTTTTATATAATTCCTCTGTTTGTACATTCCCTTCATTGTAAACAGTTGAATAGAGATCAAGTGATTTTACAACTTCCTGCATCAGGGAGGAAGAACGCAAAACAATGATCTCATTCTCAACAATTTTTTTTTCGCTAAAAATATTTAATGCATCCAATACCTTACTGTCACCTGACCCTTTTTGCGGGTCTTTAAGCAAAACCTTTGCAGATGCCACATAGATACGGGTCAGGGAACGTAGATAAACATAGGCAATAGACAGGGAAATACTTGTGGCTATCAGGAATACGGGCCAAAAAGGCAGGTACCTGTGTACGATCTGTGCAAGTATATTACTGGAAGGTTTCCCTTTGAAAAATTGTTCTTCGCTCATACAATATTTAGTAAATGAATTACCTTAACAGCGTGTTTAGAATAATTACCAATAAAGAAATCCCTGAAGCTACTAATGACAGGGTTGTTTGTAAATTTCTTTTTTTCTCTTCTTTCATATATTTTTCATTGTCCGGTGAAATATATATGATATCATTTGGTTGCACATAATACCAGGGTGAGGAAAAAATAGAATGGTCTTCCAGGTTGATATGCTTTATCTTTTTTTCACTTCCCAATTCCCTGATGACCATGATATCTTTCCTGCTTCCATTCTCTTTCAGGTCACCGCTTAAAACGATAATATCTATTAGTGACATTTTTTCTTCAGGCATGTTTATTACCTGGGGTTTTTCTATCTCCCCAAGTATTGTCACCTTATGATTAAGATACTGAACTGTTACAATGGGCTCCTTCATATATGGAGTCAGTTCATTTTGCAATTTTTCTTTCAACTCTTTTCGGGTAAATCCTTCAACCTTTATATTGCCAAGAAAATGCACGAGTATCATGCCCTTTTCGTCTACCATGAAACCGGAAGGTGCTTGTATCTTGGTGACATCTTCATAACCCGCTCCAATATTAAACCGGTCATCCATCTCCTTGCTAAGACTGCTGGCTGTAATAAGCAGTATGTCCTTTTTTTGGATTTTGGTATCAAAATCACCGGCAACAAATGCTGAAATGCTGGTATCTTTTGCCAGGGTTTTAAAATAGTAATTGCTTTTTGTAGTGATACAGGATGAAACCATAGTGGCCAGCAATAAAATACCTGCCAAAAGATGTAAAAACTGATATCTTTTTTGAGTATGGGAAAAGAAGGAAAATAGTCGCATATTTTAAGAAAGATTACTTACAATGGTTGCCGAATGAGAAAACCAGCAAGTTCACAAAATTCGTTAAAATAAATTACTTAGCCAATTTTTAAGTTGTGCCGAAATGTGCTGAACCTTACGAGATACATTGATTTGAAATGAATTACAATGCCCATTTGTTAAATCCTCCCTGGCTGTTATAAAAAAAGAGATGACTATTAAAATAATCATCTCTTTAAAAAAACATGCGGATATGTTATATTTCCTTTTCTTCTTTCTTTTTCAATTGATATGCTTTCCTGGCGCCAATACCGATACCGGCGGCAATTAAAAGGCTAAGCCCACCGTCAATTGGGCATGCAGGATCCAGCGGATCACAGCCTGCATCCGGTTGTGCATTGCTTTTTAAAGGGTTTAATAAGCCAGTCATTACCACCAGCCCCAGCATAAATATATATCTTCTGTATTTGTTCATGGGTATCCTACTTTTTACAAAAATAATGGTTTAGTTCTATTAATAGACAATTTTAAACGTTGTTTTAACTTTATCAGCTTCCAGCACCTGTAAAACATAATTTCCATGAGAAATTATATTCTTAAGTCTTATACTATATACGGAACTTCCGCCTTCATGGTTGAGCTGCTCTTTATGAACAACCTGGCCAACATTGTTTAAAATAGCTGCATAATAAATGCCTTTGGGCAGGTTCTCCATACGGATATTCACAACTCCATCATCATTCACAGGATTAGGATATATTGTGATAATAGCTGGATCTCCGGCAAAATTCACTTTTACAACCTCGCTTTGCTTATTTATTCCGCTGTTATCAACGCTGATGATCCTGTAAAAATTGTCCCCTTTGAAAGCATTCAGGTCCAGCCAGCTATAATTTGCGGTGGAAGTTCCATTACCGGTTGCAGCCTTCGTGCCTACCCTGCCGAAATTACGGCCATCGGCAGACTTCTCTATCTCGTAATGGTCAATATTTAATTCATTTTCTACTTTCCAGCTTACAAGGACATTCTTACCCTGTTTATCAGCCCGAACACTCGTAAAGCTCACAGGTACAGGAGCCAGTTGCCTGAACACTATACGGAAGCGGTTGGCCGCATAGGATCCTACATCTCCATTCACACTGAAATTAACCGCAGTCACGCCTTCCAGGCTTATCACCGTAGAAGTATTCAGGTAAGCGTCTTCCAGCCAGGCGGTAAGGCCCGGAGCTGCAAGTTGATCAGCTGAAAATTCAAGTTTGTATTGTTGTTGCCTCATCTGCCCAAGGGCATAGAAAATAGTATCTCTATCTACGATCTCTGACCGGCTCTCTACGGAAATCAGTTTACCACCCGTCAGGATACCAATATTCTCGCCGAAATTACCCAGTTTAGGAGCATCATTGTCATCCACAACATTGGAATTGGCTCCATCAAACACAATCAGGTTGCCATCATATAGATTGGATTGAGAACCTGATATTACATATAACCGCGTTGCCAATTGCTTTCCGGTAAAGGCTGGTCTTGCTACCTGTACATTGCTCGCCACTTTGCTATTCTCTGCAAAAGCGATCGAGTGAGGTGCAACAGCGGCATTGGAGATCACGAAAAATGCCTGGCCGGATTCGATGAAATTACTTCCGCCTCCATAGCTGCCTCCACCCGGATTGGCCACATACCCATTTCCGCTTGAAAAAGTTTGATAAGCTCCATAAGTTCCGAGCTGCGGATCCCACAGGTAATAGACAGCCTGTAAGCCGGTTTTAACGGTCGACGCAGCCAGGAAATCTATCGCAGAAGGGTATGGATTGCCCACAGAAATAAAGGTGTTGGTATTTCCATTGGCAGTACTTACGCTGACAGCGCCGGTTTTTATCTGGCCTGCCATACGCAATGTAGTCGCTGATTGCGAACCAAAAGTATTGGAGCCTCTGTCTCCACGTATGAAAGCCATATATCCTTGAGTACTGGAAATAAGACCAGTGGTTCCCGGAATTGTAACCCATGAATTTGATGCCGGCGCGTATGTTTTAACAGATGGCAAGGTATTATTCATGTCGAAACCTGCTCCGGCAGCTGTTGGGCCGACAATTTGCATTCCATAACCAGTTGGAGTATAAATGCCCGCTGCCTGGCCTTCCTGCCATGCAGCATTGATCGTTGGTGAGCCGGTCAATGCAATGGGCGCAGCTAAAAATCTCCATGCCACTTTGGTAGCAGAGGAAATATAACGTTCTACGCTGAATTTGCCCGGTCCATTGTAAGCGATCGTTCCGGTTACATTATCCACCCTTGCAGTGCCGCTTGCGTCAGAATGAAGGGTAACCACCTCATTCACAGATAAAGGTCCTGCCTGGGGCCTCAATGTGCCTGTTATAGTGACTGGCTTATCGATCGTAACACCGCCTGGCGTATTGTTAGCTGTCAGGTTAGTCATTGCAGCTAAAGTACCTGTACTACCTGCGCCAGGGAAAGCCTGGTTCACGGTGCCATTTAACACAATGGTTCCATTATTCGTAAGCGTACCATCCATATCCCATGAACCTTTTGTAGATAAAGTGCCTGTTGTATTGATAGTAATTGAAGCAAGGTTGGCAACTGTTATATTACGTGCCACCGGCAGTGCCGTTGTTATAATGGGATAGAAAGCAGCACCATTCGGTATTGTTACATCTGTTGTAACTGTCGGAACTTCACCACACCAGTTCTGCACATCCATCCAGTCTGTATTAACACCTCTCCAAACCCCGGCACCACTGCCCGAACCAGTAAATTCATCAGCGCCGATATCAGTAATGAACGGGGTTAGAATACTCCGCACATTGGTTGCATCATTATCATCTGCAATGAGAATTCCTGAATTATTCCCCATACCGTCGATACTGCAGTTGAAACTTGTTACCAGGTGAAGGTTATAAGGCTTGACAGTAGAGTCCATATAGTTTGGCCTCACACCGATGGAAACATTTTCCCTTGTAGGTCCTACCCTCGTTTGAAATGCAGCTAAAGTAGCATCGCTGTTGGTCCCATCATAATAGATCAGCCTCGGTGATGCCTGTGGCACACCCGCATAAAACAAATTGTTATTCGATGAAGTCGCGTAATTACCTGGGTTTACCCCATTCCTTCTCAAAGCAACAGTAAGCCCTGTTCCCCTTGAGACAGAACGGTTATCAATGATATTGTTCCTGAGATTTAATGTACCGTTACCTGGCGTTCCGTTTGCAGTGTGGAATATACCGGAAGATCCGGAATTTGCTGCTGACGAACTGTCTTTCAGGTAAATTGTATTGTAAAAAATATTATAAGACGCAGCTCCGCTTGCAACGCTCAAACTAATACCCCGCACGGCATCTACGGAAGCGCTGAGAGGGGCTTTAAGATCACTGATATAATTATTGGAAGCCGTTAATGATGGTATATTGGCACTGACAGAAATTCCATTTACCAATGCTGTAGTAATATTCGAAGGATTGCCATTCTGAGATAAATTATAGATCCTGTTCTTGGAAATGCCAACAGTTGTGCCACCGGCTATTAAGATACCATTGGTCAATGGATTTGCAGTTCCCGTATTGGATAAGGTATGAATGGTATTATTAGTTAGATTATACGTCGCACCTGAGGCTACCTGTATACCATTGACGGTGGGAGAAGCGCCTGCACCGCTAAAGCTTAAGGTATGGATCGTATTATCCCCCACATTTGCATTGGTAGCAGCGTTGACCAGCTGCATACCTGCAACAGTAGAACTGGCTGCACTCGTTGAGGTCAGCGTGTTGATATCATTCGTATTAATAGTAGCCAGGGTTGAAGCGGTAGTTAAAGCGATACCGAGATTATTACCGGTGGAACTGTTATTGTTTATATTATTGGTAGTGATGGTAATATTGGGCGTAAGGTTCGCAGAATTAATACCGGTAACGACAGTTCCACTCAGGAACGTAATTCCATTACCACTTACAGTAACTGTAGGAGCAGCACTTCCGCTGGGAACATTTATCCCGGTAACGGTGTTGGTACCGGTAATGTTACCGATCGTATTTCCTGAAATGGAAGTTCCGGGAGCAGTGCCTGTACCCGAAGCATTAATAATGGTCATGGCACTTGCCCCGTTGCTGATATTATTAAAAGTATTGGTACTGATGGTCTTGTTACCCGGACCTGCATCAGTCACCTGCCATCCAGAGATGGGTGAGCTAACAAAACTCATATTTGAGAAATTGTTATTGCTGCAGGTAATCGTTGAAGTGCTGTTGGAAGCAACACCAGGGCTCGCATTATAGAACAAAATAGTACCTCCCGCATTTGTTTTGGCAAAACCTGTAACCACAACGTTACTACTAACGGTTTGTATTCCCGCTGCTGGTAATGTTACACTGTTTGTAATAAATGTCACATTGCCAGCTGCGGTATTCAGGCTAAGATTGGTAAATGTATTACTGCTGATATTCTGGGATAAAGTGGCAGCAGTATTCGAGATATAGGTATTTGCGCTTGCCGAAGCTGCCGCATATACAATTCTCCTGAAATCATTGGTTTGTACCGATAAGGCAGCGGTAGCTGCGCCTCCGGTGTTTAAAATGCCATTCACAGCCCCGGTGGTGGCGGCACTGAAATTAATATAATCCCCGCTGGCATCTCCGAACTTATTGTTGTTGATCGTGATGGTAGTAGCCACCGCTCCGCTATTGGAAATACCGGTGATACCTCCAGTGGTAGCCGTAGAACTATTACTGCGGATAATATTATCCGTTATACTTAATACCCCGGCGGGGAATGCATTGCTGATACCAACGATCGTAGTGCCGGCAGCTGCACCGGTAGCGGCGCAGTCGATGATACTGTTGGTATTAATATTAAGGGTCATACCCGCCACTGCACCTGAAGGTGCCGTATTTGACTGGTTAATGGCCTCAAAAGCCCCGGGTGCGCCGGCGCTGTTCAGTGTGATGGTATTATTGGTGATTGCATTTGTAAAGGTACCGGCAGGGGTCCCATTGAAATCTGCAAAGACGCCCCGAAGCCCAGAACCGCCGGCAGTAATTCCGGCTGCACTGACAACACTATTAAAGCTGATATTCAGCCCGGTTTGGTTGGATGCGTAGATACCAAATACACTTCCTGGTACGGAGTTAAATGATCCGGATCCACTATTAGCTGTATTACTGCCCCAATTGCTGATTGTATTGGCAGTACCCGCCGCAACTCCACCAATATCATTTCCTGCATCCATATTCGCTGCAGCGCCGATAAAGAGGATGGGAGTATTTACATTGTTGATTACATTAGTATATACCTTATTCAGGGAATTACGGCCGGCTACTGTAGTAGCTTCCTGGTTGGTACCAGGGGTGGTAGCGTCATGCCGTGCATTACTATAGATCCCGAATGAATTAGGATAGGCCCTGTCTAAAGTAATAGAATTGTTTTGAATGGTATTATTTTGAGCCCCATTTGTTGGACTGCCATTGGCATGTAACAGTGCTATACCCCATTCCGTTTTTTTATTCGATCCGATCGGAGTGTTTACATTATTAACTGCATTTTCCAGCAGGTTAAGATCTTGGATGATAATATAATCAGCGCCGATGAGCTTAAAGATGGCGTCATTGGTACTTCCCACAACCTGGGATCCGGCAGTTACCTGGGGGTTGGCTCCACCTACTTTTTTGAAAGTGATGGTACTTCCGGCAACACCTGTTGCTAAACCCGAAAGAGCAAAGCCACCAGGAGGTGCTGTTTCTGTATATCCGCCGGCAATATCAAAGATGACCGGGCCATTGTTCGCGATACCATAACTGGTCAAATGAGTAACGGCCGCTGCGATGTTAGGGAAACCGTTACAACCCGCTCCCGGTATATTATAAGTGCCCGCATTCAGGGCGGCGGTATTCGGGTTGACTGTAATCGTTGAGGTTGAACTCGTACAACCAAAACTATTTGTAAGGGTAACGAAATATGTACCCGTTACGGCTGTAGTATAAGTAGGTGTAATAGCCACGTTCGTACTTGGACTTAACACCCATTGATAATTTGTAATGGTGCTTGCCCCTCCTGGCGCGGCGGTATTGGTAAGTGTGAAACTATTACCAACAATTACCGGGTTACAATCAGAAGACGGGGCAGATGTGCCTGGGCTTGGATTTAGTGCAACGGTATAGGTAGGTGAAGTAGCAGGACTGCCTGTTGCACAGGTCAGGCTGGATGTCATGACCGCCCACACAGTGTTGCCATTAACAGGTAACGGTAATGTGTAGGTGCCTATCGAAACGGGTGGCACTACCGGGCTACCATTCAGGAACCATTGGTAAGTAGGTGTTCCGCCATTTACCGGGGTCGCCGTAAAGGTAATAGGAGTTCCGGAGCAAAGTGTCGCAGAAGCTGCTATTGTTACGGAAGCCGGGCCCGAAGCGATTACATCCATTAAAATGCCCGGGCTTGTTGCCGGGTTGCCGGTAGCACAAGCTGCATTTGAAGTGAGTTCAACGGTCACTATATCATTATCAATAAGTCCTGTAGTTGTATAAGTTGTGCTATTTGTTCCTCCCGGGGCGGGAAGTCCGTTCACCAGCCATTGATAAGCCGGCGTAGCTCCGCCATTAACAGGTGTGGCCGTAAAAGTTACCGATTCCCCCGCACAGATCGTGGCGCCCGATGAAGAAACGATCGTCACTGAAACAGGTGCATTGGGAGTAACCGTTACCGTTACAGTAGTACTTCCGCTACATCCGGAGAATGGATCATCGCCGGTTACTGTATAGGTGGTGGTTCCACCAGGATTAGCAGTAACTACTGCTCCTGTTGTGGCGCTCAGTCCACCGGCAGGTGACCATAAATAAGTTGTAGCACCGGATGCTGTGAGTACTACAGATCCACCGGGGCAATAGCTTGGTGCCGGGGGATTAACTGTAATGGTTGGATCAGGGTTAACAGTTACCACTGCAGTACCGGATAAAACAGCCGTACATGGGCTGGCGTCATCCACTACCGTCAACGCATAGGTTGTAAGAACAATAGGACTGACGACAAATGTATAAGGAGAAGTATTAATAACGGGTACTGTTACGGGACTGCCACCATTAGCCGTATAGGTAATGCTCCAGGGAGCAGTGCCGGTAAGGGCAACGGAAATAGTTGTGCTTCCGCCAGGGCATATCGTTGCATCACCACTAATGGTTCCCGTTACATCCGGGTGAACATTCACCGTTACTGTATTAGTTGCCGCACAACCCGAAGCAGTAGTAGCTGTAACGGTATACGTTTGTGTAGAGGTCATGTTAACTGCCGTCGTTGGATTTGTGACGGTACTTGACAGGAAGGTTGCAGGAGACCATGAATAGCTTAAAGGGTTGGTTGCTCCTGTGATCGTAACATCATAATCTTCTGTCTCTCCAAAACTGCTGGAGGAGACATCACATGCCTGGTCTGCAGATACTGCAACATCATTGCCACCCACAACCCGTAACCGCGTAACTCCGTTTAAAGCGCCCGCAGGGACGGTAAATGCCACGCTGATAGTACCGTTGGAACCTGCATTACCTGATGCACCGAGGAACTCGGATACGCTTAATACACCATCCTGGTTATAATCGATCCATGCCCCAAAAAATTGTCCGACACCATCACTTCCAAAAGAAACAGTGATATTATATCCACCGGGCGATAAAGTACCGGTTTGAGTACCACCACCATTAAAATAAGTATATGCACTGGCAGCACAGCCGGATGCATTATTTAATGTTGTTGTTGGTATGGATACATTGGTCATTTGGTCATTAAGAGCACAACCGGATGTATGCCGTGAGTTACAATAGGTAAAGGATGGGAATGTTGTAACTGCCGTTAATGTGGTTGAGTTTGTCCCGGGGCAAATAGTGCCCGCAGCACTTGAATTAGCCACTACGGTAATGGCCGGACCAACGCCCACAAAGGCAGTTCCGGTGCTTACACAACCATTTACATCGGTACCGGTAGCAGTATAAGTAGTTGTTGCTACAGGGGTTGCCGTTACAACAGCGCCCGTAATGGCTGATAAGCCCCCAGAGGGATTCCATGAATAAGTACTGCCTCCTGAGGCGGTGAGAACTACTGGTAAACCACCTGGATTACAAATACTGGATGTTGGAGGATTTACTGTAATAGTAGGCAATGCATTGATGGTTATATTTTGACTGATATTACAATTGCCGCTTCCGCTCGTGATGTTAACTGCAAATAAATGCGGTCCTGCTGTAAGTATCGTAGGTGTAATAGTTGCGGCATTCGTTGCAAATGGAACTCCATCAATGGTCCATGCATAATTATATGGTGCACAGCCACCCGTTGTATTTACCGTTATACTGGTGGGAGAACCTACACAACGTGGCCCGGTGGACGTGATACTGGTACAGGCGATCGGCGCTACGGTTACTGTTACATTCCCCGTCGCACTACAGCCAACAGTTGAAGTGACTAAAACCGTGTAAGCTGTCGTAGAGCTTACCCCAATTGCTACCGGGTTTGCGATGGTAGTGCTGCTTAGGAAAGTTGCAGGGGACCATGCATAGGATGCAATGCTTAATGGATTCGTATAGCCGCCATTGTAAGTGCCGATGGTCTGTAATGGAGAAGGACTGCCGGCTGCTGACCAGTCTCCACCTGTATTTGTATCAGTAGCTCCGGTCCGTATGGTTCCGGCGAATCCGATCGGCGCTGGTGCAAAGCCAGTCCAGTTGGCTGCAGTAACGCCTGTGGTAGCATTGAAAGTATATCCGGTTCCTATACCTACGGCATCCATTACCTGTAGGGCACTGTTTTTAAGTACAATTCCAAGAAGGTCACCGGAAAACCAGGTATCAACTCCTCCCCCTGTATTATAATACCTGTTGGGAATACTTGTAGTACCACCGCCCAAATGAATGACAGCTACAGCATTTCCCGGAATGATAGTACCGGCAGGAAATGTAAAAGGATGGACAGCTGTCGTAAGATTATTGCCGTAATCAGCGATGGTCCAGCCGCTGATATCAACAGCTTGTGAAGTAATATTACTGATCTCAACAAAATCGGCATCCCCGGATCCGATATATGCCGGGTAGGGAGTTGTTTGCCCGGTGCCAAACCTGTTTATAGTTACTTCCGTAATGATGATCTCATTACCAACTGGGTTAACAACTGTATTCAATTGTGAATTGCCGCCGCAGACAGCAGGAGGCGTTGCAGTAGTAGTTAAAGTAAATGCAGACCCAACGCTGATGGTTGAAGTAGCTGTAGCAGTACATCCGTTCCCGTCAGTACCTGTAACTGTATAAACTGTTGTTATCTGTGGTCCAGCTGTTACAGGATTGCCTGTAATGGCCGAAAGGCCGGCAGCAGGGCTCCAGGCATAAGATAATCCGCCGGAAGCAGTCAGTGTTACCGTTGAAGCCGTTGGCTGACAAAGAAATCCTGAAGATGGAGAAACACCCACTATCGGGGCAGGGTTCACCGTTACCTGTAATTCATTTGAATAGACGGTTATAGGTCCGCTTGAACATATAACTCTTAAACGGTAATAAAAAGTTCCCGCACTTAAGGGGGCGCTTGTGTAAGGTGTAGAGTTTGCAGCAGAGCCACCTACCACATCCACAAAACCAACACCACCACCGGTGGGAGATACTTCCCATTGCAGGGAGATCCCGATACCGGTTGTTGCCCCTACAGCATCCATGGTATAGGTCTGGTTAGCGCATCTCAATACGGATGCAGGAGTAATGGTACCTCCATTAACGATTACTGCACATTGCTGGGTTTCATCAGCACCCATATCAAAATTGGTTGCAACCGGTTGAGGACGGCTTTGGCAATCTATATCTGTTGTAATATATGCTGGTGCAGCGGTACCTGAATTATTCAGCGCTACCGCGCCTACATGCAGGTCTGACGGGCCTGCAAATGAAGGATCTGTATTGATCGAGTTGGCATCATTTCCGGCAACAGCAGCGGTCCACGCAGCAACAGTACCATAATCAGTAGCAGCTCCCAATCCTACAAAACCATTTGTTGTGCTTGCTATATAAAGGTCGTTAAAATTTGAAGTTGATCCGGCGGAGCCCCATACTGTTGCACTTGAAGAAGCGATCGCGTAATGCTTGGCGTTACCGGATTGCGCGCCCGTTAAATTTGCCAATATGTTATTCCTAACCGTTAGAACCGGGGCATTGGTAGTCTGGAAAGATTCAAGACAGGCATTACTGCAGGCAATACCTGAAGGTGAAAGGCTTACTGAGTTATGCCAGATCTCCATCGCAGAACCGGCGCCGGTAGTACCAGCCTCATCCTGCAAACCAATACCTATCACACGCCTTGGCGTGGTGGTGGTACTGGCTGAACTAAGATCAGAAATAAAATTATTATATACTCGCAGTATAGTTCCTGCATTGGCATTATTATTCAAAGACAAACCGCTGACCGGATTGGCACCAGTATTGGTAGCCCTTAAAGTAGATATCTGGTTATTGGTGATCGTACTGGTAAGACCACTGGTGGCAGCGGGCAATGAATTGAGTATGAAAATTCCATCTACAAAATTTAACCCCGTAGAAGTAATATTCTGGATCTTGGTATTCCTGATTGTGATTGCAGCCTGGTTAAACGCGGCAATTCCGAAAGTATAGAGTGCCCCATTCCCGATATCATTCGGGGTAGCCGGGTCACCAATGATATTATAGGTTCCGCAGGCAGAAGTGGTCACCTGGTTATTTTGATCTGGCGGGCAATTGATTGTGCCCAGGCCACCATATGCTACGGTTGCAGATCCAGCTAACTGCAAACCTGCATAACTGTTTTTTATGGTGAAATTCCGGTAAATATTATTGGAATTAGCGCCTGCGGTTACAGATGCAGGAGTAAGAGTAGAAGACTGGATAATACCTCTTGAGTTTGTATTGGTCCTGTTTAATGTAATAACAGAATTTTGAATGATATTGGTTTGTGCACCGTTGGTATTAGAGTTTTGGGTTAAAAGATAACCAAAATTCAATGCGGAGCCGGAATTGATCGTAATATCGATCCCGTCAAATGTGATCGCGTCTCCACCCATGATACGGATAGCTGAACCCAGGGTTGCAAAATTACCCGTAGTTGCCCTGAGCACAGGATTAGCGCCTGCTCCCGATTTTTGAAAAGTAATTGCAAACGCTCCACAGGATGTTTGTAAAGGAGCCGGGTCTTCTGTGAATACAGAGCCTGCGGCTACGTTAAAGGTACAGGCACCGGATGTGCCATGATAGTTGAGGGCGTTGATTGCTGCGCCGATGGTAGCATAACTGCCCGGAATGGTAAACACACCGGAAAGCGGAGAAACAGCAGCTCCTCCATATGTAAGAACGATCTCTGAATTGGTTGTAGGTACAGTAGTAAGGGCATTCTGCGCAACCTGGGAAAAGGTTGCTGTATTTGCAGTTTGCTGGGTGTACAACATACTGAGCGTTGGAGTACCCGTCAGCGTGATTGAATTGATACCGGTCGTATAGGTCAATGCTGCAGGAGACACCATCGATGCGTAAATGATCCTGATCGAATTTGAACCCTCGAACAACTTTACCTGGAAATTAAAATCAGTTCCTACAGGGTTGCTAAAGGTTTCCATTTTCCTCCACTCTGCAGTAAATATCCTGTTTGGTGCTGTTCCGGTAGTCTGGTAGAACATAGCATCATTGAGCCCGATAATATCACCGGGGTTATTCAGGCAACGCAAGTCATCATAAAAAGGTGCTATCGTTCTTAATGTTCCATTGGCAAGTGAAAAGTTGGTATTGATCCAGTTATAGCCCGTAGCACCATTGAGTTCGGTACTGGTAAAAAGGTTCAAAAATCCATTTGTAGAAATATTCGCCTGGCAAACTTTTACGCCATCATATACAAAATCAAAGCCAATGGGTACCGCGGTGCTCATATTATCATCCGTGTTAAGCCCGTTACGCCAGCTTGGAAAAACATTCCCTGTTCCTGATATCGAGGTATAAGTTATACCGGTATTACGTGTTGCTGTATAGGTTGCAAGACCTTGCTGTGCTTCAACCACTAAAGAGGATATTATCAATAGCAGTAAAAAGTAGATTTTTTTCATAATAACGTAAATGCTTAATTAACTAGTTATAAATACCGGTTTTACTTCGTTTAACCAACAATGTTAGTTGATCATAATTAAAAAAAATATAGCATACCTGCACAGGTTTGCCATAAGCTAAATAACAGCAACGGTAATTCATTTGTTTGAAAACAAAGGATTGATTAATGTGGTGTTTTAACGGGGGTTTGGACATGCCTAAAAAAACGGGATCTCAGGCAGCCATGAAATTACTGCATTTTATTTAATTGTTAAATTATATTTAACAGGCTTCTTAGGGATTACTGTTATTGTGGAGGGGTTGTTAATAACTTTTAAAATTAGCATGGTTTAATCAGGAACAAAATGTAGAAAATATACTACAACCCATTGACAACCATTACATAAATTAATAATAAGTGCAGCCTAGTCAAGCATAATATCCATGATCTTTTTCCGCTTCTTTGCTTTACTCAATACTATTTCAAGCTTATAAATACCCCGGCCCGTTACATGCCCCACGTCCATTGTTATCGTCGCATTTCCTCCCTCAAGGTTGAAGTTTTTAGACATCATTAACTGGCCGCTTTGGCTAAATAACCGGGCTGTGTATTCGCCCTTTAGCTGGTTGATCAGGGATATCTGTATCAATCCATTTTTTACGGGGTTAGGGTATACTACTATATCACTATAAATATCTGTAATGTTCACTTTTACAATGGAACTATATTTAACCTCATTTCCTATACCTACACTTCTGACCCGGTAAAAGTTGTCGCCACCAAAAGAATTTTGATCCAGCCAGCTGTATTGTGTTGTTGATGTTCCGTTCCCATAGGCTGACTGCACAGCTACCCTGTCAAAGTTGCGACCGTCAGCGGACTTCTCTATTTCGTAATGATCTATATTTAATTCATTCTCTACTTTCCAGCTTACCAGGATATTCTTGTCACGTTTTTCGGCCCGGATACTGGTAAAGGTCACTGGCACAGGCGCCAATTGTCTGAACACTAAACGGAAACGGTCATTAGCATAAGATCCAGCATCTCCATTTACCGCAAAATTTACCGTGGTCACTCCTTCCAGTCCCACTACGGTGGTATTATCGAGGTATGCATCTTCAAGAAAAGCAGTGAGACCCGGCGTTATAAAATGCTCCGGAGTAAATTCCAACTGGTACTGCTGCTGCCTGAGCTGGCCCAATACATAAAAAATGGTATCGGTATCCACGACCTCAGACCGCCGTTCAACGGAGAGCAGTTTTGCTCCGCGTCTCAGCCCTAAGTTCTCACCAAAATTACCCAGCTTCAGTGCATCGTTATCATCCACATTATTGGAATATACAGCATCAAAATCTACCCTGTTACCGTCATACAATGAAGTCGTGCCACCCGAAACCAATAAGAGGTTCGTACGCAAATTCATACCCAAACCTTCTGGCCTTGCTACCTGGCTGTTACTTCCAACCTTACTGGTCTCACTGAAAATGATCTGGTGGGGGGCCACTGCTGCATTTGCAATTACAAAAAATGCCTGGCCGGATTCTATGAATTTATTCCCGCTTCCATAACTACCGCCGCCGGGTGATGCCACATAACCAGGCCCGGCAAAGGTTTGGTAAGCTCCATAAGTATTCAGTTTAGGATCCCATACATAATAAACATTCTGCAGGTTATTACGCGTAGTTGCTGTAAAATCTATGGCGGATGGGTAAGGATTACCCACTGAAATGAATCGGTTCGTACTGTCCGGAGGAGAAGCAACGGTTATAGTGCCGGTCTTGATTGGACCGGCCATGCGCAAAGTGGTAGATGACTGTGAGCCAAATGTATTGGATCCCCGGTCTCCCCTTATAAAAGCCATATACCCTTCTTTGCTGGAAATAGCGCCTACTGTGCCTGGTATGGAAACCCACTGCCTGCTGGCCGTATCATATCGCTTCACAGAAGGTAATGCATTGTTCATATCAAAGCCGCTGCCTGCTGCGGAAGGGCCAACGATCTGCATGCCGAAGCCTGTAGAAGTGTATGACCCTGCTGCCTGTGCTTCCTGCCAGGCCTGGTTTATTGTTTGGGTACCCCCGATCGGTGCGGCTAAAAATCTCCAGCCGACTTTTGTAGCTGAAGATATATAACGTTCCACAGAGAACTTACCCGTACCCGTATACGCAAACCCGGCAGTTGCGCCGAGGGCGTCTACCCTGGCCGTTGCAGTCGCAGTAGATCTTAACCGGATCGTATCATTATTCAGTGTAATGATTCCTGCAGTTGGTTTTAGAGTACCCGTTATAGTGAGTGACCGGTTGATCGTTGCTCCTGCACTGTTATCAACCTCGATGTTATTCATTGCAGCGATGATACCATTCGTCCCCCCCGGGAAGGTCTGGGCCGATGATCCATTTAAAACAATGTTGCCATTGTTGGTAATCGTACCATTATTAATTACCACTCCGGCAAAAGATAAAGTGCCCGATGGATCAATAAGAATATTTGCGGCAGCAGCGATGGTAACATCCCGTGCTGCAGGTGTTGCAGTTGTAATAATGGGATAAAAAGTAAGGCTGCCAGGGATAACGACATCTTTGGCGGGACCAGGAACACCGCCACACCAGTTTAAGGGATCGGTCCAGTCCGTGGAAACACCCAGCCATGTAGAAACCGACGACGGGTTTACAGTGATCACCGCACTGCCAGTAAGATCTGGAGCAGCTGCAGTACAAAATTGATCACTCAGACCGGTGACCGTATAAGTAGTAGTAACCAGCGGATTGACTATGAATGTGTATGGAGATGTGGCAATACCAGTAATAGTTACCGGTGTTGAACCGTCTGTATAAGTTAAATTCCAGGGCGCTGTACCGGTTAAAGCTACAGAGATGGTTGCACTACCACTTGGGCAAACAGAAGTGCTGCCAGTCATAAACGCGCTGAGCGACCTGACATTTACATCAACCGTCAGAGATTTGGAACAGCCGTTCACAGGACTCGCCGTGGCAGTATAAGTAGTCGAAACTGCAGGCTTTGCATAAACAGTAGTAGCTGCCAGGCCTGTATATGCGGTGACCGCACCAGCATCAGTAAACAGGCCTGCAAGGGGAGCCCAGGTGATAGGGGCTCCGGAATTGTCTCCAGTTATATTCACATTATCAATGGCCCACTGGAACCCATCATTGCCCACGTAGCGAAACCTGATATAATTGGTAGCCTGCCCGATATAAGCACTCAGGTTAACGTTCCTGTTTGCAAAACTAATAGACCCTCCCCTTGAAAATATCGAACTATACAAGACGGTCCACGTAACATTATTTTGTGAAATTTCCACGGCGATCGAATCAGGAAGTCCATTAGCAGCAAAATAATGCCAGAAATTCAGGTTGGCGGATGTATACCCTACCAGGCTAAAGGGAGGGGTTTTGAGGGTGGTACGTGTAAGATTAGGATTGGCGTCACTATTGCTTAAATAAAATTGGCTATTGTCGTTGCTATGAAACGTGGTGCCGGGATAAACATATCCGTCAGGCCGTAATGTCCATTGGCAAGCTGTGATATTGGCAGCAGTAGATGTAGAACCAGCCGTTCCCGCTACCCAGCCGGTAGGAATAGTAGCACCATTAAAATTTTCTGAAATTATGGGAATACCCGTGATATCTCCTCCGGAAGCAGTTAAGAGTTGAGCAGCTTCTGAAGCGCATTTTGTAACTGTAACAGGTGCAATGACAACATTGCTGGATGAAGGATTAACCGTTACCGTTACTGACCCCGTTGCTGAACAGGTCCCGTCGTTACCTGTCACATTATAAGTAGTTGTAACTGCGGGGGAAACTGTGTGCGAAGGGCCTATTAAAGGTCCCGGGGTCCAGGTATATATATAAGAACCATTTGCACTCGTAACATTCAATACACTGCTGGAACCGGCACAGATCGTAGGTGGCGTGGCCGTTACATTTAAAGGAGAAGAAACTCCAATAGTGGCTACTACAGCTGTACGGGGGTTTGAGGAACAGCCATTGCTGAACCTCCACTTATAGTAACACATGTAAAAATTCTGATCAAATCCATTTCCCGTAATTTGAATATCCGTGGAATTATAGGGATATACGGCGTTCGTAATATTTCTTGTCAGGCCCGATGGAGGCAACCCGGCTGTAGCATAAAGGTAATACCCGTTCTTAATAGGAAGGGTAACATTCATCGTTACTGTCTGTGCGGTATTGCCGCCTGATACAGTAGTGGTATATGGCACTGAGGCGATGATAACTCCACTTGAATTATACACATCTATGATAGAATTCTCTCCCGCCGTGATTGGGTAAACATCTACCGTTAATAGTTTGGTAGCTTGTAAAACATTGAACGTGACATCCCAGGATGTAAGCTGGGTACTGATCGTACCTCCCTGCGCAGTCGGCGAAACGGGCCCTACCGTACCACTGCTTCCAGGGTAAGTTGACTCGACATAATAAGTGGTGGTGGCGGCGATGGAAGGCGTTGTAAAAGTACCTCCCGTAAAAACCGGGGCGCCACCTGTTGCAGTCGTATACCAGTCTATATTGGTCCCGGCAGTACCCGTTGCTGACAGGTTCAGGGTTCCCGGGCCACATCTTGATGCGGGTGTTGTTGTGAGTAACTGTGGATTGTATACGGTGATCATTATCGCGTTAGAATAGCCGGGGGTACCACCTATAAGTGAGCAGGCAACTCTAAGCCTGTACCATGTGGTGACACTGATCACCGGGGGATTTGCACTGGTAGGATTCGTTTCTCCCGGAATTGCGCTGTAACTCACATTATCAGTCGATGACTCCCATTGGTAAGTTATCCCGAGGCCATAAGAAAAGCCGGTAGCAGAAAGCGCTATAGACCCGGATGAGCATATAGTGATAAAATCTGACACAGCTGTTCCGCCACTGTTATTGGTACAATTTGGAGGAGTGAACTCATCCGCTCCGATATCCGGGGTAGCGCTCCTTCCGGCAGCATCAATATCTGTAGTGATTCCTGCAATAGGAGTTCCCTGGTCATTTAATGGAGATATAGGTTGCAAATGCAGATCTGTAGCACTGACAAATATTGGGCTTACCACAACGGAATTTCCGTCAAAGCCTGTAGCGGCCTGCCATGCAGCAATGGTTGCCCGGTTTGCTCCGAGGTAACCCAGGAAGCCGGCAGAATAATAATCATTATAATTGATATTGCTAAAAACAATATTTGGCACACTGCTGTAAAGGGCATAACGGGTTCCTGTAGTCTGCCTGTTGGACAGAATATTATTCCGGATATCCAGCGAAGCGGTACCCGTTACACCGGCACCGATAAAAATACAGGCCGAGATACCACCTGTTACAGCCGGTTGGTTTGCAGCGAGGTTGATCGCATTGAAATAAATGCCATAACCTCCCCCTGTTTGTATGGCTATACCATGCCCGTTATCTGATACTGTAGTGGTATTCCCATTACCGGTAACATTATAAATAAAGTTGTTAGATATTTTTAACCCGGAAGACGCCGAGCTTGACTGAAGGGTGATGCCATGAGCATGCCAGCCACTCACATTGGTATTCCGGATATCATTAATAATATTGGCATTAATGCTACCACCTGAAATGGCCCCGGAAACAATGATACCACCCGTTGGATCTGCTTCAGATCCGATACCGAAAGAACTGAGTACACCGGCAACAGTATTGTTAATGACCTGAACATTTGTCTGATTTGAAATAAAAATTCCCCGGTAACCCATCTTTTTTGAGGATTGGGTTGAACCAATCGTATTCGTTGAAATAACAGTACCGCTTTCGCTTCCCGCCGGCCCCCATACGGCAATCCCAATATAACTGGTCTGTATCGAATTATTCAGGTAAGTATTATTGGCATTGGCTGTTTCTGCAATGGCTCCCGCCACAACCCCACTGGAAGACAAGATACCCGCATAAGTAGTGTTGGAAGCATTCCCGGTGAGTGTACAATTTTTGATCGTATTATTTGTCGCGCCATTGGAAGCAGAACTGCTGCCCAGCCAGAAGATCGTTGACAACAAACCGGTATTATTATTTGTTAGAGAAAGGTTCTTGGTTGCGCCGCCTGAATTAGAACCATCAATGGTCACATAATCGGCTCCGTTCAATTTGATCAATGCATCCGGGGCAGAACCCGTAATGCTTGCATTGATACCCGTATTTGGTTTAATGGTGAGGGTATTAACTGAACTTGCAGCAGCATTGAATATCGTTATCGGGAATGTTTCTGAAGTATTATAATTAGCATCCGTCAACACAAATGTTACAGGGCCACTTAAGCATGAATTATTATAAGCGTTTACCGCATCCGTTAAAGTAATATAGGTTTGCCCTACCCCTACCGTATAAGTTCCTGTAGGCAATGTAGCCTGGACGACATAAAAATCCGGTGTTGTTGGTTCAGTGGATGCCGCAGGTGGAGATGAGGAATACCCTCCTGCACCTGCCGATGGCCGTGCAATTACATTGGGCGTGGCAGCATTGTCCTGTGCAACAATGTAATACGTAACAAGGCTACCCGCAGCAGCTCCCGCTCCAAAAGTAAAATTGTATTGATTGGACCCTATGGAAACACCTGGGGTGGCAGTAGGTAGACCCGCATTTATCTGCCAGTAGATCACCGGAAGACCAGCACCGGAAGTGGGAACACCATCTGCATCAGTAATCGTTGCGGTCAAAGTACGGGCTGCAGATGAACAGGTGCTTGGTAACGGAGTGTAAGAGATCACCGGAGGTGAAGCATCGAGGGAACTTCCATTCGGACCTTCAAAAGGGTCATTTGCAACAGCCGTATAACCTGCACACAGGAGTACAAAAAGAAAGGATATCCTTTTAATTTTGTCAACCGCCTTTAGATGAACCGCTATGCAGAATTTATTCATAACTTAATACACTTATGCTTTAACCATTTTAAATTTACGCAGGTTTTCTATATTCTTCGTTTGGCCAACTATGTTAGTCAACCAAAAAAAAATACTGCTTCAGCATATCGGCGGTGTTTGTGAAGGGATTTTTGGAACCAATTTGAATGCTAAAATTATATTATTTATTTCAAAAAAGGAAACAAATACCCAAAAACCTGCCTTATACTACAGCCTTTGTAGTATTAGTACTACATGTCGAAGCCACTACACAAACCTGCGTATATCAACTTATTATGGCCTGTTTCTCATAACCCACCTTAATTTTATTGTATATGAACCTGTGCTACCAGCCTCACCCCCTGCATGGACATGACCAATTGGTAGGTTCCAGGTGTCATTTTACTTCCAAGATCAAAGAATTTAAGATCGATATTACTGCTTACCCGGACAAAATTACTATATACCACCTGCCCGAGTTTATTAATGAGCTTTACCTGGTAATTACCTGCCGGCTGGTTTATGAATTTTACCTGGAGGATGCGGTCCACTGCAGGATTTGGAAAAATACTAATAGATGGGGCAGCTTTCAGCGAAGTTATTTTTATAATAGTGCTGTATTGAACCTGTCCTCCAAAACTCACCGCCCTGACGCGATAAAAATTATCGCCGTTTAAAGGCTGCTCATCAATGTAATGATAAACGGGGTTACCACTGTTATTATTGGTTGGATTGGAAGTTTTTATTCTTCCAAAGTTGTTTCCATCAGTTCCCCGTTCCAATTCATAGCGGGCAATATCATTTTCATTCAATACTTTCCAGGTAATAGTATGGTAGCCACTACTGTTTCGGATACCCGAAATATCAATAGCACTTACAGGTACGGGACCTGCTTGTTTAAATACCACGTAAAACCTGCCGGGTTCCATACTTGCCGGATCTGCAGTAATACTAAAATCAACCACGGTCGTATCAGAAAGGCTTAATGCCCTGCTGCTATGCGTCAACTGGTCGATAAAATATGCGGTTAATCCCGATGTTGACATATTCGCAGGAGCAAAGCGAAGTTGGTATGGCTGCTGCCGCAGTTTGCTGAAAGTATAGAAGATGGTATCTGAATCCAATACGGGGCTTCTTGCTTCCACTGAAAGTATCCTGTTATTGCTGTTGATCCCAAAGTTCTCACCGAAATTTTCCAGCTTGACTGCATCATCCGACCCGAGGCTGTTTTCGAAAGCAGGATCAAAGGCAACGGCATTACCATCCACAAGGCCACCATCATCAGCATGAAGGTAAGTCCTGAAGAACCGGCGATTAGATAAATCCGCAGGCCTGTAAACCTGCATGCTTCCGGCAGTTTTATTATTCTCTGAAAAAGTTACTGTGCCACCACTGGTAGATGCTACAAAGAAAGCCTGCCCGGATTGTATTTTAGTATACGCGGAGGCCGGGTAATTGGCGGATCCCGGCATTGGAATATACCCGTTAGTACTGCTGATGGTTTGATATGCACCATATCCGTTAAAACTGGGCACCAGGGGATCCCAGGTATAGTAACCTGTGTTCAGGCCTGTAGAAGTAGAAAGTAAACTTAAAAAATCAATTTCAGACGCATAGGGATTACCCACAGATTCAAGCTTTCCTGCCACTACTGTACTGGTTGGGGGTACATCCGTTCCGGGAGAATATATTTTACCACTGGTACGGAATGTAGTAGGATTTGCAGTGGTAGCAGATGATTGAACATTCCGGTCCCCTCTTACAAATATCATGTATCCCTTCTTGTTAGCAAGCGGTAAGGCAGTAGTAGCTGTTGAGCCATCATCGATGCCCTTCCAGGTATTGGTCAAATAATCATATGTTTTTATAGAAGGGCCACCGGCAGGTGTATAGAAATCATAACCGCGTGCAACCGCGTTCATTTTTTCACTCGTGATCGTAGTTCCAAACCCATCTGTGGCGAGTGACGTTCCCAGTGGCGCATGTCCTTCCTGCCAGGTAGCATTCAGGGATTGTCCGAACGCAGGTGTTGACAGCAGCTGCCATGATTTCCCATGATTGGGTGCTGAAGGCCCGATGGCCAGGTAACGCTCTACCACAAATGCACCGGTAGTGCCATAGATAAAGCTATTCGCAGTATTGACCTTATCAACATTTGCCGTCTTTGTCGCGGTTGATTTAAGCGTTGCCTTCAGGCTATTCAGGTTGAGTTTTGTATTGGTGGCCAGTGACAATGTCCCCTGGATATCAATATTACCGATCATTGTTTTCGTAAATGCACCTCCCGAAAGCGTGAGATTATAAAATGTGAATGCAGGAATATTCTGCACATTTGTTTTGTAGAAGTTTACTGTGCTATTGATTACAGTATAGCTATTGGTGAACGGTGTAAAGATATTTCCCACACCGGTGATGCCGGAAGGGCTCAGTATCCTGTCGCCGTTTGAGGAAGAGGTGAGGTTAAAATAATTCACCGGCCTGATGGTTTGAGCATCTGAAGCAATTCCTACTCCATTGAAGGTAACGGTACCGCCTGTGAGCGAATACACGCCCGCAAATTCCGGAACGACTACGGTGTTCTTTGACAGCAATAAATTGCCACCGGCCATGGTCACGTTCGCGTTGCCATTGAAGGTATTTGTTCCCGCATCAATCGTACCTGCCGCGGCCGAGACAACAAACGCAGTTGATATATTCAGGTTCCCCTGCAGGGTCGTGCCGGTTGTATTCTGAACAGTAAGGTTTTTGAGTTGGGTTACCACCGATGGTATATTCACGCTTGCCGCAGCACCGGCAATCACGATAGACGAAGTATTGTTGGCAGCGAAATTGGTAACGGTTCCTGTGACCGGGTTATTGATCGTTAATGTATTTGCGCCAACCGTGAATGTGCCCAATGCCGCGAGATTCAATGTTCCCAAAATATTCAGTGAATTATTCAGGCTTACCCCGAAAGGATCATTGATACTGAGGTTATTCATATTGCTCACGGTAGCGGATACTCCCGGGAATGACATAGGAGCCGATCCCTGCAAAATAATGGTACCGAAATTCTGTATAAAACAGGTTGCAGGATTATAGGTACCCGTTATCGTTAGTGTAACGCCTGCGTCAACCCTGAGGATTCCGTTTGTGGTAAGCGTAAGATCCTTTATTACCTGGTCTGAGCTGATCCTCAACATGCTGCCCGCCCCGTTAACTGAAAATGAATTTAGAGATTGATAGGTGCCTCCCCCGGCCCGGGCGAGGATCAATGTACCTCCATTCACGGTTGTAAGGCCGGTAAAAGTGCTTAGCCCGGTAAATGACAGGTTACCGGTACCTGTTTTGATAATGTTCAAGGCCCCGGTCGATCCATTTTGCAATGATCCGGCGAAAACATTCACCGCGCTGTTATTTATCGTAAGGGTAGCGGCCGAGGAACCGTTGTTATCAACAATATTCGAATTTCCCGCGACACCTGCAGTATTCAATCCCCCGATTGTAACAGAATTCCCATTCAGCCTCAGTTTTCCCGCATTTCCGGCATTCCCCAGGGTAATTGCATTCGGCGCTACAGCACTAAAGGCTCCGCTGCTTCCCGCTATCAACATTCCATTTGCCACAACAATGGCACCGGAAAAAGTATTTGTGGTTGCTGCTCCTGAGGGAAAAAGGGAAAGGTTGCCGCCCCCGGTAAAGGTCAATGTTTGCGTACCGGTAAGCAGGGTATTAATGTTAATGGTTTTCCCTATCCCCGCGGCCATTGAGCCCGCAAATCCCAGGTGTAAGGTCATGTTTTGAGAAGAAGCGACGCCATTCCGGATTTCAAGCGTTGGACTTCCATTGTTCATATAGTTTGCGATGAACAACCTTGCAAAATTATTCCCTGCTATCCCACCTACTGTGTTCAAAGGCGCACCATGTAAAGTAAGTGTACCCGGAACGGCGCTACTTGAATTTCCGATGCCAACAATACCAGCACTCGTATAATTCTGGTTAAAATAGATGGTACCAAGATTATAGTCACCACTTACAGAATTCATATTTATCCCTACTGTTCCACCGGGCGCTCCGGCGTTGGAAGAAAAGGTCGCTATGTTTTGATTGAATACACCACCTGCACCGGGTGGTGTAGGATTGGTAGTCCAGTTTGCTCCATTCAGCCAGGCATTACTGACATTATTGTTCCAGATAAAATTTGTTGAGCCGGTATATGCAATAACATTAAACATCACCGGTGCACTCGTACCTAAGGAAACCATTCCTGCAGAGGCTGTTGCAGTAAGCCCTACATTTTCTACGATATCATAAATAAGATCGTTTATCGTAATTGTATTACCTCCATTGGGTATTGTGGCTGCGGGTGCATTGCTGTTCGGAAAGGTAAATACCCCCGTTCCCCCTACCTGGGCCAATTGAATATCCGTATCACTTGTTACATCAGCTGGGTTGCCAAAGGCATCCTGTGCCTGTAAAGTGACATCGAAAGGAGTCAATGCAATAGGGGAAGCAGGAGAAATCCCGATAATTACCAGTTGCGTAGGAACAGTAAATGTCGTGAAATTGTTGCCGACACTATATGTTGTTCCGGCAGCATTTTCTGCGTACGCATAATAATAATAAGTTGTATTGGGAGTTAACAAAGACAAGTCAACAGAAAAATTCCCGCTTGCTAAATTAGATGAAGACACTACAATACCCGTCCCCATACCCGGTGTAAAGGGGGCAGTGAAGTATTCAAAGCCATAATCAATGGTGGCACCGCAACCGGGATCAATAATAGTTCCGGGTAAGGTAGCACTGGATGTTGTTACAAAAAGTGCAAGGCCATCTGAAACGGATGTTGCCGTATTTACCCCATCCCCTGCAGCAGCTACGCTGATCGCAGCGGCTCCGCCCCCGCTGACCGGGATATTCCCATTATAAGCCCCAACAACAAGCGGAATTAACCTTACATAAATGGTGGCTGACAGAACGCCGCCTGAATAACTATAACCTGCGCCCCCATTGATAAGCGTTAGGCTGTTGGTGAACGGCCCACCGGCAGCTGTTGAAAAAGTATAATTCGCCAGTGGACCAACCGTTATATTTGAACCGTTGAGCACACTACCTGAAAGATTGAATGAATTTGTACTGGATGTATTGATGCATACATTACCAAAGGGATCCAGGGAACCGGCCCCCGCAACAGGAACAGATAATGTAGGCACCGTATTTAAAAGGGTAAAGGAACCTTCATTGCCATAAGTGGTTCCGCCACCATTGGTGGCATAGGTATGAAAATAAAATGGTTGTCCCGGGGGCGCCAATCCCACAAGATTGGATGTGAAATTTCCACCCGCCAGGACGCCTCCTGCAACAGGGGTTCCTGCACCGTTTGCAAATCCCGGGGTTGTGCTATACTCTACGCCATAAGCAGATATGCCTGTACAACCCGTGACACTGATCGTTGCGGCTACATCGGCTGAGTTGGTTGTAATATTGCTTACCGTGCCATCGTTAATGGATGGAGCTGTGTTCACACCGCTACCAGTAGCCGCCACCGTTATGGCTGGCGCCCCTCCACCCCCTACCGGTATATTTCCATTATAGGACTGTACCAGCACCGGCGCAAATTTTACATATACCTGTTTCGAATATGACCCTCCGGGCTGTGCCAAACTAAGGGATGCCGTGTAAGGAATAATATTATCAGGAGAAAAAGTATACCCCGTCAAAGGGCCAACGGTCACATTGGCTGCAGTAAGTACCGTGCCGGTTATCGTGAAAGTATTAGCCCCGGATAAATTTCCAATACAGGTGTTTGGAAAACCCGCTAAAGAACCGGCGCCTGAAACCGGAACCGATAATGTGGGTGCAGGAACAACAGTTCCATTCAGGGTAAAATCATCCAACCTGACCGTACCTGTACCCGAAGCCCCGGAGAAGGAAATAACAACAGTTATCGTACCCGTTTGATTATTCACGGCATTGGAAACTGCAGTTGTACCGATATCCGTGCCGCCGGTAGGTACTGTACCAGAACCAACAGAAATCCCATTGATTGTCATTGACCAGTTTTGAGCACCTGTCGCGCTTCTTTGTCGCCAGAAACTAAAAGAGCTGATGCTGGCCTGGTATCCTGCAGCTATGTTTAAACTGAGAACGAGCGTTGGGGTTCCTGATGTGTTTGAAAGTGCAATTGCCTGGCCCGCGCTCCCTGTAAAACTTGTCAATGTACCTAAACTACTGCTCCAGGATGATCCCGATAAATTAGCATTTAATAACCCGGGTACAGGTGTAGCCGTGGGTGATACTGTATATGGATATGTGCTGATCGCTGTTGTTCCAAAATTATGCTGGTAGATCTGCGCCCTTGAGCTATTTGAAAATAACAGTATTATGAACAAGGTAAACCCGTTAATCAAAAGGCCGAATGCCCGAAACCTGCTATTTTTAAATGCCATGTATAAGTTCTTCATAATAGATTATGATCTAAAGTATAATACGTTAAAAAACCGGGGCTGGTTGAGTTTTTGTAGGGTCTGGGACGGGCGCAAAATTAACCAAAAAAGAGCATATGGATATTAGAATGAAAGGTTAATTAATTATCAAATTACCAACATTGGCGCGTTTCTGCCCAAACTTAAAGTGCCGGTCATATTAAAAAGTATTTATAAAATGAATCAAGGCGCCGGGGGCGCCTTGAAATTTGTATACAGTCGTGGGAGCACAAAATATGCTGGTTCACTATTCCACTACCACCTGTTGGGTGGTTTTTGTGCCATTTGCTCCTAATATACTTAACTGGTAGGTGCCTGTTGCCACCGCCTTTCCAAGTGGAAGTGATTTCACCTCGGTACCTGTCGTTACCGGGACTAAATTGTTGTACATAACCTGTCCGAGTTTATTGACCAGTTTTACCTGGTAAACAGCAGCAGGCATATTGTAAAACCCGATAGAAAGGGTCTTATCAACTACCGGGTTTGGATAAACGCTGACATAGGACCCGCTTTTTGCAGGGCCCACTTTTACAATAGCGCTATACTGAACCTGGCCACTGTTGCCAAGGGCCTTCACCCGGTAATAATTATCAATAGGCAGCGGGTCATTGTCAACCTGTTCGTACACTGCACTGCCTCCATTATTCGAATGGGGAGCTTTATTGAATATCTTACTGAAGTTCCTGCCGTTGTTGCTCCGCTCCAGCTCGTAGTGTTCGATATTGGTTTCATTCTCCACCTTCCAGTTCACCGTAATTTCTTTATCAGCACTACGGGTAGCTGAAATATGGGTGACGCTGACCGGCACTGCCTCCAATAACTTAAACACAAGATAGAACCTGTTGGCAGCTGAAGAAGCAGCGTTGGCCTCAATATTGAAATTTATGAAGCTGCTGTCTGAAAGGCTTATGGGCGTTTTCGTTCCAAGGAACCGGTCTACTAACCAGGCACTGTACCCGCTGAATGACATGTTCTCCGGCCCGAACCTGAATTGGTATTCATCCTGGCGAAGGTTAGCGATATTATAAAAAATGGTATCAGATTCCCGGACAGGTTTCCTTGCTTCCACAGCCAGTAATTTTTCATTGCTGAATATGCCGATATTTTCACTTGCATTTCCAATCTTCAACGCGTCCTGTTCATTAAAAGCATTGGAAAAATCGTTGTCAAATGCTACCACATTTCCATCCACGGCCCCTAAACCGGTTGTAGAAACCCTGTATAAATTGAGTCGTAAAAATTGCCTTTGCAAATTATTTATGGAAACGGCTGGCCTCAATACCAGCTGGCTGCCTGTTATTTTTGCTGCTTCTGTGAAACTAACATTACCACCTGCAGTACCATGAACAAAAAATGCCTGCCCCGATTGTATCCTGGTAACAGCGGTTCCGGAAGGATAATTTGGACTTCCCGGTGTTGGGAGGTAACCTGTAATTCCGGTGATCGTCTGGTAACCTCCTACGAGGTTACTGCCGGCAAGGTAAGGATCCCATATATAAAACACATTGTCCACACCCGCATCCCTTGAGATCAACGTAAAATCAATCGCCGATGCATATGGGTTGCCGATCGTTTCAAATTTATTTGGCAGGACCGCTGTCACCGGGGGCAGGTCTCCGGCCGTGGCCGTATATAACTTGCCGAAAGTCCGCAAGGTAGTGGCATTTGCCCCGGCGGATGTTACGATATTCCGGTCGCCCCGTACAAATACCATGTAGCCCTTTTTTTGCTGGATCTGCAAAGTACTGGTATTCGTTCCTGGTAGTCCGTTATCAATTCCTATAAAAGTATTGGTTGAGGGATCATAGGTTTTAATGGATGGGCCTCCGGCTCCACTGCCTGAAGAAGGGGTATAAAAATCAAACCCACGGGCCACCGCATTTAATTTTTCACTTGAAAGCGTGGTCCCGTAACCATTAGCCCCTACGACGCCGGGAATTTGTCCCTCCTGCCAGGAAGCCTTAACGCTTTGAGGCCCTTTCATAGGCACCGCGAGGAGCTGCCATGATTTACCATGATTAATCCCCGAAGGTATGTACCGTTCTACCCTCGCACTGTCTACGATCGTCTTACCGGTAACGTTACCCAGCCATGCTGTTTCCGTGGCAGTTGATTTAAGGGTGAGGTAATTCCCTGTTGTCAATTTTAACCCGGTAGCGCTAAAGGTCAGTGACCGGTAAATATCCAGTGTACCCCCCAACGTTACACCGGTTGCTGCAAAGCTGTTACCGATGATCAGATTTTTAAGATTGTTGCTTTGGAAAGCATTTGCCGAAATTAATTGAGCAACGGCGCCTTTCATTTCCACGGTACCGTTTGATCCATTGATCACACCGCTGGTAGTAGCATTGATGTTTCCAAAGACCTGTAAAACGCCGGTAGCACCAATAGTGGTTACGGAAGAGCTTTTAACGTTCATGTCCCTCACAGCCTGGGTAGTAACAAGCGTAGGCAGGAAAGTGTAGCCCCCCGTTACAGTTACATCTGTGGTTTGATCGGGAATTGTATTTGTTTCCCAGTTGGTATTAACCAACCAGTCGATCGATGTTTTTCCAACCCATGAGCCGGTGTTTGGCATCAGCCATTCATCTGCGCCTATATCGGGCGTGAGCCCGTTGCGGGTCGTAATATCGTAGTCTGTCGTGATCGGGGAAATAGGCGTACCAAGATTAGTCGCTATAGCATTTGCGGCAATGGATTGAACATGGTAATCAGTAGTACTGACGTAAGTTGGAATGGTAGGGCCAGTTATTCCTGCTGCAGAGTTTGCATTCCCCCCAAGGTTAGTCTGCACCTGGAGCAATGTCGTATAAGTAAGAGCGTTCGACCCTTTACATAATAAATTTCCACTTGGTGCAGAATAGTATCCATTATAATTAATATTTGAATAAACCGTATTTGCTGCAGTAGAAAGAACGGCATAACGGCTGTTTCCATTGCCAATAGCCTGCTTGTTGTCAAATATATTATTCCGCAGATCTATGGAACCAGCTGTCGTGACGCCGCTTGTTACCAACAGGGCAGCTGCCCTGTGATTGGTTGTTGAAACAGAGGGACTCGTATTCAGCACTACGGTATTAAAATAAATTTTATATCCTCCTCCCAAATTCAGCGTAATTCCATAACCATTATCACTTGCCGTAAATCCATTAAAACCGGCAGCAGCTACATCAAAAATGAAATTATTTAAAACAGTCACATTAGATGCGGTAGTTGTTGCACCGAGGTAAATACCATGAGCACCATAAACCGAAGTATGTTTTATGTCACTTACCTTATTCTCGATGATATTACCGGTATTAATATTAAGTACGAGTGCAATACCATACGCGTCAAAGCCGGAAGTTCCAAGCGTCACCCCTGTAATTGTATTTTTGCTGATATTAAAGTTTTGGGAATTCATAACAGCTATTCCCCTGAATCCCATTTTATCCGCCACAACAGAAGCCGACCCGATACCATTTTGGGTTATCAGCCAGTTTTGATCCAGGGAAGAAGTATTTCCCCTTGCATAAATTCCATTCTGAGCCCTGTAAAGCGTATCATTCTGGATGGTATTATTGTTATTCGGGAACTCGGCATCATTGCCTGCAGTAACCCCGCTCCCCGTCAAAATACAGGCAACGGTACCGGAATTAGATGCTCCGAATATTTTACTGTTCTTTATGGTATTATTGGTAGCGCCGTTTGAAGCACTGGCACTGTTGATCCAGATCACCGCATTGGAACTGGCAGCCGTATTTGTAATGCTGAGGTCACGGGAAGTACCTGCCACCGCATTTGAGCCGTCAACCGTCACGTAGTCCGCCCCGTTCAGCTGGATCAAAGAAGTAGCAGAAGAACCCGAGATCAATGGCGTTTTAGTGGCCGCTGGTTTTATGGTAAGTGTATTGGTTGAACTCGCGTACGCGTTGCTGTTAATAATGATCGGGAAAGTCTCACTGGGGTAAGTATTATCGATCAGCGAAAAAATGACCGGGCCGCCAATACAAAGATTATTATAAGCGTTAACCGCTGCCGTTAGTGTTGTATAGTTTCCTCCTATTCCTACCGTATAAGTGCCATTCAATGGGGCTGATGAAGTTACGGTTGCCATGGCAGTGCCAATGCAGCCGCTGACCGAATTGGTAACGCTTACGGTATAAGTAGGGCTGCCGGTAACTCCTGATGCCACTGGATTATTGATCGTAATGCTGCTACCCGGGAGGATAAAAGTGGAAGGGCTCCATGAATAACTATATGTACCTGAAGGCGGGAAAAAGGCCCATGCTTCATTCGTCACATTCCAGACAACGTTATTGCGTCCCGCTGGCGCAACGCCCAGTGTTCCGGTACTATTCTCTATCCCGAGTGTCTTGGTTCTTAAAGCGCCATTATCGTTCACCGTGCCCGCTGCCACCTCGATATGATTATCATTTTGATAAAGCCTTATCTGGCCGGTAATATTTTGTGAACTCCCTGCCAGAAATCTCAGGTTAAAATACTCAACTACAAAGACCTGGTTTGGTGAAACTCCATTGGTGAAATACCGCACATAGGTTCCCGGGTTGGTTGTGTTATCAATAATAAGATCATCCCATGCCAGGGCGATCACGTTATTGGGAGTAGTTGCATCCGGCAAAGTCTGCTCGGCGGTTGCAGGAGTAACCCCGGTTGCATTCAACTGGATATGGCCATTGCTGTTTATATACAACTGTGGGATGACAGCGCCGTAATAGGTAAAAGGAAATGGCATTGGTATCGCAGCAGAATTCGCATCGTCTATATAACTTGTACTCCAAACTACAGCAGGAGATCCAGATGGAGAAAGGCTGGCATATGGTATAGTGGTTACCGTGTAATTTCCTGAGCTGGCCACTGTGGCAAGTAACTGCGAATTACCCCCGGTACAAACGATCGAAGGGGTTGCCGTTGCCGTTACTGACGGCGCAGCTGCAATTGTAACAGTAGTGGTTGCAGTCAACGGACAACCACTGCTGGTATACGTGTACGTTACTGTGTATGTTCCCGCGGTACTGCTGCTGGGGGTGATTGCCCCTGTTCCCGCAACAATGGTAAGGCCTGCAGGAGAAGCCGCATAGGTTCCTCCACCTGGACTGCCTGGTGCCAGCGTAACCGGGAAACTGCCTGCAAGATTGATGCAATAGGAAGCCGGGGAATAACTGATGCTGGCCAGCGTTACAGCCGTAACTGTAATTGCCTTGGTGGAAGCTGTTCCGCTGCCACAAAGATTAGTCGGTGTAACCTGTAATGTACCCGAAGTTGCCCCCGGAGCAAATACAATTGAATTGGAAGGAGCTGGTGTGGAAGCAGGGAAAGTAGCCCCTGTTCCTGAATAGGTCCAGTTGTATGTTACCGCTCCTGGTACCGTAGTAATAGAATATACCTGGGTCGTATTCGGACATACCGGGCTTGGTCCGGCAATAACACCTGCGGGTCCGGGAGCCACCGTACATGGACTCCATGTAAATGTAAGCCCGCTGGCAGGGTTGATCGTGTTTGAGAACCTTACGAGATCTGTATTAACGGTCGCTGCCGTTGTGGCCGCCCAGCCCGTGCTTGATTTACGTGCATTAAAATCTGCAGAGCTTGCACCCCTCAATCCTACCTGGGTTTCGAGGTTGGCAGCATCCGTGCTGGTTGAAGTACCGTAAATGACCTGTAACGTTTGTAATGTAGGATTTGCATTTCCCTCATTCAGGATCATTTGAAAATTAATATCATCTGCGGCAAGTCCGCCATATCTTTTAGCCTGGGTCCATTGAATTACAAACTCACGGTTCGGAGCTGTGCCCCTGATAAAAGCGTAGATACTGGAGTTTGGAACAATATTGTTTGCAATATTGTTTGAAGTAGCGGGTGAACTGATCGTTATTGTTGTTCCTGCTACTGAAGTTACAATCGTTCCGTTTGTTATGCCATTCCCGCTGAGCCTGGTACCCACCCTGATATTTGCCATAGAGGAAATGCTCGTGATGGTAGTGGACCCATTTGTCCGCACTCCACTTACAGATGCGTAAGCCTGGTTATTAAGATCGCAATTGAATCCTGCAAATCCATTGTTATTGGCTGTGCCAAATAAATATACACCGCTATGATCAGAAATAGAGACCCAGGAACCCCCTCCCAGTTGGCCTGTCATGGTTGGGTTCCCGTTGCTGAAGGTAAACCATGCATCACTGTCCAGCCCGATCCTTCCTGTAGACGCAGGATATAAGATGCCATTGTATGTAAAATCAAAAGGGATCCTGAAGATTGCTGTCAGGTCATCCCATGCTGTTGTAAAAATACTGGCGGGTGTATTGGTAGCCAGTCCGGTTGTATCGATAAAGCCAGTTATCCCGGGTGTATAGGTACCTGATGACTGGTTAAAATTATAATAGGTTGCTACCTGCGCTTTTAGGGGCTGGCCGATAAATGAAAAAACGACCAGCAATGAGCAGAGGATCGCTTTTCCCCCCTTGAAACAATAAGGATTTCCCCGGGCAATGCTTTTCTGAAGCAAGTGAATTTTTGATCATGTTTAATTTTTATACGGGCCGAAAAAAAGCACTAATACCCACGATTACCTGTATACACGTTATAATGGATACTTAATATATTTTTTTCAATAAAAAAATGCTGGTCCCGGCAAATGCTTAGCCGGAAACATACATAATAACAAAGACTTGTTGGATTAACGAAGCGGGTCTGATAATTCAGAAAAATATTGGAAGTATTATCGTACGCAAAAAACGCCGTAACGATTGGTAAATATAGGAATAAGTTCAGATATTTTCTGCAAAAATGATATCCACAGACCTTAAGAACTCAGGTGATGAACGGCCGTATATCACGGGTAGTTATACTGTATTTTAGGTTGGTTATCCAATATCTCTTAATCCCTTATAAAATACACTGTTGTAACGGGTTCTTTTTTACTAAAATATACGCAAATAGACTTTTAAGCGTTATTAGTAGGATCCAATATATAAATATTATTTAACTGATATCTTATGTATTGAAAACCTGAAACTTGTAAATATCCAATTACCATGAAACAACCATTTACTCTTGTTATGCCCTTTATTTTTTCTATCTTCTTCCTGGGCAGTTTTGCAGCTCCTCGTAATCCCTTAAGTACTGATATCCAAAGCAATAGCTCTGATATTAAAATGCTGAGTACCTGGCTGATCGCTGCCAATGGAAATATGGCTGATGGCAACCGGGTAGTATTTGACCCCCAATATTCCAATTCGGTGGATGGCAATGATGCGGTCAAAATGCTCAATATTAGTGAGAATTTTGGCCTGTCAAGAACTTCCCAAATACTTGCCGTGGAAGCACGCCAGCCTATAGCAGCCGGAGATACCCTTTTTTACCAGATGAGCAACCTTTTTCCCCAGGTATATAAATTGTTGATCGTGCCTCAATATCTTTCGGAGCCCGATGTTAAGTGTGAGCTTATAGACAGGTACCTAAATACAAGGGCTCCCATAAATTTGAATGATACCAATCGTTTTTCGATGGCAATAACTTCTGACCCTGCGAGCAGGATGGCGAACAGGCTTTTCGTTGTTTTCAGCGCATCCAGGGAATTACCGTTGAAATTTACTCAAATTGCAGTCACCAAAAAGGTCAATGAAAACATTGCACTCAGCTGGCATGTAGAACAGGAATTAAATATAGATAGATACGATGTTGAAAAAAGCGCTGATGATATCAATTTCAGCAACGTTTATACAGTTTTACCCCAATATAATAACCAGCAAGGTGGTGGTTACCTGTTCACTGAAGTATCAGTTCCTTTGCCAACCAGTTTCTATCGCATCCGTTCAATCAATAAACAGGGAGAATCAACTTATAGTGCAACCGTTAAGTTTACCCTTCCCGGGATAAAAACATCTATGAAGCTATATCCCAACCCGGTAGTGAATCATAATCTTTTGCTTCAGTTGTTCCAGGTAGCCCCGGGTAATTACCAGGTAAAGATCCTGAACCAGCAGGGGCAACCGGTTTATACGAATACCCTCCGGGTCACCGGCACTGATTTAACACAGGCGATCAGCCTGTCAAATACTATCAGTAAAGGGATATATTCGTTGGCCATTTCGAATGAAACAGGAATTATTATCAGCCAGCCGTTGATCATCCCTTAGGTGCGCTTAATTTTAAATTATTAAAACAGCTCCTCTTAGGAGCTGTTTTTTTATTTAACCAGGCTGCGATCATTGCAGGTTGGGGCATCAAACAAGAATCATAAAAAGTATCATATCATAGTAAAATCAGGTGTTAACGGGGATCACAAACATGAAAATTAATTTTATTATGAGCGGATTATTATATAATTTTATCGCTTGATCCGATTCCTTCCAAAGCCCATCTCTTACAACCCTCAGAAAGTTTAAGGGATCTTCTTTTTAATTAAAGATGATCCTGGTTTTAAAAAAAATTAATAAAAACAGTTTACAGTTATAAAATATTCATAACCCATGAATATTTTCATAAAAACATATCTGATGAAAAAACTTTACAAATCTGTGAAAGCTATTGCTATATTGGTTTTGCTAAGCCTATCCTTCCTGGTTGGACCGGTGAATGTTTTTGGGCAATCTGCTACCTGGAATCTTACTTCAACTAATACACCGGTTGTTTGTGGTTCTGTTACAGCCGTTGCGCCCGTAGCCGGAGCAGGCGTAGCAAATGTCACTTCCGTAAATGCAACCAGTGGGTTTTCCGGAACTGATTTTCCAACAGGGCTTGGTGCAGGTAATTACAATAACGGAGCAACCGATTATTTTCAATATGCGGTTACCAATACCGGCGCATCCACCATTACCTTTACCAGCCTCAACATCGGCACTTATTATACCGGCGCTTTCCCTTTGTTTATTTATATGGCTATCAGGTATTCAACTGATAATTTTGCTTCTTCAATTTTATATACCTCCGATGTATTGGTTGATCCAGGTGTCGTTAATTTTACCGGCACCACCAGCATTGCGGTAACTGCCGGTGCAACACTCAGGTATCGTGTTTATGGATATTTTTCTGATGGATCCGCTTATAGATTCGGAAATACTTTTTTCCAGGTTTCTGCCGCTCCTCTTCCCCCCGCTGCTTTTTCTGCAGTCCCGATCAGCGGCACACAGATCAACCTGAATGGCACAGCCAATGGTGCAGGCAATAATGTAATGCTTGTTTATAATACGGTTAATACATTCGGTACCCCGGTGCAGGGAACAAACTATATTGCCGGCAATGCAATACCCGGGGGAGGAACGGTTTTATATGTGGGTGCGGCAGGGAACCCATTTTTCAACCATATGGGTTTAGTCCAGGGCGCCACTTATTATTACCAGCTATATTCTGTAAGCGCTGGCTGCAATTTGTATTCGACCCCATTGACAGCCAATGCTACAACTCTTTGCCCGAATTTCCCTTTAAATGTATCGGAAGGATTCAATACCGCTGGCCCCAATACTTTTCCTGTTTGTTGGACGCAGCAATTTGTAAGTGGTACCTCTCCCCTCAGTTTTGAGACAACTACCAATAACCCGGTGACCAATCCGCAGGAAGGAACACGCTTTGTATCCTGGAATTCATTTTTATATTCTTCGGGAAATCAAACCCGGCTGGTTTCGCCGCGTATAACCACCACCGGTACTGCCAGTGTGAATACGATGTTCTATTGGTTCCATGATAACAGTGCATATACTTCGGCAACATATGCGACAGAAGGGGTTCAGCTTCAATATTCCCTGGATGGCACTACGTGGGTCAATGTAGGAGCTCAAACCACCCGTGTATTAGTTGGCAAAAATGGATGGACCGTATATGATGTTACCCTGCCTGCCCCTGCCGGAAACGCTGCACAGGTTTATGTCGGGTTCCTGTTTACTTCGAGGTTCGGGGATAACTGCAGCCTGGATAACGTGTTGGTGTACCCGACGCCAACCTGTAAAATTCCAAACTCACCACTGACTGCATCTGCCATCACTACCACAACAGCAACTATTTCCTGGGCAGCAGCTTCACCTGTACCAGCACAGGGATATGATTATTATGTCAGCACCTCTCCTGTTGCACCAACTGGAGCAACCGTTCCAACAGGAAACAGTGCCGGTACCTCCGCCAATCTTGTTGGCCTCATACAAAATACGACCTATTATTTCTGGGTGCGATCAAAATGCAGCGCCGTAGATCAATCGCAATGGGTTGGAGCAGGCACATTTGAAACCGTGTCAATTTATTGTACATCGACGTCTACAAGCCCTTCCGTTTACTATATTAACCAGGTAAAATTTGTAGGTACACTGCTTGATATAACAAATAACTCAACCTGGTCAGCGTCGGGTTACCAGAATTTCACGGCATTGTCCCCCAAATCCATACAGGCGCAGGGAGAAGGGATCAATGTATATGTACAATCAAATTTCAGCACCATGATCAAAGCATGGGTGGATTGGAACGGCAACACGGTTTTTGATGCGGCAGAAGAGGTATATAATACGAATGGCATTTTGACTTCTACCACCACTTTTGGATTTGTAGTCCCCCTTGCAACAGTTCCCGGTGATTATATTATCAGGATAAGAACCACCGGAACAGGCGCGTCTAGCTATGGAGCCTGCGGTGTGCTGTCTGATGGCGAAACAGAAGATTACCTGTTTACCGTTGTTGCCAGTTGCCCTTCCCTTATCACTGCCGTCGGAGATGGAGAAACCTGTGGAAGTGGAACCGTTGTTTTATCTGCGGACGGTTCTCCCGGAACCACCCAGTTTTTCTGGTATACTGCCGCTACGGGAGGGGCACCGGTCGCCAATACGCCTACGGGTGCGTGGACAACACCACCCCTCGGAGCTACAACAACATATTATGTTACTGCTTATAATGACGCCTGCGAATCGCTTGTAAGAACAGCGGTCGTTGCCAAAATAAGCCCGATACCTGTACTGTCATTTACCCCGGTTACACCTGTTGTGTGCGGTGAAGGGGCTGTATTAAATTTAAATGCTTCGGGCAATACGGAAGAAGCTTTTCTTATAAATGAAAAATTTGAATCTGGATTGGGTGTATTTACAGTAAATAATATCAACATTAACCCGGTCACAGAAACTGCAAATGCACAATGGCAATCCAAAACAAGCACCTATATCCCCGCCAATACTACAGTTTGGCGGCCTGCGATCAGCTCGGGTTTTAGTACCAATAAATTTGCTTTTGCCACTTCTGATTTATTGGGTATTGGTTTCGGAACATTGGTTAACTCTGCCATTGTTTCTCCAACGGTCAATTCAACAGGTTATCTCAACCTCACACTGGAATTTGACCTGTTCTATTCCCACTATTTGCCGGATGGAAACAATTCAATCATTGATAGTGTAATCGTGGAGATTTCTACAGATGCGGGAACTAACTGGGCCATTGTTTCCAGTTATGTCATAGACCAAGGCATCGGAACCAAATTCGCCAATAAATCCATCAACCTGAATGCGTATATCAATAATGCGAACTTGAAGATCAGGTTCAGGTATTATGGGAACTGGACAGATGGGGCATCGATTGATAATGTGGTTTTGTCCGGGTTTAAACCCCTGGCGACTTCTTTCAGTTGGTCTCCTACCGGTGGCGGCAACCTGTTTACAGATGCGGCGGGCATGGTCCCATATGTGAGCGGTTCGGTTCCAACAATATATGTCAAGCCGACACCAGCAGAAATTGCAGCTGGTTTGCCACTAACGTTTACGGCCACTGCCACCCTATCCAATGGATGTAGTGCATCCACGCCGGTTACTGTAAACATCGGGCCGAGCCAATGGACAGGCCAGATAAGCACGGACTGGCATAATATCAATAACTGGTGTTCCAAAGTAGTACCAACTGCAACAACCGTTGTTGAAATTCCGTCGGTGGGAATCCCACGTTTCCCGGTCATTAGCGCCCCCGCTGTTGCAAAATCACTGACGATCCTTTCCGGGGCGTCTTTAACGATCAACAATACAGGCAGTCTTTCACTTCCAGGTAATTTTGACAACCAGTTGGGAGCCACCCTGGTCAATAATGGCAGGATTGAATTAAATGGCAGCAGCGCGACAGCTCAAACATTCCCGGGAGCGGGCACCATTACTGCAATGAGCATACTCCACATTAATAATTCCAATGCTGGTGTAGCCATTAATAAATCATTCACCATAGAAACAGAATTGAGGCCAACATTGGGAAACCTGGCGCTTGGTAATTTCGATATCACTATAAGATCTCTTGGTGTAAATACCGCTTCTGTCTCCACGGTTGGTGGATCTGCCGGATTTAGTTATGGCACGGGCCGTTTTGTTATTGAGCGATATATAAATACAGGTGGTGCTGCTGGCCAGCATGGAAAAAGCTGGCAGTTCATCACGGCACCGGCGCAAGGCCAAACAATTCACCAGGGCTGGATGGAAAATGCAGCTGCCAATGCAAATCCCAACTCGGGCTTTGGTACCCAGATACCAGGTGTGGGCGGTACAGCGAGTGGTTTTGATGCGGTATCCTTCTTACCTGCTATAAAAACTTATACCCCCGCCGGCAATACGTGGAATGCAACAAGCATCACTAACCCGACCCTTGATTCATTATATATCGGTACGGGATACATGCTTTTTGTGAGGGGCGACCGTTCGGTGATCAATTTCTCAGGGGCGAACAGCAGCCCGCTCCCAACGCGGCTGCGGGTAAGAGGCAGGATAAAGGTTGGAACCTTTACAAGCCCTACGGTAGTATCGGGCCAGTTTGCTGCAATAGGTAATCCTTATCCTTCTACAGTAGATTTCAGTGCCTTTACCAAAACCGGCGGCATAGCGAATAATTTTATTGTATTCGATCCGACTTTAACAGGCACCCAGGGCCTGGGCGCTTATCAAACAATTTCCGCCGCCACCGGGTACAAGGCTACGCCTGGTAATTTCATGACTACGAGTACCATTTATAATACCACCAGTGATTACAGGAATATTCAATCAGGTTCAGCTTTCTTTATAAGTGCCAGCGGAAGCAACGGCACCATTGGTATTAAAGAAGCTGATAAAAGAACCCCGAGCACACTGGTAAACCGGGGCGGCGAAGCCAACCGGGAATTGATATCCATGTTGAGTACAAACCTCCTGAGAGTTGATGGAACAACCATGGTCCTGGTAGATGGAAACCGGGTTGTATTTGATAAAATATACCAGAATAAAATTGATGCATTTGATGCTGTAAAAAAGATGAATGAGGGAGAAAATTTTGGGCTAAACAGGCATGGAGCAACACTGGCCGTTGAGGCGAGAAAAAAACTAAAAGTTTCGGATACGATCTTCTATAAGATGGCCGGGTTGCTGGAAGGATCCTACAAACTGATGTTCATTCCACAGCGGATGGCAGGCAGTGACCTGCAGGCTGAGTTGATCGATAAATATTTACATACGAGAACGGCCGTGAGCCTGAACGATACAGGTTATGTTGACATATCTATAACAACAGATCTTGCCTCGGGAAATCCAGGTAGATTCATGCTTGTATTTAGACACCGCGATTTAGATCTGCCTGTAACAGGCATCCCCCCGTTTAGTAAAACTGAAAAAACAATAACCCCAGGCTCACAAGGGGATATCAGCGTGTTCCCTAACCCGTTAGCAGGTAAAAAAGTACAGTTGCAATTTAACAATAAGCCGGCAGGAAAGTATACCATACAGGTGAGTAATAAGGCCGGGCAGTTGGTTTACAGCGGTTCAGCGGAAGTGACCGGGATTAAATTTGTAAAAATAATTTCTTTAAACCCATCCATATCGGCAGGCGTTTATCATTTGAAAACGACAGGTCCGGATGGGGTGATCAATACCCGGCAGGTGATCGTTCCTTAGTTCAAAAAATAACAGACTTTAACGCTTCGAAAAATAAAGGTGCCGCTGGCACCTTTATTTTTACTTTTTTTTATTATGAAGCCAACGCTCACGGCAATCGAAATAATTTCGATGATCTGTTTGTGTCAAATATTCCATCAGGTTCATTGTATGACACATTTTTGTGTCAGTAATTTATTTTTTGTCTTTTAATGACACAGTTTTGTGTCAATTTGTTTTATCTAAAAATATTTTGACACAAAATTTCGCGCTTCATTTTTATCTTCGGCAGCCGGATTACTATATAAAAAAAGGTGCCGATGGCACCTTAAGTTTTGGGTCGGCTCCTGTTTTAGCAGGAGTATTAAAAATTATTGAATGATCACCTGTTTAACTGTCATTTCACCCGTTTGTGATATAACCTTGAGCTGGTAATTGCCCGGCAATACATTTTCTCCCAATTGAAGCTGTTGAATACCGGTCTTACTATTTAACTGTACTGATTTACGGTATACTACCTGGCCAATCTTATTTGCTAATTCAATGTTGTATTCACCCAATGGCTGGTTGGCAAATTCAAGGTTTATTTTATGTCCAACTACCGGATTAGGATAGATGCTGATCGAGGCACTGCCGGTTTCTTTGTCTTCATTTTGCGTAAATGAACGTGGGGCATCCGGGCCCGTCTTCTGCGGCAACACTTTTACGATCGCACTGTAGATCAGCTGCCCGTTTAGCTTAACACCTTTTATGCGGTAATAGTTGGTCCCGGTACCTGCAGCCACGTCGGTATAACTGTAGGAGGCAGTACTGTTATTATTGACTGCTTCTGTGGAATTGATCCCGCTAAAACTGGTCCCTGTTGCGCTTTTTTGAATTTCATAATGGCCTATGCCTGATTCATGCGCAACTACCCAATCCACCTTGACGGTAGTCCTGGCTGTATGCGTTCCGGCAATTTGTGTAATAGCAGCAGGTATCACGCGGTTGAAGATCAAATAGAACCTGTCTGCCGCCGATGATAACGGATCGGTTGTTATTGTGAAATCTACAGCACTATTTCCTGTAAGACTTACAGCTGTGGTCGTATTCATAAACTTATCAATCAGTAAGGCAGTAAGTTCACTGTCCATATTTTCCGGGGAGAACCTCAACTGGTATGTTTGCCGTTTCAGGTTACTAAATGTATAGAATACCGTATCCGAACCAACTACCGGGGCCTTCGCTTCAAGCGCCATGGTTTTACCGGCTCTTTTGATCCCCATATTTTCACTGGTATTGGTAAGCTTGAATGCATCATTTGCATCCAGACCATTGCTGAATGCCGGGTCGAATGCAACTACATTTCCATCGGACAACGCTGCAGCCGCTGTGTTGCCATTATATAGACTCAGTCTCAGGAATTGCCTGTCTCCTGCAAGATTTGATTCACGGTTCACTGTTTCATGGCCGGTTACCTTCGCCTGTTCTGAAAAGTAAAGTGTACCACCACCACTCGTTGAATAAACGAAGAATGCCTGGCCAGACTGGATAGTAGGATAAGCCGTATTCACATCATAATTGGCGGTTCCGCCGGGAATTGGTTTCCAACCATTCGCAAGACTGATCGTCTGGTAACCTCCAAGGCCATTGTAATTATTTGTCAGCAACGGATCCCATACATAAAATTTATCGTCTATTGTAACCGGTTTTGTCAGCAAAGTAAAATCGATCGCCGAGGCATAAGGATTACCAACAGACTCAAGTTTACCCGGCAATACTGTTGCTGACGGAGGGGCGTCCGCTCCCACCGTAAACAATTGACCCGTTGTACGAAGCGTAGTAGCTGTCGGGGCCTGGTTAAAAACTGTAACACTCCGGTCACCCCTTACAAAGAACATGTATCCCTTCGGGTTAGCGATCTGCATGGATGTGCTCGCTACACCATCCCAACCATCTGTAGCGGGGTTGTAGGTCTTCATCGTCGGGCCTGAAGGAGTGTATATATCAAATCCAAGGCCAACGGCACCTGCTACATTGCTGGTAATGATCGTTCCGTAGCCCGGGTTAAGCGCATTTGAAAGTGGGGTGTTCCCTTCCTGCCAGGCGGCATTGATCGACTGGCCATTGGTTGGCACGGCGAGGAACTGCCAGGCTTTGGGATGAAGTGGGATATAACGCTCTACGGTAGCATTACCTGTAACATTGTTGCCGCTATATAGCCCGCCACCCGTAAGGTCTCCAACGCTTGCCGTACCGGCTGCATTAGATACCAGGGTAAGATTATTATTTGTATTAAGCACCGCATTGTTTGCACCAAAACTTAGTAAGCCTGTAATTTTTACGGTATCATTTGTACCGGTGAAGCTTACGCCATTGCTATTGCTTATGATAAGATTATTGATCGAGTTGCCGGAAAATATACTTCCCGCAATGGTTTGCGCACCGGAAGTACCATTGAGTTCAATAGTGCCATTACTTGCAGTTAGAATTCCACTATTTGTAATGGTTCCTGCAACCTGCAAAACAGCTCCCGCTACAACCATCGTTGCTCCTGTGTGTATCACGAGGTTGTTGATAGTCGCAGTGCCTGAAGTTAATTGTGGGTAGACGTTCGGGCCGGTCAATACCGGTATAACGACATCAGGGCAAGACGCTGTGGGCACGAGGTCATCGGACCAGTTGGTACCTGTATTCCAGTCAGAACTTGTTGCGCCTGTCCATAAATTATGTATCCCCACTTTAGCGGTGTTTGAATATACAGTCAGTCCACATCCACCATTTTGTACCAACGCCCTGAAACGGAGTGCCTGTGTTAGGGCAGTAAAAGATTGTGTGTTGGTGACATTGGCAATATTTGTCCAGGTAGTTCCATCGGGAGAACTTTCCCAGCGCAGGATCGCCCCAACATTCCCGGTGAGGGTAACATTCCCGCTCGCACCACTGCATATGGACACAGAAGCGATATTACCACCAACCGAAGCAGGGGACACGGTGATAGATCCGTTTGCTGTCGCAGCAGTACAGGTCCCCGTAGTGGTTACTATGTAATTGAACACACCCGAAGCCGTTGGCGTTCCACTGATCGTGAACACGCCCGCACTGAATGATCCGCTTACCCCCGCAGGCAGACCCGTAACACCGGCGCCAGTGCCTGTTCCCCCAACACTATAAGTGATATTTGTGATCGCTGTATTGATACAAGGCGTTTGTGCATCGGTTCCCACAGCCGAGGTTAGTGTTATTGCCTGTGTTGTTACCGTGATCGAGCCTGTAGCCGTTGCAGCAGTACAGGTACCCGTAGTAGTTACTATATAATTAAATACACCCGCAGCTGTTGGTGTTCCGCTGATCGTAAACACTCCGGCATTGAATGCCCCGGTAACTCCCGCTGGCAAACCGGTAACCCCGGCTCCTGTTCCCGTTCCGCCAACACTATAAGTAATATTTGTGATCGCCGTATTGATACAACGGGTTTGAGCATCCGTTCCTACAGCAGAGGTACGGGTTATTGTTTGCGTACTTACCGTAATCGACCCATTCGCTGTTGCTGCAGTGCAGGCACCAGTTGTAGTCACTGTATAATTGAATACACCCGTAACTGTTGGCGTTCCACTGATCGTGAACACACCGGCATTGTATGATCCTGTTACACCTGCAGGCAGGCCGGTAACACCGGCTCCTGTCGCTCCTCCTCCTGTATTATAAGTAATGTTCGTAATTGCAGTATTGACACAAAGCGATTGTGCATTTGTCCCTACCGCAGATGACAGGCTTATCGTATGTACTGTATTAGAAGTTATAGATCCGTTTGCAACGGCAAATGTACAAGTACCCGTAGTAGTTATAGTATAATTAAATACTCCCGTAACCGTAGGTGTACCGCTGATCGTCAGCACACCGGCACTAAATGATTCTGATACACCGGCTGGTAAACCGGTAGTACTTGCGGAAGTTGCAGTGCCGCCGATATTGTACGTGATAGTTGTTATTGCTGTATTCACGCATACTGACTGCGCATCTGTGCCAACACCCGAGGTCAATGTAGCTGTTTGGGTTCCTACTGTAATAATACCCGCAGCAGTTGCCGGTGCACAGGTACCCGTAGTGGTTACTGTATAGTTAAATACACCCGCAACTGTCGGTGTTCCGCTGATGGTGAACACACCTGCGCTGAAGGATCCGGACACTCCTGCAGGTAAGCCTGTAACTCCAGCTCCTGTTGCAGTGCCGGTAACACTATATGTTATGTTCGTGATGGCTGTATTGATACAAACTGACTGCGCATTTGTTCCGGCCGCAGAAGTCCTGGTAATAGTTTGTCTTTGAACAGTGATTGTCCCGCCAGCAGTTACAGGCGTACATGGTCCACTGGTTGTAACTATATAACTAAACGATCCTGCGGCCGTTGGCGTACCACTGATCGTGAACACCCCCGCGCTGTATGTACCGGTGACGCCCGCAGGTAAACCGGTAGCGCTGGCTCCCGTGGCAGATCCGCCAACACTGTATGTAACAGGCGTTATGGCCGTATTTATACAACGTGTTTGTGCATCCGTACCTGCGGCAGAAGTACGGTTAATTGTCTGCTCAGTTACGATGATCCGTCCATGCGCAGTTGCCGGGTTACAAACACCCGTAGTAGTTATGGTATAATTGTATGTGCCGACCGTTGTTGGTGTACCACTGATCACGAGGGAAACCCCATTAAAAGTATATGTTACCCCGGCAGGTAACCCTGTAACAATTGGTCCTGCAGCACCACTTCCCACTGAATAAGTAATATTTGATAAGGGTGTATTTACACATACTGTTGGAGAATCCAATCCCGGTGTACCCGTGTATGTTATGAATGTAGATAAGGTACCGAAGGATATGTCATCGAGTCCGAAATCATTTCCGCCTGTAGCCTGCTCAAGATCCACGATTGATACCACCGCAGTGGTTGCGGCCCCGGAATTCCATGAGCCATAAAACCGTATCCAGTTAAAAGGTGGATTATTATCATGTGGCCGTGGAGGTAAGGCACCTGTTGTAGTTCCTACCTGGGCACCATTCACATCAAACTGCAGATTTGCATAGGGGCCCACACTATTCATACTTATGGCCCAGGCAGAGAAATAATAATCGGTATTTGGTTGTACTGAAACTGTCTGCTGCCATACATTGATCGGCGGATTTGATCCACTTCCATTAATTATCATTAAATTTCCGGAATTGCTCGTATGGTCCCTGCCAAAGAATATGTTATGATTAAAATTGGGGTTCCAATTGATGGTATAAGTTTCTTCGGGATACATCCCATTTACAATACCCGGATTCACATAAGTATAGGATGAAGTAAACCCGGTATTACCCGCGGAAAAATCGCCATTGACTATCAATTCCTGGGCTATACTGGCTGATCCACCTCCCACACAACCTAATGCAGTAGTGGCAGTGACCTGGTAAAGCCCCGCAAGATCCACGAGGATACTTTGCGTAGTAGCCCCTGTATTCCACAGGTAACCCGTAGCTGCTGGTGTTGACACCGCAGTTAACTGTATCATTCCGCCTCCATAACAGTAATCTGCTGTTACTGTAACAACAGGACCTGCATTCACAGTAACATTCTGGGAACTTGTGCAACCATTTGTATTTGTTGCAGTGGCTGTATAAACATGTGCACCTGCGGTTGCAGGCTTTGCATATACCCTCGAAAGCACCTGTCCCGCTGTGTAAGCAGTAGTTGCCGCTGCATTGCTGTAAAGCCCGGTGATTGGTGACCAGGTGATTGGTTCAGCTGACCACATAATGGACATGGACCAGGAGACAATGGTGCCTGAATTGCTGGCTCCAATATCTCTTGAACTCAAAACCCAGTTCCCATTCGGCGTGCCGTAGAGGGATGCGAAAGCGGTAACATTGGAAACCTGGCCGGTTGCGCCGATACCGTTCACTGCATCTGCAGCAAATGTACCGGTGAAAGGCACCGACGAAGCACTGAATAAAGTAGTTCCGCTACTGCTCACCACTGTATTCGTAAAATTATTTCCGTTACCACCTGTTGGCCTGTTGGCCAGGTTTAAAATATTTCCGTTAGGAGCTCTCAGGTTCATGACCAGTTCTGAAACCTCTCCGTGAGTTACATTAAAAGTTACATTGATACCGTAGATCGTCGCTCCCGCAGGTATCCCTGATATTGCCTGGGTAGTCGTTACACCCGTGGCACTATTATTAGGAATGGCCAGGTTGATTGTTCCGGAGGAAACCGTTGTTGTTGTGCCGGCATCCAACAACTGAATAGCACCATTACAAATGGTTGCCGAAGACGGTGTGATCGTAACTGCACCGGGCAGTGTATAAACTCCCTGCGTTTTTGAGTCTGTTACAGATCCGCATGGTCCTCCCGAAGAAGTCAATGTTAAGGTTGCAGTTCCGGTAAATCCAATCGGCGGGGTCCAGGTAGCGTTTAATGTTGTTGCATTCGGGTTGAATGTACCACCGGAAGGCGTAGACCATGTTGCGCTTGTAGCTGAGCCGCCGATCGTTCCACCCAAAGGGCTGGAGGTACCGTTTCCGCATATATTAGCCAATGGTGATCCTGCACTCACCGTTGGGGATAGAAGCACCGTTAGTTCAGCCGGAGCCGAAGTAACCGTTCCACGGGTATTTGTGAATACAGCTCTATACTCGTAAGCATCCAAAGCAACCGAAACAGGATTGATCGTAAGTGTGGAAGTGGTAGCAGATCCTGCATTAGATGTAGATACTGAATAGGGACTGGCAATAGTGAGGGTGGAAAAATTCAATCCGCCATCTGTGCTTATTTCCCATTGAACAGTAGAATAAGGCCTGCTTGTCGCAACAGCAGTAAATGCGGCACTAAGTCCGCTGCAAAGGCTTTGATCAGCCGGCTGGGTTGACATTGTTGGTGCAGCAGCTCCTCCCTCCCCAATCGCGTAATCACCAAATGACTGCAACGTTGCGGTCGTGTTGGTTGGATTCCTTACACCCATTGTTGGATAAGCCCAGGAAGTCGTACGCCTGCCAACCATAAAATTTGCAGTGTTTGCCGCTGCATCTATATCGGCTGGCTGGAAATTAAAAGTGGGAGTATAATTTGTAAGTGTGAGGCCATTATTTGTAAAATGCCAATAACGGTTCACACTTTTACTTTCATTGATGGTTGAACTGGTAATATTGGGATGTTCTGTGCCGATCGTATATGCGACTACACTACCCGCCACTGTAACGGCATTAAATATTGCTGAAACATGGGCATAGGTCGTTGCGTCACCAATTTCAAAAACCCTTGATGAAGAGCCAATTGCAACCCCCATCTCAAGATTACCATTAATATACCTTGAGGCGCCCGCGCCAGAAATTGTACCCGTTGTTCCGAGAATTATTTTATTTGCACCTGTTGTTATCTTACCGTTTGTAAAAGTGAGTGCATTGACGCCACCGCTTATATTTGCATCAATCCCATTTAAACTTAGGCCGTTGGCATTATTCAACGTGAGATTATTAAATGTCGTTATGGAAGAGCCATTGATCGTTTGAGCAACGCCCCCGTTAAAAGTAACAGTTCCGGCACCTGCTATGAAGGTTGCACCATTGTTGGTCCAGTTAACTCCAATATTTATTGTTGACGCAGTACCTGCTACAAGAGTTCCTGCGCTCAAAAGCATTGTGCCATTAAGCGTAAGGGCTGTTGTGGATCCTGATGCCGCTAATTGCTGCCCTGGATTGTTTACAGTAATATTATTGAATATTTGTGAAGCAACAGTTCCATTTATGGCCTGTGATGCCAATGTACTGTTGAACGTAACAATAGAACCTGCAGGAACAAATGATCCTGTAGTATTATTATTCGTCCAGTTACCTGACATGTTGATTGCGGGTGAACCGCTACAGGTATAGGTACCCGTTGGGCTGATCAAAAGATTACCGATATTAGCTGTACCTCCTGAATGAGTGACCGCTCCGGCTAATGCACCTGCACCGATCGTAACTGCATCTGCGGTTAGTGTACCCGAACTTATATTCACTGCCCCTACGGCTCCTCCCGGTGAAACAGCAACGAATACACCACCGGTTACGTTTAGGCTTCCGCCATCAACATAAGTTGTGCCACCAGAATTATACAAGCCGCCATTCGCATAAACTGCTTGTCCGTTGGTATGAAAAGAACCGGCATTGTTATTATACATTGCATAAAAGCTGTTATTCACCCTCAGGGTGCCTGATGCGTTGTATGTACCGGTCAAAAGGCTGAACATGCTAAATGCAGAAGAAGCATTGGCGCCCGTGCGCACCGTTTTTGTGCCGGCACCACTCATCTGTACATGGGAAAGTACTGTATAAGTAAAGAGTCCGTCTATAGCTATATTCCCGGTAACATTTAATAAACGGGTTGTAGCCCAGTTCACACTGTGCGTAATTGTTCCATTAGCGGCAACCGCGACATTGAGCACGTTATAATTTCCCGTAGTCGACTGCAAAACCAGGTTGCCCTGAGTCACCGTAAGGTTATTTGAAACAGAAAATGCATTTGCTGTAGTAGCACTTGTAACGGTGTTAGCCGCAAGTGTTTTATTGATCGTTAAATTATAAAATGAAGTTGTGTTAACTCCCTGGATAAGCTGAGGGTTGGCTCCATTACAATTAACGGTACCGGTGGCAGGAATAAGGCTTCCGTCAAGTGGAGTAATAAAATTTCCTCCAAGGTTTAAAGTACCGGCCCCTGTAAACCTAAAGTAATTCCGGAGGTTCGTACCGTTCATAGTAATATCACCGGATACATTTACAATACCCGTTGTCAAATTGACCTCGCAGGTCCTGTTATCTCCTGTAGTTGCAGCCATTGTTATGGAAGCACAACTCATGGTACTTGTTCCTACAGAAATAATTTTATGATCACTACCGCCTGTTCCGGCATTAATGATAACAGCAAGGGTAACAGAAAGACTTTGACCAGCCGCGATCGTAATGGTATTTGGATTTCCACCGCCGTTCATGGTAAGGCTTTTACAAACAGCACCTGTATTTACTGTTATATTTGGCCTTACCCCTCCATCGGGAACTACAACATCATGCGCAGTTGTCGGAACCAAATTCAATGACCAGTTTGCAGGTGTATTCCAGTTAACACTGCTGCTGCCATCCCAGGTATTCGTTTGCGAATAACCTTGCTTTCCAAAAGCCAGGGCCACTAATAAAATGATTAAAAAAAATGGAGACCGGTTTAAAAAATCCAATTTTTTAGCTGGACCGGCTGGGATTTGTTGCTTAGGGCAGGGTTTATTGTTTTGACTCAATAAACAGGATAGTAAATTGGTTTTCATAATCGTAGGTGATATTGGTGTAAGTATCATCGGGCTTTGTGCCCAACTATGTTAAGAATAAACGCTTCTGTAGTTAATTTATTACACTGGTAGAAGATTTGTTATACCGATTTTAAAAAAAAGGAGTACGCCTGATAATAATCAAGTATGCGTCAATATAACAATCTCAATCTATTTGCATGATTATCAATAAATAAAAAGAGTTATATCAAATAAAATAAAAAGGCGCCTCGCGGCGCCAGTTTATGGATTGATTCATATGTGTATCTCTTTATTCAACAATTACCTGTAATGCAAACCTGGTTCCATCCGGGCTGACAATACTTAACTGGTAATTACCTGCAATTACTTCATTTCCAAGCATAACTGACCTCACTGTATTCATACCACTCACTTCAATGACTCCGCGGTAAATAACCTGCCCAAGTTTGTTGGTTAACTGCAGGCTATATACTCCTGCAGGCTGGTCGCTGAACCGCATATTCAGTTTTTTTCCTACAACCGGGTTGGGGTAAACGCTGATAAATGTCGCTGCTTTCAGTGGCGCTACTTTTACGATGGCACTATACTGAACCTGCCCACCCTGACTGATGGCTTTTATGCGATAATAATTATCTGCGCTCAACGGATCTTTATCTATATGATTGTAGCTTGTGCCTCCCCCATTATTTAATGCCGGGGCAGTTGTGCTGATCTTACTGAAATCCCTTCCATCCCCACTCCGCTCTACTTCATAGCGCTCCATACTGGTCTCATTCTCCACACGCCAGTTTATAGAAATGCTGGCATCACGCTGACGGGTGGCCGAGATGGCTGTAATGGTAACCGGTACCGGGGCCAGGGCCTTAAACACAATGTAGAAACGGTCGGCCGCGCCAGAAGCCGCATCAGTAGTAATAGTGAAGTCTACAGTTGATGGGCTGCTAAGTTCTACCGGCGTTATTGTATTCAGAAATTTGTCAACAAGGAAAGCGGTCATACCAGGTGCTATATTTTCCGGCTGAAACCTCAATTGGTATGTCTGCCTGCGCAGGTTGTTTAAGTTATAGAAAAGGGTATCTTCCAATATTACAGGACTTCTCGCTTCTATGGCAAGGATCTTATTTCCATTTCTTATACCAATATTTTCACCCGTGTTGGAAATTTTTAAAGCATCATTGTCATCAATGCTGTTATTGAATTCCGGGTCGAACGTAATTACATTTCCATCAGCAAGATTTGCATCAGCAGTTGCCCCATTGTATAGGCTTAACCTAAAGAACTGCCGGTCTGCAATACTATTCAACATTCCCGATGTCGGTCTATATACCATACGGTTATTAGAGATCTTACATGATTCTGTAAAGGAAACCGTACCACCCCCTGATGTAGAAAATACAAAGAATGCCTGCCCTGACTCAATGGTTTGATAAGCTGTATTCGCATCATAGTTGGAAGTTCCACCTGGGGTAGGTTTCCAGCCGGTGACGCTGCTGATGGTCTGGTACCCACCTAACCCATTGCTGTTATTTGTCAATAACGGATCCCATACATAAAATTTATTGTCCACATTTGCTGATCTTGTTATTTGCGTAAAATCAATGGCCGAAGCATAAGGATTACCCAATGTTTCAAAATTCCCCGGAAGCACCGTAGTTGAAGGCGGGGCATCAGGGCCTGTTGTATACAGTTTACCTTTGGTACGCAATATGGTGGCAGTAGCAGGCTGATTGAAAACAGTAACACTCCTGTCTCCTCTTACGAAGAACATATATCCCTTTTTATTTGCGATCTGTATACCGGGGCTTGCAATACCATCCCATGCATTGGTAGCAGGGTTATACGTTTTCATTGTCGGGCCAGCAGGTGTGAATATATCAAACCCGAGACCAACCGCACCAGGAACATTGCTTGTAATGATCGTTCCAAAACCCGGCGTTGAATTTCCCAGTGGGGTATTTCCTTCCTGCCATGCCTGGTTCACCGTCTGACCAGTTGTAGGAACAGCAAGGAACTGCCATGCTTTCGGATGGTTCGGGATATAACGTTCAACCGTTACATTTCCTGTAATGCTATTGCCTGTCATGTTTCCCACACGCCCTGTTTGTACCAGGGTGGATTTTATTGTAAGGAAGTCACCGGCATTGAGCGTACGACCGGTACCAAGGTACGTGAGTGATTCATAAATATCCAACGCGCCCGCAAGGCTTAACCCGGCGCTGTTATTTACAACAAGGTTACCAAGCGCATTTGCCTGGAACACATTCGCAGGTATAGTTTGCGGGGAGTTACCGTTCATTTCGATCGTACCGCTGGAAGCAATGAAGGTACCGGTATTGTTTATAGTCCCCCCGATCTTCATGGTTGCATTATTCACTGTCAGAACAGCACCCGGGTAAATGTAAATATTCTGCACAGCAGCTACACCGGATCCAAGGAACGGTTGGTTAGGCCTTCCGCCGGGTATGAATACGTTTGCACATGTAAGTGATGGCACCTGGTTGTCTGACCAGTTACTGGCCACGTTCCAATCTGAGTTGGTATTACCACTCCAGTAGTTATGGATTCCCACAAGTGCTGAAGGTGAATTGACCAATCCGCAGCCGTTGTTGACCACCACCCGGTAGTTTGTCGGTACGGTTATATTTGTATAAGACTGTGAAATGGTTGTATTGGCGATCGGGGTCCACGTTGCTCCACCATCTGTAGAAACTTCCCAGCGCACAATGCTTCCCGTATGGCCTGTGACCGTTAAGGTTCCATTTGCACTGCTGCAGACTGAAACGGAAGCGATCGTTCCCCCATTCGCGTTCGGCTGCACGGTGATCGTGCCGCTCGCTGTAACCTGCGCACATCCCCCGGAACTCGTCACGATATATGGATATGAACCCGGCAATGTTGCAGTACCACTAATGGTAACGGTATTGCCAACAGTGCTGTAGCTAATTCCTGATGGAAGCCCGGTCACGACCGCGCCGGTTGCCGAACCACCGATCGTATAAACAATATTTGTCAGGGCCGCGTTCACGCAAACAGATGGTGAACCGCTTCCGGATGAAAGTGTGATCGTTTGTGCCTGTACCGTGATCGTACCCGTTGTATTTGCAGTGCCACAACCTCCGAGCGTTGTGATCGTATAGTTGAATACACCGCCAACGGTTGGAGTACCGCTGATGGTAAATGTACCGGCACCGAATGACCCGGTCACACCCGCGGGTAAGCCACTGGCCGTTGCACTAACGGCATTGCTTACAGACCATGTGATATTGGTCAATGCTGTATTGATACACGCAAGCTGGTTATTGGTTCCGGCGCCTGAAGTTAACACCAGGCTGGCAGCCGGGGTAACGTTGATCGTACCGGTTGCACTTACCGAAGCACAACTGCCCGTAGTATTCACTGTATAGTTGAAAGTTCCGGAGGCAGTAGGCGTACCTGTTATGAACAGGATTCCACTGTTGTATGAGAAACCGACACCTGCCGGTAAACCGGTAACCGTTGCTCCTGCCCCAGTACCTGAGATGGTATACTGGATGTTCGCGATCGAAGTATTGATACAAACTGTTTGCACAGCATTGCCTGAATTAAGTGTGATCGCCTGTGCCTGAACCGTAATCGTACCGTTCACTGTGGCTGCTGCGCAAGTACCCGTAGTCGTAATAATGAATGGATAAGTTCCTGCCACGGTCGGTGTACCGCTGATGGTATAGGAAGTTCCTGCCACAGTGCCGGTAACACCAGCCGGCAGGCCTGTAACCGTAGCACCGGTAGCTGTACCACTTAAGGTATACCCTATGTTTACAGGTGAATTGGCACAAACTGTTGTAGTTGAACTACCGGAGCTCAGCGCTATGGCCTGGCCCTGGACGGTGATGGTGCCGCTTGCAGTTGTTGGCAGGCAACTACCCGTAGTAGTAAGTGTATATGTATAATTACCTGGTACCGTCGGAGTACCACTGATCGTAACCTGGTCACCCGTGAAAACAGACGTAACACCTGCAGGCAATCCTGCTACGATAGGACCTGTCGGGCTTCCATTTCCAACATTGTAGACAATATTTGTTAATGGCGTATTCACGCAAAGTACCTGTGCATCGGTTCCCGGTGCAGACTCCAGCGTAATGAATGTAGAAAGCGTAGCGAACGATATATCATCGAGGCCAAAGTCATTTCCGCCCAATGCAGTTTGGAGATCCGTGATGGATATCGCCGCGCTGGTAGTCGTTGGTCCTGTGGTAAGCGTTCCATAAAATCTTACCCAACCATTATTGCTGTTGTTATTCTGACCTGCAGCGAGATTTGCAACAGTACCAACCTGCACGCCATTCACATTGAATTGCAATGATGCAAAAGGTCCTACATTATTCAGGCTCATCGCCCAGGCAGAGAAATAGTATGTTGTATTCGGCAAAACGTTTACGGTCTGTTGCCAAACTTTCACTGGTGGGTTTGATCCGCTACCATTGATCAGCATATACCTTCCTGTACCGCTCGTATGGTCTTTACCCCAGAAACTACAGTGGGTCAATTGCCCATCGGTTTTCACATCATACAATCCCTCCGGATACAGGCCGGCGCTTCCATTACCAGGGCAACTGCCAACCAGTGGGCCGGCGAGGCCATAAGCAGATGTAAACCCGGTATTGCCCGCTTCAAAGTCTCCGTTGATAACCAGTTCCTGTGCAACGTTGATGGTAGCTGTACCTGGGCAACCTCCGCCCGCAAAAACAGTTACGTCAAAACTTCCTGCAATATCCACATCAATAAATGAAGTAGTAGCTCCAGTGCTCCAGATATAACTTGTAGCAACCGGAACAGATGAGGCGGTTAGACGCACTTTGTTCGGAACTACACAATAGTCTGCAGTAATCGTTACTACAGGGATCGGGTTTGCTGTTACATTCACAGTCTGTGTAGCTGTACAACCCGCACCATTCGTAGTGGAGGCAGTATACAATACGCTTCCTGCGGCAGACGGCTTAACATATACTGTTGCCAATGGCTGGCCTGCATATGCAGTCGTTGCACCAGGATCGGAATATAAATTTGTCACCGGTGACCAAACTGCCGTCACAGGTGAATTCGGGATGGTATAATTAAAGGTGATGGACCATGAATTCAACGTACCTGTATAATAGGTACCCCCACCCAACAAGCATTCAAAAAATCCTCCATGACATCCTACCACATCTTCTGCGCTGAATGTCCAGTTGCCATTAGGCGTGCCATACAAACCTGCAAAACTCGCGGTATTCGAGTTGGGATTTCCTACCCCATTTGCAGCATCCGCTCCATAAGTATTTGCGAATGGTGCTACGCCCGCATTGATCGGGTTTACACTTGCACTGCTGATCGTTGTATTTGTAAAATTGTCTCCACTTCCTCCCCTCTTGTTCACGAGGTTTAACGCATTGCTGTTTGGCGCAACGAGGTTGATCTCAAGATCCGCGTCATATCCATGGGTAACATTGAAATTCACACTTACGCTTGTAATAACAGCGCCGGCCGGAATTCCTGAAACCGCGATCGTATGCTGGCGTGTACCCTCCGGAATTGCGAGATTCACAGTACCGGATGAGAAAGTGGAAGTTCCGCTGCTTGCCACATTTACAGAAGCTGTCAAAGGCTGTATATTTCCCTGGCACATATTCACGCTGGCAGGTGTGATGATAAATGAAGATGGTAGGGCATTCACCGTTACTACGGCTGTGCCACCCTGATTCTGGCTGCAAAGTGAGCTGCTGGCATCCTGTACACTTATCAAGGTATAAGTGAATACACCCGCCGTTCCTGTCGGAGCAGTAACCGTAGCTGTGTTACCAACAGATACAACGGTTAAGTTCGGACCTGCATTTATCCTGTAAGTAAAAGTATAAGGTGCGGTACCATTGGCACCGGTGAATGTAATAGTTGGTGTTGGCGCATTTAAACAGACAGAGACCGTGCCGCTGATCGTAGCCGTTGGCAACGGATTCACCGTGATGGTTGCAATTGCTGAATTTGCGGATGTACAAACTCCATTCGCCACCACTGCACGATACAGCGTGGTTAATGTAAGGTTCGTATAATTCTGTGCGGTCGTTGTATTCGCGATCGGTGTCCAGGTTGCTCCACCGTTGGTAGAGAATTCCCATCTTACGACGGTGCCTGTGTGGCCGGCAAGATTCAGGGTACCGCTGTTTGTACCGGAACAAACTATTGCATTGGCCGTTACAGTTCCACCAACGGAAGGTTGGTTAACAGTAATGGTTGCTGTTGCCGAATTCGCGCTCGCGCAATTGCCATTTTGAACAACCGCCCGGTATATCCTGGTAGCAATCAAGTTGCTATAAGTCAGTGATGTCGTTGTATTCACTACCGGTGTCCAGGTTGCTCCACCATCTGTTGAGAATTCCCACCTGATCACGTTCCCGGTATGACCGGTTAATGTAAGCGTACCGCCATTGGTGCCCGAACAAACACTTGTACTTGTTCCAACAGTTCCTGCTACAGTTGTAGCCGTTACCGTTACCGTTGCCGATGCAGTAGATGTACTTGAACAAAGAGCTGCACTTGCATCCTGTACACTCACCAGGTTATAGATAAATACGCCTGCTGTATTTGTAAGTACAGGTAAGTTGACACTGTTTCCAATGGAAGCGATCGTTAAAGGACCACCGCCATTGATATTATAAGTGAACAGGTACGGAGCTGTACCATTCGATCCTGTAAATGTAATATTTGGTGACGCAGCATTCTGGCACACGGAGATCGTTCCGCTGATAGAAGCCGTTGGTGATGGGTTCACTGTAATGGTCGCAGATCCCGGCTGCGATTGTGAACAGGTATTGGCATCCGAAACACTCAACAGGTTGTAAACAAATGTACCTGTAACTCCTGTTGGAGCGGAGATCGTCACCGAGTTACCAACGATGGTTGTAACCGTTTGTGTAGACCCGCCATTGATATTATAAGAGAAAGTAAATGGCGCTATACCAGCAGTTCCGGTAAATGTGATACCGGGAGCAGCACTGCCCTGGCAGACTGCTGTCGTACCACTAACCGTAGCCGTTGGCAATTCGTTCACGGTCACGACGGCCGAACCCGCCTGAGACTGGGAACAGCTGTTGTTATCCGAAACCGATAATAGGTTATAAGTAAAGGATCCTGAAACCCCGGTCGGTACAGCAACGGTAACCGAGTTACCGGATACAGTCGTCACCGTTAGGTCAGAGCCTCCATTGATATTATAAGTAAATGTATATGGTGCTGTACCAGCCGCCCCCGTAAAGGTTATGAGCGGTGAAGTACCGTTCAGGCAAACGGAAGCTGTACCATTCACTGTTGCGGTGGGCAGCGGGCGTACAGTTACGGGGAGAACCGTTGGCAATATGCCTGTGCAACCGGATACATCAGTGAAATTAATGCTAACCGATCCTGCACCTGTTGTGTTCCAGGTAATGGTTGCAGTATTGTCACTTGTCGTTCCACCGGCACTGATGGTTCCTCCTGTTACAGACCAGGTATAGTCTGTTTGACCGGCATCAGTTATATAGGTTCCATCAGCATTCAGGCAAACGGAAACGGGGCCTGATAGTGTTGGAACTGTACCAGTACTTGTGGTAACGGTTGCAGAAGTGGCACCTAAACATCCATCGGCATTCGTATAGTTAATAAAGATCGTTTTTGGTCCTGGCTGGTCCCATAAGATGGTGATGGTATTATCCGTAGAAGTTCCGCCGGAGATCAATGTACCACCGGTGAACGTCCATGAATAGTTCGACTGGCCGGCCTCGGTAGTGTACGTACCGGTTGAGTTCGGGCAGATCGGGTTTGGACCTGAAAGAGTTGGTACCGGTAACGCAGAGACTGTAACAATCGCCGTTACTGTAGTAGAGCAGTTGTTGCCATCAGTAACTATGTAGCTGATATTGGCCGTACCTGCAGAAACTGCTGTAACAAGGCCGGTCGATGCATTGATCGTAGCAACGCCTGTATTATCGCTGCTCCATACACCACCATCTGTATCAGTATCAAGGGTACTTGTTGCTGCCTGGCAAATACTCAGGTCACCCGTGATCGGGCCAACAACAGGTAATTCGTTTACTGTGATGGTCGCAGTTTGCACGGTCGTACAATTATTTGCATTCGTGATCGTATAACTGATCACAGCTGTACCACCGGAAACAGCCGATACGAGGCCGGAAGCATCCACTGTTGCAACAGCATTGTTATCACTGCTCCAGGTTCCTCCGGGTGTTGCATTTGATAATTGTGTTGTACTGTTTTCACAAACATTTAAATTACCCGTGATCGGAGCAACAACAGGCAGTGCATTAACGGTTACGGATGCACTAACGGTTGTAATACAGCCATCAATATTTGTGACGGAATAATTAATTGTTACAGATCCTGCCAGCACGCCGGTAACCACGCCGCCTGCGTCTACGGTAGCGATCGATGTGTTCAAACTGGTCCAGGCACCGCCCGGTGTAAGGTCTGAAAGTGTTGTTGTGCTGTTAACGCAAACAACCAATGTGCCGGTGATCGGCGAAACGGATGGTACAGTGTTGACCGTGATGGTCCATGTATTTAATAGACCTACACATCCCGCGGCATTCGTTACGGCCACTGTTACCTGATCACCTGTTATCAATGTATTATTTGTATAAGTATTAGAAGCACCGTTCTGAACGGATATTCCGTTTAACAGGAAATCATAACCCGTAAATCCGGCCGGGGCAGTAAACAACACGTTTGCACCCGTACAGATGATACCATCATCAGCTGAGTTACCGGAATTCTCTGATATTGCCAGGGTTCCTGTTGGTGAAGCACCAACCGATACCGATATAGAATTAAAGATCGTTGTACAGTTATTGCTGTTGGTCACTTCTACGGTTACAAGGTCACCGTTTGCCAAACCGGTTGTGCTGTAAATATTCGCAGCACCATTTTGCACCGTGCTGCCATTTACTTTAAAATCGTAATTGGTAAAGCCGGCAGTTGCAGTGAAGTCTATGTTATCCCCCGCACAGATCGTTACATCAGAAGCACTGAGTGATCCAACGGGTGATGCCAATACTGTGATCGTTATCGGATTGAAGGTAGCAGAACAATTGCTTCCGTTCGTGGCGATCACGGTCACTACATCATTGTTTACCAATAGTGTACTGTTATAAATGTTCGATGCACTGGTTTGTACAGTACCGCCATTTACCTGGAAGTTGTATGTACTGAATCCCGCGGTTGCAGTAAACGTAACGTCTGTCCCTGAACAAATGCTGTTGTCATTCGCTGTTCCGGAATTTTCCGTTGCAGCCAATGCACCTACCGGTAACGCATTTACTGTAATGATGATGGGATTAAATGTCGCCGGGCAGCCTGCTGCATTTGTAACATCTACGGTAATAATAGATGGATTGGTTAATGTAGTACTGCTGAAAATATTTGAAGCGCCATTCTGCATGCTGCTCCCGTTCACTTTGAAATCATAATTCGCAAATCCGGCGGTCGCTGTAAGAGTTACGTTCTCACCTGCGCAGATAAACATAGCAGAAGTAGTGAGCGTACCGGCAGGAGCGGGATTCACGGTGATCACTATCGGGGAGGAAGTGGCAGTACATCCATTGCCGTTCGTTGCGGTTACAGTGACTGAATTTCCATTGACAAGCGTTGTGCTGCTGAATGTAGCAGATGCTCCGCTTTGAATTGCTGAACCATTCACATTGAATGTATAGCTTGTTCCACCTGTTGCTGTAAATGTAATATTATCGCCCGGGCAGATCACGGTCGCGCTTGCACTAAGTCCCGGAACGGGCAATGGGTTCACTGTAATTACAACCGGGCCAAATGTTGCGCCGCAGTTCAACGCATTGGCTACATCCACGGTTACTGAAGCACCATTGGTTAGCGTACTCGTATTATAAACATTCGAAGTTCCGCTTTGAACGGTTATGCTGTTTACTTTGAAAATATATGACCCGTACCCTGATGTTGCAGTGAACGTAACACTTGCACCGGCGCAGATCGTATTATTATTTGGAGTGCCTGAATTTTCAGTTGCAATGAGCGTACCGGTTGGGCTGGCAATTACGGTCAGTTGGCCCGTCAGTGATGGATTCCCGCAAGGCCCCGTTGTCGTAACGGTATAATTAAAAGTTCCAACAACGGTAGGGATTCCGCTGATAGTGAAAACACCAGCGCTGTAAGTTCCTGTTACCCCTGCCGGCAATCCCGAAACGGTGGCCCCGGTTCCGGATGCACCGATCGAATAGGTAATGTTGGTTATGCTTGTATTGCGGCAAAGCGTTTGAATATTTGAACCAATTGCCGAAGAAAGGCTTATCGTAGCATTCGGTGTTACTGTGATTGAACCCGTTGCTGTTGGCTTAATACATGGACCGGTAGTAGAAACGGTATAGTTGAAAGTACCCGCCACAGTGGGTGTACCGGTAATGGTAAACACACCGCCACTATACGATCCCGTTACGCCTGCAGGCAGGCCGGAAACCGTAGCACCGGTTGTGCCGAATCCACCGATGGCGTATGTAATATTTGTGATTGCTGTATTGATACATTTTGTCTGGGCGTTTGTTCCTGCCGCGGATGACAATGAAATCGTTGCATCCCCATTTACAGTGATTGTTCCGCTTGCGGTTGGATTCACACATGGGCCGCTCGTTGTAATTGTATAAGGAAACGTGCCGGATACCGTGGGCGTTCCGCTGATAGTAAATGTGCTTCCCGAGAATGAACCGGTCACACCTGCTGGAAATGAACCTGCGGTAAGTGAAGCACCTGTTCCGCCGCCACCGATCGTATAGACCACGGTGGTTAACGCGGTGTTGATACATTTTGTCTGGCTCGCAGTTCCCGATGTCAGGGTTATGGTAGAATTTGCCTGGACCGTGATCGAACCAACTGCTGTCGGTTTAATACATGGCCCGGTGGTAGAAACAGTATAGTTGAAAGTACCTGCAACAGTTGGTGTACCCGTAATGGTAAAAACGCCGCCACTATACGATCCCGTTACGCCTGCAGGCAGGCCGGAAACCGTAGCACCGGTTGTGCCGAATCCGCCTATCGCATAGGTAATGTTCGTGATCGCGGTATTGATACATTTTGTCTGTGCATCGGTTCCTGCTGCTGATGATAAAGCGATGGTTGCATCACCGTTCACTGTGATCGTTCCGCTTGCAGTTGGATTTACGCAAGGGCCACTCGTTGTAATTGTATAAGGAAACGTGCCGGATACCGTGGGCGTTCCGCTGATAGTAAATGTGCTTCCCGAGAATGAACCGGTCACACCTGCTGGAAATGAACCTGCGGTAAGTGAAGCACCTGTTCCGCCGCCACCGATCGTATAGACCACGGTGGTTAAAGCGGTGTTGATACATTTTGTCTGGCTCGCAGTTCCCGATGTCAGGGTTATGGTAGAATTTGCCTGGACCGTGATCGAACCAACTGCTGTCGGTTTAATACATGGCCCGGTGGTAGAAACAGTATAGTTGAAAGTACCTGCAACAGTTGGTGTACCCGTAATGGTAAAAACGCCGCCACTATACGATCCTGTTACGCCTGTAGGCAGGCCGGAAACCGTAGCACCGGTTGTGCCAAATCCGCCAACTGCATAAGTAATGTTCGTGATCGCGGTATTGATACATTTTGTCTGTGCATCTGTTCCTGCTGCTGATGATAAAGCGATGGTTGCATCTCCGTTCACTGTGATTGTTCCGCTCGCGGTTGGATTCACGCAAGGTCCGCTCGTGGTAATGGTGTAAGGAAATGTTCCGGATACCGTCGGCGTTCCACTGATGGTAAATACACCGCCTGCAAAAGACCCTGTCACACCTGCAGGAAATGAACCTGCAGTAAGTGAAGCGCCCGTTCCTCCACCACCGATCGTATAGACCACGGTGGTCAATGCAGTGTTGATACATTTTGTCTGGCTCGCAGTTCCCGATGTCAGCGTTATGGTAGAATTTGCCTGGACCGTGATCGAACCAACAGCCGTCGGTAAAGCGCAAGGCCCGGTAGTAGAAACGGTATAGTTGAAAGTGCCAGCCGCGGTTGGAGTACCGGTAATGGTAAAAACGCCGCCACTATACGACCCTGTTACACCTGCAGGAAGGCCGGACACCGTTGCGCCGGTTGTGCCGAATCCGCTGACAGCATAAGTAATGTTCGTGACAGGGCTGTTTATACATATAATTTGCGCATCCGTTCCTGGTGCCGATGACAAGCTAATGCTGGCATCTTCATTTACGGTGATCGTTCCGCTTGCTGTAGTATTCACACATGGACCGCTTGTAGTAATGGTATAAGGAAATGTACCCGATACAGTTGGTGTTCCGCTAATTGTAAAAATACCCCCTGCAAAAGATCCGGTTACACCCGCCGGGAATGAACCCGCGGTGAGTGAAGCGCCAGTGCCTCCACCCGCGATCGTATATTCAACGATGGTTAAGGCAGTGTTGATACATTTTGCCTGGCTTGCTGTTCCGGAAGTCAATGTTATAGTTGAATTTGCCTGGACTACTATGGTCCCGATCGCACTGGGATTCACACAAGGTCCGGTTGTAGATACAGTATAATTAAAAGTTCCGGAAGCTGTAGGTGTTCCACTGACTGTGAATACTCCGCCACTATACGCCCCTGTTACACCTGTTGGCAAGCCGGTTACAGTTGCGCCTGTTGTTCCAAAGCCGCCCACTGAATAAGTAATGTCTGTGATAGCTGTATTTATACAAACTGTTTGAGCATCTGTGCCTGCCGCAGATGATAATGAAATCGTGGCATCTTCATTTACAGTAAGCGTTCCGCTGGCAGAGAAATTGGCACATGCAGAGCCCGCAGCTTCCACGGTATAATTAAATACACCGGAAACTGTGGGTATTCCGGTGATCGTAAATACACCGCCGGCAAATGTGCCCGTAACGCCTGCAGGCAATGCACCTGCAGTGATCGAAGCACTCGTGGCACTTGGATCAATCGCGTAGGTGATATCGATAATTGCATTGTTTAAACAAACAGATTGGGCATCTGTACCAGGAGCTGATGAAAGCGTGACGGTACCATTATTATTTGAAATGATGGTACCGCCCAATGAATTATTCACGCAGGGCCCTGTTGTGGTAACATTATAATTAAATGTACCAACTACGGATGGCGTACCACTGATGGTGAATACACCCGCACTATAAGAACCCGTTACACCAGGAGGCAGTCCTGAAACGGTGGCACCTGTAACACCAAATCCACCAATAGCATAAGTAATATTTGTGATCGGTACAAGCGCGCATAATTCCTGGGCATCTGTGCCAGCAGCAGAAGACAAGCTGATGGTCCCATCTTCATTTACCGTGATCGTTCCTGATGCAACAGGGTTTATACATGATGACCCGGACGTACCTACTGTATAACTGTATAGGCCAGACGCAGTTGGGGTACCGGCGATGGTGAATACACCCGCATTGAATGTTCCATTTACCCCGGGAGGCAATGCCCCGGCAGTGATGGACGCCGAAGTAGCTGTTCCTCCTATATTGTAATTAATATCAGTGATCGCATTATTAAGACATACCGATTGAGCATTTGTTCCGGCCGCTGATGCAAGGCTGATCGATCCGTTTTCTACGACGGTGATCGTTCCGGAGGCCGACGTATTTACACAAGGGCCCGTGGTGGTTACCGTATAATTAAAAACACCGAAAACAGTTGGCGTTCCGGTAATCGTGAAGACACCGCTGCTGAAAGAGCCGGTAACACCGGAAGGCAAACTACCTGCAGTGATCGTGGCTCCTGTGCCGCTACCACCGATCGCATAGGTTATATTAACCAGCGCTGAACCGAGACATATATTTTGATTATCCGTTCCGGCTGCAGAAGATAAAGTAATGGTTGAATTTGCATTGAGTGTAACAGTTACATCCAGCCTTGTATTGCTTTCACAACCGCCGGCATTGGTCTGGCTTGCATAATAATGCGTTCCATTTACCAATGGGGTTGCGGCACCAAGCAGGGTGCCTGCTGTTGCAGCATTATACCATTTGATGGTAGAACCGGTAGCGGAAAGATTGCTTACCGTAGGGTTGCTGCTTGCACAGAAAACCTGGGATGCAGCACCTGTCGGAGCTGCCGGGGCCGCAGCGATAGTTTGATTGGGTGAAGTATACACTGTATTTCCCGGGCCTACGCCACCCCCGTTATTTCCAAACCACGATATTCCTTCCCGCACAACGTCGAATGTAATATTATTGGTACCGGCAGCTAACGGTGTAGTATAACCTGCACCGGCATTATTGGAAGCCGTAAGTGAAAACGTATAAGTCCCAGTAGCGCCGGGAGCAAGGTTGGCCGCAGACGTGCGGATATGATAATCGGCCCAGTTCGCGCCATTGGTATTCCATTTCACACCTATATTGATCGGGTTCGGCCCAGCGTTGGTCCAGGTAGCAGTACCCACGTTCTTTACAGTTACGGAAATGCTTCTTGTTTCTCCCGCACACCAGTTAGCTGAACCGGTACTCATGGAAATGAACTGCGCCCTGTAAGCCGGTGGTGTATAATTGATCACCAGTTGAGGTGGTAGTGCGGTAGGATAACCATTAATATTAAAAATGGATGAACCCGACGGTCTTACAAAACCGATATTACAACTGTTGCCAAGGCGCCCCGTTATGAATGTAATGCCTGCCGCATTTAAAACGAGGGTATTCGTCGTATTTTGAGTCCAGGGTAAATTCGTAGTTAAATTAGCCCCGCTTGCGCAGTTGGCATACAAAGTTGCTCCGGCAATGGCAGAAGGCGTACCGGTAAAACCGTAAATTCCATTGTTAACAGTGGATGAGGCATTGTTAGAGGTAACTGTAAATTTTAGTGAAACGGAATTAACAGTGGAGCCCGCCGGAATGGATGAAAGGTCGAAAGACGCCCATCCCCTGCGCAGGGTACCGTTTCCATCTACAATAAGATTGCCGTCAGTTTTGGTTCCACCGTTGGTCACATAACCAGAATTAAAAGAGCCTGCGGCCCCGGTGCAATTGATCGTTACTATTTGCGCCATACTGCTGACCGCAATCATGAACGTCGTTAATAACAGGTAAATTTTCCGCATAAAAACATTTTAATCTTATGTAATAAATAAGCATGCGGTTATTGCGAAGGATTGGGGGATCGTTATTTATAACAATGCCAGTTAATTAAAAACTCAGCATATGAATAGAAGATTTTGAGATTTTTCAATCAGATATTATCAGACTGGTATATCAGGTGTATTGGAGTACTTTGGTGATTACAATAGGGATGTAAAACAGTGAATAATAAGAAGGTGGATTTACTAAAAGATTTACAAAAGATAGGTGGATAGTAGGTACGTCAGAAGTAGAATTACGGTAAAATTACTATTTTATTGATACTAACACAGTTTTTAACTACTTTTTTTCATTGTTTCTTAATAAAAAGACTACCCAATATTTAAAAGACTACATTCCAGTTAGTTATACATGAGGCTACCCTTACCTTCCTGAAAAAAATAAACCGGGTCGCATAGCGATACCCGGTTTATGGATTGATTCGTGTGTAGATTAGGGTTTAGGGTTTTATTCTATAATCAGCTGTTGAACAGTATTTGTACCATCGGGTGATATGATCCTCAACTGGTAATTTCCTTTGATGACCTCCCCTAACTGAACCGATCTTGTCATATCAGATCCATTCACAGTGATCACGCTTCGATATACAATTTGTCCAAGTTTGTTGGTTAATTGAAGCTGATAATTCCCCGATAGTTGATTGCTGAACTGAATGTTCATTACTTTGCCTGTTACCGGGTTTGGATAAACTCCGATTCCAGGGTTTCCTTTAACAGGGCTCACTTTTACAATGGCACTATACTGAACCTGGCCACTGCGGCTTAACGCTTTAACGCGATACAGGTTATCGCCTGCAAGCGGATCTATATCAATATGACTATAACGTGCACTTCCGCCATTATTCATTGTAGGAACTGCTGTCTTTATTCTATCAAAGTTTCTTCCATCTGCACTACGCTCCAGTTCATAACGATCCATGCTGGTTTCATTTTCAATATTCCAGTTTACGGAGATGCTGGCATCACGTTGACGGGTGGCCGAGATACCGGTAATGGAAACGGGTACAGGAGCCAGTGCTTTAAATATGATGTAGAAACGATCCGCTGAAGCTGAAGCTACATCAGTCGTGATAGTAAAGTCCACAGTGGATGGTCCGTTAAGGTCTACTGCGTTTGTTGTATTGAGGAATTTATCGACAAGGAATGCAGTCATTCCTGAAGAAGCCATATTATCAGGTTTGAATCTCAATTGGTAAAGCTGCCTGCGAAGGTTGCCGAAGCTGTAAAAGACGGTATCTTCTGTTACAACAGGTTTCCTGGCTTCCAATGCAAGGATTTTACCTGCACCGCGAATGCCGAAATTCTCACCGGTATTTGAAATTTTCAATGCATCGTTTGCATCGAAACCGTTCATGAAATTCTCATCGAAAGCCACGAGGTTTCCATCTGCAAGTCCTGAAGTGGATGTATTTCCGTTATACAGGCTCAATCTTAAAGACTGCCTGTCTCCTATACCGTTAGTAGTATTGGCCGGCCTGAACACCATTGAATTGCTGTTCAATTTGCAGGCCTCCGTAAAGGAAACCGAACCGCCGGTTGCCGTAGAGTATACAAAGAATGCCTGACCTGACTGGATTGTCTGATAAACCGTACTTGCATCATAGTTGGCAGTACCACCCGGGATGGGCATCCAGCCATTTGCAGCACTGATCGTCTGATATCCCCCCAGTCCATTTATGTTACTGGTCAATAATGGATCCCACACATAGAATTTATCATCTACGGTTGGGGCTTTGGTAACCAACGTAAAGTCAATAGCCGAAGCATATGGATTACCTATCGTTTCAAAATTCCCCGCCAACACGTTGGTTACGGGAGGTGCATTCGCAGGTGTTATGCTAGGTGCGAACAATTTACCCGTTGTACGCATGATCGTTGAAGTAGCAGCCTGGTTAAATGCTGTTACAGACCTGTCGCCTCTTACAAAAACCATATAGCCTTTTTGATTGGCGATCGGTAAGCTTGTGGTATTGGCAATTCCATCCCATGCGTTCGTGGAAGGATTATATGTTTTCATTGAAGGACCACCGGTAGGCGTATAAACATCGAAGCCGACCGGGGCTGTTGTTGCACCGCTAACATTGCTTGTTATCTGTGTTCCGAAGCCGGGAACCGGATTTGCGTTTGGTGTTGCCGCTCCTTCCTGCCATGCAGCTTTCACAGTTTGTGAACCATGGATGGGTACCGCTAAAAACTGCCATGACTTATTATGCTGTCCTGGATTGGTTCCCGAGGCAATATAGCGTTCTACCACAAAATTACCTGTACCATAAGTAATCGCATCATTGGTAAGTATCTTATCTACATTGGCAGTATTTGTTGCATCAGATTTCAAAGTGATGTTGCCGGAAACCATATTTAATTTGCCGGAAGTGCTTAAGGAAAGTTGTTTAACAATGTTGAAATCGTTATTAATATTTACATTCACGGGGTTACCTGCTATAACATTATAAAAGCTGAGGGTTGTACCTGATGAATTATAATTTTGAGTTGCTGTGCCACTCAACAGGAAGGTCCCGTTGCTATGTACAAAAGCACTACCGGTATTGGTTAAATGCCCATTAACAGTAACTATTCCCGCTGGTGCTGTTTTAACAGATGTTCCTGAAAAAGTAAGCCCTGAATATGGTATCACATTTGTGATTGCCTGGTTATTTGTCCCGGCAGGACCGCCATAATATTCCACCGTAGAACCGTTTTCAAGTACTATGCCCGGGCTGTTGGTGTTATCAACTGATGTAGTTAATCCGCCTGAAAAACCTGCCGTATTTCCAAGTTTAAATATGCCTGCGTTCTTTACGGTAAAGGTTGCTCCAGGCTGGAATTTGATACCTGTTCCCGCAGATGGGTTCGCGACATTACTTCCTGAAACAATTAGGTTATAATAAGTAGGCAATGTTAAGCGAATATCCTCAGTTGTTAGTGCATTGTTCGTAAACTCAATCGTAGTTCCTGTTCCCAGCGTATAAGTACCCTGAGCATCCGGCTTGGTACCGGTTCCTGCTGTTTTATATAAAGATGTTCCAGTCATGGTCAGGTTGGTGCCAGCACCTCCAAAGGTATTATTGGTCACATCTACCACCACAGCATCCCGTGTAAGTGCAGTACCTAAAATATTAGGAATTGCTGAAGAAACAGTCTTCAGGCCGCTTGTAGAGAAAGTAAGATTCCGGTAATCTCTTGCTCCACGCAATACCTGGTTTCCTGTTCCATATAATTCAATGGTACCTCCCGTGATATTATAAGGTGTAATGGCAAATTCAGGAAGAAGAGATGCCCCGTTTTTTGCCAGTTTAAGCAACCCTGCAGAAATATTTAAAGGGCTTGCTGCACTATTGAAAGTAAAAGTTTGTGCATCAAATGTACCGGCAGACAGGGTAAAAGATGAAGTACCTCCGCCCTGTACAGCTACATCTGATAACATGGTCGTAGTTCCTGAAGCCGTTTTTCTCAAGCTGTAATAAATTTCTCCACCCGTAGTATTGATCGTTTGTGAACCGGTTCCGTTAAAATCAACGGTACTGGTTTGTTCATTAAAACCTGCCTGGGCATAATTTGTCCAGTTTCCGCCCAGGGTTAACGTAAATGTACCGCCTATAAGAATGGCTGCGTTCTGGATGGTAACATTTCTTTGAACGGTAGTACTGGCAGTAGGCTGTTTATTACCCGCGTTACTGAGTGTAAGATTGCCGTATAATGGCAATGGTGTGACCGTTTGACTTAAAGCTCCATTATAATCAACCGTACTGGTTGCGTTGAAGTTATAGGTTGAATAATTAGAAGGGAAATTACTTGTAGCAATACCCCCTGTATTCCTACCCAGTTTCAAAAATGAACCTGCAGCAAGATTAATGGTTCCCCCTGCAGCATTCCTGTTGAAGACCTGGTTAGCAGTTATATCAAGTGTTGCATTCGCTTTTACATTCAGGTCACCAATATTCCGGAAAAAGCCGGTACCCGGTCCTGTTAGTATTACGGTCGGTGAATTTGTTTCACCTACTTCTGTTGAGGTTACTCCCATATAAATGGTTTGGGCACCTGAATTATGTGTGATCGTTTGTGTACCGGTTCCATCAAAAATAACCTGGGCTGGTTTATTTCCAAGATCATTACCCACACCACCCAGGTCCGCATTTCCCTTCATGTAGAATTTTCCGCTATTGTTGGTAGTTGCATACAATGGGAAATTCGTACAGCTATTGCTTACGGTAGAGGTAAGGTTACCTGCATAATTTACAACCCCTCCAGCTCCGACGCTGATATATCCACGCGCAGGAACAGCAAAGAATGACCCTGCGTCTGTATTAAAAATTGTATTATTTAATATATTTAAAGTATGAGCTCCTGCGTCCAGCCTGAAGGTGGCTCCCAGGCTAAGTAATGCGAAACCACCTATCTGAAGATTTAATGATTTAATGGTTGTATTGGCACTGAGTGGCACCACAACAGCGGTTCCCAAACTAAATATGCTTGTAATATCAATGTCCATTGTTACATCATTACATGCATCAGGTACCCCGGCCGGGCTCCAGTTAAGGGGATTATGAAAATTATTATCCGGCCCCGTATCTGTTGAACCGCCATCTCCTATCCAGTTCTTTGCAACAGCACCATAAGAAACGGTCATAGCGTCGCTGTTTTGACAACCTTTAGAGTCTGTTACCGTCAACGTATAGGTGCCGGCTGGTGCTGTAGGGTTTGCGATGGATGTATTGCTAACACCGGCCGTCCATAAATACCCATACCCCGGTGTTCCACCGGAGGCTGCAGGCAAATCACCAATTATGGTGATTCCAGAACAGATCACCTGGTCAGGCCCGGCATCGGCAACGGGGTTTGGATCTACAGTTACGGTAACCGTAGTGCTTGATGAACAACTTCCCGCTGTAGCAGTGATTGTAAATGTGGTTGTTTGTTGCACGCCGGTAGCATTGTTCAATGTACCATTGATGGTTGAACCGCTTCCGCTATTCGCCATTCCCGTTAGACCACTGGCAGTTCTTGTCCAGCTAAATGTAGTGCCAGCCACTGCATTTGGATTCGTAATGGTTATAGTTCCAATTGCAATGCCGGAACATCTTGTTTGTGAAACAGGAGATGCGCTTACTGTTGGCCTTGCGGCAACAACGACCCCTAAATTACGAACCGGACTTGTGCCACATGAGTTACTGGCTGTTACACTGATATTTCCATTTTGGCCTGTATTGCCTGAAGTTACTGTTATTGAAGTAGTACCCGTTCCTGCTGTGATCGTCCATCCTGTTGGTACACCCCAGCTATAAGAAGTAGCATTGGCAACTGCCGAAATACTGTAAGTAATTCCCGTTACATTGGGACAAACAGAGGCTGACCCTGTGATTGAACCAGGCATTGCAGGTGCCGCTGGATTCATGGTTACCGCAAAACTTCTTGTAGATACATAATTCACCGTTAATACCGGCGCATTTGCTCCACCTGAATGTCCAATGAAATTATATACGGCTGTTCCACCTCTTTGCAAGCCAACTGCGAGGTAACCTGGCGCAGCAATCCTTGTTTGAATATCTGTATTTGCAGTTGCATTAAGGGTTAGTGAAATGAGACCAGTGTTAGCCCATGCAGCAGTATTATAATTGGCCCCTGAGGCGATCGCATTATATAAGGTTGCAGCTGCTGTAGGCACGGGATCATTATTACCAAGTGCATTTATCTCATTCGTTGCCCCGCTGGCAGCACTACCACTATTGGTTAGTTTAAGAACCGAAGAAGTTATAGTAACTCCCGCAGGTATTGCACTTAAAGGGAATTTAATATATCCTCTTTTCTCGGTACCTGTATTAACTGTAATAAGGTCGGTTGTTTTAGGACCGTTATTATCTGTCCAGCCCGTATTATTTGTGGCATTCAACGGGCTGATATTAATCGTCTGGGCCGCATCACTCACTCCACACGAATTACCTGCAGATACCGTAATATTTCCACCGGCTGCACCAGAGGTTGCTGATATTGATATTGTTCCCTGGCCTGAATTGATCGTCCAGCCTGCAGGAACTGCCCAGGTATAGGTAGTCGCTCCTGAAACTGCGGCTATGCTGTAAGTTAAGCCCGAAGCATTTGGACAAACCGGGCTCGGGCCGGTTATAGTACCAGGGGTTGCAGGAGTGCCGGGATTTACTGTGACTGCTTTCGTTTGTGCTGCACTGTTACCGCAACTGTTTCCTGCTGTCACCGTGATATTTCCGTTCTGGCCTGCAGCGCCGGAAGTTACTGTTATGGATGTGGTTCCTGCTCCGGCTGTGATCGTCCAGCCTGTCGGAACTGTCCAGGTATAAGTAGTTGCAGTTGGAACAGCACTGATGCTGTAAACCTGGCCTGTTACAGCCGGGCAAAGGGCTGCTGCACCCGTAATTGTTCCGGGAACTGCTGGTATACCGTTTATTACTGTTACCGCAAGCGTTCTTACAGCACTGGTTCCACAGGAGTTTCCTGCCGTTACCGTGATATTACCATTTTGGCCCGTTGCACCTGTGGTTACTGTTATGGAAGTCGTGCCTGCGCCTGCTGTGATCGTCCAGCCGGCCGGAACTGTCCATGTATAAGTTGTTGCATTTGTTACTGCTGCGATACTATAACCAAGGCTTATACCGGGGCATACCGAGGTTGAACCTGTAATTACTCCCGGCGTTGCCGGCGTGCCTGGATTTACGGTCACTGCTTTTGTTTGCGCAGCACTTGTTCCACAGGAATTCCCTGCTGTTACCGTAATATTTCCGTTCTGGCCTGCAGCACCTGTGGTTACTGTTATTGAAATTGTTCCTGCTCCGGCTGTAATTGTCCAGCCTGTCGGAACGGTCCATGTATAAGTTGTTGCATTTGTTACTGCTGCGATGCTGTAAACCTGGCCAGTCAATGCAGGGCATTGTGCGGCAGTCCCGGTGATCGTACCCGGCGTTGCCGGAGTACCGGGATTTACTGTGACTGCTTTCGTTTGTGCCGCACTGTTACCGCAACTGTTTCCTGCTGTCACCGTGATATTTCCGTTCTGGCCGAAGGCACCGGATGTTACGGTTATGGATGTGGTTCCGGCTCCGGCTGTGATCGTCCAGCCTGTCGGAACTGTCCAGGTATAAGTAGTTGCAGTTGGAACGGCACTGATGCTGTAAACCTGGCCTGTTACAGCCGGGCAAAGGGCTGCTGCACCCGTAATTGTTCCGGGAACTGCTGGTATACCGTTTATTACTGTTACCGCAAGCGTTCTCACGCCGCTGGTACCACAGGAATTTCCCGCAGTAACAGTTATGTTTCCATTCTGGCCTGTTGCACCGGTAGTTACTGTTATTGATACAGTTCCTGCACCTGCTGTAATTGTCCAGCCGGTTGGAACATTCCATGTATATGTTGTTGCATTGGGTACTGCTGCAATGCTGTAAACCTGCCCGGTCAATCCGGGACATTGGGCCGCTGTTCCTGAAATAACTCCAGGGGTTGCAGGAGTTCCTGGACTAACTGTGACGGCTAAGTCACCTGCTTCACTGATCCCGCAACTATTTTCTGCAGTTACGCTTATATTACCATTTTGGCCTGCTGTGCCTGTTGTTACTGTGATTGAAATTGTACCCGCACCGGCAGTGATTGTCCATCCTGAGGGGACTGTCCAGTTATAATTTGTTGCATCTGCCACTGCAGTAATGCTATAGACCTGCCCGGTCAATCCGGGACATTGGGTTGCTGTTCCTGAAATAGCTCCAGGAGTTGCCGGAGCAGCAGGATTTACAACCTGGCCCAATGCAGGAGATGTGCTTGTCAAATAATCGGTATCTCCTGAATATACCGCAGTTAAAGAAAGAGATCCTACGGGAAGTGAGGAAATGGTAAGTGTAGCAACAGCACTTACAACTGATACCGTTCCAAGGGAATTGGCCCCTTCAAAAAATTCCACTGTACCCGTTGCAAGGATTGGAGAAATGTTTGCTGTAAGCGTCACATTCGTTCCAAAACAGGAAGGGCTATTGTCTGAAGAAAGAGAAGTTGTTGTAGTTGCCTGGCTTACTGTAAAATCGTTCGTAACGGCAAATGTTAAGGAACCGGAAGTGGCCATTAATTTTTTTACCCCTGCAGTATTTATTTGCAGATCGGTAAAACTCACCGTTCCGTTTCCTCCTGAAGTTCCTATATTCAAAACAGTTGTCCCGGATAATGTTCCTGTACCGGATGACAAACTGATAGTTACATTTTCTATTGCTCCCAAACCGTTGGTAGTTGCTGATCCAAATTGATCCTGTGTAATTACAACCGGTTGCTGGCCAAAAACAGCACCTACAGTTGCCAGTGATGGTTCTGTTGTGAAAACAAGTGTGGCTGCGGCTCCTGCGATCTGTGAGAGGGAACCAAAATCTGTTCCACCCGATCCATCTGTATTTGAAGTACTGGACAGGCCAGTGACGGTAGCAGTACCTGTATTAGCTGTAGCCTGGTAAAGCTTTCCGTTTGCAGGAAGCATGGCACCATCAGTGGACTGAACTTCAATTCCACTTATTGTGATAATATCTGTATTTGCAATAGCCGTTACATCAAAGCTGAGTGTAATTGTTGTCGCGCTAACTGCAATTGAGATCGAACTAAAATCGGGAGCAGCGGCACCTGAAACTGTTCCCGCAGAAGGGTTAAACGTCCAGCCACCGGGTGCCGTCAATATCAATGTTTGAGTTCCTCCTGTAATGGCAAAATCGTCCACGTTGGATTCAGCAATCACGATATCACCCAGTACGGTAAATGCCGGGGTTGCCGAGTTAGCGGCATTATCTGCAGAAATGTTTGTACCCGATGTCGCAGGGATAACAATTACATCCGCAAAAACGCCGGATATACATAAAAAGGATATTACTAATAAGTAAATCTTTTTTAACGATTCATTTTTCTCTCTAAAAATTGGTAAAGATGTTTTCATACCCTTAAATTTAAATACCGGCATACGCCTGGTTACTGATTAAATTATTTGCTGTAAGGGATGTCATGTGGATTTACTGTTAGGTCCAATAAAATCATTTAAATAATCTTATATCCTGATAACAGCAAAAATGGAAAACTGTTTGTAACGGTGTAGGGACTGCCAGAAACAGGGCGTTTCTTAAGAAGAGGATCAATAAAATTGGGTCGGAAATTCCTGGAGATAATGGAAATTGAGTACGGCTTATTAAAAAATAATAGTCAAATTAGTGCTGGAAATCAGATTGTGGGAATTTAAATTGGATAGGGATCAGGTTAGCATACGACTTTGCGTAGGGAACAAAGCCGTCCGACAAATATATATAAGAATTATTTAAGAATGAAAGTTTTTTGAAGAAATATTTATAAAAAAGGGGAAACAACGTATGCGTTCGGATTGCTCCCCCTTGATCCAAGTTTTATTTTTGCTACTATTGAATCATCAAATTTTTAGTTGTAATACTCCTCCCTGGAGATGTTACTTTTAACTGATATTTTCCCGAAGCGAACCTGTTTCCTAATGCAATTGCCTTTATAAAATTTTCCCCATTTACGCTTACAATACCCTGGTACACAACCTGCCCGGTCATATTGATCAGTTCCACCCGGTAAATGCCTTCCTGCTGCATTATAAAATAGAGGGTGAGTAATTTTCCGGTTACCGGGTTAGGGTATACGCTGATCCCGGATTGGCCTTTCACTGCTCCTATTTTTGCGATATCACTATACTTTACCTGGCCATTACTAAAAGAACTGATACGATAGTAAAGAGCAGCAGGCAATGCTTCCTCGTCGACATAGGTATAATTGGCCACTCCACCATTATTCAATTTTGGAGTGACGGTATTAACCTTATTAAAATTTGAGCCATCTAAACTGAGTTCTACTTCATACCTGTCAATATTAATTTCATTTTGCACTTTCCAGTTTACGGTAACTGAAGCATCACTGTTGCGTATAGCTGTAATATTTGTAAAGCGTACAGGCACAGGGTTTAAAGCCTTAAATATTACATAAAAACGATCTTCTTCTGATGAGCCCGTATCCTCAGTAACGCTAAAGTCGACAACCGAAGGCACGGTTAAACTTAGCGGCGTAGTGGAATTCAGGAATTTATCTACAAGGAAGGCGGTCATGGATCCTCGCATATTTTCCGGTATAAACATAAGTTGGTAATTTTGCCTGCGCAAATTGCTTAAAGTGTAATAAATGCTGTCTTCGGATACAACGGGTTTCCTTGCTTCAAGTATAAATGCCTTACCGTTCCTTCTTATGGCTATATTTTCGCCTGGATTAACAATCTTTATGGCGTCGTCAGCATTGATGGTATTGCTGAAATCGGTATCAAAGGCTACCAGGTTTCCATCTGCAAGAGAAGTTGCTCCGGTTGTACTTACACTATACAAATTCAGCCTGAAGAACTGCCTGTCTTCCATCCCGCTGCCATTGGCTGGTGGCCTGAAAACCATTGCACTCGTATTTAGTTTACAATTCTCCGTGAATGATACATTCCCACCTCCTGCGTCAGAATGTACAAAAAATGCCTGGCCGGATTGAATAGTTTTAGAAACAACAGTTGCATCGTATTTGGAATTTCCACCGGGCACCGGCATGTATCCGTTTACGGCACTCATCATTTGATATCCCCCGAGGCCATTATAATTGTTAGTAAGAAGTGGATCCCATACATAGAATTTATCATCAACTGTTGCATCTTTCGTTACAAGTGTAAAATCAATGGTTGATGCATACGGATTGCCAATGGTCCGGAAGTGACCGGCAGCTACCTGGGTTGTATCAGGCGCAAAGGACTGGGTCAAACTTGGCATGAATAGTTTACCCGTTGTACGCAGGATCGTTGGCACAGCCGCCTGGTTAAAAGCAGTTACACTCCGGTCACCCCTTACAAAAACCATATACCCGTTTTTATTGGAAATTGGAAGACTGTTTGTATTTGGTATTCCATCCCACGCATCGCTGTTTAGATTATAAGTTTTCATGGTTGGGCCTGGGGCAGTATAAACATCAAAACCAAGCGCATTGGCCCCTGCCATACTACCACCAAGGTTACTTGTTATTTGCGTACCAAAGCCTGAGTTAGGATTTGCATTAGGTGTTGCTGCTCCTTCCTGCCATGCTGCTTTAACCGTTTGGGCACCCCTTACAGGAGTTGCCAATAATTGCCAGGACTTAGCATGTTCGCCCGGGTTTATTCCTGAAGCAATATAGCGTTCAACGATGAAATTGCCTGTACCATAACTGATCGCATCATTGGTCAAAATTTTATCGACATTGGCGGTATTGGTAGCATTGGATTTCAGCGTGATATTTCCAGTCCCGACGTGCAGCTTTGCTCCTGAGGCCAGTGAAAGTTGTTTGAAAACGGAGATATTACTGTTTACAGAAAGCAGGTTCCCACTCGCATTTAAATTGGTGAGGTTGTAAAAATTGGTGTTGATAGCGGCACCGGAAATCGATTCCGCAACTGCACCATTGAAGCTAACAGTTGCCAGTCCCGGTAAGAATATTCCATCATTGACCCAGTTTCCTGCCAGTTTAATATTCATATTATTTGTAGCGGCATCAAGCGTAGATCCTGTATTGATGCTGATATTATGGCTCCCGAAAACCTGGTTGGTGAGCCGTGCAACCGGGCTGCCGGTATTGTTAACCGTTATATCATACAAAGAAGCCGCACTGTTAATTTTGAAAACCTGGCCTGCAGGAGTAATAGCAGGAGTAGCAGTTCCGATCTGAATTACCCCACCCGTGAAATTCTTATTACCTGGTGTTTCGAGGATCCTGATATCTTCTCCCACGGTATTTGCTTTCCTAAAGGTGATCAGGCCGGCATTCATATTCAATTTGGTTGCTGCAGTCATATCCAGTGTGGCATTCACACTGCTATTGTCTACTACTGCAAGATTTGCGGTACCCCCTGTAATGGTGGAAGTAGGAACAACTCCTGTTGAAAAAGTCAGCCGGGCTGCAATATTGAGTATCCCGCCTGACATATCAAATATCCCGCCACTGTTATTATCAAGCGAATTGCCGGACGCATTGCCAATGGTGCCATTGCCGGAACTAATACGGAACAGCCCGGAATTGGTTACTGTGGCATTGGTGATATTAAAATTGCCCCCGTTTATATGTAACCCGGAATTTGCCGTGATCGCGGGGCCTGCACCGTTATGTGTGAAATTTCCACCTGGCTGTATCCTGAACAATCCTGATGTAAAGGTGAGGAAGGATGACACAGCTGTAGTAGCAGTTGATGTAAGGTTTAAAATTGTGCTGATATTTGATCCCTTTGCTATTGTCATAGAATAGAAACCGCTTGGGGAACTTCCGCTGATGGTCGCATTTGAATTCCCGTTGAAATTGATTGTGTTGGTTGTGCCGCCAACATAAGAAAATGTGCCATTATTTGTCCAGTTGCCGCCTATATTATGTGTCCAACCCGTAGCGCCATTGGCCCTGAAATTGGCAGTAGGATTGATCAACAGGTTACCGGCTACCGTTAGGGGATTGCCAGCAGTTTTTATAGAATTATTCGTCAATGTAAGATTCCCATAGACCGGGGGCGCATAAATGGTTTGAGCCGAGGTTCCATAATATTCAACCGTACTGGTTGGCGAAAAACTGAATGCAGAAAAATTTGAAGGGAAATTATTTACCGGTGTCCCACCTGTATTCCTCCCAACCCTCATCGTGGAACCAGCGGCCATGGTAATCGTGCCGCCCGCGGCATTCCTGTTCATTGATTGCAGCGTACCAATATCCAGCGTGGAAGTATTGTTAATATTCAGATTACCGATGTTTATAAAGCCTGCAGTTCCGGCTCCTATAAGATTTACAGTCGGTGAATTTGTTTCGCCAATATGGGTTGTACCAGCTGCAAGATAAATGGCCTGGGCACCTGAACTATTGGTAATATTCTGCGTGCCTGTAGCATCAAAAACAACCTGGTTTGGCTTGTTCCCAAGATCATTTCCTATTCCACCAAGATTGGCATCCCCTTTAATATACATCTTTCCCTGGTTGTTCACGGTAGCGTAGAAAGGATAGTTGGTACAATTATTCGCTACCGTTGTGGTCAGGTTACCACCATAAGTCAACACTCCGCCGGAGCCCACGCTGATATATGATCGTGCAGGTTGTGCAAAAAAAGCAGTTCCGTGTGTGAATATACTGGTTGCGTTTAATATTGATAATGCATTGGTGCCCACTTCAAGTTTAAATGCGGCGGCAGCGCTGAAAGCAGCAATCGCCTGCACATCAATGGCCATCGATTTGATCGTTGCGCCGGCTGATAATGCAATCGTAAGGTTCCCACCAAAGAAGTTTGCAATACGGATAACATCCAGGTTCATAATAACATCATTGCAGGCGCCCGGCACTCCTGCAGGACTCCAGTTCAACGGGTTATTAAAATTACTATTCGGTCCACCACCCGTTGTTCCATCACCGATCCATGTTTTCGTGCTGCTGCCATTCGTTATCGTTACCGCATCTGATGCCTGGCAGGTTTTTGAGTCGGTAACTGTGACAGTATAAGTCCCTGCCGGGGCGGTTGGATTGGCAATCGCAGTATTGCTCACGCCAGCCGTCCATAAATATGTATAGCCCGGAGTACCGCCGGAAGCTGTGGGTGAACCCCCAATAGTTGTTGATGCTGCGGCGCATATTTGCTGATCCACCCCGGCATTCGCTGTTGGATTGGGGTTGATATACAACAAAGAGGTTGCGGAAGTCGTGGAGGCACAACCGTTAGCACTGGCAGATACTGTAAATGTCGTCAATTGCTGAACGCCTGTATTATTGACGATACTGCCGGTGATGGGATTGGCCGAGCCGCTTGCCGCAATGCCCGGCGGGAGCAGGATTGTATTGTTACGGGTCCAGTTATAAATGATTGTACCGCTTACCCCATTTGGATTACTGAGGACAATTGAAGTAATAGCAGTACCTGAACATTTCTCCTGTGTTGCCGGATTAGCGGCTACTGTTGGCCTCACCTGTAGAGTAACCCCTAAAGATTGAGCACTACTGGTACCACAGGAGTTGCCGGCAGTCACGGTTACATTTCCATTATTTGCCAAAGTGGTTACCGTTATCGAAGTAGTTCCCTGGCCTGCAGTGATCGACCAGCCAGCCGGAACGGTCCAGGTATAAGTACTGGCACCCGTTACTGCAGCAATGCTGAATGTATTTCCCGTGGAATTTTCGCATACGGTTGAGGGTGAGCTACTGATCGTTCCCGGGGTGGCCGGAGTTCCGGGACTTACAGTGACCGGGAAACTGCTCACATTCGCATATGTTACAGTAAGTACGGGTGCATTCGCTCCGCCGGAATAGCCATGAAAATTATAAATAGTTGTACCACTACCTCGCAGCAAACCCAGCGCAAAATAACCAGGGGCAACAATGCTGTTGGTTAAATCGACCGAAGCTGTCCCGGTGAGTGGAAAAGTAAGCTGGCCGGAGTTGGACCACACGCTTGTATTGTAAATATTACCGGCCGCCACTGCTGCAAAGATGGTCGCAGCTGTCGCGGATACAGGATCATTGCTACCTAAAGCGCGGACTGTATTCGGCGCACCGCTTGAACCTACTGTTCCATTATTCGTGATTTTCAGCGTGGCCGCACTAACGGTAGAACCTGGAGGAATTACAGCCAGTGGGAATTTGAGGTATCCCCTTCTTTCCGGGGCAGAGGATGCAGTTGATGTAACGATTCCATCACTGCTCTTGGCACTGGCGGTCGCATAACCGGTGTTGTCCGTTCCAATGGACGGATTGATATTTACGATTTGGGGGTTACCTGTTGAACCGCAGGAATTCGAGGACGATACTGTAATGTTTCCACTTCCCGCACCCGAGGTAGCACTAATTGAAATGCTGCCTTGTCCTGAATTGATGGACCAGCCCGGTGGCACTGACCAGGTATAAGAGCTGGCATCCGCAACGGCCGAAATACTGTATATCAAACCGGAAATATTCGGGCATACGGGTGTTGTACCTGTGATCGGACCAGGGGTTGCCGGCGGTCCCGGATTAATGACCTGGTTCAGGACGGGGGATGTGCTGGACAAATAGTTCACATCCCCGGAATATACTGCAGTGAGTGAATGTGAACCTACAGATAAGGATGAAGTAACAAGTGTGGCCACCCCTGAAGCAACGGCGACAACTCCCATGGACGCAGCGCCATCAAAGAATTCCACTGTTCCCGTTGCAAGGTTGTCGGATATGGTGGCAGTGAGTGTTATATTCAATCCCGGACAGATCGGGTTGATATCTGAAGTAAGGGCTGTTGTTGTTGGAGCCTGGCTAAGGGCGCTGAAATTAAAAAGAACCAGCAAAATCATCACAACAGCCAATCTTCTAAAAAAAATGTGTTGAGTTAAAATAAATAGAAATGTTTTCATACCCACATGTTTAATAATCACTAAGATTGATTCATTAAAATATTTGCATGGAACAGGGGTTATTGTATAAGCCTCAAATCCACAGATCTTCATTGATCTAAAGCTTTAACAACAAATAAATAAACTGGTAACATTACATATGGTTAAGAATTTGCCACATGCAAAGGGTATCGTAGAAATGGATCGGACAGGTTTTTAAGGGAATCAGAAAGGAGTTCATAAAATCATAAGAAAACCATCTAATTCAGCGAACTAAAAATAAAATAAATATTGTTTTCCTACAAAAAATCAGCTGCCTTTTTAAGACCTTGCAACAAGGAATAACTTATCATATATTATGCCTGGATCCTATACTGGACCGGACCTAAGGGGTTTCCCTTTGTTTCGTAAATAGAAAATATTTTGTGTACCATGGCAGATTATGGGAGAGAACCGGGAACGTTTGTAAAGTCAGCGCCTAAGAGTAATTTCTTATTGGGATAAGCTTCGGCAAAAGAGTAAATACTGTTGCGTATAAAATCATTGTCGGCATATGGTTCCAGCTGTTCTTTAAGTTGGTAAAGACTGTCAATATTTTTTGAAGCGGGCAAATAACCCATACCCCAGAAACTCCCCCGCTCTACCAATAAATATAATTTCTCATCTTTTTGAATACCATCATCCACTATCGCAAAAGTTGGCAATTGTTTTTGCAGTTCATCCAGGGCAGCTTTTACTTTTTCATTATAATAAAATGCTGTATCCAGCAATTCCAGGTCTTTATCTACGAATGGGTTTTTATCAATGTAACAAAGTTTATGGTTGAGCCCGAAGCTATCTGCCATTTTTTTCAGCAGCACCAATCCTTCGTGGAATGAATTAAACAGGTACAATGCCGGGAAATGCTTTTTTTTCTTATCAATAGCCAGCCGTAGATAGCCCCGGTTATCCTCAAAACTATAGAGGCCATATTTCTGTGCCGGTTGTTTCTGGCTATAATTATATTTTGGCCAAAGCCTTTTTATTTCAGTGCTTTCCAGTACAAGCGCCTGGAGTTCATTGGAACAAAGTCTGTGTGTGATCTTACAAACCTGTCTCAGGAAATGCTGTCTTTTCTTTTCTGCGTCATTGTGCGTAAAATGACTCGTTACCCTTTTTTTAATATTGATCGCCTTACCCACATAAATGATCTTGCCTTTAGCATCATGAAAATAATAGACCCCGGGAGCTGATGGCAACTGATGTACCTGTTTTTTATCGAGGTTCATGGGAAGCCATTGTTCGGCGGATGACCGCTTCAGCATGGCATTTATATGAAGGAGCCCGTCATTCAGCAGTATCTTATCAAATAACGCTACCGTGGCTTTTGCATCACCATCTGCCCTGTGGCGGTCCTCATGCACGATGCGGAGACTGCGGCATATGTTTCCAAGACTATAAGATGAAAGCCCGCCGAATATTTTTCGGCTAAGCCTTACCGTGCATAATTTTTTAACACTCAGCTCATAGCCACTGAGCTTCATAAAATGCCTGACAAAAGAAAAATCAAAATTTACATTGTGCGCTACGAAAATATTATCCCGTAGCATTTCAAATATTTTGGGGGCCACTTCTCCAAAAACGGGAGCACTGGCAACCATAGCATTGCTGATACCTGTAAGTGCCGTGATGTATAATGGAATTTTTCTTTCCGGGTTGATCAGTGTTTTAAAATGACCGGTTACCCGTTCCCCATCGTGCACATAGATAGCGATCTCGGTAATGGCATTTGCTGCTGCATGACCACCGGTTGTTTCTATGTCTACGATCGCGTACAAGATTTATGATTGTTTTTAATTCTTAGTTCCTGGTTTACAGGGCAAATTACTAATTAATTTAGTCGGTTACTCAAAAAAATTGATTGAGGGATACTTAATAGCGGATACCGGATGCTGAATACTGGATAATATCACGTGTCATTTTTGTATTTTTGCAGACTTTAAAAAAGCAGATTGATAATGGCGGAACTGACAAAAAATTTTGAGCCCGGGCGATAGAAGATAAATGGTACAAACACTGGCTGGACAAGAAATATTTTAACAGCAAGCCGGATGACCGTACTCCGTTTACCGTTGTGATTCCGCCGCCGAATGTAACCGGTGTTTTGCATATGGGACATACCCTGAATGAAACCGTGCAGGATATCCTTGTACGCAAAGCAAGGATGAGTGGCTTCAATGCCTGCTGGGTACCCGGCAGCGACCATGCTTCTATTGCCACGGAAGCAAAAGTGGTTGCGATGCTAAAAGAAAAAGGCATTGATAAAAACAGATCTTAGCAGGGAAGAATTTCTGCAATATGCTTTTGAATGGAAAGAAAAATATGGCGGTATCATTTATAACCAGATAGAAAGACTGGGCTGCAGTGTTGACTGGGACCGGGTAACTTTTACCATGGACGATCATTATTACAAAGCGGTAATAAAAGTTTTTGTTGACCTGTATAATAAAGGACTGATCTATCGTGGAGCCAGAATGATCAACTGGGACCCGGCTGCAAAAACAGCATTGAGTGATGAGGAAGTAGAATACAAAGAAGTACAGGGAAAGTTGTATTATGTGAAATATTTTATCTGGAACGGACATGAGACGACCGGCAACGGCAAATGCAGCAGAATTATATTACGCATTGCTACGCAACGCCCTGAAACGATCATGGGTGATACCGCTATCTGTGTAAATCCTAATGATGAACGATATACTCATCTGAAAGGGAAAATTTGTAATTGTTCCATGATCAACCGGCGAATTCCCATCATCTTTGATGAATATGTAGACCCTGAATTTGGAACCGGCGCTTTGAAAGTAACGCCTGCACACGATATCAATGATTATAACCTGGGATTGAAACATAACCTTGAATTATCGATACATTGAACGAAGATGGCACACTGAGTGAAGCTGCACAGATATTTGTTGGTGTGGACCGGTTTGATGCAAGGAAAAAAATCATTACAGCAACTGAAAGAAAAGGGATTCTTATTAAAAGAAGAAGAATATACAATACCGGCTTGGGTTATAGTCAACGGACAGATGCTGTGGTAGAACCAAGTATTTCCACGCAATGGTTTGTGAAAATGAAAGAGCTGGCAGAACCTGCGTTGAAGGCAGTTATTGAAGCGGCGATATCAAAATTCATCCCGGGGATAAATTTTTAGCCACCTATAAATACTGGCTGGAAAATGTAAAGGACTGGTGCATCAGCCGGCAGCTTTGGTGGGGACAGCAGATACCTGCCTGGTATGATGCAGATGGAAGATTGGTTGTGGCAGAAACTGAAGAGGAAGCAAAAGAAAATATTCAACGAGCAATATGCGAATTCCGAATGCGCTATTAACGCAGGATGAAGATGTGCTGGATACCTGGTTCTCTTCCTGGCTTTGGCCCATGGAAGTTTTCAAAGGCATTAGCGAACCCGGAAATGAAGATTTCAAATATTATTATCCTACTCGGTACTTGGTAACCGGACAGGATATTATTTTCTTCTGGGTGGCACGGATGATCATGGCGGGCATGGAATATGAAAAGCAAAAGCCTTTCAACGATGTATACTTTACCGGCATGGTGCGCGATAAGCAGGGAAGGAAAATGAGTAAGAGCCTTGGCAACATCCCGACCTGCTGGAACTCATCGATAAATATGGCGCAGATGCTGTTCGGTTTGGTATTATGATCTCTTCTCCTGCCGGTAATGATCTGTTATTTGATGAAAGCAGCCTGGAACAGGGACGAAATTTTAATAATAAAATTGGAATGCGCTGAAGCTGGTGAAAATGTGGGAGGGAAGATTGACGACCACAGACAACGGACCAATGACCACCAGGGCATTTTGCTACGACTGGTTTGAAAACAGGTTGAATGAAGTAAGGCATGGAAGTAGATGCTTTAATGCAACAGTTCCGTCTAAGCGAAGCTTTGAAAACCATCTATTCGCTGATCTGGGATGATTTCTGCAGCTGGTATCTTGAATGGATAAAACCGGGTTTTGAACAACCCATTAATGAAGCTGTTCATAAAAAAACAATCGTTTTTTTACCGATCTGATGCAGTTGCTTCATCCTTTTATGCCATTTATTACGGAAGAAATTTATCATTTGCTAGGGGAAAGGAAAGATGATCTCTGTGTAAAACAATTTGAAGATATAGCCCGAAAAGATGCGGACATTTTAACCAGGGGATCATTATTAAAAGATGTCATCAGCGGTATCCGTGATACAAGGAACAAACAACAAATAAAGCCAAAGGAAGCTATTGACCTGCATATTGAAACTGAAGATGAGGAGATCTTTGTGTCTATCAAAAATATTCTTGCCAAACAGGTAAACGCAAAAGAAATTTCATATACCAATAAATCCATTGCCGGCGCAATCACTATTGTTATTGGGAAAGACAAGTTTTATATAGAAACAGAGCAACCCATCAATGCTGCACACCAGAAAGATGACCTCGAAAAAGAACTGAATCATTTAAGAGGATTTTTAACATCTGTAGAGAAAAAACTCACCAATGAAAAATTTGTAAACAATGCAAGGCCGGAGGTTTTGGCGCTGGAGCAAAAGAAAAAAGCAGATGCCGAAACAAAGATCAGGATCATTGAAGAAAGCCTTGCTACACTTTGATCATATTTCAATTGTGATAATATTAAAAGTTAAAATCTTACACAGGAAATTATTCTTTTGTAGATTCGTAATTCCAACATCAATACCGTAAAGACATGCGTAAATTAATCCTTCCTTTTTGCCTGATCATGGGCATGGGTATTTCTCAAAACCTGTTTGCACAAAAAAAGACGCCGCGTAAGACCGCCACCGGCACCCCAAAATTCAAGATGCCAAAACTGCAAACGTTGCTGGGCGATTCCAAAGATTCCGTGATCAGTATCGCTGTATCTGAAGCAGAAAGGCTTGTGGGAATGCCGCTAAAAATTTACGATGACAAAAAAAACCAATACAGTATTTCTTCTTACCAGTTCCTGTATAAAAGAAAAGTAGTGACTGAAGATGAAAAAACAGGCAAGGTGAGCAATGCAAACAGTATTCTTTCCAACCGTTTTAGAACAACGCCTTTACCGGAACTATGGGTGAAAACGATCCGACAACAGGTGAAGGCCGGGGAAGAGTTGTACTTTTTCGATATCATCGTAAAAGATTCCGAGGGCAGGGTGATGTATGCACCGAGCCTGAAGATACTCATCCCATAACTATAGCTATGTTGAATGTTGAATGGAAATGCTCATTCAACATTTAGCATTCAACATTTAAAATAATTGCATTACCAAACCAATTGATGTGTCTGTTTGATGATGCCCATTACAAAGACGCTCTGTACATTTCCCATATTCTCGATCTGGCTTAATTTGTTTACGTGAAAGTCGTAATAGTCATCCATATTTTCACTGACGACCTTTAACATAAAATCGAACTCCCCGGAAATATTGTAACATTCGATCACTTCATTTAATTCATTGATCGTCTTAATAAATTTAACGCCTGCATTCTTACTATGTTCTTTCAGCGATACATAACAGATCACCATCAGGCCTTTTTTTACCTTGGAATGGTCCAGTAAAGTGGCATATTGTTTTATTACGCCCGATTGTTCGAGTCGCTTGATCCTTTCATGAACAGGCGTTGTACTCAGGTGAATTTTCACTGATATTTCCTTGACCGTCATCCTCGCGTTTTCCTGTAATAATCTTAATATCGCCAGGTCACTTTTGTCAAGTGGCGGAATGTGAATAGCTGTTTGTTCTTTTTGAGATAACTTTTTCATGTTTAACTTATATTTTATCCTTTAAAATGTAGATAATTTAGATTTATCCACTAAAGTTATATATTAACTTAGAATATTACACTATAAAAAGTAGATTTGCATTCTAAATTTAATAATATGTCAACATCCACACTAAACAGTATCGATTTTAGCCTTAAACATAAGGTAAAAGATATGAGCCTTGCAGCATGGGGCCGTAAAGAAATTATGCTAGCCGAAGCAGAAATGCCGGGCCTTATGAGCATAAGGGCAGAATTTGGCGCGAGCCAGCCATTAAAAGGCGCACGCATTGCCGGTTGCCTTCACATGACCATACAGACAGCTGTATTGATTGAAACGTTGATCGCTTTAGGTGCAGAAGTTAAATGGAGCTCCTGCAATATCTTCTCTACACAGGACCAGGCGGCAGCAGCTATTGCTGCTGAAGGAATCGGCGTATATGCATGGAAGGGACAAACGCAGGAAGAAGCTGACTGGTGCATCGAGCAGACCTTATTTTTCGGAAACGCTGACAAGCCTTTGAATATGATCCTTGACGATGGTGGTGATCTAACCAATATGGTTTTTGACAAATACCCCGAACTGATCAAAAACATCAGGGGATTGAGCGAAGAAACCACTACCGGTGTTCACCGTTTATACGAGCGCATGGCCAATGGCACGCTGCCGATCCCTGCGATCAATGTAAATGATTCTGTTACCAAATCTAAATTTGATAACAAATACGGGTGTAAAGAAAGCCTGGTTGATTCAATCCGCCGTGCTACAGACGTAATGATGGCAGGTAAAGTTGCTGTTGTTGGTGGTTATGGTGATGTGGGTAAAGGTTCTGCAGAAAGCTTACGCGGTGCAGGTGCTCGTGTAATCGTTACCGAAATAGATCCTATCTGTGCCCTACAGGCAGCTATGGACGGATTTGAGGTGAAGAAAATGATCGACGCCGTGAAAGAAGCAGACATCATTGTTACTGCCAGCGGTTGCCGTGACCTGATCACTGCAGCACATTTCAAATCAATGAAAGACAAAGCAATTGTTTGCAATATCGGCCACTTTGATATTGAAATTGACATGGCCTGGTTAAATGGGAACTATGGCAAGACAAAAAATACCATTAAGCCACAGGTTGATCTTTACACCATCGACGGTAAAGATGTGATCATTTTGGCAGAAGGCCGTTTGGTTAACTTAGGTTGCGCTACAGGGCACCCAAGCTTCGTAATGAGTAATTCATTCAGCAATCAAACCCTTGCTCAAATTGAGTTGTGGACGAATACAGATAAATACGAGAACAAGGTATATGTATTACCAAAACACCTCGATGAGAAAGTTGCCCGTTTGCACCTTGCTAAGATCGGCGTTGTACTGGAAGAATTAACAACAGCACAATCAGAATACTTAGGTATCTCTAAGGAAGGCCCGTTCAAATCTGAGATGTACCGTTATTAATTGATAATTGACAATGGATAATTGATAATGATCCTGCTCTATAAAGAGCAGGATTTTTTTGTTACAGGCAGTAAGACAATATTAAGCATGGGTTGCGTCGCACACTTGTACAACTGAATCACTACTCAACAAAACTTGATTAATGATCATGCAGTAAAGGTTAAAAAAACTTCTTTACATTTTCCTTAACGAAGCGGCTATTACATTTGGGTAAACAAAATCATTGTTTATGACACAAAAACCATCTAATGCTTTTATTGCCGCTTCATGGATCGCAGTTATGACGGGAATGGCCGGCTTCCTGATCGGGCTTTGGAGGGCTGACATGATGCTTAATGAAAAAGGATATTATTTTACGGTTTTGATGTTTGGATTATTTGCAGTCGTTTCATTACAAAAAGCAGTAAGAGATAGATTGGAAGGATTGCCCGTAACGGATATTTATTACGGGCTGAGCTGGTTTGCTACTATTTTATCGATCCTGTTATTGGTCATTGGCTTATGGAATGCAACCCTCCTGCCAAGTGAAAAAGGCTTTTACTCTTTTTCTTTTTTATTGGCCTTGTTTGGTGCAATTGCAGTCCAGAAAAATATAAGGGATACAAACGATCATAATAAGACCCTGACTAAAGAGTAGATCAAACTTCAGCAAGGTTAGTTCCCAATTTTTACATCGGTGTTTAAAGTTTCTTTGCGGCTTTGCGTTTCCTTTGCATCTTTGCGTGAAACTCTAACATGACAAAACTCTCTGTCAATATAAATAAGCTCGCCACGCTTCGTAATTCACGTGGTGGTAACAATCCTGATCTTATAAAAGCGGCTAAGGACATTGAAGGGTTTGGCGCCGATGGCATCACGGTACATCCCCGCCCGGATGAACGACATATCCGCTACGAGGATGTATATGAGCTGAAAAAAATAATAAAGACCGAATTTAATATTGAGGGAAATCCTACCGAAGAAAAATTTGTTGAACTGGTACTTGCAAATAAACCAACCCAGGTAACACTGGTCCCGGATGCATTGGGGCAGCTTACGAGCAACCATGGCTGGGATACGATCGAGTATAAAAATTATTTAAAAGATATCATCGCGGTTTTTAAAAATGCAGGTATCCGGGTTTCCATCTTTGTAGATCCTGTTACAGAAATGGTTGAAGGGGCAAAAGATACAGGCACAGACAGGATCGAATTATACACGGAGGGTTTTGCAAAAGCATATGCAGCTGGTAACCGGGAACCAGGGATCAAGCCTTATATCATTGCTGCGAATAAGGCAAATGAATTGGGCCTTGGGATCAATGCGGGCCATGATCTTGATCTGAATAATCTACAGTATTTTTCTGAAAACATTCCAGGATTGCTTGAAGTCTCCATCGGCCACGCGTTGATATGCGATGCTATTTATTTGGGACTGGAGAATACTATACAAATGTATAAGAGGAAGTTGATACGGGCGGCTGGATAGTAGATACTGGATATGTTGATGAAGTTTATATAGTTGATAAAGTTGACAAGGGAGCTTCCTTTATTAACTTCATCAACCCTGTCAACCTTGTCAACTCTTGTTTATTGTTTAGTTCCTTAATACTGCTTCCAACTTGCTTTCCAGTGCTGCACCCCGTAGATTTTTCCCGATAACAATACCGGCAGGGTCAACTAAAAAATTTTGAGGGATGCTTTGTATCTGGAACTGTTGTGCTACACCGTTGCTCCAGCCTTTCAGATCACTTAACTGCGTCCATGTAAGGTTATCTTTTTTGATGGCGTCCAGCCATGGCTGTTTTGTCTTGTCAAGAGATACCCCAAGTACTGTAAAATTTTTGCTTTTGTATTTATTGAACGCATTTACAACATTCGGATTTTCCTGGCGGCATGGTCCACACCAGCTTGCCCAGAAATCAATGAGTACATATTTGCCTCTTAGGGAGGAAAGGCTCACCATATTCCCGGTTGTATCTTCCTGTGAAAAATCTGCCAATGGCTTTCCGATCGGATTTTTCTTCGCCTCGGCGATCTGCTGGGCAATATAATTACCGATTGGAGAAGATCTTATCTCCGGTTGCAATTTGCCATAAAGCTCTTCCATCAGGTCAGCGTCATTAGTTAACTGGTGATTCCGGTAAATTGCCAACGGGGAAACATAAGAACCAGGCCTTTTTCTTGAAAATGCCTCAAGCTGCGCAGCCAGTTTTTTAATAGTCACAGAATCGGTATTCTCTGCCTGGGAAAATAATTTCTCGTATGGTTTTGTGATCTTATTAAATTCAGTGAATTCATCATGTGTAGGAGAACCTTTTACAACTGCCTGGTCCAATGCGTCTTTTTTCCCGGTAATATTTACCACGCTGTTATCAAGGAATAATGTAATATATGGCGCAGCCTTATTAAACGCAATCAATTTAAAATCAGGGAATTCTAACTTACCACTCAGTGTAAACTTTCCCTTTTCAACTTTTCCGCTGCTTTCGGGTACGCCGGTATTTCCATTCAAGAGGTCAACGACCGTCCCATCCGGGTATCCACTGATATTACCATTAAGCTGAAAGCCCTCAGGCTTTGCAATGGCTACTTTCGCTTTAGCTGCCTTTGTTTTTACAGCTGTTTTAGATTTAACCTGGGCAATACTTATCAACGGCAATAAGGCAATAAAAAGAAAATATTTCTTCATCGGTCTGTTTTGAGTTTGCAATTTAATTGGTTTTACCATTTTTACCTAACCATTCATTTTTTTTAACAACCATTAAAAATGCGAACTGACCCGTTATTTTAAGCCACGCGTAAATTGTAAGACTGCTGCCATATCCACTATGCCCGGTTCTTTTTCAAAAGGGCTGCTGATATCAACTCCATAAAAGTCCGGATGCCTGAATTTTTTTACCAGGCCACTATCCCCTGGTAATATCCCGCCGCCCACGAAGAAGGGTTTTTCAATATTGCTTTCTGCAATTTTTTTCCAATCCAGTCTTTCTGTGATAATTCCATTGGCTTTTTTTGCAACAATATCAAACAAATAATAATCGCATACCTCATCATATTCCTGCAGCATATAGTCAATGGTTTTATCTGTTGTATTGTCAATTGAAAAGGTCTTGATCACTTCAATTTCATTAGAAAGCTGCTTACATAAATAAGGCGATTCATCCCCATTGAGCTGTATTACATCCAGGCCATAGGCTTCAGCCGTTTTCATGATCTCATCATAGCCTTCGTTCACGAAAATGCCGACTGTTTTGATGTCCAGGTCAGCAGTGCCAATCTCTTTTTTTGAAAGTTTGTCTGCAGCATAGCGGGGGGATTGCTTCGAAAATACAAGGCCTGCAAAATCAACATCAAGGCCATCAAGCTGCTGCAATTGTTTCATGGTAGTGATCCCACTTACTTTTATATTCATCTTATAATTTTTTAAGGTTTATTCAACCTTGATAATTCGTTTCCGGGCAAACGAAGCTAATCAATAAATTACGCCTGCAACCAATTCCGGATGATTGTTTCCCCGCAAGGTGTAAGCACACTTTCCGGGTGAAATTGTACAGACTGTACATCGTATTTTTTATGCTGCAGGCCCATGATATAATTATTTTCATCTACAGCAGTTATTTCCAGGTCAGCAGGTAAATTTTTACGTGATATGATCCAGCTATGATATCTCCCTACCATTTCTTCGGAACCAAGACCATTAAATAAATTACTGGTTGTCTTCAGTATTCTGACAGGCGTCGCAATCCCATGATAAACCCTGTCAAGATTTACCAGTGTAGCACCAAAGGCTTCCCCGATCGCCTGGTGCCCCAGGCATACGCCCAGGATTGATTTGGAGGAAGCATATTCCTTTATCAGATCGAGCATGAGGCCGGCTTCCGCGGGAATACCAGGGCCTGGAGAAAGGATGATCTTATCATAGTCCTTTATTTTTTCCAATGGAACCTGGTCATTGTAACACACATCTATTTTAGTATGCAGTATCTTTTCTACCAGGTGTACCAGGTTGTAAGTAAAGGAATCGTAATTATCAAATACAAGAATTTTAGTCACGGGCAAATATGTGACAAAAGCAAGGAATAAAAAACTTTTTTAGTACATTCATTGAAATTAAGAACATGCTTATTCAACAGGAGGAGAAAGAACATAAGGGTGTATTTTTTGTGGAGATAGAACATGAAAGACTTGCAACCATGACCTATTCACTTTCCCCGGGGATCATGATCATTGAACATACAGAAGTGGATGATAAGCTGAGAGGAAAAAATGTAGGTTATCAATTGGTAAAGGAGGCTGCAGAATGGGCCCGTTCAAAAAACTTAAAGATCATACCGCTATGCCCATTTGCAAAAGCTGTTTTTAAAAAAAAGAAAGCTGAATTTATGGATGTGCTGAGGCAATAATTGATCTTCACCGGAAGATTCACGATTAAAATTTAATAAAAATGATCATAACGGTTTTCGGAGCTACCGGAACGGTTGGAAAGCAACTGGTAAAACAGGCTTTGTTCAACGGTTATACCGTAAAGGCTTTTGGCAGAAATGTGTTTACTGCTGGTTTCCCGGAAAACGATTCCCTGCAATTGATACCCGGTGCATTATTTGATGAAGACGAGGTATTTCATGCGATACAGGGAAGCGATGCAATTCTCTCCGTTCTCGGGGGAGCATTTGACGGAACTGATAAAAGCCGTTCCCTGGGCATGAAGATCATTACAAAAGAAATGGAACACGCGGGTATAAAACGCATTGTTGCTTTGGGAGGAAAAGGTGTCCTCAATTCAACTGCTGATGATATCATTATGAATACGGCCGGGTACCCGGTCGAATTCCTTCCCGTTGGGAAAGAACATTATAAAGCATATGAATATTTAAAAGGATCTTCTTTAAAATGGACCTTTGTTTGCTCACCGGATATCATGGATGCAGATGCCAGCGGTATATACCATACTGCAGCCAATTATCCTCCCGTTCCGGATAATAATAAGATCAATGCAGGCGACCTTGCCCTTTTTATGCTCAACGAACTTTTAAAGAATGCATTTATTCAGCAACGGGTAGGTATCTCGAATTAAAATATTCCTGGATTGAACAGCACAAATCGGGTACTCCGTATTTTAAGATGATCTTAACGCATAAAGCGGCCATTAAAAACCATCTTTGTTAAAATATGTATTTGAAAAAAACTTTACTCATCGTTTTTATTGCTGCGTTTTCCGTTTGCAAGGCTCAGAAGATCGACAGTATCTATGTAAACCTTTACACAGACAGCCTGAAAAAAGGCACATACAATTACATAAATGTAGATGGCCTGTTATCAACGGGGAAATATTTGCCACTCGACAGCACGGAGATCATTTTCAGCAGCTCATACGGCAAATTTCACGGCAACAGTTTATGGATAGACCGGGATTGCAAGGTTGAAAAAGTTGCTATTAAAGTGATGATGCGGAATGATCAAAAACTTAAAAAGGATTTTGTGATGTATGTTAAGAAGAAGGAAGATGATGAAAAGCTTCCCACGTCAGAAGAGATCATTGATAATATGAAGAAGAAAAAGAAGAAGGGGTAATGAGCAATTGATAATTGACAATTGTCAATTATCAATTGTCAATTTTTTAAGCAGTCTTCTTCGCATCTTCCAAAAACTTCGCTAGACCGATATCCGTTAACGGGTGTTTCAATAAACCCAGGATCGATTCGAGGGGACAGGTGCAAACGTCGGCTCCTGCTTCAGCGCATTTGATGATATGATTCGGGTTGCGTATTGAAGCCGCCAATATCTCTGTCTTGTATCCCTGCATGGTGAATATTTGCCTGAGCTGGTGAATCAACTCCATTCCATCCCATCCGCTATCATCGATCCGTCCAATAAAAGGAGATACATAAGCTGCCCCGGCTTTTGCCGCAAGGATCGCCTGCCCCGCAGAAAATACCAGTGTACAGTTCGTTCTTATACCGTTCTCCGTAAACCATTTGATCGCCTTCACTCCTTCTTTGATCATTGGCACTTTAACTACAATATTCTTATGAAGCGCTGCCAGTTTTTTGCCTTCCGCGATGATCCCGTCAAAATCTGTTGAGATCACTTCAGCACTAATGTCTCCATTAACCATTTCGCAGATCGTTTTATAATGCTGCATAACAGCCTCAGGGCCCTTAATGCCCTCTTTTGCCATTAATGAGGGATTGGTTGTTACCCCATCCAGTATCCCAAGGTCATTGGCTTCCTTTATCTGTGCAAGATTTGCTGTATCTATAAAAAATTTCATAATATATGTAAGATTTAAGATTAAAGATATAAGATTTAAGATTTATTTAAAGCTACTGTAGTGCTTTTTGTGCGGCGCAAAGATACTACCAATGGGGGAAGATCAGATGATATTGGACGACAATTTCTTGACAGGATTCATACATTCTCCTAATATTTCACGACAAGATCCTGCTTCGGGTATATGAAATAAAAAATGGCAAGTTACTTACATCGCACCGCTCAACCATCTACCCTTGCTACCTTCCGGTCCTGGGGGAGTTCAACAGGAGCTGGTCGTATAAGACTTGCCGCTGCAAATATACGGCTATGAGGTTAATTAAATTTTAGATTGTATTTTTTTGTTTTGGAAAAATACTTTAAGGGAAATCAATTTGGAGATTTGGAAATGGGTTGATTTGGAAATTAAATCACATGATTTGAATGCTTTACCATCTCCAAATTTTCAAATTGCCAAATCACCAAATTATCAGAAGCTAAATCCCGGCCGGTCGTTGCGTGAGTTAATGCTGCCAACTCCAATTAACTGGTCACTTCGATCTGTAAATGATTTATAATACATGAGAATGGTATAGGAGTTCTCTGTTTCCCAGTAATTCCCTTCCAATGGAGTTCTTCTTGAAGGGTTATCCCGGTCCACTGCTATGTAAGTATAATTATAATAACCCTGCTTCATAAATGCATTGGCCTCGTATTTCCGGGTGCTCTCATTGAATGTCATTTTCCATTGATCATCCAGCTGGTAACCGGTAAAAAAACCTGACAAATAAATATCCTGGTTTGGGTATGGGTTGCCGTTAGGTGCTGCGAGGTAAAAATTCACAGTGGCGTAGTCGCCCTGCCATAACGGGTTAATGGTCTCATACGTAACGATGCTGTACATGCCGTTAAGATCTGGGAAATAGATATATCGTTGCCCCTGGCGGTCAACGTCTGTTTTCAGGTAAATTTCGGTACTGTTCTTCCTGTAAGCTGCACTGTCAACGCGGTCGCTTTGTAGCCTGAAACTCCGCAGGTCAAGCCAGCGCCACTCCTTGCCCCCGGGAAACATTGCAATATTTTCAGAATTGTATTCAAGGGTTGTACCCCTTACAAATGTGGGAGGAATATCCCGTTGCGCAATATCCCAGCGGTTATTCTGCAATATCACCACTTTTACCTGCTGTGCCGCACTGAAAGTATTGAGCCCAGTAATATTTGCAGAAAATCTTATTTTTTGATAGGTGCTGAAAAATTCAGGGGTAAACGGTTGAACAATGGCTGCACTTATGGCGGCCTTTTGATCCAACACCAGCATTTGCTTTGTAAAAGCAATTTTAGATGTGTCCCCATCCAGGAAAACTTTTAATAAATAATTACCCGACCTGGTAGGCGTTGAATTCCTGTCCGGCAAAAAAGCCTGGTAATGTGTGTAACGGGTATACGCGATAGACGAATACCTGTATGTGTTGATCCGGTTTTGGGTAAATCCCTTGATATAATCAAATGGATTTATATCCACGGGCTGCCAGTTATAATCGCAAAGCACGAATGTATAATAGTAACTTTTCACATTCACATCCATGTCATCAAATTCCAGTTCAAGCCGGTCACTGCTGTTGAGGGTATATACAGGCAACGTCAGTTGATTGCCATACATATGAAGCTGGGCCGTTCGAATATTGGGTTTATATATCCTTTCAATATTTTGAGACAATGCCTGGAAAGATATTGAGCAAAAAAATAATAAAATAACAGTGGCCCCGCGTTGAATGCTGTTCATTTAATAGCTTAATTAATTTACTTTTGAAAGATACCTAAATTATCCCGATTGAATATATCATTATTTATCGCTAAGCGTATAGCCTCTGTGAAACAAAGAACATTTTCACGTTTCATTATCAGGCTTGCAATAAGTGCCACCGCTTTAAGCGTAGCAGTAATGATCGTGGCCTTAAGTTTTGTGAATGGATTTCAAAGTGTGATCAGCAATAAGGTTTTTAGTTTTTGGGGCCATGTGCGGGTGCAGCAGGACCTTGAAGAGAAGTCAAGCATTGCAGAAGAATACCCCATTCATGCAAATGACAGCGTGGAGCATTATTTACATTCACTTCCGCAGGTTATTTCCGTGGAGCGCTATGCAACCAAGTCGGGGATCCTGAAATTTCAAACAGACATTGAAAGTGTATTATTAAAAGGGATTGACAGTAGTTTCAATTTTAACCGGCTGCAATCATTCCTGCAGGATGGACGCTGGATCTCGTTTAAAGACAGCGGGTACAGCAAAGAGATCAACATAAGCACTTATACTGCAAACCAGCTGAATATCCATACAGGCGACAGTATGATCGTTTTCTTTTTCCGCCAGGATGGAAGCAAAACTGCCAGGCGGTTAACCGTTGCCGGTATATTTAAAACAGGTATTGAAGAATATGATAAGCAATTTGCACTTGCAGATATTAACCTGATCCGGAGGCTGAATAACTGGGAGGCAGACCAGATCGGTGGATACGAGGTTTTTTTAAAAGATTATCAACAGGCTGACAGTGTTGCAAACCTTGCGTATAAAGAGTTGCCGCAAAGCTGGTATAGCAAAAGCATCAAAGAGATCTATCCCAATATTTTCGATTGGCTCAACCTGCAGGGCCAGTTAAAAAATATATTGCTGGCGATCATGATGATCGTGGCTGCTGTAAACCTGATCACATGCCTCATCATATTGGTGTTGGAAAGAACCAGTATGACAGGCATCCTGAAAGCCATCGGTGCGCCGGACTGGAAAGTGCAGAAAATATTCCTGTATAATATTTCCCTGATCGCTTTTGCTGGAATTGCAGCGGGTACGTTGATCGGGCTGGGTATTTGCTGGCTCCAGCAAAAAACAGGCTTTATAAAACTGAACGAAGAAGCTTATTTTATGCGTACGGCAAGCGCAGAAATAATCTGGTGGCAGGTATTGCTGGTTGATCTTATTACGTTGATCGTGTGTTTTGCCACATTGATCGTTCCTACCCTGCTGGTGAAAAAGGTGAACCCGGTGAAAGCGATCCAGTTCAGGTAATATCTATGTTGAATGTTGAATGTTAAATGTTGAATGGGGATCTCAGTGCGAATAAAATAATCCCGGTTGCTACTGCTGCATTTAAAGATTCTGCCAGTCCATATTTTGGAATGCTGATCTGTAGATCGGCGAGTTTCAATATTTCGGGGCTGATCCCATTTGCTTCGTTACCGATAATTACGATGGCTTCTTTAATTCCATTCACTGCTTTCATCGGTTTCCCATCAAGCGTTGTAGCAATTTTCTGTATTCCCTTTTGATCTTTGAGCCATATTGCAAGGTCGGTATACAGCATATTTACGTTTCCCAGGCTGGCCATTGTACCCTGAACAACTTTACTGTTGTACATATCTGCAGTATTAGCAGAACAGATGATATGCTCTATTCCAAACCAATCGGCCGTGCGAATGATCGTCCCCAGGTTTCCCGGGTCCTGTATCCCATCCAGTACTAAAGTAAGTTTACCTGCCGGATCAACGGATCCAGCCTGCACCCGCTTTTCAAATACTGCAACAACCTGGTTGGGTGTAGTATAAGCAGCAATTTTAGAAAGCTCAAAATCACGAATGATCTCCACTTTACCATTAACCAGCCCCAGCATGTGTTTATCCAGTCCGTCTACCCATTCCTGTAGTGCAAAAATATTCCTGCATAAAAATTTATTCCCCAGGAAAAGCTCTTTTACAAGCTTAGGGCCTTCCGCTATAAAAGCATTGTATTCATCCCTGAATTTTTTGTGCTGTAAACTTTGAATATATTTGATAGTGGATTTGCTAAACATTGCCAGATATTTTATGCCGCATATTTTATTGAATGATACAAAAGGTCATTTTCGCTTCGGGAATATTTTATTGATCATTTTATTTTTCTCATCCTGTACGATCATACGCAAATCACCAGCAGGAAAACCCTACCTGGTAAAAAACAATATCGAAGTTAAGGGCGGAAATTTTACAAAAGCAGAAAAGACAGCATTAAAACAAAGGCTCAACGGGCAATTGGATGACAGCTCTGCGGTGAAGGTAAAGGATAAATACTTTTTTTTTCACTATATAACCCGCCCACCTGCATACGATAGTGGCTATTCAGCCATATCTGCGAGAAATATGCAGGCCTCCATGTTTCATATTGGTTATTATAATGCAGCCGTTCAGTTTTCTGCTGATACCAGCGGGAGGCAGGTAACTGTAAATTATGTCATTGATGCCCGAAAACCAACATTGATCGATACCGTTAGTTACCGGTTAAAGAAACCTGATCTCCAGGAGATCGCAGTAAATTCTAAAACTGAATCGGTATTGGTAAAAAAAGAACCGGTTACAAAAGCAGCAGTACTGGGAGAAATAAGCAGGCTGGTAGACAGTTTCAGGAATAACGGCTATTACAAATTCACTGCTGCTGAACTGAGGGTCAGAGGAGATACAACCATTGAGGCGCTTACCACTGTAAGTGATGATCCCTTTGAACAGCTTCGGCTACTCGCAGAAGCACAACAAGGAAAAGATTCACCACAGATCCGGCTGGCAATCGTGATAAATCCCCCGATCGATTCGACAAGGCTTAATAAATTTTATATCAATAAGATCTATATCCTCTCAGATTTCATGCAGGGAGATGACATGAATGATACGGTAAGTATCACACAAAGATCTACCCGCAATTTTATCCTGAGGTATCATGAAAGATTATTCAGGACGGGGTTCCTGGCAAGGAATATTACCTTCAGGAGTGGTGACCTTTTTAAACAGCAAGAATATTACAGGACCCTCAATAATTTATCACGAGCAGGTGTATGGCAAAGTGTGAACATTCTTATTATTGAGATCCCCGACAGCAGCAATAAGGTAAACCTGGTCATTGAATTGATCCCCGGCAAAAAATTCGGTTTCCAGGCTGCCCTCGAAGCAAGTTATTCAACCTCCACCAACTCTACCAATGCCCTGGCAGGCAACCTGCTTGGCTTATCCGGGAATTTATCATTGCTGAACCGCAATGTAGGTAAAGAAGCCATCCGCATGACCCATACGATCCGTGCGGGAATAGAATTAAACAATAACAGCCGGGGTTCAAACAACAAACTCATTAACTCCAATGAAATAAGTTATGGTAACAGCATTTCGATACCAAGGCTGATACTTCCGCAGATCGCCAATATATTCAGTAAAAATAAAAAAGAAACAACCGGCGAGACATTTATCAATACCAACCTGTCATATAATAACCGGCTTAACCTGTTTAACCTGCAGTCTGTGAATGTAAATTTTGGATGGGATAAAACCAATAAACGTAACTGGAGATTTACTTACAGGCCACTTTATTTCGAATTCAGTTATTTATTTAATCAAACGGATAGCTTCAAAAGGATACTGGAAGAGAACCCTTTTTTAAAATACTCTTACAATACCGCATTCGCGGTTGGAATGGGTATCGGTGTTTCAAAAATCTTTTTCAATCCAAAACATCTGAATAGCCTCGCAAGAGAAAGAAATATAAAAATAAACCTCGAAGAATCCGGATTAACCTGGGGTTTAATTCCGCTTTTAACCAAATACAAGCGCAGGTTTGTCAAATTAGACGCAGAATATAAATATACGGTCAGTTTTTCCAAAACCGCGCTGGCTTTTCGTGGGTTCGCAGGCGTTGGTGTCCCTTTATTGGGATCTGATTCTAACAGAACACTTCCTTTTTTTAAACAATATTTTGGAGGGGGAAGTAACAGCATGCGTGGCTGGCCAATAAGGGGTATCGGGCCGGGAGGAAGGGCATTGGTGCCTTTTAATTCAACCAAAACTTTGTTCAATGACCGTACCGGGGACATGCAGATAGAAGGCAATATTGAGTACCGTTATGATATTGCCCGTATCATCCCGAATACACTTACTTTAAGGGGTGCCTTGTTTGTAGATGCAGGGAATATATGGAACCTGCGGAATACCAAACAAGATGGGACGATAGACAGTGCCCAATTTAAGATAGCAAATCTTTATAAGCAACTGGGTGTTTCTGCAGGCACCGGTTTCCGCCTCGACTTCAATTATTTTGTACTGCGATTGGACCTTGGATTCAGGTTTAAAAGGCCCGAGCTTTATTATATCAATGACGGCTGGAAACTGCCCCCCATCGGGTTTGATGACCTGTTTAAAAAACTCTTTTCACGCGGTGCGAATAATCAATACCGGAAATGGAGGTATGAGAATTTTAATTTTACGATCGGGATCGGGTACTCATTGTAGCAATTGTCAATTGACAATTGACAATTTATGATACCAGGCTTTCTGCAAATTCCTCCATCGACATGGCATTCGTTACATCAAACTCGCCAATCCTTGTACGCCGCAATTCACTGAGGTAACCACCGCATCCCAGCGCCGCGCCAAAATCATTGGCAATACTTCGAATATACGTTCCTGTTGAGCACGTGATCCTGAATTTTACGACAGGCAGTTCTATACCCGTTATGTCAAATTCCCTGATAAAAACAGTTCTTGGCTGAAGCTCTACTGTTTCCCCCCTCCTGGCAAGTTCATACAGGGGAGTTCCCTGTTTCTTGATGGCCGAATAAATGGGGGGCATTTGTTGTATCTCTCCAATAAATGAACCCACCGCAGCATTTATTTTTTCAGGGGTCAGCCCGGATATATCTTTCTCCTGCTCCGGTAAGCTTTCAAGGTCATAGGTGGCTGTTACAGCGCCCAGGGTAAAAGAACCCGTGTATTCTTTTTCCTGCGCCATGTATTCATTGATCTTTTTTGTGAATTTGCCGGTACAGACAATCAATAAACCCGTCGCCAGGGGATCCAGGGTGCCTGCATGGCCTACTTTTTTTATACGGATGTTGTTGCGGATCTTTCTTACGACATCGAAAGATGTCCAATGCAACGGCTTGTTAATAAGGAGCAGCTTACCCGCTTCAAATTCATTTTTGGCCTCAATACTTAATTCCACCGAAGCTTTTTTTACTTCGTTCATTGTTTCATCCCCATGGATCTTTTCTTTATGCTTGCGCCAGTAAGAATCCTTTTTTGCCAATTTATATTTTTTGCGAATGTACTGAATCAGGCTCAACCGGGTTAAATAGCCTGCCTTGTCTTTAATTCGAGGTATTTATTCACCGTGTTCACCGTAAGGTTTTCCGGTGAAGTCAGTATGGAGAGAATACCATATTTCAGGAGTTCCTTTACGATCAATTTTTTTTCAAAAACAAATTTATCTGCAATTGTTTTCACGTACACGTCCTCGATATTGAATGCTTCGGCATGTGACAATTTGCTTAATTCTGTATTTTCAAAAAATACAACCAGCAGCAAATGGTGACGTGCGATAGACCTCAGGTAATTCATCTGCCGGCGGAGGCCATTCAACGATTCAAAATTTGTATAAAGGATCAGCAGGCTGCGTTGCCGGATCTTATTCCTAACCTGCATATACAGCAATTCAAAATCACTTTCTAAAAAAGCGGTTTGCTGCTTGTATAATACCTGTAAAATATTTTCACGCTGAATGGGTTTCCTGTCTGCTGCTACAATGGCTCCCATTTTATTTGCAAATGTAATGACCCCGATCCTATCCTGTTTCTGAAGGCAGATATTACTCATAACAAGGGTGCTGTTAATGGCGTAATCAAGTAATGTCAGGCCGCCGAAAGGCATTTTCATGAGCCTCCCTTTATCTATTACGCAATAAACCTGCTGCGATTTTTCATCCGTATAATTGTTTACCATGAGCACCCCTTTGCGGGCAGTCGCCTTCCAGTTCACATTGCGTATATCGTCTCCTGTTACATAATCTTTTATCTGCTCAAATTCCATACTCTGCCCTATCTTTCTCAATCGTTTACTGCCGTGTTCATGAATAAGCGTTGTATGCGTCATTAACTGGTATTTGCGCAGCTGCATGAAAGAGGGATAAACCGATACCGCCTGGCTGGCTTGTATGGAAAACCGCCGGGTGACCAGGCCCAGCCCGGATCTGACGTACAATAAGACTTTACCGAACTCATAAACTCCCCGTTCAGCCGGTCTGATCATATAGATAATATCACGTTCCTGCCTTGCCCTGAAATCTTTTTTTATAACAAAGTCACGTGACTGAAACTGTTCCGGCAATTCATCGATGATATTCATTTTCACCCCGAAATTCATCCTGTTTGCGATCTTAATGATTATTTTATTTTCATCTCCATTGCTTAAGCGCTCGCTCATGACCCTTTTTACAGCCGGCATTTTGCCCATAAAAAATAAAAAGATATAATCCGCCAGTACCAGGAATAAAAAGATCCAAAAGGCGATCCAGGCAAATACCATCAGCTCATTTATAAAAAAAGCCAATACGAATAAAAGGATACAGCTACCCGTAAAAAGATAAAATCTTAATGGTATAAAAAGATCGCCGATATATTTTCTAAAAAAATTCAATCTTTGGATATCTATTTTTATTATAACTTTTATCTATAAGCCTTTAAGGTAATTGTTACGATCCGCTTTCGATAGGCTCAGGCTGACAGTTTCGCTTCCCGTCCCATCAACGTGGCACTTCTACTGCTTTTAATATAATATCGATCAATTCATCAGGACTGATGCCCTCCATTTCTTTTTCAGGGGTGAGCATGATCCTGTGACGAAGTATATGCGGCGCCATTTGAATGATATCCTCGGGTATCACAAAATCCCGTCCTTTGATACCAGCTGAAGCCTTTGCCGATTTTAACAGTGCCAGCGATGCCCTGGGAGATGCTCCCAAAAATAAAGAAGGATTGTTCCTGGTCTCATTCACAATGGTTGCAATGTATTCAATGAGCTTCGGCTCTATCCTTACTTCCTGTACCACCTGCCTGTAATGTTTGATAGCCTGCGGCGATAAAACCTTATTTACATCCTGCAACATCTCATACTGGGTCTTTCCCTGTTGATTCTGGAGGATCATGATCTCCTCCTGGAGGGTTGGGTAATTCACTTCAACCTTGAAAAGGAACCGATCCAGCTGCGCTTCCGGCAACCGGTAAGTTCCTTCCTGTTCTATCGGGTTTTGAGTTGCCAGCACAATAAAAGGGTAGTCCATCAAATGCGTATACCCGTCTACCGTGATCTGCCTTTCCTCCATCACTTCGAAAAGAGCAGCCTGTGTTTTTGCCGGCGCACGGTTGATCTCGTCGATCAATACGATATTACTGAATATGGGGCCGGGTTTAAAATTGAAGCCTGCTTCTTTCGGGTTGAATACAGCCGTACCTATCACATCACTTGGCATGAGGTCGGGTGTAAATTGAAGCCGGGAAAATTTTATGTCAATGATCTTTGCAACCAGTTTTGCAGCCAGCGTTTTGGCCACCCCGGGCACGCCTTCAATCAGGATATGTCCATCGCACAAGAGCCCGATCAACAGCAGGTCCACTAACTGTTGCTGCCCCACGATCACTTTTGCAATTTCCGACCTTATGGAATCCAGGGCATTATTTAATTCTTTGATATTGCTTTGTTCTTCGAATAAATTTTCTTCCATCATTTTCTTTTTTTATAAAATTGTTGAATTTGCTCGTTTAGAGATAATAACTGGTAATCATCTATCTCCTGGCTTTTCGTTGCGTGATCAATGGCATGATATAGTGAAGTCGTTTTTTCCAGGGATACACCGCTCTTCCTGCTCAGGGTATTAATAAAATCATCGCTCCCGGCATTGGCATATAAAAAATAATGTGTGCGGATGTGTTCATTAAAAAATGTGACCATCTTCTCTGCTATATTCTTATTGTCCTTTTTTTGCAGGTAAAGCCTCGCAATTGTTTCTGTAAAAGCAACCGAACTGTTTTGATTGGTGGCTCTTTGTTTTACGATACGCTGCCTTCTTTTCCCGCCAAACAATATATACAATAACAACAATGCAAGGCACAACCATAAAGCCATTGCCAGCGGCGGGTATTTCATTATTTCACTAAAAGTAGAAAAAGATCCCCTGCTATCCTTGTAATGCTGCCGGAAATAATAATCGTCCCAGTATACATGTTGCGGGGCGCCATTCATTAATTGCAGCAATTGCTGCATATACAGGTAATTATTTCTCTTCAGCAGAAAATAGTTGCTAAAAGCCCGCGGATCCGTGTGCAGGAACATCTTCCCCTTACCCCAAAAAAATACAATGCAATTTGGTTGCTCATTGCTGTTGTACCCAACGACCCTGGAATAATTGTCATTGATCGTAGAAAAATGACTTGCAAAAGGAAAATAATAGTAACTGAAATCGCCCCTGGGATTATTGGCGATCCCGATCAGCCGGATAGCAGTTTCGCGAAGGCCTGAAGGCCATGTTTCTTCCTGCACCTTACAGAAGATCTTTGCCATAAGCAGGCTGTCAATATTTGCTGCCGACAAAAAAAATGTATTGCCCCTGTAAACATAATCAAGTATATATTCCACGTCCTGTTCCTCTATAAAAAAATTGCGGCTGATACAACAATAAAGCGAGGAAGTATCATTGGAATAACCCATCGCTTTTGTGAACGGAAATTTTATTTTCTGAACATAATTATCCTTAAAGCTGTTTTGAAGAATACCAAAAGCGGTATAGGTCCCAAAGGGCTTAGTGTCCTTGCTGGAATAGGACTCCCTGAGATCAGGCATGGTGGGCTTTTTTGCACATCCACTTGTCATCAGCAGGAAAAGAGCCGGCAATAAATATGTCAGGGCCTGTTTAATCAATGATCAGATTTTATTATTAAAAGAGATGTAGCTTTTCTCAATATATTCATATTGTTCGCGGCTGATATTTAAATGGCCATACCATATATATTCATAGTTTAAGACAAGGGAAGCGAAGTCTTTTTTCTTATCCGCCTTGATCTCCTGTACATACTGGTAATTTGTTTTTTCAACTGAATGTTGCAGGTGCCCTTTATCTGCAAGTTGCCGGAGTGATTTTAAAAAAAGGTATCTGACTGCCATGCGATAATCGCCTAGCTTGAAGGATTGGCGAACAAGCGCATCAAAATCTGCCGGCGACATTATTTTTTCTTGTTCCTCCATTTCCTTCACAGCACCGGCCTGTGCAGCCTTCCTGAAGATCCCATTATTAATAAACAACCGGTAGATAATGAAAAGCACGAAGCAGATCGCTATCGCCCAAAAGAATATTTTTAAAACACCGGAAGACAATATCCTGGCAAAAAAAGATAGGGAACCATCGCCTGAACTGCTCTTATGGGAATTCATTTCTTCCTGCTGCTTTGCTTTTAAGAGACTGTCGAGGATTTTTACATACGCAAATCTTTTATCCATTTTCCAGGCAGCAATCGTGTCTTTTGGAAAGGCGATCACATGTGTATAGAGCGTGGTATCAGTTACGGGCACTTCTTCAACCGCTTCCTCTTCTTCTTCCGCCGGAGCTTCCGTCATCAGGGTTGAGTCCGAATAAACAAAGCCCTCCTTTTGCGCATACATATTATTGATACTACAGCATACAAAACAGCCTATAAATAACAGCTTAAGCATTTGTTTCATTTAAGCGGCTCACAATACCATTATTTTTAATAAAATATCCTTTCCTGTTTAATTTAATGGGCCACACAATAAAATACCAGGTGATCCCGAACAAAGAAGCGGCCAATATCAATACGCTTACCCAAACCGGGATGCCATTGTTAGCGGTCTTGTCAAAAGTCTCGCTCATTAAATGGGTAATATAACTTTCCAGGAATGCTGCAATGATAAAAAAGGGGATGAGGCAGATCAACACTTTGGCAGCATCTTTAACGCCTCTTTTAAATGATTCCAGGCGGCTGTATGTGCCAGGGAATAATATTCCATTGGCCAGGATAAACCCTGCAGTACCTGCGATGATGATGGAAGCAATTTCAATGGTTCCGTGTATCCAGATAACAAGTATGGATTTATAGCCCAGGTCATTGGAAAAGAATAAATATTGAAAAGAGCCCAGCATGATACCGTTATTCCACATATTTAGAAGCGTGAAATAACCGAGGGTAAAGCCACCTACGAATGTTATGAATGCTACATAGATATTATTAAATGCGATCCTCACAAACATGCTGAACGGATCACCACTTTTATAAACCCCGAACGGATCGCCATTGGCAATATTATCTTCTGTCATATTCACATAACGGTCACCCAGAACGCCGCGTACAAAAGCAGGGTTATGAGCCGATGACAGGTAGCCGATCGCAACAAACAAAATAAAAATGAGGGACGTAAATAGTAATACACCGTGGTACCTTTTAAAAAGCATCGGGAGCTCGTATTTCCAGAACTGGAAGATACGGCTGTATTTTTCTTTTTTATTCTTGTAAATGCTCTGGTAAATGGATGCAGCGATCCCGTTGATCCACCTGGTTACTTTGCTTTTGGGATAGAATGTCTTTGCATATGAGAGGTCATCGATGAGTGTAATAAAACGCTCAGCCGTTTCATCCGGGTTCCGGGTTTCCTGGTGCTGGTACGTCTTCCACTTCTCAGCATTCTTTTTTATGAACATTGCTTCTCTCAAGCTGCACGGTTTTAAGTGGTATATACCCCTACAATTTGCTGCATTTTTGATAAATAAAAAAATATCCTTTTGAAGTTCGTTCAATTTGTAAATTGCATATCATGCCCATCATACAAATTTCAACAGCTTTTAATATTGACCTTGAATTTGAAATTGCAGCATTTCACAAAAGGCTGCTGGCATATATCATAGACTTCATCATATTAATCATTTTCGTGATCAGCATGAAATATGTACTGTATGACGGACTTTCTATGGGCCTGTATGAAAATCACGGCCTGAATATACTGGTCATCTCTATTCCAATGCTGCTGTATTCCCTGGTAACTGAATTGTGGCTGAACGGGCAAACGATCGGTAAAAAGCTGATGGCGATACGGGTGATCAGCCTGGATGGCAGCGAGCCAACGCTGGGACAATACATTCTAAGATGGATCACGCGGTTCTTTGAATGGCCTTTCTTATTCGGTTATGCGCTGGCGCCAGAGCAGACATTATATGCTTATATCATGATCACGGGATTTTTCGGGATCGTTGTCATCATCATCATTGCCGTTACCAAAAAAAGCCAGCGGCTGGGAGATATTGCCGCAGGGACGGTGATCGTAGACACAAAATCATCGATGAGCGTGGCTGACACCGTATTCATGGATGTAAAGAATGAAAATTATTCTGTAATGTTCCCTCAGGTAATGCGGCTAAGCGACAGCGATATCAATACCATCAAGAACGTGATCATGCAATCGAAAAAAAGAAAGAATGACGAAATGTGCTACCGCGTAGAGGGAAAAGTAAAAGAAGTATTATCCATTCAATCCAGCCTGCACCCTACCCAGTTTTTGGAGAAACTTTTGGAGGATTATAATTACCTGGCGACAAAGGAATAACGAAAATGTATGATATATGATGTATGATATATGATTTAAGAGATGGATTGTTATTGACCCTGATATTTATTATTTAACATACTGCCACATCATAAATCTTAAATCATACATCATACATTTAGTATGCTCTCGCGAACAAAACCCTCTGTATACTTGGTTTACCTGTTAAGATACATTTGCCATCGGATAATTTATTATTCATCGGTATACACCTGATCGTCGCTTTAGTACTGTCTTTGATCTTTTCCTCGGTCTCCGCGGTTCCGTCCCAATGTGCTGAAATAAAGCCGCCTTTGTCATCAAGCATTTTTACAAATTCATCCCAGTCGTTTACCTCACGGATATTTTCATTCCTGTAAGCAAGCGCCCTGTTGTAAATATTTTGCTGGATCTCATCCAATAAATTTTTGATGCCGGCTGCAAGCCCGTCCAGGGAAACGGGTTTCTTTTCCTTTGTATCTCTCCTGGCTACTTCCGCTACATTGTTTTCGATGTCCCGCAGGCCTAAAGCGATCCTGACAGGAACGCCTTTCAATTCATACTCCGCAAATTTCCATCCCGGCCTTGCGTGATCGCTGCTATCATATTTTACAGAGATGCCCAATGCTTTCAGGTCTTTCATGATCGATGTTGCTTTTTCATCGATCACGGCTTTGCTTTCTTCTCCTTTATAGATCGGGACGATCACTACCTGCAGCGGTGCTATTTTTGGAGGCATGATCAATCCCTGGTCATCACTGTGGGCCATGATCAGGGCGCCGATCAGTCTTGTAGAAACTCCCCAGCTGGTTGCCCAGACATATTCCTGCTTATTTTCCTTAGTTAAAAATTGTACTTCGAATGCCTTTGCAAAATTCTGCCCAAGGAAATGAGAAGTACCCGCCTGCAAAGCCTTGCCATCCTGCATCAGCGCTTCAATGCAATAAGTGTCTTCTGCCCCGGCAAAACGCTCATTGGCTGTCTTCACTCCTTTTATCACCGGTACTGCCATATACTCTTCAACAAATGTTGCATACACATCAAGCATACGCTCTGTTTCCTCAATGGCTTCCTCCTTTGTTGCATGTGCAGTATGGCCTTCCTGCCATAGAAATTCCGTGGTGCGTAGAAATAATCTTGTACGCATTTCCCATCTTACTACGTTTGCCCATTGGTTTATCAGCAAGGGAAGATCCCGGTATGATTGTATCCAGTCCTTATATGTATTCCAGATAATTGTTTCCGATGTCGGGCGCACGATCAGCTCTTCTTCCAGCTTTGCATCCGGGTCAACCACGATCCCTTTTCCGTCTGGATCGTTCATCAGCCTGTAATGAGTAACCACGGCGCATTCCTTTGCAAATCCTTCCACGTGTGCAGCCTCTTTACTCAAAAAACTTTTGGGAATGAACAAAGGGAAATAAGCGTTTACATGCCCTGTTTCCTTGAACATTTTGTCTAACTGGTCCCGCATGTTCTCCCACAATGCAAAGCCATAAGGCTTGATGACCATGCAGCCACGAACCGCAGAATAATCTGCGAGTCCGCCCTTGATCACCAGGTCATTGTACCATTGCGAATAATCTGCTGCCCTCGTTGTAAGTTCTTTGCTCATATTTTCTAATTAAGCTGTTAGCTGCAAGCTATTAGCTGTTATCCTTTTGAAGTAAATTTTTACTCCTGATTCCTTATTTTTTATGCTCTACTAAAAGCTAATAGCCTGCAGCTAAAAACTTTTAATTGTATTTAAGACATCTTTAACAGCAGATTGCTAACCATAAGCGTCTTATCATTATAGCTTTGTGCATTGCACTACCCGTAAAAACTGCACAAAAATAGTAACTTCATTCTATAATCCTTTTAATGAATTGCGCCATGAAACTTAAAATTTTACTTGTTGTTTTATCCGCGGCTGCAATTAGCAGTTGCAGCACTGCATACAAAAACGGGCAAACACCCGACGATGTTTATTTTTCTCCTGTAAGAAATGTTGAAGAAGACAGCCGCGTAGAAGTTAAAAAAGCGCCGGAGAAAGAATATGTATATAACGACCGGCAGATCCGCATGGCTGTGTATGACAGGCGCTGGCGTGATTTTGATGATGATTACAATTGCCGTTATGATCCATATCGTTATGGATACAATTATGGATATTATTACAATCCTTACTATTATCCATCACCGGTTTATATTTCAGGTGTAAAATTTACAAACCCAAAAAATACGGTGCCACGGATGACGAACCTGGGGAGCTACAATTATTCAAATATGGTGGTTGTAAATCCCAAAACCGGAAGCACAAGGAGGATCATGTCAGAAAGGCCTTACAACAACAGGAACAATTCAGATAATTTTATCAGGAGGATTATTACGCCGACAGATAATTCAAATAATACAAATTCTTCTTCAACCAACACGGAAAACAATACAAGAACATATACTCCGTCTTCAAATAACAGCAGCTCAAATTCTTCTTTCGGGCAGTTCAGGTACACCCGTGTCCAGGCCAAAGCGTGGAGGATAGGTGTAAGAGAACGATCAGGAAAGCCATTTAATTTATTTGCTTGGGAAGCGAACAAAAAATGTATTGTATGAAAAAATATTTACTTGTATTATTTCTATTGATAGGCACAAAGCATTTTGCACAGGTGCCTGAAGATGCCATCCGTTACAGTTGGTATCCTCAAAATGGTACTGCCCGTAATATGGCCATTGGCGGGGTGATGGGTTCACTGGGTGGTGATCTCACTGCTGCATATGTAAATCCAGCAGGGCTTGGTTTTTATAAAACACAGGAATTCGTTTTAACCCCTGGCTTTTTACTCAATAAAAATAAGGTTGATTACAGGGAAACAAGCTTAACCGGGAAAAAGAACAGTTTTGGACTTGGCCCATCCGGATTGATCATTACTTCTTTGAATAATCACAACCAGCGAAAAAGCAATGTGTTAAGTATCGCTATAAATCAATCCGCAAATTTTAATAATATCATCCATTATAAGGGGCTCAATAATTACAGTTCTTTCAGTGAACAGTTTGCAGAAGAATTTGCCAAAAGTGGCTATCCAATAGATGAGGTGCTAAATACGAATTCAATTATGCCGTATACGGCAGCGCCTGCACTTTATACATACCTGATTGATACTGTAACTGTTGGTGGATTTACCCAGGTAAGAGCAGCGCCTGAAAAAATCCTGGATGCCGGGCAGGCGCTGCAACAGGAATTTACAAAGAAGACAAGCGGGGGTATCTATGAACTGGCGATCTCCTTTGCACAGAATAATAATGACAAATTGTTCCTCGGAGCCACACTGGGGATACCATTACTGAATTATAAAAGCAATACTACTTTTACGGAGAAGGATACTTCTTCAAATATGTTCAATAAGTTCAGCTCCTTTACGTATAATGACCAGTTCAGCACAACCGGCGCAGGAGCGAATTTAAAATTAGGGATCATATACAGGCCCCAGGATTATATACGGTTAGGGTTAGCTGTACACTCGCCATCATTTATGGTTTTGAAAGATAAAAGAACAGTTACCCTTGACACACAACTTGAATCTGACAGCGGGACGGCTGTATCATATTCAGTGTCTTCAACCTTGTTTACCGGAGGCAGTGCCGGTGAAAGCCGGTATTACCAGATGTCCGCCTGGAGGGCAGTCCTGAGCGCTTCTTATGTTTTCCGGGAAGTGGAGGATGTAAGAAAACAACGGGCATTCATATCCGCGGATATCGAATACATAAATCACCGCGGGAGCCGCTTCAGCAGCAACAACGAGGAGCCAACCGAAGACGAAAAAATATATTACAAATCACTGAACCAGGTGGTGAAAAATGAATTCAAAGGAGCATTTAATTTTAAAGTTGGCGGGGAGCTGAAATTTAACACGGTCATGGCGAGGCTCGGCTTTGCCTATTACAGTAATCCTTATAAAGAAAAAATACTGAAAGCAAACCGCATGTTACTGAGTGGCGGGCTCGGCTATCGCAATAAAGGATTTTTTGTTGACCTTACCTATGTTCATAATATTACAAAAGATATCAGTTTCCCATATCGCCTGGAAGACAGGGCGAATACTTATGCGACGATCAATCAGCAGCAGGGAAACGTGGTGGCAACTGTTGGGTTTAAATTCTAGTGAATGGTTGAACAGTTGACATAGTTGACCGAGCCGATAAAGGTGAATTCAGATTAACCATATCAACATCTTCAACTTTATCAACCATTCAACTTTCCTTTTACATATTCTAAAACAAGTTTTGTTTCTGGCTGCATCCACATAAACGCCAGATCCTTCTTAAACCATGTAACCTGCCGCTTGGCATAATTCCGGGTGTTTTGTTTTATTAATTCTATCGCCCTGTCGATTGTATTTTTTTTATCAAAATATTCAAACAATTCCCTGTAACCCACTGTTTGCAGCGCATTCAGGTGTTGGAATGGGATAAGGCCCTCCACTTCGTCTACCAATCCATGTATAATCATCTGGTCCACCCGGTAATTAATGCGTTCATATAGGGTGGCCCGGGGCAGGTCAAGGCAGATCTTAATGATATTAAAATCCCGGTCCTTTTTTTCCCTCGACTGAAAAGCAATAATAGAACTGCCGGTTGATCTTTTTACCTCCAATGCACGCATCATGCGCTGCGGGTTCTTCATTTCACCCGATACCAGATAACCGGGATCTTCTTTTTCAAGTGACTGCTGAAGCCATTCAATTCCTTTTTTATGATAGTCCTGCAGGATCTCGCTGCGTACCAATTCCGGAACAGCTGGTATTTCATCCATTCCTTCACAGAATGCTTTTATATAAAGACCGGTGCCGCCTACCATTACGGCAATATCATTGGTTTTAAAGATGCTGGTTGCAGATCGCAGCGCGATCGTTTCAAAATCAGCTGCGGATAAATTATCAGCAATGGAATGGGAGTTGATAAAATGATGCGGAACAGCTGCGAGTTCTTCGGCTGAAGGCTTTGCTACCCCGATGTTCAGTTCTTTATAACACTGGCGGCTATCTGCAGAAATGATCTGGGTAGAAAAATGCCTGGCAATATCAATGGCGATGGCCGTTTTACCAACAGCTGTGGGCCCGGCAATGATGATGCAGGTTTTTTTCATGAATGGAGGTTGGTGCTGGGTGCTGGATACTGGATACTGGATACTAGATGCTTGATACTAGATATCAGATATTTGGATCTGATCCAGCATCAAGGATCTAGTATCTAGTATCTCTGTTAAAATCCATCATTCGCTTCATCAGCAACCACATCATCTTCCCCTTCTGCAGCTTCCGCTTCCTCCCCTTCTTCCCCAAAACCATCTTTCAATGCTTCAGGTCGCAGGTCATATTTTTCTTCCATTTCTGCAAGGCGGCTATCTATAAGGCCTTTGGTGCCATATTGAGAAGGTGCGATCCCTTCGGACCTGACACAGGTGGGGTACTCAGTTTTTTATTTTCTTCTTTATCTACGTTGATAAGTTCCACCATAAAATGCCAGTTCTTATTGAAATCGTATTCATAGATAAACTTTTGATTCGGATTTCTGATCTCGGTGCCAATATTCACTTCACTCATGATCAGCGGCTCAACCTTATAATCCTTATCATATTTTTCAAGGGAATCTCGCTCCCCCGCAGCCAGTTATCGTTACTGCGGTAAAAAGTGGCTTTATGCTTGCTGTCAAATTCATAGCTTTTTAAGATCGCATTATGCAGGTCATCAAAAGTTTGCGTATGCTTTATTACCACATCCCTGTAAATACTTTCATCATCTTCCCAATAAATTCTGAAACGTAATATTGCCATATTTCAAAAATAGGAAAAAAATGTATGATTTATGATGTAGCTTTATGATGGAAGATTTGTGACTGAAGATTTTGAAATAACCTAAATTTTTACTATGAACATTGAACCAGGAACTTTGAACTGAAAACTAAGAACTCTGAACTCCGAACTCTTTCGCTTTCTCCATCATAAATTTAAATGCGGCTTCATAATCATTGGGGATCACGCCATCGAGGATCGCTTCCCGGATCGCATTTTTAATATCACCCACCAGGCGGCCCGGTGGTAAATTGAATGTTTCCATGATCATCTCGCCGGTAATGGGCGGCTGCCAGTTTCGGAATATGATCTTTTGCCTCCACTTCTGCACAACGCTCCTGCACCATTTCAAAATTCTCTAGAAACCGTTTTACTTTCTGTTTGTTCTTTGATGTGATATCCGCTTTACATAAGATCATCAGTGCTTCAAAATCTTCCCCGGCATCAAACAATCAATCTTCGTATAGCGGAATCTGTTATATTCTCTTTTGTAAGACTGATGGGGCGTAAATGCAGTTCTACCATCTTTCGCACAAATTTCATTTTTTCATTCTGCGGCAGCTTTAAGTTGTGTAAAGATTTTCGGAACCATCCTGCCTCCCACCACTTCATGGCCATGAAATGTCCAGCCATGGCCTTCTTCAAATTTTTTTGTAGCAGGTTTCGCAATATCATGCAATACCGCAGCCCAGCGAAGCCACAGATCATCTGTATGTTTCTGCAATATTATCAACCACCTGCAAGGTATGATAAAAATTATCCTTGTGCCCCTTGCCATCAATATATTCTGCACCTGCCAGTGTCAATCATTTGCGGAAAAATGATTTTTAATAAGCCGCTTTTGTACAAGAGGTCAAAACCAATAGAAGGCTTTTTACTCATCAAAATTTTATTCAGTTCATCCGCAATTCGTTCCCCGCTTACAATTTTTATACGTTCTGCATTTTCGCTGATCGCCTGCAAAGGTTTTTTCTTCAATTGTAAAATCAAGTTGGCAGCAAAACGGATCGCCCTCATCATCCGCAAGGGATCATCACTGAAAGTTTGTGCGGGCGCAAGCGGTGTTTGAATGATCTTGTCTTTGAGATCACCATGCCTTGAAAGGATCGAGCAACTCGCCATAATCTTTTTCATTCAGGCTGATTGCCATTGCATTGATGGTAAAATCGCGGCGGTTCTGGTCATCTTCCAATGTACCTGGCTTCCACTGCCGGTTTGCGGCTGTCGTAGCTATAACTTTCTTTCCGGGCGCCCACAAATTCATCTCCAGTATCATCGAGTTTTATCTGCGCCGTTCCAAAATTTTTAAAAAAATTTACATCAGGTTCCGGGCTGAATTGCTCGGCAACTTTGTGGGCAAGTGCGATGCCATCGCCAACGCAAACAATATCCATATCTTTTGTATCGCCTGCCAATGATCTTATCCCTTACAAATCCTCCAATTAAATAACATGGCATATGCCAAGGACTCCGGCAGCGTTTGCTAATCTTTTTTAAGATAACCAATTCTTTATCAGTACAATTGATATCCATAGGCGGCAAAATTAATGGTTTAAGGGTTTAATGGTTTAAAAGTTGAAAGGTTGATCAAGTTGAAAGATTTATTGACAGAAATCACTGATTTTAAGACGCTTAAAACTGATGGAATTGCCGGCATCCCTGATATTCCGGCATTAATGTTGACATTATACACATCCACAAAAAAAACCGAATTAACTGACTAGTTTTGACAAATTTGACTTATCTTAACAACAATTATGAAGAAAAATTTTTTTTCAGGGCAACGAAGAAGAAATGGAGTTTATGCCGATCATTCCTCTGAATGAAGATGATGAAGCGAAGATGCAGATGACCAGCGCCATTCCAGCTGAATTACCCCTTTTACCATTACGAAATACGGTGCTTTTTCCCGGGGGTGGTTTTGCCGATAACTGTTGGCAGGGACAAAAGTATTAAAGCAGTAAACGATGCTTATAAGTCTGACAAATTGGTAGGTGTGGTAGCGCAAAAAGACAGTAATGTTGAAGAACCTACAGTAAGCGACCTGGTAGATATCGGAACTGTTGCCAAAATTGTCAAACTGATAAAAATGCCGGATGGCGGCACAACCATTATCATACAGGGCAAAAAACGATTTAAAATGATGAGATCACTTCTGAAGATCCTTATTTTAAAGCCAAGATAACAGTACTGGAAGATGAGACACTTAACAAGATGATAATGATTTTGAATGCCATGGTAGGATAGTATTAAAGAACTGGCCGGCCAGATCATCAGATTTCTCCCAACCTGCCCAGCTGAAGCTCGATCATTTTAAAAAATATTGAAAATCCTTCTTTCCTGATCCATTTTGTAAGCAGCAATCTCAACAGCGATATCAAAGAAAAGCAACGGTTGCTGGAGATCAATAATATCAAAGCAAGGGCAGAACTGTTGATGAATCTGTTGCAGACCGAATTGCAATATGCCGAACTGAAAAATAAAGTAACCAATAAAACCCGGGCCGAGCTTGATAAGCAACAAAGGGATTATTTTTTGCAGCAGCAAATGAAAGCCATTAAAGAAGAACTGGGTGGCGATAATGTAGCTGAAGTAAAAGAAATGCATGAAAAAAGCGGAAGCAAAAAAATGGCCAGCTGCTGCAAAAGAAATGTTTCACAAAGGGAGCTGAAAAACTGGAAAGGATGCATCCTTCCACGCCTGATTATTCAGTAGTGTACAATCATCTTGACCTGATGCTTGATCTTCCATGGGATGATTATACCGAAGATCACTATGATCTTAAAAAAGCAAAAAAGATACTGGATAATGACCATTATGGAATGCATAAAATAAAAGAAAGGATACTTGAATACCTGGCCGTACTGAAACTGAAAGGCGATATGAAAAGCCCGATCCTTTGTTTTGTTGGCCCTCCGGGTATTGGTAAAACTAGCCTTGGGTAAAAGTATTGCAAATGCCATCAACCGTAAATATGTAAGGGTGAGCCTGGGCGGCCTGCATGATGAAAGTGAGATACGCGGGCATCGCAAAACCTATATCGGCGCCATGCCGGGAAGGATTTTGCAATCTATCAGGAAAATAAAATCATCCAACCCGGTGATGATACTGGATGAGATCGATAAAGTAGGAAGTGATCAGCGGGGCGATCCTTCTTCTGCTTTGCTGGAAGTTCTTGATCCTGAACAAAACAATACTTTTTATGATAATTACCTGGAACTGGAATATGACCTGAGTAAAGTATTGTTTATTGCCACTGCAAATAATCTGCAAAATATTCAGCCTGCATTACGAGACCGGCTTGGAGATCATTGACCTGAGCGGTTATGCCGATTGAAGAAAAAATCGAGATTGCAAAGCGGCATCTGTTGCCAAAGCAAAAAGAAGCACATGGCTTGAAAGAAGTGAACTTTAAGATCAGTGATACAGTGCTGGAAAAAATAATTGCAGATTATACAAGGGAAAGCGGCGTAAGGGAACTTGACAGGCAACTGGCCATCCATCATGCGTAACCTGGCAAAGCAATATGCTATTAAAGGGAAATTAAAGCCAACACTTACAGCCAGGGGATGTTGAAAAGATATTGGGAAACCAAGGTACAGCAATGAAATGTATAAAACCGCCAATATGGCCGGAGTGGCAGTCGGCCTTGCATGGACCTATGTTGGCGGCGATATTCTTTTTATTGAAACCAGCTACCAGTGAATGGCAAAGGCGAATTGAAACTTACCGGCAACCTTGGTAATGTGATGAAAGAAAGCGCCACCACTGCTATGACCTACCTGCAGGCCAATGCAAAAAAATTGGGATTACGATTGAAATGTTTAATAAAAAAAATGTACATATACATATGCCTGAAGGCGCTACGCCAAAGATGGCCCAAGTGCGGGTATTACTATGATGACCGCATTGGCCAGTCTTTTACCGGCAGGAAAATAAAGCCCTATCTAGCCATGACGGGCGAAATCACATTACGCGGACAGGTGTTGCCGGTGGGTGGTATTAAAGAAAAAGTACTGGCTGCAAAACGTGCGGGTTTAAAGAAATCATTATGTGCTGGCAAAATGAAAAAGATGTCGCCGAAATAAACCCCAAGTTTATTAAAGGTATCAAATTTCATTATGTGAAAACCATGCAACAGGTGCTGGATATTGCATTGACATAAGTTGATAAGGTTAATAAGTTGATAAAGGCCATGCCTTCCCGGATCAACTTTATTAACCTGGTTAACTTTTTAACTAAAAGCCTCAAAACCTTTAATCAACTTTTACGTATATCCTTTTATATACAACTAATTTCATGTTGGTTGTTTTAAGGGTTAAAGAAAAATTCCCCCTGAGTCTTCAGGGGGAATTTGTTTTGTCTTAAACGAGATGACATCTTTTTTAAGAAAGATGTCATCTCGTTTAAGGGCGCAGGCTGTGTTCATCCTGTTGCTTCTCCATCCAATCCTTTTCTTTTTCCGTGGTAAATGCCTGCATTACTCCTACCAGGAAAAAGCAGGCTACGTTTGCTGCTAAAAAGATCATATTATAGCTGTGATACCTGTCAATTGTTTGATACACGTGCCGGAAAAAGATCAACAGGTCCCAAATAAAAAAAATACCCCATAAGATCAATGCAATACTGAAAATGATATAAGATATGATCCTTATTGCCGCGGCGGGATGCAATGTGGTGCGTTTAAAATAAATGATATAAGCACTGATAAACAATGCAGCAGGCAGCATTAAAATAAGAATCATGTACACATTTGTAAACCAGGGGATGTAACTGAGCAGGCCAAAGAATAATCTCAATCCCAGCAATAAAAGAATGAATGCAATGATAAATCCTATTACGGTTAAAAATAACGTACCAAACAGCCTCAGGTATTTACCAAAATTATCTTCCATGAGTGCAAGTTACAAACACAGTTCCTCTGCAATGAAAAAATTAAAATAATAACCCTGGAAATAGTTTAGCATTTTATCTACCTTCTGTCTATGTTTCGACAAGCTCAACATGACAGAAGGCTGTCAGACTGAGCTTGTCGAAGTCTTGCCGAATATATAGCTATATGCTAAACAATAAAACAAATTAAAAATAACTAAGATTGGTCTTTGGAGTGAGTGATAAGAAGGTTTCATACATGAGCTTAACCGTGTTCTCGATATCATCCTTATGCAGCATTTCCACCGTTGTATGCATATAGCGCAACGGAATTGAGATCAATACGGATGGGCAACCATCATTGGCATAGGCAAATGAATCGGTATCGGTACCGGTGCTGCGGCTTACCGTGCGTAACTGAACCGGGATCTTATTTTTTTCTGCAACATCTTGCACAAACTCAACAGTTTATTATGCACTGCCGGCCCATAACACAGTGAAGGGCCTTTGCCACAGGAACATTCTCCTTCAATGATCTTATTGATCATTGGTGTGGTGCTATCGTGTGTAACATCGGTTATGATGGCAATATTTGGTTTTATCCTTCGTGCGATCATTTCTGCGCCACGCAGCCCAATCTCTTCCTGCACCGCATTTACCACGTATAAACCAAAAGGAAGTTTCTTTTTATTTTCTTTCAACAGCCTTGCCACTTCTGCGATCATAAAACCACCGATCCGGTTATCAAATGCACGGCCGATCAAATAATCGTGTGCCAGCTCATCATAACCATCTTCATAAGTAGCTACGGCACCGATATGAATTCCCAATGCCTCCACTTCTTTTTTATTGCTTGCGCCGCAATCAAGAAAAGGTTCTCCACTTTTGGTTGTGTTTCTTTAATCGGCATTGCCGATCCTTGTATGAATTGCGGGCCAGCCAAATACTGCTTTCACCGGGCCCTTTTTACCCTGTATCAATACCCGCATTGATGGAGCGATCTGGTGATCCACGCCGCCATTGCGTTTCAGGTAGATCAATCCTTCCGGGGAAATATAATTCACAAACCAGCTGATCTCATCAGCATGCGCTTCTATCACCACTTTAAAAGGAGCCGCCGGGTTTATCACGCCAACAGCAGTTCCATAAGGATCTGTGATGATCTCATCTACGATATGGCCTCAGGTAATTCATCCACAATTTTTGGCCACTGCTTTCAAAACCGGTAGGGGAAGAATTGTTGATATAATTTCTTAAAAAAGTATAAGATGATTCTGTGATCACTGGTTTACTTCTTTTTGCTTTTGCCATAATTGATTTTTTCGTACTGCAAAATAACTAAATACTTGCCACAAATGTGGCCAATGCAGAAAACAACATTAATCCATCTACTATAAAATAATAAAAAAAATATCCCTGTTTTTTTAAAGAAAGCCGATATACTGTTAAAGTGGCCAGCCCGGTGATCAAAAATGCGATCTCCTGCTCCCTGTTATCAAAATAACAGCGAAGGAAAAAACCCGTCAGCAGGTATAGCGAAAAAATGATAGCCATCATTATTTGAAGGGTTCGGCTGCTTACATCTGTTGCAAGGCTTCTTAGTGCATGCATCTTATCTACATGGATATCCCTTGAATCAAAAATAATACAAAGCATCAGCATGAATAAAAACCTTGCAGTGAATAACAAACTAATGGAAAAACTATTGCACAAATAATGATTGTTGCAGCGGGATCATTACAGTAACATAGGTCCAGGTAAATGCAAGCAACACTGTTTTTAGAAATCCGGCTTTTCTGGTAAAATTAAGCCTTTAACCGGCCACAGTGGCACACTGTATAACAAGGTCAGATATAACGGCTACGCATACATGTGGGTAATATCCCTGGCAAATCGGGTCATACAGTTGACCAATCCAACAGCCGCTATGAAAAAAAGGAAAACATTGGAAAGATTTTTCTGCATGAAACCGGCAGTGCCGGTATTCCCGGCTAAAATAATATTTGCTGATCAGCCAATAGAAATTATAACTGCTAAGTGTTGCAAAAAAATACCAGCCCATATACATAATGATTGAATGGGCATGTGAAGCAATAAAAACGTCTGGTAACAAAGTGCAACAGCACAAAGTGAAATGAAAATGGAATGCGAAAGGATAAAATGCAGCCAACGCATTATGGTGTTATATAATAAAGAGGCTCAGGAGTTACCAGCACGTTGCTTTTATTTTTCGCAAAATCTTTTACATACACTTCAAAAAATAATGTATCTGTGTGTGGAAGCGTGCTTGACTGCTCCAATGCACGATCAAGATTTACGATTAATTCAACATCCAGTTTACCGGGCTTAACCAGCGAAAGATCAGGGAACTTAAGAGAATCGGACTTAAAAGGAGGTACGGTGAGGTTTTTTATATAAACATAGGAGCTGTCATTACCTTTAAAACCAAAATCCCCCTCTGCATCGGTCAACTGAAGTGTTAAAAATGTTCCTGATGATGGATTCAAACTGAATACAAATGGATTCGGGCTTATGGATTTAAATTCTATATGAGGTATCGTATTGAATTTATCTTTACTGCAACCCAAAAAAACCAAACATACAAATCCTAAAAATGCGGTCGTTCTCATCTTAATATATTATGTCCCAAATTTACTGATACAATTTCAAATAACAATCTTAAATAAATAAAGCAAATTTGCATTCTGAAAATGGCAAAGAACACAGACAATATTGACCTCGAAAAACAAATATTCAGTGTTACCCAACGGAATTTTGAAAGCCTTGCGCTTGAAATATTCCGGTTTCAATACCGGTACAATGAAGTGTACCGGGAATATTGCGACGCCATTCATGTAAAGACAGAACAAGTAACCCGATTGCTGCATATCCCTTTTCTGCCAATACAATTTTTTAAAACAAAACAAGTGACCTGCGGATCATTTGTGCCGGAAATTATTTTTGAAAGCAGTGGCACAACGGGATCTGCCAGCAGCAAACATTTTGTGAAAGAGATCCTGCTTTATGAAAAAAGTTTTTTAAAAGCCTTTAACCTGTTCTATGGGAAACCGGTGGATCTCTGCATCATTGGCCTGCTTCCCTCCTATCTCGAGCGAAAGCATTCTTCCCTGGTATTCATGGTTAATGAGTTGATCAGGCAAAGTAATCATATTGAAAGCGGCTTTTACCTCGATGATCCTGAAAGATTGCAGCAGGTATTGGTAAAACTTGAAAATAAGAAGCAGCCTGTTTTGCTCATCGGCGTTACCTATGCCCTTCTTGATTTCGCGGATAAATTTCCCATGAAAATGCAATATACTACCGTGATGGAAACCGGGGGAATGAAAGGCCGCAGGAAGGAACTTACAAGGGAAGAAGTACATAACCACCTAAAACAACAGTTTGGCCTAAGCGCAGTTCATTCCGAATATGGCATGACGGAACTATTATCGCAGGCATACTCTTCCCGGCACGGGGTCTTTAATTGCCCGCCATGGATGAAGATCACATTGCGGTCAGAAGATGACCCCTTTGAAATTTTTACTCCAGGCAGCCTTACCCGCAAATTTGCCGGCGGCGCCGCAAATATCATTGACCTCGCTAACCTGCATAGCTGCAGTTTTATTGCCACGGATGACCTGGGCAAATTATACAACAACGGAAGTTTTGAGATCCTGGGGCGGATAGACAACAGTGATACGAGGGGCTGTGGTTTGATGATCGTGTGATTAACCTTTTTCTATCCTGACCAATCCATCCACTAATTTTTTCCATTGAAATTTTGAGAAGAATCCGATACCCACAGCACCTATGACTGCATTGCGCAGTTTATCCCCAAGATGCTCTGAATCGGCATTTACTGTTTCATTTCTGCCGTGCACTTCAGCAGTAACTTTATTCCCCTCGCGGGTCACCATAAAAGTACTGGACGCAGCGCCTGTAAAAAAATGCGCAACAGCAGGTTCATCATTGCAGGGACTGGTAACCGGGTGCACTTTTATCACGATCTCATCCCCCAAAGCGGTATTTGTTTCCCGGATCGATACGACTTTTACCCAATCATATCCATCACCTGATCTTGAACCCGGCCCTGGTATATCTATCCTGAAATGATCCCCTTTTTCTACAGGGCGTTCTACAGGTTCTCCCGAGGCGTTACATAATCTAAAATCTGCTGTCATAACCCCTGCATACGAATGCCAGTTGTTAATATTTACCAGCCGTTGTTTGGCAATTTCATAAAATAACAGGGCCTCGCCGGGACCATTGAAGCATTGGGTGGATATTATATCAGAATGTGCCCCTTCCTGCTGAATGGGTACCTCCGGGGGTAGTTTATTTGTCTTCATTTATAAAAAAGTAGAAATACTATGCCAATATTTTCATGGAATTTACGTTTATGACCCAATTATCTATAATATATATATTAATTCACTATTAATCTTTTACAAAATTCCTGCTCAGCTATTGCATATATAAAAAGGGATGATTAACTTTAAGGGGTATTATATTAAACTGCACCCCCCACTTTGTATAATCCTGTCAGCGAGTCATGAGCGTTGAATATTATTAGGTTATTTGTGGAGGGTAACCTGTAAGTAAAGAATTTATTTGACTCCACTAAATAGTGGATTTTTTTATTTATGATAAAGCAGTCTTAATAATTATTGAACTTTATGATCACCGTGAATACCATACCCGACGATATACAACTTCTTAATAAAGTGCATGCATTGCAATCACAGATCGGCAATACTCCTTTGTATAAGATCAGTAAGCTATTTTCCAAAGAAAATGTTTCTATTTATGCCAAACAGGAATGGAAACAATTAAGTGGAAGTGTGAAGGCAAGAGCCGCATACAATATCATTCGCAGGGCGATCGAATCCGGTGCCCTCAACAGGAATAAGATATTGCTGGATGCCACCAGTGGAAATACCGGGATTGCCTATGCAACCATTGCCAAACAATTAGATATTAAGATCTCTCTATGCCTCCCGGAAAATGCCAGCCTGGAACGAAAAAATATTTTGAAGTCACTGGGAGTAAATATCATCTTTACTTCAAAATTTGAAGGAACGGATGGCTCACAGGCAATGGCCAGGTCCATGGCAGAAATGGAGCCTGACAAATATTTTTATGCAGATCAATACAAAAATGATAATAACTGGAAAGCACATTACTATTCAACGGCCCTTGAAATATTTCATGAACAACCCGGCATTACTCATTTCGTAGCAGGACTTGGTACCACCGGTACCTTTACCGGAACAGTAAGGAGGTTAAAGGAGATCAACCCTTCCATACAGGCCATTTCATTGCAGCCAGATTCCGCTTTACATGGAATGGAGGGCTGGAAACACCTTGAAACAGCGGTTGTGCCTGCCATTTATGACCCCAGCCTGCCAGACAGGAGCCTCGAAGTAAGCACGGAAGAAGCATACGCGGTTATAAGAAAAACTGCAGAGCTTGAGCGCTTATTATTAAGCCCTTCATCTGCGGCTAACCTTGCCGGTGCGATCAAACTTGCACAACAGGTAGACCAGGGAATTATTGTTACAGTTTTACCTGACAATGCAGATAAATACAGTGAGGTCTTTAAACAATTTGTGTAGTATGCTGAAAATAGAATCAACCGCAAGAGAAGCAATGATCATTGACGCTTTGGGCAGCTATCCCGATGAATGTTGTGGCTTTATGGCCGGAACCGAAGAAGGAGATACGCGGACTGTCACGTCAATATTGACGGTTGGCAATGTAAAGGAAGGGGATAAACGCCGCAGGTTTGAAATAGCGCCGATGGATTACGTGAATGCAGAAAAATATGCGGATGAACATAACCTGCTCCTGTTGGGAATTTACCATTCACACCCGGAACACCCGTCCATTCCATCTGAAACTGACCGGCTGGCAGCACAGCCTTATTTTTCCTACGTGATCATATCCATTATGAACAAGGCATTTAATTCGGTTCAGTCATGGCGCCTGAACGAATCCTTTCAATTTGAAGAAGAAGAAATTGTTAATGAAAAAAAGAACGTACTTAAATAAACAACGATCTACCCATTATTAAAAACTAAAACATGGCAACAATTATTATCCCTACCCCACTAAGAAAATTTACCGGGAACCAGTCGAAGCTTGATATAAAAGGCAACAGTGTCAAAGAGGCTGTCAATGAGCTGGCCCTGAATTTCCCGGACCTGAAAAAACATTTACTGGATGAGTCGGGTAACATCCGCACATTTATAAACATATTCATCGGCAATGATGATATCCGCAATCTCCAGCAGGAAAATACAGCTGTAAAGGAAGACACGGTCATCAGCATTATTCCGGCCATTGCCGGCGGTATTTAATAAGTTTCTGGTTATGAGTGTCAGGTTCCGGTTAAATACCAAACGCTTAGCCCCAACCGCAACACCCAATAAAAAATAATAAACATGCGTACAGAAGATATTAGTTTCTCTGCAGCGGAATATGCCCGGTATAACCGGCACATTATTATTCCGGGATTTGGACTGGAAGGCCAGCAAAAATTAAAAGCTTCCAAAGTATTGGTGATTGGTTCGGGAGGCCTTGGGAGCCCGGTATTGCTATACCTGGCAGCCGCCGGTGTTGGAACCATTGGTATTGTAGATTTTGATACAGTAGATGACAGTAACCTGCACCGGCAGGTATTGTTTGGCGTGAGTGATATCGGAAAACTAAAAGCAGAAGCCGCCAAAGAAAGATTGCAAAGCCTGAACCCGCATATCAGTATCATTACTTACAATACACAGCTTACTTCGCAAAATGCCATGGATATCATCCGGGAATATGATGTGGTAGCTGATGGAACAGATAATTTTCCCACCAGGTACCTGGTGAATGATGCATGCGTGTTACTTAACAAGCCCAATGTATATGCATCCATTTTTCAGTTTGAAGGACAGGTATCCGTTTTTAATTATACAAATGCAGCGGGTGACCTCGGCCCAAATTACCGGGACCTTTATCCAACCCCACCTCCACCGGGACTTGTTCCCAACTGCGCAGAAGGTGGCGTATTGGGTGTGCTTCCGGGAATAATCGGTTGTCTGCAGGCCAGTGAAGTGATCAAGGTTATTACAGGAATTGGCGAAACTTTGTCAGGCCGTTTCTTTGTCTTTGATGCCTTAACGTTTGAGAACCGCACGTTTAATATCAGCAGGCATGAGAACAACCCGCTGAATGGTAAGAATCCGACGATCACGCAACTGATAGACTATGAACAATTCTGCGGAATGAAAGCAGTGGAAAAACCTATTAAAGAAATCACCGTGGAAGAATTTGATCAATGGAGAACACTGGGTGAAGACATACAGGTAATTGATGTGAGGGAACCGGATGAATATGCAGATGTGAATATCGGCGCAGAATTGATCCCATTGGGGACTGTATCAGCAAATGCGGAAAAGATCGACCGCGATAAAAAAGTGGTTGTACATTGTAAAATGGGTGGCCGTAGTGCCAAAGCCATACGTGAACTGGAAGAAAAATTTGGGTTTACCAATCTTTATAATCTGAAAGGAGGGATCACGGCTTACCTTCAAAAAGTAAATTCCGGGACATAATACTGCTTTTCAATCTTCAAAGGCTTATGCCTTATATGAGTGTATTCGAAATGTCTTTCAAACAATACTGATTTTATTCAATATTTCATACAATCTTTTTGTGTACCTACAACTTTTTCTCCATACCCAATCAGCACTTACCGGTAGCCGTATATTTCATTTTTAGAAATGAAATTATTAAATTGAGGGAGACAATCCCCAAAGTATGCAACCAACCCGAACCGTATTTATGGTTGACGATGATATCGACGACCAGGAAATTTTCAGTACAGCGATGGAAAGGGCCGACAAATCCGTAAACTGCGTATTTGCAAATGATGGAATTGATGCCCTTCAAAAAATCAATGCTGAAACAGGCTTTATCCCCGACTTCATATTCATTGACCTGAATATGCCCCGGATGAATGGCCAGGAATGCCTTTCGAATATCAAAAAAATAGACCGGCTGAAAGATGTTCCGGTATATATTTATTCCACGTCGGCAGATCCTGAATCCATAACGGCCAACAGGGCCCTCGGAGCTGTGGATTTTATTGTGAAGCCGGCAAACATTTACGACCTTACTGCCGTACTTACGAAGATCCTCAGGAACCAGGTGCTTTTTATTTGCCTTGCGCTTGCATTCTTTACAGGAGCTGCGCAAAAACTATTTGCTCAAAAAAACCCCATTCCACCTGTCGAAACTTTGAAGAAATTGTCTGTGGAAGAACTGATGAATATCGAGGTTACTTCGGTTTCAAAGACCCCCCAGAAAATAACCGAAGTTGCATCTGCCATCCAGGTACTAACGGGCGAAGATATACGAAGATCGCCAACCACCCTGTTACCGGAAATATTGCGGCTGGCACCCAACCTGCAGGTAGCCCGTTCAGGATCCCATGACTGGAGTGTTACGGCAAGGGGCTTTAACGGCGCCCCGATCGCAAACAGTTCCCTTGCAGATAAATTGCTGGTGATGATCGACGGGAGAACCGTTTACAACCCATTGTTTGGAGGCGTGTATTGGGACGTACAAGGTCTTCTTAAGGAAAATATTGACCGGATAGAAGTGGTAAGCGGGCCGGGCGGCACACTTTGGGGCGCAAACGCGGTGAATGGCGTTATCAATGTGATCACAAAGAATGCAAAAGAAACACAGGGATTATCTATTGCAGGGTCGTATGGATCATACCTCCGGGATGGTTTTGCAGTAAAGTACGGCTCCCATATTGATTCAAATTTTTTCTACCGGGTAATGGCCCAGCGCTGGGATTATAACAGTTCCATGTTCAGGGACAGTACCAGCGCACACGATGAATGGAACATGTCAAGAGGCGGCTTCAGGATGGATTATATACCTTCTGCAAAAAATAATTTTACCCTACAGGGAGATATCTATGATGGAAATGAAGACAGGAATGACAGCACCACTGTAAACGGACAGCATATACTGGCGAGATGGACACATGTTTTTTCTGCAACTGCTGACCTGAGTGTACAAACTTATTATGACCGCACTTTTAGAAATATAAAGCCTTCGCGTTTAACAGATGAGATCAATACATTTGATATTGACCTGCAGCATCATTTTGTAGCCGGGAAACATAACCGCCTTACCTGGGGGGTAAACTACCGCGTACTGGAAGAAGCAACCCTGAGTGTACCCGCCACTTTTACACCCTCAATAAGGATATTGCAGCTTTTCAGCGGTTTCATCCAGGACCAGGTAACGCTTGTGCCTAATCGCTTTGAACTTACAATAGGAAGCAAGTTACTGCACAATGACTATACAGGATTTGAATGGCAGCCAAGTGGAAGGCTGGCGTGGACTCCCACATCCAAACAAACTATCTGGGCAGCTGTTTCACGTGCCGTGAGAACACCCAGCAGGTTCGATGCCGATATCAGTAGTTTTAGACTGGTACACCATCCGGAATTCAGGTCAGAAAAAGTTATTGCCTATGAGCTCGGCTACCGGGTGCACCCCATCGAAAGATTATCTTTTTCACTGGCAACATTTTATAACAGTTACACAGACCTGCGCAGCCTGGACCTTACCGGTGAGCCTGCCGCTCCAAGTGTATTTGGAAATAATTTAACGGCAAAAAGCTGGGGTGTTGAGTTTTCAGGGAACTACGTTGCAACCAATTGGTGGCGTATGAGGGGAGGGTATACTTTCCTTGATAAGAAATTCAGGATACTGTCCCCAAATACATACCCCAAAACGGACCTGATTGAGGCAGTAGACCCCAAAAACCAGGCAATGCTACAGTCGATCATGGACCTTCCGGGAAATTTTGAATTTGACCTGCTCGCGAGATATGTTGGAAAGTTACCCATAGAACCGTTTACAAATACTGCCATACCCGCCTATTTCAGCCTGGACCTGCGGGTTGGATGGAGTTATAAATTTTTATCATTGGGTGTCAGTGTTCAAAACCTTACAGACAAAGCCCACCTCGAATTTGGTAACAGGGAAATACCAAGAAGCATACATGGTAAAATCGGACTGCGATTTTGAGAAAATATAATAACGATATCATTTCTTTTAAATGCCTGCTTTTTTTTAAGGCGGCTTTAATAATATTATTGTGCCTGTTTGTAACGCGTGCATCCGCACAGGTAAAGCCTGCACCTGAATACCAGCTGAAGGCCGTATTTCTTTACAACTTTACCCACTTTATTGACTGGCCTTCCACCGCATTTGAATCAGCCGATGAGCCTTTCGTCATAGGTATTATCGGGAATGATCCATTCGGCTCTTACCTGGAAACAACAGTATCGGGTGAAATGATCAGCACTCACCCTATTATTATTAAAAGATACCAGGACCCGGCACAGATCGAGCATTGCCAGGTGCTTTTCATAAACTCCAGGGATGAAGGCTCGATTAAAAACATTCTTGCAACGATCAGTAACAGGAATATCCTAACAGTGAGCGATGCAGATAATTTTGCCCGCATGGGCGGTATCATTGGATTCTATACAGAAAAAAACAAGATCCGGATGCAGATCAACAGCAATGCCGCTAAAAATGCACAGTTGGTTATCAGCTCAAAATTATTAAGTGTTGCACAGGTCTTGTAACCCGAAATATCATGATCAGAAATTTAAAAAACACTCCTATTCAACGCAAACTGATGAGTGTTATTTTATTGAGTTGTGCTATCGTGGTATTATTGATGAGCACCGCTTATATTATTTTTGAATACTTCTCTTTCAGGGATACCCTAAAAAACCAGGTAAGGACATTGGCTGCTGTGGCAGCTTCCAATAGTTCAGCAGCCTTAGCCTTTGACACCCCGGGAGATGCTTATGAAATATTGGGCGCACTTAAAGCAGAACCTCATATAGTTGCCGCAGCGCTTTATGATATCAATGGAAACCTTTTTGCCACATACCCCGCTGATATCAGGAAAGGAGAACTACCTGATAGTGCCGGGGAAAAAGGCTTTCATTTCAAGGCCAGCTCCCTCGAAGGTTTCGAGCCTGTTATGCAAAAAGAAACAAAGCAGGGTACATTGTATATCAAGTCTGATATGAAAGCGATGTATGAGCAATTACGCCGCTATGTCATTCTTGCTTTATTGCTTTTTAGTTTTTCCCTGCTCGTTGCTTACCTGCTCTCAAGGTTGCTGCAAAGTTCTATTTCAGGGCCTATTCTCAGCCTGGAACAAACCGCAAAGAGTATCTCTGAAAAAGCAGATTATTCGGTCCGTGCAATAAAATCAGGAGATGATGAACTGGGTTCACTGACCGATGCATTCAATCACATGCTTACCCGTATCGAATCACAGAACCAGGAAATCACTTCCTTTAACCAGAAACTGGAAGAAACCATTGCCCGCCGCACCAAGGCCCTTGAAGCGGCGAATGAGACACTGAAAGAGCAAAAAGAATTTGTAGAAACCATTATCAACTCATCTATAGATGTGGTAGGCGTTTTTGATACAGAGCTGAATTATGTAATGCTGAATAAAAGGGCTGACGAATTCTATCATTTTAACAGGGAAGATATTATCGGCAGGAACCTCCTTGAAGTATACCCCCAGATGAAAGACTCCGTTATGGTTACTGATCTCCGCACAGCCTTAACCGGGGTTCCGGTAACTAATACAAAATACAGGTCATCTATACTCAACCGTTATTTTGAGAGTTATTATATTCCTTTGAAAAATAATTACGGACAGGTTTACGGCGTACTTACCATTGCCCATGATATTACCAATATCATGGAATCGCATGAGAAACTTGCCGCTGTGAATACTGCACTATTAAAGTCTAACCAGGACCTGGAACAATTTGCCTATGTGGCCAGTCATGACCTGCAGGAGCCTTTGCGTAAGATCCAGGTGTTTACACAATTATTGGGAGAAAATTTTGACAACCCGGAGAACATGAGGAAATACCAGGATAAGATCAACCAATCAGCCGGGAGGATGCAGGAGCTTATACAGGATGTATTGGATTTTTCCCGGCTTTCCAAAAAAGAAGATGCTTTCGAGGAAACCGACCTTGACCAGGTGATTGAAGCCCTGAAGAATGATTTTGAGCTGGCCATCCAGGAAACCGGCGCAACGATCATGCATGAATCTTTGCCAACCATCCAGGGCATTCCCTTACAGCTGTCCCAGATATTCTACAATCTTATCAGTAATTCACTTAAGTACACGGATAAAAAGCCGGTCATAAAGATAACGTCAAGGATTGTACGTAGTGATGAAATCAAAGAAAATACAAAGCTTAACAGCAGGCTCTCCTACGCATTTATTCAATTTAGCGATAATGGTATTGGCTTTGAACCGCAATACAATGAACAGATATTTACCATCTTCCAGCGCCTGCACGGGAAGCAGGCATATAGTGGTACTGGTATTGGCCTGGCCTTGTGCAGGAAGATCGTAGAGAATCACCAGGGTGTTATTACGGCAATGGGCTCACCAGGAGAAGGCGCAACCTTTAATATTATATTGCCGCTTTCGCAATCATGAAAGGAAAACAATCATTAATACCCTAACAATTGATCGGGTCTCCCCCATTTTTAAATTTCCGCTTATTATTAAATTAAACTCAATTAAAACAGATTTTACTACTTTTATCGCCAAGATAAAAAAATGATCAAAAACAAAAAGGTAGTAGTTGTTCTTCCTGCCTATAATGCGGCACTAACACTTGAGCAGACATACAAGGAAATTCCATTTGATATTGTGGATGAAGTAGTACTCGTTGATGATGTGAGTAAAGATGATACGTTGGAAGTTGCTGCGAGAATCGGTATCCGTCATATAGTCCGGCATGGGAAAAATACCGGTTATGGCGGGAACCAGAAATCCTGTTACAATAAAGCCCTCGAATTGGGTGCAGATATTGTGATCATGCTTCATCCCGATTACCAGTACACGCCCATGCTGATCCCTTCCATGGCGCATATTATTGCAAATGGACTTTACCCGGTGGTCTTCGGCTCAAGGATCCTTGGCAAGGGCGCATTAAAAGGCGGCATGCCTTTATACAAATATATTTTTAACCGGGGACTTACGTTTTCCCAAAATGTGTTACTCAATCAAAAATTATCGGAATATCATACCGGATACCGTGCTTTTTCAAGGGAAGTACTGGAAACCGTTAATTATGAAGCCAATAATGATGATTTTGTTTTTGATAATGAAATGATCTCACAGATATTCATGGCTGGTTTTGAGATCGCGGAGATCACCTGCCCTACGAAATATTTCCCCGAAGCTTCTTCCATCAATTTCAAGCGTAGCATGAAATATGGAATGGGCGTGCTGCGTGTATCCTTCACACACTTCTTTTATAAAATGGGATTGAACAAGAACACTATATACACTAAGAAAAAATAATTTGGAGATTTGAAGATTTGGAGATTTGAAGATTAATTGTTTAATCTCTTCTTTAGAAAACTACAAGTTACTTTTTAACATGAATGAAACATCATCACATTTCCAAATCTTCAAATCTTCAAATCAATTCCGCTTCCAGAATATGAATCCATTTTTCCGGTAAAGTTCCACCAGGCCGGTATGATTCTGTTTAATATATTCTTCCGCAGTGATCTTGGAGACGATATAGGTTGGTTTATCAACCGGGCCATTCAGTAACCATTCCCTGTTATAACTATTTGTATTCGCAGGTTCTTTTTTGCCTGAATAAAATAAATGCGCATAACTTTTAAAACCGTAGGTATCTATATAACAATCTTCATGCTCAAGGCTTTTATAAAATTCAATGGCCGCGTCCTGGGAATACAGTTCAATTTTAGGCGTTACCATGATGGAAGCGAGGTTAACAGTTAATAAACTAATAATAAATATTCCCATGATCCCCTTCCCGGTTCCTTTACGGCCGTTGATTACCAGCATTGCAGCTGTACCAAAGATGAGCAATAAACCGATCACCCATTCAAAGCCTGTCCAGTGCACATTTGCTTTCAGGTTTTCTACAGCGAATTTATCTTTTATGAGGTTTGATCCAATGATCGAATCTTTAAACCGATCAATAACAGGCAGCGCAGAAAGAGCTATACCAATGAGGCATGCTATGACCATTAATAAAATACCAGTATATTTCTTCCATCGCATTTCCCCGTTCATTAATTTATAGATCGCATAAGTACCTAAAAAACTTAATGGAAAATAACAAAGCGATGAATAGTGTACGATCTTGGTCTTTACAATGCTGAATAATAGCAATACAACCCAGAACAGGATCATCATCCACAGCTTAAAATGTTTTTGGTATGGCGAATCAGATGTGCTTTTCCTAAATGAACGCAATGCGAATATGGATACCGGGAAACAACCGATGAGTAAAACGATCCAATGATAAAAAAACGGGCCCCCATGCCCCGCATCCCTTGTATTGAATAAACGGACCTGGTAAACAAAAAATTCTTTGATGATCCCGGAATGGCCTGTGATCGCAAGCATTCCGAACCAAGCTCCTCCAACAAGTATCAATGCTGCTGCATAAATAAACAGTTGTTTGATGGATATGATCTTTTGAAAACGCTTCAATGCCCAATAGCATGCAAAGCATAAACCAAATATCAGCATGGCAACCGGGCCTTTCGTCATACTGGCAAGACCGATAAACAATGCGGATAGTATTAGTTGCCTATTATTACTGCCGTTATTATGGCTGAAAAGAATAAAATAATATATCCCTAAAAAAATAAACAGGTTGAACCATGGATCAATGATGCCCGATTTAAAATAGAAATGCGGGAGAAAGGAACCTGCATATGCCAGTACCCAGATCAACCCGAACTTTTCATTCTGCAGCTTTCTGCCGATATTGAATAGTACCAGGAGGGTTATAATCCCGCATATAGCATTCGGAAACCTTGCAGCAAATTCATTGATACCAAAAACAGACATTGATAAAGCCTGCATCCAGATAAACAATGGCGGCTTCTCCCAAAATGCCTGGTAATTGATCTTAACTGAAAAATAATCATGGGTAACGAGCATTTCCCTTGCACACTCCGCAAAATTTATTTCATCCCAATCAAACAAATGTACAGAGCCCAGAAAGGGTATGAATAACAGCGATGCAATGATTGTTATGGCGATATTGTAACGGGTAGCTGTACTCATTTTTTAAATATGGTATTGGTGGATCCTTCTAACCAGCTTCGGGTACTCTTCTGTAAAAAATAGAAAACGGCCAGCGTTGTTGAAACAGCAATGATAGAACCTGCATATATATCACCGAAAAAATGCTGCGACAAATAAACCCGTGAATAGGCTACCAGCAGTGCAAGTATAAAATATATCCATTTAAGATTATTTTTCTTCGAGATCAAAGCAAGGCCCAGGAAAAGCGAAAAAGCAGCCGTGGTATGTCCTGAAGGAAAACTATTGTTCGTATAATTCTCTACTCCCGGAACAAAATAGATCTCATGCACCCCTTCAAAAAAACGCCTGGGGCGAACCATATCGCTGAATACGGTTCGTTTCAGAAGCTGTGTGATCATTGACGAGATAAGGCAGGAAAGGCCTATGATCATTGCATACCTGTATTTAACGGCGCAAAGTATGAGCACGGCCAATATCCAGGTGACGCCATCTCCCAGCCAGGTGAAGTATTGAAAAAAAATGTCAAAAAAATGATTGTGGAATGAATTGAATCCCAGGTGTAAAGTTGTTTTTGTATTCATCCCGATCAAAACAGCACCCAGGATAATAAAAATAAGGTAAGGCAAAAAGAATCCACGGTTGTTCAGAAAAATGGCTTTCACTAAATCCTATTAGATCGTAAAATTAAGTATTTCGTGCAGCTGAGCAATTTTTTAATTTTTTAGGCATCATGTTTTATTTATGATGTATGATGTAAGAAGCAACCTCACAAGAGCGTTGCTTCTTACATGATTGGTGCTTTAATATTTGATTATGGAGCAGCCACCAGTTTAAAGACCTTACCGGTGGTTCCTGTTACCCCCAATGCGCTACTAACAGTAATGTACACTTCGCCGGAAAGATCCTGCCCGAATCCCTTGAGATAGTAGCCCAAATTAACGGGATAATCTTTAGGTGTCAGATCTTCGTACGACAACGAACCCGGTCCAACAGGGCTGGAAACATATAATTTCGCATCAGCACTTGGATTGCCCTGGGAAAAAATGCCAAAGATATAGCGACCCTGTAATTGAGGAAGAGCCGTTCCCCTGTAAACATTACCACCAACTACAACTGTTGCGATACCTGTTCCATCAGGATTGGCTTTGTTCTTTAATGAAATAACGGGCTCGATCAATGGATCACCTGCGGAATCAACCGCAGGGCAGCTGGGGCGGATCAGCAGGTTACTGTCAGTATTAAAACATATCGGCCCTTCTTTAACATTCCAGCCGTAATTACCGCCTTTGGTAACCAGGTCAACTTCTTCGTACAATGCCTGGCCGGCATCGCCAAGATATAACCCATGTGATCCACCCATATCGAAAGAAAAACGATAAGGGTTTCTGAATCCAAAAGCATAGATCTCTTTTTTTGCATAGGTTGAAGTTGCAAAAGGATTATCAACCGGAATACTATAAGGTGTGCCGCTGTTTACATCTATCCGTAATACTTTGCCCATCAGGTTTGCCCAGATATTTTGTGCATTGCCGCCGGCATTCACGGCATACCAATCCGGGAAATGTCCCGGTGCATTATCATCGGATGCACCACCGTCACCAATAGAAATATACAAGTAATCATCAGGACCAAAGGCAAGTGTGCCTCCGTTATGATTTGATTGTGGATGATCCTCTTCGAGGAGCACTCTTTCAGAGGCCAAGTCCGCAAGATTTGCATCCGCTGCAGAAACCCTGAATTCTGAAATACGGGTAAGACTGCTCCAGCTCTCCCCTGGTGCAGGCCCGCCCGCATTCGGTGGCGCAGTATAGAAAACATAGAACTTACCATTGGTAGCATAGTCGGGATGAAAAGCCATACTTAACAAACCGCGCTCATCATAAGGAGGATTTAATGGAACCAGCTTGCTTGACAGGTCTATAAAGGGTGTAGTGATCATCGCGCCGCCATTTGGTACAATGTAAATTTTCCCAACCTGGTCAACAATGAACAACCTGTTTGTATTATCAGGCGCCTGAACGATTGATAATGGTGAGACAAGATTGTCTGCAACGAGTGCCAGGTTTGTTTGAACATTGACCGGCTGGTTATCATCATCTTTATCACATCCTGTTGACAACAGGGTGATACAAACCGTTAAAATGAACAGGAGCCGCCAGCTTTTATTTTTTGGTTGACTGGCCATGCCGGATACTGCAATTGTCTTCATAAAATTTAAAAATTAAAAGATGAATAATTGCAGCCAGCTTTGGAAGACGGGAATTTATTTCCCCGGGATAAACCCTCTTTTTAAATACTATACGAAAAAAAAGAAAGAGCGTTGGTTGAGTTTGAAGATTAATTGTTCATAAGAACAATGATCCTTCATGGAGGTACACAAAAAAAACGCGATCATGGATTGAGATTAATACCAAACAGTATTTGTATATTTTTAGTGAATATGTCCACTATATTTTCGATTTTAACCTTTTTTTAAAATGTTGTAGAGCCTTCCTTGGCTTATTTTTTGAGCCTTTTATAAAAAATATATTATGAAAAATAAACTATTGGCGCTTTGCCTGGCTATGAGTATAGCCCTAAGTGTAAACGCACAGGAAAAAATGAAAGTAAAGGATAAGGATGTGCCGGCAACTGTTCAAAGCAACTTTAAAAATCAATATCCGGATGCCTCCGGAGCCGAATGGAAAATAAAGGGGGATAAATACAAGGTGCATTTTAAAGTGAATGGAACGAAACAGATGGCCGCTTATGATCTATCCGGAACACTCATTTCAAAAGGGGTTGAGATCAAAGAGTCAGAATTGCCGGCAGCCATTAGCAGCGCTGCTAAAACAACTTATGCCGACAGGTCAATTGATGAGATCTACAAAGTTGATAAAGATGGAATTGTCAATTACCTCGTAAAGTTGAAAGGTGATCCTGAAACGAGGATCGTTTATTCCGGGGATGGGCATGAAATAAAAGAGAAATCGGATTGGTAATTCCGATGAAAAAAGAGGCAGTTTAACAGCGCCTCTTTTTTTATGCCTGCTAAGATGTCAAGCCATATTCCGCAATCTTATAAAATCTTATTTATTTAGAATGATCCCATTCCAATAACTTAAAAACAAATAGAAATTTGAGGATTGAGTATATTTAATTGTTGTATGTTAAGAGAGATTCAAAAAGATAACCAGTTCGGGAGGCCGGAACACGAAGTTGTCACTGGGCAATGCCAGTCGTAGCCGGCAATTATTGTGGACCATATAACTAGAAATCTCATAATGGAAGCTATTAAAAAACAAAATGCTGTATTCGCATTTCTTGAAGAATATAAAAAGGCTGTTAATGAGTTACAAGATGCTATTGCGGACATCAATGAATCAGAGTTACTTAGAATTATAAATACACAAACAGCAAGTCCTGAATTCAGGTCGATACAAACTATCTTAACTCACGTGGTAAGTTCTGGTTATTCGTATTGTGTATACATTCAAAACCACCGGAATATAAATAGTAAAAGACCTGAGCAAAAACTCAGGTCAACAAGTATTGAATATTCGAATGACCTGGATAAAGTTTTAGAATTTACAAACGAGGCATTTTCCAATATTTACGATAATGAACTGGAAGATTTCGATCATTCAAATAAGATCTTAACCAAATGGGGTCAATATTACGATATTGAACAAATGATGGAGCATGCGATTGTACATATTTTAAGACATAGAAGACAGATTGCAAATCTTAAAAAAATGATTCGAAGTGCATAATGCTACCTTCAACAGGTGCATAAAAAAAGCCTCTATGTGAAAGAGGCTATGTGAACTGGCTGGGACTCGAACCCAGGACCCATACATTAAAAGTGTATTGCTCTACCAACTGAGCTACCAATTCTCACTTTCCTTTCTTATACAACCTTTTAGGGAGTGCAAAAATAAGGCAAAATCATATTGCATCAAACTTTTTCGGAAAAGTTTTCAATATTATTACTCAAATGAATCATATTTGTTTGTAAACAGCGCTTAACTCTCTTATTTTTGCCTGAATCTTTTATAATGAGTGATTTTTTTAAAAATAAAGTGGTTGCCATTACCGGTGGCAGCGAAGGCATCGGAAAAGCATTGATCGATGCAACTGATTCCACTGGGCGCTAAAATTGCTACCTGTGGCCGGAACCAGGATAAATTATATGACCTGCAGGTGCATTATTCGAATTCACCCCTGCATTCCATTGTGGCAGATGTAAGCCACTATAACGATTGCAGGAATTATTATCGAATCCACTATCAGGCAATTCGGAGGCATTGATATTTTGATCAATAATGCCGGTATTTCTATGAGTGCATTGTTAAAAGATGCAGAACTGGATGTATTTAGGAAAAGTAATGGATATCAATTTTTTTGGAACGGTTTATTGCACCAAGCTTGCGCTCGATTCCATAATTGAAAGAAAAGGGACGATTGTAGGGGTTTCTTCCATTGCCGGCTACCGCGGCCTGCCGGGAAGAAGCGGCTATTCCGCCTCCAAATTTGCCCTGAACGGATGGCTTGAGGCCATCCGGACAGAACTCGAGGATGACGGGGTAAATGTAATGTGGGTATGCCCCGGATTTACCCGGAGCAATATACGCAATGCAGCACTTAACAATAAAGGAGAGGCACAGGGAGAAAGCCCGCTGAATGAAAGAGACCTAATGAGTTCCGAGGAATGCGCCAAACATATTATAAAAGCCATTGAAAAAAGAAAACGCACATTGGTGCTTTCATTTACAGGCAAACAAACCGTCTTTATGAATAAATTTTTCCCTTCATGGACAGATAAGCTCGTAAAAAGTTTTTTTATAAGAACGGAGAACTGGTGAATAGTTAATGCTGGATACTGGATGCTAGATACTGGATACTGGGTACCCGATGCGAATTAGAGATTGACAATAAACTAATATAAACGATCAACAATATAGAATGCCCTTATTAACCCTTACATCTGATATTGGCGAACATGATTTTCTTAGCCGGCGCATGAAAGGGCCAGTTATTGCAAGCCAATGAGGAGTTTCACGATCATTGATATTACCCATTCCAGTTATCCCCGTTCAATTATCCGCAGGCCGCATATGTTTGCAGGAATGCCATCAAAAATTTTCCAGCGGGCACCTTTCATCTGATACTGGTAAACTTATTTGATGAAAAGCCTGAACATCTGCTGTTGGCAGAACACAATGGCCATTATATTGGCTGTGCAGATAATGGATTGCTCACCATGATGCTTGAAGAAGCCCCGCAAAAAGTAGTGGCACTTCCCCTTGGACAAAACAAATCAAAAAAATACCCTTTATTGTATCAACGTATTTGCAAAAGCATTTAATGATATTATAAATGGAAAAAGCCTGGAAGAAATCGGCGATGCATCAGTTTCCATCCAGGTAAAAAATCCATTGAAGCCAATGCTTGGAAATAACTGGATAGAGGGACAGATCATATTTATTGATAATTTTGAGAATGTGATCGTAAATATCACCAAAGAAGAATTTGAAGAACAACGAAAAGGGAGAAGCTTTAAGATCGTATTTAAAAGGGATGAGGTGATCGATAAGATCAGTGAAACTTATGCAGATGTAGCAGAGGGAGAAAAACTGGCGTTGTTTAATTCAGCAGGCTATCTTGAAATTGCGATCAATAAAGGAAATGCAGCCGGGCTTTTCGGATTGCAGGGTTTTTCTGAGAAACAACAGCAGTATGCCCAGCAACAGTTTAACAATAACCGGTTATTTTATCAAACAGTAAAAGTATATTTTCAATAATCATTAATAAACAGACTTATGAAAAAGACATTCCTCTGCATAATAAGTGTTGTAGCTTATTTCGCAATGACTGCCCAGGTAAAGATGCCTGCGCCTTCTCCCGCGCAAACCATTAAACAGGATTTTGGAATGGGTAGTATAGAACTTACGTACTCGAGGCCAGGTACTAAGGGCAGAACGATCTATGGTGACCTGGTGCCTTATAATAAATTATGGAGAACAGGTGCCAATAGTGCAACCGTGATCAGGTTTTCTGATCCCGTTGAGATCAAAGGAAAAAAAATTGATAGTGGCAACTATGCATTGTATACGATCCCCGGGTTCGATCATTGGGAGATCATCCTTAATAAAGGCGTCAGCAATTCAGGGGTTGATGGATATAAAGAATCAGAGGATGTTGCGAGGTTTAAGATAGAGCCTGTGAACCTGAAAACGAGGCTTGAAACTTTTACCATGCAGTTTTCTGATATTAAACCGGAAAGTTGTGAGCTGCATATCATGTGGGAAAAAACAGATATAGCCATCCCGATCGTTACTAATATAAAAGATAAAATAAAAAGCCAGATAGATGCAGCGATGCAAACAGATAAAAAACCGTACTGGCAGGCAGCTCAATTTTATAACGAATACGAAAAGAATACAACCAAGGCTTTGGATAATGTTTCAAAGGCCCTGAATGAAAATCCCAAAGCATTCTGGATGTGGCTCTTCAAGGCAAAAGTACAACAAGAGACTGGTGATAAGGCCGGTGCGTTGGAAAGTTCAAAAAAATCATTGGAGCTTGCCACTGAAGCAAAGAATGACGATTATGTAAAAATGAATCTTGAGCTTCAGAAGAAATTAAAATAAATATACTAACACGTCATTGCGAGGAACGAAGCAATCTGGTCTATCAGCATTGCTGTTGCAATATTACCAGATTGCTTCGTTCCTCGCAATGACGTCCTTCTTTTGGATGCTTCCGTATTATATTACCTTATAACTTCTTTTACCTCCCTCTTCATAAACAGCTGTATCATTCCACTCAACAGGATCACCAGTAATGCACCGATCACGTTGAGCCACAAGAAAGAAATGATATCCATATTATAAATGACGATGATCAATATTTCGGAAATGACCGCAGCTATGAAAACTGCATTGCCCCTGATCCATTTCATCCAGAAAGCCACGAGGAAAATTCCGAGTATCACCCCGTAAAATAATGAACCGAGGATATTGACCGCTTCGATCAGGCTGTTGCCAATATTCTGTGCAAACATGGCAATGATGATACAAAAAATTCCCCATCCAAGGGTGTACCATTGCGATATTTTATAATCCTGCAGCGGGGTTTCTGACTTGACAAAGAATTTTTTATGAAAATCAACCACGGTGCAGGCTGCCAGTGAATTGAGTGCGGCTGCGATACTTCCCCATGCCGCCAAAAAAATGATCGCAAATACCAACCCGATCAGGCCAATAGGTAAATTGTCTTTTACAAAATGAAGAAAAATATAATTGTTGTCATTAACGTCTTCACCGGGCAAGGCCTTTTTCAGCAAATTTTTATAGTCGGTACGAATGGCCGCTGCTTCTGCCGGTTTATTTAAAGACAACGCATTTTTAAAATTTGTTTCCGTGATCGCCAGGGAATCTTTATAAATGGTCTGGTTGGCCATGGTAATTTTTGCCTCATCAAAATAGATGGGTGCTTTATTATAATGATAAAAGGAAAAGACCAATATCCCCAATCATTAATATAAAAACTGCATGGGTACTTTTACCAAGCCCGTTCATCAGCAACCCTATCTGCTTTCTGTATTATTCTTTGCGGTAAGATACCTGTCCTACCTGGCTTTGATCTGTTCCAAAATAACACAGCGCTAAGAAAAAATCCACCGATCAGCCCGCTCCATATATTGTACTTGTCTTTCCAGTCAAATCCATTATCATCATACCCATTTGTTATCACATTCATTTTACCGCTCTTCCCTGCCTTCCGCAAGGCATCCTGTAAACCCAATACCAGCCGGAATAAGTTTACTACCATATAGCCAGCGATGAAATTGCAGATAATCATGATCATCATCTGCAGCTTCTGCGTATATGCAACTGCCTTAGCGCCCCCGCTCATGGTATAAATGATCAGCAGTCCTCCCATTACGATATTTGTATAGTAAATATTCCATCCCAGATGAACTTAATATCAGCGAAGGAGCATAAATACTTATCCCCGGTGCAAGCCCCGGGATAGCTGAAATAAAAATGAAGTGAATGTTCTTGTCTTTACATCAAAGCGTTCTTCTAGGAATTCATAGGCAGTATATACTTTCAGCCTGCTGAAAACAGGAACAAAAACAATACTGATCACGATCATGGCCAGCGGCAGCCCAAAATAATATTGTACAAAACGCATCCCATCGGTATAGGCCTGGCCCGGAGCGCTTAAAAAAGTGATCGCACTTGCCTGGGTACCCATGATGCTCAGCAACACCAAATACCAGGGCATGGTGCGGTTGCTTAAAAAATATCCGTCTAGATTTTTTGTGGTGCGGCTTTTGTAAATGCCATAGATGATAATACCACTGAGTGTAATCAATAAGCACTAACCAATCAATGCCACTCATTCAGTTAGTTTTTAAAATGCTGGTTATGAAATAATACAGACACTATCTGCAGCACTAAGAATATAAATACTACTATATACCACTTAGTCCAATACGAATTGTTATTTCTCCACTCTTCAGAGGATGGAACCTGTTTGTTCTAAATTGATTATGGTTGTGAGTTTTTCAATTTTACATCTCATCTTTAAATATACGGATATTTAAACCCAGGCCTCTACCTATTTTCGATACCATGTAATCTAATGATCAACTAATCTACTTCGGATCATCTTTACCTATTCATTCTTCGGCAATGCAATCAGGTTCGCCATTAATCTATACGCACCCGGCACGCCTGCAGGCAACTGCCTGAAAAATACCAGGCCTGCATACACAAAATTACCTTTCCCATATTTTGCAATTACAAGGCTTCCATTGCTTTCCTTTTCTGCCCTATCATTCATCGCCAGGGGCGCTTCAAAATGTTGATCTATTTGCGTATGCCTGGTATGTGCTTCTCTCCTGCACCCAGCCTTCAAAATCCTTTTCCGTTATTTTATTCGGATAATTTAATGCAGGATGTTCCGGCAATAAAAAATTCACTTTGGCATCTTCTTCAGTTACCCTGTTGCCGGCATCTAATACAAATGGATAAGGCCCCACTTTAACTCTCCGGGCCCTACCTGGTTGCTTTTTAAATATTGAACAATAAGATTTCCACCATTTTCAACATACCGCATCAACACATCATTTTTATTGGTGAGATATTCATAAATATTATATGCCCGTATACCTGTAATAATGGCATCAAACTGTTTCAAGTTATCATCTGTCATATCGGCTTCGGATAAATATTTTACTTCATATCCCATTTCTTCCAGCGCCTGCGGCACTTTATCTCCTGCCCCGCGACATATCCGATCTTTTTACCAACAATCTTAATATCAACCTTTACAAGGTTGGTTTCGCCTTCGGGAAATAAGTGATTGTAGGTATGTGATCATAGGAGATTATTTTCGTGTAGCCATCATATTTACATCTGCAGTTTTAGCCTAATCTCTTCTGTTGTATTTGTTTCGGTTAACAGCGGTTTAAAAAAAGTACTGTGGTCTGCTTCCGCATTTGTTTTTGGATCAAACAAAACAGATGCGCCGTCACTGGTCCATTTCCCGGAATACTCCTGTTGAATCATTGTAAACAGCTGGAATCATTCAAATTTGATTTAAAATGATAGCTGGGTTTTGCGGGCGGACCCATTCAGCGACACATAATTATCTTTGGTATAATTCAATTCTATCTTTGGCAACACAGATATGGGTTGGTACAGTTCTCCTTTTACAGGATCGATCACCCTGTATTGTACCGGCCGTTTGATCAGTAAGATCTTCCCCGTCAATATTCACTCAAATATCTCGGCTTCAAATGACGGATCATTTTCTGCTTTCCCAATCAGCAACTGGTCCCTTACCTCGAATGTTCCTCCCTATTAGCGGATATTCCAGCCAGTAAGGCTGGGATATCTTTTTATTATCAGCAACCGCAAATGTTTTATTGATGATGAGATTTTGATTCGAAACCAACGGGGCTGAGAAAGAAGAATCAAAATTCCCAATCCTGATCTTTTTCAATATTACAGGAGTCTTCTCCGCTCATTAAGCGTCACAAAGCTTACACGCAGCGTATCTCCCTGCACGACCTTTTGCTGGATGCGAGGTGGCTTCAACATATAAATGCACTGCATGCTTCTATTAATTGCTGTACTTCATTTAATTTTTTATTTCTCCAGATGTTTTCGGGTAATGCTTTGATCGACTTATATAATTTGATCAATGCAGGAACTGATAATTCCGGCTTATCCGCTTTGTAATCATTATGATATTATTAATCATTGATTGAATGGCCGCCCCTCCATTTATCCTTTCCCAGTCTGTATCAATTCCCTCCATCAGGTCATTCTTTGCAGCATCACCACCGGTTGTTGAAAAAATATTCAAAGATCTGCCCCCGTCTCCTGGCCGGCCCTCCCCTGGCTTTTATGCATTGTCCTTGCTTCCCCTCCCATCTCACCATAGCTTTTGCCAAACAGAGGATTGTATCCACCAATATCTATTTTTAACTGGTCGTCCTGGTGTATTGTTGCCTCCAAAATTAAAAGTGTTCCATAATATCCTTTTGCCTGCCATGGTTTTACACCGTATTTAAATTGTTCCGGGAATCTGTTAGGGTCAGCCGCAGCAATAAATGCTTCATCAGCCAATAATGCTGAAGCTGCATGATGGCCATGGCCTGCTCTTGAATCCCGGGGAAATCTTTTTATGATAACATCAGGCTGGTATTGGCGTATCACCCATACCATATCACTGAGTATTTTTTCCTTGTCCCATATCCGCAACGCCTCTTCTGCACTTTTGCTATAACCAAATTCATATGCCCTGCTGAAATATTGTTCTGCAGCCATCTACCCTACTTGCTGCCAATAATTCCTGGGTTCTTATGAGGCCAAGTTCAATGCCCTGTTCATCTCCTATTAAATTCTGCCCGCCATCTCCCCTGGTTAAACTCAAGTAAGCGGTACGATATATTTTTTCATTGGCAAAATAAGGAAGCAAGGAATTATTTTCATCATCCGGGTGGGCACCAATGTATAAAACAGCGCCAAGCACATTTAATTTTTTTAACTGCAACAGGATCTCTGCAGCGTTGTATATTTTAGGTATTTGGGAAAAGGAGGAAAAAGAAATTGTCAATATGATCATACAGGAAAGCAGTATACGCATATGGTAATTTTATTCTACTAAATTACAGGATTGATCATAACCTCACTTGCCGGTTATAAAATAAATGAACAAATTAACCCTTTACCAGGCTAAGAAAACAGCGTTTGTCAGAAGGGCTTTCCCGTTCTCCCAAAAACTCCTGAAGACCGGATCATCTGCAAAGTACACCACAGAACCTTTCCCATATTGCTGCACCGCGATCACCGTTCCGTCTTTGATCTTTTCCTTTGCCTTGCTTCCAACAAAGCCTGAGACCTGGTTTTCTTTTTTGATAACCCCTATGTTCCAGCCGTCTTTGAGGAACTCGTAAACACTCGTATTCCGTTTTAATGAAAAATAGTAATCAGGATACCCGAATGCCAATGGATGGCTGTCATCAAGTTCAACTTTGTAGATCGCCCCGGGTATATTATTCTTAATAACGTCTCTTTCCCGGTTCTCATATCTTTTTATATCTGCATAGGATGGTTTTTTATCCTCAGGCTTTTCCTCATCTTCTTTTTTAATTTTGATTCCCCACTCACCCGCCGCCATTTGTACGACGGCATTTTCAATAGCGATGATCCTCCCGCCCTGTTTAACCCATAATTTTAAAACAGTATTTGCTTCTTTCTCTGAAAGGAATTTATAATCGCCATCAGGAATGATGATCACATCAATATTCTTAAGGTCGGCATAGCTAAGTGCTCCTGCATTGATCAACGTGATGGGATACCCGAGTTGCTGCTCAAATAAATGCCATACTTCACCAGCTGCATTTGAATTGGCATCCTCACCCGTAAGCATAGCCACCGTTTGTTTTTTCAGTACATGCAGCTTATCAGAACCAAAATCAAAACCGCTTTCCATGAAACCCGAGGTCACAGCGGTTATGCTGCTTTTAAATTCATTGGTTAGGGCAATGAACTTTTCCAGTTTTCCTTCATTCCCGTTCCTTAATATGACCAGGGAACCTTTATTGAATTTTCTACCGTTCCAGGAAAAATTCTTTTCCGCAAAACGAACTTTGATCCCGTTACTGATCAGCGATACGAGTAGTTTCCCGTCATTGAAAGAATTATATTCTACGAGGTACGCATATTCATTCCTGCCAACCGGCGCGGGTATTTCCCTTGCCTGCATCGCCTGCCCTGCAAGTTTTTCCTTTACAGCATATGCCTGTATTCCATATGCATAAGGCAAAGCCCAGGCAGTAATATCATAGGTTGCAGAATCCTGCAGCTTTGAAATGGGCTCAAATAATACTTTGATCAATGTAGATTTTACCTGGTAAGAAGAAATGAGCAGGTCATTTTGTGCGGTCGTATAACTTTCATCCTTCCCCGTAAAATAATTATATCCTTTTACGGTGACGCCTTGCTTTGTATAACTGTAAATAATATTGTTCCTGTCAAACAGGTCCTTCAGCCCTGAAAGTTTGCTTTCATTGGCAGCACTTACGATATAGGTCTTATAGATCCCGTTGCCATTATTTCTGCCTTCATCAAAAAACTTTTTAAATTCTGAATTTATCTTTTCAGCATTCTGTGAAGCGACTTCAATGGTGCTCATACTCGTGGTAAAATGATGCTCGATCCTGTCTTTGAGTGTAAGCGTATCATTGTCCAGGGCAATGGCGAGGCCTGCAAAGGAATGGCCGGCCTGTTCATAGGTCATCCCGATCGAACCATTATATATCGGGTATGTATCACCGTAAGAAGGATAGAAAAGATCAAAATATTCTTTGGTGAAATATAACCAGCCCTTTGCATCAAAATACCTTGCATGGTTTTTACCCATCGTTACCTGGAAGCTGCGCTGCCAGGGGGTGATCACTTCGTGTAAAGGCTCGGCAGCAGGCGCAAAATAATAGGGGCTATTGACATATTGCTCGTGAAAATCACAATGGACCGAAGGCATCCATTCATTGTACAGCTTAATACGCTGCTGTGTTTCAACCTGTGACTGCCATGCCCAATCCCTGTTCAGGTCAAAATTATAATGATTGGTACGCCCCCCGGGCCAGGGTTCATCATGCTCCCTCGCATTGGAATTTGCATTGAAATTTTTGCCTACTACCTGGTTGTACCAGTTTACGTACCGGTCCCTGCCATCCGGGTTCAAACAGGGGTCGATCAGTATAACTGTACTATTAAGCCATCCTGTTTCATTGGCATTTTTTGATGAAAGCAATTCATATAAAACTTTCATGGATACTTCAGAAGAACTTGCTTCATTGCCATGCACATTATAACTCATCCATACGATCGCCGGCGCTTTTATATCAGCAGGTTTATCAGTAAGTAATCCTGTAAGCCGTAAATTATTTTTCCGGATCTCATCAATGCGGTTGATATTTTCGGGAGACGATACCACAGCCAGTAATAATTCCTTCCCTTCGTTCGTCAGCCCGTAAGATTGCAGCTTCATCATGGAAGGCATAGCAGCGGCAGCGCTTTTAAAATAATCAACTATTTTATAATGAGGGGTGAATTTTTGTCCCAACGGATATCCTAAGAATTCATCCGGGCTTTTCAAAGCCTGGGCTTCCGTATTCGATACAATGAATGCAAGTATGGCAACGAGGAAAATTTTCATAATAATAATTAAGGCATGAAATTATCAAAACTAACGTGTTGTACTAATAATTTAAAAAATAAATCCTGTTTTTTATACTTTGATCTAAAATAGGCAGATCTAAATGGTAAAATAAGACAGTAAAAACTAACTTATATGTTCTATTCCTTATCCTTGTATCTCTGTGCCTCTGTGTCTTCGTGTTCCAAAATTTGCTAAAAGTAGTATTGAAACACAGTGGCACAGAGGCACGAAGGCACAGGGGGTAAAAAGTAACGCTGAATTAGATATTCATATTTTAAGTTGGCGATGTGTGGGATTCGTTAAAAAAAGAAAATTTAGATTTGATCAACAATAACCGGTATGATTTTAAAAAAATGCAACTTCACTATCATATTTCTATTGACGTGCTTTTTAAGCATTGCACAAACGAAATATGGGTATAACGCTCCTCAGAAACAGGTTACCTGCAGGAATGCAGCAGTTGTTTCTGCCCATCCCTTAGCCAGCATGGCCGGCCTGGCCATGCTCAAAAAAGGAGGAAATGCATTTGACGCTGCCATTGCCACCCAATTTGCATTGGCCGTAGTGTATCCAAATGCGGGTAACCTTGGTGGTGGTGGTTTTATGGTTGCTCATTTAAAGAATGGAAAAAACATTGCCCTTGATTTTCGTGAGACCGCTCCTTCGAGGGCATCAAAAGATATGTACCTGGATAGTGCCGGCAACTCCATTAAAGGGTTGACAATGGAAGGCCGGCTTGCCAGTGGTATCCCCGGAACGGTGGCTGGATTATTTGCAACACTCAAATATGCAAGGCTGGATCTTAAAACCCTGATCGCTCCTTCGATCTTATTGGCTGAAAAAGGATTTGCACTTACTTCAGCGCAGGCAGATAGCCTGAATGCAACAAAAGAGAAATTTTTAAGGAACAACCGCCACAAAACTGCTTTTGTAAAAGAAGGCGGCTGGAAAGCCGGTGACCTGCTCGTTCAAAAAGACCTGGCAGGCACTTTGAAAAGGATCAGGGATCATGGTGCAAAAGGATTCTATGAAGGAATAACTGCAAAATGTATCGTGGAAGAAATGAAGCAGGGAAAAGGCATTATCAGCCTGGATGACCTGGCAAATTATAAAGCCAAAGAAAGATCCACGTTGGAATTTGATTACAAAGGGGTTCATGTAGTTACGATGTCATTACCCAGCAGTGGCGGTATTCTTTTACAACAGATGATGAAAATGATCGAAAAAAGAGAAATTGCTTCACTGGGATTTCAAACTACAGCCGGCATCCAGTTAATGGTGGAAGCAGAACGAAGGGCCTTTGCTGACCGGGCAAATTTCCTGGGCGACCCTGATTTTGTAAAAGTACCTGTAAGAACATTATTAAGCGATGCTTACTTACAGCAACGAATGTCCGATTTTATACCGGGTAAAGCAGGCAATAGTGATTCAACCAAAGCGGGTATTGTTCATGAAAGTGAGCAAACAACCCATATCAGCATCATTGACAGGGAAGGCAATGCTGTTGCCATCACAACTACCCTTAATGATAATTTTGGATGTAAAACGGTTGTAAAAGGTGCTGGATTTATCCTTAACAATGAGATGGATGATTTTAGTATAAAAGCCGGCACGCCTAATATGTTTGGAGTTACCGGGAACGAGGCGAATGCCATTGCGCCCAATAAAAGAATGTTGAGCAGCATGACTCCCACGTTGGTTTTAAAAAATGGGGTGCCATGTATCGTTGTAGGAACAAAAGGTGGCTCCACCATTCCAACCAGTATCTTCCAGTCGTTGGTCAATATCCTGGAATTTGGACTAACGCCTTCGGATGCAGTAAACAAACCGAAATTTCATCACCAGTGGTTGCCGGACCGCATTGATGTGGAAACAAATTTCCCGACCCAGGTAATGGCTTCATTAACCGAAATGGGATACAAAGTAAAAATCAGGGAAACCATTGGCCGTACTGAATTGATCCAAATAAATAATTCCCCTAAAAGAAGCATCACTGCTGTTGCTGACAGTCGCGGTGATGATGATGCGCAGGGATATTGATCATACGGTCATTCAAAATTTCTTTCCAACACGTTGTTTAATAAACACCCTATTAGCTTTTAAATCCCCGCCCGGCTCACGTTTTGGCAGTTTCACCGGCAGGCGGTTGTTGCACAGCTTGTTAAGCTTTATTAAAATATTGGATAATTTAAGCCATTGAATTTGCGTGTACAGCCTGATTGGCTATTTTTACAACTAATTATTTATCCTGCGGAGATTTTTTAAAATATTGAAAAGGGTTGTACTGGCTATCCTGTTGCTGGTAGTGCTGCTTTATGCCCTGTTGCATTTTTCTCCTGTACAAACATGGGTGGTAAAAAAAGTGGCTGCAGGCCTATCCAAAGAACTTCATACAAGGGTGACCGTTCAGAAGGTGGATTTTTCTTTTTTTAATAAACTTGAATTAAAGGGCCTGATGGTAGAGGACCGGGGGAAGGATACATTATTATATGCAGGATCCGCCAAAGTGAACATCACTGACTGGTTCTTTTTAAAAGACAAGATCAGCTTTAACTATATCGGGCTGTCTGATGCTGTCATTAATATGAAACGGACCGATTCTGTCTGGAATTACCAGTTCCTCGTAGATTATTTTGGAGGATCAAAAAAAAGTAAGGATACAAAAAAAGGCATTGAATTCGATTTTAAAGAAGCGCATTTTACCAATATCAAATTCAATAAAATTGATAAATGGATCGGGCAAAGCATGATCGCTTCCATAAAAAAAATGGATGTACTGATCGACAAGGTGGATCTCGCACAGAAGAAGATCATTTTAAAAGAAATAACGCTGAACGAACCTTATTTCGCCCAATCTAATTTCAGTGGCAACAGGCCACCTGTTGCGAATCTTACAAATATCCTCGAACAGATCCCGGTGTTATCCGCCTATAAATGGAACAACGAGGGATGGAATATTCAATTAAAAAGACTTTTGCTGAATAACGGCAGCTTCCTGAATGAAAAAGAAACTGAACGCGCCATTTACCAGGATCGCTTCGATGGTCAACATCTTTTATTTACCGGCATTTCAGGAAGCATCAGTAATATGTCGTTTACCAATGATACGCTTACGGCGGAAATTCTTTTGACCGCAAAAGAGCGCAGCGGCCTGGAGATAAAGAAACTGCAATCATCCATGAAATTTACTCCAGAGAGAATGGAGTTTGGCAATCTTGACCTCATCACAAATAAAAGCCATTTGAAGAATTTTTATTCCATGGAATACAATGCCTTTAATAAGGATATGAATAGCTTTATTCATAGTGTAACCCTCGAGGCACGTTTTATAGAAAGTGAACTGAACAGTGATGACCTTGCATTGTTTGCCCCGGCACTTTCCTCCTGGAAAAGAATTTTTTATTTACAGGGAAACGCCAAAGGAACCATTGATAATTTTTCTGCAAAGAATATGAAAATAAAAAGCGGTAATACTACCATTGATGGAGATATCGCTTTAAGGGGTTTACCGGATATCAACACTACTTATATTGATTTCAAATCAAATGGCCTGCAAACAACCTACACAGACGTGGTTGCCCTCATTCCTTCTTTAAAAAATGTAACACAACCTCAATTAAATAAACTCGGCAACATTTATTATAAAGGAAATTTCACAGGCTTCCTGAATGATTTTGTGGCTTATGGAACGATCATTACAAATATGGGAATGATCACTGCTGACCTGAACATGAAGCTCCCTGAAAATGCCCCTCCGAATTATTCAGGAAAATTATTTACCAACTCTTTCAAACTGGGTGAATTTATAAACAGCACTGAGCTCGGAAACATTTCATTAAGGGGCAAGGTAAAAGGGACCGGCTTAACATTAAAAACATTGAATGCGGATTTTGACGGTTCTTTTGATCAGCTCGAATTCAATGGATACAATTTCCAGAAGATAGTCGTAAAGGGTAATTTTGAAAAGAACCTTTTTAAAGGCCATTTGACGATCGATGATCCTAACATTAAAATAAAAAGTCTTGACGGGGCGCTCAGCCTTTCGGGAAAAGAAATTGCCTTTAACCTCGATGCAGACCTTGAATATGCCAACTTAAAAAATATCCGTTTTACGCAGGATGATTTTTCCTTGTCGGGTTTGTTCAGCCTGAATTTCACCGGTAATAATATTGATAACTTCTTAGGTACAGCAAGGGTTTACAAGGCAAAGCTGGAACACGACAGCACGTTGCTGTCTTTTGATTCCCTTACACTGAGGTCATTGATGGTGGGAGATAAAAAATATTTATCGCTGCAATCCAATGAAATTGATGCAGAATTATCAGGCAAGTTCAGCATCATGGAATTACCGGATGCTTTTAAAGTATTTTTAAGCCGTTATTATCCTGCTTATATCAAAAAGCCCTCTTATGCAGTTAAGAACCAGGATTTTAGTTTTGATATAAAGACAAAACAGGTAGATGAATATATCCGGCTGCTGGATAAAAGACTGAGTGGCTTTAATAATGCCACGGTGAGCGGGAACCTCGATCTTGCCAGGTATGAATTGAATGTGAATGCCAATGTTCCCGATTTTGTATATGACGGGAAGGCATTTATCAATACGAGGTTAAAGGGTAACGGTAACCAGGATACGCTGAAAGCCGACATTGCGGTAGATGATGTTATCCTTTCGGACAGCCTTCATTTCCCCGATACCAAACTGCAGCTGACCGCCAATAATGATGTATCTGAGATCCACCTGAAAACAAGCGCAGGCAAGACACTGAATGATGCAGAGCTGAATGCAAGTATCCAAACACTCACCGATGGCGTAAAGATCCATTTTTACCCCTCCTCGTTTATTATCAACGATAAAAAATGGCTCCTCGAAAAGGATGGAGAGTTATCTATCAGGAAAAGATACCTCGATGCCAATGAAATAAAATTCCTGCATGAAAATCAACAGATCGTTATTTCCACGGAGCTGGACGAGCTCACCGATCAAACCCATATCATTGCAAAACTTAAGCAGGTAGACATCGAAGATTTCTCTCCCTTTATTTTTAAGAAACCATCCGTGAAAGGTTTCCTTACCGGGAATGTTATGGTAAAGGATCCTTTCGGGAAAATGTCCATTGATTTTACGGGAAAAGCAGATAGTTTCTCCCTGGATAATAATTATATGGGAACGGTGAACCTGAATGCCTCTGCCAATACGGTTAGCGGGCTGGTGAAATTTGATGCCAATGCCAATGACAGCGCTTATGTGTTCAATGTGGACGGCACTTATAATTATAAAGACTCATCCGAGAACCAGCTTGCCATTAATTTACAGGGCAAAAAAGTTAACCTGAAAGTACTGGAACCATACCTCGGAACAATTTTCAGTAAGATGAACGGCCTCGCTGAAACGGATCTGAAAATGACCGGTGGGCCCGGGCACCGGTATCTTACAGGAGAAGCGAGGCTTACAGACGATACCGTTACCATTGCATATACCCAATGCAGGTATTTTATAAAAAATGCCATTATCAAATTCGATAAAGATGTGATCGACTTTGGAAAGATCTCGTTAAAAGATATTTCCAATAATGAAGGAAGCCTCAGTGGAAAAATGCATCACCGTTTTTTCCAGGACCTGTCTTTTGAGAATGTGAGATTCGAAACCCCCAAACTGTTATTGCTGAATACCACGAAAAAAGATAACAGCCAGTTTTATGGAAACCTGACCGGGAGTGCTTTAATGACTATCAATGGCCCCACTTCAAACCTTATCATGAATATTGACGGGCAGCCAAGCATTTTCGACAGCAGCCATATTTACCTTCCTACCGGGGCCGGTAAAGAAGGAAACGCGATCGATTATATAGAGTTCATACAGTTTGGATCAAAAATGGAAGATGAGCTAAAAACTTCCCAGTCAACCAATATCGTCGTCAACCTTAATATTACGGCTAACCCTGCCTGTAAGGTAGATGTGATATTGGATGAGGAAACAGGCGATATCATTAAAGGGCAGGGAAACGGCCTCATAAACATCCGTGTTGGGAACAAAGAGCCATTGACAATGAGGGGACGTTATGAGTTAACCCGGGGAGAATACACCTTTAATTTCCAGACGTTTTTTAAAAAACCGTTCATACTTAACCGTGGCAGCATTACCTGGAATGGCGACCCTTACCTGGCCAATATAGATATTGAGGCGGAATACATTGCCAAGAATGTAGATATCAGCGGCCTGTCTACTACCGGCAGCTTTAAGCAAAAAGAAGATGTAACCATTATTTCTCACCTGACAGGCATTTTGAAAAGCCCTTTCATCAGTTTTGATTTTGAGCTTCCGGAAAAAAGCGAAGCAAGCCGGGATTATATTATTTTGAAACGGCTCGCTGATTTTAAGAATGATCCGAATGAAATGAATAAACAGGTAGCCAGCCTCCTGCTTTTCAATTCATTTATTTTCGGTGAGCAAAACTTTTTGTCGGGTGGTAATACCCTCGCATTGGCCACTAATACGATCGGGGGTGTAGTAAGCAGCATGCTTACCAATCTTTTCAACAAACAGCTTGAGAAAGCAACCAAGGGTGTATTGTCCACCTATATTGATATCAATCCCACATTAGACCTTCAAAAAAATGCCGCACAGTTACAGGCCAATGTCAGGGCGGGTTTACAAATTTTGTTAAGCAGCCGCCTGGTAATTTTGATCGGTGGGAACCTGGACTATAATAATCCATCCTATACACAACAGCTGGCAAGAAAAGGATTGTTCACTCCTGATATTTCCATTGAGTGGTTGCTGAACAAAGATGGCTCTTTGAGGGTAGTCGGCTTTAACCGAAGCAGTGTTGATTTTACACTCAATCAGCGGAACCGGTCGGGTATACAATTGTCTTATCGCAAGGATTTTAACAGGCTCCGGGATATTTTCAAAAACAAAAAGAAAATAGAAGCCATTGAAAACGAGAAAAAGAATAAGCTTAGAGCAGCCCCGGGGGTTAAGGTTTTGTAGAAAGCCCTTTTTTATGTTGAATGTTAAATGTTGAATGTTGAATGAACCCCTCAATATTAACCTGCTTTTCATTTCATACGTAGCATTTTACAAACGGAGAAAAAGAAAAAGCAGGAAACAGCCTTGGAGGTTAAAGTTTTGTAGACAGCTTTATTATGTTGAATTTTGAATGTTAAATGTTGAATGAAAGGCAGGTTTGTTTCCGCGACTTCATTCAACATTCAACATTCAACATTTAAAATAATTTTTAGAGACCATTGAGGATCTCGTGGCCGAGTTTATCCCGTTTGGTAAATAAGTACTTTTCGTTGTGCACATTGGGAAGCATTTCAATTGGCAAAGTTTCTGTCACTTCCAAACCATACCCAAGCATACCCGCTCTTTTCTTTGGGTTGTTTGTCATCAGTTTCATTTTGGTTATCCCTAAATCACGAAGTATCTGTGCGCCTACCCCATAATCCCGATCATCCATTCCAAAACCAAGGTGTATGTTGGCCTCTACCGTATCCATTCCCTGTTCCTGGAGTTTATATGCCTTCAATTTATTGACAAGGCCAATTCCCCTGCCCTCCTGGTTCATGTACAGTACCAGGCCCTTCCCTGCTGCTTCGATCGCTTCCAGTGAATGATGTAACTGTTCCCCGCAATCGCAGCGAAGGGAACCCAATATATCCCCGGTCATACAACTGCTGTGTACCCTGACAAGCACGGGTTCATCTTTTTTCCAGGAACCTTTTTTTAAGGCGAGGTGTATGTCACCGGTATTCATTTGCCTGAACGCGATCAATTCAAAAACGCCATACCTCGTTGGCATTTCTACCCTAACTTCTTCCTTAATGAGCGTTTCGGTTTGCAACCTGTATGCGATCAGGTCTTTTATAGATATAATTTTAAGATCGAATTTCTTAGCAATTTCTTTTAGTTGGGGGAGCCTTGCCATTGTACCATCATCATTCATGATCTCCACCAATGCCCCGGCAGGTTCAAAGCCCGCCATTCTTGCAAGGTCGGTAGTCGCTTCGGTGTGTCCTGCCCTTCTCAATACCCCTCCTTTTTTTGCCCGGAGCGGGAAGATATGTCCCGGTCTGCCCAGGTCGGTTCGGTTTGGTATCAGGATCGATCAAAGCCTGGATCGTTTTTGCCCGGTCATGGGCAGATATCCCGGTTGTACAGCCATTTCCCAAAAGGTCGACACTTACGGTAAATGCCGTTTCATGGAGGGATGTATTATCCAGGACCATTGGCTGCAAATTCAATTCCACACAACGGTCTTCCATCAATGCCGCACAGATCAATCCCCTGCCATGTGTACTCATGAAATTGATCACCTCCGGTGTAACGTTATTTGCAGCAGTGATAAAATCTCCTTCATTTTCCCTGTCCTCATCGTCAACCACGATGACCAGTTTACCATTTTTTATATCTTCAACGGCGGATTCAATACTATCAAGCATAGATCAAGATTTATGATGCAAAGTTAACAAGCTTTGGAATTTAGAATTTCATCTTTTCGCTTTTCGAAAATACGAACGTAAAAGGGTCTAAAAAGGTTGCCATTTGGCCGGCAATGAATATCCTACGTTCCCAAAATTTCAAAACGGCATCAACCCCGGCAAAAACTTGCATAACCTTTTATTAATAATCATATTAACTTTGTATAAGCAGCACTATAACAATTAACATTGCCTGATAATTTGTTAATAAATGTTAACCCCTCTTAATCAATTATTCACTTTCTTTGCCCGAGTAAAATGAACTATATGCATATGAGAAAAATTATCCCAATAATAATTGCCTTCCTGGCAATTCCTTTTATGATGATTGGCCAGGTAACAACCAGTAGCATTACCGGTATTGTTAAGGCAGCCAGTGGAAGCACACTTCCAGGTACTACGATCACTGCGACCCATGTGCCTACCGGCACCGTGTACACTGCTGTGGCCCGTACCGGCGGCAGTTTCGACATCAACAATATGAATCCCGGCGGCCCTTATACCATCGCGGCTTCTTTTGTAGGTTATGAACCAAACACTCAATCTGATGTGTACCTGGTGTTGGGTGAAACCCAGCGGGCAGATTTTTCACTTTCTGACAGAACTACGGAGCTTACCGCAGTTGTTGTGAGTGCAAGAGCTTCCAGTGCAAAGAATGGCAGTGAAACTACCATCGGAAGGGATAAACTTGCAAACCTGCCAACCATCGGGCGGAATATCAATGATTTTGTAAGATTTACACCGCAGACCAAGATCACTTCCAGTGGAGGTATCTCTATCGGTGGACAAAATAACCGTTATAATGGATTTTTAATTGACGGAAGTGTGAATAATGATGTATTCGGTGTAAGTGAACAGGGAACCAATGGCGGAAGAGCGGGCACTCCCCCGATCAGCATCGATGCGGTTGACCAGATCGTTGTCCAGATCTCTCCATACGATGCGGCGCTGGGAAATTTCACAGGCGGTGCCATCAATGCGATCACCAAATCAGGAACAAATGCTTTTCATGGATCTGCTTACTATATTTACCGTAACCAGGATTTTGCAGGAAAAACGCCCGGCAACGTTCCTGACAGTTCAAGGAAGAAACTGACAGATTTCAAGAACCAGACATATGGATTTACCATTGGAGGACCGATCATTAAAAACAAGGCATTCTTTTTTCTCAATTTTGAAAAACAAAAGGACAACCGCCCGCAGCCATATACACCCGGTATCGTAGGAACAAATTTCAACATTGCAGATACTGTTGCGAAAGTGGTTGACTTTTTGAAAACCAAGTATGGGTATGATCCGGGAGATTATTTAAATAACCCTGATAAAGTGGACCGTACTAATATCAACAGCAGGTTTGATTTTAATCTCAGTGCCAAAAACAAATTGACATTAAGTTACCGCTACACAAAAACAGAAAGGTATAACCCTGCGAGAAGTACAAACAGCACGATCAATTTTACAAATAGTGCAGAATTTTTCCCAAGCACAACACATTCCGGCACGTTGGAACTGAATACTAAGTTTACCAATAAACTGAACAATAAGTTCCGGGCTTCTTTTACGGATGTTGTTGATGACAGGGGCGTTACAGGTACTCCTTTCCCGAATGTAAGCATCTCTGGTTACAATGGCGGGCCTACGATCGTTTTTGGCTCTGAAGTAGCATCCAGCGCTAATTTATTAAAACAACGGATCATCAACTTTTATGATGCCTTCAAATATTACAGGGGCAAACATGCTTTCACTTTCGGAGCTGATATTGACCTGAATGATTCCTATAATTTATTCATGAACCGGGCTTTGGGATTCTACCAGTATTCATCGATCGGAGCTGCGGGACCTTCACAGGTCAACCCTTTGACAGCGTTCATGCAGGATCTTGGCCCTTCCCGCTACCGCAGGTCTTATTCCCTCGTTGACGATGGTAATAAAGGCGGAGATGAAAATGTGAACTCTGCCGCGAACTTTAAATCGCTCCGTTTAGGATTCTTCATCAATGATGATATTAAAATAAGTGATAAGCTAACGATCACGCTTGGCCTAAGAGCAGATAAAACATCCTTCTTAACAGAAGTTCCGACAGACCAGTTCTTCAATGATTCTGCGGCGCCGGTTATTTCACAGGTTTACAATTTATATGGCGCCAAAAGCGGCCAGAAATTTTCTCCATCATGGCAATTTTCACCGCGTGCAGGATTTAAGCTGAACCTCGATGATGAGAATATTACCATCCGCGGCGGCCTCGGAATATTTGCCGGGAGAACTCCATTGGTATGGCCTGGTGGCCTGTACCAGAACACAGGCGTTACAATCGGTTCAATGGACCAACGGGCAAGCACAGGTGCAGTTGTTACTATCGGGTCACCCGCTATTCCTTTACCTTTCAGGGCCGATGTGAACAATCAATATACGCAGACTGATTTCGGGCTATCTCCATCCTTAATAAAACCACAGGGAGATATCAATATCATTGCGAAAGACTTTAAACTGCCTGCTGTTTTCAAAACTTCCCTCGCTGCAGATAAAAGGCTTGGCAAGGGCTGGACTTTCAGTGTAGAAGGCCTGTTTACCAAAAACATCAATGAAGTTGACTGGCAGAACCTGAACTTTTTACCACCCACTTTATTTTCTTCAGGCCCGGATCACCGCCTGGTTTATTCTTATACGGGCAATCCAACCAACTTCATTTACCGCCCGGGTGGAGCAACTGCTTCTATCAGGAACCCTTACAGCAATGTGATCCTGATCAAGAACTCAGAGGGACAAAAAGGGTTTGCATACAACTTCACAGTAACATTGGATAAGCAGACAAAGAAGGGCTTTGCGTTTAATGTAGCATATACTTATGGCAATTCAGTGGTTCACAATGAAGCTACCAGTTCTATCAATACTTCAAACTGGACAAATATGGAAGCTGTGAGCAGCAGGAATATGTTACCGCTTACCACTTCTGATTTTGACCTCGGGCACCGTGTATTTGCCCTGATCTCCAAGAAATTCACTTATGCAAAAGAACATTTATCCACTACGATCGCTTTTGCATACAACGGGCAGTCGGGTAGCCCTTTCAGTTATACCATGGCAAACCGTGCTTTTATCGGTGATGCGGTCGCTTTCAATGACCTGATGTATATACCTTCAAGCAGGGCTGAAATGGACAATATGGTTTTCCTTACAAGGCTTTCAGGTGCTGCAGCTACACCAGCAGCAAACGCAGCGGATATCATTGCCCAGAAAGATGAATTCGAAGGATTTATCCTCGGAGATAAATACCTGCGGAAGAACCGCGGAAAACATGCTGAGCGCAATGGCGCAAGGTCTCCTTTCACGAATATCATTGATATGAATATTACCCAGGCCTTCTCTATTAAAACTGGCAATGTAAGGCATGAAGCTTCTATCAGGTTTGACATGTTCAATTTCACAAACTTTATAGATAAGGATGCAGGCCGTCAATATTTTTTCAACTTTGACCAGGCAACGCCTCTTAGCTTTGAAGGATTTACAGGATCTACTCCCCAGTTCAAATTCTTTAAGCCCACCGATAATAAACCAGGCGCTATCAGTGACGGGATAACACCGTTTAACAGTAGCCGCTGGAACGGGCAGTTGACATTCAGGTATAGTTTCTAGTATGTTCTTTACGATATTAAAAAAGCCCTCCGGTAAACGGGGGGCTTTTTAGTTTTAAGCAATTTCATTGGTTCAATAGGTTCAAAGAGTTCAAAGAGTTCAAGAAGTTCAAGGAGTTCAAGGAGTTCATGGGGCTATTAAACTTGTTGAACCTTTTGAACTTCTTGAACTTCTTGAACTTTTTAAACTGGCTTTCCCCAACCCCATTTCAAAAATGCCGGGAACGCCCTCGCCCAGGTGGGCACATCATGTTTACCGTCTTTTAATTCGAGGTAATGAATATCTTTCTGTTCATCATATCCTTTTTTAACCAGCTCCCGGATGAGGCCCTGGGTATCATCAATAGAATCGATCACGCCATTTTGGTTCCTGTCTGCTTTTTCATCCATGGTACCCACTTCGAAAAAGAATTTCAGCCAGGAATGGTATTGCCCGTCCCTGACCTGCCGGTGCATGATCCGGTCGGTCGTTTCATCGAAATCCGCATCATCCTGCGCTTTACTCCTCCACCACAATGACCCGCTAAAAACGGCGGCCATTGAAAATTCTTCGGGATTGTTCCAAACGATATCAAGGGCACTCAACCCACCCATCGAAAAACCGGCAAATGCTTTTTCCCTGAACGAAACGATATGGTATGTCTTTCGCAGGAAGGGAAGCAATTCCTGGAGTATAAAACGTTGGTAGAGAGCCGATTTTGCGCCCCGGCCCTTATAATCCATTTCGGCGGCTGTGCCATATTCATTCCTTCGGTCGGTGGAACAATGCATCCCTACACAAAACAAAGGCTCAATGGAATCTTCGGTGTATAACCCATCGAGGATCTCTTCAAATTTCATGGTACGAAGGTCCTGCCCATCATTAATGAGTAAAAGCGATAAATTTGACAGGCTCGTAACTTCTGCGGGAATATAACAGTCTACTTTAACATCCCGGTTCAAAAATTCAGAAGCAAGTATATGTGACCTTATATCGATAGCGTTAATTTTTCCAGGCGGCATATCTGTCAAAATTAAGAAAAGCATCACACAAAATATCATATTAGATTAGTCAATAAAACATAATTTGTTTTATTGCTGCGTTAAAAATATATTTGAATTCATTTCAATACATCCATCTTTAAATTATCTACACATGAAATTAATCGGCATATTATATGGTAAGGAAAGAAGTTTCCCGGAAGCGTTGATCGAAAGAATTAACAGCAAAAAAATAGATGGCATTTCCGCGGAATCCGTACGCATTGATAAAGTGATGCAGGGCGAACCCAGCGGGTATGCGGTTATCTTTGACCGTATATCGCAGGATGTACCCTTTTACCGGGCCTATTTAAAAAATGCGGCGTTGTGCGGCACAGCCGTTATTAATAACCCTTTCTGGTGGAGTGCCGATGAAAAATTTTTTAATAATTGCCTGGCCACAAAAATTGATGTGCCTGTTCCGAAAACAGTGATCCTCCCTTCAAGAGAGCTTCCCGCGGATACATCGGCTGAATCTTTTGCAAACCTTAGCTACCCGATGGACTGGGATGGCATCTTTAAATATATTGGATTTCCCGCTTACATGAAGCCCTTTGCGGGCGGAGGATGGAAAAGCGTTTACCAGCTGAACAGCATGGATGAGTTCTTTGAAAAACATGCGGAGACCGAGCAATTGGTGATGATGTTGCAGGAAGAAATCAAATTCGATGAATATTACCGGTGCTATTGCATCGGCGGCAAATATGTGCGGATCATGCCTTATGAGCCACGCAACCCGCACCACCTGCGTTATGTAGCCGATTTTAAACCTTCAGCGGAACGATACAAACTCATGGAAGATATTGTGTTGCGGATATGCCACTACCTGGGTTATGATTTTAATACGGTTGAGCTTGCCCTGCGCGATGGCGTGCCTTATGCCATTGATTTTTGTAACCCGGCGCCGGACGCGGAAGTCAGCAGTGTGGGCAAGGAAAATTTTGACTGGGTTGTTGAAACTGCCGCGAACTATGCAATAGAAAAAGCGCAGGAGCAGAAACCAGGCGCGGATAATCTAACCTGGGGGGAATATATTAAACGAAGCGCCACTAAACAAAAACTCTATTAATATATGTATGATGTATGATTTATGATGTATGATTTTAAGTTACACAAACCATGCGCATTATCCATCATAAATCATACATCATAAATCATACATTTTAAATCATCCATTTCGTATGGCAAATCTTAGTTACAAGCATTTCACGATCGGCGTTGAAGAAGAATATATGGTCATTGACCCTGAAACGAGGGAACTTAAAAGCCATGAACAGAAGATCGTTTATGAAGGCCATAAAGTGATAAAGGATAAAGTAAAGGCAGAAATGCACCAGGCGGTAGTGGAAGTTGGTACGGATATCTGTGCGGATGTAGATGAGGCTTTTGTGGATGTTGGCACGTTGCGTAAAACGATCAGCGGTATTGCTGATGAGCTTGGATTGTGGATCGGGGCCAGTGGGACCCATCCTTTCAGCCATTGGGAAAAACAGCTTATCACCGATCATGTCCGTTACAACGAGATCGTGAATGAACTGCAGGAAGCAGCCCGAAGCAACCTGATCTTCGGTCTGCATGTGCATGTAGGCATGGAGACGAGGGAGATGGCCATACATATTGCCAACTCTGCCCGTTATTTCCTGCCGCATATTTTTGCATTGAGCACCAACTCTCCTTTCTGGGAAGGAAGGCTTACGGGTTATAAGTCATTCCGCACAAAAGTGTTTGAAAAATTCCCACGTACAGGCATACCCGATGCTTATGACAGCATCGAAGATTATGATAATTATATAAAGCTGCTCGTAAAAACAAATTGTATTGATAATGCCAAGAAGATCTGGTGGGATCTACGGGTACATCCTTTCTTTAATACGGTGGAGTTCCGTATCTGCGATATGCCGCTAACGGTACAGGAAACCATTGCCATCGCCGGTTTATTCCAGGCCATTTGTGCCAAATTGTATAAGCTAAAAAGCCAGAATTTAAATTTCATGATGTATAGCCGTGCGTTGCTGAATGAAAATAAATGGCGGGCCAGCCGTTACGGCATTGATGGGAGTATGATCGATTTTGGAAAAGAAACTGAAGTGAATACGAGGGTATTGATCTATGAATTGCTTGATTTTGTGGATGATGTGGTACCGCATCTCGGCAGCCGGAATGCGATCAGCCATGTACACAAAATGCTGGATGAAGGCACGGGTGCCGACAGGCAGCTAAAGGTTTATGAAGAAACCAAAAGCCTTGAAAAAGTAGTGGATTATATACATGATAATTTTTTATACGGGTTGTAGTTTGGCAGCATTGTATAAAATTGTATCTTTGCCGTCCAAAATTTTGGCTGCGTAGCTCAAACAAATAGAGCATCCCGCTTGCGAGCGGGAAGATTTTAGGTTTGAATCTTACGTATTGAATAATTGGCTGCGTAGCTCAACTGAATAGAGCATCTGACTACGGATCAGAAGGTTTTAGGTTTGAATCCTAACGCGGTCACTAATAATTAACATAAAGCCTTGAAAGTGAGTTCTTTCGAGGCTTTAATTTTTTTGTGATAAAACAATGCTTAAACATTTAATTAATGCCATAATATATTAGGCTTTAATATTCCGGCTCTTTGCATTTTTTTATTACATAGGTTATTAGATGTGGAATTAATTACCATTGCCTCTTTAAGAACTGGCGGGGAATGGAAAGTTGATTAATTTTTTTTGGGGGGGGGTGAGAAGTCAACTGCCTTGCATTCATTGGGTTGATAAATATTTGCCAAGTTTATGGTAGTGCCCAGTTTATTTTTTACTTAATTTTTTAATGCAAGCCTAACCAATTCTTGTGCAGTTTCAATTATGTCCCATTGGGCACGCGTGCAATCTTTTTCAGCTAAATGCATTGAATCAAATTTTCCTTCTGGAAAGTGCATAAGGAATGCTGGTGCTTGAGATTCAAACTTAACAAAGACATGGCTGCCTGATAACATCCCATCCATTGTTACGTCATTTATTCTAATAGTAGCTTGGCGTGGTTCTATATATTGCATAAAATAAATTTTAGGGCCTAATTTGCTTTTTTTCTATTTATACTTCTGAAACATCTGTGCCAGGCATACTTTTTATTTGCTGATCCAGTCTTTCCGATGCAGCTTGTCTTGTAGTCCCCTTGATTTTTACTAACAAGTTCGTTAATATATCATGTAGTTTCGGCCTCAGTTCACTTTTTGATGGAGAAAATTTATAAACTAATAGAATTCGGAAAAAATATAGTTCTGCGAAGTATTTATTGTCAATATTTTTTGTAGCTTTTTTTAAAATTTCTAAATAATTAGGCAGTTTTAGGTCCACATAAATAAAAACAGACAAGAATTGCTCATAACTCTGTTTTTGATCTTCTTTCTTTCTATTTAAATAATTCTCAATTTTAGCCTTTAAAGGAATATGCAAGAAATCTGTACCCATCCATTGTAGTAAATTACTTTGATTTAGCAAAGGTTCAAATAATAAAACAATATCTAAGGGAAATGGAGAATCGATTCGACTATTATTTTGTAGCTCAAAGGAAATCAAAGATTGAATATAAATTCCAAATTTAGCAGCCTTTTGAACAATTAAATCCAAGGATTGGTTTATTAGAATTGGGTCTTGAATATTTTCGGCATTTTTTAAAATTCTGGCTGTAAGCTCTAAACATAATGGGAAATCCAATCGGTAGTCATATTTTTTCTTAATATTTATACTCTCACTTACAGGTAGATTTTTTAATTGCTTATCAAATTCCTTTTCTTGTGCTTTTTCGTCCATTCCCGATTTCTCAAGATCTGTTGCTAACATCTCATGATTAATTTTATCCAAAAGAACGAATTTCTTGGGTGCGTAAGTATCCGTTTCATCTGAGATAACCGAATCAATATTTTGGAAAGATTCATTAAGTAACTTTGTCGTATGCTCTAAGAGTTCTTTGCTGTTTTGGTTTCGTCCCGAATAATATTCTAATTCGTCAATAAAAGAAAGTATTTCTTCTTTACTCAATACCTTTTCCTTGAATTCAGGATGATTGTCGATATTGTATGATAAAAAGAATTGAAAAAACGATTCAAACCTAAATGAATATTTATCGTTTTCTTCGTCAACTATTAACTTAAATATTCCGCGATCTAAAAACAAGTCAAATGCCTCGTCTGCTTCAAAGCTTCTTTGATTTTTTGTAACATAGACTTTTATGCTTAGTATTATAACTTCTTTGGCCAGGGAATAATCTCCGGAAACATTGCCACTCTTAAACATCTCCAGAGCAATCTCAGCCAATATTTCCTTTTTTCTATCAAAATTAAAAGACCCAGCCTTCCCTTCAATTGCGATTAAACCTTCTAGTATAAGTTGGAGGAATTTATTCAAAAGATAACTTTTGTTAAGCGGTTTAAAACTTTCTTGTTTTTCAATAACCCACAAATACAATGAAATTGAAAAAAAGGTTCTTGGAATTCGTAATATTTTGAAAACCTTGATTAACCGTTCTATGTTATCATAATGCCATTCCGCATCTTTATTCTTAAACCAAACAGATGCTAACTCTTTGAATTGTGGAACCCCCACTGATCCAATAAATACAGCTTTTAAATGCCATTTGTTTAATAAATCGTTTTCAAACTGCATTAATTTCTCTAAAGTAGAGGACGTTGTCAAAATGATTTTAGTTTCTGGAAATTGTTTTAAAAAATAGTCCAAGTAGTTTGCAGAAATTTTCAACTTTGGGGTGCCATCATAATTGTCAATTAGCAAAATCAATTGTCCCATTCCAGCCATTTGTATTACTTTCGCCTCACTTTCGTTTAGATATTTGCGAATCAATGTTAACACGTCGTTCTTGACGAGTTTTTTGTAGTCAAAATAAACAGGGATTTTTTTGTAATTAGAAAAGCCATTTGAGATCTCAATGCTTAGTCTATTCAATAATGTTGTCTTACCTGACTCCTTTTCTCCTAATAATAGTATGTTTTTTGGGTCGACTAATAACCCAGAAAGTGAATAAATCTTTTCATCCTTTTCTGCAGAAACATCTGAAGGTTGATCTGATAATTTTGGTAAAACAAATAACTCTTTAATATCGCTGGGTGCAATCGAATTTGTTTTATATATCAGGAGTGAATTATTAAAGTCAACTAAGTGACTGTCAACTGTCTTGCTTGCAAGCTGGTATAAGTCATAATAATCTGCTTTCTCTCCTTTTGGAACTAGGCGCGTATTATACGTACCTCCGGCTGCGGCATTAGTATCAGCATCAAATTCAAATCTCGCATGGATATATTTCCTAAAAAAACAAGTCAGATTCAGGTTATTTAAATCGATATCAATAATATTATACCCAGGCTCAAACTCAGATATCTTCGTTCTAGGATTGTTAAAAGCTGTTTGGGGGTTAAGAAAAACCGCATTCCCATTAATGCCATGTGTATGAGCAACACTTGCCGAATGTGTGTGACCATATAAAACAAGCTCAAAATCCCATTTGTTAATAATATTCCTTAGCTCTTGTTGTTCATCATCATTTAACAGTTCTAATGGGTGATGGAACAAAACTATATTGAAATTTGTGTTTTCCGATTCGAAAAATGTTTTTGCTTCTAATAATTGATTTGTACCTATAAAATGCTGATCCGTTTTCAATCCATTTGAACATCTCCAGGAATCATTTACCAAAAGGAAGCCAATTTTAATTTCTTGTTCTTTATAAATAAAATAGGATTGATTATTTGAATAAAAGTAATTAGGAGTGCTTGCGTGAAAACTTTTCTCAAATTCCTTAAACCTCTGAATCCGGTTATTAATAAGAGTAAATTTTTTAAGATTTTCGGCAAGCTTAACATTTGCAGTTGATATCGAAATAATTTCTGTCACCAATCCCTTTTCGTAGGTTACATCGATTTCGCTTCTATCAATATCATGATTTCCTGGTATAAACAAAACTTGTATCTTGGAAAGGCTTAATGCTTTCAAAATAGGGTTAATAAATTCGGTTTCGAATAACTCATACCTCATAGATGGATTGGCAAAACTTTCTCCTCCTTTATCTAGCAAATCACCGGTCAATACAATTAAATCTATTTTTTTTTCACGGTTAAATTCAGTCAGATCCTTGATAATTCCTTCTAAAAAAAAGGCTTTGAAGTCAGTTAAATTATCATTTGAAAGGTGAATATCAGAAATTTGTACAATTCTCATTGGAATATTTTAAAGTAAACGACAAAAGAAGTTGTTGCAAATATGACTTTATAATTAGTTGCAATTAGTATTAAATATAAATATTAATACTAAACAACGAGGAAAAATGTATGGAGAAATCTAATAGGAATTAATGTGAGGGCTAATGAAAAAATGAATTAAAATTTCAGGATAATATTCATATGAGAGATTTAAGTATAAATTAAGTAAGGCGAGGTAAGTAATAGGTATGGTAAATGCCAAAAAAGGTAATTTATCCGATTTATTAGTTCAGATAGAGCAGGTGGAGTTGCAAGGAGGTGTTTTTTTACATGGAATTGACCCGATTCAAGTAATAAAACAGTTGATAACGGAAATGAAGTCAAATCTTAATTTGGGAATTGGAACAGTTATTCCGACACGATTAATTGCAAATGCAACAGCCCTTGTTAATGGAGTTCTGGTGTAGTGGAAAAGAGTTGCGTATAACAAAGCAATGCCGCAATTCGGGCCGAAGGAAGCAATTCTGCAGTATAGCATTATCGTACTTCAGTTTTCGGCTTGACCGTTCCTCTATCCGCTGCGGCATTTTGCTACGCACTTAGTGCCGTAGCTGCATTGCGGTTACATTAAAAATTCGTTTCTTTAATGTGTTGACCGGCCAGGCAGACGGAATTCTAAACCCGTACTGCGGCAATGCCGGACGTTAGCTGCAAGCAAAAAGGCAGTTCCTTTATAATCAGCATAGATAAATTTAATGTCAACAAATTATTCTCTTACGGATTTAAAGCGTTATCATAATGAAGCGACAAAATTTTTTGGTGCAGAATTAATTCTCCTAAAAGAAGTCATACCAAAAATTACTGATGACAAAATATCGAAAGCTGCGGTTTTGTTACTAAGTGCTGGCCAGACTGGTGCTGCACTTCTTCAACTTGCGAATCAAACCGATACTTTTACAAGTGCATCTGTAATGCTGGCACGTGCATTTATGGAAACACTAACAAATTTTTGTTATGTTAGTATTTGTGATGAAAAAGAATATAGAGCATTCATGTTACATCCAATTTATAAACACTATCATAACATAGTTTCTCACAAAATGGAAGATGACTTGGATTTAATTTCCGAAATCATTGCAGATCGTGAAGAAAAACAAAAGAAACTAAAGAAAAAACGAATTGTACAAGAAGCTTTGGCAATATTCTCGGAAACTAATCCTCGATTAAATTGGACAAAGAAAACTCTAAACGAGAGAATTGAAGCTATTGAGAAATGGGGCAAATTACTTGACGTATTTTTCACGATTAATAAACTTGAATATTATTCTAACGCATCAGAAATGTTACATGGATCATTATACGGATGTACTTATGGTTTAGGTTTTTTTGATCTCGATTTTGATCGTTCTAAAGAAGGCGAGCTAGAGAAAAAGTTGTATAAAGATAACACCTGTATTCTCCTACACTTAGGAATGCTTATACATGAGTGCTTCACTCTTATTTCATACACAAGCCAGATTAAAGAAACTTGGGAATATTCATATAAAAATAGAGGGCAAGCCTTAAATCTTTTATTTCATGTATTGGAGAGAAAGCTCAAGAAATTATAAAGCTTCAGTAGTTAAATGCCTGCAGCTAACAAGGCATTGCCGCAATACGGGGTGACGGAAGTAATTCAGCAGCAGATCATTATTGTACCTCAGTTTTCGTCTTGACCGTTTATTAATCCGCTGCGGCATTTTGCTACGCTCTAGTGCCGCAGCTGCATTGCGGTTACAATAAAAATGCGTTCCTTTAATGTGTTGACGGGCTGAGCTGACGGAATTCTAAACCCGTACAATGCTTTTATTAGTTTCCTTTTAGGATATATAACCTTACTTGCATTTGATATTATTGAAACTCCACGACAGATTACGTTTGCTTTCACGGCAATATATGCCGCACTTACACTATTATTTTTATTCTTTAATTTTCGATCCCTCAAATTAAATACTAGGACTATTCCCTAACAGCGGACAACAAAGCATTGCCGCAATTCGGGCAGACAGAAGGAATCTCATCAGCAAATCTTTACTGTTCTTCCCTGGCTGCGTGGCGCAGTCAGGCAGGAGTTTTCGTCTTGACCGATCTTAATCCGCCTGCGGCATTTTGCTACCCCGCCTCCTGCGGGGCAAGCAGCACTTAGTTCCGCAGGCTGGTTTTGTACTCACAATAATATTTCGTTCCTTTAATTGCAGCATCACCAGGCGGACGGACGAAAATTCCCAAACTGCGGCAATGCTCGACGTTATGTGCAAGCTATGGACACTCTACAAAATTTCAAGTCATGACAAAGAATTCAAAAATTCCAGCAAACTATCAAAATGTAATGCCATATTTAATTCTCAGGAATGCTGAGAAGTTCATTGCATTTACAAAAGATGTCTTTAGCGCAACTGAAACCACTAAGGTAATGAGAGATGAAAGCATAATTATGCACGCTGAGATTGTGATCGGAGAAAGTACAATTATGCTTGCTGATTCCACTGAAGGATATGAACCTCGAACGTCTGGCCTTTTTGTGTATGTTGACAATGCCGATACAACTTATTAAAAAGCAATAGATTCGGGTGCAACAATTATTACTCCACTTTCTGATCAACCATACGGAAGAAGCGGTGGTGTATTAGACCCTTTTGGAAATACGTGGTGGATTACATCTGTCATTTAAAAGCGCCTGCACATAACAAAGCATTGCCGCAATTCGGGCGGACGGAAGGAATCTCATCAGCAAATCTTTACTGTTCTTCAGTTTTCATCTTGACCGTTTATTAATCCGCCTGCGGTTTTTTGCTACGCACCTGGTTCCGCAGGCTGGTTTTGTACTCACAATAATATTTCGTTCCTTTAATTGCAGCATCACCAGGCGGACGGACGAAAATTCCCAAACTGCGGCACTGCTCGACGTTGTGCGTCACCTTTTACCATAATTTCGTTAAATGACTTAATGTGAATTGGAAGACTACACCATATCACTAATTTTTTTTCTAATGATAAACATTGACAACTTCATTAAAGAATTTTATAGGATAATTTCTATTGACAAGACAAAACAGCCTTGGGAAATAATAAACGGCTTAGAAAATATAATTAATGAGCAAATTCAAAAATTGAGTACCGCCTATAAAATTGAAGATAATATTGCAATTCATAAAACCGCTGTTATTGAACAAGGAGTAACTTTGAGGGGAGCTATAATAATCTCAGAAAATTGTTTTATCGGAGCAAACGCTTACTTCAGGGGGCCAATATTTTTAGGTAATTCAGTAAAAATTGGGCCAAGTACAGAAATCAAGCAATCAATAATATTAAACAATTCAGCAGTTGCACATTTCAATTACATTGGAAATAGTATTGTGGGGCAAAACATAAACTTTGAAGCAGGTTCAATTTGTGCGAACCATTATAATGAGAGGCAAAACAAAAGGATCTATATAAATTATGATGGGCAATTAATTGATGCAAAAACGGAAAAATTTGGATCGTTAGTTGGCGATAATTCTAAAGTTGGTGCAAATGCTGTATTATCGCCGGGGACAATTTTAAAAATGAATAGCATTGTAAAACGGCTTGAATTAATCGAACAAACTAAACCGTAAAAAAGGCGAACGCACAACATAGCATTGCCGCAATTCGGGCAGACAGTCACATTCTGAACATTATCACACTACCAATCTTTAGTCATCGGCTTGACCATTTACTAATACGCCTGCGCATTTTGCTATGCTCCCAGGGTGCAGGCTTACTTTGGTAGTAAGAATAAATTTCGTTCCTTTATTTAGCAACAGCACCGGGCGGACACAGCATCAAATTCCCAAACTGCGCCAATACTCGACGTTGTACGTCATTCGCTTACCTAAATTGCGACCCCGGATAGTCAGTCAAAACTACTTAACTTCAACTCGTAAATATAACCAGCACAGATTTATACTATTGAACAACCGGGCAATTAAAACAAATAAATGTCATGGGGGACAAATCTTTTACATATAAATTTTCCTCATGGACAAAAAACATTTCCAAGCAAACAGAAGTCGATTGGACAGAACAACTACGTATCTTAAATGAGATCGCAGAAATAATAACCCCACAGCTTTCACTCGAAGATATCGTTAAAGCAATTTATCAAAATGTAAACCAATTGATGGATGCCTACCAGTTTGGTGTTGGCATCTATGATGAAAAAGAGGGACTGATCTATTACAAGGGAATGATAGAAAACGGAAAAAGATTTCCCGATTTTTCGTTTAAAGCATTAGATAGTAGTCGTCTTGCTTCATGGTGTATTAGTCATGAGCAAGATATTTTTATGAATGATTTTGATAAGGAATTCAGCAGGTATCTTCCGTTAAAACCTGAGCCATTAGCAGGAATTGAACCCCAGGCCGCCATATATACTCCCCTAAGATTAAATAATAAGCTAGCCGGATTAATAGTAGTGAGAACGATTCATAAAAATGTTTATCTCCCGCATCATCTTTATATTTTAAAAACAGTTGGAAATTTTGTAGTTAGGGCCTGGAATTAGCTCACTTTTTCTCTATGCCATCTGTCCAGGGAACAGGGAGAACAAAAGAATGGCGGTGGAATAACCCGGATGATTTAACAACAAATTCGAAAAGAATATTAAATACACTCACCGAAAGAGAAAAAGATGTTTTGTTTTTGCTGATAACCGGCTCTCCCAATAAAGAGATCGCCCAAACCCTCTTTGTGTCACCGGATACCATTAAAACGCATACTATAAATATTTACCGGAAAATGAATGTTAGCAATCGAACTTCAGCAATTTTGAAAGCCGTAGAGTTTAAGTGGGTTCTTTAAAAATCCACCATTTGGTGGAGAAATCAGTATAGATATGCAAATACCTTTGGTAAAATATTTTTTATGTTAGATTCATTATTGCGTTCAGCTGTCTGCCAAAAGCCAACTTTGGATAACTCTGTCCATTATATGGCTCATACATTTTCCTTTTTAACAACCGGCGAGGACACGGAAAATGCATTTACACTCATCCATTGTTTTTTCAGAAAAGATTTTTTCCCGCCTCCCCACATTCATCAAAATGAAGACGAATCGTTTTATATCCTGGAAGGAATATTTGAATTCCAGGTAGGAGAAAGTAAAATAACCGCCGGTGCCGGGGAATTTGTCGTTTTGCCCAAAAACGTGCCTCATAGTTTCAACCTGCTGACAGAAACGGCAAAAGCGCTCCTGCTGATAACGCCTTCAGGTCTTGAGGTTATATTTAAAGAATTCAGCATCCCGGCGATAACATTAGACCTTCCACCTGTTCCTGAGCCTGTGCCCGAAGGAAGATATGCGAAAATGGCCAAACGCAATAGTGAACTAGGAATAATCTGGATGCCACAAATATAATCATCTCTAACAATATTATCTCTTTACAAAGGGAACGAACGCACAACATAGCATTGCCGCAATTTAGGCGGACAGTTATATTCTCAACATTATATCGCTACCAATCTTCAGTTTTCGTCTTGACCAATCATTAATGCGCCTGCGCATTTTGCTACGCTTGCAGTGCGCAGGCTTACTTGGTAGTCATAAGAAAATGTCGTTCCTTTAATTACAGCATCACAAGCCGGACGGAACACGAAATTCCTCCCGCACGTGCGGGACGGCAATACCCGACGTTGCTGCAAACTTTAACTTAAATCTGGAAACCTATGGGTTACTTCGGGACTGGAATTTCTGAAAATGATACTTACCTCGATGTTTATACAGAATTTGTAAACTTGTACAATAAAGGAGGAAATATTAGTGATATCTCAAAGCATTTAATAGAAACAAATTCGGATAACATTAATGACAAATCTTCACCTGATCCTACCAGTTTTTGGTTCGCTCTAGCCAATGCTCAATGGGAACGGAAGGAATTAAATCCTGAGGTTTATAAAAAAGTAAAACATATCATTGACAATGATCTTGATCTGCAGTTCTGGGATGGAACTGATAAGCTAAAAAGAAAACAATCATTAGTCAAATTCATAAATAAGATCTCCACTGAAAGGCCAAAAGCAAAATCCAGGACAAAGCCAAAGCCTTCTTTATTTCGGAAGGGCGATTGTATAACATTTAAATTATCGAATGGGAATTATGGCGGAGTAATAATGCTAGAGATATTTACCGATGAAGAAAGTGATTTAGAACTGACTTTAGCAGCAGCTTCCAGGATTAATAGCCCGGAAAAACCCACTTTAAACGATTTCCTCAATTCTGAAGTACTCATAACAAATTTTCAATTTGATAATGACAAACAGGCTTTCCAGATTATCGACTGGTTATTTCCCCACAAGCCTGCAAAATTGAAACAAATTATAGAAGTGATCGGGCAAATAGAAGTATTATATAGATTTTCTCCATCCAAAAATTATGGAAGTAGCACCGGTTCTTTTCAATGGTTTGCAGATATTATCAACGACGTTCCTTTGCAATATGAATCGGAAGAAACCAAACCCAGGTATAAACATATTAAAACGATTAAAGAGCTTACTCAAAGTGACACCTGGAGGTATTGGTAATAAAGTCTGCAGCTAACAAAGCATTGCCGCAATACGGGCTGAAGGAAGGAATTCAGCAGCAGATCATTGTTGTACTTCAGTTTTCATCTTGACCGTTCATCAATCCGCCTGCGGGGTTTTGCTACCCCGCCTCCTGCGGGGCAAGCAGCACTTAGTTCCGCAGGCTGGTTTTGTACTCACAATAATATTTCGTTCCTTTAATTGTCAGCATCACCAGCCGGGCGGAACACGAAATTCCTCCCGCACGTGCGGGACGGCAATGCACGACGTTGGCAGCAACTTAAAGACATTACTACTAAATATCATTATAGACATGAAAAAACAGTATCAATTATTTTGCTTAATCGTTTTGACTTTACTTTGTTCATGCCAACAGAAAAATAATACTGAATTTTATCTTCCTGCAGAATGGGAACCACAATCGGGAGTTATCGTAGGTAGTCTTGATGATACTGCAACTTTTGAAATGGCAAGCCAACTTGCAAAAGAAATGAAAGTATTCTGCCTCATGGCTGACTCATCCAAAACATTGTATAGTAAAAAATTACTAGCGCTAGGAGTAAATTTAGATAGTATTCAATTTTTGTCCTCCCCATCAGACTTTAGTTATGCACAAAGAGATGGAATAATGTTCATGAAAAATAATGATGGTGCAAAAAGAGTATTGAATTTTTCCTGGAATATGTATGGGTGGTATTTTGACTCAACTATCAAAAGTTATATTGAAAAAGATAAAAAAAATAGACAGCTATATACATCCATTTATTTAAAGGCATTTCCTTATCCTGAAATTTCTTCCCTTATGGTTAATGAAGGTGGGGCTATTGAAACAAATGGAAAAGGAACCATATTACAAGTAGAATCAGTAAATATGCAACGTAATCCTGGCATGTCCAAAGAAATGCAGGAATCGGAACTAAAGAGAGTTCTCAATGCAAAGAAAATAATCTGGTTAAAAGAAGGTGTTGCAGAAGATCCATCTGGCTGGGGTACTTTAATAACAGAAAATTATTTTGGGATTGGTGTAAAAGGTCACTTAGATGAGTTTTGTCGATTTGTAAATGAAAATACCATTTTACTCGCTTACCCGGATTCTCTTGAGGCGGCAAATGATCCTGTAAAAAAAATAACACGGGAAAGAATGAAAGTAAACTATGAAATCCTGAAAAATGCTACTGACCAGGATGGAAAGCCATTTAACATTGTCAAGATGCCTGTCCCAGATGTTGAATACATGACTTTTGCATTGGATACAACAAGTAAAACTCATGAAATAAGATTTCTTTCTCAGCAAATTCTTTATGAACAAAAAAGATTTTCAGTTGGAGATACTGTACATTTTGTTCCATCAAGTAGCTATTTGAATTTTCTGATTACAAATAAAACTGTCTTTGAAGCAAAATATTGGACAGAAGGACAGTCAGAAAGCTTCGAAGAAAAAGGATGAAGAAGCAAAAAGAATACTGCAACAATACTTTCCATCAAAAAGAATTTATCAGATAAACACTGCTGAAACAAACCATAATGGCGGTGGGCTTCATTGCTGGAGTATGCAGGTGCCGAAATAATAAACTTACTTCTAGTTAAAGAATTAAGCTGCTGCCACCATAGCATTGCCGCAATACTGGGTGAAGGAAGTAATTCAGCAGCAGATCATTGTTGTACTTCAGCCTGCCTGCTGCCGCTTGGCAGGCAGGTTTTCGTCTTGACCGTTCATCAATCCGCCTGCGGCGTTTTGCTACCCCGCCTCCTGCGGAGCAAGCAGCACTTAGTTCCGCAGGCTGGTTTTGTATTCACAATAAAAATCCGTTCCTTTAATTGCCAGCATCACCCGGCGGACGGACGAAAATTCCCAAACTACGGCAATGCCCGACGTTAGCGAAAATATAAAGAGGCACCTTATTAACGATGCATTTACCATATCTACTTTAAAAGGCTTTTGAATTTTTAGTATATTTATTAGCTAAAAAATACTGTTATGCCTAAATATGTCATTGAAAGAGAAATCCCTGGTGCCGGCAAACTTAGTCCAGAACAATTAAAAGCTATTTCACAAACTTCATGCGGAGTGCTTAGTAAAATGGGGACACAGATCCAATGGGTACACAGCTACGTTTCAGAAGATAAGATCTATTGTGTTTATATTGCTCCAAATAAGGAAATGGTACTTGAGCATGCAAAACAAGGAGGATTTCCTGCCAATTATGTAAGTGAAGTATCAAATATTATTGATCCGGCAACAGCGGAATAAATAATAAGGCTAAACGAGTAAATAAGTTTAGAACGGGCCAGGCAGGTGGAATTCTAAACCCGCACTGCGGCAATGCCCGACGTAAGCGGTTTGGCAGAAACTATCTAAGTATGGTAAAGTACATGACCTGGAAAGGACTTATTTATAATTCGAATGAAGAGTGTCGAATAGTAACTAATGAAAATACTGTTAAAGTCAATTCTGCAATTAACGGAAGGTTTCAGGACAATGTCTTTTCTTTAAATTATACTATCATAACTAATTTGTCTTGGGAGACAATATATTTTGCAGCAAAAAGCGAAATAAATGGCAAATCAAGAAGTATCTCATATTCCAGTGATGGCCGTGGAAATTGGTCAGAAGATGGAAAATTTATAAAAGAATTTACCGAATGCATTGATATCGATATTCAGTTAACACCTTTCACCAATACCCTTCCAATTAACAGGTTAAGGCTCGCTACGAACGATGAGGTACAGATAAAAGTTTTATACATTGATATATTAGAACAAACTGAGGCAGCTCTGAATCAAAAATACAAACGACTTTCAACCAATAGCTATAAATATCAAAATGTTCCTAACGATTTTGAAGCCATCATTTCAGTTGATCAGGAAGGTTTCGTAACTGATTATCCTGGCTTATTCAAAAGCATTGTTCAATAATCAACTATCGCTTACAAAGCATTGCCGCAATTCGGGCGGACAGTTATATTCTCAGCATTATCTCGCTATCAATCTTCAGTCATCGGCTTGACCGAATATTAATTGGCTTTGCAGTCATAAGAAAATTTCGTTCCTTTAATCAGCAGCATCACCGGGCGGACACAGCGACAAATTCCTAAACTGCGGCAATGCCCGAAGTTGTGCGTCATTTATCAAGCAATCAATAAACCTTAAAATACTATGAAACGATTACTATTAGTACTTTTATTTTTTGCCACAGGGCTTAATTCGTTTTCTCAATCTTTAGCGGGAAAATGGGAGGGGTCGTTTACAGCTTATTTTCCATCCACAACGATAGTAAATGGTGCTTACAAAAATGATATGCGGATTGAAATTGTTTTAAACCCAGACAGCACATATACCATTTACAGCATTTCTGGAGAACCATACGCCAAAGGAAGTTATTCAGATCACAATTGTGAAACGACCTACATGATGCTTGACGATGAGAACATTTTCATTGAGGAAATAAAGGTAATACAGCCACCAAACACTACAACGTGCTTAAAGAAGATGAATTTGAAAATTATCAAACAGAAAAAATATATTTATTTGGAAGGTTCTTGGATAACAAATTCCTCAGATTGTAGTAATGAAGGAGAAATTAAACTTTCTAAAAAATTATAGCATTAAGCTTTTAGGAAACGAACGCACAACAAGGTATTGCCGCAATACGGGGTGAAGGAAGTAATTCAGCAATTGATCATTGTTGTACTTCAGTTTTCGTTCTTGACCGTTCCTTTATCCGCTGCGGCATTTTGATACGCACGTAGTCCCGCAGCTGCATTGCGGTTACATTAAAAATTCGTTTCTTTAATGTGTTGACGGGCCGGGCAGACGGAATTCTAAACCCGCACTGCGGCAATGCCCGACGTTGTGCGTCACCCACAAGCATTCTCTTAAAAACTTAATCCCGACACTTGATTTCTAAGTTCTACTTTTTTGCCAAGCTATCTTTAAATTTATTGAGCCGAGAAATTGGCTTGCTAGTATCAGATTTGAAAGGGAAAAAATCTAACACATCATATTTCCAAACATTGGTAGGAAATATGACTACAAGATTAGCTGTTTTCTTTCCTATATTTTTGAATGCATGCGGCATTCCTGCGGGAATATTAACTATATATGGAGCTTCAATGGTAAACATTGTGTCTCCTAAAGCGTAAAGTATATCCCCCTCCAGCAAAACATGCGACTCTTCGCCTTCATGAGAGTGCATTGGCGGCGCTCCGTTTGGATAAGTTTCAGTTATACCTATTGTCAAATTTTTATACCCATTCCGTTGGCCTTCCATTACGTGAACATATTCACCCGGGCCCGGATTAATCACCGGTAATTTCTCTAGCTGAACTGCATAATCTGAATAATACCACTTTTGAGGAACAGTAAATGGTCCCGGCACAGTTCTCCTTTCCAATACTTTCAGTTGATGATGTTGCGCATTTAAAAGAGCAATAACAGAATCAACGGCTTGTTTATCTTCCTTCACCAAGAAACTCATTGAAAATGTTTCCTTTGTACTATCTCTAAGTGCCGCAACGGGTTTATTTTCTTCCTTATTATTTCCACAGGAATTTAAAAGTATCCCCGCACTTACCAGAATGATCAGAAATGAGAATTTTGTCATATTGCATTGATTTAAGTAGTTCCTAAAATAACTTTTAAAAAATAGAAAAGCAAATACTTTTTATTCTAAATACCCCAAGGCGAACGTACAACATAGCATTGCCGCAATACCGGGTGAAGGAAGTAATTCAGCAGTAAATCATTGTTGTACTTCAGCCTGCCTGCTGCCGCTTGGCAGGCAGGTTTTCGTCTTGACCGTTCATCAATCCGCCTGCGGTGTTCTGCTACCCCGCCTCCTGCGGGGCAAGCAGCACTTAGTTCCGCAGGCTGGTTTTGTAATCACATTTATATTTCGTTCCTTTAATTGTCAGCACAGCAGGCGGACGGACGAAAATTCCTCCCGCGCGTGCGGGACGGCAATGCCCGACGTTGGCAGTAATTTTAGAACGACACCATGACGAAAGAAGAATTCAAAAAAATTTTGGACGACAAAGTATCCTGAGACCATACCTATTTAAATTTTCTCAATGAATAATTCTTCAATAATAAAAACTAAAGGGCTTTCATATCACTATTCAAAAGACGTGCAAACGTTGTTTGACATAGACCTGAATGTAGAAAGGGGAAGCATTTACGGCTTTCTTGGTCCGAACGGTTCCGGTAAAACAACAACACTGAGTTTGTTACTTGGCCTGTTGAATAACCAAAAAGGAGATATTGAAATATTTGGTGAGCACCTGCATGCAAACAGGATCAATATTTTAAAAAAAATAGGGTCATTGATTGAAACTCCTTCCTTATACGGGCATTTGACAGCCAGAGAAAACCTGGAAGTTTATAGAGAAGTTTACGGAGCATCAAAAGCAAGAATAGCGGAAGTTTTAAATATTGTTGGATTAGAAGACACCGGTAAGAAGACAGCAAAAAAGTTTTCATTGGGGATGAAGCAACGACTGGCTATTGCTCTTGCCCTTTTGCCAAATCCGGAATTGTTGATATTGGATGAACCTGCAAATGGTTTGGATCCGGCAGGTATCATTGAGCTTCGCGAATTAATCAAAACACTAAACAAAACCCATGGAATGACTATTCTCATCTCCAGTCACTTGCTGGCAGAGGTAGAAAAAATCGTTAGTCATATAGGAATCATATTTAAGGGAAAGATGCTTTTTCAAGGTACGTTGCCTGAGTTGCATGTATTCCAGCAAAAGGGCTCCCGGTTATTGATCGATACTTCAGATAATGACACGGCTATGCAGTTATTGCAGGAGTACGATCCGGAAAGTGACGGGCAGGGATTTTCGGTTTCCCTGCACGATCAAAAGCATATAGCGGCTATTCAAAGAAAGCTCATTCAAAATAATCTCGACGTATATCTTTTGCAACCTAAGGGGAATGATCTTGAACAATTATTTATTGACCTGACAACTGCACAATAATGAGCTTACTTATATCACTTCGGTCTGAGTTATTAAAAACAAGACGAACAGCATCTTTTTATCTTACGCTGATTGGTGCGGCTGTTGGCCCGGTCATATACCTGCTGAATGTTTTAATAGATGAAAATGAAATTGATGCATCACAGAAGGACCCGCTGAACGCTGTTTTTAAAATACTTTCTGACATGAATGGTGCAGCTTTATTTCCCTTGTTTATAATACTGATCTGCACACTGCTGCCACAGATCGAGTACAGGAATAATACGTGGAAACAGGTATTCGCATCTCCACAAACAAAAGCCAATGTGTTTTTAGCAAAATTTATGAACGTGCATTTATTAATGCTGGTTTTCCTTATTGCTACTCATTTATTCATGTTTCTGACTATTGCAGGAGTAAACTTTATAAAACCAGGTTTGAATTTATTTGAACATCCACTGAATGGAAGCAAAGTATTGGTAAATGCAGCTAATGCTTATATTCTATGCCTTGCTATTTGTACGATACAATTCTGGATGGGGCTGCGATCCAGAAATTTTATTGTTCCAATTGGAATTGGTTTTGCTTTATGGCTGACAGGCACAATCATGGCCGTACAATACAAGTCAGACCTGGTTTATTATTTTCCTTATAGTTTCCATGCTTTTCCAGTATCCACAAAATTGAAATCACAGCTAACTCAAGTTGCCTGGACTTCTTTGGGATATGCTCTCTTGTTTCTTATCGTTGGCTTTTTTGATTTTAGAAGAAGAACAGTATCTAAATAATAACGTAAATATTTTTAATTATACTACCGACTTGTTGATATTATTCTTTAAAAATTGAATAAGCACAAAATAAATTCATTCAGGAAAACTTGAAAATTTATAAAGACTCAGTTTTCGTCTTGACCGTTCATTTATCCGCTGCGGCAATGCTCAACCTTAGCTGCAACCATAAAAAAATTCCTGGTAGATAAAAAATATAAAATGATAGCAAATAATAACAAAAACAAAATATCAACCGTGATATTTTCGATTTATATTCTCCTGGCATTTTATGTTTTCGGCGGAGGTATGGTGGATTCTTTGGTGGTTTTTCGTACATGGCATTTAATAGGAGCCAATGAATTTCCGAGATTTCATCAAAGCGACAATGCACACATTATTCCTGTATTTGTAATCTTTTTCTTCTTATCCTTTATTCCTCAAATATTAATGCTTTGGTTTCGTCCTAAGATCATATCTAAATGGATGGTTTTGTTAGCTCTGATCTTCAACTTAACTATGTTAATTTCATCTATAACTATTCAAATCCCTATTCAGATGGAATTGGATAAAAGATTTTCCCTGGAATTAATTGAACGGCTGATATCAACAGATTTTAAATACAGGGTAATTCCTATGATATTATTAGCTGTTACTAATTTTGCTATGTTATATAAGGTGGTAAACAATTCGAATAATTCCTTACGTTCATAGCTTCGAAAGGGCATGACAGCTAACAAAGCATTGCCGCAATTCAGGCCGAAGGAAGGAATCTCATCAGCAAATCTTTACTGTTCTTCAGCCTGCCTGCTGCCGCTTGGCAGGCAGGTTCCAGGCGGACGGACGAAAATTCCTCCCGCACGTGCGGGACGGCAATGCTCGACGTTGGGGCGCAATTCAGTCGCCTTTACTGTCACCACTTGGACAATCTAAATACCGCTTAAATAAAACAAAATTTTGAGCATGTACTAATAGATACATTTATATATAAAACAGAGTATATGATTGCAAGATTTATAGGTCAAAGAAAATTACTTAAACTATCATTCATTTTTACAATGCTATTTTGCATTAATTCTGTATCCGCTCAGTTAAATAAGAACAAAGAAAGTTTACAATTTAATTTTTGGATTGGAAAATGGGATTTATATACAAACGGATCCCTTTTTGGGGAGAGTAAGGTTGATACTTTACTTGATGGTTTTGTAATTCAAGAAGATTTTGTAGAATTTCCGCCTGACCCTTTTCATGGTCTAAGTTGGACTACTTATAATACTGATACAAAGCTATGGGAACAGACAATGATAGATAATCAAGGTCATCATTTTTTATTCATTGGAGAATTTAAGGATGGGGCTATTGTATTTTTAAGAAATTTTAAAAATAAAAAGGGGGAATCTAGAATTCAACGAACAAAGTTTTATAATATTTCTCAGAATACTTTTGATTGGACATTTGACGCCTCATCGGATGATGGAAAAACTTGGAGCTTATATTATCAGGTTCATTATAAACGAAAGCAATAAGCTGCGCCGAACAAAGCATTGCCGCAATTCGGGCGGACGGAAGAAATCTCATCAGTAAATCATTATTGTTCTTCAGCCTGCCTGCTGCCGCTTGGCAGGCAGGTTTTCGTCTTGACCGATTCTTATCAGCTTTGTGGTTACAATAATAAATTGTTCCTTTGATTGTCAGCAGGGCCAGGCAGACGAAAATTCCTCCCGCACGTGCGGAACGGCAATGCTCGACGTTATACGCAACTTTAAATAGCATTGTAGATATAAAACGATATAAGCCATGGCAAAAAGCAAATTAATACGCATGGACAATGTCGGCATTGTGGTAGAATCCCTCGATGAGGCCATTGCTTTTTTCACCGAGCTTGGTCTAAAACTTGAAGGGCGGGCCACAATAGAAGGAGAATGGGCCGGGCGTGTCACCGGACTAGGAAACCAGCATGTCGAGATTGCAATGATGGTCACTCCTGATGGCCACAGCCGGCTCGAGATATCACGATTTCTAACTCCGCCCATTATAGCAGATCATCGCAACGCCCCGGTAAACGCTCTTGGCTATTTACGTGTTATGTTCACTGTGGACGACATCGATGAGACGCTTGTCAGGCTCCAAAAAATTGGTGCGCAAGCTCGTCGGAGAAGTGGTTAAGTATGAGGAATTGTATCGACTTTGTTACATACGCGGTCCTGAAGGGCTTCTTATCGGGCTAGCAGAACAACTCAGTAAAAATAGAAATCCTTTATAAATAATTCAACTGAATAATTGTATTCAATTTAAACAACTCCGTCAGTAAAGCTGCTCCTGCGGAGCAAGTAGCACTTAGTTCCGCGGCTGGTTTTGTAGTCACATTAATATTTCGTTCCTTTAATTGTCAGCACCACCGGGCCGACACCGCATCAAAATTCCTCCTGCACGTGCGGACGGCAATGCCCGACGTTGTGTGTAATTTAACTGCGACTTCTTAAAATTGGAAAAGATGAAAAACTTAATATTTTTAATGCTTTGCTTAACTTCTTTAAGCATTTATGGACAAGAAAAAACTGAATTTGATGGACATAAGTGGGAAGCTCCATACCATCTGCCCATACCAAAAGATTGGACAATTGAACGATTCCTGATCCCAATAAGCTTTGCCCCGCAAATTCCTTATAAAGGAGTTGAAGATATTCGTTTCACACCAGGCTGGGGAAAAGTAGAAAGTGATGAATATTGGACATATGCTTTTTTGTGGTATTTAGAGGGTTCTCCTAAAACAGATACACAATTAATAGCTGAGAATTTAAAAAATTACTACTCAGGTTTACTTAAGGTAAATACTGACAGCTCCAAAGTTTCCTCAGAAAAGTTAATGCCGGCGACTACTTCTTTCAAGAAAATTTCAACGGATAAAGATGATCTTGAGACCTACAGCGGAACAATTGAAATGATAGATTATATGTCACGTAAGCCAATAACGCTCAACTGTATGGTACACCTGAAGTCTTGCAAAGAAGAAAATAAGACTATCTTATTCTATGAATTGTCACCTAAACCTTTCACCCATAAGAACTGGGCAAATCTTAACCAAATATGGTTAGACTTTAAATGCAAAAAAAGTTGATGTTTTAAATAAACTACGCACAACAAAGCATTGCCGCAATTCGGGCAGACGGAAGGGATCTCAGCAGCAGATCATTACTGTTCTTCAGCCTGCCTGCTGCCGCTTGGCAGGCAGGTTTTCGTCTTGACCGTTCATTAATCCACCTGCGGTGTTTTCCTACCCCGCCTCCTGCGGAGCAAGCAGCACTTAGTTCCGCAGCTGGTTTTGTAGTCACATTAATATTTCGTTCCTTTAATTGTCAGCACCACCAGGCAAGCGGCAATGCCCGGCGTTAGCGGTCATTGTTAACAGGCAAAATATATGGAAATGGAATTCAGTCCAAACAACAAGGTTGTTAAACTCTGTCTTCAAGGTATGGACATGGAAGAAAAAGGCCAACCTGAAGATGCAAGTAAATTGTTTCTCCAGGCCTGGAAAGAAGCGACCAATGACTTTGAAAAATTTACTTCGGCTCATTATGTGGCTCGATATCAAAAAAATCTTTCCGACAGATTAAAATGGCTTGAAACAACTTTGCAGTTTGCATTAAAAATCAATGACGACTCTGTTAATGCAGCTTTTCCTTCTCTATACTCTAATATTGCTAAATGTTATCAAGACTTAGGTGACCTCGACAATGCAAAAAGGAATTATGAATTAGCAATTTCCCTCAAGGACAAACCGTCTGACAAGGGTCCTTTTTATCATGGGACAAGAGCAGATTTACAGATGGGCGATTTGCTCACAGCAGGATTTGGGTCCAATTACATCTCCGAACTTACAATGAATCATATCTATTTTACAGCTCTGATTAATGGCGCGGGACTTGCCGCAGCATTGGCAAAAGGTAAGGGACGTGAACGAGTGTATATTGTTGAGCCTATGGGGAGCTATGAAAATGATCCAAATGTTACAGATAAAAAATTCCCTGGCAATCCAACACGTTCATATCGTACTAATGCGCCATTGAAAATTGTTGGCGAAGCTACAGATTGGGTCAGACAAACACCTGAGCAACTTCAAAAATGGCGAGAAAAGTTGGAAAATAATAAAGGAGATGTTATTAATTAATTCCCTCAACACCCAACAACATCAGACATAAACAACGAACCCGAACCTCTTTTTATTTGAAAGTTTTTACCCAATTCATTTTACAATTTTGTAACTTGTTAGATAAAAAATTTCTAATGCTAACTCTACAAATAGAACATGAAGTCCCAAACTATAATGGCTGGAAAAAAGCATTTGATAGCGACCCTATAGACAGAAAACAATCGGGAGTAAAAAGTTATAGAATATACAAACCAAACAACAATTCTAAATTAGTAATAGTGGAACTTGACTTTGAAAATAGCGATCAACTTAATTCTACACTTCAAGCTCTTCAAAATCTCTGGGCAAAAGTTCAAGGTTCAGTCATGGTAAATCCGAAAACAAAAATACTTGAAATTGTGGAGTCAAAGGATCTCTAAAGTCGCAGTCTGCAAAACACTGCGCCCAACAAAGCTTTGCCGCAATTCGGGGGAAGGAAGTAATTCAACAGCAGATCATTATTGTACTTCAGCCTGCCTGCTGCCGCCTGGCAGGCAGGTTTTCGTCTTGACCGTTCTTTTATCCGCTGCAGCATTTTGCTACCCCACCTCCTGCGGGGCAGCAGCTCTTAGCCCCCCCAGCTGCATTGCAGTTACATTAAAAATTCGTTTCTTTAATGTGTTCACCGGCCTAGGCAGACGGAATTCTAAACCCGCCCTGCGGCAATGCCCGACGTTAGGGGAGCTTAATCTACATCATCATACAAATGAAACCATCAAAAAATATAGTCTCACTCAATCAAATTATTTTAGTCGCATTGATTGGTATTAGCATACTTTCCTGCAATCAAAATAGACAACAAACTCAAGAGCAGAAAAAGTCAACCAACCAAACTAAAGTCTCCAAATCTCCAATTGAGCATTCACAAATATCAATTTGGTCAAAATCTATTCCTGATTCTGAACTTGTAAAAGGAACAGAAACGTTATAACGATGGAATGGTAAAAAACGTTTCTAACCCCACAATAACCATTTATTCACCTAAAGAGAAAAACACAGGAACAGCTATAATTGTATTTCCGGGTGGCGGATATAATAAACTTGCCATTGACCTTGAAGGTTCTGAAATATGTGAATGGTTAGCATCCATTGGAGTAACAGGCTATACTTTTAAAATACCGTGTTCCAGCTTCAGGACCTCATTATGATAAAGATTGCGATTGCCAAAAAGACCCTATAAAACCGCTTGCTTTGCAAGACGCTCAAAGAGCAATGGGATTAGTTCGTTTTCGTGCTAAAGAATGGAATATTGACCCAAATAAAATTGGTGTAATGGGATTTTCAGCGGGTGGACATTTAGTTGCTGATGTTAGTACCAATTATAGAAAGCGAGCCTATGCTGTGATGGATGATATTGACGAAGTGAGTTGCAGACCCAATTTTGGAATAGTAATGTTCCCAGGACATATGACATTCCACACCACTAAACCTTACGAATTAAATAAGACTCTTCCCGTTGACAGTAATACTCCACCAATGTTCATATTACAAGCAGGAAATGATCCTGTGGACACTATTCAACATTCATTGGTTTATTATATTGCATTGAAAAAAGCAGGTGTTCCAACCGAATATCATATTTATGCAGAAGGTGGACACGCATTTGGGTTAAACAAATCAGCACAAAAAGTTCCTGATTGGGAAAAGTTGCCTATTGCCGATTGGGAAAAGTTAGTTGAACGATGGTTACAGACAATTAAGATGACTTCTAATTAATTATATAAAATGCTGAACCGCTAACAAAGCCATTGCCGCAATTCGGGCGGACGGAAGGAATCTCAACAGCAAATCATTATTGTACTTTAGCCTGCCTGCTGCCGCTCGGCAGGCAGGTTTTCTTCTTGATCGTTCATTAATCCGCCTGCGGAGGTTTGCTACTCCTCCTCCTGCGGGGCAAGCGGCACTTAGTTCCGCAGGCTGGTTTTGTAATCATAATAATATTTCGTTCCTTTAATTGTCAGCATCACCCGGCGGACGGACGAAAATTCCTGACGCACGTGCGGGACGGCAATGCCCGACATTGGCAGTACCTTAAAATAGCATTCGAAATGAAATTGGCATCGACTTTTATACTCTTTGTTTTAGCGAGTCTTGGAATTACGACGGTCACTTATTCACAAAGTTTTACTATTGATAGTTCCCAAAAATTTATAGAGATTGATGGAAAATTCAATGGAGCAGAAGTCAATCTTCCTGCGGTAAAAAAACGACCACAATTTCTTGGAGGTAAAAAAGTATGGCAGGATTTTCTGCGTTCTAACATTAATATTACAGTTCCTATTGCAAATAAAGCTATTCCCGGAGTTTATAAAGTTATGATTCGGTTTATAGTTGGGAGTGATGGTAAGTTGAAGGGAGTAGGAGCTGATTCAAATTGTGGTTACGGAATGGAGAGTGAAGTAATTCGATGTGTGAAAATAAGTCCTGACTGGATACCAGCAGAAACCAGTAGCGGTGAAAAGGTAGGATTTACTTTGCGAACAATCGTAACCTTTACTGTGAAACAAAACGACGTAGTTATAACCTTTTCGTAAGGTAACTGCTAACAAGGCATTGCCGCAATTCGGGCGGACGGAAGGAATCTCGGCGGTAAACCTCTACCCTTCTTCAGCCTGCCTGCTGCCGCTTGGCAGGCAGGTTTTCATCTTAACGGAGTTTAATTAGCTTTTGTAGTTACAATAAAATTCAGTTCCTTTAATTGTCAGCATCACCAGCGGACGGACGAAAGTTCCTCCCCCCCGTGCGGGCAGCAATGCCCGACGTTAGCAGCAAGCCAGGGCTGCTCTGTAAGGGACGTTACTTTAAATGTTTAAAAACTTTCAGATGGTCAGTAAAAAAAAAGTTTCAAATATTGTATTCTCAGTCTACATCTTGGTTGCTTTCTATGTTTTTGGTGGGGGTATAGTGAATTCGTTAGTAGCATATCGAACATGGCGTGCCGTAGGCGTAAATGAATTTACCAAATTTCATCAGATTGATAGTTCACTAATTATTCCACTATTCGTCGTTTTCTTTTTCTTTTCCTTCATACCTCAGATTTTATTATTTTGGTTTCGACCTCCAATTATATCTAAATGGTTAGTTTGGTTAGCATTACTTCTTAATTTGATAGCATTAATTTCAACAATAGCTATTCAAATTCCTATTCAAAACGAGCTTAGTAAAGGATTTTCCTCAGAATTAATTGAGAGGTTAATATCAACCGATATGATTTATAGAAGGATCCCCATGTTATTAATGGCAATAACAAATTTTATAATGTTATATAAAGTAGTAAAATACTCCAATGATAGACCGAATCCTTAGGCACTCCTCAACGTTATGCTGCTAACAAAGCATTGCCGCAATTTGGGCGGACAGTTATATTCTCAGCATTATTTCGCCACCAATTTTCAGTCATCGGCTTGACCGATTATTAATTGGCTTTTGAGTTGCCAATAAAATTTCGTTCCTTTAGTTGCAGCATCATCCGGCGGATAGACGAAAATTCCTCCCGCACGTGCGGGACGGCAATGCCCGACGTTAGCGGAAATTTTTAAACAGGTTCAGGTATGACTATAGTAAACTTAATTCTATTGCTTCCCTTGGTTTTCTCAACCTTGAAAACTGAAAAAGCAAATTCTAATAAAAAAGCGATGAGCATTTCTATTAACCTTTACAGACTTGAGAAAGCTGAAAAGTTAGATGATATTAAAGATTTGGAAAGTCAAATAGCTAAAACTTCGGCCACTAAAGTCAATCTCTATAAAGTTTCAGGCGATATAGCAATCATACTCCTAAATAATACAGATCCCTTTAGCAGTCCAAATACGATTCCTTATAAAATGGTCTATGGAAATCGGGCTCAAAAAAGCGTTGGCATAGGGGAAGTTGGAGGGTTTATTCCCAGCTCTGAAATTCCTGAAATAATTAAATGGATAAAAGAAAATAAAATTGAGACTTTTGATGGCTTCTCAAAGATGTATGATAATCTATCAAAAGAAGTCAAAAGCATATTAGAAGAAATGGGAACAGATAACAAAGCTTCACTCTATAATGGTTATGTAAAACCTCTCATAACTTTATTTTTCGCAGCGCTGGAGAATCAAAATTCAGTTGTGTTCGTTGGACAATAAAAAACTATTCGATAACATGGCTTTGCCGCAATTCAGGCGGACAGTCATATTCCCAACATTATATCTCTACCAATCTTCACTTATCAGCTTGACCGTTCATTAATACGCCTGGGCATTTTGCTACGCTTTCAGTGTGCAGGCTTACTTTGGTAGTCATAATTATATTTCGTTCCTTTAATTGTCAGCATCACCAGGCGGACGGAACACGATTCCAAACTGCGGCAATGCCCGACGTTATGGGCAATTTTAGCGACACCCGGCTAATTGCAAACGAATCCAGTAAAAACATTAAAAATAAAAATATGATCACTCAAAAAATTACACCCTATTTGTGGGTAGAGAATGATGCCAAAGCTGTAGCAGATTACTACTTATCCATTTTTAAAGACGGTAAGCTGAAAGATTTTCGCAAGTTCGATAGTGATGAAAGTGGAAATGATGCAGGCATAGAAACAGCTGTAATTGAAATAGCAGGAATGGAGTTTAGCATATTAGCAGCAGGCCCACTATTCAAATTTAATGAAGCAGTTTCTTTTGTTATCAATACAAAAGACCAGGCTGAAACGGATTATTATTGGGAAGCTCTTACTAAAAATGGTGGTGAGGAAGGCTCCTGTGGATGGTGTAAAGATAGATATGGATTATCATGGCAAGTTGTACCAACTGAATATTTTGAATTAATACATAGCGATGACCCTAAAGTAAGGGAAAAAGCGATGACGAATACATTGAATCAGAAAAAATTGATCCTTTCAGAACTTAAATGAGCTAAATAATATCAGCTAAGAAGGACAAGTTGGAATTTGGATAAGAATAAGAATAAAATCTGCCCTGGTTGCAGCATCACCAGGCGGACGGATGAAAATTCCTCCCGCATGTGCGGGACGGCAATGCCCGACGTTAGTTGCAATTTTACACAACATTCCCGTACGACCAAATATTAAGCTCGAAGTTTGGTAATTTTAAAGGAGAGTAATAATTAAGGCGACACAAAATATTGAAATGAAAATATTAAATAAAACGGGCGAGCTATTTTACTTAAAATCAGTTAATGTAATTGGCAACCAAAATATTTTACTTTTTTTTAGACAAGCAGATAAGTATACTTTAAGAAACACCATAGACAATCAATATGATTACATTAATGTATCCTTGATTCTCTGGATGGAAGATCCCAATGATGCAAATCTTCATTGTTCAAAGATTAGGGATTATTTTTTGGATGATACTTTGTCAATTGATGCTATAAATGACACAGAAATTGAATTTACAGGAGGACAAGATTATCGAGTTAAAGTCAAAAAGTATGATGAGTATGGGGTTGACCAATTTACCGACGATTGGATTGACAGGTATTTATATGCAACGAAGTTCGCTTATGACCAAATGGCTCATAACGGAAATTATTATAATTTGCTTAAAGAAATTAAAAAAATTGCGGAGTTATCTAAAGATGGAATCGCAAAACAAATTATAGACAAAGTGACATATTTTGAAAAGATAAATAAAATGACATTTGACTAAAAACTTCGGCTAACAAAGCATTGCCGCAATTCGGGCGGAACGAAGGAATCTCCTCCCGCACGTGCGGGACGGCAATGCCCGACGTTAGCGGTCATTGTACTGGCGACCTAGTAAAATTAATGGCATAAACCTCAAAATATGAGAAAAGTAATTGCAGCAATCAATATGACGCTTGATGGGATTTGCGACCATACAGCAGGTATGCCGGATGAAGATTTACATCAACATTATGCCGAACTTTTAGACAATGCAGGAGTTCTATTATATGGACGAACAACTTACCAACTCATGCAATTCTGGCAAACGCTGCTAAAAAACCCTTCGGGTGAAAAATCAATGGACGACTTTGCTTTGGCAATTGACAAAATACCAAAAATTGTTTTTTCACAGACCCTGAAAAATACTGAATGGGATAGTGCGAAACTTGCAACAAAAGAAATTGAAAAGGAAGTTTTAGAACTCAAACAACAATCGGGCAAAGATATTTTAGTTGGCAGTCGGAGTTTAATTATTCAGCTAATAAACTTAAATTTAATTGATGAGTTTCAGATTTGTATTTATCCTATGGTAGAAGGAAAAGGTCTACCGTTGTTTGACAAAATAAAAGACAGGACAATTTTTAGACTTTTAAAGACAAAAATATTTGGTTCAGGTGCAATCGTTCTCTATTACGAGCCGACACGACAGTAAACAACGAACCGCTAACAAAGCATTGCCGCAATTCGGGCGGACGGAAGGAATCTCAGCAGCAAATCAATATCAATCTTCAGCCTGCCTGCTGCCGCTTGGCAGGCAGGTTTTCGTTTTGGCCGTTCATTAATCCGCCTGCGATGTTTTGCTATCCTTATCCTGCGGGGCAAGCAGCACTTAGTTCCGCAGGCTGTTTTGTAGTCACATTAATATTTCGTTCCTTTAGTTGCAGCATCAACAGGCGGGCAGAACATAAAATTCCTCTCCCACGTGCGGGACGGCAATGCCCGACGTTGTGCACAACCTTATTAAAAAGCACGTTCAACTATGAACATTTAAAAGCAAAATCATGAAACGTATTATATTCTTAGTATGCTTACTTACAACATATCAGTTCATCTTTGGACAAACCACTAATGAAAGTCAAAAAATAGTTGAGAAGATTCTTGCTATAACTGAAAAATACAACAGGACATGGGAAGCACTAAATATAGAAATGATTGCCAGGTTTCATTCAGATAGCAGTTTCAGGTATTATAGAAATATGAAGTTGGCCGTAAGTAGTAATGCGGATTTTAAAAAGCTCTTTCCACAATATATGAGTACCACAAAAAGTTGGAAAATCGAAGTATCTAATCCCGTGGTTCAAGTTCTTGACGAAAACGTAGCTGTAATTGGTTTTACGGGAAAGGCGGAGATGATTACTACTGATAACAAAGTCTCCGACTTTGGATCAGGGGCCTATACATATGTTTGGAAAAAAATAGATGGAGAATGGAAAATTACCCATATCCATGAATCTACCAAATGAGAAAAACTGCAGCTAACAAGCATTGCCGCAATTTGGGCGGTGCGGCAGCTGCATTGTGGTTAAGTAAAAATTTCGTTTCTTTATCGGATTGACGGGCACAGAAGGAATTCTAATTCCCCAACTGCGCAAAGCCGCGACGTTGTGCGAGATTCACCATAATTCAAAGTTTCCTATGAATACAGAGTGGCATTTCCCAATAATGATCGTTGCATCCATTGCGATATTTCTCTTGGTCATAAGACTTGTAGTACCTAAAAATGAGTTCAGGTTAAAACGTAAGCAAATATTCCTTCTGTCATTAATTGTAGTAGTTTTTGGTATGCTATTCGGTAAATATGGCGCCACATACGGCTTACCTTGGTGGCTTTACTATCCCATCCCAATGCTAATAACTGTACTTCTCCCCCCACTCGTTTTAAAACTTAAAAGACAAAAAGTAATCACATATCTGGTGTTAAGTTTTCTTTCGGCACCATTGATTCACGCATTATTTTCTTTCTTCGTCGGCTGGACAGAGTATATGCCATTTTGGAAAATTCCATTTATTGGCGACTTGTAATATTCCCTAAGCGAAGGCTGCGCACAACATAGCATTGCCGCAATTTAGGCGGACAGTTATATTCTCAGCATTCCCGCTCTACCCTCCTTCGTTTATCGCCTTAACCGAATATTAATTGGCTTTGCAGTCATAAGAAAATTTCGTTCCTTTAATAAGCAACATCACCGGGCGCACACAGCATCAAATTCCCAACGCAAGGCATATTGTTGCTTGTTTCAATTCGAAATTTAATGAGTAGAGCACTCTAATTATAAGAATCTTTATTAGTTTTTATATGGGTAAGAAAAGTTTAATTATTCTATTAATTCTTATTGGTGCCCTCGGTGCATTTCTCTTGAATTATTCAGTATTAGAAAACGTTTTTATTCCTGCCCCATGCCAATATCACAATCGTGAAACAAGTATTTGGTTTGATTTATTTTATAAAAGCACAGCTTCCAGCGGCGATCATCCTTTTCCGACACTTTTCAATTATTTTTTCACAATAGGGGTCGGAGGATTTACTGGATTTGTATTGTCAAAATATATCCACAGAAAATACTCGAAAGCTTAAAATCCCTGCGTACAACAAAGCATTGCCGCAATTGGAGCGGACGAATATATATTCCAGGCATTTGTTCGCTATTCTTCTTCAGTTATGAACTGATCTCTGCTCCTTAAAAAGCTTTTTTGCGTAGAGAAAATGTCGTTCCTTTAGTGGGTTGACGTTGCCAGGCAGTGGAACATGAAATATCCATGCCCGACGTTGTGCGTCATGCTCTGGCAGCCTCATAACTTTCGACAATGATGAAGCAAACTCTAATAACTCTGGCGGTGCTGTTGATTGCGTTCGTGGCCATTTTGCGTTGCACAAGTAAAAATGATTCAATTAAGCCAAATACACATAAAATGACAATAACTGCGGATACCCTCAAGCAAGTAGTCGAGGCATTTAACAGACATGATCTGGATGCAATCATGGAATATTTCTCTGACGATTGTTCCTTTGATTTTCCAAGAGGGCCTGAACCATATGGACAACGCTTCACCGGCAAAGCACAAGTGAGGGAAGGACTTGCCAGTCGCTTCAAAGGAATTCCTGATGTTCACTATGGTGATGACGGACATTGGATATCTGCTGATGGAACTGAGGGAGTATCCGAATGGACACTTACCGGAACAATGACTTCCGGAATTAAATTGAAAGTTCGTGGCTGTGATCTTTGGAAGTTTCGTGATGGGAAAATCATCCGCAAAAATTCTTACTGGAAAATAGTCGAGCAAGCATCCCATTAGCATCAACTAAAGAAGCACGAACGCACAACAAAGCATGCTGCAATACGGGGTGAAGGAAGTAATTCAGCAGCAGTTCATTATTGTACTTCAGTTTCGGTGTTGACGTTTTCTTATCCGCTGTGGCATTTTGCTACCCCGCCTCCTGCGGGGCAAGCAGCACTTAGTGCCGCAGCTGCATTGCGGTTACATTAAAAATTCGTTTCTTTAATGTGTTGACGGGCCAGGCAGGCAAAATTCCAAACCCAAACTCCGACAATGCCCGGCGTTAGCTGCAAGTACAAATGGCAACCATATATTTAACAACATTCATCGACGCACAAGTTCAAACATGTTTTGACCTGGCACGTAATATTGATGCTCATCAGCTTTCAACCTCCAGGACAAAAGAAAAGGCAATCGCAGGACGCACATCTGGTTTATGCGAAGAAGGAGATGTGATTACCTGGCAAGCAGTGCATTTTGGTATAAAACAAAACCTTACAGTCAAGATAACTAAACTGGAACCATTTTTATATTTCGAAGATGAAATGATTAAGGGAGCCTTTTCATCGATGAAACATAAACACTCGTTTGAAGTACACCAACGAGGAACCAAAATGATAGATGAGTTTACTTTCAAAGCACCACTCGGAATTTTTGGTTTAATTGCTGAGAAGCTATTCTTGACCAAGTACATGACTAATTTCCTGAAGGACCGTAATAGGATACTTAAGTCCTTAGCGGAGGCAATGTGACAATGTACCTGCATCTAACAAAGTATTGCCGCAATTCGCGGAAGGAAGGAATCTCATCATCAAATCTTTACTGTTCTTCAGTTATCGCCTTGACCGTTTATCAAGTCACTTTGAAGTCATAAGAAAAATTTAGTTTCTTTAGTCAGCAACAGCACCGGGCTGACACAGTTACAAATTCCTCCCGCACGTGCGGGACGGAAAGGCTCGCCGTTATACGCAAGCAAATAAAGATCTGGTAAAATGCTCCAGGTTGTTTTGAACATAACGAAATAAGAATAAAGCATGCTCTTAATTCCGAATAAAAAAGCAGTATAAACAGAAATCTTATGAATTTAACCCGCCGTAAGTTCTTACAAGCCTCCTTCTTCATTGGCTTCGCCATAACGACAAAAAAAGGTTGGGCAAACAAGCTTCCCACACTGGCAATTGAGCGCCGTGACCTCTTTCCACAGGGTGTAGCATCGGGTGACCCGACAGCCAACAGTGTAATCTTGTGGACGAGACGTCCGCCTGTAAAGGATAGTGTTGCTAAAAAGTTGGTCGTTGAAATTTCAACGACCCCTGAATTCAAAAAAATCCTGGCAGGCGGTACTGCGAATATCAGTGCTGATTCAGATTGGACATGTCGTTTTCTGGCTACAGATCTCAAACCCAACCGTGAGTATTGGTACCGTTTCATTGATGAGCATGGTTTCGCCAGCCGGATCGGTCGTACTATGACAGCACCCAGCGACGATTCGGATACACCCGTTCGTTTTACCTTTGTGAGTTGCCAATGCCCTAACGAAGGTGCCCTGAATGCTTACCGGAGGATGATCTTTGAAGATGAGGCACGTCCGAAAGATCAACGACTTAATTTTGTATTGCACCTGGGCGATTTTATTTACGAAGTCACCTGGTATGCCGAAGATAATCCGAACGGAAACCGTGGCCGTCGCATCAGAAATCTGTATAAGTTTCCGCAAGGTCGAAAGGTTGGCAATTTTCATCTGCCCGTTACGCTGGAGGATTATCGTACACTCTACCGTGCATATCTTGAGGATCCCGATTTACAGGATGCCCGTGCCCGTTGGCCATTTGTCTGTGTTTGGGATAATCACGAATTTGCCTGGGCAGGATACCAAAGTCAGTATGTGGCAGGAGGCGGCTACAACGCTCCTGCACAAAACCAGAAAGTCTTTGCCAACCAGGCCTGGTGGGAATTCATCCCTGCGCATGGTTCAACAGCCCGGTAACCCCAAGCTCGAACATTTCAAGGCTCCTGCAGTGGTGGATACACCCATGGAGGAGTTCAACGAAGACGGACTTTCAGAAGAGCCTAATAACCTGATGGCGATCAACAGCCTGAAGATCCAGCGTGTACTGCGTTGGGGCAAGAATGTCGATTTGCTGCTGACCGATAATTGGTCATTCCGTTCTCCTGATATGTCGAGTGATGATTTTTATGTTCCCGGATATCCCAGGGTCTCCCCGCAAATGCCTTTTGAAATTATGAATTATGGTCGTCATTATAATGGCGACAAACCGCCGGATACCATTCGTTTCAACGGCAAGGATCTTCCGAATCCGACAAAAGATGTTCATGCCCAGACTTTCCTGGGTAGCGAGCAAAGACGCTGGTTCTTAGAACAGCTCGGAGCTTCTACTGCGCGCTGGAAAATATGGGGACATACTTTTGGCACTATGGAACTGCGAAGCGATTATCAAAACCTGCCTGGCGAACTAGGCAGTAAGTGGCCTAAAGATGCCGGGTATGCGGTAATAGACAATCGATTCCTTCGTGATAAAGACGAGATATTTGATTTCATACGCGATCAGAAGATCACAGGTTTTTGTGTTGTTGCAGGCGACCGTCATGCGTTTCATGCCGGTTTAGCCTCCAAGGCGCTGCCGCCGAAGAAATACGAACCACTGGGCGTGGAATTCATTACCGGTTCTATATCGCAGCAGACTCTTTTCGAAGTGATGGAAGTAACCATGGCCAAAGACCATCCGAAACGTGTGCTGCACCTGATCGATCAGCCCGATGGCAAAGTGATCCCTTCTATGAATGTTACCCCTATGCATGGGGTGCTTTCGACTTTAAAGTTGAAGGAGACCGGAGATATGAAGCAGGCCCGTGCTGTGCGGAATCCGGACGTGGCGCCGCATTTGTCATTTCTCGATTTCGGTGGCCACGGCTATGGTTTAGTAACCGCCACTTCCGATCAGCTTTCGACCGAGTTCGTATGTATACCGCGGCCGCTGGAACGCAGTGACCGGCCTGATGGCGGTCCTTTGGTCTACCGTGTTGTGCATCGCACACGTTTATGGAAGGCAGGCGAGGCGCCTAAGCTTGAACAGGAAATCCTTGAAGGTGACCCGCGGTATTGCATCTGAGTTATTGCTTGCGTATAACATAAGCATTAGCAAAATACGGGCTGACGAAAAGTTTCTCAGCAATTATACTCAATTCAGCATAATTTACGGATATACTTGTTCGCTGCGGAGAAGATTGGCTTATTGCTCAAATTCGCGCTTATGCAACTTATTGAGTTAACCACTGCAGGGCAAGCAGCATTTAATTTCACGGGCTGGCTTTGTAATCACACAATCCAATTTGTTTTACACTTTACCTGATTTTTAATTGGCATCTACTCAATAATAAATTTGTAACCCCTGCCATGTACGTTAATAAATTTAATGGAGTTATCGTCGCTTAATTTCTTACGTAATTTAGACACCAATACATCAACATTTCTACTGATTACAACTATACCTTCATCTTCCCAAATCTCTTTCATCAGTTTTTCCCTTTCTACGATCTGATTTATATTTTCTGCAAATATTTTTAGTGCTTTTGTTTCTTTTTCCGAAAGCGTAATACTTTTATTCTCAATTTTAAGAACATTATTATCTGCATAAAATTGAAAGCTTCCTAATTGTATGTAATCATTATTATCGAAAATTGATTCTTTCTCTTCTTTTTTCCGAAACTTATTTTTCACATAAAAACCAACAAAACTCAAAGGAATAATCAACAGCAACAACCAAAAGAAATTAAACTTATTTTTCTTCAAAAGTTCAATTTCAATAACATAACAACCAACCTCCAGCGTACGACCCCTGCAAGGTGTTAAATCGCCTGTTTGGCTATTTATTTCGAATGCAAAGACAGTTTCATTTTGTTTACAATTCCTCAAATTCACTATATAATCGTTTGCCAGGGCGTTTTTTTGAAATGTCCGTTGAACTAAATTGATGAGTGTATCTGAAATAAAACTAAAGTCATTTTGAAAGGAGATCTGGTATGTATTTTCATTTAATTTCTTAACCGGCAGCACCCGGGAGGAAGAATCTTTAGCTGTAAGCAAAAGCTGATGTCCTAAATCACGTAATACCACTTCTAAATGCTTCTCAGGGATTTCATTCTTTTTATTGATAAATGCAACAGCAGAAATCAAAATAACAATTATCATGATTGAAGATCCGAACAGAATAAATGGCTTCATGTGTGCAAAATAATCTATTAAACCCCAGTTTTCGGTGGTTTTACAAACGTTTTACATATCTTTTACAACTTTTTACTATTAAAAAGCTTCCGGATAGTTGACGCCCGATATCTTTACTTTATTGTTTCACCAAATCATTTATAGTCATGAATATTTATATCCTTGCTTTTTTGCTCCTTTTTCTACGGTTTCCTCATCTTCTCTTCTCCCGGATAGTCAGCAAGACCAAAAAACAGAGAAGGCTGGAGCTGCAAACATCGTTTTTAAATCTACTGATGGCGGACAAACCTGGCAGGACATCAGCAAAGGGCTGCCAGAAAATTTGCGGAAAGATAGTATCCGGGGAAATAGCTTCTTTGCAAATGATAAAGGGCTGTTTTTAAGGGTTGGAAACGAACTCTATCACAGTACACCAAATGCCACAGCTCCTTTTTGGACCAAAGAGATTTTCCCTGACGAACATAGCAGCATTGCCCCCGGTAAGTCCGGGATATTTGCCTACAATTACTGGGGTGTAAATTTGAAAAAAACAAACGGAACGAGTGTATGGTCGCCGATATTCGAAAATTTTCAGGAGCCACGAATACGCAGCGTTTTTGAAACTGCCGGAGGTACAATTTTCATCGGCACCGACAGAGGCCTTTTTAAAACTGCTAACAGTGGAAAAACCTGGAAACATGTCCATGCCGGAGGCCTGGTAGGGCATTTGGCAGAGTCGAATGGCGTACTGGTGGCGATCAGTATGAGAAGGATAATAAGATCGACCGATAATGGCGAAAACTGGGCGCTGGTGATCAGTGAGGGCAGTGTGGCTTTCGATGTAAAACAGATCAAAGGTGGATTCGCTGCTATCACTTCCAATTCAGAGTCGAGTACCAGGAGGTTAAGTACATCCTACGACGGCGGTAAAACCTGGCAGCCCATTGATGCCGGCCTTCAGGACAAAGTTTTTATTGATTCAATATGGCGGACCTGGAATGATCGCCCTCGTGTGCAAGCCTTCCAGACTTCAATTACCCAGGTTGGTGAAAACTTCTTTTGTACTCATCCTGACGGCATTTTCAGATCATCAGACAAGGGAAAAACATGGAAATTATTACTTCCTTCTGTAGAAGATAAGGTCTTCAATTTATTTGTTTCAGGCAACGTGATCTATGCCATACCCAGCAAGGGTGGATGTTGAAAAATTCAGGTTAACATTCATCCGTTGTTCATGTTACAGCAGGTGTGGATCTGATTTATCAGGAGATAGATCTATGTTAATTAAACCTACAAAAAATATGAAAAAAGTTATTTATGCGCTGATCTTACCGCTGGTTGTGGTAAGCGGACTAGTATTTGCTAATCGCGAAATCAAAAATGAAACTTCTAAAAAATCAACCCCAAAGCCACTCTCTGCTGCTGAAATGAAAGCCGAAAGGAAAAAATGGGAGGCTACCCCTGATGGTATAAAGTTCAAAAAATGGGAAGCGTCTCCCGCAGGTAAAAAAGTGTATGCCGCTGAAGCTAAAATAAGGAAGCACTTAAGGATTCTACCAATATGGAGGCTGTTGTAACCTCTCTTTCTCTTCCGCCAGGCTCACGATTAGGTTTCGGAGTGATGGTCAGGATTAATGGTGACGATTATATTGTAAATTTTGATGCCGGAAAAGTCTCAACTTGAGCAATTGCATAGCCTGAAAGTTAACGACAAAATAATTATAAGAAGCCGTAATGTATCGCATGCGCCCAAGTATTCATATCCAATAGTATCGGGCGACTATGTAGAACGAGATAGTAAAATAATTTATAAACGTGTCCCTCGCAAAGGCGGTTGCTGAGTAAATAAATTATGAAATACATACACGTATATGCTTTGTTCCTGATGTTTGTTTTTCACAGCTCCTGTGGACAAAACCAAACAAACGTACCCAATAATGTGTATGGCTGACAATGTTAAGATGGAACTATCCTTCAGGTGGTACATTTTTCGGCATCGAAAACTGTTTTATTGCTGTTGCTTCCAAAATGTTACAATTAATCCACCAATCACTATAAGGGTTCCTCCAACCATAACCGGCACAGAAGGTAGCGTTCGAAAAAAGATATAATTGATAATTTGCCACATCACAAAGAGTGTTGCAATATAAAGACCCACAACCTGACTGAATTCCACTGGAGCAAGATTGAGAAAAAACCCATACCCAAATAATAAAATAGTTCCAAGTACGCCTAATCCAATTCTTGCGGCTCCTACATGATTGTACATACAAAGTCTGATTATTGCATCGCCGGTAACTTCAAGGGCCGTGGCTATGAGAAGAAAAAATATAGGGTGTGCGTTTATCAATTTCAGCATGATATAAAATTAATTTTCAAATCTACATCATAAAAGCCTGCGTCCAACAAAGCATTGCCGTCCCGCCAGGGCGGGAGGCGGACGGAAGGATCTCATCAGCAAATCTTTACTGTTCTTCAGCCTGCCTGCTGCCGCTTGGCAGGCAGGTTTTCTTCTTGACCGTTTATTAATCTGCCTGCGGTGTTTCGCTGTCCCGCCTCCTGCGGGGCAAGCAGCACTTAGTTCCGCGGGCTGGTTTTGTAGTCACATTAAAATTTCGTTCCTTTAATTGCAGCATCACCAGGTGTACGGACGAAACTTCCTCCCGCACGTGCGGGACGGCAATGCCCGGCGTTGGCCGCAAATTTAGAGCGGCGATAGTGGTAATCAAAAAGAAAAATATGAATGATAACTTAAAAAGACATGTAAAAGACTTCATATTGATTACGCTGGGAATCTTTTCTGCTGCTTTCGGATTTAAGGGATTTCTTCTAACAAATCACTTCATCGATGGAGGTGCCACTGGTATTTCGCTTTTAATATCTGCTCTTACTTCAATCCCTCTGTATATATTACTTATTGTCATAAATATTCCGTTTGTTATTTTGGGTTACAACATAATCGGAAAGGCCTTCGCCATAAAAACAATCCTCGCAATTTCAGGGTTGGCTTTAGTTGTAGCAACTGTTACATTTCCGGATGTCACAAAGGACAATCTTCTTGTAGCTGTATTTGGAGGCTTTTTCCTGGGAGCCGGTATTGGTTTAAGTGTGAGAGGTGGTGCCGTTATTGATGGTACAGAGGTACTGGCGATTTACTTAAGTAGAAAGTTTGGAACCACTATAGGCGATATAATTATAATGATAAATATTATTATCTTTTCAGTTGCTGCGTATTTACTTTCCGTCGAGATTGCACTTTATTCAATGATAACTTACCTGGCTGCATCGAAAACACTGGATTTTATCATTGAAGGTATAGAAGAGTATACGGGAGTTACTATAATATCAGAAAAAAACGAAGAGATTAAAATTATGTTGGTAGACAATTTAGGTCATGGAGTTACAACCTATATGGGAAAAAGTGGTTATGGAAAGAATGGTGAAACAAAGAATACAGATATAATTTACACAGTTGTAACGCGGTTAGAATTAAACCGGCTTAAATCTGAACTCGAAAAAATAGATAAAAACGCGTTTATTATTATGAGCAGTATAAGAGATACAAAGGGCGGGATGGTTAAAAAACGAGGACTAAAACATTGATCAAAATCTGCGGCCAACAAAGCATTGAATGAAATTCCCAAACTGCGGCAATGCCCGTCACTGGTTGCAATTATTCAACATTCGTTATTAATGAAAGCTAAAATTTACCTTACTTTATTTGTTGTTCTTTTTATATCGTCAAATTCAAAAGCGCAAGTTTATACGCATGGAGACAAAGACAGAATAATTAAAGGAGAACTTAATGAGCCTGATTATGCGCATCTTAAGCAAATCTTACTCGAGAACACAAAAACCATATTGCAGGATACTTTAATCATAAAATACGATTATAATAATGAAACATGCTGGATGTTTCTTGATAAAAAAAGCGACGATGATATTGCTTCGTCAATCAGTATTCGTCAAGATCAGGTTCGAAACGTAAGTCAAAACCGGAAAGGGGTATCCATTTTTAAATTTAAAGAAAAGGGCTCTAATTTAAGTAAGGTTGTAGAAAGAGATAGCTCTATATTTTTAGATAGAAAAAAGCAGCTTTTCAGATTACTCTTCAAAAAAAGATCTACCTGTGGGAATTCAATTATCATATTACCAGGCAGAAAATTCATACTTCTTCGTTCAGACTCACATTTTGAAGCAATGAATTACACACGAGATCAAATGATTGACATTTTGGCTAAAGATTAAACAAACTGCAACCAACATAGCATTAAAACCTGCTTCCGGAATTTCTATAGGCTTACTGCACCTGGTCATCATTATTAACGCCTTTTTTCTTTGAAACATTTTCCTTCAGCCTGCCAAAATTATAGCTCAGCGCCAGTCCAAAATTCCGGAAGGGTATGGTATGTCATGTTCTCTGTAATAAAAAAATCATTTTCTGTTAAAAAGCTCAGCTTCCTTTTTTCCTCGAAGAAGTTCGTGACACTTGCTGTGATGGTCAGTTTTTGCTTGAACACTTTATAGGCAAAATTGAAACCATAGAAATAATTGTCCGGGAAAGTGGTATTGGGCATACGCAGGGGAACAAAATAACCGCCATTGGATGTTATGGTAAAACGCGGCGATGCCTTATACGTAATATTCGCGTTCACATTGCCGGCAGTAGTATTGAACCAGTGAACTTTGTAAGCTGTTGCGTATACGCGCAAAACGTCCCGTTGCATTAACACCGAAGTTCCATTTGCCAACAGGAAGATTGGAAACAAAGCCCAGGGTGAACTCCCTGATCTGTCCTGCATTGGCCCCGGTAACGGAGGTAACGCCGGTGGCAGGGTCAAAACTTGGATTTTGTATGATGAGGTTATTGGAAAAATTAAAGCCGGTTTGAATGGATATAAACTTGCTGCCTTTGAAAAACCGGTTCTGCCAGGCGATACTGTGAATGTATTGCGGCCCAAGATCCGGGTTGCCATAACTTATAAACAACGAATCGCTGTTGTTTACAAACGGGTTCAGGCTATTGTATGGATGGCCGCCCCAGGCGCAAGTTATACGTCAGGTTGGAGTTCATGGTTTTGCTGAACTGCTTTGATGAGCAGCAGGTTGGGGATGAAGTTGGTATATTGTTGCCGTACCACAGTATCGGTGCTGGTAAAATCACCATCTACACTGTGTATGCTCTACCCGGAGACCGATGCGGGCGGTAATAGCTTTGGTGATCTTGTTCAGCGACACATATCCGCCATAAACATTCTGGTCATAAGAAAACCTGTTACTATTGGCCGGGTCGATGTAGTAAGGTTCCGATTTATTGAATTTTACCTGGCTTTCAAAATCGGAATGAGCTTTTCTCAAAATAGTTTTAATGCCTGTTTCAATCCGGGTAGTCTTGTTCAATGGCTCAATCAGATCTGCCTGCACCGTGTATTCTCTATTGAATGCCTCGCTGTTGTTCAGGATAAAGCGGTCAAAAGCGCCGATTTCCTGCTGGCTGTTGGCATAAGATTCGGTTCCGTGTTATATAATCGCCTGGAAGCGGAACGTTAATTCCTTTTGTGGCTTGCCTTTATATTTCCGGATAAAGTCAGTACCAAAACCATGTGTCGGCATCGCCAACCTGTTCTCCAGGAAATAAGGGTCTGTATCGGAACTTCCGTTTGCAAATAAAGTGTAGATGGTTTGCTGATTCAATGCTTCATTCCTGTACCTTGCTCATATTGCCATAAACAACAAGGGTATTGGTACTGTCCAGGTCATAACTAAGTTCGAGGTTTCCCTGGTGAAAAAACATTTCCGTTTCCCGGTCTCCGCCAACCTCCCTGCGTACAAAAGCAAGCGGTTGACGCAGGCGTTGTAACAGCAAGCTGATGGCTGCGTAAACCAGGATTGCTCATGAGGCTATACATTCCTGTTATACCCACCTTACCCTTCTTCAGGTTGATGTTCATCCCGGCCGACTCTATTGACCGATGCTGTTTATGTTTGAATTGATCGTTCCATTATAACCGGCGACCTTCTTTTTGGTGATGATATTAATAATACCACCGACACCTTCTGCATCATACTTGGCAGAAGGCGAGGTGATGACTTCTATCCGCGAAATGGTAGCTCCCGGAAATGCTTTCAAAGCTTCCTTTACATTCTGGGAAAATAAAGCGGTCTCCCTGCCATCTAACAATACTTTAAAATTCGATTGCCCATTCACCTGGATCGCTCCATCTCCATCCACATTCACATAAGGTGTCTTCCGCAATATGTCACTGGCCGATTCCGATTTTGCGGCAGGATCTTCCTCCACATTATAAATAAGCCTGTCATCTTTTTGCTCAACCAGTGGCCTGGCAGCGGTAACTGTTACTTCGGCCAGGCTTTTCACCAAAGCCACCAGCTGTATGCTGCCCATGTCTACAGGCTGCTCCTGCACGGCCAGGTGCATGCCCTTTTTCCTGAAACTGCTATGCGTGATCGTGACCTTGTACGGGCCCGGTAACAAACTCGTTTGAAATGCCCCGCTTTGATCCGAAACCACCGTCGTGGAAGTTTTTTTCTGTGGCTGCAGGAAATTGATCGTAGCAGTCAGGGACCGGCTTCGCCGAAGCACTGTCAACCAGACTTGCCTTTGACTGTAAATTCCTGTGCGCTGCCGCAGATAAATAAGGCCAAACAAGTACCAGGAATAACTTTTTTATAGATAGTTCTATTCTTCATATACCAGGTTTGTTTTGATGGAGCAATAGAAAGAACAAAAGAAATACACTGACAGCGAAAGAAATGGCTAACTCAACTTAATTAAGATAAATGAAAATAAATGTCTGATAAATGGTAAGCAAGCTGTGCAAATGATCGATTATCAAAGGACAGGCGGTGATGAGTTTTTCTGCATCCCGCCTTATCTTACATTTCTCAATTGCAACTGATGAAACCATCTGCACGGGTAGCTTACTTTATTTATTTTTCTCTTCTTCCTGTTTTTTAATGGCCTTCAGGTCTACCTCATCATCGAACGCATTTCGGAAACAAAGGCCAAGTTCAATTCTGCCTGTATCAACTGCACTGCGTTACCACGCTTTCTGAATACAATAAGCTAAAAGCAACTGACAGTGCCTCAACGCCAAATCATGCATGGATCGCCTATTCTGCGAAAAAGATGGAGGTAAGCCGCCTGGATTCGCAAAGCGTGAAATTGAGCGCTCCGTTTTCATCCCTGGTTACGGACACTGTGGAGCCGCTTTCATCGAAATAATTGTGAACAGCCCGGCCTTCAAGTCAATAGACATGAATCTTTTTGACAGCCTTTTTCAGAAAGCACTTCATTCCAATTAAGTGAATTCTGAGTACCGCCTTGATACTATCACTATACCAAGACAGAAAACTTGAGCGACAGATTGGTCCAGGATCATGTGGGACACGGAAAAAAAGAAAGGAATATCTCTACTCCACCAGTCCTCATGCGTCTGCCGTATTATTCCAATATTTTCATCTTTGCCGCAGCTTAAATATGATCCTGCCTTTTTCAAAAATGACCTGTTATGGCCCTTGCTGGCTTTTGGATTCATCCTGCTCATTGGCAATACGGCGCTCGTGTTTGTATACAGGACCATCAGGAAGCAAAAAAGGATCAATGAAGTAAAGACTGACTTCATCAATAATATTACCCATGAAATGAAAACCCCGATCACGATTGCCTCGGCAGGACTGGAAGCGCTGGAACACCATATATCCCCGACTGAACGCACCAACTTTTACCTGCATACAAGCAAAAAGCAATTGCACCTGCTCAATGATTTCGTGGAAAGGATCCTGGATGCAGCGGTCCAGGATATTTCAGATTTCACCTTGAAAAAAGAAAAAATAGATCTGCATGCTCTTTTCGGTGAGCTTATACAAAGCCACTCCGTTCTTCAGGAAAAGCCCGTCAGCTTCCGGTTAACCGGGGAAGGGCCTGTTTTTATACAGGGTGACCGGCTTCACCTGCGAAACTGCCTTTCATAACATTATAGATAATGCCATCAAGTATTCCAATGGATCTGTGGAGATTAATATTGATATTGTTGAAAATAGCCGCGACTGCATCATAAAGATTCGTGACAATGGAATGGGAATACCGCCGCAATTCATTAAAAACATATTTGAAAAATTTTTTCGTGTTCCGCAGGGTGATGCCCAGTCGATAAAAGGTTTTGGACTTGGCTTATACTATGTCAACAGCATTGTCAAAAAACATTCGGGCAATATCTCGGTGCATTCGAAATCGCAATCAGGAACTGAATTTATCATAACGCTACCTAAATACCCATGATACCGATCTTATTGATAGAAGACCAGGTTGAGCTTTGCCAGATTTTAAAAGACACGCTTTCTCTCTATGGCTTTGATGTCACGTATGCGCTGAATGGTGAAGATGGCTACAACATATTCACTTCGCTGGATCCTAAGATCGTCATCATTGATATCATGATGCCCGGCAGCGACGGGTTCAGTGCTGTAAAGCAAATCAGGGCCGTTAATAAAGATGTTCCGATCATCATGCTGACGGCTAAACCGCTTACAGAAGACCTGGTAAAAGCTTTGATCTTGGCTGCAATGACTTTATCAGGAAACCATTTGTGATGGAAGAATTAATTGCGAGGATCAGGTCCTTCGCCAGGGTTTCGGGCAATGCTTCGCAGTGCCGCACATAACATGTACAAATTGGGCAGCTTCACCTTTAACGCATCCACGCATGAACTGGCAAATGATTCAAACCGGTTTCAACTTTCTTATAAGGAAGTGGAACTGCTGAAAAGGCTTTGCGAGGCGAAATCAACCGTTGTTGACCGCCAGGTGCTTTTGGCGGAATTATGGGGCAGCGACAATGTGTTCAATAGCAAAACAATGAATGTGTATATAAACAGGTTGCGAAACTATTTGGATAGCGATAAGTCTGTGGAGATCCTGACCATCAGGGGGTTTGGATATAAGCTCATCGAACGGTATCATTAGTCCCAAACTGCGGCAATGCTCGCCGTCATGTGCAATCAAAATGGTCATCACGAATAAACTGATAAAAAGAATATGGCAGCATATCAGGCAAAATCAAGCAACTCTTTATCTTTTAATGTGACCAAAGAAGACAAATTAATTGAGAAACTTTCTTACAAAAGTTGGTTTAAGTTTAATGCTGTAATAGAAATTTCAAGTACTTCAAGATACCAGGTTGAACCGAAAGGTTTTTGGGGAACAACGATTGAACTCAAGGATGGAGAAAAGGTACTACTGACATTCAAAATGAATTGGAATGGAGAAATTATCGTACAAACTTATTTTAATAACTCTGAAAAAGATTATATTTTTAAACAGGGAGGTATTTTTAATGAATCATTTGTACTTATAGACCAGGAAGGAATTGAACTTTTAGTTATGAAACCGCATCTGAAATGGAAGAAAATGAATTATGAATTTCAGATAACAACATCTGACAGCTTTGAGTCTTTTTCTAATAAAGAAATATTATTGATAACTTCATTACACTGTGCAAATTATTACATGTCAATGGGGACGTGAAGCTAACATTAAGCTGAAGGATAAAGATAAAGCGGGATTTGAAAAAGGAAAATAAGCAACCCTTAATTTCATATTTTATATGAACGTACAGGAACAAATCAAAAATTATATTACCAGCCTGCCTGATTCGAAACGTAGTGACATGCAAGAGTTGCATAGGTTCGTACTACAGGTGTTACCGGGATGTAAATTATGGTTCCTCGATGGTAAAAACAGCGAAGGGAAAACTGTTTCTAATCCTAATATAGGATATGGATTTTATACCATAAAATATGCTGATGGAACAACAAGAGAGTTTTATCAAATTGGTTTGAGTGCCAACAATACCGGGATCTCTGTCTATATCATGGGTATTAAAGATAAAACGTACTTAGCCGGGACTTATGGAAAAAAAATAGGCAAGGCCAGCGTGACCGGGTATTGTATTAAGTTCAAAACGCTAACAGATATAAACATTGATATACTTGGAGCGGCAATACGGTATGGGGTTGAAGCGACAAAATTTCATAGCTGATAGCAGGATAGCAGCTAACAAAGCATTGCCGCAATTCGGGCTGACACAGCATCAAATTGCCAAACTGCGGCTATGATCTACGTTAGCAGGCTCCCTTTTGTCAGCGTTCTATTTATTAATATGAAACGCATATCAATTTTATTAATTTACCGTTTTTTCTTCAATAGCCTGTTATCACTATCGCTCTGCCCTTCTTCAGTCATCGGCTTGACCGTTTATTAATACGCCCGTGCATTTTTGCTACGTTCCCGGTAGGCGGGCTTACTTGGTAATCAGAATAAAATTTCGTTCCTTTAATCAGCCACATAACCAGGCGGAGACAGCATTTAAGAAAATTTGGAACTTAAACCAATAAAATAAATAACATGAAAACAATTATTACAATCATCGTAACAATTGTTGTATTAATTCTCGGATTTTATATTTATATATCTTCGGGTTCATACGACATTAGCCAATTGGCACCTCATAACAGGCTGACCAAATCGATTATTAATAAAACAACCCATAATTCGATAAAGAAAAGATTGAAAACTGTTACAGTGCCTGGCAACCTAAAAGACACTGCAATAATTATTTCCGGATTTAAACAATACACTGCAATGTGTTCTGGCTGTCATGGTGCACCCGGGGAACCTAATGATATGGTTAATGGGTGGTACCCGAAGCCACCAGATTTATATAAACACTCCAGGGAAACTGATGCCAGGGAATTTTTTTGGATTACAAAAAATGGAATAAAGATGACCAGTATGCCCGCTTTCAAACCGACACATTCCGACGAGCAAATATGGGCTATTACCGCTTTCGTTACGCAAAAATTGCCTAAAATGACAGCTGACGAATATAAGGGTTGGAAATCCAAATATGATATTAATAATTTCCCTCATTAAACAACATTGTAACGAGCCCGCCCACTTACATCAAAAACCCGGCATTTTACCCCGAAAAAAATAATTGCAAATAAATTTGCGCAACTCAAAAGTTGCATATATATTTGCAACCTGAAAGTTGCGTAATTAAATATTGAAAAATGAAACAAGACATATTCCAGGCCATAGCTGACCCAACACGCAGGGCTATTTTAACTTTAATTGCTATTCAGGCATTAACACCAAATGCAATGGCGGAAAAATTTGATATGAGCCGACAAGCAGTATCAAAACATATTAAAGTATTACAGGAATGCGAATTGATTAAACCTGAGCAGTCTGGCAGAGAAATTTATTATCACTTTAATCCAAAAAAAATGCAGGAAATTGACAATTGGTTAGCCCAATTCAGGAAAATTTGGGAAACTCAATTTAATCAACTTGACAAAGTATTATCAACAATTAAAAAACAGAAAAAATGAAAAACGATTTGCTATTTGATTTTACCGTTGACAAAGCAACAAAAACGGTATTCATAACCAGGGAATTTGATGCCGGCCTTTCGCTGGTATGGGATGCTTTTACCAAAGCAGAAATTCTTGACCAATGGGGGGCACCTAAACCCTGGGCATCAAAAACAAAATTTATGGATTTTAAAGTTGGCGGGCGAAGATTTTATGCAATGGTAAGCCCGGAAGGACAGGAGCGTTGGGCAATTCAGAAATATACTTCCATTAGCCCGAAAACCAATTTTAAAATGTTTAATGCTTTTGCAGACAAAGATGAAAACCCTGAATTGCCAGGTTCTGATTGGGATTACAATTTCAGCGAACAAAACGGAAAGACAAAAGTGAGTATTACTATTTATAATGAATCCCTTGCACGTATGGAGAAGATGATTGAAATGGGCTTCAAGGAAGGATTTACTATGTCAATGAAAAATCTGGAAGAATCTATTGGCAACTTTATCGCAAAAATGATTTTCGTTTTCAAAACATCTGTTAAAACTAAAATGCAGGTAAAGAAGCTCAAACCGCATATTGACAAAGTATTGCCAAACGCAAAATGGAATTTTGATCTTGAAGACATCGATAAAATTTTACGTATTGACAGCGAAGAAAATATCGCTTTGAGAATAATATTTTTGTTAAATATTCATAACCACAGCTGTGAAGAATTAGCGTAAAAAAAAGCTAAAACACCGAAAAAAAGTAAAAAATATAACCTAAAAAATTATGGCAAGCACGTGCAGGCGGACACAGTATCCAATTCCTCCCGCACGTGCGGGTCCGCTGGCCCCAATAGTGATGAAACACGCACATTAAAAAATAGTATATTTGATTTAAACAATAGCCATATGAAAGCACAAGGCAAAACCGTTAAGGAAATTTTATTAAACCTGCCCGAGGACAGGCTTGAACCCTTTAATAAACTGCACGATGTAATTGTAAAAAACCTGCCCAAAGGATTTGAACCCGCCATTAGTTACGGTGGCCTGGGTTATGTGGTGCCGCATAAACTTTACCCCGCAGGTTACCATTGCAAGCCTGAAGAGCCACTACCTTTTGCCGGCATTGCCTCGCAAAAAGGATCCATTAATTTTTACCACATGGGGGTTTATGCTGATCCAAAATTATTAAAATGGTTTGTGAGCGAATATCCTAAACACAGCAAACAAAAACTGGATATGGGTAAGAGTTGCGTGCGTTTTAAGAAGATGGAAGAGATTCCCTATAAACTCATTGGTGAATTAATGAAAAAGATGAGCGCTAAGGAATGGATTGAGATGTATGAGAAAAATCTTGTACCGAAATCGAAGAAGAAGTAAGAGTTGTTGTTCGTCTAAGCGAAGGCGGCAGCTAACATAACGTTACCGCTTCGGGCGAAAATAGATTCCTGGTCACCAAACAAAATAAAACATGAAAAGATTGTCAATCATTGATATTTGCAATAAATAAAATAAAATAATATTTTAGTACGACAATGACAAACTAAAATGGATAATTCAAGAGTATATAGAATGTCTTTTGCAAGTGTTTATCCGTTATATATACAAAAAGCGGAGAAAAAGGGACGCACAAAAGCAGAAGTAGATGCCATTATTTTTTGGCTGACTGGTTATAATAATCAAACGTTGCAAAAACAAATCGACCTGAAAAGTGATTTTGAAACTTTTTTCGCCGAGGCACCACAGATTAATCCAAATGTTTCAAAAATTACAGGTGTAATTTGCGGATATCGCGTTGAAGAAATCGAAGACAAACTCATGCAAAAGATCCGTTATTTAGATAAGCTGGTTGATGAATTGGCAAAAGGAAAGAAAATGGAGAAGATTTTAAGGAAGTAATCACAAATCAAAAAAAGAAATTATGTCATCAGATCTAACCTATACAATTTTAGTAGACCAAACCCCTCATGAAGTATTTAACGCCATCAACAATATCCGTGGGTGGTGGTCAGAAGAAATTGAAGGGAATACGGGAAAGCTTAATGAGGAATTTATATATCATTTCGAAGATGTTCATCGATGTAAAATAAAAATAACAGAATCGATCCCAGGCAAGAAAGTGGCCTGGTTAGTTTTGGAAAACTATTTTAAGTTTACCAAAGACAGCAGCGAATGGACGGGTAATAAAATAGTTTTTTCAATAACTATAAAAGATAATAAAACTCAACTCCAGTTCACCCAGGTAGGATTGGTTCCGGACTATGAGTGTTATGATATTTGTCAAAATGCATGGGGCAATTATATAAATAATAGTTTACGCAGCCTGATAGAAACCGGAAAAGGGCAACCTAATGGCACAGGTAAACCAAGAACAGAAAATGAAGCAAAACTTAGTTCGGGTAAATAGATAACAGAGATCAGGTCCCTGAAAATTAACGGCGCTTACTGCCCAATAAGTCGTATATTACAGTATTCCTACAACCATGCGCTAATTTCTACGTGCAATATTATTGTAAGTTTTTTCATATGCAATTATTCTCTGAAGCCCCAATACAGGAATTTCAAAACAGCCACAACCAGGTATTGTTAAACAGGATCAATAATTACGATTCCTTTGCATTGAGCCTGGAAAAAGAAGCGGAAGGTTTCGCAGAAGATTTTTATATCCAGCCAATAAAAATTGATACTTCCAAATGGGCCAGCAGGTTTGTAAACGAATCCGGTACCGACTTCAAAGATTCTATGCATCAAAGCCAGCCTGTCTTCGTGGAATATACAATTACCGTCAGTATTCCCAAAGAAGAGCTTTTAAAATACCGGCCGAATCATTATGTATCGCCCTCGGTAAAGATCTCATTTAAAAAAGACAAGGAACTACAGATCAATTTTACAATAGCGGCTCATTACGAGCAAACGAACCTGCCGGATAATATTGCGGACGAAGTTGTAAAAATAAGAGATGAAGTTTTTAAAAATATCCAGGCAAACCTGAAACAGGTTAACAGCTATATTCTAACCTACAACCAGGGGGTATATTCATTCGCCTTAAATTATTTTAAAGAAAAGCAGCGGCTAAGGCTCAGTAAAGGATTATTTGCAACCTCAAAATTTAAGGGAATAGCCAGGAATTGATGCATTTACATTTGCGGTGTATACATCAACCGGCTTTTTTCAGAAAACCTTTCTTATAACTTTCTTCCAGCATTGGTTTTGCTATTTTCCAGATCGCTTTGGAACCATCTTTAATAACGACCTGTGTTTTAAATACGTCCGGGTAATCTACATTATATTCTTTCCAGGTTCCCCCATCATTGGAAACATTTTGAAGCAAAGGCTCCAACCGGTCCATTGATTTCGCAAATTTTGCATCTTCTGTTTCACATGCTTCAAATTCCTCCCAGAGTGCGATCATTTCTTCGGCCTGGTCCTTTGGCAACATTCCAAATATCCGCTGGGCAGCTTTACGTTCTGCTTCGGTATTACAATGGCTGACTGTCTTATCATAAAGGAAAATATCACCTGCATCGATCTCAACAATATCATGGATCAATACCATTTTCATTACTTTCAAAACATCGATGGGTTCATTGGAGTGCTCCGCTAAAACAATGGTCATCATGGCAAGGTGCCAGCTGTGTTCCGCATCATTTTCCGAGCGGTCACTTTTAAAAAGCCTTGTCTTGCGCTGGATATATTTAAGCTTATCTATTTCATGAATAAAAGCGATCTGCTTCATTAACCGTTCATTTGTCCGCATGTTTTTATTATTTGATTGGAAATACGATTGTATGTAAAAAGAAATTAAGAATTTAACAGATTGTAATTACCAGGTACGTACACCCGTGATCCGGGGATTTTTTTAAAGGCGAACGATGATAGATTACAATAATCACTTATAGTGTATTTCCTATAACGTATTACCCCGATATTCTATTGTCCTTAGGGATTTTGACAGTTGCAAAATATTGATATACAAACTACCGCGTTTGGAAAAAACTAATTGGAGTATGGTTTATTAATTCGCTTAAAAATGAATGATCCTGAAGAATTCCTGCCAGGGACCCATGGCTTCCTTATATTGTTTTGCCATTACCCTGCTTATCTGGGCTATATGGGTGAGATCGTGGATCACCCAGGTGGCCAGCAGATTGAGCATGGTTACCGGCCCAAGAACAGGGTGCATTCCTTTTTTATCGAGGTCTGTTTCCATTATTTGTAATGAGCGAAACCATTTAATATTTTCTGCTCTCAATGTTGAGAACTCATGTAACAGTTCTGTGATCGTTTTACCCCTGCTTTCCTCGTACATGGCAAAGCGGTCAAAGAGGTCGAATGTTTTGCTGTCACCAAATTCAAGTATACGCTGTATCCTCGCTCTCCAGTCTGTTTTTTCCCCATGAACAAGATGGCCAACTACATCAAATGGGCTGAAAGTATCGGGTCCTTCATTATTCATCAGCCAGTCATTATCCAGCCCGGTTAATAATTCCTTCAATACTGCAGGAGTTCTCTCCAATATTTCCAATGATTTTTTTTGATCGTATTGCATGGCAAAAAATTAGGATTTTTTATTTACAGGATGCAATGACGATCCCGCTTCTTTCAAATAAACCTGAGCGGCAAAAGGGACTCGAACCCTCGGCCCTTAGCTTGGGAAGCTAATGCTCTACCAACTGAGCTACTGCCGCTTGTACCGGTAATGAGGTACTAATTTAACCATTTTTGATCAATTGCAGGCGCCCGGTTTTTTATGAAAAAGCTACATTCATTTCTTCAAAAGAAAGAGGTGCTTCAAAATGTTCAATGGTTCCCGGACGCTATAAATGGTATTTAAGCCGGTACCCATTTTTTCCTGAAAAAAATTCAGCGATAATTTTTTATACTTCAGCATTCCCTTTTCACATACCGGCAAGTAAGGGTATTGAACAAAACAGCAATGTTAAATTATACCTGTCTTAAAATCGTAACGGTTTCATTATCCCTATCTCTAACAATAAAAATCACAGCCAATGAACAACTGTCGCTATCAAAAACCGCATACCTCTATAAAACGATCTTTTGAAGTAGAAAAAAACTTGTATCACCTAAATAAAATAATATCATGAAAGCATTTGTCCTGTTGCTTACAATGCTATTATCAGGCACTGTTTGCGTTTTTTCACAAATTACCGGTAAAGTAACAGACAAGGATGGAACCCCGATTGCAGGGGCATCTGTAAATATCCGTGGCACGAACCAGGGCACCATCACGAAATCTGATGGGAGCTTTAGCCTCGATGCCGCTAAGTCTGTTACACTGATGATCTCGAATATTGGCTTTGCCACGAAGACTGAGAATGCTTCTCCCGGCGAGGCCATTACCATTTCCCTCGAAGCCGATTCGAGGAACCTGAATGAAGTAGTAGTAACGGCGTTAAATATACGCAGGGAAAAAAAGTCACTTACCTATGCTACGGAAACGATCAATACCGACCAGATAAATAAATCGGGTACGGGTAACCCCCTCAGTGAACTATCGGGAAAAGCCTCAGGCCTCACCGTTATCAATAGCTCGGGCGATCCCGGCGGCGGTACATATATCCGCCTGCGGGGTGTTACTTCCATAACAGGGGATAACCAGCCTTTAATGGTAGTGGACGGTGTGCCGGTTGATAATTCAATCAACAACTATGATCCCACAGCCGCAACTCCCAATACAAGCGGGGCGAGCGGAAACCTTACAGGTGGAACCATTCCTTCAAACCGTGGAATTGACCTGAACCCCAGCGATATTGAATCCATTACAGTTTTAAAGGGACCCGCTGCTACAGCATTGTATGGAATAAAAGCCGCGAGTGGCGCCCTGATCATTACCACCAAAAAAGGGAGTATGGGCGTTCAAAAGCTACGCATCAGCGTTAATTCATCGATGACACTTGATAAAACAAACAGGCTGCCCGAATTGCAGGATAAATTTTCACAGGGGTCGGATGGCATTTATGCCGGGCCTACGGGCAACGCTACAAGAAGAACAACCTGGGGTGCTGCCATTGATACATTGTTCTGGGACGGCAATGCCAATATATGGGATCCAAATGGTAACATAGTTGGAAAATCTGATCCTACTGCAACCATCCCTGTTACCCCCTATGACAGGTATAATTTCTTTGAGACCGGGATGACCCTTAACAATAATATCGCTCTTACGGGTGGTTCTGAAAATACCAGTTTCCGGGTTTCCCTGGGTAATATCAATCAAAAGGGTATCAGTCCAAGGACAAAATACAATAAAACCAGTGCCGCCCTAAGCGGACAGGCAAGGTTAACGGACAAGTTTTCTGTTTCCGGCAGCCTGAATTATATCGTATCTGCAAATGATAAAGTGCAACAGGGATCGAACACTTCAGGTATCATGCTGGGACTATTGAGAACCCCTCCTACTTTTGATAATTCCTTCGGAATTAAAGATGGGGAAAATAATGAAGCCGCTTATGTTGTAGCTGCTACCGGCGGGCAACGGAATTACCGGGGCGGGGCGGGTTATGATAACCCATTCTGGACCGTGAACCGAAACCCTTTCCATGAAAATGTTAACCGTGTTTTTGGAAATGTACAGGCTTCCTACAAGTTTAATCCCTGGGTATCCGTTGTATACCGGGTAGGCGCAGACGCATATGCACAGGACGCGAAAAACTTTTATGATATCAATTCAAATGCATTTCCTGCGGGGAAGGGGATCGTAAATGAATATTTTAATAACCAATATAATTCCGACCTCACGATCAGCCTGCAAAAAACCTTCAGTAATATTACCGGGTCTTTGCTGGTAGGCCATAATTATTTTTACAACGAGTACAGTGGCCGCACTACCATTGGAGATGGACTGATCGCCCCGAAATTCTTTGATCTTTCAAATGCCCTCTCCTATTCTGCTAAAGAAGGGAACGGGGAAAAAAGGACCAGTGCATTCTATGCGGAAGCCCAGGCGAGTTACCGGAATATGCTATTCCTGAACCTTACGGGCAGGGAAGAAACTTCTTCGTCACTGCCGAAAGCCAACAGGAATTTCTTTTATCCTTCTGCAGGCCTTGGATTTGTATTTACAGAACTGCCATCTATAAAAAATAAAACACCCCTGTCTTATGGTAAACTGCGTTTATCCTACGCACAGGTAGGTAAAGACGCCCCGGTACAGGGATTGCAGACCTATTATGCTTCCACAGCGATCGCCGATGGCTTTACGGTTGGAATACAGTTCCCCATAAATTTCAATGTGCCGATCGGTTCTTACCAGATAACTTCCACAACATCTGTAATTGGAAATACAGAATTGAAACCCGAGAAAACGAGTTCTTATGAAATAGGTTTAGACCTTGGCTTGCTGAAGAACAGGATAAACCTTGCCGGTACCTATTACTATTCTAAAACGAGGGATGCGATCTTTACAGTGCCTTATACATATAGTACAGGCTTTGCATCAAAACTTCAGAATGCCGGTGAAATTACAAACAAGGGTATTGAGCTTTCTCTAAATGCCATTCCTGTAAACTCCCGCAATTTTAAATGGGACCTCCTGCTTAACTGGTCAAACAATAAAAACAAGGTTACAAAATTGTATAATGGGGTAGAGAAGATCCTGATAGCAGGTTTCCAGAATGGTGAAATAGATGCATTTGCCGGAATGCCTTTCGGACAAATATATGGCAGTGTTTATGTGCGTGCAAATACAGGTAACGGCAATGTAAAAGAGATCAATAAAAGTGATGCGCTTTTAATAAATGACAACCCGGCAGACCCGGGATATGGCAAACCAATGGTTGCTACGCAAAATGCGATCATCGGAGACATTAATCCCAAATGGCAGGGTTCTGTTACCAACAATCTAACCTTTAAGGATCTCACCCTCGGTTTCCAGATAGATATCAGGCATAAAGGTGATATCTGGAATGGTACAAGGGGTGCCATGTCATACTTTGGAACTTCAAAAGAAACAGAGACGAGGGGTTCAACCGCTGTATACAGCGGCCTGTCGGGACACCTGAATGCAGATGGGAATGTAGTTCATTACGCGGCAGATGGTGTAACGGAATTAGATGGACCAGGTGCAACCAATACTGTTTCTACCGTTAATGATCAGTACTACTGGCAGAATATTGGAAGCAGTTTTGTTGGCCCTTCCGAACCCTCAGTGGAAGATGGTTCATTTATAAAATTAAGGCAGGTGAGCCTTGGGTATGCCTTCCCGGCATCTGTGCTTGGAAAAACATTTAAGAACCTTAGCCTCACTTTTTTTGCCAACAATATCATACTCTGGACAAAATACAATGGAGTGGATCCTGAAACAAGTCTTGCCGGCCCTGCTAACGGGCAGGGGTTGGATTACTTCAATAACCCGGGCATTAAAAGTTTTGGGGTACGCTTAAACGTTGGTCTATAACCTTAAAAAAAATGATCATGAAATACATACCAAAAAATTCGATGATATTAGCAGTATTCATGTCACTGGTACTGGTCCAGCTGTCATCCTGCCAGAAGGACGCGTTTACTGCAGCCAATGTAAATCCAAATGCTCCCAGTACGGTTGTTCCCGCCAATATCCTGCCCGCTGTGGAAATATCGATCGCATATACCCAGGGAGGAGACCATTCAAGATTTTCTTCCATGTTCACGCAGCAGGATGTAGGATTCTCCCGCCAGTCACAGGCATATTACAATTACGTATTGACTTCTACTGATTTTGATAACTTTTGGGGGAATATGTACACATCTGTGTTAGGGAATAATGCCGACCTGCTAAAAAAATCAGACGCGGGAGCGTATAACCAGTATAGTGGTATATCAAGGATACTGATGGCTTACAGCCTGCAATTACTGGTTGATTCATGGGGCAAGATCCCATACTCACAGGCACTATTAGCCGCAGACAATACCCATCCCGTTTTTGATGACGACAGGGCACTATATGACACGATCGAAAACCTGGTCACAAGAGGTATTGCGCAGCTGAATGATCCGGATCCCGGAGGACAAACTCCCGGAACGGATGATATTATCTATGGAGGAGACATTTCAAAATGGATAAAATTCGGCCATGCGATCAAGGCAAGATTATTCATACATCAAAGCAAAGGAAATGCGGCCATGGCTCAACGTGCTTTAGATGAAGCAGTATTGGCATTTGAAAATAATGATGACAATGCAGAATTCATATTTGGAACGGCAGAAACAGCGTCCAATCCTGTGTACCAGTTCAACCAGCAAAGGCTTGACATTGATTACGGCGCAGGAACCCTCGTAGATATGCTTGTTGCGGCTGCTGATCCGCGCCTGACCAAATTAACGACGCCTGATTATTCAGATGTGAATGGGGCAGGTATCGGTGATTATTATGGGGCCATAAATGGGCATGTTGAATTCATTACCTACGAGGAAATTCTTTTTATACAGGCTGAAGCAACACTCAGGACAACGGGTGATTTCGGTGCGGCACAGAATTTTTACCAGGCAGCGATCCTTGCAAGCATGCAAAAGCTGGGTGTGGATGGTGCCGATGCAGCAGCATATATCGCCAGCAATGGCACACTGCCCATAACCAGTGTAGATGATGCGATTGCTGCAGTTTCAACAGAAGAATATATCGCCTTATACCTGAACCCGGAAGCATGGACCTTATGGCGCAGAACAGGATCCCCTGCACTAACACCTGTTGCCGGCACGAACGGTATACCAAGGAGATTTTTATATCCGCAAAATGAATATTCACTAAACGCCGCGAATGTTCCTCCGGGTACAACCCTATTCGCACCAAAGATATTTTGGGATAACTAGAAGAATATGACTTTTCTTTTTAAGCCGCTGTTACAGGCGGCTTTTTTTTGTTTCATTTGAACTAAAACCTTTTTACTGAAAAAACATCAAATACAATTTCTTCCTGTGCCGTGCTGATGACTTCTTCAACAACTGCTTTCCGGGGCCCTTGCTCACACCAGGCCACAAACAGCCGGACCTGCTCCGCATTGCCAGTCGCCATTGCCTCTACGTCCCCATTTGCAGTATTTTTTATCCACCCGGTAATACCAAGCCCATCGGCTACTTCTTTTGCTGAGGCCCGGTAAAATACACCCTGTACTTTTCCTTTAATGAGCAGGTGGACCGTTGGCATCTTATTGTTTTTTAGAAAAAATTGTTGATATACTTTATAAAGATGGCATTATTTTTTAGCACTATAAAAGGAGAACGGCCATTAAATTAATTCATATGCCATCTACTGTCATCTCGGCTTTTCATTATGACCCTGCAACAGCTGCTATGCGAATAATATTCGTATCAGGAAATGTGTATGAATACAAAAATGTTCCGGAAAAAATATACAAAGAGATGAAAGCAAGTGGTTCCAAAGGAAGTTATTTTAACATCCATATCAAAGACCGGTATGCATTTGAGAAACTGGAGAATGATGGGTGACAGCTATCCCCGGCCTAAGTTTTTATACCGATCTGGGCCTTATATCTTGCAATGGCATTTTGAGCTTCGATCAATTTTAATTTTAAACTATGTATAACGGGCTCACCTGCCTGTAAGAGCGCCTCTGTTTCTTCATTGCTTCTTTGAAGCAACAAAATATCTTCATCCAGTTTTTTATTCATAGCATCCAATTCCTGTATCTTAAGTTCATACTCAAGCCGGGAAGATTCTTTGAGCTCCAGTAACCGTGTATTTTCCTTTTGAAGCCGTTCTTTCATCAGTTTTTCACTCTCGAGGAACCCACCTGTACTCTTCAACGATTTTTTCACGCCGGCGAGCGACAGTGTCCTGATGATCCAGGCAGCGATGAAACCAACCAAAAAACCGCCTCCTATATATATAAATAGCTGTCCCAATATTTAATTATTATGAATGCAATATTATCTCATTTGATTTTTTAAATCTGTGATGATTTTTCCACATTCTAACATCTTAGTACACTTATTGCTGTTAAGGGTTTTTAAATGACTTATGAAAATATCCTTCGTTAAAAATATCCAATTCACTAAACTCATAAAGGTAAAGGGTCAGCTAAAGGAATTTAATTTCAGGAAATCAAATGGCCGTGCTGAAAGTAAATTTACTGTAGATGTGATCGATGAACGTGGAAACCGTATCATTTTTCATATGATAAAAAAGGATACTTCATGGCAGATCATCACGCCAGAACTCCCCCGCTGGGTATTGGAGAAAGAAACGTCGCTTGATGAGATCATTACAGAAGAGTTAAAGCAGCTTGAGTAATTTGGGAATTAGTTGAATTGAAAATGCACCGATTGAATCCCAATCTGAAGGCTTTGCCAATCCCTTGATCATCTCATCTCCAAATCTCCAAATCAGCCAATCTCCAAATCAGTGCCCACATGAAAGAAATTAATAATTCGAAAAACTTGTTTACTTTTAAAATATGAATCTGCTTCGTTTTTTAGCACGGAATGCTTTCCTGAAAATAGCATTCGTTCTATTATTCCCTCTAAATTTGTTTTCCCAGCCTGCTTCGCCGGAGGACAAGGATCTTACCGGGGTCTGGGCCGGCTTTATAAAAACATCTGAGAAAAATCTGCCTTATGAGATCGCGATCAGCCAGGTTAATGGAAAGCTTTCGGGTTATTCATATACCACTTTTATGGTAAGAGGAGAAGAACAGGTTGTGGTAAAATGCATAAAACTCAGGAGTGAAAAGGGAAATATCATCATTGAAGACGATTCATTGGTCTATGATAATTTTGACGAAGAAGCACCCCGCGAATTAAGACAAACCAGTACTTTGTCGCTGAAGGCAAATGGCCCTGAAATGATCATGACCGGGAAATTTAAAACAAAAAAAACATCCAGCTTCAGGCAACTTTCCGGGGAAATAAGGTTGCGAAAAGACACTATAGTAGAACAGGCAAAACTATTACCTAAGCTGGAGAAATTAAATTTATCAAATTCCCTTTCTTTTGTTCAGAAGGAAGCAACTGTAACAGCTTCCGTTAAACCGCCCCCACCAATACCCGATAGTTCACTGGCAATCGTTGAAGATACCCGGGGACTTGAAGTAAAGCGAAATGTTTTTGAACCTAAATCCGGCCCTGCAAAAACAACCAAATCGCTGACTGCCACAAAACCAGCAATAAAAAAAGTCGGCATCGCACCTGTACGTATGATCGCAAAAGCTGCACCTGCCATCATCAAACCCGCTGCTGCCGTCAAAGAAAAACCAATCGCAGCGGTTGCTAAGCCGGTTGTAAAAACCAGCACTGCTGCTGCAACAGCAGTTGCCAAAACCCCCGCCCAGGCTACAGCACCTCCCGTGGCATCCCCCGTGGCCAAACCAAAAACAGTTCCTGCCACTGCATATTCAACGCCACCTGACCTGGGAAAAAGAAGTATTGAAACGATCCAAACCGTTTTTTTTAAATCCGATAGCCTGTTGCTGACCTTATATGATAATGGTGAAGTGGATGGAGATAGTGTAAGTGTTATCCTTAACGGAAAGGCTATCCTGAGCAAACAGGGATTGAGTACAAATGCGATCAATAAAACACTTTATATCACACCAGATATGGGAGATTCCCTGCAAATGATCATGTATGCTGAAAATCTCGGCAGTATTGCGCCGAATACAGGATTACTCATAGTGATGGATGGAAGGGACCGGTATGAAATAAGATTTTCAGGGGATCTAAATAAAAATGCGGCGATCATTTTCCGGAAAAGAAAAGCTGAATAAAATAGTGCCCATCATTTCCATTCTCTTCATTTCACAGCTTCTTCTTCTAAAACTCCTGCAACTTCCTCGAGATCACAAATGGCAAAAGAGTGGATATAAAAGACCCGGTACTTATATTCCCGATTGATGCGCTGAAAAATATAGCTATAAAGAACCCATTCGAACGGCTCATTTGCAATTGTGCCGGTGATCCGCTCAGCCATAGTTCATGCTGGAAAATTTTTGGTGCTATCACCCAAACAAGCAGCGCTGAAAAAAAACATGCCATGACCATGCCTGCAACTGTAGTGATCAATCCTGCTGTGATCATTCTTATTGGCCTTCCCGCATATCGCTCTTTTTTAAAATAAAAGAAAATGAAAAAAGCGATCATCGCAGCAAAAAGAAAATTCCCGAGGTACAATTCCCAGGAGGCAGTATATTTTTCGGTTTGGATGAAATTTAACAGCGGTATACAAAAAAAGATCGCAGCAAAAAAAGAATACAGCAGGTATACACCTGTTTTATGTCCTTTAAACATGCTTTCAATTTAATTGACCCATGCTATGGTAAATCAAAATATAATTCATCCCTGAATTTTCCATCCTCCACAATTCTGACAATATAACCGATCTTGTTAGTCGCTGAAACTTTAACGGTTCTTATATCATACACCGTATTCCCATACTTATTCTTTATCCTGTTAATCGTTTCCGTGGGGACATAATTTCCCAACACAGGAGTATAGCCCCCGGGCATAACTTTGGCCTTGCTGTTTATGGCTAGTTCAGTATTGATTACCTGCGTATTGTTAGGCCTGGCATCCGGCAGTGTCTTCGCTACAATTACAGGATCCGGGCTCTTTTTTACGGTAATGATCGTATTCCCGTTATCCGCGGTTGAAACAACGGTTGTGCCTCCTGTATTATTGACGGCAGTAGCTGTCTTCTGTACAACGGGGCCGTTGATTGAAACAAAAGAAGACACGGTACCCCCAGGGCTGCTCGTTAGAAAAGTGCCGGGTTCTATATTGGGATGCGATTCCAGTGTTTGATTCGTGGCAGCGCTGCTTGAAGTGCTGCTGTTCATCGTACCAGGATTTCCCATGGGATTAATCCCTGAATTACTGCTGAGCCCCGGATCAGGCAATGTATTGTTACTCCTCGGCGCACTCTTCTCAACAACCGTTGGATTTTGTGCCAATAAAATATTGCAGAAGCCTGTCATAAATAAGGCTGTTATTATCTTCTTCATAAAATAGTTTTTGATGAGGAAAGATATCCCCTAACCTATTTAAACAAGTTTTATGCCCTATTTACCATCCCGCCATTATATATGCCTGCATGAAAGTCGCGACAACTACTTATGTGGAATGATATGATAGTCAATGATTGTTTTAGCGTTTTATTTAAGCTTTATGTAATAATTTTAAAGCATGAAGCAATGGCTCTTTGCATGTTTATTACTCTGCAGCATCCTGCAGGCAGATGCACAGGAAACGAATGAGTTTATCTCAACAGATCGCAAAGCATTAAGCATCCCTGATGCTGAAACAAATTCCACAACAGCCATTGCAAAGTTCATCGAGGTGAATTTTATTACTGACAGGGGAAAACTACGGGCTATTTATGCCTGGGTAACACATAATATTAAGTATGACAGTGACAGCATGTATGCCATCAACTGGGGAAAGGATCCCGGGGCAAAAATAACGGTGGCGCTGAGAAGAAGAAAAGGAGTTTGTGAAAATTATGCCGCGATCTTTAATGATATAGCTTTAAAAACAGGGCTTACCTCATTTGTAGTAAATGGCTATACAAAACAGGGCGGCTCCGTAAACCGGTCAGGACATAGCTGGTGTGCGGTTCAGCTTGATGGAGAATGGTTGCTTTGCGATCCAACCTGGGATGAAGGCTCCCGCAATCATACAAATTTTTTTTTGATAAGCCCCGGTGAATTTATTGGGTCGCACATGCCCTTCGATCCGCTTTGGCAGTTGCTGGAGCATCCCGTTTCACACGCGGATTTTTATAAAGGGAATACGAATCAAAAAAAAGATAACCCCATCTGCCGGTTTGCAGATTCTATAAAAGCCTTTTCCAAACTCAATGAATTGCAACAACTCGAAGCATCCCTCGCCAGGATCAGGCAGGCAGGCATTCCAAATGATCTCGTGAAGAACCAGGCCGCCTATATCGAGATGCTGATTGGGATCATTTATGAAGATGAAGAGATGAATTTATACAACTCCGCCGTTGCAGACCTTAATAAAGCGAGGTCAATCTTCAACGATTTTGTTGAATACCGCAACAATCAATTTATTCCTGCAAAGCCTGATGCAGCAATAAATACAATGCTTTCACCAATTGACGCGCTACTTTCTTCGGCGTATAAAAAAATAGATAAGATCGGCAGGTCAGTAGAAAATTTGCAATATGATACCGGCGCCCTGAAAAACAAGTTGGATATTTTAACAGGCCGGGTACAGGAGCAACTGGATTTTTTGAAGCGATATTTTGCAGCTGATATGCAGGAACGTGGGAAAATGTTCTATAAATAATACACAACTTGTACAATCCTTTCTACAAACCCGTATAAAATCTCATCGTCACAATCTTTTTTCAATTTGGTAATGGATTTGCCATATCAACTGTGAACCAAAATAAATTCATATGTTAAAATGGACTCTGACATTTCTTGTCATCGCGATCATAGCAGCATTATTAGGTTTCGGAGGCATTGCAGCAGGTGCAGCAAGCATTGCAAAAACGATCTTCTATATTTTCATTGTACTGGTGGTCCTGAGCTTTATATTGGGTGCTACCATACTAAAAAAGAATTAGAATATCCTACACTATGATACATAATTCAGTACCGACCTGTACAAAAGTACAGGTCATTTTTATTTGCTTAACAGGTTGAGGATTGAAAAGCAAATAACCAAAATTGAGTAACATGGCAAAACAAATAACAACACATCCTGCATTGAAGCGTATGGAAATACTCGCTAAGCTGATGGATTCACAATTCAGGGTACCGGGAACGGATATCCGGTTTGGGCTTGACGCATTGATCGGGTTGGTACCGGGAGCCGGTGACTTTGCAACCTTTGCCGTATCAGGCTATATGCTGGCAGTCCTGGCAAAAAACGGGGCAAGCGGTTATGTGCTTGCCCGGATGGGATTGAATATAATTATAGATGCGGTAATTGGCATCATACCAATTTTAGGTGACCTGTTTGATGTGGCTTTTAAAGCAAACCAGCTTAATATGAAATTGATGCATGAACACTATGCAGAAGGCCGGCACAGGGGCAGTGCGTGGAAATTGATCATACCAGTCTTATTGTTACTATTTTTATTGGTCGCCGGGATCGCATGGATTTCTTATAAGATATTGCTGTGGCTTTTTAGTTAATTTCAATCAGCGAAACTGTAGATCCACTTCTACCGCCTCTTTTATTAATGAAGCAATTGCCTTAACATCTATTTCATCTGCCGACTGAAATATTTTATAATAAACCTGCTTGTTCGTTCCATGTTTGAGATAATGTTTTTTGTCCTTTAATCTATTTCCCTGCGAAAAACCCAACAGCACTCCCTTCTTAAAACCACCCCATGGAACGGAGCCAGGCCATATCATACAGATCCTCCTTTTCCCATAAAAATAAGGTACATTGAAGGTCAGTTTTTCTTTACAGGTTGCAGGCAGCTGATCTAAAATGATCTGCCTCAAAACATCCATGATGATCCGCTCATCTTCGGGCATATGATCCCATAATTCAACCAGTGACCGGAATTTTATGCCGTTTTGAAAACTCATGTATAATGTTATACGTGCAAATTAAACCAATCACAAAAAAACATGAAATTCGTTTTGCTGTTATTTAAACGCTGTCAATACCATTTCCCAATTCCATTCCCATGTTTTGCCATCATTATCGGAAAATGCCTGGGACCATTTTGGATGTTGTGGATTGGTTGCATCCCATTGATACAGGACAATAATATCCTTTCCATTAAAAACATCTTTTGCATAAAACCTTCCTACCCCGTTCTCAAATGATCCACTCACAGGATGTTGATCCATCAACCCTCCATTGCTATCCATCCAGTAGATCGACCATAGTTTTGTAGTACGGTCAAAAAGGCGGACGGCCATTCCTTCAAAGGGTTTCCCGTCAAATGTTGCATAATAATTTTCAACGTTTCCGATGCCTCCCAGTGTCTTTCGCATATGTATTTCCGATTCAAATTCGTTCCATTCATTATTACCAGCCAGCCTGGCCTTCAATTTACGGTTATGAACTTTCCATTTACCTTCCAAAAAATCAAAATCATTTTGAGAGGAGCTGGCAGAAGCCGTTACTTTAAGTTCGTTTGTCGCAGAAAATTTTAATGATTCCATGTTTATGATTGTTTTTACATTTTGTGCCCATGTCAAAAAAGAACAGGACATGATGAGGATGAACAGGCCAAATATCTTTTTGCATTGTATCATGATCATACCTTTAATAATGAAGAAATGGATACAAATCTACATTGGGTCACTGTCAACCCTATGGCAGTGCCTTCAAAAATATTTTTAAAATGATTTGATATAATCTTCTACTTTTAAATGCGCCTTTATGGAGTGAGGCTTTTCAGTATCAATCAAACTACTGATCATTTTTATCTTAAAATCCCTGTATCCCTGTTTTACGCGGCACCAGGCATATAAATGCCATTGGTTTGTATAGAAAATAAGGCCCACGGGCTCTATAGCTCTTTTACTGGAATTTCCTTTACTGTCACAATATTGAATTTCCAGCACGGTCTTATTTGTAATGGCAGTCTGTATGCCTGCTAACCATGTACTTTCAGTTTTTTCGGTTTCGGGTAAGTACACATTTATCTGTCCGGAAAGCTCCTCTGCCTTGTGCTTATCAGCATACCGCAAAACAGCTTTAATTTTATCCAGCGCATCATGGCTGTGCTTTACGATTGACCGATCGGTAAACTTATCTGCCAGTGTATTCAATAAGATCAATGCATTTGCTTCTTCAATGGTCAGCGAAAGTGGTGGCAGAAAATAGCCATGTAAAATATAATAGCCCTTCCCCGTTTCAAAGTCCACCGGGATACCAATCTCATTGAGCGCTTTGATATCCCGGTAAACAGTTCTGACACTGATGTCAAATTTCCGGGATAACTGATCCCCTGTGCAAAATTTTCTTGATTGCAGGTAAGTCATTATTCCCATTAAGCGATCGATCCTGTTCAATATTCAACGGTTGATTGTAACAAAACTATTATCCCTCATTTCTTTAAAATATTTTAACCGGATTAAAAAGATCCGCGATCTTATGTTTACTGTTATACCAGTTTCCATTTATGAGGTGGTCTTTTAGAAAGCCGCTCAATGATCTTTGTTGCTTCCAAATCCAGTTTCACTGATTCCATGTACCATTCTACAGCGCCTTCAAAGCTGGCTTTACTTTTAGCCAACACGTCAACAACTGAACCCAGGAGTTCTGTATGTGTTAATTCCGCTTTCTTTTTTAGGCTTTTTACAATAGCATTTTTAATCACAATATATTTATCCGTATCGATCTTAACTGCTTTCTTTCCCGCAGGATGTTGCAGCTGAATTTTCTCTTTCATAATAATTATTGTTTTTGTCCAAGTGAAAACCAATTTCCTGAGTCGTCTGTAAATAATGCTTCAAATCCATAAAACTCTTTTGTTGGCTCTTTTTTAAAATGAACCCCTTTGGATTTCAATTCTTCATAAGTTGCCATCAGGTCATTACATTGAAAAACGGCAAAACCAAAGGTTCCTTCTTTGACCAGTTCCCTCATTTTCTTCGCCGATTCTTTTTTAAACATCATGCCTTCATCAATGGCCATTAAAGTGATCTCAAGGTCAGGCTGTTCCGGCGGACAAACAGTCAACCATCTTTTTCCTGGCCCCATGGCTGCATCTGTATGCACTTTAAAGCCAAGTTTATTAACATAGAAATCGTATGCGCTGTCCTGGTTGAGGACAAAAATGCTGAAATGATTTGCTTTTGTGATCATAACTTTATTTTTTTACCTGTTAAGAATAAAGCAAAAGTCAGCAATGATCTGTTATTACTCTTGTTGAAAATTGCGGTTTTTTATCCAGCCTTTTTGTTCGGCAAAACAATTGGGAATGAATTTCAAAGGAGACTTACTGATCTCGATCTTGCGGAGCCGCTGTTGTTGCTGGTAAACGGAGGGAGTTAACTTCGTGACCCGTTTAAATAAATGAGTAAATGAGCTTATGCCATCAAAGCCAACTGCATAACATGTATCAGTAATTTTCATATCAGATTGTAAAAGCAATTTTGCCTTTTCAATACGCACCCAGGTCAGGTATTGGTGCGGCGTTTTTTCGTATGCCTTTTTAAAAAGACGGATGAAATGAAATTTTGAAAAAAATGCTTCACATGAAATATCATCAAGGTTGATGGCTTCTGCAAAATGTTCATCAATAAATAGCTTTGCCAACACTATTCGCCGGTATAAATAAATTTTGGGTAATTGATCTTCAGCCATAAAATACGATCATACCGCTAAGGTATAAACTTTATGAGAAGGATCACACCAATTTTTGATCAATGATCTTCTTCACAAGCCCGATCTGGCCCAAATGATAAATATCATGATGAATGATCCCCTCCACTAAATAATCATTGGTATAACCTTGTTTGAATTCCTCCTGCAAAAAACGGTCTGATCTTATTTGTAACAGGCCAACCAGCTTTTGCTGGCTCTGATTTAGTTCTTCTTTTAATGCTTCCCACCCCTTCTTTTTTAAAACATCTATTGGCAGGAAATTAAACCTATCAACGGTGCTGTCCCTGTAATTAATATCCCCTTCCATTCTCCTGATCAGTGTCGTTCGCCAGTAAATACAATGCCATACAATTTCAGCAATGCAATGTACGCCAGGCACAGGCGCTGTAAAGGCAGCATCTTCATCCACAATTTCAAGCTTATCCGAAAAATTTTCACCCTGCCAGCTCCCCCCATTGAACAATTGCTCTAACTGCAACACGTGGCTTTTGATCTTTGCATTTGATACATTATAGCAGTCATAGTGATTTACTTTTTCCTCAAATTCCAGTAAAATTTCATGATCAGCCGGGTAATACTTTGCTTTTTCAGCGTCTTCCCCTGCAAAATTTTTTATTGCTTCAAGATCTGTCCAATCTGTAACTGTCCAGAAATGACAATAGTCATCCTCTTTTTTTTGCAATACCCTTACAGCTAAATTGCCCGTAGTTTCCCGGTATTCCTTCGTTCCGTCTCCCAAAAGAAACTGAAGGTATTTGTCAGCTTGCGCATGTTTTGTTTTACCATGCCAGATTCTTGTAATCATATTGATAGTTTTTAGTTATTTTAAGACCTCGTAGCGTAAATTTGCTTTACCATCTAAACTGCTTTAGAGGGTAAAGATAATAATTTTACTAATAAAACAAGTTTTAATGGTAAAAAATAAAAAGATATGGGAGATCAGCCTGATCGGCGGAAGCCTTTGCATGGATTTCATCAATACGGTCCATGATCGCATGTCAGACCCGGTGGCTGATTACCTGCTGGATATTCATGACCTCGTCGCCTGGGCTGCCAGGCTGGATATTTTGGATACAAGAACAACAAGATCCCTGGAGGACGTAGCAGCATCCAATCCCAGGAAAGGAGAACAGTTTTTTAAGGAGGCTGTTTCTACCCGCGAACTGCTTTACAGGATGTTCTCGGCCATCAGCGAAGGCAAGAAGATCAGGCCCGCTGATATGACAGCATTTAACAGCCGTCTCCCACCATATTTTTCCTCGCTCCGGCTAAAACAGGAGCGGGAATTTTACCAGGAGGACTGGAACCTGCCGGCAGAAAGTTTTTACAGGATCATTGCCCCGGTTATGAATGATGCATATGGCTTATTGCTTTCTGGTAACCTGCAACGCGTGAAAAGTTGCCCAAGTTGCGGCTGGCTTTTTTTAGACAGTACAAAGAACGGCCAACGCCGCTGGTGCAGCATGAAAAGTTGCGGCAGCAATGTAAAGGCACTGGAATGGTATCACCGGCAGAAGGAAAAAAAATAGCTTTGGAAAAATTAATTAAGACATTACAAGCATTTGTTTTTCTCCCCATAACCTCATTTTATCAATAACAGGAATGAGTTCGGCACCAGTCACTGTTAATGAATATTCAACCCGGGGAGGCACTTCCAGATATACTTTTCTTTTGATCAAGCAGTCATTTTCCAACTCTTTAAGAGCCTGTGTCAGCATTTTTGGAGATACCCCTTCAACAACCCTTTTTAATTCACCATACCGGAGAATTCCATCTTTTAAATACCAAAGGATCCTGCCCTTGTATTTACCGCCCACTCTTTGAAAAGCATAATCAACCGGGCAATAAGCTTTGTGGGATAATTTATTTTTCATAAAAATCAAGTTTTATCTCGATGATACTCAGTATTAGTAACTTCCTAGTGTGTAGGTCACCAAATAGTATGTACTTGCGGTAAAGGTACTATTAGTTTTACTTTGCTTCATGATTTCAAAAAATGTAAAACAGGATCTTCATGTAATTGAATTACGCAATTATATTTTAAAGCCAGGTAAACGGGACCCATTCATTGATTATTTTGAAGAGAACTTTATCCAGTCACAAATTGATTTGGGTGGTTACCCGGTTGGACAATTCAGGATCAAAGGATCCGAAAATAACTTTTTCTGGATCCGCGGCTTTGCCCACATGGCATCAAGGAGTGAATTCTTACCATCGTTCTATTATGGGCCCGTATGGAAAGAATATGGAGGAGTTGCCAACAACATGCTGGTTAATAACGATAACGTGTACCTGTTAAAACCTTTGACCTGGGTTGATGGTTCATTACAGCAGGAAGGACCAGTCAACAGCGATGCGTTGAAAACTGGTAAAGGAATCGCAGTTGTTGATTTTTATATCGCCAACAGCAAGCTTGACAAGCTGATCTCCTTTTTTTCCAAAACCTATCATCCTTTCTTAAAAAACAATGCAGGTCAAACTGATACTTTTTGGATAAGCGAACTTGCTGAAAATGATTTTCCCAGGCTACCTGTTTTCCAGGATAAGAACCTGCTTGTGGTCATTGGTTTTTATAAAGATGAAATTGAATACGCTGAAAAGCAACAACAAATTCAACTAACATTAAGTGAAGATCTAAAAGCTGAATGGCTGGATATCGTTACACTTAAGAATAGCCTGATCCTATATCCAACAGAAAAAACATTTTCTCAGTATTTTAGCAGGACGTAAATTCCAAAATAATGATTGAGATCAGAAATGCAGTTGCGGATGATGTTCCCGGACTGTCGCTCCTGTTTGACAGCTATCGGGTATTTTATCAAAAGCCAACTGCAATAGAATTGGCAAAGGCATTCCTAAAACAAAGGATCCAGAAAAAAGAATCAGTAATTTTTATTGCTATTGAAGAAAAAGCAATCACAGGCTTTGTTCAATTATATCCGCTCTTCTCATCCACCCGGATGAAAAGGCTTTGGCTTTTAAATGACCTGTTTGTAAGTCCCGGCTCAAGGGGACAGGGCATTTCAGTTGCTTTAATTGACAGGGCAAAGGACCACTGCAGGCAAACAAATGCCTGCGGCCTTGTTTTGGAAACAGCAAAAACAAATGAGATCGGGAACAGGCTTTATCCTGCTAGCGGTTTTGTATTGGATGAATCACACAATTATTATAGCTGGGATCTTTAAGGGAAAGAACTTTTAAGCGACCATGACAGCTTTCTATAAATAAATTTCCATATCCCGTTGCCTCATGAATATTTTCCCTATATTTAAATCCCTAAATTATAATTGCTGATGAGAATTTTTACCACGATCATCCTTATTGCTTTTTCTATTTTCGCCAAAGCCCAGACTTTTACCTGGAACGGCAATACGCATATTGCAAATGATGCCACTATCAATGTACCTATAACAGTTACCGGCCTTCCGGCCGCGATTGATACCAATTTTGGCGTAGCGCATATCTGCCTGAATATTACACATTCATATGATGCTGACCTAATCATCAAATTGGTATCCCCAACCGGTATGTCAATTGACCTGATACAGGACATCGGCGGAGCAGGTAATAATTTTATTGGCACCTGCCTCGGTATGGACGGAACGGCCTTTACCAATGCCCAGGCCCCTTATGGCGGTATCTTTTTCCCGGCAGGCAATGTAAGCGCTTTTAACAACGGCCAGAATCCTAATGGAACATGGACCCTCATCGTGACGGATATAGCAAGCCCTGATACTGGATCCATACATGTGGCAAGCATTGAATTCACCAATAATCCCCCCCGGCAAGTTGCCAGCAGCGGAAGCGGCGCGCCGGTAGGCACATATGTTTGCCCTACCTGTGTATGTCCCGGTGGTGCACCGGGTTGCGACCTGTTACCCGATATGACTGCTTCAGCTAAGGAAATACTTGAAAACCACGACGAACAACCAGGATTTTTATATATTTCGAATGCAACGCCTAACATAGGTGCGGGGCCGCTTGATATTTACGGAATTGATTCCTGCTTTTGTGGTACTACACATGTACCGTGCGGAACCATCTGTCCGGGCGGTGAACCCATTCAGCATGTTGTGAAACAGCGCGTTTACCAGAAGCTGCCGGGCAAGGATACCCTTAATTTTTATGACCGTGTTGCCGGTAAGATGACCTTTCATCCTACGCATGGTCATCTCCACGTAGATAACTGGGCGGACTATACGCTACGTTCGGCTACTTCCAATCCTGATGCAAGGACCTGGCCGATCATTGCCGCCGGAACCAAGCAAAGCTTTTGCCTGATCAACCTGGGCAATTGCAGTAACAACCCGGGGGAATGCGTGGATAATGACGGCAATACCATTTTGACCGTGCCTAATCACAATGTAGGATGGCATACCGGGTGCGGTTTGAACCAGGGCATCTATCCTGGTAATTATGATGTGTACAGCATCAATTTAAATGACCCTATCCCATTGACCAATGTATGCAATGGCAATTATTATATTGTTTCCATAACCGACCCGAATAACGATTTCTCAGAAAGTGATGAAGGCAACAACTGGGTAGCTGTTCCCATTACGCTCACACAACAGAACATTGCTCCAACGATCATTCCTGGCGGACCCACTTCTTTTTGCATGGGCGGATCAGTAACACTTAGTTCAAGCCCCGCATCCAATTACCTGTGGTCTACGGGAGAAACAACACAATCTATCGTTGTTACAGCTGCCGGGACCTATACCGTTTCCAGTAATTGCGGCACATTCACAAATACTTCTGCACCGGTAACTACTACCCTTGTTTCACCCAATGCGGTGGCTTCGGTTTCGATTGCCATTACAAGCGGAAGCAACCCCACCTGTCCCGGCGTATCGCTGATATTTGCAGCCACACCAACCAATGGAGGTAATATCCCTGTTTACCAATGGAAGGTAAATGGTGTGAATGTTGGCAGCAACAGCCCTGTTTATTCAACTTCAACACTTACCAACGGGCAGGTAGTTACCTGTGTACTAACGTCTAACATTACCTGTCTTTCGAATAGAACGGCCATTTCGAATCCAATCACAATGAGCATAAGCCCTGCGGCGGATCCGAGTGCGTCCATTGCAGTAACCACCGGCACAAACCCCAGCTGTTCGGGCGACCTGGTAACATTTACTGCTTCTATTCCGGCTGGCAATAACCCAACTTATCAATGGAAATTAAATGGGGCCAATGTCGGTACCAATTCCAATACCTATTCATCATCTTCATTGGCAACCGGCCAGGTAATACGTTGTGATGTTACTGCTTCCGCAGTATGCCCAATAAAAGGAACCATTGGTACTGCAACAGGGGTCAATGATTTCAGGAGCGACCTGGGCGCTGCATACCCTACTTATTACGGAAACGGGAGGCAGCAATATCTTATAAGGGCATCAGAGTTAAATGCTATGGGAATAACTGCGGGGAAAATAAGCTCGCTGGCTTTTAGTGTAGCAGGAGGTATCGGAGATCCGGTTACCCTTAACGGTTATACGATCAAAATAGGCCAGACAGCCACTACAACAATGACAGGTGCATTCCAATCACCCGCATTTACCACTGTATTCGGCCCGGTAAATTATACACCGGTATTGAATTCAACAAATACACATCTGTTTTCCACTCCATTTAACTGGAACGGAACATCCAGTATCATTATTGATATCTGTTTTTCAAACCAGGTAGTTGGGAATGCGGCATATACAAATTATCAGACTCCCACATCATTTGTCTCCACTACTTATTATCAGTCAGACGGGAGCGCCGGAGCAAATGCCTGTAGCAGGACTACAGGACCCAATTCAGGCTTAATGAGGCCGAATATGATCTTTACAATTGCGTTACTGAATACGGTAAGTTCCAACAGCATTACGATGGGAGTAAATCCTCCTGGTACTGTTTATACCTTTACAGGATCTGGCAATTGGAACCTCGCCTCAAACTGGTCAAATAATACCATTCCACCTGCCACACTCACCACATGTGGCGAGATCATCATTGATCCGCCTTTGGGACAGGAATGTATTTTGAATGTGCCACAAACAGTGATGTCTGGCGCTAAATTAACCGTAATGGCTAATAAGAAATTTAAGGTTATGGGAAATTTGTCAAGACAATAAATTTTGTCGACTGTTTTTCTGTTAGTACTGAATAAAAAACTACCCGGAATTTATTATTCCGGGTAGTTTTTTTTTCGCTTTTGACGCAACGCATGAAAACAGCTTCTAATATTAAGTATCTGGTTTCCAATATCTAATTCTTAGCTTCCAATTCTACTGGCTCTGTATAACTCCAATAACCCCAGCCCTTTGGGGATAAATATTTGGAGATGGAGCATGCTATAGTACGTTTTTAGTTAAAAAATCGTTAACTTCCGTGGGAGATTCTACCGATTTGGGAGTTTCTTAAAATCCGCACTTAGAGAACGCCCGGCCAGCCCTACCCCTAAAATCTAAATATATAAAAAACCATTAATCCTGCTAACTACAGCTATGTCAAGATTTATACTATGTATTGGCATATCATTTCTCTTTCTTTCTTCATTACATGCTCAAACATTTAATGGGGCCGGGGGTGTTATTCCCGACGCCGGCGCCCAAACCTGTTTTCCTATCAATGTTACCGGAGTAGGCACAATCAATGGGACTTATGGCCTGGCTTCCGTATGCCTGAATATAAATCATACATGGGATTCTGACCTGGAAATATACCTCCAGGCTCCGGATGGCACCATGGTTCCACTTTCACTTCAAAATGGTATTGCAGGGGTTAATTATACAGGTACCTGCTTTACGGCAACGGCCGCAACTTCTATTAACCTCGGAATACCGCCTTATACAGGTAACTTCCTTCCTGAAGGGCCGCTGGGTGCAGTAAACAACGGGCAAAATGCAAACGGAGTTTGGACACTTTGTATCCAGGATCTTTTTCTTTTTGATGGCGGCAATCTCATAAACTGGAGTATTCTCTTTAATAATACCCCTGCCCCACCACCGGTGGTTCCTACCAATGATAATCCCTGTAACGCCATCCCTTTAACGGTTGGTAACAATGTATGTACATATGCGTTCTATACAAACGAAAACGCTACGGCAACTGCCGGTGTCCCTGCTCCTGGTTGTTCCAATTATGTGGGTGGAGATGTTTGGTTCCAGGTTACAGTCCCTGCCGGAGGGGCTTTGATATTTGACAGTCAAACAGGTGCTATCACAGATGGCGGAATGGCTATTTATAGCGGAACCTGCAATGCCCTCACCCTGGTTGCCTGCGATGATGATTTGAGTGCCAATGGATTGATGCCTATGATCGCAGCAGGTGGTCTTACACCGGGAAGTACGATCTGGATAAGGTTTTGGGAATACGGTAATGATAACCCTGGTACTTTTGGAATTTGCGTCAGCACACCACCACCACCACCTACAAATGACAATCCTTGTAATTCGTTTCCATTGGCTGTCAATGCTACCTGTAATTTTTCAACCTATACCAATGTAGGCTCAACAGGCACTGTTGGAGTGCCTGCTCCGGGTTGCGGCAATTACCAGGGGAATGATGTTTGGTTTTCTGTTACAGTTCCTGTTGGCGGCTCCGTTTTCTTAAATTCCAATAGCGGTTCGATGACTAATGGCTCTATGGCTGTTTATAGCGGGGCCTGCAACGCACTAACACTTATTAGATGTGATGATAATTCAAGCAGTAACCCAGGTATGCCTTCAATGAGCCTGACAGGATTAACTCCCGGGTCAACAATATGGATAAGATTTTGGGGAAATGGGCTCAATAATACCGGGACTTTCCAGATCTGTGCGGCCATACCTCCACCCCCAACTGTTCAGGATTGCCCCGCCGCCATCCCCATTTGCCAGAATGTATATAATGAACCGGTCTCATATACAGGTACTGGCAATATACCGAACGAGATTGACCCTACGGTTAGTTGCCTTGCCGCAGGAGAACGGTCAGATGTATGGTACACATTCACCGTTCAGACTTCAGGTAACCTCGATTTTACCATTACCCCTAATAATTTCCTGGAGGATTATGACTGGGCTGTTTATAACCTTACCAATGCAACCTGTGCAGATATATTTAGCAATGACGCCCTGAATGTGAGTTGCAACTTTTCAGCCACAGGTGGTGACACCGGCCCCAACGGGGGAAGCGGTTTAACATGGCAGGATGCTTTGGGAACTCCGTTCAATGCAGTGATACCCGTTGTGGCAGGAGAAACCTATGTGATCAACGTTAGTAATTATTCGCTTTCAACAAATGGTTATTCGATCGATTTCGGAGCATCTACTGCTTCTATATTTGACAACAGCGCACCCGTTTTGCAATCTGTCAGCGCTGCCAGTACCTGTGGTGGTAGCCAGCTTAGCGTAAACTTTTCTGAAAATATATTGTGCAACACTGTACAAAATGCTGATTTTGCAGTAACAGGCCCAGGCGGACCATATACAGTTACGGGATGGGCTTCAGCCAGCTGTACATCGGGCGCTACATATGGTAATAATATTACCCTTACTTTAAGTCCTGCCATTACATCCAATGGCGCCTTCCAGGTTTGTCTCACCAATGCTTCAGGGTCAGTGGCCGATCTTTGTGGAAACCTCGCGGTACCTGCCTGCCTTGACTTTACAATTGCTACCACAATCCCAAGTTTCCCGGTGATTGCACCGATCTGTAGCGGCTCAACCGCACCGTTATTACCGACGACTTCTACGAATGGAGTAACGGGCACCTGGTCTCCCGCAACCGTAAACAATACAACAACAGGCTCCTACACTTTTACTCCCAACATAGAGCAATGTGCGGTACCCATCACGATAACTGTAACGGTAACTCCCCCTGGAACTGTACCAACCTTTAATGCAGTAACGCCGATCTGTAGCGGTGCCACAGCCCCGGTATTACCAACTACATCTACGAATGGAATTACCGGGACATGGTCACCCGCTACCGTTAGTAATACAACAACCACTACTTATACTTTTACACCAGGTGCCGGGCAATGTGCGGTAACTACAACTTTAATCGTAACTGTTAATCCCCCTGTTACAAGTACTACTAATGTAACCATCTGCGCTGATCAGCTACCCTATAGCTGGAACAGCCAATCATATCCGGCTGCAGGAACGTATTCGGTAACGCTTACCAGCAGTGCCGGATGTGACTCGGTCGCCACACTTAATTTAACGGTGAGCCCGCTTGTAATAAGTACAACCAATGTAACCATATGCGTTGATCAGCTACCTTATAGCTGGAACAGCCAGTCGTATCCGGCAGCAGGAACTTATTCGGTAACACTTACCAGCAGTGCGGGATGTGACTCGGTCGCCACACTTAATTTAACGGTGAGCCCGCTTGTAATAAGTACAACCAATGTAACCATATGCTTTGATCAGCTACCTTATAGCTGGAACAGCCAGTCGTATCCGGCAGCAGGAACTTATTCGGTAACACTTACCAGCAGTGCGGGATGTGATTCTATAGCAACACTTAATTTAACGGTGAACCCCGTTGTTACAAGTACGACCAACATAACCATCTGCGATGATCAGCTTCCATATAGCTGGAACAGTCAATCGTATCCAACAGGAGGAACTTATTCAGTGACATTCGTAAGTAGTTTGGGCTGTGATTCTATTGCAACACTTAATTTAACAGTGAACCCCGTCGTTACAAGCACTACCAATGTAACCATCTGCGATGACCAGCTGCCATATAGCTGGAACAGCCAGTCGTATCCGGCAGCAGGAACTTATTCGGTAACGTTAACCAGTAGTGCAGGATGTGATTCTATTGCTACGCTTAATTTGACGGTGAACCCTGTTGTTACGAGCACTACCAATATAACCATCTGTGATGACCAGCTGCCATTCAGCTGGAACAGCCAATCTTATCCGGCAGCAGGAACTTATTCAGTTACACTCGTAAATAGTTTGGGTTGTGATTCCATTGCAACATTAAATCTGACTGTTAATCCTACTGTTACAAGCACAACCAATGTAACTATCTGCGATGATCAGTTGCCCTATAGCTGGAACAGTCAGTCGTATCCGGCAGCAGGAACTTATTCGGTAACGCTTACAAGTAGTGCTGGATGTGATTCTATTGCAACATTGAATCTCGCTGTTAATACGATTGTTACAAGTACGACAGGTATAACCATTTGTAGCCCACAGCTGCCCTATAGCTGGAACAGCCAGTCGTATCCGGCAGCAGGAACATATTCGGTGACGCTTACAAGTAGTGCTGGATGTGATTCCATAGCAACGCTCAATTTAACGGTGATCCCTATTGTAACCAGTATAACCAATGTAACCATCTGTGATGACCAGCTTCCTTATAGTTGGAACAGCCAGTCATATCTAACCGGTGGAACTTACTCGGTAACACTTACAGGCAGTGCAGGATGTGATTCAATCCCTATTTTAAACCTTACAGTAAGTGCTGTTGTAACAAGTACAACCAATATAACCATCTGTGATGACCAATTGCCATATAGCTGGAACAGTCAATCGCACCCCGCAGCAGGAACTTATTCAGTGACTCTCGTAAGTAGTTTGGGTTGCGATTCCATTGCAACATTAAACCTCGCTGTTAATCCAGTCGTTACAAGCACTACCAACATAACCATCTGTGATGACCAGCTGCCATTTAGCTGGAACAGCCAATCGTACCCGGCTGCAGGAACTTATTCAGTTACACTCGTAAGTAGTTTGGGTTGCGATTCCATTGCGACTTTGAACCTGGCTGTTAACCCCGTTGTTACAAGTACAACCAATGTAACCATATGCGATGATCAGCTGCCATATAGCTGGAACAGTCAATCGTACCCGGCTGCAGGAACTTATTCAGTAACACTCGTAAGTAGTTTGGGATGCGATTCCATTGCAACGTTAAACCTCGCTGTTAATCCCGTTGTTACAAGTACAACCAATATAACCATCTGTGATGATCAGCTGCCATATAGCTGGAACAGCCAGTCGTATCCCGGAGCAGGGACTTATTCAGTAACGCTTACCAGCAGTTTGGGATGCGATTCCATTGCAACATTAAACCTCGCTGTTAATCCAGTCGTTACAAGCACTACCAACATAACCATCTGTGATGACCAGCTGCCATATAGCTGGAATAGTCAATCTTATCCCGGAGCAGGGACTTATTCAGTTACACTCGTAAGTAGCTTGGGATGCGATTCTATTGCGACTTTGAACCTTTCTGTTAACCCCGTTGTTACAAGCACTACCAATGTAACTATCTGTGATGACCAGCTGCCATATAGCTGGAACAGTCAATCGTACCCCGCAGCAGGAACTTATTCAGTGACTCTTGTAAGTAGTTTGGGTTGCGATTCCATTGCAACATTAAACCTCACTGTTAATCCAGTCGTTACAAGCACTACCAACATAACCATCTGTGATGACCAGCTGCCATTTAGCTGGAACAGCCAATCGTACCCGGCTGCAGGAACTTATTCAGTTACACTCGTAAGTAGTTTGGGTTGCGATTCCATTGCGACTTTGAACCTGGCTGTTAACCCCGTTGTTACAAGTACAACCAATGTAACCATATGCGATGATCAGCTGCCATATAGCTGGAACAGTCAATCGTACCCGGCTGCAGGAACTTATTCAGTAACACTCGTAAGTAGTTTGGGATGCGATTCCATTGCAACGTTAAACCTCGCTGTTAATCCCGTTGTTACAAGTACAACCAATATAACCATCTGTGATGATCAGCTGCCATATAGCTGGAACAGCCAGTCGTATCCCGGAGCAGGGACTTATTCAGTAACGCTTACCAGCAGTTTGGGTTGCGATTCCATTGCAACATTAAACCTCGCTGTTAATCCAGTCGTTACAAGCACTACCAACATAACCATCTGTGATGACCAGCTGCCATATAGCTGGAATAGTCAATCTTATCCCGGAGCAGGGACTTATTCAGTTACACTCGTAAGTAGCTTGGGATGCGATTCTATTGCGACTTTGAACCTTTCTGTTAACCCCGTTGTTACAAGCACTACCAATGTAACTATCTGTGATGACCAGCTGCCATATAGCTGGAACAGCCAGTCGTATCCGGCAGCAGGAACTTATTCGGTAACGCTTACCAGCAGCTTGGGATGCGACTCCGTCGCAACATTGAACCTTGTTGTCAATCCTGTTGTTACAAGTACAACCAATGTAACCATCTGTGATGATCAGCTGCCATACAGTTGGAACAGCCAGTCGTATCCGGCAGCAGGAACTTATTCGGTAACGCTTACCAGCAGCTTGGGATGCGACTCCGTCGCAACATTGAACCTTGTTGTCAATCCTGTTGTTACAAGTACAACCAATGTAACCATCTGTGATGATCAGCTGCCATACAGTTGGAACAGCCAGTCTTATCTAGCAGCAGGAACTTACTCAGTAACACTTGTAAGTAATTTGGGCTGCGATTCCATTGCAACATTGAACCTCGCTGTTAACCCCGTTGTTACAAGCACTACCAATGTAACTATCTGTGACGATCAGCTGCCATATAGTTGGAACAGCCAGTCGTATCCGGCAGCAGGAACTTATTCAGTGACACTCGTAAGCAGTGCAGGTTGTGATTCTATTGCAACATTGAACCTCGCTGTTAACCCCGTTGTTACAAGTACAACCAATATAACCATCTGCGATGATCAGCTGCCGTATAGCTGGAACAGTCAGTCGTATCCGGCAGCAGGAACTTATTCAGTTACACTCGTAAGTAGTTTGGGATGCGACTCCGTCGCAACATTGAACCTTGTTGTCAATCCTGTTGTTACAAGTACAACCAATATAACCATATGCGATGACCAGCTTCCATACAGCTGGAATAGCCAGTCATATCCAACTGGAGGAACGTATTCAGTTACGCTTACCAGCAGTGCCGGATGCGACTCGATCGCAACGTTGAACTTAACTGTCAATGCCGTTGTAACCAGCACTACAGACATAACCATCTGCAGCAGTCAATTACCCTACAGCTGGAACAGCCAGTCATATCCAACCGGAGGAACTTATTCGGTTATACTTATAAGCAGTGCAGGTTGTGACTCTATTGCAACACTAAACTTAACGGCCAATGCTATTGTAACAAGTACAACAGATATAACAATCTGCAGCAGTCAATTACCCTATAGCTGGAATAGCCAATCATATCCAACCGGAGGAATTTATTCAGTAACGTTAACGAGCAGTGCAGGATGTGATTCCATCGCAACATTGAACCTGACAGCCAATGCTGTTGTAACAAGTACAACAGATATAACCATTTGTAGCCCACAGCTGCCATATAGCTGGAACAGCCAATCCTATCTAACCGGTGGAACTTATTCGGTAACGTTAACGAGTAGCGCAGGATGTGATTCTATAGCAACACTTAATTTAACGGTGATCCCTATTGTAACCAGTACAACCAATGTAACTATTTGTAACGACCAGCTTCCTTATAGCTGGAACAGCCAGTCCTACCCAACCGGTGGAACTTATTCGGTAACACTTACCAGCAGTACAGGATGTGATTCAATCCCTATTTTAAACCTTACAGTAAATGCTGTGGTAACAAGTACAACAGATATTACGATCTGTAGCAGCCAACTACCTTATAGCTGGAACAGCCAGTCATATCCGACAGGCGGAACATATTCGGTTACGCTTATGAGCAGTGCAGGTTGCGATTCTATTGCCACATTGAACCTGACAGCAAATGATGCTGTTACAAGTACTACCGATATAACCATTTGCAGCAGCCAATTACCTTACTCCTGGAACAGCCAGTCATACCCGGCAGGTGGAACCTATTCTGTTACACTCATAAGCAGCGCCGGATGCGACTCGATCGCTACCCTTAATTTAACGGCCAATGATATTGTAACAAGTACTACCGATATAACCATCTGTAGCAGTCAATTACCCTATAGCTGGAACAGCCAGTCATACCCGGCAGGAGGAACTTATTCTGTTACACTCATAAGCAGCGCCGGATGCGATTCTATCGCAACGTTGAACCTGACGACCAATGATGTTGTAACAAGTACTACCGATATAACGATTTGCAGCACCCAACTACCATATAGCTGGAACAGCCAGTCGTACCCGGCTGGTGGAACCTATTCTGTTACACTCATAAGCAGTGCAGGTTGTGATTCCATTGCAACGTTGAACTTAACGGCCAATGATGTTGTAACAAGTACAACAGATATTACGATCTGCAGTAGTCAATTACCTTATAGCTGGAATAGCCAGTCGTATCCAACCGGAGGAACTTATTCGGTAACGTTAACGAGTAGCGTCGGATGTGACTCTATTGCCACGCTAAACTTAACAGCCAATGATGTTGTAACAAGCACAACAGATATTACGATCTGCAGTAGTCAATTACCTTATAGCTGGAACAGTCAGTCATACCCGGCAGGAGGAACTTATTCTGTTACACTCATAAGCAGTGCAGGTTGTGACTCTATTGCCACACTGAACTTAACGGCCAATGATATTGTAACCAGCACAACAGACATAACCATCTGTAGCAGTCAACTACCATATAGCTGGAACAGCCAGTCGTACCCGGCAGGTGGAACTTATTCTGTTACACTCATAAGCAGTGCAGGTTGTGACTCTATTGCCACACTAAACTTAACAGCCAATGATATTGTAACCAGCACAACAGACATAACGATCTGTAGCAGTCAACTACCATATAGCTGGAACAGCCAGTCATACCCATCAGGCGGAACTTATTCGGTAACGTTAACGAGTAGTGCAGGTTGCGACTCTATTGCCACACTGAACTTAACAGCCAATGATATTGTAACAAGTACTACCGATATAACCATCTGTAGCAGCCAACTACCATATAGCTGGAACAGCCAGTCGTACCCGGCAGGTGGAACCTATTCTGTTACACTCATAAGCAGCGCCGGATGCGATTCTATCGCAACGTTGAACCTGACGACCAATGATGTTGTAACAAGTACTACCGATATAACGATTTGCAGCAGCCAACTACCATATAGCTGGAACAGCCAGTCGTACCCGGCAGGTGGAACTTATTCTGTTACACTCATAAGCAGCGTCGGATGCGATTCTATCGCAACGTTGAACTTAACGACCAATGATGTTGTAACAAGTACTACCGATATTACGATCTGCAGCAGTCAATTACCCTACAGCTGGAACAGTCAGTCATACCCAACAGGTGGAACTTATTCGGTAACGTTAACGAGTAGTGCAGGCTGCGACTCGATTGCCACACTGAACTTAACGGCCAATGATGTTGTAACCAGCACAACAGACATAACCATCTGTAGCAGTCAACTACCATATAGCTGGAACAGCCAGTCATACCCAACAGGTGGAACTTATTCGGTAACGTTAACGAGTAGTGCAGGCTGCGACTCGATTGCCACACTAAACTTAACAGCCAATGATATTGTAACCAGCACAACAGACATAACGATCTGTAGCAGTCAACTACCATATAGCTGGAACAGCCAGTCATATCCAACCGGAGGAACTTATTCTGTTACACTCATAAGCAGTGCAGGTTGTGACTCTATTGCAACGTTGAACTTAACAGCCAATGATATTGTAACAAGCACAACAGACATAACGATCTGTAGCAGTCAACTACCATATAGCTGGAACAGCCAGTCATATCCGGCAGGAGGAACTTATTCAGTTACACTCATAAGCAGCGCCGGATGTGACTCGATCGCTACCCTTAATTTAACGGCCAATGATATTGTAACAAGTACTACCGATATAACCATTTGCAGCAGCCAACTACCATATAGCTGGAACAGCCAGTTATATCCGGCAGGAGGAACTTATTCGGTAACGTTAACGAGTAGTGCAGGCTGCGACTCGATTGCCACACTGAACTTAACGGCCAATGATGTTGTAACCAGCACAACAGACATAACCATCTGTACCAGTCAACTACCATATAGCTGGAACAGCCAGTCATACCCAACAGGTGGAACTTATTCGGTAACGTTAACGAGTAGTGCAGGCTGCGACTCGATTGCCACACTGAACTTAACGGCCAATGATGTTGTAACCAGCGCAACAGACATAACCATCTGTAGCAGTCAACTACCATATAGCTGGAACAGTCAGTCATACCCAACAGGTGGAACCTATTCTGTAACGTTAACGAGCAGTGCAGGTTGTGATTCCATTGCAACGTTGAACTTAACGGCCAATGATATTGTAACAAGTACAACAGATATTACGATCTGCAGTAGTCAATTACCCTACAGCTGGAACAGCCAGTTATACCCGGCAGGTGGAACCTATTCTGTTACACTCATAAGCAGCGCCGGATGCGATTCTATCGCAACGTTGAACCTGACAGCTAATGATATTGTAACAAGTACAACCGATATAACGATCTGCAGTAGTCAATTACCCTACAGCTGGAATAGCCAGTCGTATCCAACCGGAGGAACTTATTCGGTGACGTTAACGAGTAGCGTCGGATGTGACTCTATTGCCACACTGAACTTAACGGCCAATGATGTTGTAACCAGCACAACTGATATTACGATCTGCAGTAGTCAACTACCTTATAGCTGGAACAGCCAGTCATATCCGGCAGGAGGAACTTATTCAGTTACACTCATAAGCAGCGTCGGATGTGACTCGATCGCTACCCTTAATTTAACGGCCAATGATGTTATAACAAGTACAACCAATATAACCATCTGCGATGACGAGCTGCCTTATAGCTGGAATGGTCAATCGTATCCAACAGGAGGAACATATGCTGTTACGCTTACAAGCACTGCCGGATGTGATTCAATCGCCACATTGAACCTCGCTGTTAACCCTGTAGTAACGAGCACCACCAACATCACAATTTGTTCCAACTTTTTACCCTATAGCTGGAACGGCCAGTCGTATCCGGCAGGAGGAACTTATTCAGTAACACTGACAAGCAATACAGGATGTGATTCAATCGCCACACTAAATCTAGGCGTTAACTTCGTAACAACCAGTACCACCAATGTAACCATCTGTTCCGACCTGTTACCATATAACTGGAACGGGCAGAGTTATGCAAGCGGTGGAACTCATGTTGTGACACTTGTTAATACCACAGGCTGTGATTCCATTGCAACGCTTTATTTGACTGTAAATCCCGTTGTATCAAGCATTACCAATGCAAGCACATGCACCAACCTATTGCCCTATAACTGGAACGGTCAAAGCTATTCTACCGGTGGAGCACATGTCGTGACGCTTACAAGCTCAGCTGGTTGCGATTCGATTGCAACACTCAACCTCGTGATCAATCCGCTTACAACAAGTACAACCAATATAAACACCTGTTCCAATCTTCTTCCATTCAACTGGAATGGCCAAAGCTACTCAGCCACCGGAACATATGCTGTAACGTTGACAGGTAGCAGCGGATGCGATTCGATTGCAACACTGATTTTAACAGTAAATCCGGTTGTTAGCAGTACAACCAATATTACGGTCTGTTCATCCAGCCTGCCGTACACCTGGAACGGCCAAAGCTATTCAACGGGTGGAGCACATGTTGTGACGCTTACCAGCTCTGCTGGCTGTGATTCCATTGCCACACTGAACCTGACCATTAATCCAACACCGCCTATGCCTTCAGTGGTATCGCCGGTAATTTATTGCCAATATGCAACCGCGGCCGCGCTTTCAGCATCGGCTACAGGCAGTTTATTATGGTACAGCTCCGCTTCAGGAGGCACGGGTTCCTCATCAGTGCCTACCCCTTCTACGGAAATTGCGGGTATTACTCATTATTATGTCAGCCAGACCATAAATGGATGTGAAAGCCCAAGGGCTGCGATAACGGTCAGGGTATTTAGAACCCCGAAACCGGGACCTGATAAGGAGATCAAGATATGTACCGGCAATTCAGCAGATCTCACCGGCCTTTACAATACCAGTGGTTTCACCAGTAGCTGGACATTGAACCAGGTAACGGTTACGAACCCCGCCTCTGTTAATGTTGCAGGCATTTATCAACTTATTGCTTTAAGCCCTGCTGGCTGTGCTGATACAGCGCTCGTTACACTGATCATCCTTCCTCCTGTGATCGCTTATGCGGGACCTGACGGGAACGCAGAATATAATATGCCCTATCAATTAACCGGCAGTGGAGGTGTGCAATATGAATGGACACCAGGCTCTCCCCTGCTCAATAATCCCTATCTCGCAAATCCACTTGCCATCCTGACCGAAAACACAACTTTCTCACTCATCGTAAGAGATGAAGCTGGTTGCAAGGGTTTCGACACCGTGAATATTAAAGTATTTAAGGGCCCGGCTATACATGTTCCAACTGCATTCACACCCAATGGAGACGGCCTCAATGATATATTCCGGCCCACAGCGGTCGGTATACAAAGACTTGATTATTTCAGGGTATTCAACCGTTATGGTGAGCTGCTCTATGAAACCCATGATATTTCAAGGGGCTGGGACGGACTCTATAAAGGCCTGAAACAAAATATCAATAATTATGTATGGACCCTCAAAGCAGTTGACAGAAAGGGCAAGACATGGGAAATGAAAGGAAATGTAGTTTTGATAAGATAGCGTCAAAAATTTGACTTCCCGATACACTAAACTTTTTTTGTAATCCCATTTTCAGCACGGGTTCCATACTACCCGTGAAGCATAACTGCTTTTCATAAAGTGGTCTGCATAAATATAACAGTGTGCAGGCATCTACTGCGCTTCTCCTGTAAAAGAATTGAAAAACAAGTAATGGATATATTATTGAGAATTTACCAGGAAGGCGGGATCTCGAATTAGGCCCCCGGAATATTATTTATTGCCCTTAAAAAATATCTGTAAACCCATATAAGCCGGCAGCCCATTTTTTAACCCCTATTAACCTTTTGTTAAATACCCGGCCGGGAATGGCATTCATTGTCAATTGTATATATTTTTAACCTGGTTTTTCATAGGATATTGGATTTAAAAACGGGGCAGGATTTCTATCCAGCCCCATTTTTATTTAAAGCTGTACCTATTTTTCCGTATTAATTAAACCGCCATTTGGCATGATTCCGCTTAAAAACAATAAAAAAATATCTTTACCTTAGATACAATTTATTTCTGATAATCTTAAAACTACAACTTATGCGCTGGCAGGGAAGAAGAGAAAGTACAAACGTAGAGGACCGTCGTGGTTTATCTGGTGGTAAAATGATTGCTGGCGGCGGCATAATCGGCGTCATCATACTGGTAGTGAACATGCTGTTAAGCGGGGGCGAAGAAGGCTCTATACAATTGCCCACAATGCCTGAACAAACACAGGGACGCCAACTTTCTCCCGCGGACGAGGCCGCTGACAATGAAAGAGCAGGATTTGTAAAAGTGGTATTGGCAGATACAGAAGATGTATGGTCAAAAATATTTCAACAAAATGGCCGGCAATACCAGGCTCCTGTCCTTGTGCTATTCCGTGATGTGGTAGAATCGGCTTGTGGCAATGCGAGTTCAGCATCAGGGCCATTTTATTGCCCCGGGGATCAAAAGTTATATATTGACCTTTCTTTTTATGAAGAATTGCAAAGTCGTTTTAGTGCACCTGGTGATTTTGCAATGGCTTATGTTGTGGCGCATGAGGTAGGGCATCATATTCAAAAATTAATGGGCATTTCAGATAAAATGCATCAGTTACGAAGCCGCTTAAACGAAACTGAATATAACCAGTACTCTATAAGATTGGAATTGCAGGCAGATTTTTATGCCGGTGTTTGGGCCAACCATGCACAGGAAATAAAAACCAGCGATGGAAAAAGCATTATCGAAGCTGAAGATATCAATGAAGCACTGAATGCCGCCAATGCTATTGGTGATGACAGGCTGCAAAAAGAAGGACAGGGATATACGGTACCTGAATCTTTTACCCATGGCACTTCTGCTCAACGGATGCACTGGTTCAAAAAGGGCTTTGAGACGGGAGATATGAGCCAGGGAGACACATTCAATGCAACCACACTAGAGTAATGGTCACCGTTAAGCTCATTCATTTCAATTTTTCTTTCCCCAACTTGTGAAGAAATCAAAAAATATAAAAAAACTGGTTTACAGGGAAAAGAATTAGCATGATATTTGTTATTCTTTTGAAAATTAAACACTTATGGCAAAAAATGGCCCTATAGTAATCATTGAAGATGACATGGATGATCGCTATACCCTTGCCGAAGCATTAAAGGAAGCAGCAGTTATGAATGAACTGGTCTTTTTTGATAATGGCCCCGATACTTTTGAATATCTAAAAACAACCAGCCAGCAACCTTTCATCATTCTTTGTGATGTAAACCTGCCGCGGCAAAACGGGATCGAATTCAAAAGAGAACTTGACAATAATCCTGAAATGAGAGCAAGATCCATCCCTTTTATTTTTTATACTACCTATGTATCACAATATGCCGTAAACGAAGCGTATAAAAATATGACGGTACAGGGCTTCTTTCAAAAAAATAACAGTTACAAGGAATTAAAAGATGTTATCAGGATCATAATTGACTACTGGAGGATTTGCAGGCAACCGGAGACCACAGAAAAAGTTGTATAACTTTTTTCAAAAATGAGCCAATGAAACTGTACGATAAATATGATTGATTTTTAACTCCCGTTTCAACCGCTAACCTCGTCTTTTCCGGAATACATACCGGAACTTTTTTCATTCATCCGGTTTGTATAGTTCCTGTTAAGATATTATTTTATATTTAAAAGCCTATTCCAACAGCATAAAGCAAGGATATGAATCAAAAAGGGAAGATCCTGTTTTCAGATTTACTTTTTATTATCATAGTAATATTATTGGTGGTGGCTTCCATATTCTCCTACCAACGCATCAACAGGCTGAACTCAAATGCTGACCTCGTTAACCATACCAACCTTGTAAAGTTAAACCTCGAAAAAATGCTTTCTTTTATAAAGGATGCACAAACAGCCCAGCAGGAATACCTGCTTACCAAGGATTCTTCTTATCTCGAGCCCCTTACAGGCGCCATACAAAAGACCAGGGAAATGAGCTCCCAGGTTGATTCCCTGACCACTGACAGCCCGGAACAACAGAAAAGAATAAAACAATTACAATACCTGGTCATTAAAAGATACGACAGGCTGATCCATGTGCTTAGCCTTTCAAATAACCCCTCCTTCATTCCCACTGATTTTCTTTCCGAAGGGATGCAAATAATGGAGAATATCATTGAAAAGGCACAGGAAATGATCCGCGTCGAAAACAAGCTATTATTAGAGCGAACCAAAGAAAAAGACCGCTCCGCTTTTATTACACCCATCTATTCCCTGCTTTTCTCTTTACTCGCCATTATGATCGTGGCATTTGCCTATTACCGGTTAAGAACTGAAAAACAATTACGCACTAAGGTTGAAGCCCGCGAAATTCAGAAACTGGCAGAAAAAAATCTTGAGCTCGAGCGCAGCAACACCGAACTCGAGTCTTTCAATTATATAGCCAGCCACGATCTACAGGAGCCCTTGCGTAAGATCCAGGCTTTTTCACAGCGGATCATGGAAAAAGATCAACGCAATTTTTCAGAAATAACCAAAGATTATTTTAACCGTATCATAAATGCTGCATCACGGATGCAGAGCCTGATCGATGCTTTAATTAGTTATTCCCGTACAAATACCTCCGGTACTGTGTTCGAATTAACGGACCTGAATAAATTATTGGCAGAAGTAAAAAATGATCTGCAGGATGTAATTGAAGAAAAAAATGTTGTAATTGAAAACACAAACCTGCCCACCGTGAAAGTTATCCCGCACCAATTCTTACAATTATTCATAAATATTGTTTCCAATGCTATTAAATACAGTAAGCCCGGCATAACACCACATATTACCATAAAGGCTGAAACTATTCCGGGCAAAGATATCAATGAACCCGAAGCGCATAAAAGCTCATTTTACTGGAAAATAAGTGTGGAGGATAATGGTATCGGATTCGAACAGCAATACAGGCATAGGATATTCGAACTTTTCCAGCGCCTGCATGGCAAAGGAGATTATATCGGTACCGGGATCGGACTTGCCATTTGCAATAAGATCATAAGAAATCATGAAGGCTTTATCGCTGCCCTTGGCAAGCCCAATGAAGGAGCTATATTTAATATTTATCTTCCGGTGAAAAACAAAATTTAGTATATTACTAAAGAATTATTTTTTACCAAAACTTATTACCCTTTTCATGAAAACATCAAGCAGGATATTATTAATTGATGATGATTTAGACGATCAATTGTACTTTCAGGATGCGGTTAATGAGATCAATCCTTCTATTACCTGTGAAATTGCCAATAATGGAAAAGATGCCTTACGGCAAATAGAGACCCCGCCACCACCCGATTTTATTTTCCTTGACCTTAATATGCCTGTTATGAATGGATTCGAATGCCTTTCCTCGCTGAAGAAAAAAGAACGGTATCAAAATATTCCTGTGGTCATTTTTACCACCTCAAAGAATGCTGATGATATTAAACGAACGAGAGAACTGGGCGCCAGCTACTTTTTCACCAAGCCATCAGATTTTAGTACCCTTTGCCGTAAATTAAAAACGATCTTTGATCCCGGCCAGCGCAATGCATCATTTATTGTGTAGCAGGGTTACGGCTATTAAAATTTAATTTTTATTTTTTAGTATTTATCATTGCGCTACAAATACCAGGCTATGAAAACCTGTTCTTTTGTTTTATACCTGCTTTTTTCTCATGTACTGATTGCCCAGGAGCCGCATGTTTACTGGCAACAGGAAGTCGATTATAATATTGATGTTAGCCTGGATGATGCGGATCATACTTTACACGGCTTTGAAACATTGACTTATACCAATAGATCACCGGATACCTTATATTTTATCTGGTTTCATCTTTGGCCCAATGCCTACAAAAATGAGAACACCGCATTTGCAAAACAATTGTCACGGAATTCGGCAGGAAGAAAAATTCTTCGAAACAAGAGGGATATGGGTTCAATTGACAGTCTTGATTTTTTTGTAAATAATGCAAAGGCATTGACCTCACCTGATCCTGAAAATCCTGATCTTATTAAAGTTTTTTTACCCAGGGCCCTGTTACCCGGGCAACAGGCAAGTATATCTACTACTTTTAGAGTGACCCTGCCTACCTATATTTCCCGTTCCGGGCATATCGGCAATACTTATATGATCTGTCAATGGTATCCCAAGCCCGCAGTTTATGACCGGAAAGGCTGGCACCCCCTGCCCTATCTTGAAATGGGAGAGTATTATAGTGAATTTGGAAAATTCAATGTGGCCATTACCATTCCTTCGGATTATGTGGTGGCAGCAACAGGCACCCTCCAAAATGAAGACGAGTTATCCGCTTATAGAGCGCTGGGCACTGAAAATTTCAAAGCCGCGAAGAAAAAGAAATATAAGCCCAACGGTTCAAGACTTTTGAAAACACTGCGGTACAGTATTGAAAACGTACATGATTTTGCTTGGTTTGCGGATAAAAATTTCATCATTGAATATGACAGCATGCAGTTGGTATCGGGAAAGATCATTGATGTATTTGCATACCATTCATATTTTGTAAACAGGTCCTGGGACCGGGGAGTTAATTATATAAAAGATGCAGTCAGGAATTATTCCAACTGGGTCGGCGAATATCCTTACCCTGTTGTACAGGCTGTAGAGGGCCCATACAACGAGGGTTCAGGTGGAATGGAGTATCCAACCATTACTTTGATTACAAGCCCTGCTGCAGGTGTTGAAAGGTTTGATGCAGTCATTGCACATGAGGTAGGACACAACTGGTTCTATGGCATTTTGGGAACCAATGAAAGGGATCATGCCTGGATGGATGAAGGCATTAATTCTTATTACCAGTTCAGGTACGAGGCGGAAAAATACCGTGGAAATTCAATTGTTGGATTTGATGCACCCGCAGATATCAAAAGATTTTCTGTAAGTGATTTCCAGGCATTTATTTATGATGTGTTCAGCAGGAATATTTCCATGCCCAAACCAATTGAAACCACTTCCTCGTCATTTACTCATATGCAGGAATATGCCACAGTCGAATATCTAAAAGCTGCTTCCTGGATGCATATGATAGAAACTAAATTTGGCAGGAGCAGGCTTGACGATGCAATGCGCCATTATTTTGATCAATGGAAATTCAAACATCCATACCCGGAAGATCTTCAATCAGCTTTACAGGAAAGTCTCCATGAAAACCTGGATGATATTTTTTCATTACTTAATAAAGAAGGAGCGCTTGAATAACAGATTAGCATATACGCTTACTAAATTTGAATTAAAAGATATAGCCAATCACAGAAATAAAAATGCACTACTATAAAAATAGTAATGCATTCATTTATGCAAACCTATTATGAACTACAGGTTTTCCTGCCCTGCAAAAAGGATCATTGTAGGGCGTAATCCACTCTTCCTGATTGCTTATCCTTTTTTCTTCCAAATATATAACCACCCGCCGCTCCAATTACACCGCCAATGACGGCGCCCTTGCCCCTGTTCTTGCCATTTATTACGGCTCCTGCAATGGCACCACCTACAGCACCTATAACGGCACCCTTTGCAGCATCACTCCAGCCCTTCTTTTTAGGCGCGGGAATGGCTGATTCAACTGCAGGCCCGCTATTGGTTGTTGACCCGGTCCCGGTATTAGTTGATTCAGTATTGGCTGGTTCCGGGTTAGTGGTGGGTACATCGTTCACCACGGGTGCTGATGGTTTTGTTTCAGGAATATTTTGCACCGTGTTTCCCTCAACCTTGGGAGCCGGGTTAGTTGTACCGGATTTCTTTTTGATTGGAGTGGCGCGACGAACCGGTGCAGCTTTTTTTTCAGGTTGAACAAAATCATCAGTGATCGTACCGACGTCTGTGAGTATACTGCTGTTATACGCATTCTCTACAGGGGGCATTTCTTTTTTAATTTCCAGTGCCGCTTCCGGTTTTGACCGACAGGCAGCAAAAAATGAAACAATGGTAATGACAAGTAATAAATTTTTCATACTGATTATTTTAAGTTTTTTATTAAGTAAATACTACCTAACAATATTTGCATTAGTATTAAGAAAAACTATGCCATACCTTTTAGAAAATGAACATGATATGTATTTGTTTTGTTAAAGGATGTTCCATACAAAAGATTTCTATTTTATTTACATATGCGCTATTAAACCTTTTCAAAAGCATGTTTTTATCAGCGATCTTTTTACCGGCTGCAAGTTGTAATTTTGGCAGGGCTGCCAACAATGAACCTGCAACTATGTATCCCCGTATATAAAGACATGAGACAACTATTATACATTGGCTTTATTTCAATCCTGGCATCGTCCCTGCAATGCAGGAAATCAAACGCGGGTATGGATCCTTCCATTTTAATTTACCCAAACGCTCAAAGCAATAAAACCTTCCTGGCGCTTGGCGATTCTTATACGATCGGCCAATCAGTCGAAGCCGGCGAACGTTTCCCTATGCAAACCGTTTCTCTGTTGCGAAGCAACGGCATCCAGCTGACAGATCCTTTTTATATAGCGGCTACCGGCTGGACAACGGACGATCTTTCAACCGCGATTGCCATACAGGGGCCAAGACCTGTTTACAATGCTGTTACGCTGCTGATTGGTGTAAATGATCAGTTCCAGCGACATGATACAAGCGGTTACAGGGAAAGATTCAGCGGACTGCTGAATACAGCCATCGCCTATGCAGGTAACCTCAATGATCACGTTTTCGTATTATCAATTCCTGATTATAGTGTTACCCCCGCTGCAGGTAATTATGATACAGCATTTATCAGGAAACAGGTAAACGAATTCAATGATATCAACAGGTCTGTTACCATGCAGCAACATTGTAATTACCTGGACATAACTCCTTCTACCAGGGAAGCGCTTACTGACAGTACATTAATTGCCAATGATGGCCTTCATCCTTCCGGAAAAGAATATCATAAATGGGCCCTTCGCCTTTCAGCATTGATGTACCCTGTATTGAGATAATACAGCCAGGATGCGAAGAACTCCCTATATTTCTTAATCATTTCAGACTAACGGATATAAAAAAAACAGGAACGGCCGTTCCTGTTTTTTAAAATATTTTTACAATGAATTATTCTACTTTGAATCCCACCTGTATATCACCCCAAAATAAATTCACGTTGCCTTTTTTATCAATAGTAAAAGCCATTTTCTCGGCAAACGATGCAGCTTTGCCAGGTTTAACTTTCACTCTTAACACATCATCTCCTTCCTTGTAATCATAAGCGCCCCACTGGCTCCAGGTCTTGTTGAAAATGATCGTCCATTCATCTTTGCCGGAAATTGAAAACAACCCATATTTACCTGCAGCAAGCATTTGTCCATTGATCTTTACATCCTTGCTTGTTTCAAAAACAGTAGCTTCATTGGCTCCTGTACGCCAAACATTACCGTCCTTTGGCTCCAGGTCCTTGCCGATCGTACGCCCCTTAATAGAAGGCTGGCTATAGTCAATGCTGATGACTGCACCCGATGCAATGGTCTCACTCACTTTTGCAGGAGGGCTGGGACGTTTACTTTTATCACCGTCCTGGCCAAAGGCTGTAGTTGTCATTAAACAGGTTGCAATAACTGCAACAGAAAATATTTTTTTCATAAAAAATGTTTTTTTAAAATGAATCAACAATGTACAGGAAAAAATAAAAATAATAAAAGTTAAAATGAACGGCGGTAAGATGGTGGGTTAAAAACATGTACCGGTCCGGGGAATTCAAATTCCCAGGGCCGGCAGCTTATTGCAGGAAACTATTTAAAGGGCTTTTGTTTTGCTTATAACATTCGTTTGTTTCAGATCGATCACTTTTGCTTGTGGAACTGCATTTTCAATTTGTTGTAATAGCTGGTTCCTGATCTCCGGATCATATATACCCGCAATTTTGCAGGCCTTGTCAAACTCCCTGTGCATACCATAGCCTTCAAGTACATCAGATACGTCTTTGTATTCCGGGAACCGCAGGAATTTCTTTACAAAATAATAAGTATCATTTTGTATCACTTTCGTGTAAGAGCTGTAAAAATTTTCCATACTTGCGTTTTTGAGATGAGGTAATTAATGCCTGTTAAAATCCTTTATATTTTAGTTGAGTATCCTGATTCTAATACCATTTTATTGAAGGTCTTTACGCAAATCATGGAAAACCAGGATTTAGAGGATATTGAAAAGCATTACTGTTGTCAAAACACAGGGGGGATAATAGATCGAATACGTCCTGCTAGAGGAATTGTAGAAATTCAAAGGATTAACATGGAGGTAAATTTACCGTCAGGGGGTGAAATTTGAAAATGATGACCGGCTGTTCAGAGGATCGAAGGGTTCAGTAAGGCTGTAAGCTGTTATAAATTTACGATTATTCCTTCATTTCAGCAAGGAAAACTTCTTAGTTCATATTAACAAAGATTACAGCATTTTTTTTGACCCCTATGGCCATTCCTGTCATAATACCAAGATTTTCAATAACATATAAAGGATAATAGGTTGATTTCCGGTTGAAATAAATGATCAAAAAAGGGATAAGATGGCTAAAAATTAATTCATGGCACGGTTTTGGAATTTAGGCAGGCGAATCCAAAAAAAACTGGATTTATAGAATCGGACTTATTGCGACAATACAATTATTCATTTATAAAAACCTACTATCATGAGTACATCTAATGTTCCTTTGGCAACTATCGAAAGTAAGCCAGCCGGTAAAAACTACAAAAATGGTATCATCGCTGCTTTAGCAGTAGGCCTTGTAGCATTAGGCGGTTATTTAGCCTATGACAAATCTACAAGTACTGAAAAGATCAACCAACAACAAACTCAAATTGCTACAGTAACTACTGAAAAAAGCAATTTACAGTCGAGCTTTGATGCTTCCCTCGCACGCCTGGATTCTATGGGTACTGTTACAAATGGTTTAAACAGCGAATTAACAGCAAAGAATGCAGAGATCGTAAAAGCGAAAGAAGAGATCCGTACTATCCTAAACAAGAAAAATGCAACTGCTGCTGAATTATCAAGAGCAAAAGGCCTCATCGCTAAGTTGAATACAAAGATCACAACGATGGAGCAGGAAATTGCAAAATTAACTGAAGACAATAAGTTACTGGGTGAAGAAAAAGTCGTGTTAATTGCTGATAAAGAAAAATTAACCCAGGATCTTACTGCTACTACAACTATTAAAGAAGAACTTGAAAAGAAAGTAGATGTAGCTTCTACTTTAAATGCTTCTAACATTGTCATCACTCCGTTTAAAGTTAAAGGTAATGGCAGAGAAAAAGTCTCTACTACTGCAAAGCGTGTTGATAAAATGGTAGTTAGCTTTGATGTAAACAACCGTATCGTACAACCTGGTACTACAGATGTATATGTGTTGGTTATCGGACCTGATGGACAACCAGTTGCTACAAGTGGAGAAGCAGGCTTATTCACAACCCGTGAGGAAGGAGATAAAACTTATACAGCAAAATTACCGGTTGACCTTGAAACAGCTAAAACAAAGAATGTTGCTTTTTCATTCGTACCCGGCACTAATTTCCAAACCGGAAGTTATAAGATCCAGATCTATCAAAATGGATTCCTGATCGGCCAGGGAACACGCGAATTGAAAAAAGGTGGTTTATTCAGTTAATGGATCAACACAATAATATTTCCAATACAATATCCCTTTAGAAATTGAAAAAAGGCTACCTGGTAACAGGTAGCTTTTTTACTTCGGGTGTAATCAATACCAGCTTTTGAAAAGTTGTCAAAATAAAATAAGGAGCGAATAAATCGCCCCTTATTCATTAATGATATACGATTAAAGTTAATAACTTTCGATTATCAGTTCCTTTACCGTTATTTCACCGGCTTTTGATATGATCTTAAGCTGGTAATTGCCAGGCAATACATTTTCTCCTAAATGAAGCTGTTGAACCCTGGTTTTACTGCTTACCTGTAACAGGTTCCTGTATAGCACCTGGCCAAGCTTACCCGATAATTCCACCTGGTAGTCGCCGGCCGGCTGGTTCATAAATTCAAGGTTCACAATATGTCCAACTACCGGGTTAGGATAAATGCTAACCGAGGGCTTAACCGTTCTGAAGTTTTCATTTACTACAAAAGAACCCAGGGGATCAACGCCTGTTTTTTGAGGCAATACTTTTACGATCGCACTGTAAATTAACTGGCCGTTTAACTTAAGCCCCTTAATACGGTAATAATTGATACCGGTACCTGCGGCCGCGTCGGTATAACTGTAGGAGGCAGTACTGTTATTATTGCTTCCGGCTTCTATTGAATTGATCGCGTTAAATTCAATACCGTTTGCACTCTTCTGAATATCATAGTGGGCTATGCCTGATTCATGTGCCACTACCCAATCGACCTTGATGGTAGTGCGGTTTGTATGTGTTCCGGCAATTTGGGTAATGACAGCAGGTATCACCCGGTTGAATATCAAATAGAACCTGCCTGCCGCCGAAGATAAGGGATCAGTTGTTATAGTAAAATCTACAGCACTATTTCCTGTAAGACTTACAACTGTCGTCGTATTCATAAATTTATCAACCAGTAAGGCAGTAAGTTCACTATCCATATTCTCCGGAGAGAACCTCAACTGGTATGTTTGCCTGCGCAGGTTACTAAAACTATAAAATATAGTATCAGACTCAATTACCGGAGCCCTTGCTTCGAGTGCCATGGTTTTACCGGCTCTCCTGATCCCCATATTTTCACTGGTATTGGTCAGTTTCAATGCATCATCTGCATCCAGGCCATTGCTGAATGCCGGATCGAATGCAACTACATTTCCATCAGACAACGCTGCAGCCGCTGTGTTGCCATTATATAGACTCAGTTTCAGGAATTGCCTGTCTCCTGCAAGGTTTGCTTCGCGGTTCACTGTTTCATGGCCGGCTACTTTTGCCTGCTCTGTAAAAGAAAGTGTACCACCACCACTCGTTGAATAAACAAAGAATGCCTGGCCGGACTGGATTCCAGTATAAGCTGTATTCGCATCATAATTAGAAGTTCCACCAGGAGTAGGTTTCCAGCCAGTGACGCTGCTGATGGTCTGGTACCCACCCAAACCGTTACTGTTACTTGTCAGCAATGGATCCCATACATAAAACTTGTTATCAATGCTGGCCGGTTTTGTAAGCAATGTAAAATTGATCTTGGAAGCATAAGGGTTACCAACAGATTCAAACTTACCAGGCAATACTGTTGTTGACGGAGGGGCATTCGCTCCTACCGTAAACAATTGACCCGTTGTACGCAGTGTAGTTGCAGTCGCGGCCTGGTTAAAAACTGTAACACTCCGGTCACCCCTTACAAAGAACATGTATCCCTTCGGGTTAGCGATCTGCATGGATGTACCCGCCACGCCAACCCATCCGTTAGTGGCGGGATTGTAGGTCTTCATCGTGGGGCCTGAAGGAGTGTATATATCAAATCCAAGACCAACGGCGCCTGCTACATTGCTGGTAATGATCGTTCCGTAGCCCGGGTTAAGCGCATTGGAAAGTGGCGCATTCCCTTCCTGCCAGGCGGCATTGATCGACTGGCCAGTTGTCGGCACTGCCAGGAACTGCCAGGCTTTGGGATGAAGCGGGATATAACGCTCTACGGTAGCATTGCCAGTGATATTGTTACCGCTATACAGCCCACCACCTGTAAGGTCTCCAACGCTTGCCGTACCGGCTGCATTAGATACCAGGGTAAGATTATTATTTGTATTAAGCACCGCATTGTTTGCACCAAAGCTCAGTAGGCCTTTGATCTTTACAGTATCATTTATGCCGGTGAAGCTCACGCCATTGCTATTGCTTATGATAAGATTATTGATCGAGTTGCCGGAAAATATACTTCCTGCAATGGTTTGCGTAGCTGCCGTTCCATTAAGCTCAATGGTTCCATTGCCGGCGGTTAAAATTCCATTATTGGTAATAGAACCTGCTACCTGCAGGGTTGCTCCTGTCACAAGCATCATGGCTCCCGTCTTTATCACGAGGTTATTGACCGTGGCTGTACCCGAAGTTAACTGTGGGTACACATTCGGTCCGGCCAATAACGGGATAACTACATCAGGACATGAAAACGTTGGTGACTGATCATCACTCCAATTCGTCCCGGTACTCCAGTCAGAACTTGTTGCGCCTGTCCATAAATTATGTATGCCCACTTTAGCAGTATTGGAATAAGCCGTTGCGGCACAGGAGCCACTTTGTACAAGCGTTTTGAATAACACGGCCTGCGTTAAACCCGCATAAGCCTGGGTATTGGTGGTATTTGCAATATTTGACCAGGTTAAGCCACCATCAGTAGATGTTTCCCACCTGAGGACCGAACCAACATGTCCCGCGAGGGTAACATTCCCGCTCGCGCCGCTGCAAATGGACACAGAAGGAACACTGCCTCCAACTGAAGCAGGGGCCACGGTGACAGATCCGTTTGCTGATACAACATTACAGGTACCCGTTGTAGTTACTGTATAATTAAATGTGCCGGAAGCTGTTGGCGTACCACTGATCGTGAATACACCTGCACTAAAAGCACCTGACAAGCCTGCAGGTAAACCCACAAAACCCGCTCCCGTAGCAGTTCCGCCAACTGCGTAGGTGATATTTGTGATAGCAGTATTGATACAGGGCGTTTGCGCATCCGTCCCCACAGCGGAAGTACGGCTAATTGTTTGCATGGTTACTGAAATAGAGCCTGTCGCTGTTGCAGGAGTACAGGCACCCGTAGTAGTTACGGAGTAATTAAATACACCGGCAGCTGTTGGTGTACCGCTGATCGTGAACACACCTGCATTGAATGCTCCTGTAACTCCCGCAGGCAAACCGGTCACCCCGGCTCCTGTTCCTCCGCCAGCAACATCATAAGTGATCGAAGAGATCGGCGTATTTATACATATGATTTGTGCATCAGTCCCTACAGCAGATGAACTGTTGATGGTACTCGCACAGGTTGCCGGAAGAATTATTGTGACCGTATCACTATAAGAAACCCGTATGTCATTATTGTCAAATAAACTGGTACGCATATTTACGACCGCCGTACTTCTTAACAAAATATCATCCACATTCCAGCCGGTAACTGCCAGGCTTCCATCAGACCCCATCCTAAAACGGAACCTGGCATTTTGATTGGCATATGATGAGAGGTCGACCACCGTTTTTACAAAAGCACCACTGTTTCCCGTAAACGCAGATCTCCCCGTTAATGGATTTGGACTGGAACCCAAAGAACCGTTATATCCACCTGAGGTCATGTTAGCACCCAGGTCGGTCCAGGTTGTTCCTCCGTTGGTGCTTATTTCAACGACCCCGCCATCCCATGACGCTTCAGTATTATACCAATGCCAGAAGCTTAGTACCGGGGGGTTGACACCCAGCGCAACCGAATTGGTTGTTGCCAGCCTTTGATCGGATGTTGTGGTCCTGTTTGGCGTAAAGAATGAATTAGGTGCGCTTTTGCTTCTTATACTATGAGTTGTCCATACACTGGAAGTAGTTGAAGTTGCTGTCCAGAATGCAGGAATGACGCCGACCGGGCCCGTCACCTGTTCATCAATAAATGTTACCGGCGCAAAGTAGCTGCCTGGATTTATCTGCACTGTAAAAGTATAATCCTGGCTGGCGCCAATGGCCAAATTAACAGGGAAGATCACCACCCTGGTACCGGCATTATACGTGCCGCCACTTACATAAGTCACATTTGCGGGCAATGTATCCCTGAGTGTATAATTCATCAATGCCCCACAGGTTCCTGCGCTGAGGTGGTTTGTATAAATAATGTTCAGGCCTTCTTCCTGCTGGATCACATTTTGTGTTAATGTTAATGACAGGCCTCCATTCGCGGTAAAATCTGCTACCTGGTCCGTAGTATTGTTTGAAGAGCCCTGCGTTGCATTTTTACCCATCCCTCTTTTTGCAAATGCTTTCCAGATAGCGCAGCTATATTTGGCTGCGAAGAATATAGTATCCGCTTTCAGGATTGCATTTCTTGCATCGATATAACCCGGGCTGCAGGGTTGCAGTCGCATACCTTCAATCACCAATTTAAGTGCTGCAGAATTTCCCCCAAGACCTCCTGCATTGAACAGATCTGTATTGATCCCCTCCATTGCTATTAATTCCCAGGTCATTTCCCAAAGAGCAGTACACCATATTTCTCCTATGTCGTGCACCTCTCCGCCCGTACCGGCCAGGTCTGCATAGGTCCATGGATCAATGGCCATATTTGTAGAATATGGATGCTGGCGGATACCCGTCCCTGTTGGTGCCTGGTTCAATACATATGTCCCGATAGGTTTTGCCAGCGGGCCGTCTGTTACCTGTGCTGTGGCCCAGTTAGTGGTTAACATCAAACCCAAAAAATCGCTCCACCCTTCACCACCCTGTTCTGCATTATTCAGGCAGGAACTATTAGCAGGGCCGCCGGTCAACCGGTTACTGATTCCATGCCCATATTCATGAACGATGACACCATTATCAAGGTCTCCATCAATGTTAGGCGTAGTGCCGTTGAATAAATACATCTGCATGCGCCCGCTCGTTCCATCAGCAGGGGTTGAAAAATTTGCATTGTTGAAACCACCACCATCCTGGGCATCTGCCTGCACATAATCATTCCCTAAACCACCACGCCCCTGGTTACTTGCCTGGAAATTACCAGCCGCCTCATTAAATCCATAATTATAAGTGATATCGTGTATTATATTATTCCAGTAAAAAAGGTTGGTTATGGCAAACTGCTGAAAGGATGCAGTGGTAGGGGCAAGCGCATAATTAGGTGGAAAATTAAAATTCAGGGGATCCGGGCTGGTACTGGATACTGCCATGGTACCCGCGTTGGAATTATTATTTAACCTGTCTTCGTGCGCATGCACATTATTACCACGGCTGGTAGTATAGTCCGTTGTTCCATTGTTATGCCAACCGAGACTAACAGCATTGCCTCCACCTGCCAGGCTCCATGGGTTTGTTCTTAAAGCGGCAGCCCCATGCGATGGACTCTCCACCGGGTATGGTATGACTAAATAATTCGCGGTCCCAACCAAAGAAGGGCTATTTGGTTCAGGAGCCAAACTACTGCTTTGATCCCGCTCTGAATTTGTTTGCAACATTTTATCAGCAGGCTGGACAACCGATTGAGCATTATCCCAGCGGTCATAAACGGTCAGGTTATTTTTATCAATTACCTTGTTATTGATGGCATCAACCCTAATGTTCCAATAATCACTGCTTCTTAAGGGGACAAGTTGCACCTGCCATCCTAATCTAACCATTCCTTCTTTTCCCATAACAGGAACCCACATCAATTCAGCAGTTACATGTTCAGAAGCAATATTCAATAAACCAAAATCGATCTTCCTTCCATTTTCAAGTATTTCAACGGGGATAATAGATGCTGGCAAAGAAAGCTTTGCTTCAATGATAGCAGCCCTTACGGCATCTGCAGGACCAGTGGCCGGCGTATTTGCCTGGAAATTAGTTCGACCCCGTAAATTGCTTATGAATCCGCCGGCATTTGAAACCAATTTATCATTCTTAAAAGCCAACACGATCATTTGATTAAATACCGGTAAGCCTCTATAGCCCTGCTGCAGGTATACCATCCTGATACCATCAGCAGTATTTTGATATGTACTGGAAATGATCATATCAGCAAGGTCAATTTCTGACAGGCCAATAACCTTACTATAATTCTTTACCAGTTTAACAGCAAGTTCCTTTTCAGTTGTATTTACCTGGGCCCCTCCAGGGAGAAAAAATAAGAAGGGAATAAAAAGCAGGAAAAGCTTTTTCATAATGTTAATATACCAGTAATTAAAAACCTAATTTATATAGAGTCGGGGGTACCTGAATAGTATTAAATAGGTTTGGGAACTAGTTGAGCGTCAGTGAAATGCAAAAGAAATAATAAAAAAGGGAATGTATGTTTAAGGAAAAAACCGTTTAGCGCCCCCTTTTAGCATACTTCGCAGCAGCGAAATTATAGATTTGACCGCATATTTTAAAGAAAAAGATTATATATGCTTATAATTTAAGCCATATGGAAATGCAGCAAATAAGTATGGTTCCTATTGTTTTAAAGGCATTTTGAGCAGTTCCCTTAAAAAACGATTTGTTTCTTTTTCCACGCTCTCTATGTCCCTGGATTTAATAGGAGATGCAATCACATGGTTTCCGGTGTTAGGTAAGGCAATTTCTCTTTTTAATGAAGCAGGTGTTGACAGTTCTGTAAACATTTTCTTCATTGCGCTCACTTTTACAACATCGTCCTGTTCCTTTTCGTTTTTATAATAATACAATAAAAGCACCGGTTGTGTTATTTTATGAAACGTCTTTTTTGTCATGGTGGTTTCCAGCATTTCCTGCAAGCTGACTACCGCTTCAAGGCGATAAGGTTTACTCCAATACTGTTTATAAATAGTGCGCTGGTCTTCCGGGTGATTATAATTCCCTCCTTTTACCAACCGGGCTATTTGTAAACCCCAGGGATCATTTAACAGCCATGCATTTGCATCATTAACGGCGATATTGGGTGAGTATAAAATCAGCCCTGCAACATCATTGGGGAAAGTTGCCGCTAATTGAATGGCCTGTGTTCCACCGGTACTTGTGCCCATCAAAATCACTTTCTTTCCCAATTGCTTACCAATGGCCAATGCCTGTTTTGCAGATTCCCAATAATTATCCGGCGGTAGGTTCATCAATTGTTCAGAAGTATCGATCCCATGTTCTGCCAGCCGGGCCAGGTATAAATTGCAACCAAACTGCCTGGCGGTATTACGGTGTACCGGTTCTCCTTCCTGCTGGGAGGCCGAAAATCCGTGTAGATAAACAATGGAATAATCTGTTTTCGTTCCTAATGAATCGTTTGCCCAAACGATCCTGGCCTGGTTATTTGGCCTTAGTTTATGCATGGATTCATTTTCTGCAATATACTTTTCTAATCCCGCAGCAGTAGCCGGAACGGTGGGCATACTTGTATTATAAGATGGAGTTGCCGGCTTTGGTCCTAAAAAATAAATGATCCCAATCACCAGGAGAAATACGAACAATCTTTTTAGCCACCGCATGTTCAAAAAGTTTTCATGAAGCTATTATTAATTCTTTATAATAAGAACCATGGGGAACGAATTAAATTTATTAATAAAGAAGAGGCTGCCCTTTTGAGACAGCCCCGAAAACAACAGCACCTAAAATAAGATCAGATATTGGTTGGTAATACTGAATAACCACTTTCAATGCTGAAAAAATTCTGAATAGAAAGTAAAAAAGTTTTCATAAAAAATAATTTAAAGGTTATAAAATGAAATGTTGATTTAAATATTGGTCGGCAGTACCGAATAGCCGCTTTCAAGGCTGAAAAAATTCTGAACAGATAGTAAAAAAGTTTTCATAAAAAATAATTTAAAGGTTATAAAATGAAACATGATCTAAATATTGGTTGGTAATACTGAATAGCCGCTTTCAAGGCTGAAAAAACTTTGAATTGATTGTAGTAACTTTTTCATAAAAAATAATTTAAAGGTTATAAAATGTACACACTTAAGACCGTGCGTGGAGCTTAAAATTTAATCCCCTTCTATTAAAATAATGTTAAAGGAATTTAACCCGGGTAGTAACAGTATTTCCTAACTTCATATCCACTTCATCTTAATGACTCAATGATAGACTCCAACAGTATTAAAGAAAAATATGCTTCTATGCCTGATATTGAACTGATCTCTTTTGCAAATGAGGAGGGACATCAATTGACCCCAGGCGGATTGTTGCTTTTAAAAGAGGAATTTTTAAGGCGCAAACTGGATGATCATATTATTGAAGCAATAGAGGCAGGTATAGTTCCTGGCGATCCGGAAAAGCTGAAAATAATGGAAGAGCAGCATTCAAATTTTTCAGCGGAATACTGGAGCTATGCTTTTGAACAAAAGGAAGAAGGAAGAAGCGACCTGGAAATTGTAAATGGGCTCATAGAAAGAAGCATGGAGGAACAGTATGCATTATTGCTTGTTTCGGGCATAGAATTAAAGGCCATACAATCTTTGAAAAACGCAGATGCGGCAAAACTGACCGGCAGTCTCATTTTCATCAGCGGGATAGCTATTACTTTTCTCCCGCTTTCCATGGCAACGAACAGGTTGACTTATATCATTGCATGCTGCGCTATTCTTTTTGGAGCAGGAAGGTTTATCAAAGCGCTCTATTATCAAAGCAGGTTTTCGAAAGATCATTCGAAATATCGCTGCCGAAAAGAACCTATAAAATTATCTGTTCTTTTTTCAATTTATGTTGGAACTTAGTGTTCCAGAAAACGGGTATCCCTTAAATATGTCAATATGAAAAAGATCTTAATTGCACTGGACTATGATCCTACCGCAGAAAAAGTCGCTGAAACCGGTTATGCATTGGCTAAATCCATGAATGCAACAGTAGTATTACTTCACGTGCTGGCAGATACGATGTATTATATGCCTTTGGAATATTCTCCTGTAATGGGATTTTCAGGCATGGCCCCCGTTGACCTGATACAACCGCTCGACCTGGACGAACTAAAAAAAGGAGCCCAGCTTTTCCTGGAAGCGTCAAAGCAACATCTTGGCGATGCAGCCATTCAAACCATAGTTGTTGAAGGTGAATTTGCAGAAGCAATTTTAGATACAGCCCTGGAACAGGGAGCAGATATTATAGTAGCAGGCTCACATAGCCGGAACGCCCTTGAAAAAATATTAATGGGAAGTGTTACGGAAAAACTTTTGCATGACAGCAGTATTCCGTTATTTATAGTACCGACCAAAAAGAAGGAGAAATAAATTCCGGAGGTTTGAAAGTTGAAAGGTTGATAGCGTTGGTGAAGGAATACAGCCCAGTTAACCCTATCAACTTTATTAACTTCATCAACCTATACCCCGATTCCTGCGGCTCATCACCAGTTCTGCATTACGCCAATTTTCTTGCCTTCCCACCCCGGAAATAAAACTGCATCATTTTGTATTTTTAAATGCCTGTCTGCTACTTCACTGAAAACAGCCCTGAAGTCAGTTGTAACAGCAAGATCACGCCCATCTTCCAGATTTTCACTGGCGAGTGGCTTCACATCACCGTGAACAATACCGCCATTCACATCATTTCCAAGGATAAAATTACAGGATGCTCTTCCGTGGTCAGTTCCTCCACTTCCGTTCTGCCTTACTGTACGGCCAAACTCTGTCATCGTCATTATTGTTACATCATCCTGCCAGGAATCACCTATGTCTGTCCAGAATGCATTGATACTATTTGAAAGGTCTGTTATATTACGCCCGAATTTTCCAACTTCAGTACCCTGGTTATAATGAGTATCCCACCCAACAGATTCCGCAAAACCTATTTCCATCCCAACATCCATTTTTATTAGTTGCGCAATTTGTTTTAATGAACTACCGAGGGTAGATGCAGGATATACAGCGGCATTCGCAGGCTGATAATTTTTCGTATCAAACTTCTGGAGCATTTTAACCGCATCGAACGTTTCTTTCCCGGTGTTTTTTAATAAACCCGGCGAGGCCTGGTCGTATAGATCTTCGAAGCTTTTCGCAGCAGCATCGGCAGATAACTGATTTCCCTTTACCTGTATCGCAAAGTCCTGCAGGTTATTGATGGCTATGGATGGATTATAACCATACAAAGACCGGGGCATGGTGTTTGTTAAACTTACCGCCCTGAATGGAGAGGCATCGTGGCCCATAAGCCCCGCTGCCCTATTCAGCCAGCCGCTGAAAGTGCGTTTATCAAACGGCGTTCCTGATTCCATATAATCCTGGGCATCAAAATGAGAGCGCGAGCTATTAGGAGAACCGGTGCCGTGCACAATGGCCAGTTGTTTATTCAAAAAAAGTTGCTCAAATGATTTCATTGCTGGATGAAGGCCAAAACGCCCATCCAGGTCTATCAAAGGGCTGGTTTTCGAAATTTTTGCTGCAGACATATATAACAACGGTCTCGCTTGTTGCAGGTAAGGATCGGTAAAAGGAGTAACCGCCATTAAACCGTCCATAGCACCGCGTTGAAAAATACAAACCAGTATTTTTTTTCTTTTGTATGGATTTACAATCTTATTGATATTAGCAGCCTTTGCAATAAATCCAGGTACACCCCCAAAGCCAATTCCGAAAACGGTTAGCGCGCCAGATTTGATAAAAGCTTTTCTTGATATCATATGAACCGGTTGAACAATAATTTATTTTCTTTGAAATTCAGGAGAACCAAGGAGAATTCCTACAACATAAGCCAGTCTATAAACGCCTTGTTCACCGGCTTTCTCTTTTTTGAGTTTTTGTACCTGTTCTCTTTCCCCTGTGTCTCCTATGCCAGCTCCAGGCTTTAAATCATTTTCAGTAGCAATTTTTTTTTCTTTCGACTCCTTTTTATTTATAACAAATTCTAATTTTTTTTCAGGTAAAGGTTGATTTAGTAAAGGGGTTAATCTTTTTAAGGTCGCATCAAGATCTCTTTCCGGCATAAGCAACCTTCCATAAGTTATCAGTGCCTCTGAAGGGCTTTCAGGTTCATGGTAATTATTCAGCCGCAAAAGGTCAGTCTTTATGCCGGCGATTTGTTGAGATGAAATGGCCAACCCAAAATTCATCCTGTTCAGTAAGGCCCCGGTATTGATCCAGTGTTGGTCTTTATCGGGAAAACCCGTAGGAGCCGGGCACCAGTAAATCTTCTGACCCATTTTCTCTGCCCATTGAAATATTTGTGCAGGCTGTTGAATATCGGCATCCAATACACGAACAGCACTGATGGCAAGTTCAAAAGGTGATTTTATTTTATCACGCAGGAACTTTTTATTCCAGAACTCTGCTGAGCAAGTCATGGTAATCAATACTTCTTTGATATCCCCATCCTTATCGAGGAATGTTTTGGCCATTTTATCTATTAAACTCTGAGGTGCATCATCTTTTACAAAATGAACGGCTATTTTTTTACAGATGAAACCAGCCGTAGAAGGATGATGTGCGAGCATTTTTATAAGTTGCACACCTTCTTCGTAACCCCCATTCGCGGGAAATTCTTTATTCATCACTCTTTTAGAATTCGCATCATGACGGTCGATTGCAAAGAAAAAATCTCCATCACGGACAAAGCCCCGTTTTCTTAGATCATCTTCCCTGATCTTCCGCACAAGATCACTATTGACATTGCCATAATCGCTTTTCAATGGGTAATTCGTCCAGCCTGTTAATATACGTGCAGCATCTACAACATCGTGTTGGGTATATCCCCCATCCACTCCAAGTGTATGCAATTCCATAAGTTCCCTTGCATAATTCTCATTCAACCCCGGCTTTGTTTTCTTCCGGAGTTTCCGGATCATCCCGGAAATTGAATCTTTTATATACCCGTTACGGATAGATGCATTTTCATGTTCCCCGGTATTATTGGAGATATTTTTTACGTTATTTTCACCTGCGCTGCTAAAATTATCAAGATATAAAAGCATGGCAGGGGATTTCGCCGTAGCTAGTAACAGGTTTTCGAATTTTCCCAATATATTGGGCCTGATAATATCTCTTTCATAAGCAGGAATAAACATTGCGCAATCTTTTTTGCTAAAAGAAACGTTGAAATGATTAAACCAAAATTCCGTAAGTACTTCATGTAACTGGTTATTGGAATACGCGGCACGCAAAATCTTTGAGTTAATGAACTGCTTGAACAATTCGGATAGCTTCCTGGCCCCTCTCTGCTTGCTGTATTCAGCAAACCGGGCATCGGTTTTTTTTCTATCAGCCTTGTTTAAAGAATCTTTAGTAATGACGCCGTCTGCCATCGCCATCCTGATTATCTGAATGGATGAGGGAAATGTTTCATTGACCTGTTCATTGCTCAGGTTTAAAGCATCATAACCAATGAGCCTCGCTTGAAGCGAGTCATTAGGTATCCCTCCCCGTAATTGCTGATCGAACCATTTTTCCAGCCCGATTTTCAACACAGTATCTACCTGGCCGGGTGAGGCACCATAAGTAAAACGGCTAAGCAGGTGGGCAGCAGCCTGTCGTTCCGTGAGCCCTGCTTCTTTATACGGGAATTGATAACCAGTTTGACCAATCGCAGTTTCAATAAAAAAAGGAAACAGCAGGCATGCTATAAAAAAAATATTATATTTTGAAAGCAACCAGAAACCGTTTCTCATCATATATGATTATAAAAAATTATACCCGGCATAATTTAAGACTTTTTCTAAAACCGGAAGATCAACCCGGCGGATAATTATGTTAATAATGAGGGGCTTTATTAAATTTAAAAACCCCAGGCTGTGCCGGGGCTTTTAAATTTCCATTCATGATCCTAATTCACAATGATCTCGCGCTTCAATGGCTCTTTGCCTGGTATCAATGGAAGGCTGACCTGCAATACACCATCTATGTATTTTGCAGTAATGTTTGTACTGTCCACACTTTCATCAAGCGTAAACAGTCTTTCAAACCCGCCCCGGCTGTATTCCCTCAATACCCAATCCGGGCGGGGAAAACCATCCGGTGGTAAATAAGAAATGCTGAGCTGGTTGCCTTTTATATCAAGGTGGAAATGTTCCCTGATCCGGCCCGGCGCAAATACCAGCATTTCATAACTGGTATCGGTCCTGAAAATGTTTACGGCAGCTCTCTGCATAGTTCGGTTGAGCAGGTGCCTGTTCCTGCTTCCGTAATCGCCTTTAGCGGCGCATGACTGATTGTAGTGCATGTGTTGATTTTTTAGATGAAAAAAAATTGTTTTATACTATAATAGACGAACAAGCGGTTAAAATGTTTTAATAAATTTCCAGGCGGCCAGTTCTTAATTTATTCGTCTTGTATTTATTAATGCCTTTTACTACTTTGTGCAGCAGTTCATAAAAATATAAAGCAGCTACATGCCAGAAACTGGTATCGTAATACCTAAAAGTCAACGCATTGTTTCCATTGATGTATTAAGAGGGTTGGTGATGCTCATCATGGCCCTGGATCATGTGAGGGATTTTTTCCATATTTCAGCAGGCAGGTATAACCCATTGGATCTTGATCACACTTCGCTACCGGTATTCCTGACAAGATGGATCACGCATTTTTGCGCGCCTATTTTTGTTTTTTTAGCCGGGAGTTCCGCTTTCATAACCGGGATGAGAAGGGGTAAAAAGGAATTGTCAAAATTCTTATTGACGCGGGGATTGTGGCTTATCCTGCTGGAAATTACCATAGTTTCTTTAGGATGGTTCTTTGCCGGTATCGTTTCGCTCATCATGCTACAGACCATCTGGGCATTGGGTATCGGGATGATCGTATTATCCCTGTTTATTTTTCTCCCAAAAAGGTTGTTGCTTATCATCGGGTTAATTTTGATTGCAGGACATAACATGCTTGATAATTTTCATGTTGCCGGGAATGGTATGGATGCATTTGGCTGGTCCTTACTCCATGATCAGCGAATTTTTACGTTTGGAAGTTTTAATGTCCTCGTAGGTTACCCTGTCATTCCATGGATCGGGCTGATGTGCGCAGGGTATTGCTTTGGGGAATTGTATTTAAGATTTGAAGGTGCTCAACGAAATAAAATACTGGCGGGCCTTGGCATCTCCTGCATTCTTTTATTTATTGCATTGAGATGGACAAACTGGTACGGCGATCCCTCCCAATGGCAATCCCAGAAAAACGGGATATTCACGTTACTTTCCTTTATCAATACCAGTAAATATCCACCCTCCCTGTTATATAGTTTAATGACCATCGGTCCAGCTATCCTCTTTCTTGCTTTTGCAGAAAAACCGTTAAATAAGATCAGCGGTATAATTGCGGTCTATGGAAGGGTGCCAATGTTTTATTATATACTGCATATCTATTTTATTCATATCGCCGCCAACACGATCGCGCTTGCCTCAGGATTCCCCTGGGATAAAGTGGTACATAGCAATTTATTTAATGCATTGGCCGGGTTTGGATACCGGCTCTGGATCGTTTATATTATCTGGATACTCGTAGTAGTATTGCTCTATCCCTTATGCAAAAGATATGATGCCTATAAACTGAACCATAAAGAAAAATGGTGGCTGAGTTACCTTTAATGCTCATTATTGCTTACTGCAGGGCCTTTATGGGGAAGACTCCCATTGAAAATATTCTTTAACCCCGGCCTGATTTTGGTATGATATTTTATTGGTTTTTGTTATTAGATATTTTATCCATAAAAAATTATACCCATGTTACAAAACAAAACAGGTTTATTATTAGCAGGCCTGGCTCTCTATGCCGCATACAGGTATCGTAAAATGAGTGCTGAACAGAAAGCTTCATTAAAAGAAAAGGGAAGAAATCTGGCAGACCAATACCTTCCCCAAAAAATAAAAAACATTTTTAGCAGCAAATTGGAAATGGCCGGTGAAAGTGCCGGACCTTTTAAGCCGGGTTTTTAAATCTGCCACAAACCTATAAGGTTTTAAAAACCTTGTAGGTTTTTTTGATAAGGTTCAGAAGCCTTTCGTACTTGATTAAGCCAGTTTATCACAATTCTGCGGGTTATGTAAGCTTAAGATCAAATATTTGTGTTGAATACTTAAACTTACTGCTATGAAATCTGCAATACTTCTTACGCTGGCGCTGATAATGACTTCCTTTTCGTTCTGCCAGAATATTATCTCAGGATCTGTAAAAGACAAAGAAGGAAAGGGTATTCAATCTTCAACAGTATCGTTATTAAGAAGCAAAGATTCATCCCTGGCAAAGATCTCTCTGTCGGATAAAACGGGAAAATATGAGTTCATAGATATTAAAGCAGGTTCTTATCTTCTTTCGATCTCATCTGTAGGTTTTAATAAAAGCTATTCCGCAAGCTTTGAACATGCTTCAGAAAATACCGTTGTCGCTGAAATGATATTGAGTCCAAAAGAAAAAAAGCTTGGAGAAGTAACTGTTACAGCTATAAAACCTTTTATAGAGACAAAGATCGACCGCACGATCATTAATGTTGAATCTTCTCCCACCAGTGCCGGTTCCACTGCTTTGGAAATACTGGAAAAATCGCCGGGCATCACTGTAAATAATGATGGCATCATAAGCCTGCGCGGAAAAACAGGTGTTGTTGTAATGCTTGATGGCAAGCCGACCTATATGTCGCCGGCAGATCTTGCAAACCTGTTGAAGAATATGCCTGCATCGGCCCTGGACCAGATCGAGATCATGACAAATCCTTCTGCAAAATATGATGCTGCCGGCAATTCCGGGGTTATCAATATCAAAACAAAAAAAGGAAGGAACAATGGATTCAACGGAAGCTTTATGGTGGGTGCCACTGCCAGTATCTACCGCCTTGAAGGAACTACTTATGTTGTCCCCAAATCACAAAACAGTTTCAATTTCAATTATAAAAAAAATAAGCTTAATTTTTTCGGCAACTATAATCCAAATTATTTCAGGGGAAGGAATACGTTTTATATAGACCGGAAATTTTATAATGCCGGGGTTTTCGATGGCACTTCAACGCAGGTAACCAAATTCAAATTCGGCAATACAAATCATACCCTGAAGCTTGGCCTCGATTTTACAGCAAATAAAAAGAATGTGTTTGGAGTGGTGGTAAGCGGCTTTATCTTCAATGGGCACCCCACTCCACAAACCGTTAGCGATATAAAAGATAAGGACAATGACCTTCAATACCGGATGATATCAAATACAAAGAATAATATCAGTTTTAAAAACATTACCACGAACCTTAACTGGAAGCATAATTTTGACAGCGCAGGCAGGGAATTGACAGCAGACTTTGATTTTGTACGATATAACAATGTATCAGATCTCCTGTTGAGCACCGGCTTTTATGATGCCAATGGCCAGGCTTTTGGAGACCCTTTACTGTTGAGGGGAAATCTACCTTCAGATATTACTATTTATTCTTTTAAAAGCGATTATGCCATGCCGCTTAAGAATGGGCGTTTTGAGGCAGGTATTAAAACAAGCTTTGTAAAAAATGATAACCTGGTGGAATACGATCGCCAACTACCAGATAAATCCTGGAGTGCAGACAGCAGGTCGAACCATTTTATATATGATGAGAATATCAATGCAGTATATGCAAATTTGAATAAAAAATATGGCAAATGGTCGCTGCAGGGGGGATTAAGACTGGAAAATACGATGGCAAAGGGATACCAGGTACGCAATGATTCCACTTTCAGGAGAGACCTTACCAACCTTTTCCCAAGTGTGTTTATCAGCCATGAATTCAACAAGAAGAATCAATTAACGCTGTCGTATAGCCGCAGGATCACCCGTCCTAACTACCAGGACCTGAATCCATTCGTATATTTCCTGGATTCCCTTTCCTACCGGGTAGGCAATCCTTACCTGTTGCCTCAATTCACACATAACATAGAATTGAGCTATGCCTATAAGAACAGCTATATTTTTACCTTCAATTACAACAATACCAACAATGTGATCTCGCAGGTATTGAAACAAAATACGGCAGACAAGATCACATTCCTTACTTCCGAGAATGTGGCAAAGTTTACGAATATCGGGCTATCGATCACCGCTCCTTTCACTGTTACAAAATGGTGGAGGCTGAACTTCTTCACCAATATTTACAACAATCATTATAAGGGGATCTACAATAATGACCCGATCGATATTTCCTACACCTCTTTCATGGCCAATATGACGAATAACTTTACCATCAGTAAAACCATCACTGGTGAGATCAGTGGTTTCTACCGGCATAGAGGGGTCGATCAGCTATCTATCAATGAGCCCGTGTACCAAATGAGCATGGGTGTTCAAAAACAGATCATAAGGGGTAAAGGAACATTGCGTCTGAATATCCGCGATCCCTTTGCATGGATGCGCTTTAAAAACAAGACCGAATACAGTGATATCAATGTACAATTCCTTGGCAGACCGGACACAAGGCAGGTCACATCTACTTTCACATATCGTTTCGGAAAAAATAACCCCAGTAACCAGGCGAGACGGAGAAACAGCAGCCCATTGGATGAACAAAACCGGGTGGGACAAGCATTATAAGTGACGGATTAGCTAAACTCAATATTTTATTTCCACTTTAAGATGAAGGAGGGATCACCGGGCCATACTGGAGATTTTTACCCCTTTTTGATTTAGTTGGGAAAAGCACATCATGCGCTGTTTCATAGCCTTCGTCAGATACTTTTGACAGCATTTCCCCCGTATTGCGGCTGCGAATGCGATATATTACAAATCCCGTTATTGCTATTGCCGCAACCCCAATTAATATTCTAATGGTAGTTTTATTTTTCATCAGCATTATTTTTTGCAAAGTTAAAATTTCAAATAATATGCCATATTGAAATAAAGTTAAATCAAATATTTTCTTCCATACTCCTTTATTTACAGCTTTGATATTAATAAAATATGCCTAAATTGGCGCAATTATTATTATTTATTATTAATATACCAGCTATTTTTTACCAAATACTCATTGTATGAATACTGTAATTTGTCCTGTTGATTTTTCACCCACATCTTTACATGCCGCTCATTATGCCGCACAGTTATTGGTTGGACACTATGGAGTAACGCTGATATTGTACCATGGTTATGCAAAACCTGCTGATGAAGCCAATGCGGTTTCCAACCTGGAAAAGCTGAAAGCCGGATTGATGGAAAACCATCTGACAAAAATAGAAATATTAAGCTTCCATGACACTGATTTTGTAGAAGGACTGGAAAAGACAGCACGCCATCGCCATGCCGACCTTGTTATTATGGGAATTACCGGAAAATCGGCGATCGGACAGGTTCTTTTTGGCAGCAATACATTAAAAATGGCTGCAAAAAAAGTCTGCCCTGTATTAATCGTACCGGAAAATGCTTCATTCAAACCACTGAGAAACGTAATGCTCGCTTCTGATTTTAAGAACACAATGAATACAACACCTTCTGTTCCGATCAAAGATTTTTTAAGCGCATTCAGTCCAACCCTTCATGTGATCAATGTTGACAAGGATCATTATATATCTCTTTCAGAAAACTATGAAAAAGAAAAACAGGACCTGAGGAAATTATTTACTGAATTGAATCCTGAATTTTATTTTATGCGCCTGTTTGACCTGGATGAGGCCCTGACCCTTTTTGCAGAGGATAAAAAAATTGACCTGATCATTGCCATTCAGAAAAATCATTCTATTATGGAAAAACTGTTTCAGCGCAGTGCCACTAAAGCTTTATCGTATCACAGCAAAGTACCAATACTTGTGATACACGAATAGAACCAATAAAAAATTTAAATGTCTAAGACTAAAATAATAGTAAACAGCAACGGGTCGCTTAAGGTAGAGGGTGATTTTGAGATAGTAGATAAGAATGGAACAGTATATAATCTCCAGGGACGAGAAATGATTTCAATCTGCCGCTGTGGCTTGTCAAGCACCAAACCATTTTGCGATGGCTCCCATAAAGGCCATTTTGAACATGATGCCATTGCTTTTGATCTTCCTCCTAAAAAACAATTGTAAAAATAAACTGCAAAAAATACTAATGCATCAGTATGCTGGTGCCATGGCGTTTGTGATTTTTGCCGTCAACATCTTCCGCATCCAGCATCCATATAACGGTTTGCGTTTCCTGCGGCAATCCATTTATTTTGCCGTTCCACCCCGGCCGGTCGCTTTTCGTTTCGAACAACAACCTGCCCCAGCGGTTGTAAACCCTGAAATAATTCACTTTTTTGAATCCGAATAACAGCGGCCGCAGGTAATCATTGTTCCCGTCATCATCGGGAGTAAACATGGTCGGCACATAGATGTCGATCTTTTTATGCGTCTTCACCATTTGGGTATCCACTGTTCTGCAACCTGTCGCTGTTTTTATTTCTACCGTGTATAATTGCGGGTTAACTCCTTTATAAAAGGGAGTATAGATCGAAGGATTATCCAGGTTAACCGCAGGCGACCACAACGCACTTATCCCAAATTCCCTTGCATGCAATTGAAGCGGGAAATTAAATACCGCGTCCAATTCGGGATAAGTGATACCAGCCCGGGCTGTGTCAACTGTCATAGCCTGCCACCTCGTTTCTAACGGTTGGGAACAGATGTTACTGAAAAGTTTTGCAAAATAAACACCTGTCTCTGTGACAGTGTATTGCAATTGGTTAGCACCGGGAATTGAAATACCATCCCTATACCAATGAACACTATCCGTTGGCTGCACTTTTAAAACAGGAGGAGCCTGGCCCCTGCACGAAATTGCATTTCCAACCAGGACCAATTCATCATTTAAATTCCTGACAGTTACGTGAACTGTATCCGTTTTAATGCATCCCCCACTCTCAGTGCTCACCGTTAGTACATAAGTTGTATCAGTGGGAGGTAAAGCCCGTGGATTAGAAATGTCCGCATTATCCAGCCCAATTGATGGGCTCCAGCTATATTTCATGCCTTCCAGCGGAAGGCTTCCCAATTGTACCGGATTAAAATTGCAGGAAGCCACATCCGGCCCCGCATCAGCTACAGCGCTCAATGTATCGAAAACCTGGGTTACGATGGTGTCTTTACAACCATAACCGGGAAACGGGATCAGCTCAACAGGAAACATCGTACCGGAAGGAGGTGGTGGGCTGATATGAAGCACCTGGGCGGTTCCTAAAACCTGGGTCATGGCGTTATTGAACCATTTATATTCTTTATATCCATACGGAGCAACAATATTAACGGCTGTATCACCGGGACAATATACCGAACCCGTAAATGTGCCCTCACATTTTGAGGTTACATCGATATAAGCATACCCAAAATGAACTGCATATGTACAATCGGCCGTTTTCACAAAAAACCGGATGGTCTTACCTTCGTATCCATACAGGTTAACAGTGTTTGCAGTCCAGCCTTTATACAATACCGGTGCATCACCCACGTGAATCGGGGATGTAATAAAACCCGGCAGCACTTCATCCGCTATATAAGAGAATGAAAAACAATTAACAACCGTGTTGTCAGTAATATTCAGGATCTCAATTTCAAGCCTTGGCTGCTCATAGGTATTATGGCCCGGGTCCTGGAAAACAACCGCATAATTATAAGTAATACTGAATTTATTGGCAGTTGCGGGGATGGTAAAATCATATGAAAGGCCTTCTGCGAAACCACCGGCCTCTTTATTCCCCAGCTTAATTGAATGGCCGCTTCCGTTAGGGCAGTTTTTAGGAAATCCACCATATTCGTCCAGGCCATCACCCGGAAATGAAGAAAGCATTGTTTGTTGATTCGGAATTGGGCCCGACGCTGGTTCAAGGGCAATTACATTTTGGCCGCCAATTGCCGCGACTATTCCACTATAGGAAATCCAGCCATCAAATGTCCCGGTTTCAAAATCAAGGTTTGGAGGGCATTGTGAATGAGCATTAAAACCAACAGGGATAATCAGAATACATATCATTATAAAACGGAAGAACACACAGGAAGACAAATTATTATTTAAACAGGATGTTTTCATTCCGAGATACTCATTTATCAATGTATGAAGATACTGATAAAATGGCTTATGATCCGCCTCAGGGGAATGATAAAACCTCATGGCTTTAAGTAATTTCATTTTTTTGAGCCACATGCCGTTAATTTTACATGCACGAAATGACAAGCATTGTTTATGTTTAACTAAAACGAATGGAGCCTTTAAAATTATTTATGATCCTCCTGGGATGTAAACCCAGGGGCAGGCATACGGAGCAACATGATGTTTATTTTGGCATTGGTTCATCTCTAAAGGATACAGTGCCGGGGATCCTTCAATTTTGGCCCGATGGCGGCAGCATCCATATTGATGCATGGCGGGAAGTAACAGAAGTGGATGGGTACAATATCCAGCTGTTGCCCAGGGAGCATTCAGAACCCCCTGGCCAACTTTATAATAGACTTTTTTTTCTGAACCTTGGTGGATATAAACAACTTGAGTTTGAAGAATACCATTACAAAATGCTTGCGATCGGGAACAATAAAGCGGAAGTGATCAAACAGGCAAAACAAACAGCATTCTATAAACATACCGGCTTTAAAGGCGCAGACTCTCATATTGATGATAAGTATGGAGTGGATGTGGATGACCTATATAACGTTGAAGACATTTTACCCTTGTACGTGAAAGAAAACTATAAATTGGAAATAACTGCGGCCGCTAATTCAGCGGGAGATGAATGGCATTTGGGATATACTATACTAAGCAGGCTAATGGATCAACCAATATAATAATAGAAAATGAAACTACAATTCTGGACAGTTGGCAAAGCACATGAGAGCTATGTGAAAGAAGGCATAGAAATGTTCACGAAACGAATTTCAAATTATTACCCCGTGCAGTGGAATATCATACCGATGCCTAAAAATGCGGGTATGCTGAGTGAAATGGACCTCAAAACAAGAGAAGGAGAAATGATCATGAGCTTTCTCAAAAAAGAGGATTATCTCGTAGCGCTGGATGAAAGGGGAAAGCAGATAAGCAGTGAAGGCCTCGCCGGTTTTTTACAGCAAAGAGCAAATGAAAGTGAAAAGAATATTATTTTTTTAATTGGCGGCGCTTTTGGTGTGAGCAATGATGTATTAAAGCGGGCGAATTTCAAATGGAGTTTATCACAACTTGTTTTCCCGCATCAATTGGTAAGGCTGATCCTTGCAGAACAGGTTTACCGGGCTTGCAGTATTTTAAGGAACGAGAAGTATCACCATTCGTGAGCCTGAGGTTAATAAGGTTGATGAAGTTGAGGGAGTTGACTTGTTAACCGGTTAACCAATCAACTCTATCAACCTATTTCATTAGATTTGACAAAAAATACAGAATGAATTTCTCCGAAGCCCCCGTTACCCTTATCCTGATAGCCATCAATGTTTTATTCTCGATTGTTGGATTTTCCAATTCCGAAATGCTTGGTAAAACGATCATGTGGCCATGGTATGTAAAAAGGGAAAACCAATATTACAGGTTCATCACTTCCGGGTTTTTACATGCAGACTGGATGCACCTGATCTTCAATATGTTTACTCTTTATTTTTTCGGAAGATATATCGAGGCAGCATTTTCAGTATACGGACTTGGAGGTATCGCCTCTTATTTAGCATTGTATTTCGGAGGCCTGATCATTTCCGACATTCCCAGTTATATTAAGCACAAGGACAATTATGAATACAGGGCCCTTGGCGCTTCCGGTGCTGTGGCGGCTGTTGTATTTGCAGCAATCGTATTCAGCCCATGGAACAGCATTTATATATTTGGTGCTTTAAGGATATCCGCAGCTGTTTATGCGGTACTGTTCATTGTTTACTGTGTGTATATGGGCCGCAAGGGAGCTGACAATATCAATCATGATGCACATTTATGGGGTGCATTGTTTGGTCTTGTTTTCACACTATCCCTGATCGCAGCATTGAACCCGGACCAATTTACACCGATCGTGGAGGAATTAAAAAAGCCCAGCTTATTTGGCCGTTGACAATGTAAACCTGAACATTGTTTTTGTTTTATCAGTGATCTTAAACCGGTCATCAAGCCGATACCCGACAACCCAGATTATTTTTTTCCCGGTTTCGATCACCCAGGTATTTTCTTTTTCATTCATAGATAATTTTTTATCAATAAAAAAACGGCTGAGTTTTTTTTTCTTTTGCATACCCAATGGATAAAAATAATCTCCCTGTTTCCATTTTCTCAGTATCAACGGGAATTTTATTTGTGATGCATCTGCCATCGCAATGTTTTGATCTGCCGGGATATTTTTTTGATCGCCACCCCTATCGATCAATAATTTGCCGCCGGCAAAAACCAATTCCCGGTCATTCTCTTCTATGAGATAATGCTGGAGGCCAGGACCATCCAACGGCGCAATGATCAGCCAGGCACGGTTCCTTAAGATCCTGTGCGTAGCTGATTGAATGTATTTCCCTGATTCCGCATGCAATAATTTGATCACTTCTTCCACCTGCTGTGCTGAAAAATCATACTGCCTGCTGATCTCGTAAATGATGGTATGCAGCGCCGTTGTCTTTAATAATTTCAACACCGGCAAATGCAGTTCTTTCCCTTTCACTGTTACCAGTTTCCGGATGACAGCTTCCACAGATGCACTGTAAATAAGATTTATTTCCCTGAATCTTTCTGCATTATGAAACAGGTTGTCCTTTACACGGGGGAAGACTTTTTCCAGGCCCGGGATCAACTGGTTCCTGAAATAATTGCGGGTATATTTATCGCTGCTGTTTGAACTGTCTTCCCTGGATGACAGTTCATTGGCTTTGGCAAAATTTAGAGGTCATCTTTCTTTGCAAATAAAAGTGGCCTCACAATATTATTTTGTTTGGGCATGATACCTTTTAAACCATTGATACCAGTATCCTTTGAAAAAGTTCATCAGGATGGTTTCAATATTATCATCAGCATGATGGGCCGTAAGTAAGTGTTGAAAGGGCTGATCAGTTGATAAATTCATAAGGGAATTGAAACCATTCGTATCGAAGGTCTCTTGCAGCTTCCTGGATACCCAATTTTTTTTCTTTAGCATATTTTTCGGTATCGAATCTTTTTACAAATACTTCTACCTCATATTTTTCTCCCAGCGCTTTCACAAAATTCTCATCTGCATCACTCTCTGCGCCCCTTAGTTGAAAATTGCAATGAGCCATGGCAAAGTGGAAGCCGGATCGTTTGCACAATTCGCATAATACAGCCGAATCCACTCCCCCACTAACGGCAAGCAATAGCCCGTCCTTTTGTTGAAAAAGATTTTCTTTTTGAATGTATTGTTGAAATTGCTTTAGCAGGTCCATGAACTTGTCTGGTTTAACCCGTTTAAGGGTTTAAGGTTTAAAAGTTTAACGTCCCATATGTCTGATCCTTTTAACCTTTAAATGCATGCTTACTCTTCAAGGTCCTCCAACGCGCCCTGCAATTCATTGAAGCTATGATTATCGCCTGCTTTCCGGGCTTCTTCCATACCTCTTTTATATACCCGGATGGCTTTATCAAAATCTGCAACCCGTTCCAGCAATTTCCCCAGGTGATAATAAGAGCCGATATAAGTTGGCTCCCTCAGCAAAATTTCATTAAAAAGCTTTCTTGCCTCCTCATCATCCCCTATCTTAATATATTCCAGCGCCAGCGCATGTTGCAGAAAACTATCCTTGCCGGAGGTCTTCATAAATTCCAATAATTTTTCAATCCTGCTCATCCAACAATATTTTTTAAACTATTTATTAAAACTATCTTTGCAACGCTTATATTTGCATTTAGTTGCATAAACAACTTTTATTCACCCACCCTTCCGGTCTCATGCTGAAGGAAGGTAAAAGAACATTTAATGAAGATATTAGTTTGCATCAGTAAAACTCCTGATACTACGGCAAAAATAGCCTTCGCAGATAACAATACGAAATTTGCAGCCGAAGGCGTACAGTGGATCATCAACCCTTACGATGAATGGTATGCCCTCGTAAGGGCCATTGAATTAAAAGAAGCCAATCCTGCCACGGTGCTGCACCTCGTAAATGTTGGTACTGCTGACAGTGAACCGATCATCCGTAAAGCGCTTGCTTTGGGCGGTGATGAAGCCACGAGGGTAAATACAGACAGTTCCGATAGCTTTTTCATTGCCTCACAGATAGCTGCGATTGCGAAAGAAGGCGGGTATGATCTTATTCTTACCGGGAAAGAAACGATCGATTACAATGGCTCACAGATCGGTGGCATGGTCGCTGAATTGCTTGACCTGCCTTATATATCCCTCGCTATAAAACTTGACCTCGAAGATACGAATGCGATCGTGATCCGCGAGATCGAAGGTGGAGAAGAAACAGATAAAGTAGCGCTACCGGTAGTGGTTAGTTGCCAGAAAGGTATGGCTGAACAACGGATCCCCAATATGAAAGGTATCATGGGTGCCCGCACAAAGCCTTTGAAAGTAACAGAGCCTGTTGCTGTTGATCCATTGACAGCCATTGTTTCATTCGACCTTCCACCCGCAAAGGCCGGGGTGAAATTGGTTTCACCCGACACCCCGGAAGAACTGGTGAGGTTGCTGCATGAGGAAGCAAGAGTAATTTAGGATCTAAGATGTATGATGTATGATATAGGGGTAGTTAACAAACCTATCAACTTCATCAACTTTATTAACTATATCAACTTTAATGCAAGTCAGTATTCAAAAAAATAAAAACAACTCACGACTGTGAGACAAAAATAAACATATGAGCGTATTAGTTTTTTTAGACCAGGCAGAGGGCCATATTAAAAAATCATCCTTTGAGGCTGCGAACTATGCAGCTAAAGTAGCTGAATTATCAGGCACTACTGCTGAAGCGATCGTATTGGGAGTAGTCAGTGATGACCTGACTTCCCTTGGAAATTATGGCATCAAAAAAGTACATACATTAGCCGATGCTTCCCTGAATAACCTGGATGCACAGGTTTATGCAAAGATCCTTGCCCAGGCAGCAGATTCAATAGGATCGGACCTGATCATTTTTTCCAATAATACTGCCGGCAAATCAGTAGCCCCGAGGCTGAGCGTCCGGTTGAAAGCGGGCCTTGTTTCAGGCGCCATTGCATTACCGGACCTCACTAATGGATTTGTAGTCAGGAAAAAAGTATTCAGCGGTAAGGCTTTTGCCAATATTGCAGTTAAATCAGCAAAAAAGATCATTGCCTTAAATCCCAATTCTTATAGTATCGTACTCACGGGCGGAACTGCTGAAGTTGCTCCATTTGCAGCAACCATTGATGCTGCAAAAGTAACCGTGACCGGCGTAAATAAGGTCGTGGGTGAAGTTCCATTAAGTGAAGCAGAAATGGTTGTAAGTGGCGGACGTGGTTTAAAGGGCCCGGAAAACTGGGGAATGGTCACAGAACTGGCCACTTTACTGGGAGCAGCCACTGCGTGTAGCCGCCCTGTTGCAGATATCCACTGGCGACCACATCATGAGCATGTAGGGCAAACCGGCCTTGCCATTGCACCTAATTTATATATTGCTATTGGCATATCGGGAGCGATCCAGCACCTTGCAGGGGTAAACCGCAGCAAAACGATCGTAGTTATCAATAAAGATCCGGAAGCCCCCTTTTTTAAGGCGGCAGACTATGGAATTGTCGGAGATGCATTTGAAGTTATGCCCAAGATCATCAGCGCGGTTAAAAAATTAAAGGGAGTATCATAATAACGATCAGATCATTTTCAATAAATAAAGCCTTTCAATTCATTTTGAAGGCTTTAATTTTTATATTTGCATAATAACTCAATAAAATTCTTCAATAGCCCTGAATGAAAAAAATTGAACTGGAAATTGTAGCATTGTCTCATAGTATAACACAAACTCATTCTTATGCTGTTGTATTGGGAGAGATCAATGGTTTACGCCGTTTACCCATCGTCATCGGCGGGTTTGAAGCCCAGGCTATTGCGGTTGCCCTTGAACGCATGAATCCAAGCAGGCCACTCACCCATGACCTGATGAAAAATTTCATGATGGCTTTTAACGTAGAGCTACATGAAATTGTGATCAACGACCTGCAGGAAGGTATCTTTTATTCAAAGCTGGTTTGTAGCTCTTCCAATGATACAGTAGAAATAGATTCCAGGACCTCCGATGCGCTTGCGCTGGCAGTACGTTTTGGCTGCCCCATTTATACCTACGATTCTATACTTGACCAGGCTGGTGTACTCATGGAGGATGACAATAAAAAATCAACATCAACAGCGCTTACTTCTGAAACAGGCGGCAAAGATGATCTTAAATCAATGAGCCTCGAAGATCTGAATAGCCTGCTCACAGATGTACTGGAACATGAAGATTATATCAAAGCCATTGCGATCCGGGATGAAATAAAAAGCAGGAAAAAAAGCGGGTAGCCAATATATTCATTGAGCGTAGAGTCCAATCTCAAAATAATTTGAAAAAAACAGCTTTAGGCAGATAATCTTTAATGTATTGTTTTATTAATTTTACCTTACCATGGTAAGTTTTCCAAATTGCAAGATAAATATCGGGCTGCACATCAGCAACAAAAGAAAAGATGGCTACCACAATGTGCAAACGATCTTCTATCCACTTCCTATAAGCGACGCCCTGGAAATTATTGAAATAAGTACATCCCCGGGTGATGAGGTTGTTTTTACTTCATCCGGAAATGCAGCTGATATTAAAGGAGCAGATAATCTTTGCATCCAGGCATACCACTTGATAAAAAAAGATTTCCCGCACATACCCAACATAAAGATCCACTTACAAAAAAATATTCCCATGGGTGCCGGCCTGGGCGGCGGGTCGGCAGATGCAGCCTTTATGCTAAGATTATTGAATGAAAAATTCAATCTGAACCTGTCACTTAAACAGCTTTCCAGCTATGCCCTGCAACTGGGAAGCGATTGCCCGTTCTTTATCATCAATAAGCCCTGTTATGCAACCGGCCGTGGAGAATTACTGGAGGAAATAGAACTTGATCTTTCAGCCTATAAAATATTGCTGGTCAATCCGGGGATACATATAAATACCCGTTGGGCTTTTTCAGAAATAAAACCTGAAAAACCTGAAGGCAGTAACGGTCAGTTACCATTATTTATAGGCGAGCCTCCTGCCAACTGGCAAAATCTTATTCAAAATGATTTTGAAAAGCCGGTATTTGAAAAATATCCAGAGATCGAAAAATTAAAAGATACTCTTTATTTATCAGGTGCACTCTATGCCTCTATGAGTGGCAGTGGCAGCAGCGTATATGGGATCTTTGAAAAAGATGTTGCTCCCGTATTAAATTTTCCGGAACATTACTTTTTCAAATGGGTATAATCTTGTACCTTTGAATCATCAAAGCAATCTCAACTATATCAGCATTTCTCAGCTCAAATCTTGACCTGCTGAACCATCGAGGATAGGCCCCGGTTCCCGTAACCATCCTTTTACCGTTTTCTTTATTTTCTATTTATTTCTTATAATTTTTTTATGCACACAACTATTCAACTTACTTCCAATACGCAATATTATTTAGACCTGGAAGAAAAATACGGGGCACACAATTATCACCCACTGCCTGTAGTATTGAAAAGGGCGCTTGGTGTATATGCCTGGGATGTAGATGATAAAAAATATTATGATTTTTTAAGTGGCTATTCTGCAGTCAACCAGGGGCATTGCCATCCTGTTATCATTGCCGCTTTATTGGAACAGGTACAAACATTGACGTTGACATCGAGGGCATTTCATAATAACCTGCTGGGTGAATATGAAGCTTTCATCACTGCATATTTCGGGTACAATAAGGTATTGCCCATGAACACCGGGGTTGAAGCGGTAGAAACGGCTGTTAAGCTTACCCGTAAGTGGGGTTACCAGGTGAAGGGGATCCCTGAAAACAAGGCAAAGATCATAGTCTGTTCTTCCAATTTTCATGGAAGAACCCTTGGCGTTATCTCGTTCAGCACTGATCCTGCTGCTACAAAAAACTACGGGCCTTTTGTTGAAGGCTTTGAAGTGATCCCATACAATGACCTCGCTGCACTTGAAAAATCTTTGCAGGATAAAAATGTAGCGGGCTTCTTATTTGAGCCCATACAGGGAGAGGCAGGTGTAGTTGTTCCGGATGATGGATATTATAAGGGGATCCGTGCATTGTGTACGGAATACAATGTATTGATGATCGCAGATGAGATACAGACCGGCCTTTGCAGGACCGGTAAAATGCTTGCCTGTGATCATGAAAATGTGAGGCCGGATATTCTCATTCTTGGGAAGGCATTGAGCGGTGGCATATTACCCGTAAGCGCTGTGCTGGCAGATGATGAGATCATGCTGACCATTAAACCCGGTGAGCATGGCAGCACTTACGGTGGAAATCCCCTTGCATGCAAGGTTGCCATCGCAGCACTGAAAGTTTTAAAAGAAGAAGATATGGCAGCAAATGCCGGAATCATGGGAAACCTTTTTAGGATGGAGTTGGAGAAGATCCAATCCCCGCATGTTAAACTGATCAGGGGCCGTGGACTATTAAATGCCATTGTGATACAGCATTCGAACCCCGAAGCTGCATGGGAACTTTGCCTGCAACTAAAGGAAAACGGGTTGCTTGCAAAACCAACCCATGGGGACAAGATAAGATTCGCACCACCATTGGTAATTACAAAAGAGCAGGTAATGGATTGCGTAAGCATTATTGAGCAAAGCTTAAAAACACTGGATTAAAAAAATTATCTTCAATAAATTTTAGAAATCTCATGGAAAGTCATCATTCGCACGACCATATTGAATCACATTTAAAAAGCTCTGACTTTTTAAGAGATGTGGTCATTGGTATGAGTGATGGGCTTACCGTGCCCTTTGCACTTGCGGCAGGATTAAGCGGCGCTGTTGATTCCAGCAATATCATTGTTATTGCGGGTATTGCTGAAATTGCAGCAGGCAGTATTGCCATGGGGCTTGGTGGTTATCTCGCTGGTAAAACAGAACAGGATCATTATAAAAGCGAAGTAAAAAGAGAATATGATGAAGTGGAGAATCTCCGGCATGTAGAAATTGCAGAAACAAAAGAATTTTTTGCAAACATTGGCCTTAGTGCCGACCTCCAGGAAAAAGCCACGCAGGAGATCGCCCAGGATAAGGACCGCTGGGTGGATTTTATGATGAAATACGAACTTGGCCTGGATAAGCCGGATCCCAAGAGGGCTACCAAGAGCGCAATGAATATCGGTTTTTCGTATGTGGCCGGTGGTATCATTCCACTTAGCCCTTACTTTTTTATTGCTGAATCTTCAGAGGCATTGAAATATTCCGTTATTGCAACGATCATATGCTTATTTGTCTTTGGGTATTTTAAAAGCAGGGTTACGGGGGTACACGCATTGTGGGGCGCCATACGGGTTACTTTAATTGGAGCGATTGCTGCTGCCGCTGCATTTGGCGTGGCTAAATTATTTGAACATTGATGATAAAACTTTAGAAAAGTTTTAATAACCTTTCTAAAGTTAACAAACAACTCCCTTTTTACGGGCCAAATGGTTTAGTAAATAAATTGTTCAGATACAATTTTGCCATCCTTTACCTCGTAAATACACACTTCATCCAATAATTGCCTGCCCATGCCTTTCATGGTGGCATCAATGGACATTGCTATACTAAAATAGCGGCCACCCACCACCGGGTCTGAGCAGGTGCCTCCATGATTCTCTTCGATCATCGCGGCAAAGTTCTTTCCTTTTTCAAATACTGCTATTTTCCCTTTTGTAAGATGTGGTGCCATCGTACCTTCCGGTTCCATACAAACAATATCATCGGCATAGAGTGCTTCCTGCGCTTCAAAAATTTGTCCTTTACGTACATACGCAACTAATTTGTTGGCTACTTCCTGGGTTGTCATTTTTTTTAATTTAATTGTAAAAATTGTTTGAATACAACCTGATAACGATCGGGATTTCCAAAAATGGACAGATCGGGAAAAATATTTTTTCCGGGGAGAAGCTTATTAAATAACAGGCGGTATTATATTGAAGTACTTTTTATCCTTCGGGATCAACTTTGAAGCGTGTGTTTATGATTGGTTGATATATTTTCCATCGTCCAGGCGATCTTTTTTTCAAAAGGATGCCTGCGCACATGACATTCCATTTTATCACAAATGGGACAGGAAAAATCGAGGCATCCATCTGAATGCACAAACAATTCTACGGACTCTCCATAATTCTTTCGTACCAATCCTGATAAATCGTCAATTTCACGGTGGGCCTCATTTACATTAAAATACCATGGAACCGTAAGATGGCAATCAAGGTGCAGTGTTGGGCCATATTTGATGATGCGCAGGTTATGTAAGTCGATCCAGTTCACACTCCTGTTCTTATTAAGTGTATCCACCATATTCTTTAACAGGTCTATATCGGCTTCGTCCATCATACCGGCAATGGATTTACGCACTATTTTATAGCCTGTTATGAGAATGATCATCGCAAAGAGTATGGCTACTGCACTGTCGATCCATGCGATGCCGGTTAGCAACAATAATATCAATCCTCCAACGATGCCTGCTGTGGTAAAGGTATCGGCCCGCAAATGCCTGCCACTTGCGATCAATGCAAGTGAATTGGTTTTCTTCCCCGCTTTTACACAAACGGATCCGGCTATATAATTTATGATGGCTGTTATCGCAACGAGGATAATTCCATAATCCAGTTTTTTGATAACATGAGGATATCTTAAACTCCGGATCGCTTCAAAAATGATAAACATACCTGCCACCGTTATGAGGGTGCCTTCAATGGCTGAAGAAATGAATTCCACTTTGCCATGGCCATAGGGATGATCCTGGTCTTTCGGCTTGGCGGATACATAAAGACTATACACACCGATCAGCCCCGCCGCAACATTTACGATACTCTCCAGCGCATCCGTTAATATGGCTACTGAATTTGTGATATACCACGCGATGATCTTTACGAGGAATAACCCAATGGAAATGGCTGCAATGATCTTCTGTATCTTCAGGTTTTGACTGGCTGTATTCAATATTTAAAATTGATATACAAATATATAGAAGTCAGCCCGCTATTTACGCTATCCGGGATCATTGATGACCATTGCGTTGCAGTACAAGGGAGTGACACAACCCAGGCTGCACATGGATCCGGGGCTGGCGACTAAAAAAATAAATAATTAAGGAGATAACTTACGGCACAAGCCTTATTTTTGTGCCACTTAAAAAAAATATATGCAGTTCCAACTTTCCGAAGAACATTTGATGATACAAAAAGCAGCACGTGATTTTGCCGTGAATGAATGCCTTCCCGGGGTTATTGAAAGAGATGAGCTGCAAAAATTCCCAAAGGAACAAATAGAAAAATTAGCCGACCTCGGTTTTATGGGAATGATGGTGAAAGAAGAATATGGCGGCAGTGGTATGGATACCATCAGCTATGTACTTGCTATGGAAGAGATCAGTAAAGTAGATGCGAGTGTAAGTGTATGCGTAAGCGTTAATAACAGCCTGGTATGCTATGGACTGCAGGAATATGGAAATGAAGACCAGAAACAAAAATTATTTAACACCGCTTGCACAGGGTAAGAAAAACGGGGAACTGTATATCGGCGCTTTTTTACTCAGTGAACCGGAAGCAGGGAGCGATGCCACTTCGCAACGAACCACTGCAGAAGACAAAGGCGATCATTATTTGCTGAACGGAACCAAGAACTGGATCACCAATGGCAATAGTGCCAGCGTATATTTGGTGATCGCACAAACCGATGTGAGTAAGGGAAGCAGGGGCATCAATGCTTTTATTGTTGAAAAGAACTGGCCGGGCGTTGTAGTTGGAGCAAAAGAAAATAAACTCGGCATCCGGGGCAGTGATACACATACGATCCTGTTCAATGATGTAAAGGTTCCAAAAGAGAACCGCATCGGTGAAGATGGGTTTGGATTTAAATTCGCCATGAAAACACTGGCCGGGGGCCGCATTGGTATTGCATCCCAGGCATTGGGTATCGCCAGCGGGGCTTATGAAAGGGCTTTGGCATACAGCAAGGAACGCAAGGCTTTTGGAACAGAGATCATGAATCACCAGATCATCCAGTTCAAACTCGCGGATATGGCTACACGAATTGAATGCTGCAAGGTTACTTTGCCTGAAAGCGGCCTGGGAAAAGGACCAAAAAATAGATTATACACTCAGCAGTTCGCATGGCGAAAGTCTTCAGCAGTGAAACTGCCATGTGGACTGCTACAGAAGCCGTGCAGATACATGGCGGATATGGTTTTGTAAAAGAATACCATGTAGAACGCATGATGCGGGATGCAAAGATCACCCAGATCTATGAAGGAACCAGCGAAGTGCAGCGGATCGTGATCAGCAGGACGATCCTGAAATAGAAAATACCTGCCCGGTCAATGGCACTTATTATACTCATCCGCAATACCCATAATTGTTTCAATTCTTTTTTGGGATGATAACGAAACCTGTGCATAAAAATATCCTTTTTCTTTACGCTTGATCTTTTCAGCAAGTGTTGGACAATCTTTTACCAGTTCGCTCATCTTATCTTCAAAATTGGGAGTGAGGTGCCTGCCTTCAATATTCCATGCTTCATACTCCGGGTGGCCGGGAAAATTTACATAATAGCTGTAATTATCCGTGTAATAGGTATGCCCATTCCCCGAACTGTTGGTCCTTCGTTCATACAGTTCATATAAATTTATTTTTGAATCGTTCCGGGTCATTTTTTTTACAAAAAGCATTTTGTCCGGGCCAAAGCCCATATCGATCAGCTTCGGCTCATAATAATTGTTCCTGACATTGATGCCCTTAATATCCTTAATAAGGATCTTTTGGCCCTCCTTTCCATTTGCATCTTTAAAACTGATATAATCTCCTGAACGGAATTTTTCCAGGGAGCTGCTGATTGGTCCCGAAATTTCTTTCCCGTCCTTTAGTAAAATGCTGCCGTTAATATCCCGCATATCATTGGCACTGGTAAAATAGGGCGATTTACAGGAACAAAGAATGATTCCGGTAAACAGGATCGTAATTATATATTTTAACCGCATAGTCATTGTTTTAAGTGCAATTTGATACAATTTTCAAGGTAATAATAAGGAATTAAATATTTTAAATTTACTTTCACAATTATGGCATTTCTGACCGGTAAATATGAAAAGATCAGGCAACAACTGTCTCCCAATAACGTAACCCTTGTCGCGGTTTCAAAAACAAAGCCTGTAGAGGACATCCGCGATGCGTATGATCATGGGCTAAGGGATTTTGGAGAAAATTATGTGCAGGAACTGGTAGAAAAAGCTGAATCCCTGCCGAAAGACATTCAATGGCATTTTATTGGCCACCTCCAAACAAATAAAGTAAAATATATTGCCCCATTTATTCACCTGGTACATGGCGTGGACAGTGAAAAATTACTGGTGGAAATAAATAAACAGGCTGCAAAACTAAACCGTCGTATTCCCTGTTTATTACAGGTCCATATTTCAAAAGAAGAAACAAAATTTGGGTTCAATGAAACCGAATTAGACGCACTCATTGCCCGAATGAATGCGGATAAAAATTTGTTTCAACACGTATCTGTGAATGGATTGATGGGAATGGCCAGCTTTACCGAAGACAATGGGCTCATCCAAAAAGAATTCAAATACTTAAAGATGCTTTTCGACAAATATGCTCAATTCAGCATTTTGAGTATGGGTATGAGTGCCGACTATATGTTTGGCGTAGAAGCAGGAAGCAATATGGTACGGATAGGCAGCCTCCTGTTTGGAGAAAGAAATTATTCCAAATGAAGAAAGTGATCATTATAGGCGCTACTTCAGGCATCGGCAGGGAACTTGCAAAACATTATTTGAAGGATCAATGCATGGTCGGTACCAGTGGCAGGAGAAAAGAATTACTGGATTCACTGGAACAGGAATTTCCCGGGAATATTTTCACAGCTTGTTTTGATGTAACGGGAAATGACAATCTTAAACATGTAAATGATTTGATCGGCCAGCTTGGAGGGCTGGATCTTCTCATTTATAACAGCGGTTACGGTGAACCGTCCGAAAAATTATCCTGGGAAATTGACAAACAAACGACGCTCACCAATGTAAATGGGTTTGCAGAAATTGTAAATCATGTGTTCAATTTTTTTGAGCAACAGGGTCATGGCCAAATCGTGGCGATCTCGTCGGTCGCTGCCAATCGTGGTAATAGCTGGGCTCCGGCATACAGCGCCAGCAAGGCTTACATGAGCGTATATCTGCAAGGGTTACAATTAAAAGCGGCCAAAATACGCTATTCGTCGCGGGGGAAAATTGATATTCGCGTAACCGATATTCAGCCCGGTTTCATAAAAACAAAAGCGGCTAAAGGAAATGGCCAGTTTTGGGTGGCTCCTGTTGATAAAGCGGTAAGGCAGATCATAAAAGCCATTTCTGCCAAAAAGCGCAAGGCATATATTACCAAAAGATGGTGGCTGATAGCATGGATCATGAGATGGTTGCCATACCGGATCTATAAAAAGATCGTATAAATGTACTGGTTCTGAATTTTCAGGGCTGAGGCTTGCTATAATTTGTTAAAGTTTTGTTGCGCATTATGCATTTAAAGCCGTTGGGCAGTCTTATTAAGACATAATCAAATAACTTTAGCATGTATTACCATTATACTATGACAACACATTTCGAATCAGAAAAAAATAAAAAGGCATTTATTTACACGGCAATCATTTGCGGTGTACTCTTACTGCTTTTTATTTTGATCAGTTGGAAGGTGATGCCGCCAACTGTTCCCGTGGTACAGGACCTGATGGAAATAAATCTTGGAAACAATGACGAAGGATTTGGAGATGTACAACCTTTAATAAAAGGTAAGCGGACGCCTGCAGAAGAAACCGTATCTACGTCCCGGCAAGCTACAACTACAGCTTCAGAAGATAAAGTAGAGCCAGATGATAATGCTCCTGAAGATGCCGCTGCTGTGAATAAACCGGTGAAGAATACTCCTAAAATAAAAACAGAAAATACCGTACCTGTTGTTACACCAGTGGTCAAGCCACAGAAAGCAAAGATCACATATCCGGGCCCTGAGAAAGGACCTCCTGGTAATAATCCAACTGAGGACAACCTTTATAAATCCCAGGGGAAAACGCCTGGCAAGATAAATGATGATGGAGATCCCGCTGGTGACAAGGATACTTATGGCACGAAGGCCGGCGGAAAAAAGGGTGGTCCCAAAGTTATTTCAGGCAACAGGAATATCATCTATCGCTCTTATAATTTTAAAGGGGATCTTCCAAAAGCAACCATCTATGCAGTTATCAAAGTATCAGCTGCCGGGCAGGGTGTATTGGTAAAACTTGTAAAGCCGAGCACCAGTTTTGACCAGGGCTATGCTGCTTCCATCAGGGAGTATTTACGCAATATGCAATTTGATAAGGCCAGCGATGAATCCAACGTGACCGTACAGTTCAATTTTAGTGTTAACTGACGGATAATTTTCAGCTATTTCCATCTTAAAAACTGATGCATTTTATGGGTTCGTTTGTATTCTATCTTTGTTATAATGACTTACGAAGAAACGATTGAGCATCTTTACCGGCAACTGCCGATGTTCAGCCGCATTGGTGCTGCTGCATATAAAGCAGATCTTCACAATACCATTCAATTATGTAATGAACTAAATAATCCCCAGGAGGGATTTAAAAGTATTCATGTTGCCGGTACCAACGGCAAGGGGAGTACAAGCCATATGCTGGCTGCTATCTTACAGGAGGCAGGGTATAAAACAGGGCTGTACACATCACCCCATATCAAAGATTTCAGGGAACGGATAAAGATAAACGGCGAAATGATCAACAAGGATTTCGTGGTTGATTTTGTGCAGCGGACCAACGATATTTCCAATAAGATACAGCCATCTTTTTTCGAACTGACCGTGGCCATGGCATTTGAATATTTTAAAAATGAAAAAGTTGATATTGCTGTCATTGAGACCGGGCTCGGCGGAAGGCTTGACAGTACAAATATTATTACTCCTGTGCTCTCTGTGATCACAAATATCGGGTACGACCATACGCAGATCCTTGGCAAAACACTTTTTGAAATTGCATCAGAAAAAGCAGGCATCATTAAAAAAGATATTCCTGTAGTGATCGGGGAAACCTTGCCGGAAACCTTACCGGTATTTATTAAAAAAGCGGCTGACATGCATGCGGAGATCCATTTGGCACAGCAACAATTCGTTACTGAATACATTGAATCTTCCGGGGAACTGTTATTGTGTAATATCCGGGAAATCCATACCAATATTGTAGAAAAACTAAGGCTGGATCTTCCCGGCTTATACCAAACAAAAAATGTCTGTACGGTTTTAACCAGTATCAAGGTGCTGGATAAACTTGGTTTTAATATCCCGGGATCATCCGTTCATCATGCCTTGGAAAATGTTACAAAAAAAACAGGGCTCAGGGGCAGGTGGGAGATCCTTCAAACAAAGCCGCTGGTCATATTAGACGTTGCCCACAACGAAGATGGAATTAAACAGGTGATCGACCAGTTAAAAACCAGTTATCCAACCTCCCGGTACCATTTTATATTGGGATTTGTACATGATAAAGATATCAGCAGGGCGCTATCTTTATTTCCCCCGGGTGCTGCCTATTATTTCACCAATGCACATATTCCAAGGGCGCTTGCTCACGGGGAATTAAAAAAGATGGCGGCTGATCATTTGCTGGAAGGCGAAAGTTTCGACGATGTGAATCAAGCCATTCAGCGGGCCAGACAAGCAGCAACTGAACATGATGTGATCATGGTATGTGGCAGTTTCTTTGTGATCGCAGAAGTTGAAAACGATCAGGCCAACTCATTGTTTTTTAAGAATTCAAACCCATAAAACATGCAGAGCGCATGCATGCTTTGCTTTATTTCATTGTGCATCAACATAAGCCTGGCCTCTTCCAGCGATCTCAACACGATCTCAATCTCTTCATTATGATCCAGGGCCTGTGCGGCAGTTTGTATACCTCCCAGCGCCAAAAACATGTGAGTGAAATTATTGAGGACCCCAGGATTAGCAGCAGTAATACCGAGGTAATGAAAAGATGAAAAAGAATAGCCGGTCTCTTCCAGCAACTCCCGCTGAATGGCCTGCCCTGGCTGCTCTCCTGCATCAATAAAACCACCGGGCAACTCCAGGAGTTTCTCCCCTACCGGGTACCTGTATTGTTTAACAAGTAGCAGTTTGTTTTCTTTAGTAAGTGCCATAGCCGCCACGCTTGTTGGAAGCTCGACCACAAAATAAGGATCGACTATTTTACCATCGGGGGTTTCATAACTGTCTTTCCTGGCAGTAAAATAAGGATGCTTATTAAGATATGTTGATGACAAAGTTTTGAACGACACTTGAAATAATTGAAAATTGACAATTGAAAATTGATAATTGAATTCCACTTATAATAACACAGCAGTCCAATTATTTATCCAGAACAAACATTTAAAATTCAACGTTTAACATACAAAATAGCTTAAATCACCATCCCATCCTTTCCCTCAAACTTGTAATATGCGCAACATGATGTTTTGAATGCCATGCATACATGCCTAATAAATACCAGAGGGTCATCTGCTTTTTATACTCCGGGTGAAACAGGGTCCTGTCCCACTCTCCCGTTGAAATATGTTCCAGTATTTCATACCAGCGTGTATGCAACGCATATAGTAATGTAATGGAAATATTGATGGGCAAATTTTTTGTATCGGTCATTTCGGCCCAGGCCTTTTCATCATATGCTTTTATGGTTGGATTTTCCTCGCTAAGGCCAAGCTTAAAACGAATGTAGGCATTCATATGGCTATCAGCTACATGATGTACAACCTGTTTCACCGTCCAGCCACCCTCCCGGTAAGGCGTATTAAGCTGATGCTCGTCTAAATTCGTAATGGCATATTCAATCTTCTTTGGTAATAACTGAATGTCAAGCAGCCACTCATCCAATTGACCCGGAGAAAATGGCTGCTCAACATATTTACCTATGGGATATTTTAATGCGTCCATTATTGTTTGGCTGCGGGCTTTATATCAATCAAATTAATTTCAAAGATCAGTGTTGCACCGGGAGGCACAGCACCTGATCCCCTTTCGCCATATGCAAGGTCACTTGGAATATATACTTTCCAATGAGCACCTTTGGTCATCATTTGCAGGATATCTGTCCAGCCCTTTATGAAGCCATTTGCCTGGTATGTAATAGGATCTCCCTTGCCCATTGTGGCATCAAATTCAGTTCCGTCCACCAGGGTACCCCTATAATGCACTACCACTGTATCTATAGCCATAGGCTTTAATCCATCGGCTACGCCCGCTTTAAGTATCTCGTACTGCACTCCGCTTGGCAGGCTGATAACACCAGGACGGGTTTTATTACTGGCTAAAAATGCCTTGCCTCTTGCTATTTCACCCGCACTTTTCTTTTGGGAAAATGACTGCATTTGTTCCTGTAATTTCTGGCTGCACTGTTCCGGTGTCATTAATTTAGGGTTATTCTTAAACTCATCGTCAATGGCTTTTACCATCATCGCGGTGTTGATGTGTGATATACCCTGCGTTTTCATATTAGTCGCAATATTAATTCCGGCAGCGTAACTAAAACTATCCAACAAATTTTTCAAAACAGGTGTTGCCGTCTTTGTCGCTACTGTTGTTTTAGCAGTAGTCTTCTTCGTTTGCGCATTTACAGCATATGTTACAGCACTCAATGCCATCAAACAAACTACAAATTTCTTCATCAGGTTATTTTTAATTATTAAAATTTTATGCAAATAAAAGGAACTTTATTCATCTCTCATCTCGCGGCCTGTTAAATGTATAAAAACATCTTCGAGGCTGGCAGCCTTTACCTGTTTTGGCCTCTCAAAGCCACTTTCAACGAGCTCATCGATCATCTTATCAGGGGAATCCAGTTTTATGATCTTCCCCTCATCCATAATGGCGATCCGGTCGCAGAGTTGTTCCGCCTCATCCATATAATGTGTGGTGATGATAACGGTTGTTCCATTATCGCGGATACCTTTTATGAGATCCCATAAATTCCGCCGTGCCTGTGGATCCAGGCCGGTAGTTGGCTCATCCAAAAAAACAATTTTTGGATTATTGATAAGGGTGGTAGCGATCGAGAACCGTTGTTTTTGCCCGCCACTGAGTTCCTTGCTTTTATTTTTCGCCTTGTCTTCGAGGTTTACTTTCTTAAGCAATTCCATAGGGTTTACAGGCCGGTTATATAATCCGCCGAAAAGATGGATCAGCTCAATTAAATTAAGGCCAGGGTAAAAGCCCGAGGTCTGTAATTGTACCCCAATGATCTTCTTTATCTCTCCCGGGTTTTTATCAAGGTTGAAGCCATCCACGATCACTTCGCCGCTTGTCTTTTGACGAAGTGTTTCGATGATCTCAAGTGTGGTCGATTTACCGGCACCGTTAGGCCCAAGCAGACCGAATATCTCTCCTTCAAATACATCAAAGGAAATAGATTTTACAGCTTTGAAATCGCCGTAGTTCTTTACAAGATTCTTTACTGAAATGATCTTATTCGCCAATGATCTTTTAGAAGTTTAAAGGTTTAAAAGTTTAATGGTTTAATGGTTTGAAGACTATAAGTTTTAAAGCAACGTTAAACCTTAAACCTTTAATCGAATTAAGTGCCAGCTTTCGTTGCCGCTTCCGTAAACCCCTCCAGTTCTTCCATCATCAATTTACTGCCGATAAATAAGGGGGTCCGCTGGTGCACTTCTGTGGGCATAATATCGAGGATCCTTTGTGTACCGTCTGTTGCTTTTCCTCCTGCTTTCTCTACAATAAATGCAAACGGATTGCACTCATATAATAAACGCAGTTTACCTTTTGGCTTGTCCGTGGTGCCCGGGTACATAAATATGCCTCCCTTGATGAGGTTGCGGTGCACATCGGCCACCATGCTTCCAATATAGCGTTGGGTATAGGGGCCGCCATTTGTTTTGTTCTTTTTCTGGCAACCGGTAATATATTCTTTCACAGGCTGCGTGTACTGGAAAAAATTACCATGGTTCACGGAATAGATCTTGCCTGTTTCAGGGCAGGTAATATCAGGGTGACTTAGTGTAAATTCCCCGATAGACTGGTCAAGTGTAAATCCGTTGACGCCCCGCCTTGTGGCATATACGAGCATGGTGGAAGACCCATAGATCACATATCCCGCAGCAACCTGCCTATTCCCCGGCTGCAGGAAATCTGCTGTAGTAGCAGGTTTACCCAATTCACTCACCCGGCGGAAAACACTAAAAATAGTCCCGATGGAAACATTTACATCAATATTACTGCTCCCGTCCAGCGGGTCAAACAGGCAAACATATTTCGACTGGTTGCTGATCTCATCATCAAATACCACGATATCATCCAGCTCTTCACTCCCAATACCGGCACAGCTGATACCATGCTGCAAAACGCCCATGAACTGGTTATTCGCAAACACATCCAGCTTCTTCACCTCCTCTCCCTGTACATTCATAGTGCCTGCATCGCCCAAAATATCTACCAGGCCGGCTTTGTTCACTTCCACATTCACTCTTTTGGCAGCAAGGCCCATATCCCGCAACAGGCCTGCTAATTCACCAGTTGCCTGCGGAAAATCCCTCATTTGCTGAATGGTAAATTCATCCAGGGTCTGTATTTTTCTGTTGATTGCCATAAAACAATTTCCGGTTTACAATTTACGAAGTTAGATTTGCGGCTCAAATGTAACGTTAAAATTATTTTGAATGTTAAATGTTGAATGCTGAATTCTAAAGCTACACACATATCATTCAAAATTCATCATTCAACATTCATAATATTATTCCATGAGGGTGTACAAATTCGGGGGGGCAAGTATAAACAGTATTGACCGGATAAAAAATACTGGGAATATCATAAAGCAATCTGCCGGTGAAAAACTGCTGATCGTTATTTCTGCCATGGGCAAAACCACCAATGCCCTTGAAAAAGTGGTAGAGGCTTTTTTTGAAGGCAGGGCCGAAGATGCACAGAAGCTATTTGACCAGGTTAAGGACAGCCATTTAAATACACTGAAATATTTGACCGTTTTAAAATGGCAGGAAGCTGAAAAACAACTGAAAGATTTTTTTACAGAGGTTGAATGGATGCTGCATGATAAACCGGTTAGGAGCTATGATTATTATTATGACCAGGTAGTTTGTTGCGGGGAACTTTTAAGCACCAGCATCCTGGGTCATTATTTAGCCGAAGAAAAAATGAATGTAAAATGGATAGACGTACGGGATATCCTTCGCACAGATGATAATTTCAGGGATGCAAACGTGGATTGGGCATTTACACAAGAAAAGATACGGTCAACCATCCTCCCTTTATTCAATGAATATGATGTGATCATCACGCAGGGCTTTATTGGCTCTACAGATGAAAATGAAAGCACCACGCTTGGCAGGGAAGGAAGTGATTTCACGGCAGCCATATTTGCCAACCTGCTGGATGCTGAATCTGTAACGATCTGGAAAGATGTGGACGCCGTGATGAACGCAGACCCAAAGGAATTCAAAGACGCCAGGATCATACCCTCATTGAATTTCACAGAAGTAATTGAAATGGCATATTACGGTGCACAGGTCATTCATCCCAAAACGATCAAACCCTTACAGAATAAAAATATTCCCTTGTTTGTAAAAAGTTTTTTGGACCCTTCATTGCCGGGCACAACGATCAGCAGCCAGGTACCTAAAAACCTGCCGCCCTTAATCGTACACAAGACGAAACAGGTATTGATACAATTTAAATCAAAAGATTTTTCTTTTGTGGAAGAAAAGCCGGTGGATCAATTGCATGATCTTTTTCACCAGGTAAAAATAAAGCCAAACCTTTCCCAGAATACTGCTATTTCTTTTCTGTGCTGTTTTGATGACCATGCTGAGAAAATTGACCAGCTTGCTGCAAATGCATCTTTGATCTTTGATGTAGAAGTGGAGAAAAATCTTTCGTTACTTACCATCAGGCATTATGACGCCGAAACGATCAATGCCCTTGCAGAAAATAAACAAATTGTACTGGAACAAAAAACACCCGAAACAATTCAGATGTTGATGCGATAGAAAGATGATGTATGATCTAAGATTTATGATGTATGATTTTGGGGAAATGATTTTAGGATGAATATCATACTTCATACATCATAAATCATATATCATACATTAATTCAAAACATACTCGCCCTTTTTATTCACCATAATCACAGGCAACTGCTTTTTGGTTTCAAAAAAATCAAATACTTCTTTGATGTTCTTATTGAATTGCTGGAGGTAACTGTTATTTTTTATAGTAGCAGTTAAATAGTCCATCGATTTTTTTACATTATACCTTACCGGGAACACATGTACAGGAATAAACTCCTGCCCCTGTGCCTTTACGTTTGAAGCGATAATATACAATTCTTCGATCGGGACATCACTGATGGCAATACAACCGGTAGATACGCAATTACCATGTATGTAAATGGCATTTCCCGGGCGTAAGGAATCGCTCAATATCCTGTCTGAAGCATTCGGGTAATTCAAGCCCAGCGATAAATGATAATTACTATTTGGATTGAATTCATTGATCTGGTAAAAGCCTTCAGGCACCTGGTAATCGCCTTCCATTCGTTTGGGGCCCATAGTGCCGCTTTGCATACAAACCTTGTAGGTCTTAAAAAGCTTGTATGGCTCCTTTTTGTCCTCTTTTACCCACACTTCCAGCTGCCGGTCATATTTAAAGGAACGTACGTACATGGCTTCCGGTGGCCAGGCGAGGTGCTGCTTTTCGAATTGTTTTTTGATGGAATCTTCCATGCGGTTAAAAATAGCCGATAACTTATAGGAAGACCGCTGTATATCCACAAATGAATTTTGTGAACAGGCAGTTGTTGTAAAAAAAACAATTGCTATAAAAACATTCATCATTTTCATTGCCAATGATCTCATGTGTCTAAAACTATATTGGTGAAATATTAGGGAAGGTGAAAATAAAAAAAATATTCTTCCCAGCATGTTAAAAAAGCATGTTTGATATGATTTACAGGTAATTGGGTAATACTACCCGCTTTTAACCCAACGTAAATACCGATGAAAATAAGTTGTTATACTTGATCATAAATTTCCCCTCGCATCCTGTTCTCTTTCCAATGCTTCAAACAATGCTTTAAAATTCCCTTTACCAAAACTTTTCGCACCTTTGCGCTGGATGATCTCAAAAAATAAGGTCGGCCTGTCTTCCAGTGGCTTGCTGAATATCTGCAATAAATATCCTTCTTCATCCCGGTCGATCAATATACCCAGCTCACTCAATGGCTTCAGGTCCTCGTCAATATGCCCGACCCTGTCCAGCACATCTTCATAATAACTGGCGGGTATCTTTAAAAATTCCATGCCCCTTCTTTGCAGTTCTGTTACTGTTTCAACAATATTATTGGTTGCAATGGCTACATGCTGCACGCCTTCGCCATTATAAAAATCAAGGTATTCTTCTACCTGGCTTTTTTTCTTTCCTTCTGCGGGCTCATTGATGGGGAATTTTACAAAGCCATTTCCATTGCTCATCACTTTGCTCATCAATGCTGAATATTCAGTAGAAATATCCTTATCATCAAATGTCAGTATATTCCTAAAGCCCATCACATCTTCATAAAATTTTACCCAGGGGTTCATCTGGTTCCATCCTACATTTCCCACGCAATGATCTACATATTGCAGCCCGGTAGATGGCGGGTTATAATTCGATTTCCATGCCACAAAGCCAGGCATAAAAATGCCTTTGTAATTTTTTCTTTCTACAAATAAATGAACCGTTTCACCATAAGTATGAATACCGCTGAGAATTACTTCCCCATCATCATCTTTCAAATGAACAGGCTCCATATAAGTTTTTGCGCCACGTACCGTAGTTTGTTTCCATGCATCCGATGCATCATCTACTCTCAATGCAAGCACTTTAACGCCATCTCCATGTTTGTAAATGTGATCAGCGATCTCGTTGTTCATCCGAAGCGGTGTGGTCAAAACAAATGTTAGCTTATTCTGGCGGATCACGTAACTCACTTTATCCTTCATCCCTGTTTCAGGCCCTGCATATGCAAGCGATTGAAAGCCAAAAGCGGTTTTGTAAAAATGGGCGGCCTGTTTGGCATTGCCTACATAAAACTCCACGTAATCCGTACCATCCAGGGGCAAAAAATCCGTGCTGACATTTTTTATATTTTCGGTTGCAATAGATGTTGTTGACATAAAATAAATTTTTGTGTAATAATTTTTGGTAACCAGCTGTATCTCTCTGTGCAGCTTTAAAGGCGTCGCACTCTTGTACATTATAAATTGTTTCAGCTAAGGGATGCCGAATCCATGGCCAGTGTAACCATTAACAAGCTATAATGGATACGCTTGTCACCAAATACTTTATGCGGATAATCAGGGATCATTATGCTATAAAGATAACAAAAAATTCAATAGAAACGCGGATGACACGGATTAAACGGATTAACACAGATCTACTTATGTCATTCGTACAATGCGTACGACATCTTGGATCTATAATCAAATATATTTTAACAGATGAGAGGGATGATCACTTATAAAAAAGGAAAACAAATCAGCGCAAATCCGTTTAATCCGTGTCATCCGCGTATCTATCCTTAGCGTTTTCATATATTTGCCACATGAAAAAAGCCGGCATTCTCGGAGGTGGGCAATTGGGCCGTATGTTATTGCAGGCTGCCGCCAATTATCCTGTAGAAACTTTTGTTTTGGAAAATGATCCGGAATGTCCTGCAGCCCATCTATGCCATCATTTTGTAAAAGGCGATATTACCAATTATGATGATGTATATAATTTTGGCAAGGGCCTCGACGCTATTACGATAGAAATAGAAAGCGTGAACCTCGAAGCTTTGGAAAGGTTGGAAAGCGAAGGCAAGTCTGTGTACCCAAAGCCGGCCGCTTTAAAGATCATCCGTGACAAGATCCTTCAAAAGCAATTTTATAAGGACCAGCAGATCCCAAGCAGTGAATTCATAATAACAGGATCAAAAGAAGAACTTCAATTACAACATCAATTCTTACCCGCAGTTCATAAACTTGCCCGGGGCGGTTATGACGGTAAGGGAGTACAGGTCATCCGCAATAAACAGGATATAGAATTTGGTTTTGACGCGCCGGCCGTGCTGGAAAAAATAATTCCCATAAAAAAAGAGATCGCGATCATCATTGCCGTCAGTAACAAAGGTGAAACAACTTTATATGCTCCTGTTGATATGGTGTTCGATCAGCGCCTGAATTTATTGAGTCACCAGCTTAGCCCTGCTGATCTTCCTGAAAAGGTTTTTTGGAAAATTGAAGCCATTGCCATAAAAGTAGTGAAGGACTTGAAAAGTCCCGGGATTTTTGCAGTAGAGCTTTTTATCGATAACGAAGACAATGTATTTGTTAATGAAACGGCCCCGCGTGTGCATAACAGTGGGCATCATACGATCGAAGCATGTTATAGCAGCCAGTTTGATATGTTGTGGCGAATAATCCTCGATTTCCCGCTGGGCAATACCCAGCATATTCTGCCGGCAGCCATTGTAAATCTTGTTGGGTCAGTAAATTGCACCGGTCATGTAATTTATGAAGGACTGAATGAAGTGTTGGGAATGGACAACGTGTTCGTGCATATTTATGGTAAAACCCAGACCAGGCCTGGCCGCAAAATGGGACATGTAACCATCTTAAGCAATGAAAAGCAGGAATTGCTGCACAAAGCAAACCAGATCAAGCATACGTTGTTTGTAAAGTCGGTATAGTTTTTATTGTTATACCCATATCTGTTTTTGATTTACCGCCCCTGTAAAATAGCTTAATTAACTTTTATTATAAAAATCTTCGTTTGAAATTTGTAGCCATGCGATATTCTTTGTTGTTAAGTTGTTTTACAGTATCCGTGATCCTTTTCATTGGCTGTGGGAGTAAAGCAAAAAAGATCAAGGCCGACGAATCTTCAAAAAAGCTGGCGCCCCCCACTCCGAGGGTGGATGCATATATTGTGAAGGTTACCCCCGTTGCCGAGAACCTTGAACTTCCCGGATCCATCATTGCCAATGAAGCAACTGCCATTAACCCGGAAATTTCCGGCAAGCTGACCTACCTGAATGCGACTGAAGGGAAAGTTGTAAGCAAAGGGACACTGATCGCAAAAATTTATGATGGCGACCTGCGGGCACAGCTTAACAAACTTAACCTTCAATTGGAATCCCAGGAGCAAACTGCAAAACGCTATGAGGCATTGCTGAAGATCAATGGGGTCAGCCAGCAGGAATATGACCTGCTTGTATTGCAATCTGCAAATATCAGGGCAGATATGGCCATTGTTCGAAGTAATATAATGCGTACCGAGATCCGGGCGCCGTTCACCGGAACGCTTGGATTAAAAATGATAAGCCCCGGGGCTTATATCTCTCCCCAGACAGTGATCACTACGATCCGCCAGAACAATGAATTGAAGCTTGATTTTACGTTACCGGAAAAATTTGCTTCTCAATTACGTCCAGGCCACCCAGTTAGTTTCTCCGCAGAAGGGAATGAAAAAATATATCATGCAAAAGTGATCGCAACAGAATCCGGTATCTCAGAAGATAACCGCAGCCTGAAAGTAAGATCGCAGGTGACCGATAATGATCGCGAAATTTTGCCGGGGGCATTTGTAAAAGTGATGATCGCTTTTGAGCCTGACCCCAATGCAATCATGATACCATCACAGGCTATTGTACCACAGGCCAGGGGAAAGAAAGTAGTGGTTTACAGGGCAGGTAATATTTCCTTTGATGATGTAACCACTGGTATTAGAGATTCATCAAAGGTGCAGATAACAAAAGGGTTAAAAGCCGGTGATACGATCATTGTAACCGGTCTGATGAGCTTAAAGCCGAAAGGAAAAGTGACGATCAGTAAGATCATTCAGTAAGTGAAAAATGAAAAGTGAAAAGCGAAAAGTAAAAAGTGAAGAGTATTTAATAAGTGAAAAGTGAAAAACTAAAAGTGAAAAATGAAGCAAACTTTTCACTACTCACTTTTAACTTTTAACTTAAAAAGATGAACATTTCGGAATTTAGTTTGCGGAGACCGGTTTTTGCCATTGTACTCAATATTGCTATTGTGGTATTTGGATTGATCGGCTATAAATTCCTGGGGGTACGGGATTATCCCGCACTAGACCCTCCCAATATCAATGTGCGCACTTCTTACCCGGGCGCAAATGCCGAGATCATTGAAACACAGATCACGGAGCCATTGGAAAAAGCGATCAATGGAATTGCCGGAATTAAAAATATCACTTCACAAAGTTCACAGGGAAGCAGCAATATTACAGTAGAATTTAATTTAGGTACACCACTTGAAGAAGCTGCCAATGATGTTCGGGACAAAGTTTCCCAGGCTGCGAGGCAATTGCCTACTGACCTTGACGCACCTCCCGTGGTAAGTAAGGCTGACGCCAGCAACGACCCGGTGATCACTTTACTGTTGCAAAGCAATATCCGGAATGCATTACAGATCACCGAATACGCCAATAATAACCTCGTGGAACGGATACAAACGGTTCCGGGTGTAAGTGGCGTAAATATCTGGGGCGAAAAAAAATACGCTATGCGTATCTGGTTCAACCCTTCAAAACTGAGTGCATTCTCGCTCACCCCAAAAGATGTGCAGAATGCATTGCTCCGGGAAAATGTTGAATTGCCTGCCGGCAAAATAACAGGCGATGCCACGGAACTGGGTATACGCACTTTTGGAAAGCTCAATACAGAAGATGAATTCAACAATTTAATTGTTAAGAACATTAACGGCGCTGATATCCGGCTGAAAGATATTGGGGAAGCAGTACTCGGCCCTGAGAACGAAGAAAGTGTATTAAAAGAAAGTAATGTGCCGATGATCGGCATTGCGGTCATTCCGCAACCGGGCACTAACTATATTTCAATTTCAAACGAGGTACAAAAACGGCTGGAGGAGATCAAGGCAGACCTGCCCAAAGATATACGCCTCGAAGTATCTTCCGATCAAACAACCAATATCAGGAAATCGATCATGGAAGTAAAGGAGACCTTGATCATTTCTTTCATCCTCGTGGTAATGATCGTTTATTTATTCTTCCGCGACTGGCTCATCGCCCTCAGGCCACTGATAGATATCCCGGTTTCATTGATCGGCGCTTTCTTTATCATGTACCTCTGCGGCTTCACCATTAACGTGCTTACCCTTTTGGCGATCGTGCTGGCAACTGGACTTGTTGTGGATGACGGCATCGTAGTGACGGAAAATATTTACAAAAAGATGGAGAAGGGAATGAATAAGTGGCAGGCGGCAAGAGATGGATCCAAAGAAATTTATTTTGCGGTGATCGCAACTTCCATCACCCTCGCTGTTGTGTTTCTTCCAATCATATTTTTAGAAGGGTTCGTTGGTAGGTTATTTCGCGAGTTTGGTATCGTGGTAGCCGGCGCTGTACTGATCTCGGCATTTGTATCACTAACGCTTACGCCTGTACTAAATGTAAAACTGGCAGGCAAGACTTTCAAACATTCCCGCTTTTATACAGCAACGGAGCCTTTTTTTAATGGCATGGAAAACGGTTACCGGCGCATGCTGAATGGCTTTATGAAGGTACGGTGGATGGCCTTCGTGATCGTTCTTGCCTGCGTGGCCATCATTTTTTTAATTGGAAAAAACCTGCAGACAGAACTGGCACCCATGGAAGACAAAAGCGCTTTCCGCTTACAGGTAACCGCCCCTGAAGGGACTTCTTATGACGCTATGGATAAGTATATGGATAAGCTGACCACTTTCCTGATAGATTCTTTGCCCGAAAAAAGATATATCACCAGTATGACGGCCCCGGGCTTTTCCGGCTCCGGTTCGGCCAATTCAGGTTTTGTAAGGATCGCACTGGTTAACCCCGGCGAACGGGAAAGGAGCCAGCAGGATATCGTAAACTGGGTAAACAAAAAAATACCGCGGTTCAACGAAGGGCGTTCATTTGCCGTGCAGGATCAAACGATCCAGGTTAACAGGAGAAGCGGCCAGCCGGTACAGTTTGTAATTCAAAATGTAAACGCGGATAAACTCAGGGCCGCACTTCCAAAGATCCTCGACGCGGCCAATAAGAGTACCATTCTTTCAGGGGTTGATGCAGACCTGAAATTCAATAAACCGGAGATCCGGGTCAGTATTGACAGGCTGAAAGCAAGTGAGCTGGGTGTTAGTGTACAGGATATTTCAGAAACCATGCAGCTGGCGCTCAGCAACCAGCGGATGGGCTATTTTACAAAAGATGGAAAACAATATTCTGTACTCGGCCAGGTTGAAAGAAGCAACCGCGATGACCCCGGCGATCTTGAGAATATTTATGTTACCAATGATAAGGGACAATCCATTGCGTTGATCAATCTTCTGAATATATCAGAAGATGTAACGCCTCCAACCTTATACCATTTTAACCGGTACAGGTCCGCCACCATTTCAAGCGGCCTGGCAGAAGGAAAAACGATCGGTGATGGTATCAAAGAGATACAGGCTATTGCAGACAATGTACTGGATGAAAGCTTCAGAACATCGCTGGCAGGCGCATCGAGGGATTATTCCGAAAGCTCCGGGAATACCTATTTTGCATTTTTCCTGGCATTAACGCTGATTTTCCTGGTCCTTGCTGCACAGTTTGAAAGCTTTATAGACCCGTTCACCATTATGATAACGGTGCCGCTTGCACTGGCCGGCGCTATCTTATCACTTTGGATATTTGACCAAACCATCAACATTTTTTCCCAGATCGGGATGATCATGCTCATTGGCCTTGTAACAAAGAACGGAATATTGATCGTGGAATTCGCGAATAAAAAACAACTGGCCGGGGCGAAAAAAATACAGGCGGTAACGGAAGCAGCTTCCGCAAGGCTGAGGCCAATTTTAATGACAAGCCTCGCCATGTCACTCGGCGCTTTACCGCTGGCGTTATCGCTGGGGGATGCAGCCACAAGCCGTATGCCACTTGGTATTGTGATCGTCGGTGGTATATTATTCTCGCTGGTACTCACCCTGTTTGTGATCCCCGCCATTTATTCTTACCTCTCCACAAAAAAGAAGAAGAGCGCATTGGATACAATGCCGGCACCGCCCGTAACGGAATAAACAACACACATGAAAATTGTATTGAAAATAATTTGCTGCTCCATTATCCTGGCCCTTTCTGCCACTTCATATGCACAACTGCTTACAGTTGAGGAAGCAGTAGCGGCGGCATTAAAAAACAATTATGATATCCAGTTATTGAGAAATGATTCAGCCGTTTTTGCGTTGAACAATAGTTATGCAAGAGCGGCATTCCTGCCAAGGTTAAATGCATCGAGTGCTGTATTGTTCAATAATAACAATCAAAAACAAAAACTTTCTGACGGCACTGAAAGAATAGGCAACGGCATACTTTCCAATAATATCAATGCATCATTAAATCTCAACTGGACCGTTTTTGATGGGCTTAAGATGTTTGCCACGAAGGAAAAACTGGCAGAGTTTGTAAGATTGGGGGAACTGAATATTAAGAATCAATTGGTAACGACAGTGGCGGATGTTGTAAAGATCTATTATAATATTGTAAGACAAAAGCAACAATTAAAAGCCATTGAAGAGCAGATGGCCATCAATGAGGAAAGAGTGGTACAGGCAGATAAAAAAATAAGTGTTGGACTTGGTGCCAAACCCGAACTGCTCCAGGCAAAACTGGATCTTAACGCACAAAAAGCTGCCAGGCTTACACAACTTAATCTCATAGAACAGCTGAAGGAGCAATTAAATCAACTGGTGGTTTTTGCACCCGGAACAAATTATGAAGTGGCAGACAGCATCCCTATAAACGCAGGTCTCATTGTTGCAGATATCTTTTCCACGGCAGCAACAAATAATCCCGCCTTACAGGTGGCAAAGCAAAATATTAAAATTGCGCGCCTCTCATTAAAGGAGATCAGGGCTGAACGATTTCCAACACTTTCGATAAACAGTGCATATAATTTTTCAAAAAATACCAACAAGACAGTTGTTAATAATTTCACGACCCTTTTCAACCGGAACTATGGATTTAACTATGGGATAAGTGCCTCCATTCCCATTTTCAATGGATTTTCGGTGCGGCGCCGGATAAAGGAAGCGGGCTTCATCATAGATTACCAGCAGATATTATATGATTACCAGAAATCACAGATCGACATAGCGATCAGCAGTGCCTACAAAGACTATGAGCTCCAGAAAAAGACACTGCAACTGGAAGAAGAAAACATCAAACTGGCCAAAGAAAATGTTTATATAGCAGTAGAACGGTACCGGCTGGGGCTTTCCACTTCCCTGGAACTCAGGGAAACCCAAAAAACCCTCGAGGAAGCTTATAACCGGCTGATCGCTGCCCGTTATAATACCAAGCTGGCAGAATTGGAATTGCTGCGGCTTCGGGGTGACCTGGTGAGATAAGTGGAATAGTCAATCAAAAAACATCTGACATTATTCTTATCTTGTTTGTTAAAACAAAGAACTAAAAACCAAGAACTAAAAACTTCAACAGCATGCAACCATCCGTAGGTATCATCATGGGAAGCCAAAGTGACCTTGAAATAATGCAGGGGGCGGCTGATATACTCAAACAATTTGAGGTCGCTTACGAGATTGCCATTGTATCTGCACATCGTACCCCGGACAAAATGAGAACATATGCTCTTGCAGCTAAAGCGAGGGGTATAAAAGTGATCATTGCAGGTGCAGGGGGCGCTGCACATTTACCAGGCATGGTTGCAGCTTATACCACCCTTCCCGTTATCGGTGTTCCCGTAAAATCTTCGAATTCTATGGATGGCTGGGATTCAGTTCTATCCATTTTACAAATGCCGGCAGGTGTGCCCGTTGCAACTGTTGCCTTGAACGGCGCTAAAAACGCCGGGATATTGGCCACCCAGATACTTGGTACCCATGATGAAAAAATTGCTGAAAAATTAAGTGCCTATAAAAAAGACCTTGAAAAACAGGTGATGGAAATGACCGAAAAGCTCAACCCCGTTTTAAAAGGCTGATTCCGGTAAAAATATGGCAGTATTATTACAAAATTATCATTGAAAATACATTTAATATGATAATTTCGCCGCTCATCAATAAATCCGCAATTTCTGCTACAACGGCGTTTTTGTAATTATTTTTACATCCAAACATAAATTATATGCTGAAACAAAAATTATTATTGTTTTTAATATCCGGAGCTATTACAGCCAATGCGCAAAAGGTAGCTTTTACAGAATATGATCTGAAAAACGGATTGCACGTAGTCCTCCACCAGGATAAAACTGCTCCCGTAGTGGCCGTATCAGTTATGTACCACGTTGGTAGTAAAAATGAAAAGACGGACCGGACGGGGTTTGCCCATTTCTTTGAACATCTTTTATTCGAAGGATCGGAAAATATCAAAAGAGGCGAATTCATGAAGATCGTAAGCAGTAATGGCGGACAAAACAATGCCAATACTTCCCAGGACCGCACTTTTTATTATGAAGTATTTCCTTCCAACCAATTAGAAACCGGACTTTGGCTGGAAAGCGAGCGCATGATGCACCCGATCATCAATGAAGTTGGTGTAAAAACACAAAATGAAGTTGTAAAGGAAGAAAAGCGTTTAAGGGTGGATAATTCGCCTTATGGTAATTTCCTTTCTGAAGTGATGAAGCGGCTTTTTATAAAACATCCGTATAATTGGGTGCCAATAGGAAGCATGGCTGACCTTGATGCAGCCACGCTGGAGGAATTCAGAGCCTTCAATAAAAAATATTATGTACCCAATAATGCCGTTTTGGTTATTGCAGGCGATATCGATATCGAGAAAACCAAGGGCCAGGTAGAGTCATATTTTGGACCAATACCTACCGGCGCACCGATTGAACGCCCCGATGCTAAGGAAGACCCGATCACAAAAGAGATCGTTGATACTGCTTATGATCCAAATATCCAGATACCGGCAATCATGACCGCTTACCGTACACCGGGAATGACCAGCAAGGAATCCATTGCATTGCAGCTTGCTTCGGATGTACTTAGCCAGGGGGCCAGCAGCCGCATGTATAAAAAAATGGTGGATGAAAAGAAGAATTCATTGCAGGTTGGTTCATTTAATTATGCACTGGAAGATTACGGCGCATACATTACCTATGCATTGCCAAATGGCACTTTTACGCTTGAAACACTTTTAAAAGATATGGACGATGAAATTGCAAAACTGCAGACTGAGCTGATCAGCGAAACAGAGTTTACCAAGATCCGCAACCAGTATGAAAATAATTATATCGGCAAAAATGCAAAAATGTTAGGCGTTGCCGAAAATCTTGCAGATGGTTATAGTTTCCATCACAAGAATACCAACCATATCAACGAAGAACTGGAAGAAGTACGTAAAGTGACAAAGCAGGATATCCAGGATGTCGCAAAAAAATACCTGAATCAAAACCAGCGCGTGGTATTATACTATTTGCCAAAAAAATAATTTTATTAAACTCATCCTCTTGAATAAAATATATAAAATGAATAAGATAATTTGTATACTGGTTGGTACAGCAATGGCGCTAAACAGTACAGCACAAACAATTGACCGCAGCAAGCAACCAAAACCGGGCCCTGCCCCTGTTATTAAATTTGCAGACCCGGTAAGCTTCACCCTTCCAAATGGTATGACCGTACTGGTAGTTGAAAATCATAAACTGCCTAAAGTATCCGCTACGCTGAATATAGATATGGGGCCGGTACTTGAAGGGAAGAAAGGTGGTGTTATGGGAATTATGGGTAGTATGCTTGCAGAAGGCACGAAAACAATGACAAAGGCAAAGTTTGATGAAGCCATTGATCTGTTGGGAGCTGACATTAATTTATATTCAGCTGGTGGTTCTACTTCTGCATTAACGCGTTATTTTAACCAGGCATTCATGTTAATGGCTGATGCGATCAAGCAACCGGCATTTCCAAAAGAATCATTTGAAAAATTAAAGACACAGGCGATCACGGGTTTGAAATCCGGCGAAAAAAGTGCAGCTGCCATTTCAGCAAGAGTAGTTGGCGCATTGAGTTATGGGAAGAACACCGTAATGGGTGAATTTGAAACAGAAGAATCCCTGAAAGCGCTTACGCTTGAAGATGTAAAAGAAGCCTATAAAAGTTATATCACACCTTCACGCAGTTACCTGACTTTTGTTGGTGATATTACTCCGGGCAAAGCCAAAGAACTGGCTATTCAGGCTTTCAATTCATGGACCGGCAGAAAATTATTCCTGCCTGAAGTTAAGAACGCGGATAATGTAAAAGCGACGGAGATCAATTTTATTGACCTACCAACAGCGGTACAGGGTGAGATCAGCGTGACCAACCTCATTAATAATCCAATGGGCAGCCCGGATTATCATGCATTGCTGTTGGCCAACCAGATTCTTGGCGGTGGCGCAGAAAGCAAACTGTTCATGAACTTAAGGGAAAAACATGGTTTTACATATGGCAGCTATTCCAATACAGGTACCGGCCGTTTTCAAAGCCAGTTTAAAACCAGTGCACAGGTTCGCAGTGAAAAAGCGGACAGCGCCATTGTGGAGATGATGCGGGAAATAGATAATATGCGTACCGGCAAGATCACTGAAGAAGAACTGGCGATTGCCAAAGCGAAATACAACGGTTCTTTTGCATTGGGTATGGAAGATCCCAGCAAGACAGCTACCTATGCTTCAAATATCCTGATCAACAATTTACCAAAGGATTTTTACCGCACATTCCTTCAAAAGATAAATGGCCTTACAACTGCTGATATACAAAAAGTAGCAAATAAATATTTTGATAAAGACAAGAGCCGCATCATCATTGTTGGTAATTCTGCCAAGATCTTACCAAACCTTACAAGGCTGGGTTATCCTATCAAAAATTATGATAAATATGCAGAGCCTGTTGCTGAAAAAACAAACGAAGCAAACATAAAGGAATCTGAGAAAAATACAGATGCCGTTTCTGCATTCTCATTGATAGAGGATTACCTGAAAGCCATTGGTGGAAAAGAAGAAATTAAGAAATTAAATTCTGTAAAAACTACGCTTGCAATGGAAATGATGGGCAGGGAGATCCAGGGAACAGAACTAAAAATGGCGCCTAACAAGCATGCAGTAGAAATGAAAATGGGGGAAATGAAAGTTTACCAAAGTGTGTTTGACGGCTCAAAGGGCTACCAGGGCCAGATGGGGCAAAAGAAAGATATGGATGAAAAAGAGATCAAAGAAGCACAGGATGAAAAAGGGATCATACCACAATTATTTTATATCAGCAACGACTTTAAGACCTCTTATCTTGGTACTGCAAAGATCGGGGATGAAAATGCCTATAAAATAAAAGTAACAAAGCCAAGCGGTAAAGTTTCCACTGAATATTATTCAATGAAAACTTCCCTGCTTTTAAGAGAGGAAAGCACATCAACAGAAGGCGGTGCAGAAGTTTCAACGACGGTTGATTATGCGGATTATCAAAAAGTGGGAACGATCATGTTTCCTTTCACAATAACCCAGACTGCCGGTGAACAGGAGTTCGTAATGAAAGTAAAAGAGATAAAAATAAATGAAGGTGTAACAGCAGCAGATTTTAATTAATCGCAATAACATCATACAAAAGCCTCCCGCAATAACGGGAGGCTTTTATTTTTCCTGGAACAAGATCAACTCATTGTTCTTCCAATATGCAAAACTCCTGGTCCAGGCCTTTTGAAGCCTCATACAGTTTTTTAATAAATTCTTTCCCCCATATAGCATAAAAAGGAACGAGGTTATCGACACGCTCCTGCAGGTTATTACCTGGAAACAGGATCGATCTTATTTTATGTATCTGCCGTTGCTGTGCTTCAAACTTTTTCTTTTCAGCCTTCAGCATCTTGCGCTCCAGCAATTCCAGTCTTTTGATGGCCTGGGTACAAAGCGCATCCACGTGGTTTGACAGGCTGATATCTACTGCCGCCGCAACGGTTCTTGTTTTATCGTATAATGATATAATGGATGTTTTTTCCTCCTGCAGGTTTAACTTCAGATCTGTTTCTCTTTTTACCAATTGATCGATCAGTGTTTTTGCCGGGCTAAAAAAGTCCACGGCATTTAATTTTAATTTCGAGATATTCCCGGCAAGTTTTTTATTCACGATCATAAAAGAATTCCGGAGTATCAATACTGGATAAGGTACGTTTACTGCTTCAAAAACTTTTTTAAGTTCCAGCCAATATGCCAATTCTCCCCCACCTCCTATAAATACAATATTTGGCAGGATCAATTCCTGGAAGACTGGCCGCAAAATAACGTTTGGGCTGAAACGCTCCGGGTGATCTTTTAATTCTTCGCAGATCTGATCTTTCGTAAACCTGGTCCTGGTATTGGCAACGGCATAGCCATCTTTACTGATCTCAATGCGTTCCCTGGTATCATCCTTTAAATAAAACAGGTTGATATCTCTTCCTGCTGCCTGTACCTTATATTCCCGGGGAAATGCAGCGATCGTTTCTGCAACGATCTTATGCGAAAATTGTTCCGAAATTTCTTTACTGTTAACCCGGTAGAACTCATTTTTTAAAGCAGGATTATCCGGCAAAAGAACAACCAATCCATAATCTTTAAAAAGTTCATTCACCAGCTCAAACGTAGCCTGTTCAATGGTTTTTCCGGGTGTATATGCCAGCCTGATGAAAGCTATGATCTCAGCGCCATATTTTTCTATAGAGACCTGTCCTTCGATCTCATCTATCAATTGAATGAATGACTGATCCACTTTCATTCTGCCCACAGCGCCCTGCTGGCCTGTCTTCCACTCATATTTTTTCCCATTGATAGTAACTTCTCCCAGTTCCTCCAGGTCCGCGTCCTCGCTGCCCATATAATAGACCGGCACAAAATGACAATCCGGGATCTCTTTATTCAAATGATCCGCCAGCCTCACCGTATGTATTATCTTATAAATGAAATATAAATGCCCGGTAAAAATATTTGGCTGATGTGCAGTAGTGATCGTAAAACTATGGCCAGAGATCAATCCTTCAATATTGGAACTAACCCTGGCAGAAGTATTAATCACCTCGTATTGCTTCTTTAATTCATCTACCAATAACTGCCGGTTAGTGGGATATTTTTTTCTTTCCTCAATAGCAGCCTTTATTCCGGCCATAGATACGGGCTGTGCATAAAATGGCTGAAGCTGCTCCTTCCCTTCGAGGTAGTCCAATACGATATTTGAAAAAAAACCAGTTTGTCCGTAAGCTAAATAAGTTGATGTACCGTCCATTGATCTGTTTTGCTTCATTCGTATATTAGTAACAAACTTACATTAATCCTGAAAATTAAACCGCATCATTCCGTTAATTAAACCCTGTATTTTATTTGAACTGATCCGGCTGTTGCAGATTATTTTGTATCCTTTACTTGCTTTTTTCATTTATTATTTTATTCTTTACATTCCAGCAAAAATTAACCATACAAAATTTCATTTTATGAAAAAGAAATATGTTGATTTAACAGCGGGGTTGGTTTTACTTGTTGTATTGTTCTCTTTTTTTATTTCCTGCAATCCGAATGAGACAGAAAGTAAGCCTACTGCTGAAAAAGATAATACTGATTCCCTGAAATTGAGGATCGAGCGGGGTAAATACCTCGCCCATACCGTTTCCAGTTGCCTCGATTGCCATAGTCAGCGGGATTTTACCCAGTTTTCGGGACCGATAAAAGAAGGGACAGAAGGTATGGGCGGATTTGCATTTGATGGCAAATTTGGTATACCCGGAGTCGTGTACGCCCGTAATATCACACCGGATACGGCGAACGGTATTGGTAAATGGTCGGATGATGAAATTGCCAGGGCCTTTACAAGAGGTATCAGTAGAAATGGGGACACACTTTTCCCGATCATGCCTTATGTTCATTATAACCAACTGAGTAAGGATGATGTTTATAGTATCATTGCGTTCCTCCGGACCCTGCCCGCCAGTAGCAATAAAGTACCTGCAAGGAATCTTTTTATACCATTGAGTGCTGCTTATCCGCCATTGCAAAGTGCTTCGCTGGATAATAATAAAAAACCGGATATAGCTGATATCGTACAATACGGAGGTTATGTAGTAAACAGTGCCGCCTGCATGGATTGCCATACACCTATGGACAAAGGGCAGTTTGTGATGGCGAAATTATTTGCCGGTGGGTTTTTATTTGACCTGGGGTCCTTTAAAGTGACTTCAGCCAATATTACTCCCGATAGCCTGACAGGAATTGGCAAATGGACTGAAGCAATGTTTTTGGAGAAATTTAAAAATTACCGGGATCCTTCAACCTATAAGGCGAATCCCGGGAAAAATAATTCAATGATGCCCTGGGCGGTATATGCTCACATGGATGATTTTGATCTTAAGGCCATCTACAGGTACCTGCGTACAATACCTCCCGTTAATAATGTCATTGTTAAATACCCGAAATAATTTATTTATAGTTGTATAAAAAAATGCCGCTGTATCAAGCGGCATTTTTATTTAAACAATTTCGCCTTCAAGGTCAAAATCGTAGGCGTTCGTAATTTTTACATTTACAAAATCGCCAATGACCAGTTTTTTATCAGCCTTTATGATCACTTCATTATCTACTTCCACGCTGTCAAATTCAGTGCGCCCGATATAACGGCCTGCTTCTCTTTTATCGACCATTACTTTAAAAACCTTCCCCAGTTTTTCTTCATTTTTTTCAAAAGAAATTTCCTGCTGCAATTCCATGATCTCCTGCGCCGTTGCTTCCTTTTCTTCAGGGGAAACATTGTCAACAAGGTCAAAGGCACTTGTTTGTTCTTCGTGACTGTACGTAAAGATCCCCACCCTGTCAAACCTCATTTTCTGCAGGAAGCCCTTTAATTCTTCCACATCATCCCTCGTCTCACCCGGGAATCCCGCTATAAGCGTCGTGCGTATACAAATATCGGGGATCTTATAGCGAATAGCCCCGACCAGGTCCTCCATTTCTTCCCTGCTGATCTGGCGCTTCATCGCCTGTAACATGTTATTGCTGGCATGTTGCAGGGGCATATCAAGATAGTTACAAATATTTTCCCGTTCCTTAATGGCATCAATAATATCCATGGGAAATTTTGAAGGATAGGCATAATGTAACCTGATCCATTCCAGGCCCTGTACATCCGCCAATGCATGTAATAATTTGGGAAGTTCCCTTTTCTTATAAATATCCAGCCCGTAATAAGTAAGTTCCTGGGCGATCAGCATGACTTCCTTCACACCTCTTTGCACTAATTTTTTGGCCTCATCTACCAGCGACTCAATAGACCTGCTTACATGTTTTCCCCGCATCAACGGGATCGCACAAAATGAACAGGTGCGGTTACAGCCCTCGCTTATTTTCATGTACGCATAATGTTGAGGTGTACTCAGCAGTCTTTCACCGATAAGCTCGCCCTTGTAATCTGCTTCAAACCTTTTTAAGATCATAGGGAGTTCCATCGTGCCAAAATAAGCATCTACTTCAGGTATCTCTTTCTCCAGGTTTGCCTTATAACGTTCGCTCAGGCAACCGGTTACGTAAACCTTGTCCAGCTTTCCACGTCTTTTTAGCTCCACGTTATCCAGGATAGTATTAATGCTTTCTTCCTTTGCCTTTTCTATAAACCCACAGGTATTGATGATGACAATATTATGATCGTGTTTAGCATTCTCATGAACGGTATCTATTTCATTTGCCAGCAGTTGCCCGCTCAGGACTTCACTATCCACCATATTTTTACTGCAGCCAAGCGTAATGATGTTTACTTTATCCCTCTTAATGCTTTTTGTCTTCATAATTAGCGGGCAAAGGTACTAAAAGATATATTGCAGAAATTGTTTCTGCGTTCATATACCAACAATCCATTATAATACGTTTTATCAACATTGTATTCTACAGAAGAAATGCTATTTTAAAAAATTGTTATTTTTGTCTAATGAGTTGGAACCAGCACAAAACAGTTAAGGTTGCTATTTTAGATCTATATGAAGGTTATGTGAACCAGGGCATGCGATGCTTACGTGAAATATTGAACCAATTTGGCGAAATAAACAATATTGACCTCCAGGTGACTGAATTTGATGTTAGGCTGCAAAAAATGGTCCCGGGCCTGGATCATGATATTTATATATCCAGCGGTGGCCCGGGAAGCCCGCTTGATAGTGAAGGAAGTGAATGGGAAGCTGTTTATTTTGACTGGCTTTCCGGCATTGAAAGATATAATGCCAGTGATGCCCATCCTCAAAAAAAACAGGTATTCTTTATCTGCCATTCCTTTCAGCTTGTGTGCAGGCATTATAAAATTGCTGATGTAACAAAAAGGAACAGCACTGCATTCGGCGTATTCCCCATACATTATTTAACGGCTGCTGAAAATGAGCCAATATTCGAAGGGCTCAAAGATCCCTTTTATGCAGTTGACAGCAGGGATTTCCAGGTGGTACAGCCACACCAGTACAAATTAAAAAAGATGGGTGCAAGCATCCTTGCCATTGAAAAAGCCAGGCCACATGTTCCTTATGAAAGGGCCATTATGGCCGTGAGGTTCAATGAAAATATGATAGGTACCCAATTTCATCCTGAAGCGGATGCGATCGGTATGTCGCTCTATCTTCAAACCGAAGAAAAGAGAAAAACTGTCATTGAAAACCACGGTGAAGAAAAATGGCAATCAATGATCGATCACCTGAACGATCCTGATAAGATCATGCACACATATGCTCATGTGCTCCCCAATTTCCTGAACCAGGCCGTCAATAAACTGGTGCCGGTAGAGGTTTAGGTTTAGCGATATCTTTTTCCATAGCACGTTTGTTTGATAATGAAATATGATTATTTTTATCATGTATCATTCATTGGCATAAACCCGGAAAAATGGAGAAAGCATTAAGGCAACAGTTCAATAAAAACTTTACAGAAGAAAAGTACAACGCTTATATGAAACTGGTGGAAGGATTGCATCCCGGCGCACTTGATTTCAGGAATGCGGAAACTCCCCTGTTTATACCGAAAGACTTTAAGAATAAAATGCTGCATGCCTGTGAAGAGATCATTGATGTGATCACAGCGCCCAATTTCAAACAACTCACCGAGCGCAGCATTCCAACCGATCTGGTCGTTCCAAATGAAGATGCGCATACCCAATTCATTGTATTTGATTTTGGCATTTGCGAAAATGAATCTGGCGGCATGGAACCACAACTAATAGAAATGCAGGGCTTCCCCACTTTGTATGGATTCCAGGCATTTCACAGTGAATTGACAAAGGCCTATGCGAATGTGCCTGAAAATTATTCTTCTTACCTCAATGGCTATAACAAGACCTCGTACATACAGCTTCTAAAAGAGATCATTGTCGGAGATCATGATCCCGAGAACGTGATACTGCTGGAGATCTATCCCGAAAAGCAAAAAACAAGGATCGATTTTTATTGCACCGAACAATTGCTGGGTATTAAAACGGTTTGCCTGACAAAGTTGTTGGCAGAGGGCAGCAAATTGTATTACGACAATGCCGGTAAAAAAACGCTGGTCAAAAGAATTTATAACCGGCTGATCTTTGACGACCTTCAACAGCAGGAAGGCCTGGAGCATATTATTGACCTTACCAAAGCATATGAAGTAGAATGGGTGCCGCACCCAAACTGGTTTTACCGGATCAGTAAATTCACCCTGCCATTTATAGATAACCGTTATGTTCCTGAAACATTTTTCCTGAATGAAGTAACACAACCGTTGCCACTCACTGAATATGTTTTAAAACCACTGTTTTCATTTGCGGGTATGGGCGTAAAGATCGATGTAGTACAGGCAGATATTGATGCCATTAAAGACCCCGAGAACTGGATATTACAAAAGAAAGTGAATTATGCATCCATCATTGAAACAATGGACGAGCCGGCCAAAGCCGAGATCCGGCTTTTTTACTTCTGGAAAGACGAATGGCCGAGGCCGGTAGGCGTTCATAACCTTGCCCGGCTTAGTAAAGGGAAGATGATTGGTACCCGGTACAATAAAGATAAAACATGGGTAGGCGGCACCGTTGCCTTTCTTGAACAGGATTGATCCCTCAAAAAATATTATGTATGAAATTTGGACCGGCGCGCTTTGATTTTTATATAGATCAGCTTCAACAACTATTTTTGAAAGCATCTGCAGAGAAGAATCCTGCACTATGGCTTTATACCAACAATGCCCGTACACCCATTTTTATGCTGGAAGGCCTTTCAAAATTATATGCGGGCCTGCACAATGAAAAAAGATTCACCAAAATAAAAGAGCAGTTTAAACTTTTGGAAGATACCCTCGGCGCCATTGATTATTATGATTGCTTTGCAAAGGAGTTTTTAAAAGATGAAAAGATACCCGCTGAAGTTACCATTTATATGCAGGCACAGTCGCGTGAAAAAACCCAAAGGCTGAATGATATTTTAATAGAAAATAAATGGATGGGTGACAAACCGGTCAGGCTAAAAAAAATATGTGAAAAATTATCGGGTGCCGACTGGATGCAACCCAAAGAGGAAGTAAAGGCTGTTTTAAATTTCTACCTGACATCCATAGAAGAAATTAAAAGATTTGCATCAACTACCGGCTATCATTTTACTGAACTTGAAGCCCAGGTACATGCGTTGCGCAGGAAACTCCGTTGGCTAAGCATCTACACAACCGCACTGCAGGGCCTGGTACAACTCACTGACAGTGATATTAAGGATGAGAACCTGTCTAAATACCTGGTACCGGAGATCATCAATTCCCCGTTCAATAAATTGCCGGATGTGGCAAATAATGAATACCTGCTTTTATTTGAAAAGAATTATTTTTTAGCACTGAGCTGGATCATAGCGGCATTGGGGAAACTAAAAGACAGTGGGCTGCGGATCGTAGCGATCGCAGAAGCCCTGCAACAAACAAATGGGATCGATCAAACCGAAGCTATGCAACAAGCCTGCAGCTTAATAAATGAAGAAGAAGGAGCTATCAGCAAAATCCTTTCCCAGGCTTCACAAATATCAAAACAATTTTTTGAGGAAGCTATCCTCGATAAATTAATTCATGCTACAGTATCCGTAAAAAAATAGATCGCAAAGCTATTTTATTTACACCAATCTTTTTTTCTCATAAAGATCACTTTAAAGATCTTTTTTAGCAACGTTCCTATTGAACTAAAAATGGGCATCTATTTATTTATAGGCATTGAAAATATTATATTCAAGACGCAGCAAATACCCGTTTGAAGCTGTTCTTTCGAGATCGTCAAGAATTGCAAAACGATAACCGAGATCAATACGTATTTTACTCAGGATGATCAATTGCAGGGATGGCGCAAGGTCGATAAAGCTTTTCCGGATAGCAGGATTTGTTTGGCCCAGCATTTCCAGCATTATATTCAGGTTTACCTGGTCGTAATTGACATATTCCTTTGGGAGTACCAGTTTTCCCAATGAAAGGTTGTATGATATGGCATTACGGCTTTTATTATCATAAAGAAATTTGTTGCCCCCGCCATTGTCTGTTGCATGCAGGAAGGAGCTTCCCGCAGATATCGCCACTTTATTAATAAGCTTTGTAGCTATCATACCCAATTCATAACCACTGTTGTGCCCGTACAGGTCAATCGCAGGCTGGTGAATATCACTGTTGTTAAACGCCAGCCTTGTGTAAGCTGCCATCCTGAAATGGCTATGCACCTCATCCTGGCTGTAAAACCGGTGCTTTAAATATAATGAACCTCCCTCTGCAGTAAACCTACTGTCCCTGTTACTCAAAAAAGCATCCACATGTATCATTAGTTTCCTGGATACTCCCCACATGATCTCAGGAACTAAATGGTAATTATATTTAGCGGAAGATCTTTCTTTCATGAGCGTATTATTCAAACGCAGACCGATACTTTTCGTTGCCATATTGCTTGCAGGCTCGGTGTATGTGAATAGCTCCTGTGCAGTTAAATTGTAACAGCAGAAAACCAGTATTATCGAAACCGCAGATCTCATGAACCATGCATTTAATAATTATTAAAGAACCTGATCGTTAAATGGTCACATGAAAAATGCGTGAGCCTTGAGTAATCCCGCTTTTGGAACAGCAGGTTCCTGCGATACCCGTCTTATAGCAATCCATGGTCGTATACAAATTATTTTTTTTGAATTGCTTTGCTGAAACATAGCCCTTGTCCAGTACCTGGATTGCTTTGTCACCGTTGAGTGTTTGATCCTTTATATTCAAAAAATGAAACTGCAGACCATTGACATTCACATGCGTATCATTTTTTACTGCTAGATTATCAAAATGAATAGTTGCGGTCAGTTTTGCCACAAAGAAACCTGCCCCTTCAACTTTCTTTTTTATCTCGTCAAAATCCACTTTAGCATTGGGCTTGAAAGAAATTTCAAAACTGGAATTTTTAATATTCGCGGTCACTTTTTCTACATAAACGATCGTTTTCAATGCCTTATTGATTGAATTGCTGCACATACTGCAGGTAAGGCCACTGGCCTGCATGTTTACGGATACAACCTGGGCATGTGTGGCTATAGAAAACAGGATTGCGATCAGCGTGAATATTTTCATTGCAAAATGATTTTTAATAATTAATTAATTGAGAAATATGCATACAGCACAGGCATTCATATAGAATACTGCCTAATAATAATCACTAAATCCTATAGCCTGAAAACCCCATTCAAAGACCGGAATGAAGCTGTAGTATAATCGGGTGGAGAATGATCTTCCGAAATTGTAATGGGAGAAACAATGCCTCGAACCTGCCAGTCAAATACAGGGATTACTGCTGCAATGCAAAATTCGCCTGTCTTGAGGCTCAGATCATTAATGGCGTTTTTATGAGAATCGTTTAATTTATAAAATTTATGCTCATCACTGCAGCAGCCACCCTCCTTTTCTGTCATCCCGCAACGGCCACATTTTTCATTGTCAGTGTTGTAAAACCCGATCCCTGCCTTTTCGCCCATGCAATAATGTATTTCCATAGCAATGCCCGTTGACACTGTCATATACATGATGGTTAATATGGAAAGGAGGACCTTTTTCACACGGCAAAGATACCAGTTAATCGTTAATTGACAAACCACCATTGTATTCCAAACCTGATCAGGAATCCCGGGGTGGGATAATGTGGTGCTGCAAAATTATTGTTAATAAACCCAAAGCCATTTTGAAGACTCGCCGTATTTAAATTTTCGCCGCGAATAAAGCCCGTAAATCCCCTGATCCGGAAATGGACAAATAGACTGATATCCGGGAGGTTCCTGATAGTTATTGAATCCTGTGATACAAATTGTTGGGTAACCGGCGAATAATTATTGGCCTTATACGGGGTATAATATCTTATCTCGATTCCGCTGTTCAGGTTTAAATTCTTAAAGAATTTCCCTTCAAAAACAATACGGCTCCTCGTAAACAAAAGGGGAACCCTGATGGGTGCCGCTGCATCTGTCTGCTGCAAAGTTGCATCTGCATACCAAAACCATTTTTTGCTGATCCTGATCTTTTTGGATGCAGAAACCTGCAGGATATTTATTGGCTTGCTATATTCTTTTGTATGGTAGTAATCTGAAAAATAATGGTAATTGGCAAGCAGGTGATTATTAAAACCCAGGGTAAAAAGGGGATTTGTTGCTGTAGCCCCGAACGAAATGATATTTTCTTTTTTGAAATCATTACTGTTCCCTAGATTAAAAGAAGAACGGTTGTCAAATACAAAAGAAGGGCTGCGGTTCACATTTCTGAAAAATAAATTTACATAACCTAACTTTTTATTCAGGTATCTTTCGAGGCTGGCATAAGCGCTGTAATCACCACTGTTAAACCCTTTCAGGTAGAATTCTCCTTTCAGTAATACATCCCACAATTTATTTCTTGTGCGGTTCCGGTATTCCCCGTGAAGCATAATATTGTGATTGATGATATCACCCGTTTTTAGTTCTCCTTTAATATTTTGCAATGTGATGCCTGCGAGGAAAAACTGTGCGGCATTCTTTGTATCCGGGAATTGGATCAAAGAAAAATCATTGCTCACCAGCTTCCATTTTTCACTGCGTGAAATAGAATCCAACGCATCCGGAAGCGTGATGTCGTACCATTTTTTATAAACAACTGAATCTGCCGCAATATCCCTGTATAGGTACCGGTAAGTACTTGAAGTAAAACTATACTGCAATCTCAGTTTTGGATAAAACAAATACTCCGTCGTAGAATCATTGATTGCGACCGAATCCCGCTTTCCGAGGTCATAGCTTTGCCTGAGAAAGAAAGTTAATTCTCTATTGGTATTACCTGTCTGGATGGTCGTTATGAAGGGGCTGGTCCGGAATGCGGCACCTCCTCCTAAATTAACAGGAACGCTGAAACGATCTTTCCGGTTTGGATCAAGGAGGAATGAATCATTTTGTATACCGCCATTTTGCGATGCCCTGATCGTATTACCAACCAGTACGAGGTATGAATTATACCTTTTGCGCTTGCCCTGGTAATTTCCAAATAACCTGAAATTATTGTGATTGGTATTTTGTGTTATAAAAAAACCGGGTGCACTGATCAGCCTGTAATCAAATCCCACGTTCAGGTTTGGTTTTGGATTTTGTGTATGCATGGCTTTCAGCATTTGCTCCTTTCCGCCAGCCAGCTGGTAACTCAACATGGAAAAAGGCCGGTTTGTCTTATAGAATTTCGAGCCTTCCAGCGTGAACCGGTACACATCAAAAGAATGAAAGCCTGCATCCCAGCCCGCTTTGGTAAATGGTTCGAAGATCAGTGGAAATGCTGCAGCGCCATTATTTCCGAGGTATTGGTAATTAGATGGGACAGAATAATAGCGATCGAAATCATTCACGGAAGAATCCATCGGGATGCGCCGCACTGAATCCAGGTACCTGAAACTGACACTGACTGAATCTTTCCGGTCATCCCTATGCTCAAAACCCAGGGTATCCTTCCGGCTGCCGGTTTTTTGAGCTGTATTATCATTTATATTGGTACCGGGTTGTACCTGCTGATCAGTTGTGGTCACTTTTTTCTTCCTCACAGGAGGGCTTACCTGTGCAACAGCCGCTGTAATAATCAATAAGAACAATATTGTAAAGACCGGTTTCTTCATGTAGTAAGTCAACAATTATATTGCCGCGATCAATTCCTTAAAAATATGCGTAAGTTTTGGTTCCGCATCCTTTGCAGCGTGCAATACTTCTTCATGGGTAATCACATTTTCTTCTTCGCGGATACCCACATCCGTGATAACGCTTATTGCAAAGCAGGGTAATCCCATATGAACTGCAACGATCACTTCCTGTACGGTACTCATTCCTACCGCGTCACCGCCGAGTACATGGATCATTTTATATTCTGCCCGGGTTTCAAACGTGGGCCCTGTTACGCTTATATAAACGCCCTCTTTTACATCAATGCCGGCAGCTTTGGCGATCGTTTTTGCCTTTTGTATAAGCGCCTTACTATAGGGTTCGCTCATATCAGGAAATCTTGGGCCAAACTCCTTTTCATTTTTCCCGATCAGGGGATTCGGTGTAAACTGGCTTACATGGTCTTTAATGATCATCAGGTCTCCCACTTTATAATCTGTATTCACCCCACCTGCCGCATTGCTCAACAGCAGGGTTTGCACACCGAGGTATTTCATTACCCTTATTGGAAAAACGATGTCCTGTGCAGCATATCCCTCATAATAATGGAACCTGCCTGCCATGGCGATCACTTTTTTGCCGCTCAATTCTCCGAGTATCAGTTTACCGCTATGCCCTTCAACCGTACTCACCGGGAAATGAGGAATATCCTTATAGTGTATTTCCTTCTCGATGCTGATTTCACCGGTAAAGCTTCCCAGCCCGCTTCCAAGTACAATTCCAACTACCGGTTGCTCCTTGTACACTGATTGAATAAATGAAACTGCGTCCTTAATTTTTGAGATCATAAGCAAGTTTTAATTTTGTGTGCCAAAGGTAAGGCAAGAAAATGTTAGAAATCTTGTAAAAGGGAGTAAAACTCCCGGATGTCTGAAGGTAGAAAGGGTTTGGGGTTTAGAGTGTAGGGTTTGGGGAGTAAGGCCCGCTTTTAGCTTTTAACTATTCACTTTTCACTTTTATCTATTCACTTTTAACTATTCACTTTTTATTTATCTTCGCCAAAATTTTTACAGATGAACTTACACGAATACCAGGCCAAGCAACTGTTGAAAAAATACAATGTACCGGTGCAGGAAGGCGTTGCGGTCAGCACTCCCAATGAGGCAGAAGAAGCTTACCGCCAGATACATACCCAGTTTAACAGCAAATTTGCCGTTGTAAAAGCTCAGATCCATGCAGGAGGCCGTGGCAAAGGAACGATCGTCGGAACCGATCAGCGAGGTGTGGCTGTTGGCAAAAATGCAGAGGATGTTGTGAATATTGCCCGCAGGATCCTCGGCGGCACATTGGTTACCATTCAAACAGGCCCGGAAGGAAAATTGGTGAGTAAGGTATTGGTGGCGCAGGACGTTTATTACGAAGGACCAAATCCCGTGAAAGAATTTTACCTCTCGATCCTGCTGGATCGTACGAAGGGCCAGAATGTTATTATGTACAGTACAGAAGGTGGGATGAATATTGAAGATGTTGCCCATGATACACCTGAAAAAATATTCAGGGAATGGATAAATCCCGGGGGCATGTTGCAGGGATTCCAGGCACGCAAAATTGCGTTTAACCTTGGATTGAGTGGCGAGGCATTTAAGAATTGTGTAAAATTCGTAACCAATCTGTATACTGCTTATACAGACCTTGATTGCGGTATGCTTGAAATAAATCCACTCTTTAAGACAAGCGATGAAAAGATCATTGCGGTGGATTGTAAAATGAATATTGACGACAACGCATTGATGCGCCATGCAGATATTGCAGCATTGCGTGACATCAGCGAAGAAGATCCAACAGAAGTAGAAGCCGCCAGGTACAATCTTAATTTTGTAAAACTGGACGGAAATGTGGGATGCATGGTAAACGGTGCGGGGCTTGCAATGGCTACGATGGACATGATCAAACTCAGCGGCGGTGAGCCTGCAAACTTTTTGGATGTAGGCGGATCGGCCAATGCACAAACGGTGGAAGCCGGTTTCCGGATCATTCTGAAAGACCCGAAAGTAAAAGCCATCCTCATTAATATATTCGGAGGTATCGTTCGTTGTGATCGTGTAGCCCAGGGCGTTATTGATGCTTACCAAAGTATTGGCAATATTGAGATCCCGATCATTGTACGGCTGCAAGGCACCAATGCGGATGTTGCGAAAAAATTAATTGATGAAAGCGGGTTGAAAGTACAGAGTGCTATATTGCTCAGCGAGGCGGCAGCGCTGGTGAATAAGGCAGTGGCTTAGCTAATTGACAATTGATAATTAACAATTGATAAAAATCCCATTTATGAAGATGGGATTTTTTATTATTATAGCCTGGACCCGGAAGAAAATGCAGCTTCTTATCTTTGTATAAACAAAAAATCTACATGCTTTTCCGTGATGCTGCAATAGAAGATTTACCAATCATCGTCGACATCTATAATTCTACCATCGCAAGCCGAATGGTAACAGCGGATACCGGGCCGGTAACGGTTGCTGACAGGCTAACCTGGTTTAATGAACATAACCCATCCCGAAGGCCACTTTGGCTTGTTGAAGATGATCGAAATAATCCCATTGGCTGGGTAAGCTTCCAGGATTTTTATGGCAGGCCTGCTTATAACGGAACTGCAGAGATCAGCATTTACCTTTCAGAAGAACAACGTGGAAAAGGTTACGGGAAACAAATCCTTCAATATTCCCTGGAAAAAAGTCCGGGTTTTGGGATAACTACCTTGCTGGGTTTCATTTTTGCCCATAATGAAATAAGCCTGCAGCTTTTTAAAAAACTTGGCTTTGAAGAATGGGCCGATCTGAAAAATATTGCTGTTCTCGATGGGAAAGACCGTAGCCTTAAAATTCTTGGAAAACGGGTTGCTTAATAAATTCCCATCTCAATAATATCATCAACATCATGTTATCACTCAATTTTTCTCCCTTCCCTGTTTTAAAAACAGAAAGACTGCTCCTGAGGTCCATTGTACCGGGAGATGCGCCCGAATTATTTTTTTTAAGAACGGATGTGCAGGTGCTTCGTTTTTTGGACAGGGACCCGATGGGCTCATTGGATGAAACCAATACATTCATCGAAAAAATACTCGATTCACAACACAAGAACGAGTCCATACTCTGGGTGATCTGCCTTAAAGAAGATCCCGGAACGATGATCGGAACAGTGGGATACTGGCGCGTCACCAAAGAACATTACCGGGCAGAAATAGGTTACCTGCTTCACCCTCGTTTCTGGAATAAAGGGATCATGAAAGAAGCCGTAAAAGCAGCGGTACAATATGCTTTCACACAAACAGAGATACACAGTATTGAGGCAAATATAAACCCTGCCAATGCACCATCAGCTTCCTTACTTAAAAGCTGTGGGTTTGAACAGGAAGCTTATTTTAAAGAAAATTATTACTACAACGGCTCATTCGGCGACTCCATGATTTTTTCTCTAATAAATGGCAGGGTATAGCAATTGTGTAGGTTATTTTATATATTGTTTACTGAACCGCCGGAATATAAACCGGTCAGGTATTCAACATATTTTTAACCACTCAATCATTTTTTATGGACCAGCTTGAACAACGTGTTGCGGTAATGGAAAAAAGCCTGAAGCTGTACAGGATTTTTTTCGGCCTTGTGATCATAGCTATTTCTACGATCGCATTAATGTCTTCCCGTGAAAAGAATTATGTTCCTGATAAGTTACAGGCGAAATCATTCGAGGTATTGGATGACAGGGGGAATGTTATAGCAGAACTTTCACAGGATAAAGGGAACGGGAGCCTGACTACTTTTACACCTGCCGGCAAGCGGCTTGTTGACCTGTTTACTTCAGAAGGAGGTGCAGGAGGCATTAACACGTTTGATAATGATGGCGATGTGCTTTTTAAAGTAACAAGAACTACTGGTGGCGGTGCATACCTCGCTTTATTTAATGAGGATGCCAAGGAGATCACGGAACTGGGGGTTACGGATAATAAAAGCGGTTATTTAAAAGTGAACGATAAATACGGCGACAAGCTTGCTTATATCACTTATACCGCTGATGGAGGCGGATATTTTTCACTTTCGAATAATAACCTCGAAACGATCAGGTTTTCGACGCCGGCGGTTGGAGGCCGTATTGGTATTTCAAACAGGAGAAATACCCGGATCGCATATATTGGCACACAGGATAGCCAGGATGGAAACATTACCATCTTTAATAATGCAGGAACTTCCACAGGAAGTATCCCAAATAAATAATGGTAAAAAGGGGTTACCGTTTCTGGTAACCCCTTCAAAAACTTAACGCAGATCAATTTAGCTTTTTGGAAGCAATACGTGATCGATCACATGGATCACCCCATTGCTTTGATTGACATCTTTTATTGTAATAACTGCTGCGCTTCCGCTATCATCTTTGATGATGACCTTATTGCCTTTCAAGGATGCGTACAAATTTCCTCCTGCAACTGTTTTCAGTGTGGCTGTTCCTTTTCCTTCCTTGATCATCATTACAAGGTCTTTTGATGATATCCTTCCGGGTACAACATGATAGGTTAATATACCTGTTAATGCAGTTTTGTTTTCAGGCTTCACTAAATTGTCAACGGTTCCGGCAGGCAATAAGCTGAATGCGTCATTTGTTGGTGCAAACACGGTAAAGGGGCCGGCACTTTGTAAGGTCTCTACCAGGCCTGCAGCTTTCACGGCAGCTACAAGAGTTGTATGGTCTTTACTGTTCACCGCGTTCTCAACAATATTCTTTGTTGGATACATTGCAGCGCCACCAACCATTACTGTTTTATCCATTTGTGCAAAGGATGCATTTCCCAAAAACGCGACCGTTGCCAGCAGGAATAAATTTTTGATCTTCTTCATAATCTTTTTTTTATTGGGTTTAAAATTTAAATGTTTCACTTATCTACGGTTGAAGAATAATTTTGGATTTTTGAGAAGCTATTTTTTTTGAAATATTTAGGGATTAGCCACAAAGGCGCTAAGACGCAAAAAAATATTCCTGGCGGCTTTGCGTCTTAGCGGTGGAAAATAAAAAAGCGACATCAATCGCTTTAAAATTTTATTGTTCCTAATTATTAATAGTCGTTCCCGGATTTGGGTTTGGGCTTTTCCGGTGTTTTTTTATCATCCGGTTTTATGCCGGGCTGTTTTGATCTGCCGGTATCTGCCGGATTTTTTTTGGGATCTTTTTCGATGAGGTCATTTGCGTTTACTCCGCCATCATTGAAAAAATCATCTGCACCGCCATTACCGCTGTCCTCATGAAGGCTGTCCCCGCTATTGGCAAGGTTTGCAAAATTTTTATCCGCATAAATGGGATCATTTTTCAATTCAGCCGGTTTCTCAAATTCTTTCAGCTTACCATATTCCAGTTTTTTATCTTCATATACCTTGCTCATAAAGATCCCCCATTTGGGTGCAGACATTTCCGCACCACCACTGTTGCTGGTATATATTGGTATGAAAGGATCTTCGCAACCAACCCAGGTTCCCGCAATGAGTTCGGGAGTATACCCGATGAACCAGCCATCGGTATTTCCGTTCGTGGTGCCGGTCTTCCCTGCCTTTTCCACGGGTACATTGTAACTGTTTATCCTGCGCGCTGTTCCGAACTGTACAACGCCCTGCATCATCTTTACCATCGTGTATGCGTCAACTTCACCAATAACCTGTTTGCTTTGAGACAAGGTGAATTCCTGCAAAACGTTCCCGTTCTTATCCTCGATCCTTGTTAAAAAAATGGGTGCTGTATTAAATCCCTTATTTGGAAACATCGTATAGGACTGTAACATTTCCAGCATGGGTATCTCTGCAGATCCCAATGCTATAGAAGGATATGGAGGAAGCTTAGCCTTGATACCACATTGCTGGGAAAATTCAATGGTTCGCTTAACGCCGATCACCGCCATTAAATGCCATGCAGCACCATTGAGTGATTTTGCAAGGCAATAAGCCATAGTTCCTCCGCCTGTACTGATCGTCTTTCCGCCCAGCGTAAGAGGCCCTCCGGCAATATATGTCTCAGGAGTATAACCGGCATCCGTAACCGCAAGCGTATACAGCAATGGTTTAAAAGTAGAACCTACCTGCCTGTTAGCAGTGACATGATCATATTTGAACCACTTAAAATTAATGCCACCAACCCAGGCCCTGATCTCGCCCGTTCTGGGATCCATAGCAGCAAAAGATGTCTGTAATAACTGCTTATGATATTTGATAGAATCCCACGGGGTCATTACCGTATCTTTCTCATGTTTATCATTTCCATTCCAGCTGAATATTTTCATCTTTACAGGAACATGAAAAGATTTTTTTATCTCCTCAGGTTTTATATCTTCTTCCTCCATCGTTTTCCACCGCTCCGTGTACTTCATCGCGGCTTCGATCACGTTATCATGGCCCTTCCACAATTTATCTCCCTTTAGTTTGAAAAAAGCATCCAGTTTTTTTTGTACCACGGGCATATGTTCCTCCACGGACTTCTCCGCATACACCTGCATCCTCGAATCGATGGTCGTATAGATCTTAAGCCCATCCCTGAATAAATTATAAGTTTCCCCCGTCTTCGGGTTTTTATGGGTCCTGCACCATTCCTTCAAAACATCGATCAGCACTGACCGGTAGTAAGGTGCAATACCAACGTTCTCATCTATTTTGCGGTAATTCGTTATCAGGGGCTTTGCCTTCAGTTTATCCGCCTCATCCTGTGTAAGAAAATGTTGCCTTGCAGCCACCATCTGGTTGATAACGGTATTGCGCCTTACGATTGAGGATTTGGGATGGCGTATGGGCTCATAAATAAAACCCTTGAGCATCCCGATCAATACGGCGGCTTCTTCGATCTTCAGATCGATCGGTTCTTTTTGAAAATAGGTTCTTGATGCATTCCTGATACCATAAACATTCCCCCATGGAGCCCGGTTCAGGTAAAGTGTGATGATCTCTTCTTTTGTAAAATTCCTTTCAAGTTTTACGGCCACGATCCACTCTTTTAATTTCTGTATTCCCCGCACGAATATATTGCCACGCCCCTGGCTTAACATCATCTTTGCAAGCTGTTGGGTAAGCGTACTGCCTCCTCCCTGCGTACCCGCAGTAAATACTACCCTTGCAAGCGCCTGGGCATCTATTCCCGAATGATCATAAAAACGCTCATCTTCTGTTGCTATCAATGCGTGTATCACATTCGGGGAAATATCATTGTATTTTACTTCACTCCGGTTCTCCGCATAATATTTACCCATCAACAGGCCATCCCTGCTGATGATCTCACTGGCCAGGTCGGCTTCCGGATTTTCGAGCTCCTGTACAGAAGGCATCTTACCAAATAATCCAAAGTTTGCAGCAAGGAGCATCAATATCACCAGGCCAAAGCCTCCAAGAAATAAGCGCCATAAAATTCTAACAGAACGTGACATAGAATATTTTAGTTTTAAATATGATACAGCAAAACTGCCACATCATGGGTGCTAAAACTTGCCGGGGTATTGTTGATTTAATAAAGATTTATAACTGTTGATATCCTTATTAGTTTTTAATAACTGCAGGTTAGCATCGGAGATTACTAAAAACGAATATTTATTTGCCTGCAGCCATGACACTTCAACCGGTGCTGCCTTTTTGATCTTATCGTAATACTTAATGGCCTCATCGGCATCTTCAAAAGATGAGAATACCAGTAAGGCTTTTTCCCCGTCAAGGGCGTCTTTATTTATTGCAATTGTTTTGCCGGAGTAATTCTGCCGGTTGTAGCGGGTAAAAGCATTTTTTGCTTCATTCACATAAACGCCGTCTACTTTATCCAGGATCATGATAATAAAATGTGGTTTATCTGACTGCCATTTAAATGCACCGCTCACCATTGATGGCGGGGTCACGATCGAATCAGGCCTGCTGACAGGGCTTATTACGGCCTCTATTTTTTTAGGCTCCACCGCCTGTACACCGGGCGTTATCCGCTCTGCAGGCTTTTCGTCTGGCATGATCACTTTATCTTCTTCCATCCTTGTTACCTGGAGGTTATTTAAATACGTTTCAATTTCGGCTCTCCTGCCCAGCACTTCGATCATCGTTAATGCCTTTGCCTTTAAAGGGGATTCAGGGTATAACCTTACAATATTATTAAGCACTGTAATTGCCTGGCTGTCATCCCTGCTCCTGACATAATTAATGGCTTCAATATAAAGCAGCTGCGGTGTCCAGTAATTATTACCGTACAGGCTATCCGCTTTTTTCTTCTCAGCGATAGCCGTTTCAAAATTGCCTTCTATGAACATGTTGTAGATCGATTCATACCTGCTGGTCACTTCAGGATTTTTCTTATTTGGCTGCATCGAAGCAGGATTGATCAGCAAGTTTGCAGCATTACTGTTTCCAAACTGGGTAGTGAGCAGGTTCTTATAATTTGCTGCTTTGGATGTATTACCCAATTTGGTATAGCAATAATATAAGCCGAGATAAACTTCACCATCCATTAACCTGTTGGGGAATCGCTGCAAATAAGAATCGTATGTGCTGATCGCCTGTTCATAATCACGCAAATCATATTGCAACAGCTTTGCCAGGCTGATCATGGCAGTGGCGATGTTTTTATTGCTGCTGTCTAACTGCTCCGGGGTAAGTGGCACATTTGCCAATAGTGCATCATAACTAAAATCAACCGGCTTTGAAGCACCCAATGTTTTTAAAGAATCCGGGAGAGGCGCGTCAATATCTATATTCGGATTCAGGTTTTTACTGGCCGCGGCATCTGCTGCAGATTTCCTCCGCCAGCTGTCTACGTTTGTCCTTTTACCCCATTTGGCGCGGAACTCTGTGTATCCCTTTGATTTCAAATTTGCATTGTTGAAATACCAGTCCCCCTTCGCGTTAGATGGGAAAAGATCAACGGGGTCTGAACCCTTGTTATTAAAAGTGATCAGCGTTTTTCCTGAAAAATCATCTTCTTCCTTCTGGCCAGTTTGCAGCCGGTATTTCCTGACCAGTTTTTTTATAAACGCATCTCTTTCTTCCGGGGTCATGGCAGCGATTAGCTGCAGGCTGTCTTCCCTTTCAATGATCGTCATCTGAACCACGATCTTGCCAAGTGCATCCCTCCTTTCTTCTATCCCTAAAAATTCTTCCCCCATCGACGAATCGGCCAGTGCAAGGCTATCATAATAAGCAGATGCCATTTTATACCGGCGCTGGTTATACGCAATATTCCCTAATTGCAGAAAAGCTTTGTTTTTGAATAAAAGGTTATTTTCATTGTACTTAATACTTTTGGAATAATACAACAACCCGTTGGTTGTATCAGGTTTTTGTACGCTCAACTGGCCGGTGGAATAATAAATAATATCACGGTAGGCCTCATACTTATCTTTCTTTGCCATTTTTAATAAGTTGGCAATGCTTTTCTCAAGTTCTTTCGTATTACCTGTATTCCGGAACATTTTTGCATCATTGAGCCTTGCATAAATATCCATGATCGGGTCAACGGTATGCTTTGCGGATTTTGCATAATAATCAGACGCTTTTTCATAATCACCGGACATTTCGAACATTTGCGCAAGCAAAAATTCCCACCGGGCTTTATCAAGTTTATCATCTGCAGTGCTGATCCCTTTTTCAAGATGAATGGCAGCACTATCGTAGTTATGTTGTTTAAAGAACCAATAGGCAGTTACTTCTTCGAGATCATTTCGAAGACGGCCGGGAAGGTTTGGATCCTGCTGTAAAATATTGATCAGTCCCGCAGCATCCCCGTACTGCTCCTGGTCTATAGAAGTGCGGGTAAGCCATATCAACGCATCATTCCTGCTTGGAGGCTGGGTAAAAACTTTTTGAAACACATTCCTTTTTTCCCTGTTGGCGATAGAAAGTACGTTATAACTCGCCGCATCGTTGGTCCCGATAAGCCTTCCATCATCTTCGTTCTTTTTACGTGGAAAAAGATTATAGTTAATGAACTGGAATGCAATGGCTGCAGAGTCAAATTCCTTTCTGAAAAAATAAGCCTTTCCAATTAACATATACAGGTTATCCACCCAGTCATTCCTCAGGTCGTGCAGCAATATTCCCGCGGTAGCTTTGTAAATGACGGAATCCAGTTCCACCTTTTGGGAAGCGGTATTCTCAAGCGTATATGGATAAAAAGAAAGCAGTTTACTGTAATCATCCTTCTGGGACAACTTTGCTCTTTCAATAACTGCATTTATCTTGGTATTCGCGTTAAAATAAAAATTGTAATGCGTTACATTGTTCTGTATAAAATGGCGGAAAGGGCCGAATTTTTTGTCTGCAGTTTTTTCCGAAGCGAGGATCTTCTCCTCGTATTTTTCCGGCTTTTTTTCATTACCAAAAGGGTCGAGGGTCCAGGTAGGCTGGGAAAATGATCTGTTGGAAAATAGACTTAAAAGAAGGAATATTGGTATATAATAATTCGTTTTTCCGGGCATGTATGAAAAAGGTTATATAATAGGTATAAATATCGGGCTTTTTTTGCAAATGACATTTCAAAAATAAGGCTCAAAAAGCCAATATGCGGTGAATCTTTATTTTTGATATGTTAAATATCAGGCTTAAGGCCAGCCAGCCTAAAAGCTGAATCAGATTATATAAATTGAAAGCTGTTTCTTATTTTTAATATTCAAAAAAATTGTATGGCGAGATCAGATGCCAGTAACCGGTTAAAGAGATTGCGGAATCATTACAGGCTGGTAGTAATGAATGAGGATACCTATGAGGAGGTTGTAAAATTTAAACTTACGCGTTTAAGTGTGTATATTGTATTCAGTACATTGTTTGTATTAATGGTCGGGTTAACGGCTTCCCTGATCATTTTCACACCATTGAAATATTATTTACCGGGTGTGGGATATGGGAATGCTAAACAAATAAAAGATTACAGGAATCTGAAAATACGCACAGATTCCATGGAACAGGCCTTGCAACAGCAACACAGGTATTTTGAGGACCTGCATAAAGTACTGGAAGGCAATGTTGTAAAAATTGATACTACGAGGCTCAGCCTGCCAAAAATAGAAAATAGCGATGATTGAGAATAAAACGTTAAAAAATACGTTGTTAGAGTAGTTATTAACCTAAAAACATATTCTATAACCCCCAAAACATGCTATATGTTTAATAAAAAATCCAAAACCTCCTTTGACGAGACACCACCCGGTTCAAACAGCATTATCGGTGCCGGAGCCATTATCACAGGCAATATCGAAAGCATCGGCGATATCAGGATCGACGGCACGCTTAAAGGAAATCTTTCCTGTAAATCAAAGATCTTAATTGGCCATGAAGGGCATGTGGAAGGTGATATTACCGGCGAACAGGCGGATATCCTTGGCACCGTGCATGGCAGGATAAAAATGAACGGCCTTTTGCACCTGCATGGCAAGGCAACTGTTGAAGGGGATATTCATGCTGCCAAATTACAAATAGAGACCACAGTGAGTTTCAACGGGAAATGCCATATGGGTGCTAATATTGTTGAGCTAAAAGCAGATATGGCATCTGCAGTGAATGAATAGATCAAATAACAATCTTTTATGGAAATATGCGGGCCTTGCCACCCAGTTCCTGGTTGGTATTGGCCTTTCTGTATTTATAGGAATGAAAGCAGACGCCTGGCTGAAATTAAATATGCCAATCGCTGTATGGGTTTTACCTTTGCTTTTCATTACAGTTGTAATTATAAAAATCATCCAGGACACCGCTAAAAAAAAATAACCTGTTCATGCAATCTTCTTTCCGCATTTTATTACCCCTTATCCTTACTTTTTTGCTTTTTTCGATCCTCCCCTTTTTATTATTGAAGCCACTTGCTGATAATCACATAGATGGTAATGTAATCCTTGGTGCCAACGCGCTGTTTTTTATGATCAGCCTGATTGCATTCTTTATTCAAAAACGGGGACTTCATAATAAAAACCCGCATGTGTTTGTACGCAGCGTAATGGCAGGCATGATGATCAAAATGCTTTTTTGCATCGCTGCAGTTATTATATATGTCTATTCCAGCGGCACCGGTTTTAATAAAAGAGCCGTTATTTTTTCCCTGTTCTTATACCTCGTTTACCTAATAGCTGAAGTGTTGGTGGTAACAAAGTTGAATAAACAGCACAATGCCTAAAGAGCAAGTCCCCTTATTAGAACTGAAGCAATATATCCCTGAAAAAAGCTTTGAGGATGTGCTGCATTATATCCAGCATTATAAAGTGCATCTTACAGTTACCCGTCAACGTGAAACGGTATTGGGAGATTACCGCCATGCACATGAAGGCAAAGCACATCGGATCAGTGTAAATGGAAATTTAAATAAATACAGTTTTTTGATAACGCTGCTTCATGAGCTTGCCCATTTATTTACCTATGAAAGATTCGGGCACCGGGTTTCGGCTCACGGGCAACAATGGAAGGATGAGTTCCGGAAGATCCTGGCAGAGTTCCTCAAAAAAAAGATATTCCCGGGAGATGTGGAAGCTGCCCTCTTACAAACACTAAAAAACCCGGCAGCAAGCAGTTGTGGAGACGAGCACCTGTTGAGGATCCTGAGAAATTATGACCCCAAAAAAGAAGGGCGCTTTCTCGTAGAGCAATTGGAAAATGGCAGTTTGTTTAAATTAAAGGATGGAAGGGTCTTTAAAAAAGGAGAAAAAATAAGAACGAGGTATAAATGTATGGAAATAGCTAACGGCAAATGGTACCTGTTTAGCGGGGTTTATGAGGTGATACTGGACAATTGATAATTGACAATTGATAATGGATACTGGATGCACGTGAGTTTATAAAGGGCATTTCTTTGTAAACTCTATAAACCTTATCAACTCTATCAACTATTTATCACCTGGTACTTTCCCCGAACTTTAAAATATGCCCGTTATTATCCAGTATCGAGAACACTTTCAAACGGGAGTTTTTTTCTTCAAGCTGGCCAGCAGGATGAATAAGGTCTAAAGAACAGAATTTAGCATAGAGGTCTTCAATATTGCTCACCAAAATAAAACAAGTGGAATTCCGGAAGCTATTCTTATCCCTGTATTCAAAAAAATAGATCTCAATATTCCATTTGCTTACGACGAGGTAATTGTCAAAATAAGATGAATCAAAGTTTAATTTATCCTCGTAGAACAATTTTGTGTGTTGAATGTTTGATGCGGGAAGTATAGGCGTTATTTTGTGGAACATAAATTGTTATAAACAAACCATTAAAATTTCTTTTTATATAAAAATCACTTATTTTCGAATTAACAATATAAAACAACCGATTGGGCGAAGATAAAAAATACAGTGAGGAAGAACTGATTTTACTTTTACGCGAAAAGGATCAGCAGGCATTCTCATACCTGTATGACAATTATGCCGCTGCGCTCAATGGTATCATCACCCGCATGGTAGATGAGACCCAGCTTACGGAGGATATACTACAGGAGGCATTTGTAAAGATCTGGAACAATTTCCTGCATTACGACTCTTCAAAAGGACGCCTTTTTACATGGATGATCAACATTACCCGCAATTTAACGATAGACACACTGCGCAGTAAGGGTTATAAGAAACAGCGCAAAATCTCGCGGGATGAAATCTCCGTAAGTAATTACCAGGACAAAAGCCATGGTACAGACAAGTTTGATACCATTGGATTACGTAAGCAGGTTGCTAACTTAAAGCCGGAACAAAAAAGCATTATTGACCTCGCATATTTTAATGGCTATACACAGGAAGAGATCTCCAAAGAAATGGGTATTCCTTTAGGAACTGTGAAAACCAGGATGCGGTCGGCTATTTTAGAATTAAGAAAACTATTGGAATTTAATTAAGTGGATATAAAAGAAGTCATATCATCAGGTTTGCTTGAACTATATGTTCTGGGCATGGCAAATGAGCAGGAGACTGCCCAGGTTGCTGCGCTGGCAAAACAATACCCTGAAATAGCAGCAGAAATAGATGCTATTGAGGGTAGCCTCGAAGGGTATGCAGTAAGCCAGGCTATAGCACCGGGGAATACTGTTAAAGAAAAAATATTTGCACAGGTAAATCAATCCAAAGCTCAAACGGCACAGGCATTCCAAACAGGAGGTAAAGTGATTGCCCTTCCATTCTGGAAATATGTTGCAGCTGCATCTATCATCCTGTTGATCGGCAGCGCCATTCTAAATCTTACCTGGTACAATAAATATCAAACCGCAACTAAAGAAAAAATAAATACAGAAAAACAAAAATTAAATGTTGAACAACAGTTGCTGGCACAGGAAAGGGTAAATGATGAATTAAAGGCCAATATGAGTGTCGTTCAAAGCAAATACAGTGAACCGGTAGCTTTGCGTGGATTACCGGCAGCACCTGACGCAGCCGCCAAGATCTTCTGGATGAAAAACACCGGTGAAGTATATATTGACCCCAGTAATTTACCTGATGCTCCTCCCGGCATGCAATACCAGCTATGGGGCATCGTAGACGGCAAGCCGGTTGATGGCGGCATGATCATTACTACAAAAAAAGATGATAAATACCGTATACAAAAAATGAAATCATTTGGTAAGGCTGAAGCATTTGCAGTGACTTTGGAAACTGCCGGCGGAAACCCTACTCCAAAAGGTGAAATGTATGTAATGGGTAAAATGTAGTACCATCTTAGACACTATAACTCTCCTGGTTCGCTGATTATGCAAATAGCGATAGAAAATAGCAGATAAACGAAATACAGAAATAAAAAAGCCTCAACATAAATGCTGAGGCTCTGTACCCGGGAACGGAATTGAACCGTCACGAGCATTACTGCCCACAGGATTTTAAGTCCTGCGTGTCTACCAGTTCCACCACCCGGGTGTGGATGAAGAAAAAAAATCCCGACAAGGTCGGGATAATGAGCGGAAGACCGGGCTCGAACCGGCCACCCCGACCTTGGCAAGGTCGTGCTCTACCAAATGAGCTACTTCCGCAATAATTGATAAGAACTTTTCTTTTTTTGGGACTGCAAAAATAAGGGTTGTCAGCTTAAAATCACAAATTTATTTGTACTTCGGATTGTATAAAGTGTTTTCAGGAACATTCACTTCCGGCTTTCCCTTATACCGGTGGTTATATAAGCTATAACAACCGCCCAATACAAATGCTATTACTAAGAAAACCTGGCAGAACCAGATAAAACGGGAAGAAGAAACCCAATTATGTGCAAAATCCTTGTTTTGATTCTCTAAATTTTCCTGCTGCATGAGTATGAATTTTCGATGCAAAAATACGGCCTTCGCATTAAAAAAAATTATTTGTTACCAATAATTTCCAAAAACGTCTTCTTCTTTTTTATAAAATAATCCCACACAATACATCCTGGATACCAGCCTGTAAATGGCCCTCCTGTTTGTTTAATGATCTTTTTTGGATGCTTTTCAAATAAAAGCCATTTTATAAAATGCCGGTGCGCTTTTGCAATGGCAAAAAAATAACCAACATGGCCTTTTAATAGCCCAAGGCAGGCAGACATTCCATTCAATAATATCCTGAAAGGGACTTTCCAAATAGCAGCCTGCCAGGGAGTATTTTTATAAAACATGATCATGTTATTCCTGAAATTCAAATATACTTTCCGGTTGTTGCCGCGGGGTAAGGTTCCCCCGCCAACATGGTATACCACGGAAGCAGGCTGAACAAAGACCTTGTATCCAGATAATTGCAGTCGCCAGCAAAGGTCTATTTCCTCCTGGTGTGCAAAAAAATATTCATCCAGGCCGCCTGTTTCATGATAGGCATTTGCTCTTACAAATAATGCAGCTCCACTGGCCCAAAAGCAAGGCATCGCCGAATCATACTGGCCATCATCTTTTTCACAGATATCAAAAACCCGCCCTCTCATAAATGGATAACCGAACCGGTCGATCCATCCCCCGCTGGCACCTGCATATTCAAACATCGTTTTATCCTCATACGCAAGGATCTTTGGCTGGCAGGCAGCGATGAGCTTATCCGATTCCATTAATTTGATGACGGGCTCGATCCAGCCTGCCTCCACTTCCACATCACTGTTCAATAAAACATAATAGTCGGAATCCAGTTTTTTTAAGGCACTATTATATCCCCTGGCAAAACCCTCGTTGCTTTCATGGCTGATAATTTCCACCACAGGAAAACGCTGCTGCATGAAAGATATAGAATCATCTGATGAAGCATTATCTATGACGATCACCCGCTTATTTTTATAGGTAGATGACAGCACTGAGGGGAGAAATTTTTCAAGAAATGCTTTACCATTCCAGTTCAATATAACAATGGCAACCTCCGGGAATGTTTGGTTGCCGGTTGAAACAGGTTTTTCATCATCGTTGCGTAACATTGGGTTCATCTGCTCACTAGTATTTCGCTAAGTTATAGGTTGTAAATTAAACGGTCATCATTTTGTACAGCTTTCATCCATGGAATATCGCCGGCCCCATCCTATTTGATTTTTCGTTCTTACATTTACGTATGTTTTCTCAACTCTTTAACTGGCGTACCACCCTTTCACTGATAGCAATTGCCATTGTAAGCGGCACCATTTTTTATTCAACCTATCTTTCAAAAAAAATTGCAGAGGACGAGCGTAAGAAAGTGAATGTATGGGTACAATCCCTGAAGACCCGAGCCGTTGTTACCGAGCAATCGGCCCTTGACCTGACCAATATAATCGCCTCTGAAAATACGGATATCCCCATCATAGAGACGGATGAGAATGATAATCCTTCCGGCGAAGGCCTGAATCTTGATACGGTCAAAATTAAAACTGACAGCAACTACCTTCGAAAAAAAATACAACAGTTTAAAAATGAAAATGACCCGTTCATTGTTGAGATCAACAAGGACCCGCTCATCATTAATAAATATTATTATGGAGATTCACTGCTGTTAAAGCAGGTACGCTACTACCCCATTATCCAGCTCATCATTGTTGTCTTTTTTATTATTATAACCTTGATTGCCATATCAACAAGGAACAAATCCACGCAGAACCAGGTATGGGCGGGCATGGCAAAAGAAACGGCACACCAGCTTGGAACACCCATATCCTCCCTCGAGGGCTGGGTAGAAATGCTGAAGGAAAAGGCGGGTATGGAAAAGATCACTACCGAGATCAGTAAGGACGTTGACCGCTTAAAGCTGGTAAGTGACCGGTTTGGAAAGATCGGCAGCACGCCACAGCTGGAGGAAATAAATATTGTCCAACAGGTGGAAAGCATGGTCAGCTACATTAAAAAAAGATCAACCGACAGGGTAAGTTTTAATATAAATGATTTTGGCGACCATGATGTAACTGCCATGATCAATGCTCCCCTCTTTGATTGGGTGATCGAGAACCTCTTAAAAAATGCACTGGATGCGATGGATGGGCGTGGCAGCATCACGGTACAAATAAAAAATGAACCCACCCAGGTCGTCATTGACTTGACTGATACCGGTAAAGGCATCAGCAAGAAAAATATTCCCAACGTATTCAAGCCGGGCTTTACCACCAAAAAACGGGGCTGGGGACTTGGGCTTTCATTGAGTAAACGGATCATTGAGCAATATCATAAAGGAGAATTATTTGTAAAACACAGTGAATTAGGAAAGGGGACAACTTTCAGGATCGTGCTGAAGAAATAGTTGATGGGCCTGGTAGTTAAGAAGTTGACTTGTTAATGAAGTTGATAAAGAAGATCCCTTCATCAAGTTATCAACTTATCCCCTAAATTTGTCCTCTCAAAAATGCGGCGATGGCGAAATTGGTAGACGCACTACTTTGAGGTGGTAGCGCCCGAAAGGGTGTGGGAGTTCGAATCTCCTTTGCCGCACGAAGCGATAAACAGGTCATTTTTCCTGTTTGTCGCTTTTTTATTTATCATATCACCCTTATGTAAATACCGTTGGCTGAATGAAACCCGCCATACATTAGTTAATTCTGTTATTAATAAAACAGGGGTTGTTTCTTCGCACCTGTTAAAAACACATTGAATTTAAAACGGTCCCTAAACTTATTTTAATTGTATGTACAAAATTTTATTTTCGAGAAAACTGACACCTGCTGATCATCTCAGGATATTCAAATCGCTTTTTGTCTTTACGAATATCACTTCATTATTGCTGTATGCTTTTATACGCCTGCTGTTTTACAATTCACCCATACCGGTCAGTGAAGATGTGATCATGTTTCTTAAAACGCTGCTGATAGGATCTCTTTCCGCAGGTTGTTTATATTTATTATTTGTAGCGGTAGAGATGGCAGATTATATTTCAAGCCAAAAAAAGCCAAGGCTGTCCGTGGTTTTAAGGTATACCGGTATCATTGTGTTTACAATGCTCATCTTCTATTTTAGTTCCTGCAAAACAGGAGTTACCGGCAATAAACATACAACGGTCAATAGCGGGTATGATAACGAATTAAAAAGATTGTAAGGCCGCAATCAACCAGATCCCGGTCTCTTTTATGATCGCTCCCCTGCAGGTAACCGGATTCACTGAACTACTTATCCAAAACAGCCATTTATTGATTAATTTGTAAAAAATTAATAGCAGTAAGTAATGGCAAATGAAATAACATGTCCCAATTGCGGGCACCAGTTTGAACTGAATGAAAGCCTGAAAAATGAGGTTGAGAAAGAATTGCGGGGCAAGATGATGGATTGGCAGAAAAAAAAGGAAGAAGAATTTGAAAGGCAAAAAACATTGCTTGTAAAAGATACTTTCAAAAAAGCCTCTGATGAAGCCGCTGCCAGGATACAATCGCTGGAAGAAGACACGAGAATAAAGACACAGCAGTTGCAGGACCTGCAGAAGAAGGAGCTGGATCTCCTGAGAGAGAAAAATGTGCTGGAAGAAAAACAAAAGAACCTCGAAGTGGAGATTGAAAAACGTTTTTTGGAAAAAAGAAAAGAAATTGAAGAAGGGGCCATCAAAAGAGAACAGGAAATATTTGACCTTAAGACAAAGGAGTATAAGTTACAGATGGAGCAGCAGCAGAAGCTGATCGAAGAATTGAAAAGAAAAAGTGAACAGGGCAGCATGCAGTTGCAGGGTGAAAGCCAGGAATTATTACTGGAAGAAATTTTGGAAGCAAATTTCCCTTTTGATGTTATTGAAGAAGTTGGCAAAGGCGTGGAAGGCGCTGATTGCATACAGGTGATACGCAACAGCAGTGGCACGGTATGTGGCAAAATAATTTATGAAAGCAAGCGCACCAAGGCATGGAGCAATAACTGGATCGATAAACTAAAAGCGGATATGCGTAACAGCGGGGCTGATGTGGCCGTGCTGGTATCACAGACATTTCCGAAAGACATGGAAAAGTTTGGAGAAAAGGACGGTGTATGGGTTTGTAATTTCAATGAGGTAAGCAGTATCGCTCATTTATTGCGGAACGGGATCATCAAAATATATGAAATACAAAAAAGCGAAGAGAACAAAGGAGATAAGATGCAGCTTCTTTATAATTATTTAACCGGCAACGAATTCAAAGGGCAGGTGGAAGCGATCGTGGAAGGCTTTATGGCTATGAGACAGGGCATCATGAAGGAAAGGATACAGATGGAAAAGATCTGGAAGGAACGGGAAAAACAACTTGAAAAAGTATTAATAAGCACCAGTGGCATGTATGGCTCTGTAAAAGGAATTGCCGGCGCTTCTATAGGAGATATACCATTGCTGGATGGTTCTGACGAAAACCTGATCGAAAACTAATCTTTCTCCAATGCCACAGGATACAACCTGGCCTATACCCAATTCTAACGCAGACGTGTATCCTGTTCAGTCATTGTACAGGGATTCTATGAGCGGTTCTGTTATTGTGCATAGTTATAATTCAAAAGGATCAAAAACTGCGGAAGACTATTCTATATGGGCACTACCGGTTACTTTATTCATGTTGGCAACGATCTGGATCATTATCAGGTTAAGGGATGGCAGAAGCACATCATATGTGGAAATTGGCACTACTTATGAAAACATGGATGAAGAAATACGCACAACGAGGGAATGCCTCTGTTATGAAGGAAGCCTGTTGATTTTCAGTGAGGCAGAATTAATACTCATTCTCAAAAAACGGCTACCCTATTTTTCCTGTCTTTCTCCTTTTGAAAAAGGAAAATTTATTCAACGGCTCAAAAAATTCATTGCTTCAAAAACTTTTAAGATACACGATGACAGCGGCTTTAAAGAAATGCCGGTCCTTATCAGTGCAACTGCAATACAACTAAGCTTTGGCCTGGAGAAATACCTGCTACCCGATTTCCCTTATATCAATATTTTCCCGCAGGAGTTCATTGGCGTACACCCAAGCATTCGTTTCCTGGAAGGAAATGTTTCCGGGAACAGCATCAATATTTCCTGGAAACATTTTTTAAACGGGTTTGAATTTCCCGAAAATGGGCAAAATGTAGGATTGCACGAGATGGCCCATGCTTATTATTTTCAAAATTTTGAAACAGGCAATAATATCAACAGTGATTTTGTTGCTACTTTCTCAAAATTCAATGTCGATGGTAATAACGTTTTTGAGCAGGAGCAAAAACCGGGTAATGATCTTTATACAGAATATGCTATGAAGAATTTCCAGGAATTCTGGGCAGAGACTATAGAGATCTTTTTTGAAAAGCCCTGTGAGCTAAAAGTGATCTACCCGAATCTATATTCGGCGTTAACTGACCTTTTAAACCAGGATCCTGCAACTAAAACTTTAACTGTGTAGAACAACTGCTTTCCCGGGCAAAAGATCGTGTATGCCTGTGAGGCGTAAAAATTCACTTATTATAAATAATTTATTAATTTCATGTATTCCTTGTTCGCTTTTCAAAACTAAATCTATTTATTATGAGAAAACTACTATTGTCATTGAGTTTGATCCTGGGCAGTTACATGCTTTCTGCCCAACAGAACTACACAATAAAAGTTACCGATTCCAAAACCGGGACTCCTCTCACCAATGCCTCTGCCAGCCTGAAAGCAAGCAATAAAGGGGCGATCTCCACTGCGGATGGGATCATAAAAATTGAAGGCAATGCCAATGATGTACTGGAGATAAGCAGCATCGGTTATACAAACCAGCAAATAAAACTCGGTGACCAGTTGGAGCTCAGCGTTGCGCTGGAATCAAGTTCCGTGGAGCTGGATGTGGTGGTGTTAGGATCGAGGGCCGGGGCAAGGGCGAAAACAGAAACTGCAGTACCCGTTGACGTTATTAAAATAAACCAGGTAGGTTTACCTACCGCGAAAATGGACCTGACTTCCGTTCTAAACATCGCGGCACCTTCTTTTAATTATAACAAACAGAGTGGAGCCGATGGAGCAGACCATGTGGACCTCGGAACCTTGCGTGGCCTGGGCCCGGATCAAACGCTGGTACTGCTCAATGGCAAAAGAAGGCACCAGACAGCTTTTGTAGCACTATTTGGCACCAGGGGCAGGGGAAATTCAGGCGCTGACCTGAATGCATTTCCACAATCTGCTGTTGACAGGATCGAGATCCTGAGAGATGGAGCTTCCGCACAATATGGTTCAGACGCAATGGCGGGGGTTATCAACGTGATCCTCAAAAAAGATGTTAACCATTGGGCGATCGACGCGGGATGGAGTGGTTATTATGACACAAAATTTAATTCCGAAAAACAAAAAAAATCCAACCAGTACTATTCCAGTAAACCCATTGACGGGGGAACACTTTCCCTGGCTGTTAATAATGGTTTGAAGATCGGGAAATATGGCGGGTTCGTTAATTTTTCTTTTGATTTCCTGTCACAGGAAAAAACTTTCAGGCAGGTAGATACCAGCAACTGGCAAAATGATAAAAATGCATTACCATATATCAATAGCGGGCGAAGGGCTTTTGGAGATGGCTCGGTGAAAACCGGCGGTGGTATGTACAATCTTGAAATACCAACAAGTGCCAGTCAAAAAACAACTTTTTATTCTTTCGGTGGTTACAATTATAAAGCTTCAGACGCTTACGCTTATTCAAGGAACTGGAGTGCCAGGCCTAACCGTTTCCCGGTAGATGCAAACGGAGATCTTGTTTACGACGCAAGTATCATGCGAACAGCTGATGATGGTGAGATATATTACAATCCTCACATCCAGACGCATATACAAGATCTGTCATTTGCTGCAGGAATAAAAGGCAAATGCAAGAACTGGAATTGGGACCTGAGCAATACTATTGGCAGAAATGATTTTCATTATTATGGAGACAAGACCTTCAATGCTTCTGTTATAACTACAGGAGCCATTGCTCAAACTCATTTTGATGATGGTGGTTTTAATTTCCTTCAAAACACCGTTAACCTGGATGCCAGCAGGGCATTTAATTCTGTTGCAAGCGGTCTTAACCTGGGCCTTGGTGCAGAATTCAGGTATGAAAGATATTCGATCTATGAAGGCGAACGCGCTTCCTATGATAATTTTCATCCCAACAATTTATTTTATCCAAATGTTGCTGACTCTTTGACCCCTGCTTCCGGCTCACAGGGATTTCCGGGCTTTAGTCCACTAGACGCCATTGCTGCCAACAGGAATAACATTAGCTTATACATAGATGCTGAACTGAATGCAACGAAAGAATGGTTATTGGATGGAGCGATCCGTTTCGAAAATTATTCCGATTTTGGATCTGTACTTACTTACAAATTTGCCACCCGTTATAAAGTTGCCCGCAATTTTAATTTACGTGGTTCTGTGAGTACCGGCTTCAGGGCTCCTTCTTTACAACAGATCAATTTCAGCAATACACTCACTTCATTCAGCGGTGGTGCATTGGTACAATCACTCATTGCACGCAACGGCAGCAACATCACAAAAGCCGCCGGCATCCCTGATCTGAAAGAAGAAACCTCCGTAAACGGCAGTATCGGTTTTTCATGGAAGCCCATTCCAGGTTTAACTTTTACCGCTGACGGATACATGGTGAAAGTAAAAGACAGGGTTGTGTTGTCGGGCCTGTTTAGTGCAGGAGACACCACTTTACCTGCTTCCTTTATTTCCCAGATCCCTGCAGATGTAGCAACTGTACAGTTCTTTGCGAATGCTGTGAATACAACCAATTATGGTTTAGATCTCGTAGTTGACTACGCAAAAAGATGGGGCAACAAGGGCTTTAAAGGATTACTCGCAGGAAATTTCCAGGACATGAAATTGGATGCGATCCATGTGCCTGCAGCTTTGAATGGCACGGAGCTGAATCGAAAAACATTTTATAGTGACCGGGAAGTTGCTTTCTTACTGGCATCGGCGCCGAAAGCAAAATTCAGTTTAAGCCTCGAATATAATGTGAACAAGCTTGGCTTCGGCACACACCTTACCTATTTTGGAAAAATAAGATTGCTGGGTTTTGGAGATGCAACGGATGATAATCCAAATCAAACAGGTATCAATCCACAGGTTCCTACTGATGCAGACGGATCAGTGTATGTACCCGAAGAGTTCAATTTTAATGGTAAACTCACAACCGATATTTTCGCTTCTTATAAATTTTCAAAAAATATCAGCCTCTTTATCGGCGCTGATAATTTATTCAATGTTCATCCTGACCTTGGCGTAAACCAGCTGGCAAAGGGCTGGGCCGGGGATAATGAATCAGGAGGGCCATGGGATTCTGTTCAAATGGGATTTAACGGATTAAGATTATTTGGGAAACTTGCCTTTAATTTTTGATCACTTTATTTTTAAAGGGCCTGTCATAAAATTTCATGGAAGAGTTGATAATGTAAAAAGTTATCAACTCTTTTTTATTGATCATCCGGTAACTACCCATGTTAAAAAATTCCCGTTAAAGAAAAGGCCTTTCACTTTTAATGATACAGGTTCATTTTTATGGAATGTACATTTAGCTGCAAATTCATTCTCATCAAAAGATAAAGCATCAATGTGCATATGTTTCCTGAAATCAACCCCACCTGCTCCATACCATTTGAACATGGTTTCTTTAATGCTCCATGCAAGGGTGAGTGATTGACGTACCGGGATATCTAAAACAGATAACATTGACTGTTCATCTTCATTTAAATATTTGTCTTTTATGTTCTCAATTTTTTGCTGGGGAATCTCGATATCAATTCCTACCCTGTTCACCGTACTTACAATAGCTGCCGCATAGTCCCCGCAATGAGATATAGAAAAATGATACGCTTCATCCGGTAAAAATGGTTTTTTGGTATCTGCAATTTTTATCAGCTCCAAAGGGAAGCCATCAAACATCTCAACCAGTAAATAGCGGCCTGCGAAATGTTGCAAACGCTTATGTGGGTGTGTGATCTCATTCTGGAGTGATACTTTTTGTAAAAAAAAACTTTCTGCCTCCGCAATATGCCAAACTGCTAATTTTGTCGATTCGTTGATATTTTGTTGATAAACCAAAGGCATATTGAAAACGAAAAGTGAAAAGTGAAAAGTGAAAAATATATTTTTACAAATAAACAAATAAACGATGATACTTAGCGATTCACGCATCCTCGAAGAAATTGAAAAAGGTACCATCAAGATAGAACCTTATGACCGTGATTGTCTTGGCAGCAATAGTTACGATGTGCATTTAGGCAAGTACCTGGCCACTTATGAGCATGCAGAACTTGACGCCAAAAAACACAATACCATCAAGCATTTTGAAATACCGGAAGAAGGCATCTTACTATTGCCGCATATGTTTTACCTCGGGGTAACTGAAGAATACACAGAAACGCATGCGCATGTTCCTTTCCTCGAAGGCAAATCATCAACCGGCCGTCTTGGTATTGATATCCACGCTACCGCAGGAAAGGGCGATGTGGGATTTTGCGGTAACTGGACGCTGGAAATATCCGTGAAACAACCGGTAAGAGTATATAAAGGAATGCCGATCGGCCAGCTTATTTATTTCCCGGTTGATGGAGAGATCCTGGTAAAATACAACCAGAAAAAAAATGCAAAATACAGCGGCCAGCCAAACAAGCCGGTAGAAAGCATGATGTGGAAGAATAGTTTTTAGTATTTGTTGGAAAGACAGGAAGCCGGTGATAATAAAATCATTTTTATAAACGGTAACAGTTATCGCCTTAATTTATCTTTTTTTGACTTAGTAAATCAATAACGATATGACTAAGTTTTGTTTCCTTTTATTTTTTGTGGTAATATATGTAGATGCATCCGCCCAAACGGATGGGATCATAAAAAATAAGGATTCAGAAATATTCTACAGGATATTTGGCAGCGGCAAACCACTCTTGATCATTAATGGCGGGCCGGGTATGAACAGCGATGGCTTTGTAAGCCTGGCAAAGAAACTATCCGCAGAGCATCAAACTATTATATATGATCAACGCGGCACAGGCCGGTCGATCCTTGAAAAAACGGATGCTTCAACCATCACTATGAAATTAATGGTTGAAGACCTTGAGCGTTTAAGAACACATCTAAAAATAGAAAAATGGAGCATCCTCGGTCATTCCTTTGGGGGGATGCTTGCTTCGTACTATGCAACATTGTACCCGGACAAAATTGAATCATTGGTTCTCTCCTCTTCCGGTGGTATTGATCTTGATCTACTCAACTATGTCAGCACGAATATCAATTCAAAACTTAACTCCACAGCATTGGATTCACTCAATTATTGGACAAGAAAGATCGGCGCCGGTGACACAAGCTATTACGCAAGATTGCAGAGAGGGATGTTACTTGCGCCTGCTTATTTGTATGATAAAAAAAATGTTCCCCTGGTAGCGGAAAGGCTGACACAGGGGAATACCGCCATTAATAACCTGGTTTGGGCTGACATGCAAAAAATAAAGTTTGATTGTACCCGGGCGCTGTCATCTTTTGCTAAACCGGTATTGATCATACAGGGCAAACAGGATATCATTGAAGAAAGAACAGGAGTAAAGGCACATAAGGCCTTCAAAAATTCAAGATTTGTTTTGCTGGAGCATTGTGGCCATTATGGCTGGCTTGATAATGAAGCTGTGTATTTTAAAGAGGTTAAAAAATTTCTCGGCAGTAACTGACCTGTTTAGATCCTGCCGAATTTTTTATAGTAGGAAATGATAAAAGCCGTCACTTCATCATAGCTCAGTATTCCCTGTGGCTGGCTGTTGCCCTGCAGGTATTTTCCATAGATCCATCTTATCACCGGCTCGGCATAACTCTGGTGCTTTTTATTGAATGCGATCCATTCCTTCAGATCTGCCACTACAGCAGTATCCAGTTTAGCCCTGTATGATTTGGCCGCGACTGAGTCTATAAAAAATAAATTGCGGTTGGCATATGTAAACAGGTCCAGGTAAACAGAATAACGTAGAAGGGTATCTGCAGACGAACTTGCTGCAAGGTATCCAACAAAATTGGCCTCCATTTCTTTTGCATAGCCCAATTGGTGAGCTACCTCATGACAGGCAATAAAAGGCTGTAAGAATTTCGGAACGGATGTATTCACCTGTGCTTCCCCGGTAAACGGGTTATAGTAGCCGGTAAAGCCGGTGTAATTTCCCAGCCATCCCCACATGGATGATTTCAATGAAGCAGGTTTATATTTTAAGAACGGGTATTGCAATGAAATATTTTCATACGCATTTAATACCATCGCAAATAATTTTTTATTGGATGGATAAGCTGTCTTATTTACGATCAATGCCTTTTTTGCCTCATTTATTTTTTCAAGCAACAGCCCGTTGATCTCCTCGAGGTCTCCCGGGCCATATTTGTCCATCTTTAAACCCAGTTGCCATGCGATCCCTTTGCGGTCATAATTAATGCCCCAAAAAATATTGAAAACAATGTACATGGAGGAACAAAAGATCAATATCTTAAAGAACCCCGAAAGAAGCCGTTGCTTTTTTGAAATAACGGGATCCTTTTTAAAAAACGCCCGGCCATATTTGATCCCTTTCCACAGCAGCCAGGCAACTAAAAAGCCATATAACAGATCGCCTATACTTATAGGAATTTTCCCTAATATATGTCTCAAAACAGTAGAAAATTGCACAAAAAAATGACTGCTATAGCCATTTTCAACCCTCAATTCCTTTGCGCTATAAACATGAATGATCACACAGATCAACAGCAGCCCGGCAGCAACAATGGCTTTCTTCTGTAGCTTCATATTGCTAAAATTACTTAATGGGACTGATTTTCAGCCTTCTTCCTATAAAAAAGGGCTTAATTGCTGCCCATATTTCATAATTTTCTCCTACCTTTGCCGTCCTTTAAACTGAACGCAATGGCTAACAGACGGGCATTTGAGATTGCTTTTGTGGGATTGAAGACGGGGATACATCAGTTTAATTACGAGTTAGATGACAAGTTCTTTGTAGAAAAAGAGGCCCAGGATTTTGCCAATGCCACAGCAAATGTACAGCTGTCACTGGAGAAAAATCCAGGTTTCATGCTCCTGAAATTTGAGATCGGGGGTAATGCAACCGTCACCTGCGACCGCTGCGGCAATCCATTGAAAATGGATCTCTGGGATGAATTTAAAATGCTGGTAAAGATGGTAGATAACCCGGATGAAATGAATGAATCAGAAGAAGATCCTGATGTGTTTTACATTTCAAGAACAGAAAGCCATATCAATGTAAGCGATTGGATATATGAATTTGTGATGTTGAGTGTACCGATGCAGAGTATGTGCAGTAAAGAAGAAATGGGCGGTCCACGGTGTAATAATGAAGTATTGGAAAAACTAAAGGAAATGGAGGCAAAGCATGTTGATCATAATGCAAATGCCCTGTGGAAAGGACTCGATAAGTTCAAAGAGAATTAAGAAATAATTTATTCAGCATTAAATAAAAATAAAAATAAACAGTCATGCCAAATCCAAAAAGGCGCCATTCGCAACAACGCAGTGCAAAAAGAAGAACGCATTATAAAGCAACAGAAGCTACTTTAAGCACCGACTAAACCACCGGCGAAATACATGTACGCCATCGTGCGCATGTAAGCGAAGGAAAATTATACTATAAAGGAAAAGTTGTCGCTGAAAAAGCTCCGCTTAAAGCATAATATTCTTTGCTGAAAGATTTTGATTCCAAAATCAAAGATTGAGTAACTTCAAGCTTGGTTTTGGAATTTTTAATTTATAAATTTCTATCATGATCACAATCGGCCTTGATATGATGGGTGGCGATTTTGCACCACTTGAAGCCGCGAAAGGTGTTGCAGCTTTTTTTGCAGAAAATAGCAAAGAGGTTCATTTGCTGCTGATCGGTGACGAAGGCAGGCATTCAAACAGCCTTGGCAGGCCATAAACTTCCCCCTGACAATTATAGCATTATCCATGCGGCACAGGTGATAGAAATGCATGAACATCCTACTAAAGCATTGAAAGAAAAACAACAATCGTCCATTGCGATTGGTTTTCATTTATTGGCCACGGGCAAAATGGATGCTTTTATCAGTGCAGGAAATACCGGCGCTATGATGGTAGGTGCCTTATATCAGTATCAAAGCTATCGCAGGAGTAATGCGGCCCACGATCGGGGCTTATATGCCAAGGGAAAATGGCACCCTTGGTTTATTGGTTGATGTGGGGCTGAACTGCAGATTGCAAACCGGAAAACCTGAACCAGTTTGCCATCCTCGGCTCCCTATTTGCTGAACACATTTTAAAGATTCAGCCATCCAAAGGTCGGGCTTGTCAATATCGGGGAAGAAGAAGGCAAAGGAAACCTGCTTGCACAGGCTGCCTATCCATTCCTTAAAGAAAATGCATCGATCCATTTTATCGGCAATATTGAAGGCCGGGATATTCTGCTTGATAAAGCAGATGTAATGGTATGTGATGGCTTTACGGGTAATGTGGTTTTGAAATTTGCAGAAAGCATTTATGATATTGTAAAACGCCGCAGTATTGATGACGAACATTTTGAACGCTTTAATTTTGAAATCTATGGAGGCGTACCCGTTCTTGGGGTAGCCAAGCCCGTTATTATCGGTCACGGTATCTCACATGCCATTGCATTTAAAAATATGATCAATATTGCCTGGCGGATGGTAGAAACGGATCTTACCGGGAAGATCAAGGATAGGTTTGCCGTACCGGCCTAAGATCATCCTTTTTTCTTTTTCAGGTATTCTATTGCCTTTTCCAACACTGGATCTTTCTTTTCAATATAGTCTTTCAACGTTGGCACAACTTCAATATCAGGTTTTACACCGTATCCAACAAATTCCCTTCCATCCGGGTATGTATCTTTCTTGGTACAAACCCTTGCCGATCCACCTCCAGGCAGATCAAATAAAAATGGCTGGCCTGTACTGCCGAATGAAGGCTCGCCGATCTTTATCATATGCTTTTGCTTATCGGCGCAGATCAGGAAATCTTCCGCTGCAGATGCTGTTTGATGCCCGATCAGGATGGCAGTTGGCACCACGAGTCTCTTAGCATTCAATTTTATTGTATCGGGATCATAATCAAACGCATAGTAATATTTATCATGAAAAGATAAATATGAACGGGCCGCCCAGGAATTATTAATGGTATCTTCTTTCTTAGTGAATTTTCCCCATGCCTTAAAAGCAGGAACGTGCATCCTGCTTATACTTTTAGCTCCATATAAAATACTGTCATTGGTGAGGTATTTCAAAATATCCGTTCCAATATTCGTATTTCCACCACCGTTATTCCTCAGGTCAATGATCAAAGACGTGGCATTATACAATTCAGGCAACTTTTGTAAAAACAAGGTATCGATCTTGGGGTTCCCAAAGGAATTCAACGCCAGGTATGCTATTCCTTTGTCCAGCCATTTAAATTCAAAAAGCGGAATTTCCTTGTAAGGCGGATAGACAGCTTCTTCATTTGTTTTTTCATGAATAAGTGAAAGTGAAATGATCTCTCCCGTAGGCTTCCTGATCTTTACCTGGAACTGCGATCCTTTTAAACCCTGTAGCAAACGGTCGACCGCCCAGTCTCTTATTACATAATCGGTAGAAGAAGAAATATATGGCACCGCGTTTTCTTTTATAAAAAGATCCGCAGGTTTTCCATTTACTTCTATTACTTCACTGCCGATCGGTATCTCATTCTTTTTACTTTCATTTACCCGCACAACGACCGCCTTACCTTCAATATGCTTTAAAAAAAGCCTGTACTCCCCAAACATTGTATTCATTGGTTCGATTGTGCCAGGCAAATAAATATTGGTATGTCCATCCTTCAGTAACGCACAGAATTTTTGCATCAACCGGTAGTATTCATAGTCGTTGGGAGTTTCCTGCACCTGGCTGATGAAAGCCCTGTAGGTACTGTCCCAGCCCTTTCTGTCAACCTTATCCAGGTAAACAAAATTGTAATTTACTTCCTGCCAGAACCTGGATAAGCCAAATACTTTGTCTGAAGCCGACAGCGTATTGGGAACCTGGGTTTTTGCAGTCAGGATAATGATGAGTAATATTGTCAGAACAATGAATTTTTTCATTTGCTTAATATTAATGAAAGGCTATTTTGATATTTCCAATGACATTTTACAAATATTAAATGCCTTATCCCTGTGAAATAAATGAAAACTTTTGTCGCCTGTGAATTTAAAACCAAGTTTTTCATAACATTTTATGGCAGGGATATTCTGATCCCAGACAAACAGGTCTATCAATGATGGATTAAATTCTTTCTTACATTCCCCGATCAGCATGCTCACAAAATATTTACCCAGTCCCTTCCCCCTTTCAGATGGATTACCGATCAATATCCTTCCCAACCTGGGCCATGGAGATTCCATTGTTATGATCTCGCCAAAAGCAAAGGCAACACCTTCTTCTGTATAACCAATATAAAAAAAACGACCCGGGTATTTCACCTGGTACCCGATCAACTGCGTCTTGGTAATCGGGTAAGAAAAATCAGATCCGGCAAATTGAAATAAGATGTCTTCATCAGTCACCCAGCTTTCCAATAGATCAAAGTCAGAATGTTGGTATTTTTTAAGCATGCTGTTACTATTACTAAAACCTGCCAATCCTTTCCTTCATCCGTCGAATCGAAATCAGTTATAAATTTATTGTCTTCCAGCCTGATCAAAAAATAATTTCACTTTTCTGCATTTTCGATTTCTTTAACTCACTTTTACCAACCCATTCTTCATTTTCCGACCCGCAGGATGTAAGGGATCAACCCACCATTTAACAGGAATAACATCAAAGGGTAAGAAAAGATACCCGGGCGTAGATATAAGGAGCGGTTTTTGTTTATTAAAATTGCAAATTCCGCGGCAGGTATTTTTTTTAATGCCTGGAAGCATGCCGGGGTTGTAATTCCGGAATTTAATGGCTTTTTTTACCATAAACCTCAAAAAATAAGTACAAAAACCTTTTAAAGACATGAAAGTATCGCAAAGAAAAAATGACCAAAAGGATTTCTTTGAAATGCTTCCCCAGGCAATTGCCAAATTGAGAAAAAATATTATAGAACCTTTCATTGAAGCAGATCCAAATAGTAAGTATGCCAATGAGAGGCCGCCGATGCGATCGGAATTATTCACGGAAGAACAAATGGATCAACATGCCAAATCGCTTGCCAGGAGGCATTTGCTGATCTCGGAACACCCCTCTGAACATTTATTAAAGCGCCTTGCGGAAAATGAAAAAATGCTGCTGGAAGTTCATGCTTTACTAACGGAAGCTGTAAAGGAAAATGACAGGTATCGCTCCGGCAGGAGAATGGCTGCTGGATAATTTTTACCTGATCGAAGAACAGATATATACCGGGAAAAAGCATTTACCAAAAGGATATAGCAAGGGATTGCCACAACTTTTAAAGGGAACATCAGCCGGTTTGCCACGGGTTTATGATATCGCTGTGGAAATTATTTCCCACAGTGATGGCCATGTTGACCTGAAAAGCCTGGAAGTTTTGTAACTGCATATCAAACAGTTACATTTTTAAAGCTGGGCGAATTATGGGCCATCCCTATCATGCTCAGGCTTGCATTGATAGAAAATCTAAGAAGGCTTTCCATTCAGATCGCCGTTGATATCAACAATAAATCGCTTGCCAATCAATGGGCTGATAAAATGATGGAAGCTGTTGAAAAGGATCCCAAAAACCTTGTGCTGGTAATCGCGGATATGGCAAGGTCCGAACCGCCGATGGAAAGTTCATTTGTTGCGGAACTAACAAGACGGCTTACAGGAAAAAGGAAACTCGCTTACGCTTGCCACTTAACTGGATAGAACAAACGTTATCAGAAATGGGGGCTACCAGTAGTGAATTGTGCAACAGGAAAATCAAAAACAGGCCGCCGACCAGGTATCTATCAGTAACAGCATCAGCAGTCTTCGTTTTTTAAGTAATACAGACTGGCGGGACTTTGTTGAAAACACCAGTATTGTAGAAGCAACGCTTCGCGAGATATTGAAGGGATATATAACAAAATGGATTTTTATACGCGTGATCAATTACCGGCACGCGGTGGAAAAAATTGCCAAATACAGCGAATTATCTGAACAGGAAGTGGCCGCACTTGCCATCGATGCTCGCAAAAGAGAACAGTATGAAAAACAATGACCTGCGATTATCACATGTAGGATATTACCTTACAGGCAGAGGGCTCGCACAAACTACAAAGAAGCTGAGCAAAAATAAAGGTCTCTAGAATGGATTATTGCAGAAACTTCGTAAATAGATATCCATTATTGGTTATACTTAGGCGGGGTATATCGTTTTAACAGGCCTTATTTGCCTGGGGGCTGGTTGCAAAGGCTATGCATGGACGGGTTGGGTAAAACCGAATTGGTATTGCTTTGCATCATCTGCTTGCTGGCAACCAGCCGGCTTGCAGTATCTATCATTAACTGGCTAAGTACCATTTTGGCAAGGCCACCACCTTTTACCACGCATGGATTTTTCAAAAGGGATATCCAGCCGACAATGCCGCACGATGGTGGTGGTACCAACTCTCATAAGCAACATGCGGCCGATATTGATGAATTGGTTGAAGGGCTGGAAGTAAGGTTTCTTGCCAACCGGGATGCAAATCTTTATTATGCCTTATTAACAGATTTTAAAGATGCCGCTACTGAAACAACTCCTGAAGATGAAATGCTGTTGCAATACCGCAAGAACAAAGATCATTGAACTGAATAAAAAATATGACCGGAGCTGTCAATGATATCTTTTTTCTTTTTCACCGGCCGCGTAAATGGAATCCACATGATAAGATCTGGATGGGGTATGAAAGAAAAAGAGGGAAACTGGAGCAATTCAATGCACTTGCTACGGGGAGAGGGAAGGAATATTTTTCAATGGTCGTGGGAGAAGAAGCATATCTATACCGGGATAAAATATATTATTACCCTTGATACGGATACACAATTACCGCGGGATACCGCCTGGAAGATGATCGGCTACATGGCGCATCCGCTCAACCATGCACTGTATATCAATGAAAAAAAGAGCCGCGTTACCGAAGGATATACAATTCTTCAGCCAAGGGTTTCCAATAGTCTGCCCGGACAACAATAGTTCAATATATGCACGTATTCATGGCAATGAGCCGGGGACCGATCCTTATACAAGGGCCATTTCAGATGTTTACCAGGATCTTTTCAAGAAGGCTCTTTTATTGGCAAAGGTATTTATGATATAGATGCATTTGAAATAGCATTGAAAAACAGGTTTCCCGACAAACCGGATATTAAGCCATGATCTGTTGGAAGGCTGTTATGCACGCTCGGGTCTGATCACAGATGTTCAGTTATACGAGGAATATCCATCCCGGTACCATGCTGATATGAAGCGCAGGCACCGGTGGATACGCGGGGACTGGCAAATAGCAAGCTGGTTTTCCTTTTGTTCCCGGGGGATAAGCCTTCATAAAAACCCACTCGTCCTTATTCTCAAGTGGAAGATATTTGATAATATCCGGCGCAGCCTTGTACCCCTGTCCTTATTGCTGTTGTTTGTATTTGGATGGACGATCTTGACCCTCCCTGGTTTTGGACACTGGCAGTGACACTGATCATTATATTACCATCCATTGTAAATTTTTTTTGGGAACTATGCAGGAAACCTGCCGATGTGATTTTTATGCAACACCTGTACTTTACTCGCCGTAATCTGCAATAATCATTTTATCAACACCTGCTCGAACTGATCTGCCTGCCTTATGAAGCTTTATTAACATACCGACGCCATTCTTCGGACACTGTGGCGGATGTTCATTATCACAGGAAACATTCTTGCAATGGAACCCATATAACGGTGTGGCATATGCAGCAAAAGAAAGCATTGACCAGCATTCTTACAATGTGGTTTGCACCGTTTTTTTCTCTGTGGGCGTTTTCGCTTACCTGGTAATTTGTATGCACCTCTATCTCTTTCTGATTGCACTTCCGATATTGATACTTTGGTTGTTGTCCCCATTTATTGCCTGGTGGGTCAGCCATGATTTCACCGGTAAAAAATCCAATCACTGCAGGATGGTGAAAATTTATACCTGCGAACACTGGCCAGGAAGATCTGGGCGTTTTTTGAAAATTCTTGTGGCGGAGGACAACTGGCTGCCTCCCGATAATTACCAGGAAGAACCGGTGGAAAGAATTGCACACCGCACTTCTCCTACCAATATCGGTCTTGCGCTGCTATGCAATCTTACCGCTTATGATTTTGGCTATATCGGCCCATAGCGCAACTGGTTGACCGGACAGGCAATACACTCAACACCATGCTAAGCATGGAACGGTACCGGGGGCATTTATATAATTGGTATGATACCGATTTCGCTTAGTGCCACTTGCGCCCAGGTATATTTCAACGGTAGACAGCGGCAACTTGGCCGGGCACCTGATAACGCTTAAAACAGGGCTTCTTGACCATCCCCGACAAGAAAATAATTTCATGCAGATGTTTTTGAAGGGCTTTCAGATACGGTCGGGTATTGATCGAAGACATGAACATCGGAGACGGCCTATTGAGAACAATTCCAGGAAGAACTGGAAGATATTATCCAGTCACGTAAACGGATCCTCGATGAAGCCAAAGATTATATCGATGAACTGGAATTATCGTTTACAGCAGTATATAGCAGCAATTGAATCACGGATTCGATGAAGGCGACTGGTGGGCGCAAAAAATAACTTCCAGATACAAGCAGGTAAAATATGAATTGTTATCAATGGTCCCCTGGATGTTATTGCCAGAGCCCCCGCAAAATTCGAACACCTTGATATCCCTGTTCCCATTGGTTCCCACAATAGACAACTTATCTAAAATCGAAGAAATCCTACTCCATAACATTATTAGTTGTTATTCCGAGGATAACAGCGCGGAGGAAAATGAATGGCTCAATCATCTTCAGGGCGCAGATTACTGAATCCGGGAGGCGTGCAAAAGAACTCTTTCTTACCATCGAGCAACTTGTAGCAAAATGCACGGACCTATGCAGATATGGAATACGATTTCCTATATGACAGGTCGCAACATTTATTGTCCATTGGGTACAATGTAGATGAACAAAGAAGAGACAACAGTTTTTATGACCTGCTGGCATCCGAAGCGAGGCTTACCAGCTTTGTGGCATTGCGCAAGGTAAATTGCCACAGGAAAGCTGGTTTGCCTTGGGCAGGCAACTTGACCAATATTGGCACCACACCCATTCTTCTTTCGTGGAGCGGATCCATGTTTGAATACCTGATGCCGCTGTTGATAATGCCTACTTATGAAAATACATTGCTCGATCAGACATACAAGGCGGTCGTACAAAAACAAATAGATTATGGCAGGAAAAGAGGTGTGCCCTGGGGTATTTCTGAATCGGGCTATAATATGGTTGATGCGAACCTTAACTACCAGTACCGTGCATTTGGTGTTCCGGGCCTTGGCTTTAAACGCGGGCTTGGCGAAGACCTTGTTATTTCACCCTATTCTACCATAATGGCTTTAATGGTAGCACCTGATGAAGCATATTCCAATCTCTGGGTTATGAAAGCAAGCGGTTTTGAAGGAAAATATGGCTTTTATGAAGCCATCGATTATACCGCTGGCCGTATGCTGAGAAAACAGAACTATGCAGTGGTTCAATCTTTTATGGCACATCACCAGGGAATGAGTTTCTTGTCACTGCATACCTGCTGTTAAACCAGCCTATGCAGCAACGCTTTGAATCAGATGTTCAGATGAGATCCACGCTTCTGCTATTACAGGAACGGATGCCAAGGATCACTACTTTCTATTCCCCGGGTGTGCATGCAGGTGATATCAGCATCATGCAGCGGCAATGATACTCCCATGCGGGTGATCAATACACCGCATACAGCTTATACCCGAAGTACAGCTTTTGTCAAACGGGAGATACCATGTAATGGTCACCAATGCCGGAGGAGGTTATAGCCGGTGGAAAAATATTGCACTTACCCGTTGGCGTGAAGATTGTACCTGTGATAACTGGGGCACGTTCTGTTATATCCGTGACCTGGATAATAAGGTATCCTGGTCATCGGCATTCCAGCCATCCCTGCAACAGGGTGATAATTATGAAGCGGTATTTTCACAGGGCCGTGCAGAATTTCGCAGGCGTGATCTTTCACTCGAAACACATACGGAGATCGTTGTATCTCCCGAAGATGATATTGAATTAAGAAGGATACATATCACGAACCGTTCCCGCAAAAAACGGTCATTGAGTTTACCAGTTATGCGGAAGTTGTTTTGGCTTCTGCAGCGGCGGATGAAGCACACCCGGCTTTCAGTAATCTTTTTGTGCAAACGGAAATAATCAAACAAAAACATGCCATTATCTGTACACGCCGGCCCCGGTCTGTAGATGAACATCCTCCATACATGTTTCATTTAATGAAAGTACATGATGCGGAAATAGAAAATGTCTCTTATGAAACAGACAGGAACCAGTTCATCGGCAGGGGATATTATGATCAATGATCCAAAAGTAATGAACCAGGAACAGCACTTGCGGGGACCAGCGGTTCTGTGCTTGATCCCATTGTTTCCATTCAATACCGCATCGTCATTGAACCATACAAATCTGCCACCATTGATATGATCTTTGGTATTGCAGAAACAAAAGAGGCCTGTTCAGGGCTTATCGATAAATACCAGGACAGGCATTTTTCAAACAGGGTACTTGAACTTGCATGGACACATAGCCAGGTTATTTTAAGGCAAATAAATGCTGCAGAAGCTGATGCGCAATTGTATGCCCGACTGGCAGGATCAGTCATTTTTTCCAATGCGGCTCTGCGTGCAGACCCTTCCGTTATTATGAAAAACCAACGCGGACAGTCAGGGTTGTGGAGCTATTCCATTTCGGGAGATCTCCCCATTGTTCTTTTGCAAATAGAAGATTCATCCAATATCGTACTGGTAAAGCAATTGGTACAGGCGCATGCGTATTGGCGGTTGAAGGGCTTGCATGTTGATCTCGTAATATGGAATGAAGATCACGGGGGATACCGGATGGATCTCCAAAACCAGATCCTCGGGTTGATCGCACCAGGTGCTGCTACTGATATAAAAGATCATCCCGGGGGGATCTTTATCCGTGCGGCCGACCAGATATCGAATGAGGACCGCATTCTTTTTCAGACTGTGGCGCATGTCGTAATATCAGATAAGTTTGGAACACTGGATGAGCAGATCACGAGGCGAACCGCTTTGAAAACAACGATCCCTTTTTTCAGCCCCAGTAAATTCCATACATCCGTAGAAACGGCCGTGCCTACAAGAAAGGACCTGAGGTTTTTTAATGGCATTGGTGGATTTACTGCTGATGGCAAAGAATATGTTATTACCACTTCGCCCGGGAAGAGCACCCCGGCACCTTGGATCAATGTAATTGCAAACCCACATTTTGGATGCATCATCTCTGAAAGCGGCCAATCGTATACCTGGATAGAGAATGCACATGAGCTCCGTCTCACACCATGGAATAATGACCCCATCACTGACCTCCAGGGAGAGGCATTTTACCTGCGGGATGAAGAAAGTGGCAGATTCTGGTCACCCTCCCCGTTACCCAGCCGCGGGCAATCCCCATATATATCCAGGCATGGATTCGGTTACAGTGTATTTGAGCACAGCGAAGATGGAATCGATTCAGAAATGTGGGTTTATACAGATATTGATGCCCCGGTAAAATTCATTGTTTTAAAACTGCGTAATAATTCCAACAGGGGAAGGCGCCTTTCTGCAACCGGTTATGTAGAATGGGTCCTGGGTGACCTCCGGGCAAAGAACATCAGGCATATCATAACGGAAATGGATAAAGGTACCGGCGCCATCCTTGCAAGGAATTCATACAACGCAGAATTTGAAAACAGGGTGGCATTTTTTGATACGGATGATATCAGCAAAAGTATTACCACGGACCGGTCAGAATTTATCGGGAGAAATGGAACAATGAGTAACCCGGAAGCCATGAATAAGACCAGGCTATCCGGTAAAACCGGCGCTGCATTGGATCCCTGCGCAGCCATACAGGTGGCTTTCGACCTCGCGGAAAGCGAGGAAAAGCAACTTGTATTCCGGCTGGGCGCAGGAAAAAATTTATATGAAACCCAGGAGATCATAAAAAAGTTTGAAGGAAATGTAGCCGCCAATGATGCACTGGTTAAAGTACATCAGTACTGGCAACATGCGTTAAATGCAGTATGGATCGAGACTCCCGATGCTGCTGTTAACATTCTTGCAAACGGGTGGCTCAATTACCAGACGCTGGCATGCCGTATCTGGGCAAGAAGCGGGTTCTACCAATCCGGGGGAGCCTTTGGATTCAGGGACCAGCTACAGGATGTATTATCACTGGTACACGCCCAGCCACAGCTGCTGAAGTCGCAGATCCTGCTTTGTGCATCCAGGCAATTTAAAGAGGGTGATGTGCAGCACTGGTGGCATCCACCCATGGGAAGGGGTGTGCGCACCACATGTTCGGATGATTATCTCTGGCTTCCTTTCGCTACCTGCAGGTATGTTGATGTAACAGGGGATCTAAGCATACTCGATGAACCGGTTCCTTTTTTGGAGGGGCGCTTATTGAATGCGGGTGAAGATTCCTATTATGATCTCCCGATCCGATCTGATAAATCAGCCAGCCTCTATGAGCATTGTGTAAAAGCCATTGAGCATGGCCTGCGCTTTGGTGAACATGGCCTGCCATTGATCGGCTCAGGCGATTGGAATGATGGGATGGATAAGGTAGGCCATTATGGAAGGGGTGAAAGTGTATGGCTCGCATTCTTCCTGTATGATATTTTAATAAAATTCTCGGAACTGGGTAAAAAAGCAAATGATCCTTCATTTGCAGAAAAATGCAGGATCACGGCGGGGCAATTAAAAAAAGATATAAGTGAACACGCATGGGATGGAGCATGGTACAGGAGGGCTTACTTTGATGACGGGTCACCGCTGGGCTCCGCTAAAAATGAAGAATGCAGGATCGATTCCATCGCACAAAGCTGGGCTGTGTTATCCAAAGCCGGTGACCCGGAACACACGCTGTCAGCTATGCAGGCTGCCGATCAAAACCTCGTGAAGAAAGAGGATGGCATCATACAGCTTTTCGATCCCCCATTTGATAAATCGGCTATGAACCCGGGATATATAAAAGGATATGTGCCCGGGGTAAGGGAAAACGGCGGCCAATACACTCATGCAGCCATATGGCTCGTGATGGCATTTGCAGCGCTTGGAAACAGGGAAAGAACCTGGGAATTATTGCAGATGATCAACCCTGTAAACCGCGGAGGGGACGAAGCATCCATCAACAAATATAAATCCGAACCTTACGTAATAGCTGCAGACGTATATGCGGAACCGTTACATAAAGGCCGTGGAGGCTGGACCTGGTATACCGGCTCTGCCGGGTGGATGTACCAGATGATCATTGAATCATTCCTGGGAATAAAAAAAACCGGAAATAGCCTGTCATTCAATCCCTGTATCCCGGAAAATTGGGGCTCTGTGAAGATTAATTACCGGTACGGGGAAACGTATTATCATATTGAATTTTTACAAACATCAGCCGCAGGCGTGCAGACAAAAAAACTGATGGTTGATAACCTCGAACAGGAAACGAGATCTGTTTGTTTACTGGATGATGGGGTAACACACGAAGTAAAGGTCTTTCTATGATGAAAGCGTTATTTTAATATAGATCATTTCCTCCATTAGATCTTAAACCTGGTAGCCAAAACCCAGTTATTGTTTTCGAGCATTTCGCCGTCCCCGGAAACAGGAGCGGGTTGTACTGAGTTGACTTCCCTGGCATGCAAGGAAGACATACAAGTGGTCGTTTTGGTATCCCCCGTATAAGAGATCAATAACAGCAGGATAATAGTGGTAATCTTTTTCATAAAAAGAACTTAATGATTCAAAGCTAATACACGGAAAAACAATATGCAACCACATAAATGTGTGAAATCCTCAGCCAGGCCTTACTAATTGATTTACACGATCTTATCCTTAAACGCCTTCGCAACAGCCTCACTTTTACTATTCACATGCAGCTTTTCATAGATCTTTTTGATGTGGCTTCTCACCGTATCAATTGCAATGTACATTTCTGCTGCGATCATCTTATAGCTATACCCTTCAACCAGCAACTGCAGTACCTGCTTTTCCCGGTCAGATAAATTGTAGTCTTCTCCTTTTTCATTGTTCATGGAGGAGAACATTTTCAAGACCTGGGTGGCTACAGATGCTGTCATTGGGGCTCCACCGGTTTGTGCTTCGGTTATGTATTCAAGTAGACGGGCAGGAGCTGTCTTTTTTAAAATATATCCATTGGCCCCGTTGCTGATGGCATTGAAAATATTTTTATTATCATCAAAAACGGTGAGCATCAAAATCTTTACGTCGCAATTTACTTCGCGGATCTTTTTTAATCCTTCCAGGCCGTTTACCCCCGGCATATCTATGTCCATCAAAATAACATCAGGGTTAAACGCTTCTACCTCCTGCACCACATTATCACAGTTTTTATAAGCTGCCAATACTTCAAAACCATCAGAACCACTGATAAGCATTGTAAGCCCTTCTCTTAACTGTGGATTGTCTTCATATAACAGGAGCTTTATCATTTATCAATTTTATACCTATGTGTAACAGGCAATGATATACTTATTTGTCATGCCTTCGACATCCGCCAGCTGGCGGAGACATCCTTTTGATGCTATACAAATATAAACGGGAATGTTTCTAATTCCTATCACATAAATATGTTAGGCTTAGATCCCCCTGCCTCCTGTTGCAAGCCGGTAAAATCCAGGCAGCCATTTTCTTAACAGGGCCCCTACTCCTATGCAAAAAAAGAATATGATCACAGGAACCACTATATAAGTAAGCAGCCTGTAATTGGGTATATTATGGAAATACATGTAAACAAGGCTGGTCAAATAAGCAAGCAGCGGTATATGCAATCCATAAATAATAAATGAAAAGGAACTGAGCCATAAAAACCATTTTCGATCCATGCACCACTTTACAAGCCTGTCAAGGCTGTAACAAACAGCTATAATACCTGCCATTACGGATGAGAAGTGAAGGATCGTCATCACCAGGACGGTTACGAGCGTATAAGTTTCAAACTCAAAAGCCATGAATGTTTTAATAACTCCGAGGCCAAGGAAGAACAGCCAGCTTAAGTAACTGCTGAACCAGCGTGGTTTCCTGTCAACCGGGTAATTTCTTTTATTCAGCCAGATGCCCAATGTAAAGAAGAACAGTCCCTGAAACTCAAATACATAAAACCGGAAAACAAAGAGCATTAACATGGCCATGATCGCAAACCATATTACCGGGTATTTTAAAACGACCCATTTCAGCAGCGGGTATATCACATTATAGAGAAACAGGCTGCGGATAAACCAGAGCTGGAATGAAATGGGCACCACGATCCAGCGGAGTAAAACACCTTCCCAACCTATTTCGGAATATGGCCGGTTATCTCCCAACTGGTCCAGCCTCGCCATTTGCAACACTTCCGCGGTGACTGGAAATTGCTGCCACAGGTAGGTTACCAACAGCCCTATCGCACTCCATATAAAAAAAGGTATCATTAATGTAATGAATCTTTTTTTAACGCGCTCAACATGGGGCTGGCTATCCTGCATGGCGAAAATATATCCAGAGATAATAAACAGCATGGGTATGCGAAAACGCAAAAAATCATTTGCAAAAAAGTACTCGAAGAAAGTCGTGAGAGTAAGTGGCTCCTGTACCAGGCTATAGGGCAATAAATAGGTTTCCTTTAGATTATAGCCGTGCACGAACAATAATAATGCAATACATATAAATGAATAAAAACGAAACTTCTGGCTTAAAAAGCGGTTCATATCTGAGTTTATAGCGTGTATGTATATTGTTTTACTATTAAGGGCCTGATCTTATGACGAACCTGTTTACTCACTTAATGGGGATCTTTAAGATCACTTCCGTTCCTTTGCCAGCTACAGATTCTATTTTAACTGTGCCCCGCATGGCATCTGCCCGTTTTTGAATATTACCCAACCCATTGCCTTCATCCGCCTTCTTTATATCAAACCCGATACCATCATCTTTGACCTGGAGGACTAATTTCCCGCCTTGCAAACTAACGTTAACGATTACCTTTTTTGCTTTTGAATATTTCGCTGCATTATTCAGAGCTTCCTTAAATATCAGGAAGAAATCCCTTCTTGCTTCCATATTCAATTTCTCGTCGTATACTATTTCACTCACATTAAAATCAAGGTCGATCTCTTTTGCTTCAAGCACATTTGTTGCAAACTCCCTCATCCGTGCAATGATCTTTTGCATATTGTCGTTGGAAGGCTTTATACTCCATACAATATCGTCCATGGCTTCCATCATCCGCTGGCTGTTGTCACTGATCTTACCAAGGTATTCCGTTGTTTTTACTGCATCGGTATTCATTTTTGTTTTAGCCATCGAGGAAAGAATATTGATCGTACTGAGGGTACTACCCATGTCATCGTGCAAGTCCCGGGCAACTTTATTTCGCAGCTGTTCCACTGCCAGCAATCTTTTAACCCTTCCGTTGTGCAGGTCATAAATGATCAATGCGGCAATAAACAATACTGCACACCTGAACCACCAGGTACGCCAAAACGGGGGCCGGATATGAATATGGATCTCGGTAGTACCGCGGGAACGCATCCCTTCAAGATTTTCGCAATACACTTTAAATGTATATTTCCCGGGCGGCAGGAGCGAATAATTCTCATAATACCAACGGTCAGCCTTTATCCAGTTCTTATTTATCCCTTCCATTTTGTAATAGTAGGTCAGCTTGTCCCGTTGTATATAGCTCAATGATGAAAAATAAATACTGAAAGAGTTTTGATCATGTTTCAACTTCACTACCGGTTGCAACAATAATGAATCGACGGGAACATATTGATTGAATATCTTAAAATCGGTGATCATAACATCCGGGGGCGGCTGAGTATTTAGAAAAACAGCGGGGTGAAACATTACAACCGCATTGCTGCCGCCAAAAAGGATATAACCGGAACTGGTTGCATAATCCGCTACATTGGCCTGTTCAGCGAGGATGATCCCATCCTTCCGCCCATAGGGTGTGATGCGGTTATTATTTGGATTATACCTGCACAACCCATTTGTGGTAACGACCCACAAAAACCCTGTTTGATCCATCCTTAGCCGTATCACATTGTTGGATGGCAAACCATCTTCATATTTTAATAAACGTACGGTTCCCGATCTTTTATCAATAAAATTCAACGCCCCGGCACCGTAAATAATAATACTATCGTTCAATTGCTCAATATCAGTGCCCGTGTTTCCATACAAAGAATTGCTTTTAGGCCCCGCCGTATAATGCTGCAGTATTTTTCCATGCACCGGATCTACTGCATATAAACCGCGTTCATGTGTTGCCAGCCATATCAATCCCTGCCTGTCGATAAAGACTTTGTATATGATCGTTCCGATATCCTGTACGACGGTGAACTGATTGTTGCTGTAACTGATCAACCTGCCGCCCTGTGTACCAAACCATAATTTCCCCGAATTATCTTCCGTTATATACCGGACTGTGCTTTTATTAAATTCAGGAGGCTGTAAATATTGTGTGGTTCTTTTAACAGGATCATGCTTTAATAAAACGCCTTCATTGCAACCTACCCATATATCGCCGGTGGATGAATGCCTGCACATACTCCAGGTAAGTTTTGTTGTGCCTTTCAGTGAAGCCGTCCAATCGGAAGGAGGAGGCTGTGTGTACAGAAAATTTGGTGTGGGCCTGAAAAATTTATCAACTGATTTAATGCCATGTGACCAGGATGTGAACCAGAGATCAGCATTGGGCAATTCCAATATATCAGTAATGTTTGTAGCCTGCTTTTCATTGCTGAAAATAAGATTTACAACTGATAACGAATCACTGCTGCTCGATGTAAAATACAACCCCCTGTCAGTAGCTATCCATAAACTACCATCTTTATCTTCCATTACCTGGTAGACAGATTCATAACTGATCCCGATATTGTCGCTGCGTATATCACTTTTATTAAAGCTAAAGCGTTGCAATTGCTCATCCCAGTTAAAAAGCACCCCACTGCCATAGATCCATAGACCTGATTTCGGGGTCTCATAAAAATGTGTGTACTCGGTATAACCCACCGGGCCTGTCAACAGGCCTGCAGTATCCTTTTGCAAAAAATAACTTCCGGTACTGTCAAGACAATACTTTGTTTGGCTTCCATTCAACGGCCATCCAAAAAGCCACAGGCGACGCTGCCTGTCAATGTATACTTCTGTCATCCTGTCCTGCAATTTTTTGTTGTTAAGTACCGGCAGGTTTCGGGGGTTATTTTTTTCATGCCAAAGCTGATCAGTTTTCCGGTCGTAGATGCACAGGCCACTGTCCGTTGCAAACCATACCTGTTGCTTAAGGCTGTCTTCGTGTACTCCCGACAGAAAGGGTATCCAGCCGTTTCGCAGGTGAAAAGAATTCTCTTCCAGGAAAGCGTTTTGTTTTTTATTATAATGCAAAACCCCATACCTGGATATGGTCATATAAATTTCCCCGGCAACTGTTTTCCAAACTGAGAATTGTGCCCTGGCCGATATCTGCCCGGAAACTTTGAGCGTTGCTTTTTTATAAGTAAAATGAGAAGGATCAAATATTCCAAACTCCCGCGTATTCGCCATTACCAGCAGGAGCTTACCGCTATCCGCTGCAATGATCTGGGATACACTGGCATGCGGCAATTCGTCGCTTCCGGGTTTGCCTGTAGAAAACTGGATGAATTTGCTTCCATCAAATCTTTGAAGGCCATTTGCAGTGCCGACCCAGATATAGCCTTTCGTATCCTGGTGCAAACTGTAGACTACATTGCTTGCAAGCCCTGATCCATCATCCGTTGTAATGCGTGTAAACGCAAAACGTTGTTGCCCATTTGCAACACTGCAAAAAAACCACATTAATATAAGCGGTATAGCTCTCATCTTAGTCTTACAAATCTAATAATTGCATTTGCATATTTATGCTTCAGGATCAAAATCACATATTCATGTGGTGCCTGTTTTCTTATATTCATTGATCCTGCTGATAAGCGGTAATTAACCCTGATAAAAAGCTTACCTATCATTTCTGAGCCGGTCAACTGCCATTTGGATCCATTTTTTTCACACGCTTATGCGATTGCAAACATGTTTTAAGTTAAGCACTTTTGTGTAAGAAATTAATTATTAAAAAAATCACTCAAAAAATAGAAATCATGAAAAAGTTAATCGCAGTTTTTACAGCCCTTCTTTTTACAGCAGGATCAGCCACATTCGCTTCAACAGAAGGAACAAAAAAATACAATACCGAACAAAGTTCTTACAGTGAATCATTCACCAAAATTGTTATTGAAGATGATATTGATGTTGTGCTGTATGAGAATGGCACTACGAATATCCAGTTCGATGGCAATGCCAGGAATATTTCCAGGATAGAATGGGTCGTTAAAAAAGGAGTATTGTATTTAAGGAGCAAAAACGGTTCTCTAAAAGACAAAGTTCTTGTTACTATAGATGTAAATGCCCTGGAAAATATTGTAATAGAAGGAGATTCTAAAGTAAGGTCACTGGGAATTTTGAGTTCTGAAGAGTTGAATGTGCATTTGAGCACTTCCAGTTATGTGGCAATCCGGAGTCTTGGAAAGATCAATATAAGCAACTCCGAAGGTACTGAACTGGTTGTAAAAAAGCATGTTGGTAAGATTTCAATTCCAGCCAAATACATTTAAATAATCAAACTTTAAATAAGAATCCCCAACCCTGTGCATAAAGAAGGCTGTTGAACAGTCTTCTTTATTTTATGCACCCTAATGTCTTCCTGGCCAGGATGGTCAAATACAAAATAAAAATTTACTACAAATCAATACAATGGAAAAGAAATTATGGATTATGATGGATCGGTTTTTTATGATGCTGATCCTGTTATCGGGAGAAGAAGCGAATCCCGGTAAAACATTGTTTTGATAGCCAGGAGACCACTTAAATGTCTCAACCGGAGTATAATTCTTTGACAGGACAGTAATTTTACGTAGATTAGCTACATAATAATTGGCTATGAAAGCGGTTCTTTCCATAATTACGATCTTCCTTTTTTTGACAGCTCACCCTGCTTTCTGTCAGAAATCAAAAAAAAGGGTTTCCGAAAAAACAAAATCGCAGCAAAAATCCAATCTGCCTAAAGTAGAGGATTACAGTTACCCATACTACGCGATGATAAATAATGCTTCAACCCCCATTTCCGGGTGTTTCATTAATTATAAGAACCAGTCTTATTTTGTCACAACAAGACATAGCTTTTATACCCCGATCAATGAAAAGAGAAAGATCACAAAAGTGATGATATTCATTGATCCGAATGACCTTAAAAATACCGCCAAAGTACTTTCTATTGACATGGCTGATCAAAAGATCCTGCCGGTATGCTTTGATTCCGGCTGTACAGATATTGTGCTGATCCCGGTTAACATTCCAAAAGAGCTTCATGTAAATTATGTGAACCTCGATTCAAGGGAAACGATCCAGGATAAGGAAATGTCCATCGTAGGGTATGTGAAAGATTCTTTGACCATCATTAAAACAAAATTTCATAGTATTTTACCCCGGGACACAACCTATTTCCTCACCGAAAAATCGAGTGTAAAGGACCAGGCGGGTTCACCTGTACTAATATATTCAAAAGTAAAAGGAAAAGGAGCGATCCCTAAAGTGGTCCTTGCCGGTATATATTCCGGGAAGGAACTGAGCCAGGAGTTTTTTGATAAGGGGCTTATCGCCCGTGCAAATTTTATTCTTAAATTTCTTGAGACTAAAAAGAAAGCTGACCTTGTTATAGGTAAAGAGTAGTGCTGAAGCTTCCCCATTATCTTGTAACCAGGCTCAGCAAAGCCCTTCCTGTATTGCGATCTTCACCAGCCCGGCTGTATTTTTTACCTTGAATTTCTGCAATAAATGATTGCGATGATTTTCTACGGTACGCAGGCTTAAAAAAAGTTTATCCGCGATCTCTTTATTTGTATACTCTTCCACGATCAGTTGCAATATTTCCTTTTCCCGGCGGGTGATCACATTTCCCGAAGTTGGATCAGAAAGCCCTTTCAATAATTTTACCTGGATCTCCTCCTGCAAATACTGCTCTCCGTTATACACGGTTTCAATGGCAATGACAATAACCTCGGGCTTCACATCTTTTAAGAGGTAGCCCTGGCAACCTTGCTGTAACATTTTCTTTATTTGCACGGGTACATCAAAATTAGTGAGTGCAATTATTTTTATTCCCGGGTATTTTTTTGTGATGATACCGGCGAGTTCTATCCCGGTTTTTCCAGGCATTTGAATGTCCAATAATAATACATCCGGTTGTATAACTTCCAATCCTGCCAATAACTCATCTCCATTGGTATAGGTTCCAATGATCTTAATTTCAGGTTTATCTGACAATATTTTTTGCAATCCATTTATGATGATGGATTGATCATCAGTGATGGCAACATGTATCATACTGTTTCAATATTTTCATGATGGAATTCGATATAAAAACCCGTACCATTCCCTGTTGAACTTTGAATATCAATTTTACCTCCCAATTCCTTGATCCTGTCCTTAATATTTTTTAAACCCATTCCGGACGACGTGTTTGATGAAGCTGGTGGAAGACCTATTCCATCATCTTCAACCGTAATACTCAGGCCACCATCATCCTGGAAATTGATCTGTACCAGGGCCGTTTTAGCTTTTGCATGTTTTACAATATTATGAATCAATTCCTGTAATATCCGGTAAATAGGCAGATCTGTCACCTGGCCAACATTATTTTGTATACCAAAAGACTGAAAAGTAATGCGGGTCGTGCTTTTACCAGCCATTCTTTCACAAAAAGAAGCCACAGCAATTGCCAAACCTTCCTGCAATAATATTTCCGGCATCAGGTTGTTGGCCACTTGCCTCAATTCTGTGCCTGCAGTTTCCAGCAGTTCTACTCCATCTGTAAAGTCCGTTTTATGTTCTGCGGATATTTTATTTTTTAAAAGCTCAAAATTCATTTTTGCTGCAGATAATAACCCTCCAATTCCATCATGTAATTCCCTGGCCATACGGGTTCTTTCTTTTTCTTCGCCGGCAATGCTCGCATGCAATCCTTCTATTTTAATTTTTTGTTGCAGGTTATTGATGCGTTGCTGTTGTAACTTTTGCTTATCAATATTTTTATTTCTCCATAACCCGAAGATCACGACTCCCAGTAACGAGGACACCAATATACCAGCGATCCAGGAATTCTTATAACGAACCTTGCTTTCAATATCTGAAAGTGTTAGTTTCTGGATTGCCAGTTCTTTATCTTTTTCTGCTATCCTGTATCGTACTTCCAGCCTGCTTATCATATCAACTTTTTCTTTTTTGCTAAGGCTGTCGTACAATGTTAAATAGGTGTTTTTATACTCAAGGGCATTTTCATAATCATGTAATGCTTCATAGGATTCGGCGGAGATCTTATAAGCTTCCAGCACTTCGATCCTGAAATGATTACCCGTCTTCTTTAATTGTTGATGGGTATTATTCAATAATACGATTGCTTCACTATATTTTTTTTGCTGAAACAATGCCTTGGCTGTGAGGAAATCGATCAGGGTTAAATAAAAAGCCAGGAATTGCGTATTCTGCGGGTCCCTTCCAATTTCTTTTATTTCATTGATATAGCGCATTGCTTCAGCAGGGTTATTTTCCTGCAGGTAAGTATCTGCAATATTGAACAGTGTAGATATTTTCCGGGTGATCCGTAATTTATTGACCCGCTCCCTTTCCGTGATATATTTAAGGTAATAAAAGCGGGCGCTATCAAACTGTTTGACGCCCTGGTAATAAGCTCCCTGTATAAAATAAGTGCAGGATGCCGCTTCTACCGGGTCTTTGATCTCTTTTGATACAAGCTTTGCTTTTTCTACAAGCCTTTGCGTTGTCTTTACATATTCTTTATTGGGCGCTCCATTATCGAGGTTCATCCAGAAAATAGCAAGTTTAGTCAATATACCGATGGCAAATTCCGGGTTTGTGATATTACCAGCATCCATTTCATCCCCTAACAGGTAATAATAATATGCGGAGGAATCTGTTTGCCCCCTTTCATCGTACGCTTCTGCCAATAATAAATGGACCTCTACAACATTATCCGGGGTACTCCATTCACTGGTTTCATAACTATTCAAAGCCTGCCTGCCTAATGCAATAGACTTCCCGATATCATTTCCAAAATACCATTTGCCCAATTTTGCAGATGCAAGTGCAATTCCCTTTGGATAATTCAATTGTTTACTTTTTTCCAATGCCTCGTTCAGGTATTGCAGGGCTTCATTTGGTATTTGGTCCGTTAATATAGAACCCTTATCAACCAGGAGAAGTATGGTATTAGTGTCTGGATTTGCAGTTTCCTTAAGGGTAATTTTTGCCTGGGCTACAGTAGACAAAGGTATCCCGGCAACTACAACAACGAAAGCCAGAAACAGTCTTTTAAATGTTGTTGCACTTAATAATGAATATCCAGATACCGGTATCAATTTTCCCTTTTTGATTTGAATCACAGGGATAAATGTACAAAATCAAAAATTAGGAGAAATAGAAGGCCGGATTACTGTTTCTTTTTTCATACTAAGGCGTTAAGTATCAACTCAAAACCTGGAGCACAAAAAAGCCGCAACCCTTTTCAGGAATTGCGGTTATCACCAAAACATACGCTTTATTTTATAAAATTATATCGCAGTATAAACTCATGGCCGTAAGCTCCCCCATCAAAAGTGCTTACCGGCGTTATGTAATCATTAAAGGCATAGCCGATAGTGATCTTTTTATGGATGTTCAACCCGGCTGATAAGATATAACTCTGTTTAGATTTATACCCTACACCCCACCAAAATAATTTATTATGTTCAACCCTCGCTCCTACCTGGAAATCTGTTGGTGCGTTCTGCAAATAGATCAGTAAAAAGTTCGGTGATATCGTTGTAACATTATCTACATTCCAGTTATAATTTCCATGTAAGTAATAATGCCTGTAAAAACGGGCTTCTTCCGTTCTTGTTAAATTCCCTTTATAATAATCCAGTTTTGATTGCATAAGTTGTGAAACAGAAGCTCCTAACTGGAATTTTTTATCGGTGTATGAAATACCAAAACCAACATCAAATTTAAATTTATTATCTACGTTTCCCAGTGCATCATCATCTCCCAGTGTTTCTGCTAATTTTGCCCGGTCGATATAATATTGCATTAGGTTTGCGGCTAACCCTATTGACAATTTAGACTGGTTTCTCATTTCAATATGCTTTGCGAGTGCCAGTTGAAAACCTGTACGGCTGGTTGGCCCGGTTTTGTCATTGTACAAATATCCCCCAATACCAATTTTTTGCTTTGGCAGATCGAAGGATCCGAAAGCTGTCATAGTTGTTGGCGCACCGCTTATTCCACTCCATTGGGTTTTATAGGTAACGCCTGCCATATTGTGTTCCTGGACTCCCGCCATAGAAGGATTATGCAATACACCCTGCAGGTCATACAATGAGGATGTTTGTAATTGTTGTGCAAATGCATTTGTTATCGTACCAAAAAACAATGCTATAAGGATGATCTTTTTCATGTTTGTTTTTTAAATAATTATCGAAGGATTGTCACATCAGCTTTTCTAACGATCGTATTACCACTGATCAGTTTATAAGTGATCACATAATAATAAGTGGCGTCCGGAAGAGCTTTACCTTTATAAGTGCCATCCCAATCGTTCTGATAATTGTCATTTTTATACACGACGCTGCCATACCTGTTAAAAACACTAACAGAAACTTTTGACGTACAGCCATTTCCGGTAGTAGCAAGCCATTTGTCATTTTTCCCGTCACCGTTTGGTGTGAAGGCATTCATTGGATGTATGCAATTCTCTTCTACGATAACTTTTGTTTCATCCGTTGAGGTACAATTGTTATTATCTTTTACGGTCAAAGTATAAGTGGTGGTTGTAGTTGGGTTTGCCATTGGAGTATAGGTATTTGCCCCGGTTAAAGTATTATCCGGTGTCCAGGAAATGGTTGCAGCACTGCTTCCGCTTCCTTCCAGCATAACCTGTCCGCCGGATGCAATGTTTTTATCAGGGCCTGCATTCACAAATGGGTTCGGGTTGATATGGATATTTACCGTAGCTGTTTTTACACATGCTCCCAGTGTAGCCGTTACCGTATATGTTGCATCACTGGTATTGGTTGCAACAGGGTTATTTATTGCAGGATCTGATAAGCCTTCAACAGGTAGCCAGCTATAATCTGTAGTTGCACTGGTTGCTATCAGCTGAACAGGTACTCCGGAACATGCGCTTGTATCTGTTGTATTGGTGCTTACCACAAGATCATCCGTAAAGCCTACCGTTACCGTTTTTGTTACTGAGCCACATTGTGAATCCTTAATATCAATTGTTTTAACCCCTTGGGTTAATCCCGTAAATGTATTGGAAGACTGGAATGCCCCGCCATTAATACTATATGTGTACGGAGCAATACCGCCTGTTGCATTCACAGTAATGGCACCCACATTTGCCTGTGTACAGGTTGTATTGGTAATAATATCAGTGGAAGAAACGTCTATTTTAGCTGGATCACCATACTCCATAATATGACCACCCGGCGTAGAACCAAAACCAAACGTAACAGTGCCGATAAATAGTTTCCTGTTTTCAAAAGGAGTTCCAACCGGTACCGTCCTGTTGGCAAAAGCTGCACTCAGAAACCCGCCCGAAGGCGCCTGGTCCGCTACCCAGCTGCTGCCGCCATCATTTGTGATGAGCACCATCCCACCCATAAGTACATACCCATTATTTGCATCATGCATTACAATGGAATAATAATAAGATTGAAACATATTTGTCAGGTTGGGACTGATATCTGTCCAGTTGGCCCCGCCATCCGTTGTTTTATAAACTAACATTCTCGGGTAGCCGTTACCAGTAACAAAGACCGTATTATCATCCAACGCATGGAGACCGGTATAGGATATGGTTGTATTCAAAGCGGGGAACGGGCTGATATCAACCCAGGTGGTACCATCATCAGTCGTTTTATAGATCCTGCCTTTGTCACCGGCTGCATACCCGATAGACTGGCTGGGGAACTTCACTTTTGTAAATGCAGCAGCATTGTCTCCCAAAGGAAATGCCTTGATGCTATCCCATGTTATGCCTGCATCAAATGAACGAAATAGAACAGTTCTTTCTTCAACACCCGGTGTCCATGCACCCCGCGATGCAAATGCCCATATCCTGTCAGCACCAAAAGTAGTCAGGCTGGTTATCTGGGCGTTCCCGGAAAAATTATCGTAGTAAGGATCTGTAAAAATGGGATCCAGGGTAGTGCCCTGATCAGGAGAATTATAAATGGTGCCGATCGAAGTGCCCATGACCAATTTTGTGGCAGTAGCATAAGACATCCCGTTTATGTATACGTAATTATCCACAAAATCCTGCCTTACTTTATCGATCCATGTCTTACCACCATCTGTAGTCACCGTGATCTGGCCACCACCGGTAGCAACGCCATTATTACAGTCCAAAAAATCAATGTCCTGGTAGCTGGCATTCAGTGTTACAGAGTTATATGAACTACTGCTTGTCCAGGCAGACCCGCTTGTTGAATCAACTTCAACACCATTCTCACCAAAAACAAATACCTTCCCATTGGGCGTGATGTCAATGGCAAAGAGGTGATTATAACTATGATTGTCTCCCTCCGGAATAGCCTGTTGCATGGCCCATGTAGTTCCACTATCCCTTGAAATAGCAATTTGTCCCTGCCCATTTGTAAGCAGGATCGACTGGTCTGCTGCTTTTGCAACATTCCAGATATTGGATGGTAATAATGTCTGTACAGGTGGAATGGAAGGTGCATTGAATGGCGGATAAGGATAATTCAGCATTTCATATTTGCCCCGGTCGTATGTTCCAGGCACTGCGATATTTTCTGTACTATCATTTACGCCTGTATGGATCCTTACAACGATCGCATTATTAAATGATGCTACGAGGATCATAGAATCACTGATAGGTTGCACCGCCTTGATCGTTTGCTGGGCAGGATCAAGCGGGTTATAGGTTGATGAAGGATCAATAGGTAACCACGCGATCCCTTCATAACCTGTTCTTTCTTTACTGATAGAATAATCTGTCAACACACCATTTTTAAATTTCCATACAAGGCAGGCTGAAACTGCATAGCTTTCAGATACGCCTCCCCACTCATCATCAAAAGGAGCTGAATTGCTGCCGCTTCCAACGATATACCCGATAGAATCATTCACAAAAACAATTTTATGTATCTCTTTATCCTTTGCATTTACATTTACAATTTGAGGAGGCAGGGCCGGGTTCGCGATATACCCGATCTTTGTTTTTGGCCCCAATGGCGCCGCGATCGAATCCCAGGTATTTCCACCATTTTTAGTGAAAAATAATTTGGGCAGCCCATCAATACTATTCGGCTGTCCACCAATATAACCAGTATCTTTATTTAGAAAGTTCAATCCGTAAATAGTTTTACCGTTTGCAAACAATGGGTTGGGCATTACAGTCCAGTTAAGCCCGCCATCAGTACTCTTTGCCATTAAACCATGATCACCCACAGCATAAGCAAGGGTTGTGTTAACAAACTGCACCCCATTAAAATTTGGTTTTTGAAGCATATTAGCCGCATCAGTAAATGTAAATGCTGCATACTTCCAGTTGATCCCGGCATCTGTGGTTTTAGCAATACCTCCTGAATTTCCTACCGCGATCCCATTATTATCGTCCAAAAATGAAACATCGATGATGGTAAAGCCAAACTGTTTTGGATTACTGAATTTCCATTTGGAAGAAAGAAGCTGGCTTTGGGAAGGAAGGCTCAACAGCATAAAAGCCATGGCTAAAAAAAAGGCAATGCCTTTACCTGTAAATTTTTCTTTCATTATTTGCATCATTGTGTTGGTAATAAATGGCCCCTTAGAAGACCGTAAAAAGAACTGGATATATTGTTGAATTTAAAGCGGGAAAAAAACCGTCTTTTTCAAATGCGAAATTACCCTAATAACATGCATAATATTATAGGTATAAACCCCTCATTTGAAAAATGAGCAGAAACACTCATTTTTCAAAAAACCGGTACAAATCTTTCTGGGCTTGCATTTCAGAAGATTTTAATGTGTTATTTTGCGCCCGGTTTGCAGGTACCAAGAAGGTATATAGTGACCGGCCATAAACAGCTTCAAAGTTTTATACAGATCATGATCAGAATTCTTATTTTATTTACATTCCTGCTGCCTTCAACCCGGTTGTTTGCCCAGGATAGATCGAATAAGGGCAAGGAATTCTGGCTGGGATACGGTAACAATTACAATTTCACCAATGAATCACCGCTGAACAGCCAGACGCTTGTTGTATATATCAGCGCAGAAGAACCTGCAACTGTTACCGTATCTGTTAACAATACGGGCTGGAGCCAAACAGTATCTGTTCCTGCGCATACCGTTGATTTTTCAGTGATCATACCAAAATCCGGCCCCGACGATGCACGTATATTAACAGAAGGATTATCCACGCATGGAATACATATTGTAAGTGATACTCCCGTTGTAGTGTATGCGCATCAATACCGTTCACAACTTTCTGGAGCAACCATGCTGATGCCTGTGGAAACTTATGGATATAGCTATTATTCCCTCAATTACACTCAAACGGCATCGAATGTGCAGGATTGGTATTCATGGTTTTTTGTAGTGGCTTCCGAGGATAATACAAGGCTGGAAATAACTGTATCAGACACCACGCAGGGCGGATGGATAAAAGGACAAACCTATATTGTAAACTTAAACAAAGGCGAATTATACAATGTGTTTGGGAAAGCCATTTTTGATGGCACGCCTGAAGGTGCCAGTAAAGACCTCACGGGTAGCAAGATCGTTTCAGTAACGGGTGCCGATGGAACCTGTCACCCGGTAGCTGTATTTTCGGGGTCAAGTGGTATCAGGTTATGCAGCGGTGATGGTGGAGAATTTGTACAACAGCAGGTATTTCCCGCAAATGCCTGGGGTACACGCTACCTTACCTATCATACTTTAAATAATACCAGCACCAATGTTACTACCCCCAACCTGAATTTCTTCCGGATCGCAGTACAGGATCCTTCAACAATTGTAAAAAGGAATGCTGTCATCTTAACGGGGCTGATCGATAATTTTTATTACGAATACTCAGGTACAAGCGGGGATTATATTGAAGCCGACAAACCGATCCTTCGTGGCGCAATATATGATGAATGCAAACCAATGCACGGGTAATAATCAAAATGGCTATGGCGATCCCGAAATGTTTTACCTGAGTCCCATTGAACAAGGCCTCAAGAAGGCCTTATTCTATAACTCAAGGCACTATGGCATTGACTATACCTATGTAAATATCCTTTTACCTACAACAGGATTAACTTCCCTGTTGGTAGATGGTGCTTCATTGCCTGCAGCCAATATTGTACCACACCCCACCTACCCTGGCTATTCAGTAGCCGTAGCTCGTTTAACCGGCACCGGTACCCAGCATAGTATCACAAGTGATTCTACTTTTACAGCGACCATTTACGGCCTTGGCATTTTTGAAAGCTATGGTTATAATGTAGGCTGCATGGTAAACAACCTGAACAGTTACACCGGTATCAAAAATACCTTCAATACTTCCGGGAATATTGATACGTTTACCTGTCCAAGGACACAGACAAAACTATTTATTAAAACTGCTTACCTCTTAACCAATATTCACTGGAAACTAAGCCAGGCGGGTGGCGGGCTTGCGCCAAACACTGATTCAGTGATCGCAAACCCCCTTCCGTCGGGAACCGGCCTGATCAACGGGAGAAGGTATTATACCTATACCCTTCAACAGGATTTTACTTTTACAACTGCAGGCACTTATCATATTCCTGTTACTTACGAATCACCTGAAATAGACAATTGTGATCATTCGGAAACCGTCAGCATTAAAGTGATCGTGAAGCCGGGCCCGTCTACTGATTTTTCGGTGTCAGCACAAAACTGCCTGAACGACAGCATTCATTTTACCGGGATACCAGCACCCGGTAGTTTTAATATTACCGGTTATACCTGGAATTTTGATGATAACAACAGCGTCAATACCGTGAACGCGGTAAAACTATTTTCAACTTCAGGAGACCAGCACGTACGTTACCGCATATTCGCGGATAACGGGTGCACGGGTGATACCACAAAACTGATCCATTTGTTTGAAAGCCCTATTGCAAGGTTCGGTTTCAGCAATGATCTGTGCCACGGGGATTCTATACAATTTACAGATACGTCTTCTGTTTCAGGCGGAGATATAGTTCAATGGAAATGGATCTTCGGAGATGGAAATATAGAAACCCATACAAATGGAAATGCATTTTACCATCATTATTCAACGGCAGGAAATTATACAGTATCATTGATCGTAACTTCTGAAAACGGTTGTGCAAGCGACACCCTTCAGCGAAGCTTTACCGTTTTACCAAGGCCAACTGCAAAATTTGGTTTTGACAGGAACATCTGCCTTGGTGAAATGGTGACATTTAGCGACAGCTCATACATAGGACAGACCTTAACAGCCTGGAATTGGGATTTTGGTGATGGCAATACCATTGTTCAAACGGGTTATTCACCATTCACGCACAACTATCTTACGGCTGGTAATTTCACTGTTTCACTCCTTGTAAATGGAAGCAATGGATGTGTAAGTGATTCATTTAAACTCAGTGTAAATGTGAGTGAAAAACCCTCAGCTGCATTTACGCTCGCCGGCAAACCCTGCATTGACAGCAGCTACCTGTTCTCATCCGCTACAGTATATGATAACGGTAACCTGCAAATGAACTGGTACTGGGACTTCGGTGATGGGCAATCAACAAATATTACCACAGCTAATACAGCATCCCATGCTTACCCGAACCCGGCTGTGAATATTACGATAAGACATGCTGTTAGTTCAGGTGGCTGCAAAAGCGATACAATAAACCATGTGATCGCAGCCATCCATCCAAATCCTGTAGCAAATTTTACGATACAACGCGATACACTTTGTGAGAAAAAACCAGTCAGTTTATCAGCTGCAGCCAACCCGTCCATAACGTCATGGTTATGGGATTTTGGCAATGGCACGGGCACATCAACCCCTCCTTTTACCAGGATCTATGCTGCAGCCGGAACTTATACAATAACGTTGGTTGTTAAAACTGCTGATGGTTGTGGATCATCGCCTTTGCCGGAAACGGTCAACATTGCCGCTTCGCCAAATATTGATGCAGGGCCGGACCTTTTCATAAAACCAGGCACCAGCAAAATTATCCAGGCCAGCATTGCAAATCCTTCGCAGCACAGTTTTCTATGGAGCCCGGGCAGCTTTTTAAACAGCACGTCCATACTCAGGCCTTCTGTAACGCCCGGTAATTCGTTGACATATAAAATTATGGCCACCAATAACCTCACACATTGTATTGGTTACGACAGTTTATCGGTAAAACTGATATCAGATATTTATGTTCCGGGCGCTTTCAGCCCAAATGGTGACTGGTTAAATGATACCTGGGGGATACCGGCCCTCGAAGCATACCCGGATGCTGTTGTAACGGTCTATAACCGTTACGGGCAAATGCTGTTTCATTCGAGGGGTTACACAAAACCATGGGATGGTACCTATAAGGGGGCGAAACAACCACAAGGTTCCTATATTTATATTATCCAGACAGGGGATAAGAAGTTCAATACTTTAAAAGGCACTGTTACTATTGTAAGATAAGATCAGCTCCTGGGATGTCATTTTTTCTGTAATGCATTTAAAATTATTTCCTTCTCTTTCCCCCTGAGTTGTATACTTCCTAAGGGTCGAGTAATAAACTCTTTTACAAGATTGATCTCTAACAACAATTCCGCGGAAGCTATAAGCTCTTCTTTTAATTCACCACACTTTCCTAAGATCCTTGAGGTAGTATTGAGAACATCACCTGAATAAGTTATATCCCTTTTTACAATTCCAACTTCACCTGCGATCACTCTGCCGCAATGTATCCCTGCCTTAAAGGAAGGAACCAGTCCGTAGCGCCGCATATATTTTTCTTTCTGGTGGTTGATATAAAGTTTCATATCAAAAAAACACTTCAGGCAATGCAGGTTTTCTTTGCCATCTTCATAATTCCATGCCACTACCACTTCGTCACCAACATATTGATAGATGCTTCCCTTATTTTCCACGATGGGTGTAGTGATATCAGCAAAAAAATCTTTGAGAAGCGAGTGATAGGCTTCATCACCCAATTGTTCCGCTATGGAAGTGGAAGAATTAATATCCAGGAACATAAAGATCCTTTTCTCTTCCTTTGGCCTGTTATATCTTCCGCGAATAATATTCCAAAAATCTGCCTGCCCGAATTTACTATTTACCTGCAGCAGTAATTGCGTGATGGCCACAATAAAGGACCAAACCAATGCTGCCCTGGTATGGGAACTGTCTCTGAGGAAATCCTTGAAAGCGGACCAGCCGACAGGATCAGCCAATGATTTACCGGTGTTGAGCGGCACCAGGATCAATCCCATCAAAACAGAAATAAATGCAACGATAAGCAGAAAAACAACTGTTACGATTATGATCGTATACCCGTAAGGTTTGTCCCGGTATTTAACATTTACATAAAATACAAGAAAACTTCCGCCCAGCAATGCACCAACCAATCCCGCTCCAATATTCCGTAAAGCTGAAATGACAAAAGAATACTCCATTGAGTACCCCAGCGAACTGCTGGTTTGCAGAACAAGATGATCATACACCGTTATAAGGAAGCCTATCAGCGACCATGCCACTATGATCACTTTTAATTGTTTTAATTTAAGTTTTGTGCTTCTCCTCACGATTATTACTTTAATTGTCGTTGCTGCGTAAAATCCTTAAAAAGCTCAAAATATTGACATGGCATGCTCAATTCATAGTCATCTCTAAGCCGTTGCACGATTTGTCCTGCCTTTACCCTTCAACAAGTGTACCTTTTTTGCCGCAACATGTACTTATTAAAAAAACGCTTACTTCTAAACCCAGGTGCCGTCACCTTGTCTCCTAACGAGTGCCATCTTACCGGGAACCCTGTCGTTCATCTGTGGTGGTTTTTGCCTTTTGCGTAAAATCAATTTCCGGATTGTGTAAGTTACATCAGTGCCCATGACATCGTTTCGCTAAAAAACAAAATTGACAACAAGTTCCTGCATGAATATTTAATCAATCTTGGCAAAGAATATTTAGCAAAAAAAATAAGTGATCACGATATTGATGATAAGATTACAGCAGAAATTAAGCGTTTTATTACGGCGGGTTAATGACATTGACAGCTAGTAAAAGCAAAAAAATAATGGTGGTTAAAATGATAAAGGCAACTCATCAAAGAATTGCCTTTTATCTTAACCTGTGCCCGGGACTGGATTCGAACCAGCACAACCTTGCGGATGCTGCGACCTGAACACAGTGCGTCTACCAATTTCGCCACCCGGGCGGGAGGATGATCGTTTAAGAGTTTAAAGGTTTAAGGGTTGAAAAGTTGTGATCAAGTTGAATACTTCACGGTAAATAAACCATTAAACGATTTAAACCCTTAAACCTTTAAAACGATTCAGGGACGGCAAATGTAAATTCAAAATTCCTTTTAAAAAAACTAAATATTGACCGCTAAGACGCTAAGCCACAAAGCGTATATTTTATATATGAAAAGATAAAGAAATTAGCGCCTTGGTGTCTTTGCGGTAATAATCAAACCGATATATTAAAATCCCTTAACGCGTCATTCAAACTTGTTTTCAGATCTGTACTGGGTTTTCTTTTCCCAATGATCAATGCGCAACCAACGCCATATTCACCTGCCGGAAATTGCTTATTATATGTTCCCGGGACTACGACACTGCGGGCCGGTACCACGCCTTTCATTTCTACCGGTTCGCTGCCACTCACATCAATGATCTTGGTGGATTGCGTAAGTACAACATTTGCCCCAAGCACTGCTTCCTGCTGAATCCTTACCCCTTCCACTACGATACAGCGGCTCCCGATAAAACAGCCATCTTCAATGATCACCGGAGCTGCCTGTAATGGTTCCAGAACGCCACCAATACCCACACCACCGCTTAGGTGCACATTTTTCCCTATTTGAGCACAGCTGCCAACCGTGGCCCAGGTATCTACCATTGTCCCTTCATCCACATAGGCGCCGATATTTACATAAGATGGCATCAGTACCACATTTTTACCGAGGTAGGCGCCATACCTTGCCACTGCATGAGGAACTGCTCTTACACCCAGTTCCTTATAATTGCTTTTCAGTTTCATTTTATCATAAAACTCGAAGGGAGGCAGCGTATATGTTTCCATCTGCTGGATACCGAAATATAACAGGATCGCCTGTTTTACCCATTCATTCACATTCCAGTTCAAGGCGCCGTCTATACTTACCGGGTCGGCTGTACGCAATCTCCCCTTATCCACTTCTTCGATCACGGCCCTGATGGAAGCGGCATATTTTTCTTCTTTTATAAGGTCCCGGTTCGCCCAGGCCAGTTGTACCAGTTCTTTTAGGTCCATGAGATTGTTTTTGCAAATTTACTTGGTATATGGCAAATGTATTCTAAAATGAAAACCGCCGGCAGGGTTTAAAACCGTTGGCGGGGTTAGAAGTATATTTAATCAATAACTTTGCAGGCGTATATGCAAAAGATCCTTGTCATACAAACAGCTTTTATAGGGGATGTTGTGCTGGCTACCGCTGTAGCTGAAAAGCTGCACCGGTATTTCCCGGATGCATCTATAGATTTCCTGGTACGAAAAGGCAATGAAACCCTTTTGCAGAACCATCCTTTCCTGAACGAAGTGATCGTTTGGAATAAAAAAGAAAATAAGACCGGCAATCTTTTTAAGATCCTGAAAAAGATCCGTGCCACTAAATACGACAAAGTAATAAACCTGCAGCGGTATTTTTCTACCGGGCTGCTTACTGCCTTTTCAGGTGCAAAAGAAACGATCGGCTTTGATAAAAATCCACTCAGTAATTTATTCAGTAAGAAGATCCCTCATATTTTTAATGTTCAACAACCGAGGCATGAAGTGGAAAGAAATAATGATCTCATAAAGGATCTCACAGACAACCATTTCACCAGGCCCGTACTTTATCCTTTCTCTGAAGATTTTGAAACCGTAAAAAAATATATTTCCGGGAGATTTGTAACTATGACACCATCCTCCGTATGGTTCACAAAAAAATACCCGGTTGAAAAATGGATCGACCTCCTGGACAATTTTGACCCTGCTTATAAAATTTACCTGCTTGGCGGGAAAGATAATATGGATGAAGCAGAAATGATCCGGTCAAAGACAAGGAATAAAAATGTTGAAGCGCTTGCAGGGAAATTAAATTTTTTACAGTCTGCGGCATTAATGAAATCAGCCGTTATGAATTATGCAAATGACAGCGCCCCACTCCATTTTGCTTCCGCGGTAAATGCTCCGGTAACGGCTATTTTTTGCTCCACCATACCTGCTTTTGGATTTGGGCCTTTATCAGATATATCTTTCATTGTAGAAACCAAAGAACCCCTAACTTGCCGTCCGTGTGGCATACATGGGCTGAGGGCATGCCCGCTGGGACATTTCAAATGTGCTTATGGCATTCAAACTGAACAATTAACGGAAACGCTGTTAAGACAATGATGATCGAAAATGATATAAAAGCCTGTTTAAAAGTTTTAGATGAGGGCGGTATTATTTTATACCCCACCGATACGGTCTGGGGCATTGGCTGCGATGCCGGTAATGAAAAAGCGGTTTCGAAGATATATGCCCTTAAAAGCAGGAATGAAGAAAAAAGCATGATCATTTTACTGGCAGATGAAGAAGATATCCGGGATTATACCAACCAGGAGCAGCTTACCATATATGATTATATAAAAGGCATCGTTAAACCGGTAACGGTTATTTACAACGATGCAAAGAACCTTGCAAAAAATCTTGTCAATAAGGATGGCAGTATCGGCATTCGCATCGTAAAAGATGATTTTTGCAGGCAGCTGATCAGGGCTTTCGGAAAGCCGATCGTATCAACTTCATCTAACGTATCAGGATACCCGCCACCATTGGTATTCGCCGATATTGATATTAAAATAAAAGACGGTGTTGACTATATCGTTCAACACCGCCAGGATGATGATGAGCCTGGGGTACCAAGCACCGTTATTAAGTTACATGAAGATGGCACTTACGAGATCGTGCGGCAATAAGATCAAAAGGATACTCCAATTCCCAAATGGATCGTTTGGTTCTTCCATTTCTCCTTGCTGTCAATATCATTCAGGTTGCTTAAACCAACCAAATACCTCGCATATGCCCTGAACTTTAAAATATTTACCTGCAAGCCGGCAACCATACTGAAATCTCCTTTTTTAAAGGCATCCTTCCCGCTTTGAACCAGGTTGGTCTTGTTAACCAGGATACCAAATTGAGGCCCCAGCTGAAGCGCTATGAATTTGTTCGCCTTTAGATTTAGTAAAACAGGTATGTTCAGGTAACTAAATTTCAAACTGGGCACTTTATTAAACTGGTACACTTCACTAAAATGGCTGCTGGTGTCAGCATTCACCTGGCTGAAATAAACTTCCGGTTGAATTCCAAATTTAGAGGTCAAACCGATATCTACAAATGCTCCAACATGGTATCCAAATGTAAATTCCTCTTTAAAGGATTTTCCCGTGATCTTATGAATATCAGCACCTGCTTTTAGTCCAAATTTCAGGCTTTGTGCCAATACTGAATTTCCCGTTATGCTAAACAGGATGATGAGGATAAATAATTTCATTTTCATAATGGTCAATTTTATTAAGCTTATGTGTCAAGTTATATGCCAAACAAACAATAATTCCTTAAGTTACGACCCATTTACCTAAAAAGCATAACTGACCACAAAGGAATATAGCAGGGAGAACTTTTTCCCGGTTGTTTCCGGGAAATAATAATCTAAATAAAGCTGGGGCAGGATATTAAGTTTCCCGATGCTATACGTTATATCCAGTAAAAAAGCGGCCGATTGGAGTTCAAAAGCGGCCGATGAATTCCCGTTGCCATATTTTGCCCTCAGCAAACTCTGAACGATCGGCCTCCGCTGATATAAACTGTTTGAATGAGAGATGTTCCATTTTTGACTGCCTGCATTCAGTGATACAGAAGGCTGCAGCTCAATAGCATCATCCTTAAAGATCAGTTTTTCAAAATCCCAGGAGTGAGAAATGGAGCCTGTAACTGAAAATGAAGCAAGCCTCGTCGTGATCGTATCCCTGATATGAACGATTCTTGGGTCCTGGTTTGGAAAGGGAGTGAATAAAAAGGATGTATCAAAATACTCAATAATTTTTCCGGTAGCATAACCCAATGCAATGGCCGGGCGCACCCAGGGCTTTTTAAAAACCATATTGGCGTAAAGATCATTTTTATAAGGGCTGATATCAAAACTGGTAGCAGAACCTTTTATATACCTTGTATAAGAGATCCCTGCCATGATCTTTTTGCCGAAATAACTATAAGAAGGATTGATTGCGTATTGAAATGTTTTTAAGCGCCCCATATCCGTTGCAAGAAATCCATTGAGGCTGATCCCCAGGCCGGTTTTATGATAATAGGCTGCGGAGGGTGTGAAAAATATTTTTTTTACTTCAGCCTGGCCTGCATTGAGTGAATTATTTTTTAAACTGAATATCCCATTACTCAGCCCTATACTAAGGTCCACATAACTCCCCTTGCTTTCTCCCAATAACTTTAAGAATTCATCATTTTTCAGCATAGAATCGAGCGTCGTCCTTTCTTCCAGCGTAAGTGTTGTATCCTGCGCCAGTAAATGCTGTGATAGAAACAGGAAGAAAAATGAAAAAAGATACTTTGCCATTGAGTCGTTAGTTTGCAGTAATCTTCGACCACCAGGATCAAAACTAGTTTAAAGGCTTAGTACGTTTTTGTTTGGCTTTTAATTGATAGTTTGCAAATTAAAGCTATATCAAAAATAAAACCCTTACCTTTGCGCCGATTATTCAAAAACTGAGAATTACATGACATGCTCAGTTGCTGTTGATAGCAGGCACTTAAATTATCTTTCCCAATAAGATCATTTCTCCCCAACGGCCCGAAGCATTACATGTGACCATCAAAAAGAACATTTTTTGACCACGTGTATATTGCATTCCGCAATTTAACGGTCCTTATTTTAAAAAAATTATATAATGAATGCATTTGAAGCATTAGGGCTTAAAGCCGAACTGGTACAATCCGTTACTGATCTGGGTTTTACAACCCCTACTCCTATCCAGGAACAAGCAATTCCCGTACTGATCTCCGGAACAACGGATTTTGTGGGGCTTGCACAAACAGGGACCGGTAAAACAGCCGCATTTGGCCTTACCGTTATTACAATTGATCAAGGCTGCCGATAAATTTCCCCAGGCACTCATCGTATGCCCTACAAGGGAACTTTGTTTACAGATCACCAATGATCTGCATGGATTTTAAAAAACATATAAAAGGGGTGAATGTTGAAGCGGTGTATGGCGGGGCATCCATTACCATGCAGATCAGGAATCTGCGCCAGGGGGTACAGATCGTTGTAGCCACACCCGGCAGGTTGATCGACCTCATAGAAAGAAAAGCAATCGACCTTCAAAAAGTAAAATACGTGGTGCTGGATGAGGCCGATGAAATGCTGAACATGGGTTTCAGGGACGATATTGATTTCGTGTTAAAGAATACCATTAACCGTGAAAGCATCTGGCTGTTCAGCGCTACCATGCCCCCTGAAGTGAGGGCGATCTCTAAAAACTTCATGACCAATCCAAAAGAGATCACTGTTGGTAAAAAGAATAGTGGCAATGTAAATATCGATCACCAGTTTTTGTATCACCTGCACATCAGCGTTATGAAACATTAAAGCGGCTGATCGATTTTAATCCCGGTATGTATGGGATCATTTTTACCCGTACCAAAGCAGACGCGCAGGAGATCAGTGAAAGATTATCAAAAGCAGGTTATGATATTGAAGCATTGCACGGCGATCTTACCCAGCAACAACGTGATAAAGTAATGGGGCGTTTCCGCAGCAAAACATTACAATTACTGATCGCTACAGACGTTGCAGCGAGAGGTATTGATGTGGAAGGAATCACCCATGTTATCAATTTTGAGTTGCCGGATGATATGGAAGTTTATACCCACCGGAGTGGCCGTACAGCCCGCGCAGGTAAAAGCGGGATCTGTATCTCCATTTGCCATTGCCAGGGAAACCTTTAAGATCAAGCAACTGGAAAGAATGGTAAATGCACAGTTTCATAAACTTGACATTCCAAGTGGAAAAGATGTTTGCCGCAAGCAGTTCTTTCATTTTATGGATAAGCTGATACAGGCAGATATTTCTCACGGCGATTATGAAACGTATTTACCCGACCTGATGAATAAATTTGAAAATGTATCAAAAGAAGAAGTATTGCAAAGAGTAGCCGCACTGGAATTTGATCATTTCTTAAAATACTATGAAAATGCAGATGACCTGAATGCAAAACTGGATTCAAGGGGCCGTAGTAGGAGCAGGTGATGCGGCCAAAGGTGGTGACAGCAGGAGAGAACGTACTTTTAACCGGAAAGACAATGGTTATACCAGATTGTTTATCAACCTTGGCATCAAAGATGGTTTTTATAAAGCAAGTTTCCTGCAGTTCATTTTAGATGAAAGTAACCTGAAAAAAGAAGTACTTGGCAAAATAGACATGCGTGACATGAACAGCTGGGTAGAAATAGATAAAGCAGAAGCAGCCACCATGATAAAAGCGATTGATGGCAAGCGTTATAACAACCGTACCGTTCGCATGAACGAAGCCGATGGCGGATTCAAAAGGCCGAATGATGAAGGGAAGGGCCGCGGTGACCGCCCTGCAGGTGAAGCAAGAAAAAGAACGTATGCGCCAAAGGAAAGAAGAAGCTTTTAATAATTTATGATATGTGATTTATGATGTATGATTTTTAAGATGCTGGTATGACAACTATCATCTTAAAATCTGTCCACATATCATAAATCACACATCATAAATCATACATTATTAGATCAGTTCTATCAAAGTAATTTCCGGCAGTATCCCTACCCTTCCCGGGTAGCCGATAAAACCAAATCCACGGTTGACATATAGTTTTTGCTTTTCATCTTCATAAAGCCCGGCCCATTCTTTATATATGTACTGTACAGGGCTCCATTTAAATCCGGGTATCTCTACGCCAAACTGCATTCCATGGGTATGGCCACTCAGCATAAGATCCACATCTTTATATTTCTGCTTAACTTCCGCATGCCAATGGCTGGGATCGTGGCTCATTAATATTTTAAAAGGATATTTTTCCGTCCCTGCGTATGCATGATCCATCCTTCCATGTTTGGGGAACCTCGCTTTTGCACTCCAGTTCTCAATGCCCAGCAATGCGATCTGTTCGTTGTTCCTTTCCAGTACCACATGTTCATTCATTAATAATCGCCAGCCGAGATCTGCGTGTACTTTTTTTAAATGCTCCAGGTTTTGTTCTTTACTGATCCCATCAATGGGCCATTGCACATAATCACCATAATCATGATTTCCCAACGTGGAATATACACCCATGGGGGCTTTTAACTGGCTGAAGACATCCATATAACCCTTCATCTCGGTTGCTTTGTCATTTACAAGGTCGCCGGTAAATAAAATGATATCCGGCTTTTCAGCCATGATCATTTCCACTCCATGCCGGACCGCTTTCGGGTTAAGAAAACTTCCACTATGAATATCGCTGATGTGCAAAATTTTCATTCCTTTAAATGAAACAGGCAAGTTATCAAAGGCAAGCTGTAGTTTTTTTACATGGTAATTGTATTTATTGCTGAAGCCGTACACGAGACTTCCAAACAAGGTTCCTCCTGCTGCAATACCAAGCCAGCTCAGGAATGCTGAGCGGCTGATCCCGTCACCCATATTCTCTCCTTCTGTGTTGGTGAAAAATAATTTCCCGGCAAGCCATTGAATACCCCGGCGAAGATCATCCGCCAGAAAAAATACCATTGCGGTCAGCTTTGCAAGGAACAATCCGATGATCGTCGCAAATAAATAGGTCCGCACTTTTTTACCCAGGAAATTTTGCTCACTGTATACAAACATTAAAAAGCCGATCACCGCCAATATCGTGATGGTCCAATAAATGCTGTAAACGACTGCTTTGGTTTTCGGAGATGCAGATTGCAGCACTGTTTTGATGGCCTGGAAAAAATAAGTATCCAGCAGGAGCAGGAAAGCAATAAACAGAATGACACCAGTGGGTGAACGCATATACATTTAATTGAAAACAACATTAAAAACGCAGGAACTCATCAAGTTGGGTATTTATAGCCTGCAAAGTAGCTATATCTGTAAAAAGATTACCGGGATCCATTAATTTATTTACAACACTGATCGGCAACCTGTTTGGATGTACGACCATTTTCATATGCAGCAATGAGCCCGTCAAATGTTCCATTCCACGTAAATTTCCCGCCCGGCCTGTAGAAACTCCCACCAGTAACACTTTTTTATGCCACCACATTTTGGAACATCTGTATTATCGATCATCAGCTTAAGTATTCCGGGATAGGACCCATTGTATTCCGGCATTACGATAATGAATTTTTCTGCAGGTATCAGGAATTCGGATTCCATCTCAATAAATGCTGCATCCCTGTAAAAAACATTCGCTTCATCCAAAGCCAGTATCCTGCTTTCGATCATTCTTTCAGCCAATAAACGCTGGTATTCGAAGGCTACTTTTTTAGTATTATTGTCTCCCCTGCTTCTGCCCGATATAATTGTGATCATCGCCAAAATTTAAAATAAAGCGATTTATGCTTTAATATGACAATTTAAAGGATTTATTGTTCCCAATTTTATACCGAATAGTTACATTTGCCAAGATGGCACGGACTGAGGGAATTTTGAATGATAAATTTTAAATGTTATATGATAGTTCCGGGTCTTTTTTCACGTAACATTTAAAATTTAAGCAAAGCAATATATGGCAAGAATAATAGGAATAGCAAATCAAAAAGGAGGTGTAGGAAAAACAACGACTGCCATCAACCTGGCGGCAAGTCTTGCAATACTGGAATATAAAACCCTGCTGGTGGATGCGGATCCCCAGGCCAATAGTACTACAGGCGTAGGTTTTGACCTTCATAATGTTACAAAAAGCCTGTATGATTGCATGGTAAATGAAGCCGAGGCAAAGGATGTTATTTTAAAAACAGCACTTCCCCACCTTGACCTGATCCCTTCTCATATTGACCTGGTGGGCGCCGAAATCGAAATGATCAATTATCCAAACCGGGAAACGGTATTAAAAAAGATCCTGGAACCCATCAGGGACGAATATGATTTTATTGTAATTGACTGCTCGCCTTCCCTTGGATTGATCACTGTAAATGCGCTTACTGCAGCTGATAGTGTGGTGGTGCCGGTACAGACAGAATTTTTTGCACTGGAAGGATTGGGTAAATTATTGAATACGATAAAAATTGTACAGAACCGGCTGAATGCCGACCTGAAAATAGAAGGCATCCTGATGACCATGTACGATGGAAGGCTGCGTTTATGCAACCAGGTAGTAAGTGAAGTGAGGCGGCATTTTGAAGATATGGTGTTTAACAGCATCATTCACCGGAATACAAGGTTAAGCGAAGCGCCTAGTTTTGGCAAACCGGTGATCCTGTATGATGCAGACAGCAAGGGTGCTATTAATTACCTGAATCTTGCCAAAGAGATCCTGCAAAAAAACAATCTTACAAAAATTAAACAGGAAGACAAATTAATTAATTGATTCGCTGATCTGAAGATTTGAAAATGAATAACAGGGTTTTAAAATTTTCAAATCTCCAAATCTTCAAATTTTCAAATAGATAAATTTTCAAATCGATCATGAGTACTTCTCAAAAAAAAGATGCATTGGGGAAAGGGATCAGAAGCCTTTTACAAAATATTGATGCTGATCTTAAAACCACATCCGGCAATTTAAAATCAGAGATCGTTGACAGATCCACGGGAGCATTAAATATTCCGCTGGAGCAGATCGAAGTAAATCCCGAGCAACCCAGGAAGGATTTTGATGAAACATCTTTGAGTGAACTGGCTGCCTCTATCAAGATACATGATATCATTCAGCCACTGACAGTCACTGCTATGCCTAATGGCAAATACAGGCTGATCGCTGGTGAACGCAGGTTCAAGGCTGCCAAGATCGCAGGCCTGAAAGAAGTACCCGTCTATGTAAGACAAGCCAATGATGAAAATCTGCTCGAACTGGCGTTGCTTGAAAACCTGCAACGTGAAAATTTAAATGCCATAGAAATTGCACTAAGCTACAAGCGGCTGATGGACGACCTGGAATATACACAGGAACAGGTTGCAGAGCGCATGGGCAAGGAAAGAAGTACAGTCACCAATTATATTCGCCTGTTAAAATTACCGCCTGATATACAGGTAGCAGTTAGAAACGGAGTGATCACTATGGGGCATGCAAGGGCCCTGATAAATGTAGACCTGGTGGATAAGCAATTGTATATCTTTTCAGAAATAAAAAACCGGGGCTTGTCTGTAAGGCAAACGGAAGACCTTGTTAGAAAGATATATACGCAGGGTACTGTTAAAACATCTGTAAAACCTGCGCTACCTGCTTCATTTAAAAAGATTGAAGATAATTTAGCATCACAGTTCAGCACCAAGGTAAAGCTGAGCCATAATAAAAAAGGTTATGGCAGCATCCTGTTTGAATATTATTCCCTGGAAGAACTGAATGGATTGCTTGAAAAGCTGAAAATCAATGTGGGCTGATGTTTGCTATCACAAAGACCGTAATTATATTATTTACCCTTTCCCTATTCTGCAATAGCATATTTGCACAGGGAGATAGTATGCGGGTAAGTACATCGGGGAATATCATACCCCTTAAGCCTGTTAAAAAATTAAAGGATACTTCCACTAAATATAATCCGAACAAGGCGGTCATACGCTCTGCGATCATTCCCGGCTGGGGCCAGATCTACAATAAAAAATACTGGAAACTTCCCCTGGTATACGGAGCCTTAGGCACTACAGCTTTTCTTTTTTTCAGGAACCTGAAACAATATAAGGAAGCAAAAAATGCGTATATCCTTGCCAGTGATACCTTCCCCGGAAACGATTACCTGATCCCGCAACCCTATTACAGCGTTAAGGATCAGCCTGACAGGATCCGCACATTCAGGAACGAGGTAAGGCAAAACGTAGATTATTCCGTGTTATTTTTTATTATTTTCTGGGGATTGAATGTTGCTGATGCAGCCGTGGATGCACATTTAAAAACCTTTGATGTGAGTGAAGACCTTAGTATAGAAATAAAACCAGGCTACAGCCCGATGGCCCGTACCAATGGAATCAGCCTTGTGCTGAATATTGGTAAATAACAATTCCTTTCGATCATTACCGAAACTTAATTATTTATATTTGACATGATTTGAAGATTTGGAAATGTGAAAATTTGGAAATGCGGTGGCCGGGAGATTTTTCTGAATTACTCTTTCAGTGAAAAAAAATCAAAGAACGTATTAGACGCACCAATCAAAAGAATTTCCAAATCTCCAAATCTTCAAATTTCCAAATCAGCATCGTATGAAAATAGCATTGATCGGTTATGGCAAAATGGGCAGGGCCATTGAAGAGATCGCAGTACAAAGAGGACATGAAATATCTCTAAAGATCGGCTCTGGAAACCTCGAAGATCTAACGGCCGCCCATTTACAACAAGCAGATGCGGCCATAGAATTCACCGGTCCGCACAGCGCCGCAAAAAATATCTGTACCTGTATAGACGCAGGCATTCCTGTGATTTGCGGATCTACGGGTTGGCTTGATGAATGGGAATCCGTAAAAAAATATTGTGAAGCGAAACAGGGTGCGTTGTTATATGCCAGTAATTTCAGTATTGGCGTAAACCTGTTTTTTGAGATCAATAAAAAGCTGGCTTCATTGATGGCGGCACGCCCGGAATATGATGTGAGCATTGAAGAGATCCACCATACACAAAAAAAAGACGCCCCAAGTGGAACTGCGATCACGCTCGCGGAAAGTATATTGAAGGAATTACCGGGAAAAAGATCATGGGTAAACAACCCATCCCAAAAAAACGAAGACCTTGTTATCTGCAGTAAACGAATCGACCCCGCTCCTGGCACACATATCATAAAATATACTTCCGAAACAGATGATATTGAGATCATACATACAGCCCATAACAGGAAGGGTTTTGCATCCGGGGCTGTACTTGCCGCAGAATTCATTTATAAAAGGAAAGGTATTTTTTCAATGCAGGATGTGCTGGGATTATAGCCAGGTAAGATGTCATCCCTTAGTACCTCGCAATGACGTCCCCTTGGGGTTGGCATCTTAAAATTTAGCCGTAACCCCCACCTGTGCATAAGAGCCGGCCACATAACCTACTTCAGCAATTACACCAATTACGGGAGTAAAATAGTATTTAAGCCCTAATTGCAAAGACCCTCCAAGGGCGCCCGGTTCATTTATTAATGTGGGAGTAGAACTACCGGTGTTGTCAACAGATGTAAGGGTAAACTTATAATATCCCAGTCCAAATCCTGCATACAGATCTGTTTTTGGCCATTTTCCTATATGATAATTTGCCCTTGCGATAGAAGCAAAATTGCTTAGTTTTTCAGTATTCGTTGAAGTTGAAAAATAAAAAATCCTTTTGGCCTGTGAGTAACCGAGGGCAATACCCGCACTTATTCTTTTTGTAAAGCCATACTCATACGCAAAGGAAAAAGGCCCGGTTGACGAGATCTTGTAGTTCCCCCCGGGATAACTTGTTGTCTTTTTCAACAAGGTCTTCCATACATTCCCAATGCCATAACCCAGTGAAATGGCAGAACTTCTTTTGGAAAAAGCGGTCAATTCATTTTGGGCCAGGCAATTCATTGAAATGACAGTGAGGGTAACTATCAGCGCATACTTACTTTTCATACAATGAATATACAAAGGATCGATAATAAAAAGGCCCCAAATAATCGGGGCCTTTTATTAAATATTATGAAGCTCTTAGAAATTATAAGCAGCACGTAAGCCAATAGTACTAAGGCTTGAACCACCATTTGATCCAGAGATACCAACATATTTTACTAAAATATCAAATTTAGAAAACTGGAATCCTACACCTGGAGCATAAGTAAAGTTGCTTCCTGATGCACCATTACCAGATGCAAAGCTTAAACCTAACTGGCCTGAACCATAAATATTAGGTGAAAACCAATATTTAATACCTGCTAACACAGGAATTAAACCAAAAGCAGGATTCTTAAAAGTAGTACCCGCGATTGTAAAATCTTTACCAGAATAGCTGATATAACCTGCATTCAAAGTGATTGCCAATTCAGAGGCTACTCTATAGTCAGCCTGTGCAGTACCACCAATGCCAAAAGAATAGCCATCAGCGAAATCTCCGAAAGGAAGTGAACCTTCAAGACCAATACTAAAAGTTAATGGTTTAGTGGCTTCTTTCTCATCCTGAGCGAAACCGGTAAAAGAGGCCGCAGTCAATGCTGCGATAAAAAGTAATTTTTTCATGTTTACGTAATTTTTGGTTTATAATCGGGCGCAAATTAGCTTTTTTATTTCAAAACTCCAATATTTATAATAATTACATAGATAAGCCATTATATCGTAGAGCCGTAGCCGCGATACCCTCAAGCACCCTTAAGCGCAATTTTAGGTTAGATTCCGGCTTGAAACGATTCTTTTACCACAATATTTTAATGATTTGTATTTCAATCGGTTTGTTCAAACAATCAGCAAAAATTTCATTTTTTATGCATAAAAATCCCACCCCATAAATCATACATGGGGTGGGCAAATATTCTATCATTAAAAACAATTATCAGAATACAGACAGAATTAATACCAGGCCAAGTACAAGGCCAATTCCAAACCCGATCCATGCCCATTTAACCCGGCTGCTTTTGAGATCATCATTGATCAGGTAGGCAATCAACACACCGAGCGGGCCAATGAGAAAGCCCAGTGCAAATCCACCCAGGTTAAATCCTGATCCTCCATCTCCGTAAAACATCTTTTTAATTTTCTTATCCGTTACAACCCCATCACTGTTTATTCCATGCTGTAATTTTTTTTGCGCTCCTCTAAAAGCCAGCCTTTGTGAAAGGTTCATTTTCTTCCCGGTAATTTTTTCGAGGCTCTTCCTGCTGATCGTTGAGAGTTCAAGCAGCGATATTTTCTCTCCATTCTTTCCAACCGTGATGAGCATATCAGCCGCTTTCAACCCGGAAGGAACAGTCGTTGAAGGATTCATTGATGCAGTCGTAAAGGCTGAGGAAACTGACCAAACCAACAATACACAAAAAGCAATGAATATTTTTTTCATGATTAAAGTTTTTGGTAATGAATATTACATAAATATAACCTATTCCACAAACACTAAAAAACATATCACAAATTATCCAGCATGTCTTTTGTCATTTCTTCCAGGTTAAATTGCTCCTTCCAGCCCCAATCTTTTCTTGCAACAGTATCATCAATACTTTGCGGCCAGCTATCAGCAATAGCCTGCCGGTAATCGGGTTTGTAAATGATCTTAAAATCCGGGATATGTTTTTTGATTTCTTCAGCGATCTCTCTGGGAGAAAAACTCATGCCTGATATATTGTAAGAGGTTCGTATCGTGATCCTGGAGGCATCGGCTTCCATCAGTTCGATCGTTGCACGGATGGCATCCGGCATATACATCATCGGCAGGTATGTATCTTCTTTTAAAAAGCATTCGTATACTCGTTGTCTTTTGCTTCATGAAAAATTTCCACTGCATAGTCTGTTGTGCCACCACCCGGTGCGCTTTTATAACTTATCAATCCGGGGTAACGCAGGCTGCGCACATCTACTCTATAGCGCTGGTAAAAATAATTACACCAGAATTCCCCCGCATATTTGCTGATCCCATATACCGTTATTGGTTCTATTACGGTTTGCTGGGGGCAATGTTGTCTCGGAGATGTAGGGCCAAACACAGCAATACTGCTTGGCCAATATACTTTATGGAGCTTTTCTTCCTTTGCTATATCCAGCACGTTCAAAAGGCTCTGCATATTCAAGCTCCATGCGAGGTGGGGATTTTTTTCACCCGTGGCAGATAAAATGGCCGCCAGTAAATATATCTGGGTAATATTCTGCCTGATCACCTGCACATGCAGCATCTCTTTGTTCATTACATCCAGGCTTACATAGGGACCGGTGCCTTTTAACAGGTCATTCTCTTCCCGGAGATCAGAAGCAATTACATTTGAATCGCCATAGATTTTTCTCAATGCAAGTGTAAGTTCTACTCCTATTTGTCCGCTGGCACCGATAACCAGTATTCTTTCTTTTACCATAGTTTTCCTTTAAAATACAAATGTAAGGACTAAACCATATTTGCCACCTGTAAATGAAACATGGTAATGATCAAATATGACTCTACTTCTGCAGGATTAAATCGACGGGTGTTCCTGGAAGCAAAAAAGATGAGTTCCTAAAACTATCGGATATTAGTAATTTTGCAAAATGAAAAATATTCCAACAGAACTTTTCTCAAGCCAGCAATACGATAAAAACAATTTCTTCCTGATTGCCGGTCCATGTGTTGTGGAAAGTGAAGAACATGGTTTTGGAAGTAGCGGAAAAGGTTTCCGCTATTTGCAAAAACCTGGAGATTCCTTATATCTTTAAAGCCTCTTACCGTAAAGCAAACCGGACAAGCGGTGCTTCCTTTACCGGCATTGGTGACGAAAAAGCCTTGAAGCTGATAAAAACAGGTTGGCGAAAAATTTTCACTCCCTATTACCACAGATATTCATGCAGCATGAAGAAGCTGCGATTGCTGCGAAGTATGTAGACATTTTACAGATACCTGCATTCCTTTGCAGGCAGACAGACCTGTTGCTGGCTGCTGCAGCTACAGGTAAAATAGTAAATGTGAAAAAAGGGCAGTTCGTCAGCGGCCCGGCATGAAATTCGCAGTTGATAAAATAAAACAGTCCGGCAATGATAAAGTATGGCTCACCGAAAGAGGAAATAGTTTTGGATACCAGGACCTGGTAGTTGACTATCGCAATATTCCCTGGATGAAGGAAATTAATGTACCGGTGATCATGGATTGTACGCATTCCCTGCAACAGCCTAACCAAACATCGGGCATCACAGGAGGCAACCCCCAATTGATTGAAACAATTGCCAAAGCAGCGATCGCAACAGGTGCTGATGGGTTGTTCATTGAAACGCATCCAAACCCGGCAGTTGCAAAAAGTGATGGCGCAAATATGTTACGGCTGGATCTGTTGGAACCTTTACTGGAAAAATTAGTGAGGTTAAGAAAGCGCTGTGAATTAAACAGATAAATAATGAATGTAAAAGTTAAGTACAAGACCTTTTACATTTTACATTTCCCTACAGGTAACGGAGCGGGTTTCGTCCTGGCGTTCAGGATATAGCTTTTTACATTCATCCAGAAAGCCACAAAAAGGTAAATGATCAGCGGGCGAACCCATGGTCAGGAAGGAGATATAAATAAAATATTTACGGATGGTAGAAGTAGCAATGCCCATTTTTTCACCAATGGCCGCGCATACGCCAAATACATGCCACTCATGAAGTGTTTGAACCTTTCATTCAAATAGTTAAATAAATTTCCTGACAACTTCTTTAAAATTACCACTTTTTTCCCTAAAATCCTTGCTTCCTTTTAAGTAATTTTGCTCACGGTTTGAAGATCATGTATTTCCAAATTCAGTCAAATTTCCAAATCTCCAAATAAGTATTATGGCATTTGACATTGAAATGATCAGAAAAGTTTATGCGAATTTCCGCCACACGTGTAGCCGCTGCCCGGAAATTACTCGATCGGCCATTAACCCTTACAGAAAAAATATTATATACCCATTTGTGGCAGGCGAAGCACCGAAAATACCCTTTGAAAGAGGAAATGCATTATGTAGATTTTGCACCCGACCGTGTTGCCATGCAGGATGCAACTGCACAGATGGCCTTGCTACAATTCATGCAATGCGGCCGTGACTAAAGTTGCCGTGCCCATCACCGTGCATTGCGATCATCTGATTGAAGCCAAAGTGAACAGCAAAGACAGATCTTGACAGGGCCAGTACATGAAAGCAGTGAAGTATATGATTTCCTCGCTTCCGTTTCCAATAAATATGGCATCGGTTTCTGGAAACCAGGCGCGGGTATCATTCACCAGGTAGTACTTGAAAATTATGCCTTTCCCGGTGGAATGATGATCGGTACCGATAGCCATACCGTAAATGCCGGTGGGCTCGGTATGATCGCCATTGGTGTAGGTGGTGCTGATGCCTGTGATGTAATGGCAGGTCTACCCTGGGAACTTAAAATGCCGAAACTGATCGGCGTTAAACTAACGGAAACTTAATGGCTGGACCGCCCCGAAAGATGTGATATTAAAAGTTGCAGGTATCTTAACGGTAAAAGGCGGTACGGGTGCCGTCGTGGAATATTTTGGAGAAGGCGCCATAAGCATGAGTTGCACCGGAAAAGGAACCATTTGTAATATGGGTGCAGAGATTGGTGCCACTACTTCTACTTTTGGATATGATGAAAGCATGAGCCGCTATCTCAAAGCAACGGACGTGCAGAAATAGCCGCAATGGCCGACGCGATCGCAGCACATCTCACCGGTGATGCGGAAGTGTATGAAAACCCTGAAGCATATTTTGACCAGGTGATCGAAATCAACCTGAGTGAACTGGAACCACATCTGAACGGGCCATTCACACCTGATCTTGCAACACCAATCTCTAAGATGAAAGAAGCCGCGGCAGCGAATGACTGGCCAACAAAAATTGAAGTTGGCCTGATCGGGAGTTGTACCAATTCTTCTTATGAAGATATCAGCCGTGCAGTGAGCCTCGCCAGGCAGGTTACTGCAAAAGGGTTGAAATTAAATTCCGAATTTACCATTACTCCCGGCTCCGAACAGGTGCGGTTTACGATTGAAAGAGATGGATTCCTGGATACATTTGATAAGATCGGCGCGACGGTATTTGCCAATGCCTGCGGCCCATGTATCGGCATGTGGGCAAGGGTTGGAGCAGAGAAAGCTGAAAAAAATACCATTGTTCACATTCATTCAACCGGAATTTTGCAAAGCGGGCCGATGGCAATCCCAACACCTATGCTTTTGTAGGATCACCCGAAATAGTAACGGCAATGGCTATTGCAGGAAGCCTGAATTTTAATCCGCTTAACGGATACACTTAACGAATGATAAAGGGGAACAGGTAAGGCTGGACGCTCCAACCGGCTTTGAACTTCCACCAAGAGGCTTTGCTGTAGATGATCCAGGTTACCAGGCACCTGCCGCAGATGGCAGCCATGTACAGGTAATGGTTTCACCCGATAGTAAGCGCCTGCAAATATTAGAACCATTCCCTGCATGGGAAGGCGATGACCTGAAAGGACTGAAACTCTTAATTAAAGCAAAAGGAAAATGCACCACGGATCATATCTCCATGGCAGGGCCCTGGCTTAAATTCCGCGGCCATCTTGATAATATCAGCAATAATATGCTGATCGGCGCAGTAAATTTCTTCAATGAAAAAACAGACCTTGTAAAAAACCAGCTTACCGGTCAATATGGCACCGTACCAATGACACAACGCGCCTATAAAGCCGCCGGTATCGGCACCATCGTTGTGGGCGATGAAAATTATGGTGAAGGTTCATCCAGGGAACATGCGGCCATGGAACCACGTCACCTTGGTGTACGGGCCGTATTGGTTAAATCATTTGCACGCATACACGAAACCAATCTGAAAAAACAGGGAATGCTTGCACTTACATTTGACAATAAAGATGACTACGATAAGATTCAGGAAGATGATACGATTGATATCATACGGCCTAAGACCTTTGCCCCAAATAAAAAAATAAAGCTTGTTCTAAAACATAAAGATGGCACAAAAGATGAGATTATGGTTAACCATACTTATAATAAACAACAGATAGAATGGTTTAAAGCAGGTGCCGCTCTGAATATTATCAGGAAGGAATTTGAGGACAGGGTGAAGACAGTTTAGAATTTCTTAGTTCATAGTTCTTGAGTTTGCGGACTATAATCATTCGATTACGTGATTCTCCACTTGTAACTCTTAACTATGAACTAAAACTATAAATTAAATCATAGCCTTACATCAAACCAAACTTTTTTATGTCATTCCAGTTGCCATTATAATTGATGGTGAGTTCCTCCCCTTTTTTAATTGCTTTTACCGTTTTTACGGAGATGGTATCATCTCCGAAATCCATAAAATATTCGCAATTGCTCTGATAACTGTGATTATAGATGGGGATCAACCCAAGCGCCATACAGCATTTGTCATTATTTTTCCCCCATTCAAAAATATAATCGTGTAACAATGTTTTATCAAGCCATTGCCGTTCCTCTTTAGTCATTACGATCACAGGGGAAATTTCGATAATGGTACCGGCTGCAATTTTTTCCTTTGTAAAAACGGCCTTCCCTTTATTGCCGTTTTTTCGATATATAATATGTTTTCATAGTTTATATATTAACAAATAATGAAGATAATGTCTAAGAGATGGTATCGTTTATTTTGTCGAAGATGCCATTTTACCTGTAAAAATTAATTAAGTTAAATTGCGCTGAATAAGATAAACGCTTTAAGACCGACAGGCATGCCCTTAGAAATTGATGAAATATCATTGCAGCAACAGTTTGAAGAGATCATTGCATCTGAAGACAAACTGGCAATCCAGGAATTCCTGAATAACCAGAACATCAGTGATGTGGCTCATCTTATTTATGAAAACAAGGAATATGAAACACAGATCATATCTCATCTTTCCATTCACCGGGCCGCAAGTGTTTTTAAGATCCTGGACCTTAGCGAGCAGAAAAGGATCATTAAAAACCTGCCTGCTTTTAAATCAGCGGAATTATTGAATGAGTTACCGCCGGATGACCGGGTTGCATTTCTCGAAGAACTTCCAACAAGTACGGTAAGGGAACTGATCAAAACACTCGACCCCGAGGAAAGAAAGATCACGCTTGAATTATTGGGCTATCCCGAAAACAGTGTTGGCAGGCTGATGACGCCGGATTATGTGTATGTTTATGAATACAATACCGTAAAAGAAGTGCTGGAAACGATCCGGCGCTTTGGCACCAATACAGAAACCATTGATGTGATCTATGTGATCAATCAAAAAGGGGAATTGCTGGATGATATCCGGATACAGGGATTTCATCCTGGCTTCACCGGAAGTAAATGTGAATGAACTGATGGATGCCCGGTATATCTCATTGCATGTAAATGATGACCAGGAACTGCTAATGAAACATTTAAAATGAATAACCGAGTAGCCTTACCCGTTACAGATGACCAGAATATCTTACTGGGCATTGTTACGATTGATGATATGCTTTGGGTGGCCCAGGAAGAATTCAGTGAAGACATACAAAAGATCGGTGGTACGGAAGCCCTGGATGAACCTTACCTGGATATCGGCATCATAAAGCTGGTAAAAAAACGGGCAGGCTGGCTGGTCCTGCTCTTTTTGGGAGAAATGCTTACAGCCACTGCGATGCAATTCTTTCAAAAAGAAATAGAAGCCGCAACAGTACTTGCATTATTCATTCCCCTGATCATGAGCAGTGGAGGCAACAGCGGCTCACAGGCATCCACGCTGATCATACAGGCTATGGCCCTGGGAGAGCTTACCATTTCAGATTGGTGGAGAGTAATGAAGCGGGAACTGATCTCCGGGTTATTGCTGGGTGCCATCCTCGGAAGCATCGGCTTTTTACGCATCATGATATGGCAGAACATGCACATATTTGATTACGGCGTTTACTGGAACCTGGTAGCTACCACTATTTTCTTCTCGCTGATCGGGATTGTGCTGTGGGGAAGCCTGATGGGTTCCATGTTACCCATTATCTTAAAAAAATTAAAACTGGATCCTGCCGCTTCATCAGCACCATTTGTCGCCACACTGGTGGATGTAACAGGTATTGTTATTTATTTTTCGGTGGCTTATTTCTTCCTGAAGGGAATCTTATTGTAATTAATGACCGGGATCCATCGCAGCGGATACCTGTGATGGGGATCCATATTTTTTCTTTGTGAGAAAGCTTTGTTTTCTGTATAGCTCACTAAGAACAAATTATCAAATTCATTGTCGGGAATATCATTCGCGAGGTAACCCGGGACTTCCAATGCTCCGTATTATTTTTGGAATGGTATTGCTATGCCCGATCACTAAAATTGCTTTACCAAGGTCATTGTTCTTTTTCACTTTATTGAACAGATCTTCGCCGGTAGTATCTGCGAGGTAATGTACGGTATCAATTCCGAGTAGTAGACGCATCGAATCAGCCGTCATTTGGGTGCGCCTGTATTTTGTGACATAAACCCGTTGAATATTTCTATCCTTTAAGGCCCTGGCAAGGTCGCCTGCCCTTTTCCTGCCCGCTTCAGTTAGCAAAGGATCATTGCCGTTTTCCTTTTCGGCATGCCTCACAAGATAAATATTGGTATTGGCCGGTGAATAATCTCTGGGCATTTGCTGAATGTTTGATTGAAAACAATACAATCAACATCAGTATTTTTATCATAGCTATATGTTGAATCATCAAATTAAGTTAAATGATTTAAAAGCATGTGTAATGGAAGTAAAACACTTAATATTGGCAACAAATTCATTAATTTGCGCAATCAATTATTACCAGGCTGACACGTTTAATGCAGGCTGAAAATCAACTGTATAAGAGTGGGTCCCGGCAATCGGGACAGGCAGCCACTTAGAAAGGAAGCGGCAATCTGCCGGCAAACAAAAAATAAATAATTATAATATGTGTGGAATTGTTGGATATACCGGGCCAAGAGAAGCTTATCCGATTATTATAACAGGTCTGAAAAGACTGGAATACCGGGGCTATGACAGTACCGGGGTGGCATTACTGAACGGCGGCTTGAAAGTATATAAAAAGAAAGGGCAGTGTGGCGAACTGGAAGAGCAATTGATAGGCAAAGATCTTGCATGCACATATCGGCATCGGCCATACACGCTGGGCAACGCATGGCGAACCCAGTGACCGGAATGCCCACCCTCATACTCAGCGCAAGTGGTAAACTGGCGATGATACACAATGGTATCATTGAAAATTATGCCCAGATCAAAAAAGAATTGATCAATAAAGGATACAGTTTTACCAGTGATACAGATACAGAAGTATTGCTGAATTTTATTGAAGATATTAAGAAGAATACAATAATGCGACCTGGAAGAAGCCGTACGGATTGCATTGAAAAGGGTCACCGGTGCCTATTGTATTTTATTGATCGATCGCAGATGATCCACGATACCATTATTGCAGCAAGAAAAGGAAGCCCGCTGGTGATCGGTGTTGGAAAAGGTGAACATTTCTTAGGCAGTGATGCATCACCCATGCTGGAATACACCAAAGAAGTTGTGTATGTAAATGATTATGAACTGGCCATTGTAAGGCCCGATGAACTAATTCTTAAAAATCTGGGCAATGAAAAGATAACTCCTTTTATCACCAAGCTTGATATGGAACTTGCGGCCATTGAAAAAGGCGGCTATGACCATTTTATGCTTAAAGAGATCTTTGAACAGCCCAGTACCATTCATGATTGCTTACGTGGAAGGCTTGATGCAACTGCAGGAACTATCACGATGAGTGGTGTGGAAAACAATATTGAGCATTTAAAAAATGCCAAGCCGCATCATTATCGTTGCCTGCGGAACCAGCTGGCATGCCGGCCTGGTAGCTGAATATATTATTGAAGAACTTGCCGGATACCTGTTGAAGTAGAATATGCATCAGAATTCCGTTACCGCAACCCGATCATCAATAAAGGAGATATGATCATTGCCATTTCACAAAGTGGTGAAACAGCAGATACACTTGGTGGCCATTGAAAAAGCAAAAGAACATGGCGCATTATTTTTGGGATCGTGAATGTTGTAGGCTCTTCCATTGCCACGGATCAGTCATGGCGGTGCTTATACGCATGCAGGGCCTGAAATTGGCGTGGCATCTACCAAAGCATTTACCGGGCAGCTTGCCGTGCTATCCATGATGGCATTAAAAATCGCAAAAGAAAAAGGAACGATCACTGATGAACGTTATAACAAATTATTGTTTGAACTGGAAGATGTTCCGGAAAAAGTAGACGCGATTTTAAAAAATGCAGATGACAGTAAAGAAGATTGCAGAAAAATATAAAGATGCAGTCCGATGCCTTGTTCCTTGGCAGGGGCTATAATTTCCCTATGGCGCTGGAAGGCGCTTTGAAGCTGAAAGAAATCTCCTATATACATGCAGAAGGCTACCCTGCTGCGGAAATGAAACATGGGCCGATAGCATTGGTAGACGAAAACCTTACCGGTAGTATTTGTTGCTACCAAAGATTCTTACCATGAAAAAATCGTAAGCAATATACAGGAAATAAAAGCACGCAAAGGAAAAGTGATTGCGATCATTACGGAAGGAGATGAAATGATCCCGGCATTGGCAGATGATGTATTCTTTGTTCCGCCTGCAGATGAGATCATAGCGCCGATGCTAAGTGTATCCCATTGCAATTACTTTCTTATTATGTAGGTATTGCCAAAGGCGTGGATGTAGATAAGCCAAGAAATCTGGCGAAAAGTGTGACGGTAGAATAATTGATAATGCACTAATTGACAATTTGGATCGATTAAATGCATTAAATTCGGGATTCATTATTAATCTATGGAAATTGAATTTTAATAACTTGTCAATTATCCATTATCAATTGTTAATTGCTTCATGAATATTATTCAAACACATCCGGTAAATGAACTCGGATATAATTTTGTTGAAAAAAAATATATTCCTAAAGGAAAAGATGAATATTACCTGCGGAACAATCAGAACCGCAATGATGTAACTTACCGGGAACTTACTACTGCAGAAATTGAAATACTGGTTCACAACCGCAATACTTCTGATGACTGGAATAAGATTACTTGTTTCAGGATCCTTTCAATGCCAACCTTGTAAAGAACTGTAAATTTTTTGGACTGGTCCGGATTGGAAATCTGGAACCCTTTTATCTGGAATTTCATAACTTGAGAATGGCCGTTGGGCTTTATAACAGCACGATCATCAGTTGCGATTTTGGCGATAATGTCTGCATCGACAATGTAAATTATCTAAGCCATTATATTATTGGCAATGATGTAATGATCGCCAATGTAAATGAGCTGGCTTCAACAGATCATTCAAAATTTGGCAATGGTATCTTAAAAGAAGGGGAAGATGAAAAGCTGAGGATGTGGATGGAAGTATGCAATGAAAATGGCGGCAGGAGCGTCATCCCTTTTAATGGCATGCTGGCAGGAGATGCTTATTTGTGGAGCAAATACAGGGACGATGAAGCATTGCTGGAAAAATTCAAAGAATTTACCGAAAAGAAATTTGACAAACAACGCGGCTATTATGGAAAGATCGGTGACCGTACGGTATTAAAAACTGCAAGATCATTAAAGATGTATTGATCGGCACTGATGCATATTTAAAAGGTGCCAATAAATTAAAGAACCTTACGATTAACAGTGATGACGAACAGGACTTCACAAATAGGCGAAGGCTGTGAACTGGTAAATGGGATCATCGGGTATGGCTGCCGGATTTTTTATGGTGTAAAAGCTGTTCGTTTTATCATGGCCTCTCATTCACAATTAAAATATGGCGCAAGGCTGATCAACTCTTACCTTGGCAATAACTCTACCATCTCCTGTTGTGAAGTATTGAATTCGCTGATCTTTCCTGCACATGAACAACATCATAACAATTCATTTTTATGTGCTGCGCTGGTAATGGGGCAAAGCAATATTGCCGCAGGCGCCACCATCGGAAGTAATCATAACAGCCGCAGCCCGGATGGTGAAATCGTTGCCGGACGTGGGTTTTGGCCGGGGCTCTGTGTAAGCTTAAAACACAATTCAAAATTTGCATCCTTTACCATTATTGCCAAAGGCGATTATCCCGGCTGAATTAAATATTCCTGTTCCGTTTAGCCTGGTAAGCAATGATGTTACCAATGACAAACTGGTGGTGATGCCCGGCTATTGGTTCATGTATAATATGTATGCGCTTGCACGCAATGCATGGAAATATGTTGACCGCGATAAACGGACTGAAAAGATCCAGTTCATAGAATATGATTATCTGGCGCCTGATACCATCAATGAAATATTTGATGCGCTTCGCTGTTTTCAGTAACACTGAAACCCAATGAAAAAGGGGAAGCGATTGTTACAGGCTGGGAAAATACGCAACGGGACACGGTCATTTCAAAGACTACCCCAGTCGACTGCTGTTTTTAAAGAGCTCATACAATTGTATGGCTGCTACCCAATTGCTAAGCACCTCACAGAAAATAAATTTCAGTGATTTTGATTCCTTTAAAAAAACATTGGTCGCGAAAGTATCCAAGAAGTAACTGGCTTAATATTGGCGGCCAGCTTATTATCCGAGAAGAAGTGGATAAATTGAAAAGATCTCATTAAAACCGGCAAGGTAAAAAGCTGGGATGAAGTGCATGCATTTTACGTAACAGCCGGGGATAACTATGAAAAAGACAAATTACATCATGCATATACCAGCCTTCTGGAAATATTAAATATCACTTCAAAACAATTCACGCTCAGCTCTTTAAGAAACTATTGCAGGAAATGATCAGTACAAAAGAATGGATGAGTAAAGGCATCTATAATGCAAGGGCCAAGGATTACACTAACCCTTACCGGAAAATGATCTACGATACACAATGAAGAGATGATCAGAAGTTTTAGGGCAAACTGGAAGACAATAGCTTCATGCAGAACTCAATTGGCGGCGTTGGATGAGATGAAAACAAACTGTAAGATCAGTTGTGAAAAAATTGAAACTTATAAGTTCATTTAAACTATGCAATTCTTACTATACAAAATATTCAATTGCAAGCTCATATCCTTTTAATCCCAGCCCGCTTATAACTCCCACGGCTTTTCCTGATACGTAGGATATTTTCCTGAATTCTTCCCTTGCAAAAATATTGGATATATGCACTTCAATAACCGGTGTTGTTTAAATTGCTGCAATGGCATCCCCAATGGCAACTGACGTATGGGTATAGCCGCCGGGATTTAAGATGATGCCATCATGATCAAATCCCACTCTTTGTAATCTCATTGATCAGTTCTCCTTCTATATTGCTTTGAAAATAAGAAAGTTCAATAGCAGGAAATTTATCTTTCAGCTTTTCTACAGATAATCTTCAAAGATTCTCTGCCATAAATATCAGTTTCCCGTTGCCAAGAGGTTTAGATTTGGGCCGTTGATGATCGCTATTTTCATACACTAAATATTAAAACACGAATTCGTGAATCGCATGAATTCGTAGTAATTCGTGTAATTCGTGCTAATAAAATCCGTGTTTATTAATTGCTGTTGATCATTGCAATAAACTCATCAAACAAATACCTGCTGTCATGTGGGCCGGGTGTGGCTTCGGGATGATATTGCACAGAAAATGCCGTTTTATTTTTTATGCGGATGCCTTCAATTGTCATCATTCAGGTTCACATGGGTGATCTCAATATTTGCATTTGCTCTTACTGCTTCCGGATCAACACCAAAACCATGGTTCTGTGTAGTGATTTCACATTTACCGGTAATGATATTTTTTACCGGGTGATTCAACCCACGGTGGCCATGATGCATTTTAAAAGTAGGAATATCATTGGCCAGTGCCAGTAACTGGTGGCCCAGGCAAATACCAAATAATGGTTTATCGGCTGCTAAGATTTGCTTTACCGTCTTTACTGCATAATCCATCGGTGCAGGATCGCCGGGGCCATTGCTGATAAAATAACCGTGAGGATTAAATTTCTCCAATTCTTCAAAACCTGTTTTTGCATTGTACACTTTTACATATGCACCTCTTTCCACCAGACAATTCAATATATTTTTCTTGATACCAAAATCAAGCACTGCTATTCTTAGCTTACTGTCTGGATCTCCCAATTCATAGGTTCTTTTGTGCTTACAACAGAAGCAAGTTCCAGTCCATCCATCGAAGGTACTTGCTTCAATTGCTTTTTCAGTTTTTCGACATCTGTTTCATCAGAAGAAATAATACAATTCATGGCTCCCTGTGTACGGACATGTGCTACCAGTGCCCGTGTATCAACACCATCAATAGCAACAACCTCCTGTGCTTCAAAATATTCCTGCAAAGAATCATCTGCCATAAAACGGTGAATATTTCTTCCAGGTTTCTGCCGATCACCCCTTTCACTTTTACACTATCGCTTTCCACATCTGCTTCCTTTACACCATAATTGCCAATATGAACATTGTTCATGATCAGCACCTGGCCATAATAACTGGGATCTGTAAATACTTCCTGGTAACCGGTCATTCCGGTATTAAAACAAATTTCACCGGTGGCAGTACCTTTTCCAAATGCTTTTCCATAAAACACAGTTCCATCTTCTAAAATTAAAACTGGCTGTATTGTGTTGTTTGTCTGTGTAGTTGACATTTATTATAAACGTTTTGCAAAGAAAAGAATTCGAATTGTTTATTAAATAAGATAATATTTTTCACAAATCCTTATGCATTTAAGGACTTAGCGCCTCTGCTCATGAAGTTCGATAGCAAAAAAAAGCTCCGATATAAATACCGGAGCTTTATATAAACTGTTTGTTTCAATTTATGCTTCATGCTTTTTCTTCAGTTCTGTATCTGCTGTTCATCAGCTGCAGCTTCTTCAACTTCAGTATCGGCAGTTTTCTTTTTAGCACCACCTGCACGACGTGTTTTCTTAGCTGGTTCAGCAGCAGCTGCAGTAATACCTTTACCATAGATCTCGTTGAAATCAACCAGTTCGATCATTGCTATTTCAGCATTATCACCGGTCTTGCACCCAGCTTAATGATACGGGTATATCCACCCGGGCGGCTGCAACCTTTGGAGCAACTACAGTAAACAATTCTTTTACAGCAGCCTTATCATTCAGGTAACTGAATACAATACGGTGATTGTGCATGATCGACTTCTTTGCTGTGCTGTATGCTTTGTTTTGGTGATCAATGGCTCAATGTAAGTACGCAATGCCTTTGCTTTTGCCAAGGTAGTAGTGATCCTTTTGTAAGTGATCAACTGGCAGCCCAGGTTCATTAACAAGGCTTTCCTGTGAGAAGCTGTTCTGCTTAAATTATTGTTTTTATTTCCGTGACGCATGACATTTTGTTTTTAATTCGCCTGTACCGTGTCAGGAATTACAGAGTACTTGTTTATAATAATATGACAATTTGAAGATTTGAAAATTGGAAATGAAAGTCAACCTTCAAATCAGCAAATTTTCAAATCTTCAAATTAATTTATTCATCATCCAGTTTCAACTTGCTCAGATCCATTCCAAAGCCTAAGCCCCTTTCATTCAACACCTGCTCAATTTCACTTAAAGATTTCTGTCCGAAGTTTCTGAACTTCATCAGGTCTTCCTGCTCATATTGTACCAGTTCGCTCAATGAATTGATCTTGGCAGCTTTTAAGCAATTAAATGCACGTACAGAAAGATCAAGATCTTCCAGTGGTGTTTTCAATACTTTACGTAATTGCAAAGTTTGTTCATCAACCAGGTCTTCTTTCTTATCTTCTTTTGTATCGAAAGTGATGTTCTCATCAGTGATGATCATCAGGTGCTGGATCAGGATACGGCTGGCCTGCTTTACAGCTTCTTCCGGATGAATGGTACCATCTGTAACTACTTCCATGATCAGTTTTTCAAAATCCGTACGTTGCTCAACACGGGTATTTTCAATAGTGTACTTTACATTCTTGATAGGAGTATAAATAGCATCAACAGGAATATATCCAAAATGAGAATTCTTTATCTTTGTTTTCTTCTGCAGGTACATAACCACGGCCTTTTCCAATGGTGATTTCGATATCCAGTTTTGCAGCTGCTATCCATTGTGCAGATAAGCAGTTCAGGGTTCATTACTTCAAAAGAAGGAGAAGCTTCACCGATCATGCCTGCAGTGAATTCAGTTTTATTTTTAATAGAAAGTGTAATCTTTTCAGTATTTACTTCATGCTCAACTTTCTTCTTAAAACGAACCTGCTTCAGGTTCAGGATTATTTCAGTTACATCTTCTGTAATACCTTTGATGGTTGCAAACTCGTGGTCTGCACCAGCAATATTGATTCCAATGATTGCATAACCTTCCAAAGAATTAAGCAATACCCTGCGTAAAGCATTACCAATAGTTACACCATATCCTGGTTCAAGCGGACGGAATTCAAATTGTGCTTCAAAATCTGTTGCTTTCTGAAGAACAATCTTATCTGGCTTTAACAAAATTTAAAATGGCCATTTTTATTTTGTTGTTTTAATTGTTTAAAATTTTTGTGACAAGCTTTGGTAACTATACTCATCATCGTTGTGTCACTCTCTTGTACTGTTACAACTTTGTCAGCCAATAGCTTGTAGCTATCAGCTATTACTTAGCTATACAATTCCACGATCAGCTGCTCCTTGATATTCTCAGGAACACTTTCTCTTTCAGGATAAGCAATAAAAGTACCTTTCATTTCGCTTTCATTCCAGTCGATCCAGTTGAACTTTGGATTTTTACCACGAAGATTACCGGTAATAGAAGTATTCACAGCACTCTTATTTTTTAAACCGATAACTCACCTGGCTTCAAATGAATAAGAAGGAATATTTACTACTTCACCATTAACTGTAATGTGTTTGTGACTATACCAACTGGCGTGCAGCCTGGCGGCTTGGAGCAATACCCATACGGAAAACGGTATTATCCAAACGGGCTTCCAGTAATTTTATCAGGTTTTCACCGGTTACACCTTTTCGACGGGCAGCTTCATCAAATGTTTTGCGGAATTGTTTTTCCAGCAAGCCATAAGTGTATTTGGCTTTTTGCTTTTCACTTAACTGTAAAGCATATTCGCCTAAGTGTTTTACGCTTTCTGGTTAGCACCATGCATGCCCGGGAGGGTTGCTGTTCTTTGTTAACCATTTACCGTTGCCTGTAATCGGCTCTCCGAACATGCTGGAGATCTTTGTTTTGGGTCCTGTGTAACGTGCCATAATTGTATGTGTGATTTTTTAGTGTCGGTACATCATTATAAAAATCTTAAAATGAATGATGCACCCGTTATTAAATATATGTATGATTCGATGATTTATGATGTATGATGTGTAATTCTTTCAAATCTATACATCAGTATCATGCTTAAACTCTTCTTTTCTTCGGAGGACGGCAACCATTGTGTGGTAAAGGAGTTACATCTTTGATCATTGTGATCTCCAATACCATTTTGTGATAATGAACGGATAGCGCCTTCACGGCCCTGATCCCGGCCTTTCACAAATACATCCACTCTCTTCAAACCTGCATCCAGTGCTACTTTTGCTGCATCGGATGCAGCCATCTGGGCTGCATAAGGTGTGTTTTTTTTAGATCCCTTTAAAACCCATTTTACCTGCAGATGACCAGGAAATAACCTGGCCCTGCTTATTGGTTAAACTGATGATGATGTTGTTGAAACTTGCTGTGACATGAGCATCTCCGTAACTGTCAACTTTTACAACTCTTTTTTTTGAAGCTGCTTTTGCGCCTTGGCCTTTGCTTGTGCTTTTGCCATAATTTAATTAAATAGGTAATCTTTTAAAAAATTGATCCCGGTTTCATCGGAACTGAACCAACCCTCCTGCTGACTTATAGCGATCCGGCGTTGGTTCAAAATAATATAAGTCTATATAAAAGCTATAAGCTAATAGCTGTTAGCCATGTAGCTTATTTATTATTTCTTAGGTACTTTCTTTTTACCTGCAACTGTCTTACGCTTGCCTTTTCTTGTACGGCTGTTGGTACGGGTACGTTGTCCACGAACTGGCAATCCTTTACGATGACGTAATCCACGGTAACAGGCAATATCCAGCAAACGCTTGATGTTCATCTGAACTTCACTACGTAAAGCACCTTCTGTTTTAAACTCGTTGTTGATCACATTACGGATAGCAGTCTGCTCATCATCATTCCACTCGTTTACTTTTTTATCATAGTTAATACCTGCCTTGTCTAAAATATACTGGCAGTTGAACGGCCAATACCATATATATAGGTAAGTCCAATTTCGCCTCTTTTGTTTTTTGGTAAATCTATACCGGCAATACGAGCCATAATTTATTTTAGATTTTAGAATTTCGATTTAAGATTTTGTCTGACATTGAGATATATCATACATCATATATCTTATATCATACATCATTTTATTATCCCTGCCTTTGCTTAAAACGTGGATTTTTTTTGTTGATCACATACAAGCGCCCTTTTCTCCTTACGATCTTGCAATCAACACTTCTTTTTTTTATTGAAGCTCTTAACCTTCATTTTGTTTCTTTTTATTTATTAGCTAATCGCTATTAGCTATAAGCTAACAGCTGTCTATTATTTATACCTGAAAATTATCCTTCCCCTTGTTAAATCGTATGGACTCATTTCCACCCCCACCTTATCTCCCGGTAAAATCCGGATGTAATGCATCCTCATTTTTCCGGAAATTGTTGCCAGAATTTCATGACCATTTTCCAACTTCACCCTGAACATAGCATTACTCAGGCTTCCACAATTGTTCCATCTTGTTTAATCAGTGCCTGTTTAGCCATAATTTTGGGAGCGCAAAGATAAGAGGATTTATTTAATTATTAACAAAAAAATACAGATATTACACAATAAACCTAAAATTTTATATGAAAAAGTCATTGATTCCCTGTTTTTTAGTATGCCTGGCCGCAATTTCGTGCAGTAAAGACAGCAACCCGGATCCTACCCCCGCAGCTGAGAAATATATGTCCATTACGACCAATAGTAAATGGACTTATGATGTTATTACCAACCCAGGCCCAGGCCAGACATCAATCGTCGATACAGTCACTGCCACAGGACCTGATACCACGATCAGCTCTAGGTCTTACAAAATATTCAAGCATTCAAATGGAAATACATCCGATTATTATAATATTTCAGGGAATGAATATTATCGTTACCAAAAACAAGACCTGAACGGCACCCCACTCGAAATTGATGAACTCTACCTAAAAGATAACCAGTCGGTTAACGCAACATGGTCGCAACTGGTAAATATAGATTTTGGTGGTATAGGTATCCCACTTACCATTACACATACCATTACTGATAAGGGCATAGGCAAAACGGTCAATGGAAATGCTTATACAGATGTGATCGTCATCAAAACTGATATCACAACTACCAGCCCACTGGTACCGCCGGGCAGTATTGTAACCGATATTAAAACTTATTATGCTCCAAGGGTTGGTACCATACAAGCCGATTACCTGGTGCAGATCGCGATGGCTGGTATAGATATCAATACCCAAACTTTATTAAAAACAGCCGTTATTTTGTAAAAAATGATCTTTCAGCCAGTTATAATAAAAAATCCCCTGGAAACCGGGGATTTTTTATTCAATGCAATTTAAGCAACAGTCAATTAATTCAGGATCTTTACTTCAGTCCGCCTGTTTTGCGCCCTTCCTTCTTCGGTCTTGTTGTCGGCTATCGGTTCTGTCATACCATATCCTTTGGCGGTAACCCTGTCCGGGTCGATCCCTTTTGTAAGCAGGTATGCCCTTACGGTATTTGCCCGGTCCATCGAGAGCGTTAAATTAGCAGCCGCTTTACCAACATTGTCTGTATGTCCGCCAACTTCGATCTTTTCATCGTCTTTTCTTACGAGGTAGGCTACAAGCTCATCCAATACCTTGTAAGATTCCTCTTCCAATAATGCTTTGCCGGTCTCAAAATTACAATCCTCCAACACAAATGTTTTGGAAGGCTGGAACTGGATATCCACCTTAAAAGGCTTTTTGTAATATGCATTGCCGACTGTTGCCGGTATATCAAGTATATTATAACTGGTAGAATCTTTAAAGCCCAGGATGAATATCTCGTATTTATCACCGGCCGGCAATCTTACGGAAAATTTGCCCGTTTCATCCGTCAATCCCTGGTATTCCTTTGAATTGGCCTGGCTCTTAAAGACAATGATCTCGTTGTTACGAAGATTGTTTTTAAAATCCGACACGGTAACATCCACCTGTGCGTCTTTGGGTATCGCAGCATTCTGGACATTTGATGTCTGTGTCTGGCTGAATATTAACAGTGGCATCATCAATACGAGCAGGGTAAGGAAAAAATATTGCTTCATATAAATAACGTTTTTAATGAGAGGATTAAAGATAAATACTATTATATAAATTCCGGCGATTTTAAATTCCCGGATGCCTCAAAATTATCTACTACAATTTTTGTGCAAGCTGTACAACCATTGCTTCTTTCCAGCTTTTAAAATCCCCTTGTATGATATGCTCCCGCGCCTGCCTTACCAGCCATAGGTAGAAGGCAAGATTATGAACGCTGGCAATTGTTAGACCGAGATATTCTTTGGATTTCATCAGGTGACGCAAATAGGCCTTTGTATAGAAATTGCTCATCTCACAATCGATCCCGTCATCCAAAACAGAAAAATCTTTTTCCCATTTTTTATTGTCAATATTGATGACACCTTTTGAAGTAAAAAGCATGGCATTCCGCCCATTACGGGTGGGCATTACACAATCAAACATATCTATTCCCATTGAAATACATTCCAGGATATTCCAGGGCGTACCCACTCCCATCAGGTAACGTGGCTTGTCAGCCGGCAGGTTCTCACAGCAAAGCGCACAAACTTCGTACATGGTTTCAATCGGCTCTCCAACACTCAAACCACCGATCGCATTGCCGGCAGCATTTTTCGAAGAAATATATTCACAGGAAAATTTCCGGAGATCATGATGCACACCGCCCTGCACAATGGGAAATAAATTCTGTGTATACCCATATTTATCGGGTGTAGTAGTAAACCTTTCAAAGCACCTGTCAAGCCACCGGTGGGTTAATTCCATAGATGTTTTTGCATATTGATATTCACTTGCGCCGGGTGGGCATTCATCAAAAGCCATGATAATATCGCCACCGATAATACGCTGTGTATCCATCACATTCTCAGGAGTAAACAGGTGGCTGCTGCCGTCAATATGTGATTGAAAAACAACTCCTTCTTCATTTATTTTCCTGCTGCCCGCCAGTGAAAAAACCTGGAAACCCCCGCTGTCGGTAAGTATCGGCCTGTCCCAGCCAATGAATTTATGAAGCCCGCCCGCCTGCTCCAGGATATCAAGTCCGGGCCTCAGGTAAAGATGATAGGTATTCCCCAGGATGATCTGTGCCTGTACATCCAGCTTCAATTGCTGTTGTGTAACAGCTTTTACACTGCCCGCTGTACCCACAGGCATAAAGATCGGGGTGTTGATCTCTCCATGATCGGTTATGATCTTACCGGCCCTTGCTTTTGTGTTGCTATCCGTATTATTTATTTCAAACGCTAATGATGCCATCGCAGGTATTATAAATTGTGTGGCTGCAAATATAAATTTTAAAAATGCTTTTAACGGAAAGCAGCAATGATGGCTGTAAGCCTTATTTTTGCGGGAATGAATTTTCCAAAACTCCTTCTGCACTGGCAGTTGATCCTGTTTATAGTATTGTGTGCAGTAACATTTATCCAGCTTTTTTATTTTTTATTTTTTTTCAGCCGGCTCAGTTTTTACAGGACCAAACCAAAAACAACTTCCCAAACACACCCTGTAAGCGTGGTAATCTGTGCCAGGGATGAATCAGCAAATATTGCATTGAATTTACCGGGCTCATTACAGCAGGACTATAACAGCACCCATGAAGTAATTGTAGTGAATGATAATTCCTGGGATGACAGCAAATACGTATTGGAAGCATTAAAAAAGCAATACAAACAACTGGAAGTGGTAGAGCTGACACAGGAAGCAAAAATGATCCCTGGCAAAAAGTTCCCTTTAAGCATAGGAATAAAACAGGCCAAATATGAAATTGTTTTACTCACCGATGCGGATTGTGTACCTGCCAGCAAAAACTGGATAGAAAGCATGCAGAGTACTTATGCAGATCAGACAGAGATCGTTCTTGGCTACGGTACGTTCCACAAAAAAAGCGGCATGCTGAATAAACTCATTCGCTGGGAAACCTTTCATTCGGCATTACAGTATTTCAGTTATGCGCTTGCTGGCATACCTTATATGGGTGTGGGGCGGAATCTCAGTTATAAAAAAATAATCTTTTTCAGGCATAAAGGGTTTTCTGCCCACAACAATATACCGGGTGGAGATGATGACCTGCTCATCAATGCTGCTGCAAACAGGCACAATACAAAGATCAATATCGACAAAGACAGTTTTACATTGAGCAAACCCGCTGATACCTGGAAACAATGGACCACCCAGAAAAAACGCCACTATACAACCGGGAAATTCTATAAACCCCTGCATAAATGCTTATTGGGATTGTATGCCTTATCACATTTTTTATTTTACCCTTTATTAATACTCAGCTGTATTTTTTATAACTGGCAATATGCACTCCTGGTTTTTTCAGCGAGGTTGCTCATCCAGGCAATTGTTTATGGAAAGACATTGCAAAAGTTGGGAGAAAAAGACCTTTTCCCGTTGTTCTTATTTTTTGATGTCTGGATGTTCTTTTATTATTTCATATTCGCGCCTTCCTTAGTCAGAAAACCAAAGCCGACCTGGAAATAATTCTTACGGCAATGCATATATGGAAAATTTAAAAAGATATTTTGATGGATTTACAGCAGCACAGGAGAAACAGCTGGCTGCATTAAAAGATCTATACGTTGAATGGAATGAGAAAATAAACGTGATCAGCAGGAAGGATATGGAAAATTTTTATATACACCATGTACTTCATTCACTTTCCATAGCAGCCAAATTCAGTTTTGAGAAAAATACAACCGTTATGGACCTTGGCAGTGGCGGCGGCTTCCCTGGCATCCCACTGGCCATTTATTTCCCGGACACAGCATTTCATCTTGTAGACAGCATTAATAAGAAATTACAGGTGGTGAAAGAGATCTCATCAGCCATCGGCTTAAAAAACATAACGACGCAGCATACCCGGGCAGAAGAAATTAAGAACAGGCAGTTCGATGTGGTTGTTTCAAGGGCAGTAGCGCCTTTAAAAGACCTTTGGTTCTGGAGTAAGCCGCTGCTGAGGAAAACCAAAGGCTTACACGAAGACAGCGCAAATGGCCTTATTTGCTTAAAGGGTGGTGACCTGTCTAAAGAGATTTCTGAAAGTGGCTGTAAACCATATATTTGGGAAGTAGATAAAATCTTTGGGGAAGAATATTTTAAAGATAAATTCCTGCTTTACCAACCCATCAAAAAATAACCGCTTTGAGGTATTGCCTATGTTAATTATTTGGTCCAGCTTTACAGTATGAATATTTCGGTCGCTATTGTAGAGGACAATAATGATATCCGTCAGGCCCTTGAACAAATCATTGAAATGGCTGAAGGCTTCGATCTTGCCTGTTCGTGTTTGAACGGTGAGGATGCTTTGATCAAATTGCCCATTTATCAGCCCAACGTAGTTTTGATGGATATACATTTAGGTGGTATCAATGGTATTGAAGTGGTCCGTGAATTAAAAACAACCTGCCCCGACATTCTTTTTATGATGTGTACGATCTATGAGGAGGATGAAAAAATATTTGAAGCATTGAGTGCAGGAGCCAGTGGTTATATCACAAAAAAGACTACCCCGACCAAAATGCTGGAAGCGGTCAAAGAATTGTTTGAAGGAGGAGCGCCAATGAGCAGCCAGATTGCAAGGAAGGTTGTGACAGCTTTTATAAAACCCGCTCACTCCATAGCAGAAGATACTTTACAGGTGCTGTCAAGGCGTGAACTCGAGATCCTGGAAATGCTTTCAAAAGGACTTGTGTATAAAGAAATTGCGGAACAATTATTCATCAGTTCTGAAACAGTCCGTAAACATGTTTATAATATTTACAACAAGCTCCATGTATCCAACCGCGTGGAGGCTGTAAATAAATTCTTCGGCCGTTAACCTTATTTAGTAAGCCACATAAAAAAAGATCCCCCGGTTTTCCGGGGGATTCATTTTACCAGGTCAGTTCTAATAAATTGTCTTTTCTTTCTATATCGGCCAGGCGTTTTGTCGGATCTATTTCTGCCCTTACCAGGTCTGTGAGCTTGTGTTTGAATTCAAGGATATAAGTAGTATACACCCATCCCCATGCCTCATGTACAAAATATGGCTGTCCTGTATTTTCGTTTTGCTTGCTGCCGAACATCATGTTCAGCGGGATATTATGCATTTCAGATGTGCCATCTTTGAATGTAAGCTTCAGGTCTATTGGCATCGGCATTTGCCCGATCCTTTTCAACCTGATCTTTGAAACGCCGCTATCTTCCCAAAGGCTATCAATACTGTAATTAACGGTCTTGATCGTATTGACCATGTATTCTTTATACCATTTCAGTTCCATCCCGCTAACGTTTTCGGCAATACGCATAAAATCATTCGGGTTGGGATGTTTAAAACGCCATAACCGGTAATATTCCAATAGTATTTTGTCGATGGCCGCTTCACCAACGATATAACCCAGTTGTCTTAAAAAAACGGCTCCCTTGTAATAAGCATTGGTATTGTAAGCAAAATTTGTATTGTAAAAATTAGCGTGCGTACTCATGGGTTCATCAAATTCGCTTTTAGCAAGCCTAAAATACCTTGGATATTCCTCGGCACCCTCAAAAAACGGCTTTTTATGGAGCCATGCAAATACCCTTGCCCCTGCATAGTCAGCAAACCCCTCATCCAGCCATGCATATAAATTTTCGTTTGATCCCAGCATCATCTGGTACCAGCTATGGCACCATTCATGCAGCGCGGTAGGAAATGAACCGTCTTTCATTAAGGTTGCCATCGGGTATTCTGTGCCGCCACCTCCCCCATGCAAAAAAGAATATACCGGGTAAGGATATTCGCCAAATGTTTTTGCCATGAACGGATAGATCATTACACAGGTATCGGCAGTAGCCTGCCATTGTGCTTCGATGGCCGGGTCATTTTTATAAATGAAATGCAATAACGGGCCATTGGCTGTCTTCCTTGTCATATGCTTGTAATCAGGGTCAGCCGCCCAAACAAAATCATGTACATTCTTTGCCGAAAATTTCCAGGTCCTTTCATTCCCGGATATTGGTTTCAGGGGTGATCCCTCCTTATCATATCCCCACCCGATCGCGGCTGCATTTTGCAAAACACCGCTTGCCCCAAGTTTATACGTTTTATCAATGGTTATGTTAACATTATAGTCCCCCCACACGCCATAAAATTCACGGCTAATATAATCATCCGCGTGCCAGCCTTCATAATCATATTCCACCAGCCGGGGATACCATTGTCCAAGGCTATACCGGATGCCCTCATTATTATCCCTGCCACTGCGTCTTGATAATTTTGGAACCTGGCATTCAAATTCAGTATTAAATACAACCGTCGACTTTGGAGCAATGGGTTTATCCAATATTACTTCCAGGATGGTTTCATGCAGGTTGGTCTGTTGCAATTTCCCGTTGTAAGAGAACTTCAACAATTTGCAATAACCCTCTTCTTCCGGCTTCATTTCAATGATCCGCTTTTTAAACCTTCCATCGAAATCTGTTGCAGCTGCACCGGACCTGGTTTTACCAATAACAAGATTTTCTGTACTCCTGCTGCTCACATCCATCATACTGTTAGGCTGAAACGCATTCCAGAATAGATGAACGAATATCTTCTTTAGCGCGTCAGGAGAATTATTAGTATAAGTGATCACCTGTTTGCCCTTTATAATATTTGTTTTAACATCAAGATTAACATCCATTGTATACCTGATGGATTGTTGCCACCGGCCTGGCTGGGCCTGGAGCGAAATAAAGAAGAAATTCAGGATAAGAAATAAGTAGGTGCCTTTGTAATTCATGAAATTGCTTTATGGTTGGCAAATTTCGTCAAAATACTGTTATACAAAATAGAAAAGTATAAACGGTCAGTCTTAATATGTTGAATGTTAAATGTTGTATGTTGAATGAAGACATTTAACATTTAGCATTCAACATTAAAATAGATAGTACACTATTCTTTTCCCTGCACCACGATCACGATCTCTCCTTTTACAGGTTTTGCATTAAAATGATCATGCACTTCCTGTAATGTCCCTCTTTTATTTTCTTCAAATTTCTTGGTTAGTTCCCTGCTCACACAACATTGCCTGTCTGCACCAAAAAAATCAATGAAGTCTTTTAAAGTCTTTAAGAGCCGCATCGGGCTTTCGTAAAAAACCATGGTACGTTCTTCCTCAGCCATTTTTTTTAAAAAGGTCTGGCGGCCTTTTTTAAGCGGCAAAAACCCTTCAAAACAAAAACTGTTGATAGGTAACCCGCTATTTACCAGGGCGGGCACAAAAGCGGTTGCACCCGGCAGGCATTCTACCCGGATATTATTTTTAATACATTCCCTCACCAGTAAATACGCCGGATCACTGATGCCAGGTGTGCCCGCGTCTGTGATCAATGCGATTGTTTTTCCTGCAGATAACTGGTCTGTAAGATGTGCAACGATCCTGTGCTCATTGTGTTGGTGGTAAGGAGATAAAGGTTTGTTTACCTGGTAATGATTCAATAATACGGATGAAGTGCGGGTATCTTCTGCAAGAATAAGATCCACTGTTTTTAATATTTCAACAGCCCTGAATGTAATATCAGCGAGGTTACCTATCGGGGAAGGTATGATGTAGAGCATGCGTTTAGTTGATTGGGTGACGAGGTTGATAAAGTTAATAAAGTTGATAGCGCTAATAGAGTTCTTTAAAAGTTTGTAAAAAAACAAATCTCTATTAACTTGTCAACTATGTCAACTAATTAACTACTACCTCAAACACTTCCATCACAGGATTGGCGAGTAACCTTTTTGCAGCATCGGATGCGATCTTCATTGCTTCCTCTTTTGTAGCCGCATCAATATGAAGATCGATGTGTTTTCCAATCCTGACATCAGAAACAGCGATCCCTAAATTCTGTAATCCACCCATAACGGCTTTGCCCTGCGGATCAAGCAGTTCTTTCAACGGCATTACCTTTACCTGCGCTGTATATATCATGATGACTTATTTTTAAAAACCAAAGATAAAATAATGTAGGTTATAAAAATGATTGGTACAGAAAGCCAATGAAATAAAAACACAGCTATAAGCGATAATACAAGCAGGATTATTTTTGGAAAATTATTTTTCAGGGAGCTGTTCCTAAACTTGAAAGCCATCATTGGTATATTGCTGACCATCAGCCAGGACAATAATAATACGACTCCATACAAAACCCATTTGTTCAACAAAATATCTATAATAGCTATATTATCTGCCTGCCAGTATATTAATGGTAAAGAAGCGATCAATAAACCGGAGGCAGGTGTAGGTACGCCCCTGAATCCATATTGTTGCCTGCTGTCGATATTGAATTTTGCAAGCCTGTAAGCAGACGCTGCTGCGATAATAAATGCAGGCACCAGCCAGATAACAGGTACATCCATCGCTGAATCTTCTTTCGCAAAACTCATGCGGAGGAATTGATAAATGATCATCGATGGGGCAACTCCAAAACTGACCACATCGGCCAAAGAATCAAGTTGTTTTCCCATTTCTGAACTGGCGTTGAATAATCTTGCCACAAAGCCATCTAAAAAATCCACCACAGCAGCAAGACCAATAAATAATGAAGCCATCCATATTTTTTCAGGAATATCTACAAACTGGGCACCTTCGGGATTATACTGGATCGTGATACCATTCTGCATTACAGCAACAATGGCCAGGCAACCAAATACAAGATTAAGAAGGGTAAAAAGGTTTGGGATCTGCTTCATGCTGATTTGGAATTTGGAGATTAGTTGATTGAGGAGATTAAATTAATTATGCTATTTGATGATTTAAAAATTATTAAGCTACAAACATTTGAGTCATTTTCAAATCTTCAAATTGACAAATTTTCAAATTATCTCTTCATCAACGCTTCAATCTCTTCAGCCGTAATAGGAATATTCTTCATCAGGTCTTTATTTCCATTCTTTGTTATCCAATAATTATTTTCTATCCTTATTCCCATTCTTTCTTCTTCAATATAAATACCGGGCTCAATGGTGAATACCATTCCTGCTTTTACAGGTTCGGTCCTCGTTCCAAGATCATGTACATCGATACCAAGGTGATGCGAAATTCCATGGTACAGATATTTTCTGTAGGCCCTGTTCTCCCGATCCTCATTTTTTATGTCTGATTTCTTAAGCAATCCTATCTTTTGAAAAACAACAGTAGCCTCATCTCCCACTCTTTCTGTATAGTCTATTATACTGATTCCCGGTTTTAAGATACTGGCAGCATAGTTGTGAAGGTGCAGGCATGCATTGTAAACCGTCTTCTGCCTGCGTCCGAATTTTCCACTAACCGGTACCGTACGTGTAAGATCAGCACAATAATTACCATACTCTGCCCCAAAATCCATCAATAACAATTCACCTTCTTTACATTCCTGGTTATTTTCTACATAATGAAGTACCCTTGCCCTGTCGCCGCTGGCGATGATGGAGCCATAAGCAGCACCGGTTGCCCGCTGCGACAAAAATGAATGAAATATCTCCGCTTCTATTTCATATTCCATAACACCGGGGCGGATAAAAGAAAGTAATCTCCTGAAAGTATTATCTGTAATGTCGATCGCTTTTTGCATCACTTCTATTTCAGGCGCCGTTTTAACAGCCCTTAGCTCTTTTAAGATCCTCGCGCTTCGCTCGTAACTATGCAATGGGTACCGCCGCTTCATCATTTCAGCATACCGGTAATCCCGCACTTCCACCAGGTTTGCCTTACGATCATTTTCATTGCTGTTCAGGTAAATGGTATCGGCCAGGTGTATCCATGGTTGCAACAACCCATCCAGTGAATCAAGCCACACTATTGTTTGTATGCCTGATATGGCCTGTGCTTCGTTTACCCTTAAGCGATGCCCATCCCATTTCTCCTTGAGCTCATTTGGCCTTACCAGCACCAATACCTCCCTGTATTTAGGGTCCGGGTTACCGGGGAATAATACAAGCATACTCTCTTCCTGCTCAATACCAGTCAGCCAGAAAAGGTCAGAATTTTGTTTGAACCTATGCAATGCGTCCCCATTTGTTGGCAACTCATCATTGCTGTTAAAAATAGCAATGGCGTTATTATCCATTTTTGCAATAAACCTTTGGCGGTTCTGGATAAATATCCCGGCATTTAAAGGAAGGTATTTCATCGAAAAAATTAAATAGTGTGGGTAAATGCTCTTTTTAAAAAATAAAACACAATATACGTTTTAAAAATTTTTACTGTTTAAACAGCTAAAAACAGGGAAAATAAAAAATAAAAATAAACAGCATTTAATATTATCACCCAATGATAAATCTTCCTTAAAAAAACAAGCAGGTATTTAAAAAAATTCGAATAAAACCAGTTTTTATTAAATATTCTGTGGGTATTGGGTCTAATTTTGAAGTTTTTTTTAAAAAATTGAAATACTACCTTTGCAATCTAACTAAACGACGACTTGCTATGTCAGTATCTACCATGACTGAAGCTCCTCAAAAAGCTTTGGCTGCAATCGGTTTACATTCAACCAAACCCGTACACTATCAATTAAGCCCTTCAGAACTAAGTAGTCAAACCGTAGCGCGCAAAGAAGGCGTTTTAAATGATACAGGGGCATTGCTGATTAAGACAGGTGAATTTACCGGCAGGAGCCCAAAGGATAAGTTTACTGTAAAAGATGACCTAACAGCAGATAGCGTTCATTGGAATGATTTTAATATTCCCATTGAGCCGAAATATTTTGACCAGATGCATGAAAAACTGGTAAAACATTTAAGTTCAAAGGAGATCTGGGTAAGAGATAGTTATGCCTGTGCCGATCCAAAATACAGGCTGAACATAAGAATCATCAATGAAAATCCATGGAGCAATTTATTTGCTTACAATATGTTCCTGAGACCTACGGAAGATGAACTTGAAAATTTCACGCCTGAATGGCATATTATACAGGCACCGAGCTTTATGGCCGATCCTGCAACAGATGGCACCAGGCAACACAATTTTGCCATGGTTAGTTTTACTAAAAAAATGATCCTTATTGGTGGAAGCGGTTATACCGGCGAGATGAAAAAAGGCATTTTCACGATCCTGAATTATGTTTTACCACACGATAAGAATGTATTAAGTATGCATTGCTCTGCCAATATGGGCAAAGCAGGGGATACGGCTATTTTCTTTGGTTTAAGCGGCACTGGTAAAACAACTTTAAGTGCTGACCCTAACAGGAGCCTGATTGGTGATGACGAGCATGGCTGGACGAACGATACCGTGTTTAATTTTGAGGGTGGTTGCTATGCAAAAACGATCGACCTGAGTAAAGAAAAAGAACCGGAGATCTACCACGCGATCAGGCCGGGCGCACTTGTTGAAAATGTTAGCTTTATTGAAGGCACCAATAAAATAGATTTCAGCAGCAAGGCGATCACCGAAAATACAAGGGTTAGTTATCCTTTGTCTTTTATCAGCAATGCGCTGGAACCTTCTATCGGCAAAACTCCTAAGAATATTTTCTTTTTAACAGCGGATGCCTATGGCATTTTACCTCCTATCAGCAAACTCACCCCGGGACAGGCCATGTACCAGTTCATCAGCGGTTATACAGCTAAGGTTGCAGGTACAGAAGCTGGTGTTACCGAGCCGAAATCTACTTTTAGTGCCTGTTTTGGTGCACCCTTCCTTCCATTGCACCCCGGCCAATACGCGGAAATGCTTGGTAAAAAAATGACCACGCATAACGTGAACGTATGGATGATCAATACGGGTTGGAGCGGTGGCCCTTATGGAGTAGGTCACCGGATGAAATTAGGCTATACCAGGGCAATGATCACTGCAGCCCTCGAAGGCAAACTGGATGATGTTGAATTTGAAGCACATCCCGTATTTGGAATGAAGATGCCAAAAACATGTCCCGGTGTACCTTCAGAAGTTTTAAATCCCCGGAATACCTGGGCAGATAAGGATGCTTATGATACCAAATCAAAAGACCTTGCCAGGCAATTCATTAAAAACTTTGAAAAATATGCAAGCGGAGTGAACGAGGAGATCCTTGCGGCAGCACCTAAGGTTTGAGTTGATAAAGATGATAGCGTTGATATGGTTGATAAAGGTTAGATCCCGGTCAACCTTATCAACTTTTTTAACTTGTAAACTTTCTCCTAAACCTCCATTTCCGGAATATCCCCTTCAACGATCAGTTTACCGGCAGTCTTCGCTTTTATTTCCTCAACGGAAACACCGGGAGCCCTTTCCAGTAATTTAAAGCCATGCTCCGTAACCTCCAGCACTGCCAGGTCGCTTACGATCTTCTTCACGCATCGTACACCCGTTAGTGGTAGTGAGCAGGCGGGCAGCAACTTACTTTCTCCTTTTGGATTGGTATGCATCATTGCCACAATGATATTCTTTGCGCTTGCAACAAGGTCCATAGCCCCCCCCATGCCTTTCACCATTTTGCCCGGTATCTTCCAATTGGCGATATCCCCATTTTCACTTACTTCCATGGCTCCGAGCACCGTCAGGTCAACTTTGCCGGAACGGATCATACCAAAGCTCAGGGCACTGTCAAAAAAAGAAGAGCCCGGTAAGGTAGTGATCGTCTGCTTGCCGGCGTTGATAAGGTCCGCATCTTCTTCGCCTTCCAACGGAAAAGGCCCCATACCCAATAATCCATTCTCACTTTGCAGCACAACATTTATTCCCCCTGGAATATAGTTTGCCACTAAAGTAGGGATACCAATCCCGAGATTCACATAGTAACCATCCTGTAATTCTTTCGCGATCCGTTTTGCTATCTGGAATTTGTCTAAAGCCATGTTAGTTAAGAAGTTTATAGGTTTAGGGGTTTAGAAGTTTAGGGGTTTGCGCGAAACTCCTAAACTTTCCTCACCGTTCTTTGTTCGATCCTTTTTTCATAGTTCTTTCCCTGGAAAATGCGGTGCACATAAATTCCCGGCGTGTGTACCTCGTTGGGTTCCAATTCACCTACAGGAACCAATTCTTCCACTTCAGCAATCGTTATCTTTCCCGCCATGGCCATTAAAGGATTAAAATTCCTGGCAGTGTCTTTATATATAAGGTTTCCCAATGCATCCCCTTTCCATGCTTTGACAATTGCGAAATCAGCATCAAATGCCATTTCCAGCAAGTAATCCTTGCCATTAAAATTCCTGGTTTCTTTTCCGGTCGCAACTTCTGTTCCCACACCCGCGGGTGTAAATATGGCCGGCATGCCATAACCGGCAGCCATACAGCGGGTAGCAAGCGTACCCTGGGGAACCAATTCCACCTCCAGTTCGCCGCTTAATAACTGGCGCTCGAACTCCGCGTTCTCCCCTACATAAGAAGAGATCATTTTTTTTACCTGCTTTTGCTGCAGCATGAGGCCGATGCCAAAATCATCCACACCCGCGTTATTGGAGATGCAGGTCAAATTCCTGGTCCCTTTTTTTACGAGTGCTGCGATACAATTTTCCGGGATACCGCATAAGCCAAAGCCTCCCAGCATTAACACCGCTCCATCTGCAATGTCCTGTACCGCATGTTCCCCGTCCCTGTAAATTTTATTCATAGTCTTTGAGTATATTTTTTATTGGCCCACGGTTTTGATTCGCCAGCATGGTATCGATCATATTCTTCATCAATTCAGGATGAGCCGAATAATATTTGTAGCTCCTGTAAAAATCTTCCCTGCTGATATGATAATAATTGAACACCCTGTTCTGAAGCCTTATATTTTCCAGGGTATCATTTTTTGAACTGTCCTTTTTTATAAAATCCCTGGCATAAACATCTGCCCTGATATAATCCCAAAAAACTGACTGCATTTCTTCCGGTTCAAGTATCCCGCGGGGTACGGTTCTTTTACTACTGCATGAAAATAAGATTATTGCTAAAAATGCCGCGAGCCATTTCATCATTTCAATTCGTCTTTATATTTGGTGGCATTTGTAAGATCCAGCTTTGGCAGCAGTTCCAGCGCCCTGGCCTTATCCTGTGGCATGGCTTTGGAAAATACCTTTATCAACTCTGTTGATTTACCCTGGAAAAAAAACTGGTTGATCATTGTATTGGGATTCTCCGTATTAAAATTGTCGAGCAGGTTTAACACATTTAATAATTCGGTCCTTGCTGCATTTTCATTTTCATATAATTTATCCATGCCGAGCCGGTAATAATTATAATATACATCATGCATCACTGAATACCTGCTGTTAGACATATTTTCCACAAGCCAGTAGCGGTTACGGATACCGTCGAAGGCTTTCCAGCCGGCAATTGCTCTTCCGTCAGGCGCATTATTTATTACATTCTGTGCCTTTTGAAAATAAGGATCTCCGCCATGCGGTGAAAAGGAAGCATAATCAAACCCGAGGATCATATTCGCATAATACCCAAAGACAGCTGTCAGGTTGGAGACCAATGCATCCGTACCCGTGATCCGGTTCTCATTAAAATCGAGTTGCTGGAATTCAACGTACTTAAAAATAATATCATCATCCTTGAAATTAATGATGGGTGACAGGTAAGAGGTATTGAAAACCGGCCTTGCGGCCTGTATGGTCAATGATGCGGTATACACATTTACATCATTGGTTGATTCAAGGTTCAGCAAAAAATTACAATCAATTCTTTCCGTAGGGCTATATGTTTCATTCGTCCATTTACGGTTGTTCAGGAAATTCGTGAGAGCAGTCTGCAAAGTGGTAAATGTCTTTTATTGACATTGTTCCCTACACGGCTGCTCACAACAGTTACCCTCGCATTCAGTTCCTGTGCTGTTACCTGCTGCGTAATTACACAAAACAGTATTAATAATTTAATTATCCGCATCTGAAAATTTAATGATGGTGTTTATAATATCTGAAGCAATTTCTTTCTTGGACTTTGTGTCAAAATGATATTCGTTTCCCTTTTTATCAAAAATAGTGATTTTGTTGGTGCTGTGTCCAAACCCCGCTCCTTCATCATTCAGGGAATTCAATACGATCATATCAGCATTTTTTGCGTGCAGTTTTTTTATGGCGTGCTCCTTTTCATTGTTTGTTTCAAGTGCAAACCCAACCAGCAGCTGCCCGGCTTTTTTATTTTCACCCAATGCTTTTAAGATATCCCTGGTCTTTTCCAGTTCAAGCAGCAGGGAATCCCCGTTCTTTTTTATTTTCTCACTGGAAGGATGCACAATGGTAAAATCAGCTACAGCTGCACACATAACTGTAATGTCAATACCGGGGTATGAATCCAGGCATGCATCATACATTTCCGCGGCAGTGGTCACTTTTAAAACTTTCAAATGTTGATCGATATGTTCTGCAGTGGGCCCGGAGATAAGGGTAACATCAGCGCCGCGCTTCCTGAATTCTTCCGCTAACGCAATGCCCATTTTTCCCGATGAGTGATTGCCAATAAACCTGACAGGATCAATCGCTTCATAAGTAGGTCCGGCAGTTACCAGGATCTTCTTTCCCTTCAATTCCTTCCCCTTTAAGAAATAAGCTTTCAGGAATGCCACAATATTTTCGGGCTCGGCCATCCTGCCATCTCCCCTCAATCCACTTGCCAGGTCGCCGTTTTCTACCGGGATCACGTAATTTCCATACGATTCAATTTTCCTGATATTTCCTTTAGTAGAGGGATGTTTCCACATATCCTCATCCATTGCAGGAGCTACGATCACGGGACATGTTGCAGACAAATAGACCGCCATAAGTAAATTATCGCAAAGCCCGTTGGCCATCTTAGCCAGTGTATTACAGCTTAATGGCGCGATGAGCATGATATCAGCCCAGCGCCCCAGCATTACATGATCTGACCATGAATTATTTTCTGAAAGCTCGGATAGTACTTCATTCTTTGACAGGGTGGATAATGTAAGCGGGGCTATAAAACCTATGGAAGCAGGCGTCATGATGACCTTCACTTCTGCGCCTGCTTTTATTAAGAGCCTCACCAAAACAGCTGACTTATAAGCTGCGATGCTCCCGGAGATCCCCAATAGTATTTTCTTCCCTTTGAACATATAAAAAATCCCGCTTATTGCGGGATTAAAAATATAACTTCTAATTTAAAAGCAGCTGTAAAAATAAGGATTAGCCGATAAATTTAACTAAACAGGTCCTCATCATTCCTGCGGAAATACACTTTATCTTCTAAAAATTCTGTAGTGGCAAGTAAAGCGGGATTGGGCATACGCTCATACGCACGTGAAATTTCTATCTGCTCTTTATTCTCGTGGATCTCTTCAAGGCTATCTGTATGGCTTGCAAATTCTTCCAGCTTATTATGCAATTCTTCCTTTATAGTAATATTGATCTGGTTAGCTCTCTTGGCTATGATCGCAATGGATTCATATAGATTGCCGGTTTTATCTTTCAGGTCAGACAATTTTTTGGGTTCAACTGAACTGCTGGTATTAGCGCTTAGCTGACGACGGAGTTTGCTCATTTTTTATTACTTTAATTTGATTTTGACTTAAAATACTATAACTCTCTGCATCTTTTAATAATTTACTATCAGGGTACCTGTCTGCAAAATCCTGGTATTCTTCAACCACTTTTTCAAACCTTTCCATTTGTTTTTCTTCGATACTCTGCTTCGCAAACCGATAATAAGACTTCACTACCATTAATTTATACTCATCGCCGCGCAAAGATTCAGGGAAACCATTCAGCAATGTTCCAAAAGCAATTGCTGAAGCCCTGAATTGGCCAAGGTCAAAATATAATTTGGCGCTCCTGTATTCCTTTACTTCAAGCTTTGCCCTTGATTTATCAATGATGTCTGTTGCATCCTTTACCCTCGGAGATCCGGGATGGGTATTGATAAAGGTCTGCATCATGCCCATTGCTTTCACCGTATTTACCTGCTCCAGTTCAATTTTTGGTGATTGCTTATAAAAACAAAAAGCCCGCATATAATCTACTTCCTCTGCCTTAGTGCTGTTTGGAAAGACCTCGAGGTATCCTTTAAATAAATTCTCAGCATCCCGGTACATTCTCTGGTTATAAAAACAATAGGCGTATTTATAATAAAGGTCTTCGAATTTCTGGGTCCCTTTCAACACGGGGAACAATTCTTCATATAATTGCTGCGCGTTCCGGTATTTCTTCTTGGCAAAATATTCATCAGCCTTTAACAGCTTGTAATCATAATCATGACTTTTCTGGATCTTGCTGAATTTATTACAGGCCGAAAAAGCCAACATGATCAAAAAAGCCGGCAATAAAAATTTAAGTGATCTCATAAAGAAGGGCAAAATTAGTTGATTTTGGTCAAAAATGCCTGTAAATATAGAATTCTCCAAAAATCAAGTGTTAACTATTCTATAAAGGGCGAAAAAAGCGCCATTCAGCTTAAAAAGATTGCTTCGTTCCTCGCAATGACGTCTTTTCGGGTTTGGTTGAATAACCGTCAAAAAAAGCCCTCCCAAAAGGGAGGGCTTTCATCATTGAGCAAAAAGTGGAATTAAAACTTATTTTAGTTTGACTTGATGTCAATTGTATTCTTATCTCCACCGCCAACTTCACAGTTAGTAGTGATCCTGTCAGCGCTGATACCTTCAGTCTGAACCAGGTACATTTTCACTGCATCAACTCTTTTCTGGCATACGGCCTGTGATGCTTTAGAAGCTTCAGGATAGCCATTGATATTGATATTGCAGGTAGGATTGGCTTTCATTTTCGCAGCAACTGAAGCAAGCATTGCTTTGGTGTCGCGGCTTAATGTAAGGCTGTTTCCTTTAAATGAAAGGCTTGGATAATCTGTAGGGCAAACTACGATTGCAGAATCAGCGATCCTGTTCTTGCAGCACTCAGGATCCGGGCATTTACCAACACCATCCGCATCTACAGGCTGGCACTCTGTTGGAGTGATCAGCTGTTTGTCTTTACAATCAGGTACGCCATCACCATCAGTATCCTGTGTTACACCATGTGAATCAACAGGGCATCCTGCAGGTGTATTTGGTTCACGATCCAGTTGATCCAACACACCATCTCCATCAGCATCATCAAATGTTGGCTTAGGGAATTTGGTATGCCTTGGGTTGTTAACTTCTCCATATACATAATCCAGCGGATTCAGCCACCACAATGGTTCTACAGATTTAGCCCCGATATTAAAGTTCAGGCCCAATGAAAGATAGTTGTAAGAATCCCAGTTAGAGGTCAAAGACGCATCTCCAACAGGATGTTCCTGCCACTGCTGTCCATCAAGAAGGTCATCCTTTACGAATGTATGACGGTTTTCGAGGGCTATATTGATCCTTTTGCCAAGCTTGAAAGCGATACCTGCCAATACGGTTGTAGAGAGCCTGAATGTTTGATCTCCAATGGTTGCTCTTTTGTCACCGAGTGTTTCTGCAGCGGTTTCATACGTATCATCCTGTCCGTCTTTCAACGCTTTGCGGATATCCTTCCTGTTTTTAAATTCGCCAACTACGTTAGCCTGGGCTGTGAACAGGTCACTATAATCAGTTCCTGCTGATTCATTCCTTGCGTTGACTTTTGTTTCATAGATGGTACCACCAATACCGGCTCCACCATACATTACAAACCCCGTTTTATTTTTGTGAAAGCGGATATTGTTTAACGTAACGATACCCTGCAAACTCAGGTCCTGTAATTTGGTTTTGTAATTGTAGAAAACATATTCTTCTGCCTGTCCCGGGATCGTTGTTGTTGGTACAAGGCCCCTTCTGTCGGGCGCGCTGTAGGTCGAACTCCAGGCTGTGTTCTTTGCATAATTGCCTGATGCTTTCCAGTTTTGGCCGATCGCAGTACCATTCAGGTATTGCAGCCTTAACGAGAATACATAGCCAAATGCTTTTCTTACATGGGCAGCGAATCCCAATGTTGGTAATTTAGAATCAACATCACCGATCACATTGAACACTCCCCCGGAGATACCAATTTCCCACATATTGCGGGGCTTGGAAGGGAAATTATAAGAATTGTTCCAGAATTCGTTCTGCTGTGGTTGGCGTTTTGAGGTAATTACCGTAGAATCATAGACATCGTATCCACTGGTTGATTTTTGGGCGATCACTCCTGACGTGAGGAGTAAAAACACCGCTAATAATAATTTGTACTTTTTGCTTGACATAACTTAATGATTGATAGATTTCTAAATATACGAGTTGATTAATGGCAAATTTATCATATGCAAGCCAAAAACCAAAATTTTTTAGCATTTATTTATATAATGAGCTTTTTTATTCCGTGTACTTTTTCGTATACTCAGGAGCGCTATGCGTCTAAAAAAGCTGCTCCCGCATGGGTTCGTTTTCAAATAAATACTTTGATTAGGCTCTCTACTGCATTATATTGCCTCTTTTTTAAATGGATTTTGTAAAAAATATTATCGGGAAGGAGCTGGACACTTTCGAAAAGAAGTTTGCTGATGCCGTGCGCAGTAAAACGCCCATGCTTGACAGGATCATGAAGTTCATCATTAAGCGGAAAGGCAAACAGTTGAGGCCAATGTTCGTCTTCCTGAGCGCCAAACTGCACGGTGAGATCAATGAAAGCACTTACAGGGCAGCTGCCCTGGTGGAATTACTCCACACTGCCACCCTGGTCCATGACGATGTAGTGGATGAGTCGATGGAACGCAGGGGTTTTTTTTCAATTAACGCGATCTGGAAAAATAAGATCGCTGTGCTGGTAGGTGATTACTTACTTTCAAAAGGATTGCTGCTTTCTACATCCAATGAAGATTTTAAACACCTGCATATCGTTTCAGAGGCTGTAAAGCAAATGAGTGAAGGAGAATTGCTTCAAATGGAAAAATCCCGGAAACTCAACCTTAACGAAGCCGTTTATTTTGAGATCATTAAAAATAAAACAGCCTCCCTGCTTTCTTCCGCATGCGCAGTGGGCGCTTACAGCACGAGCAAGGATGAAAGCACCACTGATAAAATGAAATTGTTTGGTGAAAAAGTTGGGATCGCTTTCCAGATAAAAGATGACCTGTTTGATTATGGAACCGATAATATTGGTAAACCAACGGGCAATGATATCAAGGAAAAAAAACTCACACTGCCGTTGATCTACACATTAAATAACGTTGATAAAAGCACCCGCAGGCGTATCATTTATATTCTGAAAAATGAAAATAAAAATCGGGAAAGTGTTAAGTTTGTGATCAGGACCGTAGAGGAGTCTGGAGGGATCGCGTATGCGCAAAAAAGCATGAATGCATACCGGGATGAGGCCCTTGATATCCTGCACCATTTTGATGAATCGCCGGTAAGAAATGCATTGGAAGAACTTGTGCGCTATACTACCGACAGAAAATACTGATCTTGGAAAAACGCTGGAATATATTGCCCGTTGACAACAACAAGCTTAACCATTTACACGAAACACTGGGTATCAATAAAACCATTTGTGCCATACTGGTACAAAGAGGAATCGATACATTCGAAGAAGCCAAAAAATATTTCCGCCCAGGCCTGGGTATGCTGCACAGCCCCTAGCTCATGAAAGACATGGGGAAGGCAGTGGACAGAATTGACCAGGCCATTGTTGCACAATGAAAAGATACTTGTCTTCGGGGATTATGATGTGGATGGCACTACCTCTGTTGCATCTGTGTACCAGTTCATTTGCGGCATTTATGATCCTGCACTGGTAGATTTTTATATCCCCCATCGCTACCGGGAAGGATATGGCGTAAGTAAAGCAGGAATTGATCATGCAGCTGCGAATGATTTTACATTGATCATATGCCTTGACTGCGGCATTAAGTCCACGGAATTGATCGGTTATGCCAAAACGTTAGGAATTGATTTTATTGTTTGCGACCATCACCTTCCCGGCAAAATATTGCCAGATGCGATTGCAATACTGAACCCCAAACAGGCGGATTGTAATTACCCTTATAAAGAACTTTGTGGCTGCGGGGTGGGATTTAAACTCATGGCAGCACTTGCTGAACAATTATAATATTGGGGAAGAACATTTTCATTGTTATCTGGACCTAGTAGCCACAGCGATCGCTGCAGATATTGTTCCCATGACCGGTGAGAACAGGGTACTTGCCTATTTCGGGCTAAAAAAAATCAATGAAGACCCGGCACCGGGGATCAAAGCTTTAATTCAACTCGGGGGTATTCAAAAAAAACTCAGTATCAAAAATGTTGTTTTTGTAATTGCCCCGAGGGTAAATGCTGCAGGGCGGATGGATGATGCCCGAAAAGCAGTACAGCTTTTCATCGAAAAAGATGCACACAAAGCCATGGAATTTGCCGAAATGCTTCATTCAGATAACAGTGACACGGAAAGAAGCTGACAGCAGTATTACCGAAGAGGCGCTGGCGATCATCAATGCAGATGAAAATTTAATTAACCGGAAATCATCCGTTGTATTCAAGGAAAGCTGGCACAAAGGTGTAGTAGGGATCGTGGCTTCGCAGGTTGATAGAACATTATTACCGGCCTACGGTAGTCCTTACCAGGAGCGGTGACATTGTAGCGGGTAGTGCAAGAAGCGTGAATGGCTTTAATTTATATGAAGCCATTCATGCATGCAGGGAACACCTGCTGGGTTATGGAGGCCATTTTGCAGCAGCGGGACTTTCATTGTTGCCCGAAAATGTGGAGGCATTCAGCAAGCGGTTCAACGAAGTGGTTTCTGCCAGCATTGACGGATCGTCTACTCATTCCCGAAATAACCATTGATGCCGAAATAATTTTCCCGGAGATCAAATATTCATTTTATAATATTGTTACCCAAATGGAACCTTTTGGTCCTGAAAATATGCGGCCCGTCTTTATTGCACGCAATGTAACTGATACAGGATATTCAAAGATCTGTAAAGGAGCAGCATGTAAGATTTGTTGTAAAGCAACAAAACGTTGTGCTACAGGGATCGGGTTTAATATGGCGCATAAATTTCATTTAGTGCAACTGAAAAAACCCCTTGATATTGTTTTTACCATTGACGAGAATGAATGGAACGGGGAAACAGACACTTCAATTAAAAGTCATCGATATAAGGCTGTCCCAATAATTTTTCTATTGATCCATATCTCTTTAATAACTTCATGCCGTCAGTTACCGGGTCATCCTGACAGCTTTTACCATTTTATTCAAATACGTGCACGCATTCAGCTACATACAATACTTTTTTTACCTGGCTTTTAACTGGAACATTCGATCGCCTGGCATATCCTGGCAACAGGAAATAAAAGGGGAAAAAAAATATGGCATAAAATACAACCGGTTCGGATGAATTAAAGCGCTCGAAAAAAAAGGGATTGATATCTCTCACGCTACTGTTTACATGCCCGCCAGTTATGACCTGCTGGAAGATGTTTTTGAAAAGCTGGGGAAAAAGCCCTCATTTTTTTGATATTGGCTGTGGTAAAGGAAGGGCACTATGTGTTGCAGCCCATTATCGATTTTACTAAACTAACCGGGATCGAGTTTTCAAAAGAATTGTGCGATGCAGCGAAAGAAAACCTCCTTGCAACAAAACAAAAATTTCCTTCGATGAATTCCATGTAATAAACAATGATGCATTGCATTACGAGATCCCCGGCGATGCAGATTGTATTTTTTTATTCAATCCTTTTGATGAGGTTATCATGAGCGGGGTGATAAAGAATATCGAAAAAAGCCTCCGTGAATTTCCCACGCGACCTGCATATCATTTACCTGAACCCACTTCAAAAGAAATTATTCACAGATAAAGGATATAAAGAAATCTATTATACCAAAAGGTTAATTATTTGGAAGGTTGCATTTTGCAAAAGAAAAAGAGATGATCTCTTTTTACGTCATTGCGAGGAACGAAGCAATCCTGTATATTAGAAGAATAGATTGTTCGTTCCTCGCAATGACGTTCTAACCCGCAATGACGTCCTAACAAGTTTTATTTTTGCCTTTATACCTTTTCTTCCATCAGCTCCACGCTCCTGTTGATAAAATTTGTAAGGTCATTCCCTGTTAACAAGCCCTGTGATAACAAGGCCAGGTCCGCGAGGTTCTTTACCTGCTTTTCCTGTTTGCTGCTGTCTGTCTCCGCAAGGATGATTTAATATATCGGGTGGTTACCATTTACAGTAAGTGTTACTTCGTCGGGCATATTCGCATAAAATGCACCCATACCCCCACCCATCGAAGCCATATCCTTCATCCTGCGCATCATTTCCGGGCGTGTAGCCGTTACCGGCGGCGCATTTTCACTCAATCCTTTTATCTCCACGTTACAGGTTCAGGCCTTCCTGTGGTTTATCAAATAATGCCTTTAATTTTTCTGAATCTTCTTTGCTCAATACACTTTCATTCTTTCACTTTTATCAACCAGGTTGTCTGCAATATCCGAATCCACCCTCGTGAACTGTGCATCGTCCCATTTCATCTCCACGGTATTGATAAAAGCTGCATCTACCAGGGTCTCCATTTTACAACGATATATCCCCTTGCAGTAGCCTGTTGGATAAATGCATCCTGCTGAACCGGGTTTGTGGTATACAGTATCACCTGCTTGCCATCCTTGTTCTTTTGCAGGACCTCTGTTGCCATTTTGTACTCATCCAGTGTATAAAATTTACCCGAAGTATCTTCCGCGATGAAGAATTTATTGGCCTTCTCCAAGAATTTATCATCGGTCATCATCCCATATTTCACAAACAAGCCCAGGCTCTCCCATTTTTCCTCGAATGACTTCCTGTCCTTCTTAAATATCTCTTCCAGTTTATCTGCTACCTTTTTGGTGATATGCGCATTGATCTTTCTAACATTGGGATCGCCCTGCAGGTAACTGCGGCTAACGTTCAACGGTATATCCGGGCTGTCGATCACACCATGCAGCAACATTAAAAATTCAGGCACAATATCCTTTACTTCATCCGTAACAAAAACCTGGTTGCTGTATAATTGTATCTTATCTTTTTGTATTTCGTAGCTCTGCTTTATTTTAGGGAAATATAAAATACCGGTAAGATTAAAGGGATAATCAACATTCAGGTGTATCCAGAATAACGGTGCTTCACTAAATGGATATAATTCCTTGTAAAAATTCTGGTAATTCTCCGTCGTTAAGCTCAGCCGGTTTTTTTGTCCATGCCGGGTAAGTATTATTGATCTGTTTTTCTTCAAAAAAAATCGGTACGGGTAAAAATTTACAGAATTTTTCAAGCACTTTCCCTACCCTGTCAGCATCCAGAAATTCCTGGCTTTCATCATTCAGGTGCATCACAATCGATGTACCCCTTTCCTCCTTTTCTGTTTCTTCCAGGATATATTCGGGGCTGCCGTCACATTCCCACCTTACCGCTCTTGCCTCTTCCCTATAGCTTTTGGTAAACACTTCCACTTTATCGCTCACCATAAAAGAGCTGTAAAATCCCAAACCAAAATGGCCAATGATATTTGCTTCATTCTGGCCCTTGTATTTTTCAAGGAATTCTTCCGCGCCGCTAAATGCTACCTGGTTCAGGTATTTATCTATTTCTTCAGCACGTCATACCAATACCCTTATCGGAGATCGTGAGTGTTTTGTTTTCTTTATCAATGCTAACATCGATCCTTAATTCACCCAGCTCACCCTTTGCCTCTCCAATAGAGGAAAGCGTTTTCAATTTTTGTGTAGCATCCACCGCATTACTGACAAGCTCACGGATAAAAATATCATGTTCGCTGTAGAGAAATTTTTTAATGATGGGGAAAATGTTCTCAGTCTGTACCCTTATATTTCCTTTTTGCATAAATAAATATGATTTTATTTTGATTAACACAACAAATCTGGTACCATCCCTACAAAGCGGTAAAACTGTCAGTTGATCCTGCTCAACTTTTTTTACCGTCAACTGCAGATCCTGACACAACTGTTATATAACTGACCCTGCGCAGGCGAGTTCTTTAATCAATAAGAGCCCGGTAAAACCGGGCCCTTATTGATTAAAACAGTTGATTGATTATTGAACCATGAATGTTTTTTGAACCTTGTATTCATGATTATATATCTGGAATATATACATGCCTATTGGCAATTTTCCAGGCAGGATCAAATGATCATCGATGAAATTGAGCTGCAGGATCATATCTTTTTGATAGACCAGCTGCCCCACATGGTTGAATATCCTTGCGGCATAATGCCCTGTCTTCACAGCTCTGAAGGAATAATGAAGATCGCTTCCACGAATGATCGGTGTGGAATAGATGATCAAACCTTCAGGAATTGATGAAGTTCTGAATGATTGCTGATCACCATAAGATATACCACCACTATTGACTGCATATGCTTTATAATAATAAGTAGTTGACTGTATCAATCCACTCAAACGGCTTGAAAAATCTGTGCCTGAAAGGTTAGTGGATTGTGATTTAGAACCGGATCCGTTTGCAAATCCATTATAAGAGCTGTATTCTATACCATATGTAGTAACAGGGCTGCAACCGATACCCGGAACAGCGCCTTTGGCAAACACTTCAGATGAAGCAAGTGTTGTACTGTCAATGCCTCCTGTAATAACCGTTGAAACACTATTACTGCCAGTGCCTGAAGCAGGCACTGTTATACCGATCGATCCTCCACCGGTTACAGGAATATTTCCATCAAAGGATACCGCGGAAGTCGGGGTAAATTGTACATATACCGTTTGAGCATACGCGCCCCCGGGTTGTGATAAAGTAAGATCATCTGTATAAGTCCCTCCTGCCGTAGCGGAGAAGGTATAACCGGTTAATGGTCCTACAACAATATCAGTAGCGGTAAGATTTATACCAGTGATACTAAATGATTCGGGTCCCGCAGTTGTATTTAGACAAACCGGGCCGAAAATGGTGAGGCTTGAGGCTGCTAATGTAGCTGGTGGCGGAGCTTCTGTCGTAAATGACTGTTGCAAACCATAACCCGTACCTGCAGCATTTGTTGTAAAAGCAACATAATAATAAGTAGTTCCGGGTGTCAATAAACTAAGGTCTGATGAAAAGTCAGCGCCGCTTAAGTTAGTAGAAGCGACAACTGTACCTGTACCCGGTGTAAACCCATTTACAAGGCTATATTCAATACCATAAGCAGTAACAGCTGAACAGCCTATTGCAGATATATTTCCTGCAAGTGTTGCGCTGGTTGACAGGATAGCACTTGCCCCGCCGGTTGTTACAGAAGGGGCTGAATTAACGCCTGCTCCTGTTACAGGAACATTTGTTCCGCTGGCAGTTCCGCCACCCGTTACCGGTATGGTTCCATTATACGAAGCAATTGCCGTTGGATCAAACTTCACAAAAATGGATTGTGAATACGCTCCGCCGGGTTGGGTGAGCGTAAGTGAATTCGTATAAGTACCGCCGGATGTTGTTGAAAAAGTATAACCTGCAAGCGGTCCAACCACTACATCAGCAGTAGTAAGAAGCGCACCCGTAATATCAAATGAGTTTGGCCCTGCGGTAGTATTTATGCAAACACTTCCGAAAGCAATAGCGCCAGAGACGGATAATGTTGGAACGGGAGTTGACCCGGTAGTAAATGAGAGTTGAACACCATATTCAGTTCCCGAAGCATTGGTGGCATAGGCAATATAATAATAAGTAGTACCTGGTGTTAACAAGCTAAGGTCTGATGAAAAATCAGCTCCTGTAAGATTTGTAGAAGGCACCACTGTTCCTGTACCAGGCAGAAAACCATTTACCGTACTATATTCAATGCCGTACCCGGTGAGCGCTGAACAACCCAAGGAAGCAATAGTTCCAGCCAGCGTTGCGCTCGTGAAAGTGATGCTGCTGGCAGGACCGGTAGTAGGTGATGGAGCAAGATTTACGCCTGATCCTGTAGCGGGTACATTCGTTGCACTGGCAACACCTCCGCCATTCAGGGGAATGTTTCCGTCATAAGTAGCGATGGCAGTAGGCGTAAATTTTACAAAGATTGTCTGAGAGAAGCCACCCCCTGTCTGCGGTAAACTAAGCGAATTGCTGTAAGTACCACCCGAGGTTGTTGAAAAGGTATAGTTTGCAAGCGGACCAACCGTTACATCGGCAGTCGTAAGATTTGTGCCGGTAATGGTAAATGAATTGGGACCCGCTGTAATGTTCACACAAATATTTCCAAAAGAAGTGAGTGCTGAAGCAGTTAATGTTGGTGAAGTACTTCCGCTGCAGATAAATACAGGGCTGGCGCTGTTGCGTGGCGCGGGTGTACCTACTGTAAAATCAGCTCCGTTATTATCTGTTTCATCACATCCGTTATTGTTTCTTATTCCGCCCGTTGTAGGAGTTAAAACGGCAGTCGCCGCGGTTTCAAAACAGTTAGCAGTTCCATATCCTACCATATCAATTACTGTAGCTGAAGGAACCGGGCACGCATTTAACGCAGTGAGGCCATTGACAAGTGCAAGTTTTCCACTCGTTCCACTCATAGCAATGGTAGGAGAAGAAACATAATCCGGTGTAGGGAGCGCTGCTCCATTGGCGCCCGGCGCGCTCATCTGGATAAGATAATAACCACCGGCAGGGATAGACGCAGCTGGCAAAGGAGAAACTCCCGTCCAGGCTGCAGTACTTGTTGCAGATGCATACTGTATTGTATATCCCGCTATACTTATAGGAGAAGTTGAAATATTATGCAGCTCCACGTAGTCTGCATTCAATACAGCACCTGTGTTTCCACCTGCTCCATAAAACTGGCTTATCACCAGGGTAGTGGATTGGGAAAAGGAAAACAGGGATGCAAGAACCAGGAAAAGTGTAAATATTTTTTTCATAACAACATTTTTAAATTATTCTTCTGGTAAGAAAACAGTAAGGGACATCATCGTTGGTATGGCCCTTACTGCTTATTAGTCCTGACCTTGTATTACCTTAATATTCTTACATCATCCAACTCATAGGTAGTGGTCTTAGTCGGATCTCCCCCATCATATTTAAAACCGACATATATTGTCTGGCCTATGTAGGCAGAAAGATCCAGGTCACCCGAGGTAATGAAAGGACCAAAGCCTGAAGGCGGGGCCACAGCAATGGCAGCAGGTAAAAGCGTCCATGTTGCAGTAGACGGTGTACTGCCGCCATCATAATCGGTAGAAATATATACGTTAAAAGTTGTAGCACCCACATTATACCCACCAGCCGTAGAAAAAGCTAATTTTGGTGTAGCAAGACCAGTAAGGTCAATAGCCGGGGTGATCAGCCAGCTTGAGGCGACTGAAGCACCTGTGCCGAAAGCTGATATCTTGGCGCATTTTACACTACCAAAGATGGCAGCTTGATATAAAACAGTCCCTACTTCAGCTATATTTTTCCAGCCTGGAAGGGTAAGCGTTGTATTATTCGCGCCGATCCCGGAAAAACTCTCTTCAAAAACCGCACAACGCTCACCATTGAATTTTACATCGGTTGTATCGCGAATCAATAACTGTTTGGTAGTACCAAAAGTTGTATAGATGGCCACAATACTGCCGTTCCCGGAGGGCACTATGTTTGATGCAAAATTTGCATAAGCACTTGTACGGATGATCGTGGTTAGGGCGTTGCAATCCTTTATATCACGGTTTACGGTACTCTTATAAACTGAGGTGTCAGAAAAAGGAACACCTTGCTGTGTAAATTCGTAACCATCAAGCTGGATCAATGATCCAAGATACCGGTCCTGCATATTTGTACCCAATTGCGACAAAGTAACCGGGATTGGAACAACCGGGTTGTTGATAGAACCACCGATCACGTAGTTTCCGATCACATTTGCGGGAATACCTTCAACCGAAGGACTTCCGGCAACAGTGGCTTTCACACCAAGTTCCATTGTACCATTATAATCACTTATACAAAGGCCTTTGCAACGGATGAAGATCCTGCGGCCTACCGGGTAGGTTCCATATAAACTGTTTGCATCGAGGAGGACCTGCAGGCCACCTGTTGAATCCTGGATAAACAGTTGCTTGTATAGATTACCGCTTTTGTCATTGGCTACAACGATCCCGGTAATGATCAGGTCATCCGAGATCACATCATAAGCTCCCGGAAAAGTATGCAGCCCCTTTAAATTAGCGATGGCCGTATTGGCAACGATATTTGGATCGCCGGCTCCCGGTGGCTGATCAAAGTTTTTCTTACATGCGCTTAATGTACCTATTGCAGCTACCAGAACTACAGCGGTTAATAATTTTACGATCTTATTCATTTTTTATATTTTAAAAAGTTTAGCTGTTATTTTATTAAAACCTTACTCCTACACTGGCGAAATAGTTAATACCGTATGCGAAAAAACGCTTGTCCGCAAATTTGTTCACATTTTTTTCCGCGAAATCAAACCGGAGCTGCTCAAAGCCACCTGAAACAATATTTTTATTGTCAAGGATATTGTTCACGCCAACGTTGAAGATCAAATATGTATTCTTCTTAACGGTTTTGAAACGCTTGTCCATTTTCCATGACCAGCCTGCAAAAGCGTCTAAGGTATACTGTGATTTAAGTTTTGTCTGGTCGATGATATCATGCCATAAAGCAGAATTGGGATCTACACCACTGATAGCGCTCTCCGTTCTGCGAAGCGGGTTAAAATCAAGGTACATTTTATCGAAGAAATTAAAATTAACGCTCAGGAACCAGAACTGGGGTGAACGGTAATCCAGGCCGATCGTGTAAGCTTCCTGCGGCGTTGGTACATAAAAATCCTTGGAATAAACAACATCATCAGTTGACAATACCGCCGAACTGTTATCAGCTGTAACCGTAGCACTTTGGCGTGTATTATAACGGTACCGGCCAACTGCTGCTGCAGCATTAATACTTAATCCTTTATAAACTTTGGCTTCAGCTCCAAATTCAACACCCATATGGGTCTTCCCAATATTGCTGATCGCGTAATTCACGAAATTCTGGAATTCGTCATTATAAAAGGTCAGTACATTCAATTGGTTCTTGAACTGTGTATAATAACCGGTAGCCCTGATCTTTAATTTGGGGGCATTCATCACATAACCAGCTTCCACCGTTCCGATCTCTTCTGATTTCAGGTTATCCTGTACAAAATCCCTGGTCCTTGGTGCCAGGAAAGCATTTTCAAAGAAAGGAGCCCTTGACCTGTATGAACCATTTGCAAAAATATAATTACGGCCATCGATCTTATAGGTAGCACCGCCCTTGATCGCTGAATTGTAGAAATTATACACGGCAGATTTTCCGTAAGAGTTACCCGGGAATAAACCAACCCTTACATTTCCCCTGCGGAAAAAGCTGGTATATGTATGCTCGGTTCCGATGAATATATCGATCTTGCGGAACTTAATAACTGCCTGTAACCATGCAGAACCTCTTTTGATATTGATATCATAATTATACCCGAATTTATCTCCTGCATGTAAGATCCGGTTGGGATTATTCATGTCATTTTGGTTTGCAGCAGGATTGCTTGGATAATCCCTTTCCGCAAATTGGTTAACATCTACATAAAAATCGCCACCCAACAGGTCATCCACTGTTTTATAGTAGTTGTTCTTTTGGGCTTCATAACTAACACCTGCACTCAGGTCAAAATTCTGTGCGATGGATGTATTGAGTGTACTGTTGAAATTGTATTTGGTAGTATTGATCACCCTGTTCTCAATGATATAATGGGATCTTTTGCCTGCAAGGTTATTTCCGGCAATACCATTTACATTGTAAACAATATCATAAGAATTATAATTTGTATTGTATAAGTTATCCCAGTTTATCTGGCGCTTATTGATGTCATTTTGTAAGGCTTCGAGTACCTGCTGCCTTAAAAAAGGATCCCGTTGGTAACTGGGCATATAACGGTAATAATCCGGTCTTGGATCAGGTGCATTGTACCAGTCAAGTCCCGTTGTACTACGCTTGCCAATGGTAATAGAAGCTGCGGTTAAGAGGGAAGTCTTGTCAGATACTTTCCAGTCATGGGTTAATATCCCGACTGGCTGAAAGGATTTTGCAACACTTGCATTTCTCTTCTTACCATTTTGATAACCCCAGTATGGGTTATAATAATTAGTACCAGCTATATCCCTCATTTCCTGCACGGTGGATCCCTGGCGCCCGCTTTCAGTAGGTGTGGCAAATGCTACAAAAGAAAGCAGGTGCCTGTCATTGACGCGTTTATCAACACCCGCATAAAATGACCAGCCATCATAAAAAGTTCCATCTGTAAAACCTTCGTCAGCCCAGCGGCGTGAGGCGGCCATACTAAAAGCCCAGCCTTTTTGATTCAGGCCGGTAGAATGCGTGACCATGAAACGATGTACATAAGTACGGTTAGACAACGCATAATTGATATTTGTTTGCTTGCGCTGATAAGACGCCCTTGTATCTAAATAATTTACTCCTCCCACATCACCAAATGCATAGGGAGTTGGCCTTAATCCGTGTGAGTTATCCTTGTTGCGGGTAACATCATTCAAACCACCCCAAAGGCCATAGGGAGTAAAGCCATTGTCAAGGTTTTCCATGGGAACACCATTCATATAAGTACTGAAATTATCAGCATCGTAGCCCCTGATCCTGAAACGCACTGCACTGAATTTGAAGGTGGCGGCATTCAGGAATGGGTCCCTGCCTGCATTCAGTATGGAAGAAACATTCTGTGCACTTCCATCCTGCCCGTCATTTTCATCCAGTGAGATTACAGGGACGTTATCAACCGAGATCTCCCTCAATGCTTCTGTAATGGTTGTATCTGTGATCGGTTTTTGTTTCCCTTCTTCCTGTGAAAAAGCGGCACCGGATAGCAATAAAAAGGATACGAGCAGTCCCGGTGTTTTGGTAAATTTAATTAGCATATCGTTTTGTTAAGGGCGCAAAAGTACTCTTCCTGAGTCAATTTAAATAAAAAAAGTTCCCTTTTTAAGAAACATAATATCCACTTAACACTACTCATTAAAATGATATGAGTACATTTGCGCACATTTTAAATCATTATGAAGAAACTTTTTATTGGTATAACGCTGCTTTTTATCGCAAATATCATACATGCACAAAAACAATCATATAATGTATCGCTGGTGGGTTTTTATAACCTCGAGAATCTTTATGATACGGTAAACAATCCCCAGGTAGATGACGATGAATTCTTACCTACTGCAAACAATCATTATAATTCACATGTCTACCTCGATAAACTTGACAGGCTTTCATCGGTTATTTCCCAAATGGGCGTAGACATTACGCCCGATGGCCTTGCATTGCTTGGCGTTGCAGAAATTGAGAATGATACCGTCTTAACTGATCTCATTCATACGAGCAAATTAAAGGACCGAAACTTAAAATTTGTACATTATAATTCGCCTGACCGCAGGGGTGTTGACGTAGGTATGCTTTATAATCCGAAATATTTTACGGTTTTATACAGTGCTCCTTTATTTGTACAACTTCCTGGTGGCAGTAAGGATTCTTATTTTACGAGGGATGTATTATATGTAAAAGGAATTTTGCGTGGAGACACGATCCACGTTTTTGTAAACCACTGGCCTTCAAGATCCGGTGGTGAAGAACGTTCGATCCCCGCCAGGGCCGCTGCGGCTGGCGTGGTGAGGAAGCGCATTGATTCACTCATGGCGATCAACCCTGCTACAAAGCTGGTGATCATGGGGGATCTGAATGACGACCCTATCAGCCCGAGCTTAACAAAGGTCATTGGCAGTAAGGGAAATAAGGCCGATGTAAAACAGTCTGATATTTTCAATCCCTGGGTAGACTTTTATAAAAGAGGGCTTGGCACTTCACCTTACCAGGATGCATGGGGTTTATTTGACCAGGTACTTGTTTCAGGCGCCTGGCTGGATAAAGATCAACCCGGCTATCATTACATGAAGGCTGTGCTCTTCAAACAGGAATTCATGGTTCAAAAAACCGGCAAATACCGCGGCTATAGCAAACGTACCTGGGATGGCAGCACTTATAATTATGGCTACAGTGATCACTTCCCGGTATATGTAATGCTGGTGAAGAAGGTCAACTAAGGGGTTGGAGTTGAAACTGATAAGTTTAGTATATTAGTATAATTATATTTAAACCATTTTCAACTTTTAATTGCTTTGCATGAAAAGGATCTTTACCCTCCTGTGTTTATTAGTAAGCAGTTTTATTTCGCAGGCCCAATCCGTTGTGATCAGCCAGGTCTATGGTGGCGGAGGCAATCCCGGTGCCAGTTATAACCAGGATTTCATCGAAATTTTTAATGCAACGGCTTCCACAGTCAATATTGGATCCTGGAGTGTGCAGTATGCTTCCGCAACAGGTCCCGCAGCACCCGGAGACTGGGCAGTCACTATCATTCCAAATAATGCAACAGGCATTCTTGACCCGGGAGAATATTTATTGATCGGGCTTGGCAATGGTGGAAGTAATGGGATCCCCTTGCCTGCGGCAGATATTACGAATACACTTATCAATATTTCCAATACCACGGGCAAGATTGCATTGGTAAACAACAGCATTGCTTTAAACGGAATAAATGCATGCAGTGATGCTTCTGTTGTAGATATGATCGGCTATGGCAGCTCCCCTACCTGCTTTGAAAATGGCCCGGCTTCTACAACTGGTATCGACAACACAAAATCTTTATCCAGGGAATCAAATGGCTGTGCAGACCTTAATGACAATAATGCAGATTTTTCAATTGGAAATACAGCTCCAAGGAACAGCGCTTCACCGGTAAATAACTGCAGCCTGACTCCTTTCTTAAATGCCGGCAATATTTCAATGAACCCGGTCGAGGTAGGAACTGTTTACCCTCCTTATTCCAACACCCTGGAAGCTTCTTTCCTGGTACCAGCTACCGGAAATATTACTATAACAGCCTCAGCAGGCATTGAAATATCCCTGGATGCCGGTACCGGCTATTCATCCACGATCAATTACCCATATACATCGCCTACATTTCATTCAGCCCCGATCTATATCCGCCTAAATGCTGTTGTTCCGGCTGGCGTGTTTAGCGGTACGATCACTTACAGCGGTGGTGGCGCCATTGACAAGGTTATAACGGTAACCTGTAACGTTTTGGAAGGCTCCCCTACCGTGCAGGCAGACAATATACTCACATCAAATATTACCGATTTCGGAATGGATATTAACTGGACAAACGGGAACGGGACTTCAAGGATTGTTTTGTTGAGGAAAACAACCACGCCTGTTGCTTATCCGCTGGATGCTATTGAATATACAGCCAATACAAACATTGCACTGGCAGGAACTACCGGAACAGGCAACTATGTCGTATACAGTGCTTCCGGCTCAGGACCAATAACCGTTTCCGGGTTAGTCCCTGGTACAGATTATACGATTACAGTCTTTGAATACAATGGATCAGCAGGTACGAATAATTACCGGACGGACCTGGTTGCAATGATCAATAACCCGGCAAACACAACTACTACGGGCACTTCATCAGTGTTGCAACAAATAAATTTCCATGCCCTGAATTCCCCGGTTTACATGGCATCAGGCGGCAGCACAAGGGTTCCTACGATGTTTTCTGCGAGTATCAGCAATTTATTACCGAACACTACTTACAGGTATTACATACAGGCTTCTGCCAGCACTGATCTATTGACGGCAAACACAGGCGCAGGCAATCCTATTTTAATTGATTATACCGTAAGCCCGAAAACATATACCTATACAAGTGCACCTTCTATAAATAATGCGGGAGGTTATGGCAAATTCACTACGGATGCTTTTGGATATTTCTGGGGTTATTTTGGATTCGTGCATACCGCGAATGCAAGATTTACTGCTGGAAATGATATCTTCCCGGCGATCGCCCTTGCTGTTGACGGAAGTTCGGCTATTGAACACCGTTTTGCCCTGGACTCTGCCATTAAAGTACTTCAATTTGCAACCGGCACCGGCCCAAATGACGGAACATTTATACAGGGTGCTTCTTCAGCGATTCCAGGCCAGGTCTTAACTTTATTAAGTGATGAGACAGGCAATTCAAGGACATTAAGCATGACATTGATAGAAAATCCTGCAATAATAAGTGGCGCCGGTGCACCTGTATGGGGAACAAGTTTTATAACCGGCTATGATAATGCGGCAGGAAGCTGGAATACGATCGTGCCAAACAACAATCCAAACGGGGTAAGGGTCATTATAGCATTTAGTCTTCCAAACGAACCCCAGGTTACCACCTGTAATACAGATATTGATGGAATATGGTCCACAGGTCCCGTTAACACAACAAATCCAACGGGGGGAACAACTCCCTTGCAGATCTCGATCCTTGATGCACCGCTAACTTCCACCAGTTGCTTTATGGTTATTCCTGTCAAAATAAGCTCTTTTGATATACAAAGAGCGAATAACAGTGTGAAATTAAACTGGACAACGGCCCAGGAAATAAACATGAAGGAATTTATTGTTGAAAGATCATCCAATAGTATTAACTGGACCGTGATCGCCAGTGTTCCGGCAGCAGGAAACAGCAATACAAGGCTCATGTATACAGCAACAGACGCCCACCCGGTCAAAGGGATCAATTTCTACCGCATCCGGCAGGTCGACCTTGATAACAGGTACGAATACTCGCCAATAAAAAGTATCCTGTTTAATACAGCTTATGAAGTATTGATCACACCAAACCCCGCCAGGGATATCATCAATATCTATATAGACAAGAACAACCGTTCCGTGAATATTGTTTTACTGGATGCACTTGGAAATGTTATACGCAGGCTGCAAACAAACCAGCCGCAGGTACAGATAAATGCTTCCACACTTGCAAGGGGATTGTATTATGTGAAGCTGATCGATGAAACGACTGTATCAACGGGTAAGATACTGTTGCAGTAAAGATAAAAGAAGTTGATAAGGTTGATGAAGTTGATATAGTTAATACAGCTCAGCCTCCTTCATCAACTTTATCAACCTGTCAACCTTGTCAACTGTTTGCCTACTCCACAATCGTGATATCATCTGGGTGAACCAATGGCATATTTTTAAACCGCAGCAGGATATTACCGGTAGTGATCACATCTTTCTGGCAATAATTGACGATCCTTTTTAAATTATTTTCCCTTGCTGCCTCATCTGCGGCCCAGTATAGTTCACCTACCATACTGCCATCTATATCATCTTTGGAAGAAGGGACATTCATTGCTGCTGCCAATAGCTTTAGGGAAGTATAATGTTTATAATCACCGAAACGCCAGTACTGGAATGTATCCACAATATTTGTTTCCCAGGGTTTCATATTCTGAAAATTAAGATAGCCAGGGATCTGGATACTGTTGATCAGCAATCTCCTGCATATAAAAGGAATGTCAAACTCTTTGATATTATGGCCTGCAAAACACCATTTATTATGAATACTTTCCATTTTGTTCAGGGTAACCAGGAAATCCTCCAGCAATTTCTTTTCATCATGTCCGTAAAAAGATTTTATCCGGAGACGAAGCGTGGTTTCTTTAGTAAAATAACCGATGCTGATACAAATGATCTTTGCAAACTCTGCCATCACCCCTGCCCGTAATGGATAAAATTCACCGGCATTCATTCCTTCAGGTAGTGATCGCAGTACTTTTTCCTCCCACAATGATCTCCATGCTTCATTCAGTTTATCAAAGGATGGCTGCTCTGCTGCTGTTTCAATATCAATGACGACGAGATTCTCAGGAAGTATATGATTCATACCAATTTTTTATTTTACAAAATACAATTTTACCCATAAAAAAACCTGCTGTAAAAAGCAGGTTTTTATGTTGAAATCAACCGGTTAAAAAGTCAGGCCAATAAAGACCTGGAATGACTGGTTCTTCCAGCTTTCCCTGCCGTCGATCGCATTGATATTGGTAAGTCCCTGTTTATAACGGGCCCCAAGATTTATCAGTGGAAGCTGCAGCCATAGCCCACCGATGGCGCTCCATTCCGTTTTCTTATAAATGTTACCATTAGTGGCCAAACTATCCACGGATTGTTTTAATAACCCACCATAAGAAGGGCCTACCTGGAACTTTACTCTTTTACTTGGGCCGATATTTACATTTAAAAGAACGGGTATTTCGAGATAATTCAATTTTGATTTATGCTGGCTTCCTCCACCAAGCAGGTCGTCATAAATATTGTTCGCGTCGTCAGAAAATTCAGAAGAACCCTGTACAAAGCTTACTTTGGGCTGTATCCCAAAACGGTCACTGAAATTGAACTGGAGAAATCCCCCCAACTGGAAATTATACCTAAACCCTTTTTTGAATGACTGGCCCGAGAGTTTATTGACATTTAATCCTCCCTTTGCACCAAACCTGAAAAAATTCTCATGATCCATGTCAAGGCTTTTCTTTTGTGCCACAACAACGGATGAGATCAAAACAAAAAAAACAATAAGGTATTTATGCATTTAATTAAAATTGAATATGGCGTAGTTGAATATTAATATTTACTTCATTTAGCCAAGATTATGCCACATGTTTTTTAAAGATAGCAGGTTTATTATCCTGGACGAAAAAAATCCTGCAAAACAAATTTGCAGGATTTCTATTTAATCTCACAGCCGGTCATCTCCAATGTCCCGGTATCCACATCCATCCTCCCCTTCTATGCTTCCACTTTCCCTCTACCCAATGTGAATGACGGGGCGGAGGAACGGCCCAATAACCGTCGGTGTAAATATATTGGTTTCCCCTCGGGGCATAATTACCAGCTACCCAGACATGCCTGGGACCGGGGCATACAGGGCGGGCACGTACGATCGGCGGGCCGGGCCTTACCTTTATTACGATCTGTGCCTGGCTACTCAATGAACCTGCAAGGCTGATCGCAATAACGGCGATTAATTTTAAAAGGTATCTTTTCATTTTATTATATTTTGTTTCACTAAGACTTAACAAATCCACAAAAGTTTAAATTAGCTTTTAATTCGATATGTCAGCCAACCAGCTGCCTTTTTAAAAATATGTATATTTATTAATTGTTATTTCAAAACCAGTTGATGAAACACATCATTGTATTTTTTTGCCTGTTGGTCATTTGCAAAATGAATATGCTGGCAATTCCTAAGAGTGATTCCGGCTTTATAGAAATACCGGTTACGCTTCATACTGCAACCGGCGATATTTTTGGAACAATTACCACACCACTAAAATTCACAGCTATCCCGATCACTTTGATCATTGCAGGTTCAGGCCCCACAGACAGGAATGGCAACAATCCCTACATGAAAAATGACGCCCTGAAACAACTGGCTCATGGTTTGGCCGCTGCGAACATTGCCTCCCTAAGATTTGATAAAAGGGGTATTGCAGCAAGTGTAGCTTCCGGCAAAAAAGAAGCTGATCTGCGGTTTGAGGATTATGTTTCAGATGCAACAGCATGGATCGCTTTTTTAAGAAAAGATAAAAGATTCAGCAGCATTATTATTGCAGGGCATAGTGAAGGCTCGTTGATAGGAATGATCGCAGCAACGAATGCAGATAAATTTATTTCTTTAGCCGGTGCCGGAAGATCCGCTGCCCTTTTGTTTAAAGAACAATTAAGTGCGGAGCCGGGGTTGAAAGATATTTCAATACCAATAATTGACAGCTTAACAAAAGGACTGCTGGTAAGCCACGTAAACCCAACAGTATATATTTATTTCAGGCCAAGCCTTCAGCCTTATTTGATCAGTTGGTTTAAATACGACCCGCAGGAAGAAATTAAAAAACTAAAGATTCCCGTTCTCATCATCCAGGGGACCAATGATCTACAGGTAACAACTGAAGATGCAAACAGCCTTGCAAAAGCGAAACCTGCCGCAAAGCTCGTGCTGATCAAAGATATGAATCATGTGTTGAAGATGGTTGGGAACAAGGATGCAAATATCAAAGCATACAGTGACCCGTCGTTACCGATATCTGTTGAGTTGCTGAACGAGATCATTGACTTTGTTAAACCCTATTAGACATCCCGAAACATTCAACCGGCCCGGATTTTTTTTATGAATACATATATGTAACTTGTCTTAAAAACAGGCAGGTGTCAGAGTTTAAACAAACAGGTATCGAAATAAGATTGATCACAAAGGAGGATGCCAATCCCTTCTACGAACTCGTAGAAAAAAACAGGGTCCGTTTGACTACCTATTTTCCAAAAACACTGGCGGCTATACGTGACCTTGATTCAGCAAAAAATTTCATTGAGCTAAAGACCAGGGAAGCAGAAAATAAAGAAGGATTTTGGTTCCTCATCATTGATAGCCCTGCCAGGCAGATCATTGGCGCCGTCGTAATTAAAGACCCTGACCATACTGTACCAAAATGCGAACTGGCCTGGTTCATTGATGAAGCCAAAGAAGGAAAGGGCATCACATCCAAAGCGGCCCAATGGGTCATAAACTTTTGTTTCGATGAACTGAAGATGGAAAAAATATGTTCAAGGATAAACCCGGCGAACCAGGGTAGCAGGAGAATTGCATTAAAGAATGGTTTTGTAAGAGAGGGCTACCTGAAAAATGAATACAGGAACGGCCATGGCATACTAACAGATGTAGAATATTATGGATTGGTTAAAGACCATTGATGCCAGGAGGAATTAAAATACTCAATACACAATTTTCAATATTCAATTTTCAAGGCTAACCGCAATCAATAAGCGAACGTTCCTTCATTGAACATTGAATATTGAGCATTGATTATGGAACATTTTGGTCATATCAAAAATCCCCGCTTGATCCACCACCTCCAAAGCTTCCCCCACCAAACTTAGTCCCGGGTTCTGCTGCAGGCACCTGCGAAAAAGTTTCGGCAAGCACCAATGATTCAACATTCATTTTATCCATCACATGCCTGGAATCAGTTTCCTTATATGTAAATCCATGCTTGGGTTCATGCAAATAGCGGATAAGCACCCATGCAAAGCCGATCATAAATGTTCCCCCAACAGCCATCCATGTCTCTATCGGCGTAACACTGTTATAATATCGAACCGTAAAAATAAGCGCAGCTACCAGCAACAATCCTACCCTGATCAATATCACATTTTTCTTTTGTATGCCGCGGAATATATAAATTAACGGGATAGAAATAGTAAATATCCAGAACAGCCATCCTAAAGGAATGGATTGGCCAGGCTGCAGATCGAGATGAAACATGCTATTACTCAATTCCCGTACTACCCAATAATTTCCACCAACATAAAATGTCGCCAAAGAAACAATTTCTATAAGTGTTAAGCAATGACTATAAACGTGTGGGATAGCCTCATTTAATTTTCTTGCAACAAAATAAACGACTGCAGAAATAGCCATAATAATAAACGGAACGATCGCCTTTGCAGCCGGACCGGTTTGAATACAGGCAAAAAACACGATACCAAGCAACGAAATATATGCCAGCACTGCCATAAGCCTGTCTGCAAAACGGATCGTACCATAGATTGTGATAATGAAAGCAAGTATACAATTAGACAGGTTCCCGGAATTATTCTGCAGGCTGATGGCAAAAAAAAACGTGGCGGCGGAGCCCCATAATAAAGCGTCGTCAACGCCTGACTGGTAATGCTTTTTTTTGTAAATCATCATCTCCAACGCAGCATATCCAAGCAATGAAAAAAAGATGGCAAGCCCGCTGATCGTCTTTTCAATATGATCAATAGAGATCAATGACAAAAGCCCGAAAGAAAAAAGCATGATGATCAGCGTCAATAAAAATAACCCGATCCTGATAAAAAAATTGGGAGTATAAAACGAGCTGGGATATTTAAAATGGACCTGGTCACGTTCTTCTTTACTGATGCAGTTTTCATCAAGGGCGGCATCTGCTTCCTCCCGGATAAATAAATTGGCCAGCCATGTTCTGTTATATGCTATCACGCCTTTAGTTTTTTATTGGTCCGCATTAAAAACATTACCAGTGCAATGCCTGAAACGATAAAATAAATGAGCGCAAGATAAAGTACACCCATACTAAATCCACCCATTTGATCAAGCAGGTTTATCACTACGTAGCTTGTACCGATATAGGTATAGATAGTAGCGACAAGCAGCAAATAAAACGAGCGCTCTTTGATTGATCTCTGGTAGAAGAAATAAGCAATACCAATTAGAACAATGAACGAAAGCAGGTAAAACTGCTCAAATTGAAACATAGCCGCCAAAACAGCTATGAATAAAATATGCATACCAAAATTCGTATAAGTGAATTCAAAATGTTTTTTGATATGTGTTTTTACGGAGGCCATTCCGGCAGCAATAAGCAATATTCCTAAAAGGATCGCCGTAAATATAATGGTACTGCTGTTGAAATCATTCGATTGCAGGATATGGGTTGGCGTTACCGTAATACCCATCCAGGCAGCAAGGTTGGTAATTGCTAAACTAAGTACGCCCAGGTGATCAAAATAATAAGCCGTAAAAAACAAAACAACCATGGGGATGAACGTCGCCAGCCCATAGCGGGTGCCAAAAACATTATACTGAAACTGTATGTAGGCAATGAACGTGATGAGCATCAGGCATCCCAGCAATAAGATATAATCAAAGAAAGCATTGGGGGATTGAACTTTTTTGGGGGAGAAAGGAAGTTTCCGTTTAAAGCAATAAACAAAGCTTCCGGCACATATCAATGCAATAAAAAGCAGGATCACCTGGTGGCCGATGGTATCTATATTCTTATACACTAAAATACCAAGCCCCCCGCTGAGCAATAATACGCCGAGGTATAAAATGGTCTTGAGTTCCCAATGCAGGGAAAATAAACGCACGGATGATCGTTCCTGTATTTTTTGATGCGATAACGCCGATATCAATCCTTCCTCATGAAGCCGGTTGAATAAGGTTGTATTCATTGAAATTAAAAATAGGCCAAAAAAACCGATCGGGTTCGTTAAAACAGCGAACGGGAGACAAAAGGAAATGAACGGTTGAGTCTGTCAGTGAGTTGACATGGTTGACAAGTTGATTGAGTTGATGAAGGTGGGATCCTTCATCAACCTTTTCAACCATATCAACTTGTCAACTTCAGCATACCGTTATATCTTCTTCTCCTTCCATTTCCCCTTCTTAAATAAAATATAAGCGGTGATCGTGATCGCGGTTTCCGCCACCGGTATTGCGACAAAAACCCCCTCGGGCCCCATATTCAGTGTCTTTGATAAGACCCACGCCAGCGGGATCTGGAAAAACCAGAATCCAAACAGGTTAATGATCGTAGGTGTACGGGTATCACCTGCACCATTAAACGCATTAGCCATCACCATGCCAATCCCATAAAACAAATAACCTGCACATACGATGCGGACGGCGCTTACTGCATACTGTTTTACGGCTTCATCTTTGGTAAAAAAGGAAATAATAAAATCGGAAAAACCGATTAATACCACGGATACTACACCCATAAAAATGGCATTATATTTCGCCGTTCTTATTACAGACAGCTCTGCTCTTTGCGGTTGCCCTGCACCGAGGTTTTGACCTACCAATGTAGCTGCAGCATTGCTCATACCCCATGCCGGCAAAATAAAGAACAAAACGATCCGGATGGCGATCTGGTAACCCGCAGACGCTTCGCTGCCGCCCGTATTCACGACAAGGCTTGCCAGTACGATCCAGCTACCGGAGCCGATCAGGAACTGTAAAGTGGCCGGCCATGCAATGTCAATCACAGATCGAATGATCTTCCAGTCAGGTGTAAGATGCTTTAACGTAAATTTTATCAGGGTCCTGCCATTGAATAAATGATAAAGCTGGTAACCAACACCAATACTGCGGCCAATGGTTGTTGCCATGGCAGCCCCGATCAATCCGAATGCAGGTATTGGTCCAAATCCGCGGATCAGCAACGGGCACAAAATAATATTACAGGCATTGGCTATCCACAGGCTTTTCATGGCCATCATGGCATCACCCGCACCACGGAAGATTCCATTAATAAGAAAAAGTAGCATGATCACCATGCTGCTTCCCATAATGAGCCTGGTATAGCCGGTACCCATTTTAACAGCTTCCGGTTCAGCGCCCATCAGTCTTAAAATGTCACCGGCATAAATGATCCCGGGAATACTGACGGCCAGTGTAATGATAAGAGATACCAGTATCGACTGCATACCTGCCCTCGTTGCAGCCTCAGGATCTTTTTCTCCTACCCTTCTTGCCACCATCGCGGTAGCCGCCATGCTGATGCCGATGGCCAGTGAATAAACAATGGTGATCACTGATTCTGTAAGTCCTACTACCGAGGTGGCGTGTTTACCGATATGACTGACGAAGAAAATATCCACTACAGCGAAAACACTTTCCATGCACATTTCCAGCATCATTGGAATGGCCAATAAAATGACGGCACGGCGAATACTGCCGGTAGTATAATCCTGTTGTTCTCCGTTTAATGAAAGCCGGATGATGGAGAATATATTTGATAAACGATATGCAGAAGGCTGATTAGATGCCATGATAATTACTATTTAAAATACGATAAATAAAAATAAATGAAATATCCGCAAGATGATTGCCGGATGGAGTCTATTTCGGAGAAATATTCCTGTACTAACAGGAATTTACTTAGCAGTTCATATTCGTAAAAATTACAGGATGCAAAGATTATGAAAAAAAGATAGAGATCATGAATTTATTTTGGCAGGTGCTGATTTGAAGATTTGGAAATTTGCAGACTGGTCCATTGGACTCATTTGAGAAAATGATTATTATTGTAAGCTCATTTTCAAATCTTCAAATCTTCAAATCTTCAAATCTTCAAATTTCCAAATCTTCAAATCAGATATATGAACGAGCAGGACATTATTAGCCAAACGGCCGCTTTTGTAAAAGCAAGCCTGCAGGGTGCTGAAACGGGCCATGATTGGTGGCACATAGAAAGGGTTCGTAAAAATGCAGCAACCATAGCTGCTACTGAAAATGTGAACGGGTTTATAGTAGAACTTGCTGCGCTGCTTCATGATATTGCTGATGCAAAATTCCATGAAGGAGATGAGAACATCGGACCGGAAAAGGCCGTCAAATTCCTGGCAGGCCTGGGAGTAGATACAGGTATCATAGCGCATGTAAAGAATATCATCCGCCACCTTTCTTTCAAAGGGGGAAATTTCAGGAACGAATTTTCTTCCCCGGAACTCGCAGTGGTACAGGATGCTGACAGGCTGGATGCACTGGGCGCCATCGGCATTGCGAGGGCCTTTAACTATGGTGGTTTTAAAAACAGGGTAATGTATGACCCCACCACTGAACCCGATATGAATATGACAAAAGAAAATTATAAGAAAAGTACTGCTCCAACCATTAATCATTTTTATGAAAAATTATTGTTGTTGAAAGACAGGATGAATACAACCACGGGGAAAAAAATGGCAGAACAGCGACATACATTCATGGAGCACTACCTCGAACAGTTTTTCAATGAGTGGGACGGAAAAAAACTATAAGGCTTTTGAAACCTTATAGGTTTACTTAAATTGTGTGGTGATCAAAGCCCGCACAAACCATATACGGTATTTCCTTTTCAGTCAATACCTGGCAGATGGCATCCGTGTAACCATGGCCATCATTTTACCCGTGATCATCTTTGCCCAATCAGGCAAAATGGATATTGGCCTGACTGTCGCTACCGGCGCACTTTGTGTAAGCATCTGTGATATTCCCGGCCCTGTTGACCATAAAAGGAACGGGATGCTTTATTGCAACGGGTTCATATTTATCATGTCCTTACTAACCGGCCTGGTAAATGGCCATGTCATTTTACTCGGCCTGCTCATCATGGCAGCTACTTTTTTCTTTACTATGTTCAGCGTCTATGGAAACAGGGCCGCATCTGTTGGAACAGCGGCATTGCTGGTAATGATCCTGCGGATGCCGGAAATCCTGCCATTACAGGTAACCTTAACAGATAGTTTACTGGTGCTTGCCGGCGGAATTTGGTATATGCTCATCGCATTGTTATTCTTCCGGCTTACACCCTACAGGCCCGCGCAACGGGCACTGGGAGATTGCATCCATGAAACATCGAGGTTTCTCCTCATCAAAGCCGCATTATATGATACCAACACAAATTTTGAAAACGAGTATAGGAAACTGGTAACGCAACAGGTACTTGTAAATGAAAAGCAGGATATTGCCCGGGAGCTATTGTTTAAGAATAAGGAAATATTAAAAGAACCTTCCCGCACAGCCAAAGTACTGGTACTCACTTTTGCAAATACCGTGGACCTGTATGAACAGATAACAGCTACCTGGTATGATTACAAATCTTTACGGGAAAGGTTCAAACACACAGGATTGTTAGCGGATGTATCATCCATACTAAAAAATATTGCAGATGAGCTGGACCGCATCGGGCTCAGCATCCAATCCAACAGCACTTATAAAAAACAGTATGAGCTGATCCCGGCTCTTGACCAGCTAAAGGCTAAAATAGATGCCCTTGATGATAAGAATAACAATAACCTTGTACTTAAGAAGATACTCGTAAACCTGCGCAACCTCGGTGTACATGTGGATGAGCTAATGAACTATTTCAGCATGGAAATTTCCGCGAAAGGGCGCCTGCGCAGTAATACGGATTACTCAAAATTTGTATCACACCAGGAAATTGACATCAGCATATTCAGGAATAATTTGAACCTGGGATCAGGCGTTTTCAGGCACTCGCTTCGCATGATGATCACCTGTGTAGCTGGTTTCGCCATTACAAAGTTATTTTCGTATGGTCATCACAGTTACTGGGTATTACTTACCATTATTATTATCTTAAAGCCCGGGTTCAGCCTTACCAAACAACGAAATATCGAAAGGCTGGCAGGAACCATCGCAGGCGGTGTAATAGGAATTTTGATCCTCAGTTTTATCCATGACCGGGATACATTATTCTGGCTGATCGCTTTTTTTATGCTGGGTACCTATACCTTTCAGCGCCTGAATTATATCGTGATGGTGATCTTTATAACTCCTTATATCCTCATCCTGTTCAACCTGCTTGGCCTGGGATTTCTCAATGTCGCTGAAGAGCGTCTCATCGATACTGCCATTGCATCAGCCATGTCATTCGCAGCAAGTTATTTCCTGTTCCCGCACTGGGAATCGATACAACTCGACAGTTATATGAAACAGGTACTTAAAGCGAATATTGACTACCTCGAAAAACTAAGGGCATTTATTACAGGGACACCCGTTTCTACATTGGATTATAAGCTGGCGAGAAAGGAATTGTATATATCCACAGCCAACTTGTCTGCAGCTTTCAACCGGATGCTGTCGGAGCCAAAAAGCAAACAAAGAAATGGTAAACTCATTTATGAATTCGTAGTGCTGAATCATGTGCTTTCTTCCAATACAGCAAGTCTGACGGCGGACATTATCCGCAGCCAACAACCAAATTATCCGAAAGAGATACTACAATTGGTAAAGCGTTCAGTAAATACGCTGAAAAAAAGCATGCAGGAATTAGACAAAACGCATACAATGCCGGAAAAGGAAAAAGCCCTGCCTCCCGTATCGCAGAAGGATCTACCGGTTGATAAACAATTAACAGAACAACTTGATTTTATTTACAAGGTCACGATGGATATTGAGAAGATTACAAAGCTGATTGTATAAATGATGAATGAATAGACAAGTTGTTCATAAAAAAAGCCTCGTCCATTTCAGAACGAGGCTGTATTAACATTTGCGAATGATCCAACATTCATCATTCAACATTATTCTTCTCCAATCCTCACCTTTCCTTTCTGCTTCGCGATCACTTCTTCTGCGATATTATTCGGCGCAGGAGAGTAATGGCTGAACTCCATGGTTGAAGTAGCACGGCCGCTTGACAATGAACGCAACTGCGTAACATAACCAAACATTTCGCTCAATGGCACTTTGGCTTTGATCACCTGTACACCATGTTTGCTATCCATGCCTTCCAGCATACCACGACGGCGGTTAAGGTCACCCGTTACATCACCCATATACTGATCAGGAGTTAACACTTCCACTTTCATGATCGGCTCAAGCAATACAGGTTTGGCTTTGCGGCCAGCCTCACGGTAACCTTGCTTTGCACAAAGCTCGAAAGACATCGCATCACTATCCACCTGGTGGAACGAACCATCAAACACACGCACTTTCATGCTTTCCATCGGATAACCCGCAAGTACACCGGTTGTCATCGCCGTTTCAAAACCTTTCTGGATAGCAGGAACAAATTCTTTTGGAATTGATCCGCCAAATAAACCATTCACGAACTGGAAGTTTGATTTGCCTTCTTTTAAAAACTCTTCATCAGCAGGCCCGATCTCAAAAATGATATCGGCAAACTTACCACGACCACCGGTTTGTTTTTTCAACGTTTCACGGTGTTCGATCGTATTATGGAATGCTTCTTTATAAGCAACCTGGGGAGCACCCTGGTTAATTTCTACTTTAAATTCACGACGCATACGATCTACGATAATCTCCAGGTGAAGCTCACCCATACCACTCAGGATCGTCTGGCCTGTTTCTTCGTCTGTCTTTACCCGTAAGGTTGGATCTTCTTCAACCAGCTTGGCGATAGCCATACCCATTTTATCAACGTCTGCCTGTGTCTTTGGCTCAACTGCAACCGAGATCACCGGCTCAGGGAAAGTCATCGCTTCCAGCACGATCGGGTGGTCCTCGTTACATAATGTATCACCTGTTTTGATATCTTTAAAACCAACTGCCGCGCCAATGTCACCTGCTTCAATATAATCAACCGGGTTTTGTTTGTTGGCATGCATCTGCATGATACGGCTGATACGCTCGTTCTTACCGGTACGGGTATTCAATACATAAGAACCTGAATCCAAACGGCCGCTGTACGCCCGGAAGAATGCAAGACGTCCTACGAAAGGATCGGTCATGATCTTAAATGCAAGGGCACTGAATGGTTCTTTTGGATCACAATGACGAAGGATCTCTTCACCACTGTCTGGATTTGTTCCTTTTACGGCTTCAATATCCATTGGTCCTGGTAAATAACGTACGATCGCATCCAATGCAGTTTGTACTCCTTTGTTCTTAAAAGAAGAACCACACATCATCGGGATGATAGAAATATCGATCGTGCTTTGCGGATTGCTTCATGAATTTCATCTTCAGTGATCGTATTAGGATCATCAAAGAATTTTTCCAGCAATTTATCATCATAGTCTGCAACTGCTTCGATCAGGTGTTGCCTCCACTCTTTCACTTCATCCATCATATCAGCGGGAATAGGCACTTCATTGTATGTCATACCCTGGCCGGCTTCATCCCATATCATTCCTTTCATAGTGATCAGGTCAACCACCCCTTTAAAACTGTCTTCAGCACCGATCGGTAACTGTAAAGGCACGGCTTTGGCACCCAGCATTTCCTTGATCTGTTTTACAACATTCAGGAAATCTGCACCTGCACGATCCATTTTATTTACAAATCCTACACGGGGAACTTTATATTTATTAGCCTGGCGCCAAACGGTTTCAGACTGTGGTTCTACACCGGATACGGCGCAGAATAAAGCTAACAAGCCATCCAGTACACGCAGGGAACGCTCTACCTCTACCGTAAAATCCACGTGGCCCGGGGTATCAATGATGTTGAATTTATATTGCTTGGTATCAGGTGTTTTTTTGTTCTGAACCATCGGGAAGTTCCAGAAGCAGGTAGTAGCAGCAGAAGTAATAGTGATACCTCTTTCCTGTTCCTGTGCCATCCAGTCCATCGTAGCGGCGCCATCATGCACCTCACCTATCTTATGGTTCACACCGGTGTAATACAGGATACGCTCGGTGGTAGTAGTTTTGCCTGCATCAATATGCGCTGCAATTCCAAAGTTTCGTTGATAACGTAAATCTCCCATCTTTTTTTATTTTAAATGTTGAATGTTATATGTTGAATGTTCATTCTTTGAACATTGAATATTGACCATTGATTATTGAATATTACCGGCTTTCCCATCCGGATCACTGTGCCCTGTAGATCCCCTTATGCAACCGGGAGGGCCTGATATGTTTATTTTACTCTCATAGTACGCTAAATAAGTACCGCCCATCTAAACCATGCCGTACCTTTTAGCGGCGCAAAGATAAGGGTTTTTGACATATGCGCAAAGCTGATTTACGAAGAATTTTATGGGATGATTTTACCATGATAACAGGGCGTAATACTGTTAATCCTTTGTGACTTAGCAGCCTTGTGGGAAACTATCAAATAATCATCATTTTAACTACAACATTCACTACAATATCAGCCCCATTTCATTCGTTTTCACTTTAACCGTATTCTGTAAGTATGTATAAATTTTTATTGATTAACCTGCTTTCCTGGACATTCTATAAAACCTTGCCGGCTCAATCCCCGGCGGGTGGAGTTTATACTCCTCATACTTACTATGAATATTATATCCAGGTCGCAGGCATCAACAGTATGCAAGATGTTGAAAATCTGCAACTTGCAATCAATAAAAAGAACGGGATACGATCATTGACCGTTGAAGATTTCCCTCTAAGGTATTTATTACTGCGCACGGAAAGGCCGGTGACTGCAACTGCATTCCAGTATTTACTAAACAGGCGATACAGGCTTCAATTTTTCGGGGAAGGCAAAAAAGCAAGGGAAGAGGCGATCCTTTTTTACAATAAATACAAAAAAACCGGTTCACGGGCAAGGGTTGATCAATACCCCGATCCAGTTACTCAAACACTGCCTTCCTGCAACGGTAATCCGCCCCCTGGCAATACCTGCGCAGAAGCCACGCCCATCTGCAGTTTCTATGGATTCTGCGGTACTACCTCACAGTCATATACAGCAGACTCCTGGCCGGAACTCGACAGTGCTTACTGCGGTACCATTGAAAACAATGCCTTCGTTACGTTTGTGGCTACGGGTTATGAAATGAATTTTAACGTATGGGTAACCAGCAGTACTAATAATGATGGTATACAAATGTTCTTTTACGAGGGTGGATGCGGCTCCGGTGCCGTGAATGATTATGGCTGCTACTCCCCGATCCATCCCTCAGCATTACCTTCTGTTGTTTCAGCAACCGGTTTAACCGCTGGAAATACTTATTACCTGATGATCGATGGGTATGCTGGTGATGTATGTGATTATATCATTGAGCCGCTTCCGGCTGTTGGCGGCCTTGCAGTCACTGCGGCAACCGCATCCGTGTGTACAGGGAAGCCTGTGCAATTGACAGCTACCGGCGGCAATGGCGTATATGCATGGTCTGGGCCCGGACTAAGCATCTATTCCGGAAGTACAGTTATAGCAACACCAGTCAATGCAACAACATATTCAGTTTCTTCTATTGACCCGGGCGGTATATGCCCGGTGATCAGGCAGGTCAGCATAGCCGTTATAAACCTTCCACCACCGCCAACAGTGCCTGATACGCTGGTTTATTGCCAGCGTGAGTTGGCTCCGCCATTAACAGCCACCGGTAACGGGCTGCTATGGTATCATGAGGCCAGCGGCGGAACCGGGAGTGCTGCAGCAATTATTCCTTCTACTGCCATCGCAGGTATCTATACTTATTGGGTAAGCCAGTCCGGCAACTGTGAAAGCACCAGGGCTCCGGTATATGTCAACATAAAACCTGCACCAGACCTTGGGCAGGATAAATATCGTGCTATATGTTTTGGAACTACAGCTGACCTTACCCGTGAGTTTGAAACGCGGGGATTGGATACAAGATGGATTTACAACGACAATGAAATAGCTGCACCAATTTCTGTAAATACAGCAGGAATATATAAGCTGGAAGTTACCAATGATAAAGGCTGTTCAGACACAGGCACCATACAACTCAGTGTTCAGCAGGCGCTGCATGTTTTTGCCGGGAATGATACTTTCGCGGTAAAGGGAGTTCCGCACCAGTTAGATTGCAGCCCCGCCGAAAGCTTTTCCTGGTCCCCGGCCTGGCCCCTGGATCATTCCAATATCCGAAATCCTGTTGCAACGCTGGACAATGACCAGCAATTTATTGTGCAGGCTTCCGACCTGGCCGGTTGCACCGGGGTTGATACGGTGTTGGTAAAAGTATATAAAGCCGCTGCTTACTATGTTCCCAATGCTTTCTCCCCCAATGGAGATGGCTTAAACGATATCTTCCGGCCTATACCTGTCGGCATTGCTTATACTGAAAGCTGCAGGATCTTCGACCGCTATGGAAAAATAGTTTTTGAGACCAACAATCCTTATAATGGATGGAATGGTTTATGGTTGAACGTAAAGCAACCGCCGGGCACCTATGTATGGCTCCTGAAAGGATTTGACAGGAACGGGAAAAGAATTGAGATGAAGGGAACAGTGGTGCTGATTTTATAGTTGTAAGATTATAGGTTGATGAAATACCAACTATCTCTCTCAAAGAATTAACTTTATCCCGTGGAAACAATTCTACTATTACATGGTGCCATTGGTGCAAAAGATCAATTGCAGGGACTGGCTGAAACCCTCCAGGATAAGTATACAGTTCATACAATCAATTTCACAGGGCACGGAGGTTTGCCGATCCCTGAAGAACCATTTTCCATTCCCCTCTTTGCGAACCAGTTGCTGGAATATATGGAATTGAATGATATCAGCCGGGCCAATATTTTTGGGTATAGCATGGGTGGTTATACAGGTATGTACCTGGCAAAGAATTACCCGGAGCGGGTCAATAAACTTATAACCCTGGCTACTAAATATTACTGGGATGAACCGGTTGCTGCTAAAGAAATCCCTAACCTCGATGCAGCAATGATCGAAAATAAATTCCCTGCCTTTGCCGCACAATTAAAGAAAAGGCATCTCCCGCAGGATTGGAAGATCGTACTTGAAAAGACAAAGGAACTACTCCTCCAACTGGGGAGAAACAACTCCCTTCGCCTGCGCCATTACACAGGCATTACAACACCCTGTTTATTATTACTTGGAGACCGAGATAAAATGGTAACGAGAGAAGAAACAATAGGAGTATTCAGCCTTTTGAAAAATGCGCGGTTGTGTGTATTGCCAGACACGCCTCATCCTATAGAACAGGTGGATGTAGACCTGCTTTCTTTTTTTATTAAACGGTTTTTTGGATAAGGTTAATAAAGTTGATGAGGTTAACTAAGTTGATAAAGGCTGACACCCTTTTCAACTCAACCAACTTTTCAACCACATCAACTGTATTAATTTGCGTTTCGTTACGTACTTTAGTTTAAAATTATAAACAATGAAAATATTACTATTACCGGTAGCTGCTTGTTTGCTTTCATTATTCAGTTGTAAAAACAATGATTCAACACCTGCGGCACGAAAAGATGTTAAGCAATATAACATTGAGCAGTTGTATAATAACAATACCATTTTTGGCAGTGCGTTCAATGCAGATGAAACAAAGCTGCTTATCAATTCAAACGTTACCGGTATACAGAATGTATATGAACTTAATATCAGTGATACAGCTGTAACAGCACTTACCAGGTCGGCGAAGGAATCTTTTTATTCCATTGATTATATACGAGGTACCGGGAACTACCTCTACAATGCTGATAAGGGTGGTGATGAGAACGATCATATCTATTTACAAAAACCCGGTACTGATTCCGCCAGGGATATTACCCCGTGGCCGGGAAGCCAGAACAATGTTTATGGATGGAATAATAACAGGACCTCCCTGTATATCAGCAGCAATAAGCGCAATCCCAAGTTCTTTGATATATGGAAACTGGATACAGCTACATGGACACCCGTATTGCTTTACCAGAACGATTCCGGTTATTCGCCGGGAGCCATCAGCAAAACGGAACGCTACATTACCCTTACAAAAAGCATTACTACGGACAAGAACGAATTATATCTCTATGATCTCAGCAATAAAACAATGAAGCGCCTGAGTAATGACAATGAAGCCACCTGGCATCCTGAGGATTTTGAAAAGAATGACAATATTTTATATTACAACACCAATGATGGAAACGAATTCTCTTACCTCGTTAAATATGATATAAGCAGTGGAATGGCGGGAAAACTCTACGAAACCAATTGGGACGTAGTTGGGATGAACATCAGTGAAAATGAAAAGTACCATACCATTCTCATCAATGAAGATGGCAAAAATAAAGTGCTGTTATTTGATCATGCTACCAATAAGCCGGTAGATTTTCCTGCAATAACCGATGGTGATGTAAAGGGAGTGATCATATCTCCTTCAGAAAAAAACATGATGCTAACGGTAGGCAGCAGCCGTAGTCCGAATAACCTCTATGTATATAATTTTGAAAAGAAAGAACTGAAACAGCTTACCCAGACACTTAATAAAGAAGTGAATGTAGATGATATGGTGAAGGCCGAGGTCGTACGGTTTAAATCATTTGACGGTAAAGAGATCCCTGCCATTTATTATAAGCCGCATACTGCTTCTAAAGATCACAAAGTGCCTGCGATGCTTTGGATCCATGGGGGGCCTGGCGGGCAATCGAGGGCCAACTTCTCGAATGACATACAATACCTCGTGAATCATGGCTATGCGGTGCTTGCAGTAAACAACCGTGGCAGCAGCGGCTATGGCAAAACGTTCTATAAAATGGACAACAAGGATCACAGTAACGGTGACCTGAAAGATTGTGTTTGGGCTAAGAAATGGCTGCAGCAGCAGGACTATATTGACAGTTCAAAAATTGGGATCGAAGGTGGTAGCTATGGTGGCTGTATGGTAATGGGTGCACTGGCCTTTTACCCGGATGAATTTAAAGTGGGTGTGAATTTGTTTGGTGTAACCAACTGGATCCGTACACTCCGCAGCATACCGCCTTACTGGGAATCCTTCCGCAAAGCATTGTATGAAGAAATGGGTGATCCCAATACTGCTGACTCCGTAAGACTCCGGCAGATCTCACCCTTATTTAATTATGAAAAGATCACTAAACCCTTTATCGTTTTCCAGGGCATGAATGATGTGAGGGTATTGCCTGTTGAAAGCGAAGAGATCGTTGCAGGCGCAAAAAAGAAGGGCATACCTGTTGATTATGTTACGTATCCCGATGAAGGGCATGGCTTCGTTAAAAAAGAAAACCAGATCACCACATCGAAAAGAACACTCGATTTCCTCGATAAATATCTAAAGGGTGATGCAAAGATCGAGAAGGACAAATTGAAGCAATAGTTAATCGGAAGTTGAATGGTTAATGAAGTTGATATAGTTGATAGGGGATGTTCCTCTATCAACTATATCAACCTTGTCAACCTTGATCACTCAAATCTTACATCTTAAATCATATATCATACATCTTTTCCCACCTCTTCCAATTCCGGATCCAGATCAGTTTCGCCTGCCAACAAGGCATCCTGTATCTGTTCTGCTTCTCCCTGGAGGCGGTCAAGCTGCTTTGATTTTGAACGGCTGAGTATTTCTGCCAATACATCTACACATTCAGATATCGCGGTCTCAAAATGAAGGCTGTTCTTTTTTACAAATGGATCATTGCCAGGAATTTCCAGCCTGATCTCGCAATAATCGCTTTCGACAGAAGATTCCGGGCCTTTATACAGGGTTACATTTGCACGAATAATGTTATCGTGGTTAAGGTTGTTGAGTTTTTGACGGGTAAAATTTTCTAAACTTTCACCTGCCCTGAATCCCAATGATTGAATGATGATGTCCATATTTTTTTTAATGTATGTTGCGATTATTGTGCCAGTGTCAATTGACAATGGATAATTGGCAATTGATAACGTTGATAAAGAACCGAATCCTATCAATCTGATTGGTTAATAAAGTTTAAGGTTGACAAAGTTGATTAGGGTTAGGTTCATCGTCAACTTTGTCACCCTTATCAACCTTGTTAACTATTCCTTCCAAAATTCACCATTCATCATTCAGCATTACGCCTTCATCATTAAACATTCATCATTCAGCCTTTATCTCCAAAAGGCACCCTAAATTGTTAGAAATCTTCACTTTTTATAATTAAATTTATAGAGATAAGGGTCTCTTCTTTCCTTATATGCCTTGTGTGATACGTGCTGACGTCACAGGTTACCAGCTCATTGATCTATTTTAAGTCCATAGGAATGAATGATCCAGGTTATTTTTTATTCAAAAACTAATTGTTCTCTCATTTATATTTCTGATTTAAAATTTATATTATGAAAGCTATGCTAAGGTATATTACCCTGCTGCTGTTTATAACCGCAGCACCACTGCTTCTATGTGCACAAACTACCATCACTGGTACTATTACCGGCGCCAACAACAACCCACTGAACGGGGCATCAGTAAAGCTCAAAAACAGTAATACGGTTGGCGTGATAACGGATGCCTCCGGTAAATTTTCCCTCGATATCCCGGGAACAAAAGGGATCATTGAAATTACGTATGTCGGTTACAAAACCCAGTCACTATCTGTAGATGCCAGCTCTGGTAACATGAGTATTAAAATGGCAGAAGACATCGGCAACCTCGATGAAGTGGTCGTAACCGGTTTAGGTACTTCCCTGAAAAGAGCGAACCTCGCTCATGCTGTTGCTTCAGTCTCTTCAAGGGAACTGGTGGGTACCACTACACAGTCCACCCTGGATGGAGCGCTGTATGGCAAATTCACGGGAGCCAATATTTCTTCCAATTCCGGCTCACCCGGCGGCGGTATATCTGTAAAGCTTAGGGGCATTACTTCCATTGCCGGTAATTCACAGCCATTATTTATCGTAGATGGTGTTTATTATGACAATTCATCCATCAATCCCGGGCTGAATGCCGTTTCAAAAGCCGCGGGACAGGGAAGTACTACTTTCCAGGACAATCCATCCAACAGGGTGGCGGATCTTGATCCGGAAGATATTGACAGGGTGGAAATATTAAAAGGCGCTTCTGCCGCTGCCATCTATGGTTCAAGAGCAGCAGGCGGTGTGGTCATCATCACTACTAAAAAAGGTAAGATCGGCAAACCAAAAATAGAAATTTCACATTCAATCGGTCAACAATGGCAACTGCGTACCCTCGGCGGACGTTCATGGGACACTGCTAAAGTGAGGGCGGCCTTTGGTTCAGCTGGTTTAGCAATTTATAATGCCAACTCCGGCAAGATCACTGATTATGAAAAAGAACTGTACGGAAATAAAGGAATGATGAACAGCACACGCCTGAGTATAAGCGGTGGCAATGACAGGACAACCTATTTCACCGGCTTTACTTATAAAGACGATGAGGGCATTGTAAAACATACAGGTTATCGCAAAATGGCTTACCGCATTAATATTGATCAGAAAGTATTCAGCTGTTTAGACCTTTCCCTGAATTATAATTATGTGGAGTCAGCTGCAGACCGCGGATACTTTAACAATGATAATACCAGTACCAGCTTAGGCGTTTCATTTGTTTCCACGCCCTGGTGGGTTGATCTCCAACCGAATGCCAATGGAATCTATCCAAACAACCCCGTGGCACCTTCAAATTTTTTACAGACAAGGGACCTGATGACCAACCGCGAAAAAGTAAACAGGACCTTACTCGGTGGAACGGCCACGCTGAAGATCTTTAAAAACGAAATGCATGATATCAAGGTCATTGCCCGGGGCGGCATTGATAATTATACGCTGAATACCATTTTAATTTTCCCGAAAGAATTACAGTTTGAAAAAGACGGGAACGGCACAAATGGCCTCTCAGCCAACGGAACAACGATCACCAGGAATTATAACCTCAGCGCTATCGCGGTTTATAATTTAACGCCGAATGCAAAATTGAATTTCCGCACACAGGCAGGGCTTACTTCCGAGGATATTAACCTGGATAATGTACTCACGACAGCCACCCAAATGATCGGTACACAGACCAATGTGAACCAGGCAGGAGCCATACAGGTGCAACAGGCACGTACCGCTCAGAAAGACCGCGGCTTTTTTGTGCAGGAAGAATTCAATTACAATGATATCGTGATCGCAACCGGTGGAGTGAGAGGAGACAAGTCCAGCCGTAACGGCGACGCCAACAAATTATATTATTTCCCCAAAGCATCCCTGGCCATTAATGTGCACCAGTTAAATTTCTGGAAGATCGAACAACTGAACCAGTTAAAATTAAGGGTCGCTTATGGAGAGTCGGGTAATTTCGCCCCCTTTGGAGCGATCTATACCCCACTGGTGCCGGCTATCTTCAATGGCAACACCGGATCGCTGATCACGATCAGCCAGGGCAATGATAAGCTGGAACCCGAAAGGCAGCAGGAACTGGAATTCGGACTGGATTTCGCATTACTTAGAAACCGGGTTACATTCGAGGGAACCTATTATATCAAAACAGCCAAGGACCTGATATTACAGGCCCAGGTGCCCCTATCGTCCGGCTTTACCACTGCGTGGAAAAATGTAGCAGAGATCCGCAATAAAGGATATGAAATTGGGGTGAATGCCATCCCGGTTTCAGGCAGAGACTGGAAATGGAATATACAGGCCAAGTACTGGAAAAATGAAGCGGAAGTAACGAAGCTGGATGTTCCCGCATTTAACCTTGGGGGTTTTGGCCAGAACCTCGGAACATACCGCATACAAAAAGGAAAAAGTCCTACACAAATTGTAGGTATCGGCGGGCCGGATGACCCAAAAGATCCTGAATCAGGCCTGACATTATTTGGCGATGCCGAACCGGATTTCCAGTTATCATTCACCAATAACGTGACCTGGAAAAATATAGAACTCACTGTTTTGTGCCACTGGAAAAAAGGAGGAGATAATATTAATCTCTCTACCCTGCTCAGTGATATCTTCGGAACGTCACCAGACTATGATGATACGAACCTTGATCCTACCGGTCAGTTGAATAACGGTAGTTTCCGCCTGGCCGCATTGGGCACAACTGTAAAGCCAATGGTGCAGGATGCTTCCTATTTCCGCGTGCGGGAGATCGGCCTGAATTATAAACTTCCCTCGGGGGTCATCAAAGGAGTATCACAGATCAAAATAGGTGTTTCAGGGCGTAACCTGTTCAATCATTTCAAGTACGCCAGCTATGATCCTGAAGTTTCCAACTTTGGTATCAATGCCATTTCGAGTAATGTGGAAGTAACGCCCTTCCCGTCAGCAAAAAGCATTCACCTGAACCTGTCCATTTCTTTATAAACAATAAAATAAAGATCATGCAACCATCATATAAAATATTAAAATATTTTTCGCTGCTGTTCCTCGGTATAACAGTCGCGTGTATGTGCAATTCCTGTAAGGTAGACCCGATACCGGATCAGAATAATCCAAGCCCCGACGCCATTGCACAAAATGCCACCCTGGGCGAGATACAAAACCTGGTGGACGGCACCGAATCGGGCATGAGGGACAATATGGGTTTTTATTTTGATGACGTAGGTGTTATCGGCCGCGAGATCTACCGGTATTCAACATCCGATCCGAGGTTCACTTCTGACCTGTTAGGGAAGGGAACTGCAACATTGGATAACAATACTTTTTATATTACCAACCCATACGGATCAAAATACCGCGTGGTCAAGAATACGAATATCCTGATCCCGGCTTTACAGAATAGCCCCGATCCTTCCATAACTGATGACCAGCGCAGGGCAGGTATCGCTTACGCGAAGACGATCCAGGCATACGAGCTGCTATTGGCGTTTAACCTGGAGTATGACAATGGCATTCGTGTTGATGTTGCTGACCCTGATAATCTCGGCCCCTTCCTTTCGAAAGATGAATCACTCAATGCTATCCAGGAACTGTTGAATAGTGCCGATGCTGACCTTGCAACCAACCCGGCTACCTTTCCTTTCCATTCAAGTTTGTACAGCAATACGGCCATGGGATTTTCGAAATTCAACCGGGCCATTGCGGCAAGGGTTGCCGTGTACCGCAATGACTGGGCACAGGCCAGTACGGCGCTCACGGGATCTTTTCTTGACCTGGGCGGTTCTTTGACCGATGGTATTTATTACCTGTATTCCACGGCGGGTGGCGATCAGTTGAACCCGCAGTATTTTCCCCTGAATAACAATGGGGAAGCAAGAGTAGTACAAAAAGATTTTGTGCCGGATGCTGAGGCAGGGGATACAAGGGTAACCTCTAAAACATCTTTGCGCACTGATACAGCTTTCCAGGATGGACTCGCAAGTGCCTATGATCTTAACAGGTACCCATTAAATACCTCTTCGATCCCTATTATCCGGAATGAAGAGCTCATATTATTATATGCCGAAGTGCAGGCGCAATTAGCAAATCCCATAAATGCCGTAAGCGCCATTGATATCGTCCGTAATGCCGCAAGCCTTCCGGACTATGCGGGAGCAACAGATCTGCCCAGCCTTATAACTGAAATTTTAAAACAGCGCAGGTATTCCTTATTTGGTGAAGGACATCGCTGGATAGACCTCCGCCGTTATGACAGGCTGGCTGAGTTGCCGATAGACAGGGTGGATGATGATGTATGGGACCAGTTTCCGAGACCGGCAAATGAGTAAACGGAAGGGTTAATAAAGTTTATAAAGTTGACAGAGTTTATAGAGGAGGTGCTCTATACCTCTGTCAATTTTTGCAGCCTGGTAAATCATAAGTAATCCTCCTTTATCAACTTATTCACCTCTTCAACTTTATCAACCTTTTTTAAGCGCATTGGCACAAAATATGCAGGTAACTAAGTGTGGTTAAGTATAGCAAAAAGTTCGGTTGTAGACCTATGATTTGATACCCTGATTGAATTAAAAATTTGAATTTTAAAACCTGTTTTGGTTCCTGGTTAAGAACCAAAACATTAAACGGGCACTGTTGGGCGGTCAACGGTGCTCTTGCTTTATATAAAAGAAGAGGCACACTGTATAAACAGCATGCCCTTATTGATTACCACAGAGGTAAAGAAAAAAAACGGGCACCAGGTGTACGCATTGCCCTTGACCACAACCATAGGCGCAATTGGTTAGCAACGATGTTGAGGTCGCCAACGTTTTGCAATTAGCTTGCCGCATTTTTGAAATAGCTTCCATTGTGAATTATTTAACTTTAACAAATAATGCCCCTTCTGCTAAAAAAAAGCTGCAGCCTTAGCATACATGGATCCTGTTCTAAATAATTATCTTAAATATTTTAATGGGAAACAGAACGGTATCAGCCTGATACCTACTCAATATTTTCTTTCACAATTTTTTCAAGGAATTTTCTTAGCGCTCCTGCCCGCTGCAATCGAGCTATGTAATCTTCTTCATCACCTCCGGCTTTTAATTCAAACAGCTTTTTCAGTATCTTTTTTAACCCGCTGTTTCGGCGCAGTTCCTGTTCTTCTGTGAGAAGAAGAACACACCAGTTCTTCAAAATGAATTTAAGTTTCTCTTCGTGATAATTTTTTAATTGCAGCATCCTACGAGTTTTGCTGAATGAAGCTTTCTCAGCTAGTTTCCGGTTATTGTTGTATTGATCTTTCAGTATGTTGGCGTATGCCAGGCTCAGGTCAGTTGCATCAAATCTCACCGCATTTTTTTGTAATACAATCTCAAGCCTTGAATCAGCCAGTTTCTTTAAAACGGAAGCCGGGCTTCTATACCCTTTCCGGGATTTTATTTTCAGCGCTTCTGCTTCAGCAAGTTTCTGCTGCTCTTCCCGGATAGGGCGAAACCCTGCATGATAATAAACCCAGAATGCTCCCGATGTTATACCATCGCTGTTTTCTTTCCCTATCTGGTAGGGGTCAACACTGAAACGGTTTAATTGTAAACCATGCGATGCAGGCCTAACACCTGTTCAAAAATGTATTGCGATTCACCGCCGCGGTAAGCTGGAAAAACATTTAACCCGATCCGGCCGCTGTCAAACAATATCCATGAACCTGCATAAGCCACCGGCAATCCATTTTTAAAAACCGTATATCCCATATAACTGTCAATGGGATGCCTTCGTTCAGGAACCATTCCCATCAATGCCACCGAAAGACCCCGGGGCAAACGGTAATAAGAAACCAGTTGGACTGCAGTAAAAGTGATGGGATCAATTTCGCGAAGCTGGCGCACCAGTATCATCCTTGCCGCATTCAATGACTGTTTCGGCTTCCCTTTCACTCAGTCTAACCTGGATTGGCCTTACAACCGGCTGTTGTCCGGGTGAAATTCTTTTTAATAAGTCGAACGATGATAGTAATGGGAGTAATTAAAGAAGCGGGAAGACAGGTATGCGCGGGAAGATTAATCTCTACATTTATTCCAATAGCATTCCAAAGCTCATCCTTGATCTCCGGCCGGATATCTGCTTCATCAAAAACGGCAATGAGTCGGTCCAGCATATCCTCTCCTTTTTTCAATGATCTGTTTGAGCCATGATCTCCACGTAGTATTTGCATCCTGCAATATTTCTGACTCTACCTTCGGCATTACAGCCGACAGGATGTACCGGATATGCCCGTCATCTGCTTCAAAAAAACTGAGTTTGATATTTTTTGGATGCTGCTTTCTCAGCCACTTTACGATCTCAAAACTGAATGCAGCGCAAACCTGTGTATTTGTTATGCCGGAATTATATAAGCTTGCCTGGATATTTGCATGCGATTGCAATGTAAGCTTCCAACGATCGCAAAGAATGTGAAGCAATTTCGTAAACGGATTTGTTGTCAGGGTAAGCAATAAGGAAAAGCAGGTTGTCATAATAGGATTGCAATGCTTTTTTGCTCCTGATCGGTTTTCCTTTGAGCGCATTTAGTAAATTCAATTTTTGCGCTGAAAACGTTTTGCCATATTGGTTTCGGATAGAAAAGAGTTTAGATATAAGTGACCCGGATTTATTCATTCGTTCCCCTGTATTTAATATTATAACCCACCGTTGGTTGTTGGATATTTACAAAACAAATCCACTTTTATGCGGCATAGTTATGTTCGTCTCCTGCAACAAGATCTTTGTAAAATGATCAATTATTCAAGCGGTAGTTCTGTATAAGGTTCGTTTCTTGGCTTCAGGTTATGATGCATGATCAGGCGGGCACAGGTGTTCCAGCGCAGGATGGCATCATCATTCCCGGGTGGACGGATAGCTTCAGCTTTTTCATAATGATCCATCGCATCTCTTAACCATTCGTAGGCAATATCTCCCCCATCCGACATACGTTTGCCGAGTTTGGATTTTCCCTGCCGCTCACAGATCAGGCCGGAATAATATTGCCGGTCATATTCATCAGGAAGTCGGTTCAACAATTGCTTTTGCCCGGTTTATATCGCCCAAAGAGGAGTGTGCCGAATTGATCGGTAATTGCCAAAAGCATGGTGACGATGGCCTTGCTGTTTTCAGGATCTGCATCCAGGATATCCAGGCAAATGCTTTCAGCCAGCATGGGTTCATTAAGCAGGCGGTATCGTTCAGCTTTTTCAAGTGCGCAGGGATGCTTTCTTTGGAGATTGGCTTGATTTGAAACATAGAACATGTTTTAAATGATTTAAAAACCGATGGTTGTAGCATCTTCGTTTATCTATAGTTGTTTCTTTGAACGAAACAATGCTGAATAGTTTTTTTAACGGATCATAAAATTTATCTGCTACTCTTTCCTTTAACGGGATAATAGCATTGTCTGTGATCGTTATATCCTGCGGGCAAACATTGGTGCAGCATTTTGTGATATTGCAATAACCGATGCCATCTGCTTTCTTCAGATCTTCCCTCCTGTCTTCAACATCAAGCGGATGCATTTCCAGTGAAGCACATGTACAAAATAACGCGGGCCGATAAATTCATCTTGCAGTTGATGTTCCCGGATCACATGGCATACATCCTGGCATAAAAACATTCAATGCATTTGCGGAATTCCTGCACCCGGTCAATATCTTCCTGCGCCATTCGCCAGGTGCCATCAGCAGCATCGGGCGGCCGGGGTTTAAATTTTTTTATTTTTTTCTTTACCTCAAAATTCCATGAAACATCTGTCACCAGGTCCTTGATAAGCGGAAATGCTTTCATGGGCTGCACCAGTACCGGCTTATCAAGCGGCAGATCGCTCAGCCTGCACATGCACATGAGTTTTGGCATTCCATTTACTTCTGCTGAGCAGGAACCGCAATGGCCGGCTTTACAATTCCAGCGAACGGCCAGATCATTGGCCTGTTCTGCCTGTATCTGTAATACGGCATCCAGCACCACCATTCCTTCAGAAATTTCAATGGAATAGTCTTCAAATTTTCCATTGCTGGCATCACCACGCAATATTTTAAATGTTGCTGTTGGCATTATTTCATCTCTCTCAATATATTTGTTTTAGATCTTCCCGCATTTCCGGAATCGGTTCCTGCCTGACCTGTCATTTGACCATCCGCATTCTTTTTTATCACTAAATTAAATTTACCGCTTTCTGCATCTTTTTCCGGATAATCTTCCCGGAAATGTGCGCCCCGCTTTCTTTTCTTTCCAATGCTGCCATGGTAATTGCTTCCGAAACGGTAAGCATATTTTAAAGGTCCAGTGCAGTATGCCATCCAGGATTATATTCCCTGTTGCCGGTTACCCTTACATTGTCTGCACGCGTTGCGCATCAATCCCAAGATGCTCCCTGGCCCGCAGCATTTCAGTTTCATTCCGTACAATTCCAACCAGTTGCTGCATCATTTCCTGCAAGTCATATTGCACATCGAATGGATTGTCTCCTTTGTCTCTTTCAAAAGGTTCCAATGCCCAGTTTGGCGCATTGCGGTAATTTGTTTTTCATCAATGGTTCCGGCACTATTTTCCTTTGCAAATTTTGCCGCATATTCACCGGCTCGTTTTCCAAATACCAACAGGTCAGAAAGTGAATTGCCACCAAGACTGTTGGCCCCATGCAGTCCCGCAGCACATTCACCGGCAGCAAAAAGTCCGGGCACTGTTGACATTTGCGTATCGGCATCCACCCGAATACCTCCCATCATATAATGGGTTGTCGGCCCAACTTCCATGGGTTCTTTGGTAATATCAATATCCGCCAGCTTCTTAAACTGGTGATACATGCCCGGCAATTTTTTCCTGATATGTTCTTCGGCATTGGAGATTTTTTTTTTGATCCAGGAAATATCAAGGAATACACCATTATGCGGACTGCCTCTTCCTTCTTTTATTTCACGAACAATACAACGGGCCACATGATCACGGGTGAGTAGTTCAGGTGGCCGTTTTGCATTCTTATCTCCCTGGGTATATCTCCAGCCTTCTTCTTCATTGTCGGCTGTTTGATTGCGGTATAGTTCAGGAATATCATCGAACATAAACCGCTCTCCATTCTTATTGAGCAAAATTCCTCCTTCGCCACGCACTCCTTCTGTTACCAGTATCCCGCGAACACTCGGTGGCCAGATCATACCGGTGGGATGGAACTGTAAAAATTCCATATCCATTAGTTCTGCACCGGCATCATATGCCAGCGCATGTCCATCACCGGTATATTCCCAACTGTTACTGGTGATTTTATATGCCCGGCCAATTCCGCCTGTTGCAAGGATCACTGCTTTGGCACGAAAATTTTAAACCGGCCTCTTTCTCTTTCATAACCAAATGCGCCGACTACCCGGTCGCCATCTTTAAGAAGTGTGATGACGGTACATTCCATATGCACTTCAACGCCCTGGTGAATGCCATGATCCTGTAAGTGTCCGGATCATTTCCAATCCGGTGCGGTCGCCTACATGGGCCAGTCGCGGATATTTATGGCCGCCGAAATTCCGCTGCAGGATCCTTCCATCTTTTGTACGGTCAAATAATGCGCCCCATGCTTCCAGTTCACTTACCCGGTCAGGAGCTTCTTTTGCATGCAACTCTGCCATGCGCCAGTTGTTGAGATATTGCCCGCCCCGCATGGTATCGGTGAAATGTACTTTCCAGTTATCCCTGTCATCCACATTTGCCATAGCTGCAGCAATTCCACCTTCAGCCATTACCGTATGCGCTTTACCCAGCAATGATTTGCAAACCAATCCTACCGTAACCCCCTGGGCAGAAGCTTCGATAGCAGCACGAAGACCGGCGCCACCTGCACCAATAACAAGCACATCGTAATGTATGTATCGTTGAGGGTCATAATTGAAGGATTCTTTTTTGAATATTATTAATTAAGTATGGATATATTTTTCATAAAAGTGCATCCATGCATAATTTATCAACTGCCGTTTCAAGGCTTAAATTATTCTCAGATCAGTCCAGACTCCCATCGAACATAAGCGTACATAGATATCCGTAAACCCAACCCAAAACAAACTCATCCATGCCCAAAGCATATGCTTCCGGTTCAGGCAGCTTACACATTTATACATTTTCAGGCGAACGGGTTTCCCGGAAAGACGATCCATAAATCCGCCGACCACATGACGCAATGAATGACAACCCAATGTATATCCTCCAAGCAACACAACATTCACGGCTAATACCAATGTACCAACGCCAATGCCAAAAGATTTTTCACCTGTAACAGGATCAGTAAACCACAATGCTTTCCATACATCAATAGAAAGAAAAATGATAAAGAACAAAGCGATATACATAAAGTAACGGTGAATATTTTGTATGATCAGTGGAAAAGAATTTTCACCACGGTAGGTTTTCCGGGGTTCTGAAACAGTGCAGGAAGGCGGATCGGCCCAGAAGGCTTTATAATATGCGCCCCGGTAATAATAACAGGTAAGACGGAATAAACCCGGCGCCCATAATACCAACAATGCAGGCGACCATGGTAGCCATGTCGGCCACCAGCCTGGCTTTGGACCAAACCAGCTATGCGGCGAATCACCAAAAAGTTCAGGGGAATAAAGTGGGAAAGATAAGGACCGGAATAATAGTTTTTACCCTGGAATGCCGCCCAGGTAACATAAATGACAAAAGCAGAAAGGCCGATGAAAGTAAACAATGGCTTCACCCACCAGGCATCTTTGCGGTTGGTGTAACCAAAACGATGGATCGTTTTCCCCAAATTTATTTCGGCCATACAAACGGCTTATAATTATGAAGGATAATTTTTCAACATGCACTGGTTGCTGCAGCAATTCTTTTTCACAAAAAAATAAGACCTCTTGCCGAAGTTAATTCAAAAGATGATACAGAAACCATGGCATCAGCATTTAACTATAAAAACGTGGCCACTGAATACAGCAGCCACGCAATCAGCATATGGTTACCTGGAATGGACCAATCAATTGGCCTGGCTTGCCTGTTTAGCCATCATCTGCTCCACCATTTCGGAAGTGGGGCCATAAATAGCCGGCTGTACAAAGCCCATTGGACGGTAATAAGTAGAGAGCTGCCCCCGATGGTGTATCAGGTCGAACAGGAACATCCAGCAGGTTTGTCCCAATGTGTGTTCGCCAATCTTATTTCCAAAAATCAGCATGGGAATATTTTTTTCTTCCCATGTTTTTTCATCCACCGCATCCAGTAATGCTGTTAATTTCTCAGTGCCTTTTTCAAAAACTTCAATGGCAGTTTGTGTGTCCGGGAAATCAGCAGTGACGCGGTGATTCAGCACACCGGTTTCCACCGCTTCAATGAGATCTTCCACATGCGATACAAAATGATCAACCAGTTCTTTGGCAGACCGGTTCCTCGCTGCAGGTCTGTAATCAAGCTTTTCAGGAGATGTCAATGCTTTTAGCGCAATGATTGTGGGGGAAAGTTCAGACTTCCAGCACTGCTGGAAAAATTCTTTGTTGGTCATAAAAAAAATTTTTATGGTAATAAAAACAGGACTTACGGATACTTTTTTCGGAGGGTTTAAGAGCATAAGAGAGCAGCTTTCTTTATTAGCTAATATAAGCTATCTTTTTGATTTTTTTTAACCAATCAAATATTTGTGAATTGTGTACCCCCTGTTACATGTTGGCTTTGATGATGATTTCGCTTATCTGTGAAAAGTCCGGAGTAAAGGATTTATCGAATCGGCGTTGAGTTTCCCTGCACTAAAATTGCTTCCCGGGCAATTATTTCTCCCCGCTTACGATCACCGAGGCATAATCAAGTGCAAGTTTTCCTCCTGTTACACTATTCTTTAAGCTTTCAAATACCTCCTTTTTTACCTGTTGCCTTATGGCATCATCCGCGGTGCTTAAAGCGCCAATGACTGCCCCTGACATCTCATTCATAATTTGCCAGTAATGAGCTGGTGAATCATATGTAACCTTACCCGTTACCGTTCTTTCACGGTTTTCTTTGAATCCCGCATTTTCAAAAATACCTTTTATATAGCCCGGCGTCGCACACCGGAACATGCCGGGGCTATCGGGTAATGGTGCAGGTATTTCGGTATACTTTGACAATATAGCCATGACACTGGTGATCCATGGATTCAGCTCGGGGCCGGCCCAGACAGAAGTAGCTATCCTGCCGCCCCGCTTGCATACCCGGTATATTTCATTCGCTGCAAGTTGTGTATCGGGAAAAAACATAAATCCCATGCGGCAACTGATCTTATCGAAAAATTGATCTTCAAAAGGCAATTCAGACGCATCGCAAACCTTGCATTGCAAATTGTCCAATTTTTGTACCGTTGCATTGGCCCGGGCTATATCAAGCATCTGGTCGGAAACATCTGTGGCATATACTTTCCCTTTTTTTGCAAGGGCTGCGATGGTCATAGCGGGTTCACCTGTACCGGATGCTATATCGAGTACGGTATCATTTTCGCGTATGTCGAGTTCTTCAATAATGGCATCCCCCATCGGTTTTAAAAAATCCATTGCAAATGCATTCCATTTTTTCCAGCCAGCTGAGAATTTGTTCCAGTTCTCCTTTTGCTGGTCGCGTATACTTTCAAGTTGACTATCCATAATTTTAAATTGAAAGGTAAATAATAGATCCGCCAGTCCTGGCCGGTAATAAAAGTAACAAAAAGCTGACAGGTTAATAAAGCTGAAACAGCATCCGGTATTTTTACTCTAAATTTAGAAAAAACTAATTCCATGCAGCAATACATCCTTGCGCTTGACCAGGGCACTACCAGTTCCAGAGCCATTGTATTTGATAAAAAAGGGTCATCATTTCGCTGGCACAAAAAGAATTTACACAGATCTTTCCACAACCGGGATGGGTAGAGCATGATGCCAACGAGATATGGAGCACCCAATTTGGGGTGGCCGCAGAAGCGATTACGAAAGCAGGACTAACTGCCGAAGATATTGCAGCTATCGGTATTACCAATCAACGGGAAACAACGGTAGTATGGGAACGCTCAACAGGCAAGCCCATTTACAATGCCATTGTATGGCAGGACAGGAGAACCGCCGCCTTTTGTGATTCATTAAAAGCAAATGGAATCAGATAAACTCATCCAACAAAAAACAGGATTGGTTAGTGATGCTTATTTTTCTGCGACTAAAGTAAAATGGATACTGGATAATGTAGCAGGTGCAAGAGAAAAGGCAAACAAAGGTGAATTGTGTTTTGGAACCATTGATACCTGGCTGCTTGTGGAAACTTACCAAAGGACAGGTACATGCAACTGATGTATCCAATGCATCACGAACCATGCTGTTCAATATTCATACCCTGCAATGGGATGGGGAACTTCAAAACATATTTGATATACCTGGCAACATGTTGCCACAAGTACGCAGCAGCAGCTGAAGTATATGGCCATACGCAAAATATTATTTCGTCCCATAACATTCCGATCGCCGGTATTGCGGGAGATCAGCAGGCTGCATTGTTCGGACAAATGTGTACGCAACCGGGTATGGTAAAAAATACCTATGGCACAGGTTGTTTTATGCTGATGAATACCGGAGAAAAACCTGTTGCCTCCACCAATAATTTATTGACAACCGTTGCATGGAAAGTAAACGGCATCACCCATTATGCATTGGAAGGAAGTGTTTTTATTGCCGGCGCCGTTGTTCAATGGCTGCGAGATGGACTGGGTATCATTAAAACATCCGCGGAAGTAGAAACACTGGCAAAGCAGGTTACAGACAGCGATGGTGTTTATGTTGTGCCTGCATTTGCCGGACTTGGGTGCACCGCATTGGAACCAGCATGCAAGAGGGATCATAACGGGTATGACCAGGGGCACATCTGCTGCTCATATTGCCCGTGCCGCACTTGATAGCATCGCATATCAAATCATGGATGTGCTGAAAGCAATGGAAGCCGATGCAGGCATTTCCATCAGAGAATTAAGAGTAGATGGAGGCGCTACAGTAAATAATCTGTTGATGCAGTTTCAAAGCGATATATTAAATACCATTGTAGTGAGACCTGTGATTACAGAAACTACCGCCCTTGGTGCAGCATATCTTGCAGGCCTTGCAGTTGGATTCTGGAAAAATATGGAAGCCATACAGGATCAATGGCAATCTGATAAGAAATTCAGCCCTGCTATGAATGAGGAAACCAGGATCAAATTATCCGGAGATTGGCAACGTTCTGTGAAAGCAGCAAAGGCGTGGGCGGAATAAAATACAAGCTCCTGGTTCGTGGTTCCTTGTTGGATCCTGATAATTTGAAGTACAGGTTAACCCGGAACTAATAACTAAGAACAAAGAACTACAAACTATTTTTATGGACAGGCAACAAATGTTACAGCAGCTGGAGCAGGTTCATGAATGGGATATCGTGATCATTGGCGGCGGGGCCACGGGCCTGGGAGCAGCTGGTAGATGCGGCGTCCCGGGGTTATAAAACCCTGTTGGCGGAGCAATATGATTTTGCAAAAGGCACTTCCAGCCGCTCTACAAAACTGGTGCATGGTGGGGTACGTTACCTTGCACAGGGAAATATCAAACTCGTACGGGAATCTTTAAGAGAAAGAGGCTTGCTTTTAAAAAATGCAGCACATGTCTGTCAGCAGTTTTCTTTCGTGCTGCCATTTTATCATTGGTGGGAGAAATGGTATTATGGTATCGGGCTGAAATTCTATGACCTGCTTTCCGGTAAACTGAGCCTTGGAAAGACCAGTATTCTTGCGAAAAAAATGACCCTTCGGCTATTACCGGCTATCCTGCCGGAAAAATTAAGCGGTGCTGTGCTTTACCATGATGGCCAGTTTGACGACAGCAGGCTTGCCATAAACCTGGCACAAACAGCAGCGGAACGGGGTGCAGCCGTCATTAATTACTGCAAACTTATATCCATAACTAAATCGGATAGACGCATTTGCGGTGTCGTACTACACGATACGGTCGGTGGCAAAGAATATAGTATAAAATGTAAAGCGCTTGTCAATGCGACAGGCGTATTCACTGATAAGATCATGCAACTGGATGATCCTGCGCATGAGCCCATTGTTACGGTATCACAGGGTACTCATATCGTGGTGGACCAACACTTTTTTCCCGGCAATAACGCAATGATCATACCCGCTACGGATGACGGCAGGGTATTGTTTGCAGTGCCATGGCATGACAAAGTTGTGATCGGAACAACAGATACAGCACTCAAAGAAATTTTAATTGAGCCTAAACCGTTGAATGAAGAAATTGATTTCATCATCAGCCATATCAACAGGTATCTTACAACCGGCATCAAACACAGTGATGTAAGAACAATATTTGCAGGCCTCAGGCCATTGATAAGCATCCCGGGTAAAAAAAATACGGCTATTCTTCCACGTGATCATACAACATTGATATCTGCCAGCGGTATGGTAACCATCACAGGCGGTAAATGGACAACGTACAGGACAATGGGAAAAACGCGGTAGACAACGCTGCTTCTGCCGGGAAGCTCGATCAGAAGCCATGTAAAACAGCATCTTTGCCCATTCATGGTTCTGTGGGCCATTTGAAAAGAGATGATCATTTATCCATTTATGGGGCTGACGCAGCAGCGATCATTCAATTAATGCATGAAGAACCCGGTCTAAAGGAAAAGATACATCCTGACCTGCCATATACAAAAGCCCAGGTGGCATGGGCAGTACTGGAGGAAATGGCGATAACCGTAGAAGATGTGCTGTCCAGGAGAACGAGGGCTTTGATCCTTGATGCAAAAGCAGCCATTGCTTCAGCTCCTATTGTGGCTGCATTGATGGCGAAACAAATGAACCAGCCACCAGGTTGGGCAGAAGAACAGGTAAATAATTTTAAGACAATTGCAAATAAGTATTTAATTGATTAATCTTGTTTTTTATTAATCAAAACTACATTCAAATGACCCCATTCGTTGCAGAAATAGTTGGTACCGCATTGCTCATCATTTTAGGAGACGGTGTTGTTGCGAATGTATTGCTCCATAAATCAAAAGGCAATAATGCCGGCTGGATTGTTATAACAATGGGCTGGGCCATGGGCGTGTTTGTGGCAGTATATAGTGTTGCAGGTTTTAGTGGCGCACATTTAAACCCTGCTGTCAGTATTGCTTTGGCACAGGCCGGAAAATTTGAATGGGAAAAAGTACCCCTTTATATTGGAGCACAGTTTATTGGCGCTATGTTAGGAGCATTGATCGTATGGATCACTTACCGTCAACATTTTGATGAAACAAAAGAAACTGAACTTAAACTAGCCGTTTTTTGTACCGGACCTGCGATAAGAAGCCCTTTCAATAATTTATTAACCGAGATCATCGGAACATTTGTATTGGTTTTTGGGGTGTTGCATATTGTCTCCCCTTCTAATAGTTTGGGTGCCCTGGATGCTTTGCCGGTGGCATTGCTGGTATTGGGTATTGGTTTGAGTTTAGGTGGACCGACAGGTTATGCTATAAATCCTGCGCGTGATCTTGGGCCACGCATCATGCATGCTATTTTGCCCATAAAAGGTAAAGGAAGAAGTGATTGGAGCTATAGCTGGATACCTGTTGTGGGGCCGGTTCTTGGCGGACTACTGGCAGCAGGTTGTTTTTTATGGATAGCCGGTTAATAAAGGTTAACAAGTTGAAATAGTTGATAAAGCTGATCGGAAGCTGCGCACTTATCCAGCATCCCGGACCTGGTATCTTGTATCCTGCCTTTCTACTTTTTCTGCCCCCGCGTCTTAGGTTTACCGTATTTTTTCATCATCCTGTCCTTCCTCCTTACTACAAAATTCACCTTGCTGTTCTTGGCTGATTTTGCATGGAAAGCAGGGCCTGCATCATCTTTTGCTGCCGGTTTCACCTGGATGGTCTTCATGAAGACCTTTGGTTGTTCGTCTTCCGTTAACAGTTCGGAAATAACAAGATTACCCGGTAAGGATAACTTGGGTACCTGGTATTTCATCAGGCTTTCAATAGCAGCCAGTAATGGTTTTTCTTTTTCAGTAATAAAACTGATAGCGATCCCTTTTTTATCAGCTCTACCGGTCCTGCCTATACGATGAATATAATTTTCAGGTTCCCCCGGTACATCAAAATTGATAACATGGGTTACTTCAGTGATATCAATTCCCCTTGCAACAATATCTGTGGCAATGATAAACCGGTAATTGCCCAGTTTAAATTGCTTCACGGTATTAAAACGGTGGTTCTGTTCCTTGTTGGAATGGATCACACCCGCCTCTCCCGGAAATTTTGTTTCCAGTTGCTCATATAACTGGTCTGCCAGCTGTTTTGTAGCTGCAAATACCAATACCCTGGTCATGGTCTCATCTTCTGTCAACAATAATTGCAGCAGGTTTACTTTTGTATAAAAATTCGGCACTTCATATCCTGCCTGGATGATATTCTCCAGTGGAGTGCCTGTGGGTGCTGCTTCTACCCTTACAGGATCATTAAAATAAGTATCCATCAATGCTTCTACTTCATCCGTCATGGTCGCTGAAAATAAAAGGTTCTGCCTCCTGGACGGCAAAAGATCCAGTATATTTTTTAATTGCGTCCGAAATCCCAGGTTGAGCATTTCATCCACTTCATCGATCACCAGTTTTTTGATCATTTTTGTTTTAAAGGCGCCGTTCATAGCAAGGTCATATAACCTGCCAGGTGTTGCTACCAGTACATCCACGCCCTTTTCTACTTCAGCTTTTTGCGTGTTGATATTTACACCCCCATACACACCTGATACTAAAAGGCTCATATAAGGCGTTAAGATTTTTACAGTTTCTACTACCTGTACAACCAGTTCCCTTGTGGGTACAATGATGAGTACCTGCGGAGATTTATCTTTTCTGAATTTCCATTGCCTGAGGCAGGGAAGCAAGTAAGCGAATGTTTTACCGGTGCCGGTTTGCGCAATACCACAAACATCCCTTCCCGACATGACGACCGAAAAGACCCTGTGCTGGATAGTGGTAGGATTTGTATATCCAAGTTCATCCAATGCAGTCAATAACGGTTTGTTTAAATTAAGCTCGCTAAATGTCATACCCAAAGGTAGTTTTTAATTAGTGGTTGGTTTATAGTGCAGTCTGAACTATGATTTTTGTGATTGTTTTGATTATGGTGAGAATAAAACTTAAATCATTATATCAAAGCTCAGGCTATTGCACATCATGGCTTGTTGTACAAAAACTATGACCGATATTTTTTAAACAAAAAAATCCCGGGCTATAGACCCGGGATAGTAATTGATGAATTGCCGGTTCCTTACAATTTCGCTACAGCATTGCTCCCCAATACAATTGTTGTAAGTAAACGCCCATTCGGTAGTTCACTTGAACTGTAGTACAACTTGAATGTACTTTCATTCCCCTTTTTCAGGTTGAGAATGTCTTTCACATTGCAATTCATAACGGCAGGAGCTGAATTGGCATCTGTATATCGCCATTCTTTTACGGTTTTGTTTTGCCCGTCTTTGATGCTGACAATCCTGTTTTTACCCACCCTGCCGCAATGATGATATTTAATGGTAAGTTGACCTGCGGATACGTTTTGATTCAGCTGAAGGCTGTTGTTGGTATTCATCTCACTCCCGTACCGCTGCAGGAGCACTTTACCATTCAGGGATATTTCAAAACCCTCACCACCAAAATTGGATGAGAAAGACAGCAGCGCTATGGCTATGGCAACAAGCGTCATTGTTTTCCTGATAATTGATTTCATGGCTAATATTTTTATGAATAAATAAGAAAACCCGCCTTTCGCAGTTTGTCTATACAAAGGAAATATACCCGGGCACGTTATTAAAATCTCTTTGACGAAAGGAAAGGAATGCTTGATGTTAAACAGTAAATCAAGGAATCGCCCTTCGCCAGGGACCCGAATTTGGTATTGTTTTCAACATCCAATTACATTTATTGAGGTAACTTTAAAAGAAAAAATGGAAAACAGGGGACTCCTATTTATCCCTGATATAAGCGGCTTTACTCGGTTTGTGAATGAAACAGAAATTGAACATAGCCGGATGATCATCCAGGAATTGCTGGAAATACTCATCAATGCCAACGAGGTTGGACTTGAAGTTTCGGAGATCGAAGGAGATGCCATTCTTTTTTACAAATTCGGTGAACCTCCGGGCCTGGAAGTTTTGTATAAACAGGTTGAGAAAATGTTCTGTGAATTTCACCGGAATCTGTTTGCCTATGAGCACCGCCGCTATTGCCAATGCCAGGCCTGTATGGCTGCCATAGATCTTACGCTGAAAGTGATAACCCATTATGGCGAATTCACACCTTATAATGTAAAGCAATTCAACAAGCTGATCGGTAAGGATATTATTGTTGCCCATCAGCTGCTCAAAAACGATATCGAGCAACATGAATACTGGCTGGTTACCCCGCCTTTGGCCGAACAGGATAACCCACCCGCGGGCTTCGCACAATGGATGAAATGGAATAGCGGCACCAAGGAAACAGAAAATGGAAAAATTCCTTTCCTATATACACAACTGGGCCAGCTGAAAAATGAGATCCCGCCTGAGCCATTGTCACTACCGGATCTGTCAAAAAAGATAAAAATGTTCTCCGTGTCCAGGGAATATGAAACAGGTATCATCCCTTTATTCCATGCTACAGGCGATTTTAATAACCGCAGCCGCTGGCAGGAAGGGGTGAAGAAGGTAGAGGAGGTCGTTCATTTGCTGCCCCGCGTGGGTATGCGTTGCCGTTGTTTTATGAAGGACGGGGTAAGCATTATTTATTCAAGTAGTTATTCGTACCAATCCAACAGGATAGAATTCAGCGAAACTGATGAAAGGACAAAAAGCATAAATTATTTTATACTGGAAGAAACCGGCAATCATAAAACCAGGCTCACCATTGATCACTATATTGAGAAAGGCATCATCCCGCAAACCATTTTTAAGCTTTTGAAAAGCAGGAAAATGGAAGCGGGATTTTCAACAGTCTTTATTGAACCTTGAAACAGTAGTAAGGGAGATCAGACTGCCCGGGACATAATTTCGTAATAATACGATCTACTGACCATGGATGGTACCCCAAATACTTAAGAAATAAAGGATAAAATAAAATCCAAAAAACTATCGGTAACGTACATTAGCACATCTGTCGCTTAATGAATGATCTTTTACCCTTCCAAAGCTTCGCCCTGGAAATATTTTTTCAAAATATTATAATTCGTCATTCAGGATATTTACTTTTATAGACCCTTCACCCTTATGTATTTTACATACAGCAATTGTTTCCGGTATTTAAACCCGTATAAACAATGGCATATATTAAAACACTGATAACTGCGTCTTTACTTTTAACAGGCGTCGCTTATGGACAGAAGGCTGACAGCCTTGGCACGAATATCATTGGCAAATGGGACCTTAGCTCCTCTATAAATAATACCAGGAAAGATTGCTGTGACAATTACAACACCTATAGCATGTTATTCGACCGGAATCACAATTACACTTCTTATATTATCTATTCATCGGATAAGCCATCGTTGATTGAGAACGGGAAATACAGAATTGACCCCTTTAAAAAGATCATTTATTTTTATGACGTAAAGCTTGCTATTCCACGGAAAAATGCAACAACCGGGAATTACGAATTCAAGGTATTAAAATCAGCCAATGGCAGGTTAACCCTGAAACAGTGCCTTTGCCATGCCGCTGAAAAAAATGCCCGGGCACACAGGAACTGCAAGGCAATATATATTAAGAGCCCCTGATTGCCACCCACCCACACGCTTCTATTATTTCTTTTCACAATTTTCTTGCAGCCACAAAAAATTGATCTAAGTTTAAGATCAATAATGCAGTTTATGAAATACTCATACCTTTTCATAGCCAGTTTTCTTTTGATACATGCTTCTTTAAACCTGCATGCACAGGTAAAAACGGTATCAGCGGATGTTGACTGGAAATCACAGGAGGCCATTGTTAAAAATTCGCAGGAAGCGGAATTCATCATCCGGGTAGGCGATGCAGATAACCTGGGCTTTGGCTGGCCTGTAGGCTTTGATCCTTTCTGCGGGAAAATGTCAGAATCACATCCTTATCCATGGGATATTAATCCGGCTGACCAGCCCGGGTTCGACCGCATCCTCCTTTCGTCAAAATATGATCCTGCCGGTACCCATGAATGCTCTGGCGATGGGTACAGTGGAAGTTTTGATCCTGCCAGGTCGAGACCTGTTAAATGGAATATTCCAACAGCGGTGCTTAAGGATGCACATATCAATAACGCATACCTGCAGTTGTTCATTGATGATTTCCAGTCCCCCAGTATGTGTTCTAAATTTATTTTCCTGGTTAATGACAGGCGGTTTGTTGAAGGAGAGAAAATACTCAATGCCATCGACCAGAGCGGCCCGGTAGGAAAATTAATTTCCATACCACTTACAGAAGAATTTTATTCACTGCTTACCGCTGGTAATATGAATGTTTTAATCGATGAATCAACCGGGGCCGCAGATGGCTTTGCAGTTGACTTCATCCGCCTGCTTATAAACAGGAAAAGAGAGAACAGTTGTAAGGGAAATGCCCGGGGAAGAGTACTGGAAAAGGATTCTGAAAAACCCATCAAAGGCGCAAAAGTTTTTACTTCAGAAAATGACGTAGTTGTAACAAACAGTAAAGGTGAATTTGAGATAAAAGGCATTCCTACCGGCTTTGAAGTGTTGAGCGCATCCGCAACGGGATACGCAGACGGATCGGCAACTGCGGATATCGGCCTGGGTGATGACAATCCAGAAGTAACTATTTATTTATCAAAAGGCAGGTCTGCCACATTCAATAACCGGCAAATGAATGTTGGTGAATCGATCACACTTAATAATATCCTCTTCGACCAGGGCAAAGCGGAGATCAAAAATGAATCGAAACCCGAACTGGATAAACTGGTTGCATTTTTACAGGCAAATCCCCAGGCCGAGATCGAATTATCAGGACATACATCCGCTGAAGGTGAGCGGGTATACAATCATTCTCTTTCTTACAGGCGGGTAAAAGCCTGCAAGGATTATATTGTCTCAAAAGGGATCACCGAAGACCGGATGATTGCCGTCGGGCTTGGTTCCGACCGGCCCATGGTTCCAAATGACACAGAATCAAACAGGGCAAAGAACAGGAGGGTCGAAATGCGGCTTAAGAAATTGTAACTGAATAAACCTGCGCAAACCGGGTAACCACGCCACTTAACTGATTGTTATTGCCGGTTTGCACAGGTATGAATTATGCCCGTTTGGCCAGCTGTATGTTAGCGGCCAGTTTGATATCCTCACCCAATGCAAGGCCGCCGGTTTCCGTTAATGCATTATACGTTAACCCGAATTCCTTACGGTTGATCTTTCCCGTTACTTCAAAACCATGCTTGGTATTCCCATAATTATCTTTTTCAGATCCACCGTACTCCACATCAAGTTGAACGGGTTTGGTAACCCCTTTCATCGTAAGGTTGCCAGCTAATTTATAATCTTCCCCTTTTGATTTAGTGAATGAAGTAGACTGGAAACTGATCTCGGGGTAAGCCTCCGCATTAAAAAAGTCATCGCCTTTTAAATGCTCATCCCGTTGGTGCTGATTTGTATCAATGCTGTTCACGTCCATTGTAAAGTGAATATCAGCATTTTCAAAATCATCGCCGGTAGTAGTGACTTCGCCATCAAATTTCTTAAAAGCACCGGTAACGGTAGAGATTACCAGGTGTCTTACCTTGAATTGCACTTCTGAATGCAGCGGGTCTACAGCCCATTTTGTTGTTGTCATAAAATTATTTTTTTGATATAGCAAAGGTATGTACCTTTACTATACAAAGTATAGTACTATCCATTTATATAGCACTATACTTCCGGATAGTAAAAAAAAGTTATGGCAAAAGACATAAAACCCACGGAAAGAAACCAACATGAATGTACGAAAGCTATGATCCCGGTAAGGGATGCATTGGATATCCTGAACGGAAAATGGAAGCTGCCGATCATCATTGCCCTGACCTTCGGGAACAAGCGTTTCGGCCAGATGGCCAGGGAAATTCCCGGCATTACGGATAAGATGCTGTCAAAAGAACTCCGGGATCTCGAGCAAAACCAGCTCGTCAAAAGAACGGTATATGATTCTGTGCCGGTTGTGGTTGAATATTCCATGACCCCATATGGTAAAACATTGGAGAAGCTGATTGATGAATTGCAGGCCTGGGGAGCATTGCACCGGAAACGGATACTTCAAAAAAAGAAATAACATGCCCGGATAACCTTCAATAATCGATGTTGAATATTCAAAGTAGCCGTATCTTGGTAATTGAACATGCTGTATTTCACAAAATTCATCCGAGCGTTTTGCATACATAAATTGTAACAGATATTTTGATCTACAAAACCTTTATACCAACCCCCGCTCTTTCAAAATACATCAAGTGCTATTGGACCTTGGAAAATGCCGGATCAGGTTTTCACATTTCAAAAGACAGGATCTTTCCTGATGGCTGTATAGAATTGATCTTTCATTTTGCAGACCTTTTTAAGAAATATAGTCCCGGAAATTGTGCAGACCTGCAGCAAAGAAGTTTTCTACACGGACAATTAGAGGAATTCATTGATATAGAAGCTACCGGTAAAATAGGCGTATTCAGCGCAGGGTTTCATCCTGCCGGACTTAAACCTTTCATAGCATTTGACCTGCAGGAAATAACAGGGGATACAATAAGTCTCAGGGATCTTTTTGGGAAAGAAGCCGACATGCTTGAAGACAAAATCTTAAATGCGGTCTCTCACGAACAACGGATCGTATTGCTTGAAACTTTCCTTCTGAATGAACTAAAGCAGGTAAAAAACCATACTGATGTTATTCAGCATTCTGTAGAGGCGATCATTCGTAATAATGGCAATATCAGTATTGACAAGCTTGCAACCAGCCTGAATACCGGGAAGCGTCAGCTGGAACGTAGTTTTATCGCTACGGTTGGCCTTAGCCCCAAATTATTTTCACGAATTACCAGGTTTCAAAATACGCTAACCCTGATCGGGCATAAACAATTCAACAGCTTAACCATGGTTGCTTATGAAAGTGGTTTTTATGACCAATCGCATTTTATAAAAGACTTCAAAGAATTTACAGGCCTCAGTCCAAATCAATATTTTTCTGAAAACCTTGCGTTGGTAAAATATTTTAATTTAGTATAGTAGTCGCATTTTTACAATTTTAATTGTAGATGATATTACAACTTTGCAGCTTATTATTTTGTTGAACTCATAAAATTAAGAAGTGAAAGAAACTTTCAAATTACCTGCCGTCTTTGTGATCGTAGCAACTATGATCTCCTGCAATAGTTCTGTCCAAAAAAACAAGGAGAACAATATCCCAAATTATGACCAGATTGAAAAAGCCAGCTGGTTAATCGGCACATGGCAAAACAATTCTGAAGAAGGAAATGCTTCAGAAGCATGGGAAAAGAAAAATGATTCTGTTTATGCAGGTAAAAGTTATTTTATTATTGGTAAAGACACAGTTTCATCTGAGGCCATCAGCCTTGAACAGCACGGTGGGCATTTGTTTTATATTCCAACAGTGAAAGGCCAAAATTCAGGACAAGCCATTAAATTTACGCTAACGTCTTCCACAAACGCGCAGCTGATATTTGAAAACCCTACACATGATTTTCCTCAAAAGATATCTTATACACAAATAAATAAGGACTCTTTGCTTGCTGAAATTTCAGGAATGCAGCAGGGAAAACATCGTGCTGAAAAATTCCCGATGCGAAGAACTCAATAACTGTTGTCCATTAGATCCCTTCATTAGCACTAATTTTATCCGTTTTATTTCCAGCTTTGCCCGTATTTATTACCAGGCAATGATAAAAATTGGTACAATGCTTGTACTTTGTATCGCCACTTAATCATTGAAATATGATCATGAGCATAGAATCTTATAAGCCCCAGACTGTAGATGAGACCTCCGTATTGGAACTCTATCATCGTTTACTGGAAGCCTGGAATGAACGGGATGCTCACCAGTTTGCCCACCTGTTTTCAGGGACGGCTCATGTAATAGGTTTTGACGGAAGCCAGCTGTACGGGCAGGCCCAGGTGGAGTCTGAACTTAAAAATATTTTCAGCAGTCATCAAACAGGAAGGTATATCGCGAAAGTGAGGGATATCAGGCATCTCGATAGCCATTGCCTGTTATTATCAGCAGTTGCCGGAATGATACCGCCAAACAGTACCGACATTGACCCTTCAAAAAATTCGGTCCAGTCATTGGTAGCTGTCAAAAAAAATAGCCAATGGCATATTGAATTATTTCAAAACACCGCGGCGCAATTTCACGGCCGGCCGGAACTTTCTGAAAGCCTTGCCAATGAATTAAAAGAGCTGACCTGATGTTTGGAAGTTGATAAATTTACCACTCAATAAAATAAATGAATTTCCAGGGACCTTTGATCTCAAAAGTACGGCCATGATCTGTCATCGGAATTGGCTTTGTGATTGAGATCTCAATCATATTATTCGTTGAGGAAATGAGCAGTTCCTGGAACGGGATCGCATATAACCTTACCTCGCCAAGTTTCGTGGTATTCTCAACAAATGCATTGTTGGTATTTTCACTGTAAGAGATCATAAATGCATTACCTACCCCATTCCTGTCCGGGTCGCACCATTCAAAGTGCCTGTAAATGGGATAAGTATCTGCGGGGTAAGTAACATTTATGTAAGAGGTTGAAAGATCTACCGTAACTTTTTTGGGGCGCCTGTTCCTTGTATTCGGGAAACGCACAGATCCCCACGTGGGTGTCGTAATTGCTGTGTCGGTTCCCTCAATATGATCGTTACTGAGTTCGGAGGGGATCCGCATGAGCATCTTATGGGTGATCTTATAGTCAGCACCACCGTTTGGATCTATACCCATTTTAAGATAATATGAACCTTCCGACCAAATGATCGAATCAAATTGCCCTGCGATATTTTTGCCGGCACCTATTTCAATAAAGTATATTCCGGAGCTGTCAGTCCTGGCTGTATGGGTCTCTTCGTAGATCGCCGGGCTGGTCTCAGCATCTTTTAAAATAGACAGGCGGATAGCCAGCATGGACCCTTTCAATAGGTTGCCCCTGTCATTTGCTATTCCCTGGTAACTGAACGTCTGCTTTTTTTGAGAAAAAACAGCCATACTCAACAGAAAAGATAGTGCTGGTAAATATATTTTTTTCATCCTGTTATTTGATTTTTTTTCACGTACATCGTCACGAACAAATTTTAAAAGAATGGCATAAGTTCATTTATTATTTCGTCCACAAAAATAAAAATATTTATTTTTAACATGGATGCCGGTGAATTGTACGGCAAGATAGAATTTAAATCTTGCAGGCAGGTACCCACAGCTACATCTGCTAACGGTACAGCTTAATGCCGTATCAGCTGGTTGAAATTTATTTTTAAACAATATTATATGCGGATAGTTATTACATTTTTCCTGTTATTCCTAAGTATAACTGCTTACGAACAGGCAATTAGTTCCGGTACCACGGCAAACCCGGGAGTAGCCTTTGATTATGCCAGGGATTTCAGAGCTATTCTTGATAAGACCAAGGACAGGACCAATGATCTTTATTATCAAAAACTGTTGATCCGTTTCCTGGATAATGATTCTTCACTTACCCGTGCAGAGATGCTTGCCTTAATGATCGGCTATACAGAAGATCCGCATTTTAAACCCTTCGATGATATGGAAAAAGAAAAAGAGATCTTTGACCTGAATGAGGGAGGAGATTATGAAACTGCGCTGACCGACTCAAAGACCTACCTGCAGACACACCCCCTGAGCCTGCGGATATTAAAAGAAAGGTCATTCTCATATCACCAGCTGAAAAAAGCAGATAGTGCCAAATATTTTATGGACCAGGTAGAGAAGGTTATGGGCGCCATGATCTATAGCGGTAAAGGCAAAACCCCTGAAACCCCTATATTTTCACTGGGATTGGCAGACGGTGAATATTTTATTCCCAATATTGGTATGACGGTCGCCAGCAAAAATACACTCTGGAACAAGCACAGTCATTTTTTAGAGGTGATTGATGCTATGAATGATATGGGTGAGCATAAGAATTATTACTTTGTCATTCAGCATGCAAAGGATAAAATAGACGATGATAGGGTAAATGATGCCCAGCCTAAAAAAACCAAAAAAGGAAAAAAAGGAAAAAAAGATACCAAGGTTGAAAAACCTGTTACTGATACAGTTCCAGGAGGCCCGTCAAATTAAACAAAACCAAATCCCGGTTTCTCTAGTTGTAATAATGTCGCAAACAGTTTATAGATTAATATTGGCTATTATATTAACACCAGCTTTTTTTTATATTGTGATAAACTTTACCTGCAAGTATGAGATCTAAACTCATTTTATTATCCCTTTTTTGCTCCTTATTTTATTCCTGCAGTAAAGAATATAGCTGTGAAGATTGTAAAGTTGTTCCTGAAGACACGAAGCTGGTATTGGCTTGTGCAAGTGGTTATTTTTCATTGCCAGTGACTGTAAATACTCCGTATGTTGGTTCCTGCACCATATCCTATTCCGGTGGGAATGGCCTGAGTTATAACGCTGGTAATGCGATCCCATCCACCGGCGTCACCGGCTTAACGGCTACTTTATCAGCCGGAATTTTAGCCATTGGTAATGGTAATTTGACCTATACCATTGCCGGGACGGCAACCACTTCGGGTAATGCTGTATTTAATATTGATTTTGAAGGACAGAGCTGCAACCTGTCGTTAAATGTTGATAGCTGTAGCCCGATAACGGTCATAACTTCAAAAATCAGGATTGCGACCGAGAAAGAAAGATGCCTTGCTGTTATCACAGACGGAAGGGTGAAATCATGGGGTTATAATGCTTTTGGCCAGTTAGGCGATGGCACTACCGTTGACAGGCACACTCCTGTACTGGTAAATACAATTTCAAATATAGCTGCTGTTGCAGCGGGAGCATACCATTCACTTGCACTTGGAAATGATGGAAAGGTTTGGGCATGGGGTAAAAATGATTTTGGCCAGTTAGGCGATGGAACCATCATTGAAAGACATGAGCCTTTACAAATTGCCGGCCTGTCAGGAATTGTGGCCATTGCAGGGGGATATGATTATTCCATTGCTCTAAAAAATGATGGGACCGTATGGGCATGGGGTGCTAATCATTGGGGACAATTAGGGGATGGTACATACACTGACAGGCTGAATCCTGTACAGGTAATTAACCTTTGCAGGGTAACCGCAATTGCAGGTGGCGAGGTTCATTGCCTTGCCCTTAAAGATGATGGAACGGTATGGGCATGGGGATGGAATTTGAATGGAGCCCTGGGAGATGGTAGTAATATAGATAAGCGTTCCTCGCCGGTACAAGTGGCTACACTTTCAGGAATAACTGCTATTACAACAAATGGATCTAACCACTCCCTTGCGCTTAAAAATGATGGAACCGTATGGTCATGGGGAGATAATTTCCTTGGTCAATTAGGCGATGGAACATATACTGCAAAGAATATTCCCTTGCGATTAACGACACTCGCAGGAATAACTACAATCGGCGTAGGAGAAAACCATTCTTTTGCCGTAAAAAATGATGGTAGCTTATGGGCGTGGGGATGGAATGGGACCGGCCAATTGGGAGTAGATGATGCATTCATTCATGAACCAATACCGGTGAATGTAAACCTGCTGCCGGGAGTAACCAGGATTGTGGGTGGAAATTTTCATTCAATTGTCGAAAAAATTGATGGAACTATATGGACAATGGGTGATAATGTATTTGGCCAGTTAGGGGATGGAACAAATACAATATACAGGTACACTCCAATGATTGTAAATGGCCTGTAATAATGATCCTTTAATAAGATCCTACCCTATCTCAATATCGTAAGGTTCCCTTTAAGCGATATCAGCCTGCCATTGATCAATTTATATTCAATGACAAAATAATAGGTAGCATCCGGCAATGGTTTGCCCTTATAAGTTCCTTCCCAATCATTCTGGTAATTCCCTGATTCAAAAACCGAACTTCCATACCGGTTAAATACTTTTACTTTTGCATTGCCGACACAATTGCCATTTGAAACAAGCCACTTTTCATTGATGCCATCACCATTTGGTGTGATTGCATTCATTGGCTTTAAGCAATAAGGCTCTACCGTTACCTGCACATCATCTGTCTCTGTATAACCCTGCGCACTCGTGATACTCAAAACATAAGTAGTAGTAACAATGGGCGAAGCCACAGGATTTAAAATATCTGTGGCACTCAGGCCTGTTGAAGGTGTCCATAGATAAGTCCCCGAATCGCCGCTGCCGTTCAGTTGCACAGATTGCCCTTCAATAATAGAAACGGGATTGCCGGCATTTACCGTGATATGTGGTGCTGTGGTTACCCTGAATGTTTCGCTCACACTACAATTTCCCGTTGTACCCGTAACCGTATAGTCAGTAATGCCATCAGCGGGGGACAATAGCGGATTGGCAATATTAGGATCGCTTACGCCTGTTATCGGCGTCCAGCTAAAATCCGTTGCATTGCTAATCGTGTTTGCATTAAATGAGGCGCCGGAACAAATAGTTGTATCAATATGAGGGATCAATATAATCTCCGGGTATACAGTAACTGTAAATGACCTGCTGATCGTACATGCGCCCAGTGTACCCGTTACCGTATACAATGTGGAGGGGTCCGTTGGAGACAATACCGGGTTAGCACTTAAAGGATCACTCACGCCGGTTGTTGGTGACCAGCTGAAACTGGTTGCATTGCTGATCGTGTTTGCATTAAATGAGGCTCCATAGCAAATGGCCGTATCAATATGCGCGGTCATCGTTAAATTATTGACCGCGCCTCCAATGGTAACCGGGTAAGTAGTTATGCAGCCATTCACATCTGTAATGGTTGCCTCGTAATTGCCGGGTATAAGGTCTGTGGCTGTAGGCCCGTTTTGCACGGGAATAGTATTCCAGCTGATATTGAAGGGACCAGCAGAGCCGGTAACATCCAGGGTTACACTTCCATTGGATGTACAACTGGCATCCGTGATATCATCCGTTATATTCTGAGTATACGCTTTCCCTGATATTGCAAAGAAAACAGCATTCGGATATGGAGCGTTGGTTCCTGCTGTTGTAACATTGGCAAAATTTATCCTTTGCAGGTTTTTTTGCCGGTCAGTGCAGGAAAGAGGAATTTCAATGAAATACATCCGGGGATTATTGGGAAATGCATCTGCACCGGAGGCAGGTGTTGCCCTCGTACAACGGCCAAAACCGGAAATCACGAGATTGGCTATATTATCAAACCAGTCTCCGAGGCTGTAATTTGTAAATGCTGTTGTGGAGGATCCGTCAGAAAAGAACAGGTTTATATTTAACAGGCTCGTACCCTCGGTGGAAAAACAAAGGGCCCGAATACTATTAAATTGTGCCGGGCTGCTCAACTGCAGGTCACCGTTCTGGTTACGCTGTACCAATAGTGCATTATTTGAATTATATGCTGCTAACTGGTAACTGCCTGCTGCATCCGAAATGATTCCGTCATCAGCAATACCTCCCCCTCCAAACCCATTCAATATCCTAAACGCATCTGTGTACATGACTTTATTGGAAACAGTAAATCCATCCAGGGACACAGTTGTGGTGGTCAGCGAGCTGGTGCCTGCTTCGGCTACAACATCGTGGTTAAACCCACTTATCGAAAGCGGTGAAAAAGGCTGGGAAAATACATTTAAACCAACAGCAAAAAATATTTGCATGACCAGGCATGCTTTATACAAAAAGGAGCATCTTAGATTCATAAGCTTCAGTTTCCGGCTTTTAAACAGTTGTTGGATAATTTTTTTGGAAATTGAATATACTAAATGTTAAAATAATTTAACATAATTTTTTACAGAAGTGTACACATAAAAAAAGCCGTTCCAAAGAACGGCTTAATAATTTTATATAAAGTGATTAGATCCTGAAGTGAGCAAATGCTTTGTTAGCTTCAGCCATACGGTGTGTATCTTCTTTCTTTTTGAAAGCATGCACCTTCACCTTTGCTTGCAGCAACGATCTCGTTGGCTAATTTATCAGCCATGCTGCGGCCATTCCTGTCGCGGCTGTATCGTACCATCCATTTGATGCTTAAAGAAACTTTCCTGTCAGCACGAACCTCGGCAGGGATCTGGAAAGTAGCACCACCAATACGGCGGCTGCGAACTTCTACACCCGGAGTAACATTAGCTAATGCTTTTTTCCATATATCATAACCATTTTCACCGGTTTGCTTTAGCTACTTTATCCAATAGCATCGTAAAAAATATTATAAGCACCACTTTTTTTACCCTGCCCACATTAGGTTGTTTACAAAACGGGTAACCAATTTATCATTAAACTTTGGATCTGGCGCTAAGGGAATTTTTTTTGGTTGTGTCTTACTCATTGTTTTTATTTATTGAATTGTATTATTAATGTTTAATTAGTAATTATTAATTATTTTTTTGCTTTTTCTTTTTTAGTTCCGTATTTACTGCGGCTTTGTTTACGGTCTTTTACACCTGCAGTATCAAGGCTACCACGAACAATATGGTAACGTACACCTGGAAGATCTTTCACCCTTCCACCACGGATCAATACGATAGAGTGCTCCTGCAGGTTGTGGCCTTCACCCGGAATATAGGCAATCACCTCAATTTTATTGGTCAAACGCACTTTAGCCACTTTACGCAAAGCTGAGTTTGGCTTTTTAGGAGTGGTTGTATATACCCTTGTACATACACCACGGCGCTGAGGACAGCTGTCCAAAGCCCTTGATTTGCTTTTCGCTTTGATGATTTCTCTTCCTTTTCTTACTAATTGTTGTATTGTAGGCATTTTGAACCTTTTATTTTTTGGACGGCAAAGGTAGGATATTGATTTAAAAATGGAAAATATTAATTAAAAATAATGATTTTTTTATTCAACATCCAACAGAAAACCAGCCTTTCAAGGCCTGGTTTCACTGGTATAATCAGCTTATACAATGCATTAAATTTTATACATCCAGCCATAATTATCAGGCCTTGTGCCATACCGGATGGCAGTTCAGCCGTTTTTTGACCTCAGGGGCTGTTTTCCATTTTTCAACGTCAAATTCCATCACAAAATCCTTATATCTCAATTCTTTGATCAGGGAAATGGTAGCCGCCGTACCGGTTCCAAATACCTCGTATAAGATCCCGGCTTTGTGTGCATCTATCACATCATCAATGCTTAGTTGCCTTTCTTCCACGTTAAAACCCATTTCTTTAAACATGGTCATGGCACTGTCCCGGGTAACCCCGGCTAATATGGTTCCTGCTTCCAGGTCGGGTGTAATGGCCGTATTGCCAATGATGAAGAATACATTCATGGTGCCGCATTCCTGCACATATTTATGCTCATATGCATCTGTCCATAAAACCTGGTCGTAGCCTTTCTTTTTGCCTCGGCAGTGGCATACATAGCCGCCCCATAATTACCGGCAGCCTTTGCATAACCTACCCCACCCGGTACGGCCCGGACATATTTTTCTTCCACATAAATCCGCATCGGCGTACTATAATAAGGGCCTGTCGGGCTCAGAATGATCATGAATTTGTATTTTTCACTTGGCCTTACACCGATCATTTCATCGCTGCTGAACATAAATGGCCGGATGTATAAAGAATGGTCCTCTTTGCAGGGATCCAGTTCTTATCCAGTTCTATCAAGCATGCGCATTCCTTCCATGAATATCTCTTCCGGAACCTGCGGCATCTGCATTCGTTCTGCAGAAATATTAAAACGTTTGAAATTATCCATGTGGCCTGAAAATATATGCGTCGCCCTCTGGATCTTTATAAGCTTTGATCCCTTCAAAAATTGCCTGGCCATAATGCAGGGCAGCCAATGAAGGATCCAATAATAATGGCTGGTAAGGTTTGATCTCCACTGTTTTCCATTCACCATCTTCATAATCCACTTCCAGCATATGATCGGTAAAATATTTTCCAAAAGGAATATTTTCCAGATTAATATCCTTTAGTTTACTCTGTTCTGCTTTTGTAATATTAAAATCTGCAGCTGCAATCATATTCATTAATTTTACTGCAAAGAAACGAAAAAAAGAAGGATCAATTACCGTTTTATGAGCTTTAGACAATATTCAACTACCGCCATATTTATTACAGGAATTGTATAAAGATTCATTGGTAGACTTAGAAAGCAACCAATTAAAAACAAAATCATTGAAAGCAGATGGCCTGCTTTACCTCGGAAATAATAAAAAGCATATTCTCGTGATCGTGGATGATGAAAATGCATCCTATTTACCCGATGAAGAACTGAATTTCTGATCGGTATTCTTGACTGCCTGTAAATTATCCATGGCTGATACTGCGCTGATCAATTTCAACAAAAATCCGACGATTAATTATAAAATGCTGACTGAAACAATTCAAGCCTGAAAAAATCATTTTTCTTTGGTGTTGACCCTGCAGCCCTGGAATTCCCGCTTCAGTTCCCGCATTACCAGGTGCAACAATATAACTAGCCAGTCATATCTCGCTGCTCCTTCTTTAAATGAAATTAGCAGCTGATAAGCAGGAAAAGCTGCAATTATGGAATTGCCTTAAAGAAATTATTTTCTATATAAACATCATAAAGTGTCAGATATGCAATCACTCATATTTGCCACCAATAATCAACATAAAGTTGATGAAATAAGGTCTGTGCTGGACCATGGTTTCCAGATCATATCCTTAAAAGAAGCAGGCATTGATATTGATATCCCTGAACCGCATGATACGCTGGAAGAAAATGCCAGCGAAAAATCAAAAACGATCTACGCTTAACCGGCAAAGATTGTTTCAGTGAAGATACCGGCCTGGAAGTGGCTGTGCTGAATGGCGAACCCGGTGTAAAAAGCGCCCGCTATGCCGGCGATGAACATGATTTTAAAAAGAATATTGAAAAATTGCTGGAGAATTTAAAGGATGAAAAGAACAGGGAAGCGCAATTCAGAACGGTGATCTCTTTAATATTGCATGGAAAAGGAATACCAGTTTGAAGGCATCTGTAAAGGGAAGATCATTGATACTGAAAAAGGTTCAAATGGATTTGGATATGATCCGTGTTTTTATTCCGGATGGAAGTGACAGAACATTTGCAGAGATGGATATGGAAGAAAAAAATAAATTCAGCCATCGAAAAAAAGCAACTGCAAAATTTGTTGCATTTTTAAATAAATTACATGGCAAGAATTAAAATCGAATTCCCGGAAAATATTAATAGCCAGACTTACCATACCTGTGCGGATAACCGATATCAACTATGGCAATCATTGGGGAATGATGCTTTGTGTTGGTATTATTCATGAAGCCAAGATGCAATGGCTGAAACAATATAATTATACCGAACTGAATATTGAAGGCATTGGCCTGATCATGAGTGACCTTGCGGTTGAATTTAAAAATGAATCTTTTTATGGAGATGTGGTTGAAGTTGCAATCTCTGCAGGTGAAATAACCAGGGTTAGGTTTGAATTATTTTACCTGGTTCAAACTAACAGAAATGATGAGACGATCCTGATCGCCAATGCAAAAACAGGAATGGTTGTTATGATTATGCAGAATAAGAAAGTGGCAACGATTCCTGAAGGTTTAAAACGTTGTAATGGTTTAGAAGTTTAGGGGTTAGAGGTTTCTAAGCCTCATTCCATATCCTCCAGCTTTCTTCCGCCTGTATCACAAGCATTTCATATCCATTCCTGATACTGGCACCCTGCTCCTCTCCTTTTTGCAGGAATAATGTTTTAGCAGGATTATAAACAAGGTCGAATAAAAAATGTGTTTCGCTAATGGCATCATAAGGGATATCGGGACAAGTGTCTTCAGCAGGATACATTCCTACAGGAGTAGTATTTATAATGATCAGAATGCCTTGAAATAATTTCATCATTTAGATCTTCATATCGCAGGAGTTTCTCAGTGGATTTTATTCCTGGTGACGATCGTATAATGTAATCCTGTGCTTCTCGAATACATATTTCACCGCTTTTGCAGCGCCACCATTCCCAGGACCAGGGCTTTATTTGTGATGCGGTTTTAAATAGTTTTTCAATGATCTTTCAAAGCCATGATATCGGTATTAAAGCCGTAGGTCTTTCCCTTCGCTATTCTTATACAGTTGCAGGCGTTTACCCCTGAGGGAATACTCGTGACATCATCAGTTATTTTACTACAGCCTGTTTATAAGGAATGGTAACATTCAAACCTCTTAATCAGGGATTGTTTTTGATAAGTGCATCAATTTCATCGATGGCCTGCAGGGGGAATAATTCATAGTTTGCGGATAGCCCTTCCCTTTCAAATTTCTCGGTAAAATATTTCTTTGAAAAAGAATGGCCAAGCGGATAACCTATCAAACCATATATATTCATTATGCTGTTTCTTTATCCAGGTATAAATCGAAAGGTATCTCCACGTAAGCCCATACGCATTGCTTCCAAGGGAATTACTTCGGAAGGTGCAATATTTCCAAGGTTTACATTGCAACCGATCAGTTCCAGGAAATATAGTTGCTGGGCTTTTTGCGGAGCTTCCCATAATGATTTTTTCTTCGGGGATCTGGGTGAGTATTTCCTGCACCAAGCCTTCCCTTACTTCACCGGTTCCACGATAGATACCAACATTTCCTGCTTCCCTTGCTTCTGCAATCACATAGGTAGAGCCTGCTTAGTTCTGCCCGCATCAATTCGATCCATTTATAAGGAGGAATAATATGGGCAGCATCCTTACTTCCCACTTCACTTAATACAATTCCATGTTTGGTAAGCTTTTCAATATACCCGCATTTTTCAGCATGCGGAATCGTAATGGAACCATCACTCACTTCCATATAACTGACTCCAAATTCTTTACAAACATTTGATATAATCATCAAACTGGTTCCGATCAGAATGCTTCAAATAAAGTGCCGCCAAAATATACGGCATATCATAAGAACGGTAAACTTCCAGTTTTTCTTTTAGATTGGGAGTAACATAGGATGTTCCAAAACCCAGTTTTACAATATCTACATGCGGATGTGCAACACTCATAAAATTTTTGCTTCTTCCACACTTAGCCCTTTATCCATTACCATTGTAATACCATTGCTCACGGGGTTTTGTAGTTCGTTCAGGAATTTGCGTAAGATTAAAATTCATGTTGCTGGTTTAATTTATGCGGGCAAAGATATTCAATGCAGAATTAAATGAAGGTCATGCAAAATTAAGTCAGCAAAATGGAGCTGTCAACGGGATTTCTTTTTTTTATATCTGGCAATGAGTTCTACAACCAGCTGATTTTGTAAAATGGAAGGATTTAATTCGATGAATTTTTTTATCAGTTTTGGATTTGCTGCCATACCGTTCTCAATTGCATCAATGCTTCTTTGGATTTTCCTACAGCAAACAGAACATACTTTTATAAAAAGATAAAATCGGTTTTGAATCAGTTTGTTCAAAAGCAAATACAGCATATTCCAGTCCTTCTTCAAATAATTCTCCTTTATAAAGACATTTTAATAACTCTATCCAGCCATTACATTCTTTGGGCGTACCCTTACCACATTTCCGAAATAAGTAACTGCTTCCTCTATATTACCCAGTTGCATATAACATCTGCCCCATTGCAAGATTATATTCAGGTTGCATCGAGTGGATTTCGCATGGCTATTTCCAGTTTTTGATGGCCTTTCCCAAACTCCTTCATTCATATAGGTACAGGCAATCTTATAATGCAACTGGCTATCCTCGGGATTTAGATGGGCTGCTTTTCATAATTAAACCTTGCCTGGGCATAATTGTCCAGTTTATCATAACAATGGCCAATGCTTCGTAAATCACCTCTTCCGGCCTGGTAAGCTCCAGTACTTTTTCCAACACTTCTATTGCTTCTTTGTACTTCCTGAGCCTAATATAGGCATCCCCCATATTCCGGTATGCATAATCAAATTTTTCATCTATTGCTACGGCATACTGATAAGCATCTATTGCTTTTTCATATAATTTTAATCCCTGGTAAGCTGCTGCCAGGTTGAACCATGCCAGTTCACTGAATGGAAATTCTTCAATGATCTGCTGGTGAAGCTTGATACCTTCTTCATTTCTGCCGGTAAAATCAGTCCAGAAACATATTTTATACAATGCTTCTTCATTGGTCGGATCCTGTTCCAGTATCATTTTAAGGCAATCAAAAACCTTTTCAAAATTCTCATAATCATCATATACATCTGCCAGTTCAAACAAAAGTTCAATCTTTTCCTCCCCTTCAAAATTCTCGATGGCTGCTTCAAGTACATAGGCTGCTTTTTCCTGCTGATCAAGCGCCAGGTATGCATCTGTTTTTAAAATATACAGGTGATATCCGTGCTGTCAAGCAGTTCGGCCTGTTCCAAAATATACAATGCTTCTTTATAGCGCCGGAGAGAGATCAGCAGATCGGCTTTTTTTATTAAAAGCGCGGCTGAATAGGGATATTGTTCAATGGCAGCTTCAACGGCTTCCAGTGCCTGGGGATACTGCTCTTTTTCGTCAAAATAATCAATGATGCGTTCAAAACCATCTTCTTCAATGAAGGAATAACTTTTACCGGCTTTTAGGTTAGCATATTGCTGGAGTAATTCTTTAAGTTCTTCCCTGTCCTGCCGGTAAGGGTTTTTACTCATTTATCTGTTGGTTGTCGTAATTTAAAGAAAAATTAAATAAAAAACACGTGTTTTTACCAACATTTTTGGAATTTCTACGTATATAATAAAAATGTTAAAAACTCTTTGATGAACGGTTAACGTTAATCCGGTAAATTTTAATATATTTGTAACAAGTAATAATTAATAGTAATGAATCAGGTCACCAAATCGATGCTAATATTGTGTATTCTCTCCGGGAATATGCTTATTTCGCTTGCTGACAGGGGAATAGGTAAAAAATCAAAGAATAAGATCACGCTGAATATACCCACAAACAATTCTTTTAAAAATGCACTTACTTTTAATCTTAAAACAGGGCTAAAGTATAAAGGCAGTATTTTAAAAGATGTAAAAACAGAGAACCATTCACTGATCTCAACAAACCTCGTGACTTACCAGAAAGGCAATACCGTATATATTATTCCATACAAACAGAAAATAATTGTCCCTGAAATAAAACAAGGTTATACAGGGGTAAAACTGATCATCAAAACAAATTAAAAACCGCTTTCTTCAAGCGGTTTTTTTAATTCCTGTATTTTATCGTGGAGATCATCGATTCATCGAAAAACCCATTCAACATTCATCATTCAACATTTAAAATAATCGAAAGGCATATTACTTTCCAGCTTTCCTTAATTGCTGGTTCTCTTCATAGGTCATGACCCTATATCCCGATTTTGGTATGTCAAATTTTGCACTGGGCACGGGGTCATAATTGATATTGGTTAAAACATATTTGAATTTCAATTTCCCCGACTCGATCTCATACTGTACAGGAATACCTGGCAAACGGGAGAATGCATTATTATATTGGGTGTTCGATAATACCACTTCTGATGTAAAATAAACCAGCACTGTTTTCCCGTTCTCAGCAGTTCCGGTTGCTTTCCTGCATTTAAAACCAGCGATCATTTGTTCCGTGTTATCGATGTTGAATTGCATGTTTTGAAAAGACTGGTTCTTTTGCGCCCAATTCTCCCTGCTGAGCGTGATCATTAATTTCTGGCCACTGTATTCCTTCAATATCGTTCCCTTACCGGATCTTGAATCAAAAATATTGGATTCGGTACCCAATGCACTAACCATATCACTCCGGCTTTGACTCCCTTTGATATACAGGGTCATAGAAGCTCCTTCCAGGGATTTTGACAATTCCGGTTTATCATTTGTAGGTTCAATAGAGATGTTATATTTAAGGGTTGCTTCGCTCACAGTTTTTTGTGCAAAAACCGCATTTGAAAAAAGCAGGACGGTAATAAAAAGAAGCATTAAATTTTTCACCTGTTTATCATTTTTAATTTGAATGATTAAAGATAATATAAAGCCGTGCCAAAATACCGCTTTGAAGATCAACAAAAAAACCTGCACGTAGAACGGGCAGGTTTTGTATTAATATTAACTATTTTATCAGGCTTTTGGTTTGTTTTTCATCGCCTGTAATTTCTTCTGGCTTTCCTGCATGGCCTCCATCCGTTCCTGCATTTTAGATTTCTTCACAGGCTTCTTTCGGTTCTCGCTGATCTGCGCCAGGATCTTATCATGATCAATGATATATTTCTGGATGACGAACTGCAAGATCAGGGTATCACATTTGATACCGTATAATACCAGGTCAACGCGGCAGGTAATTTATTGAATACACCAAGTAAAAGCACCGGGAATAATATAAGGCATGTATTTCATTACGGGTTACTGTTATCCTGCATGTTGCTCATGCTGTAAATAGATATCAATAAACTGGTAAGCACAGCCGTTAGTGTAAACAAGCTTACATGATCTCCATAAAAAGGGATTGAAAAAGGTAATTTTGCAATGGAATCATAGGCAGCGAGATCGCTGGCCCATAAAAAGCTTTTTCCCCTGAGGTCAATATTTGACTGGAAGAAATAATACAGTGACATGAATATAGGGATCTGCAGCAGGGCCGGCAAGCAGCCTCCCAGCGGGCTCACCCCCGCAGACGCCATAGTTTCATCTGTTCCATGCTGAATGCCTGCTGATCGTCCTTGTATTTCACTTTAAGGGCATCTACTTCGGGCTTTAAGACTTTCATCTTTGCCCCGCTGAGATAACTTTTATACAAAATGGGTGAAGTAATTAAACGGATCAAAAGGGTCAGCAACAATATCACAATCCCCATACTGGCGATATTGCGCTGTAAAAAATCAAAAACGGGCAACAGGAAATGACGGTTGATATATTTTACAAATGCAAAAACGCCGCTTCCATAAGGCACGATGTTTTCCATCTGGTTGTTGTATCTTTTCAAGATATTATAATCACTGGGCCCATAATAAAACTGCAGGGGTACCACTGCTGCATCACTGCCTGTGAGTGCATATTTTGCATCCGTTGTTGCACGGACAAGGTAACGGCTATTGGTATCGGAAGGAACGGTCCAGTCGTTTTCGCAGAAGTGAATTTATTTTTTGCTATGAGCGCTGTTGCAAAGAATTGTTGCTTTACACTGATCCAATCCACCGGTTTACTGAATTTCATATCATCACCACTCCCTACATACTCAAAATCATAATCATTGTTTTCTACATAGCAGATATGAGTTTGTGTCATTTCATAATTATGATCTTTTTCGATCTGCGCGGCTTCATCCTGCCATAAAAAACTCATCGAATTTTGAGAAAATAACTGATCTGCCCCTTTAACCGTTATATTCAAATCGATCATATAATCATTGGGCCTGATTGTATACTGGTGTTTGATCTGCCTTCCCAACGAATCACCAGCTGTAAAGCTGATCATTTTGCTTTTATCTGCATTTTCTACGACCGGGGACGCCTGGAATATAATATCGGCTGTTTCCGCGGTCCTGTTTGCTTCGGCATTGATCTTATAGGATAATTTATTAAAATTGCCCTGCTGGATAAATACGGGGCTGCCATCCAGTTTTTTATACTTTTTAAGTTCAACATTCTTTGGCTGAGCGCCTTTATTGGTGAAGGCTATTTTCAATACTTCATTTTCCAATACGATCGTTTGTTCCGCAATATTACCGGATTGAAAAGCACCGGTTTGTTTGGCTACAGCAACTGTCTGTGCTTGTGCTGAGTCAATCTTAGCAGCAACTGTATCAACCTTCGGCTTTGTAGCGGCAATCGAATCAGCTATTCTTTTTTGTTCTCCTTCATATGCCAGCCTGCTCTTGCTGTTTATTACAAACATGCCGATCAATAATGCGCCGATGAGTATAAAACCAATCACTGTATTTCTGTCCATTCCCATAAGATGTATTTAGGAGTGCAAAGTTAATTAAGTTTACCCTTAGCAATCATCCGTTTAAAATAAAAAAGCCCTTTGGTAAAAGGGCTTGGAATATCTGTTACAAAAAATTAATTATTTTTTTGCAGCAGGAGCAGCAGCTTTTGCCGGGGCAGCAGCAGGAGCCGCGGCAGCAGCCGGTGCAGCAGCTTTAGGAGCAGCAGTGTTGCTTCTTCCTGTTTCAACTGGCGTGTCATTGTAACAGAAGCGATTGGGATACGCGGTGAATTCAAGACCTCCATATTTTCTGCTTTGACATCCTGTACCCTGATATTTTCATTTAACTCAAGTTTTGAAATATCTACATCAATATGTTCTTTCAAATATTTTGGAAGCGTCTTGATCTTTAAGGATTTCATTTTTGTTACCAGTTTACCACCTGCTTTTACACCGGCAGGAACGCCGATATATTTCAGTGGCAAAGTAGCGATCACTTTTTTGTCTTCCACCAATTCCAAAAAATCCACATGGGTCAATGCGTCACTTACTTTATCGAACTGGATATCTTTTAAAATGCAACGGTAAGATGTTCCGTCAATGTTTACCTTCGCCAACATAAAATCGGGTGTGTAAACAAGACCTTTAAAAGCAGATGCAGGGGCTGAAAAATTAATTTCTGATTTACCACCATAAATTACACCTGGCACTAGTTGCTGAGAGCGAAGTTGGCGGGTGGCTTTTTTTCCGCTTTCGGTCCTCAGTTGTCCTTCGATTGTAATTGATTTCATTGTTTGATATTTTTTTTATGAGGCGCAAAGGTAAGGAAAAACTTTATAGTTCTTGGTTCATAGTTCTTAATTCATGGTTCATGGTTTTAGCTCAGGGATCGCCTGTTTCAATTCCTAACGCAACTAACTTAAGAACTAATGACTTAGAACTAGGAATTTATTTAACCGGTTTTAATCTCCCCCGGATGAACAGGCTGTTGATACTCTTATTTTCATATGCATTGCGGATGGCTACCGCAAAAAGCTCATCGACAGACACCACTTTTATCTTATCATAGCCCGGTTTAACAGGAATGGTATCGCAAACAACCAATTCTTCCAATACACTGTTCTCTATATTTTCATAAGCATTCCCACTCAGTACAGGGTGTGTACAAAAGGCCCTTACACTTCTGGCCCCCTTTTCGTTCATCAGGGCTGCACTTTTAGCCAGTGTGCCTCCTGTATCACATATATCATCTATCAGCACAATATCCCGGTCCGTAACATCCCCAATCACTACCATGCTTGCAATTTCATTGGCGCGCTTACGGTGCTTATCACAAATCACCATTTCACATTCAAAATAAGTAGCGATTTCCCGGATCCGGTTTGCGCTACCTACATCAGGCGCGGCAAAGGTGAGGTTTTCGAAGGTCAAGATTTTCTATATAAGGAATGAAAATAGCTGAGGAATCAAGGTGATCCACGGGGATGTCAAAATATCCCTGGATCTGGGGTGCATGCAGATCCATTGTTACCACCCTGTCTGCACCGGCAGCGGTCAGCATATTGGCAACAAGTTTCGAACCGATGGCAACCCTTGGCCTGTCTTTCCTGTCCTGCCTTGCATAACCATAATAAGGAATCACTGCAATCACTTTGTAAGCTGATGCTCTTTTTGCCGCGTCGATCATCAGCAATAATTCCATCATGTTATCTGTGGGAGAAAAGGTACTCTGGATTAAAAAAACAAACCTTCCGCGAATACTTTCCTGGAACTCTACACCAATCTCACCATCACTGAATCGCTGGATATTTACTTTACCCAGAGGTTCGCCAAATTTTTTTGCAATTTTCTCAGCCAGGTATTGGGAACCCTTACCGGAAAAAATCTTTGCATTAGATTCCATGTATTGATTATTGGAGTTTACTAAATAAAATTCAGTGCGAAAATACGCTGCTTTGGATGAATTAAATTTGAATTTATGGAAAAAGAAAAAAAGCCTTCTGACCCTATCAAAAACTGGGCTGCGGATGACCGGCCAAGGGAAAGGCTTGTATGCAATGGGGCTGGTTCCTTAAGTAATTCCGAACTATTGGCAATCCTTATAAATAATGGAACCGGGAAAGATCTGCCGTGACGCTTGCCAAAGAAATATTAAAGCTCGGCGAGGATAATTTAAATGAATTGGGTAAACTTTCTTTAAAAGACTTACAACAAATAAAAGGGATCGGGCAAGCCAAAGCCATCATCATTGCCGCAGCCCTTGAACTTGGAAGAAGGAGGCATAGTTCCGGCATACTTGATCAACAGGTCATTCGAAGCAGCCACGAGATTGCTGAATACCTGAAAATCAATTTAAAAGATTATAACTATGAAGTATTTGCGGTTGTTTATTTAAACCGGGCTAATAAAATAAAATATTTTGAGATCATCAGCCGCGGGGGAATAACAGGAACGGTGGCGGACCCACGCATTATTCTAAAAAAAGCAGTAGAAAAAGAAGCTACATCCATCATTCTAAGCCATAACCATCCATCCGGAAACTTAAGGCCAAGCAGGGCGGATGAAGAACTAACACAAAAAATAAAAACAGCAGCCGCTTATTTCGATATAAAAGTGCTGGATCATATTATTGTGAGCGATGAAGGATTTTTTAGTTTTGCGGATGAGGGGATGATGTGAAAACGGATGCTAGGTACTCGCTATGGATATAATTAAATGGTACGCGAACTCATGAGTTATAAGAAGCTAATAACTTTTGCAGTTACGCTAAAGTTTCGTTCCTTTAATTGTCAGCATCACCAGGTGAACGGAATATAAAATTCTCAGACTGCGGCAACACTAGACGTTGGCTTAACAAAAAACTTTATCAATGAAAAATATTTTTTTACTCCTCACCCTGTTGTTAGAAATTTTAGTGTTTCCCAGTTGTAAAAAACAAGACCCAAGTTTCACCCCTGATGATCAGGGAACTTTTGAAGCAAGAATAAATAATATTCAGTTATTGCCATGCCTTATTACCCCGATTAATGGCGGCCCAATAACCACCAGTTTTTTGCAATTCTCATCCACACATTATACTATATCTGCCAGTGCTAAAAACGCTTGCGATGAATATTATCCTCACGATCGCTTTGTTAATATTCATTTTGATAGCATTCAAATTGAGGAAAACAGAACCTATAAATTGGGCAATGGCAATAATGTAATAAATGGCCAGGTACGGTGCCTTTATTATCAATCTTCTACAAAATTTGTGTCTGATTCCACATTGGCTGGAACAATTACGGTTACAAAATTTAACCCAATATCAAGAATATTAGCAGCTTCATTCGAAGGAACATTAAAAGACCTCTCCGGACAAACAATTAGTTTGACACAAGGAAAGTTTGATTTAAAATATTAAATAATTGCCTGGACTTATCCAGCAGCTTTTATAAAGTTACGCCTGCGCAGGAGGGCCTCCAAAGTTAAACGGTATCTCAACAGATTCCATATCCTGTATATTACCGTTAGCTGCTTCAAACTTTTTGATATTGTCGATCATGGCCTTCATAAAACGCTTTGCATGAAACGGGGTGAGTATAATGCGGTTCTTTACCTTGCTTTTGGGAGTTCCGGGCATCACATTTACAAAATCCACCACGAACTCTGCGTGGCTATGGGTAATGATGGCGAGGTTTGCATAAGTTCCTTCCGCCACTTCTTCGGAAATTTCAATATTCAATTGATTGGGTGCGGGAATTTGATCTGGCATAGTCTGAATGATTAAGCCGTAAAGTTAATACTATACAATAGTAATTTATTTGCGCTGATTATAAAATTTGAGAGATATTTCTTTTCAGTTGGCTGTGGAATGTAATTTTACATAAAAAAACCGCCGGTAAAACCGGCGGCCTTTTATTTTTGATAAGTTTATTTATTAATTTCTTTTGATCACCTCTTCTGTAACCCTCCATCCATTAGCTCCCATATAACCATATCTTACCCTGAATTCCTGTTCAGTTGGATACCATTTATTATCACACTCATTAGAACGCGGCCAGGCTGGTGTATAGCCAGGATTTGTTGCTGGCAAACCAGCAGTGAACATAGTATAAGGCGCACCTGCAGCTCCTGGTGCAGCGGTGATGGTAACCTCATTGGTGGCAGAGTTCACATCAAAAATAGAGACATATCCTGCACCGCCCAAATCACCTAAATCAACCTGTACGGAAGTAGCAGTTACAGTTGAAAGGGTTTTAGCCAGGTCTTCAATAGTACGTGGACCTGTTGGATGGTAGAAATAACCATTCGCAGTATACTCTCCATCATAAGGATTTTTAACCGCAAATACGATCTTGATCTCTTTTGAATTAGAGGCAATCTGGTATCCGGCGTCAGCACTCGTGATAGTCAGGCCAATCCCATAAATAAGGTTTGGATCAAGGCTTGTTGAATTGCCAAGTGCAATATTTATTGTATCGAACCGGGTTCCTGCTGCAATAACAGCATTCAGATCCAGTGTATACAATGATGCCGGCAATACGGTATGGCCTGCATCCGTTACCACTTGATCATTAATAGCAAGGGTAACGTGTACATCAGTCGTGGGTGGCTCGATTGATTCTGCTGAAACCACGGGCGCACTTACCGTTTGAGGATCAACCTGGGCGGTAACACCAAATGTAATATCCGGCGACTGCGGGAATGCAACTGCTTTTACTTCAACAATCTGGGTACCATATTCCTGGTTTTCGAATCCTTTATCTTTTAAGCATCCTGTTAATATCAGCGTGAATACTAAGGAGGATAATGCTAATTTTTTCATATTTAAGTGTTTATTATTTTTTAATTGATATCCCAGAAAATTCTGCCGGTTGCTTCTGTTGCGTCCGAAGTTACATCAATAACTCCTTGGGCAGCCACAGCCGCGGCATTATAGTTATACTCATTTTGTGGGTAGAATAAGCGGATTGGAATTCCCATTCCCGTAGGCCTTGCAGGATTGATAGATATCGGAGGCCCTGGTAAAAATCCACCACCTTCTCCGTAAACCACATCTGTTCTCCTCCAGTCTGTCCATATTTCGTATGGAGAAATGCCATTCAAAGCAAACCATTTCTGGGACAGGATAGTGAAGATACCACCGGCCGGAAGTCCCGGGCCCTGTGAAACACCGTCATAATCCACATCCGGATAAGTTGCATTGGCAGCAATATATGTATCAGCCTGTGCTATTGTCAAACCGAGCCAAACAAAAGATTCATGGATCGCTCTTGTAAGCAGGTCTTTAGCAGTGGAACCGCTGTTAATGATCCCTCTTTCCTGTGCTTCAGCCTGAAGGAATAAACTTTCAACACTTGTCAATATCCAGGCGCGGGAAGCAGCACCCTGTGGAACAAGGCCTGGTCCGTTTACGGTAGATAGCTCAGTTCCGGTAACATTCGGAATATCCCCTGATATAGCTCCATAAGGAATTCCTTTATGAACTCCACTTGCAGGTGGCACATAAAATTTGTTCACTCGTGGATCACCATCCCATTGATAATAACCCTGTGTTGGTCCTCCTGGATTCGGCCCTACTGCAAATGCATTTGCTCTTGAAAGACTGCCTGTAGCAGCTGCGATTCCATTTTCAGTAGTTACATAAGCCCTGAAAAATGGACTAGGTTTAGTGGCACTATATCCTGGATTAATATGGGCAGATTCATCTTCCTGCAGGTAACCGCTACCCTCAGCTTCGATGATCGCTACTTTACCGGCAATATCAAAACCTGGCACCTGGTAAACATGAACCAGCATACGAAGCTTCAATGTATTTGCAAATTTTACCCACATAGTTGCATCTCCGCCGTAAGCAAGATCATTGTTCTCAATGTCCTTATTATTATCAAGACTGCTTGCGACAGGATCTTTTAGCAATGCAATCGCACGATCAAGTTCTACGAAAAGGCTGTCATAAATATCTTTTCCTTTATCATATGCTGGAGTACGTACTGCATTTCCTTTCAGTGCATCTGTATAAGGAACATTACCATAGATATCAACCAGCATTTGAAAATCCTGAGCTTTCATAATACGTGCAATCGCTTCATAGAAGCCGGAGCCGCTTGCATTGGCCTTTTGCTGTACAAAGTTAAAATTGTTCAGGTTTGTCCAAAGATTGTTCCATACCGCTACGTTAAAATCATTGTCGAAAACATAGGATTCTTCATCTGTTACATCCTGGAAGCTGCCGGAACGTGCCCAGTAACCCATCCAGTTCTGTAAAAACTTGTAGCTCGTTCCTTCCAGGAGTGTAGCCGTACCCGTAATGGAGGATGGCAATACGGTCCGGAAATCCACCGTAGATTCAGTGAAATCATCCAGGTTTGTATTGATGGCAAAATCAGTTTTCTTACAACTGATAGCTGTAACTACGATCGTAGCGATCAGCAATACCAAGTTTTTTATATTTCTAAATTTCATATTTAGTGTATTTAAAATTATTAGAATTGGAATGTAACGTTAGCTCCGAAAATACGTGTTGGTGGCATATTGTACGCACCACTTCTGCCCGTAGCATTTCCGGTATAAGCTACACCACCTGTATTACCTACAACAGTAGATGAAAACTCAGGATCAGTCCAAACATTTGATTTTGGCAACCAGGTCAATAAATTCCTTCCTGTTACCGAGATTGTTACGCCTTTCAGTGTATTACCTTTAAAAATGCGGCTTGGCATGGTATAGCTCAGAGAAACTTCCCTTAACTTCCAGAAAGCACCGCTCGCAACGTAGTTACTAATCGCATCTGTGTTAGCAGCTGTATTGTAAAACAGGCGGCCGTAATTCTTAGTATAAACATCGTTATTATCTACGTATTTACCTGTTCCGTCATCATATACTGAATTCGGGAAAACAAATGCACGACGGCCATTAGCAGCACTGCGCTCAGATATCCCGTTATCATCGAGGAACTGTCCAAGCTGGTCAGCTACGATCTGGTTTCCTGTACGGTATTCTGCTACCATTCCAAGAGAAAAATCCTTGTAACTCAGATTCAAAGAAAGTCCGAGGATATTATCCGGGGCTGTTTTTCCAAATGTGTGCAGGTTTGGATCAATGGTAGGCATTCCTGTATTCCTGTCAACAATCACTTTACCTGTGGCTGAATCTCTCAGATAATCAGGTAGTTTAAATTTATAAGCCGGTTGCCCAACGATCACATAGTTCAAATTACCAATTCCCAGTTCATTCACACCATCAACCAATTTGGTAACCTTGGTAGTATTATATGAATAATTAACCTTAAAATCAACATCGAGGTTTCCTACTTTGATAAGTGGAGTTAATTTCAGATCCAGTTCCAACCCTTTATTTGTAAAGGCACCTGCATTAATAATTGCTTGTGTAAAACCTGTCGTATTAGACAACTGAACACCAAGTATCTGGTTATTGTTATCCTGTGAATAATAGGTGGCTTCAAAATTGATCCTGTTCTTTAAGAATCCAAGTTCGATACCAACTTCATTATTGATAACAAATTCCGGCCTTGGCAACCTGTTATAATAAGTTCTTATTCCTGCAGGCGTACCAACCTGGTATCCAAGTATAGAACCAAAAGGGAAGAATGTAGATGCGCTAAAAGGAGTTTCATTGTTATAGGCTGGTAAATTAACATTACCGGTTTTTGAAATGGCTCCGCGGACTTTAATGTAATTAAGTACCCTGTTTTGCTCGAGGCCTGGAATGATCTTGTGCAATAGCACTGAGACACTCCCACCAGGATAGAAGAAAGAAATATCCTTGTTGCTAAATTGCTTGTCAGCCGGTACCAGGCGGCTATCCCTGTCATAGCTTCCAGTTCCCTCAACGAAAATTTTGCCTTTATAATCAAGACCCAATCTTCCAAAAACACGCTGTAATCTTTCCAGCCTGTTACCCACGTTAACCGTAGGTTCGCCCTGGCGCGCCTGTATACTCAAAAATTCAGAAAATCCAAGATTTGTACTTCCTGCCTGCAGGGTTCTTGCCCTTATTTCACGGAATGATTGTCCGATCGTTCCGGAAATACCTAAGCTCTTGATCTTCGTGTTAAAATTAGCAAATAATTCAGAAGTCAGGCGATGACTATATGCCTGCCCATCATTGATCTGGGCCGTAATATCTTCAGCTGCCGGATCTCTCAGCGTCTGGCTGAATGCACTGCGCTGGAATGCCTCTGTATAAGCAGTAGCATTTGCATTTGTTACTGTTGCACCTATACGGTAAACAAAGTTTAACCAATTGGTTAATTTATAGTTCAGTTCAAGGTTACCGAACAGGTCATCTGTTCTGCCGTACTGACGCTTATTGTCTTTTGCGAAATAAGGCGTCTTATCCCTGTTACTCAGGTAAGTGGTATAATAACCATCCGGGCTTGAGAAGTAATCTGTCCTCCAGTTCTTGAATCTTGTAAGGTCATAGTTTCCGGGGGCTCCTGTAACATTATAATAAACTGCAACATTATTGGTAGTTACATTGTATTTTGAATTGGTATAACGTACGTTAAAGACCAGTTTTAATTTGTTATATTCTTTTTCAGACCTTAATGTAATAGACCTGCGCCTGTTGATATCATCAGGTAATGTGCCATTGATCTGTACATTCTGGGCGCTTAAATAAAAGTCACCTGCTGCATAAGAAAGATCGGTTTGATTAGTAATACCCGTATTAAAAAAATTCTTTCTTCCGTTTGGCTGGTAAGTATATGGAAGGATCAGCTTCTCCCCGTTTGGACCGGTTTGGCCAAACTGCCTGATAGAACCATCAAATTCATCACCCCAGCTCTGTTGCTCGATTGGCTCGAATATGCCTTCGCCCGTATTTGGATCCTGGTTGTATCCTCCACCAAAACGATCTTGGAATTTAGGCATGTATGCGATCTTTTCCAGTTGTGTCGTATGTGAAAGGGTAAAAACAGGCTTGGCTTTACTACCACGTTTTGTAGTGACAAGGATTGCTCCATTCACTCCATCGGGACCATAAATAGCAGTTGCTGAAGCTGATTTTAGCAAACTCACGTCAGCGATATCATTTGGATTGATAGAGTTCAGGTAATTTAAACTAATGGGAATACCATCGAGGATCAGCATGGGCTGATTCTCACCTGTTAAAGAACGGATACCCCTTAAGGTGATACGTGTGGTACCCAAAACACCACTATTTGTAGTGGATACGTTCAAGCCCGATACCTTACCTGCTAAACCAGCCTGTAAATTAACAGGGGCGGCTTGGGTAAGTTCTTTGGCTTTAACATTTGCAGTTGCATAACCTAATGAAGCTTTTTGGCGCACCTGGCCTAAGGCAGTAACAACTACAGCTGTTAATTCCTGGGTATTTCTAACCAGGTTTACAGCAACATTGTTGCCGGTTGCATTCACTGTTTGTGCATCATAACCTACACCAGTTACGGTTAAGTTAGCTGCAGACTGCTTTACTTTAAGTGAGAAATTACCACTGGCATCCGTGGTTGTTGCATTATTGGTACCCGTTTCTGTAACGGAAACAAATCCCGCTGGGTTACCTGTTACATCCCTGACTGTACCAGAAATTGTCCTGGTCTGGGCAAATGCTGATACTCCACAGAATATCAACATTATGAATAATGTTAAAAAACGTCTCATGTGCGGTTTATTATTAGTTTAATGAAATGTAAAAATAAGGATATTTTGTTAACGTCAATTAAATGTTAAATTTTTTTGACGGAAAAAAGGTCCCTACAACTAACATTGACAAGCTATGAATGGGAATCGCTGCATTAAAAATGAAAAATTGTTAAAATTTATATAACAATTGAAGCTTGGCCTCTGACCTTTTATTCCCTTTTATTTCATCCAGCCCTGATCCTGAGGCATCTTTATCGGGGTAAATGGTTTGCGCCCATTTGGCCCAAAGGGTTATTTTCCTGGTAAGATCATAGTTTAAATTCAGGTAGTAGCGATACCCCTTATCATAGAATACAGGTATTGAAAAGCTGTATAAAACATCGCTCTCATAGGCATACAACCTGCTGTTATAGCCCCCTGTTTCAAAATACTGGAGCCGCATATTTGCTGAAAAAGGCTTCATCATTGGCTTATAGATCACATCTGCATAGATGAGGAAGCCTTGTTCTTCCGCTCTTCCCTTTTTATCAAACCAAACCATTTCTGTACGGCTCCGCACCGTGAATTGCTTGCTGACTTTATAACTAACCTGCAGGCGCCAGTCCTTTTTGGGCTGGTATATAACAGGATCCAGCACAAGCTCATCGGGGTTATAATTGATCCCCTTTGATTCCCGCTTATACCTGCTGTAGATCTCCAGTATTTTATTCGGCTTATACGTTGCCTGGATAAAATAATCAGACCCGGTTGACGGGGCATTCACCCGGAATTTCAGCCAGGGGAATTTATAAATATCAGCATATGCGTCTATTTGCCATTGATTGGTTGGCCGCATGGTTATCCCGCATAAAAAAACCTTTTTCATTGGTGGGATAAGTACTTTCCGTAAATGCATTGGTATATAACGACTGGTATGATTTAGAAATATTGCGGTAAAAGAAGCTCATGTCTACCCGGTTGGATACACTGATCATCAAGCCATTTACAAATGCCAGGGCTGACTTACTACTGGTAGCGGCTTCTCCAAAAAAATGTAGGTTTCTGTAGGTATAGCTGTAATCAACACTATAATTGCCAAAGCTTTTACCAGTCAAAGCATATAAATTATAAGGAGATGGATCTTTTATCAGCGGGAATTTCAGCTGATACTGGATCGCATTTAACCCAATATGCAACTGGTTGAATTGAAATGCAATATTACCACCGAATGCCAGTTGCCGTTGTATCCCCTTGTCATCCAGTTCGCTTTTAGTACGATGGTAACCGGATGTTTGCAGGGATGTAATAAAATCTTCTTCGTTCACCAAACTGTCTGAAGAAAAATTAGCATCGAGGTTTCTATATGATCCAAAAATGGTGGCTTCCCAGTTTTTTTTACCGATCGTTATTCCTACCCCCCGGTGAAAATTGATCTCCCCGGCCGAATTGTATGGCCTTAAAACTGCCGATTGTCTTTTTGACGCGAGCACATCAGGCCCTTTTTTAAAAGCAAGGCTTTGCCATTGGGTGAGACCCTGCCCCATATTCACTGTAAAATCGCCAAGCGCCAATGATTTTACAATACCCAGGTTTCGGATAAAAAAATGGGCGGAGTAATAATCAAATCCTGCCTTTTGAGATCCCTTGAAAAATTCCTCTCCCGCATCCTTTTCAGCTACTATACCATATTGGAGGAGGTTTTTATATACATATTTATAACGTACCAATATTTTTTCCGGCGATCCGGGATAAAAGCTGCTGGAGGATGAGTCCTGTAAAAAACCCCTTGACCTTTCCACTGTGCGATACCCTCACCATCAGGGAATGTCCGCCACCCCTCAATCTTTCGCCCAACGCGTCTATCACATTTAACTGGCTACTGACCGTTATATAGGGAAGTATCCGCTGAATGGTTCGGATATTCCATCCCGGGACTGCCTGCAACTCATAAATATTGATCAGCTTTCCCAATACCGAACGATACGCGAGCAGGTTTTGTATCTGTAGCGGAGTTAGTGCGATCAATTCCTTCAATAAAATATCATCCGCCGTATTGATATTGATCGGGTCTTTTTGAAACTGGACCATTTGCTGCAGGTAAGAATCATCTTCGGTCTCAACATCTTCGTTGTTCTCTGTAATATTTTCAAGCTGTTGTTCTGTGGTACTTGTGGGCAGGCCGGCATTAGCCGTATCCGTTACCTGTGCAAATATGCCTGTAACCGGTATTGATAAAAAAAATATCAGTAGAAATTTCCTCATTGTTTTTTACCCTTAAAATTTGCAATGAGCAATAGTCCGGGGGAGAAGCCCAGTTGTGGATGATAATTACCCGAAATATCCAACCGGAGATTTTTCCAGGAAACGCCAACACCGCCAAACCCGCTGGCCGTCTCACTTACAAAGCCTGCTCTTACAAAAAATTGTTTTTTGAACTGGTACTGTACGCCCCCGGTCACATTTACCGGCTTGTCTTCTTCCTTGATGATCTCGGTGCTTATAAAAAAGTTTTCAGATGCATCATACCCGATCCCGAATTTGTAAACAGATGCGAGTTTTTCATCCCCGTTTTTTCCAAGCTTCCCACCTACCGGGTTGTAAACATGCACCCCTGCATTGAGGCTTGGCGAAAGATGCATGATAGCACCCAATTCAAAATTAATGGCAGAGGCATTGCCATATGTAGGTATCCGGTAACCATAATAATTGAACTGAACGCCTACGTCAATTCTTTTTCCAAGGCTCCTGCCATAAGCAAGCCCCACACTATTTTCATTGAAATTTTTAAACCCGGAATAATTTAATTTCAGCCCGAAATTTCCTAAAGTGGTTGGAATAGCCGCTGCGAGGGCATATGCGCTGTTATCTGCCAGTAAGAATCTTCTTTCACCATAGATACCCACCCCGGCTGTCTTTACCTGCACGATGGCCGCCTGGTTACTCGTAAAAGAAAAAACATCCTGTTGTTTTTGACTATATGCCGCTAAACTTATATATGGCATGCTCACCGAATAACGAAGGGATTGTGCATGTGAATTATGTCCTGCGAGGCAGGTCATGATCAATAAAAAAGGGAGTATTTTTCTCAAAGCTTTGGCGTTTACAAGTACTCAAGTTAAGTAAAATCATTAAATCCCGGAACGCTTTAAAACATAGTCTCAAAATCAATATTAGTTATTTAATTTTGCGCCCATGCAAATTCTAGATGGAAAGCTGGTGTCACAGGCGGTAAAGGACGATCTGAAGGAAAAAATTACTATACTCATTCAGCAACATAAAAGGCCCCCGCACCTTGCGGCAGTTCTCGTAGGCACGAATGGCGCCAGTGAAACCTATGTGGCCAGTAAAGTAAAAAATTGCGCAGAAACCGGCTTTAAAAGTACCCTTGCCAGGTTTGCTGAAAATGTTACCGAAGCTGAATTGATCCAGGCCATCGAAGCGTTGAATAAAGATGAATCGGTAGATGGCATCCTTGTTCAGCTGCCGTTACCAAAACAAGTAAGCGAAGAAAAGATCATCAATATCATCCACCCTGCTAAGGATGTGGATGGCTTTCATCCCGTGAGTATTGGAAAAATGGTGCAGGGATCTCCCACATTTATACCAGCCACTCCTTATGGCATCATGCTTATGCTGGAACATTATAAAATAGAAACTGCGGGTAAGCATGCTGTTGTAATAGGCCGGAGTAATATTGTAGGCAGGCCCATCAGTATCCTACTGAGGCAAAATACGAACCCCGGGAATTGCACAGTAACGGTTTGCCATAGCCAGACTAAAAACCTAAAGGAAATTAGATTGCAGGGTGACATCATTGTTGCAGCGCTCGGCAAACCAGGTTTTCTAACAGAAGATATGGTAAAAGAAAATGCCGTAGTGATTGATGTAGGAATAACAAGGGTTCCTGATCAAACAAAAAAATCGGGCTTTGCGATTAGGGGTGATGTGGATTTTGAAAGTGTGGCCCCCAAATGCAGCTATATAACACCTGTACCCGGCGGTGTTGGCCTGATGACCATAGCAGCCTTGCTGAAGAATACCTATAACGCATACATGCTGAGAGCTGACAGCTAACAGCTAATAGCTAATAGCTGGGCTCTTAGCAGGTAGTTTTCTGAATTATAAAACCAATCCTTGAATAGTACAATTATAAATATCGACAAGCAGCTTCCGGTGATGGAACATTTTTACACGATCCAGGGTGAAGGATTTCACCAGGGAAGAGCTGCTTATTTTATCCGCCTCGGCGGCTGTGATGTTGGCTGTGTGTGGTGTGATGTGAAAGAAAGCTGGGACGCATCATTACATCCCCTGGTTAACATCAGCGAGCTGGTATCACTGGTAAAAAAAACGCCTGCAAACCTTGTTGTGATCACGGGTGGGGAACCACTGATGCATGACCTCGATGCACTCACTGCTGTGTTACAGCAGGAAGGATTTGAAACAAATATTGAAACATCGGGCGCCTATCCGCTTAGCGGAAAATGGGACTGGATCTGTCTTTCACCGAAAAAATTCAAAGCACCGCTGGTTGATGTGATCCCTTTCGCCAATGAATTAAAAGTGGTCATCTTTAATAAATCAGATCTTGACTGGGCGGAAAAATATGCAGCACTGGTATCACCCGGATGCAAACTTTATTTACAACCGGAATGGGATAAGGCTCCCGTAGTTACCCCGATGATCATTGAGTATATCAAACAAAACCCGCAATGGGAACTATCGCTGCAGATACATAAATACATTAATGTGCCTTAGGAAATAAGGAATAAGAAATAAAAAACATTCAATAAGAAAGTGAGCTCAGGCGAATTGACCAATTTCTTATTCATTATTAATTATTCCTTATTTTAACACTATCACAATTCTCAATAAGTATTTTTAGCTTTACCTTCATCCATCAGATCCAACAATGAAAAAAAGCGCTGTGTATCTTAAAACAATTTCCTTATTCCTTTTTGCAAATTTCTTATTTCTCATTTCCATCGGGCAATGGTATGATCCCGACAAAGTAAATGAAAAAGCCCGGGAGGTTTACACCAGTGCGTATGAAAAAGCCGTGGAAAGAAATTACACAGCTTCCCTGAAGCTGCTTGAAGAAGCCCTCAGGATGGAACCAAAATTTGTTGAAGTATATTTATCACGTGCCGGCATATACGCTGAAATGAAAAATTACCAGCATCAGTTAATGATTTTGAAACAGGGTTTAAAATGGATTCCGTCTTATTCCGCTACCTATCTCCTTCCTTATTCGATTTCCCTGGCCGGTACCGGGCAATTTGGGAAAGCGCTTGTAGCAGTAAATGGATTTCTGAATACACCCAAATTAAATGAGCAAAGCATTAAAGCCGGTAACTACCGCAAATCAGTATACGAATTTGCGGTTGATTATGAAAAAAAACATCCTGCGGATAATTATGTTTTTGCACCGGAAAACCTGGGCGACAGCATCAATTCAAAGGCATTGGAATATTATCCCTCACTTACGATTGATGGCAAAAAATGATCTTTACAAGGCGTGAGAACGAGGATGAAGATTTTTATGAAAGCAATTTCATCAATGGCAAATGGAGCAACGCGGTACCTGTTGGCGGGAAGGTCAATACCAACCTGAATGAAGGCGCGCAAAACATTTCACAGGATGGGCAATGGCTGATCTTTACCGGCTGCAATTATCCCGAGGGCCAGGGAAGTTGCGATCTTTATATTGCCTACAAAACAAAGAGCAGCGGCTGGAGGAACCTGAAAACCTTGGTGCCATCGTTAATACTGATTTTTGGGAATCTTCCCCTTCTTTTTCCCCTGATAAAAAAGATCTTTATTTTGCAAGCAGCCAGCCCGGTGGATATGGCGGAACAGATATTTGGGTTACCCACCGTGCGCAACGGGAAATGGAGCAGGCCGGAAAACCTTGGCCCCGATGTGAATACCAGCGCCGATGAAAGCTGCCCTTTCATGCATGCAGATAATCAAACCTTGTATTTCAACAGCAACGGTCATATGGGCTATGGTATGACCGACCTGTTCCTTTCAAAAAAACTAAATGACAGCTACGTGGAGCGAACCGGAAAACCTTGGATACCCTATCAATACCATTGATGATGAAGGATCACTGATCGTTGCTTCTGATGGTAAAACGTGCTTATTATGCAAGTGACCGGACAGATAGCAAAGGCGGCCTGGACCTTTACAGTTTCCAGTTAAGAGAAGATATCCGTGCTGCCAGAACATTGTGGGTAAAAGGAAGAGTATTTGATAAAAAAACGAGCCAGGGTTCCTTCTTCCGTTGAACTAACGGATGTGGATAGCCGCAATATTATCAGCAAGATGCAAACAGATGAAGATGGAAATTACCTGGTAACTTTACCCGTAGGAAAAGATTATGCTTTTAATGTAAACCGCAAAGGATATTTATTTTATTCGGATAATTTTTCCCTGCTTAAAAATACGCCTGATTCTTTTTTCACCGTAGATATTCCCTTGCAACCCATTGAAGCAGGTGCATCCATTGTTCTTAAAAATATTTTTTTTGATGTTAAGAAATTTGAATTAAAACCAGAATCCGATTTCTGAACTTGAAAAAGTGGTGCGCTGCTGAATGAAAATCCAAAATTAAAGATCCAGATAAGCGGCCATACAGATAATGTAGGACAGGATGCAGATAATCTTACTCTCAGCCTGAACCGGGCAAAAGCAGTAACAGCTTATCTTATCAGGCAAAGGAATTGCCGGAAAACGCTTACCTATAAAGGCTTTGGCGCAACAAAACCTATAGCTGACAATAATACCGAACAAGGGAAAGCCCTGAACAGGAGAACAGAATTAAACGTTGTTATCAGTAATTAAGATTTTTTTATTATTATTGTTCATCTCAACGTACTGCTATGAACAATGATCTGCTATACCAGATTGCGCTTACGCTGGTTCCAAATATTGGCGATGTGCATGCAAAGACACTGGTCAACATTGTATGGCGATGCCAATCCGATTTTTAAAGCAAAGAAAAGAGCACTTGAAAACATTGAAGGCATTGGACTGTAAGAGCAGGCAACATCAAAGCATTTCAGCAATTTCAAAAGCTGTGAAGAAGAAATAAAATTTATTGAAAAATATAAGATCAGTCCACTGTTCATCACTGATAAAAATTATCCCCAACGACTTATTGAATTGTTATGACAGCCCGGCTTTACTGTACTACCGTGGCAATGCGGATCTGAATGCACCCAGGATCATTTCGATCGTCGGCACAAGGAATAATTCTGAATATGGAAAATGTTTGTGAAAAACTGATGGAGGATCTCAAAGAAAGGATATACTGATCGTAAGTGGACTTGCTTTTGGCATTGATACCATTGCACATAAAGCCGCATTGAAAAATAATCTGCAAACAGTGGCTGTACTGGCTCATGGGCTTGACAGGATCTATCCGGCTCAAAATAAAACCTTGCAAAACAAATGACAGAACATGGCGGGCTGCTTACCGAATTCATGAGCAATACCAATCCTGACAAACAAAATTTTCCAAAACGCAACCGGATCGTGGCAGGTATCTGCGATGCGATGATTGTGATTGAAACCGGCAAAAAAGGCGGCTCACTGATTACTGCTGAACTGGCAAACAGTTATAATAAAGATGTATTTGCAATTCCGGGCAGAACAACCGATACCAAAAGTGAAGGCTGCAATTATCTGATAAAAAATAATAAAGCTCATTAATAACATAATGGAGATGATCTGTTGGAAATGATGAACTGGAAACCGGCTCTCAAAGCCAAACCCAAAAAAACAAAGGGAATTATTTATTGAACTAAGTACCGATGAAAAAATCATTGTTGATATTCTTCAACAGCAGGAAAGCATTCCAGATTGATGAATTGTATTTTAAAAGCGGGCTTAAGCAGCAGTGCTGTTGCGGCGGCTTTCTCATGCTGGAAATGCAGGGTATTCTTGTCTCACTTCCGGGAAAATTTATAAGCTGAGCTAATGGATACCAAGATGACATCTTTCAGTTCATTGACAATTGTCAATTGTCAATTTTCATCTTATCTTTGCCTATGGCAACAATAAATAACTCCCCCGCTCAAGGTAAATCAAAAAAATTTTTCGGTGAAGGCTTAACATTTGATGATGTATTGCTCATGCCCGCCTATTCACAGATACTTCCCCGCGACGTAGATATTAGCACACAACTTACCAGAAGCATTTACTCTACATGTGCCGATGCTGAGCGCAGCCATGGATACGGTTACAGAAGCACAACTGGCCATCGCTCTGGCCAGGGAAGGCGGCCTGGGTATTCTTCATAAAAATATGAGCATCGAACAGCAGGCAGACCAGGTGCGCAAAGTAAAAAGAAGTGAGAACGGCCTGATCCTCGATCCTGTTACACTTAGGCCGGATGCCACCATCGGTGAAGCCATGCGGCTGATGCGGGAAAATAAAATTGGCGGCATTCCCATTGTGGATGCTCAACATAAATTGGTTGGTATTTTAACCAACCGCGATCTCCGCTTTGAAACTAACCTTAAGCAAAAGGTAAGTACGGTGATGACAAAGGAAAACCTCATCACTGCACCCGAAGGCACCGACCTGAAAAAAGCAGAGCTGATCTTTAAAAAAAATAAGATTGAAAAATTACCGGTTGTAAACAAGTCGGGAAAACTGATCGGCCTGTAACTTTCAGCGATATTTTAAAATTAAAAAGTCACCCCCATGCCGTTAAAGATTCTTTTGGCAGGTTATTGGTTGGTGCAGGTGTCGGGATCACCACGGATATCATTGACCGGGTAAGCGCATTATATAATGTAGGGGTGGATGTTATTTGCCTTGACAGTGCCCATGGCCATACGAAAGGTGTTATCGATGCCCTTAAAAAAATTAAAAAGATTTAAAGGCTCCAGGTAATTGCAGGAAATGTGGGCACAGGCGCCGGTGCAAAGGCCTTGGCCGATGCAGGCGCCGATGCTGTGAAAGTAGGTATTGGGCCGGGTTCGATCTGCACTACCAGGATCGTTGCCGGTACCGGTGTTCCGCAGATCACTGCCGTGATGGAAGCAGCTGCCGCATTAAAAAATAGAAATATCGGCATCATCAGTGATGGTGGTATCCGGTATACCGGCGATATGGTAAAAGCACTGGCAGCAGGTGCCAGTTGTGTGATGATGGGAAATGTGTTTGCAGGAACGGAAGAAAGCCCGGGTGAAACCATCATTTATGAAGGCAGGAAATTTAAGCAATACCGCGGTATGGGTTCCCTGGGCGCAATGGCACAGGGAAGCAGTGACCGGTATTTCCAGGATGTGGAAGATGATATTAAAAAATTTGTTCCCGAAGGCATTGAAGGCCGTGTTGCATTTAAAGGAAATTTAAGGGAGGTGGTACATCAATATACCGGTGGCTTAAGAGCAGGTATGGGTTACTGTGGTGCCGCGAATATCAGGGATCTGCAAAATGCCATCTTTGTCAAGATCACCAATGCAGGTATGAGGGAAAGCCATGCGCATGATATTGAGATCACCAAGGAAGCACCGAATTATTCGAGATAAATGTAAATATTATCACTGTAAATTTGTAGCCAATAAAATTTCATGAAAAGAGCTGCCTGTAAATTTCTTCTCCGTTTTTTTTTGATTTGCATATTTGTACAACAACATTCAAAAGTTGCTGCACAGGATAGTTCACACATGAGGATATCACTCCTCACCTGTACGCCAGGCGATGAGCTATATTCCATTTTCGGGCACAGCGCCATCCGAATTGTGGATAGCAGCAGCGATATCGTTTATAATTACGGCACTTTTAATTTTGACGATGAGGGCTTTTACCTAAAATTCATCCGCGGGAAATTAATGTATTACCTGAGTATTGAAGATTTTAAGGATTTTAAATTTTCATACCAGGCCAGTAACCGCGGCATCACAGAACAATTACTGAATTTCACGGCCCAGGAAAAAATAAAGATCCGGAACACGCTCAATGAAAATCTTAAAGAAGAGCATAAGTATTATAAATATGATTTTTTCCTGGATAATTGTACCACGAGGCTCAGGGACCTGGTCATCCATTCCAAAGATCCTCACCCCTTACTGCCGGCCGTAATGCCCACCGATACAAGGTTCAGGCATGCGATCCATGAATACCTTGACAAGGGAAAACAGTACTGGAGCAAACTTGGCATTGATATTTTATTGGGGGCTCCTACTGATGCCGTGATGACATCTGCCCAGCAGCAATTTTTACCAGATAACCTGATGAAAGCACTGGACAGTTGCCGGAATGTTCAACTGGTAAGTCAATCCATGGATCTTTATGCGTTGGCTGATAAGCCTGACGCAGGAAGCTGGTTTACACCCATGATATTCTTTTCATTGCTGTTGCTGCTGTTTGTTGTATGTGGACTGTCAAAGAACAGGCGCATGCAAATGATATTAAACGGGATGGATGGATTCCTCTTTTTTATGACGGGCCTGCTTGGAATTATTTTAATATTCATGTGGACAGCAACAGACCACAGCATGACAAAAAACAATTACAACCTGTTGTGGGCATGGCCTTCACATATCATCGTTTCATTTTTTGTAAACAGCAGGAATAAATTCATAAAAAAATATTTCTTCCTGGCTTCATGTGTGATGGCGCTGCTATTGCTGAGTTGGTCTTTCCTGCCCCAGCAAATGAACAATGCCCTGCTTCCATTTGTTTTGTTGTTATTATACCGTTCGGCGATCAGATATTTAAAAATCAATTAACTATTTCCAGTGGAAGAAAAATATATCAATTCCGGAGGCGCTGCAATATGTTACAGGGTGATTGGCGAAGGAACACCTGTCGCCCTGTTGCATGGGTTTGCAGAAGACGGAACTATCTGGAATGAACAGGCTGCTTTTTTGAGCGACCATTACAGGCTCATCATCCCAGATATTCCTGGTAGTGGTAAGTCAACGCTACTTAAAAAAGAACACGTTGGCCTGGAAGATTATGCAGCATGCATAAAGGAAATATTATCAGCAGAAGCTGTTAAAGACTGCGTGATGATCGGGCATAGCATGGGTGGCTATGTAACCCTCGCTTTTGCTGAAAAATACCCCCAATACTTAAAAGCCATTGGCCTCTTTCATTCAAGTGCTTATGCAGATGACGTCGAAAAGATCGAAACCAGGAAAAAAGCCATCGCTTTCATTGAAGATAATGGGCCAGAAGCCTTTCTGAAAACAAGCATTCCCGCCCTGTTTTATGACCCCGAAAAAAATAAATCAGCCATTGAAGCGTTATTGCAAAAAGGAAATGATTTTACGGCACAGGCATTGATTGAATATTACCGTGCAATGATAGCAAGACCGGACCGGACTTTTCTTTTGAAAAATGCTTCCATTCCTGTCCTTTTCATTATGGGTGAACATGACAAAGCCGTTCCATTTAAACATAGCCTGGAGCAGTCTTATATGCCGGCAAATTCGCACATTCATATCTTACGAAACAGCGCCCATATGGGAATGCTGGAAGAAACACAAAGAGCGAATCATTTTTTGGGAGAATTTTTACACGCCGATGATGTAAATTAATCAACCCGGACAGCTTTTTTACGTATTTTACAGTCTATCATATGTATATACTAATTAATGAAAAAAACCTTCTTTATATGTTTGCTTCTCTCCGGCCTTTCTTCAGCATATGCAAAACATATAACGGGTGGTGAAGTGATATACGATTTCATCAGTGCGACAGCTACCACAAAAACATACCGGATCACACTACAGCTTTTCAGGGATGAGAATTGTTTCAATTGTGCCCCGATGCCCGGGACCGCTGTGATCGGGATCTATAATTTAGACAATAACCAATTATTGGGTGGCTTTCAAAGTGTTTCTATTGATGGCAGCGAGTTGCTTCCTACATACCCGCTTCCTCCTTGTATCGTCAATCCTCCCGCATTAAGTTACCGCGTGGGATATTATACACTTACTGTGCAATTGCCCAATAACAATAACGGTTATTCAGCTACTTACCAGACATGTTGCAGGATAGATGGGATCATGAATATTGACAACAATATCGGTGCAACATATACCTGTCGTATTCCTGGTTCAAATACACTGGGAGTCTCGAATAATGACAACAGCCCCCGCTTTGCGAAAGGAATTTCCGTGGTGTGTTTTGGTAAACCATTTACCCTTGATTTTAGTGCCACAGACCCTGACGGTGATCAATTGACTTATAGTTTATGCAACGGGTATAATGGGCAGGCAGCACAGGATGCATACTATGCAACGCCTGGTCCCCCTCCATACAGTCCTTTGCTCTATACAAATGGTTATAGCGGGGCCAGTCCTTTGGGGCCGGGTGCCAGCATTAATTCCCAGACAGGGATCATTTCTGGTATTGCCCCACAGGCTGGAAAGTATGTAGTATCTGTTTGTGTAAACTCGTACAGGAACGGGCTCTTTATAGGCACCCACCGTAAAGATTTTATTATTTCCGTTAATCCCTGCGATTTTGCGGGAGCTGAATTACTCCCCGAATATATTACCTGTGATGGGTTTTCCTATACATTCGCAAATCAAAATCAATCACCCCTCAACCTTACGTTTTACTGGGATTTTGGGGATCCCGCTTCCGGGGCCAGTAATATTTCTACATCACCCAACCCAACACATATTTATTCAGATACCGGAATTTTTATTTTAAAATTTGTGGTGAACAGGGGTGATCCCTGTGCAGATTCCACTACATCAAGGGTAAAGGTATTTCCCGGTTATTTTCCTGCATTGTCCAATACCTCTCCAAGGTGTAAAAATACACCCGTTCAATTCAGGGATCTGACTACCGCCACTTATGGAGCAGCAAGTATATGGTCCTGGAATTTTGGTGATCCAACATCTATTGGCGATACCAGCCACATTAAAAACCCGGTCTATACGTATTCCCAGTCGGGTATCTATATCGCTAAATTGATTGTGGAAAGTAATAAGGGTTGTATTGCTACCATTTATGATACCGTAACGATCGTTGATAAGCCGCCACTTACCGTAACAAATGATACATTGATCTGCTCGGTAGACAATTTACAACTGAATGCAGCCAGTAACCTCGGTGGAACTGTTACCTGGTCACCGAATTACAATATAAACAATATAAACAGCTTTACGCCAATCGTAAGCCCCGATGTCACAACAACCTATTCGGTTTCTTATAGTGATAATTTTGGATGTTCCGCTACAGATTCTGTTGTTGTAAGCGTAGTAGATACTGTTACGCTAAAGACAGGGGCTGATACAACGATCTGCAGAACTGACGGGATTGTATTGAGCCTTAACAGCAATGCTTTGAAATATGTATGGACAGAGATACCTCCAGGGGGTAACACTTTGAACAATGCATTAATTAAAAATCCTATCGCAACACCAACCGCTGCTTTCACGGCCTATTATGTGAAAGGGAATATTGGTTCATGCGTTGATTTTGATTCTATTAAAGTTAAAACGGTCCCTTATCCATTAGCCAGGGCGGGGAATGATACAACGATCTGCTTTGGTACGTCTGCATTCCTGCATGCTTCAGGAGGAAGTTCCTATGTGTGGACTCCTGCCGCATTTTTAGATAACCCGCAGATCGCCGCTCCCATTTCTGTATTCCCGGTTGTGGATGTAAATTATATTGTAACAGTAAGGGATACCCTCGGATGCCCCAAACCGGTGAATGATACGGTACTGGTTGATGTTGTCCGGATCATCGCGGAAGCAGGGCCAAGGGATACTTCCATCGTTATTGAACAACCGCTTCAATTAATAGCTACCGGGGGTGTTTTTTATACGTGGACAACGCTAAATGAACCTTCCTGGCTGAGCAATCCCAATATTTACAACCCGATTTCCCTCCCCCTTGATAATATTGAATATATCGTAAAAGTAACCAACGGCCTGGGTTGCTTTGACACAGATACGATCTATGTTAAGCTATTCAAAGTCACTCCTGATCTCTATGTTCCTACAGGCTTCAGCCCCAATGGCGATGGAACAAATGACATTTTAAAGCCGCTGGCACTGGGATTGAAATCGGTGGATGCATTCAGGATCTACAATCGCTGGGGTCAATTATTATTTTCGACCAACCAGATAGGCGCCGGTTGGGATGGGAAATTTGCAGGCAGCGAACAGGGCCCCGGTACCTATGTGTGGCTCGCGGAAGGAACAGATTACCGGAATAGAAAATTGAAACGAAAGGGGTCTGTGATCCTGATACGTTAGTCTTACCGGAAATAATCTTTATCTTTAAGGTGACTGGTTATTTCCCTGTTCTCCATTCCGACCGCATGAGGCAACTATCATTCATATTTCTTTTTATTTGCAGTTTTTTTGCAGGACAGGCAAAACATCTTACGGGTGGAGAGATCATTTATGATTTTATCAGTGCTACCTCCCATTCAAAAACTTACAAGATCACGCTAAAACTTTTCAGGGATGATGACTGCGCGAATTGCGCGCCAATGCCATCCATTGTTAAAATGGCCATTTATAACGCATCCAACAACCAGCAGTTCGGTGATTATATTCTTGCAACCAGGACGGGTATGCAACAAAACACGTTAAGCCCTTTTCATCCTTGTATTGGGAACCCGCCGCAATTGAAGTATATGATCGGACTGTATAGTTTTACGGTGGAATTGCCCAATAACGGTCTTGGATATACGGTGGTCTACCAAACCTGTTGCAGGACCATGAGTTTTTTGTATAATGTTGTTCCAATACCAGGAGAAACCACGATAGGCATTACCTATGTATGCCAGGTCCCCGGCCTCGAATCAATCAATACACCCGATAACAGTCCGCGGTTTAAGAAAGATATTTCAGGCATTTGTATCAATACACGCTTTACGTTTGATTTTAGCGCCACGGATCCCGATGGGGATTCCCTGGTGTATCATTTCGTAAAGGGTCTGGGCGGCGGTGATTCAACAAGTCCCTTCATTCGTTATGATCCGCTACCTCCGCCCTACGACTCATTGTCTTATTTCATACCATTTACCGGTGCTGCGCCCATGGGGACAAATGTTTCCATTGACCCCCAAACGGGTATTATTTCAGGTATTGCTCCCTCCCAGGCAGGAAAATATATAGTATGCGTGGGCGTAACTTCGTACAGGAACGGGCAACCGATAACAACCCACAGGAAAGATTTCATGATTGCTGTATCTCCCTGCGAATATCCCGGAGCGTTATTAAACCCATCTTACACAACCTGTGATGATTTTTCACTTGATTTTACCAACCTGTATCAATCCGTTTTAAATGAAACTTTTTACTGGGATTTCGGGGATCCCAATGCTGACATTGACAATTTTTCAACTTCCCCTTCGCCTACTCACGTGTTTACAGATACCGGTGTATTTCATATCAAACTTGTTGTAAACAGGGGAACAGCCTGCGCAGATTCAACGAGTGCACTGGCAAATGTCTACCCGGGTTTTGCACCTGCCTTTACAACCAATTCACCCATGTGTGCAGGGTTCCCGGTACAATTTCGTGATTCAACCACTACCCTGTTTGGAACAGTAAATTCATGGCTTTGGGATTTTGGGATCCGCGGAACTTATGATGACAGCAGTTCTCTGCAAAATCCAGGTTATACTTATGCAAACCTCGGCTCAGGTCTCTATATTGCAACATTGATCGTTGGAAGCACCAAAGGTTGCAGTGCAAGGATAACTGATACCGTTTTTATTGTTGATAAACCAACACTTTCTATTACCAATGATACGCTGATCTGTTCTATTGATACCCTGAGATTGATCACTACTGCAAATCCGTCCGGCAGTGTTCTATGGACCCCTGCTTATAACCTCATTAATCCAACCAGTTTTACTCCATTTGTGTTTCCACGGCAAACCACTACTTATTATGCTGCTTATAAGGATGCTTATGGTTGCCCAAACAATGACTTGGTCACAGTAAATGTGGTGGATTCCGTGACGCTAAGTATGGGTAATGATACTACCATATGCAGAACGGACGGGATCATATTAAGTCCGAACAGCAATGCGCTGAAATATGAATGGACCCCGTCGGCCTCATTGAGTAACGCTTTTATAAAAAAACCGCTGGCCATCCCGGTAACACAGTTTACAAGATACAAGGTCATAGGAAGGATTGGCAAATGTTTTGACAGCGGTTTTATACAGATCAAAACTGTGCCATACCCAACATTAATTACCAGTGCGGATACAACGATCTGCTCCGGGGAATCTGCTTTTCTACAGGCATCCGGGGGAACGTTTTATTCGTGGACCCCTGCATTGTTTTTAAATAACACAACTATTCCCGGTCCTGTTGCAGTAAACCCTCTTTCAAATATCAGCTATACGATATCGGTCAGGGATACTTTTGGTTGTCCAAAACCTGTCAGTCACACAATACATGTAAATGTGAATAAAGTAATTGCAAATGCAGGCCCGGCAGATACTTCCATTGTAGCCGGCCAGGCGTTACAACTAACCGCAACCGGGGGTATTAATTATCTCTGGACAACAACCAATATCCCTGATTGGTTAAGCAACGCTCAGATTTCTAACCCCATATCGTCGCCCCTGGATGATATAAAATACATTGTACGGGTGAGTGACGCTGTTGGATGTTTTGATACTGATATCATCAAGGTGAAATTTTACAAATTACCTCCCGACCTCTATGTTCCTTCAGCATTTAGCCCAAATGGCGATGGAACGAACGATATCCTGAAACCATTGGCCCTGGGTTTAAAATCTGTTGAAACATTCCGGATCTATAACCGCTTCGGGCAATTGTTGTTCAGCACTTCAAATATCGGCATTGGCTGGAATGGCCGGTCTAAGGGCCTGGAACAGGGGCCTGGCACTTATGTATGGATCGCTGAAGGCACTGATTTCAGGAACAAAAAAATACAAAGAAAAGGTACCGTTATTTTATTAAGGTAAGCCAGCAAAGCGCCCCTCCTCCACGCCAGTTTTTAAGATAACTTCATTTTTTAAAAGGGGCAATTTTAGTTATATTTATAGGCCCGTTCTGTGTCTGACAAAGCAAATGAAAAAAATTATATTTTCTTTATTGTTTACACTAATATGTACCTGCACATTTGCAGCCCATATTATCGGTGGTGAGCTTCGTTATGAATTTGTCGGCCCGGGAACTTTACCCAATACAAAGATCTATAAGATCATTCTCCTGTTGGTAAAAGGAGATGCAACAGGCCCAAATGTTGCGAACCTGGCTGCTTCATACGTGGTGGGTATCTTTAACAATGATGATAATACAAAATTCATTGGAACGGCCATTGACGATAACTGGCTGATCGTGCAGGACGATCCTCCCGGTATCCTCTCAGTACCACTGAATGCTTCCCCCTGCCTGACCAATCCTCCCAATTTAGTATATACTTATGCAACCTATTCTTTAACAGTAGAATTACCTGATAACAATAACGGATACACGATAAGTCACCAGACCTGCTGCCGCCAGACCGGTATGGCCAATGTGAGCCCTGCAATTCCACCGCTTACTTCACCTGGTGCCAATTATACCTGCGTGGTTCCGGGTGCCCAGCAATTACAAAGCATTTTTGAAATAGACAATTGCCCCAAATTTAAACTACCGGTTTCCGTGATCTGTTTTAATGCGCCCTTTATATTGGATTTCAGTGCCACGGATGCGGATGCGGATTCGCTGGTATACAGTTTTTGTGATGCCTATGATGGAGGCCTTGCCCAGAATTCCGGTTTTACAGACATTGCTCCCCCGCCTTATAATTCCCTGATCTATGAGCCTGGCTTTTCCGGGAGCACGCCGCTTGGAAACCTGGCATCGATCGATCCGCAAACAGGCATTATCTCAGGGATTGCACCCGATGCAGGAAATTATGTGGTATGCGTTTGCGTTAAAGCTTACCGGAACGGGAGATTGCTCACCACGCACCGGAAAGACCTCCTGGTAAGGGTATCCCCCTGTATCCCCACTGTTGCAGAACCCGATCCGGGATATACCACCTGCGATGGCTTCAATATACAGTTCAGCCATAATAGTGCCGGTGCAAACACCGTATTTTGGGATTTCGGAGACCCGTCTACATTGGCCGATACTTCCATACTTGATAATCCGGTTTATGTGTATGCTGATACAGGTATTTATATTGTAAAATTCATCATCAATAAAGGCGGCAATTGTTCTGATTCAAGCACGATCACGATGGGAGTTTACCCGGGTTTTTTCCCGGGATTTGAAGCAGACGCTCCCTTATGCGCCGGGCAGCCTGTTCAATTCCATGATACAACCGTTACGAATTATGGATTTGTGGATTCATGGAGCTGGAATTTTGGCAACAACGCAACCCTGGCAGATACCAGCCATATTTCAGACCCCCAATACACTTACCCCCTTGCCGGCACCTACAACGCTACTTTTATTGTCACGAACAGCAAGGGCTGTATTGATACGGTTCATAAACAGGTGATCATCAACCCCATCCCTGCAATATCCGTTTCCAATGATACAACGTATTGCGGGCTTGATACCGTACGACTAACTGCTACGGGTACTGGAATATTCACGTGGTTACCTTCTACCAATATCATTGCTGCAAATACTGCGACCCCGTTGGCATTTCCGCCCGCCCCTACCACTTATTTTGCCACGATCAATGTAGCCGGCTGTAAAAAAACGGATTCCGTAAGATTGACTCCCCTGTTTAACCTGACGAGTGCGATCACTGCAAACCCAGCAGCCATTTGCCAGGAAGACACGGTGATCTTAACGGGAAGCAGCAATCATATGCCCAATGTGAGCTGGCAGTGGACACCGGCGGCGGCTGTATTCTTACCCACACAAAGAATTACCCGGTCAGTTCCATTAACCTCAACAACCTATACTTTAAGAACAAAGTGGGGATCACATTGCTTTGCGACCTCAACCATTAACGTTCCCGTAACCCCATTGGCGATTGCCCAGGCAGGGCCAGACACCGCTTACTGCACGGGACAGGCCGGAGCTCCTTTATCGGCCAGTGGTGGAAATACTTATTTATGGTCACCTGCAACCGGCCTAAGCAACCCTGCGATCCCCGATCCGATCGCTTCACCCGTACTTACGACCGATTACATTGTATTTGTAGGAGTAAATGGCTGTATTAAAAAAAGAACAGATACTGTTCGTGTAATTGCCAGGCCGAGGCCCCCGTTGGTTGTTACCAATGATACAACCATCTGTATCGTAGATGGGCTCCAGTTGAATGCAGCAGGCAATGGAAGCGTTTTATGGACACCCGCTTATAATATCACTAACCCGGCAAGCCATAGCCCTTTTGTTAACCCGGCTGTTGACACTACCTATCATGTACGCCTAACCGATATTTATCATTGTTTCAGGGATGACTCCGTTATTGTTGATGTAAAAATAAAAACGGTCATTGACGCCGGCCCCGATACATCAATATGCAGAACGGAAGGATTCTGGCTGAGAACCACGGGTGATGCCCTGCATTACGCCTGGAGCCCTTTCCAGTTCATGAACAATGATTCTGTTAAGAATCCATTTGTAAGGCCCCTGGTTAATTCGATCACTTACACCGTGATCGGGAATATCGGTACCTGCTCGGATACTTCCGAGGTCACGATCATTACCGCTCCTTACCCACAAGCCTATGCCGGCGAGGATACTGCTTTATGTATTGGTTTTAATACACAATTACATGCAACGGGGGGAAGTAGCTACGAATGGTCGCCCGCCACATGGCTAAGCAATCCATCGATCAGTGATCCGCGGGTAACGCTGCCTGCGCATGATATCCGGTATATCGTAACGGTAACCGATACACTGGGATGTACCAAAGCAATAAAAGATACGGTGTTTATACATGTAGTGCCATTGCTGCATGTAAATGCCGGGCTGGCTGACACTTCTATTGTGGAAGAGCAATCGTTGTCATTGAGAGCTACCGGCGCGCTCACTTATTTATGGAGCTGGACACCGGCATCTTTGCCCGGATGGCTTTCGGGCACCACTATACCCAATCCTGTTGCAACACCCATGAAAAGTATTACTTATATCGTGGAGGGAAGAGATATCTATGGTTGCAGAGGGACCGACAGTATCATTGTTACTGTTTATAATATAGATCCTGATATGTATGTACCAACCGCTTTTACACCGAACGGAGATGGAACCAATGATATTATCAAACCAATCTTACTTGGAATGAGATCCCTAACTTATTTCAGGGTCTATAACCGCTTCGGGCAGATGATGTATTCAACATCAGAAATGGGTAAGGGATGGGATGGCGTTTTTGCAGGTAAACCCCAGGATCCTGCTACTTTTGTCTGGATGGCGGAAGGTGTTACCTACAAAGGAAGAACCAAGACGCAGAAAGGGTACGTCGTACTGATCAGGTAATAATTATCAATTGATAATTGACAATTCTCATTATTTTGCATCAATGAATAAAACAGTTTTGATCACGGGCGCTACGTCAGGGATCGGTAAAGCATGTGCTGAGAAATTTGCCGCTGCACAAAATAACCTGGTCATTACCGGCCGTAGAAAAGAAAGGCTGGAGGAATTACAGGCTTACCTAAAAAAAAATATTCAGTAAATGTGATCATTTCCTGTTTTGATGTGCAGGAAAGGCAGGATGTTTTTGATTCAATCAATCAACTTCCCGAACAATGGAAACAAATTGATATCCTGGTAAATAATGCCGGGCTCGCACTGGGCAGGGATAGTTTTGAAAATGCGGACCTGGATGATTGGGATACAATGTTACATACAAATGTAGATGGCTTGCTTTACGTAAGCAGGGCAGTGCTGCCTTTTATGATAAAGCATAAAAAAGGGCATATCATCAATATTGGCTCGATCGCGGGCAAAGAAGTTTATGAGAACGGAAATGTTTATTGCGCCAGCAAATTTGCAGTAGATGCCATCACTAAGTCTATGCGGATAGACCTGTTAAAGTATGGGATCAAGGTTACCGGCATTCATCCCGGGGCAGTTGAAACGGAGTTCTCTTTGGTGAGGTATAAGGGTGATCCGCAGAAGGCAGATGCTGCTTATGAAGGCTATACCCCACTCAGGGGGGAAGATATCGCTGACGCTGTATTTTATAGCGCTAATTTGCCGGATCATGTCTGCATCAATGAGATCCTCATTACCTGCACCCAGCAGGCAGGAACCTATTATTTTCATAAGAACATATAGCAAAAATCCTACAATCTGTTCATTTAAAGGTAATTAACATTCCTTCACTACAATATTTCATCCCTTTTCACGTTTAAACCCGGGCTAATGATTGGATTTCCCCAAAAAATGTATTAACCTTGTAGTTCCAATAACCTAATGTGAACCCAATGAAAAACCTACTTGTGCCAGCCACGCTTTTATTTACCATGTTTTTGGGGCTGGATTCCAATGCACAGGATTTGATCAGGCAGGTTCCCTGCACCAACCAATCAATCATTCACCAGGCCGACAGTATCAAACAGGATCTTATCAACCAGGGCTTTATTATAGTAAGAGAAGCTTCCATGACAATGGAAAGCGAATATGAAATGCCGGTCATTGTCCCTTTGACACAGGGTAGCTGGTACCAGTTTGTTTTTATTGGTGATATCTCCTCAAAACTTTATGAGGTCCGGATGTTCGACTGGAATGAAAAGCAGGTTGTCTACCAGAAAAAAATGTGGGGAGATGTTGACGGAAATGTGATCAGCTATTCTTATATACCACAGTTCAGCGAATTCCATATGATGAAACCGGTACAGGTGAACAAAAAGAAAAAGAAAGACCTTTGCGGTTACGTAATGCTCCTGAAAAAGACGAAATAAATGCGAATTATCAATCGTTTTTGAGTTCTTAGTTCATAGTTTATGAGTTGAACTACGAACTAAGAACTAAGAATTTTCTCCTCCCAAATCATCTCCCAAATGCACGGTTGTTCTGAATAATTGACCATGTGCCTCTTCTACGGAGCCAACGATATCCTTATCTGTACCCCTGCCCTTGTATTCGTGGTTGGTGCGCTTGAAGATATATAAGGTTTCACTCTTCGCTGGTCAAAATACAGTTTCACATTTATCCGGTTGTTCAGGAAATAATCTATGGTCGGACTGATCGTTATTTCCTTGCTTCCGCCGTCGCAAAATTATTATCCTGGTCAAGCCTGCTGTTTGCAGTAACATTATCCCTGATCCTGTAATCGATCCGGAAATTAATCTCATTGTCCAGTTTTCCGCTTTTATCCTTACTTAAGAATTTAGGCAATTTCAAACCGCGAATAATTTCAAGCCACGTTTACGATATCCAGCCCCAATGGTGAATTCTGTACTGCGTACTTCACTTAACTGATAATCATACAGGCTTAAACTGAGCTGCCTGGTCTTGGTATATTCAAATTTCGCCTGGAACTGGTTGGTAAACATCATATCAAATCCAATCAATGGAGAAACTGCTCCTGGATGGTAACATTTGGTACCAGGAAATAAGGCATAAAGTTGTTTGAAACAGTATCATAAAAAGAAGGATAACCATACTCCGGTAATATCCTGGTAAAGCAATGCGGATGTAAATCCATTCATGCTCAGGTTGCCGTTATAGCCATGAGAGATCGTAAAATTTGTAAATATCTTATCCAACCCTTTTATCCTGCTTAAACCATTATAATCGATCTTCCAGTTTGGTTTTGGCAGTATACTCCTGAAACGGATTTGATTTTATATTCTGGATTATTTTGTTTGATCAATGCCACTTTTTCAGGATCCTGGCCGGTGTATGCCGCAATGAATGATGGGATCAGCACATCTATTGCATATCTTCCATATCCATAATAATAACCATCTGATCAGTGGCTGGCTGGCACTATAAGGATTTGTTAATACCTAGCCGCTTTGATAAGATCTGCCTGTTTTCCTGAAATTTTTTAAAGGTTTGCGGATACCCGGTTGGGATCAAATTTTCCAAACAGTGTTTTGAATGCGATATAAGATACATCAAATCCTCCACCTGCATATGGATTCAGTGCATAAAAGTTCGGTTAGCCCCTCCCGTTGTATCTATAAACCTGAAGGTTTCAGTATAATTCTTACTGAAGGTCTTGCTTACATTCACGCTGATCGTCAGGTCCCTTACCGGCTCAAGCTGTGCAGACAAAGTGATCCGCTGATCAAAGTTCTGCTGGAACAGGGAATTGAAATTAGTATCTCTTGTAATCAAGGCCCTTCCTGTGCTTTACGGTTCAGCCAGTTGGTATCCGGCTGCCCCTAAAATAAAATCAAATCCGGGTGCCATACTTTTAAAATTCTGGCCAACAAATTGTGTGCTGTCTGTATAACCCGGCAACCTGGTATTTGCTACTTTCAGATAAGGAGAAATTCACCTGTTTAACACTGGTCACCAGTTTTCCAAATACCCTGCCTGCTGTGCCAATATAAGGCATGGCGCTTTTATCCACAATGCTTCTGGTTTGCAGGATCCGTCTTGCCGCTTTTTGTTGTAACTGAATCTCTGACCTTTGTGATCCGTGTTTTTCCATTGTTCTTTATCCTCTTTATTGGGAGGCTGCTCCAGCTGGCGTAACCATTTTGATTTTTGATATAGCCTCGTAAAATCAAGTTGGGCAGTTGCTTCTTTCTGCTGGCCATTCTCCAGGATATTGCCCAGGTTTACCGCAAGCCTTGATGCGCCTATCCACCTGTAAGTTGCCTGGTATCTTAAATTAACAGTGGTCCAGTCCAGCAATGGGAATCTTAGTTGTGGTAACGTATAGGAAAAATTGGCCGTTTGATTAGAACAATGTATTTCTTCCACCTTTCAATAGATTTCTCCAGACCGTATCCTTTTTTGGCTTTGTATCAATACGGCCGTATGGCTCATCGATCCTTGAATTATTGGTTGCGGTATAATCAAAATTGAAAGAGCGGGTAAAATTCCAGCGAAGAATATAATCCCGCTGGAACGTAAAATACTTATCATAGGTTTCAGGGATCGTATACTTTGTTTCACCTACACTCCTTGGCTTGATGGCACCGAACTGCCGGTGATATCTGCCCGGAAACTTAATCTGCGATGGTATATAGATTGAAATTAAAATCCTTTACCAGGTCGAACCAATGCGTTTTGATTTTCTGAACAATTTCTTTTGAATGGTTCAATGTATTTTGGCTGTGGTGGCATAATTATAACCTATGGCCACCATGGTGACTGGTAACTTCATTGTGTTCAATTAACGGGTTATGGTTAAGTGTTTGAATATAGGAATAACTCAGTCTATATTTGAGATATCATAGATCTTTGGCTTCTTACCATTCGTCTTATTCTTTCTTACATTGGTAAAATTCAATGTTTTGATAGAAGTGAAATCAACAGCTCCTCTCTGATGGAATCTCTTTTTGCTTTGCTGTGTACCGCGTTTAGTTTGTCCTTCAATTTAATATCCAGATCATAAGGATCATATTCCGGTGTACTTACCGTTTGGGAATAACTGGCAAATACGGGGATGGACATAGCCGCTCTTCTTGGCAATAATTTACCAAGCTCAAGATTTGCTGCAACATCAAACTGGACAAAATTATCCCTGTACGTTCATTGACACTTTGTTCCAGTGTTCCAAAACCTTTGGAATGTGTATTTGCTGAGATCGAGAGGGTTCCAAGGTCGGCAAGGTTACATCCACCCTTCCCAATGCTGCCCAGCCGCCTTTTTCATCAATGGAAGAAAGCCTCAATTCATTTACCCATATCTCGCCGCAGGCGTTGCCGACAGCATTGGTATTTTCAACACCCAATAATATCCCTCTTATTTCCCCAAGGTTTGGATTACCCATTATAGAATACATTTGGCCGTTAGCCTGTAGCTGCCGGAAAATTTGTGTCAATGAGGCTGTTAGATAAATTTCTTTCCTGTTTTAATCTTTGTTAAGTGATGCAGGTCAAGATCAAGTGAATTTAAGGGATTCCATAACGTATCATTGTAGGCATCTGAATTTGGGTTTAGGCTATTGCGCGATAGCCGGTTAAGTTTAACGGAATCCTTATTTCATAATAATTGTTTACAAAATCAGTTCCCATCCTTATTACGGCAGTAAGTCCTTATCCTTGATCGTATTGGGAACCGGTTTTTCTGCTGTTTCTGCATGGATGTACATTGATAGTTTCCTGAACTGGCGCAGATCCCTGTTGGCAAATGTTTGGAATACACCTCTTGCATCACCTTTTCGCAAGGTCGCAAAACTGTAAGGCTCATGGACTGCTCATTCTGTAACAGGTTTACACCATTATTGCTCAATGTTTGCACCCTCTGAATTTCCCTTGGTGTACGGTAAGGTAATGGAGTACGCTTGTCATTTTCTTCAATATTTACAGCACCCACATTAAACGTTGTGGATGATGCAGGAGTATATGTACCTGTAGAATCAATCTTGTATTGAAACTTGCGCCAGATATTTCTTGTTAACTGCAATTTCCAAAACGCATTACAACAGCTGTCATCAAAATCAGTCAGGAACATCCGTATGAAACGGATCGATTTAAAATCGGGAATATTACCGATCTTTTTATCATAGTGCCGATTGGTATCCTGAACTGGTACCAGGTTTCCGCACGGGTAGTGTCCATCAACGAGGTTTACCGATACTATCTTTCTTGTCAACAATATAATTTGTGCCGATCTCCATCTCGCGGCGATGAACTTAGTTTCTATGTCCACGATATATTGAAAATATTCTTCTGTTTCGTTCAAGGTATTATCCCTGTTCAGGTCTTCCGCATCGGGGTATAAAGTTGCCGCGGAAGAAAATTGACTGCTGTTAGCAATGGGTGAATTGCCTTCGGGATTATTGATATTTTTTATACCGTGGCAATATGCCATCCGTTGCTCCAAAGTCATGCATCCCGGTAATAATTATAATCATCATTGGAAGGATCTTTCAATGCATCCTGGTATGCTTTTGAACCCGTACCAAAATTTGCCTGGAGGTTATTAAGATAATGCCTGGCGTTTTATTACTTCTGCGGTATCATCTCAATCCCTCAAAACCAATATCCTGGTAAGGCCTGTCTGCGGGATCATTACTGAATGCATTGGTTACCTGTATCGGGTTGCGTGGCACCCTGCCCCAGATCGAATTATCCACTGGCGAAGGGGCATTGGGTGTAGGTAAACCATTTTCATAAAATCTTTTGCCATCTTTTAATACATCTTCAGAAATATTACCAAGGTTAAAATATAACTTACCACCGGTAGATAGTATGGGTTTAGTTAATAAATGGATCCTGTACCCAGAATTCTATGAATTCAATATTGGCTGTTTCAAAATCGGTCTGGTCGATACTGCGCATTAGTCCACCCCAACTTTGTTTGGGGAGTTTTAAATGTTCCGTTTGCGTTCAGATTCGCAACTGCATGCTTCATAATTATATGGGCCTTTTTCGTTGGGGATAATATGCCAGGTCAAATGTGATCAGTTGGCTTTCGCCGAAACCCGGTGTTCTTTGCGGAAATATTTCTCTTTGATATACCTGCCTTACCCTTGGATCGCTCAGTTCAAATTCCTGTTATTGATCAGGGATTATTTGGCCCTTCAATATTGCTGTAAGTGTGGTTCTATCTGGTACCATGCGATTTTTGCCCTGTTCTTTCCATAATTAATATCGTTGCTTAGATCTGCTTCCGGGAAAATAGCGTAGCGCTTCCGCTTGTCAGTTGCACCTTTAGGCGTAGATGCCAGTGCCCAGCTGATCAGTGGGAAACGCAGATCGATCCCTGATTTGCTTCCTTCAAAATCATCAATATAAACAAGCCCGGTTGACCCTTCCGATCTGTGGAGCATGGCCGGGTTTTAAAAAGCGCCTTCTGCATATACATTGATGGTAGAAGGGGCGGTTGTTGTATAAAAAGGCAGCTTATCCAATAATTTTGTAAGCCGTGGAATATCCTTCCTGTAATTCACATCCAGGCCATACATGGTATTGCGGATGGGGTCTTCATCGTAATTACTCTTTGTAAAGAATGGCCTTTCACCCAACCGCACAATTGTTCCACCAAAAGACAATTGTTGCTTCGGACCGTATTCTTAGCCAGGTAATCAAGCCGCAATGCCAATATAATTTCGCTGCTGCAAACCAAAAGATGCATTGTTCTCAAAATTTACCTGCACCGGTAAGCCGGCATTTAATAATGGCCTGGTTGATTATTTTGATCGTACCCAGGTCATAATTAATATCATAATCCATTCCTTCTGTCAATGTTCTGTCCGCCGGCACTAACGGTAACAGAGCCCGGGGAATATTATAACCGATACTGATATCTGAAGAACCCGAAGTTTTTGCAGATCCTTTTAGTACGAAACGGTTTAAGTTGGGGATATTGCTGGGCAACTGCCTTTATGGAATCATACAAGGCATAATATAAGTGTATCTTTTGCCGTTACCGGGGGCGGGTTGGCAGTATAGATCTGTACCGCAAGGTCACGCCCAAAAGGTTCCAGCACCGGGAAGATGACCCTGCTGTATTGCGAGTATCACCGTAAACCTTCCACATAATCAAATACACCATCTGGCTGCGGATCCAGCTGGTTGTTCAGCCTGTCAGATTTATCAAGTGAAATGATCGGCGTTCCCTGGTTTTTATTTCCGAAAGGTACATATCGTTTTCCATCCAAGGCCGGTTCCTGGTAAAGTACATCCAGTTTAAAATCCGTTGGCGTTAAAGTACCATAACCAACCGTATACACATTTTTCATCATCAGGTCCCAGATCGGTAAGGCTTGGCCGCTGGGATGTTGCTTTTAATAATTTAAGGAAAAATACTTTTTGAGTGGCCGAAGTACTGTCTGGCGGCAGATCCTGCGAAAATTCACCTACCTGGTAAATTTTACCGTTGTAAGAATATTGATAAGCAACTGCCAAGTACTTCATCTGTTTGTAATGGCTGGCTTAAGGAAATATACCCACCTGCCTGTTATAAATATATTGGGTTGAATCCAGTTTACGGGCAAATGTCTTTTCAAAATCCTGTACAGGGTTTAATGCCCGTCCCAGGTAATGTGTCAGGTTATTGTATACCAGTGGCCGGGTTCCGGTAGTCCGGGCTGCTGAATGATCTTATATACAGCAGGTCGTTGCTTCCGTTAGTAAGGGATCTCACTCGGATCAAGCACATTCACAATGGGCGGCGCAGGAATGGCTGGATTCTCCAAGATCCATTAACCCCACCATATCCCTTGTTTCTGTGGTAGTGCCATTTTTGTTGGTAACCCAAACTTCCATCCTCAAAATCTGTACCGGGCTTGTTACTGCCGGCAGGTTCGACATTACTTTATTATAATTGTTCCTGAAATATTGGGCTAGTAAGAAGTGCCTGTTCTCTTCATATTCATCTGCCTTTATTTCAAATGGCTGTGAAGCCGCTCCACCCTGCAGGTTTACGCTTTGCCGTTGTGATTTTTGGTTGGCAAGTACCGCGGTCACAAATAATTTACCAAATTGCAATTGTGTTTTTAACCCAAACAAGTGCTGCGCACCCGGGATCAATGTACCTCGTGATGGAAAAGCTAACATTACCTGCTTCGAAACGTTTCATGATCTCATCATCTTTACCGGTATAATCCAGTTTAAGCTGGTTATCCAGTCAAAATTTGCCAGGGTATTATAGTTGATGGGGAATTTTAGTTTATCCCCGATGTTTGCATTCACATTCAGCTGGGCATTCATATCAAAATCAAAGTCCCCCGTTTTTCCGGGCCCTTTCCGGCAATGTGGGATTTTTAATATTTTGGCCCTGGTAACCGGCCGTGATATCTACATTTCCCTGGGGTGTTATTTCAATTTTACCATTTCCAAATAAGCGGTTAAAAAGATTATCGTACAGCTTTAGCTGGGGCTTTAATAATTTTCCGCGGTTTAAGATGCTGGTTGTATTTGCCCTGCTTTGAAAATATTCTATTTCAGCCTGTCGGTTCCTGTATTGCCAGTATTCTTCAAAGGAATAACTTGTTGGGGTACGGTAATACCTGTTGCCTATTTTTTCATAAACGGTATACCTGCGTGTGACGGGGTCATAGACCACAGAATCCCGGATATTGGATGGATTTCTAAGGTCATAGATACTGGTTGTGGCACCTGAAAGATTATCTCCTCGTCGGTCCTGTATTGGGATAGGGCAAGGTATCTGTGAAATTAACCTGGGATGAGTCCTGTTGTGCCAACAATGAAAATGCACTGCCCAGCACAAGCGACAATGTTAAAATACAATAACCCGATACTGCAAGAAAAGATTTTTTAATAAGCAACATTCGGTAAATCAGTTAACGTAGATTTTTTCTCAAATGGCTTTTAAGGCTTTTTTAATTAATTCTTCTAAAAGTGATATATCGGGTTCAGCACGGATAATTCTTTGGATTGATTGTTCTGCCTGTGCCCTGGAAATTCCCAGTGCAGTCAAGGCGTTTAACGCATCCTGGCTCCAAACTATTGCCTGCCGGCTGTCATACTTCCGGGCGTGGATGAGTATTTATCCGATCTTATCTTTTAATTCCAGCACCAGCCTTTCAGCTGTTTTTTTTCCTATTCCTTTGACGCTTTCCAGCAACCTTACGTTGCCTTGCAGTGATCGCCCTGTTACTTCTTCGGGCCTTATCGAGGACAACATCATCCTTGCAGTAGCTGCACCAACGCCCGAAACACTTATCAGTAATAAAAAAATATCCTTTTCCTCTTTTTCAAAAAAACCAAATAAGACATGGCCGTCTTCCTTTACCTGCAAATGGGTGAATAACTTCCCCTGTTCCAGGTTCTGAATATGCAGCATAGGTGTTCAAACTTATATTCACTTCATAACCAACTCCGTTCACATCTATATAAACCTGGGCCGGACTTTTATAAGTAAATTTTCCCTGCAAATATGCATACATAGTTTCATGGTCTGTCGATAGCGAAAATAAGGATATTTTGCCACCACATCACGAAAATTATCGTGAAGGTTTTTTCCATTAATTTTGCTGTCTTCCTTAATGATGGTATAATCAAAATTTAATATTCATTCATGCAAAAAATTACCGCGGCCATTACAGCGTGTTGGTGGCTATGTACCCGAATACCGGCTTACCAATCCAGATCCTGGAAACAATGGTGATACCAATGATGAATGGATCAGGAGCCGTACCGGTGTGGAAGAAAGAAGGATATTAGAAAGGTGCAGGACTCGGCAGCAGTGATATGGCAGTAGAAGCAGTGAAAGATCTGTGCAAAAAAAGGGGCATCTCTCCCGATGAAATCGAGTGCCTGATCTGTGCCACCGTTACCCCGGATATGGTTTTCCCGGCAACTGCCAATATTATTTGTGATAAAGCGGGAATAAGCAATGCATTTAGTTTTGATATCGGTGCAGCCTGCTCGGGATTTTTATATGCACTTACAACCGGAACAACATTGATTGAAAGTGGCCGGTATAAAAAAGTAGTTGTGGTGGGTGTTGATAAAATGAGCAGTATCATCGACTATAGTGACCGCACTACCTGTATCATTTTTGGAGATGGCGCCGGGGCCGTTTTACTGGAACCCAATGAAGAAGGAATGGCATGCTTGACAGTATTTTAAAAAGTGATGGCAGCGGCAGGCAATACCTGCATATGAAAGCAGGAGGCTCGGTAAAGCCAGCCACCGTTGAAACCGTACTTGCCAAAGAACATTATGTGTACCAGGAAGGCCAGGCGGTTTTTAAATTTGCGGTGAAAGGAATGGCCGATGTGAGTTTTGAGCTCATGGAAAGAAATAATCTAACAGCAGATGATATTGCATGGCTGGTACCGCACCAGGCAAACCTGCGAATCATTGATGCTACTGCCAACCGGATGAACCTTCCCAAAGAAAAAGTAATGATCAATATCCAGAAATTCGGCAATACAACGGCAGGTACGCTTCCCCTTTGCTTATGGGAATGGGAAAAGAAATTAAAAAAGGGAGATAATATTATACTGGCTGCTTTTGGAGGCGGTTTTACCTGGGGAGCTACGCTGGTTAAGTGGGCGTATGATACTAAGTAGGACAATTGACAATTGACAATGGAGAGTTGATAATTGTCCATTATTTAAGTAAATTTGGTGAATGATAAATGCCAACCCATGCAAAAAATTTTACCTCTATTGCTGCTTTTCATTGGTTTTTCTTTAGGAAGCCATGCTCAATACAGCAGGTACATTATAAAATTTAAAGATAAAGGCGGCAACCCTTTTTCCATCAGTAACCCATCGCAATATCTCACCCAACGTTCACTGGATCGCAGGGCACGATACAATATTTCAATAGACAGCACTGACCTGCCGGTAACCCCAAGGTACGTTGACAGTCTTCGTTTAGCGGGCGCAGTTACTATATTAAATACTTCCAAATGGCTGAATCAGGCCGCCATTCAAACTTCCGATGCGGCTGCACTTACTAAAATAAATGGTTTCCCGTTCGTTTTAAGTGTATCTCCCATTGCTGCAAGATCTATGCAGCATCCGGCGAATAAGCAACTTGATGTACCGGGTTCATATCTTGAAACAATTCCGGCAGGCAGGCCCCAGGATGTTGATGGATTCTATGAATATGGTAGCTCAGATGGCCAGGTAAGGATCCATAACGGAGATTTTTTACATAACCACGGATTCCGTGGAGAAGGCATGCAGCTTGCTATGTTGGATGCAGGCTTTATCAATTACCTGAGTTTGCCAACATTTGATAGCATCAGAAATAATAACCAGGTATTGGGCACCTGGGATTTTGTAGAAAATGAAACGAGTGTGAATGAAGATAATTCCCATGGAACCCAATGCCTGAGTACCATTGCAGCCAATTTGCCCGGCGTTTTTGTCGGCACTGCTCCAAAAACTTCTTTTTATTTATACCGCACGGAGGATGTATTCAGCGAATACCCCATCGAAGAGCAAAACTGGGCTGCAGGAGTTGAACGGGCAGATAGTCTTGGAGTAGATATTGCGTCTACTTCACTGGGTTATTATAATTTTGATGGCAGTGATTTTGACTATACCTACAATGATCTGAATGGAAATATAACGATCAGTGCACGTGCTGCTGATATAGCTGCCCAAAAAGGAATGTTGATAGTGGTGGCAGCCGGCAATGAGGGCAATAATCCCTGGCATTTCCTGATATCGCCTTCTGATGCAGATAGTGTTTTAAGTGTTGGAGCGGTGAATATATCCGGGCAGGTAGCAGGTTTTAGCAGTTATGGTCCAAGCAGTGACGGGCAAATAAAGCCTTCTGTGGCTGCGGTAGGCTCCGGTGCAGTGGTTGCAAATACAAGTACCGGTATGCCAGCTTTTGGCAGCGGCACTTCTTTTGCCTGCCCGAATATGGCAGGAATTGCAACCTGTCTCTGGCAGGCATTTCCCGAAGTGAATAATATGGCGATCATACAGGCGCTCGAATTATCATCCAGCGAGGTGAATAACCCGGATGACCGCGTTGGATACGGCATACCGGATGCAAAAAAAGCTTTCGTGACGATCTTAAAACAATTGCGTTCAATGGAACCGGCAGTTATTGCGGATTGCAAAGCACAAATACAGTTTGGGGTTAAAACGGATCCAACAATGACGATCGAAATAGAAAGAAAACTTGCAGGGGAATTGACATATTCCACGATAACAACATTGCAGGATAACGGGAATTTTGCAAAGCATGATTTTGTCTATGCAGATGAACTGTCAACATTGTCTTTAGGCGAGATAAAATACCGGCTCAAAATGATCATTTCAACAGATACAACCTTTTACCTCGATTCTGTTACTGTGAATCATTCGCAGGCCTGCGTTTCTTCCACACAAAACACGGTGACCATAAACCCGAACCCGGTATCAGATAATCTTAATATTACGATCGTAAGGAGCAATCCTTCGAGGATCGATATCGTGATTCAAAATGCCGCGGGCCAGAAAGTTTATGTGAATCAGTCTGATCAAATACCGGGCACTCAGGTTAGAACAGTGTCCATGAAAAATATGAGCAAGGGGATCTATTTTGTCAGCGTTTACATTGATAACAAAAAAGAAATTACGAAAAAAATACTAAGGCATTGATCTTGAAAATACAGCGACAAACATAGTATCCGCCTGGTTTGTATAGCCTTTCAGATATTCCACCTGCAACAACTGCAGCTGGAATTTTTCTTTTATATATGCCGCCACTTCCTCATTTTCCTTTTTAAAAACAGAACAGGTTATATAAAAGAAGAGGCCCCCCTTTTTTAAATGTGAAACGATATTCGAAGCGATCAGCTTTTGCCTTTCCGCATACAGATTCAAAGTTTTTTTATTGAAATAAAATAACTGTTCCGGTGTACGGCTCCAGGTGCCACTGCCCGTGCAGGGGGCATCTAAAATAATAACAGGGAATTCCTCCTCTTCCCCCAGGCCGGTTTGCTTTTCCAGGTCAGCCACGAAATGCCGGTAGATGGGAACGCCTGCCTGCTGCAATCTTTTCTCAAGGTTTGCCAGGATATTTTTACGTATGTCCGAAACCGTTAGCTGCACATTTCCTTTTAACAGGTCATACAACAGTATTGATTTTCCCCCGCTTGCCGCACAGGAATCCCATACCGGGATTTTATCTTTCCCTGCGAAATATGCAGGGACCTTACCGAGGTAATTAAAAACCTGCTGGGAACTGGTATCCTGTATCACTACATCCTTATTTATTCTTAAAACGGTTTCGAGGGATGTTGTGTTGGCCAGTTTCAAACAATCCTCTTTTATAAATTCGAATGGGATCGCCGCCTTATTCAATTTATCAACTACTATATTTTTTCTGCCGGGCCGGATCCGGGCATAGAGTCCCGGTTGCTCCAGGAATGAAAGGGCATAAGCGTCTTTTTCAATGTCACCTGCCAGCTCCTCCCCAAATGGGAACAGGCTGACAGCTTTTACATTTAACAGGGATAGTTTATCAATAACAGGAAGGGATACCTGCTCATTCCAGTCCGGCCGCAGGAGGCCCAATATATCATGTTGCTTATTGCTGCAAAGGAACAAACCTGCCAACATGGTATATTCTATGGGTTCCTTTTTAAAGGCAAGGGCAACCCGGAAATAACTATAACAAAGGGTTGAGATGGTCCTCCGGTCCGTGGAACCAAATTTTTTTTCTGCCGCGAAAAAACTTTTTAAATGAAATACCAATGGCTTACTGCCATCGTAACTATCAATAAGTTTTAAAGCGGATGATATATAGGAATGAAAACGGCTCATAAAATTATGTAGCGTAAAAAACACCGTCATTGCGAGGCACGAAGTAATCTTATTGAAATTTTATCAATTTTTAGATTGCTTCGTGCCTCGCAATGACGTTCTTATTTGCTATTGAAATGACTTGTTGTGTTTGAAAAATAATTACAATCCCAATAAAGCATCCACCGGGTCTTTACCGAATAAAAGCAGGGAAGGATTTTCCAGTAATTGCTTTACCAATACAAGGAACCCTACGGACTCCCTTCCATCAATGATCCTGTGATCATAGCTTAAGGCAAGATACATCATCGGCTTTATGACAACCTGGCCATTCAAAGCCATCGGCCGTTCCACGATATTGTGCATGCCCAGTATAGCGCTTTGAGGTATATTGATGATCGGCGTGCTCATCATAGAACCGAAGATCCCTCCATTGGTTATGGTGAAGGTCCCCCCTGTCATTTCTTCGATCGTAAGCTTATTATTTTTTGCCTTTGTTGCAAGGTCCACAACGGCTGCTTCTATTTCTGCCATTCCAAGACTTTCAGCATTCCTGATGACAGGAACCACCAAACCTTTGGGTGCACTAACGGCAATGGATATATCACAATAATCATGGTACAGGATATTCTCTCCGTCAATATATGCGTTCACAGACCTGAATTGCTGCAACGCATAGCAGCAGGCTTTTGTGAAAAAACTCATGAAGCCGAGATTCACCCCATACTGTTCCTTAAATTTATCCTTGTGCTTTTTCCTTATTTCCATGATGGCACTCATATCCACCTCGTTGAAAGTAGTGAGCATGGCGGTTGTGTTCTTTGCCTCTACGAGGCGGCGGCTGATCGTTTTCCGGAGATTACTCATCTTTTCCGGCTGCTCATTCCTGCTGAATAATGCAGTGCCCGGTTTCCTTCCGGGATTACTCAGGGCTTCCAATACATCCTGTTTTATTATTTTCCCATTGGTTCCCGAAGGCGTGATCTTATTGCTGTCCACCTTTTTATCAGCGATCATGGCCGCTGCAACCGGCGTTGCTTTTACTTCCTGTGCTGGAGGAGCATTTTTTACTTCCTCCTTCACTGGCTCTTCTTTTTTGGCGACGGGCGCAGCGACAGGTTGTTTTCCGGCCGCTTTTTTTGCAGGGGCTTCTTTGCCCGCAGGTTGTGCGGCATCCGTATCTATCGTACCGACCAGGTCCCCGATGGCAAGGGTGGCCCCTTCTGCAGCTACATGCTTTACAATTCCAGCCTTTTCCGCGTTGATCTCAAAAGTGGCTTTCTCACTTTCCATCTCTGCTATCACTTCATCCCGCTCTGCCCATTCCCCATCGGCTTTTAACCACTTTGCCAGGGTTACTTCACTGATGCTTTCGCCAACAGTAGGCACTTTTATCTCTATAGACATGTACTCAAATTTATTGGTTGACAAATTTCGGGTAAAAAACAGGATAATTAAAAATTGATTTGCCCGGGCTGCTTAAAATCAACTTTTTCTAATATCTTTATACGGGATAAAGAGCTAATGGTAATTTATTTATCTTTATCCTGTTACGTTTGATCCAACCCTATATTACCAATCACTAAACTGATCCTTTTTTACTAACTGAAAAAACAATCAGTTCAATTACGGCTGGTAAAGGCCCGTAAACCATTATAATTTTGAAATTGCCTTAAAATTTTAGTATGATAAAAAGATTACTCCCGTTCTGCGCTTTTTTAGCGCTGTTTACGATCTCTTTTAAAAGCAGCGCCCAGCTGAATATCAACAATGCGACCTTTGCGATTCAAACGGGAGCCACAGTTACTGTGCAGGGAAACCTGACCAGCAATGTGAATATTACCGGTAACGGCAAGATCCTCATGAAAGGAAGCAGTCTTCAGAATGTAAATATGAACGGCACTTCGCTCCCAAACCTTGAAATTGATAATGCAACCAATGTAAGCCTGACGGGCAATACAACGGTCGCCAACCAATTACTATTTACAAACGGGAAACTCCTGTTGGGAAACAATAATCTTACCATCGAAACTGCCGGAACAATTGCCGGGGGGGCCAGCAATAAATTTATTATTACCAACGGAACGGGATTTATAAAGAAGAACAATATTGGTTCTACCGGTTTTTTCTTTCCTGTAGGATTCAGTGCTACCGAATATAACCCACTTACTTTATCGAATCTTGGGGCACCGGATAATTTCACTTTACGCACCACGCAAAATGTATTGATCAATGGGGTTACACCGGCTACCACCGGTTTTGCAAATAATTCCTGGATCATTGGAGAGGATGTTGTGGGAGGGTCTAACCTTACCATGATCGCAGACTGGAACGCTGCTGATGAATTAAGTGGTTTTAACCGTACCAAAACAGGTATTGCCAGGTATACGGCAGGGTCTGACTGGGACCTTCCTGCTTCCAATGTATTGGCTGCTTCGGGCACTGGCCCATACGAAAGGACAAGGGCCGGTATAAACAGTACAGGTACATTCGCAGTAGCCGACCTGCAACAGGTAAACAGGGCAACGGTAAGCCTTAAGGCCTTTTTACAGGGGGCGTATACTGGAACCGGCGGAGGCATTGCTGCCGGCTTAATGCGTGACCAGCTGAGGACGAACGGAGTCTTGCCAATTACACAGCCATATGCAGGCGGCAAATTTGTACAAACAGGCGTGCAGGGAGGAACAGAAACGGTTCTTTCCACTGTATTTAATCCCGCTGCTTCAACCAATAACAATATCGTTGACTGGGTTTTTGTAACATTATTAGATGCAGCTTCCCCTACAACAAAATTACAGACAAGGGCTGCGTTCATCCAAAGGGACGGTGATATTGTAGACCTGGATGGCATATCTCCCCTTTCATTCCCGATCAATAACAACGGCAATTATCATGTAAGTGTTGGACACCGGAATCACCTCAGTGTCAGAACACCCAATGCGTCCCCGTTGAACCTTGTAGAGAGTGGACCGGCAGCTACCTGGGATTTTACAACAGGAACGGATAAGGCATTTAATGATCCGTTGATAACCTCAAATACTGCGTTGGTTGGAGTAACCTTTAGTGGCAATACCAAGTTTGCTTTAAGGGGAGGAAATACAGATGGTATGACTAATGCCGGTGTAAACGGAAAGACAGTTATTTATTCCGGTGCCGGCAATGATAAGAGTACGATTCTATCCACTGCTTTAGCGGGTAACCCTTCGGGTAGCCTGGCGATCACGGGAGCAAATTATCTTACGATGGGGAGGTTTGACCTTACCTTAAATGGGAGCGTCGTTTATTCCGGTTCCGGAAATGACCCAATCATTATTCTAAATGCCCTTGGAGGAAATACATCAATAACAGCTAAAGAACACCAATAAAAAATATTAAAAAATCATTATGAAAAAAATCTTTATTCACATAATCTGCCTGCTGGTTTTCGGAAATGCTTATAGCCAGGAATGGGTAAGTGCGTCCATTGATAACGGGCCTTTACAGAATAATACAGGATTGTATATACGCTCCACCACAGAGTTTGATGCAAATAAATGTGATAATATTGTATTCACCGTCAGGGTTCCCATTGCCGCGGGCCCGGCTGTTACAGTTACTGAAAGCTTTCATTCCACTTCATTTTCGCATATCAGCTTTGCGATCCAAAAACTGAATGTGGATGACGGTGTTTATTATTATTACCTCGTGAATGGAACAGGCACCGTACAGGTGCCTTCCGGAACGATCATACCGATCAATACACCGGTAAAGATCCTTGAGCTTGCTTATGGTGGAGGTGTAACGACAGAGATTGTTCAGCTTGCCAATATTGAAAATGATATACCCGGGAATTCTTTTTTACGCCCGCAATTCTATATACAGATCAATACTGGCGACATTACCAACTATACTACTATGTTCTATGGAACCGGTGGAGCTATTCCCGTTAATAATGCGCCGGTAACAGGTGATGACTGGGTGGGAACCGCTGCATCTGTGGTGCTTCCGGTACAGTTCATTTCCTTTACTGCAAGCAAAGCAGGAAATAATGCTTCATTGAACTGGACTGTTGCAAATGAAAGTGCCCTCACTGACCATTATGAGATTGAAAGAAGCTTCAACGGCAATAATTTTGAAAAGATCGGTTCAATGCTGCCTATAAATAATGGAAACAGCCGTAACAGTTATGCTTCTACAGATTTCAATTTATCAGCGTTGCGTTCTTCGGGTATCATTTATTACAGGATCAAACAAATAGACAGGGATGGAAGATCTGTCAGCACGGAGATCAAATCCGTAAAACTGAATGGCAAATCATTTGCGGCAAGCGTTTATCCAAACCCGGTAGTAAATACAGGGACGGTGAATATTGACCTTGCTGAGAATGCTAAAATAAATATCACCATTACTGATGCAGCAGGTAAAAAGATCCAGGCTGCCAGCATCGATGGAACAACCGGTTTAAATACCTATAAACTGAATATGACAAAACTGGCTGCAGGAACCTACCGTATCAGGGTCGATGCAGGAGGTAACAGCGAAATACTGTCAGTGGTGAAAGAAAGATAAGAGAAATAAATGTTTATAAAAAAAGCCCGGTTAATGATTAACCGGGCTTTTTTTATTTAATTAGAATTTCGTTTATGCGCCGAGGTAACCCCTCAACAATTTACACCTGGAGGTGGTTCTCAGCTTCGTGATCGCTTTATCTTTTATCTGCCTGACCCTTTCCCTGGTGAGGTTGAATTTTTCACCAATGTCTTCCAGGCTCAGTGGATGATCTATGCCAATGCCAAAAAAGAAACGGATCACTTCCTTTTGCCTTTCCGTAAGCGTGCTCAGTGAACGTTCTATTTCTGTTTTTAAAGATGCAATGACTGCAAGTTCGTTATCTGTGCTCAATGCATTCTGATTCACCAGCACATCGATCAGGGTTCCTTCTTCGCCGTCAAAAAGCGGCTGGTCCATGCTTACATGCCTTGCCGCAACCCCTAAGGTAGCAGCTACCTCTTCAGTGTCCATATCGAGGAGGAACGCCAGTTCTTCCGGCGTTGGCTCTCTTTCGTATTCCTGTTCCAGTTGAGAATATGCTTTACTGATCCGGTTGGTTAAACCGACCTTATTCAAAGGCAGCCTTACGATCCTTGACTGTTCGGCCAGCGCCTGCAAAATACTTTGCCTGATCCACCAAACGGCGTAAGAAATGAATTTAAAACCACGTGTTTCGTCAAAACGCTGTGCAGCCTTGATCAATCCAAGATTCCCTTCATTGATAAGATCAGGAAGGGTCAATCCCTGGTTTTGATATTGCTTTGCAACAGATACAACAAACCTCAGATTTGCTTTGGTTAATTTTTCCAATGCAGCCTGGTCTCCTTTCTTTATAAGGATCGCTAGTTTCACCTCCTCTTCGGGAGTGATCAATTCAACTTTTCCAATTTCCTGTAAATATTTTTCTAGACTCTGGCTTTCACGGTTGGTAATGGATTTCGTTATTTTCAGCTGGCGCATACTCATAAGCGGGTAGTTTTAAGGAGTTAACTGATTATATAGGTACTTAATTTAATAGTGTTTAAGAAATGTTAATTTATATAACGTAATTTATGGCATTTATAATATGTAGCCAAAAAATATTTGTGTACTATTTTCAGAACGGGCTCATATCAAAATCATAGCATTTTGAAAATAAATGAGGTGTAATTTGAAAATAATGATGTAAATATTTTGTCAGGTTAATTATTTTTTTATAATTGCATCGTACAAGAGAATTATAAAAGATAAGAATGAGTAAGAAAGTTTTATACACGTTGGAATATCCGGTTAGATGTTCTCCAGGCATTTTATATGAATTTTTAAGTACACCTGCCGGATTGCAGGAATGGTTTGCCGATAAGGTTGATGAACGGGATGGAGTGTTTAGTTTTTCATGGAATGGTACAGAAGACAAGGCTAAGTTAGTAGATAAAGAAGAAGATAAGTTTATCCGCTTTCACTGGACGCATATGCAGAAAGATGAATATTTTGAATTCAGCATTGAAAAATCAGAAGTCACTAATCAAACAATTCTCGTGGTTAAGGATTTTGCGGAAAAGAAAGAGATCAAAGACCAAAGCCAGTTATGGGAATACCAGGTAAAGAACTTTTTCACCGCCTGGGCAGTTAAGATAATATCCCCGCGATCTTTTTATACCCCTCATTCAGCAAGGCAGGCATATCATTCCATTGGCCGAGGTGAAATTTAAATGCAAGTTTGATAAAATTATTTTTCTCATATAGTGCGGTCCGTTGCTCCATGGTTAATTTTTCATACGGTAAAAAATTATCTTCTTCAAAATGATGCTGCCATTGGTTTTCATTTACTCCAATAAATAACCCTTCTGCCAGGCCACCGGAATGACTGTATAGATTTTCCTTTACAAAACACTTTATACGTTCCCGATACATGCAGGGTGATGCTGAAAAAATTTGCCCACCAGAACATTGTTCTCACCGCAAAAATATTTTCCTTTTCAAAGCAGCGGGGATAATCGAGGATCACATAAGGCAACTGCAAGTAATTTTCTCCTTTGATAGATCTTGGGAACAGATAATATGTACATTCGCCGGCAATAAATGTCTCGTTCAAGGATTTCTTTCCGAATCATTGTCAATATTTCCTGCAAAGAGGTCATACACTTTTTGTATGATCACCTGTTTCGTTAAAATCCATTCACTGTTTTGAACCAATGAAAGTTCCTTATCAGAAAGAGTTATTTTTGTTGTTGAAGGCATACTGAAAAATTAGTCATTTTTTTTTCAAACTGCTTTTAGAAATTCCCGTATGATAAAAAAATTAGACAAACTTATTATTAAATCCTTTATCGGGCCATTCATCAGTCACTTTTTTTATTGCATTCTTTGTCTTGATGATGCAGATCTTATGGAAGTATATTGATGACCTTGTTGGAAAAGGCCTTGATTTCTTAACCATTGGACAATTCTTGTGGTATGCAAGCGCTTCCCTGCTTACGCTTGCCATGCCCATTGCTATACTGATCTCCTCCATTATGACCTTTGGCAACCTGGGCGAAAGCTTTGAACTCGTAGCCATCAAATCCTCCGGCATTTCTTTATTGCGTTTTATGCGCCCATTGATGTTTGTCGCTGTCTTTCTTTGCGGGATTACTTTTGTATTTGCCAATTACGTGATCCCCTATGCCAACCTAAATTCATTACACTTTACAATGATATCTTTTATAAAAAGCCTGCCTTTGATCTGAAGGAAGGTATATTCTATACCCATATTCCCAATTATGCCATTAAGGTCGGGAAAAAAGATGCCGATGGAAAAACGATCCAGAATGTGTTGATCTACGAACAAGGAATAACTTGCAGGATAATTGCATTATTGCGGAAAAAGGCATCATGAAAATTTCCGCCGATAAAAATTTCCTTGAATTCAACCTCGAAAATGGATTTCGGTACCAGGAAAGGGGAAATATGATGGATACCTCAACAGAATTCATCCGGCTTGGTTTTAAGAATTTTAAAAAACTATTTGACCTCAGTGTACTCCAAAAACAAACAACCAATGATAGTGTTTTCAGAAACAATTTTAAAATGCTGAGTGCCCGGCAACTGGACAAGAATATTGATTCATTGGTAAAATTAGAAGACAGTTTATCAAAACGGCTTGGCAAAACGCTCGCTACGCACCTGCATTATACCAATATCCCGGAAACCACCTGGAGGAATGCTCGAAAGGATACCTCCAGCTTACCGCCAAAACAAACTGATCCCTGATTGCTGCACAAAGCAGGGTATGCAAACTGCTTTCGTTACTGCAGGTGAATTGAAGAATACGCTCCAGTTTGGTGCGGATAGATATTGATGCCAAGGAAAAAGATATCAGGGTACATAAAATAGAATGGCACCGGAAATTCTCATTATCACTGGCATGTCTGGTATTGTTTTTTATTGGTGCGCCGCTTGGGTCCATTATCAGGAAAGGCGGTTTGGGAATGCCCCTGGTGTAGCCATCATTTTTTTCCTGATATTTCACCTGTTGAATATGTTTGGAGAAAAATTTGTAAAAGAGAATATTACCGATCCCTTTGTCGGTATGTGGCTGGCTATTTTGGTATTGGTTCCTGTAGGCATTTTTCTTACGTATAAGGCAATGCATGATTCACAGCTTTTCAGTAAAGAATATTATTACAGGGTTTTTAAAAAAATAAAATCTTTATTCGCTATATTTAATAACCGTTAATTACCTGTCATCTTAAAAATATTTTTATGGATAAATCTAAATTAACCGGCAGAAGAAAATTCATACAAACTACCGCAGCAGGTACTGCCGCATTGACCATTGGATTAACGGGAATGAGTTCCCTGCTTCAATCCTTTACAGAAAGCCCTGTCAAAAACAATAAATGAACCTGTCCTTTAATACAGGTTTTGATCAACAACCATTACCGTATAAATATGATGCGCTTGAAAATGTGATCGATGCAATGACCATGGAAATTCATTACAGCAAACACGCAGCAACCTATTCAAAAAACTTAAAGGATGCTGCGCTTGCAGAAGGGGTGATACGAAAAGACAGCGGTTGAAGATGTATTGGCTAAGATATCAAAGTACTCCGCCAAAATGCGGAACAATGCCGGCGGACATTATAACCATGAAATGTTCTGGCAATGCATGCGCCCCAAACAAGCGGACAATAAACCAGCAGGAAAACTGGCAGAAGCCATTGAAAAAAGTTTCGGATCCTTTGCAAACTTTAAAACTCAATTTCGCGATGCGGGCAAAAACCGGTTTGGCAGCGGATGGGCATGGCTATATAGTGAACGCAGATAATAACTTGAAGATCGGTAGCTCGCCAAACCAGGATAATCCCCTGATGGATATCAGTGATATCAAAGGTTTCCCGGTTCTGGGCCTGGATGTATGGGAACATGCTTATTACTTAAATATCAAAATAAAAGAGCAGACTATATTGATAACTGGTGGAATGTGGTGAACTGGGAATATGTGCAGCAACGTTTTGAAAAAGAATGATGTTAAAATATTTCTTGCTTTTTTAGTTACCGGTACTATTATTATGATGTATGTAATGATGAGTACGGGCAAAACATTGGAAACCCCTGCTACACCACTTGGCATCATAGCGCTCGAATTTGCACTGATAAACAAAACTGTCCAGGTCATCCTGCAGGAATGGACAAAAACAGGCGAAGGCGTCGACAATATCAAAGCAGCGAAAAAAAATACCCTGGCTTGATTTTATTTTTCTTTTTTTTTATGCTCCTTTTTTATATATATGCTGCACGAGACATTGCTGCCGGCTTCAAAAAAGCTCTATTATTGACAGGATCGGTAAACTGGTTGCTATGGGAATTATTATTGCAGGAATACTTGATTTGCTGGAAAACTTCGGGATGCTTATAAGCCTTGATGGTGAAGTATCAAACAATATCGCACTATTCACGGCCATTTGCTCATTTGTAAAATGGATGCTGGTTTTTATAGCATTATTATATATAGTGGCTGCGCTTGTGGCCAATACTTTTTATTAAAAAAGTCTATGCTTCCTTAAAGCCCTGAATTGACTCAGCCTTTGCCTGGAAACATTCAAAGAGGAAAACGGAATGTAACAGACAAAGGCTGATAAATTGACAAGCAATCGTGATGCAAATGTAATGTTGCATTTTTTAAATCACCAAATAATATGCACAAATTTTGTAAATATTTTATTTGTTCACCTGAAAAAAAACTGTAATAAAAACTACTAAATTTGTATCCCTCATTATTATTTTAAACCAACTAAATTTCACCCCATGCAAGTTTGGAAAGATTACCAGGAAAAAAACAAAGATCGCTTTTTAAATGAATTGCTGGAGTTGTTGCGGATACCCAGCGTAAGCGCGAAAACTGAACATAAAGAAGATATGATGCGATTGTGCTGAAGCTGTAAAGCAACGGCTGCTGGAAGCCGGCGCGGATAAAGTAGAGATTTATCCGACAGACGGGACATCCCATCGTATATGGAGAAAAAATAATTGATCCATCCAAACCCACCGTATTGGTGTATGGCCATTACGATGTGCAGCCTGCCGAGCCCATTGGAATTGTGGAACAGCGGCCCCTTTGAACCAGTGATCATTGATGGGAAAATATTTGCCCGGGGAAGTTGTGATGATAAGGGCCAGGTGTATATGCATGTTAAGGCACTGGAAACACTTGTACAAACAAATACCCTTGCCAACAATATTAAATTTTGCATTGAAGGGGAAGAAGAAGTTGGCTCACCCAATCTCGGAAAATTTGTAACAGCACATAAAGATCTCTTAAAAGCAGATTGTGTGCTGATCAGTGACACCGCCATGATCAGTCTGGATACACCCAGCCTTGATATCGGCTTTCGGGGGTTAAGTTATATTGAAGTTGAAGTGACCGGGCCCAACAGGGACCTTCACAGTGGCGTATATGGTGGAGCTGTAGCTAATCCAATAACGATCCTGGCAAAAATGATCGCATCGCTTCATGATGAGAACAATCATATCACGATCCCCGGCTTTTATGATGATGTGGTCGTTGCAACGAAAGATGAAAGAGCATTGATGGCAAAAGCGCCTTTTGATGAAACAGAATATAAGGAAGACCTCGGTGTAAAAGAACTATGGGGCGAAAAAGGATTCAGCACTATAGAAAGAACCGGTATCAGGCCCACACTTGAACTGAACGGGATCTGGGGCGGCTATACAGGGGAAGGCGCTAAAACGGTTCTGCCCTCAAAGGCTTTTGCCAAAATCTCTGCAAGGCTTGTTCCAAACCAGTCATCTGAAAAAATGAGTAAACATACTGATTGATCACCTGCATAAAATTGCACCGGCAAACGTGACAGTTAAAGCCACGCTTCATCATGGCGGTGAACCTTATCTCACCCCGATCGACAGTAAAGCATATAAAGCAGCTGCCAAAGCGATGGAAGCCACTTTTGGTAAATCACCCATCCCTGTACGGGGTGGTGGCAGTATCCCGATCTGTGCCTTGTTTGAAAAAGAGCTCGGCATAAAGATCGTATTCATGGGCTTTGGGCTCGACAGTGATAATCTTCATAGCCCAAATGAAAAATTTGACATTGCCAATTTCTATAAAGGCATTGAAACCATTCCCTATTTTCACCGGTTTTTTACGGAAACAAAATAACTTAGATAGTCATCAGTGTGCCCGGGATCACCCGGGCATTTTTTATTAAATCATTCTTCCGCCAAAAATTAATTGACCACCCGTTTTTAAGTTGAAAATCCTACTTTTGCGGCGTTGATCCCAACCCTTCTAAGAGGACAAATAATTAAACGAAACATGAAACTTTATAGAAATAAGCGCCTTAGAAGCATTATTATCCCTATCCTGAAAAAATTAAGACTCGGTAATATCCGTATAAAACATCATTATACCGGAACGAGGTTCAAGCTTGATGCGTTTACACACAAGGGGTATTGGTACCATGGGAAAAACAGGGAAAAAGCCCAGATGGATGTTTTTAAAGCATTGATAAATGAGGGTGATACGGTACTTGAGCTGGGTGCCCATATAGGTTATATCAGCTTATACTTCTCCCAATTGGTTGGCCACTCAGGCAAACTCTATGTGTTTGAACCCGGTGCAAATAATTTGCCCTATGTAAGGGAGAATATTTCCCATTCAAAATTCAAAAATATCGAGCTGGTTGAAAAAGCAGTGTCCGATACAAACGGGACAGCCACTTTTTATTTGGAAAACCTTACCGGGCAAAGCAATTCTCTCGTAAAAGATTACAGGGTTACAAAGAAGATCCAATCGAAGACCTTTGTGGACCTGAAGAAAAATGCGGTAGAGGTTGAAACGATCCGGCTGGATGATTTCGCCCGGCAGAAAAACATCAACCGCATCAATTTTATTAAGATCGATATTGAAGGGGCAGAATATATGGCTATAAACGGGATGCAAAATATTTTGCAGGAATTCAAGCCGGTTATGATGATCGAAGTAACAGAAAACCACGAGGCTTTATTCGGGTTACTGAAGGACAAAGGATATGTAATGATCGATGAAAAAGATAAACTGGTCTCTGAACTCAAATCATTCTACGGGAACCTTTTTTGCATTCATGCTTCAAACCAACCATTGATACATAAGTTACTGAAGACCGGGTGATAACAGCAGGGCTTGGTTATCATTTTTTCATAGAATGGGTGATCCCGGGGCAATATTTACCTTTCAATTACGTTATGCAGGGTACAATTTATTTTAAACCTCAAAACCCTCAAACCCATGAAAAAGATCATCAGTGCTATTTTTACTTTTTTTGGTACTTACAAGGTAGCCGCAAGGTAAATTACAGCGGCGTCCCTGAAGTCAATCTTTATAGGGTCCAGGCCGAAACTTAATTTAAAAATCATATATGTCCATGAGATCTTCTCATGGACATTTTTATTTTTGGCCCTGTGCATAAATGGTTAAATAATTCCCCGGTCTATTTCCCCTTCTGTTTGCCTTTACGTCTTATTTTGCGCAATTATCTGGCTCGCTTTATGTATACCATATTAAGAGCTAACCATTTTAATGAATTTGCCCCTCGCAATGAAACTTCGCAGAATTATGAAAACACCTCAACCCCTACATTTGTATTATGCTAAATACAAATTTGCCTTACTCTTATTTTCAGGTTTTTTATTTCTTAATTCCGCCTTTGGGCAAATGAAAGTTGTAATCATGGGATCTTCTACTGCTTATGGCACGGGAGCATCTGTGTACGATTCTTCCTGGGTGGGAAGGACAACCGCTTTTTTAAATCAAAATACCAGCGACGGCCTGGATACGCTGGTCTATAATATCGCTGCCCCGGCTTATACCACTTACCAGGAAATGCCAAGCGATTTTACGCCTCCTCCCGGCAGACCACTGCCCGATGAATATTACAATATAACAAAAGCTTTAAGTTATGATCCTGATATCGTGATCATAAACCTGCCCAGCAATGATCTCAGTTACGGGTATGCGAAAAGTGAGACCATGAGTAATTTCCGGCTGATGTATGCAGCTGTTTGCGCCACCGGCGCCAGGTGTTATATAACCACCCCACAGCCCAGGAATGATTTTGACGATGCACAGAGAGACAGTTTATTTTCAATGGTAGATTCTGTGACCAGCGCATTCGGCGCATACGCCGTCAATTTTTGGGATTGCCTTGTAACGACTGACGGCCAGCATATGCTGAAAGACGAATTAAGGGCTACAGGTAGTTCAATACACCTTAATAACACGGGCCATCAATTACTTTTTGGAATAATAAGAGGTGGTTATATATTCAGTTTTGGCGGGCCGCTTCCTGTCTCATTAACAAATTTCCAGGCGGAACTTAGAAATAATGCCGTGCTGGTTAAATGGCATGTAGAGCAACAGGAGCCAAATACGAATTTCGAGGTACAAAGGAGTGTGGACGGGCGTAATTTTGAGACCGCGTTTAGCCAGTTCGTTCCGGGATTCAGGCAATCGGCAAATTATACAGGGACTGACTTTAATCCACTGCCTGGAAAAAGTTTTTACCGTTTAAAGATCACTGCGCCAGCGAGGCAATTCTATTCCGGTATTGTAAGTGTGCTCAATAAGGATAGCGAACTTAATATTACCAAGCTTTATGTAGCCACATCCTCAAACCTAATGGCTGAGATCAGTGTTCAAAAAAGCCAGCAAGTATCCTTCAGCATCATTAATGTTGCAGGCGCTGTGTTGCTACAGCAAAAAAATTATGTACAATTTCCGGCCTCCATGGTTAGTTTACCCATTGGCAACCTGGCCGGGGGCCAATATTATCTCCGGCTGGAAACTGCTGACAGAAAGACCATCGTAAAGGGTTTTACAAAATAAATTCAGTATTTATTCGTTGTAAGCATGCCGTTCTGCATCATTTCTGCAGAACAGCAGTAATTTATTTTGTTAACCTGAACCCACTACCATGTTATCTAACTCTGCAACGATCATTCTTTTTCTGATCACTACACTCATTGGAGCTTTACTGCTGCTGAAGGAATACAAAAAAAAGCAATTAGAGTACAGGCATCGGCTGCTCGGCATGTATTCCAACCAGGGATCTCATTCCGGCTCCGGCAATACTCATTTGGTAACTATGAAGATCCGGACAGATGTTTTGTACGGGAATATTGATGGTTTTATCAATGTTAAAAATCTGGCAGATGGCACAGAATTGAACGAAATACCGCTCAATGGCAAACTGAATTACAATGGAGGTACCGTTGTTTTGAATAAGTTTACAGGCGGCGAGCCGGAAGAAATCGGAAAAGCCGAAATAAAAATTTCGGGGAACCATCTTCAATGGAAATTCGTAAATGGCAATCACAGGTTCTTTCCCAAACAAATATTTTTGCAAAAAAAATCTTCCTGACAGGCACGCATAAATGATGAATGATTCCCTGTCATTCAGGATAAAAAATATATTATCTTATTTAGCAATCTTTCATTTGCAAAAGATGTAAAAAAAATTGCCTGTAAATAAATTTACAGGCAATAACCTATTGATAAAAAGGCTTTGTATCGGGGAGCAGACTTGAACTGCCGACCTTCGGGTTATGAATCCGATGCTCTAACCAGCTGAGCTACCCCGACAAAAGGGCTGCAAAAATATGCAAATTCAGCAAGATGGAAAAATGATTTTAAAGTATTTATCCTAAAGGGTTTATTCCTGCATGGGCCGACTGGCCTGGTTATTTTTTGATGGCTTTTTTAGGTATTTTAAACTTGAATCTTACAATAGCGGGAATGGTATCTCCCAATAAAAAGCCCCAGGGCTTTAAAGGATCGATGCGATCAAACATTACTTTTAAAATAGCCGTTAAGGGAATGGAAAGAAACATTCCCGGAATTCCCCATAAGGCTCCGCCGATCAATACCACTACAATTGAAACAAGCGCATTGATCTTAACCTTGGAGGCCACGATCTTTGGAACGAAAAAATTATTGTCGATCAACTGGACCACGATATATAAACTAAAAACATACAATGCATATTCCGGCGCTTTTGTAGCAATGGCGATGATCATTGGCAAAGCAGTGGCTACGATCCCCCCGATGTATGGGATCAGGTTTAACAATGCCCCGATAATTCCCAGTAAAATGGCGTATTCTATGCCCAGTATCAGCAGGCCGGCAGCATTTAGCGTAGCTACGATGGCGGCTTCCAGCAACAACCCGATCAAATATTTTTGGATCAGGGCCTTTGTTTCCACCAGTACTTCGGCAACGGCTACATGATCATTTCGCGGAAAAAGCATACTGATAAATTCAAGAAACAGCGGTTTATAAAAAAGGATCATGAAAACATAAACCGGCAGCAGGAAAGTCATTACCAACATACCGCCAATGGTATTGATCGTTTTCCCGATCACAACGGAACTGCTCTTCATCCTTTCCCCCCACATATTGTCAACCCATGCATTTATCTTGTAAACCCTGATATTAAAAGTATCCGAAACCCAATAGAGCAAGTCTTTAACAATAAAGTGAATTTCTCTTTAAGCTGTGGGAAAGTATCGCTGAACATCGTGGCCTGTGAAGAAATAAAATATACCAGGCCCCCAACAACAATGATCGCTGCCAGCAATGCAAGCAGGATCGCGATCACCCGGTTGAACTTATGGCGACCTAAATAATTTACAAATGGATTTAGTAAAATGGCAATGATCGTTGCATAGATGAGCGGCAAAATAATATCCTGCCCGATATACAGCACATAAAAAAATGCTACGAGGCCAATAATTATTTGCGAGACTTTCAGGTAGAATGGCAGATGAGTTGTCTTCTCCATCATGATGGTTAAAAATTTTATGTGAAGGCATTGATAATAAAAATTCTGGAAAAAGATCAGCCGGTAACCCTCGGTTTCCAGGGCACTTCGGCTACATTTAATAAAAGGCCGGCATAGCGTGCCAGCATGAACAGGTAATCACTTAAACGGTTAATATATTTTATGACCAGTGGATCCACGAACTGTTCTTCCTGCTGCATATGCACACATATTCTTTCTGCACGCCTGCAAACACAGCGGGCAATATGAATAGTTGAAACAGTTGGATGGCCACCGGGAAGAATAAATGATCTCATCACCGGCAAGGCTTCATTCATGCTATCTATTTCTGTTTCAAGCAACTTAATATCTGCTTCTTTCAGGTCGGGGATCTTCATCAAAGGTTCTTTATCCGGGTCGCATGCAAGGGAAGAACCTATTGTAAATAGCCTGTCCTGTATCTCTTTTAATATCCCTTTTGAATGTTCATCTGCCAGCAGGTCACTCACCAAACCTATATATGAATTCAGTTCATCAACGGTGCCATAACTTTCGATCCGCAAATGGCTTTTCGGAACTTTGGTTCCTCCAATAAGGCTTGTCTTACCCAGGTCCCCTGTTTTTGTATATATTTTAAATGCCATGCTTTTTCTGATCTTTAAAAATCTTAAACCAATTGAGCGATCACTGCGGGCTTATCATTGATCCTGTCAGTTTCGATCATTCCATCTTTTAAGCGTATGATGCGGTGGGCAAACATTGAAATGTCCTCTTCATGCGTTACCAGTATCACCGTGTTCCCATCGTCATGGATCCTACCCAATATGTCCATGATCTCATAAGATGTTTTCGAATCAAGGTTACCGGTAGGCTCATCTGCCAATATGATCGCGGGGTTATTGATCAATGCCCTTGCGATGGCCACGCGCTGGCACTGCCCGCCACTTAATTCATTTGGCTTATGGTGCATGCGGTCATCCAGTTTTACTTTGTCAATACCTCTACGGCCCTCTGTACCCGCTCTTTTTTACTCACTCCGCTATAGATAAGTGGCAATGCTACATTTTCTGCAGCTGTTAACCGCGGCAATAAATTAAATTGCTGGAATACAAAACCGATCTCTTTATTTCTTACGGCAGCCAGGTCATCATCGGGCATACGGCTCACATCCTTTCCGTTGAGGATATACCTGCCACCTGTTGGTGAATCCAGGCAACCGAGGATATTCATAAGGGTTGATTTTCCCGATCCGCTGGGCCCCATCAATGCTACATATTCATTCTTAAAAATATCCATGCTGATCCCTTTGAGTACCGGCAGTTCCTGCTTGCCGAAATAATAACTCTTGCGAATATTTTCTAAATGAAGGATCGAATTCATCATCGCGGTCTGGCGTTTATTGATTGTTGTAAAGTCGTTGTTGGTCTGCCCTTGTTCCTGGCCAGGCCATTATTTTTTTATCACTTTTGGAACTTTAAAAAATGCTTCATCCTCCACCGGGGAATTCAGTAATGCCTCTTCCCTGCTGAATGACTGGGAAGCTTCATCTTCCCTTAATATATTCACATGGTCACTGATATGCAACAGTGGTTCAACGCCTGTTGTATCCAGTTCATTTAATTTATCAACAAACCGGATCATTTTTTCCAGGTCATTTTTAATAGCTTCCTTTTCTGCCTCGTTAAAGTGCAACCGTGACAGCATCGCCAGTTTATCTACCAATGTATCAGTTATCTCCATAAAACAAAAATAAAGGATTCAGTTGACAGGCATTTTGCTTTTATTTAAATGGGCAGCATCTTTTTGCTCAGCTGGTAACCAATCACTATCGACTTTTGTTATCTTCGCCCTCTTTATTTAATAGAAATGAGCGCAAAAAAAGACCCCGCCGATAGCGGTAATAAGCCCATGCCGGGAAATATGTAATGAGTGGCATCCGCCCGACCGGATATTTGCACCTTGGCAATTATTTTGGAGCCATCCGGAATTATGTGAAGATGCAGGATGATTTTGAATGCTATTTTATGGTGGCTGACCTGCATTCTCTAACCACCCATCCCGATACAAGATCATTAAGAGCAAATGTGCACAGGGTACTTGCCGAGAATATAGCCTGCGGGCTGGATCCGGATAAAGCCGCCATATATTGCCAAAGCCATGTGCATGAAACCAGCGAATTGTATCTGTATCTGAATATGCTTGCCTATAAAGGCGAACTTGAAAAAACGGTAACATTTAAGGAAAAAGTAAGGCTGAACCCGGAAAATGTAAATGCGGGGTTGCTCACCTACCCGGTATTGCAGGCGGCTGATATTATTTTGCACCGTGCCAGTTTGTCCGGTAGGAAAGGACCAGGAGCAACACCTTGAAATGGCAAGGACCTTTGCCAACCGCTTCAATCACCGTTATGGAGATGTTTTTCCCGAGCCACATGCATTCAATTACAGCCAGGAACTGATCAAGGTCCCTTCTCTGGATGGCACAGGCAAAATGAGTAAGAGCGAGAACCAGATGGCTACGCTTTACCTTGCAGATGATGATGACACGATCCGGAAAAAAGTAATGAAGGCCAAAACCGATGAGGGGCCGAAGGAAAAGATTCCGGGAAGCCGGATTATATTGAGAATATTTTTATGCTGATGGGCTGGTGAGTAGCGAAGAGGTCGTTAAAAAATATGAAGCAGATTTTAATAATTGTACCATCCGCTATGGAGATCTGAAAAAACAACTTGGCAGATGATATGGTAGGGTTTATTGCCCCGATCAGGCAGAAGACCGGGATATCCTGAACGATGAAAAATACCTTAAGGAGGTCATGGAAAAAGGAGCAGAGAAGGCGAGGGAAAGCGCTCAAAGAACGATGAAACTGGTAAGGGAGGCAATAGGATTGAATTATTATTAATAGAATAAAAAAAGAAATTGAAGCTTTATTTTTATTCTATACATTCGTAGCTAAGTAAATTTTTTATATAGGACATGGCAAAATAAAAAAACCAAAACATATTGCGATCGCCGGAAATATTGGCGCGGGTAAAACAACGCTGACGGAAATGCTGAGCAAGCATTATAAATGGATACCCCAATTTGAAGACGTAGATCACAATCCTTACCTCAATGATTTTTATGAAGACATGCCGCGGTGGAGTTTTAATTTGCAGATATTCTTTTTAAACAGCAGGCTTAACCAATTGCTTGAAATACATCGTGGCACAGAAACCGTTATACAGGACCGCACGATCTATGAAGATGCGAATATCTTTGCTCCAAACCTGCATGATATGGGTTTGATGGGAAAAAGGGATTTTGATAATTATTATAAATTCTTTGAAACACTCAAAACAATGGTACAGCCACCAGACCTGCTGATCTATCTGAAAGCCTCCGTACCAACACTTGTTGGGCAGATCCAAAAAAGGGGAAGGGAATATGAAGAAAATATCAGGCTTGATTACCTGAAAAAATTAAATGAATTATACAATAGCTGGATCGAAAGCTATAAAGAAGGACCGCTCCTGATCATTGACGCAGATACCAATAAATTTGCGGAAAATGAAGAAGACCTCGGAAAGATGATCAATAAGATTGATTCTACGTTGTTTGGATTGTTTTGATACTGGATATCAGATACTAGTCGATCAGCTGGTTCTTCATTGCGTAGAACACCAGCCCCACAGAATTCTTTACACCAAATCTTTCCATCAGCCTGTCTTTAATGGCCTCAACCGTTCGGGCACTGATATCCATTTTTTGCGAGATCTCGGAGGCGGTAAATTCCATGCAAACCAGTGTAAGCACTTCTTTTTCCCTTTCGCTCAATACCACTTCGGAGGTAAGGCTCGGGTTGAATTTTTGTTTTGAATAATTTTTCTTGATCAGCACTTTATTCACAAAAGGATTCAGGTAAAAACCAGTGCGCATCACATCCATGATGGCTCTTTTTATCTCTGCGGGATCCGTGCTTTTTAATAGATATCCCGCTGCGCCGCAATCCATTAGATGGCCGACAAATCGTTCATCTTCATACATGGTAAGGATGATGACCCTGATATTGGGGAATTTTTTTGTGATGATTTTGGTGGTGTCGATGCCGTCTTTTACGGGCATTTTGAGGTCGCATAGGATCACGTCCGGCTCTGATTCCGGGATCTTTTCGATCAGGTCTTCCCCGTTCTCCGCTTCCATTACAAACTTAATATTCGTATACGGACGCATAGAAAGGATCACTCCTTTTCTGAATATTTTATGATCGTCAGCAATGGCTACTTTTATTTGGTTTAACATCATACTGTGAATGTAAAAATAGGAACATCTTTAGAATGAACGGTATTAATATATAAAAGGCGATAACTGGAAATAAAAATACTAAATAATATTTTCTTTGGGAACCTCTAAAGTCACTTTATAATAGGTCTGGCTGGGATCGATCTCAAAGAAGATGCGGCCGTTGAGTACTTTCATCCTGCTGGCAATATTTTTTAACCCAAGCCCCTGGGCGCTGTGATTGAGTTTGTCAAACTCTGCCTGTACGATGCCTTTGCCATCATGGTGCAGCCGCAGGTATAAGCTATTGCCATTGGCATTTTGGGTAAGGTGGATAAAACCGGCATTGCTGTGCTTGATGATATTATTTACCAGTTCCTGGATGATCCTGAAGACCAGCAATTCCTGGTCAACCTTCAATCTTTCCCGGTAATCGTGAAAACGGGCGCTGGCATTTAAGCTGCCGCTGCCGCTGATCTTTTGAAAGAGATCCGTCGTTGCGCTCTCCAGCCCGAAATTTTTAAGGGTTGGCGGCATCAGGCTATGGCTGATATTGCGGATCAGTAGGATGGCATCATCAATGATCTGTTTGGCGCTGTAAATGCTTTGTAATTGCTGGGCCTTTTCCTGGTTTACGAGGTTTTCATTGAGGTAGAGGCGGGCAGTTGCCAGCAGCGGCCCTGCATCATCGTGCAGGTCTGCAGCAATACGCTGCCGTTCTTCTTCCTGGAAACGGATAGATGCATTGAGTAATATCTGCTGCTTTTCTGTCTCAAGCTTCTTCATCTGCATCTGGTAACGGATCACTTTGCGCTGGTGGAAGATAACAAATACAATGATGCCTATTGCGAGTATAAGCATACCCATTGTACCAATGAACATAAGTTTAGTAATACCTGAATCTGATACCTGTAGAAAATACATTGCCGCTAGGAGTTTTTAGGGTTAGTGAGAAAAAAATCATCCAGTTTTAGTTCAGCAGGTATATTGAGATCTTCAATTTCTTTGTCATTTCTTTCATTGGCTAAAAAGGCCAAACTCAAAAAAATATTTTTTGAAATAGTAACGAAACTATAAATAGCTTTCATTTGTAGGATAAAGCTTTTATCAGTGCTTGAATTAAGGAATAATAAAAAGAAAAAGTTTCCTGTAAAATACAAGAACAACCCAACACATATCCAGAAACTGATACTTTCGTATAAAGGATATTGTACTACTGTCTTCATTTTTTCATAGAAGAAATAGATAATAAATACAATAAAAGCGAAAAATTCAACAAGCAAAGGAGTATTGCTAAACGAAGATGAAAATCTAATATAATCTATAATACAAAAAATTACAAAAGGTATTATAGAGTAAATAATAACTTTTTTGAAAATAACATTTTTATAAATATTATATAGAAATACTGCAAAAAGCGAATATTCAACAATAGTGTATACCCTTATAACATTAATATATAATGGTCTGGAATGAATAACGTAGACGGAAATCGTGCTTAAAACGACAAATAAACTAAGAGCAATAGTATAAATAAAAAAAACCTTTAATCCTTTTGCATTCAATTTCTTAAAAAACAGAATGCAGAAGACTAAAGGTAAAATCTCAGATATAAAAGTAATATAATCTAAATAATTTAGGATAAGCAGTTAGTTTATTCAAAAATAACCAACTCTAATCCAAAATCAAAATTTAGTTAATTACGGACGACCAAGCAAAGCGCCCAGTAGACCTAATAGAACTGTCAACATAATAAAATAATTTAGTGGTTTACGATTAATTGCGACTACTAACTTCCAACATTTCGCTTCCCGTGCAACGGTATATCAAACTCACGTATTTGTACGATTTCCATATAATCCTTTACAGTAAAGACTTACAGCCTGAAAAACGTCATTAATTGGCCTTAAAATTAAGGTAAATATACGAAAATGAAATAGTAATTTTACTATCTAATTTTTTGTAGCTTTACGACGTAGATATACGATTTAGAGGAAAGAGTTGCAGAAACAAGGACCTGGGAGATTCAGGCTCTTAATAAGGTTTGTTTTTTCGAAGAGTGTGGAACTTAAAAACATGCAGTTAAAAACAGTTGATTGACGGGATCGAATAGCACAAACAGGTTTTAAGGACTTGGATTTTAAGCTGTTATCGGGATAATTGGATAATTGATCATTTAGTGGTCCACGCCAATCAACTGGTACAAAACTATGAATGCTGCAGTTACTGGACAAGCGCGGAAATGCCCTTTTTAGTGCCTGGAAGTTTTACAACCAAGAGCGTACTAGTGCAATGGCATCACGTATATTAACGAATCAATTTTTACGTATTTTTACTAAGTAAATTTTCGAAAATGGATTGAAAACCAATAGCCTAATAAAATTTAATGTTATGATTATGTGCTAAAATACTTAATTTACAAGCGAAACCATTCAATGAAATTCTATATACTAACCACGATAACCAAAACTAATGTCTACTGAAAATCTGATCAAGATCGCCATTGCCGATGATCACAAAATCTTTCGGGATGGCATCAAAATGGCGCTTGCCGGGAAAACCAATCTAAAAATGCTATGGGAAGCGGAGGATGGCAAGGATATGATGCATAAAATTGCCATTAAAAAGCCCGAAGTATTGCTAATGGATATCCGGATGCCAGAGATAGACGGCATCAATGGAATACAACTTATCCGTAAAGAATATGAAGACATCAAGATCATTGTACTCACCATGTATGATGACCAGCAGATGATCAGTAAAATGATGGAAATGGGAGCCAATGCATACCTCACGAAAACAACAGACCCCGAAGAAATATACGAAGCCATCTTAACCTGCATGAATGATGATTTCTATTTTAATGAACTTGTGAATAAGGCGGTGATGGGAAAGCTCATGCAGAAAAAAAATGTACGGCAGCATTACGGCACCAATACGCCCATTAATTTCAATGAAAAAGAAATAAAGATCCTGCAACTGCTTTCAGAGGACAAGACCACCGAAGAGATATCCAAGATCATTTTTCTCAGCCCGCGTACCATTGAGACCATCCGGCAGAATATGAAGACCAAGGTGAATGCTAAAACCATCGGGGGGCTCATCATGTATGGAATGCGCAATAAACTGATCGAATAGATACGACCGGGTTTCTAAAAAGTAACGATGCCGTTCTTCACCGCATAAATGGCGAGACCTACCCTGCTTTTCACATCTAATTTATCAAATAACGCATCCCGGTAGCTGTCAATGGCCCGTGGCGTAATGGAAAGCTTATGCGCAATTTCCTTATAGGTAAGATCCGTACTTGCCAGCTTTAAAAATTCGATCTCTTTTTCAGTCAGCATTGCCTTTTCAATAGACGACTGGCTGCTGTGATTTTTTTGAAATAAAGATGCTAGTTTACCCGTCGTATTGTGTGAATAATAATAACCGTTCTCTGCCACGGATATGAGGGCTCTTCTTAACTCAGAAGGATGAATATCTTTTTTTAAAAAGCCTTTTACTCCAATCTGCAGCAACCGGATCAGGGCGATCTCAGAATCATACATGGTGAGTATGAGCATATTGATAGCGGGATGCTTCTCCTGTATCCATCAGGCCGTTTCATAGCCATCCATTTTGGGCATATTGAGATCGAGCAACACAAGATCAGGAATGTGGCCGTCATTGATGGACCGAACCAGTTCTTCCCCATTTCCCGCTACTGCAATAACCTCAAATTCTTCAAAAGAACCGATCAGTGTTGCCAGTGCATCCCTTAACAGGATATGGTCATCGGCTAAAATTATTTTATATTTCCTGGCTTTGTTCATATAGTGGAATTTCAATTTTAATTGTTGTGCCTGTGCCTGGTTCTGACTGAATATTGCATTTTCCATTCAGCATATTTGCACGCTTTGTCATATTGGCAAAACCGGCACCAATCTTATTATTGCCCTCATTGTGAAAACCTTTTCCATTATCAGAAATGTCTAAACTAAGTATGGTTTGATTATAATGTAATTGAATACAGATATCACTTGCATTTGCATGCTTTACAATATTATTAAGCGCTTCCTGGGTAATGCGAAATAACAGCAATTCCTTATGAGCATCCAGGAAAACGGTTTCACCGGTCACTACTAATTTGATATTATACAAACCAGGCTTGTTCAACTGGCTCACCTCAAATTCAAGCGCTTTGATAAAGCCACTGTTTAAAATGATCTCGGAACTCATGCTTCGACTTATGTCACTCAGATCATTGATCACTTCACCGATCATTTTTACTGAATCATTTATCTGGAGTATTTTTTCATTGTTTGGAATCTGCATTGTATTCAACTGAAGCTTCACTAGCGTCAACTTTTGGCCTATATTGTCATGGATCTCACGGGATATATTCTGGAAAGTTTGCTCCTGTATTTCCAATTGAGATTTAAGCATAGCATTTTCATGGATCACTTTTAACTCTTCTATATTTTTATAATAAGCATTTTGTTTTTGTTGATATCGATAAATTATTATTGTGACAAAAGTTATCAACAATAATATTAATAGCGAACAAACGATAATAAATATAATTATTGCTTCTGTGGATGAACTATGCATAAAAAAGCTTTTATAAAAAATAAATGCATTATGCCATAAGAAAATATTCCAATTAGTGCAATCGACATATATATCTTTCTAGGTAAATTATCAAATAGATATTCTCCAAAAGCAGAAATTGGAATATTTATACTCATTCCAAAAAAAATACCGCAAATGATCCAAAATGATGGCTCTTCAAGTAAGTTCATTGTTGGAATATTTCTAAATAATTGGTAATAATATAAAATACAAAAAATAAAGAGGCCAGAATTTGCAACTACATGGGAAATGATATTCAATGCTATAATGTCATTAATAACAAAATATACTAATAGTATTAAGAAAAAAATAAAAACAAATTTTAAATATTTAGAAATTTTTGAATTGGGAATAACGCGAAAAATAAACATACTCAGAAACGAAAAATGAAAAATTACTGATATTTGATTTAAATTTTGAAATAAAAAGAGTGAAATCAAATGAAACTGTGATAACCAGTAAATAATCACAAAAACGACACCAATAGATGTATACCAATAAAAACCGTTCATATAAAAAGGTTTATGTTTATTTCTTGCAGTTTGAATTGAAAGAATAAATGATACCAAATAAATTAAATGAACTATCGCCTGAACTGTATTATGCAATGTTTCTCCCATATCTAAAAATTCCTCACAAGAATATAACTAATTCCCAATTTTAAGAACCGAAAATCCACTCTTAGTCCTGTTGTTTTCCCCTTGTTTATTTATTTACATTTTACCAACTTTGTGCAATAAGGTTTATCCGTACCCTAATATCCTGATAGCTAAGGCGGCCAATACCGTCTTAGCTATTTTTTTAATGAACGGCTGATTACCAACTTTTTACGAATCAAACTACCTGTTTTATGTGCCACAACGAGATTTATGCGTAAAATTCCCATGCGAATGATAGGGTAATTACACCCTTTTATTCCTTATTAAATAATTTGATCTTGCATCCGGCGTTATTATAATCGTAAACTTACTATCAAAAAAATCATTAATTTCACGCCACACTAGCAAATATGAAAGAAGATTCTTCAGAACCCATTAAAGTCATTATAGCCGACGACCATGTCTTGTACCGGGCAGGTGTAAAAACCTCCCTGAGTACCAAAAAAGACATTAAAGTCATTGCAGAAGCCGATAACGGCATGCACTTACTCAACCTGATCAAGAATATACCCGTTGACGTAATATTACTCGATATCCAAATGCCCATTATGGACGGCATCGCCACCCTTCCCGAGATCAAAAAGCTATGCCCGAATACAAAAGTGATCATGCTGACCATGGTGGATGACCATAGTATGATCACAAAACTGATGGAGCTGGGCGCCAACAGTTACCTTACCAAAACAAGTGACAGCGAGATCATCTACGAGGCCATTAAAACATGCTATGAGCAGGACTATTATTTCAACTCACTTACCAATAAGGCTTTACTTACGAATTTAAAACAGCGGAATGCAGGCCCCCCGGCACATTTAATGCCCCAGGAAGTGCAGTTAAGCGATAAGGAAACAACCATTTTGAGGCTGATGTGCGAAGAAAAAAGCACCAAGGAGATCGCTGATATGGTAGACTTGAGCCCACGCACCGTGGAAGCAATCAGGGATAAGCTTAAAGTAAAGACAGGATCAAAAAGCACTGCAGGACTGATCATGTATGCAGTAAAACATAAAATCATCGAAGAAATGTAATCCCCACATTTTTCTAAAAAGATCTCCGCAGAGCCGGAGATTTTTTATTTTACAGCTATCATGTTATATTTTAACTACAACGGGAAGACCTTAAAAGAACATACGGCTATCATTGGTGCCGACAACCGGGGCCTGAGATACGGAGATGGCTTATTTGAAACCATTCAATTTAAAAAAGGACAGCTCATTTTTATAGATGAGCACCTGGCAAGGCTCTGGAAAGGCATCCAGCTGATGGAGTTTGATATCCCGAAACTTTTTACCCCGGACCTGGTTCAAAGCGAGATCATGAACCTGTTAAAAAAGAACCATCATCATTCCGCGAGGGTACGCCTGTCCGTTATAAGAGGTGACGGTGGACTTTATGATATAAAAAATCCCGCACCATCTTATATCATTCAATCATGGCCGTTGGCCGAACATGATCCTGCCATTAATGAGAACGGGCTGCAGTTATGCATATACAGGGATATTAAGAAATCTATCGACTCCTTCAGCAATATCAAGCATAATAATTACCTGCCCTATTTCATGGGGGCACTGTATGCAAAAAAACAGCAATGCAATGATGCCATTATCTTAAATACTGATAACCGCACCTGTGATACAACCATCGCCAATATTTTTATCATTAAAGACGGGGCCATCTACACGCCTTCCCTCGATGAAGGCTGCGTGGCGGGCATCATGCGCAAATTTATTTTACAACAACTTCCGGAAACGGGTTATCCTGTGAAAGAGACCGGGATCAGCGAAGAAATGCTGATGGATGCGGATGAGGTCTTTTTAACCAATTCCATACATCATATACGCTGGGTTGCCGGCATTGAACATAAAAAATTCACCAATCTTCATACCCGGAAAATATACGAGGCGCTCTCTAAAAAAAATCCGGTTGTTTTTTAATACCGCTAAACAAAAACATCCACGGCCGGTGCCCTTGTATGATTAACAGTATGATAGACTTCCATTAATTTTTTTACGGCATTCCTACCCTGCTCGCCAAGCCCGATCGAAAAATCATTTACATAGAGGTCAATATGCTTTAGCATCACGGCCTCACTCATTTCCTGTGCATGAACCTTTATATAATCAGTTAAGGCCGGGTAAGTCGAGAAGGCAAATTCAATGCTTTGTTTTATCAGCCCGTCGATCTTAATTTGAATATCGGTAATGATCTCATTCTTTACTACAATGGCACCCAACGGTATGGGCTGCCCTGTTTCTTTTTCCCAGTAATCACCGAGGTCAGCGATCTTATGAAGGCCTTTGTCTTTGTAGGTAAACCTGTTCTCATGAATAATGACCCCAAGTCCTTTTCCATCCAGCACGAATTGTTCTATTTCATCATATCGCATGAATAGCTTTTTTGTTGCTGCAGGGTAAGCGAGGGAGAACAGTAAATGGGCAGTGGTATGCTCACCAGGTATTGCAATCACATTTCCTTCTACATTCAACATTCCTTGTTCCCCGCCTGGCTGGCCATGGCGGACAGGCTTGTTGGATATTAATAAGGGCCCCACTCCCCTTCCCAAAGCACTACCGCTGTTTAATACCCGGTAATTCCCAAGAACCAGGGGCAATACCCCATAACTGAGCTTGGTTATATCCAGCCTTCCTTCCAGTGCCCACCTGTTCAGGGTTTCTACATCTTCCAATATGGGTTCAAATTCCAGTCCGCGGGTATCGATCTTATGATGGATCAATGCATCAAATATGAATGTATCATTCGGGCATGGCGAAAAGCCGATCGTAAACTTCATGTCGTTGTTGTTATGTTCAAAATGATCCAGGCCTCCTTTATCAACCAGTTAACCTTATCAACCAGTCAACACGGTGTATATATTTACCAGTGCTTCATTTAAATTGCTGATCGCTTCCTCCATTTTCCACCTTGCCTTATCCCTTTCCCCAACATAATTACTGATGGTTCTCAACTGCAAAAACGGAACGGCTTCCTGCAGGCAGGTATAATGCAGGGCAGCACCCTCCATCGTTTCTACCTGCGGATCAAATTTTGAGATCAATTGAAGGCGTTGATCTTCATTGTCACTGACAGTATTCACGGTAACGCCCCTAACCTTTTTAAATGAGAACCGGTCCAGCACAGGGTGATGATTGACCAGCCCTCCATTTGAAAAAGGAAACCGGCCCGGTTCTGAAAATCCTTTTTCAAAAACGGTATAAAAATGTTTTTTTTCTGATATACCCAGGTCGCCAAAATGATCCACCTTCACCATAACCACTTCTCCCAATGGAAGGGAGCCGGTAAAACTACCTGCAATGCCTGCCTGTATCACGAGGTCATAATCGATCTGTTGCAACCGCTTTGTGAGATGATAAACAGCCTCTGCTGTTCCCAGCCCGGTAACCAGGAAGTCAGCAGCGGGTCTTGCTGATAAGAACGGGGCGATCTCGAAATCTGTGGCGGCTACCAGTAGAATCTGCATCACACAAATTTCGGGTTTCCACTTTACATTTAAGGGAATACCGGCTACCTTTGCAAAAATTTAGAAGGATCCATGTTGTACATTACCCGGATAGAACATTTTAATGCGGCTCACAAACTATACAATCCTTCATGGGGCAGGGAGAAAAATGAGGAAGTATTTGGTAAATGTGCGAACGAGAACTGGCATGGGCACAATTTTGAGCTGCACGTTACCCTTAAAGGGGCAGTGGATGAAGCAACTGGTTTTGTATTTGATGCCAAGAAGCTCAGCATTCTTATCAAGGAACATGTTACCGAAAAACTGGACCATAAGAACCTCAATGTAGACGTTGATTTTATGCAGGGAAAGATCTGCTCCATCGAAAACCTGGTGACAGCCATCTGGTCACAGCTTGCACCAAAACTCCCGCCTAACGTGCAGCTGCACTGTTTAAAATTGTATGAAACGCCGCGGATATATGTAGAGTACTACGGAACGGTGATTTGAAGATCTGCCAATTTGGAAATTTGGAGATTCCCAATTTGAAAATTTGGAGATTTGAAAATTTGAAGATGGTTGGCTTAGCGAACAATTCGTACTTTTAGATTGTTAAACAATTTGATTTCTTGGAACGCTCGAAAACGAAATACGGGATTTCATTTTTAAATCTCCAAATCTTCAAATCTTCAAATCGATTTAATGAATAAAGTAGCCGTTTACCGTAAAGAACATTTTAATGCAGCGCACCGCCTGACCAATCCGGCATGGGACGAGGAAAAGAATAATGCGGTGTTTGGCAAATGTAATAACCCACATTACCATGGGCATAATTATGAGTTGGTCGTAAAGCTGACCGGCGTGCCGGATCCGGAAACTGGGTATGTGATGGACCTTAAATTATTAAGCGATATCATCCAGGAGAACGTGATCGAAAGATTCGATCACCGGAACCTGAACGAGGATTGCATTGAATTCAAATCATTAAATCCTACAGCAGAAAATATTTCCATTGTTATTTACCAGATATTGCGGGCAAAAATTCATAACGCGCTGGACCTGCAGGTAAGGCTGTATGAAACAGAGCGGAATTTTGTGGAATACCCGGCCGGTTAAATTTTAAAGGACTTAAATCTATCAGCTAAATGGCTTATAAAAGACTGGACCAATACGATGATGAGATCACTTCATCGATGGCAAAAAATTACAAGGAGATCATTGGCCTGATCGGGGAAGATGCCGAAAGGGAGGGCCTGCAGCTAACTCCCGAAAGGATCTCGAAAGCCATGCAATATTTAACGCAGGGATATTCCCTGGATGCGAACGCCATCCTGGAATCGGCTAAATTCCACGAGGATGTGAGTGAAATGATCATTGTAAAGGATATTGAATTGTACAGTATGTGCGAACATCATATGCTCCCGTTCTACGGCAAGGCGCACGTGGCGTATATCCCTAATGGTTTTATTACAGGCCTAAGCAAGATAGCGCGTGTGGTGGATGTTTATAGCCGGCGATTGCAGGTACAGGAAAGGCTGACCACCCAGATACTGGAATGCATCAAAGAATCATTGAACCCGATGGGCGTGGCGGTAGTTATTGAAGCATCACATCTTTGCATGATGATGCGGGGTGTATCCAAACAAAACTCGGTGACCACCACTTCCGCATTTTTCGGGGAATTTGAAAAAAATGAGACGAGGAGTGAGTTTATGAAACTGATCAGCGCAAAACTTCATTAGAATGTTGAATGTTAAATGTTGAATGAAGTATGATTTATGATGTATGATATATGATTTAAAGAAGCGGCCGGAACACATTTTTAAAGGATCTTGATCCCTGTTGAGGGATTTTTTTATTTCTTTGTGAGAATATATAATTGATCTATATGAAACATGCATACATATTCCCGGGGCAGGGCGCACAGTTCAGCGGTATGGGTAAAAATCTTTATGAGACCAATAACAGTGTTAAGGAACTGTTTGAACAGGCCAATGAGATCCTCGGCTTCAGGATATCGGATATCATGTTTACCGGAACTGATGAAAGCCTGAAGCAGACAAATGTTACCCAGCCAGCTATCTTCATTCATTCCGTGGCTGCTTATAAAACCATCGCCAATGCCAAACCGGATATGGTTTCGGGCCATTCCCTCGGAGAATTCTCCGCTTTAGTGGCTAATGAAACATTGAGTTTTACAGATGCGCTAAAGCTGGTGGACATCAGAGCAAAAGCCATGCAGCGTGCCTGCGAATTAAACCCGTCAACGATGGCTGCCATACTAGGCCTGGACGATGCGAGGGTGGAAGATATCTGTAGTGAGGTATCCATGGAAACAAATGAAATTGTAGTAGCCGCCAATTATAATTGCCCCGGCCAGCTGGTGATCAGCGGCACCCAACTTGGGATAGAGATCGCCTGTGAACGCATGAAAGCAGCTGGCGCAAAAAGGGCATTGGTATTGCCCGTAGGCGGCGCCTTCCATTCCCCGCTGATGATGCCGGCCAGGGAAGAACTGGCAGAAGCTATTTTGCAGACGGGGTTCAAAAAACCTGCCTGCCCGGTTTATCAAAATGTAACGGCGGCCGCTGTTTCGGATCCAAACATTATCAAAGAAAGCCTGGTGGCTCAGCTAATGGGACCGGTTAGGTGGACGCAATCGGTGCAGGCGATGATCGCTGATGGTGCGACCAAGTTCACTGAATGTGGGCCGGGGAAGGTATTGCAGGGATTGGTATTGAAGATCAATAAAGAAATGCAGGTGGATGGGGTAAATTAAATAAAAAGATCCCGCACCGTCGCTGCGGGATCTCCATATAATTTCTGCCAGGCCGCTCCATCATTCAGAGCCGTTATTTTACGAGACAATCGAAACGGTACTCCCCTATTCTAATTTCCCAGGACCCCATTACTTTGCTGTACTCTTTTTATTTCATCCTCTGCACCGGTTGTACGCTGCCTTGCAGGTTTCACCCCATTATTTCCAAACCGGAAATTAAAGTTGAGTTTGAACTGCCTGGCTTTCCCCGCGGAAATTGAACTTCATTACCTGCCCGGCAAAATCTGATGTAGCCCTGAATTTCTGCGAGTGAAATACATCACTCACCGATGCTTTTACAGTAGCCCTTTCCTTTCATAACCTGTTTTGATATACCTGCATCAACATTATACATCGATCTTCCTTTGAAACTTCCCTGGTAAATTGTTGGTGCATTGAAGAAGCCACTCAACTCTGCTGTCCATGTTTTTGCAAACTTCAAACTGTTCTGTGCAAAAAGATTGAAACCAAAAGCATCGAGATCTACTTTGCGGCCTGTGCCAAAATCAGCTTTGTACTTTGAATAGTTGCTGCTGATGCTGGTGAACAGGCTGTAAGATTTATATTGGAAAGGATAACTCACACTTAAGTTGACGATATCCTGTGTTGCCAGGTTTTTCTTTGAAAGAAAAGCTTTTGATCTTTCAGTCGTATCAATGATCTGCGTGAACAGATCTTTTACATGACTGTAATTAAGCGCTATGTTCAGTTTGTATTTATAAGTATGTGTGATACCAAAACTATTTGTGTATTGCGGGCGAAGATTAATATTCCCTTTCATGAAAGTGTATTCATCCAGTTTGAATTCAAATGGATTCAGATCCTGGTAAGCCGGCCGGTCAATGCGGCGGCTATAGGTCAAACTCCATTGCTTCATCGGATTTTTATTGAAGGTGATGGCTGCACTCGGGAACAGCATCAGTATAAGATCTTTTAAAAGAAGAAATGCCGGGTATATAACTGCTCCCGTTAAATTTTAATCCATTGGATACACCTTCTGAAACCGTGTTCTCCACACGAACACCTGCCTGGATCATGAACTTTTTGTATTGCCGGTTATAATTGACATAACCTGCATTGATGTTCTCTTTATAAACAAAATGATTGCTGCGGTCTTTATCCAGTTCTTCAACTGAACCATTCACATTGTAGCGCTGAAAATCATTATCAGTTTTTACCCAGGCAGATTTTGCACCTATTCCCAGTTTTCCTTTCATGAAATTCTGTTCGTAATCAGCTTTGATGGAATTGATATTGATCTGCGCAGGTGAAAGCATATGATAGATCACACTGCTCAGTTTCACTTGTCCTGATGGATCGTAATAATAATTCCGCTGGAACTGGTCACTGTTGAGATCATATGAGCCGCGGTCCGCATTTACTACAAAGCTGGTTCCTTTAGGATCAGTATAATTATAATTGAGGTTAATATTGGCATTATGTCTTTTCATGCCGTTGTTGTTATCAGCAATTAAAATGCGGTCAACGTATGCCGTGGTTGTATTGGAAATATAAGTCTTGCTGTAACTGGTTGAAGTTGGATCAGAAACTATATCCCATTCACCATAACGCCGATCGTATTTTTTTTATTTAAAAAATAATCAGCACCGACTTTGAAATTATGCGCCCTGCGCAGGTCGAGGATAGTTCCCTGCTGGTCAAAAAGACTGTCCAATACCGTTCTTTTGACACTCTAGATGTTGTTCGTTGGGTGCATAGCTGAAACTATAAGTGCTGAAAATGTTGATCTTTTTATTGCGGTAATTCAGTGAAGCTCCTGCATTGTATTTTGCGGTATATACCGATATTCCATCCTGCATTCACAGAACCATTTGTTCCAAGTGATTTATTCTTTACCAACCTGATGTTGATGATCCCGGCATTGCCTGCTGCATCATATTTTGCAGAAGGGTTCGTGATCAATTCGATCGCTTCGATCTGGGAGGATTGCAGGGTCTTGAGATAATTGGCAAGATCCTGTCCTGATAAAGGAGTTGATCTGCCATCTATATAAACCTGTACCCCGTTTTTTCCTGCCAGGCTGATGTTATCATCCTTATCAAGCAACACGCCCGGTGATTTACGCAACAATTCCAATGCATTTGATCCTGTTGCATTGATGGTACCTTCCACATTCAGTATCGTTTTATCAGCTTTTACTTCCACCATTGGTTTTTTTGCTGTAACAGTTACATTACTCAAATTGCCGGCATCTTAGATAGTTTTAATTCCGGCACGATAACATCGATGAACTGAAAGAAAAGTTTGGCAGAAAATGCAGGCTTGTAACCTACATAAGTTACCATCACTTTATAATTTCCTTCTTTGATGCCGGAAAAACTATAAGCGCCATTTGCTTTTGTAACAGCCAGTTTAACAGTGGAAGAATCGGTGGCTTTTATTAAGCTAACTGTAACTCCATTAAGAGGAGTTCCGTTCTCATCTTTTGCCAAACCGTTTATTTGTTGTGCCTGTGAAACAAATGTTGTTGCAGCCAGCAGGAGTAGTAATAGATAGTCGCATAAAATTTGATTTTTAAGTTTAATCATAAATCTTATGCAAGAATATCCAATTAAAGAAAGCAGTGAAAGCGGCTGTCAATAAACAACGGGTTATGGTAAACAAACTACATCATGCTGCCAATAATTCTTCGCCTTGGTTCGTGGAGGCAAGAACCAGGGCATTTGAAGGATTTTATTTTTTCAAAAACGAACCTGCAATTGCAAGTTCAGGCCTGCTCGTGTTTGAGGATTTCGCAATGTCTACCAGTTGCTGATAATACCCTTTCGCTTTTTGGAGGTTGTTGGATCCTTCAGCTGCTGATGCTGCGCCATACAGACCCATTAAACCGGTTGGGATGTTTTTTCAGATCTGCCTCATAGGCTTCCAAAGCCTAAGCTGGTTTGTTCATTTGCAATAACATATCTCCCAATAATTCCCTTGCCGGGTATTACTTCACCGGGAGTAACGGGATGTTTTTCGGTTTTGTCTTCCATGTCGGCAGCAACATTCATAAGTCTTAATGCTTCATCATTTTTTCCTTCTTTAAACTGATCCAGGCTTCACCGGTCTTTAATCTGGATTTGTACCTGGTTGGCTTTATACAGAATCTTTTTGATTGGTCAGCGTATCATGGATCGTATTTAAATTCTTTAATTCAACTCTGGCTGAATCAATATTGCCAATATGAACAGAACCCAGCAACCGTGTAAAATGGATAATAGCTTTTTGCCATGGAAATTTTTCCCAGGGAAAGCTTGCCGGGTGGCAGTTCCAGGTTGGCAGCTTCTTTCCACATTTTGTTTTCCAGTAAATAACGTGCAGGAATAGCAGCAAAAGCATAAGCAACTTTAAAATTCGCAGGAGTAACCTCATGAATTGTTTTCAAGATAATCCCATTGTCTTTTGCCAGGTCATTATCTGCCTTTTGCAGGTAAGCATATACAAGATAGTCCATCGCCATGAAGTTCCTCATCCCAATGGCCTTTGATTCCTGCATTTTCCGCATAGCATTTTGCAGAAGAAGAAGCACAAGATTTGATTGAATGCATTCATCCCAAAGCCCCAGCCTGGTAAAAATATGGGAAGGCATATGCTGGGCATGTGCTGAAGATGGTGCAATGGAAGCATATTTTCTTGCTGCCGGCAAGGCCAATGCTGCAAGTTCCGGATAATCGTAAGTATGAATGATATAATGGACGATGCCCGGGTGGTCTGGTTCATTAGGGATAAAGCGGGTTAAAATATCACCGGCTTTTTTTTGTTTGGTAAAGGTCTTATCAGCCGGGTCTGCAGTGCCATCAAGCGACAAAGCATAAAATATGGCCGCCTCTTTATCAGTCTGGATATTCTGCATAGACCTTTTCCATTGCCTTTTCAAAGTTGTTAGCAACGGGTAGCGATGGTCTGTTTTATCCCAGTCTTTATAGAACAATGGCAATGGCATCAATATAAGCGGATTCTCTTTTTGATTTTTGTGTAAGCGACTGTGCAATTGCAATTGCTTTAGCTCCTTTTTCAAGTTCAGGCTGAGTTGGCGGAGCCCAAAGTGGATGATAATTGCTCATGGCTACTCCCCAGTAAGCCATGGCGCATTCCGGCTCCTCATCAATAATTTTTGCAAAAACTTTCTCTGCTTCATCATATTCAAATGAATGCAGCAGCGATACGGCAAGATCAAAATCTTTTTTCACTTTAGGGGAACAGGATGTCTCAAAATCAACTGAACCAAATTGCTTATCCGGGGGACCACATACAATAACTTCTCCCCTTTTGAGATCCAATGCACGTATTGCTTCAGCAGATGGGGATTTGGTTTTCGGATTGCATGATAAGACGATCAATAAGAATAAACCGGGAGCTAACAACTGTTCTGCATTTAATAATTTTTTCATGGTAGCGTATTAAATTATTTAATGACGATGCACACTTAACCGTTGCCCTTACCGGGCCGCCCGCCGGCACGGGAAAGATAAATTTTAGTCACAATTATTATACCTAAAAGCGGCACATTAACCAAGGCGAAGGACTCTCTATGAACCTCCGAAACGGACGTTGTTTTTCGGTGGATGAATACGCAACGTCCTCTGCGAGAGACATTGCTGTGAAGGGGAGGCACAGCTCTGGAAACCTGCGCCAATAGTACAATAGTGCCAGGTTCGTTCATTATTTTTTTGCTGAACCGCTTTTTTGAATATCAAGGATAGCCTGCTGCATTTTCTCTATGGTTCTTTCGAGGTTTTTCAATTGTAGTTTCAGGGCTTCATTTTCTGAACTTAATTCCTGCACAGCTTTCACCAATGGAACAACAAAACTGGCATATCTTAAACCATACAGGTCAGTATTATTTTTAGGAGCGTCAACGCCGGAAAAATCAAACCCGATCTCCTTCGAGACAGATTCCACTTCCTGTGCAATAAAACCTGTCTGTACAATTTTGCCTTTATCAAGAAGCGCGGAACGGTATACCCCATTTTCATCATTGGCTGGATCGCCCCGTTTTGTTGACCGATGCAGGAACAAGTCAATTCCTGTAGCATCCAGGGTGTAAGTCACCGGCCTCAGCCTGGTTATAAAATTCAATCCCGGCACATTGGCATTTATATTTCTTTTAAATCTTCCGTCGCTCACATTTGTCCAGTCGTTCCATCCGCCATAAGAGTCAACAGCGACATTTCCAAAACGTGCAGTATTCGATGCTGTTACAATGGTCCCGTTGCCAATGGCAATTGCATTCGTAAGCCCGGCAGCATTCGCGTCGGCATTTGCCCCGATAAAAATATTATTTGAGCCATTATTTTGGGTGTACCCGGCCTGGAACCCAATCGCCGTGTTTAAAGACGATGCGTTTGTGTTGTTAAGGCTATAAGCCCCCATTGCAGTATTTTTCTCACCGGTGTTATTGAATAAGAGTGCGTTACCGCCGATAGCAGTATTATAATCTGATTGATTCCAATAAAGTGCAGATCTGCCGACCGCTGTATTTAATCCACCGGAAATATTGTTTCCAAGCGCTTTGCGCCCCAGCGCAGTATTGCCTATTCCACTTGTATTCCTGGCCCCGGCATCTGTTGCGAAAAAAGAATTGTCATACCCTGTTGTAATAACCGAACCTGCCCACATTCCCACAAAAATATTGCTCGAGTCATTTGAGTTAATGGCGAGGAGGTTTCTTCCCTGGTAATTTCTAAGCTGGATCAGCGCCTTATAAGGCAACGGGGGTGTAGTATCCGCGTCTATTATAAGTTGATGTACATTTTCAGTACCCTTTATATGCAATTTTCCCTCGGGCGTCGTCGTACCTATGCCGACATTTTGAGCACATAAATGGTCTATGTTAAATAAAAAGCAAAGAATAACAGATAAGATGCAAATCGTTTTAGGGTACATTTTAAATAATTTGGTTCCGAAGGTAATCACTATTGAAATATATAACGAATGGTAATTAATTTGAATACCATTTATTTAGAACCGCGGCAGCGGTGGACTGGGAAGTGACGGGGAACAAGTCGGGAGACCTGCGCCGGTTTTCATTTAGATTTTGCAGAAGTAAAAACACCAAACAAGTCATATGGTTTTTTACTAAACTCATCATTAAATAACCAGGCTGTAAGAAAAATGAATGCAATAAATGCAAGCACAATGAACAACTGAACCCCGGATGTTTTTTGAATATCCTGTTTTGATTTTGCATCACAAATTTCACCGGGGCAGTACTGCGCTTTTTCTTTATAAAACAGCGGATAAAATTTACATCCTAAACAAATACCAAATGCCGATTCAAAGAACAGGAACACGCAGGCAAACGAGGCAGATAATACCCGTTACCGGGCTATATGAATTAACGATCACCATAAAAATGAACATGGTGGCCGACAGGAGCACACCAATTATCCATGCAAACTTTTTTTGCCGGGCCCCCACATATTCGGGCACCTGGTTGCGAACGATCAAACGCCCGATTATTAATGTAGGAGAAAATCTAGGGTTAACAAAAACGCGTATGATGAAATCAGTAAGGAAAAAAGTTATAACATATTTTATCGGCAAAAAATTGTTTTTAAACACGATCAGCATAAGCGAAATGAACGTCGCTAAAAAAAGTATTCCTGCTGATGCCCTTATTTCTCTTTCATTTAAAACGGGAATATTATATCCTTCTACATTTTCTCCAAATTGTATTGTTTTATTCATTTTTTCAGTTTTTATTAAGCATTTAAAATTCTTATACAAGAATATCTAATTAAAGAAAGCAGGGAATGCGACTGTCAATGAACAGCAGATTATGGTAAACAAACAACGGGACAAGTCCTACCATTCATTGACCCTGTTGGGTTATTCGTTTACAGGGAAGGCTGTTATATAGAGATTGAAAAGCGAACAGCGAAAGATTTGCCGATATTTACTTTGCATATTCATTATGAAAAAAATATTTGAAATAAAACGGTTTATATTCTATTGCTGGCTTGGGCTAGCTTTTATGATCTTATGGGTGTTACATGACAGTGTCAACCTTTGGGGCACCTTCCTGCAGGTATTGTTAAATAATGTCTGGCGGATAGCATATGTTATCGTGGTCAACTTTATATTTTTTGAATATGCAGTTCCTTTTATAGCCAGGAAAAGGCTATACATTATTTACAATATCCTCCTGGGTATTGCGTTGCTTTTTGTTTTTATGATGTTATGGTCGTATGGGTTGTATAGCTGGAGATCGTTGGGAGTTGCAGTTGAATATTTATACTCCTTTAGGGAAACCGGCATCGTATGAATACATTGCTGGAATCGCAGATGGCATTTAGTACGGGATCTGTTTTCTTTTTTGGGATTATCAGGCATATTTATAACTATATAAAACTGAAACAGGCAGCACAACAGTTGCGTATTGAAAAGCAGGCAGCAGAACTGAATTATCTCCGTTCGCAAACCAACCCGCATTTTTTATTCAACACTCTTAATAATATTTATTCCCTGGCAAGGGATAAATCCGACCTTGCACCGGAATCCATTTTGCGCCTGTCGAAAATATTGCGTTTCATGCTGTATGAAACCGGCGGAGACTTATATAGCCATTGAACAGGAATTGAAAATCATCAACGACTATATTGCCCTTGAAAAATTGCGGTATGATGATTCTTTGCGTGTCAATTTTAACTATGACATTGAAGATATGAAACAGGCCTTGCCGCCCCTGTTGCTGATCCCATTGGTTGAAAATGCATTCAAACATGGTGTTTCTGAAACAAGGGGCCAGCCTTTTGTTGATATTCATCTTTCAGTTAATAACCGGCAGTTGGCATTTATTGTAAAAAATTCTACCGAAGCAATTCCGGGAGAAACTGATGTAAAAGAAAATATCGGTCTTTCTAACCTGCAGGCGCCAACTGGAATTGCTCTATACAGATTACAACCTGTCTGTTCAACAAGGCGAATCTGTGTTTACCGCTACTTTAAAAATCAATCTTGCAAGCCATGTCTAAAATAAAATGCATTATAGTAGAAGATGAGCCACTGGCAGTAAAAGTTTTATCGGATTATATTTCGCAGGTACCCTTCCTGGAATTACAGGGAACATTTAAAGATGCTATTCTTGCAACCGACTATCTGCGGCAATAATACTACCGATCTTATTTTTTTAGATATCCACCTGCCTAAATTAAAAGGCATGGCTTTTTTAAAAACGCTTACGCATCCGCCTGCGGTAATTATTACAACTGCTTATCATCAATATGCAGTGGAGGGATTTGATCTGAACGTAACAGATTACCTGTTAAAGCCATTTGATTTTGAGCGTTTTTTAATAGCAGTGACTAAGGTAAAAACAGCAGCAAACAGAAAAACAGAAACCAACCGAAAGCGTGGAGATAAAAGATTTTATATTTCTGAATGCAGAAAAAAAGAAGGTGAAAATTTTATTTTCAGAGATCGTTTATATTGAAAGCCAGCGGGAATATATCAAGATCGTTACCACAAAAAAAGAATACATTTCAAAAATGAGTACGCATGAAATTGAGGATCTTTTACCCGCCCATCTCTTCAAACGGATTCACCGGTCTTTTATCATTTCAGTAAGCAAGATCGAATCTTATACAGCCGAAATGGTAGAGGTTAATGGGGTATCTATCCCTATCGGCAGGGGTTATAAAGAGATCATAGATAAGCTGTAGCAGCTACTTATTCCTTTTAATTTTCGAAATGGTCTTACCTACTGATTGAATGGATTTGTCCATATCTTCAATGGCAAACTTTGCGGCCGATCTTACGAGGTCTTTTACTTTCTTATTTCTATAATCCACCGGACTGCCGACGGGGAAATGCCTTATTAAATTCCCGGTGCCTGTCAACAATTTATGAGGGTCATTGATCCGTGTCCCCTTATTAAAACCGAGGTTCAAATGATTTGTATAGACGGGTATCATACAAAATGCATCAGACAATTTTTCTGAAACAGAAAACACTGCTGTTAGTGCATGTGTATGGTATAACAATTCATTACTACCAGGATGGATCTCAAGTATATAATCCCGCAGGTCTTTAAATAGTTCAATTAGCTGCCGGTCCTTAAATTCCAACTGGAAAAGGAAATCAGGATGTATAGGCCTTGTCATCTTATATTTCGTCCTTTTTTTGTCTAATCAAGTCCAAGGCTTTTAATATATGCCTTATTGTCTGAGGGCCTTCCTAAAAATTCTTCAACGGCTTCTATTATATCCCGTTGAGTTCCATTGGCAAGGATCAGTTCACGGTATCGCGTACCTGTCTTTACATCTGTAAGGCCGTTCTTTTTAAACTGGGTAAACATATCCTGTGCATACACTTCCGACCAGAGATAACCATACATATAAACCGGGTGCGTATTAATGTGTATCCAGCTTGCCTGGGGATGCGTGCCCTCTACATAAAATGGCATAATACCTAATTGCTTATCAATATCCTGCCATAGCTTATCGGTTAAGACAGGAGCTTTGGGATCATATTTATCATATAGGTTCATGTCATATAAACAATTCCTGAGCTTCGAGATCGCGGTTAAACCAGAACCCACATTTTTAGCTTTCACCATATTGTCAAAGGTCGCTTTCGGCAATACTTCACCTGTCTTGTAATTTTTTGCGAACGAACTGAGCATATCATAATCCCAAAGCCAGTTCTCAAATAACTGTGACATAGCTTCGGTAAAGTCAGCCTTGGAATTGGATTGAGACGAATACTCGCCGTGGAAGGACATCATATTGACAATATGCCCAAATTCATGAAACAGTGTATTCAATTCTTTTGGACTAAGCAGGGAAGGCAGTGTTTTGGTAGGCCTGGTGAAATTGCCGAGCAACATGGATACAGGTATTTCATTTTCCTTGCCGGAAGATCTCCCTGAAACGATGTTTACTCCGTAAAACCAGGTTTCCTTATTTGGCCTCGGGAAGAGGTCCAGGTAGAACCGCCCTTTTAACTTTTCTCCTTCATATACTTCGTACATTTCTACCTCTTCATGCCATACCGATGGATCTTTCACTTTTCTAAATTCAAGCCCTAATAGTTTTTGATAAATAACAAACATGCCTGCCAGGGACTGTTGCATTGGAAAAAATGCTCTCAGTTCTTCATTATTAACATTGTACTTTTTTTTCAACAGCTGGTTCTTATAGAAAGCGATATCCCATGGTTGTAATTGAATATTCTTTTGATCTTTGAACTCCGCTTTCTTCTCCTGTTCAAATATTTTCATATCGGCCTTTGCCTTTTCCCCGGCGCGGCTCACCAGGTCATTGATGAATCCCCAAACGGTCTTTGGGTCTCTTGCCATTTTTGGAACCAGGCTATAGCCAGCATAGGATGAAGCACCCATTAGTTTCGCCAGGTCATCCCGTTTTTTTACGAGGCTATCCAGGATAACGAGGTTTTTGTTTGACGCCCTGTTATTGAATTTAACGTAATACCCTTTTCTTGTTTCCTCCATTGCTGCATTGCTCATGACCGTTTCATTGGTGGCGTTAATAATGGGGATCTCATACTTACCCTCGCCCACTTTGTATTTGGCTTTAAACTGCTCCGGTAGCCCTGTCGCCCCCTTTTCATCAATCGCCAGGATCTCATTGGACGAATTCATATTTTCTGAATATTGGGTCGACAGCTGGTTAATTTCTTTGGTGAGTGTTTTGAATTTTAAAAGTTGTTCATCATTCAAATTAACCCCCGAGCGTTCGAAATTAAGGATCATGTCATCCACGAGCGTCTTCTTATTTCCTTTAAGTTCATTATAAGAAGCGGATGATCTAAACTGTTGCATTTTTATAAAGATGCCTTTATCCGAAAAAATACTGGTTGACAATGAGTCCAGCAATTGATAACCGGTTAAACCTTTTGCACGGATCAATGAATCGGTCGATACCCAATACAGCATGAAGCAGTTATTACTTGCAGTGTTGATCATGTTGTTGATATCATCCATGGCCTCAAAAACATTTGAAAACGTAGCGTTGGATTGCTGCTTTATAGATGACATGATAGAGGTTACGTCGGCAAGTGTGCGTTGCGCATAATCTTCGAGGTCTTTTGGGGAGACTTTCGCGTAATCAACAGGGACGTTCATACCCACCAGGAATGGATTGTGCGCTATCTGCCCGTTGGATTGAGAAAAGCTTTTAAAAGCATTTAAGGAGCAGGCCAGGAAGGCAACATACAGGAATTTCATTTTTAGAGTCATTTGAGTGAATTTTGCATTTTATTTATAAAAGCTACCGGTTGTCAATTCATTCATCTGTCGCAGACCGATCGTATGCCTGCTGATGCTGACAATTAAAGAAACTGAATTTTATTGTAACTGCAAAAGCTAACTTGTAAACCGGAGTTTTAGCGTAGGTTAACCACTATCTTAAATAATTATTTGAATATTGTACTTAACCATTGTCCAAATTGGTAACCATTGCGCCACAGTGCAACTGCAATTACAAGAGCTACTAAAGGAAGCAATATTTTAAATGCTTTTGATTTAAATAGCGCTTCTTTTTTCATAATGTTTATTTTTAATATCCCCGATCCTGGGACTTTGTGGATCTTTTTTTTCAATAATATCTACTTTGGTGATCCCCGGGTAACCATTTGTTGTTGTCAAACATACGAAGCATCTCATCCTCCTATAAATTAAAAGTGTCGAGCGGAAAACCATATCGTTAAATGGTTACTGGCTGTAGGCCTGGTAAAAACGGTTTTGAAATATTTCTGAAGAATCGTACTTTTTCTTTAAAAGAAAGAAATCTTTGGCCTGGGGGTATGCCTTATACATTTGCTCTTTAGTTGCGTGTAACCGATATGGCAAATAATAAGTTCCGTTAAGAGAGATCGCTACATTAATTAACTTTTGAGTGAGGGACTTCATTTCAGATTCTGCCTCATTATCTCTTGCCTGGTTAAATAACATTACAAATCCAAATACCTCCTCATTGGCATAGCGAAGGAAAGTATCGTCATCTCTTTTTACGTTGCGAATAGTAATATTTAACAAATCAACTTTATGAGTTGGAATAATGCCCTTCACTGCCTTGATGAATTGTATAACAGAATCGCCGGGAATAAAATATTCATGCAGGATATCTGTATAACCAGTATCTGTATTTTGAAAAACTTCCACTCCTTCATTCAGTAATTGATTGCGTGAAAATTTCTTCCCGCTTACCTGGGATGTAAACAATTTCTCTGCTTTCCAACGAAGATTTTTACCATATCTACTATTTGCTGAACCTCTAAATACTGTACGCCTTATTGAAGTGTAACTTCCTTTTTGCAGCGGTTTTAGCGGCGTAGTATTGTCTATCCTGAAAGTTGAAAGAATGGCTTCTTCCATAAAATCATCAGAATTTATATTGATCCTCCCATAAGCCATTCCTACACCAGGTCTTGATTTTACCCATTGTTTAAACTCCTTAATATAGTCGAGGCTTTTAATTACGCGCTGTTGAACGGTGTACATCCTATTATTTACAACCTTTAATTTTACGTCAAGGATAACTCCAAACAACCCATATCCTCCAAGGACAAGAGAAAATAATTCCGGGTTTTCATTTCTGCTGCAATTAATAATTGCGCCGTTTGCATCGATTAAGCGAAATGATTGAACGGTCGAAGCGATTGGGGGTGAATCAGGCTGCCAGCCATGGCAATTTACACTGATAGAACCTCCAACCGAGAAGGAATTATTGGATTGCATGACAGCAATTGATCTCTTATTTGAATCCAAATATGGAATTATTTCTGACCATAACGCCCCGGAACCCACCAATAAACTATTTGAGAAGCTATCAAGCTGCATATAGTGAAAGCGCTTCATGTCTAATACAATGCCATCTGAATAGATCGTATGCCCTCCCATAGAATGTTGAGCACCTGCGATAGAGATTTTTTTTCCTTGTAAGTTGGCTTGTTTTATTAATAGAGAAATTTGTATTATCGCTTCATCAACTTTATCAGAAACTTTTACAATGGTCCCTATTTTTGTTTCATTTAGATTACTCGCATCATTCACATAGCCTGTCTTTTCTATCCTGGTCGCTTTTTTATCTTTGTAATACGTATAAATAAGGAAGCTTACGGGGCGGGCGATAAAAATTAACAGGACAAGGATAATGAAAATTATTATTCTGCGTACTGTAAGCTTACTCTTCATTTTCATTATTTCCGTGATGTTGTTTGAAGATGCTGCCACCGTTGAGGATTGCCGCTTTACTTTGCAGCCTCAGTAATGACGGTCTTTTCAAGGTCATTAAATGTATGCCAACCCCTGACCCTGTCATCCCAGGAAAAGGTCTGATTTTGCATTAATCTTTTATATATACCATTTAAACCGTTGCTTATTTCTTTAATTGTATTACCAAGCGCGGTAACATACTCCGTCACATATAGTGCATTATTTCCTTTTTTGTTTTTGAATACCAATTCATTTGAAAGATTTTCTTTACAAAATTGGGTCTCTCTTAAAGTAATAATGTATTGCTTACCCGGGGAATATTTCAATACAGCCTTTTCCTCCGTTTCTGAATTAGCTATTTCGGTCAGTAAATCATATATACTATTATCAACAATATTGAAACCGGGATCAATATACTTTTTAGCGCCTACAATAAAAGGTATTGTTAAGCCGTCAATAATGATGTCAGTTTTTCTTGCACCTTCTATCAAATTGTACCAAAAGTTCCTGTTACTCATTAGACAAAAAGTTATTTTTATAATTGCATACCACTTGGGGTGATGTTATTGATTAAAGAAACGAAATTTTCTTATGACTGCAAAGCCAATTCATAGACAGTCAGGCCGAACACTGGATGGTACCGAAATAATGTTAAAACACAACAGCCTGCCTTCTGCAGCTCACGCCGGGCGCACCGTCCAGCATGATTTGTTAGCTGTTCACTGCATGATCTGATTCATACGTCAGCAAAATAACTCCGGATGGGGATCCTTTTGAATCATTTAATTTTAACCTATGCATTTTTTCAATCTTCTCAAAGAGTGGTTTACCGGTTCCTAAAATGACAGGATGGATGGCAAGCTTGTATATATCGACTAAATCAAGATTAATAAAGGTTGTAATTATCTTTCCCCCACCATAAAGCCAGATATTTTTGCCAGGCTGTTGTTTAATTTTTTCTACTTCTTCTTTAATGTCAGATCGAATGAAAATTGCATTGGTATCATCAGTTGTCTTCGTACGGGAGAAAACATATTTTGTTTTGCTATGCAGGAGATCATATGCGCTCCTGAGTTTTGGACTTGCATTTTCACCTGGTTGATAATTACCCCACTTATCATAGCTTATACGTCCATAAAAAATAATGTCTTTGTCAAGAAGAATATCACTTAGGATATCGGCAAAATCAGTTTTATCATCCCTCACGAGCCAGTCAAGTTCACCATTCGGACCTTCAATGAAACCATCAAGTGTGACTGCTAAGTTTAAAATGATCTTTCTCATTTGATCGTTTTATTTAGAAAATGTCGATTTATAATGGGTGTGCCGGAAGGATTAAAAATATTTTATTTTTCTCTCAGTTATTTCAATGGGAGTTTTTCTGTAAAAAGAAGTTCGCTCAGTCCAATTTCCCGATTTATCATATCCCGAATAGCTGTACCCGGTTATAAGGGTACGTTCATAAAAAATGTCAGCCTTTATTTTATTGCCATTGTTGTCATAGTCAAATAAAGTAACCACCCTGAAGTTTCCATTCCCTGAATAATCGAGGCCGGAGCGAGGCTCATCGTCTTTGAAAAAAATATCCCGCCCAATTGGATGATGCTCAATTTGTTTCGTTAGTTTTCCCGAATCGTTATACAAATAAGAAATTTCCCACTGCACACTCCCATCAGGTTCTAATAAAGTGCATTTAAGTGCCTTCCCGCTGCTGTCCGGCACATATATATATTTATTTTCCATTTTACCATCCTCATCAAAATAGATCCTCTCATAGCCCTTGTTATTTTGATATACATATTTTCGACTCCATGAGGTTGTCCCATTCGCTCTCAAACATTTTTCCTCCAGCTTACGATCCTTATTATCGTAGGTATAAAAAAACTTCCTCGCCAGGCTGTTGTCGGAATTAAATTCAATTTCTTCAATTAGGTTGGCTTTATGATCATATTGGTAAGATGTAATCCAGGATCTCCCGCCAGCATCGAGGGTTTTCATTTCTATCTTATTTCCATTACTATCATACTTAAATGAAATTGTCTCATACAAACTGATCTTTTCTTCATCCGGGTCAATATTATAGATATTTTCTTCAAGAATACGGCGACTGTCATCATATGAATAAGTGATTCTCCTATTGATCACCCCATCTACATAAATGTTTTTTTCAATGACATTTTTTCTGCCATTATACACATAGGCATATGCATAAAAAAGGCTATTTTTAGAATAAAAAATATCTTCTGTTACTTCATTGTTGGTATTGTACGCATAACTGCGTGTTTCTTTCAGGCTATCATCCGCATCATATAGGTTCTCCTGGATCTTATGATTGCTTTTATCATAAACGTAAGCCCACCTTTCAAGTAATTTACCCGTCTTTGTTTTTTTGAGTTTTTCAGTTTCAATTCCCTTATTATCATACAGGTATGTTTCTTTATGCCATAGGAACTCATTACCGGAAAATATGGTCACTTCCGTTTTTATCCCTTTGCTATCAAACCTGTACCGGTATTTAGTAGTGCTGCCATCTTCTGTGGTTTCCAGCAAATTGCCGGAGCTGTCATACATATAAATTGCTTCCTTTGGTTTGCCTGTTTTCAGGTATTTTCCATTGGTATTTGTGGTTGTGTAGGTTAATGCCGTTATGGACTGTATTTTTTTTGAGTTATCATCATAAGTACAAAAAAGTAGTGAGAAACCAAGCAATAATAAAAATATAGATCTCATCCTTCAATATTTTACTTAATGAACACGTGGGCGTCGGCCAAATTAAAGCAATGCTATGTTGGCCACAGGTTCTTGTATTTCCCTAATTTTTGGTTTTAGTTATTTTTTTTGACGTTTTTGAAGGATTCTTTGTCTTCACTTTTAGAAAAATTGGGGGGCGTATACTTGATTCTAAATCAGCCAATATAATTACAACAATACCACCACTATATTTGTCATCAATATTCCCGGAATTATCCCTTAAAAGAAATTTTACCTTTACAACAACTTTTGTATTTACAATACTTTCAATGGATGGTGAAACCTGAAGAAGATGTAATTCATGATCCGAATTGTCGAATTTTGCACTAAAGCCTTTTAGCGCAACAGTTGCTTTAGAAACTTTTCGTTTAAAATCATGCTCGTATCTTAATTCCTGAGTTCTACCAGTTACTGATCCGAAGCCGAAACCAATTTCCTGAAAATCTACTGACATAGTTTACTTTTTAAGAGTGATTAGTATTTCATACAATCTAAAGTAATATAATAAAAAATAGTAAATCGGAAAAAAAGAGAAAATTGTTTTCGCCTGGATACAAATTTTGGTTAACACTGTACTTGCGGCCAATGTAGGGCACGCCATTCCGCAGTTGCAGGGTGAGAAATTAAACGTTCCGATACATAAGATCGCCCGGTGATGTTGCTGATTAAAGGAACGAATTTTTATTTTTTTAGGTCCGCTATATTGTGCGCAGTGCTTAGGTTAGTTGAACCAAACTGCATATCCCTGCCTCCTTAAATCCAACGCAAGTTTTTCTTCCATGATCAAAGCTTCCTGCCTGGTCATTGCCTTTAAATTTATATGATCGTAAAGGCTCGGGCGTAGGTAACTTCCATATTTCTGAACAATATTAGCAGATAGTTTATGACCTTTTTTGTTTACGTATCCAATCTTATGTTGCCTGAAGCGTTCTGCCGGGCTCTTGCTGGTCATACCAACATAAAGACATTGAAGCACAGCATTAAATTGTGGATTGGCAGTTCTGAATTTTGTATTTTCTGTAAAAACTTTTTTTGATAGTTCTATAACGTAAACCTGGTACCGCATTTTTAAATCAACATTTTTTCTTTCAGTATTTAAAGGTAAAGATTTTGATCCTTTAAGTAGTACGACTAAATGCGCAGATTTCTTCTTAAGCTCCAACAGTACCTGTCTTGACTTTTCCAGCTCGCTTGTAATTGGCAATAATAACTCCACTTGGTGTAACAATACTCTCTGTTAATGTAAATGCTGCCGGAATCGTTCCATTGTCAAAAAGCTTTTTTCCCTTACCTAAAGTCAAGGGGTGAATTTTGAGTCTGAGTTCGTCTACAAGGTCATTCTTAAGTAGCAGCTGAACGAGCTCACTGCTACCCCAAACCTGAATGTCAGCACCTTTTGAATTTTTGAGCTTTTTGATATCTGCCACGTTTTTTATTACTACTGAGTTTTTCCACCCGGTAACTATCGGGTCCGACTTTTTCATGGTTTTGGAAAACACGTATTTTGTGCCTTCATTAATACCCGGCCAAAAGTCTCCATGTTCAGGCCAGTAGTCGGCCCAAATCTCAAATGTTTTTCTGCCCAAAAGATAATCTGCAGGTTTCAGCTCTTTTTGCACCACCTTACCATAAACTTCGTCAGCATACGGTGCAACCCAACCGCCATATTTGAAACCGCCTGATGTATCTTCCTTAGGTCCACCGGGCGCCTGCATTACTCCATCCAATGTGATCATTGATAAAACAATTATTTTTCTCATATTATTTACCTCCTTTTAATTATTTTAAAAGTTTTTTAAAATTGATTTTGTTACAATACAAATCTCGCCAACAAAGATCGTGCTATTGCAGTGTAAATGCGACAATCTTAGTGGCTGAATACGACAAGTATTGATAGTCCTGTGTAGACAGGAGCTAATTAAGATTGGTCTGCTGAGATTCCTTCCCCTGCCCGAATTGCGGGAATGCTTTTGTTGGCGGTAGTTTTTATTTCTTTTTATTAAAATAGGTAGATATTCCAAAACCAAGAATAAAAATACCCGCCAGAAGTATTGCATAGTCAGTTTTGTCAGACTTCACTAATTTTAGAATAAAGCTAATAAAGCAAAGCATACTTGCAATTATTGAAAGGATCACAGCGAGCTTGGTATTTTTCATTGTACTTCTTGTTATTATTTGTTAAATAATCATTTATTTGCGCTTTACATTCAAAAATTACTGCTGACAATTAAATATACGAAATGCCCCTCTTGCCAAAAATAAATAACCAATTGTTGTAAGTAAATGAACTACAAAAAATATGTCATCCACTGCCTGGTGCGGCGTGACAAAAAAAATCCCGCAGCATCGCCACGGGATCTTACTATATTCTAAAATATTATTGCCTGGTTGGTATCAATCCCCGTATCCCCATATTCCTTACACTGTCGGTACTTCCCGTATCAAGGTCAAAGATACCATTGCCATCATCGACCCATTCGAAACTTTTATTGGTTGACAGGGAAACGATGACAGTAATATCGTCGGTCTCACTGCCTGTTATAACAAGCGGTGAAGCAAATTCACCCGTTACCACGCAAGAGCCTGCAGGTATCGGCGAGGTGTTAAATAAAGGGTTGGGAACCGTGGTAGCTCCCGCCGGCGCCTGTCCGCTGGTTACGAAGCCAAAGCCTGCCGCGCTTGTTTCAAAGGCCCAGAATCCCTGCGCCTTGTCGTCATTTACTGCGAGGGTGGAATCCTTTACTTTAAAACTGCTGATATAAGTATTGAAGCCAATAAAGGAGGCAACCGTTCCCGTTAGGTTCTGCCCCAGCGTGCGGAAATTGATATCATAGTTCTGGTATGCCAGGGAAACCCGCAGCCAGCTATAGGAACCTGCCGCCACCGAGCTCAGGGGCACGCTCAGGAAGATTTCGTTATTGCCTGCAAAAAAGGATTTACTGTAATCGATGGCATTCGGCCCGCCCGCCGTTGTTTCCGGGGCACGGTATAGTACGGCGCCGTCACCCAATGCGGTTAACATGCCCGGCGCCAGCTCCAGGTAATGTGCGCTCATGGTATTGAACCTCGGTGATTGAGCAGCATGGCCCGCGGGAACCGGTTCCGCCACACCGATATTATTTAACCTGGCCTGGGTGCTGTCAAACCTAAAAACAAAATGAATGGAAGGTGTTTGGGCGGATTCTTTTTTGCAGGAGGTTGCGAGTAATAAAAGGCCACCCGCCATGATAAAACATTGTAGGATCTTCATAAATTATGATTGGTTTATTTTTAAACAAAGTAAACGAAAAAAAACACAGGGGAGATTATGTTGAATGTTAAATGTTGAATGTTAAATGAAAGCTGTAATAAATACAGGCGCTGGATTTATCATTCAACATTCAAAATTTAAAATTTAAAATGAGAGGGATCATTGAATGATCGTAGTGGTTCCTTTACGTTGTAATACATTCCCTTTATAATCCACGGCAGCAGCGATCCACACAAAAGTGCCCATATTCTGCAGGGCTCCCATATATTTTCCATTCCAGCCTATATTTTCATTCGTTGTGCTGAATACCAATTGCCCATACCGGTTATAAATATTGAAATAACTGAATGATTTTATCCCGACGGGGAATGCCTTTAAAATATCATTTGTTCCATCTCCATTCGGTGTAAATATATTGGCCACATAAATATCAGGCCCCTTATACGTTTTCACGTACATGGTATCCTTTCCCACACAATTGGCAGCAGTAGATGCTGTAACAATGAATTGGGTTTCCGCTGCTGTGAGCACAGCGACCGGGTTCCTGATCAACGGATTATTTAATCCGCCACCCGGCTCCCAGCTGTAGTTGATGAACCCAATATGATTCACATCTGTCGCTAATAACTGGAGCGGTTGCCTGATGGCCACTGCCGTATCCCAGCCTGCAAATAATTTTGCAGGAGGCGGTACGGTTATAACCACCGCATCTTTGCTGAGCGATCTGCATCCATTGGCATCGACCACTTCGAGGTAATAGGTGATGGTAGAAGGCTGGCTGACGACCGGGTTACGGATGGCCGGGTCTGAAAGAAACCTCGTTGGCGTCCATATATAATCAACACCCCCGCTTCCGTTCAGTTGCCCTTCCCCGCCAAAGCAGATGGTATCATTGGCGCCTGCATCCGGCGCCGGGGCTGGATTGACAATAACCTGGACTGAATCTTTCTTGATACAAATACCGGTTGTTGCAGTGATCGTGTACATGGTTGTTATAACAGGATCCGCTGTCGGGTTGAGTAACGCCGGGTTATTTAATGTAGCGGCAGGCGACCAGCTAACCGTTGTAGCGTTAGCCGTTGCCGGTAGTACGGTACTTTTGCTTTCGCAGATAACAGGCGCTGCCCCGGTGCTTAACGTAACTGAATTAATGAATGGCACATTCACGCCTTCCATAACTTTTATACAGCCATTGTTATCTTTTACAGTAATACTGTAAATACCTGTCCTTACCGGAAGGATATTACTTGACTGGAACGAAGTACCATTGGATGAATACCGGTAAGGTGGATTTCCACCGGATGCAGTAACAATGATCTTCCCGTCTGCAGTACCGGTACAGGTCGCTGCATTGATCACGGTATCCGTGATGAGCAGATTGGGAAATGCCTGGTTGATATCAACGATCACACTGTCCACGCAGGTACTGGCATCCTTTACCCTGATAATATAATTTCCAACGGGCAGGTTATTAAAAATACCGCTTGCCTGGGGAGATTGATTATTGATGGAATACTGAACCGGGGCTATCCACTCACTGCCACCCGAAACAACGATCTGCCCCGTGGCTGCGCCCTGGCAATTCACATGCCTGACAGAAATCAATTCCAGTTCTTTCCATTGAAGGAAAACAGAATCTCTCGAATTGCATGTGCCGAGCTGGGCCGTACATACATAGGTAACATTTCCCGAAACAGGCGTTGCCACCGGGTTACTGATCGCGTAATTATTTAACCCCGGCACCGCGTTCCACTGGTAAGTTGTGTTTCCGGCAGAAGCTGTGATCTGTATGGAACTGTTCTTACATATCACCGCGGTATCAGGCAGGATCCCAAGCGTATCATAATCCCTTATCTGTATAACGGTACTGTCTATGGGCACCGTGGATCCACAGCCTGAAATGGCGAATATCTTAAAATATTCTATTCCTTCGGGAATATTATCAATGATCGGGATAACATTAACTACGATATCTGAATCGTTTGCGGGGATAATGACCACATCGGGCAGGAGCTGCACATCTACTCCATTCACTGCTGTACCCGTATAAGACAGTCTTACATTCAGCGGGTAGTCAGCCGCGTTAGGCCTTTTTATGGTAAAGGAACCGGTGATGCAGCCTTCAACGATATAACTATTATCCATCACATCCGTCTGTGTGTTATTCGTTAAAGTAACAATATTGGAGCTAAGGCTTTTTGCTTCGAGGAAAACACCGCTGTCGTAAAGATCATCGCTGTTGTCTGATATCACCATTTTTAAATGGTACACATTACATGGTTCCACCTGTGAAACCGCTGTCAATAGTACGGTATGGCCATCATGGGTAAAAAAAGTATTGCCTGAATTGTCAAGATAATAGGAAGGATTTTGCGGGCAAAGCGGGTTACCGAATTCAATCACGTTATTGATATTGAATATAGATACCGGGAGATTCGTGCCGGGCACCAACGCGATATTTTGCTGTCCAACGATCCCGGGCCCTGAAATGAAAAAAGCAAATGCATCGATGAATTCACTGCACGCAAAGGTTGGGTCATATTCTTCTGAAGAAAAAATATAATTGAATTTCACCGTATCACCCGAAGGAACAAAATCAAATTCCAGCACGCATGCATCTTCCATATCGGCTACGGGTACCCCGATAGCCGCGGCAAGATTAACATCACCGGGCAATCCCCAGTCGGTACTAGCGAGGTTAAAATTTGCGGGGTCTGTTCCGTCTCCATCCAATGCTATATCAAAAGGCAGGGCCGACTTTGCTCTTCCGGAAGTCAACACAATACCGCTGTCAATATTAATACTTGTTCCGCCGTTGTTCTTAAAAAGTCCGGCCATAAGGGAGTTGCCTGTGAAAGTGACATTGCTGATGACCACGCCTTCCCCCACAAGTTTCTGGGCAAGTGCAAGTGCACTTGGCTCATTGGTGATCACTAATTGGGCATTGCAGATACTTGAAGTAAGCAATGAAATAAGCGCAATAATGAATATTTTCATAATGCTTTGGTAAACAGTTTCACATCTAATTAAACGGGGGAGTGCTCTAAGATAGATATAAAAATTAATAATACAAAAAGCCACGCAATTTTTAATTACGTGGCTTATTTTATAGAAATATAGTGATGGCGGTTAAATGCTCAACGTGCTCAATACGCTGTTCATGCTTCTGACTGCTTCTGCGCTCTTTTGCATGGCCGCTTTCTCTTCGTCATTCAATTTATAATCAACGATCTTCTCCCAGCCATTCTTACCAATGATCACGGGTACCCCGATACAGATATCCTCCAGGCCATATTCTCCTTCAAGATACACGCAACATGGGATCATTTTCTTTTCATCCCTTACGATTGCTTCCACCAGCGATGCACCAGCTGCACCCGGGGCATACCAGGCGGAAGTTCCCAACAAGCCTGTGAGGGTTGCACCACCAACCATAGTATCAGCTGCTACTTTTTTCAGTGCTGGCTTCATCAAGGTAATTTGCTGCAGGCGTTCCGCAATAAGTGGCAAGCCTGGTGAGCGGGATCATGGTTGTATCACCATGGCCACCTACAACCGTTGCCTGCAGGTCGTTCGGGGCAGCAGTTCATGGCCTGGCTGAGGTAATACCTGAAACGGGCGCTATCCAATGTCCCGCCCATTCCAATGATCCTGTTCTTTGGAATACCGCTGGATTTTAATGCGAGGTAGGTCATTGTATCCATTGGATTGCTGATAACAATAATGATCACATCCGGGGAATATTTCAACAATATTTTGGGTAACTGTTTTTACAATGCCCGCATTGATGCCGATCAATTCCTCGCGGGTCATACCGGGTTTACGGGGAATGCCTGAAGTGATCACAGCCACCGTGCTGCCGGCTGTTTTAGCGTAATCATTGGTGCTGCCAATGATCTTTGTATCGAAACCTTCTATCTGGGCGGTCTGCATCAGGTCCATGGCCTTGCCTTCTGCAACCCCTTCTTTAATATCCAGTAACACCAGTTCATCGCAAAGTTGTTTACGGGCAATATTATCAGCACAGGTAGCTCCTACTGCTCCTGCCCCTACAACAGTTACTTTCATGATATTTTTTTAAATATTATAAAATTTTAATGATGTGCGAAGTTAACCGGATTCAACCATTGCTCCATATTGATCCAACAGAAAATTAAAAATTATTCATCAAAAACATTTAACGAAGCCGTTTAAATAATTGGACCGATATTTACAAACCGGGGAATAAAATCTCAAACAGCGAATAAATCTAAAATAATCAATGAAAGCCGTTCTTACCATAATATTGGTATGCATGCATACGTTTTGCTCCGCTGCCCGGATCGCTCCCCATTTAACGGCTGTATATGACCCCAGCAAAAAGGTTGTAAAATTAAAATGGCAAAATAATGATCCCAATACCAACTCTTTTGTGTTACAGAGAAGTGCCGATAATAATCATTGGGCAGACCTGTATAAGGTTGAGCGTGGTCAATTAAACCAACATAAGATCGAGAAATATACCGACCCGCAACCGGACCCAAATAAGAATTATTACCGGCTGAAAATGGTCAGCAGCCAAAACAACATTCAATTTTCACCCTCCATAATGGTCATCATTGGCAACCCGGAAAGCAGCTGGGTCATGTATCCTGTACCGGTAAACACAGTATTGAATTTACAATATACAGGCAGTGATCCTATCCAGGGAGTGGTTTCGGTCTTTATTCAAAATTCACAGGGCAAGGTCATGGCAAGGCTCAGAAGTTCCTCCCTTGCAAGGACGATCCAAATTCCCGTCACAAATCTTGGCAGGGGTATTTATGATGTAAAAATTGTGATCATGGATAAGATTGTATGGAATCAAAGGTTTGTGAAATAGTTCCGGGTTCCTGGTTCAGAGTTATGCTTCAAAGTCCTTTAACAGCTAACTATGAACTAAGAACTAAGAACTGGTATTCGTATTTAGCTTTTGTAATTACCTTCGCCGTCTTAATAATATTTTTATGGCAACAACAGCAGATATGCGTTCAGGGCTTATTCTAAAATTAGATGGACAGCCTTTATACAGTGATTGAATTCGGACAAAATAAAACAGCCCGTGCGGCGGCAAAAGTTTGGGCAAAACTAAAAGGGGTTGATAATAACCGTACCATTGAGCTTACCTGGAACAGCGGTGAAACTATTTTCCCGGTAAGGGTTGAAAAAAAACCTTACCAGTATTTATATAAAGATGATACGGGATATAGTTTTATGGATACTGAAACCTTTGAACAAATTACTGTAGCTGAATCAATGGTAGATGCACCAAGTTTTTAAAAGACGGCCAGGAAGTATCTGTATTGATCAATGGCGAAACAGACCTGCCGATGGGTGTGGAACTACCTGATAAAATTGTATTGCTGGTTACCTACAGTGAACCGGGCATGAAAGGAGATACTGCCACCAGTACCTTAAAACCTGCAACGGTAGAAACCGGCGCCACTGTAAATGTTCCTTTGTTTGTAAATGAAGGAGAACTGATCAGGGTAAATACAAAGACCGGCGATTATGTTGAAAGAGTAAAAGAATAAAATAATATGATGACGTTAAAAGGGCTGATTGTCGGAGTCGGCCCTTTTTAATTTTGGGCAATTAAGTATTTTATTGGATTTTTGCCCTTTTTCGATGATTTTAGTCGATTTTTACCCGTTTTTGAAAATGATGCATTTTTAATTTTTTGTAAAAGTATTTTGATAAATCATTCCTATCTTAGCTGCCCGTTTCTATATTCAATTAACCACTTAATACTATCACATGGACATTAAGCAAATCCAGGAATTGGTAAAACTCATTAATAAAACCAATATCGGAGAAATTACTATTGAAGAAGAAGGCATTTTAAAATTACCATTAAGCAAAAAAAAGACCCTGTTCAAAATATAGTAGCTACAACATACGCTCAATCTGCTGCTCAACCCGCAGCAACCGGTAGCGCCATCTGCCCCGGCAGCCGCAAGTACTGCGCCTCCACCAAAAGCACGAAGTCCTAAAGACAGACAATTTAGTCACTATTAAAAGCCCGATGATCGGTACTTTTTATCGCCAGTCAGGTCCTGGTAAACCCATATTTGTAAATGTAGGAGATGAAGTTACTCCCGGTAAAGTTGTTTGTATTATCGAAGCAATGAAATTATTCAATGAAATTGAAAGTGAAGTAAAAGGTAAGATTGTAAAAGTTTTGGTTGAAGATGCCAGCCCTGTGAATATGATCAGCCATTGTTTCTGGTAGAACCTTCAATTAATTTGAAAATTAGCTGATTTGAAAATTTGAAGATGGATAGACTATTAATACAATGTAAGATCTCATTGTTTTCAAATCTCCAAATTTTCAAATTTTCAATATCTTCAAATTATCAAATTGAGATATAATGTTTAAAAAAATACTGATTGCCAACCGCGGAGAAATTGCATTGAGGATTATACGCACCTGCAAGGAAATGGGTATTAAAACGGTGGCTGTTTATTCCACTGCTGATAAAGACAGCCTTCATGTAAAATTTGCTGATGAAGCTGTTTGTATTGGCAAGCCAGCCAGCGCGGATAGTTATTTGAATATTCCACATATTATGGCTGCTGCAGAAATTACCAATGCAGATGCCATTCATCCGGGTTATGGATTTCTTGGCTGAGAATGCAAATTTGCCAAGATATGCACTGATCATGGTATTAAATTTATTGGCCCAACACCGGATATGATCAATGCCATGGGTGATAAGATAACTGCAAAAGAAACCATGATAAAAGCAGGTGTGCCTGTTGTGCCCGGTGGTGAAGGTTTGCTTGAAAGTGTAGAACAAGCAAAAGAATCTGGCAAAAGAAATTGGTTATCCCGGTAATATTAAAAGCAACTGCCGGTGGTGGTGGTAAAGGAATGCGGGTGGTTTGGGAAGAAGACGAGATTGAAAAAGCATTTGATAATGCCAAAACAGAAGCTGCTGCCTCTTTTAAAAATGATGGCATCTACATGGAAAAATTTGTGGAAGAACCACGTCATATTGAAATACAGATTGCAGGAGACCAGTTTGGCAATAGTTTGTCATCTTAAGTGAAAGGGATTGTTCTATCCAGCGCCGCCATCAAAAACTGGTGGAAGAATCGCCTTCGCCTTTTATGACGGATGAACTACGGGAAAAAATGGGAGATGCTGCTATTAAAGCTGCGCAGGCTATCAATTATGAAAGTGTGGGCACGGTTGAATTTTTGGTTGATAAGCACCGGAATTTTTATTTCATGGAAATGAATACCCGTATCCAGGTTGAGCATTGTGTTACAGAAGAAGTGATCAATTATGATCTTATAAAAGAACAAATAAAAATTGCCAGCGGGCGAAAAGATCTCGGCAAAGATTATTATCCACAAATGCATGCCATTGAATGCCGGATCAATGCCGAAGATCCTTACAATGATTTTCGGCCTTCACCCGGAAAGATAACTGTATTGCACCAGCCCGGCGGGCATGGGGTTAGGGTTGACAGCCATGTTTATGCAGGCTATGTTATTCCTCCTTATTATGACAGCATGATCGGTAAACTTATTTCAGTTGCACAAACCCGGGAAGAAGCCATCAATACCATGAGCAGGGCATTGAGTGAATATGTGATCGAAGGTATTAAAACCACCATTCCTTTTCATCTGCAACTGATGAAGAATGAAAATTTCAGGAACGGAAATTTTACTACCAAATTTCTGGAATCCTTTAAAATGGAATAACCTTTGGCAAAGTTCAGAACTTTGCCAAAATTCTACATCTTTCCTACCGCTGTAATGATCATTTATACTTTCTATCCTTGCGAAGGGTTTCCAATAAGATATTACATTTGCCCATCTTTCATTCAACATTCAGCATTCAACATTCAACATAATTATTAATGATCTTAAACAACGACATACTTTTAAAAGCCTACCGCTTAATGAGTACTGCCAAAGCCATGGCAGATATCTATGAAGCCAACCGTACCATTTGTAAATATGTTCACAGTACTTCCCGCGGCCATGAAGCCATTCAACTGGCTACTGCCTTTCAATTATTGCCCTGCGATTATGTAAGCCCCTATTACCGGGATGAAAGCATGATGCTTGGGCTGGAGTTTTCTCCATACCAATTGATGCTGCAGTTATTGGCGAAGGGAGAGGACATTTTTACAGGAGGCAGGGAATATTACAACCATCCAAATTATAGAGGCGCGGATAAGCCAAGGATCATTCATCAGAGCAGTGCGACAGGTATGCAGGTGATCCCTACTACCGGTATCGCACAGGGGATAAAATTCCTAGAAAGTATCAATTCTCCGCTATACCGCAAAGGAGCTGAGGGTGAAGCGCCCGTTGTGATCTGTTCCCTGGGTGATGCGTCGGTCACAGAAGGTGAAGTGAGTGAAGCTTTCCAGTTTGCGGCCCTGAAACAATTACCGATCATTTACCTGGTACAGGACAATGATTGGGGGATCAGCGTCACTGCAGCTGAAGCACGCACTATCGAATGCACATGAATTTATAGAAGGCTTTAAAGGGCATCAAAAGGATCAGCATTGATGGAAGTGATTTCGCAGAAAGTCTTATAATACCATGCGGGATGTAGTGAATGATGTAAGAGAGAACAGGCGGCCCTGGCTGGTTCACGCGAAGGTTCCGTTGCTGGGCCATCATACGAGTGGTGTGAGAAAAGATTTTTACCGGACAGATGAGGATCTGGCAAACATTATAAAAATGACCCGGGACCAAAATTAAAAAAATATTTATTGGAACAGGGGTATCGATGAAGCAACCGTAAACACGATTGAAAATGAAGCAGCTGAGTCTTGCCAAAAAAGATTTTGATGCTGCGGTTGCATCCCCCGAACCGGATCCTTCCACAGTAAATGATCATGTTTTTGCTCCAACAGATATTACCGCAGAAAAAGGAACCAGGGCACCGGTTTCCAATGAAAAAGTATTGATGGTGGATGCAGCATTGTTTGCCATCCGCGAGATCATGGAAGAATTTCCAGAAGCTGTCTTATACGGACAAGATGTCGGACGAAGGCTGGGCGGTGTTTTCAGGGAAGCAGCAACGCTGGCAGAGCAATTTGGCGATCACCGCGTATTCAATACTGCTATTCAGGAAGCCTACATCATTGGGTCTACCGTGGGTATGAGTGCTGTTGGTGTAAAGCCCATTGTTGAAGTACAATTTGCAGATTATATCTACCCCGGATTGAACCAGTTGGTGACCGAAATTTCAAAAAGCTGTTACCTGAGTTGCGGAAAATTCCCGGTACAAACCCTCATACGGGTACCCATAGGTGCTTATGGCGGCGGCGGACCTTATCACAGCGGCAGCGTTGAAAGCACCTTGTTACGATTAAAGGAATAAAAATTGTATATCCATCCAATGCAGCAGATATGAAAGGATTGTTGAAAGCAGCCTTCCTGGATCCCAACCCGGTGGTGATGCTGGAGCATAAAGGCCTTTACTGGAGTAAGGTGCCCGGAACAGATGAAGCTAAAACAATGGAGCCGGCTGCACGATTATATTATCCCCCTCGGAAAAGGAAATATCGTGTTACATGCATCTGAAGAAAAGATCAACCAGGGTGAAAGCTGTTGCATCATTACATACGGCATGGGTGTTTATTGGGCAAAAGCGGCCGCAAAAAACTTTAAAGGCCAAGTAGAGGTCATTGATCTGCGCACCTTTTTCCATTGGACGAAGAGCTGGTATTTACTACCGTTAGAAAACATGGAAAATGCCTGATCCTAACCGAAGAACAACAAAATAATTCTTTCGCCGAAGCGCTTGCAGGAAGAATTTCCAAAGCCTGTTTTCAATCCCTGGATGCACCGGTGGAGGTACTGGGTGCCCTTAATTTACCGGCTGTTCCCATGAATATGATATTGGAAAAAGCGATGCTGCCCAATGAGGAAAAAGTAAAAGCTGTGATCAATCAATTATTGAATGAATGATTAAAAGATGCTTCGACCGATAGACCAGTATTTCCTTGAAAAAGAAGAGCCCATTAAAAGTTGTTTGCAGTTTTTAAGGTCCCATATTCTTACGCTGGACAGCAATATTACCGAAGCATGGAAATATGGGATGCCGTTTTATTGTTATAAAGGCAGGATGTACTGCTATTTATGGATCCATAAAAAATACCTGCAGCCTTATTTGGGAATTGTAGAAGGAAATAAAATGGATGACCCTGATCTGTTGATGGAAAAAAGAGCCAGGATGAAGATCCTGTTGATCGACCCTGCTAAAAATATTCCCTTGAAAAAAATTAACCGCATTTTAAAAGCCGCGCTTAAACTTTATGCCTAAACGACTTCCCGCGGCTAAATAATTTTCCCATCCTTCATTTGCAGGATACGGTCACTCATTTGAGCCAATTCCTCATTATGTGTTACGATTAAAAAAGTTTGGCCGTATTTATCCCTCAGTTCAATAAAAAGCCTGTGAAGTTCTTTTGCATTTGCAGAATCCAGGTTCCCGGTTGGTTCATCTGCCATGATAATGGAAGGGTTATTGATCAGCGCCCTTGCTACCGCTACTCTTTGTTGTTCTCCACCCGACAACTGCCCCGGTTTATTTTCCAGCCTTTCTTTAAGTCCGAGGATCGTTAATAATTCTGCAGCTCTTTTGGCAGTTTCCTTTTTACCGGCTCCTGCTATCCAGCCCGGGATACAAACATTTTCAAGGGCAGTAAATTCGGGGAGCAGGTGATGAAACTGGAAAATGAAGCCAATATTTTTATTCCTGAATTTTGCCAGCGGTTTTCCCAAAAGCCGGTCGATCCTTTCATCATTGATCGTAACCTGGCCCTTATCCGGTTTGTCAAGGGTGCCCAAAATATGAAGAAAAGTACTTTTCCCCGCGCCTGAAGAGCCTACTATACTCACGATCTCGCCTTTTTCTATATGAATATCCACGCCTTTAAGCACATGAAGCGCCCCATAATGCTTTTCTATATTGCTTGCCTTTAACATGAGCCGAAAATAACCAATTATTCTACGCAATGTTATAAGAGGAGGGCTTTTACATCAGGAAGTTTTCACATATATGCTGCGAAAATCCCTTTTAAAAGAGCCCTAAAACCAAAATAATGCATTAACGGAAGCGTTGTCTAAAAAAAACACTTTTGGTTATTACGTACGAACTTATACATTTGCAAAAAATTAAACCCTTTTTAGAAAATGTTCTGGACACTAGAATTAGCCTCACACCTGGAAGATGCCCCCTGGCCTGCCACTAAAGATGAACTGATCGATTACAGTATTCGAAGTGGTGCGCCCATTGAAGTGATCGAAAATCTGCAGGAGCTGGAAGACGAAGGAGAGATCTATGAAGGCCTGGATGATATATGGCCCGATTACCCGAGCCAGGAAGATTTCTTTTTTAATGAAGATGAATATTAATACTATTTCAACCAGTTGATATATTTTAGACCCGCTGGTATAATAAAAAACCGTTCAGGATCTGAACGGTTTTTTATTGACTGCAGTATTCAATTTATAAAACAATTCTGAAGCTTCCTTCCGTAATTGTTTTTATATCGGAAGGACCCGTTAGCTCCCCTGTAAAATTAAATGTTCCGGTTACAAATCCTCCTGTGTCTGATGAAATATTCAATTCGCCTGAACCTCCGTTAAAATTTGCTGAATAACTGGGAAACATACCCGCAGGAATGGTATAAGAAGCCGAATTTTCCAGGTATGCAGGCCCGAAACGGTATATGCCTGGCCCTGTATATTCGGTAAGCACCAGCAGGATCTGGCCGGCTGTAGTTGCACCATAAATTTCCATGGTATTTGGAGAACCTCCGGAGAGGTGTGCCGTGGTTGCGGATAAGGCCACGCTAAAAACTGTTCCGTCAACTTTTGCATTCATCCCGTTAGCCGGTGTCGTGCTGGCAGGATCATCCTTTTTACAACTGAATAATATGGCTGAAAAAAATACGGTAATAAAAAAACCTTTGATAAGTTTCATGTAAGTACGTTTTTGATTAAATGAAGGTGCAAATGTATAATAAAAAATATCCTGCCCAAAAAACCGGAGAATAAAAATTTTTAGTTTTTGGGAAAGGTCAGTTTAAAATAAATAAGGATAATTGATAAAAAACAAATGATGCTGTTGCAGATGATCACGGGCAACAATCCGCGGCTGAATCCATACACCAGCCAAATGATGGTACTGAAGAACACAATGAACATCATCGTAAAACTAAGATCTTTCACGCTTTTTGTTTTCCACGCCATATAAACCTGGGGCATAAATGTAAGGCTGCTTAATACTGAAGCCACAAGCCCCATCAATTCTGTCCAATCCATTGGGTGAAAGTTTAAGAGGTTTAAGAAGTTTAAGAGGTTCAAAAGTTAAATGGCCTCAACCCTTTAAACCCATTGAACATATTGAACTTTTTGAACGGCAGGTCATTTTTCCATTTGTTCAATCACAGATTGTGTAACGCCGGTATATGAAAATCCACCATCATGAAATAAGTTTTGCATCGTAACCATCCTGTCAGATCACTGAACATGGTCACACAATAATTGGCACAATCCTCCGCACTTGCATTTCCAAGCGGGCTCATCTTTTCAGCATAACTGATAAACCCATCAAACCCTTTTACACCGCTTCCGGCAGTAGTTCGTGTAGGCGATTGTGATACCGTATTTACCCTTACATGTTTTTTAACACCATAATGATAACCAAAGCTACGGGCAACGCTTTCCAGCAAGGCTTTTGCATCTGCCATTTCATTATAATCCGGGAAAACACGCTGCGCAGCAATATAAGTAAGCGCAACCACGCTGCCCCATTCATTGATGGCATCTATTTTCATGCAGGTAGCCAGTACACGGTGCAGGCTCATGGCAGATATATCCAGGGTTTTCTGGTTAAAGCCATAATCAATTTCTGTATAATGTTTTCCTTTGCGCACATTCAGGCTCATACCTATGGAATGCAATATAAAATCTACGCCTCCGCCAAAATGTTCCATTGCTTTTGTAAGAGATTTATCTACGTCATCGGCATTGCTCACATCGCACGGAATTACAGGCGCATTTATTTTTTCCGCCAGCTTATTTATCTCTCCCATGCGCATGGCTACCGGTGCATTGGTCAATAGTAATCTCTGCACCTTCTTCATGGCAGCTGATTGCTGTTTTCCAGGCAATGGATTTTTCATCCAATGCTCCGAATATGATCCCTTTTTTTCCTTTTAGTAAATTGTATGGCATGTTATATTATATTTTAAGATTGAATATTCAGTAAAAGTAACACAGTTATTTTTTAAACAAAAAACCGACTGTTTAAATAATAAAAAACTTACGCCGTACACAATGATAAAAACAGCGCAAAATGAAAAATGATATATAAAGTAAAATGCTGAATGATCTTTTGGGATCAAGGAAGTTCTTTAACAACAGGTGTGAAAAATAAACTGCTATACAAGACCACAGCAATGACCAATAATATGATTAACTTTTTCATAATCTTATACCAGTATACAGCTATTAATTCCCCACCATTTCCCTCGCATTCTCCAAAGCAGCAGCAGTAGGCTTTTCACCACTCAGCATTTGCGCAATGGTGGTAATGCGTTCATCATTGTTTAAAAGCCTGATGGAAGTAACGATCTTATCTTCTCTGATATCCTTGTACACAAAATAATGTGCTGTTGCCTTTGCAGCTATTTGTGGCTGGTGGGTGATCGAGATCAGCTGGTGTGCTGCTGACAGATCCTTCATGATAATTCCTACCTGTTTGGCAGCTTCGCCGCTGATACCCGTATCGATCTCATCAAATATCAATGTGGGCAATTGCAGTTTCCGGCAACCAGCGATTTTATGCTCAGCATCAGCCTGCTTAATTCCCCGCCGCTGGCCACCTTACTCAATGGCTCAAAACGGTTGCTTTTATTGGCATCAAATAAAAACTCTATTTCATCCGTTCCAAAATCAGACAAAGAACCCGGCTCAAAGCTGACTTTCAACGTGCATTGGGCATTCCTACCTGGGCCAGTAATTTATTTACTTTACTGTAAATGGTTTTACCTGTGCTGCCCTGTTGCTTAGAAATAGTTTCTGCAATTTTTATACATTCATCATGGATCCCTTTCACCTGCCTTTCCAGTTTTTCTATTGAACGCAGATATGTTCAAAACTGCATTTAGTTTTTCCTGCAGGTGGCTTTGTATCTCAAGCAGCTCAGTGGTACTATTTACGCCATGTTTTTTAAATAACTTATAACCTGCAGATAATCGTTCATTGATCATTTCTATTCTTTCGGGATTATAATTGACACCATCGTCTATCTGTTCCAGTTCATCTGCTATATCCTGTATTTCGATGGTGTGCGCTCAGCAACCTTTGTTGATAACCCTTCCATATCAGGATGATATTCTTGCAGGCTATTGCAGCTTATTCTGCAATGATTTCAATTGCTGTACAATCGGCAGTTCACTTTCTTTCAATTCAAAATAAATATTACTCAACTGCTGTTTTATATTTTCAGCATTGCTCAACAATTTCAATTCCGCATCCAGTTCTTCCAGTTCATTTTCTTTAAAGAGACTTCCTCCAGTTCATCAAATAAAAATTGGTTATAATCCAGTTCTTTATTGGCGTTGCTTTGCTGCTTGCTGCAACGCTTCTAGTTCCTTTTTTGTCTTAGTATATTTGTTAAAATTGATCTTTATTCTGGCTTAACAGTTCTGCATTGCCTGCAAGTGCATCCAGTACCTCTCGTTGAAAATTTTCTCTGCCCAGTTCCAGTGTATCAAATTGCTGGTGAAGGTCAACCAGCAACAAGCTCAGCGCTTTTAGCTGCGAAAGATTTACCGGTGTATCATTTATAAAAGCTCTTGATTTTCCATTGGCGGTGATTTCTCTTCTTATCAGATCTCTTCTTCTGGTCCAGTTCATTGGCTTTAAAGAAATCTTTTACCTGCTTATTCTTTTTAACAATGAAATATCCTTCTACAACACATTTTTTATCTGCTTGCTGTAATACACTGCTATCTGCTCTTTGCCCAAGATCAGGCTTAATGCCCCATTAAGATACTTTTTCCGGCGCCTGTTTCACCGGTAATGATATTCAGGCTGTCGGAAAAATCGATCTGCAGTTCATCAATGATCGCGTAGTTCTGTATGTGTAGTTTTTGTAACATAGTAATGAGGAGCAAATTAATGAAAAAAGCTGTTAGTCAGAAAGCATTAGCTGTTAACTGTTAGCTATTAGTGGAATATAAAAAAGCCATTAGTTGTTAACTGTTAAGCATTACACGAAAGAAAAATTACCTGATTTCATGAGCTACAAATGAATACTGATCCAGCTAACAACTTATAGCTAATGGCTAACAACTCCAGGCAGGAATAAAAAAAACCCACTCAACAGAATGGGCTACTAAATTATATTGATTTAGCTAACAGCTTATAGCTAATGGCTGAAATCTATTTTACTACGATCGTATCATTCAGATCTGCATCTACAAGTATACGTCCACAGTTTTCACAAACCATTACTTTTTTACGCAGCTTGATCTCACTTTGCTTTTGTGGAGGAATAGCATGGAAACAACCACCACAACTATCTCTTTCCACCGGAACAACTGCCAAGCCATTGCGGTAATTTTTGCGGATACGGTCATAGCTCAACAATAAGCCTTTCATCTACATGGCTTCTTGCAGCCCCTGCATCTTTATTATAATGTTTTTCTTCTTTTTCTGTTTCATTGATGATCTTTTCAAGCTCTCCTTTTTTACCTTTCAGATTTGCTTCTTTTGCTGACACTGCTTTTTTTGCCAGATTCAAGTTGCTTTGCTTTTTCACCGATCTCTTCTGTCGCATCTTTAATATGTTTTTCGCAAAGTTTTACTTCCAGTGTCTGCATTTCAATTTCTTTATTGATCGCTTCAAACTCACGGTTATTTTTTACATTCTCACTTTGCTTTTCATATTTTTTAATCAAGCGCCTGCGCTTCTTTGATAGCCTTCTTTCTTTTGCTCAATAAATTCCTGCATACCATTGATCTCTTCTTCTACACGGGTCTGCCGGCATGCAATCCTTCAATTTCATCTTCAAGATCTTTTACTTCCATTGGTAATTCACCTTTTAGGATCTGGATTTCATCCAGCTTGCTGTCAACTTTTTGTAAGTGAACCAGTGAAGTTAATTTTTCTTCAACTGAAAATTCTTTTACTGAAGCCATATTTATTTATTTATTGTTTAGATTTGATTATATTTACCGTCATGTCAATCCTTAATCAGCATATCGCTTTCTTAAAAATAATGACGGATTGGTATTTACACCTGTTTTTAGGACGGCAAAGTTAGGGAATTTTTCCCTTAAAATATCATATAAAAGGTCAATTGTAAACTGTTCACTTTCATAATGGCCGATATCTGCCAGTAACAAGCTTGCCCTTCGCATCAAAAAATTCATGGTATTTTATATCTGAAGTAATATAAACATCTGCTCCTGCTGCTATTGCAGCTGAAATCAGGAAACTGCCGGCACCCCCGCAAAATGCCACTTTTTTAATCTTTTTGTCCAGTAAAGCGCGGTATGCCGGATTACCGGTAAGCCTGAAAGATCTCTTTCAGCAATTTCAAAAAGGCCTTCTCATCGATCGCGTTCTCCAGGTCCCCGATCATGCCGCTGCCAATCTCCGGTGGTAATTATTCGATAGTGGATAAATATCATATGCCACTTCTTCGTAAGGATGGGCAGCTTTCATGGCATTTATGACCTGTCGGCTCCAGCCATTGCGGGAAAATAACTTCGATCTTTATCTTCTTTTTCATATGCGCTTGCCCGTTTCCCCACAAATGGATCTGTTCCTTCATCTGCCTTTAAAAGTTCCTGTTCCTGGTGCTGATTAAAACTACATTCGCTGTAATTACCAATATTTCCTGCGCCGGCAGCAAAAATGCGCTTCCACATATTTCTTCTGTATGATCAACCGGTACAAAGACAACCAGTTTTTTAAGCAGGTTTTCTTTCGGTGACAAAATACTGCTGGTTTATCAATCCAAGCTTATCCGCCATTTTTCCATTTACGCCTTCTATTACATTATCAAGGTTGGTATGTATGGCATAAATGGCAATATCATTTTTAATAGCCGTGATCACTGTTCTGTTCTACATAATTTTTTCCTTGATCTTTTTTAATCCTCTAAAAATGATAGGATGATGCGCAACGATAAGATTAACATTTTTTTTCGATCGCTTCCTGTACCACTCTTCAGTGCATCAAGACATGGTAATGATGCCGGTGCATTCCCAGGCTGGATTACCGGTAATCAAACCTGCATTATCATAACTTTCCTGCAAGGATGGGGGAGCAATTGTTTCTAAGAAACTTGTAATATCTTGGATTTTCATTTGTAAAATATTTATTAGCAATGAATTCCGCGGACTGTTATATAAGAACTTATAAAACAAAGATGCAAAAAATTGCCGATGTAAAATATGCATCTGCCGTTTTGCAATGGGACCAGGAAACTTATCTGCCTCCAAAAGGCAATGACTTCCGGGGAAGGCAAATCGCTACCCTCAGCGAAATTGCCCACCAGCAATTTACCAGATGAAAAGTTAGGTGGCATTGCTGATTGAACTCGATCGCCAAGGATGACCTGGCCGATAAAGAAAAAAGAAATGTACAGTTAAGCCTAGATGATTATAACAAAAAGCAAAAAACTGCCAGTCGGATTTTGTACGAACAATGAGCGAAACCGTGAACAAAAGTTTTCATGCCTGGATCAAGGCCAGGAAAGAAAATTCTTTTGCCGGTTTTCAGCAGCCATTGGATGAAGTTATCCAACTAAAAAAACAGGAAGCCGATCTGCTCGGGTATATGAGCAGCATCCATATAATGCATTGATGAATGATTATGATAAGGGCTTAACCGTTGCAATTACAGATGCATTATTTGCATTCACTGCAACCACAACTATCTGCTCTGCTTGAAAATATAAAAGCAGCCAGCAGGTTGACGATCAATTTCCTGTATCAACATTTTGATAAGGATACAGCAATGGAAATTTGGAATGGAGATTTTGAAACAAATGCATTTTGATTTTGAAGCAGGCAGGCAGGATATCAGTGAACATCCTTTTACAACCAATTTCAATAGCAACGATGTGAGGGTAACAACAAGGATCGATGAAAATGATTTTGGGAATATGACCTGGAGTTGTATACATGAAGGCGGCCATGCATTATATGAACAGGGATTACCAGTCGGAAGAATATGGCTTGCCACTGGGAGAATACTGCAGTCTTAGCATTCATGAAAGCCAGAGCCGGCTTTGGGAGAATTGTATTGGGCGGGGTTTACCATTCTGGGAACACAATTATCCATTGTTAAGATCTTATTTTCCTGGACAATTGAACAACGTAACCCTGCAGAGCAATTTTATAAAGGGATCAATAAAGTGCAGCCATCTCTGATCAGGACGGAAGCGGATGAACTCACGTATCATTTTCATGTGATGATCAGGTATGAAATTGAAAAAATGCTGATAGAAGGCAGTATCATTACAAAAGATATCCCGGCATACTGGAATGAACATTATAAAAAATATCTGGGTGTAACAGTTCCGGATGATAAAAGAGGCTGCCTGCAGGATGTACACTGGAGCCATGGAAGTTTTGGATATTTCGCCACTTATAGTATTGGCAGTTTGTATGCCGCACAATTGTTTGCTGCCATTTCAAACGAACATCCTTTTTTAAATAAAGATATCAGCCGCGGGGAATACCAGGAATATCTTAAACTGGCTGCAACAACATATTTATCAATATGGCCGTTATTATACATCAGGGGAACTGTGCAGGAAGGCAACGGGAGAAACATTAAACAGCCAATATTTTATTGACTATGCAACGAAAAAATTTGCCGATATTTATAAATAAGTATCTTAGTACCATGCCCCCACTCATGTATAAAACAAGGTTTTTCATTGCCATCCTTTTTTCTGTAATATTATTACTGGCTGGTTGCGGCAAAACGGGCGATCCAAATACACAGAATATCCTGGAAGCATATTTTGAAACAAATATCTTAAACAAGGATTTTAAAGTGCTTTACGCGAAAGATAACGGAACGGAAATAACCTCCCAATACGATGGCTGGATCTTCCGGTTATTTAAAAATACACTCTATGATGGGCCGATGACCGGTATTAAAAATGGAGTTACATACTCGGGCACCTGGAGTTCCAATAGTGATTACGGCCAACTCATCATTAATATTACCCAACCTACCACCCCTGTTGAATTCAACTTTATAAACCGTACATGGCGTTTTGCAGAAAAGGCTGTCCCTGTCATGAAACTTGCTCCCTGGGGGAGTTCAGCTCCGACCGAGTTACATATGCAAAGATTGTAGGATATTTTTCTGTCCCTGCACAATTTTTTCCCTTTCTCCGTGTTATAGTGTTATTCCCGGAGTAGTTTATCCCTGCTACGGGGAATATTCAATATTCATAAAGCAAAAGCCAAGTCCTATGACCATTACAACATTGGTGAAAACCAGTTGTATGTCTGTTGTATTAACATTTTTAAGTATAATATCACAGGCCCAACTCACAGCAAATTTCATTGCATCACCGATATCAGGTTGCGCCCCCCTTGTAGTAAATTTTACTGACCTATCTACCGGAAATCCTACCCAGTGGCGATGGGACCTTGGAAACAGCACTATTTCATTCCTGCAAAATCCATCCGTAACATATTTTAACCCGGGTACATATACCGTGAAGCTGGTGGTTCGGAATGCCACAGGAGCTGATTCCCTGACAAGAACTCAGTATATTCATATCTATGCCAAACCAACGGTAGATTTTTCTTCCACCGCCACATCAGGTTGTTTTCCGTTAACGGTAACCTTTACTGACCTGAGCGTTCCCGGCAGTGGCACGATTGATTCATGGCAATGGGATTTTGGGGATGGCTCTTTCAGCAACACACAAAACCCCTCTCATACCTACACTGCAGCGGGCAATTACAATGTTTCCTTAAGGATCAGAAATACCAACGGTTGTTTTCAAACTTTGACCAGGGCTCAATACATAAACATCAGTGATAAGCCACATGCAAATTTTACCAACAGCATTTCAACCAGTTGTACCGCGCCTATCAATATTTATTTTACAAATACGACCACCGGCGCCGGACCGCTAACCTATCAATGGGATTTTGGAGATGGCTTTACATCCATCATGTCAAATCCTTCACATAGCTATGCTGCGGGAACTTATACCGTTCGCCTGATCGTTACGAACGGGAATGGTTGTAAGGATACCTTGATCAAACCCAATAGCATCATTATAGGGAATTCGCATTCAGCCTTTACATCACCAGACAGTGTTTGTATGACTACGAATTTTACCATTAATAATACTTCTACACCTGTTTCTGTCAGTTACTTCTGGGATTTTGGAGACGGAACAACATCGACCGTCAGGAGCCCTGTTAAATCTTATGCACTACCGGGTATTTACCAGATTAAACTGGTTAATAATTTTGGCGCCTGCTCGGATTCATTGATCAAAAATATTACGGTGTTACCGAAACCGGTCTCTGCATTTACGGCAGATCCGCTGGGTTCATGCCAGGCACCTTTAACCGTAAATTTTGCAAACACAAGTACCGGGGCTGTAAGCTACCTGTGGAATTTCGGAGACGGGGGAACATCCACGCTTCCAAACCCAACACATACTTATAACAATGCAGGCACCTATACGGTGCGGTTAACCGCTACCGGTATAAACGGATGTTCACATACATTGATCAGAACCGCATACATTCGGATACAATTACCGGTTGTAACGATCAATAGCTTACCACAGGAAGGATGTGCACCATTATCCTGGACATTTTCATCTACGACCACTTCCTCAGAACCCGTAACCAGTTATCAATGGGATTTTGGAGATGGAGGAACGTCCACACTGGCAACCCCTACACATATTTTTAATGAGGGTGTATACAATATACAACTGATCATTACAACTGCGAGCGGTTGCAGGGACACTGTAATCGTACCACAGGGCATCAGGGCCGGTATTAGGCCTGCTGCCAATTTCAGTGCAACCCCAAGGGATATGTGTGCTGAAACAGCTGCCGTATTTACTGACCTTAGCACAGGAACGGTTACCCATTGGATCTGGGATTTTGGTGATGGAGGAACATCAACAATCCAAAATCCGACACATACTTATAATGATACAGGTTATTTCGCTGTTACGCTGATTGCAATTAACAATGGTTGCCGCGATACGATTGTATTTCCCGACTATATTCACATAAAACCGCCTGTTGCGCGTTTCATTTTAAACAGCACCTGCGCTGAACCTTATAAAAGAATTTTTTCCGACCGGTCTGTGGGCGCAGAAGAATGGTTATGGAATTTTGGAGATGGCAATACTTCTACCGTACAAAATCCGGTACATACTTATGCTGCCCCGGGAGTATACGTGGTCACCTTAATTGTACGCAATATTACTTATGGCTGTGAAGATACCTGGACCGTTGATGTGCGGATAGTAGATGAGCCGGCAACATTTGCTGCAGCAGATTCTGTTGTTTGCAGAAGCACGCCGGTGAATTTTTCCGCGGTTGGTTCAAACCCTTTAAACATTGTTTCCTATCAATGGTCATTTGGGGATGCTTCCACAGGAACTGGCCGAACGGTATCCCATTCCTATGCCCAGGCAGGCTTTTATACCGTATCACTGATCATTACTGATGTAAACGGCTGCAAGGATACCCTTGTGAAGCCACAATATATAAGGGTAAACGGCCCGACTGCTAATTTTGGGTCATCCGTTCCGGGCACCTGTTTGTTAAATACAATTGGTTTTGTGGACAGTTCCCAAAATGATGGAATAAACCCGATCGTACAATGGATCTGGAATTATGGAGATGGTATTATTGAGACGCTAAGTTCAGGCCCATTCCAACATACCTATGCATTACCTGGTATTTATACCGTCACGCTAACAGTTACGGATAGTACCGGATGTTCAAATACAATTATAAAAACAAATTTGCTTACCATTTCGAAACCGGTTGCAAATTTTAATACAATAGATACATCTACATGTCCAAACAGATCAGTGACTTTTAATAATACTTCCACCGGTCCCGGGTTGACCTATCTCTGGAATTTTGGAGATGGTGATATAAGTACGGACCAACACCCGGTGCATAACTACCTGGCCGATGGCAATTACTCTGTAAAATTGGTTATAGTTGACCAATTTGGATGTACAGATTCTATCACAAGGACAAGCTATATTTCTATCAGGACCCCGCTTGCCAATTATACAGTGAGTGATTCTGTTGGAACATGTCCTCCACTCGTAGTTGACTTTACCAATACTTCGCTGAATTATACTTCTATTAACTGGGACTTTGGCGATGGATCATCTTCACAATCACCAAACCCTTCACATTTTTATTCCGTTCCAGGTACGTATATTTCAAAACTTACTGTAACGGGACCGGGTGGATGCACTTCAGAAAAAGAACGGACGATCATTGTAAGGGGACCTTCCGGTTCATTTACATACGGCGGCTTATCAGGCTGCACACCTTTGACGGTAAACTTTATTGCTACCTCAAGAGACAGGATCTCGTTTATCTGGGATTTCAATGATGGAAATACCCTGAGCACGACAGATTCTGTGGTCTCTCACACTTATACTACTGCAGGAGAATTTATACCAAAAATGATCCTCAGGGATGCTTCCGGATGCCTCGTCCCTATTACCGGCCCGGATACAATAAGAACCCGTGGGGTAACCGCAGGCTTTTATTTTAACACCCAGCCTATGTGTAACGCCGGTAATGTGAGCTTTAACAATATTACATCCAGCAATGACGCAATAACCAGTTATCAATGGGATTTTGGAGATGGCAGTACTTCAACACAGGCTAATCCATCGCATTTTTATACTGCGCCGGGGCTTTATTATCCAACATTAATTGCAGGAACACTTGCAGGATGTACTGACTCCTTAACAAGCACGCTGCCGGTAAAAATAGTGTCTTCCCCACAGGCGTTAATTGCCCAAACAGCCAATGGTTGTACACCCATATCTGTGACTTTTAATGGCTCTCTTGCCGTAGCTGATACATCTGCATTGACATGGAACTGGGATTTTGGAAATACACATACTTCCGCTTTAAAAGATCCGCTTCCGGAAATGTATGCCATTGCAGGAAGCTATAACGTAAGATTATTGGTTACGAACAGCAGCGGTTGTATGGACACCGTTCTTTCAACGGTTGAAGCGTATGCGATACCGGTAGTGAATGCCGGTATAGACACCCTTATTTGCCAGGGCAGGGGAATTATGCTGAATGCTACCGGTGGTAGCTTGTATGTGTGGACGCCTTCACTTGGACTAAGCTGTACAGATTGCCCCAACCCGGTAGCCACGCCGGCATCTGAAACAGAATATTTTGTAAGTGGTATTACAAACCATGGCTGCAGCAATATTGATTCAGTGACTGTGAAAGTTAAATATCCTTTCAGCATGAGCAATGGTCCGGGCGATACATTATGTGTTGGAGGCTCACACAGGTTGTCCGCTTCCGGTGCATACAGTTATCAATGGAGTCCCGCTACAGGGCTTAGCAGTACAACAGCTGCAAATCCGGTAGCAGCGCCTCAAATAACCACAACGTATCGTGTTATCGGTACCGATGACAGGAATTGTTTTACTGATACAGCTTATATCCCGATGGTTGTCTACAATATTCCTACTGTTGAAGCAGGTGCTGACAAAACAATGAATGTGGGTCAAACCATTGATCTCATACCCACTATATCAGCAGATGTGACTGATGTATTATGGTCGCCAACCGGCTCCATTTTCAGGAATATCTGGCCGGGAATAACCGTTAAACCACGGGAAACAACTGTGTATACTGTCCAGGTAACTAACCCGGGCGGATGTACGGCAACTGACAACTTAGTGGTAAGCGTTATATGTGACGGTGCGAACATATTTATTCCAAATACTTTTTCTCCAAACGGGGATGGTGCAAATGATATCTTCTATCCAAGGGGTTCCGGGGTTTTCAGTATTAAGTCTGAACGGATCTTTTCACGATGGGGAGAAATTGTTTTTGAAAAACATAATTTCAATGCAAATGATATTTCTGCTGCATGGGACGGCACTTACAAGGGGCGGAAGTTAAACCCGGATGTATATGTGTATGTGGTAGAAGTATTATGCGATAATAACAGTCTGCTCACTTATAAAGGGAATGTAGCACTGATAAAATAATCATTAAAGAGGCTTTTGTTTTATGAATGATTCAGGGCTTGCATTTTTTTGCAAGTCCTGTTTTTTACAAAAATCATTAAATAAATATAATATGAAGGCACGTGGAAAAACCGGTTCATATTTTTTTAAATAGCATTGAATTTCAATACTAAATACAACATATTTACGTTTACTAACTGTTACCCTGAATCCAAAATACCATCCAATACCATGAAAAAAATTATACTGCATTCCTTAGTAATTATGCTATGTGCGGTTACACTGAACGCTCACTCACAGGATATTCATTTTTCACAAATATTTGAAACCCCGTTGCTACGCAATCCTTCACTTGCAGGCATTTTTTCAGGTGATATAAGGGTCCAGTCAGTTTACCGTACACAATGGAACAGCGTAACTACCCCATATCAAACAACCTCTTTGAGTGGAGAATTTAAGCTGCCTGTTGGTCATTCGGATGATTTTATCACGCTGGGCGGACAGGTTCTATACGATAAAGCAGGTTCAGTAGCCCTAACTTCTACCCATTTATTACCCGCGATAAATTATCACAAATCAATAGGTGGAGAAAAAAACAGGTACCTGTCACTGGGCTTTATGGGTGGCTGGGTACAACGCAGTATTGACAGGAGCAAAATGACTACAAATAGCCAATATGATGGCACAGGATACAATGAAGGATTATCAAATGGAGAAACATTTAATAAATCATCCTATTCCTACCTGGATGGAAGTTTGGGCATGAGTTTCAATACACAGGTTGGTGAAAGTGAGAATGGTAATTTCTTTGCAGGCCTTGCTTACCATCATTTCAACAAATCAAAAAAGATCTCATTCTACAGTGATGACAGGTATGAAATGACCCCTAAATGGGTGGGTTCGGCAGGGATAAGAATGAGCATGACAGATATCTCCTATTTTACCTTGCAGGCAGATTATACTACGCAGGGACCTTATAAGGAAATGATGGCTGGTGCATTGTATTCCTGGAAACTGGATGAAACCGAAAACCCAAAATATACTTTTCATGCGGGTGCATACCTCCGGTGGAAAGATGCATTGATCCCTGTAGCCAAGATTGAATGCAGGCCCATAGCCATTGCCGTAAGCTATGATGGAAATATTTCGCAGCTAAAAACAGGCAGTAAAGGCCGCGGAGGTTTTGAAGTATCCTTAACTTATCAAAAATATGCAGACCGTTATAACAGCAGCCGTGAAGCGGTGAGATGCCCGAAATTCTAAACCTTAATCACAATCCAACATTCAAAAGTCCTGTGCTAACAATGTAAGATTTTTGTTTTTATGGATTGTTTGGATAACAGAGGCCCTATCGAAAGATGGGGCCTACCTGTTTTATGTACGGCCATATCTTTTCAATCTTTACATCAATTATCTTTGTACAAAATAATGAGATGGGCATTCAACCTGGGCAAATAGCACCCGGCTTTACACTATTCGATTCCGAAAAAAACAAGATCAGCCTGGGTGATTATTCAGGAAGAAAAAATGTACTCCTGTTATTTTTCCCGCTGGCTTTTACAAGGGTATGTACGAAAGAGCTGTGTTCAATACGGGATGATATTGACAGGTACGATAATGACGAGGTCCAGGTACTGGGGATCTCAGTGGATTCTGTCTATACCCTGGCAAAATATAAGGAAGAACAACATTACAATTTTCCTTTATTGAGTGACTTTAACAGGGAGGTTTCGACATTATATGAAACCATATATGATTCTTTCTCCGGTATGGAGATGAAAGGAGTCAGTAAGAGATCGGCTTTTATTATTGATAAACAAGGAGTTATACAATATTCCGAAGTATTGGAAATTGCTAAAGAAGAGCCTGATTTCAAGGCAATAAATGAAATTTTGGAGCGTTTAAGAGTAACCAAAGCCTCATTTTAGCTAAATTTTTCATATTTGGCATTAAATTAGGTAGTTTTATAATTGGTAAATTAAAAGAAATTGCTACATTTACTTTGTTGAAAAAAATTATTTATATACTAACTTTTTTTATTGGAATAACTTTTACATCTTTTGCTCAAAATAAAATATCTCCCGACCAGGGCAGTCCTACAGCAAAATTTATTAAGTTTTATCCAAACCCTGCCACGTCAGTGATCAATTTTGATTTCCAGCGTGGGTATGATAATTCCTATTCCCTGCTCATTTTCAACTTCATGGGTAAGAAAGTTTATGAAGTAAAAAATACCACCGCCCGCACTAATATCAATCTTGAAGACTTTTATCGCGGCATTTATATCTTCCAGCTCAGAGACAAAAACGGCCTCATTCTGGAGTCCGGTAAGTTCCAGGTTGTTAAATAATCACTTCTTTTCGTTTTTATTAAAATAATGTCAATTTGACTGCAAATCATGCATTGGCAAAATGTTTGACTATTGTACCTTTGCAAACATTTTAAAGACCAAACATATATGGAAGATAATAAACCCTTATTCAGTGATAATTTAGCTATGGACATTAATTCGGATGCTGACATACCCGGCAATACACCATTTAAGCAATCCCGGATCGGGCGATAATGCTGAAATGGAAAAGCTGGCTGCTGAGTTACAGGAGCAAAAAGAAAAATATCTCAGGCTCTCTGCTGAATTTGATAATTATAAACGACGGACAGCCAAAGAAAAAATTGAGTTGGTACAAACCGCGGGAAAAGAGATCATTTCATCCCTCCTCGAAATATTGGATGATTGCGAACGTGCCGAAAAGCAAATGCAAAACACAGATGATATCAACCAGCTGAAAGAAGGCGTACAGCTGGTATTCAATAAACTCAGAAATATACTGCAGCAAAAGGGGCTTTACTGTTATGGAAAGCATTAACACAGATTTTGATGTTGAAAAACATGAAGCAATAACAGAAACAGATGCAGGTTCAAAAAAGAAAAGCAAGGTAATAGATGAAGTACAAAAAGGCTATTACCTGAATGATAAGATCATTCGTTTTGCAAAAGTGGTGGTTGGAAAATAATTTTTTTAAAAAGCGACCATCCGTTGAATAATAAACTTCAATAGACCTCAGCACATAACCAGGTGAAAATTCCTGCAGAAATATGAAAAGAGATTTTTATGAAATATTAGGGGTTTCAAAATCTGCATCGCCGATGAAATAAAAAAGGCTTACCGCAAAGTGGCCATGCAGTATCATCCTGACAGTAACCCCGGTGATAAAGCCGCTGAAGAAAAATTCAAAGAAGCTGCCGAGGCTTATGAAGTATTAAGTGATTCAGATAAAAAAGCCCAGTACGACCGTTTCGGTCATCAGTGCATTCGGCTCAGGCCGGGGTGGCGGAGGCTTTAATGGCGGTGGGATGAACATGGATGATATCTTCAGCCAGTTCGGGGATATTTTTGGAGAAGATAGTCCTTTCGGAAGTTTTTTTGGCGGTGGCGGACGGAGGTTCTACCGGGCAGAAGCCGTGGTACAAGGGGCAGCAACCTGCGGGTAAAGTTAAAAATGAATTTTGAAGAGATCGCCAAAGGTGCCAACAAAACAATCAAGGTAAAAAAACATGTAAAATGCAATACCTGTCATGGCAGCGGTGCAAAAGATAAGAACAGTGTACAAACCTGCGGCACCTGTAGCGGCAGCGGGCAGGTAAGACGGGTACAAAATACTTTTTTAGGACAGATGCAAACAGTAACTACCTGCCCTACCTGTAACGGTGAAGGCACTACGATTACGAATAAATGTACTGCCTGTAAAGGTGAGGGAAGGGTATATGGCGAAGAAACCGTTACCATTGATATACCGGCAGGTGTACAGGAAGGAATGCAATTAAGTATGAATGGTAAAGGCAATGCCGGGGAACGTGGCGGAAGCCCGTGGCGACCTGATCGTATTGATTGAAGAAGAAGCACATGCCCAATTACAGCGCGATGGTTTGAATGTAGCTTTGACCTGCATATCTCTTTCCCTGATGCTGTTTTGGTACACAGGTAGAAGTGCCTACCATTGATGGCAGGGCAAAATAAAAATTCCACCAGGTACTCAAAGTGGAAAAATATTCAGGCTCAAAGGAAAAGGATTTCCTCATGTGAACAGTTATGAAAAAGGCGACCAGTTGATTCATGTAAATATCTGGACACCGCAGCATGTAAATGCGGAAGAAAAAACAATGCTGGAAAAAATGCAACAAATCACAAAACTTCGAACCGAAGCCTGAGAAAAATGAAAAATCATTTTTTGATAAAGTGAGGGAAATGTTTAGCTAGGGTAAAACAAGTTTAGAGGTTTAGGAGTTTAGGGTTTAGTTCAACCCTGGAAAATTAAGCTTTATCTTTTCGTTTCTTTTTTTTCTTTACTTCATAAATTTTTTGGCCTTGTCAACGAGCACCAGGAATTCATGCTGGAGATAATTACTATTATCAACAGCTGCTTTAGAGATCTCTTTAACGGCATCCCAACCTGTTTCACTAATAAATTTCGACTGCTTTAATTTTAAGGCAAACATGGCTACAGCTGCAGCAAATTTTAATTCGCGGTCAATACTGTCAATGGCCTTGAAATTATTTTTTACTTTATAGGATATGCTGTTATTAATGGTATCATTGCATAGACTGTATCTCAGTTCCAGCGTAGCAATATTATCTGTGCAGCGTAGTATTTTTTAAGAACAGGTTTTGTTGTGTAGGCACGATCTCAAAAATGGCAAGCGCGCTGTTTCCACTCCCGATCTCCCCTCCTTCCAGGTCATTTGAACTATCAGCGAGCGCATCTTTCTTATTATCAAATCCCATCAGCCTGTATTGTTTTACCATTCCCGGGTTGAATTGTACATTCATGAAAACATCATCTGCAACTGCATAAAATGTTTGTGTAAGCTCTTTCACCAAAACCTTTTCAGCTTCGTTAATATCATCGAGGTAAGCATAGTTTCCATTTCCTTTTTTGGCAAGTGTCTGTAATTTTGAATCTTTAAAATTCCCCATGCCTACACCCAGGCAGGTAAGATAAACACCTGTTTGCCGTTGCTTGGTAATCAATTCATCCAGGGCTTTTTCAGAATTTTCCCCAACATTAAAATCGCCATCAGTAGCCAGTATCACGCGGTTGTTCCCGCCTTTGATAAAGCTGGCAGCTGCCACTCTATAAGCCATGCGTATGGCCGATTCCCCGGGTGTATCCCCTGCAGCGGTAAGCTCTTCAATGGATCTCATGATACTTTTCTTTTTGCGACCCCGGGTTGGCTGTAGCCAGATGCCAACCGATCCTCCATAGGTCACAATGGACACCGTATCGATCGGGCGCAGGTTCTTTACAAACAGCTGGAACGCCGCTTTCAATAAAGGAAGCCGGTTTGGCATATCCATACTGCCTGAAACATCTATCAAAAAAACAAAATTGCTGGGAGGCACTTTGTCAAGATCAAGTTTTTTTGCATTGATATTTAAAAAAAGCAATTGCTTCTGTGGATTCCAGGGACAGGAAGTGAGTTGTGATTCTATATTGAATACATCTTCATTTATGGGTTCGCGATAATGAAGGTTAAAATAATTGATTAGCTCCTCTACCCTGACGGCATCGGGTGGAACGGGGCTCTGCATATTCAAAAATCGCCGCACATTGCTGTACGATGCTTTGTTTACATTCAAAGAAAAACCGGTATTGGGAAATCCTACCGCATTCACAAATTCATTTTCAACCAATTGAAAATAGGTCTCATCACCCGTAAACCAGTTCAGTTTCGAGGATTGTTTAAGGTCTTTTGTAACCGAAATTAATTTGGGCTTATTCTTACTGGCCGTGTTGGCTGCAATCTTTAATACGATATTTTGCCAGATGTCTGTTTTTACACGAATTGTTTTTGTTTCATAGCCATCCAGGCTAATGGTGAGTGAATCGTATAACTTCTGTGTGGTAATGCCAAAACTTCCATAAGAAGCTCCTGAGTAGTAGAATGCTCTTGCTGAATGGACAAAGATCTTTGCGTTTGGAAGTGGCAGGTTCTTTTCGTCTCTCACTTCACCGCGGAGATAGTATTGGCTAAATGCAGGAAGTGCAAAAATTATTAAAAATCCATATAGAAGCAGTTTTTTCAAGGAGTAATGACAGGGTAAAGTAATTATTTTCTATTAAAAGACAAGGTTTTTATACCATGTGTTGCATTATTCACCTTCTACCAGCTGGTAAATTTCCTTTAAATTTCTTCCAAGTCCATCGTAATCCAATCCAAATCCAAGTAGAAATTTATTTGGAACATTAAAGCCGAGATAATCAATCGTTAACGGGTAGATCAATGCTTCAGGTTTGTGAAGCAGCGCGGCAATTTTTAAAGATGCCGGTTGCTGGTCCTTGAGTTGTGGCAAAAATTCATTGAGTGTTTTACCCGTATCAACAATGTCTTCTATAATGACCACATGCCTGTCCTTTAGTGATTCGTCAAGCCCGATCGATGTAATTACATGACCGGTACTACGGGTACCCTTATACGATGCAAGCTTGATAAAACATATTTCCGCATCAATATCAAGCTCTTTAAAAAGATCGGCAGCAAACATGAATGAACCATTTAAAATTGCTATGAACAAAGGGCGCTTCCCTTTATAATCAGCATTGATCCTCGAAGCAAGCTTCCTGATCTGTTCATCAATCTGCGCTACAGTTAAATAGGGTTTAAATTTCTTGTCATTCACCTGTATTACAGACATACTTACCTATTTAGAAATAATTAATTTTTGACCAACTCTCAGATCATCGGAAGCCAGGTTATTCCAGGCCTTCAGATCTTCTATAGACACGTGGTATTTCTTTGAAATGGCATACAATCCTTCTTTTGGCTGTACTTCATGCATTTTCTCATTCACAACAAGCTCTTTCACGCCCTTCAATTCCGCGGGCCTTAAAAGAATTTTTGTGCCCGCTTTAACCAGTTCATCTTCTTCAAGGTTATTGTATGCCAGCAAGTTAGAAAGCTGCACTGCATTGACCTGTGCTATATCATAAACGTTTTCATCGTTTTGTGTAGTATAAAAATCACGGTTTCCCTGCTTTAATTTCTTCTCGAGGAAGATCCAGCCGTCCGCTTTCAGCAGCCCATCGGTTTTTAAGTCGTTAAATTCCAACAGTTTGCTAAGCGCAATCTCATGTTCCGTAGCAATTGCAAGTAAGGAAGTTTCTTTGGTTGCAAACACAGCTTTGACGCCGTTAAACTGTGTTTTCCCGGACTTTACAGATGAAACAGTCATTTCGCTGCCTTTTGACTTGTCATCGGTTGCGGGAGCAATGGCAATGGTTTCCTGCTGGTTCTTATCATCGGTATATTTCCCGGTATCAAATAACGGCACTTCGCCTGCCGCTTCCGCTGAGTATTGCTGCAGGTTATATTGTTCAATATTCTTTATTAATATATTCGGGTATTGCGGATTGGTAGCATAGCCGGCTTTTTTTAAGCCGTATGCCCATCCTTTATAATCTGTTGGGGCCAGTTTAAATAAAAAAGCATACCTGTCATTGCCCCTTAAAAAATTGCTATGGTCCCTGAAGCTTTCAGCAGCTGTATTATATTTTCTGAAACATTCCCCTTGCTCATCATCATCATGAAAAACACTGTTCCCACTCCATGTGCTTTTACATTTTATGCCAAAATGATTGTTTGATCTTTTTACAAGGTCACTGTTGCCACTCTCTGTTTCCAATATCCCCTGTGCGAGTGTTATTGAAGCCGGGATGCCCATCCGTTTCATTTCCCGGATGGCAATGTCTTTGTAGGTTTCGATATATTGCTCAACGGTAAGCGATTGGGCCGCAACCACAGCGTGTATGATCAATGATAAAATAGCAAATACAATTTTTTGCATTACTACAATTTTCTGATTAATAATAAACCATCCCTGACAGTAAGCATCACCTGCTCCACCCTCCTATCTGATGCCACATGATCATTAAATGCCTGGATGGCTATTGCGTTTTTTCCTTTTATGTCATCCTCCAGCACCTGGCCATGAAATAATACATTGTCTGCCAATATCCAACCGCCGGTTTTCAAAAAAGGCAAAGTTAATTCGTAATATTCAATATAACTCACTTTATCGGCGTCAATAAAAACCAGGTCCCAGTTTTCTTTTAGTGCCGGTATGATCTCAAGCGCATCGCCAACATGTAACCGAATACTATTTTCTGCACCTGCTTTTTTAAAATAACCGGCAGCATTGGCGGCATCTTCGGCTCTTAATTCGATGGTATGAAGAACGCCTCCGGGCTGCAGGCCTTTCACTAATGATAACGCGCTAAAGCCCGTAAAAGTGCCTATTTCCAGTATTTTCTGCGGTTTTAACAGCTTGCTAACCATCTCTAAAAATTTCCCCTGTACATGCCCGCTGTGCATTTGTGACTGGGCATTTGTAGCCAGTGTAATGCTTTCATTTTCGGCCAGTAAAGCATCCAGTGCAGAGGTATACTTCTTTGAATATGCCTCCGCTTTTTCGTTTATGAGTTCCATAAAAAGATCCTATGTTGAAGAAGTTTTTTTAGAAATTATTAACAATCCTATGAATGTAAGCAGGCCGTTGATCAATATCAATTCATTCCCTATCCGGTATCCATGAAATAGCTGTTCAGAAACTGATCTCAACCCGATAGAAACATGCAGCTTTTTTTCATACCAATCGGGGTTGCTTAGTACATCAATTCCCAATGCCAGTAAGGGCGCCAGTATGCAAACGGTCCAGATCAGTTTATCATTCAATTTCCTTTTTGTCAATATACCGAAGCCAAATAAACCGAGCAGCGGGCCATAAGTAATTCCTGCAAATTTTAAAATGAAATCAATAATTAATTTATCATTGATCGCTTTAAATATCAATACGAGGATAAAAAATAATACAGCAAAAGAGAAATGTACTTTTAACCGGGTGCGTTTCCTGGCTTTTTCCGATGCATCGCTTTTATTAAGGGCAAGTATATCTATACAAAAACAGGAAGTCAGTGAGGTGATCGCTCCATCTACGCTTGGGAATAACGCAGAGATCAGTGCGATGATAAAGAGCACCCCGATCGTTCCGCTGAAGGTATCACTCAGGGCAATGGTTGGGAACAGGTCATCTGGTGCGGCGGTGATCCCTTTTGTGCCTGCATATAAATAAAGTATCCCCCCTAAAAAAAGGAATAAAAAATTTACGACCATTAAAACCGCTGTAAATGACATCATGTTTTTCTGTGAATCCTTCAGGTTCTTTACACTGATATTTTTTTGCATCATCTCCTGGTCCAGTCCTGTCATCGCGATGGCAATGAACATTCCTCCGAGGATATGCTTTAAAAAATGTGAACCCGATTTTATATCTGTATTAAAGATCTGCGTGTACCCTTTGTCGGACAACATAGACAAGGCCCCGGAAAAATCTGTACCCAGCGCTTTAATAATAACAATCGTACAAACAACCAGGCCTATCAGCATTCCTGAAGTTTGCAAAGTATCAGTATAGATGATCGTTTTCACACCGCCCTCAAATGTATATAACAGGATCATTGCTAAAATGACCAGCGTGGTAACAATAAAGGGTATGCCCAGTTTATCCAGAATAAACAGCTGGAGGATATTTATGACCAAATATAACCTGGCCGTAGCCCCGACAGAACGGGATAAAATAAAAAAAGAGGCGCCCGCTTTATGTGCATTGATCCCAAACCTTTTTTCAAGGTAGGTATAAATACTGGTCAGGTTCATGCGGTAATACAAAGGCAAAAGCACAAAAGCAATTACAAGATAACCCAGCAAATACCCCAATACGACCTGGAAATAAAAGAAATTGCCGCTTCCAACACCACCCGGCACACTTACAAACGTAACACCGCTGAGCGATGTACCGATCATGCCAAAAGCTACCAGCATCCAGTTGCTTTTGCGGTTGCCAATGAAAAAAGATTCATTGTTCGAGCCTTTGGATGTGTACCAGGCAACAACCAGTAATAAAATAAAATACCCTATAACGAAGGAAAATAACATACCGGGGGACATAGTGATTCCTGATTTAATTATTAATTCAATTAATAATTTTTGAAGATAAACAAATTTGTTTTCCCTTTGCCTCAAATTCCTTTTTATGTCAATACGTTCAATCGCTGTTTTCTGTGGAAGTAAGGCGGGCAATAATCCAATATTTGAAGCACACACAAAGCAGCTTGGACAATTACTTGCAGAAAATAATATTGCTTTGATCTATGGTGGCGGCAACAAAGGATTAATGGGTGCCATTGCCAACTCAACACTTCAATATAATGGGAAAGTGATCGGCATTATTCCAAAAATGCTGAGTGACCTGGAGCATAAGCATGAGGGAGTCACTGAACTCACGGTGGTAGATACGATGCACATACGCAAGCAGATGATTTATGAAAAATGTGATGCGGCCATCATTTTGCCGGGTGGTTATGGTACGATGGATGAAGTATTTGAGATGCTTACCTGGAACCAGTTAAGCATTCACGATAAAAAAATATTTTTCCTGAACAGCGGCGGCTTTTACACACACCTCATAGCGCATATACATGCAATGGATAAAGAAAATTTTTTGTACAGCCACCCTGATGACCAGATGACCATATTAAATGAGCCACGGGACCTGTTAAAATACCTTTAGCGTCTTCCCTGGAATAAAGCAATATTGTATCCCGCCCGGATGACAGGTACAGCCCGCTCCAGGTAGTCCTTATAGGGAGAATATGTTGCCTTTGCAACATCCCATAAAATGGATATATAATAATATGATTTATTGTCTGCATCCCTTCCTGAAGCAAAACCACCTCCTACCAACAGGCTGTGCGCATCGAATTTATACCTTTCAGTGGGAAGCCCCGAACTGGATGGCCAGATATATTTAAACCGGATGAGGTTGAATTCGTATTGCGCCTGTGCAAATAAAAATTTTACAGGGAATAATCTTACAAATGCACCGGGCCCATACACTGTTTGCTTCAGCTTGTCTCCTTCGTATTGATAATCCCTTTGTGATATATAGTTCACTCCGACAGAAGCGGCAATATCTATATATTTATTAATGCTGTATCCAAAAAAGGGACTTATCCCGAGAGCCGTTGAACGGTTTCCGAAAGACAGGTTTACCGTGCCCCCTGTAAAAAAATTTTCCTTTTTAAAGAATTTCTTTTCGGGTGTTTCTTTCTCTTCTTCCTGGGCTACCAGGTTCAAAGAAATAACACTACATAACAATATGGCATAAATGCTTTTAATATTCTTTTTCATAGCGTTTTTATATATCAAATATCTTACCACTGTTTAAAATATTGTTTGGGTCGAATGTTTTCTTAATGCCTCTCATCAATTCCAGGTTAGCCTCTTCAAATACGATATCCATGTATTCTTTTTGAATAAGCCCGATCCCATGTTCGCCGCTGATCGTGCCGCCCAGCGATTTTACAAGCTGGAACATTGCTTTTAATGCGGGTATCACTTCCGGATTGTCGAGGCTATAAATGCTTCCTTCCTTTTTTATACGGATGTGTAAATTCCCATCTCCTGCGTGTCCGTAACAGACTGCTTTAAAATCATATGCTTTACCGAGGGCCTTTACTCCCTTAATGAGCGCCGGCAATTCAGCTCTCGGCACTACGGTATCTTCTTCTATGGTATACCCATCGATCTTCACCGCTTCAGCTACCCGGCGGCGCAATTTCCACAATTCAGCCTTCTGCTGGGCATCATCTGCAAAAAAAATGTCGCCACATTCATACTCAGCAAGCAATGCCGCGATGGCTTCCATTTCATTCATCAGTGTTTCCATATGATTGCCATCAACTTCTATAATCAGGTGTGCAGCCATTTCATCACTAACGGGTACTACTGTACTATCTACAAACCTGCTTACGATCTTAAGCGCATCTATTTCTACCAATTCAAGCGCACTGGGGGTAAACCCCGCCCTGAAAATGGCACTTACAGCAGCTCCTGCTTTTTCAAGGTCGTTGAATGGCACCAGCATCAACAGGTCATATTTTGGAAATGGCAAAAGCTTTAAAACAATTTTAGTCACGAGGCCCAGCGTACCTTCACTGCCAACGATCAACTGTGTAAGATTATACCCCGTAGCATTTTTTAATACATTGGCACCGGTCCAGATGATATCTCCATTTGGCAACACTACTTCGAGGTTAAGCACATAATCTTTAACAACTCCATATTTTACTGCTTTGGGGCCGCCACTGTTTTCCGCGATATTACCGCCAATAAAACAACTTCCCCTGCTGCTTGGATCTGGAGGATAAAACAATCCTTTCGCTTTCACTGCATTTTGCAACACCTCGGTGATGACACCAGGTTCCGTTGTTACCTGCAGGTTGCGCTCATCAATTTCAATGATCGAATTCATTCGCTCGAAGGAGATGAGCACCCCACCCTTATGTGGCAAAGCTCCCCCACTGAGCCCGGTACCCGCACCCCTTGGTGTAACCGGGATCTTATTCGTATTGCAAATTTTCATGACTGCACTGATCTCTTCTGCGGTTCTTGGTTTGATAACAATATCGGGAAGAAAATGAAGGTTTTCTGTTTCGTCATGGGCATATGCATTCAGGCTTTCCTCATCTGTAAAAACAAATGCCTCTCCTGTAATTTCCCTGAATGCTGAAAGATGTACAAAGAATTTTTTTGTCTCTTCTGGCGATGCCAACATGTAAGTTTATTTATGCGAAGATCGTAAAGTAGTTTTAAAGTCAGTTCCCACACCTAAGTTAGAACCTTGGACAAAGTGACTGCCTGTCGGTATTATTACTATAAAACCCATTTTTCATCACATTAAATTCACTTGCCCCGCGGTAATTATTGAAATTTTTAAGCGATGATGTTGTTGCGTCATAACTAAAGGTAAACCGCATATTTCCTATTACAAAGCCAAGCATCGGTATCACAGCATCCTGGTTCCGGTAATAGAGCCCCACGATCAATTGCTTTTCACCGGCTTCAGATAAATTATAATTCATATTCATACCTCCAACAATTTCCGATGCCCTGGCCTGCGTGGTATAATATATATTGGGATTGATGATCACATTGGGATGCACTTTTAAAACCGCGTTTAAAAAACCAATATGCCTCATGGGAATGATTCCACCATTACTCGCATCCTTAAAGAAGGTTTCCTTTGGTTTGTTTACATGATGAATGGAATAACCTGCATTGATGTAAACATTTTCCTGTGGGAAAAATGCGTAATTCAAACCTGCCTGCATATCAAAATAACTTACACTGGTATTTTCCAGGGCAACTGATGTAGGTACAGCACTGCTAAAAAAATGTCCATCCCACTGATCCGGGAATTTTAAATTAGTCTGGTCTATTCTCTTATTGGCCCAGCCTAAATTAAAACCAGCGCTCAGAAGGCTGCTGTTTCCCAGCATTTGATGATAGGCCACAGATCCATATATTTTTGTGGATCGCAGGCTGCCACTCCCTGCAACATCACTTAACAGTACCGCGCCAACGCCTAACCAGCCATTTTCCAGTTTATCCCTGAATACCTGTGCATCTCCATAAATACTCATCGTTTTATATGGCATGGCCATGATGCTGCTGTATTGATTTCGATAATGTGCGCCAAGCCTGTAATCTGCATCAGGTATAAATCCTGTGTTGGCAGGATTGGTTGTAAGGGGAGAATTGAAAAACTGTGAAAAATGGAGGTCCTGGGCCTGTACTGCAACAGGGCAAACAAACAGGATAGCAATCAATCTTAAGAATGCGAAACCAGCCTGCAGCACACTATGCATTATTTTATTTTGATTAAACATTTTAATAGCGGTCTTTTTAAATCATTACCTTAATAAAGTTATATCACCTGTCTTCCTCAGTTTTTTCCCATCTGTAAATTCTACATCCAGCGTGTACGCGTATACGTCCATAGGCTGTGGTTTCCCCTTAAAAGTTCCATCCCATGATTCTTTCCTGCTGCTGGTGCGGAAGACTACCTGGCCCCAGCGATTGTAAATTCTCCAATCCATTCTGCCAATTCCAAAGCCTTTAACAAAAACCAACCCATTCAGGCCAAACCTGCCAGGTGTAAATGCATTGGGGACATCCAGTAAGGGGAGGATCAGTGCATCCACCATCAATGAAAAAGTATCCGAGCAATTATCCGCATTAAAAGCAACGAGGGTGACTTTATATTTTCTTGTTGAATTAAATTGGTACGTGGGATCTGTTTCAGTAGAAGTTGCCCCATCCTCATCAAAATCCCACAAATAACGGATAGCCCCAGACGATTGATTTGTAAAATTCGTAGGAGTATTTTGCAATGGCGGATTGGGCGACCAGGTGAATCTTGCAGTTGGTTTTGGAGAAACCCGGATGGCAAAATAATCAGAAGTATCTACTTTATTACAGGTACTCGTATCCGTTGCAATGAGCCTGACATTATAGATACCAGGTGTATTGTAAGTATGCGTGGGTTCCTCTGCGGTTGACGTTTGAGAATCGCCGAACTCCCATAAAAAATCCGTACCTGCCAGCGACATATTGTCAAAAAAGGCCGTGTATGGCGCACAACCCACGGGTGGCGTTGAAAACCTTGCTTCTACCAGCGGATTTACCCTTAAAGTATCTTTTATAGAAACAGGAGAATTACAAAAATTATCATCCAGCAATGAAAGTGTGATCACATACTCCCCCGGACCCGGAAATGTATGACTTCGTGGGGGCGCAAAAGACGCTGTATCAGGCGCTGAGCCATCCCCATAATTCCATATAAAAGTCCTTGGCCCGAAACTACCGCTGACAGAAGTAGAAAGATTTGTAAAAGAATAGGTCAGACTTGTACAGGGTGTATCTTTTACCGCCCTGAATTTTAAAGTGGCTACATTATCACCCGCTTTAATGTTTACATAAGCAGTATCCCTTACGTTGCAGGTATTCAGGTCTTCAGCTATCAACATGACCTGGTAAGTTCCCACAGCATTATATGGATGCGAATTGTTTGCCGTTAGTGTTGTATCAAAACTTCCGTCTCCAAAATCCCAATAATATTTTTTACCCAATCCCAGTGTATCTCTAAAATCAACAATAAACGGAACACAACCGAGTGTATCATATATGATTCCGTCTATGGATGCCTGTAAGCTTGCCCCCACCCCGGCAAAATTCATTTCAATTTTTACTGCGGCCTGGTTGCAACTGGGGCTTCCATTTGTTCTTGACCAGGCGCCAGGTGTTGTCGGAAAAGTTGCGCCACCTCCACAATTTGCACATATAGCCTGGTAGATGACCCCATTTTCATCAAACCTGCTTGTTCCGCCATCGACATGATCGCCAAGCCCGCCGTTCTGACCAAAATGAGAACCGAATAACTGGGCCTGCGCATTTTTTTCGAGGACAAAGAAATAGAAATCCTTTCCGTCCGGGGGAGGCAGACCACTCAACTGATCTTTAAGTGGCAAACCATTCGTACTACTGGTATTGTAATGGAGGTTCACGCCACCTCCCCAGCCTGATACATAAACATTTTCACAACGGTCAACAAGAAACGCGATCGGGGAAATATCGGGAACTGCACGGCCACTGCCAAACACGGTGGAATACACGAATGCAGACAGGTTAGGCTCAAGCTTCGCAATAAACTGCCCGCTTCCCGGGTTACTGTAAACAGCATTGAAAACATTCCAGCTACCGGTGGTAGTGCCCATAATATATGGATAACCTTTCCGGTCGAATTTAAGTCCGTATATAAGGTCGGTATTTGAAGTACCTATATAAGTGGTTTTGATAATGCCTGACCCATCCGGTCTTATTTCGGTTACAAATCCGTCGGCAATTCCCCCAGCGTACGTATCACGAATGACCCCCAATTTATTCCCCGGTAAATTAGTACTTGTGGTAGCCCCGGCAATGTATAAATTACCTGTGAGGGGATTGATACTCGCTACAAAACAGGCGTCGTCGCCACTCCCGCCGAAGAACGTGCTAAATAATAATGTAGATAAATTGGGATTGAATTTTAATATCACCCCATCCTGCCTTCCCGATCCAAAAACTGACTGGATGGGCGTACCAGGTGTAACCGGAAAATTTGGGGACTGTGTACAGGATGAGAGAATAATATTATTGGCTCCATCAAGTATTACTTCACTCCTGGCGTCATCTCCATAATTTTGCCGCAGTGCATCCTGTCCATCCGGGGTCCTGGTCTTTGGCCGGATATTTACGCCGTCATCTCCAGTTCCCCCAATCTTAACTGAACCCAAAATTCCATTTCCTGCTGCATTGAATTTTGTGATCACAATGTCATAATCCAACACGCTGTTTGGTGGACCGATACGCGGAATTGTCACAGGATAATTTGCAGAGAAAGTCCTGCCGGCAACAATCAGATTTCCCTGCGCATCTACGATCATACTGTGTGGCTGCTCATTACCACTTCCTCCCAGGTAGGTGGCGTATACCCTGTTGGAACCATTGGAAGAGAATTTAAAAATGGCAATATCATATCCATCATCCTGGTCCTCTTCAACACCTCCGCCAAAACTGGTCTGAAATGCACCTGGGGAAACCTGGTAACCTATTCCATAAGCGATGCCACCGGCATATAAAGTTCCATCAGGGCCTGGTGTTGCAGTATAACTCCAGTTATCTGCAATGCTCCCGGTAAAAGTTGAAAATTTAATGGAAGGATCAATGACCAGTATTTGTTTTGGGTCATAATTTTTTACCTGGAATGTAACCACATTATTCCTTAGAACATATTTACACTCTACCTCCTGCTTTCCCTGCCCATTTGTCTGATAACTGTAGGGATACAATTCTTTTACGTCTCCAACGGGCGTTTTAATGATCAGTTCTTTTTCTTTCAGTAACATTTCCGGGGGGCCATCGTACTGCATCGCGATTTTGGATACATTGCCTCCAGGGTATACTATAAAATCATATTTCAGGTGGCCTGCATCGCTATAATAACGTACATCGATATTCGGGTAAACGTTTTTATAAGTGACCCCCTGGAACAGCTTACAATCAGCTGCCCACCTGGTGCGGTCATTGCCAATAAAATAATTATTGTGTGATGGCGATGCCTTTTCAGGAACTGACTGAATTTTCGCAGCTCCCCCCAAAAATTTTACTTTATAATTAAATGAATGAACAATGACTGGTTTGCCTTCTTGTATTGTGGCCATGAGAAACTTCGGAGAGTGCTGCGATATCTTCCGGCTTATGCATCATAACACTAAATCCTCCATTCTCGAGAAAGAAAGAACCTATACTAAAATCCCCGCGATAATTAACCTGCTTATCCCACTGGCCCTTATTTTCAACAAATTCCATTTGGGCTTTAACAGTTCCGGACACAAAAAAAGTTGCTGTGATCAGCAACATATTTTCCAATATTTTCCTCAATCTTATCAATCGGTTAACTTTTTTTACAATTTACTTATTATTAACGATAAAATCTACTGGATTGTTTTACAAAAGCAAGCTTTATTTATGCTTTAACGAATTTTTAGTCTAAGCGATTTTACTCCATTTTGTCTTGCCTTTTTGTTGCAGCAAATAAGCTTTTATTGGCAAATTTTCTGCCAAAGCAAGCTCAGGATCCGTTTTTATAATTTGTTCCACAACTCCCTTGCGGCTTCAAGCATTGTTCTATCATGGACTATACTGGCCAGCTTAAAATTTAATACACCACTTTGTTTTGTTCCTTCTATTTCCCCAGGCCCCCTGATCTCAAGGTCTTTTTCAGCGATCTTAAATCCATCATTGGTATCTGACCATTATTTTAATCGTTCCCTGGCATCATTTGATATTTTCTGACCAGTTAATAAAATGCAAAAACTTTGATCCGCTCCCCTTCCCACCCTGCCCCGCAACTGGTGCAATTGGGAAAGCCCGAATTTTTCCGCACTCTCAATCACCATTACGGAAGCATTGGGAACATTTACCCCCACTTCGATGACTGTGGTACCTACCATTATTTGAGTATCCCCATGAACAAAACGCTGCATATTTGTTTCTTTCTGTTCAGCTATTTTGTTTTCCATGCACCATACTGATCCAGTATTCTGGTTCGGGAAAAAAGATTTCACCTCTTCAAAACCCTTCATCAGGTTTTCATAATCCAGGGTACTGCTTTCCTCGATCAATGGGTAAATGATATATGCCTGTCTTCCCAATGCAATTTGTTCTTTGATAAAATCCATTACCTGTGGCCTTGCATTCTCATTCCTGTGCACGGTGGTGATGGGTTTTCTGCCAGGGGGCAATTCATCAATAACACTATAATCCAGGTCCCCATATGCGGTAAGTGCCAATGTCCGCGGTATGGGTGTAGCTGTCATTACGAGGATATGGGGTGCGGTTGTATTTTTTTTCCATAGGCGTGCCCGCTGTGCAACACCGAATTTATGCTGCTCATCCACTACTGCAAAGCCAAGGTTTTTGAATATTACTTTGTCTTCAATGATCGCATGGGTACCGATCAGGATCGATACTGATCCATCTGCACACTGCTTGCAGCACAGGTTTCCGTTTTTTTGCAGAGGTAGAACCCGTAAGCAGGCTAACAGTAACGGGCAGCTCTTTTAACAATTCAGTAATACTGTTGTAATGCTGTTGTGCCAGAATCTCTGTTGGCGCCATCAGCACACTTTGAAAACCATTGTCTGCTGCGATAAGCATACTCAGCAATGCTACCATTGTTTTTCCACTCCCAACATCGCCCTGCAGCAGGCGGTTCATCTGGTGGCCGCTGCCTGTGTCTTTCCGGATCTCCTTTAAAACATTTTTTTGAGCATTGGTCAGCTCGAATGGAAGATAATGTTCATAAAAATCATTGAACAATGCTCCTACTTTCTCAAATACCCAGCCCTTGCTGAAACGCTGCCGGTCCATTTTTATCAATTGAATACTGAGTTGTGCAAAAAACAACTCCTCGAACTTTAACCGGCGTAATGCATGCTGGTAATGAAGTTCAGAGGCTGGGAAATGAATGTGTTTGAACGCATCAAACCTTCTAATGAATTTGTATTGTTTAATAATTGATTCGGGAAGATTTTCCGGCAGGTCTTTTTCAGAAGTTTCTGAAACAGTTCATTTGTGAATTTCCCCATCGCCCTGCCATTTAATCCCTTTGCTTTTAATTTTTCGGTAGAAGGATAAACTGGTTCGAGATGTGCTTTACCTGCCGCTTTTTGAGGGGTATAATTTTCTATTTCGGGGTGAGCTATCTGTGGCTTCCCTATGAAAAAACCAAGCTTGCCAAATACGAGGTACTGTTGCCCGATGTGTAAAATTTTTTGTACCCAGTTGATGCCCTGGAACCAAACCAATTCGATGACACCGGTATCATCTTTTAAATGTGCAACAAGCCGCCTCCCCTGCTTTTCACCCACCAGGTCCATGCTGATCAATGTGCCTGCAACCTGGGCATATTCTGTTCCCTGGGTCAGCGTTGCGATCTTATCTACTTTTGTTTTATCAATATGCCTGATCGGGTAATACTCCAACAGATCTTTAAAATTGAATATGCCGAGTTCTTTGCGCAGCAGGTCGCCACGAAGGGCTGTCATCCCGGTAAGATATTCTACAGGACTTGATAATATGTTGGATGTAGCACTGATAAACAGGATTTTTACAAATATATTGGGTACAACTGCAAAATTTTGCGATCGCAACTGATATTTATTTACCTGTTACCGGGAGAATTATTTTGAAAGCGTCTTGGTTTTTTAAAATTTCCTTTTCCCTGGCCGCCCCTTGATGCAGCAGGATCGAATAAGGGGGTTTCTCCAAATTCTGCCGGAACAGTAGCTTTAGGTACCGGCTTACCAAGCAGCTTTTCAATGGCCATGAATTTGCGCTGTTCTTTGATACTGACCAAGGTGTAAGCCGTTCCATCTGCCTCTGCACGGGCTGTGCGGCCTATCCGGTGCACATAGTCTTCGCCGTCATGCGGCACATCAAAATTAATAACAAGGTCAATATTATCGATATCAATGCCCCGGCTCAGGATATCAGTAGCAACAAGTATCGGTAAACGGCCGCTTTTGAATTTTATCAGCACTTCTTCTCTTTTGTCCTGTTCGAGATCACTATGGATCTCATCCGCATTCAGCTTATTTCGTTTAAGGTCACGCGTGAGTTGCTTTACACTTAGCTTACTGCTGCAGAAGATCAATACGCTTTTAAAATTCTTTTCTTTCAGTAAATGCAGGATCAGGGGTATCTTTTGGGTATCATATACCATAAAAGCCTGCTGGATGATCTTTTCGGGTGGCTTGCTGATGGAGATATTCACTTCCTCGGGCTGGTGGAGGATCTTTCTTGCCATTTCCCTGATCTTATGCGGCATAGTAGCAGAAAAAAGCAGGTTCTGCCTCTTAGCCGGTAAATGCTTTATGATGAACATGATGTCATCATAAAATCCCATATCCAGCATACGGTCTGCCTCATCCAGTACCAAATATTTTAGTCCATCCAGTTTTACATAGCCCATTTTTATATGCGCCATCATTTTTCCCGGCGTACAGACAACAATATCCGCCCCCATACTCAGGGCTTTTTTCTCCTGCACAAAAGCATTTCCATCACCGCCACCATAAACAGCGATCGAACTGATATTCGTAAAATAAGAAAGCCCTTCCAGGTGTTGGGCAATTTGTATGGCAAGTTCCCTGGTAGGTACGATCACCAGCGCATTGATCGTATGCTGGTCGTGTATCAGAAGTAATGATCTTATTGATAAGCGGGAGCAGGAATGCCGCAGTTTTTCCCGTGCCGGTTTGTGCCGAAGCAATAACATCTTTGCCTGCAAGAATATAAGGGATTACCTGTTGTTGAACCGGTGTTGCATCTTCGTAGCCTGAAGCATCGATTCCTTCGATCAGCCTGCTGTCAAATCCAAATGTTGAGAAATTCAAAAAGTTAGTTTTATTTATGTGAAGATAGCATTTAGTGCGTAATACAGCCGCTGGCTGGGTTTTACTTAACTTGCACGCAAATACAGGCTATGGTTAAAGTAGGTGAATATAATTTATTAAAGGTTTTAAGAACGGTCGATTTTGGGGTTTACCTCGATGATGGGGATGCGGGTATTTTATTGCCCAAAAGATTTGTGCCTGCAGGTGTGAAAGAAGGAGATGAATTAAAGGTGTTTGTTTATCATGATGGAGAAGACAGGCTGATCGCGACCACACAACAACCAAAAGCCGTTTTGGGAGATATCAGTAAAACTGAGGACGGTAAGTGTTACAGAACATGGTGCTTTCCTTGACTGGGGGTTGATGAAGGATATTTTTGTTCCCAAATCAAAGCAACAAACAGTTATGATCCCAAATGGTGAATACCTTGTAAAGATCTACATGGATGAACAGACAGGCCGTGTTAGCCGCCACTGAAAAACTGGAACCTTTTTTAAGCAATGAACAGCTTACTGTAAAGGAACTGGAAGTTGTTGATCTCATCGTTTACCGGCGAACTGATATCGGTTATGTTGTTGATCATCAATAACCTGCATACAGGCGTATTACATTTTAACGAGATCTATCGCAACATAACTTCGGGTGACCAATTTAACGGTTTATCAAAAAAATCTACCCGGACAACAAGATCGATGTTGCTGCCGGGAAACCTGGTTATAACCGCGTGGAAGATGAAGGAGAAAAAATATTACGCTTTTAAAAGAAAATGATGGCTATTTACCTTATTATGATAAAAGTGACCCTGAAGAGATCTATTCTTTTTTTGGAATGAGTAAAAAAACATTTAAGATGACAATTGGGAATTTGTATAAGCAAAGGATCATTAGTTTTGAAAAAACAGGGATAAAACTTATAGAGAATGTATGATGTATGATGTATGATGTATGATTTATGATGTATGATTTATTGCACTGGTTTAACTTGATATTTTTTATAGTTCCTTTACGTCGTACAACCTGCATCTCATATCATACATCATACATCATACATCATAAATCATAGATAATAGATTTTATGGGCCGTATAAAAGTTGACCTCCACGACATTTACAATAACAGCGCTGCCATTGACAAGGCACTTTTACAGGCATTTGAAGATGCAATCGATAAAAGGATCAAAGAAGTAGAGATCATTCCTGGTAAAGGAAGCGGTCAATTAAGAAAAAAAGTAGAACGGTTTTTACAATTACCGCATATAAAGCCTTTATATCACCGCATTGAAAACGACAGCAAAAATTTTGGAAGGCTGTTTGTCTATTTTAAATTTTAAGAAAGCAGCCGATCCCGATCTGTTAAGAAGCATACATTATGCATGTGTCAATAACCCGATGAGCCTGGAATGAATCACTGCTTCGGAGCTGTGAACAAAATAACAGCAATACACCCCTGCTGCTTCCATTTCTTTCAATTTTGCTTCAACAGCAGGTTTTGGTTTTTTACCAACCCTTCTTATATACACACAAAATACCTGGCTGGTAAAGTGGGAAACCACGGATGCATAGATAACCGGGTCTTCCTGCGAATCGTCTCCCATCAAAATAAACCGGTGTTCAGGGTATGCTTCCAGTACCCTGGTAATGCGCATGAATTTTGTGCCATGGTTATTCTGGCCCGTTTTAAACACCTGGCTGAATCTTTTCACCTGGTTCAGCAGGTAAACACCTTCGGGCAGTTTATGTTTTGCTGAGAAATCTTTGATATAATGATATAAGTTCCATTCACTGCTTGATACATAAAAAAAAGGGTTGCTGGTATCTTCGGGCGCCCCCGCCCGCGAAAGCAATTGGTAATGATTCACTACTCCTTCAAATGGTTTCCTGCTCAACGCATTCTCGGTTAGTAATACAAATAGCCTTTTCCGGAGCCTCGAAGAATAGGAGATCAAAAAAGTATCATCAATATCAGATATGAATGCAAACTGGTTGTAATGAGGGATTATCAATATTGACTTTGCTGAATGCGATCGCTTCACCCGCAGCATTCAGCATCTACACTTCCACGTGATGAAATCCTGCCTGCAGGGATATGGGATGGTTGCCATTCAAATTTAAAAAATCCATCAGATTCAGACCTTGTAATGTATTCCTTTCCTTCCCAGCTGAAACGGATAACAGCACCCTTCATTGTTTTCACCATAAACAGCCTGAGCAACGCAAGGGCATTCAATAAAAAATGATTCCGGTATTTTTTTCTTGGAAGCGGGCCGAATGAGAAAGCATGGCCATATAAAAAACAATGTGTTTTATTCCCATACCCTGTATATAACCTTACAACGGGGCTATGCGTTAGCCGTAATGCTTTTAAAAACCTTATTTTTAATTTTTGTATGAATGATTTCTTTTTATGGTCACTTGCTTTTCCCATATTTATGGCTTCTAAATTAATTAAATGAACGGCAATAGCGATTTTAAATTATTATTTGTAATAAATCCCGGTGCCGGTTCAAATAATGTATCCTGGCAGGAGATCATCAGCAATTATTTTACCGGAAAAGCTTTTTCGATCGATTATTTTTTTCTTACAAAAGAACCGGGTACTGAAGCACTGAAAAAAATATATCAGATTATCAACCAGCACGTGTAATTGCTGTTGGTGGAGATGGTACTGTTACGCTGGTAGCAAACACTTATAGCTGGTTCGGACATAGCGCTGGGAATTTTGCCGGCAGGATCTGCAAACGGTATGGCCAAAGAATTAAACATCCCGGTCATTCCCGAAGAAGCATTACAGGTCATTGAAAACGGCGAAATCAAACGCTGCGATGCAATAAAGATCAATGAAAAGGACATTTGCCTTCATCTCAGCGATATCGGCATCAACGCCCAGCTGATAAAATATTTTGATGAAGGAAAGCTAAGGGGGAAACTGGGTTATGCAAAGGTTATATTAAAAACATTATGGCACTACAAAAAATGGAAGTACCATTCATCTTAAAAACGAAGAAATCAGTGGCCCACGCTTTTATGGTGGTCCTTGCCAACGCGAGCAAATATGGAACGGGAGCTGTTATTAACCCTGAAGGTATAATAGATGACGGAATTTTTGAAGTAGTCATTGTTACAAAGCTTTCATTCATAGAACTGTTGAAAATGCTGTTCAGGCCGAAACAGTTTAATCCTGAAAAAATCGAGATCTTTCATGCCAATTATTAACGATCAAAACAAGGAAAAAAGTACATTTTCAAATTGATGGTGAATACATGGGAAAGGTGAATAAAGTAGAAGCTGCGATCTTACCAGATATATTAATTTGGTTCTTCCAAAAGAATAGCACCCGTTTTTTATTCATTGGCTGTTGATATTACAGGAACATTTTGTCCTGCAACATCTTTATCATGCCCGTAAATATCATCTGCAAAATGTAGCAGCCCGTTTTCGTCTACCCATGCTGTATAATAAGTGATCAGTACCGGCATAGGATCTTTCAATTTCACATACTTCTCGGTGGAAGCATGCATGGCTTCCTTTATTTTTTCTTCGGTCCATGCGGGCTGGTCCTTTAATACATATTGAGCCATTTTCATGGGATCGCTGAGGCGGATACAGCCATGGCTGTAAGCGCGCTTGTCTTTACTGAATAGGCTTTTAGCCGGAGTATCATGGAAGTATATATCAAAGCTATTAGGGAATAGGAATTTTACCCTGCCCAGTGAATTATCTTCGCCTGGTAACTGGCGGATCACCGGCAAACCGCCTTCGGTACCGGTTATCTCCATGTTATGCTTAGCCAGGTAGCCCGGATCTTTTTCGATCGCCGGCTGCAACTCTTTTTTTACGATGCTAACAGGTACATTCCAATAGGGACTGAAAACAACCTGGTTCATATTGCCGGTAAAGATGGTGGTATTGTGCCCTTCCTTTCCAACAACTACGTCCATATCAAAGACCTTGTTGTCGCCATCCTTTATATGCAGGATGAATTCAGGGATATTCACCACGATCAATTTTCCTTTGGGTTCATGATCATCCATTGCATACGCCCCATGTTGATCAGGATCTGCCGGATGCGCTGCTCAACGGGAACATTCATGTCCCTGATCAACCCTTCTGACAAATTTCCATTCGGCGTATAACCATGCCTTACCTGGAAACGCCGGATGGCTGCTGTCAATGCATCATCAAATATTGGAATGGTATCTGCCGGCATATCACCGGATAAGGATAACCGCTTTTTCAATGGCAGTACCAGGGAGGATTGTGCACCCTTTTTCAATTGTTTTGTTGCAGCTTCGATCACCGGCCAACCACCTAACCTGGCAATATCCACATGTTCCTGCAGCTGAAGTTTTAGTTGCTTGTATGATTCGTTGACGTCCTCGTAATATTTATTGTCTTTGTGCTTTTTGGTAAGTAATGAATCGGCCAGATACATGGCGGATTCTTTTTTGCGGGGTATGAATCTTTCCAGTTCCTTTCGCTTCAGGTAGCCGTCCTCGATATTGTTCAACGCGTATAAAATAAAATGCTGGGTCATTTTCAATTCTGCATTCAGGATGTTTTTATCAGCCGCCGAAATGGACAACTCATCATCAGCTGCCAGGTTATCCATTTGTTTCTCAAAACGTTTATCATGAAGGGAACTGTCCGTCGTATTCGCTGTGTGGTATTGATGGAGGTTCCAGAATCCCCGTGCCTGTTCTGAGAGCCCATTGGATGCGAACCAGGCGTATTGGTAGTTGCGGGCATTATAAAAACTAATCATGCGGCGGGAAACCCCATCTTCCAGTTGGTTGTCGGTAATGAATTTAACCAGGTTTAAACTGTCGAAGAAAAGATCATTGTATGCATTCGCTTCCGTAACGCTGTGGTCTCTTTTAGTTACCTTCTTATTCTTTTCTGTTTTACCGGATGAACCCGATCCTTTGCGCTCTTTGTTTCTATTACAGGACAAGCATATTACAAAACATGCACATGCGATCAAAAATGTCTTTATCATGGAAGCGGTTATACAAATCCTGTGCCCGTATAAGAGATATCTGCAGTATTCATAATACACCGGCAATTTTCCAGGACAATTTCATTGCTGCAGGCATTGGATTCATCGCAGATCTGCGTTCAAATAGCCTCCGTGTGAAACTTCTTACTCAGGCGTTTTAAGCGTAACCTTTTGCTTCAAAAGTTTAGAACTGGTCGTATATTTTGGGCTGTTTCCATAAATGAAGAGGCAGGTCCCATTCTTAATTTTATCGATCACCTGTTTATAAACCAACGGGGAAAGGGCCGGGCACCCCAGACTCCTGCCGGCATATCCCTGGCTCTTTATCACCGCTTCACTTACATAGTCCGCGCTGTGCACTACGATATCCCGCTCCATGGCTTTGTTATTAAAACCAACCTCCTGGCCATGCAGCCGCATGGAATATCCATGTGTTCCCGCATAAGTAGCGCTCGTTATGTAGAATCCAAGGCTGCTCTTATTGCTTTCGGGCTCATTGGAAAAATAAAGCGTCTTGTCAAGTCCTGATTTCATGCCATGCGCCACATAGGTAACAAATAACAGTTTGTAATTTTTAACATCAATCACAAAAAATCTTTTTTTTCCTGAAGGAGCGCTCATATCAGCTATGGATAATATATTGGCATTGGTTAATTTATTTTTTGATTTTAAAGCATTATAGCCAAGCATTGCACAATCATATGCCCGCCTGCCCAGGCCAAGTTTGCCCAATTTCAGGCTATCGAATAAAAGATCATTCGGTAAAAACTTTAGGGTATCATGTACGGGTTTAACTGTATCCCGTAAAATAGCTGATGTTACATGTTGCGGTATCGGGCGGGTAGCTGCGAACAAATTAGTTGAATTGATAAGAAGCAGGACGATGGTCAGTAAATAAGATAAATTCCATTGGTGCATACTTATTTTTATGAATAATCATAGCAAATTCAAAGCCAGAGAATTATTAAGAATACCGGATGATTTCCGGGCAACTTCATTACATTTTTTCCCGCAGTTTAAATTCTTCAAGATCGATCAAAGAAAGGTATTTCCGGATCAGGTCTTCATCAAACTCGGCATGGCTGTTCATTTTATTAAGCAATTTGCGCTGTTGTTCCAGCAGTTCGAGGTAAATGCGCTGGTAATTTGCCAATGCATTTCCGGATGGACTGTTAAACTCTTCAAAATCCCGTTGAAAAAAATTAAGATCGATTTGCAGCCTTGCTAATAAATTATCGAGGTGTTCGTTTTGAAATCTTTCTGCCCCATATTTTTCCTGCAGGTAGTGAAGGGAAGATTGTACGATCTTCTTTTGAATCAACATCTCCTGCTTTCGCTCTGGCATAGACGAAAATTTATCTTCCATCTTTACTTTCCGGATCAACCATGGAAGTGTCAGCCCTTGCAAAACCAGGGTAACGAGAATGACAATAAATGTAATGAAGAGAATGAGATTGCGGTAAGGAAAGGGCTGCCCTTCATTGATCAGTATTGGTATTGATAAGGCAGCGGCCAGTGATACCACACCACGCATTCCTGCCCAACCTAACACCAGCGGTGCTTTCCAACCTGGATTGGGATCTGCAACCGTTATAAAACGGCTCATGAACCGGGTAAAAAGGCTCGCCCCAAATGTGCAAAGCAGCCGGGTAAAGATCAGTATAAAAGAGATCGCGAGTCCATACCATATTGCCCTGAGCAAACTAATATCCCCCAGTTGCCTCGTTATAGATGGCAATTGAAGTCCGATGAGTAAAAAGATCAACCCGTTCATTACAAAGACCATGTTCGTCCATACATTTATCCCTTCAATCCGGCTTCGATAGTTAAGCATGGTTTGTCGCTTACTCGATAAAAAAAGCCCGCCGCTGACCACCGCCAATACACCGGAAAAATGAAAGTGCTCCGCAAAATAATACATGCAGTAAGGAGTTACCAGGGTTAAAACTATTTCTATGCTGGGGGTAGTAGGTAACCAACGATGGATCGCATAGAAGATCAATCCAACAAAAACGCCGATCAATAGTGCCCATTAATATTACAAGTGCAAAGCTGCCCGCAGCCTGTTGAAAATGGAATTGCCCGGTGACCACCGCCGCCAACGCAAAACGAAACACGATCAGGGAAGATGCATCATTGAGCAGGCTTTCACCTTCGATAATACTGAGCAGCGATTTAGGAACTTTTAAATGGCGCATGACCGTAGTTGCAGAAATAGCATCAGGCGGGGATATAATTCCCCCTAAAAGAAATCCCATGGCCAATGTAAAGCCTGGAATGAGTGCGCTGGAAACAAATGCGATCACACAGGATGTAAGGATGACGATCGGAAAAGCAAAACTGGTGATCACCCGTCTCCACTTCCAAAATTGTTTCCAGGAAATTTGCCAGGCTGCTTCATAAAGCAGCGGGGGAAGAAAAATAAAGAAGATCATTTCCGGGTCAATGGTCACATCAGAAAATGCAGAAGTAAAACTTAATATCAATCCTCCTAATACAAGCACAATGGGATATGCCAGGCGGATCTTATTGGCAATCATGACGAGTGCCAGGATAATTAAGATCAGAAAAACGTATTGGATAAAAAGGCTTTGCATGAAATGACTGTTATTATAAATATAATGAAAGCCGATCTAAACCACTATTACAAGGGTTACATTTTTGCATTTGTTATACGCCCCACCTCCGCTAAAAGCAACATTTAGGGTGGAATTTCCCTTGTAACTTTACAGGCAAACAAAAATTTTACAAATTTTTTGAGAAAAGTGCAACCTTTTTCCTCATTGTCGATTATACCTAAAAGACCAACCCATTTTGAATGAAGAGCAGTTGCTTAAAGATATTGAAAATGACCCTCAGAAATTCGGGGAGCTGTATGAGGCATTTCATAACAAAATATTTGGATATGTTTATAGAAGGACCACCGACTATGACGCAGCCCGCGATATTACTGCTGAGACATTCCTGAAGGCTTATGTGAATATTAGTAAGTTCAAATGGAAGAATATCTCTTTGTTGTACTGGTTGTATAAAATTGCAACAAATGAGCTGAATAAATATTTTAACAGTCATAAATATAAACCCATTTCCATCAGCAGGATACAGGAAGAATACGGAATTGATATAACAGATCATTCAAATGCAGAAACGGAAAGTATAAAATTCCAGCATGAGCTGGAAAAGCACCAGGAGTTTGTAAGGATAAACGATTCCATCAGGATGCTTGATATAAAATACCAGGAAGTGATCTCATTGAGGTTTTTTGAACACAGATCGATAAAAGAAATAGCCATTATTCTTACTAAAAAAGAGGGAACCATAAAATCTCTCCTTTCGAGGGGCATTGAAAAATTAAAAGAAAAAATAAAAAGCTAACTATGAAAAACGAAGATGTTGAAAATATGCTGAATAGCATGCACATACCGGAACCTGAAAATACTATGCAACACCGTGAACTGAAGATCCCGCTACTGAGTTATAAAAAATCATCAAAGGCGGGATTATGGCTGTTGCTGGTGCCGGCAACCGTTGCAGTGACGATTGTGCTTAAAACTTCATTTGGGATACAACAAGGTTATATCAGGCTTGTGCAGAAATTATTCGCTGCCATTGACAATAATGTGGTGCTGACATACCTGATCCCGCTGATCTTTGTCGGGCTTCCCTTGATTGCAATGATCGTGAACCTGCTGGCTTTCTGTCATTTTCAACAGAACAATAAAGCGAAAGAATTAGTAATCACGATTAAATACCGCACACTCAACATTGTGATATTTTTAGTTTCATTCGCCATACTGATTTTCTTCCTCTTGCCGGATAAATTGTCTTTTAGGTAGCACATTCTTTTGCTGGTAAACAGCGCCAGTCTTAAAAGCCTGCAAAAACATATTATTATTGAAAAAGGAAGGATTACAATAATTAACATTAATAAACAAATAACAGAACCAAATGAAAAAGACAATGCTGATGCTCGCGTTTTGCGGAGCATTATTCAATTATGTAACTGCCCAGCAAGACAGCGGGTTACCTGCTCAATTTGACAAACTATTGAATGAGCAGTTTCCATTGAACGAAACAGGAGCCGCGGCTTTGATAAGCAGCCATGGAAAGATCATCTACAAAAAAGCCTTCGGAATGGCAAACCTGGAGTTACAAGTACCCATGCAGGTCGACCATGTTTTCAGGATCGGCTCTATCACCAAGCAATTCACTGCTATTGCAATATTGCAATTGATGGAACAGGGAAAGCTGAATTTGCAGGATGAGATCACGAAGTTTATACCCGATTATCCTACGCAGGGGAACAAGATCACGATTGAGCATTTGTTAACCCATACTTCAGGCATCCAGAGCTATACCGGTATGAAAGATTTTATAGAAAGGATAAAACTGGATTTGAAACCAACCGAAGTGATTGACCATTTCAAGAACCAACCCATGCGTTTTGCTCCTGGTACAAAATGGGAATATAGCAATTCAGGTTATTTTTTATTAGGTTATATTATCGAAAAAATTACGGGCAAGACCTACCCGGAATATCTTGAAGAAAGCATTTTCAAGCCGCTTGGTATGACCAATTCGCTATATGGCAGCGATACAAAAATCATCAGGAACAGGGCTGCTGCATATAGCAAAGGAAATAATGGCTTCGAAAATGGCTACACGATGAGCATGACACAACCTTACTCGGCAGGATCGATACAATCAAATGTTGAGGATCTTTTTAAATGGCACCAGGCTGTTCATTCCTATAAACTGGTCAAAAAAGAAAGCCTTGATAAAGCTTTTGCAAGGTATAAATTGACTGACAGCACAGAAACAGCTTACGGCTATGGCTGGCAGTTAGCTTTCATCCAGGAAAGTCCAACTATTGAGCACGGCGGAGGCATCATTGGTTATTCCACGATGGAAATTTATTTGCCCAAAGAAGACGTTTTTGTAGTCGTTTTTTCTAATTGTGATTGTAATTCGCCGGGCGATCTCGCAGCAAAGCTTGCAGCGCTTGCGATTGGAAAACCTTATGCACGCAAAGAAATACCAGTGGAAAATGCCATTTTACAAGGATACGCAGGCATTTATGAAAATGAAAAAGGGGAACAACGGATCATTACTGTGTCAGAAAACAAGTTATATTCTCAACGTGGCAAAAACCAAAAATTTAAGATAAAAGCCTATGAAAAAGATAAGTTCTTCTTTGATGATGCTATGCTAACGATTGCATTTTCAGGAAATAAAGCTGGTGAATTCTCAACATTAACAACCCAAAGCCGGAGCGGCAGCGAGGTTTGGAAAAAAACCAATAAGCTGGCGATTCAAACCGAAATAAAACTGGAAGAAAAGATATTGGAAATGTATACGGGTGAATATGAAATTACGCCTGTCTTCACTTTTTCGATCACCAAAGAGAAAGACAAGCTTTTCCTACAAGCCACCGGCCAGGAGAAAGTGGAAATTTTTGCTATAACAGAAACTAAATTCTTTTTGAAAGTGAATGATGCCCAACTTGAATTTGTGAAAGATGATTCGGGCAAGGTAATGAAAGCTATTTTAAATCAAGGCGGAAAACAAACGGATGCGAAGAAGATAAAGTAGGACCACATAAATAGCGTAAGCGACCCTAAGGCACTTGCGCTATTTATGTTTACAGGCGACATATACCCTTATATTATTGTAGAGACTCATGATTACTAAAATGTTTTGCCTTTATCACCGAGAACTTTTAGTGCCAGGTCTTCCGCCAGGCCTTTAACATGGATCAGGTAAATCATTTCTTCTTTGTAATTAAGCACTTTCATTAGCCTGACTTTTAATATTACGTTGGCTATAAAGGGGAGTGTTTTGGAAAAGATATATCGTTTAGTTTTCATCGTTGAGGTATTTCAACAGAAGCTGCATTAATGATGCCTGATTAATGTTAATGCCCCCGCTGACAACTCTGTCATATAGGAAAATTATTTTTTAATTATTTTCTGTAGAAAACATCATGCCTTCACCTACAGTCCATTAGTTATATTTCTACAAAAGCATTTGGGGAATTATCTATTGGATTTTTCAAATTCCTTTCAAAAAAAGAATAAAATGGCCAATACCTGTGAATAATGTAAGGGTTTTACAGAATTGTGTAACACATCTGCCCGGTTCCCGCACGAATTTTGACTGTTGTAAATACTATGTCTACACTTTTTATCATCGTTACGGAAAGTAAAACCAATGCAAGGTTACATATTGACCTTGATGACATTTCCGATATTGATTCCTGCACACGCTTCGATGGTAAAGCCGATACGATTATTACATGCCGTAATAAAACAATTTACGTCAGCGAGGAATACCACATTGTTCACGATAAGATACAAAGCTGTTTAAAATGGGTAAAAAAATCTTATGATCCGGGCTAGGCCTGGCTTTTTTAGCGGCTATGGAAAATGCCATAATTGTTCAGTTCGCTGCAGCTTCAACCGGGAATGTTATAGAAACGATACAGCCCTTGCCGGGTTCTGAATCAATATTTGCAATTCCCTGGTACGAGCGCGCCCGGCTGATAATATTGGTCAACCCAATTCCATCCGTCTTCTTACTGCGATCAAACCCGATACCATTGTCATTAATTGTAAGCTTTATTAATTTCTTAGTTTGCCGGATCCCAATGATAACTTTTTTCGCCCGGGCATGCTTTAGTATGTTATTTAGCTGCTCCTGGATTATCCGGTAAATATTAAGCTTGAATTTATCACTTACAGTGCTCTCCTTAAAGCCATTACACGAAAATATTATTTTTACGGAGTTTGTTTCCATGGTATCCTGAACAATATTTTCAATGGCATCTACAAGACCAATATTCCGGATCGTATCAGTTGTGAGTGCTTTTGTTAATTTCCTGATCTCGTCTATTGCCTGGAGCGTATATTCAGAGGAACGACTTAAATACATTTCACTATGATGATCTCCTTTTTGGGCCATTTGAAGGTATAACCTTGATACGCCCAGTAACTGGTTCACATTATCATGTAATTCTTTTCCGATATGAGACCTTTCTGCATCTTTGGCATCTTCAGTTGCCTCGGCGATCTGCCTTTCTTTTAATTTAATTTCATTCTGCAGTTTTTTTTCTGCGATCTGCTTGAGGCTGGTATCCTGCATAACCCCGATCATACGATATGCTTTGCCGTTTTCATCTCTCATGATCGTAGCCCTGTTGAATACTTTGGCAACAGATTTATTGGCTCTCAAAAAACGGTACGTTCTTTCCCAATGAGAAACTTTTGAAGCAATTGCTTTATTTAGATCCTTTTCAATAAGATCTCTTTCATCTGCATGAATGTGATCAAGCCAGTCTTTTTTTGGATTCCCACTACTGTTCGTTAAAGGATAACCGAAAAGCTGTTCGTACCCGCCGCTCAGTTGAAACTCCTGTGTTAACAGGTTCCACTCCCAAATTCCGGCAAAAGATAACTTTGTCAGCACGTCGAATACTTCACTAACCTCACCCTGGACCATAATCTGGTCGTACAGATTCTTTTCTAATTCCTGTATGCGGCTGACATCCTGGGTAGCGCCAATCAATCGTACAGCTTTTCCTTTACTGTCTCGTACAATACTTGCACGGCTCGTTACCGTGGCAAACGAGCCATCATACCGTTTGAACATATAAGAAGCAGCCCACGCTTTATCCCCGGATGAAAGCGCCTTCGATATTCCTTTTTCAACGATAGATAAGTGTGGTGCTGAAACACATTTTTTGAAATCCTCAAGCCTGATAATATTATTTTTTACTTTATATCCAAAAATTTCTTCCGCGCTTTTCCCAACATAAATTTCATTGGTTACGACATTCCAATCCCACATAACATCATAAGATGTTTTTGCAATATGTTTGATCCATGCATTGTTTTCCGCAAGCTTGGTCTGGGATTTACCGAGCGCGAGTATAATATTATCTGCCACCAGCTTTTTTTTCTTTGTATCGATCTTCTTTTGCTTTGATTTTGCAAGAACAATATTATCTTCAACGATCTTCCTGTTCTTTACATCGATCTTCTTTTGATTTGACTTAGCGAGACCTATATTATCTTCAACGATCTTCTTATTCTTTACATCAATTTTCCTTTGATTTGACTTAGCAAGAACGATATTATCTTCAACGATCTTCTTATTCTTTACATCAATTTTCTTTTGATTTGACTTAGCAAGAACAATATTGACGGCTACTATCTTTTGGTTTTTTACATCAATTTTCTTTTGTTTTGATTTTGCAAGAACTATATTATCGGCGACCACTTTTTCTTTCTGTATGTCGATCTTCCTTTGATTTAGTTTGGCAATCCCGATATTTTCAGCTACTATTTTTTCATTATCAAGATTTATCCTTTTTTGATTCCTGATCGGCTCCCGCATATCTGTAATGGTGGTGATGGAGGTTTCAATGCCATCGTTTCCAGTAAAAACGGCAGAAGTAATTGCACAGGAAATACGTTTGCCGCTTTTTTTTATCATTACCACATTACCACTGGATTTACCCAGGGAAATTCTTTCCTTCAATATTTTTTTAAAGCTAAGCTCACTTACATCAAAAATATCTGATCTTGACTTTGCCAGTAATTGCTTTTTGGAATACCCTAAAAGTTTGCAGGCTGCGGTATTAGCGAATAGGATCTTACCGTCTTTGGAGGTTTTAAGAATGTGAGGTTGTGAAGAATTGTCAAAAGCCAACTGATGAATCAACGGGTTTGCCCCCTCAGCGAGTATTTTATTCAAAACTACCTTACTCATTTTGTAAGATACATATTAGATAGCTATAAAAATACAGGGTTTTCCCTGTTTTTTGGATTATGAACAATTCCAGTACATAAATGCCGGCTTCATGGTTACTTGCCGACACAGAAAGTAATTTGAACTGATAAATTAATTAGTTTTGAGGTACAAATGGCCTACAATTTCTGCATAAGTTTTTATATACTTCTCCAAATCGTTTTTCAGTAACGTAGAAACTGTTTTTGAAAACTTGTGTTTAATAAAAATTGTATTTCTTCGGCTGGCAGTTAGCTTACGTGCAGGAAAGCCCATCGATTGAGCATGGTGGAGGCATTTATGGCTTTTCGACGATGGAAATCTATTTGCCCAAAGAAGACGTTTTTGTAGCCGTTTTTTCTAATTGTGATTGTAATTCACCGGGCGATCTCGGAGCAAAGCTGGCAGCGATTGCTATTGGAAAGCCTTATGCACGCAAAGAAATACCTGTGGAAAAAGCCATTTTACAAGGATACGCAGGCATTTATGAAAATGAAAAAGGGGAACAACGGTTCATTACTGTATCAGAAAATAAGTTGTATTCTCAACGTGGCAAAAACCAAAAATTTAATATAAAAGCCTATGAAAAAGATAAGTTCTTCTTTGATGATGCGATGCTAACGATTGCATTTTCAGGAAATAAAGCTGGTGAATTCTCAACATTAACAACCCAAAGCCGGAGCGGCAGCGAGGTTTGGAAAAAAACCAATAAGCTGGCGATTCAAACGGAAATAAAACTGGAAGAAAAGATACTGGAAATGTATGTAGGTGAATATGAAATTACGCCTGTCTTCACTTTTTCGATCACCAAAGAAAAAGACAAGCTTTTCGTACAAGCCACGGGCGAGGAGAAAGTGGAAATTTTTGCTACAACAGAAACTAAATTCTTTTTGAAAGTGAATGATGCCCAACCCGAATTTGTGAAAGATGATTCGGGTAAAGTAACAAAAGCCATTTTGAACCAGGGTGGAAGAGAAACGGATGCGAAGAAGATAAAGTAGAACCGTATAAATAGCGCCAGTGACCCGAAGGACACTTGCGCTAATATCGGCTTTGAAATTTCTATCCTTTAGCCCAGAGAGAAAGCTGAAAATAAAACGAAGTCCCTTTCCCAATTTCACTTTCAACCCATATTTTTCCTTTTTGAGCTTCTATGAACTCTTTGGATATAGCAAGCCCCAATCCAGATCCTTTTTCTTTGGATCCAGGAACCTGGAAATATCTTTCAAACAATCGTGGGATGTGCTCTTCTGCAATGCCGGGACCTGTATCCTTCACTAAAAATATCATATTACCATCCTGTTCCCTGGCATTAATTTCAATGGTTGAATTATTGAAAGAATATTTTATCGCATTTGTCAATAAATTATTTAATACCCAGGTAGTTTTGTCTTCGTCAGCTCTAATTGAGCCAAGATCATTCCCCGAAGTGTTTTTTATCAGGATATCTTTTTCTTTTGCAGCGGCAGAAACTGTTTCTACAGTACTATTAATAATCCTGACCGGATCTACAGGTTGAATGTTTAATTGAATCCGACCGCTTTCTACCTGGGACATATTTAATAACTCACTCAATATTTTAAGCATTCTTGCATTGTTTTCCCGCAGGTGTGCAATGAGTTCTTTTTGTTCACCGGTTAATTTGCTTACACGCTCATCTTCCAACAGCTTTAAGCTAAAATCAGAAGAAGCAAGGGGGGTTTTCAATTCATGTGAAATAGTTGCTATAAAGTTTGTTTTAGCTTCATCTAATTCTTTATAGGAGGTTATATTCTTTATCACTATTACTACATTATTAGCATCGCCCTGCAAAACTTCAATCACTTCTTTGACGAAATAATTCTCCCGGTTGTCCACCACAATTTTAAAAGGCGCCGTTGTTTGAGTATTCACCAGAAACCTGAATAATTCATTTTTGACACTTACATCTTTTACAAAATGACCTACGATATCTTCAGCATGTAATCCTAATAGCTCAAGAGCCTGGAAGTTTGCAAACAGCACTAAATTATTCCTGTCAATCCCTATACTTGCATCTTTCAAACTATTAATAACAGCCTCTGCACGTTTTTTTTCAAATAATAACTGATTCAGGTTGCTGCTCTCAAAATACTCAAGCCTTTCTGCCATTTCATTAAATGAATCTGCCAGTTTTCCAAATTCATCCTTATTATTTATATGGATACGGTGTTTGTAATTCTTTACCGCAATCTCCTTAATGCCTTCTGTCAGTTTACGGATAGGCTTAGTGACAACAGAAGGGAAATTCAGCAGGAATGAAAATGCAATTATAAAAACAAAAGCAGCAAGCGAAACAATTATGGTCAATGCTTCATCCGCCGTTTTTTCCGCTTTATTATTTTTTCGCTGAATGGCATCCATATTCAATGAAAGTATTTGCTGAATACTCCTGTTTATTTCCCTGATATTCTTTTGGGTTGAATCTTTATTTTTTAAATTGTCAAAATATTTTCTTAAGGCATTTGTAGCATCGGCTTCATCCGGCTCCGTAATATTGTCTTCCTGTTTTGTCAATGCATTTTCAAACTGGCTGATGGAGCGATCTTCATTTAATTCCAAGTTATTCAGCTGTTGCTGCATAGTATGGCAATAGGCAACGCTTTCATAATTATCTACCAGGATATTCCGGGCTTCTTTTTTTAGTTTGGCCATATAAAAGATGCCTACTCCACCGGTTAACAGCAGTAAGAGAAAAAGAAATGATGTGCCCAGCCAAATCTTATTTTTAACATTTAATGCCATCAGGAGAGTATGATTATATCAATATTGTTTTTTGAAAGTGTTTTTAATAACTGGTTAAAAACACTGGTTTTTAAAATGATCTGGAAAAGTTTAAATGTGGCTTACCTATACAGATCGTGTTATGCTTTTTCTTAACAGTTTCCATAATTGCTTCAGCGATATTGTCTGCTTTTTTTTGAATTACTTCTCCGCCCAGTTCTGTTGCATTCTTAAAGTTATTGATTAAATGTCTTTGGGAGGCCAGAGGTATCTTATCCGCTGACTCCTTGGGTGTTTGAACATATAGTACATACCACTTACTATTGTAATAAGAAGCCAGCCGGGCCGTTTTCCGGATTATCTTTTGGGCAATTTCATGATTGGAGGAAATGCATGCCAAAAAATGCTCATGCCGGAATGCCGTTTGTTTTGCAGTGATCTGATAATCTACTTTTCGCTCTACCTGCCCGGCGACTTCCTTTAATGCCAATTCCCGCAACTGGAGGATCTTTCGGGATGAAAAAAATTCTGCAGAGCCTGTTGTACTTTGGTATGATCGTAAATTTTCCTTCCTTTAAGCGGTTGATCAATTCATCCGCGGTCAGATCAATATTCACCACCTCATCTGCAATTTGCAGCATTTTATCCGGTATCCTTTCCTGTACTTCTATACCTGTAATTTCCTTTACATCTTCATTGATACTTTCTATGTGCTGTATGTTCACCGCCGAGATCACATCAATCCCTGCTTCCAGGATATCCAGTACATCCTGCCATCGTTTTTCATTCTTACTTCCCGGAATATTTGTGTGTGCCAGTTCGTCGACTATTACCACTTCAGGATGCAGTAAGTAAAATTGCCTGTACATCCAATTCTTCCAGTCTCTTCCTTTGTAAAAAACTTCCCTTCTTGGAATCACCGGCAGGCCTTCGATCAATGCCTGTGTCTCTTTCCTCCCATGTGTTTCAATATAACCGATCTTAACATTCACCCCATTTTTTAATAAACTATGCGCTTCCTGCAGCATTCGATAGGTTTTACCTACACCGGCACTCATGCCAATATATATTTTGAATTTCCCCTTCCCTTTTTTAGAATTAAGATCTAAAAAACGTTCAGCATTATTATCATTAAGCTCCTGCATAAAGTAGTTTTTAAAAACTCACAGCAATTGAAAAAGTCAGAAAAGTATTATTATTTGATAGTTCATTACCCTTATTAAAAATATCATCTTTGCTGTTTAATGTTCTTGCTTCTAACCTTATAACGGCATTGCTAACCGGTATATAATCTATATTAAATGAAAATCCGGAAGTTTGAAAACCATTGGGCGTGCCGGTAGCGATAATGACTCCGTTCTTATCATTATAATATTCTCCTCTTGCTGCAACAGCCCATTTATCATTAATAGCATATTTTAAAATTAAAACCGGCGAATACCAGGTATTCATTGCACTGCTGTCTTTTATTTTTTGTTCTGTGCCAATATCAAAACCTGCAGTTAATCCAAACTTATTGGTCACATTAAATATGCCATATAGGTTATGGAAGTAGCGCATCTGGCGCGTGCTATCCGGCTTATCAGTACCAATGAAAGTACTATAATTTAAAGTAGTTGTAGCATTGGGTTTGTATTGCAATTGTGTTCCAAAACTCATCAGCGAATTTCCATCCACTCTTTTAATACGCTGCCAGCCATTTAACAGCGAGTCCGCTAATCACCCATTTGTTATTATCAGTGTTATAAGTAAGTTTTGCCCCACTTTCAAAATATGGTGAATTGTCCGCCAGATGCTTCTTGTAAGTGTCCAGCAATCTTTATGATACCGCACTTTCAAAACCGATATGCGAAGGAAAAATACCCATATCTATCCAGAGGTTTTTCTTTTTAGAAATTTTTAATCCGGCATTGGCTTCATAAATATTTTTTAATACGCCTGGCTCTGCAGCGTAATTTGCATTCATATAAGTGCCTGCTGCAAGTGCAAGATTTGCCCTTACCCTCTCTGCATTATAACTGCCTTTTAAATATCCCAAGTTCAGGTTAAATTCGTTATGGCGGTTATGACTGTAAATAAAGCCCGGCCTGTTATTATCTGCAGGCTTATTAAAATCGTACTGATAATATGTTTCTATATAGCCGCTAAACGTAAACGGGTTTGCCAGTGGAGTCGTTTTGGTAGAATCCTGGGCGAATAAATCCGTACCCATTATAAGCATCGTTCCTAATAAAATCTTTCTCATCGTGTATTTTTTTACCTGTGATTATTTTAATTTATCCAATTCAATATTTAATTGTAACACATTTACTTTTTTAGTCCCGAATAAACCGGCCAATGGTTTTTCAATATTATTTTCAACCAGTGCTGTTAATCTTTTCATCAGGCATATTTCTTACAGTAGGCAATTCGTTTTACCTGCACATAAGCTCCCTGTATAGAAATATGCGGATCAAGGCCAGCTACCCGAAGCCGTTACCAGTTCAGATGGAATCTCCTCTTTTTTCACACCAGGATTGTGCACCAAAAAACTATCGATCCTATCCCTTACCTGTTTGCAGGTAATCAGGATTGGATGGGCCTTTGTTACTGCCTGCTGAACCTGCTGCATTATAATCAACAGCAGAAGGACGGCTCCAGAAATATTTATCTTCTGTAAATTTCTGGCCGATAATTTCCATAGCCCACCACTTTACCATTTACTGTAACTGTTTCACCCTTTCCTTTACCTGGGGCTAACTTGCGCCGCAGCCAGTATCAGCACAGAATAAATACCCATAAAAAATACCATGCAAACGAGGGTGAGTCTGTATTGCAGGAAAGAATATTTTGTTTCATTTTTTAGTTTTTAATTATTGTGTAATTGATCAATCAAAACTATATGCTTACTAACAAGATCAATTAATTTAATTCCGATAAAAGGAACGATTATACCGCCCAACCCATAGATCAATAAGTTTCTTCTTAACAATGCGACTTGCACCGATTGGTTTATAAGCCACTCCTTTTAATGCCAGCGGGATCAGCAATGGAATAATGATCGCATTGAAAATAACGGCAGAAAGAATAGCACTTTCAGGGCTATGCAGATCGCATAATATTCAATGCCTGCAACGCAGGAATGGATGCGATGAACAACGCCGGAACAATGGCAAAATATTTTGCTACATCATTGGCAATGGAAAAAGTAGTAAGCGTTCCTCTTGTCATCAATAACTGTTTTCCGATCTCCACTATTTCAATCAGCTTGGTGGGATCGTTATCCAGGTCAACCATATTGCCGGCTTCTTTTGCTGCCTGCTGTACCGCTGTTCATAGCTACGCCCACATCCGCCTGTGCCAGTGCCGGTGCATCATTTGTACCATCACCCATCATCGCAACCAGTTTTCCGCCCTGCTTGTTCTTTTTTGATATAATTCATTTTATCTTCCGGCTTTGCTTCTGCAATAAAATCATCCACACCGGCTTTTTCAGCAATGAACTTTGCAGTTAGTGGATTATCACCTGTAACCATTACGGTCTTTACACCCATTTTTCGCAAGCGTTCAAAACGTTCCTGTATACCTGGTTTGATAATATCCTGTAATTCGATCACACCCAGCACTGCATTTCTTTATCATTTTCTGCTAACTACCAATGGTGTTCCGCCATTAGAGGAAATGATCTTTTACTCTTTCTGCTGTTTCTTCCGGAAATGTATTTCCTGCTTTTGTCACCATATTTCTTATAGCATCAAATGCCCCTTTGCGGATCTTGATTCCGTCGGCAGATCAATACCACTGCTTCTTGTTTCTGCAGTGAATTTTATAAACTTGCATTGATTGCATTCGCTGGTATGCATGGATTTATACCATTCGCATTGCCAGTTCAATGATTGATTTTCCTTCGGGTGTTTCATCTGCCAGTGAAGCCAATAGCACAATCTTCAATAAAATCTTTTTCATCTATACCTTTTGCAGGATAAAAATTAGTTGCCTTTCTGTTACCGATCGTGATGGTCCTGTTTTATCAAGCAACAATAGTATCCAGGTCACCCGCTGTTTCTACTGCTTTACCACTTTTTGTAATTACGTTTGCCCTCAATGCCCTGTCCATACCTGCAATACCGATGGCACTTAATAATCCGCCAATAGTAGTGGGGATCAGGCAAACAAATAATGAAATAAATGCAGCGATGGTGATAGGTGTGTTTGCATAATCAGCAAATGGCTTTAATGTTACACATACAATAATAAATATCAGTGTAAAGCCTGCCAATAAAATAGTCAATGCAATTTCATTTGGTGTTTTCTGGCGGATGCACCTTCTACCAATGCAATCATTTTATCCAGGAAACTTTCGCCGGGTTCTGTAGTTACTTTTACTTTGATCTTATCGACAATACTTTTGTTCCACCGGTTACAGATGATTTATCTCCACCTGCTTCACGGATCACCGGAGCGACTTTCACCGGTGATCGCACTTTCATCAATGGTGGCAATCCCTTCAACGATCTCACCATCCATCGGTATAATATCACCTGCTTCGCAAATAAATATATCTCCTTTTTCCAGTTGTGAAGAAGGAACAATCTTTATCTCATTCACATACATTTCGCCAACAAGGAAAACCTTTTTGGCAGGTGTTTCCTCCCTTGTTTTTCGTAAGCTGTCGGCCTGTGCCTTTCCTCTTGCTTCGGCAATGGCTTCGGCAAAATTGGCAAACAGCAAGGTGATGAATAGATACAGCAATAACGATGATATTGTACAATAAGCTACCTTGGTTGGTTCACCTGTAGCGATCCAGATACATACTGCAAGCCATGATCGATTGTTCCGATCTCACACAGTAAACATTACCGGGTTGCGGAACATGATCCGTGGATTCAGCTTTACAAAAGATTGCTTCAGTGCTTCTTTAACCAAAGCTCGCTTCGAATAAGTTTATTTGATCTTCTATGTATTGACATGACTTTCTTTTATTTAATTATTTCATTCCAAAATATTCTGCGATCGGACCCAATGTTAAGGCAGGAAAGAAAGCTAACGCAGCCACAATGAATATCACGGCAAATACCATGATGCCAAATGTGCACTGTATCTGTTTTTAATGTGCCTGCACTTTCGGGTATATATTTCTTTTTTGCCAGGATGCCCGCAATAGCAACCGGGCCAATGATCGGCAAAAACCTGGCCAGCAGCATTACAATGCCACAGGCAATATTCCAGAATGGCGTATTATCACCCAGTCCTTCAAAGCCACTTCCGTTATTTGCAGATGAAGAAGTAAACTCATACAGCATTTCACTGAAAGCCGTGGTTGCCTGGGTTGTTGAGCCATCCTGCATACATTGTCAGGATTGTGAGCATATAAATAAGATGACAATGCAGTGCCTGCAAGAATAAGCAATGGATGCAGCAATGCAATAATGGAAGCGATCTTCATTTCCTTTGCTTCTATCTTCTTGCCTAAAAACTCCGGTGTTCGGCCTACCATTAAGTCCGCTTATAAAAACAGCAATGATGATAAAAATGTAAAAGTTCAAAAAGCCAACACCAACACCACCATAAAATGCATTGATCATCATACCCAGTAATGCACTCATACCTGCAAGTGGCGTAAAACTGTCGTGCATTGAATTGACGGAGCCATTTGAGGTAACCGTAGTAGTAACAGCCCAATAAGCAGATGCAGCGGGACCAAAACGGACTTCTTTTCCTTCCATACTGCCAAGTGGTTGTGCGATACCCATTTTTGCAATGGCCGGATTTCCATTCATTTCATAATACACTGCATTGAAAAGCAGGAGTATAAATCCAAGTGTCATTACGCCAAATATCACCCAGGCTAATTTTCTTCTCTTCAGATACATAACCCAATGCAAATACCATTGCAATCGGAATCAGAATGATACATCAGGTTTTCAACGATGTTGGTAAAATAGTTTGGATTTTCCAACGGATGTAGCTGAATTAGGGCCATAATATCCTCCGCCGTTTGTTCCTAATTGCTTGATAGCTATCATAGCAGCTGCCGGGCCACGGCTTACATTCACTGTATCACCCTGCATAGATATATATTGTGCTTTGCCTTCAAAGTTCATCGGTGTTCCGTTGAAGGCAAGTATCAATGCAACTACAACAGCAATGGGCAATAATATTCTTGTAGCTGACCTTACTAAGTAGTTATAAAAATTACCGAGCTTATCTGTTGTCCTTTCCTTCATTGCCTTGAACACGACAGCGCAAATGGCTATACCTGTTGCGGCACTGATGAATTGCCAAAGCATTAACATCATTTGTCCCAGGTATGATAACCCGGTTTCTCCCGAATAGTGCTGCAGGTTTGTATTGGTTATAAAACTTACAGACGTATTAAAAGCTAGATCTGCCGACATGGATGGATTGCCATCCGGGTTAAGCGGGAGCCAGCTCATATTCATTAATGCGAACATTGACAATAAAAACCAAACAAGGTTGATGGTAAGTAAAGCAACAAGGTGCTGCTTCCAGTTCATTTCTTTTTTTGGATCAATACCTCCAAGCTTAAAGAATGTCTTGTCAATAGGATTGAACAGCCGGTCCATCCACGTCCGGTCGCCTTCAAATACTTTTCCGATATACCGCCCTAATGGTATAGCCAGTGCTACAGTGAGCAGGTACATTAAAAGGACGCCTAAAATTTCTGTATTCATGATAATAAATTATGAATGGTGAATTGTTTCTTTTAAAATTTCTCCGGTTTTACCAGTACATAACACAGGTAGATAAAGACCACGATCGCAATGATGAATAATGGTAACATTTGAGTTATTGGTTTTAACGGTTATAAATAAAATTAAAGCAGGCGATGTTTGATCTTCTTACAAACTGCTGCATTCCGGTTTTATATTTTTTCAAACCAGTCAATGAATTTGAAGAATAACGCAAACCCGATTATTCCTGCCAGATAGAGCATTACTGTAAGCATGGTTATTTTTTTTTAGATTTAGTTAAACAATATTTTTAATTTTATAACTACCAGGTAAACCAAAGCGAGTGCTATTAACCATACAATTATTATGGCGAGTGTATCCTTTATGGTTGTACCTTTTTTCATTTACGAATTGATAAATTTAATTGAACACTTATTGCAGCTTTATGACCTTGATGACCTTAAATCATGACTTATGTCATACAGCCATCACCACTTTTTAAAAATGTAGATCAGCAACAACCCAACAATATATAATGCGGGTATGATGATGTGCAGTTTTAACCTCCGCCCCAGACCCTCCAATCGATATTTTTTCATTTTAAATAATTGTTTGGTTCCATTATGCCAAAGGCTGTGCCGTTAAATGGCGGGAATGTTTACAATCCCGGAAAACCAGGAAGGGTAAGGGTTACAACAGCAACCAATCTTTAAGGAAGAATTGTTGGCAAAAAAAATCAACCCGTTTTGGAAGGCTGATTTTCAAAAAAGAAGAGTGGGCATCAGGAAATATGATATTCTTCGATCTTCCTGTACAATGTAGTTAAACCGATATTCAATAAGCGGGCTGCTTCTGTTTTATTTCCTTTTGTGTGAATTAAAACTTTTTGAATGTGAAGTTTTTCAACAGCTGAAAGATTAAAAGATGATAAGTTATCCTGCTGATCTATGTCATTCACCGGTATCTCCGGGGGCAGGCTTTGAACAGTCAATTCCGATGCTTCATTGAGTATTACAGCTCTTTCCATTACATTCTTCAATTCACGAACATTTCCCTTCCAATCGTGTTTCACCAATCTTTCTTCAAATGATTTGCTTATGTTGTTAATACGTTGGTTTGTCTTTTGAGCAAACAACTGCAGGAAAAATGCTGCCAAAAGCGGAATATCTTTTTTTCTGTCGCGTAATGCAGGAAGTGAAATAGCAAATACATTTAACCGGTAAAAAAGATCTTCCCTGAACCGACCATCCTTTACTTCTTTCTGCAGATTACGGTTAGTAGCTGCGATTATACGTACATCAACTTTTGTAGATTTTGTATCACCAACTTTAATAAATTCATTTGTTTCAAGCACGCGAAGCAGTTTTGCCTGCAGATCAATATGCATTTCTGCAATCTCGTCTAAAAATAAAGTGCCCGTATTTGATTCTTCGATCAGGCCTTTCTTATCTTTTACTGCTCCCGTAAATGCACCTGCTTTATGACCGAATATTTCACTCTCAAGTAATTCCTTTCCGAAGGCACTGCAATTAAGCGCCAGGAAAGGCCTGCCCGACCTTTTGCTGCCGGTATGAATTGCCTGTGCAAATATTTCTTTACCGGTACCGGTTTCGCCCAATAATAAAACTGTTGCATTTGTAGGTGCCACTTTTTTTGCAAGGCCAATGGCTTCAAGTATTAACTGAGAATTTCCCAATATTGTGTCAAAACTATATCGTTTACCAACCTGTTCTTCTAAATGCTCAATTCGCTTTTTAAGATGTACTTTTTCCATCGCACGAAGGAGCAAGGGCAGGATCTTGTCATTTTCATCGCCTTTTGTAATATAATCAAAAGCACCATTCTTCATGGCCTGGACTCCTTCCGGTATATTTCCATATGCTGTGAGTAATATAATCTCAACCGAAGGATACAGGTCTTTTGCTGTAGTAATAAAATTCACTCCATTGCCGTCAGGTAATTTAACATCACAAAGAATTACATCAATCTCTTCAGTTTCAAGTGTCTTATGCGCCTTTTTTAAATCCGGTGCCTGTAAAACGAGGTAGCCTTCCAGGCTAACAATACGCGCAAGCAGGCTTCTAAGCTTTTCTTCATCGTCAACTATTAATATTTTTCCGGGCATAAATTTTAAATTAATACGGGAGCGTTTAAATTACAAATGTGTTCTCTACAGACCTTAAACTGAAAATTTCACTAAATATCAATTCTTTTCAATTTAATACCAGGCGCAGCAGATACAACCAACGGAAATTTTTCAACAAGAACATTGCTTGATTCCAGGCCAAAACCTCTTTCCTCTGATAAACTTAACTCTTTTAACCAGAAATGACATTTCATAATCATCTTTTCTATAATTGGCAATTCGTTATCCTGGCTTAAAAATTTTTCCATCACAACAAACTGAAAATCGCCGACTACATTATTTTTTTGCTGGCTTTCATAGCGACTCGTAATATTAACCTCCCTATTGGCCACCAAATCCTCGAGTACCTTTTTAAACATAAGGTTTAAACGTGGCGCTATCCTGAATCCGAGCCTAAATTCAACGCGAATTATATCATTCGGCATAATATGGGTTACGCTATAGTCACTCGTGTAAGGATCATCGAGGGTATCTACATGTATGAACCAATAAATATCTGCTTTTTTGGGCTTCCTGCTTAAAATGGAATAAATGATCTTATGTTCAATTTCTTTTGGATTATCTGCGCTTGTCAGGTAAACAAGGTGTGTAGCATATTTGGGAATTGTATAATCGTTGCTTAACTCGGCAAGCTTTGTAATATAGTTTTCAACTCTTACAAACTCCACGTACCTGTTTTTAATCTTCCTGGCCCTATACCATATATACATAATTAAAAAAAGCCCGCCGCCTACAAGAACAGTCACAAAACCTCCATGGGGAAATTTTTCCAGGTTTGCTATTAAAAAAGCAATTTCAATCGTCAGATAAACAGCGAGAAATAAATAAATCCAAATTGAGGCTGTCCTATGCAACACTAAAAAGTTGGCAAACAACATGGTTGTGGCAATCATACACATTGTTATTGCAAGGCCATAAGCAGCCTCCATGTTTGTGGCTTTTTGAAAATAAAGCACTATCCCGCAGCAACCAATGTAGAGTAAAGTATTGATACCTGGTACATATAATTGACCTTTTGCTTCAGTGGGATATTTAATTTTCATCCGGGGCCAAAGATTAAGGCGAATTGCTTCACTGATCAAAGTAAAAGATCCGCTAATCAGCGCCTGACTAGCTATGATGGCAGCTGTTGTTGCAATCAGAATTCCGATTATCAAGAACCATGATGGCATGATCCCATAAAACGGATTAAAGCCTTCTGTAATCATTTCATCAGAAATGAGCTGTGTTTTATAGTGAGAAAGCAGCCAGGCCCCCTGTCCAAGATAGTTCAACAACAGACTAGTTTTGACAAAAATCCACGAGATACGGATATTGTTTTTGCCACAATGCCCAAGATCAGAGTATAGCGCTTCAGCCCCGGTTGTGCACAGAAAAACAGCCCCTAAGATCCAAAACCCCTGGGGATAGTTGATCAGAAGGTTAATAGCATACCAAGGACTGAATGCTTTGAACACAGGCAAATAATCATAAATATGGGTCGCGCCCAGAATAGCCAACATTAAAAACCATATCGTCATAATCGGACCGAACAGTTTACCTATTGATGCGGTGCCAAATTGTTGTACAAAAAATAGAACAGAAATTATCGCCAACACAATAATAACTATTGTCTTATCCGAGATCAAACCAAAAACCTCGATATTGCGTAAACCTTCAATTGCAGAAGTGACAGAAATCGGGGGTGTTATCATGCCATCTGCAAGTAAGGCTGCACCGCCTATCATCGCCGGAAATACCAGCCATTTGTGCCTTCTTCGTACCAATGCAAATAAAGAAAAAATGCCGCCTTCCCCCCGATTATCTGCTCTTAGCGTTAGAATTACATATTTGATAGTTGTTTGCAATGTTAGTGTCCAGATGACACATGATAAAGATCCTAAAATCAATTCATCAGTTATGATCTTTCCTTTCAGAATTGCGTTTAATACATACAGGGGGGATGTTCCTATGTCTCCATAGATAATTCCCAACGCTATTAATAAACCAGCTGCCGTTGTTTTATTTAAATGTTTACTCACGATCGGATATTTAAATATTAATTTTCAGGACTTTTAAAAAATCAGTTTACTCCTGTGAAAGAAACCTGTATCCTACACCTGATTCTGTGGTTATGAAAACGGGACGATTAGGATCATCTTCAATTTTTTTTCTTAATTGAGCTATGTACACCCTTAAGTATTGCGATTGATTAATATAACCCGGGCCCCAAATATCATGTAGCAAATACCGGTGCGTTAATACCTTTCCCTGGTTTTTTGCAAACAGTTCCAGCAATGAATATTCTGTGGAAGTAAGTTTTACGGATTCATTGTTTTTCTTAACCGTCCGGGAGGACAGGTCAATATACAAATTGTCCTGGTTAATGATCAAGTTGTTGTCCTCATTAGCAAGCCCCCTAATTGCTGACCGGATACGTGCCAGTAATTCCCCGGTACGAAAGGGTTTGATAATATAATCATTTGCGCCATTGTCAAGTGCCTGAACGATACCTTCTTCACTACTTTGTACAGAAATTATTATAACCGGTTTTGTATACCATTGGCGAAGCTTGCTTAATACAGAATAACCGTCTTCGTCGGGCAGGCCCAGATCAAGCAAAATAAGATCAGGAGGATAATTATCGGCAATAGTCAATCCTTCCCTGCCGGTAGCGGCCTCCTGCACCGAATAGTCATTAGATTGCAGGGTTATTTTAAGCAATTTCCTTATCTGTGGTTCGTCGTCTATTATTAATATTTCCTTGTTATTCATTTTTCAAATTGTTTAGATAAGAAGTTTCAGTTGGAATTGAAATTGTAAATCTTGCACCCCCTGTTTTGACGTTTTCAAGTTCAATAACTCCATTATGAGCTTCAACAATTCCTTTGGCAATTGATAGTCCTAAACCCGTTCCCCCAGTTTGAGTATTTTTTAAACGATAAAATTTTTCAAATACCCGTTGAATTTCATCCTTAGGAAATCCCTTACCAGTGTCTTCAACTACCATAACACAATTTTTATCAGCAGATGAGGCCTTAATCGAAATAACAGTATCGTCAGGGGTATATATTACTGCATTATAAACCAGATTATAAAGCACCTGCTCCATGAGCCCGGCATCTAATTTGAACAACGGTAAATCTTCCTGCAGTTCTACATCGATAACCCGACCTTTATAATTTTCTTCCAATCTCCGGATTGTAGCGTATACCAGCTCATTCAGATCGCACCAGTCTTTTTTAATTTGAATGTTCCCGGATTCAAGCCTGGACATGTTCAACAGATTTTCGACCTGCTGATTCAATCGCAATGATGCCGCTGAAATTTCCAGCAGCAGATTTAATTTATTTTCTTCGCTAAGCCGGTTTGATTTCATTAATAGGTTATCTGTGGCCCCTATAATCGTTGCAATTGGCGTACGCAATTCATGCGACAAGGAATTGAGCAGCGTGTTGTAAAGCTTTAATGTATTTGCCTTTTCTTCCTTTTTTTGGCTTTCCCTTTCAAGTTTCCGCATTCTATAGGTGAGAACGGCATGAACCAAAGCAATTATAAAATACATGATGAGTAAAAAGAAATCATCTGTTCGGTTTACATGAAATGTAAATCGTGGAGGAATAAAAAAGAAATTCCAGATCAACGTACTGACAATGGCTGCAATAACAACAGGAATAATTTCAAATAATAATGAAAGAAAGGATAAAGTGGCCAACAGGAAAAAGGCAACTATCTTATGATCAAGATATCCTGCGAAGGGGTAGCATACTGCCGAAGCAATAAGAATAATTCCAATACTTATAAAGTATTGATTTCTTTTCCTTACGTTATTTGAGAATAGCTTTGCCAGAATTTGTATCAAAAATATGAGGCAAAAGTAACCATGCAGGTATAAAGAAAATATAAAGATTTTATCTGCTGTATAAAGAGTTTATAAAAAAAGAGCCCGCTTAGCCAGGATTTGTGATGATTAAAAAGGTATTGTTTCGTCTTGCTTATCTTATTAATGATCAGGTCTGCCATTTTTCAACAATTGTTATGACAACACAAAGGTAGAAGCTTAGTTATAAGGATTATATAAAAAGAGTAGCCTGGGGTATAAAGCTTTTATAAAGATTTATTTAGTATGTTTTTGGTAGATGTTTGTTTTATGTGGCTACTTTCCGATACAGAAAGTAATTTTACTTAATAATCATTAGTTTATGTATTTGAGGTACAAATGGGGTACATAAAAGGAGAAATACAAAGATTAATGGAGTTTTTCCGGTCCAAATCGTTCCATTAAAAAAGACCGTACTAAACCTAATTCACCTTTTGGAAAAATGGCTTGTAATTCTTTCTCTCCTGGTTCTTTTTTATTTTGTTCCATACAACCTGTTGTAAGCAATGCCAATGAGGCGATTGCCGTTATAAATATTGCTTTCATATCAAATTTGTTTTAATCATTAATTTATCTGGCATTAAGCGATATTAGCCTACTATCTTTTTTGTGTCATCTTTAAAAATATCTGTGGCATTGTTTGTGGATCGATGGCATTCATATCGACCAGCAGCAGCGACTTAACCATTTTAAGTGTAGTGGTTTTATATTTATGAAAGTGATACGTTTTAAGATGGGCTTCATAAGCTTCCCTGTTTGCATACATTTCCAATATTCTTATCTTGTAAGGACTTTCCTTTTCATACATTGGATAAATAGAGATAACACCTGGCTCCAGCCTCACAGAAGCCTCCGCTTCTTCTTTGAGAATGGCATTATATTCTTCGAGGTAAGCAGGATGAATTTCTATTTCAGATATTCGTATTATTATCTGTTTCGTTTCAATATTGTTGTTTCGTAGTTTCGGGGAAAAGCAAGAAATCAGAAGCATGATAGCAAACATTAAAGCACTCAAAACTATGTAATGCGATTTCATAAGAACTCTTTTATAAGGTTATACCTATATAATCTCTCAACTACCATGCTACTTTGTGCCTTTTGTAATTTTCAAGTGCTCCTCAAAAAATGTTTCCAATTTATCAAAAGGAATTAGGTCTGTTTTATCATATAGGTCTACATGCCCTGCATTCGGAATGATAACTAATTCTTTGGGTTCAGCTGCACGCTTGTAAGCATCCTCACTAAATTCTCTGGAATGTGCTTTATCACCTGCAATGAAAAGCATAGGACGGGGAGAAATTGTTTCTATATCATTAAAAGGATAAAAATTCATGAACTTGGCATTGCTGCTCAATGTAGGATGAGTTGTATGTTCAGACGAACTTCCTTTGGGTGTGTATTCACCTCTTGGTGTTCTATAGAACTCATAAAACTCACGCTGAATTGGATGTGTGTTTGCATCTAATTTATGAACAGTTCCACTTGTGTATTTTGTTTCACCACCGTTAAATTCTGTATACCGTTGCTCCGCAGCATCTGCAATGATTTTCTTTCTCTGCTCAACAGTTTGCGAATGATTTAGTGCATTACGGCTTGCGGATCCCATATCGTACATACTAACAGTTGCAATCGCTTTCATTCGTGGATCAATCTTGGCGGCACTGATAACAAAACTGCCGCTGCCACAAACTCCGATGATACCTATGTTATTTCTGTCAACGAATGATCTTGTACCCAAAAAGTCAACAGCTGCACTAAAATCTTCCGCATACATATCGGGTTCTACCGCGTTTCTTGGCTCTCCTTCACTCTCACCCCAAAAGGACAAGTCAATTGCCAATGTAATAAATCCACGGTCTGCCATATTTGAAGCATATACATCAGCGCTTTGTTCTTTTACCGCACCCATAGGATGTCCTACAATAATGGCAGCATGTTTTTTATTGGTATCTAAACTATTCGGAAGAAAAAGATGACCAACAACTTTTTTATTGTATAGGTTTTTAAAAGAGACCTTATACATTGAAACATTATCGCTTACCTTAAAAGTTGTGTATTCCTTTGATGATATTTGCTCCATAGATACAGTCTTTACTGATTGTGTTTTTTGTTTATTCTGCGCATATGATTGTCCCAAAAGCATGATGGAGATTAATGCTGTAATTGTTATTCGTCTCATAATTATCTATTAAGTGTTCATTAAATATTTTTTTTTATTCTAATTCAAATTTTACTGTTATGTTGCCTGAACCCAATGCATCTGTTAATCCTGAAGGATTATCAATTCGTGCAAGCCGTGCATAGTTATATGATGTTGAAAACGCTTTATAGAAAAGCACTAAAGTGTTAGAGCCGTACAACATTAAATCTCCTGCCTGAATAGTACCTGGGTTTGATGCATCAGCTGGCAGGTTATCAGGCAAATCGAAATACTTTTCGTTTCCATTTAACTCAGTCATATTAATAGTCAACGGCAACTTTGCTTTAAAAGCTGTTGCTGTTGCATTGTTGTAAACTGATGCATTGTATGTATTGCTGCCGACAGTGATTTTTAGTTTCATATTACCTGTATTTGAAGTATCATTTATACTTTTTGTCATCTCATTATTTTTATTGCAAGCAAAAAGTTGAATACAGATTAAAAAGGCTAAGAATGTGAATACTGATTTCATAATATCATGTTGTTGATTAAATGTTTTTAATGTGCTTAGCCGGTATGCCGCCTACAACAGTGTTTGGAGGAACATCCTTAGACACGACAGCACCTGCTGCTACAACAGCGTTTTCTCCAATAGTAACTCCGGGAAGTATTATTGCACCTGCGCCAATCCATGCATTTTTCTTGATGTGAATATGTCCGGCAACAAGTGATTGCCTTTCATTAGGAGAAACTGGATGTCCCTCCGATAACAGGCTGACTTTAGGCGCAATTAGTACATTGTCTTCAATGGTAATTCCACCCAGGTCAAGGAAAACGCAATCGAAGTTTATGAAGACGTTCTTACCCATTTTGGTATTCTTTCCGTAATTGACTTGAAATGGCGGAAAAACCGTTGTAGCTGCATCAATTTCACAACCAGTTATCTTACCCATCAGATATCTGATCTCGTCCGGCTCTGATGCGGTGTTCAACTGAACTAACAGTTTTCGGGTTTCATTACAAGCACTACCGATTCTGAAATAATCCGAATCGTTGAATGGAACAGCCTCTCCATTTAATAGCCTTTGAAAAATATCTGTGATTTGTGTTTGCATCTTTTGCCTTATTTACACTGTAAAAGTAATTCAACCTTGTATCCCAAATGGTACACTTATTACGCAAATAGTTTCAAATATTGCGTATCCTTGCAAAAATGCAGCAATCTGTAAAACGAATAAAGGAAAAATGGAGAAGATCATCTTGCTTCAATCATCCGGGACTGTGAAGTTTCCAGATAAATATTTACAGCTTTTTCATACGCACATTTTATGCAGCAGGGGGAGTATGAACTTTGTTTTTAATAATAAGCAATATTCAGCCAAAGCCGGGGAATTTATATTTTGGTTTGCAGATAGCCAATTGACCGAGGTGACCTTTTCCAAAAATTTTAAAGCGAATGTTTTATTTGTAGAAAGAAATTTCCTGGACAATAATATCCCTGACCAGAGCTGGAGTATTGATGCCCTATTACATTCTAAAGAACATCCTGTTTTGCATTTATTCGATAAAACTGACAAGGAAAAAGTAGTTTCGAACTTCTCGCTTTTGTATAATAGATTTCTGGAATCCGGACACCGTTTTTATGACGAAACATTACAATTGCAGATGCAGCTGTTCATTTTTGAAATGTGGCATATCTTTTCTAATGAATATGAACGCAGGAAACGCACTGTAGAAAGTGGATCGCTGTATGAACAATTTATGCAATTGGTACATCAACATTGTATGGAAGAACGTGAGGTGCAGTTTTACGCCAATCAGCTGCACATTACGGCGAAGTATCTAAACCTCGTATGTAAACAAAATACGGATGTTACGGCGTCGGAATGGATACAACGTTACGCCAGAGAAAGAATTATACTGCTTTTGAAAAACAAAAATCTGAACATTGCGGAGATCGCCGATAAAATGGCGTTTTCAAGCCGTTCATTCTTCACCCGTTATGTAAAAAAGTTGTTAGGTGTAACCCCAAGTGAGTTCAGGAATAGATTAGCTTAAGCAATTCCAAAGTGCTTTATGATGGTATCGAACCTAACAGGTAACAGATAAAAGCTACCGAAGTAGCTTTTATCTGTTTGCTTTAATTATTAACACGCCAACGTCCCTTGCGGAGACGTCGCAGGGAACTGAGGATCAGTTCGCCGGCCTGGGTTGGCTGTTTTGCTTTTTCGTTTTCTTGAAAGGATTGTGCTCATTCGTTACCAATATCCTGTACCTCCCCAATGCCTTTGCTTCACCTGCCATGGCTTCAAAACTTTCAAAACCCGGCCATAAAAAATTTAGGCCATTCTTTTCCCAATTTGGAATTGATGGCCTAAATTTAGGCCATCTTTTTATTAATTTCAAATTAATGGCCTGACTCGGGGAAACGTAGAAAAACCCAGGTCAAAAAAATGTAAGTCATGAGATCAAGACATAAGGGTAAGGATCCCGCCGGCATGCTTTTTTTACGTAACCAACTGGGGCTTACCCAGGTAGAACTGGCGGAGCTCCTAAATGTCGGGAGAACGACATTCAGGATGTACGAGCAAAGGGGGCGAACCTTGCCGGGGCAGGCATTGTTGAAACTTAGCCTGATGCAAATAAAAATAGATGGGGGGCTCCTGGCGAGGGCGGAACACCTGCAACCACATGCCCTGGAAGAACCGTTGAACGAGGAATGCCAAAAGGCAGCCGACGCCATGTGGAAGCGTGAAGACAAATGCCGGAAGGCCATCAAGAAACTTTCCGCTAACCTGACGGGGATGAAACTCCTCTACCAGCAGACCCGCCGTTGGCTGCACCTGGTAGAAACATCCCTGCAGGAAAAATCATTTACCATCCCGCTGGAGGAAATGTGGTGGCAGGTGCAGCAGGTAAATGCCCTGGAAAAACTGGATAAATGCAGTCTGCACCGGCAGCTGCTTTTGCAAAACAAGCTAGACCTGTTAAGTGCCGAAGCGGAAATAAACCGCAGTTTGCGGAAGGAATTTGTTACGACGGTGAATGAGAAAGGTGGGGTTTGTGATTGAAGCCGGAAGAAAAACTTTTTCGCCGTTGTTGGCAATCTCCTATTCCGAGAGAGCCGAGGCGGGTCTCTGACCAGCCGACCCTGCTTTATGATCCCGCACCGTGTTCCAATATACCAAACTCGTCTTATTGTTACTTGTTTAATAGTCTCAAATATTACTATTTCAAGACCAACATCATTAATTTTATTGCCACGGTAGATCTAACCCACACAGCCACACTTTTACCCAGCTATAACCCTACTCAAGCAAAGAGCTATGTTCAAGTATCCAAATCATGTCAAGCTTTATCCAAAAAAATTCTTCGAAATCATTTTTATATTATTGAGATTTGGGCAGGGTTTGTTTTAAGTAGTTACTTTCCGATACAGAAAGTAATTTGTTGTGATTATTAGATAGTTATGGTTTTGAGGTACAAATGGGGTACAAAAACTCAAATTTTAAGAATATTCAGTCATAATTAATCGAGACATTTAATAACCGATAACTATTGCTGAAATAATTTGCAGTTCTTAAGCAAAGCTGGTCTTTTATATATTTGCCCAGGCCTTACAATTATGCGAAAAATAATAACAATCATTGTTTCAACCCTCATTTTGGTTATTGCTGTAATTATCATAGTTCGGCAGAATTATAAAGGCTCCCCTGATTATAATTACATCACGGCCAAACTTGATATCAGAAATGGGAATATTAGAATTATAAAAACCGGGAATCATACTCCTTCCTCAAAAGACAAAGAAATTGACTTGATCGCCAGCAAATACGGTTTTAAGTATGTCTATATCGGATATGATACTACAAAACAAAAAATGAAAGGAATTAATAATTATAATGAAGTAGTAGAAGCTTATTTGGTAATACGCAACGGAAATAACTGGCAGGCCGGTTATCAAAAAGAAGTTGATTCAGTATATAAAGCAGGATCAGGAAAATAAGGTTACCATTTTTGTTTCATAGCAGACTCACTAAAAAAGCATAAAGCAACAAAATAAGAATTGCGATAAAAAGACGGAAATAAAGTCCCTCTTTTACAATTTTTTTATCCCCGAAAAAATTCTTTGCTTTATTCATAGCTTTTAGCTGTTTCAAATTTTATCAATCAAGTTACAAATAGTAATTGTAAAAGAAAAACAGCAATACCAACAGCAAACCCTATCAATGCCAGCCAGGATATTTTCTTCAGATACCAACCGAAACTTACATCCTCAATACCCATTACTGCCACCCCGGCAGCCGAGCCAATGATAATTGCACTTCCTCCAGTGCCGGTAGTCAATGCAAGGAACTCCCAAAAAGAATGATCGGTAGGATATACAGAAAGATCGTACATACCCTGGGTGGCTGCTACCAGTGGTACATTGTCAACCAATGCCGAAAGAAGACCAAGAGATGTTCCTATCAGGTAAGTGTTTTTAAGATGCATGGTTAAAAAATCAGCCAATTTACCCAATACGCCAATATACTGTAATGCCGATACCGCTAATAGTATCCCCAGGAAAAATAAGATGCTCGGAGTATCCACTTTTTGCAATGCCCTGGCTACGGTAAGCTTCTCAGCTATTTCAGGAGATTTATCTTTATGAATAAAAGTAGTAACTATCCATATCAATCCTAATGCAAGCAACATGCCCATAAAAGGCGGAAGATGTGTGACTGTTTTAAAAAGTGGTACAAATAATAAAAATCCAACTCCAAATAGAAGAATTATTCTTCCGTCTTTACTATCATCGTTTGAATCGTTAGAAACAATCAATTTAGAAAATTTCTGTCCCCTGAATCTATGGCCGATAAGAAGCATTGGGACGAGACATACAGCAATACTCGGCAGAATAAGCGTTTTCATAATATTCAAAGCCGTTATCTGCCCGCCTATCCAAAGCATGGTTGTAGTAACATCGCCCAATGGTGACCAGGCCCCACCGGCATTGGCGGCTATAATAATCATACCGGCAAACCATAACCTGTCCTCCTTTTCTTTTAATAGCTTCGAACACAAAGAAGTCATAACAATAGCTGTAGTCAGGTTATCAAGCAAGGCGGAAAGAAAGAAAGTAATTATAGCTATTGTAAATAGCAGCTGTCTTTTACTTTTTGTAGTTATCTTTTGAGTGATGAGATCAAAACCGTTGTGCGAATCTATCAGCTCTACGATCGTCATTGCACCCAAAAGAAAAAACAAGATCGATGCAATTTCGCCCAATTGGTGAAGCAGTGCTTCACTTACGAGATGTGTATCCCCACTTTGCAAAATATAGATCGTCCAGCAAAGAACTCCTGTCACAAGTGCTGAAGCTGCCTTATTTATCTTAAGGGGATGCTCCAATGCTATAGCAAGGTATCCCAATACAAACACTATTATTATTACAGTTACAGCCATAACTAATTGAGTATTTCAACTATTGAATTAAAATCAGGTTTTTTAATAATAAAATCGGCTACTGAATCAACGAGCCCGTTGGTAGAACAAAAAGAAATACCAATTCCGGCCTTCTTTATAATACAAATATCATTTTCACTGTCTCCAATCGCCAATGTATCAGTTATAGGAATACTGTATTTGTTGCAAATATGGATTAGCGCATGGGTTTTGCAATATTCATGACTGCAAATACTTCCGGCATGAGGCAAATAAAAGGATGGAATCTTTACCTCTCCGGTAGCCACACTATTTGAAAACTCAAGCTCGTTCGCCAGGGTAAAATCAAACCCGTATTTGTTTTTAAGGTGATTGGTTATACAGTCATAACTATCAGAAACAATCCCGATAATGAACCCATTTTCTTTTAAGTATCTTATTATTTCCTTTATACCAGGTGTAACTTCAATTTCATCAGCAATATTTAAAAGGTCGCTTATTGATTTGCCCTTTAGCAGCCCTGCAATTTGCTTGGTTCGGATAAAAGCATTGTTTTGAGAAGTTATTATTTCTACAAGGTCAAACTTAAAACCGAATTTCTCTGCAGCGGTATGTATAAAGCTTGAGCGAAGCAAAGTATTATCCATATCAAAAACAGCTATCTTTTTGAGTGACTTTGAAGTTTCGCGTATTGCAAATTCCATTTGCTCCCTTATCAGGTGAATGTGCTCAAGTGTTTCAAAATTCTGCTCTTCCCGATTACCCGATTTTTTCAAAATTACTTTTGATACTTCCCTCGACATTTTTCCCAATTGTTCCAGGGACTGCATTTTATTTTCAATATGCCCAATACTAACTTCCGCTATCCTTGCTCCCATTTGGTGCATATCGATCAGGATACCGATATCTACTCCATAGCCCTCTTCAAATTCGATCTTTTCAAACATGGCCTTTTTGCCTGCTATCATTCCACTTAAAGGCTGCCAGAATGTTGGAAAATCTGGATATAAAATAGACAGTAAAGGTTTTGCTACCAATTCAGTTACCCTACCTGCCTGCCGGGAAAAATAAGATTTTACAAAATCAGCTTCATCGAGCATTAATGGCTCAACCAGCAATTCAATTATATTTGGCGGATAAGTTTCAATATCTGCATCAAGAAAAGCAAGTAACTCGTTATGAGCGTACAGCACACCGTCAAACATCGAAGCTCCTTTCCCTAATTTTGTACTTGTTATTACCGTAGCGCCGGAATTTCTGGCCTCTTCAACAGTATTATCGATTGACTTATCATCCACTACAATGATTTCAGAAACGACCATAGATTCTTTTATCCTACGAACTACCCCCCCTATTGTCTTTTCTTCATTTAATGCAGGTATGATTACAGTAACCATCATTGAATTATTAGTTTAACCTCATCTGTCTTTAATCTTACTTTCAGCCAATTTTCCATTCTTATTTTGTCAGCTGCTAAAATATTTTTTGTAAGTGTAAGCAAAATTACAAAACTCCTGTCCACCCGGCCTGAATCCCTATATAATTTTGCTGGTTGTATTATAGCACTCTGCAGATTATTATTTTGAGCCTTTATTTCGCCAAATAATTGTTTGGACAAAGTATCATATCGGGCAATACTGTCCAATTTTGACTGGTATTTTTTTATTTCTTTGTCTTTATCATTTAGCAGCAATGAAAGTTGATTTAATTGTTCGTTTGATTTTTGTATTTCATCGGTGTTATTATTCTGCAAGTATGCAAATCCCTGTTTTACTTCCAAACAAGAAGTATCTAATGAATACTTCGGCAATTGAGATCGTAATAAGTCAATTTGTTCTTTTGAAATCTCCTGTCCCCCGAATATTAAAGTGATCCTCTTCTCTTTGGCATCAACCTTTTTGTTTAAAAGATAATCATTCGGAAAATGAGCCTCGTTATTGATAAACCGGTTGGCGTTACTATTGAACTTGCCCTGCTTTATCATATCATATCCAAAATAAATACTCGGTAATAATGTTACTATTACAACAAACCATACTATCCGGTGGGCTATTTTTTCTGCCCTGGCATCCTTTAAATGCCGATAAGGAAAATGTAAAATACGAACTATTATAAAAGTTGATAAGGCAATAAAAACAGTATTTATAATGAATAGGTAAAATGCACCCAGAAAAAACTGGAATTGAAAAGTTGCGAGACCATAACCCGCAGTACATAAAGGGGGCATTAAAGCAGTGGCTATAGCAACACCTGGGATCACATTCCCTTTTAATTTACTTGTAGTAGCAACTATTCCCGCAAGCCCGCCAAAAAAAGCAATCAACACATCATAAATATTCGGCGAAGTTCTTGCAAGAATTTCTGAATGCGCTTCATTAACTGGTGATACCAGGAAAAAAATGGTAGAGGTAATCAACGCGACAAAAGTCGCTATCCCAAAATTATAAATGGCTTTTCTCAAAAGTGCGGCATCATTTATACCGATGCCCAGGCCAATACCCATGATAGGACCCATCAAAGGCGAAATAAGCATTGCACCTATAATTACTGCTGTTGAATTTACATTTAAACCCAGCGAAGCAACAAAAATCGCAAAGATCAGTATCCATAAGTTTGTGCCTCGAAATGCTACGCCGTTTTCAACATTAGCAATAACGTTCTCAAGTTCTTCCTTTTCGTTGCGAAGTGAAAATTTGCTGAAAAAATCTTGCTGCATAAACAGGGTTTAAAGTATCCAATTCATTAGTTACCGTTCTCTAAATAATTTCTTTGCCAATTTTTATCATGCCCGTAAATATCATCCAAAAAATAAACAAATCCATCTTTATCAGCCCAACTTGTAAAATAGATTATATATACTTGGTTACTTTCCGATACAAAACTTACTAAAAATAAAATCCAGCTTATCCTCATTGGTAACCTCGCCGGTAATCTCTCCCAGGTAATAAAGACATCTCCTGATGTCAAGCGCTAACAAGTCGCCGGAGATCTTTTTGTCTAAGCCGGATCTGATCTCTGCAATTGACCGCTGTATCTCCTGTAATGCTTCTAAATGCCTCGCATTGGTAACAATGGTATTATCCGAAGCACTGCTGTCCTGGACGGCAGTATTATACAAAGCTGTTTTTAAGGGCTCAATGCCCACATTATTTTTCGCAGAAATAAGATTGACCTGGGGATATTTTTCCAGGAACGATTGACCGGTTTTTATATCTGCCTTATTAGCAACCAATAAATATTTAACCGGTACCTCTTCAAAAACCGCAACCTGTTTTTGTAAGCCCTCCGCCGTTTCTGTATTGGTATCAAAAATATAAATGACCACATCAGCAGATCTCATTTTTTCAAGACTTCTTTCAATCCCGATATTCTCAATCATATCCGTGCTGTGTGAACGGATACCCGCAGTATCTATCAGCCGAATAATATGCCATTGATATTAATGATCTCTTCGATCGTATCCCTGGTAGTGCCGGCAATATCACTGACGATCGCCCTGTTCTCATTAAGCAGTGTATTGAGCAATGTTGATTTTCCTGCATTCGGTTTACCAATGATGGCTACACTTACCCCGTTTTTAATAACATTGCCCAATTGAAAGGATTCGACCAGTTTACATGGTGGACCGGTCGATCTCGCTTATCAGTGTATAGAATTTTTCCCTGTCGGCAAACTCAACATCCTCTGTTGCAAAATCAAGTTCCAGCTCTATCAATGCAGCAAATGATATAAGCTGTTCCCTCATGATCTTTAAGTTGATGGGAAAAGCCTCCTCGTATATTATTGAGGGCTGTTTTCTGCGATGCTTCTGTATTGGAGGCAATCAGGTCTGCCACTGCTTCTGCCTGCGTAAGGTCCAGCTTACCGTTTAAAAAAGCCCTTTGTGTAAATTCACCCGGCCTTGCCAGCCTTGCACCATTTTTGATGCAGGCCTGTATGACCTGTTGCTGAATATATGGACTTCCATGACAGCTGATCTCAATGATATCTTCACCCGTATAACTTTTCGGCCCTTTGAATAAAGACAATACAACTTCATCGATCTGTTTATCGCCATCTCTTAAAATTCCAACATGAATGGTATGCGATAATTGTGCAGCAATATTTTTTGACGGAAAAAGCGTTCCAATGATCTTAAAAGATTCTTCACCACTCAACCTGATCACCCCGATGGCACTAACACCCGGGGCTGTAGCCAACGCAACAATGGTATCATCCCAGCCTGATAATTTATTGATCATCTGCAAATATAACTACTAGCTGTTAGCTATTAGCCGTTAGCTGTTAGCTACTTCCTGCTAGCTCCCAGCTCTTAGCTGTAAGGCGTCAATTCATAGCTATTAGTTGATCGGTACCAACTAATAGCTAACGGCTAACAGCTTATAGCTTGGTTCTTAAAACAAAAAACCTCCAAATCACTTTGGAGGCTGATTATGTTACAAAATAAATCCTATTGCTCTGCTACCATAAATGTGATGGGCTGGCGGCGATATGCATTTACATTACGTCCGTTTTGTAAAGCCGGTGTCCATTTCGGGCCTTTTTTAATGATCTTCACAGCCTCCGCTTCCATTCCATATCCATGTTTGTTTCAGCATTCAACATCACTGATACTTCCATCTTTACTCACAATGAACCTAACGATCACCTGGTAGGTTCCTTCCGGAGCGCCATTATCAACGGGCGTATTTGCATTCAGGTTATTTTGAAGGTACCTTCTCCAGGCAGCTTCTCCGCCGGGAAATGCGCTTCTACTTCCACTTTGTTAAATACCTTATTTTCATCATCTGCTTTTGGAACTTCTACAACCTGTGTTCCTTTATCCTCTACCGGAGCCTGCACGATCTGCTCCTTATTTTCACTTTCAACTGTCTTTGTACTGATTGCCTGGTCTTCCTTGATCTCTTCGATCTTTTCATCCGGTTTTACTTCTTCATCTTTTACAATTTTCGGAGGTGTAAATTTTACCTGGTTGATTTCCGGTGGTGGTGGCGGTTCAGGTGGTGGTGGTGGTGGTGGCGGTGGTGGTGGTTCATCCTTTTTTATCTCCGCCATCTGGGTATCCAGCACATCAATATTGTTTTTGATCATCACTCGTAACGATCTTGGCAATAACGGTCTGAGAAATACCAATAATATAAGTGAACCCGTTATAAGCAACGCTTTTCTAAGCCTGTGTTATATGTCTTTCTTAATTCATAAGCGCCATATTCTTTATTCTTACCATCAAAGATGATATCAAGTATATCGGCCTTAAAATTTTATTTGCTTCCATTTTAATCTCTTTGTTATTAGATTCAAAATTGTACCAAATTCCATAAATTATTTAATCCCATTCGCTTCTTCTGTCTTTTCGAATAAGTGTTCTGTCCGTCTCCGTCATATCCACTTCTGCATAGTGACCGGGAGGAACCGCATTGATACGTCATTTCATCCAGAATATCAATGGCATTTTTAAATGTTGATTCCTTATCCGATTTAATGATGTACATCAGGTCATCGATATTGGTGTAGCTTTCTTCTTATCCAGGATCAATTTGCGGATATCTTTAAAATTGGTGCTTTTGAATTGCTGCACTAATCTTTTCAGTGTGCTAATTGCCAAAATAATAATATACCTGGTCTCCTTTACCTAATAAAATGGTCATTGCACCTGAATTTTTTACCTTTCATTGTTGTCAGTTGATCATCTTTTGGCTCATTCATGTTCATGGCTGTTGGCTGCTCATGGTAGTAGTAAATACAAAGAAAGTGATCAGCAGAAAACCCAAGGTCAACCATTGGGGTAAGATCAACCCTGGTAGATAGTTTTTTTGCTTTTTTGACGCCGGGACCTTTTTTATGTCCGCCACCCGACGAGGTATCCATTTCTGCCATAGCAATATTTTTTAATTAATTACTAATTTGTTATTCCGGTGACTGCTTGGTCACAATTCCGAATCCTAGCGGGATCATCTTCAGGATTCGTTACAATCCTGAATTTAAAAATCTCGTTCTTTTTAAATGCCTGTTTTACACTGTTTAAATGCCGGGTATTTAGCGCGCATTATCGCCTTTTACCAAAAGCATTTGTTCAAGTTTACTCTGATCTCTCGCCTGCATAAGCATTTGTTACGCTCCGGATCCAATCTGTCAATTCATTGTTTGTAGCTATCGATCGGGAATACCTGTCCATTTTTCAGCAGGTACATTAGCCTGTGCTGAAGCCATGCACTTTTGAGCTGGTTTAACGGCATACCAATGAATTCCGATTTTTTTAAGTTTGTCAAGTTCAGCAGGTGTTAATCCAAGGCCTCTTGTTGTATTGAAATCATCAATGATAGCCTCTTTTTTTGTATCGTCTCCCAACATTAAGAATACTTTTCCTTCTTTGGTCATGGTAACTAATAATGGATTTATCAGGAGCTGCTTTGGTGGAAACCGAAGAAGGCGTGTTATACTGCACAGCCTTCCGGTGGCTTTGTTTTGTTGCCAAGATAAAAAAAGACAACAGCAAAAAAGCCACATCACACATTGCCGTCATATCTACATTGGTACTCTTCCGTGGTATTTTAACTTTTGGCATATTGATTATTTTAATATTTACTTTAAGATGCAATATGATGCTTAATTTCCATACAATTATTTGTACAGAGAAGCAAAACTTTGTGTTAAAGTAAAACCTGATTCATCAATACCATAAGTAATACCATCAATCTTGGTGGTAAACATGTTATAAAACATGATCGCAAATGCAGAAGTACCGATACCTAAGGCTGTATTGTACAAGGCTTCAGATATACCTACAGATAAGCTGTGCAGCTGACGCTGCACCACCACTGTCTGCACCCAGGTCCGAAAACGCACGTATCATACCTATACACCGTTCCCAACAGCCCAATCAAGTGTTGCAACTGATAGCAATGGTTGATAAGAAAACCAGGTTTTTTTCCAGCATCGGCAATTCAAGCGAAGTTGCTTCTTCCACTTCTTTTTGAATGGCCATCACTTTTTGGTCAGTAGCTTAGTTCATTATTGTTGATCATTTCTTTGTAACGGTGCAAACCTGCTTTCATTACATTTCCAACAGAACCTTTTTGCTTATCGCATTCTGCCAATGCAGCATCCACATTTTTATTAGCCAGATGATATTGAACCTTACGGATAAAATCAGCATTGTTTCCTGTACCATGTGCTTTTGAAATGGTCATCAACCTTTCAATCACAAATGTTAAGCATGGTTAAAAATGTCCCGATCAAGATTGGCACAATGATACCTCCAGATACATTTTGCTCAATGCAGTTTTATGGACCTTCTGTCAGGCCAGAAACCACCATTGTTCCCGGTTTATCAAAATTGAGCGGATTACCCAATACAAATCGCCAGATAATATACCCGACAATAAGACATACCACTGGAGCAATCAATGAAATAATGTTACTGGATTTTTTTGCCTGTACTGAAGTAGTTGGTTTTACAGTTGCAGTTGGTTTTGTTTCTGCCATGACATTCGAGTTTTAGATTAGTTAAAAGTTTAATTTGGTTTTATTAAATAATGTACAATTCTAATGCAAAAAAAATATTTATGCATAAAAACTTCATTAGAATGTATTAATAATGGAACACACAAGTTAATAAAATAATTGAAAGAAACAACTTTGGAAACTTAATTTTTTATTTTTTTAATCACTTCAAAATGACAAATTGCAATTTTCAGAAGCAGACATTGTTGCAAAAAGTAATTATTCATAGCGTAAGCAACGATGGGATCCAGTTTGGAAGCTTTATAGGCAGGATAGAGGCCTGCTGCCAGGCCTACAAAGGAACATACAAATATACCGGTAATCACCCATGCCCAGGGTACCACAAATCCGGTTTTTAATAAGAGCCACGATGTTTCCCAACAGTATCCCGGCAATGATTCCTACAACGCTCCCATCAGGCTGATGAGAACTGATTCAAATAGAAACTGCGCCCTGATATCTTTCTTGGTTCCTCCCAGTGCTTTGATCAAACCTATCTCCTTTGTTCGTTCATTTACTGCAACCAGCATGATATTCATCAGACCGATGGCCGCACCTATCAGCGTAATTAATGCAATACCGATCGTTCCATTTTCAAGAAACCGAGATTGGTTAATAAGGCCTCTGCAATGCTGTCGCTCTTTCAATATAAAAATTATCTCTTCCTTTACATCCAATTTCCTATCGGCCTGAAAGTTCCTTTTGCTTCGCCGATGGCCACATCCATCATTTTCAGATCAGTCACCATTACCGCTATATTATAAGATGTATTCTGGTTGGTGCTGTAAATACACGCCGGATATTATTATAGGAGGTAATGACAATTTTACCGGTATTAAAAAAGCACTTGAACCTTTATCTTTCAATACCGCAATAACCCGGTAAGGAATATGATCTACTTTTATGATCTGATCAATGGCCTTTGCGTTATTGTCGGGAAATAACTTTTTGCAACGCCACTTCCCGATCATACAAACGTTTCTGCCGGTTTCCACCTCAGTTTCGGTAAAATTCCTTCCATAAGCAATGTTGTACCCGTTTAGCTCGAGGTAATTTTCATCTCCTCCGATCACATTACATCGGGATTTGTTTTTTTCTGCTTCGTATTCACCACTATGCCTGGCTGGCCCTCTTAATGCGATACCCACTTTTGTTCCGGGGAAATGCATATCGTTCTTTAAATGCCTTTGCTTCTTCATAGGTGATCGGATTACCCATGTTGATTTTTTTTCTCTCAGTGACAGATTTTTTGATTTTTTACGCTGTCAGATTGCCCGCCGCCGCCAAAACGATATTCCTTTCTTTGAACCGGATGCTGAATGCATTGGCACCCATGGTGGAAAAGCTTTTTGTAAGGCTGTTGCTTGCTGCTTTGATAGCAGTAATGATGAGGATCAAGGCCAAAATTCCCAAGGCAATGATCACAACAGTTATGCGCAGTGCGCAGCTTATTGCCTTTGATATTCTTCCATGAAAGTGATAAGGAATCTTTATAAGTCATTCTTGACTATAAGTTGATGCTAAAGATAATCAAGGTATTCAACTATTGCAAATTAGTTTTATAAATGGATATTACAGATGGTATAAGCCAGCCTAATAATGAATTCGGGATATATACCTATACGCAATGATCAAGTACGGCAGTAATAACGAGCAATAGTATTTTAAAGACAGCGGATAATGTTCACTGGTATGCACCATGCTCGTGTGGCGCCTCTTTAAAATACATTGCCTGTATGACCCTGAAATAATAATATGCGCTGATGGCTGCAAATAATACGGCAAGTATAACCAGCCAGAAATGATGGCCATTCTCAACGGCCGCCATCAGCATATAAAATTTACTTTGAAAACCGGCTGTTAAGGGAATGCCGGTAAGAGATAATAAAAATATGGTTGCGGTAAATGCCAAGTACCGGTTGTTCTTTGCCAAGCCCGTTAAAGCCTTCAACCGTATAATCATTCATTTTTATAAGGATAGCAAATATGCCGATGGTAGCAAGGCTATAAGCCGCAGAATATAGAATAAGCCTTCCTTTGCAGTATCATTCAGTGCAAATAATAGCCAGCAACATAAAACCTGCCTGGGCAATACTTGAATAAGCCAGCATTCTTTTTACACTTTGCTGAAATACCGCTGTTATATTCCCGATCAACAAAGTGGCGGCGGTAATTATGATGATCAGTGTTTGCCATTGTGCTTGCATGCTGCCAAATGAATTTTCAAACAACCGGATAAATGCAATAAATCCTGCTACCTTTACGATGGTGCCATAAATGAAGTGAAAACAGTGGGTGCGCCATCATACACATCAGGTGTCCAGAAATGAAAGGGCGCAGCGGAAACTTTAAACGACATGGAAACCAGCAACAGACCATCCCGACTGCGATCATTACCGGCATTTTACCGCTCCCAGCTGATATTATCAATATAAAAAGAACCGTTGGGATTTCCTCCATATATAAACGCAATACCCATCAGCATGATGCCGGTGGAAAAAGCGCCCATCAGGAAATATTTCAATGCAGCCTCATTACTTTTTAAATTTCGTTTATCGCTTCCGGTAAGTATATATAAGGGAATGGACATTATTTCGATCCCAGGAAAAGCAATAAGCAAGGTATTGAAAGTAGCAGCCAGGGCACACCCCACATAGTACAAAAAATATCAGTGCAAAATATTCAGATACATGTGTCCCCACCTTTTCAATATCCCTTCCACTTAACAAAAAATAAACAAGGGTGCATCCAAGTGCCACCGTAATAAAGGATAAATTAAAACTGTCTGTGCGAAGCATTTCATGAACATCAATATTGAAAAAAGAATTTCCTGTATTGAGTTCAATAGCATTTGCTATAAAGATGAGTACAATGCCTGCAATGCCAAGATATTTAGGCGTTGCCTTGTTTTTAATGAAAACACCGCTAAACATCATGACAACACCCCAGATTGCTGATAATATAATTGCATTCATAATTAAATTCTAAAAATATTTTTCGGTTCTTTACCTGTTCTTTGATCTATTTTGCTATTAAATTGTTGTTACCGTATCTTTTGTCAGATCGATCACTGGTTGCGGATAAACTCCAATAAAAAATATGATACATACAATTAATAGCCAATATAATTTTTCATTCAAGGAAATATCTTTCACAGCAGCTGTGACCGTATTTGTTTCCCCATAAAAAACCTTTTGTACCATATTCAATGTATATACTGCGGCCAGTATGATACTCATACCTGCTACAGCGGCATACCAGGATTGAATTGATATAGTCCGCTGAACATCATGAACTCTCCAATAAATGCATTGGTAAGCGGCAAAGCAATATTTGCAAGGGCAATTACAACCAGCATAATTGTTAATACAGGCGCTTTATGCGCAACGCCGCCAAGCTGGGATATTTTTTTGATACCCTGTTTGTCTTTTCAATCAGTTCAACCACTATCCACAAACCAATGATATTTATTCCATGATTGAACATTTGTATCATTACTCCCTGCATAGCCAGTTGCATTCATTGCAAAAACAGCTGCACACATTAATCCCATATGGGCAATGGAAGAATAAGCAACCAGTCGTTTCAGGTCATCCTGTACGATGGCGATACAGCTTGCATAGATGATTCCGATAACAGAAAGCATCATCACAATATTGTCAAATTTTGCACCGTGCCGCAGGGAAAACCGGCAGCAGCCAGCGGATCACTGCAAACAATCCCATCTTTACCATGATACCACTCAAGTACCATTGTTACAGGTGTTGGCGACTGCTCATATGTATCAGGCTGCCAGGTATGAAAAGGAAACACAGGCATTTTAACCGCAAATGCGATAAAGAATAACCAGAACAACCAGTTTTGATCAGCAGCAGTAAGGTTGGCACTATAAAATGCATTCATCGAAAATGAATGAGCAACTGGGTACCATCTTCAAAACCGCGTGGGCCGGTATGCAGGTAAACATAAATAATTCCTACCAGCATCAATAATGAACCGGCAAATGTGTATATGAAAAATTTAAAGGTTGCCTGTATCCTTTTTTCGCCTCCCCAGCGGCTGCATAAGAAATAAACAGGGATCAATGCAAGTTCCCAGAAGAAATAAAACATCAATGCATCCATTGAACAAAATACACCCATCAAGCCTGCCTGGGACAAGAAGCATCAAGCCATAAAATGCATTCGCATTTTTATAAGTATTTTTATAGGTAGCAATAAAAATAACAGGGAACGAAAATGCAGTAAGCAAAGTAAGCAATCGTCCCATGCCATCAAGCCCATACGAAAAACTACTACCAATGTATTTCAGCCATAATAACTCACATTATTATAAGAGGCATATTTATTGTCTGTGATAGCATAAACTAATAACGGAAACGGTTACTGTAAATAAAGATGAAATCAATGCCAACCTTTTTGAAGCCTGCTTCTCTCTTTGTAAAAAAAGCATAATAAGACCGGCAACCAGCGGAAACCAGATCAACAATTCAGGAAATGTAATATAAGTACCCAACATTAAATATTTTTTGGGCTACAAAAACAATTGAATAATAAATAAAACCAAAATCCCAATTACCATCAATAACACATAAGCTCCTACCTGCCCGCTTTGCAACAACCAGATCTGCCGGCTGCCATAATTCACCGCTTTCCTACCCCGTTCACCAATCCATCTATCCCTGTTTTTTCAATCACATTATTAAAGAATACAGAAATTGATCTTAATGGCTTTACAATGATAGCATCATATAATTCATCCACATACCATTTATTGCTCAAGCAATTTTGCAAAACCTGTTTCATGCACTTCTGTTTTTTGATATTTACTGAATTTGTTCCAGGCATATACCAATGCAATCAAGCGCCCCGACTACAGATACGCCCATCAGTATATATTCTGTCTGAATGGCTTAATTCATGTTTTGCAGTGATTGCATTGCTATTCGCTGAAATACGGGTTCTAAAAAAGCTTCGAGTCTATGTCCGCCATGCATAAAAATTTCCGGGATCCCAATCCATCCACCTATTACAGCAAGAATTGCCAGTATTATTAATGGAATTGTAATTGCTGCAGGGCTTTCGTGCAGGTGATGTTCCTGTTCATGTGTGCCGCTGAATTTACCAAGAAACGTCATTGCATATAAACGGAACATATAAAATGCCGTCATCATTGCGGTGAATACCCCGATAACCCAATAATACCGGATTATTTGCGTAAGCAGCAGCTAATATTTCATCTTTTGAAAAGAAACCTGAGAATGGCGGAATCCCTGCAATGGCAATACATCCCAATAAAAAAGTAAGGTGGGTGATGCGCATGTATTTTTTCAATCCGCCCATATTGCGCATATCCTGTTCGCCACCCATCGCATGTATAACACTGCCTGCACCAAGGAATAACAATGCTTTGAAAAATGCATGCGTCATCACGTGAAATACAGCACCGTATAAGCGCCAACGCCCAATCCTAAAAACATATATCCCAACTGGCTAACGGTAGAGTATGCCAGTACTTTTTTAATATCATTTTGCTTTAATGCAATGGTTGCTGCAAGATATAGCTGTTGCCAGACCGATGATCGCCACAACAGCTTGTGTAGCTGGCGCCATGGTATATAAAATATTACTGCGGGCGATCATATAAATACCTGCAGTAACCATGGTAGCAGCATGTATCAATGCACTGACAGGTGTTGGGCCGGCCATCGCATCGGGCAGCCAGGTGTATAAAGGAATCTGTGCACTTTTGCCGGTTGCGCCCACAAATAATAATAAAGTGATCCCGGTGATATCGGTTAAAGAGTAAGTTTCGCAAGATTTGCAGCATTGAAAACTTCGTCATAACTAACTGTGCCAATCTTTGCCATCAGCCAGAATATCCGCCAGTAAAAAACCAAGGTCACCGATACGGTTCATGATGAAATGCCTTCTTTGCTGCATTATTATATTCATTGTTCTTAAACCAATAACCTATCAGCAGATAAGAACATAAGCCCACTCCTTCCCAGCCAATAAACATGATTACATAATTGGCGCCCATTACCAGCAGCAGCATTGAAAAAACAAACAGATTGAGATAGGAAAAATATTTTGCAAAATCCTTTGAGTCTTCATCATGCATATAGGAGGTGGAATATACATGAATCAAAAAACCTACACCGGTGATGATTAATAAAAATAAAGAGGATAGCTGATCGATCTGGAAATCGAAGCCGATCTTAAATGAAGCGATATTGATAAAATCAAAATAATGTGCCAGGTGGGTATGGCCATTTTTCACTTGCAAAAAATACAAATACGCTGATCAAAAATGAAACCAGTATAACTCCGCTTCCAATAATCCCGACAAGCCTTTTGATAAAGCATTTCTGCCAAGGCCATTGATATAAAACCAATCAAGGGTAATACGGGATCAACCAAACTATTTGTAAAATATTATTCATAAGTCATTTTAGGACCACTGACGACTGACTACAGACTACCGCAGTAACGGTGTTGCCGGTTGTCAGTCGCCCGCCGTCAATTCTTCAACCTGTTTAAAAAATTCACATCTACCGAATGCGTGTTTCTATACATCATTACGATAATTGCCAGTCCCACACTTACTTCCGCCGCCGCAACCACCATTATAAAAAAAACAAATATCTGTGCATCGCTTGCATAGGTGGGAATGCTTTTGCCACAGGACTCAATGCATGCATTTTTGAAAATGCCACCAGTAATAGATTCACAGCATTCAACATTAATTCAACACACATAAAAATGATGATCGCATTCCGGCGGATCAATACGCCTATTATGCCGATGATAAATAATGCGAGCGCTAAAGCTATGTATGCCTTGATATCCATAATTATAATTTCACAAATACACCCACTCCAACGTTAGACGAAGCCGGGGCTATTGAAAAAATATCTTTTATTTTCTTTTTTACCACTCCGTTGAAAATATCAACTGCTTTATAAGAAGCTTTCTTGGTCAATAATTTTGTAATAACGCCTGTAGCAATAGAGCCCAGGGCAGGGAACAGCATTGCCTTGACCGTTTGATTATCAAATTTATTGTTCGCTGTAAGCCCCCTGACCGTGCTATAAACAGTCACTACAGTACCGGCAGCAGATAGTACCTTATAAACAACCAGCCCGGTTTTGTAGGTTTTATATAATTTTTTTACCTGGTCGATATTCTTACTGTTGAAGATATCTCCAAGTATCCCGACACCTTTTAATTTTTCACCTAAAATGCCTACTTTATTGATCTGGAAATTTCCCAGGCTGAATACCGGGTTAAATCCTTTCTTTACTGTCATCAATTTTGCTTTTCCCAAAATATCCTGCAGTCAAAAGGAATATCTTCCAGTTTTACCTGGGCAGATGATCTTAAAAAGCTGCTGGATAAGATCAACAACAGCAGGATGCATTTCGCCGGAATATCTTTCATAATTATTCGATTAATCTTTTTTACCAATGACAACCGCCCCGATCATTGCGCTTAAAAATAATATACTGCTTATTTCAAATGGAAAAATATAATCGGTGAACAAGGTCTTACCCAGCACATTCAACAATCCCGCATCGCCTACTTTCATTTGCACCGGGCTGTGCTGGTTTACATTCATGATCGCAGATAATAAAACAAGCAATAATGATCCGCCGGAAATAACTCCAATTAACTGGAGCCTGTAATTTTTTACAGGTTCCGTATCTGCATTCAGGTTCATTAGCATTACCACGAAAAGAAACAATACCATAATAGCGCCTGCATAAACAATGATATTTACGATGGCCAAAAATTGTGCATTCAATAATATATAATGGCCGGAAATGGCAAAGAAAGTAACGATGAGATATAATATACTGTGTACCGGATTTTTACTGGTGATCATCATGATGGCACTACCTACAGCCACCAGGGATAATAAAATAAATACTAATGTAGGTAATATTCATTCCTTGTAATTAACTAATTAACCGTTTGATTTTTTGCCCTGTTCCCCTTTGCTTTTTTATACGCTTCCGGATCTTCTTTCGGATGCGGTATCAACAGATCTTCTTTTCCGTAAATAAATCCTTTGCGTCTGATAATTTGCATGGAGCAAAAGTTTCACTTAGATAAATGGCATCTTTCGGACAAGCTTCTTCACACAAGCCACAAAAGATACAACGCAGCATATTGATTTCATATTTGGCTGCATATTTTTCTTCCCGGTATAAATGTTCTTCCCCTGGTTCCTTTCCGCTGCTTCCATTGTTATGGCTTCTGCCGGGCAGGCTACCGCACAAAGCCCACAGGCGGTACAGTTTTCCCTCCCTTCTTCATCCCTGTTTAATATTTGCAACCCCCGGAACACCGGGCTGAATGGCCGGTTTTTTCAGGGTAATTGATAGTAGGCTTCTTTTTAAAGATATGGCTGAAAGTGATGATCATCCCTTTAAAAATTGCAGGCAGATACATCCTCTCCCAGAAACTCATTGGCTTTCGTTCTACAATTTTACCCTGTTTGTTAATGCTTGCATGTATTTATTAATCAAGGTTTGCAAAAATAATTGTTTTAGAATTCCAGTTTATTTTGTTAAAATATAATATTACGCCCCCTGTTACCAGCATATTGAATAATGCCAATGGTATCAAAATTCTCCAGCCCAGGTTCATCAACTGGTCGTACCGGAACCGCGGTATCGTCCATCTCACCCACATGAACAAGAAAAGAAAACAAACCATTTTGATCAATAACAATGCAGCCTGGATCAATGCTATCCAGTTGACTGCCAACATTTCAGGCGACAGCGTTGCATCATTAACAAACGGGATATCATATCCGCCAAAAAATAAACTCACCATTACAGCGCTGCTGATAAACATATTGATATATTCCGCAAATAGATAAAACCCAAGTTTCATGGAAGAATATTCTGTATGATATCCGCCGATCAATTCATTTTCTGCTTCCGGCAGATCAAAAGGTGTACGGTTACATTCTGCAAATGCACAAATCAAAAATATCAGAAACCCCAGTGGCTGTTTAACAATATTCCAGCTATACCATGTCTGTTGCTGTAACTACCATTTCTTTAAGGCTAAGTGTGCCGGTTACCATCAGCAAAGCAATCAAAGCAATACCCATCGCCAGTTCATAACTTATGATCTGCGAAGCAGCCCTCAAGCCACCCATCAAAGAAAATTTATTATTACTTGCCCAGCCCCCGATCATGATACCATATACACCCATGCTCACCACGCCAAAAACGTATAAAATCCCAATATTGATATCTGCGATCTGCAAAGAAATATCCCTGCCAAAAAAATGAACTTTATCTCCCCAGGGAATTACTGCGCCGGTCATCATTGCCGTAAGCATGGCAAGGCAGGGCCCAGGATAAATAAAAATTTAGAGGAAAAATTGGGAATGATCTCTTCTTTAAAAAATAATTTCAATCCATCTGCCAGCGGCTGCAATAACCCAAAGGGCCCGCCCGGTTTGGGCCCGCCTGTCCTGCAAATAGCCGCCACCTTCGTTCTGCATAGGTTGCATACATTGCAATCACCAACGAAGCCATACTACTACTACGATCAACACCAGTTTTTCAATAATAATGCCAAGTCAATTGCTAAAATCATAATTGTTTATTGGATCCGTTGCTGCCGGATCAATTAATGGATCAAATATTTTTAGTCAACTTCATTTGTTTCTTCTTTGCCTGAATGTGGTTTTAATCCCCATTGCGGGCTTTCACCATCGCCGATGATATGCTGCCCTGCATCCTTAAAATCCCCCGAACGCGCCGGCCGTCAATTTCACTTAAATGAATATTCGGGTTATTTACTTCACTTTCATCATGGATATCCATCAATAACTTTGGCTCCCTTCCATCCATTACTTCCTGGATGGTTTCTTTCGGCATTACCAGGTATTCATATTTATTGGCCCTGTGAATCACCGAATGACGGCTGATCTGTGGTTACCCTTCTATTACCCAGTCAGCCTGTTTTCTTTTTATCAAAGCGGCAGGTATTGCAGATCCATCCCGGCTTTCCATCATAACTCTGCACTTCACCCCATTCATCCTTTCGGGCAGTTACCCGGAATACCTCATCGCCCCTGACCATAATGTTGCTTTACCACAACATGCAGGGTTTCACAATCCCGGTGTGCATCCACCGGCTTTGTAAACCATACCCTGTTTTTAAAACGGAATGTTCTGTCAGTTAATGCGCCTACCGGGCAAACATCGATCATGTTGCCGCTAAAATCATTTTCAATTGCTTTGGAAATATAGGTGGATATTTCTGCATGATCGCCCCTGTCTAAAATTCCATGCACTCTTTTATCTGGTAAGCTGGTCGGCAACATAAGTACAACGGTAACAAAGTATGCAACGTGTCATGTGCAATTGGATGTATGGGCCCGATATCTTCTTTTTCAAATGTTCGCCTTGGAAATTCGTAACGGGTGCCTTCTTTACCATGTTCATAGCCGAGATCCTGCAAATGGCATTCACCTGCCTGGTCGCAGATCGGGCAATCCAGCGGATGATTGATCAATAAAAATTCCACCACGCCTTCCTGCATCCATTACTTTTTCGCTGGTAATATTTTTTACGACCATGCCATCCATTACGGTTGTACGGCAGCTGGCCACCAGTTTAGGCATTGGCCTGGGTCTGCAGTTGAACCTGCGGCTACTTCTACCAGGCAGGTACGGCATTTACCACCGCTGCCTTCTAGCTTACTGTAATAGCACATGGCAGGAGGTGCCACATCGCCACCGATCTTGCCGGGCGCATTTAATATAGTTGTACCGGCAGGAACATCAATGGTGATGTTGTCGATGGTTACTTTAAATGTTTTTGTTTCTTCAGCCATATAATTAAAGTAACAAGTATAAAGGCAAAACCAAAAAGTAAATTTTGATTTACTTTTCTAATTCAGTTTCGGATTTTACTTTTTTTAATTTAATAATAGAAACAGCTAAAATTTTTGATATTTCGTTTGCTTCCTTTAATATTTCACTTAATTCATTTCCTTTCTTATCAAATCCATCTCTTAACAAACAAATCCAATATTTTGATTCATTACATGACTTTAATGCAATTTCATAATATCTCTTAAACTCAACTCTTGAAGAACTATTTTTTGCTTCAACAACATTCGCTCCTACTGAAGAGGCTGACCTCATTAATTGCTTTACAATAACCAAACTCAAGTATCACATTTATGACTTTTCAAGTATTTTATCACTGAAAGTGAAAATTGATAACATCTATATTTAATTTCTTTCTCCACTTTTTTCTTTTCACTTTTAACTTTTGCTTAAACAGCAACCGGCACATGGACCGGATCCGCATAATGCGCCAATCCATAATTTCTTTGTCAAGCATTCTTCCGGGTTCAGCACATGCCATTCAAACTCATCCCTGAAATGCCTGATGGCTGCTGCAACCGGCCATGCTGCCGCATCACCCAGCGGACAAATCGTATTGCCTTCTATCTTTCGCTGAATATCCCATAACAAATCTATATCACTTCATCTCGCCTTTTCCATATTCTATGTTCTTTAATATTTTTTCCATCCAGCCTGTTCCTTCCCGGCAGGGGGAACATTGTCCGCAACTTTCATGATGGTAAAATCTTGCAAGGGTAATAGTATGCCTTACCACACATTGGTCTTCATCCAATACAATAAAACCACCGCTTCCCATCATAGTGCCGGTTGCAAAACCACCATCTGCAAGGCTTTCATAGTTCATCAGTCTTTTTTCACCTTTGGCTGTTTTCAATAATAAATTTGCAGGAGTATAGGAACAGAAGATCCGCCGGGAATACAGGCTTTTAATCTTTTCCGTTTGGTATGCCACCGCAATATTCATCACTGTAAATAAATTCCTCCACAGAGATGGTCATATCTATTTCATATACACCCGGCTTATTGATATTGCCACAGGCAGAAATCAATTTTGTACCGGTAGATTTTCCCACACCGATCTTTGCATATTCTTCTCCGCCATCATTGATGATCGGAACTACTGCAGCAATGTTTCTACATTATTTACCACAGTCGGGCAGTCCCATAAACCTTTTACAGCAGGGAATGGAGGTTTGATCCTCGGGTTTCCTCTCTTGCCTTCAAGGCTTTCGATCAACGCAGTTTCTTCCCCACAGATATAAGCGCCTGCGCCACGGTGCACATATATCTCGCAATCAAAACCGGTGCCTAAAATATTTTTTCCCAGCCAGCCATTTTGTTTTGCTTCTGCAATTGCATGTTCCAAAATATCAGTGATCCAGTCATATTCACCACGGATATATATATAAGTAACATTGCTACCCAAGCGCAAATGAAGAAACGATCATTCCTTCAATCAACAAATGAGGAATGAATTCCATCAGGTACCTGTCTTTAAAAGTACCGGGCTCACTTTCATCCGCATTGCAAACAAGGTAACGGGCACACCTTCCGGCTTTGCCAGAAAACTCCATTTCATACCCGTAGGAAAACCTGCACCACCACGGCCACGCAGGCCACTTTTCTTCACTTCTTCCACGATCTCGGCAGGCGGCATCTTTAAGGCCTTCTCCACGCTCCGGTAACCACCTTCACGGCGGTATACTTCGTAAGCACGGATGCCTTGAACATGTGCTTTTTCTAATAATAATTTTTTACTCATATCAACCCTTCAGGGCTTTATAGTGATTATTCTCTTGTTGACTACTTGTTCTTTCGGTTTTATGTCGTGATTAAACATCCACTGAAACCCGAATTTATCAGTGATCATTCCAAACCTGGCCCCCCAAAATGTATCCTGTAAAGGCATGTCGATACCTTGCGCCTTCTGAAAGAGCTTCAAATGTCAGTTCGATTCTTTGCAGGTCCGAAAAATTCAATGAAAGGCTCATATTCGTCCCAGGAGTGGCAGTGTATTTTTCGTTCATATCAGATGCCATGATCGTCAGGTCTCCGGCCTTAAATGTGGCATGCATGATCTTATCCTTGTATTCCGGCCCGACTTCCATGGGTGAATCTTTATAAGCCTGTTGAAAAATAACAGCACCGTTCAATGCTTTGCTATAAAATGCAAGCGCTTCTGCGGCATTGCCATTGAAATACAAATATGGTGTGATTGCTTCCATGATTCTTAATTTAATTTTTTTTCAAAATATATTTAGTGGCTGTTGCTCCTTCTATTTTTTTCCCTTCCATATCCAGTTGTATCAAATTATTCTCGCCACAGAATATTTTGAAGGGGCATCTTTTATTCCTTCCAGTTGAATGGTAGAGCCATCGATCCAAACAAATTTTCCGTCGCCCATATTCATTTTACTGTCTTTTTTCCCAAGGAACTGTGTAGATATCATATACGTACTGTCTGCATGCAACATGATCTCGGTAACAATACCTGCGCAATCTGCACAAGGCAGAACCCCCTTATAGGTTCCTTTCCAGTCGAGGGAGTTTTGGCATTGTGGCTGCTGTCAATAGCCGCAGATATAACATTTGAATCGGTAGCCAGTTTCATATTGGCCACTGAATCAGTATTGGTTGTATCAGTCTTATCACTGGAACCATTACACGCCGATAAAGCAAAAACAAATCCCAGTATTAAAATTCTAATATTCATATAATAAATAATTAATTTGCTTTTGTCCTGCATTCTTCAATGATTGCATCCACTTTTTCTTTCGTCAAATGTTCCCGGTAATTTTTTCCCAACTGCATCATCGGCGCATAACCACAGGCACCCAGGCATTCCACTGTTTTTAAAGTAAACATTCCATCCGCTGTTGTTTCTCCTGCCTTGATATTCAGTTTCTGTTTGATATAATCAATAATATCATCGCTGCCATTCAGCATGCAGGGCCCTGTCTGGCAAACTTCGAACAAATATTTCCAACAGGCTTCAAATTGTACATGCTGTAAAAACTTGCCACTTCATACACTTCGATCGGCTCAATATTCAACAATGAAGCAACATAATCCATTACCGGTACATCCAGCCAGCCACCAAATTCCTCCTGCGCCAAGTGCAGTACAGGAAGCAAGGCACTTTTTTGCTTGCCCTGCGGGTAACGGGAGATGAGTCTCTGTTAACCTTATTTAATTTTTCTTCTGAAAATTCAATCATTCATAATTCAACATTCAATAATTTAAAATTATTATGCATCCATTTCCCCGCAATCAAATTCAAACTACTCATCGTTATGATCGCATCACTCAGCATTCCTCCTTTTACCAATTCAGGATATGCCTGGTAATAAATAAAACATGGCCTGCGGAAATGTAAGCCGGTACGGTGTTCTGCCGCCATCACTGATCAGATAAAAACCCAGTTCTCCATTTCCGCCTTCCACAGAACTATATACTTCTCCTGCAGGAATTTCTGTTTCACCCATCACTATTTTAAAATGATAGATGAGCGCTTCCATTTTTGTATACACATCTTTTTTCTCAGGTAAATAATATGCAGGAACATCCGCATGAAATACTTCTGCTTCTGCCCCTTTAAATTCCTGTACTTTTTTATATGCCTGTTTGATGATGCTCAAGGCTCTGCCACATTTCCTCATTCGCACCAGAAACCGGTCATAACAATCACCCGTTGTGCCAACCGGAATTTTAAAATCAAAATCTTCGTAACTGCTGTAAGGTGTATGCACCCGCACATCATAATCAACACCGCCGCCCGTAAATTTGGACCGGTAAATCCATAATTCAATGCTCTTTCCGCAGATGATAGGCCCGCAACCAATGGTACGTTCCATAAAAATCCGGTTGCGGGTAAACAGGTTTTCAAACTCTCTTAATACACCGGGATATTCTTTCAGGAATTTTTCAGTTTTTCAAAAGCCGTATTGGTGAAATTCCTTTCAAAACCGCCAATACGGCCAATATTGGTTGTAAGCCGTGAGCCACATATCTCTTCATATATTTCATAGATCAGTTCACGGTATTGCATCAGGTATAGAAAGCCTGTATAAGCGCCGGTATCCACACCCACAATTGAATTGCAGATCAGGTGATCGGAAATCCGGGCCAGTTCCATGATGATTACGCGCAGATAATCAACCCGCTTTGGGAGTTGTTACACCCAGTAATTTTTCGCAGGTAATATGCCAGCCCATATTGTTGATGGGAGATGAACAATAATTCATCCTGTCTGTAAGTGGGGTGATCTGGTAAAGTGGCCTGCGTTCTGCAATTTTTTCAAATGCCCGGTGAATATAGCCAACAGTTTGATACGGCTGTCATGATCGTTCGCCATCCAGTTCCAGTATATTCTGAAACACACCATGCGTTGCAGGGTGTGTTGGCCCCAGGTTTAGCGTGGTGGTCTGCTTTTCTAATGCTTCCTTCCGGTAATTTAATATGATCCGTTGCATTCATATTTTATGATTTAATTAATTTGATGTACATTTTGTACAATTCGTGAAAATATGATTCCGGTTGCATCATCTTTCAATACCGTTCAGATCAAATTCAGTCACCTCTTCCAAACATTTCATCATCCTTATCCATCCTTGTCTGATCTTCCAGCGGAAATTCTTTTCTCATCGGAAAATAATCCATTTCATCCACATTCAATATCCTTATCAGGTTGGGATGACCAACAAAATTTACCCCATAAAAATCATAGGTTTCCCTTTCCATCCAGTTGGCAGCAGAATATAAAGCTGTATGCACTGAATACATCCGGCTTTTGAATATCTGTAAACACTTTAAACCGGATGCGGACATTATCAACCAGATTGTGCAGGTGATAAACTACTGCCAGTTCTTCTCCTTTCTTGTCAGGATAATGCACAGCCTGCAGATCGGTAAGAAATTGAAATCTTAATTCTGGATCATCAAATAAAAACTGAAGCACTTTTAGGTTAAGGTCTTTTGGAGCAGTAAAAGTAAGCATGCCATAAGGCTCCTCCCAATCGGTAAGCTGGTCGCCAAATTTTTCTGTTAGTTTTTGCTTGTATTGTTTCGTTGGTTAAAGCCATTAGCTTATTAGTTTTAACCATTAGCATTAGATAATGATTAATTAAAAATTAACGTTCTAACAGTTAATTATTAGTAACGTTTATTGAATTCCGTAACTGTCATCAATTCCTTATATTGTTCACTATTCCTTCTTCTCAAACTTTCCTGTACCTACCAGTTCCTGGATTTTCATAAATCCATCCAATAATGGCTTCAGGCCGTGGAGGACAACCCGGAACATATACATCTACAGGTATGATCTGGTCGATTCCCTGCAATACAGAATAAGTATCAAATATGCCACCGCTGCATGGCACAGGCTCCCACTGCAATACCCAGCGTGGTTCTGCCATTTGCAGATATACCTGTTTTAAAACCGGTGCCCATTTTTTTTGCGATGGTTCCCATCACCATCAACAGGTCGCACTGGCGGGGGGAAAAGCCCACTCTTTCTGAACCAAACCTGGCCAGGTCATAATGGCTCGCCATGGTTGCCATAAATTCAATACCGCAACAACTGGTTGCAAAAGGCAATGGCCAGATTGAATTTTTACGGGCCAGGCCCACTACTTTTTCAAATTGGTGCCATAAAACCTTCGCCCTGATATCCTTCCGGGATGCCTGCAGATTTTACTGTGTTATTATATTGAACCGGACGACCATATTAATTTTAATTTGTAAATGTTGAATTTATGAATGTTAAATGTATAACACAACATGCTGTTAATTATTCAATTCATTCAAATATTCATAATTTGTACATTTCAACATTATTCCTAATCTTCCCATTCAATGCCCCTTTCTTAATTATATAAATGAAACCTGCAAGAAAAAGCCAACAAACATCATTACTGCAATAAAACCATTCCAGCCCAAGTTCCCTGAAATTAACCGCATAAGGATAAAAAAAAATCACTTCCACATCAAACAATACAAACAATATTGCCACCAGAAAATATTTGATTGCCATTGGCTGGCGGGCATTTCCTTTTTTTTCTATTCCACTTTCAAAATTCTGGAGTTTATCGGTTGTTTTTCTTTTGGGCCAAGAAAATTAGTAAGCAACAATCATGGTACAATAAACCCAATGGCAAAAACAATCTGGAATACCAATGGGCAGATAATTTTCAGCACTATTAACATCGTGACCTGTAATAAGAAAAATTGCATATTTGACTGCTTATAATATTAGTTGGCAAAAATAAGACAGCAGCAGTAATATACAACACTGAAATAAAAAAATAAAGATTAAAAAAAGCCCGCTCATTTGAAGCGGGTTATATCTAACTATTTTTCGAATTGATTATTTTTTAGGCCGTACTTTTGCCTTCGTTTTTCGGATTGTGGCTTAGTCTTGGTCGGCGGCCTTTTTTGGCTGGAGCTTTCGGTGCATTCATTACTGATAAGATTCCTTATTAGCGATCAATTGTGCATCTGCGGGATCAAGCAGCTAATCACCTTATCGCATAGACTTAATGCTGCTGCCTTATCTCTTTTAATATTATAATAATATTCAATAAAATATTATAGGCTCCCATCAACTGTTTTACGTTGGTTTTATCCGGTCTTTCTGCACCAATTTCCATTGCTTTCTCATAAATAAGGCATTGCCAATCCCTGTGCACCGTGGAATCAATCCCGGCATTTGCCTTGCCCATCCATGTAATAACCAAAAATATCATCTGGGATATTTTGCTATGTATTTATTGAATACATTAATAGAAGAATGGTAATTCACCTGTGCGCGGAAATAATTATACCCTGCATTATAAGATCTGTCTTCCCATATTCTTTTTTAACGCTTAATATCTTACTATACCAATCTGCCGCTTCCTTTAATTTTTTTGGGCTTCATAATGCACTGGGCCAATGATTTCAGATAACTGACCTTATTGGCTTCGAGCGTATCAATGAACAGCTTTATCAACATAGTTTACCAGCCATGTGCTTCATTACCCGGGAATTTTAAAAGAATAGTTGCATAGGAGATAATCCCCTGGGCCGATTTTTTCTTCTGTTGCCTTTTGAAAATATTCATCATAAGTACTTTTTGCATTTATTGAATCTCCAAGCCTGTTATAAGCAAATGCCTTTAAACCGATATAAGTTGGGATAAGGATTGGTACCGCCTGCAGCAATACATTCATCAGCTTTGGTAATGGCTTCTTGAATAATCCCTGCGCATATTTCATTGATGCCCGTAATAACAATTTTTGGATCATCATCTGAATTTGCCAGCCATTTTTCAAGATATTCAGCAGACTTAGCTACATTGGTTTCATAATAATATTTGTAAAGGTCATTATAAACCGGGGCATATGCAGGATCCTTTGCAATCGCATCATTGTAATATTTCATATAGATAGGTTCCTGGCCCGCCCCTGTGTTTGGTATACTTTACCGATCCGGTATGTTGCCCTTGCATACTTGGGATTAAGCGTCAATGCAGACTGGTAGGATATGTGTGCATTTCCGCCATCTGCGAACTTTCGGTAAGCATCACCGAGGTTTGCATAAACATCCGGGTCATTCAATTTTTTTATTTGGGTTGCCTGCTTTAATTTATCAATCGCATAAGCTGCATCTCCATTTTTTGATCGGGATTTCCATTTGCAAAACCAACGGCATTTAATACCGGAATGCTCTTTCCCTGGCTTAATGCTATGGCCGTTTCAAAACGGTTACGGGCATCCTGTTTTTTACCTTCTATCAATTCTATATGGCCCATTCCTGCAATCAATAACGGACTGTTTGGATTTGCAGTTAAGTTTTGACTGATATAATGCTTTTGCTTCTGCAGATCTTTATCTGTCCTGTCATCCGGTGCAATCATATGCCTGTCCAAGCCAGTATGCCGCATCCACATTATTTGGATTGGCAGCAAGCAGTTTTCGAAATATTCTTTTGCACTTTTGATATCTTTCATAATACATGAATTTCTTTCCTTCATCAATACTTTGCGCAACAATAAATGTTTGCAAAAAGAATGCAGCAAAAAACATGATCCCAATTTTAATGTTCTTCATTTTTCTTATTTTGATTAATAGACTTTACAATGTTATAAAAATATATAAGAAACCGTTAAAGCTTCTAATTATTTCTTGGTTAAATTTTCATTGATTCTCACATTTCTGATTTTAAAATCCATTACGGGACCAAGGTAAGCCCTTCTAAAAATCAATTGCCCCTTTCATATTTCAGGAAATTTATAAAACCTGTTCCCAGGCCAAATAATTTTCTTTGAGCATGTAATACAAACCACGTACCAAAGGGTATCGCCTTGTGAGGATGCTTGCCTGTATTGGTTTTACATAGGGTGTGTCATTACACAGGGTCACATTCTACGTAAGCAATTTTTACTTTCTTTAACATATTTACCTGTGCTGTATCTTCCGGGTTGCCGATCCAGCTTATCCCTACCAGACCAATCGCATTTTCTTCAGTTGAAACATAATCAATCACTTCCCTGCTTTTTGCTGCCTTCACAACTGAGGTATCAAATTTTTTACCCTGTAAAATTGAATCAGTGATAAACCGAACGTACTTGTGCATTTAATCCATCAAATACTATCTTCTGATCCCTGTTTATTTTGCCTGTTAGCTGCTTTTGCAACCGCTCAATATCTAAAAAGAGTATCGGTACTTCCGCATTCACAATGACTGCGATAGCATCTGTTGCGATCTTATTCCAGGCCGGGTTATATCCGAGGGAATCTATCATGTATTCTTCTTCCTTCCTGTTTAACCCTCTTGTTACAATGACCATTCTGTTAAGCGTATCTCTAAAAAAATCTTTTAAACAATCCGCTTCGGTTTTGTACGCTGCAATTATCTCTGTTCCCGGAAAAGACCTTTCATAGACTCTTATTTGTTCTTCTATTACGGGCTTGAATGATTCATCTACACTTATATGTATGGTTCCTTTAAGGGGGGTATCATTCGGCAATGCATATCCTTGTTTTTATCATTGCATCCCGCAAAGAGAAAAAGTACTATGAAAAAAAAACCAGGCATTAATTTTCTTTGTTCTCATCGCTCTTTTAAATAATTTTTCTTGTATCCCCTGTAAATCCTGAAAAACCATATAAAAGGCATATACCGCCAAAACTTTCATGGTAAGATCATCATACCTTGCTTCCAGCCCGGTATTAAATTTATCATGAAAATTAAAAATATCCCCATGCCCAGCCATAACAACCCCATGCCATAATCCATGATACTACGCATGCGGATATAACCTTTATCCCTTTCACTTCACTGGTTCTTTTTCAAATTCCTCCAATGCCATTTTTATCTTTTTAGTACTGCAATTTACGAAAAATTATTTTCTATTGTTCGGGTGAAATAAACTTAACAGGAATTGTATAATGTACAGAAACATTTTCCCCGCTTGTTTTACCTGGTATCCATTCCGGCATTCTTTTAAGCACCCTGATCACTTCGTTATTGAAATCCGGCCCCCCGTCTTCAACCGTTTCAAATCCTTTCAGCATGCCATCAAATCCTACGATGAACCTGATCTTTACCGAGATCATTTCCCCCTGTTCAAGGTCCCTGGGATTGCGAAGATTCCTTTCGAGGAATTTTCTTAAAGCATCCATACCACCCGGGAAAGCGGGCATCACTTCAGCCGTCATAACAGGCGTAATTTTATCGATCGCTTTATTTTTTACAGGCCCGCCCCCGGTAACTCCCGGAATTGGAACAGGTATTATGACCGGCTTTACCCCCGTGGGACCTTTGATCGTTTTAGTTCCAATGGCCATACTATCTACCAGGTTATGCAATTTGTCAACACTGTCCTTGCTATCAACAATGATCAATTTGTTCCATTGCTGCATATCAGTTCTTTTTTCCAACGTTTTTTCCTTAGGCTTTGCTTGAGCTACAGGGGCAGGTATTTTTTTTGGAGGAAGCGTTTGAGGTATAGAACCAGGGTGAACATCAATATCCGGGATGGAATAAACAACCGTTTTTTTCTGCAATAAGGCATAGACAGATAAAATTGAGATAAAAAGAAACAGGATCCCGAGTGCTTTATACAATCGCTCATTATAATATTTGCGCAATGGGTAGGCTCCATAACTTTTATTCCTTTTCTCAAAAATAATATCAAGCAGGTCTGCATGCAGAATGTGTTCGGGTTTCATTTCAAGTAATTTTTGAATGAATAAATATTATTTCAAAAGGGCGCCTGTTTGGCATTAGATGCAGGCATGGGTTTAATCCATAAGCAGACCGTTCGTAAACCGGGTGCCGGCGGGTAAAACCGAACATCTTATATTTGCGGAATGAAAATTCTGATGGTATGTCTTGGTAACATTTGCCGCAGCCCGCTTGCAGAGGGTGTTTTACAGGCAAAAGCCCGCCAGGCAGGGTTGGATTGGGAAGTGGATAGCGCCGGCACCCTGGCCGGACATGTTGGTGAGCCACCTCACCCGATGAGCCAGAAAGTAGCGAAGCTGAATGGTGTTGACATCAGTAATCAACGGGCCCGGCAATTTACAAAAGCAGACCTGGAACGCTATGATAAGATCTATGTGATGGCATCTGATGTGATGGAAGATATGAAAGCCATTTATGGAAGTGAATTCACGGGCAGAAAAGTACAGTTGTTTCTCGATGATCTCTTTCCCAATCAAAACATGGACGTTCCTGATCCCTGGTATGGCCCCGAGCCCGGTTACCACGACGCCTATAAATTAATTGATAAGGCCTGTGACGCCATTATAGAAAATCATTTAGCCCGGATCGATAAAAAAACAGAAAAAATATAATGGCCAAACCATCTATACCACAGGGCACCCGGGATTTTGCTGCTGATACTGTCAGGAAACGGGATTATATTTTTTCAACGATAAAAAATATTTTTGAGCTATATGGTTTTCAGCCCCTGGAAACCCCTGCCATGGAAAACCTTGAAACACTGATGGGGAAATATGGAGAAGAAGGAGATAAATTAATTTTTAAGATCCTCAATAATGGCCTGAATGATCCGAAAAATATTGCAAAGGCAAATAAAGGATTTGAGAAATTACTGGAAGGCAAAAACACCCCTGAACTTACAGAAAGAGCACTCAAATATGACCTGACGATCCCTTTTGCAAGATTCGTTGCCATGAATCACGGGCAACTAACGTTTCCTTATAAACGCTACCAGGTTCAGCCGGTATGGCGTGCAGACAGGCCACAAAAGGGCCGCTACCGGGAATTTACACAATGCGATGCAGATATTGTAGGGAGCAATGCATTATTAAATGAGATCGAGCTCGCCAATATTTACCACGAAGTATTTACAAGCCTCGGGCTGGGCGCATACGAACTTAAAATAAACAGCAGGAAGATATTGGTTGCGTTAGCAGAAAAATGCGGTGGTGCAGAAAAAATGATGGATATCACCATCGCGATCGATAAGCTGGATAAAACAGGCCTGGAAAAAGTAAAAGAAGAACTTAGCCAGCGTGGTTTGAATAATGACGAGGTTGCAATGATCGGAAATTACCTCGGCATCAACAGGCAGCAATGAAGAAAAGTTGTCAGCCATCAACCGCTTCTTTGGCGATAACGAATCCGCAAAAAAAGGAGTAGGAGAACTCAGGTTTATTTACGATCAAACAAAGAACATAAACCTGGAAATTGACCTAACCCTGGCAAGGGGATTGAATTATTATACCGGGGTGATCTTTGAGGCCAAAGCTCCTGCAAACGTACAAATGGGCAGTATTGGTGGTGGTGGCCGGTATGATGATCTCACCGGTTTATTTGGGGTACCGGGTATTCCGGGGGTAGGTATCAGTTTCGGAGTGGACAGGATCTATGATGTATTGGAAGAATTGAAATTATTCCCAGAAAATTTACAGGTCAGTACCAAAGCGCTTTTTTTCAATCTTGGGGAAACAGAATGCCTTTTTGCATTTAATGCTGTGCAGCAACTACGCAGGAATGGCATTGCCTGTGAGCTTTACCATGAGCCGGCAAAAATGGATAAACAGTTTAAATATGCAGAAAAGAAAAACATTCCTTTTATTGTTATCATTGGAAGCAATGAAATGAAAAATAATGAGGCCGTAGTGAAAAATTTAAAAACAGCCATTCAGGAAACCATTCCTATAAACCAGCTATCTTTATTTTTCCATGACAAATCAAATTAAGGTTACCAATTTATATTTTCCGTATTAATAAAAAATCAATTTTATGCAAACTCGAATTAAGTACTCTTTATTGCTGTCTGTTCTTGCCATTCTTTTTTTTACATCCTGCAGTAAGACAAATAAAGAGGGCCGCAATATACCTACGGGTGCCGCCTTTGTAATACACCTGAATGGAGAATCACTTTCTTCGAAATTACCCTGGGATGAAATAAAGAAAAGCGACCTGTTTAAAGAAGCGTATGGCGACAGTGCAACTTCTGCATTTGTAAGATCTGTATTGGATAACCCGGAAAACGCGGGTATTGATATAAAAAAAGATGTCCTGTTCTTTGCCATGAAGGATTCTGCAGGGGGATATATGGCAATAGAAGGTACGGTTAAAGACGAATCAAAGTTTAAGCAGTTCAGTAAGGAAATGAGCAAGAACACGGCTATCGAATCACAGAAAGCCGGTGTCAATTATTCAAGTTCACCTGCTGTGACCGCTTCATGGAACAAAGAAAAATTTGTATTTGTGATGGATGCCCCGATGTTCAACAATAAGAAAAGCCCATTCGACCGGTTTGATACTGCTTCGGATATAAAGCCCGTAAAGCGGGATTTGGTTCCGGTGGCAGAACAAATATTCTCATTGAAAGAAGATATGAGTCTTGGTAAAGATGAAAAATTTACTACCCTCATGAAAACGGAAGGTGATATCCATTTCTGGGTCAACCTTGAATCAATCGCTACTGGTGCTCCTGGAATGGGAACGCTGGCCGGGCCAATGAGCATGATCAACCTTGAAAAACTATATAAGGATTCGAGGGCAACAGGCACGGTGAACTTTGAGAACGGAAAGATAACTGCTGAATTCAGATCCTACTCCGGCAAAGAAATGGCTGAGCTCATGAAAAAATATAGTGGCGATAAGATCAATAGTGATATGGTTAAGCGCATTCCTTCAAAGAATGTAGCAGCGCTCCTTGCATTCAGTTTCAAGCCTGAAGGAATCCGGGAGTATTTAAAGTTATTGGGCCTTGAAGGTTTTGCAAATATGGGAACCTCGGCAATGGGCATTAGCCTGGATGATATTATTAAGGCCACTAAAGGAGATATTGTGATTGCAGTAACGGACCTCGCTAAAGATAGTGTTGGGAGGCCGGATGCCACAGTGCTTTTCAGCACTTCTATTGGCGATAAAGCATCTTTTGGAAAATTAGTTGAAGCAGGAAAAAAAATGGGAGGAGGGAAATTTATGGCAGGCGGACCATCTATTTTTTCCAATATGAATGATAAATATTTTGCCATCGGTAATAAAAAAACACAGGTAGATACCTATATTCAAACCGAAGGCAAAAACAGTTTTGACTTTATGGATAAGATCTCGGGCAGCGCCGGCGGGGCTTATATTAACTTTCAATACCTGCTAAAAACATTTCATGATGGCAGGACCAGTGACAGCCTCGACCTTGTTATCCATGATGCTTCCATAAAAATGTGGGATAACTTCATATCCTATGGTGAAGGATTTGCATCAGGTGGGCATAAACAGCATTTTGAAGTTAACCTGGTAGACAAAACGACCAACAGCCTGAAACAATTGAATAGTTACCTGGGTGTATTGGGCACCGCTCAAAAAGAAAAAAAGGCCAGGAGAGATAAAATGCTGATGGATATGACACCCATGCAACCAGATAGTATTGTCACAATACCGGTACCTGATACAGTACATTAAAATAAAACCGGTTGAAAAAAATAATTTGAATTTAAAGCCGTCATTTATTTTAACGACGGCTTTTTAATTTATCGCAGCTATGACAATAAGTTTAGACCAGGTAGTACCGGATTTTCTTGAAAAAGAAAAAATTGAGCACTCCGATACCTGGACGAAAAAGATCGATTTTCATAAAGGAGAACAGGTACAGATCGTTGCTCCCAGTGGCAGCGGTAAGACTTCGCTGATCCATTTTTTATATGGTATGCGAAAAGACTATAGTGGCAGTCTCTTATTCGGCAAAAAAAACATGAAAACATTTTCAGCAGAAGAATTTGCTGAAACGCGTAACAATAATATCAGCATCATTTTCCAGGACCTCAGGCTTTTCCCGGATCATACCGCTTTTGAGAATATTGAGATAAAAAGAGTTTTAAATCCTTTTCATACAACCAGCCTGATCCCCGAAATGGCATTTAGGCTTGGCATCTCCAATAAATTGAATAAACTGGTAAGGACCTGCAGTTATGGCGAGCAACAACGTATCGCGATCATAAGAGCATTACAACAACCATTTGATTTTTTATTGATGGATGAACCATTTAGCCATCTTGATGAAAACAACCGGAAAAAAGCAATGGAACTGATAGATGAGGAAGTGCATAAAAGAAAGGCCGCAATTATCCTGGCCGATCTGAAACGGGTAGAATTTTTTAATGCAGACCGTATTTTACATCTTTAGTATTCAGCAATGGCAAGCAAATCAAACTTAGACATACAACAAGGGATCCCTAAGAAGATATCTTTCAAAACGATCGCCCCTTTCTTAAATATTGGTCAAAATAATACTTCCAAATTTTTTAGCTATGCAGGGTTAGGCATCGGGGTATTTCTGCTCCTGTCCTCTGTACAAATGTATGTCAACATCAACCGCCTGATAAAAGATAAGAACCCCCGTAAGTACGGCTATGATTTTATTTCCGTTACCAAAACCGTGACCAATCAAAACATGGGTCGTGATAACCGGTTCACAGATGCGGAAGTGCAGGAATTAAAAAAACAACCATTTATTTCGGATGCAGCTCCTTTAATGAGCAATCAATTCAGGGCAAAGGCAAGCGCCGGGAATATTATTCCATTTAGTACAGATCTTTTTTTGGAGTCGGTAAAAAATGACTTTATAGATACGGTTCCCCCGTCGTTTTACCTGGCAACCGGGACAAACAGATCTGCCGATCATTTTCTCGGCTGATTTTTTAGAAATGTATAATGTATTTGCTCCTGCCCAGGACCTGCCACAACTTTCCGAAAGCAGCATTGGTGCTGTAAATATCATTGTGGAATGTTATGGGCCAGCCGGTGTGCAAAACTTTACGGGACATATTGTAGCAGTGAGCGACCGGATCAATTCAGTATTGGTACCCGAAAGCTTTTTACAATGGGCCAATAAAAAATTTGGGAATGCAGAAAATGTTCCCGCCTCGCGGGTTTTTTTAAAAACGGCTGATGCCAACGGGCCAGACGTTGCTGAACTATGTGCAACAAAAGGACTATCATGTAAATAAAGACAGGACAAAATTTGGCAGAGTCAAACAAATTTTACAGGCAGTGGTCAGTGGCCTTGGAGGCTTTTCCATATTGGTCATCCTGTTGGCCATGATGTTATTTTCCTTTTATCTCCAGCTGATGATCGCACGGAGTAAGGACAATCTCCAGCTTTTACTTACACTCGGTTATTCGCCGGCCTGGCTTAGCAGGACGCTGGCAAAGAAATGGATCCCGGCTTATACCATTATCATTTTTTCTGCCCTTATATTAACCGCATTGTTCCAATTCGTTTTTCAGCATTTTTCAATAAATGGAACGGATGAACTTACCGCGCTGGTTGATAGCAAAGTAATTTTATTGGCAGCAGCACTGTTGCTTCTATGCATTGGTTAATTACAGGCTGATCAGGAAATTATTGTACAGACTTTTAGAAAATTTGCTTCTTCCAGCTTAGCTTTTTAATACTTTATTAAATAGTGCTCAATTCAGGTTTTTTGAAACACGAAGACTTATATTCCTTCAAAGATAACAGCAGACCCCTGACCCACTCCCACGCACATGGTCGCAAATCCATATTTGCTCTTTCTTTTTTTCATTTCATGCAGCAATGTCGTGGATATCCTTACCCCGCTGCATCCAAGTGGATGGCCCAGGGCAATGGCGCCCCCATTTACATTTACTTTTTCAAGATCGAGCCCCAGGTCATGGATACAGGCAATACTTTGGGAAGCAAATGCCTCATTCAATTCTACCAGCTCCAGGTCAGCAACGGTGAGGCCTGCCCGCTCCAATGCTTTTTTCGTTGCAGGTACCGGCCCGATCCCCATTACCGAGGGTTCCACACCGGCTACTGCCATGCTTTTTATTTTAGCGATCGGTCGCAAACCATATTTTTTTACAGCTGCTTCGCTGGCCAGCAACATCGCTGCTGCGCCATCATTTATTCCACTGCTGTTTCCTGCTGTTACAGTACCATCTTTTATAAAAGCAGGTTTTAATTGTCGCCAGTTTTTCAAGAGAAGATAACCTCGGGTGTTCATCATCCTGGAAATCAAACGTATCCTTCCCAACCTGCACCTGTACAGGGATGATCTCGTCTTTCCACTTCCCGGCTTTTAATGCCGCTGCATATTTCTGCTGGCTTGCCAAATGCAAATTCATCCTGTGCATGGCGGCTGATATTCCACTGTTTAGCCACATTTTCTGCAGTTTCTCCCATATTATAGGGATAATACATTTCAGCCAATTGCCTGTTTACAAAACGCCAGCCCATCGTTGTATCAAAGATCTGCGCATTTCTATCAAAGGCAGTTGCTGCTTTCGGCATTACAAAAGGTGCCCGGCTCATACTTTCTACTCCGCAGGCGATCATCAGTTCTGCATCGCCACACGCAATTGTCCGTGCACTGTCCATGATGGCCTGGAGGCCGCTTGCGCAAAGCCTGTTTACCGTAGTTCCGGCTACGGTCACCGGCAATCCTGCCAGTAAAGCAGCCATACGGGCAACATTCCGGTTATCTTCCCCACTTTGATTGGCTGCTCCGGCAATCACATCCTCGATCGCATTTACATCAATACTATCATTGAGCTTCAAGAGCCCTTTTATAACAAGCGCCAACAGGTCATCCGGGCGTACCCGGGATAAGGCCCCACCATATTTGCCGATCGGCGTTCTTATTGCATCAATTACATAAACTGTTTCCATATTATTTTTTTACAGGGCCTGGCTTATCCCATCTTCTAATAACTTTAACCAGCTTCGAAACTATCCCAAAGTTAGGATGATTATCTTTGCAGGATGTCAACTCGCAGAAATATACGTGAGCTCAGTTTATTGGAATTAAAGGAATACTTCGAATCAATTGGAGATAAGAAATTCCGTGCCATACAGGCTTATGAGTGGCTTTGGAAAAAAAATGCCCGCCATTTTGATGATATGAGCAATTTATCGCTCGAACTACGCAAAAAACTGGCAGAAGATTTCGAATTAAACACCATTCATGTTGATGCGATCCAGACCAGTAGTGACGGCACGCTCAAATCACGCTTCAAAACGCATGATGGGCATTTACTCGAAGGGGTTATCATCCCAACAGAAAAAAGAAATACTGCCTGCGTATCCTCCCAAATAGGTTGTAGCCTCAGCTGCAAATTTTGTGCGACCGGCCTGATGGACCGGGTACGAAACCTGCATTTTGATGAGATTTACGACCAGGTAGCTATATTAAACGAACAATGCGAAAGTACTTATGGTACCAAACTTACCAATATTGTATATATGGGGATGGGTGAACCTTTATTAAATTATAAAAACGTATTAAGATCTATAGAAAGGATCACCGCGAGCGATAGCATGGCCATGAGCCCCAAACGTATAACTGTTTCTACGGCAGGGGTTGCGAAGATGATCAGGCAGCTGGGTGACGATAAAGTACGTTTTAACCTGGCGCTTTCCTTACACGCCCCTACCGATGAAAAGCGTAACAGGATAATGGCCATTAATGAAACAAATAATATTGCAGCATTAATAGAAGCCCTCAATTATTTCTACGAACAAACAAACAATGATATTACGCTTGAATATGTACTGCTGAAAGGAGAAAATGACAGTCTTGAAGATGCGGCAGAGCTCGTGAAAGTATACCGTAAGATCCCAACCCACCTGGTTAATGTGATTGAATACAACTCGGTTATTGGCATTCCCTTTGAAAAATCCGGGGAAGATAGCACCCAATTATTTACGGATCACCTGGCTAAGCACCGTGTAAATGTAAGGGTGAGGCGTAGCCGGGGAAAGGATATTGATGCAGCCTGTGGCCAGCTCGCCAACAAGGATAAGGCACTTGCTTAAATTTACAGCTTATTAATCAGCAGAATTGCTTTAACAAACCATTAATTAAACGTTTAGCATTGTCCCGGGTCTATCAATGACAACAATTAAAATAATACCATGAAAAAATTATTTATTTCAATGCTCACACTGGCAGTTATCAGTTTTTCAGCTTCTGCGCAGGAAAAAAGAGAAATGAAGCATGAAAAGGATGGCATGCGTAAACAGCATCATAAAGGCGGGAAACATCATGATAAAATGATGAAAACGCTGAACCTGACGGATGCCCAAAAAACACAGATGAAGGCAAACCGCGAGGAGTACAAAAAACAGATGCAGGCGCTGAAACAGGATCAGAATATCACTGTTAAAGAGATGAATGCCCGTAAAGCGGCGCTCAGGCAACAACAGAAAACCCGTATGGAAGCATTGCTCACCCCGGACCAAAAAAGTAAAATGGCCCAGGCGAAGTTGCAGCGTGAAGCAGATGCCAAACAGCGCTCTGAAAAAAAGCTGGACAAAATGATGTTAAAATTAGGTTTATCTGATGACCAGGTAAACAGGTTAAGGGTACAACGTGAATCTACACACGCTCAAATGAAAACAATCAGGGAAAATGAGTCTTTAAGCCCCGAGTTAAAAAAACAGCAAATGATGGCATTAAAGAACAGTGCCAAAGAAGAGCATAAGCGTATCCTGACGGCAGAACAATTAAAGAAAATGGAAGCATCAAAACAACATTCAAAAGATAAAGACAGGAAAAGATCTAAGAAATAATAAAAATTAATAAATCCCTGGATCCCTTTGGCGCAACTTATGTTGCGCCAGTTTTTTATCCAAGGGTGTAAAAACAGTATCTTTGCCCTTCACTACTGTTGAAATAACAGCAAAAATTGACCATCATGAGCCAGTCTCCATTCCAGAAATTTGTAGCCCCCAAAAAAAACAGTGTTGTTAAAGAAGCGATCCGCCAGGATAAAAAAAAGGCGAGGAAAGAAAAGAATGCCTACTTCGATAAGCTCAAGGAAGAAAAATACCAGGCAAGAATGGCGAAAAAGAATAAAGGGTTTTCAAAACCAGTCACGGGTAACGAAGATGCCGATATGACCAATAAAAGATCGCCTGCAAATACTCCAGGCTCAAAACCGGGCTCAACGGAAAAAGGGATCACGACTGAAGTAGCAATGCCCCTGAATAAATTCCTTGCTCATTGTGGTATATGTTCGAGGAGAGATGCTGTTGCCTTGATCAATGAAGGTAAAGTGAAAATAAATGGCACGCTGGCTACCGAGCCCGGATATAAAGTACAGCCTTCGGATGAGGTCATCTACAACAATAAAAAATTGTTCGTAACGAAGAACCTCGTGTACATCTTATTAAACAAACCAAAAGATTATATTACCACAACCGATGATCCACAAGGCCGTAAAACGGTATTGCAACTCATTCAAAGAGCTACTGATGAAAGGGTTTACCCGGTAGGGAGGCTGGACAGGAATACTTCCGGCGTTTTACTCTTAACAAATGATGGTGACCTTACCCAGAAATTATCTCATCCCAGCTACGAGATCAAAAAGATCTATGAAGTAAAGCTCGATAAAATTTTAAACAAGGCGGATTTTGATAAGATCATCGATGGTATTATCCTGGAAGATGGGCCGGTACAGGTGGATAGCCTTGCTTATGCTGATTCAAAAGACAAATCCATCATTGGGATAGAAATACATAGCGGCCGCAACAGGATCGTGCGGCGCATCTTTGAGCACCTTGGTTATGATGTAAAAGGCCTTGACAGGGTCATGTATGCAGGGCTTACCAAGAAAAATGTAGAACGTAGTAAATGGCGTTACCTGAGTGACAAGGAAATTCGCTTGCTTAAATACATGAACGAATCAAAGAAGAAAGCAAATAAGATAAAATCTTCTCCTGCAACTGCTGTTGAAAATGAAAGAACTGCCCCTGCAGTGATCAAAGAAAAAAAATTAACGAATGAAGAGATCTCCGAGGCCATTGGAGAAACGATCCCCGGAACTAAAAAGCAGGTTCGTGAAAAAGAAGTAAAAATTCCCAAACCGAGGAAGTTCAAAACCCATTCAGAAAAAAAGGACCACAAAAAAGGGAACGTTGACAAAAAATAATTTTACGATCGTTTTTGAAGACGCCGATTTTGTGGCTGTCAATAAACCTGCAGGTTTACTCACCATCCCAGACCGCGAGCAATCGGAGCGATCCCTGAAAGAAATGCTGGTTGACAAATACGGGTCCATATTTACCGTACACAGGCTGGATAAAGATACCAGCGGCCTCTTAATATTTGCCAAAAATGAAAACTCGCATAAATTTTTTTCGAGGCTTTTTGAAGAAAGGAAAATAGAAAAATATTATTTAGGAATTGTTCATGGTTCCCCTGAAAACAAATCAGGGCTCATTGACGCACCGATCACAGAACACCTGCACAACAAGGGAATGATGACCGTACATAGAAGTGGAAAGCCATCGAGTACGGGTTACGAGGTTATTGAGGCAAATAAAAACTATTCCCTTGTTTCCTTCCGGTTGCATACCGGGCGTACCCACCAGATACGCGTACACGCAAAAAGTATCGGCCATCCGCTTGCCTGCGACCCATTATATGGTGACGGTAAGCCAATCCTTTTATCATCTGTCAAAAAGAAATACAAACCCGGGAAGCATGATGAGGAAGAAAGGCCCATGATCAGCCGGCTTGCACTCCATTCCTACAAATTAATATTTGACGATGCACAGGGCACCCATATGGAGCTCGTGGCAGAAATGCCCAAAGAGTTCAGGGCGCTTATGCAGCAACTGAAGAAGGTATCCCCATAAAAAACCCGAAATTTCTTTCGGGCTGAATTATTGAACCTTGCAAAAACTTAAAGATTTGGCTGAGGCGTATAGCGTAAATAAGGCTTTACGATCTCTACACCCTTTGGAAACTTCTTGATTGCGTCTTCTGTACTTACTGCAGGCACTACTATTACATCTTCCCCATGCTTCCAGTCTGCCGGTGTAGCTACACTAAACTTGGCGGTTAGCTGCAAAGAATCAACCACGCGTAACACTTCATTAAAATTCCTGCCGGTGCTTGCCGGGTAAGTCAATGATAATTTTAATTTTTTATCCGGGCCGATAATAAATAAAGAGCGCACCGTGAATGTTTCGGAAGCATTTGGATGGATCATATCATAAAGATCCGCCACTTTCCTGTCTGCATCAGCGATGATCGGGAAATCCACATTGCAACTTTGTGTTTCATTGATATCGTTGCGCCAGCCAAGGTGTTTATCCAATGGATCAACACTAACAGCAATTACTTTTACGTTCCTTTTCTCAAATTCATTTTTTAGCAGGGCTGTTTTTCCCAGTTCCGTGGTACACACGGGCGTATAATCGGCAGGGTGAGAAAACAATATCCCCCAGCCATCCCCGAGATAATCGTAAAAATTGATCTCGCCTTCGGTGGTATTTGCGGTGAAGTTTGGTACAATGTCACCTAATCTTAAACTCATAAAATTAATTTTAGATGTTACAAATATAATATATCCTACTAATTAAGTAGACTAATATTTCTCTTTATAAGATAGTGCTTTTTTTCAACCGGATGAAGCCCTTTTTACGGAGGTTTTTCCAAAACGGTTCTTTACGCCGTCAATGGCTTTATAGAGGTCTGTTTTACGTTCAGTATCACTAAATAAATTGGTTTGCACGGCATTATTGGTGAGTTCGCTGAGCCTGACGCCCAGCAACCTGACAGGCTCCCCTTTTTTATATAATTTTTGAAAAAGGCCCTTTACCACGGGTATGATCTCATCATCTGCAGCCGTGTAAGGGATCGTGGTTTGCCGGGAATTTGTTTCAAAATCCGGGTACCGGATCTTTACAGCCACGCACCCGGCCAATTTTCCATCCTGCCTGAGTTCAAAACATATTTTTTCAGTAAGCCTCACCAGCTCTTTTTTTAAAAACTGCATGTCCGTTTTATTTTCATCGAATGTGTTTTCAGAAGAAATGGATTTTGCTTCATGGTAAGCGCTGACTTCACCATGATGTATCCCCTGGCTTTTGAACCAAAGATCCGTGCCCCATTTCCCCAGTTTATCTTCCAGCTCTTCCCTTCCTGTTTCAGCTATTTGCTGTATGGTTTCAATACCCATATGTTTCAATACAAGATTGGTATGCTCCCCAACCCCCGGGATATCGGCTACGGGCAATGGCCCTAAGAATTCTTTTTCCTTCCCGAAAGGTATTTGCAGAAATCCATTGGGCTTGGCCTGGTTGGTAGCCATTTTCGCCAGCATTTTATTACCCGCGAGCCCGAAAGAGATCGGGAGATGTGTTTCATCAATGATCTGCTTTCTCAGGTCGATCGTCCACTGAAGGGGATCAAAGAATTTATCCATTCCCGTTAGGTCCAGGTAAAATTCATCTACAGAAGCTTTTTCAAACAAAGGCGCTTTAGCGGCTATGATCTCGGTCACCCACCTTGAATATTTACTGTAGTCACTTCTATGCCCTTTTAAAAATATTGCATGTGGACAAAGCTGTCTTGCTTTGGAAGAAGGCATCCCGGAATGGATCCCGAATTTTCTTGCCTCATAGCTGCACGCGGCTACCACGCCCCTTTCTGCCCCACCAACAATTACAGGTTTGCCTGTTAGGGAGGGATTATTTAATATTTCCACTGAAACAAAGAATGAATCCAGGTCAAAATGTGCTATGATGCGTTGCAGGTTGCTCACGGGTAAATTTACAAAATTCACGTGGGTGTTCAAGAGGTTTAAAAGGTTTAAAAAGTTTAATAGGTTCAAGAAGTTTATTAGGTTTAAAGTTAAATTAACTCATTGAACTTTTTAAACCTATTGAACCTGTTAAACTTCCGAACTAACCATAGATCTCCAGCAATCCTTCCGGCAATTCTACATAAACCTTCCTGTTCTTTTTATCAATTTTGAGGAGGTTTGCTTCATGTATGGGGATCAGGGCTTCATTGCCTTTATATAATATGGTACAAAGAACCTGGTGCGGCTGTTCGATCACTTCTATTATTTCGCCGAGGTCAGTATCCCCGTTTATCATTGCAAACCCAAGCAATGCTATTGGGGCGGCTTTGGCTGCATATTTATTAAAATCCGTTGCCTGCAGCCATGTTTCCCTGGGAGTAAGTTTTCTTGCAGCCTCCTTGTTATCAATTCCTTCAAGTTTTATATAAGTTTCGGAGTCACTTTTTATAGCGGTCTTCTGAATAAAATAAGGGATAAAATTATTGTTGGTTTCTTCTATGAATATTGCTTCAAGGCCTTTTAAGCTGGTCTTTTTGCCCAGGCTGTGCTGCAATACCAGCTCCCCATTCAACCCGTAGCTCGCGGCAAATTTTCCAATTTTAAAATACTGGTTCATGTTGGTGCAAGTTAAACCGCAAAGGGGCTAAGACGCAAAAAATTATTTTCTGGAGTCAGATTTCTCTTGTGTCTCTGCGTCTTTGTGCCTCTGTGTTCCAAACAAAACGAACCGAAGATAATATCTATTAAATATTGAAACACAAAGGCACGGAGGCACAAAGACACGGAGATATTTGAATATAAACTGGAAAGGTTTTATGAGCCAAAAATATCTTGGCGACTTTGCGTCTTTAAGGCGCTAAGACGCAAAAAATTATTTTCTGGAGTCAGATTTCTCTTGTGTCTCTGTGTCTTTGTGCCTCTGTGTTCCAAACAAAACGAACCGAAGAGAATATCTATTAAATATTGAAACACAAAGGCACGGGGCACAAAGACGCGGAGATATTTGAATATAAACTGGAAAGGTTTTATGAGCCAAAAATATCTTGGCGACTTCGCGTCTTCGCAGTAAATAAAAAAAGTCCTGCAAGAAGCAGGACTTGAATGAATTGACTGGAACAGAGTTTTTATTCTTCTGTTTTGGTTTCTTCTGACGCATTGGCCTCAACAGGAGTTTCTGCTGCCGGGGCTGCTTCTTTCTTTTCTGCAACTTTCTTTACAACCGGTACATCACGGCGGTCATTACGTGCTTTTTTATGAGCACCCTGACGCCTGGTAAGGTTTGCATCGTGCTCTGAACTCCATTTGGTGAACTTTTCCATAGCGGTAGCTTCATCAAACAGTCCGAGGGTTACTCCACGCAATAAATGTTTCAGGAACAACACTCCTTTGAAAGAAAGGATGCGGCGGACAGTATCGGTGGGTTGAGCACCTTTCTGAAGCCAATCCAATGCTTTCTGACGATCGATCTGGATTGTGGCCGGAACGGTCAGCGGATTGTAAGAACCTAATTTTTGAATAAACTTTCCATCACGTGGGGCGCGGGCGTCCGCGATAACGATGAAATAGAATGGTCTCTTTTTCGAGCCATGTCGTTGCAATCTCATTTTAACAGCCATAAAAAATAGAAATTTTCTTGGTTGTGAATAATAGGGTTTCTAAACTTCCTTAAAAAAGGATAACGAAGATACAGTTCAGGTGGAAATAATCCAAAAGAAATAAGCCTGCGGCCGGTTTTTATAACCCGAATTGAATGTTTGGCGGTAAAAAAGGCCGGATTTTAACAGTCGTTTATAATTAACGTTTACCCATACCCATCCCCGGCATCCTGCCCATGGGCATTTTATTCATTGTTTTCATCATTTCCTTCATCTGCTCGAACTGTTTTAAGAATTGGTTGAGCTCAGTAAGGTCTTTTCCGCTGCCGCGGGCAATCCGTTGCTTACGGGCAGGGTTGATCACATCCGGGTTGCGGCGCTCTTCCACTGTCATTGAATTGATCATCGCTTCAATTCCTTTGAACGCGTCGTCATTTATATCCAGGTCCTTTATTTGTTTTCCTACCCCGGGGATCATGGCCATCAGGTCTTTCAGGTTACCCATTTTTTTAATCTGCTGCAACTGGTTCTTAAAATCCTCGAAATCAAACTGGTTCTTGCGGATCTTTTTTTCAAGCTTCGCCGCTTCTGCTGCATCAAACTGTTCCTGCGCTTTTTCTACGAGGCTTACAATATCACCCATCCCCAAAATACGCTGCGCCATCCTTTCGGGGTAAAACACATCGAGGGTATCCATCTTCTCGCCGCTGCTGCTGAATTTTATAGGCTTGTTTACCGTGTATTTGATTGACAGTGCCGCACCACCCCTGGTATCGCCATCCAGTTTTGTAAGAACCACACCACTGAAATCGAGGCGTTCATTAAAAGCCGCCGCAGTGTTTACCGCGTCCTGGCCGGTCATGCTATCTACCACAAATAATATTTCCTGTGGATTCACGGCAGCTTTGATATCCGCCACTTCCTTCATCATCACTTCATCTACAGCCAGTCGCCCTGCCGTATCAATGATGATCACATTTTTGTTCTTTGTCTTTGCTTCTTTGATCGCATTCTGAACAATGCTGACGGCATCCTTGTTTTCCCTTTCACTATAAACATCCACACCGATCTGGCTTCCCAGCACTTCCAGCTGGTCGATCGCGGCGGGCCGGTAGATATCCGCGGCTACCAGTAACGGTGATTTTCCCTTTTTTGTTTTCAGGTAATTGGCAAGCTTTCCGCTGAAAGTTGTTTTACCACTACCCTGCAGTCCTGCGATCAAAATGATGGCCGGGGTTCCGCTGATATTGAAATCGCTTTCTTTTCCTCCCATCAGTTCAGTCAATTCGTCCTGAACGATCTTTACCATGAGTTGCCCGGGACTCACTGCAGTCAACACTTTTTCACCTAAAGCTTTATCTTTTATTTTATCGGTAAATTCCTTGGCAATTTTATAATTCACATCGGCATCCACCAATGCACGGCGAATGTCCTTGATCGTATTGGCAATATTGAGATCTGATATCCTTCCCTGGCCCTTGATATTCTTAAATGCGGATTCTAATTTTTCACTGAGACTTTGAAACATATGTTCTGGTATTCTTTACGTTATAAAATAGGGTTTTTAAGTTCTCATGCTCAGGCTAATAGCTATAAGCTAATAGCTGTTAGCTACATACTAAATGCAGCATTGATTATTTCCGCCTGCTCCTTTGCATGCATCTTGGCATAACCCGTAGCCGTAGCTGCACTTGCCTGCCTGCTGATGATATAGAAATTGATATTTTTCAAGTTCATACGGAGGAAGGTGGCGGCACCCATGTTCAATGGTTCTTCCTGTACCCAGTACCAGATCGCCTTACTGTATTTCTTATATAAAGCATCCAGTTGATTTTGTGGCAAAGGATATAACTGCTCCAGCCGAATGATGGCAATGTCTGTGCGGTTTTCTTTCTGCCTTCTTTCTTCCAGGTCAAAATAGATCTTGCCGCTGCACATCAATACTTTTTTGATGGATGAAGCATCACTGGCGGATTCATCATCAAATACCTCTTTAAAACCACCTGTTGTAAATGCTGAAATATGGCTATAGCTGCCGGGGTGACGAAGGTTTGCTTTTGGTGTAAACTGTACCAGTGGCTTCCTGAAAGGCCATGCCAGCTGCCTGCGCAACGCATGGAAAAAATTAGCAGAGGTCGTGATATTTGTGATCACCATATTCAATTCAGCACATTGTTGTAAAAAACGCTCCAGCCTTGCACTGCTGTGTTCGGGCCCCTGGCCTTCGTAACCATGGGGCAACAACATTACCAGGCCATTCATACGCTGCCATTTCGTTTCCGCGGCAGAGATGAACTGGTCGATAATGATCTGGCCGCCATTTACGAAATCACCGAACTGAGCTTCCCATAATACCAATGCATTGGGATTGGCCATTGAATAACCATATTCGAATCCCAGTACCGCATACTCACTCAATAAGGAATTGTATATCCTGAAAGGAGGCTGCGCTTCCTTAAAATGATTCAGGCGGTTATATTCTTCATTCGTTCTTTCATCATACAATGTAGCATGACGATGGCTGAAAGTGCCCCGCTTTATATCCTGCCCGCTCATGCGCACATCCTTGTCTTCTGTTAACAGGCTTGAATACGCAAGTAATTCCCCTGTTGCCCAATCAATTTTTTTCTGGTCGCTGAACAATTTTAATTTATCCTGGATCAGCTTCTCCACTTTTTTCAAAGGCTTAAAATCTTCCGGCCATTTCATGAGCCCATTGTACAAGGCTGTTAATTCAGCTTCTTTAATGGCTGTTACCGGGGAGGCATTAAAATCTTCCGCCGTGGCCCTGCGAAGGCTTTGCCACCATTTTTCAGGTTTTTGATATGTGTAGGGAAGCGGGTTCTGTTTTACTTCGTCTAACCTTGACTGTAATTCTGATAAAAACTGCTGCTCCATCTGCTTTGCAAGCTCTTTTGCTTCGGGCTCACCGTTTTCGATCAGGTATTGTGTGTAAACCTCTCTTGGATTGAGGTGTTTTTCGATCAGCGCATATAATTGTGGCTGTGTAAACTTGGGCTCATCACCTTCGTTATGCCCATGGCGGCGGTAACAGACCATATCAATAAAGATATCGCTGTTGAATTCCTGCCTGTATTGGGTAGCTATTTCAGATACCCTGATCACGGCTTCCGGATCATCTCCATTTACGTGGAATACCGGTGCCTGTATCATCGCGGCAACAGAGGTGCAATAATCCGAACTGCGGGCATCATCGAAATCGGTTGTAAAGCCGATCTGGTTATTGATCACAAAATGGATCGTGCCGCCGGTGTAATAGCCTTTCAGGTTACTCATCTGCAACACTTCATACACGATACCCTGGCCTGCCACAGATGCATCGCCATGTATGAGCAATGGAAGTATCTTATCATAATCACTTTCATATAAAACATCCGCCTTACTGCGGGCAAAGCCTACCACCAAAGGATCTACGGCTTCCAAATGGGAAGGGTTCGGCATTAATTTTAGATGGATCTTTTTACCGGAAGTGGTATCCACATCACTGCTGAATCCAAGATGATATTTTACATCACCGGTGCCCATGGTTGTATCCGGAAGTGCATTCCCTTCAAACTCGTTGAAAATCTGCGCATATGTTTTACCCAACACATTGGCAAGCACATTCAACCTTCCCCTGTGCGCCATCCCGATCACGACTTCCTCCACGTTATTCGCTGCTGAAGTATTGAGTATTGCGTCCAATGCAGCGATGGTTGTTTCACCGCCTTCCAGGCTGAATCTTTTTTGGCCGACATATTTTGTGTGAAGGAACTTTTCGAATATTACGCCTTCATTTAATTTTTGAAGGATGCGTTTTTTTTGTTCCAATGGAACGGGCTGGACCATGGTTTTCTCCATTGCATTTTCCAGCCACTCTATTTTTTTTGCATCATTGATATAGGTAAATTCCAATCCTATATGATTGGTATAACAATTTTGCAGGTGGTTTATAATATTTTGAAGAGTCGTTTTTCCAAGGTTGGCAAATCTACCTGCTTCAAATTCTGTATTCAGTTCCTGGTCATTTAAACCAAAATTGACCAGCTCGAGGTTTGCATGCCGGTTCTTTCTTTCCCTTATGGGATTTGTTTTGGAGATCAGGTGCCCGTTCTTACGGTAAGACTGGATCAACTGGTATACTGCAAATTCCTTATCCAATTGGGGGGAAGAAACTATTTTATGACCGTTTTCCTTGATGGAGGGAATCGCAGGTTTAACGCCCGTAGAAAGGGCAAAATCAAATCCTTCAAAGAATTTACGCATCTCAGTATCAACACTTTCCGGGTCTTTTAAATAATCATTGTATACATTCTCTATGTAACCGGGATGGGCATTGGTGATATACTGAAAATCCTTCATTTTATGGGACGATTTACATTAAACGGGTTGAAAATTGGCTGCAAATATCGGCTTTTTAAATGTAAGTTTCGGGCTAAAAAAGTAAGCCGTGGGCTATTATTCACCCGATTTTAAGCTCTTAAAAAAAATTCCACGGAAAACCTAATAATCAAATGTGAATCCCTATCTTTGCAGCCCAAAAAAAGAATTAAATGGCAAACCATTCAGCAACGAAAAAAGATGTGCGTCAAAGTACGAAGCGTAATGAGCGTAACCGTTATTATGGCAAAACAACCCGTAATGCGATCCGTGATATCCGGGCTATCGAGGAAAAGAAATCAGCTTCAGAGAAATTACCACTGGTATCTTCTATGATAGACAAACTGGCAAAACGTGGCACCATCCATAAAAATAAGGCTGCAAATCTTAAGCGTAAACTGGCGCTGAAGGTGAATGCCCTCGCTAAGTAATAATATTATTTAAAAATATTGCATGATCCCGCCTAAAGGCGGGATTTTTTATTCGCATCTTTGCTTACATATCCTGAAATAAGCATGATCAAATCTATTTTTTATATAATAGCCGCCTGTATCTCCTGCCTGCGTGCAGGCGCACAAATATCTCCTTTTGAAAAAAGCAGCGGAAAAAAGTCCGCCACCTATTTTGAGGCCATCAACTGGTATAAAAGCCTGGACAGCGGTTCTTCAAAAATTACCATGAAAGAAATGGGGGCTACCGATGCGGGCTACCCGTTGCACCTCGTGATGGTAAGTAATGACGGGAACTTTGATCCCCTGCAATGGCATCAACAAAAAAAAGCAGTGATCTTCATTAATAATGGCATTCATCCCGGGGAACCCGATGGGATAGACGCCAGCATGTTACTTCTGAGATATCAAAACCGGGAAGATCATTTTGCCGGACAATATTATACTGGCTCTTATCCCGGTTTATAATATTGGCGGCTGTTTAAACAGGAATTCGGTTACGAGGGTAAACCAAAACGGGCCGGATGAATATGGGTTCCGGGGGAACTCGCAAAACCTTGACCTGAACAGGGATTTTACAAAAGCTGACAGCAGGGAAGCAAGATCGTTTACACAGATATTTCATTATTTAGACCCTGATATTTTCTTAGACAACCATGTAAGCGATGGCGCCGATTACCAGCATACGATGACACTCATTACAACGCAGTATAATAAACTCGGGCCGGGGCTGGGAACCTGGCTGAAAGAAAGCTTTGAGCCGCAACTGTATAAGGTAATGGCAGAAAAAAAATGGGATATGATCCCTTATGTTGATTTTTCAGTAACTGATCTCAGCAAAGGAATGTACATGTTCAGTGATGCTGTGGTATTTTCATCCGGCTATGCTGCCCTGTTCAATACCATTTCATTTATTTCTGAAACCCATATGCTGAAACCCTACGAAGAAAGGGTACGGTCTACTTATGACCTCATGGCAGCGCTTATACAACAGGCATCGATAAACGCAAATGTATTGATCACTGAACGGGCAAAGGCTAAGGAGCTTGCCATTATTCAAAAGAATTTTCCGCTGAGCTGGGTTGTGGATACAACAAAATTTTCGGAAATAACATTCAAAGGTTATGAACCCGGTTTTAAAAAAAGCGAAGCCACGGGGCTGGAAAGAATGTTCTATGATCACAACAGGCCTTTTACAAAAAAAATAAAGTTCTTCGATGTATATAAGCCGGCAAATATGATCAAAAAACCGGCGGCGTATATTATCCCGCAGGGATGGTATGCGGTCATTGAGTTATTAAAATTAAACGGCGTTGTCGTAAAACAATTCAGTACAGATACACTGTTAACTGCAGGCATTTATCGCATCACTGATTATCAATCGTATCCCTATCCATATGAAAAACATCATAAAAACCATGGAGTAAGGGTTTCTCTTTCCAACAAGCCGGTAAAAATATTCAAAGGTGATTTCCTGGTTGAACTGAACCAGGAAACCAACAGGTATATCATTGAAATGCTTGAACCCACGGCGGACAATAGCTTTTTTGCATGGAATTTTTTTGATGCCATCCTGCAGCAAAAGGAAGGATACAGTGATTATCGCTGGGAGGATATAGCAGCAGAAACCCTGCAGAAAGACAGCCTGCTGCAGAAAAAACTATCAGCTAAAATGGCTGCGGACCCCAAATTTGCTTTAAATTCAGCTGAGATACTGAGTTTTATATATAGGAATTCGCCATATTACGAAAAAGAATATTTCAGGTACCCCGTTTTCAGGGTTGAGGTGGGTGCCGGATACTAGATACTGGATACTGGATGTTGGATGCTGGATACTGGATACTGGATGCTGGATGTTGGATGCTGGATTAAGGTTCTGCCACTATAGCTGAATTTTCCTCAAATTAATCCAGTATCAAGTATCTAGTATCGGCCTTTTTCCCTACCTTCGCTGCCCGTTCAAAAAAACGGATCAACAATTTTTATTAATAAACAAAAAACAGGGAAATGAGCAACTACGAATTGATGGTGATTTTTACCCCTGTGCTTTCTGAGGAGGAATATAAAGCCGCTCAGAAAAAATACGAAACCCTCGTTAAAGAAAACGGTGGAGAAGTATTGCACACGAATCCCTGGGGACTAAAATCACTGGCCTATCCGATAGCCAAAAAGACCACTGGTCTTTATTGGGTAATGGAATATAATGCGCCAACCAGCTTCAATGAAAAGTTGAAAATTCAACTTTTACGTGACGAATCAGTGATGCGTCACATGTTTACTGTACTCGATAAATACGCCGTCGAGTACAATGAGAAAAAGAGAAGTGGTGTACAATATTCAGCAAACGAAAAAGCGGAGGCATAATCATGGCAAAAACAAATGAGATCAAGTATCTTACAGCTATTAAGGCTGAGAAGCGTCCAAAAAAATATTGCCGTTTTAAGAAAATGGGCATCCGCTACATCGATTATAAAGATGGTGATTTTCTGAAGAAATTTCTGAACGAACAAGGTAAATTATTGCCACGCCGCATTACAGGGAACTCTTTAAAGTTCCAGCGTAAAGTAAGTGAAGCAGTAAAGAAAGCCCGTCAAATGGCGATCTTGCCTTACGTAACAGATCTTTTAAAATAATTTTTTTCACCACCCTAATCCGCCAGCCGGGGAGAAAGTCCCGATATAATCGGGATTGGGTAAAAATGCAAAATCATGCAGGTAATATTAATACAGGATGTAAACAACCTTGGAGGTGTGAATGAACTGGTAACAGTAAAAAATGGTTATGGCCGCAACTTTCTTATCCCAAGTAAACTGGCTATCGAAGCAAGTCCTTCCAACCTGAAAATGATGGAGGAAAAAAAAAAGCAGCATGCTAAAAAAGAAGACAAGTTATTGGCCGAGATCAATAGTGTTATTGCTGTTTTAAGAGATGGTGCTTTAAAAATTGGTGCCAAAACCGGTACCAGTGGTAAGATCTTTGGAAGTGTAACTTCTGTTCAGATTGCACGGGCGATCAAGGAACAAAAGGGTTATGAAATTGACCGCCGCCGTATCACCATCATTGATGAAGTTAAAGAATTAGGCACCTATAAAGCCAAAATTGATTTTGGGAACGGAAACGAAACCGAAGTTGAATTTGAAGTAATTGCTGAATAGACTTATAATCAATGCTTTACAAAACCACCTCTTCAAAACAGGTGGTTTTTTTATTATATTACAAAAGCCCCGCCCAGCCCATACGCCTGGTCAATCATATTTAAAAAAAATAGCCGCTTTTAATTGGAAATCCCTATCTTTAACAGGTATTTAATGGTTTTAGTTTTCTTGCTTTGGCTGAAGTAGCTTTCTTTTGAGTACGATTCAGTTCATTGTAACAACTAAGTCATTATTTTTATTTATTTATTTATTAAAAGTTTTTACAATGAACATTTATGTAGGAAATCTAAGTTGGACAATGACCGACGAAGATCTAAGCAATCTTTTTACACAGTATGGTACTGTTACAAGTGCTAAAATTCTGAAAGACAAAATGAACGGCCGCAGCAAAGGTTTTGGTTTTGTTGAAATGGAAGACGATGAAGCAGCTAAAACTGCTATCGCCAATTTAAACGAAAGTGAAGTTCATGGGTCGTAAATTGATCGTTAACGAATCACAACCACGCCAGGAAGGTGGTGGAGGTGGATTCAAAAAACGCAGCGGTGGCGGTGGTTACGGCGGTGGCGGTGGACGCAGCAGTGGCGGCGGATACGGCGGCGGCGGTGGTCGTAGCAGCGGCGGCGGATATGGTGGCGGCGGCGGACGCAGCAGCGGCGGTGGTCGTAGCAGCGGCGGCGGCGGTGGATACAACAGGGATTATTAATAACTGAATTATCTCTTTATAAGAAAAGTCCTTCATTGAAAAGTGAAGGACTTTTTTATGCTATGAAATTAAGATCCCTTACCACTGGTTCGCGATATCCTATTAAAGGATAATCCCTGTCATTTTATAATTCCGTAGCAAAAGCTTATTTTGTATTGTTATAGCATTGACATTATCAATGCTGCACTTTCAAATCATTTTTTTAAAAAAGAATTTATGTCAACTGAATTCAAAGACAATCTAACCGGACATTTTGAAGGAGACCCTTATATGAATACTCCGCTGAAATTTTTAACCGCTTCTTCTATTATTGGTGATAAGGTATTGGATAAAGATGATAAGCACATGGGGCATATAAAAGATATCATGTTAGACATAAGGGTTGGTAAGATTGAATACTATGTAATTGAATTTGGCGGGTTCCTGGGTATTGGCGAAAAATTCTTCGCAATTCCTTTTAATTTGTTGCAGGTAGATCCTGAACATAAGATCTTCAGGTTTACTGAAAAGAAAGAAACCCTTTCCAAAGCACCGGGTTTCGATAAACATCACTGGCCTGAAACCAATGAGCATAAAACGGCTTATACAACTTTAAGTTATAGTTATTGGGATAACCCCGGTTAGAAAATATACCATAAAGTTTTTTTACTCCAATAATGAAAATAATATTAAGCGTTACCCTGCTGTTCATTTCGTGCATTTCCATAGCAAGCGATACTACATGGCTGGATAATAAATGGCATGGCTGCAATAAAAATATTGCCTCCTATTATAGCATTGCCCTAAAGGAAGACAACCTCTACCACCAGCGCATATTTTATTCAAACAGCCATGAAATTTACCTCGATGGATATTACCTTGAGCCATCGCTGCTGACAAAAACCGGCAGCTTTAAAACCTACAATACAGCCGGGATACTTACAGATTCAATGACCTATTCGAAGGGCAGGTTAATTCATATGAAGCTTTTCTATGAAAACGGGAAGAAGAAAACAGAAACAAGTTATGATTACAAAACCAGTTCCTGTATTGACCATGCCATTTCCTGGGATCGTGATGGGAACGAAGCTGTTGCTGATACATTCTACCATGACCGGGCAATGCGACTATGCCATAAGGATACCGCTTTTTTTATTGAGAAGATCAATAAAGAAGACAGCGCCTGGCGCGTAAGGATCAATTCACTGAATGGCGATAGTATTCAATTCCTCCATTACTACAGGGAAAGATCGCAAAAAACACCGACGCGGTATTATAGTTATCACAAAAATTACCGGTTAAGGGATTCCGTTATATTCAGTGATGCAGGTAAGCCGGCTTTTTCATGGCGGTTCCACAATAATGGCAATCCCTGTAGCTATACATGCTTCGATGCTTCCGGGAAATATTTAAGCAGGAAAAACTGGACGGAGGAGGGAAAAGAAACCGAGGTCCGCGACTATATTAAATGGGCCATGCCTGTTACGGGTTTCAAAACCTGGCAAAAAAAGATCCTGAAAAAAATAAATAATGATGACAGCATTGACAGGAAACGAAGGAAGGATCTCTATGGTAGCGTTTATATTGGTTTCCACGTAAATGATGAAGGAGTTCTTCAAAACATATTCATCAAAGAGCCTTCTATATACCCGGATATGGATGCGATCATATTAAATGCCTGCCTTGAAAAAGAACCGTGGACCCCATGCATCGTAAATGGAAGGAGGGAACACTTTATCGGAGTCCACTCCTTTTCCTTCGTAAAAGGAAAAGTGATCAGGTATCAAACGCTGTATTAAAGCTTACAAATGCTCGCGCAACATGTATTTCTATTTATTAATAAATAGTTTCCCGGTTCCGGCAATTGTTCGCAGGTAATAGATGCCGGGAGCCAATTTGCTCAGATCTACATGCTGTACTCCTCCTTGCATCCTGAAATTATATACGACTGCGCCCAAGTTATCTACAATGGCTGCTTGTGAGTTTTGTAGTTCCAGGTCATATGTTTCAATAGTCAATATCCGCTTTACAGGGTTGCTTAGTATCGCAAAACGATCGCCGTTCTTCAACATTCTTACTTTAACAATAGTTGAGTACGTAAATCTTCCATCTATATCGATCATCCTTAAACGATAGTACTCAATAGCATTTTGCATGTTGGATTTGTAATTATAGCTATGGCTCCCTTGCCCGAATGCATTCACATTACCGATCGTTTCAAAGTTTGACCCATCCCTGCTCCGCTGGATATCGAACGAACGGGTATTGACCTCAGCAGCTGTCTTCCAGTATAATAATGCACTGTTATCCGCATTATTTACCAGTGCATTGAAAGATAAAAGTGTCAGTGGTATGATCGCAGGCTGGATCAATGTATTGGCAATATTTGTCAACACAGGACTGTTGAAATCAAAATAAATATTTGCAGTATTGGGTATCACGCTGTTTGCAGGAACTGAAGCCAGCGGTTTAACCCTGAATTTAATATACCCATGGCTTGCCAGTTCATTGACATTGCTATCCGGCAACAGGATATTAATAAATTCAAAAGACAGGCTGCTACCGGACCGTTTTACTTTGCAGGGATGAGACGCATCAATCAACTGGAAAGTAGAAGCATCGAGCATGCTGCTAAGGATATCCGTTATTACGACATTGAATGCGGTATCTGTTCCGGTATTCTGGAATCTCAGCAGGTAATTGATATACTTCCCTCCCGTAACTTCAGCAATACTAAGTTTGGGTGTTGCCCTCTTGTCATTGGGATCGAATGATCCCCTGATCACTGAGTATGTGCTGTCGATCGCTGTACCTGCATTTGCCGTGGCAACTGCAGTTACAAAGATCGTATCGCCAATAACCGCCGTTGGGGACACTTCAAAATAAAGATAGAAGCTGGGCTTGTCCCCGGGTGTAACACTTACTCCGGGTATTGACAGGCTTGATCCATTGTCAATTATGCCTGGAACGGATCCACTTGAATAATTTAACCTGGAGGGATCGTAGTTGAATGTAATAGTTGGTATAACAGTCGTTGTACCTACGTTTTCATAGCTAACCCTGTAGTAGTGCTCAAATCCAGGCCTGGGAGTATTGTATGGAACCACTGAGATTGTAACACTATCGACGGTAGCGGTTGGCTGCAGCGCATACTGTTGTGTTACCACATCATCATAACTATTAAATGTATAGCTGGCAGAAGGAGGCACAGCTGTATAATACGGAGGTGCAATTACATCCAGGTCGAATGTTCCAATATCACCGGACAATTCAAAATAACCATTTGTATTTGAATAAGCATTTTGGCCGTTCGAAAGCTGCACTTCTACATTTGCCCTGAAATTTTCTCCGGGATCTTTTATACTGTTACTGTTATTATCATAGTAGATATTACCGGAGACCACTGGCATTGAAACACATTGATAAACATTATTGGTGACAGTACAAAGTGGTATTGCGCCCGGAGGCGATATTGTATAGCTTCCCGAATTTGGAAGACAGCTCACACTATCCCTGTCCAGGCCAAGAAAAGTAAGCGTGGCGGGTAAACGTGGTATACAATGAACCCTTCCCTGCATGATGTTGAGATAGGTCAATCCCTGTGGTAGTTCCGGGACGCTTTCCAAACCTGTGCCCACCACATCCCCATTGACATTTTCATAATAAGTACTTGTACAATTAAGATAGGTGAGCCCCGCAGGCAACGGAGGCAAAGAAGTTAAGCCGTTAAATCCGCAGGTCAGCGATTCAAGTGCAGGGGGAAGCGCAGGCAGGGAGAACAGGGTGAATTGAATGTCTTCCGGGTTGATATTGACATAGCCTCCCCCGCAATTAAGAAATTTCAGACCGGCAGGAAGCATAGGTAAAGAAGACATCGCATGCCCACCGGCATCGAGGTATTTCAGGCCGGCAGGCAATCCAATTGACGCAAGTACGTTGGTGCTGGGCCCGGGGTGCCGCTGATTGCCACAGATCAGGGTATCGAGCCCTGAAGGCAATCCACCCACGCTGGAAAAAATATTTCCTGAACAATTCAGGTATTTCAAAGTGGAGGGTAAGCCTCCCATACTGGAAAGACTGTTATTCGAGCAATCAAAATGCAATAAGCCTTCATTGAGGAAACCTGGAAGATTTCCAAAAGGCTGATCGGCCCAGCACCCGGAAAAATCCAGGTAACGCAATGAAGCTGGTAAAGTGGGCACCGCGATGATCTGGTTTCCATAACAACTCAAATACCGCAATGAAGTAAAATATTGCAAACCTTCAAGGTCCAAAGGACCGAATGTTATATCCAGTTGATGAAATTCAAGCGAATCTTCTGATGTGATCGCGGTACAGGCTGTATTCATCATGAGATGCCCGTCAATATCCAAATTGACAAAACAGCCAGGATACCTGCTCATTAAATAATCTTTGAAAGAGCCCTCGGGAATGGATACATCCTGGGCTTTTAATTCATAGCAGAAAAATAATAACAGGCTGCAGAAAAAAAGCTTTTTCATGTCCTATAAAATTAGTTTTTGGAAGTATATGAAGTTAATGATTTTAGTTGTTTAATTAAATGAAGTTCTAATATAATTAATATCCGTGCTGTTTCTAAAATAACCGTGTATTTTAAGGCTGATAGTCATCGAACTGGTGGAGAATCCGTAAGGAAAGATTTCCCGGGAAACAATTATATTAGCTGAGATTTAGCAGCTATCATGATCAATTTATACGAAATCTTAAAAAATTTTCCCAGCCTCTCCAAACAACTCAATTGTAAGGACCTGCTATTTACAAACTATGATTGCCCGCAGGCTGACGGAAAAGAACGATTTTTTATTGAATGCAATCATATAGCCTATGTTATCAGCGGCAAAAGGATTTTTCATAAAAACAAAAAAACATGGGATCTGAAAGAAGGCGTTTGTGTATTTGTAAAAAAGGGAACACATATTGCTGAAAAAGAAGAAGGTGAAGGATGGTGTGTGATGGTTTTTTTTATGCCTGATAATTTTCTCAAACAATTAATAAACGAAAACCGGAAAAGTTTACCGCTTGACTAATTTACCGGAAGCCGGTGTGGAACATGTATTGCCACTGGATGTAAATGAACTTAGCAAGTCTTTTTTCTTTTCCATGTTACCTTATTTTACCCAAGCACCCCCACCTCCGGAAAATTTGCTTGAACTGAAATTTAAAGAACTGATCTTATCCCTTCTTTCCAATAAAAAAAATGAACGGTTTCTGTCCTATCTCAATAACCTGAGCAATGACAAGAACCCTTCCATGGAAGAAGTAATGCAAAACAACTATGCTTTTAAACTTACACTGGCAGAGTATGCAAAGCTCACCTGCAAAAGCATTCCTACTTTTAAACGGGATTTCAAAAAAATATTTAAGGATACCCCTGCTAAATGGGTAATGAAGAAAAGATTAAACCTGGCAACTGAATTACTGGAAAATACTCCGCTAAGTATTGGAGAAATTAGCTTTGAATGTGGATTTGAAAATCAAACGCATTTCAGCAGGGTATTTAAAGAAAAATTGGGTGTTTCTCCTTTACAATTCCGAACAAAGCTTCATACTACTCCAACGGGGTCTGAATACAGGCCGGTACCATTTTGATACAAACAGAAATGTTTTTGAGCCATATCGGCAAGCCTGGATAATTTCACCAGCTTACTTTTACTACTGTAATTAATTAAATCTTTAAACTTTGTTGTATGAAAACACTTTTGGAAACTGCAATTGAGATCGGCCCTGTTATCAGCCAATATATTGACGAAGAAGAAAACAACCGAAGGCTTTCAAAGCCGGTTATTAAAACGTTGAGGGAAGCAGGCTTTCACAGGTTGTTCATGCCAAAATCTCTGGGTGGGCTTGAGGCCGATCCGCTTAACTGTAGCAAAACTGGTTGAAGAAGTTGCCCGTCATAATACAGCTGCGGGCTGGTCAATGATGGTAGCCAATGTATCAACCTGGTGGTGCAGCAGGTTGCCTGAAAAAGGAATTGAAGAAATTTATAAAAATGGGCCTGATACACTTATTGCAGGCGCTTTTCATCCACCCATGATGGCTACCCGGGTAGATGGAGGATACCGGATTAATGGCAGAAGCCCTTTGACAAGTAATGTGCATGAAGCCAATGGATCTTTGTTACCGCATTGGTTATGGAGCAGGGCCAGGTGAAAATGAATAACGGGATACCTGAAGTCATTGGTGTTTTCATGAACCCGGAGCATTGTGAGATCATTGATACCTGGCATACCTTGGGCATGAAGGCTACGGATAGCAATGATGTAGCAGCCAATGATGTGTTTGTGCCCGATCATCTTTTTTTCCCGCTTGCCCCGGAATTTGAGCCTAACCAATATTATAAGGGCCCGCTTTACAAGTTTGCTGCCATTGGCGCCAGTGTTGCATGCTCTTATTGCACCGGTTGCCCTGGCTGTTGCCCGTAATGCCATACAGGAATTAAAGACTGCTGGCCGAAAAGAAAACATCATTTGGCTCAGTAGTACCCTTAAGAGAAAGAGGCGCTATACAAAGAAAATTAGGTATGGCAGAGGCTTTGGTTCAATCAAGCCGGGCATACCTGTATCAAACAATTGAAACATGCTGGAATAAAATATTGGCCGGAGAAAACTTATCCCTTGAAGAAAAAGCAGGATTGTTACTGGCAGCTACACATACCAATCAAAGTTGCCTGCAGGCAGTGGACCTGATGTATTCAGCTGCAGGAAGCACCGGCATCTATACCAGGAATAAATTAGCACATTATTTTTCAGATGCACAGGTTATAAGGCAACATGGCTTTGCAAATGACAGCCGTTATGAAACAGCAGCGCAGGTTTATTTTGGCCTTCAACCCGACTTACCTGTACTGGTGTTTTGATGTTTGTGGTAATGGAAATTTTATCCAGGGTAATTTGCGTTGGGGCTGTGTTATTATAAGCTGTTTACTTATCTTTTCGAAAAATTAAATGTAACCTGCCATGGAACAACCAGTACCGGGATTAACCGAATTGATCATTATCATCTTATTAATATTAATTTTTTTCTGAGGTATTAATGAACGACCCGGTTATCCGGGTTGTTCATTATAAAATGAAAAATGCTATTTATCATCCGGGTTGAAGGCTTTGAACACGATCGCTGCCAATGCCCCGCCGGCAAAGCATCCCACCAGGAATACCCAGATATTTGTCCATGCAGCCAGTTTCATGATACTAACCCCTACGGCTACCGCCGGATTAAAAGCGCCGCCGCTGTAACTGCCAAGCGCATATGCGCAAGCCATTACCGTAAACCCGATGGCAAGTCCATAAAAACTATTGCCGCTGGTGTTTTTGCTGGTGGCCACATTCAGCACGACATATGCCAGTGCAAAAGTTCCCAGTGTTTCTGCCAACAATGCTTTGGGAACATTCTCAATCGCTGAAGCAGCAGCCGGCATGGTATCTCCTTTCAGGAATGAAACTGTAAAGGCCGCCACGGCGGCCCCGGCAACCTGGGAAAGCATATAGGGCAACACATCTGATCCGCTGCATTTGCCCCGCATCCATACGGCCAGTGTTACTGCAGGATTGTAATGAGCACCACTCACATGCCCGCCGGCATAGACCATCACCATCAGAATACTGCCGATGACTATGGGCGCCATATTTCCCACAGGAGCGCCAATAACAACAAGGCCGATAAAAAGTACCAGGAAAAAAGTACCGATGAATTCGGTTACATACTTTTTCATAAACAGGTTGGTTTGGTTATAAAATAATTGAATTAATTATTGAGAACAGCGGTTACCCGCTATTTCAACAACAAGTATACAAATAAAATCGGGAAAAGGCTATTGCCTGCTTTTTTCTTCCAGGGATATCCGGACAAATTGCAACCATGCCTGGTTTTCAACTAGCGCTCACTATGCGTGAAAATGCAGTAACAAATTCATAAAACAATAAAGGACTATCTAAAAAAAAACTTCCTGGCGCCGTTATCCGCCAGGAAGTTTCTTTATTTAACCACGGTGTCGGTTACTGGATCTGAATATTCATCCGGTTCTCAGTATTGCTTGTCATCCGCCGAAGGGCCATAGATAGAAGGAACCAGTATATCATTTAAACGCATATAAACAGTTAACTGCCCGCGGTGGTGTACCCAATGATTGAGGGTAGAGCTGATGCTTTCCATTACAGGAGATGAATAGAGCAATTGCCCGTTTGCCTTCAGGGAAAAGAGCCCACTCAATGATTCTTCTGTAGCATGTTGCAACGCATTTTCTGCACCGCGTATGTTTTTATCAAACTGATCAACCACTTCTTTGGTAGTTTTTGGCTCAGCATGTTTAAAGGTTGCAAAATCGATCTCGCCATGCTCGATCATATAACTGATCCACAGTGGAATTTCCGCGACCAGCAATACGAGGTACCCCATCGTCATCGATTTTGGATGCGGCTTAAAATCAAATGTACTTTCAGGTATTCTTTCCAGGCATTTTCTTGTTGCAAGGGTTTCTGTTTTGAGTTCCTGGAGGTAGGCTTCTGCATTCATTGTTGCTTCCATAATTTTTTATTAATCGTGATATAATTTTGTTGACGAAAAGCAATATTAATGTACAAAAAAGCGGCCAAAAGAAAAGTAAAATTGGGCTGGTTGGTAGCGTTTCCGGCATGGAGAATGATATAAACGCGGATGACACGGATTGAACGGATTCACACGGATTAATTAATTACCTCTTCAAATTTTCCTGATAAAACACAAGCTGGTGGATAAATTACCGGTCACAGACCTGCTATCTTGAGTAGACACAAGTGATCCTACGGAACACTTGTGTCAGCGGAGGCCAGCGGAGTCCCCAGGTAACTATCTACCTGTTAGACCACGGGTCTAAACTAAATTTTCCTCTACTGCATTTCAAAAGTTACATAATTCACTTATTCCTTCTTAATGTAATATATAAGAGTACCTTACTTCTAATGAATAGAAATGGCCCCATAATCATAATAGAGGATGACGAGGACGATACAGCAATGTTTGTTGAAATTTTTAAAAGACTTACCTCTGTTAACGAGGTTGTCTATTTTGATGATGGGATCCAGGCCATCGAATATTTATCCGCCAATGATGTCAAACCATTCCTTGTCATATCAGACATCAATATGCCAAAACTGGACGGCTTTCAGTTAAGAGATATGATTCATAGTAATGAACAACTCAGGTTAAAATGCATCCCTTATTTATTCTTTACTTCTTCAACTTCTTCAAGCGTAGTAATTGACGCATACTCAAGATATGTCCAGGGTTTTTTTATTAAACCTAATAATTACAATCATTTGGAAATTATGCTAAAAAAAATTGTAGACTACTGGCAGGAATGTGTTGCCCCGGATAATCTTTTCGGATCTAAATGAAACCAGTGTTTTTAAAGAAGATCCTTTACATCTGCATCCAGGTTATCTGCGTCGGCGGAGGAATAAAAGGAATATTTCATTACATTTATGATCCCTAAATACCTTGTCATGAAATATATCTTTACAATACTCTTATTGGTGTGCGGCCATATCCTTTGTACCGCACAATGGAATCCAAATACGTCAATTAACCTGGAAGTCGCCGCCGTGGAGGTTGCAGATCTTCAGACAGCTACAACCAGCGATGGCAGGACATGGATCGCCTATTATCATAACAATGCCGGCAACTATGATATGCGTGCACAGTTACTGGATGTTGAGGGAAATAAAGAACTCGGCCCGAATGGGGTGCTGGTAAGCAATCAAACATCCGGTTCTGCAACATTTGTGTTTAATGTCTGCCTCGATGCTTCCAACAACCTCATCATTGCTTACCAGTATGAAGTGGCAGGCGTGAATACGGCCGTGATCAGCAAAGTAAATACCGATGGATCATTGCCATGGGGAAGCAGCGGAATTCAGCTGGGTGCCGGGCTCGCACCATACCCTGCGGTGCTTACAACCGGGGAGACCGTGGTTGGATGGAACAATTCCAGCCCTTCTACTTTATATCTTCAAAAGATTGCCGCAGCTGGGACGATCGTTTGGGCATTACCCGTACCCGTTATGGTAGGCGCCAGCAATACCACCCGCGGGCAGATCGTGGCAAATCTCAATGGATCTTTTACGCTCGTTCTGCAGAGAAAGGGCGTTGGCATTTCCACTACGCTTTTTGCACAGCGTTATAACAGCGATGGAATTGCTCAATGGGCTTTACCCGTGCAACTCTCTACGCTCACTACATCCGGGGCCAGATATTATTCCATCCTTGCATCAGCCGATACTAGTTTTTTTGGCTATTATGCCAGTGATGTATCCCGGTTTCACTCTTATGTGCAGCGCATCAACCCAGATGGAGCCATTCCATGGGGAGCAAACGGGTCTGTTTTTTCCACGTATTCAACAGGAGCAGAGCCATACCAGCAAACAACCAATATTGCTCATGCACCCGGCTCACCCTATTTATGGGCAGTCTGCACCTACAGCAATACGTTACAGTCCCAATACGGTGTATATGTTCAGAAATTTAATATCAGTACCGGCACCGTTTTGCTGGATCCGCTTGGCAAGGAAGTCTATCCTGTAAGTGCCAACATGGATACCCAGGCCGGCGAACTTGTTTTGAATGGACCGGATGCTCCTGCTTTCATAAGTTATGACCTGGACTATAAGATAAAACTGGCCGCACTGAATAGCGCAGGAACCCTGTTACCAGGCTATCCTTCTGAAATGAGTTCAACAACAGCGACCATTGGCGCACCGAAAGGCCGTTTTGCTTTTAACTACAGCCAGCAGGAACAACAAGCCGTGGCTGTTTGGTACGAAAACCGCGGCACTGAATACAGGGCATATGCGCAAAATAAAAGCCTTCAAATTGTACCGGTAACGTTAGCGGATTTCCGGGCTGTTAAAAATAATAAGCAGGCAGACTTGTATTGGAATACGGCTGCCGAGATTGATAACACCGGATTTTTTGTTGAGAGAAGTACGGATGGCATACATTTCAAAACAGCGGGCTTTGTAAATACCAAAGCTGCCGGCGGAAACAGCTCACTCAATATCAATTATTCATTCAGCGACGGGTATCCATTCCCCTCTTATAATTATTATCGCCTGAAGCAGGTTGACATCAATGGAAGATCTTCGTACAGTAAGATATTACTTTTAAGATTTGATAAACAGGGCGATCTTTTTATTAATAATATTTATCCAACTCCCGCCACATCGGTACTGCATATATCCGCAGAATCAGCCATTCAAACCAATGGCAGCTTATCTGTGGTTGATATAAACGGGAAGACCGCCAGCAAGATTTCCATCATTATAAACAAGGGCAATAATATTTTTGACATTGATGTAAGCGCATTGGCGAAAGGAATGTACATTTTAAAAATAAGCAGCGGCAATAATGTGGTAACGGAAAAATGGATAAAGGAATAATCCAACAGCTGCATCATGCCACGGGAAATTGAAATTAAAACAGTATTAAACAAAAAAAAGAAAAGAGATTCCTGGTTCCTGGACGACTACACGCTTAATTTATACAGCAGCTGTTCATTTAATTGTTTATACTGCTATATCAGGGGAAGTAAATATGGAACAAACCTTGAATCTTTCCTGTCGGTAAAAGTAAATGCCATTGAAGTACTTGACAGGCAGCTAACCGCCAAGGCTAAGAAAGGACAGTATGGGATCATCGTTGTTTCTTCTGCAACAGATCCATATTTACAGCTGGAAAAAAAATATGAGCTGACAAGGGAGGCGCTTAAAATAATCGCGAAGCATAAATTCCCGGTTCATATCATTACAAAATCGGACCTCGTAGAAAGAGATTTTGATCTTTTACAGCAAATTGACAAGGAAGCCAATTTACCGGCAGATCTACAACAGTTAAAGCGGGGAACGATCATTTCTTTTTCATTTTCCCCGCTCGATGATGCTGTCGCGGCAGTTTTTGAACCCGGAGCCACTCCTCCTTCTGCCCGGCTAAAAGCACTGGATAAATGTTTAAAGCAATCATTTTTTTCCGGTGTGAGCTTGATGCCGCTCTTGCCTTTTATTTCAGATACAACTGAACATCTTACATTATTGTTTTCAACCTTCCGGTCCATGAAAGTGGATTATGTGCTCCCGGCCAGCATTACATTATTTGGTGAGGGGAAAGCAGACAGCAAAACATTGATACTTCATGCGATAAAAGAACATTACCCGCATCTTGAGAACAGGTACCTAAATTACTTTAATAACAGCACTGAGATGCCGGCATATTACAGGAACGCGTTTTATAAAAAAATGAAAGAACTATGCAATGAGTATGGTTTAACCGACAATATATTAAAAGCTGCTGCTGGTAAGACAGTTGGCCAAGGCAGAGAGCTTTGAATAGTTCCCTTCCCCCCACCCGGCCCACAGTCACCTGTTTATTCTTCGCAGCAACGTCTCCAGTACGGGACGTTGCGTACTCCCATTGACTCCATTACCTTGATTTTTTCTCAGCAACGTCTCCGGTACGGGACGTTGCGTACCCCCCATTAACTCCATTACCTTGATTTTTTCTCAGCAACGTCTCCGGTACGGGACGTTGCGTACCCCCCATTAACTCCATTACCTTGATTTTTTCTCAGCAACGTCTCCGGTACGGGACGTTGCGTACTCCCATTAACTCCATTACCTTTCTTCCCAGCAACGTCTCCGGTACGGGACGTTGCGTACCCCCATTAACTCCATTACCTTGATTATCATCTGCACAAGCCAAAAATCCGCAATTCGAAAAACCTCATTTTTTCCGGGTTAAAAAACATACATAACCTATACGCAAATTAATAATTTCCTTCTCAGCAACGTCTCCGGCACGGGACGTTCTGCATAAATATTTCCTTCCCGGCAACGTCTCCGGCACGGGACGTTGCGTATAAATATTATTATTTAATTTTTAAACCCATGCCAGTTAAGAAAACTATACCTTATGAATACGGAATGTTCTTTATCAGTTTTACCTGCTATCAATGGCTACCGCTTATCGATAAAGTAGCCGGTCATGACATAATTTATACCTGGTTTGATCATTTAAAAATAAAAGGACATTATATAAACGGCTATGTAATTATGCCAAACCATGTACATGTACTTGCCAGTTTTGTGCAAACCGTGCAAACTATTAATACTATTATTGGAAATGGTAAAAGATTTATGGCTTATGAAATTATAAATCGCCTTGAACAAAATATTGAGCCGGAATTACTTGAATATCTCAGAAGTCATGTTGAAGCAAAAAGAAAACAACATAAAAAATTGCACCAGGTTTGGGAACTATCTTTTGACTGGAAAGAATGCCGGGGTAATGAATTTATCAATCAGAAATTAGATTATATTCATAATAATCCATGTGCGAAAAAATGGAACCTCTGCAATAGTCCTGTAGAATACTTACACAGCTCTGCACAATATTATATTACTGGTGAGCAAGGTTTTTACCCCGTTACAAACTTTATGATCATGCAGGATGTAAACCTTACAAGACAACTTTAGATTAGTGATACGCAACGTCCCGTACCGGAGACGTTGCTGAGAAATTAAGTGCGAAAAAATGGAACCTCTGCAATTGTCCTGTAGAATACTTACACAGCTCTGCACAATATTATATTACTGGTGAGCAAGGTTTTTACCCCGTTACAAACTTTATGATCATGCAGGATGTAAACTTTACAAGACAACTTTAGATTAGTGATACGCAACGTCCCGTACCGGAGACGTTGCTGAGAAATTAAGTGCGAAAAAATGGAACCTCTGCAATAGTCCTGTAGAATACTTACACAGCTCTGCACAATATTATATTACTGGTGAGCAAGGTTTTTACCCCGTTACAAACTTTATGATCATGCAGGATGTAAACTTTACAAGACAACTTTAGATTATTGATACGCAACGTCCCGTACCGGAGACGTTGCTGAGAAATTAGACGGCCAAGGCAGGGGGCTTTGAACAGTCTCCTCTGACCCGGCCCAGGCACCTGTTTATTCTTCCAATGCTTTTTCAGTGTCGATCCTGTTATTTTCCTGATATAATTTTTGACCAATTTTGCCTTTATCCCCTAATGCACGTCCTTTTATTAACCAGGCGATCCCAAATACAAAAGAGAAAGCGCCTCAAACAGCAATGTTGAATAGGGAAATAAATTGAGTTTAGCCGAAACAGGCACCATAATAACAAATATGATGATAGAGTATCCACAAAATTTGTAAATGTTATTTTCATTTAAAATACTTTTTGGAGCTCCGCTTTCATTTTCCTGGCCAATGGTAAAAACATTGATTGCCAATAACGCGAATATCAAAAAAAGGATGGCGGCAAAGCCGTAGTGAAGCCATCCCAGCCATTCGCGGGAATATGGAATGAGTGTATAAATTTTTTGTTGCAGATCCCCCGGGTCCGTTGGCACGAGTGCAACCCCGATCGCCATGATCCCGGCTATATTTGTAAGCAGGTTATCGTTTTTCCAGATAGAAGGATTTCCATGGCCTTTGTAGCGAAGCAGAAACAGGCCAACTGCAGATAATGATCCTGTAAAGATCTCCCTGAGATTCGTATAATAGTAATGACTTATGGAGTGCTGCATCCCGGTTTTAAAAAAATTAATAAAGGATAAAACAAAAAGGATCACTGGTAAGCTAATTCCAAGATAGCCAATGGCGCGCCGGATCCTCCGGTAGGTAAAAACGTCATAGCTCTTTATTTTTACTTCCTTCTTAATGAAATTTTCCATGTTCTCCCTGTTTTAATTAATGGCTTTTAACCCCGTTAAATATAAGTGCTATCCGGGCTGGAAAAAACCGGAAATACCCTTATTTTAAAATGGGAATTTGAAATGAACAGCCGGTAAAGAGGGGAATTGAAGTTAAACGAGTGAACCAGGGCCGTTATTCAAATTTAATTTCAAGCACCTTGCGACTTCGCAATATTTCTGTTCTTTTCTCAAGCATGAGTAATTTAATGATGCCTTTATAATTACTTGAATGATACTGCAGCAGATCTTTTACCCTGAAACCAAGCGGGGTAGAAGTTCCCAGGCCTTTCGCCATGATAAGCCTTGCCTTGGTTCCGTCATCAGATTTCAAATAGGTTATACAATCGGAACAGGGCGCGTCACAAAAATAAATGATGGTTATAGTGTCAGTTTCTTTAAGCTCAGCTTGCTTAATAATAAATGGCTTGGGGAATGACATTTCATTGCCCTCCATTACTTTATTCTTATTAAAATAAATATGCCAGTGATCGATGGTATCTGCCGACGCATGATCGGTTGCGGCAAAGAAAACCATCACTATCATGATCAATAACTTCATAAAAAAATTGTTTGGCCCTATTTCTCTTCTCAGCAATGTCTCCGGTACGGGACATTGCGTAGGGGTTAGCTTTTTAATAATAACTGTAAATAAAATATTTACTGTATTTATAATCTCCCTTCTCTTTTCAGCAATGTCTCCGGTACGGGACATTGCGCAGGGGTTAGCTTTTTAATAATAACTGTAAATAAAATATTTACTGTATTTATAATCTCCCTTTATAAAATGTTTTATTTCAATGATGTTATTATACTTATCATATAAAAACTCCATACTCAATTTATTTGGATCCGTTTTACTCCAGGAAAAATACAGGTAATCCGTTTTAAAAGAAAATCCTGCTTTTAAATGAAGGGCAGTCGTATTTATTGCAGCCTTAGATAATAAACCCTTGTTATAACTCAAATCAATTTCCTGGTAAGTTTTATCCTTTTTATACGTATAAACTGCTTTTTTAAGTTTGAGTGAATCGTAACTAAACTCACCTGAATAATATTTGTCAGACGATTCAACCAACAAACCCTCGGCATTATATTTAAAATCTGACCTTGCATATTCAGAATTGTCAGGCTTAAAAAATCTAACCTTGCTGATTAATAGTCCATTGTCATACCCATATTTATCCTTCCATTGACCCTCTTCTGCTGCTGCCAGTTTACCAGGTGCATCGTAAAAATATTCAACTGCAGGATTTTTTACATTCAATGCGTCAACAATAAATTTCTTTGTTACTTTATTATTTTTATCAAATTCCAGTACCCAATGAATATCACTTACCTGCTTTGAGGTTGAGGCCTTTTTGTCATAAACAGTTTTGATCCGCTCCCATTCAACCAGGTTTTTATTGTTATCATATTTATAGGTTGAGGTACTTTCCAGCACATCTTTAATAAAAAACCTGGTTTCAGTTTTTAAGCTCCCGTTGTATTTGTTGAGTGACTTATAAAAAGGCTTATTATTTTCATAATCCAGTTTGGTATGTTCATTCCCGTTTTTATCGTAATAAGCTTTTGATATGGTGTCCTTATCGATGATGTAGATGAAAGATTTAATGGGTCTTTTTAAAACCGGGTAAAAAGAAGGTTCCAGTTTTCTTAACGGATCCGGGAGCTCGATCGCATCAGGCATCATTTGCGCAATGGACGAACTATGGGTGAAAAAAAATACCAGTAAACACAAATGATATATTGAAAAAATCTTTTTCGGCATAACCATATTTTATCTTTTGGTTCCCCGGTTGCAGCAACCAAGGAATAAATTTGATCAATTCTTCTTATTAAGCTCCGTTACTGCCCAGGCGTTTTCCTTTTTGTAAAGATGATAACCGGGCCCTGATATAAAGATCAGGATGTTGGGAATGCTATTCATACGTTTTAATTCCGGGATAAATAATGCAGGTGAAGCTTCACGTATCTCCAGTTTACGTATGTTTTTACACTCAAACAAAAAATAGATGTTTTGGAGGCGGTTAACATCATTGAAGTCCAGCAGATCTATTTTACAATTTTTATTGGCTGACTTTATGTATTCGAGATAGGGACATTGTGAGATCTTAACGGTGCCAATACTTTTAAAGCTGAAAACGCCTGAAATATCAGACAAATTAAAAATGGAATGAAGGGAAAGTATATCAAGTGAAAGATCTTTAAAATTGCCTTGTATTTTTTCAAGCAGAACTGCATATAAGTGAACTTCTTTCAGATTTGGATAAAGGCCCAGGTTGTCCAGGTTTTCAAGTTCAATTTTATCCCGTGGATTCGGATAGCCGATGCCCATAAATTTAAGCGTTGTGATTGATCTGGGCAGGCAATTTGGTATTTCACGAAAGCAGGAATAGCCTCCCAGCTGGATGAACTCCAGTTTGTCAAGAAATTGCAGGTTGTTGATATTGATATTTGCTTTTCGATCCGTTTCCCTGCCCCAATACTCAAAGCCATTTCCATTTTCCAGTTTAAGATGTCGCAGGCTGCTTTTATTATTCAGTTTTGGGAAAACTGCAATGGCAGGACAGTTGAAAATTTCCAGTTCCTCCAATGCTCCCAATGTAACCAGTGCATTAATATCAATCAGCGTTTTACTTCTGCCAATGCGGAGCGACCGAAGCGAATCCAACATAAGAACCTCTTTACTTAGTATGATTCCTTCAAAGTTGTAGATCTGTAAAGACTTTAGATTGGGAAAATAATTCAATCCTGACAGATCCTGCAAAGCTGCACCACAGTTTATATTCAGCGACTGAATATGTGTAAAACCTGCGAACTGCCCAGGTATTTTTGATAAATAAAGGGTTATTTCAAGACTGGAGCCCGGGTAGTTCATTTTATTCAACAGCTGTATCTTGCTTAGATCACTGGTAGAATCAATAGTGATCGAATGCTGGGCGCCGGTGAACTCATTTAAATTCACGGGTGGAGGGGGGCCGGGTTGAGCCATTAACCGGACCTGAACCAAACCCAGGACCATAAATAATGTAATGAATGCTTTCATGTTAACGTTCATAAGCTGTTGATGGCCGCTAAGATGAGTAATAATTATTCAAATCTTTCAATTAAGCCATAAATTATGTCCCGTTTAACAATGATCAAATAATAATCTTCATATCTTCTTCTCAGCGACGTCTCCGGTACGGGACGTTGCGTTTCTTCTCAGCAATGTCTCCGGTACGGGACGTTGCGTGCAATGTCCCGGTTCCTGACTCCACGAAACGTGATAAATAGTATGAAAATCCCCTTTAAGAAGACCCTGGGGATCCGGAGGCCGGGCCTTCCAAATTCACAATCAATTGATAACCAACCCTGCATAGGTTGCATCTTTTTCGAAATAAATTTTTATGCAACCAGTATGGTTGCATAATTTGTTGCGATGAAAATTTATGCAACCAACGTGAAACTTCCGGGGTTTCATTGGCTCTTTACTTTATTTTTTCGCCAGGTTTCAATTGCTTCCAAAAATGTTCTTCTTATCTCCCCGCGATTGCCGTCAAAACAAACTTTAAACGTTGAGCTGTCTTTGCGCATTACCGACATATAAGGTGAATAAGTTGCACCGGCGTAAAAAACGGTATCGATCGAAATGATGTCCCGATAAAAAGCACTATTGACTTTATTTTTAGAGTTCTTTTGTTCGTCCTGCCAATAGGATGCAAGCCGTTTATTGGTAAAGAAATTACCGGCTACACTGTTCTTAAATTCTGAGTAAAATTTAATGATGGTTTCGCCTTTATCCAAAAGCCCCAATTGCTGGATCCGCCGAATGTCTTTTTTATCCAGCTTATCACCGGTTGTAATTTTGTTACAGGCAGTCAAAGCAAAAACCAGGATCCAGATGTTTAGTTTCATACGAGACGTCAAAGTTAATTTCCTGCAGTAAATTTATTGTTAAAACCAGTTCCTATTCAAATCTTTCAATTAAGTCATAAATGATGTCCCGTTTAGCAATGAACAAATAATAGTCTTCATATCTTCTTTTAACCATTATTTTTTCGATGTCAAAGTTTGAACTGATCCTGTCTATGCCTTTAGTTTCATCCAGCATTTTTTCAAATGCTGAATGGTCTATTTTTAAGTACTCCAGTAATGTTGGGATGTTTTCTTCGGATATTTTTAATGTACAATTTGAAGGTTCTTCAACGATCAATTCCGGCTTAACGATCCTGATCCTTTGATCGGGCCCATGCCCACCATGTTCTGTATATACCAAAAACAGTTTATTACATTCCTTACACCTGTAAACATCGCAGCTGTTATAAGGATAAAAATTAGTAGCGATTGGAGAGTCGGCGCTCCAAAAAACACCGGGCTTTTCATTATATTCCATATAATCAAGCCGCTTTATTTTATCATCTGGGAGTTTTCCTGCCAATATGTATGACTGATCAAGTTCCAGGTCTGAAATTGACCTGAAAGAAGATTTCCATTCAGCCTTCTTAAAATAATGATGCTTTACAATTTCTGTATGATCCCGGGAACATTTCTGTTTCTCAGCTGCGATGTTATTATCAACGAAGGCTTTAAAATTGTTCCTGTCGAATTCCTGCATATTTTAAAATTACTGAAAACATCACGGATCCGGACAGTGGGGAAATTAGCATTCTGCCTGCATGATCGGTAAACACATTAAAGAAACGAAATTTTTACTTAAACACGATGTAACTAGGGCACTATCAGTGTAATAAAATTTAACCCGGTCGCAGACCTGCCATCTTGAATTGACACAAGTGATCCTACGGAACACTTGCGCCAGTTGCGCAACTGAGGAAAATCCTTTCTTATTATCTCCCTTTCTTTGGAGCAGCCTTTTTCTTAACTCCCCCCCTTTTCACAGCACCCTTTTTAACAGAAGCGGGATTGAATGAGCTCTTCTTTTTGACATTAGCTGTTGAAGATATTGCAGCATTCACAGCAGGATGATAATGCTCTAAGAGTTTCATCGCGGCTTTAAATTTTTGAATATCTTCTGCCTTGGGGGAAATTTGCTGAATTGAAGAAATTCCTGCCGCATCGATTCTTGCTTGAAGCGATCTAAACTCACTTCTATAACACATTAAGGGGCTATGAGTAGTATAAAATAACTGGTTAATAATACTTGATTTGATTAATTTCTCAAAAATAAAATTGACAATTTCTAATTGATACTTAGGCGATAGATTTAATTCTATTTCTTCAATTAATATTATTTTCTTATTAGCTAAAAATATTTTAGTTAATATGAAAATTATTTGCTGAACGCCTGTTCCAAAATTACTTAAAGGGAATTTACCAAAATCGTTCATAAGAATTATTTCAATTTCTTCCCCAACTCGTATGAACTCAAACTGGAAATTTTGAAAGGGGCTGCTTTTTTCATTATTGCTAAAAACAGAATCAGCAGAATTTATTACAAATGATTTTAAGAATGTATTGAGTTGTTGATATTCATTTTCTTTCAGGTAAGCTAGGGATAACCCAAACATTTTATTTTTGAAGTTTTTTGAAGAAATTTCATTACTGTCATTTTCTTCTTTTTCGTTCATAAAATACCTATCATTATCTAATAACAAAATGCAGTCATTAAATAATGACATAAGAGACTCAAAATCATTAAAATTTAAAGTTTGTGACCCTGTAAAAGTAATTGGGGTTCCACTTTCATCTACTGAATATATTTCTTTTCCATTTAAAGAGATTCTGGTCGTCTTTTGCTGAGCTTGATAATTTCCAGTTTTTTCTATTACTCCTTGATAGATTAGGTCAACAGAAGAGGCATTATTAATAAAATATTCATTTTGAAATTTTGTAAAATCATCAATATTATCTTTTAGATATTTTTCATCCAATTCAATTGTAATTGAAAATGAAATATCTAAAAATTTATCTTGCTCCTTTCTAAATATAAAAGGATGATTCAGAATTGTTTTTTTCCAAAAACTATCTTTATTCTTTTGGGTTTCAACAGTTCGAACGCCTTCTATTGGGAGTTTTACATTGTATTCTGGAGCCCAAAAAATTAATTCTAAAAATTTCAAGAGATTAGATTTTCCGGAATTATTATACCCGTAAATCATATTTACATCTAACAAATTATTTATTGATACCTTCTTTAAACTTTTGAAATTTTCTATTTCAATATTTTTAATTTTCATAGCAGTACTATTTAATATAATCTTTATAAACCTTCAAAACATCCGTTGACAATTCTGTAAAACTTTTTTTTGGTAAAATTCCGTTTTGAAAATTATTTACTAAGATAAAATGTAATTTTATAAATATGTCTGTATACTTAACTCCTTTAAAAAGAGGATAAGACTGATTGATAATTACTATTCTTTTTTCGATTTTACATGCTGGAAATAAATCTACTTTATAATCCCAGGAAGCTAATACCACTTCATATTTCTTACCATCTAAGAATATCCTCTTCTTGTATCCATCAAGCTCTAAATCATTGATAATATTTTCTATATGTTTGTCTGAATCAAGTGAAGTATTAGATTCTTTACGATCACTTACACTTTTTCTAAGAGAATCAATTTTTTTTGACAATACTTTTTGAGAAAGCATCTTAACGTCAGATATTTTATTTTCATTTTTTGATGAAGAAATAAACTCAATTACCTTGTCTTGTTCCTCAAGTTGGTTAGAATGGGATCCTAATTTCGTAATGAATAAATCTTTCAATGTTTCGTAATCATTATCATAATTAAATTTATCCCTTGATACTGTAATTATATCATTAAGGCCTTCAACAATGTGAATTTCTCCGGAAAGCCATTGAAGCCTAGAACGAGCACCTCCAAATTCAGTACCGAGCCCAAAAACAGTCCTATCTCCAACGCCCACATTTAAATTTCGAATTTTTAAATAGCGCCCCTCAATAGGATTATTTATAGCCTCCCCATTTGAACATATAAAATATCTGAATTTTATTTTTCCAATTTGATCATAATCCCTTTTATGGGTTTCAAGTATATTTTTTCCATAAGTTTTTCTTATTAATTCTTTACCGTCAATGGTTACTATAAAAGGTAGATTAGGTGTATACTTATTAAATTGTTTATTAAATTTATTGTCGGAATATCTTAATGGCAAATCCTCCGATAACCGCCAAAGTAAAATGTTTAGACTATTTTCATTCAAAATTGAATTTCGCCTAGGTTTACTTTGTTTCTTTGGATAAAAAAATACCCTAGTAAGGTTTGTGAACCCTGTGAGAGTTATACGTGTGTAATGTTTATTTGATTTTGATTTGTCGTACTTAATTCCACCTTGCACGTTGATTTCGCTTATATCTACTGCATTTGAGCCAAAATATAAATAACACGGGATCTCTGCATGGAGAACTTCATTTGAATTAGAAACTTTTGATTCTATTGCGTAATTTTTAAAAAAAGGGAACACTGATAAGAATCCAACTCCAAATTGTCCAATTATAGCTCTTCCTGATGGCGTATAAGGTTTTTTATTTCTCCGTAATCCTGCTATCCTTAAATATAAAGAAAAGTCTGCTTCGGTCATTCCATTACCATCATCTTCAATAACAATAGATTCCTTTTTGAGATCAATTTTTATACTAACAGAACTCGCATCGGCATCGTAACTATTTGTAATAATTTCTTTTAACGCATTTGGAAAATTATCATAAGTTGAGGCGCTAAGAATCCTTACTATCCTTTTGTCGACAGTAATTTGCTTAGGCCATATATTCTTTTGATCTTGCATTAAATTCCAATTATTAATACTTCTCTATTGTTTTCAGCATCCCCGTTTTGGTGATTAAGTGCATATTTATAATGCTTACTTGTTGTACTGACCTTTTTTCCATGCTTTTTCATTGTTTTTACTATAAAGCCGATGGAAGGCAGGCCACCTTTTTTGTATGATAAAACAATTTTATTTTTTTTAAACTTTTCTATAATTCTTTCAAAAGTCTCATATATAGTTTCCTTATTAAAATCATTTTGCTTTTCAATCTCCGTTAAACGTAAGTTTATTGATTCGAAGTCGATCAAATTCTCCCATTCCTCATATTTTGAAAGACCTTCTAAAAAATGATAACATCCTAAATAATTGGATGATTCATTTGAACCATCCTTACGGATATAGGGCGTGTCAATATACACCAGGTCATAACCGAAAGGATCTAAATCAAGTATAGATTCATTCATTGCCCGACACTGAATCCCTGAATTAAAAATTAACCCATTTGCTTCAGTCACAAACTTTTGAAAATATACATCAAAAGGTCTTTCCCAAGTAGTCTTGTTTCCAAATTTTCTTATAACATCATTTGTCCTTATCTCAAGATTTTTTCTATGAAATAAATTGAAGGGTCGCTTAATTATACTTGATTGAAATAAAGCATAATAAGCAATTGCCTTTTTATATTCCAAAATACTACCTTGGTAATGGTTCATATTGACAATATTGTTAGTCATATTGTCTAACCACTTATTTTCATTTGAGAGATAATATATTTTTTTGAAATTTTTCTCAATTAAATTCTTGTAATGTATGGCAGGTTTCGTTCTTTTTAACTCTTCTATATCTGCAGTTGTTAATTTGAAACGCTGGTTTTGTATAATTGCTTTACCTATTAAATAATTAAAGTGTAGCTTATCGTTATAAGTAACAGCTTTTCCCATTTTTTTTAATAGATAACTAACGCTACCGCTTCCTCCACAGGCATCAAGTACCGTATGGAAACGTATTTCCTTAAATGACTCTTGAAGCCAAGGCAAGATTTTCCTTTTACTACCCTGATACCTGGTTGTTGGAAACAGTTTAAAATCTATTTTGCTGACTGCCATGAGGTTTTCTATAGTTGTAAAGATATCAAAACATAATGAAATAAACATAACTATCTTTAAGTCAAACTTTTATATATGGAGACATTAAAATTGCAGGATTTAAATTTCATTTTGGAATCCTTAAAATACACCAGGCATAATTTCGAAAATTATCAGAACTATCCTTCTTATGAATATAAACAACAAAGACTTACAGAAGTAAATGATGTAATGGCTAAAGTGCAAAAAATGATAAAAGAATTAAAATAGAATGAAAAAGGATAAGAATGTAATTGAAGTTCCATTAGTAATTTCAGAAGCACCCCCAGAAATTGATGATTTAATAGATAGTAATCAAAAAACTGCTAAACAGGCAATAAAAATATTAGTTTCAAAAGACCCTAGTATATATAAAGATTTGTCACCCTTTGAAAAGAAAAATCTAATAACTGTCTTCGCTACCAATGATAAAATTGTTTACGGAAAGGCATTTGATATTGTAAAAGTCGAAAATGGAGTATCAATTGATTTCTCTAAACATGAGAAATATTATTATTTGCGAGATTAAGTCGACAAATAAAAGAATTAGGAGAGAAAATTTTCAGGGATATTTCTTTGGATTAACTACTGCTGAATTATTGGTCGCACAAAACCTGAAAAATAATTACAGATTTATTTTTGTTAATATAAATACAAAGGAAATAATGGAACTTACTTTAAAACAAATTTTTGAGAAGGCGAAAGGAATATATCCGCAATGGAGTATTTCCTTTTAAATTTATTAAATCATACTTATATGCGGGAAAAATTTTTTATTCGAAACTTTGAAAATTTCACCTATGAAATTGTTCCAAGTGAATACAATTTATTAGTTGATAATGTTATTAAAATGATGAGGGTTGGGATGAAAGTACAGCAAAATGGTTTTAACTCAATTGATGAAGAGAAAGTTAAAAAAGGAAATTACATTCCTGGGTATCAATATAAAAAGGGGCTGTATGATGAATTAATAAACAACTATGAAGAGATCACCAAAGCTAATGGAAAACAAGAAACGCTTAAGAAATGGTAGGTAGTTTAAGAATTAAATGGACAACTCCGTTGAAATTCATTTACGGATACGCCACCTCCTCCAACTCCAGCACCTGGTGCAAATGATGCAACACATGCTTGTTATAATCCGCCGCCAGCCATTCAATACTATGCAGCGCTTCTGATTGTACTTCCCGGTTCTCCATGCCGGCCGGGATATTTTTTAAGACGCGGACCATATGCTTGTTCATCAATATCCACAGATCCACCAGTTCTTCCAATGGGTAATCCCGGTAGCCGGCAGCCACTACCCAATGATCCTGGGCATATTTGATTGTCGGCTTGTCTTCATATTGCGCAACTATAAAGCGGCGGATATTGTTTTGTGCGGAATCGATGAGATGGCCGATGAGTTCTTTTTTGCTCCACTTGGTGGGAGATGGCTTGTGTTCGGCGTCCTGCTCATCCAGTATTTCCAGTAATGGGCTGTAGGCGGAGATAATGGTTTGGAGTTGGGTGATGCTGTTTTGCATAAAAAAAGTTTAAAAGGTTCAAGAAGTTCAAGGGGTTTAAGAGGTTGATGCTTTTTCCCGTCAGGACTCAATATTTCTTGTTCCCGGTTCGATTCTGCAAAGCTGGTATAATTCATGCAAGTTTCTAATTTTTATCATGATCGAAAAACAATTCTATGTTTAAAATGACAATATTGATCGCAACGGCTGCATATCTATCGACCTGCGATACAAAATCCGGCAATAACGGGGCAAGCGCTTCGGTTAACGATACCGCCAATGCCCCGGTGGAAACGGCGCCGCCAAACAGTGATTATAAGCCTGCTTTTGCAGGCCAGACACGCATAGCAGGCGTAAAGACAGCCAGCCCATATGAAGTAAAGGTACTCAGCAAGGAACTCGAAAGGCCATGGGGAATTGCTGCCCTGCCGGACGGGCGTTTCCTCATCACGCAGAAGGAAGGGACCATGGTCATTGCCGATGCGTCCGGTAAACTGAGCGGGCCGGTCACGGGAATACCAACTGTGAATCCCGCAGGACAGGGTGGACTCTTGGGCCTCGCGATCGATCCGGCATTTGAAAGTAACCGGATGGTCTACTGGGTATTTTCTGAAAATACCGCGGAAGGTAACCTAACGGCGGCGGCCAAAGGCAGTTTGTCGGCCGATGAAAAGCGCATAGAAAACGTTTCGGTGATATACAGGGCCACGCCGGCATACAAGGGTACGCTTCACTATGGCGGGAGGATCCTCGTTGACCCGCAGGGAAACCTTGTCATTAGCACCGGTGAGCGTTCCGACCTTGCCACCCGCCCACAGGCACAGGACCTGAATTCGGCACTGGGTAAAATTGTCCGCATGACGAAGGAGGGAAAACCCGCAGCGGGGAATCCATTTATTGGCCGAGCAGACGCCAGGCCCGAATTGTATTCATATGGCCACCGGAATGTACAGGGATTGGCCCGTCACCCGCAAACAGGTGAACTCTGGGAAAGTGAAATGGGCCCCCGCGGCGGTGATGAGTTAAACCAGGTGCGGCCAGGCCTGGATTATGGCTGGCCCGCCATCACCTATGGTATTGAATACAGCGGTGAAAAAGTAGGCCCGGGAAAAACCCTGCAGGAAGGAATGGAACAGCCGGTGTATTACTGGGACCCGGTACTGTCACCCAGCGGCATGTGCTTTTATAACAGCGATGCCATCCCCGAATGGAAGAACAATCTTTTTATGACCGGGCTGAGCAGCAAACATATCGCGAGGATCGTGATCAGCAATAATAAAGTGGTAGGCGAAGAACGCCTCGCCTCCGGTGAAAACCAGCGCTTCAGGGATATCACGCAGGGAAAGGATGGCGCCTTATACGCAATCACAGACGAAGGAAGATTGTACAGGATCGGAAAAAAATAATAGTACGGCTCCTGTTTGGTGAGCATTTTGTAGTTGTAGTATACCTGCATTTTTTAACGATAAAAACATTCACATGAAAAAAATAATGATAATCGCTGCAGTCATTTTGTTGGCGGCCTGTAACGATAGCAGCAAAACAGAGACTCCTACCGTAACAATGGACACGGATACGGCCAAACTGGTTGTTACCTCCGAGCCTCCTGCAACACCGGTTCCGCCATCCACCACGCTCTATGTGCCGGCCGAAGGCGACGTGGCTTATAAGAACGGCAAACTCATGGTATGGAAAAACAATAAGTATGTTGAGGCCGACGATGATGTAACCCTTGAAGGCGGCGTAATCGTAAAGAAGAACGGTGAAGTGACCTACAAAGACAAGACCGTAAAACTGGAAGAGGGGCAATCCGTAAGCAAAACAGGGAAATTTTTCAACAAGGCGGGCGAAGGAATTGATGATGCATGGCAGGCCACTAAAAAAGGCGTGGGCAAAGCGGCAGATGCCACAAAAAAAGGAGTGAGTAAAGCAGCAGATGCGGTGAAGAAGGCGGGGAAGAAGGTGGGGGAAGAGGTGAAGGAAGCGGTACAGTAGGAATATATGATGTATGATAGATGTATGATATATGATGTATGATTTATGATGTAGGGGGTGCTTGTTAGAACAAATCATATATCATAAATCATAAATCATAAATTTTAGATTATAAAAAAGCCTCCTGGTTTCCCCGGAGGCTTTTTTATAAAACTATGTTTCTAATTCGTCGTCACGGTAAACAAACATCCCTGCGCTGGCCCACCAGTCGGGATATACGTATTGATCCCCACATTTGCCGGCGTGCCGGTACCAAGTAGTGTTACAGCCTGTACACCCGTACTGCTGAAAACACCGGTGGCGGTGAAACTCATACCATTGGTACTGTTCGTGGCAATGCTATAGCTTCCTACCGAGGTAACCTCCACCATCAGGGTTACGGTATGCTGTCCCGTTAGTGGAACACCTACCTGGTATGTGCCGCTGACACTGGCGTTGGCGCAGGTGCCCGGTGCACCGAGAAATGTATAATCTGCCGAAGATCCTGTAGTGACGGTTGTCACCTGGAATGAACATCCCGGGGCTCCGTTTACCTCTATCGCGTACATATTGTTACCTGCCTGTGTGGGAGTGCCCGATGCAGTCAATACCACCGAAAAGACGCCCGACGCCGGAAAGACTCCCTGGCCCGTGAACATTATCCCGTTCACGGAATCGGTGGCCATAAAATAATTCCCCGGGACGGTAACATTCACCATCAGCGTAACATTATTGCTGCCGGTAGTTGGGAAACCGACCACATAATCTCCTGCAATGAAAGCGTTGGTACAATTGACTGAAAATACTGCAGGCCCCCAACCGTCGTTCACAGGAATGTTCACTGTACAGTTCTGTCCCCCGGAAGTAATGCCGATAGACATGTTGCCTCCTGTAAGTGGTGTACCGCTTCCCTGTAACATGATCGTATCGCTGCCGATCTGGGTAAGATCACCCGATCCGGAGAACTCGATGCCATTTGCTGAAACCACGGGGAAATCATAATGGCCCGGCAATGTTACGTTCACGTAAACGACGATATAATTGGAAAAGTTGAGCGATGTTGATGTAGCATAAGATCCCATTGCCATGCAACTGGTAATAGTAAATGCCGCGTTTTGTGTGCTGCTGCAGAGCGTGATCAACGGCACCGTAATATTGTTGCCGGTGATAGTTACAGGGCCCGAGCTTGCATACCCATTGGCGCTGTCTGAAACAATCACCGTAAGGGAAGTGATGCTTGAACAATAAGGTACGGTGATGGTATAGTGGCCGTTCGTAACAGGTGCGTTATATACATTGTAACCGGTATATACAGCGGCTGAACCATTTGCGAGTGGCTGATCATTACAGCCATTTACAGTACCGCTGATCACGGTATACTGGTTGGCGTTCAGCGTTACCGTTACATTCAGGGTAGTGTCGCTGCTGAAAGGCCCGATATTCTGGGTGCTGATCACGCTGGCGCAGTTATATACATTGGGTGAAATGCTCATCACCAGTCCCTGGTTTGAAGGTACAAGGCCTGAAACCGTGCCCGAACTATCGGTGTATCCATGAGTCGTTGCCCACCATGTTGTGCTGTTGGGTATACTGAGCGTCACAAAAGTATTTGGAAGCGGGTTACCGTTCTGGTCATGCACATTCAGTGTAAGGTATACCGCGTTGCAGGGCGCATCGGTATTCCAGAAAGAGAAATGCGTCACCTGCATGTCATAAGCACTTCCATTTTTCGTGGCAGTACCTTCTTTGATCCAAACGCCGCGGTCATCGAGGCTCCATGTATCAATGGTTGCAGGCGCTTTGCTGAGTAAAGAAGCCGGAATAGGAAGGCTGATATTCGCCGTTTTTCCTGTTGCTAACTGCAGGGCCTGTCCGCCTGGAGATTCAAGGTCCACCGCGATCATGCCGGTAGATTGCAGCACAAACATATGCTCTGCGTCCTGGCCCATCATGCTGCCAGGAACTCTTGAAGAAATATCACTGCTCGTAGGATCGATATAAGCAGCATATACATTTACCGGCCCGGTGTAAGCAACGTTTGTGCCTTTTACAACAATGCCATTGGCCTGCATAGTGATCCCCGTACCATTCGACAAGCTAACCGAACCGCCCGCCACCGCGTCCACGCTGCCGGCAAGTGTTTTTGGTATCAGCTTGATGGAAAGATAGTTCCTGCTCTGTGTAGCGGAGAAGGAACGGAACGCTTTGAAATAGCCAGCCTTTGTAACCGTTACCGTAGTAACATATTTATCCAGCACTTTGTTGCCGGTATTAAAAAAGCCGTTTGCGTCCGTTGTATAGGTTGATCCTGCCAAAACTACTGCCGCATTCGGCACGGGGGCATTGTTCTCGTCAACAACGATCCCGCTGACCCTTCCCGTAACTGGTGAAGCGGCTGGTATATTAAATTCCGTACCGGTTGGCGGAATAACCGGAACCGTATCTATATCCTTTTTGCAGGAAAAGAGCATAGCGGCACAGCATGCAACAATGAGCAGGGGGAGATTTTTGATCTTCATTATGGATGTTTTGGTTTGAATGATTTTTGACCGGCGGCTAAGATAGAAATTTTCGGTTTAATTGGAAGAATTTCTGCCGGAGCCGGGAGGTAGATGCTGTTTGCGGCAGATGTGCTGCCCAGGTGGAAAGGAAGATGTATGATTTATGATGTGTGATCCATGATGTGTGCTATTCAGCAATCCGTGATATTCTTCAGCATCATACATCATAAATCATCCGTCATACATATAAAAAATCACCTCTCAGGGTGATTGCGTCCGGATCCGATCTTACTAACTTTACATAAATCATTTTTGTGAAAAAGGTCAAAGTAAGCATTATTGAAGACAACAGGGTAATCAGGGACAATGTGACTAAATTCATCAGCTTTCATGAGGAGTTTGAGCTGGGAACCATGCATGAGTCTGCTACCCATTTCATTGATTCCTTTATACCTGTAACCCCGGACCAAATCCATATTTTATTATTGGATATCGGGCTGCCCGGTATATCCGGCCTGGATGCCATACCAATGATACTCGCAAAAATGCCCGACCTGCATATCGTAATGCTCACTACTTATGAAGAAGAAGATGTGATACTAAAGGCATTGTGCTCGGGTGCCTGCTCTTATATTTCCAAAAAAGCCAGTCTCGAAGAGATCGTTGACGCGCTACGGATAGTGGCCAATGGGGGCTCTTATATGTCTCCTTCTATTGCAAGGGAGATTGTAAACCATTTAATGGGGGGCAGGGTGAGTAAAGCCACGATATTAAGCGACCGGCAAAAAGAAATATTACAAAAACTCGCCGACGGCAAAAGCTACCACAGCATTGCTGCTGAATTGTTTGTATCGGTAGAAACAGTACGCTCACACGTTAAAAAAATGTATAAAGTACTGCATGTAAATAATAAAACCGAAGCCATTACCCAGTATATGAAGGGGTATATAAAATGAAAATTGTCAGCCTGAGCTTGTCGAAGGCGGGTTATGTACTAATGTATGCGGGTTTCGAAAATATTATTTGTAAAATGATCTTTTACTTTTTTGCTTGCCCAAAAAAGTAACAAAAAAGGGCACCCCTAATCGATTACGGCCCGATTAGGGGAAGCAGCTATGTGCATCTGTTATACTACTGTAGTTTCAGCAGCAGTAACTCTACTCTTAGACTTGAATGGTTCACTATTATTTGAAAAGTATTGAGTTTGTTCTGCTTGAATTAAAGGTGGACTAAGATAACACGAGCTTTCTAAAGGTATTGGACCCACTGATACTTATTCAGAAGCCGGATTTGAAGTGTGGGCCTCGGAAAAAATTGCGTTAAGAAAATTGAGAGGAGGGATGTAAAAATGAAATAGATGTTAACAATACATGGCTATATTCTTAGCCGGTAAGTCGCACATAGATGGGAACTGTACATTTGTTTGAGCTTATTTCATTTTACACCCGACGAACAATTTTTAGCTTTTTTTCCGCAGCCCTTGATTTTTTTTGTTTCTTTTTGATCAAGCAAAAAGAAAGGAAAAAGTATAGGAATGCAGCATTAAAAAAGGGGGGCGGCGTTAACCAAATCACCTGTAATATCCCCGGCATCCTTATAATGAGTTTTATCACTACCAGACAGCTCACCCTGACAATTCGTTATTTAGTAAATTTCCAACTGATACGCTATCAGGTTACCTGCGCCAACGAATCCTTTCAAATATTAAATTATATTTGAATAAACGTCCAGTTGTTTTCAAAACCAAACTATCTTTTGCCATTCATCATGATGATGGCAGCGCCATGCATATTAATGGCACAGGACCCTCCATGGAAACTTATCCCACCTCAATACGAACTGGAGCATACCAGGTTGAACAATAAAGAAGACATCGGCCTTTTCCGTGATATTAATGAAGACGAGGAAGGTTATTTATGGTTATCCGGTACAAAGGGTTTGCATGTATTTGACGGCAATCGTACCATTAGCTACATAAACGGGAACAAACAATATGAACTGGGACCCGATTCCATCCAGCAATCGCTTTATACACTTTTAAAAAATAAGGATGGCCATTTCCTGTTGCAGGAAGAGAATGCACGCCTGGTTTTATTTGACCCGGTCAAAAGAAAATGTACAAATGTTTTTACCCATAAGGCAACGAATGGTGAGCTAATGATCTTTGAGGGTATCATTAATAAAGATGTTTACATTACAACTTCCAACCGTTTAAAAAATACGCTATCCATCTGGAAAAGAGCAAATGGGGATTCACTGCTAAAAATTTATGAAGAGCCGGTTGACCAACAAAATCCATTTCAATACAGGCTTGCCGGTAATAACCATTGGATAATTCGCACCGGTGAAATCGTCCGCCTGTCCCTGGATGGTAAGGAAACAAAACATTATAAATATTTCAACGCAGCCTTTAATTTCCTGGTGATCATTTTTAATGAGACGCTGTATTTCATGGATAGCAGGCAGGAAGCCATTTATACCTGGAACAATATAACCGATTCAATAGAAACAGTACTGCGCCTGCCTGAAATGGTCAAAGGCAGGACCAATCATTTTTATGTAAAGGATGATCTCATTTATGTAGGCAGCAACCTCAACCTCTTTATCCTGGATAGGTCAGACCATACCATACAGGACCTTTCACCTGGTTTTATCGCATTGGCAAAGAAAGAAACGCCCAACAGTCTTGGTATTGATTTTCTAAAGTTTTTTTTGAGGAAAGACAGTTCACTTTTACTCTGCACGCAGGCAGATATTTATCGCTTAAAAAAGAAGGTCCCTCCTGCTGAACAGTTCCGGCAACCCATTCATATTATTGACAATGTATCACCGACAGTCAGTTTTCGGGGATTAACGGAAGATGATAAAAGAAACGTCTATGGTACTTATTATCTTGGTATCGCAAAAAAAACAGCTTCGGAAAATAAATTTATTGACATTTCAGCTATGCGATACATTAAGGGGGATCTAAGATCCACTTACAGCATTCATTACTGGAAAGGTCATTTGCTGTGGAATAACACAAATATTGATCTTACAACAGGGGGTTATAAATATATGGCAGGAGAAATATTTTCCGGCCATACCACGCATTGTCTTCAAAATGATACCCTGTGGTTTTTTCAGTGGAACAGCAAGGAATTGCAGTGCTATGACCTGTTGCATAATAACCTGCATACCTACCCGCTTGATAAGGAAATATCAGGTGGTGAGAATTTTGGTGAAATGAATGACATGATCGGCGATGCAGGCGGGCAGAACCTGTGGATCTGCTCAAGCAACCATGGAATTGCAATGATCTCAAAAGAAGGAAAGCTGCTGAAAAAATATGATGCCAGGCTGCTTTCGACAAGCGGCAACAATATCAGGGACCTTGAACTGAAAGGGAATGAGCTTTGGTTTGGATGTGATGAAGGATTGGGTGTAATAAATACATTAACCGGTAAGACCGTTCTTTATAAAAATCCCGCCATTATGAATAATGGCGTTTTGAAGAACCGGGTTGTCTTTTCGATACTGCCGGATGATAAAGGCAATTTTTATCTCGGCAGCAGTTATGGACTGATTTGGTTTGATACAAAAGCAAGGTTGTTTTATAACCTGGCAGATGAACATCCCATGGCAACATTAGAATTCAACAGGGCATCTGTTTTAAGAACAGCTGACAACCGCTATTATATGGGCACTGTGGATGGCCTGTATTCATTTACCACCGCCGAACTGGAGTTTTATGCCTCTTCCGATAAACTCAAACCGGTAAAGCTGTATAATATTTCCATCTTTAACAGTAAGGAAAATGAGTACCACTATTTATCAAAAGAACTCAATACTTTAACCAACCTTGTGTTGAGCCCGTTTGATAATAATGTCGAATTTCATTTTTCTGTTCCCGAGTTTTATAAAAATGTTTACTACAGTTACCGCGTAAAAGGCCAGAATGAAAAATGGAGTGAATACAAGCCCGACAATAAATTGCAATTGTATGGCTTGCTCCCGGGAAAATACACGCTGGAAATAAAAGCCAGTACCAACCTGGGCGATGAAAATGCCAGCTATTACAGCCTGCCGTTAGTTGTTGAGCAGGTATGGTATAAAAAATGGTGGGTGATCTCGTTATTATTGCTTTTGGTCATTGCCGGCATAATAGGCCTGCTACGTTACCGTTTCAATCAAAAACTTAACAGGCAAAAGGAGCTCGCCAATCTCCGTACTAAAATAAGCAGCGACCTACATGATGATGTGGGTACGATACTTTCGGGCCTTGCCATGCAAAGCCAGGTGCTCACTTATTCCGCTAAAGAAGAACAGAAAGCATCGCTCCTCGAAATAAGCAGCATGAGCCGGGATGCCATGGAACACATGAGGGATACGGTCTGGGCCATGGACAGCCGCAAGGATAAATACGAGAACCTGATCGACCGAATGAGGGATTTTGCCGAGCGGAATTTATCCATGAAGAAACTTACACATGAATTTATCATTGCAGACATTGATACAAAAAAATTCATTACCCCCGATAAGAGGCAGGCGATCTACCTGATATTCAAAGAAGCTATTACCAATATCATTAAACATTGCGACGGCAAACATGTTGTTATAAAATTTACTTATGAAAAAAACAATCTTCATTTAACCATACACGACGACGGTCCTGAAAAAGAAAGCTGCAGTTCTGATGGTTTGGGATTGAGCAATATGAAAATGAGGGCCGAAAAGATCGGCGGTACACTGACTGCAACTTATGATAATGGGTTTAAGGTGGAGTTGAATGTATAAACATCGTCCCGGTTTTTTTACCACAGAGTTAAAGAGAGGAAATGAGTATTGCCTCATATTGAAAAACTGTCTCCCGCCAATTGGCGGGATGTCGAAGGCGGGTTGTGTACTAAGCTATGCCGGTTTCGACAAGCTCAACCTGACAACTCGTTTTATTCAAAAAAGTTCTAAAGCCGTGATGCAGTATTCATACTTATCGGCGGTGGATGAAAGGCTATGGTTCATCCACACTTCACCCCTGCCCATACTTGCGCCCATATGGTTACTGAACATATTATAGCATTTCATTTTTTTAAATTTATCCAGCCATGCCTTGCTGAACAATTTGTTGTAACTGCTGATAAACGCCTGCTGATCTTTAATAAGTTTTGCCTTCGGGCTACCCGCATATATATTTAACGGATAACGGCAATGTGCAGCCAGCCATTTCTTATCATTTTGGATGAAGGCTGTTTTTATTCTCAGTGCAAAGGAATCAACTTCTTCTGTTGTACCGAATAGTTCAAAATAGCGTTGGGTGGCCGAACCTCCAACTGCAGATTGAACATGGAGTTTTACTGTTGAAGTATTACCGGTTGCATCCGTATACTCACCATTGAAATTATCCGTGGTTTTAATAGAGGTAAAACTACCAGCCTGTTCATTATTGCGATCATAGGCGGTGAAAGAAAAATTGCAACCATTTTGTTTACCCCGCAATGAATAAACCAGTTTCTCATTTTTGGTAAAACGATAATTTCCTGTAATCACTCCATCCTCGCCGGTGAAATAAGAGAGTTGAATGTCGGCTTCACCCAGCCTGCCTGAATGATCATTCCAGAAACCAACATCTTTCTTACAATCCTGTGCCGTGGACGTATACACGCAACAGGTAGCAAAAACGATTATAACGAAAAAGGCACGCCATAAAAATATAGTCTTCCGTGTTTGCATGATAATGTTATTAAGCAATCGCCACCGTGTAATGGCGATTGCTGATTGATATCTACTTTTCTTTACTACTCTGCCTTTATCTGGTATTTCTTAAATAATTCTTCTTTTGAATCGGGGCAATACATTTCTTTGGGTTTTCCCTGGTTATCATATACCGCCAGCAGGTTAATGTTCGCATCATATAAAACGAGGTCGCCATTTGGCATTTTCACTTCCTGTGCAACAGGATGGTCTGCTAAAAAATTAAATGCGACAGCGATGTATTGATTCAGGCTCACCACTTTGCTGTTACGCGGTTTTTTCTGTTGAAAGATCTGGAACTGCCTCATTGCCGGGTTGGCATTGCCAGGATCTCCCATGGTTGACCAATCCTTTGTTGTGTGCTTATTGACATTTTTTATATCTATCATCGGGTTAAATGGAAGTGGTATGGTTGCATAATTAGGATCGCCCAATACGGGTTCTGCAGGTGCAGTAACGTTACCGGTTGTTGGCTCTTTAGGTACCGGAGGATTTGGTAAGTTCTTTGGGCCATTTTCCTTTGGTTCCGTCGGCGGTACAGGCTCGTTGTCATCATTTAGTTCCTGGGTATTGGAAACCGTTTTTTTGGCGGGCTTACCACGGGTATCCTCTACAGAACCATAGTTACCGTTTGCAGGCCGCTGGTTGGCCGGAACAGTGCCATAATTACTATTGGCAGGAACTTTATTGGGTGTCCTGTTGGGATCCTGTTCATTATAGTCAGTCGTTTTTACCTTGTCGTAAACAGTTTCAGTTGTTGCCGGTTTTTTTAAATCATTTACACTGCCGTAATTATTGTTGGCCGGCCGTTGATTTGTTGCAGGCTGCTTATTTACAGCAACTGTTTCATTTGGTTTTGGTACTGTATTATTCCAATCCACTTTATCATTCACGCCCTGCTGATGAAGATCCTTACTATTTATAGAACTGGATTTGTCTTTAACAGCATAGGAATTGGTATTTAAAATCTCATCCACGGATTTGCTTACCACAAGGAAGGTCTTGTTTTTATATTTCCATTCATTTGTTGCTGTTCTTACAAAATCCTTCAATGCTATCAGTTCCCATTTATCATTTGTACCAAGGCCAATATTTTTGTAGTTGTCTGTTCCATATGCCATCCCATTTCCCACTGAGATCATCACATGCTGTACACTCACTCCATCCCCAAAACCAATGATATATCCTGCAGGAATGAGCGCTATATCGGAAACCATTTTATCCTTTGCATTGATCACTTTACTGTCAGTTAAACTATTGGACTGGCTTTGGCTGATCACTTCTGCTTTTTTGGCAACATATTTTACTGCCGCCGCCGGTTGAAGTTTATCTAATTTAGATGCCTCGTCTTTATCTTCCCATAGTCCTGAAGCAAAAGTCCGGGCAGTATTGATAAAGGCCGTTTCTTTTTCTGTTTGCGCATACGCTGATGATGTACAGTATACTGATGCTGCAAGTACCAGCGCTTTTTTAAAAATTGATTGCATGGTTTATTTTTTTATTGATTTGAAAATTGTTTTTACTGGTTTACTATTTCAACGCGGTAAACGAATTCTATTTTTGCATCTTCATACTGAACAGCAAATGTTCTTGGGATAGCTGCCGGGCCGCTATCGAGTTTTAATGCATCTTTCATCATCACCGTTTTAGTGCTGCCCCCGGATTTATAATCCGTACCAAATACGCCCCATCCTACTTTTACGAGTTCAGCATAGAGTTTTACTTTCTGTTCCCCATTCTGAAAATCTGCTATGTTAAATTCAAATGGTTCGGAACTCATGTCCACATCATACTCGGCACCTTTCTTCAACAGGATATAATTCGGCCTTTCTTTTTCTGACCATGCCTTGTCCTGGCTGATCAATGATATTCCTCTTATAGGATCAGCGCCTTTGTAAGTGGATGCCTGGAACAGGTAACCCCATTTTACTTCATCTCTTGCACCTTCCACGTAACGCACTTTTTCGAGTTTGAATACTGCTTTTATCTTATCAGATTTAACCGGCTGGCAGGTACGCTTTGTATAACTTGAGTACAGGTTAACAAATGCCTGCCTGTTATCTGCCAAAAATTTACAACTGTAAGAGATGGGTAATGCCAATGCAGCTTTATCCAGTTTACCATCGTCCCTTAACATGGCCATAAATCCTTCATAGCCATTCACCGCCAGGATACCGCTGGCACCGCTGCCACCAATAATAGTAGCAGAGTACTTCATACTGTTAAGGTCTTTTTTGGTGTTTACATCTACCTCCCCACCTACTGTTACAGAACCATGATATTCGGCCTCGAGGTGAGCTTTGAAATCACTGGTACTTTGTTCTGATTCCATAAAAAAATAACAAACCCTGCCATAGGTGATCGAGTTCACATACAAAGGTGTTTTACCACTCTGAAAAGCATGGACCGCTTTCTGTTTATTCTTAAACAGGTCGATCGGTCTTTGTGGTTGTACCATTGTTACGGTGTAATATTTCTGTACAAATTTTACCATCTTGATGGTTTTGTTATTGCTTGTCTGCAGATCGGCACTCAGTTTGGCATCAAATGTAGCAGAGTTAAAATGCGCACCTAATTTCAACGTGAGTTCTTCCATACTGCTTATCTCGCTTACTTCGAAACTTGCCTGCACTTCCATCTCCCCTTTTGTCTGGTTAATAAGAAGGTCATTGATGGCCGTATTGATGCTGCCAAGATCAGGGTCTATAACGGTAATGGTTGGGTTACCGCCAACGATGGCAATCGTAGTAGTCAATTTAACGGGATTGAGGTCACTGCCCGATGCATAACTTGCATAACTGCCGTTCGCTATATCTTCTGAATACAGCATGGCGCCGGGGAAAATATTTGACTCATTTGGATTTTGTATAAAATTCACATCAAAGGATGCGGATGCATCTACTTTCTCTTCTGTACATATCTGTTGTGGTGTTTTTGTTATAACAGGCTGGCCACCCGGCTTTTCACTTTTCGGCACCCTTGTTTTACTCACAACACCTTTGATATTCTCCTCCATGAATTCAAAATCATTTTTATTAAACTCGCCCTCCAGGGAAAATTCAGGACTGGCAACATCTGCTTCTGTAAAGTTCATGGCGCCGGCCTCATCTATCTGCACTTTTGCATTGCCCTGCGTTAATAAACAGCCACAGGAAAAAGCATATTTCTTGCTGACATCGCCGGCATCGGATTCCTTTTTTATGTTGACGTTACTTATTTTCACCGGGTTCGACCATCCCTTACCGGTAAGTTCAATGTCCAATCCGCTGATGCTCCCGATATCCGGTTTGTCCTTTATAATAACCGTTGCAAAATCACCTATACATAGTTTGCCGCCCAGCAAGGTTTGTTCATTCTCACCATAAATTTTTACCCGCACATTTGTTTCCCCTGCGATATTACTGCCATTCACATTTTTGATAAGCGGGTCGCCTTGTATGGTTATTTTATAATTGAACTGCGCTATGCTTTTGACTGATGAAAAAAGCAGGCAGGTAAAAAAGATCTTTTTAAATAACTGTTTCATCGTATTAGTTAGGTTTAGGAGTTTAGAAGTTTAGGAGTTTAGAAATCAACTATTGTTATTGTGCGCCCAGGTCTTTTAATGCCTTTTTTGTTTTTGAAGATCCGGGAGCTACATCTTTTGGCGTATTGCCGTTATTATTTTTTATGTTGAGATTGGCGCCGGCTTTTGCAAGCAGCATAATGATCGGCACCCTGTCCGTCATATCAGCGGCAACATGCAATGCAGTATTCCCTTTTACATTTTGAACATCGAGTGGAACACCCAGCTTTATCAGTTCTTCCAGCGTAGTGGGATCATTATTCGTTGCGGCAGTGTGCAGGAAAGTATTGCCCAACCCATCTGTTTTTTTAAAGTCGGCGCCTGCAGCGGCCAATACAGGTATTACACTGGCAGCCTTGTTGTTTACTGCATTTGTCGCATAGGTATCCTTTATAGTAGCGCCATTTTCAATCAGTAATTGTAAAACTGCTCCGCTGTTTTTTTGTATGGCGGGCATCATGCCATCTTCAGGATTAAACTTGTTGTTGAGCAGGATCGCTGTTATATCTGCATTTCCATTCGCGGCTGCAGTTTGTAAAAGATTTGTCCCTGTGATCGCTGCTCCTTTATCTGCCAGTATTTTAAATATCTCTGTATAATTTTTACTGACTGCCATCGGCACCAGTTTGGGAGAGCTGAGCTCAGCCCCGCTCTCAACCAGGTAGCCTAGTACATCCGGTTTGTTCTGCGCAACGGCACTCTCGACTCCTTTGGTAGGATTCGCGCCTTTATCGACCAATAGTTTTATCACCGGCAAAGAACCGGCATGTGCGGCAAGCGACATTCCCATATTGGCATCGGCACCTTTTTCGAGCAGGTATTCTATCACATCTTCACGGCCGTTAACCGCAGCGTTCTCCATTCCATTGTTGGGCGAAGCACCGCTTTCAACCAGGAACTTTATCATTTCAAGGCTACCCAAAACGGTAGCATTCTGTAAATATTTAGGGTTCGTGGTGCTGGCACCGTTACTTGCAAGAAATTCTACCAGTTCAAAATTATTTTTTGCGATGGCTGTTTCCATGCCTTCATTGGCATCGCCACCTACTTCCACAATTTTTTTTGCAAGCGGTATGTTATTGGTTTCAATCGCAGCCTTAAGGTATTTTGTGGGAGTTGTTCTTTTTGTTTCCAGCGCCAATATTGCCAGGTCTGAACTTTTTGCTTTCATCGCTTCATCCAGTGCAACCTTTGCATTGGAATTGGGAATTGCCAGCAGGTTTGAAAAAAGTGTTTCATCATTTTTGTCAACGGCATATTTGAATGCCTTTGCCGGATCAACTCCCTTCTTGGTAACGATCAGTTTTACCATCTCGGTATTGTTCTTAGCCATGGCATAGTTGAGGGCCTCATTTGCATTGCCTCCATTGTTAAGGCCAAGGTTTACGATAGATGTATTGCCTTTATCAATAGCAATATTGATCGATTGGTTATCAGGCACGCGGTTGTCGTTATCGGTGAGTTCCTCAAACAGGTCGCTGTTGTTATCGTTCGCAAGCAATACAAAAGTTTCACTGTTAGGCTTTACCCTTTTGCTTAGATAGGTTACCAATGCCGGCTGGCTGGTTTTTAGTGCAGTATTCAGCATGGCGGTATTAGCTTCCACCACGCCATTACTCATCAGGTCGATAACCTGTGCAGATTTTCCTGAAGCCAACATTGAATTCACTGCAGCAGAACCGGGCTTTAACCCGGTTACTGCAGCTATTTTTTTACCCTGCTCAATATTGCCGGAAATGAATGCATCGTCTATATGTTGCTGGGTAAAATCACCGGGCTTTTCATTTAATAAGCTGGTTAATGCCGCATTGTCCTTCCTGGTAATAGCCTGTTGTATTTTTTCGCCGGTATTTGGTATCGGGACGGTGCTGTATGTATTTGAAGAAGTTCCTGCAACCGGGGAATAACTGGCATTTGTATTTACTGAAGGGCCCCTGTTAATTGCATCGCCTTGTTGAGTACCAGGAATGATGCCGTATACCTTTATTTCAGCAAGGCGCAGGCCTCCCTGGTCCTGGTCCCAGATTCGTACGATCCTCCCCTGGATATTCTCTGTGATATAAGTTTCCGACATTTCACCGGAGATCGCATTGAGTTTTTGTGATTTGAGATTGTTACTGCCAATATAACTGAGCGGATCTGTGTCAGATTTGTATCGCAAAAATTCAGATTCAGTATTGGCTGCTGTTATATACAAATTGGTATTATAGTCTCCTTTATCGGAGAAATTACCGTCATGTAATACCAGCTTTGTTATTTTAAATTCTGATGGTAAGTAAATGTCTATCCATCCATAAGCCGCCCTGGATGTTTGACAAAATTCTGTCGGGTTGGAAGGATAATCATTTCCATCCGTAACATATATAGCTTTTGTTCCTGCTACATTTGAGCTTGCCGATGCGTTTTGACCTTGCGACAGGAGTTGCTGGGCATTTATACTGGCTATACAAAAAAAGAAGGAAACAAGTAAGATGAGGGGTATTTTTTGAGTGGCCATGACGCTGTTTTTTGTTTTGATTTGTAGCTGCAAGTTTGTAATTAAACAGTCGGCGGTCAATAACCCTGAACGGTGAATTAGGGCCTGGCTTTTAAACAAACACTCACCCGAGCGGGTGAGTCCTATGGGACAAAACCTATAAGGTTTTAAAAACCTTATAGGTTTGGGGGTTAAAACGCTAAAAAACTGTTGTAAAAACATGCTAAGCTTTGATGAGCGTTTAACGGGTACCCGTATTTTTATTCCATGCAAGATTATCATCAACCACTGCTACCCTCAGAAAGCTATCATTTATTTTCCAGGGCGGTTGGTAATGAAAAACTGTTTATTGAATCTAAGAACTATGAGTATTTTTTAAATAAACTAGACTTTCACACCCGGGAAGTTGCTGACATTTTCACTTACGCTTTATTGCCCAATCATTTTCACCTGGTAATCAGGGTAAAACCATTTGAAAGTATTGCCAGGCATTTCGAACTGGTAAAAAAGAAAAAATTTGATCCGTTAACGAATGATATTTCAGATTTTATTATGGAGCGGTTCAGTAATTTTTTAAACTGTTATATAAAGTCGATCAATAAAATGTATAAAAGAAAGGGGGCTTTATTCATGGATTACCTGAAACGAAGCAAGGTTGAAAAAGAAAGTGACTTTATTTCATTTATTTTTTACATCCATAAGAATGCAGTGCATCATGGCTATAAGGCTAAAATTGGAGACTGGGAATATGATGCCTACCAAACACTGATCAGTGATGACCCTACAAAACTTTTACGAACTGAGGTTCTAAATCGGTTTGAAGGGAGAGAAAAGTTTATCGAATTCCATCAAACCTATAAGGTTTGTACTGGCCTAAAAACAAAAAAGCCTCTCAGTTTCCTGAAAGGCTTTTTTAAATGAATATGGCAGCTACCTACTCTCCCGCATTTTTGTGCAGTACCATCGGCCATGAGGGGCTTAACTTCTCTGTTCGGTATGGGAAGAGGTGAACACCCTCGGTAAAACCACCATAAAAAGGTGAGTGAAAAGTTGATAGCGTTAATAAAGATGATAAAGGTTAGAAACCTTTGTCAACTTAGTCAACCTTGTCAACCAGTCAACCG